>NZ_JBSHKJ010000001.1:0-2274218 GCF_053643635.1 Microbacterium sp. NPDC055502 | reverse complement strand
TCCCCCGCCAACCCCAGGATCTCGCCACGGTTCAGCGTCAGCGACACGTCGCGGACAGCCTTGACCGGCGGATCCACCTCATACTCGATCGACACGTTCCTCGCGGTCAGGACGGCGTCGCTCATGCGGAGACCCCCTTCGTCTTGGCGGCCTTGCGCACCCGGCGGGCCGCATCGGGCGCGTTGCGCAGCTTCGGGTTGATGACCTCGTCGATCGCGAAGTTGATGAGGGCGAGTCCGGCGCCGAGCACCGCGATCATGAGGCCCGGTGGCACGAACCACCACCACGCGCCACGCCCGAGAGCCTGCCCCGACTGCGCGTCGTTCAGGATCGACCCCCAGGTGATCGAGGAGTTCGGGCCGAGACCGAGGTACGAGAGCCCCGCCTCGCCGAGGATCGCGAAGATGATCGCGAACAGGAACTGGGCCGTCAGCAGCGGCAGCAGGTTCGGCATGATCTCGACCAGGATCACGCGGAACGATCGCTCCCCCGCCACCTTCGAGGCGTACACGTAGTCTCTCGTGCGCAGGGATCGGGTCTGCAGCCGGAGGACGTAGGCGGCACCTGCCCAAGCCGTGATGCCGAGCACGAAGGCGACCATCTGCCAGCTGCGCTGCGGGACGAACGAGGCGATCACCATCACGAGGGGAAGACCCGGGATCACGATCATCACGTTGGTGAGCAGCGCCAGCACATCCTCGCGCCAGCCGCCGAGGTACCCGGCCAGCACGCCGAAGATCAGGGAGAGCACGATCGCGATGCCGCCCGCGGTGACCCCCACCATCAGCGACCCCTGCGCTCCGATCGCCAGTTGCGCGAACATGTCGTTGCCCAGCTTGGTCGTGCCGAGCCAGTGCTCCGGCGAGGGCGGCTGAAGCGCCGGGTTGTCGGTGCTGCGGGGGTTCTGGGAGAAGATCGGCGCGATGATCGCGAACAGCACGATCGCGAGCACCAGGACGGCGCCGACGATGAACTTGGGCGATGTGCGGGGAAGGATGCGGCGCCGTGGGCGATCCTGCCGCTGGGTGGCCACGGCGAGCGTGCCCTGGGGGGCGACGGTGGGCGTCTCCTCGACGAGGAGCGGGTTCTTCGTGTCAGACATTCTGGCGAGCCCTCGGGTCGATGAAGCCATAGACGAGGTCCATGAGGAAGTTGGCGGCGAGCACGGTCACGGTGATCACCAGGAACAGGCCCTGCATGAGCGCGTAGTCGTTGGCAGTGACCGCCTGGAACATGAGCTTGCCGATGCCCGGATAGGTGAAGACCTGCTCCATCACGATGGCACCGGCGACGACGAAGCCGAGCGTGATCGAGAACCCGGCGATCGACGGGATCGCGGCGTTCCGGGCGGCATAGGCGGTGAGGATCCTCCGTGGACGCAGCCCCTTCGCCTCCGCGGTCAGGACGTAGTCCTCGGCGAGGGTGGACACCATCATGTTGCGCATCCCGAACATCCACCCGCCGACCGAGCTGATCACGATCGTGAGGGCGGGGAGCACCGCATGCGACAGGGCGTCCGTGAAGAAGGCCCACGTCGGCTCGGGGCCGTAAGGGAAGTCGAAGACGTCGTAGCCTCCGAAGATGGGGAACCAGCCGAGCCCGACGGCGAACACCGCGACCAGGATCAGAGCCAGCCAGAAGTACGGGATCGACTGGAGGACCGTGGTGGCGGGGATGACGTGGTCGACCCAGGTGCCGCGCTTCCACCCCGCCCACGCACCGAGGATGATGCCGAGCACGAAGGAGATCAGGGTCGACAGGCCCACCAGGATGAGCGTCCACGGCAGCGCCTCGGCGATGAGCTCGACGACCGGCTTCGGGAAGTCGGTGACCGAGGTGCCGAGATCGCCAGTGAAGATGCGACCCCAATAGTCGAGGTACTGCTCCCAGAGTGAGGAGTCGTCACCGCCGAGCAGCAGGCGGATGTTGCGGATCGTGGTCTCGGAGACCTCGCCGCCCGCCCGCTGCATCTTGGCGATCATGATGTCGGCCGGATTCCCCGGCATGAGCCGGGGAAGCAGGAAGTTGAGGGAGATCGCGGCCCACAGCGTGAATGCGTAGAACCCGATTCTTCGTGCATAGAACTTCATGTCACAGTGCTCCTGACTTCCCGCTTCCCCTGACTCCTCTCGCCTACTTCGCCGGCTTCAGCTGCGTCAGCACGTAGCCGGCCGCAATCGCACCCCAGGACGGCGGGAAGGCGTAGAGATCCTCCTCCGTCGGCCAGCCCGTGAAGTCCTTCGTGTTGTAGAAGGTCTGGGTGGCGTTGACGACCAGCGGGATGTACGGAAGGTCGCGGACGATCTCCGTCTGGATGGTGGCGTAGAGCGCCTTCCGCTCGGCCTCGTCGTTCGTTGCGATCGCCGTCTGCACGGCCTGGTCAACGACGGGGTTGTCGTAGCGGCTGAAGTTCCAGCGGGTGGGCGGGATCTCCGCGCCGACCGGTCCCGTGGAGCCGACCGCGGTACCACCGAACCAGTCACGGTAGATCTGGAACGGATCAGCGACCGAAGTGCCGATGACACCGCCGACGATGAGCTGGAATCCGCCGCCCTGACGCGCGTCGGAGAATTCCTGCCACTGCACGGTGGAGGGCGTGATCTTGATGCCTGCCTTCTCCGCCTGCTCCGCGATGAGCTTCGCGGCATCGTTATAATCGGTCCAGCCGTCGACCGAGATCAGGTTGAGCTCGATCGGCACGCCGCCCTTCTCGTAGATGCCCGAGGATCCCTTCGTGTAGCCGGCGGCCTCCAGGATCGAGCCGGCCTCGGCGGCGTCGGCCTCCTGCGGGCTTACCTCGTTCGCCGGGTCGGCGAGCCACTTCTCGTCGCGCGGCAGCAGCGTGTACGCGGGCGAGATGTCGCCGGTGAGCCCGACGAACGCCTTGTCCTTGATGGTGGCGCGGTCGATCGCGACGTTGAGCGCCTGGCGCACGGCGACGTCGGTCTGGGGACCGGTGCAGCCGAGCTCGGCGTTCGAGCACGTGTACAGCACCGTCGGGTCCTGCGGCGTGTTGATCCATTCGATCTTGCCGTTGCCGGTCACGTCGTCCGGGTTGGGGATGAACATGCCGGCCCAGTCGAGCTCGCCGGCGGCCAGCAGGTCCTGCGCGGTCTGGTTGTTGTCGACAGCGATGTACTGGACCTTCTTCACCCCGAGCTCGTCGGCGTCGCGGAAGTTCTCGTTGGCGACCAGCGTGTACGACTCGCTTGTCGTCTTGTCGACGACGTAGGCACCGGAGCCCACGGGGTCCTCGTTCGTGAAGTTCGCGAAGTCGTCGATCTCCGACCAGATGTGAGCGGGGAGCACGTAGGTCGAGCCCATGCGCTGGAACTCGGTGGTGTACTGCGGGATCGAGTAGGTGAGCACCACGGTCGTGTCGTCGGTGGCCTCGGCCGAGGTGAGGCCGTTGCCCTCGGGGTTGTTCGCCTCGTACATGAACGAGAAGACCACGTCATCGGCAGTGAGCGGCTCACCGTCGCTCCACTTGAGGTCGGGCTTGATCTTGACCGTGATCTGCGTGCCGTCCTCGTTGTACTCGAACGAGTCACCGATCAGGCCGACGGGCTCGGAGTCCTTCGTCTTGTTGTAGAAGAAGAGCGGCTCGTAGATCGGGCCGAGCGCGCCGTGGAGCACGGTCGGGGCGAACGGGTTGTAGTTCGCGGTGATCGGCGTCTGGCTGCCGGCCCAGACGCGGAGGGCGCGGTCGCCGTCGGCGTTGCCGCCTTCGCCTCCCCCGCCACCGCAGGCGGTGAGTCCCAGCGCGAGGACCGAGGCCCCCGCGACCGCCGTGAGCGCGATACCGCGCTTTCCCTTACGGATCATTCTTCATTTCCTCTCGGTGCTGCACTGCAGGAGGGATTCTCCGGATGGAGCCGAACCCCGGTCGGGGTTCACGGGAAACCCGGGAGGAGGAGACGGACGTCACCTCGAAGGGGTTTGTTAGGACAGTAACCTAACAAACCCCATCAGGCCGGACAAGCCCTATTCCCTCCCGCAGATAACGTTTCGGACTCGCTGGACCCACGGCGTCATGGAGTCGCCCTAAGGGTCGCTATGACACTAAGATCGTTCACGGAGGTTAAGGTGCCTATGACTCGAAGCCAGCCCATCCGCGTCGCCGTCTCGACCGTGATCCTGACGCTGCGGCGCACCGACGACGGCCGCGCCGTGCTCGCCCTCCCCCTCGTGCTCCGCACGCGCGAGCCGTTCGCGCAGCAGTGGGCGCTCCCCGGCGGCTGGCTCACCGCCGAGGAATCCCCGGTCGACGCCGCCGCCCGCACGCTCGCGGAGACCACGGGCCTCGCGCCCAGCTACCTCGAGCAGCTCTACGCGTTCGGCGCCGTCGACCGCTCCCCCACGCGCGTCGTCTCGATCGTGTACTGGGCGCTGCTGCGACAGGACGACGTCGAAGCCCAGATCGCCGCCCACCGCGCCAGCGGACGCGCGCCGGAGAACGTGCAGTGGTTCGAGGTCGACGAGCTCCCCGCACTGGCGTTCGACCACGCCAAGATCATCGAGTACGCCCTGTGGCGCCTGCGCAACAAGGTCGGCTACAGCCGCGTCGCACAGGGCTTCCTGCCCGAGGAGTTCACGCTCGCCGAGCTCCGCGAGGCGTACGAGTCGATCCTCGGCCGCCAGCTCGACCCCGCGAACTTCCGCCGTCAGGTGGAGGCCGCCGGCAACCTCCTGCCCACCGACCGGTTCCGCACCGGAAGCCACCGTCCCGCCCGTCTGTACCGCGACAACACCGATGTCGAGCTGGCCGACCGCGGCCCCCTCGGCCCCGAAGAAACGAGCACCCGATGAGCATCACCGCCGTCCCGACTCCCGCCGTCCTGCCCGTGGACGCCTCGGTCGACCACGCGATCCAGGCGATCGTCACCGGCGCGTCGACCGAGGCCACCTGCACCACCGACCTCGCGGCCGGCCCCTGGGACTTCGACATCCGCCCGGGCTACGGCCCGGGGTCGTCCATGGGCGATGTGATCCCCACCGGCGCTCCCCGCCAGGGCGAACTGCCCGCCGAATACCGCGAGGCACCGGAGGCCGAGCTCCACGACCGCATCCGTGCCGCCAAGGCGACCCTGGGCGACCGCGTGGTGATCCTCGGGCACTTTTACCAGCGCGAAGAGGTCGTCACGCACGCCGACTACGTGGGCGACTCCTTCCAGCTCGCCACGGCCGCCAAGGGCCGGACCGACGCGGAGGCGATCGTATTCTGCGGTGTGCACTTCATGGCCGAGACCGCCGACCTCCTGTCGCGCCCCGAGCAGTCCGTCATCCTGCCGAACCTCGCCGCCGGATGCTCGATGGCGGACATGGCCGACATCGACCAGGTCGAGGAGTGCTGGGAGCAGCTCGCCGACGTGCTGGGTGACCTCGACACGCCGGACGCGGACGGCCGCGTGCCCGTGATCCCCGTCACCTACATGAACTCGTCCGCCGCGATCAAGGGCTTCGTCGGGCGACACGGCGGCATCGTCTGCACCTCCTCCAACGCGCACACCGTGCTCGAATGGGCGTTCGCGCGCGGACAGCGCGTGCTGTTCTTCCCCGACCAGCACCTCGGCCGCAACACCGCCAAGGCCATGGGCGTGCCGCTGGAGCGCATGCCGCTGTGGAACCCGCGGCGAGCGCTGGGCGGCTCCACGCCCGACGAGCTCAGCGACGCGCGCGTCATCCTGTGGCACGGCTTCTGCTCCGTGCACCGCCGCTTCACGGTCGCGCAGATCGACCAGGCCCGCGCCGAGCACCCCGGCGTGCGCGTGATCGTCCACCCGGAGTGTCCGATGGAGGTGGTGGACGCCGCCGACGAGGCCGGATCGACCGAGTACATCCGCCGCGCGATCGACGAGGCCACCACGCCGACGACGTTCGCGATCGGCACCGAGATCAACCTCGTGCGCCGCCTCGCCGCGCAGTACCCGCAGCACCGGATCTTCTGCCTCGACCCCGTGGTGTGCCCCTGCTCGACCATGTACCGCATCCACCCCGGCTACCTCGCCTGGACGCTGGAGGAGCTGGTCGCGGGACGCACGCCCAACCGGATCACGGTGGCCCAGGACGTCGCGGAACCGGCCAGGGTCGCCCTCGAGCGCATGCTCGCCGCCAAGCCCCCAGCAGCCGGCACGCGATGAACGTCGTCGTCGTCGGAGCGGGCATCGCGGGCATGACCGCGGCCCTGCACGCGCACGAGGCGGGCCACACCGTGACGCTCGTGACGAAGGGCGAGGTCGGCGAGGGCTGCACACCGCTCGCGCAGGGCGGGATCGCGGGCGGCTACGGGCCGGACGACTCCCCGGCCGCGCACGCGGACGACACCCTCACCGCCGGAGCCGGACTCGGCGACCGCCCCGCCGTCGAGACGCTCGTGGCCGCGAGCTCCGCCCGCATCGCGGAGCTCATCGCCCGGGGCGTCGCGTTCGACCGCGCCGCCGACGGCAGCCTCCAGCGCGGGAGGGAGGCGGCGCACAGCCACGCGCGCATCCTCCACGCGGGCGGAGACGCCACGGGTGCCGCCATCGCGACCGCCCTCACCGCGGCCGTGCGCCGGGCGGGAATGGCCCTGGTCGAACGGGCGATGCTCACCGGGCTCACCGTGGCGGACGGCACCGTGCGCGGCGTGGAGCTGCTCCACGACGGCCACCCCACCGTGCGGACCGCCGACGCCGTGATCCTCGCGACCGGGGGCGACGGACAGCTGTACGCCCACACCACAAACCCCGCCGGGGTCACGGGCGACGGGATCGCCGTGGCCCTGGCCGCGGGGGCCGCGGTCGCCGACCTGGAGTTCGTGCAGTTCCACCCCACCGTGCTCGCGAGCGGCCCGGCGTTCCTCATCTCGGAGGCCGTGCGCGGCGAAGGGGCGGTGCTGCTCGACGCCGACGGACGGCGGTTCGTCTTCGACAGCCACCCCGACGGCGAGCTGGCGCCGCGCGACGTGGTCGCGCGGGCGATCGCCGCACAGGCCGCGCGACAGGACGTGCCGGTGCGCCTCGACGCCACGATGCTCGGAGCTGCGACCCTCGCGCGCCGCTTCCCCACGATCGACCGCGTGACCCGCGAGCGGGGCTTCGACTGGTCTCGCGAGCCGCTCCCGGTGACCCCGGCCGCGCACTACCTGATGGGCGGCGTCGTGACCGACCTCGACGGACGCACCACGATCCGCGGGCTCTACGCGGTGGGCGAGGTGGCCCGTACCGGGGTGCACGGCGCGAACCGCCTCGCGTCGAACTCCCTCCTGGAGGGTGCGGTGTTCGGCGCACGGGCGGCTACGGCCCTCGCCGGTCCCTGGCCCGCCGGTGTCCACCCCGGCCCCACGACGCCGCGGGCGACCGCGACACCCGCCCCGGAGCCGACGGCGACCACCGGCACCCCGCCGTTCGCGCGCCGCGCCCTGCAGCAGCTGATGTGGGACGAGGTCGGACTCCACCGCACAGCGCGGGGACTCGAGCGCGCCCTCGGCACCATCCGCGGCTGGATCATCGCGCAGCAGCCGCCGCAGAGCGCGCGCGACCACGAGGACGCCCACCTGCTGCACGTCGCGGAGGCCACGGCCGCCGCTGCCCTGGCGCGCCGCATCTCGGTCGGCGCCCACCACCGCGCGGACGCGGAGCCCGCCGCCCCCGCCACCGCCCGTCCCCCGATCCTGGAGACCGTCTGATGCTCACCCGTGCCACCCTCACCCGCGTGGTCGGCGCCGCCCTGGAGGAGGACGCCCCGTGGGGCGACCTGACCAGTGCGACGCTGCTGCCCGCCGACGCCACCGCGACCGCCGACCTCGTCGCCCGCGAGCCCGGGGTGTTCAGCGGCGGAGAGGTGTTCGCCGCCGCCTTCACCCTCACCGACCCGGAGGTCACCGTGGACCTGCACGTGGGCGAGGGCGACGCGTTCGCTGCGGGTGACGTGCTCGCGACCGTGACCGGAGCCGCCCGCAGCCTGCTGACCGCCGAGCGGGTGGCGCTGAACTTCACGCAGCGCATGTCGGGCATCGCGACCCTCACCGCCGCGTACGTCGCGGCGGTCGAGGGCACGCGCGCCCGCATCGCCGACACCAGGAAGACCACCCCGGGGCTCCGGGCGTTCGAGCGCCACGCCGTCGCCTGCGGGGGTGGCCGCAACCACCGCTTCTCCCTGTCCGACGCGGTCATGGCGAAGGACAACCACCTCGCGATGCTGCAGCGCACCGGTCTCGACCTGGCGTCGGCGCTGCGCGAGGCCGTGGCGCGACTGCCGCACACCGCGCACGTCGTGGTCGAGGTCGACCGGCTCGACCAGATCCCCGCGGTGCTCGACGGCGGCGCGCACACGGTGCTGCTGGACAACTTCACCCCGGACGAGCTGCGCGCCGGTGTCGCGCTGATCGACGGTCGCGCGACCGCGGAGGCTTCGGGCGGCGTCGACCTCGACACCGTGTCCGCGATCGCCCGCACGGGAGTGGACATCATCTCCGTCGGGGCGCTCACCCACTCGGCCCGCGCGCTCGATCTCGGCCTGGATCTGCGGATCGACTGACGCCGTGCTGTACCTCGACCACGCCGCCACCTCCCCCGTCCGCCCGGAGGTGCTGGCCGCGATGCAGCCGTACCTCACGACGGTGTACGGCAACCCCGCCAGCCACCACACCGCGGGAGAGGCGGCGGCGGAGGCCCTCGAGGACGCCAGGGCCAGGGTCGCGCACGTGCTCGGGATGCGCCGCGGCGACGTCGTGTTCACCAGCGGCGGCACCGAGGCGAACAACCTCGCGGTGAAGGGACTGGTGCTCGGCGCGCTGAGCTCGGGGCGCCGGCACGTCGTGGTGTCGCCGATCGAGCACGAGTCGATCCTGGAGTCGGCCGCGTTCCTCGCGCGGTTCCACGACGTGGAGGTGACGGCGCTCGACGTGGGGCCGGACGGCCGCGTCACCACCGAGGCCCTCGCCGCCGCGCTCCGCGATGACACGGCACTGGTCGCGCTGGGGCACGCGAACAACGAGATCGGCACGGTGCAGGACGTCGAGGCCCTTGCCGCGGTCGCCCGTGCGCGGGGAGTGCCGCTGCACCTCGACGCCGTGCAGTCGGCGGGCTGGCTGCCGCTGCGCGACCTCGGCGCCGACGCGGTGTCGATCGCCGGGCACAAGCTGGGCGCCCCCAAGGGCACGGGCGCGCTCGCGGTGCGTGGCCGCCTGCCCCTGGAGCCGCTGCTGCACGGCGGCGGACAGGAGCGCGGGCGCCGCTCGGGCACCGCCGACGTCGCGGGCGCCGTGGGCCTGGCGACCGCGCTCGACCTCGCCGAACGGGAACGCGAGGTCGCGGGGGCGCGGATCGGCGCCGCGACCGGACGCTTCATCGCCGAGCTGCTGAGGCGGGTGCCGGAGGCGGCGCTCACGGGTGACCCCGTGCGCCGTCTGCCCGCCACGGCCAGCTTCACGATCGCGGGGGTGAGCGGCGAGGCGGTGCTGCTGGAGCTGGAGCGGCGCGGCGTCATCTCGTCCAGCGGCTCCGCGTGCGCGGCGGGCAGCGACGAGCCGTCGCACGTGCTGCTCGCGTGCGGCCTCGACCCCGCGGTCGCCCAGACCTCGGTGCGCTTCACGTTCGGGCGCGCCCCCCTCCCGGACGACGCGCCGGAGCGCCTCGCCGCCCTCGTCGCCGCCTCCGTGGACGCCGTCCGGGGGTGAGCTGCGGCTCTAGACTCGGCTGGTGACCGACGCCCCGCTCGTGACCCTGGTCGTGCCAGGACGCGACATCGCCGCCTTCGCCCGCGCCGCGCTCGACTCGCTGCGCGCGCAGACCGAGCGACGCTGGCGTGCCATCCTCATCGACGACGGCTCGACCGACGACACGGGCGCGATCTTCGACGCCGCCGCGGCCGCGGATCCGCGGTTCACGTCGATGCGTCACGCCGCCTCCCGCGGCCTCGGTGCCGCGCGCAACGTGGGCCTCTCGCTCGTGGACACCCCGTACACCGGGTTCCTCGACGCCGACGACGAACTGCGCCCCACGGCGCTCGCCCGGCTGCTCGGCACGCTCGAGGAGACCGGGAGCGACCTCGCCGCCGGCGCGTACGTGCGGTCGCGGTGGCAGGGCGACCGCTACGTCGCGGGGCGCGTGCAGCCGTGGGTCGCCGCCGCCACCGCCCCCGAGCGACGCGGCACCACGCTTGCCGAGCACCCCGCGGCCGCGTCGAACATCGTCGCGTGGTCGAAGGTGAGCAGGACCCCGCTGTGGACCGACCTCCGCTTCCCCGAGGGCGTCGCCTACGAGGACCAGGTCGTCGCGCAGACCCTGTACACCCGCGCCGGGGCGTTCGACGTCATCCCCGACGTCGTCGTCGAGTGGCGGGTCAGGGCCGACGGCACGTCGATCACGCAGAGCAAGGCCCAGCTCCCCGTGCTCCGCGACTACCTCACGGCCCTCCGCGGCGGGATCGCGGTGCTGCACGCCGCCGGGGAGCACGCCGCCGTCACCGCCCGCCTCGACCTCATCCTGGCGATGGACGTCCCTCCCCTGCTCGACATCGCCCGTACGCACCCCGACCCGGCGTACGACGCCGAGGTGCAGGCGTTCCTGGCCGAGCTGCGGGCGCTGCCGGAGTTCGCCGACGCCGCTCCCGATCCCGCGCTCGCCGACGCCCTGAACTGGTGAGCCCGACCCCCGAAAGGCCGCCCGCATGAACGCCTACCTCGACTCGCTGTTCTCGCTCGACGGTCGCACGGCCGTGGTGACCGGCGGCAGCTCCGGCATCGGCCGCGGCATCGCCACCGCACTCGCCCGCGCGGGCGCCGCGACCGTGATCGTCGCCCGTGGCGAGGAGCGCATCCGCGAAACCGTCGAGGAGCTGCGCGGTCACGGCGCCCGCGCGGCCGGGGTCGTCGGCGACCTGGGCACGCGCGACGGCATCCACGCCGCGGCCGCCGCGGCCGCGGAGCCGTTCGGCGAGCCGGACATCCTGGTGAACTCGGCGGGCATCAACCTCCGGCCGCCCTACGCCGAGATCACGCAGGACGACTGGGACGCGACCATGACGGTCAACGCGCTGGCGCCGTTCCTGCTCGGCCAGCGGTACGCGAGGGGCATGGCGTCCCGCGGCTACGGACGGCTCATCCACATCAGCTCGCAGCAGGCGCACCGGGCTTTCGTGGGCAGCGGCGTGTACGGCGCGTCGAAGGGCACGGTCGAGTCGCTCATGCGCTCCGAAGCCGAGGCCTGGGGCGGCACCGGGGTCACGAGCAACACCCTGGTGCCCGGGTTCGTGCTCACCCCGCTGAACGCCCGGCTGCAGCAGGACCCCGACACCATCGCGGCCCTCGCCGCGCGCACCATGATCGGACGCAACGGACTGCCCAGCGACTTCGCGGGCGCCGCGGTGTTCCTCGCCGGTGCGGGCTCGGCCTACGTCACCGGGCACTCGCTGTTCGTCGACGGCGGCCTGTCCGTGCACTGACGCCGCCGCCTGGCGCTCAGGCCTCGGGGAGGGCGGACTCGTCGGGGGCGGGCGTCGTGACCCCGGTGGCCGCCGCCGGTGCGGACGGCGTGATCAGCGGAGCCGCGGTCGCGAGTGTGGTGACGGCGTCCGCCGCAGCCGCGTCGTCCGGTGCGCGGTCGGCACGGCGGGCGTCGAGCGCCGCCCGCACGCCCCCGGTCGCGGGCTCCCCCGCGTCGTCTTCCTCGATCTCCGCCTCGACGGTGAGCACGCGCGAGGCCGCCACCTGCTGCGCCGCGAGCTCGGCGTAGAGCCCGCCCTGCGCCAGCAGCTCGGCGTGCGTACCGGACTCGACGATGCGGCCGGCATCGATCACGTGGATCACGTCGGCGCCCATGACGGTGGACAGCCGGTGTGCGATCGAGAGGGTCGTGCGTCCCTTCGCCGCCTCGTCCAGCGCCTCCTGCACGACGCGTTCCGATACGGTGTCGAGCGCCGAGGTCGCCTCGTCGAGCAGCAGCACCGGCGGGTCCTTGAGCAGGACGCGCGCGATCGCGATCCGCTGCTTCTCCCCGCCGGACAACCGGTAGCCGCGTTCGCCGACCACGGTGTCGTAGCCCTTCTCGAACCCGCTGATGATGTGGTGGATGTTGGCCGCGGTGCAGGCGGCGATCAGCTCCTGCTCGGTCGCGTCCGGCTTGGCGTACAGGAGGTTCTCGCGGATGGTCGCATGGAAGAGGTAGGTCTCCTGCGACACGATGCCCACGTCGTCGATGATCGACTCCTGCCGCAGCGTGCGCACGTCGGCGCCGGCGAACAGGACGGTGCCCTCCGTGGCTTCGTACAGGCGCGGTGCGAGGTAGATGATCGTGGTCTTGCCCGCCCCGGACGGCCCGACGAACGCCACGTGCTGCCCCGGCTCCGCCACGAACGACACGCCGTGCAGCGTGGGTCGGGCGTCGGGCGCGGCATCCGGGTAGCGGAACACCACGTCGTCGAACTCCACGCGCCCGCGCGGCCCCGGCGCCCGGTCGACCGTGATCGCGTCCGGCGCGTCGGTGATCTCCGGCACCAGGTCGAGGTACTCGAAGATGCGCGCGAACAGGGCGGACGACGTCTGCAGGTCGAGCGAGACGCGCATGAGCCCCATCAGCGGCATGAGCAGCCGGGCCTGCACGGTCGTGAACGCCACGATGGTGCCGGCGGTGATGGCACCGGTGCCGCCCGCGATGAAGAACCCGGACACGAGATAGATGACGGCGGGGACGCTGGCCATGATCACCTGCACGACCGCGAAGAAGCCCTGACCGCTCATCGCGCGGCGCACCTGGAGGGCCACCTGGTTGCGGTTCTCCGCCTGGTAGCGCTCCGACTCGGTGCGCTGCCGGTTGAACGCCTTGGAGAGCAGCATGCCCGACACGCTCAGCGTCTCCTGCGTGATCGACGTGAGCTCCGACAGCGACTCCTGCGTCTCCCCCGCGATGCGCGCCCGCACCTGGCCGACGCGGCGCTGGACGAGCACGAGGAACGGCATCAGCACGACCGCGATCAGGGTGAGGCGCCAGTCGATCAGGATCATCGCGACGAGCGAGGCGATCACGGTGACGGCATTGCCGAGGATGCTCGTGACGGTGTTGGTGAGCACGCCGGACACCCCGCCGACGTCGTTCTGCAGGCGCGACTGGATGACCCCGGTCTTGGTACGGGTGAAGAACCCGAGCTCCATCGCCTGCAGATGCTCGAACAGGCGCACCCGCAGGTCGCCCGTGACGCTGTTGCCGACGGTCGCGGTGAGCCACGTCTGCACGACGCCGAGTCCGGCCGAGAGCAGGAACAGGGCGACCATCGCGCCCACGAGCCAGGCCAGCAGCTGCAGGTGAGGGCCCCCGCCGTCGACCGGGAAGAGTGCGTCGTCGAAGATGCGCTGCACCAGCAGCGGCGGGATGACCGCGATGCCCGCTCCCACGACCACCAGCACGCCCGTCACGAGGATGCGCCACCGGTAGGCGCTGAACAGCGCGACCACGCGGCTGCCCAGGCCCTCGATGCGGGGAGCCTCGGCGTTCTGGCGGCGCTGGGCCTCCTCGTCGACCCCGCGGAACCCGGCCCGTGGCCCGCCGCCCATACCGCCCATGCTCATGGCGCAAGCGTACCCACGGGCGCCGACGTCGCCGCCCGCGGATCTCCGCCCTGAGCGGATATCACAGGGATCGGAATGAAATGTCCGCGGCACCCGTTACGCTGAGTGACTCCTGCGAACTCTCGCGCCTTCCTTCCCCCTCGATGCCCTGGAGGCCGCCCATGTCTGCCGTCGATACCGGCTCCATCTCGACGCCTCCCGCACAGGGCGGTGAGATCCCCCGCCGCGACATGCGCGTGATCTGGCTCCTGCTCGTCGCGGCCTTCGTCGCCATCCTCAACGAGACCACGATGGGGATCGCGATCCCGCACCTCAACACCGACCTGGGCATCCCGCCCGAGCTCGGGCAGTGGCTCACGAGCGCCTTCATGCTCACCATGGCGGTCGTCATCCCGACGACCGGCTTCATCCTGCAGCGCTTCACGACCCGTCAGGTCTTCATCGCCGCGATGACGGCCTTCTCGCTGGGCACCCTGGTCGCGCTGGTCGCGCCCGGCTTCTCGGTGCTGCTGGTCGGCCGGGTGATCCAGGCCGCGGGCACCGGCATCATGATGCCGCTGCTGATGACGACGATCATGAACGTCGTGCCGCCGCAGTCGCGCGGCCGCATGATGGGCCGGGTCGGCCTCGTGATCTCGCTCGCCCCCGCCATCGGCCCGACGCTCGCCGGCGCCGTGCTCGATGCGTTCAACTGGCGGGCGCTGTTCGCGATCGTGCTGCCCATCGCCCTCGTGTCGCTGGGCATGGGCGTGAAGTGGATGACGAACCTGGGCGAGACCCGCAAGGCTCCGCTCGACGTGCTGTCGATCCCGCTCGCGGCGCTCGGCTTCGGCGGCATCGTGTTCGGACTCAGCCAGTTCGGCGGCGAGGGCGGCTCCGGCGGCACGGCGGGTGTGATCGCGCTGTCGGTCGGCGCCGTGTCGCTCGCGCTGTTCGTGTGGCGTCAGCTGGTGCTGCAGCGCGTGGACGACGCGCTGCTCGACCTCCGGGTGTTCCGCGTCGGCAACTTCTCGCTCGCGGTGATCATCATGACCATCCTGGCGCTGTCGATGTTCGGCACGCTCACGCTGCTCCCGCAGTACCTGCAGAACGTGGCGGGTCTCACGGCGCTGGAGTCGGGGCTGATCCTGCTCCCGGGTTCCGTCCTGATGGGCCTGCTCGGTCCGGTCATGGGCCGCGTGTACGACGCGAAGGGCACGCGCCCGCTGCTCATCCCCGGCACCGTCCTGGTCTCGGCGGCACTGTTCTTCTACTCCACCGTGGGCGAGCACACCGTGTGGTGGCTGCTCATCATCGTGCAGGCGGCCATGTCGGTCGGACTCGCGATGTCGTTCACCCCGCTGTTCTCCTCGTCGCTGGGCTCGCTGCACCGGTCGCTGTACTCGCACGGCTCGGCCGTCCTCAACACGCTGCAGCAGGTGGGCGGTGCCGCCGGAGTCGCGCTGCTCACGGTCACGTACTCGGCGATCCTGCACGCGGGAGAAGACGAGGGTCTGTCGCGGGCGGTCGCGGGGGCACCCGGTGCACGCATGGCGTTCCTCATCGCGGCGATCATCTCGCTCGCGGCGGTGGCGCTCAGCCCGTTCGTGCGCAAGCCCGCCGACGATGCCGGTGAGGCCGGCCACGGGGGCCACTGACACCGCTCGGGTGTGACGGCGTCTGTCGCCTACCGCGTCGACGGCGCGGGGAGGTGGCAGACGCCGTTGCTGCAGAAGCCGACGGCATCCCCGTCGAGCACCTCGAGCGCGGCGGGGAGCGGCTGCAGCACGGGCGCGGTCTCCTGCTCGGCGTTGCGCGGCGTCTTCTCGGTCATCCTTCGATGGTACGCCCGCCGGAGAGGGACGGCTCCGCGGCCCTACCCGCGGTGCGCAGTCGGGCGTATCCTTCCGGGTGATGCGGGTCAACGCCCCTCCGGCGGGCCCGGACGAGGGAGTCGACATGATCATCCGCACCCCGATGGCGGCCACCGCCGAAGGTCCCGTCGCCGCCATGTACGACAGCGACATCGCCGAGGACGGCTTCGTCTTCGCCCACACCCAGGCGATGGCCGTGAACCCGGAGGCCTACGCGGCCTTCGAGGCCCTCGTCCACGCGGTGGTGCCGTCGATCGGCGTCCGCGTGTACGAGGCGGCCACGCTCGGCGCCGCCCGCGCGATCGGGTCGCCGCACTGCCTCCTGGCGCACGGACGCCGCGCGGTGCGCATCGGCCAGGTCGACGAGACCGGGCTCGCCGCGTTCGGCGAGGGCGACGACAGCGCCTTCGACCCGGCGGAGCAGGCGGTGATCCGGTACGCCGAGCGGCTCTCCCGCGAGCCGGAGGCCATGACCGACGCCGACTCGCAGCGCCTGCGCGACGCGGGGTTCTCCGACCGGCAGATCGTCGACATCACCCTCGCCGCGGCGGCGCGCAACTACTTCAGCCGGGCGCTGCAGGCCCTCGCTGTGCCGGTGGATCCGATGCCGGGGTTGAGCGTCGCGGTCACCGAAGCCCTGACCGGTGGCACCGCGGCGAGGCGGACCGATGGCTCTGCACCGCCAGCCGATCGATAGGCCGCTCCCCTAGCGTGGACGGATGCTCAGACGACTCCTCGCCCGCGTGTTCTGGGCGTTCAGCCGCTGGACGCTCGCCGGCGGCCGCGCGCCGGACCGCCCCACCGTGCTGATCGGCGCCCCGCACACCTCCAACTGGGACTTCGTCCTGATGCTCGCCATCGCCTGGCGGCTCGGCATCGACGTGCACTGGCTGGGCAAGAAGAGCCTGTTCCACGGCTGGCGCGGCCCGATCATGCGACGCCTCGGCGGCATCCCCGTGGATCGCGCCGACCCAGCGAGGGTCGTGGGCGAGGTGGTCGCGCAGGTGCACGCCGGGACCGTGTTCGGCCTGGTGGTGACGCCCGACGGCACCCGCGGCGGGAACGCGTACTGGAAGTCGGGCTTCTACCGCATCGCACGGGAGACCGGCATGCCCGTGACCCTGGGCTTCGTGGACCGCGCGACCATGACGACCGGGCTCGGCCCCACGATGGAGCTGACCGGCGACGTCTCCGCCGACATGGACCGCATCCGCGCGTTCTACGCCGACAAGCACGGCGTCCGTCCCGAGCGGCGGACCGAGCCGCGGCTGCGCGAGGAGACCGAGAGCGCCTGACCGCCCCGGGTCTCCCGCGCGCTCACTCGTCGTCCGGCGCGTGCTTCCGCGCGTACGCGAGGTCGTCCTCGGACAGCGTCTCGATCATGCCGACCACGGCGCCCGTGATCTCCCGGATCTCCTCGCGCACATCCTCGTCCAGGTGCCGGGATCCGCTGCCGATGACCGCACGGCGCGCGTCGTCGGACAGCTCCGGCCACCACTCGTCGATCGGGGGAAGCGTCATTTCGAGTCCTTTCGAAAGGGGGCGACGAGCCGGGGCGCAACCTTCTGGACACGACCGGAGCCGCGCCACGAGACTGAGGCTATGACAGCAGATGCACGCCGTGGCCCGGACGATCGGGATGACCGCGACGACGGCCGTGACGAGACCCCGAACGAGCGCGCCGACCGCAACTGGGATGAGCTGCTGCAGGAGCTGCGGGTGATGCAGACCGGCACGCAGATCCTCACCGGGTTCTTGCTCGCCGTGGCGTTCCAGCCGCGCTTCACCGACATGGACGAGCTGCAGCGCGATCTGTACGTGGTGCTGGTGGCCCTGGCCGCGATCGCGACCATCCTCGCCCTCGCTCCGGTCGGCATGCACCGGGCGCTGTTCGGCACCCGGCAGAAGCCGGAGCTCGTCCGTATCGCGGCGCGCATCGTGAAGGTGGACCTGGTGGTGATCGGTGCGCTCACGATCGGTGTCACGACGCTCATCGTCGACTTCACCGTGAACCGCACCGCCGGACTCGTCGCGCTGATCGCGGCGCTCGTGCTGGTCACGGGACTGTGGATGGCGCTGCCGGGATTCCTGCGTCGCGCGCGTGCGAGGGCTCGCGCCGACACCTGATCGCCGCCGCCGCGCGCGGGTGCGCGACGGCGACGGCGATGGCTCTCCACTCCGGTCCTCAGCGGCCGGCGGGGCTGCGGTTCTCGGCGCTCACCATCCAGGCGAACTGCTCCAGGCGCTCGATCACGGCGTGCAGCAGATCGGCCGAGGTGGGGTCCTCCTCGTCCACGTCATCGTGCACCCCGCGCAGCGTGGCCACCGTCGCCTCGAGCCGCTCGGTCACGAGGTCGATCGTCTCGGTGGTCGAGACCTCGCCGGTGGGGAACTCGGGCAGCGTGGTGGTCTTCGCGATGGTGGCGCTGCGACCGTCCGGCACCGCGTGCAGCGCGCGCATCCGCTCCGCGATGGTGTCGCTGAACGTGCGCGCGTCCTCGATGATCTCGTCGAGCTGGCGGTGCGTGTCGCGGAAGTTCCTGCCCACGACGTTCCAGTGCGCCTGCTTGCCCTGCAGCGAGAGCTCGATCAGGTCGACGAGCACCGCCTGCAGGTTCGCGGCGAGCGTGGGCGAAGCGGTGAACCCCTTCTCCGCGTTCTGCTGCCGGGTGGTCTTGGCCCGCGTGCTCGCGCCGCTCTTCGCGCCGCCGGTCTTCTTCGTCTTGGTGTCTGCCATGGTGTGACCTCCTGCCGCGACCGTAGCCGCCCGCGCCTGGCCGGATCGAGGGGGTTGACACTCGCCGGGCTCACGGTCGAACGTGGCGGAGTCCCCCGGACGCAGAGAGAGGCGGAACCGTGACCAGCACCGAACAGAACGAGGGCCCCGAGATCGTGATCTCGCCTATCAGCGACGCCGACGCGGGCGAGGTGCTGACCGTCCAGCGCGCGGCCTTCGTGTCGGAAGCGGCGATCTACGGCAGCGTGGACATGCCGCCGCTGACCCAGACGCTCGCGGAGCTGGAGGCCGAGCTGCGGTCCGAGTCCGGTTTCACGGCTCGCATCGACGGACGGCTGGTCGGCGCGATCCGGTACGTCGAGAAGGACGACCTGCTGCTCATCGGGCGCATCGCCATCGCGCCCGACATGCAGGGCGAGGGCATCGGCCGCCGGTTGCTGGAAGCCGCGGAGCAGGCGTCGCGGGCACCGGTCGCCGAGCTGTTCACGGGGAGCCTCAGCGAGGCGAACATCCGGCTGTACGAGTCGTGCGGCTACGTCGAGCACGAGCGCGTGCCCGACGGGGACGGCACCGCGCAGGTGTTCCTGCGCAAGCGGCTGCGAGAGTAAACGCGAGGCTCGGATGACGCAAGGGGGTGGAGGCTCGCGGCGGTGACGGGGATCGTGGAAGCACGTGTCGCGACCGCGGCACGACCCGACCGGAAAGGAGAGCTTCGTGCTCACCCTCACCGACAACGCCACCGCCATCGTCTCGACCCTCGTGAGTCGACAGAACGACGCGCCGGACGCGGGTCTGCGGATCCACTCCGCCCCGGCTCAGGATGACGCAGGGGCGGCGCACCTCGCCGTCGCCGTGACGGCCGACCCGGAACCGGCGGATCAGGTGGTGGAGATCCAGGGAACGCGCCTGTTCCTCGACGATGCGGCCGCGGCCGCTCTCGACGACAAGATCCTCGACGCGGGAGTCGACGACGAGGGCTCCGTCTCCTTCGCGGTGCTCCCGCAGGTCGCCTGACCCACGGACTCCGGATGCCGCGGCCGACTCGGTCGCGGCATCCGTGCGTTCAGTCCCAGTCGAGGTACTCCTCCAGCACCACGGCGGTCTCGATCGGGTGCGTCATGGGGAAGAGGTGGCCTCCGCCGTCGATCCGCTTGATGCTCGCACGCTCGGGAGCGGCGGCCTGCAGGCGCTCGGCGTTCGCCTCCGGGGTGTCCGTGTCGTCGGTCCCCTGGATCAGCAGCACCGGGATCACCGGAGCCAGCGGAACCTCCACGTCCTCCACCCCCAGCAGCGCCAGCCCGTTCACCCGGTCGGGGTGCGCGACGGCGAAGGAGCGGGCGACCGTGCCTCCGAAGCCGTGTCCGCCGATCCAGGTGTCTTCGAGGCCCACGTGGTCGATCACGGCGAGCGCGTCCGCCACGCGGTCGTCGAGCGAGGCGTCGACGCCGTCCGCGCGGTGGCCGATGCGCAGCACGTGGAATCCGGCCTCCTCGGCGAGGTAGTGCCCCACGACGCCGAGCACGTCGGCGGCCAGGTCGCGCTCCTGGATGAGCACCAGCTTGACGGGTCCGTCGCCCTCGTCCACGAAGGGGATGGCGCGGCCGTCTGGCTCGAAGATCTGGGTGTCGGTCATCGGCGTCGGTCTCCTCGTGCCGTCGGTGTCAGGAACGCAGGCGGTCGTCCACGCCGGGCTCCTGCGACCCGCGCCGCGGCCGAGACCGCCTGCGTCCAGCGTAGCCCGCCGGGGGCCGCGCCTCCTCCTCGCGACCCCCGGCGGAGTCATCGTGGGCGCCCCAGTTCACGCCACAGGTGAGCGAGCGTCGCGGCACCGGCCACGAACATCCGCAGGTCGAGGCTCTCGTCGCTCGCGTGCCAGTGGTCCTCGGGAAGACCCGTGCCGAGGAAGTGCACGGGAGCGTCGAGGTGTCGCGACAGCCAGTCGGCCGGGCCTCCCCCGGCGTTGCCCATGCGACCCTGCACCGGGATGCCGAATCCGCGGCCGAGGGCCCGTTCGAGCGCGTCAGTCACCTCGCCAGGGGGCGAGACGTACGGCTCCTGGGCGATGTCCTCGTCGACCTCGAGCGTGTAGGTCGCCCCGTCGGGCATCACGGCGGCCACGTGGGAGCGGAGCAGGTCCGCGATGTCCGGGATGCGCTGGTCGGGCACGGTCCGCACGCTGAGCGATGCCGTGGCCTCGCGCGGGATGACCGATCGCTCGATGCCGTCCGGATCGCCGGCGAGCAGCGAGATGACCTCGATCGCCGGACGCGTCCACAGACGCTCCAGCGGCGTGAACCCGTCCTCGCCGACGATCGCCCGGGTCTCGGTGCGCGTGATCCAGTCCTGCTCGTCGAACGGCAGGGCGGCGAACTCCGCCCTGCGCTCGGCGGAGGTCTCGGCGACGCGGTCATGGAAGCCGGGGATCGCGATGCGCCCGTCCGGGTGATGCAGTCCGCCGAGCACGCGGGACAGCACGAGCGCCGGGTTGAGCGTGACCCCGGACGCGACACCGCTGTGCACGTCGCGCTCCGGTCCCCTGATCGTGAGCGTCGCCGTCAGGGTGCCGCGCATCGAGGTCACCGGGGCGGGGGCATCCACCCGCCACTGGATCGTGTCGGAGAAGACGACGAGATCGCAGGCGAAGCGCTCCGGCTCCTCGTCGAGCAGACGGCGGAGGTTCGGCGATCCGATCTCCTCCTCCCCGTCGATCAGCAGCTTGAGGTTCACGCGCGGGAGCGCGCCGTCGACAGCGGCAGCGGCGCGCAGCGCCCAGACGTGCGCGAGCACCTGTCCCTTCGCGTCCGACGCCCCGCGGCCGTACAGTCGTCCGTCGCGGCGCACGGGGGTGAACGGCGCGGTCTCGCTCCACTCCTCCGGTTTGGCGTGGCGTACGTCGTGGTGGCTGTAGACCAGCACGGTGGGAGCCCCAGGGACGGGCGCGCTCTCGCCGTACACCGTCACGGACTCGCCGACCGGAAGGAGGGTCGTGCGCAGTCCCGCGTCGCGCAGCTCCCCCGCGATCCATCGGGCGGAGCGCTCCATGTTCTGCCGCCTGTCAGGGTCCGCCGACACCGAGGGAATCGCGACCCAGGCGGAGAGCCGGTCGACGATCTCATCGAGGTTCGCGCGCAGGAAGCCAGCGATCGGGTCCGTGTTCTCCTGAGAATCCTCCGCCATGCGACCACCCTGGTCTGCACCACGGGGCGGGGACCAGGGGTTGACGGCGGGGGCGAGCACCGGCTATCCGCTCGCCGTCGCCCGAGGCGCGAGCGCGGGGGGCCGTCGTCTACCCGACGCGCCGGGCTCGGCGCAACTCCCTCGTCCCCGTGAGGACCCCGCGCTAGCGTCGCAGCTCCCGGTCCTCGGCAGAAGGAAACGCCATGCTCCACGTCGGCCCCGCCCCGCACCTCCCCGAACGGCCCCGCCGTCCGCGAGACGTCCGGACCGCACGGGCATGACGGCGGCGTTCCGCGTCGAACCGTGGTCGGTGAGCGTCACGGGAGTGGATGTCGAGCATCTGGCGCAGGAGGAGTCGGTGTTCGGACTCTCCAACGGGCACGTCGGCTGGCGCGGCAACCTCGACGAGGGCGACCCGCGCGGGGTCGCCGGCAGCTACCTCAACGGGGTCTTCGAGGACCATCCGATGCCGTACGCCGAGGACGGCTATGGTTATCCGGAGACCGGGCAGAGCGTGATCAACGTGCCCAACGGGCAGCTCATCCGTCTGCTCGTGGACGATGAGCCGTTCGATGTGGAGCACGGCACGGTGCACCGGCATGAGCGGCGCCTCGATCTGCGGGACGGGACGCTGCACCGCGAGCTGGAGTGGGAGTCGGCGGAGGGTCGGCGCGTGCAGGTCGCGTCCACCCGGCTCGTCTCGCTGCGACACCGCTCGCTCGCCGCTGTCCGGTATCGCGTGACGGCCCTGGAGCCCGTGGCCGTCACAGTCCTGTCGGAGGTGCTGGCGAACGAGCCGCTGCCGTCGCCGCACGCCGATCCCCGTGTGCAGGAGCTGCTCTCCCGCCCGCTCCAGGCCGTGGACTCCGCGGTGCTGGGGTCGCGCGCCACGCTGCTGCACCGCACCAGGCGCAGCGGCATCCACGTGGCGGTGAGCACCGATCACACGGTTTCCTCGACCGCCACCACCGCGCCCACGGTCACCGTGGAGGCCGACCGCGACCTGGCGCGCACCCGCGTCCACGTGGCGCTGGCGGCGGGCGAGGAGCTCGAGGTCGTGAAGTTCGTGGGCCACGAGTGGTCGGACTCGCTCTCGCCGCAGACGCTCCGCGACCGCGCGGACGAGGCCGTCGAGGAGGCCGTGCGCCTCGGATGGGAGGCGGTGGCGACGGGACAGCGCGAGGCGCTCGACGCGTACTGGGAGTGCGGCGACGTGCGGGTCGATGGCGACCCCCGCCTGCAGCAGGGCGTGCGGTACGCGCTCTTCCAGGTGTTCCAGGCGGCGGCGCGTGCCGAGGTGCGCTCCGTGCCGGGCAAGGGGCTCACGGGCTCCGGGTACGAGGGGCACACGTTCTGGGACTTCGAGGCGTTCGTGCTCCCCGTGCTCACCTCGACCGCGCCCGACGCGGCCCTGCAGGCGCTGCGCTGGCGGTACGCGACGCTCGATCACGCCCGCGAACGCGCGCGCACTCTGCACCTGGACGGGGCGACCTTCGCCTGGCGCACGATCGACGGACGCGAGAGCTCCGGCTACTGGCCGGCCAGCACGGCGGCGTTCCACATCAACGCGGCGGTGGCCGGCGCCGTGATGCAGTACGTCAGGGCGACGGGAGACCGCGACTTCGAGCGCGACGCCGGCGCGGAGATCCTGATCGAGACCGCGCGGCTGTGGCTGTCGCTCGGCCGCTGGGACGACGACGGCGGCTTCCATCTCGACGGGGTCACCGGCCCTGACGAGTACTCCGCGATCGTCGACGACAACACCTACACGAACCTGGCGGCGCGACGGAACCTGCGCGGTGCGGTGGCCGCGGCCCGACGCCACATCGAGGTCGCGGAGCGGCTCGGGGTCGACGACGCCGAGGTCTCGCGCTGGAACGACGCCGCTGACGCGATGACGGTGCCGTTCGACGAGCGGCGCCGCGTGCACGAGCAGTTCGCGGGGTCGACGCGGCATGCCGTGTGGGACTTCGACGCCACGCGACCCGAGCAGTACCCGCTGCACAGTCACTTCCCGTACTTCGACCTGTACCGCAAGCAGGTCGCGAAGCAGGCCGACCTGGTGCTCGCGCTGTACACGGAGCACGAGGAGTTCACGCGGGAGGAGAAGGCCAGGGCGTTCGCGTACTACGAGGCCCTCACGGTGCGCGACTCCTCACTCTCGGCCATGGCGCAGGCGGTGATCGCGGCGGAGCTCTGGCACCTCGACCTCGCCGCGGCGTACCTCGCGGAGCTCGCCGCGCTCGACCTCGACGACCTCCACGGCAACACCGCCGAGGGGTTGCACATCGCGGCGCTCGCGGGCATCTGGACCGGTATCACCGCGGGCTACGGGGGCATGCGCGACAGCGACGCCGGCCTCTCGTTCCACCCCCGGCTCCCCCGCAACATCACGCGGCTCGGGTTCGGGGTGCGCCTGCACGGGTGCATCCTGCATGTCGACATCACGCCCGACGACACGACCTACCGCCTGAGCGCGGGCGACCCCGTCACGGTGCGGCACGCGGGCCGAGCGGTGCAGCTCATCGCGGGCGAGCCCGTGACCCTGCCCACGCCGCCACCGGAGTCCCCGCTCACCCCCGAGCCGTCGCAGCCGCGCTGGCGAGAGCCCGGCGAAGCGCGCGAGGAGGGGTGAGCCCGCGCGCGCGACCTCGTGTCAGGCCGAGCTTTCGTCGCTGAGCTCGTCGAGCACGAGCTCGCCCCGGGCGTTCAGGCGCTCCATCATGCGCTCGAGCCGCGCCGGGTCGATCTTCGGCGGCGGCTCCTCGTCGAACTCCAGGACCAGCGGGATGCTCGGGTGCATCCACGCCGAGAGGCGCCCGGGATGCTTCTTCCCCGAGGGCCACGTCATCATGAAGCTCTCCTGACGGCGGAGCTTCGTCGAGATCACGATCTTCAGATGCACCAGGACGTCGTCGTCGACCTCGATCGGCGGCCGCGAGCTGTTGTACTCCAGCTTTCCCATGATCGAACTCTAAGCGTTCCCAGGAACACCGACGACCACTTCTCGCATCAGTTGTTGAAGCGGAATTCCACGACGTCGCCGTCCTGCGCAGGTCGTTCCGCTTCCAGACTGCGCTCATACGCCATATCTTTGACTGATGGCTCCCTCAACCCGCAAGATATTCTCCGTCGGACGCCGGATGCTGGTCTTTGTCGCGGTTGGGTTCGCGTGCGGTGCGCTAGTGGGCGTCCTGGTCGTGCTTGCCTGGTTGCCAGGAGCGATGGTGACCTATTCGGAGAATCCCCAGTTCGTTGATCCTCGAACGTCGGGCGTTGCATGGAGCGCCGCGTTTGCGGTTGTCGGCGGAGCACTTGGATCGCTCGTCGGACTGGGCGCGGGGGTCATTCGTACCGCCATGGATTCGGAGGATGTAAACACCCCGTTGGCGCACTCTTGAACCGACGACCGCATCGTCGCCTGCCCTTGAATGACGTCGTCTAGCGGCTTACTTCGACCCGCCAGATGTGTTTCCGATACGGAACTCCACGACGTCGCCGTCCTGCATGACGTAGTCCTTGCCCTCCAGCCGGGCCTTGCCCTTCGCGCGGGCCTCCTGCACGGAGCCGGTGGCGACGAGGTCGTCGAACGACACGATCTCGGCCTTGATGAAGCCCTTCTCGAAGTCGGTGTGGATCACGCCGGCGGCCTGCGGGGCCTTCCATCCCTTGCCGATCGTCCACGCCCGCGCTTCCTTCGGTCCGGCGGTGAGGTACGTCTGCAGCCCGAGGGTGTCGAAGCCGATGCGTGCGAGCTGGTCGAGGCCGGACTCCTCCTGGCCCGTCGAGGCGAGCAGCTCGGCCGCGTCCTCCGGGTCCAGGTCCTTCAGTTCCGACTCGATCTTGGCGTCGAGGAAGATCGCCTGCGCGGGCGCGACCAGGGCCGCGAGCTCCGCCTTGCGCACGTCGTCGGTGAGCACCGCTTCGTCGACGTTGAACACGAAGATGACCGGCTTGACGGTCAGCAGGCCGAGCTCGCGGATCGGCGCGAGGTCGAGGCCGCTCGTGGACAGCAGCACGCCGCGCTCCAGCGCGTCCTTCGCCGCCTGCGCCGCTTCGAGGACGGACGGGTCGATCTTCTTCCCGCGCACCTCCTTCTCGTACCGGGTGATCGCCTTCTCGACGGTCTGCAGGTCGGCGAGCATGAGCTCGGCGTTGATGGTCTCCATGTCGGACGCCGGGTTCACCGCACCGTCGACGTGAACCACGTCGTCGTCGGAGAAGCCGCGCACGACCTGGGCGATCGCGTCCGCCTCGCGGATGTTCGCCAGGAACTGGTTGCCCAGCCCCTCTCCCTCGCTGGCCCCGCGCACGATGCCCGCGATGTCGACGAACGACACGGCCGCGGGGAGGATGCGCTCGCTGCCGAAGATCTCGGCGAGCTTCTCGAGCCGCGGGTCGGGCAGGTTCACCACGCCGACGTTGGGCTCGATCGTCGCGAACGGGTAGTTCGCCGCGAGCACGTCGTTCTTGGTGAGGGCGTTGAAGAGGGTGGACTTGCCGACGTTGGGCAGGCCGACGATACCGATAGTGAGAGCCACGGGGTACGAGTCTACCTGGGGCCCCCGATGCTGCCGTGCGGGCTCAGTCGCGCACGGCGCGGAACGCCCTCGTCACGTACGGCAGCTCGATCGCGGCGTCGTCGTGCAGCCCCAGCTCGTCGAACAGGGCGTCCATGTCGCGCCGGATACGCGCCTTCTCCGCGTCGCCGGCCGTGATGACGTAGCTGCGCGACGACGCCATGCGGTGCATCATCTCGCGCGTCACCGGACGCACCCACTCCCAGCGCTCCTGCTCCAGCCCGCCGAACGGCGCGACCACCACGGGGTCGCCCGCGGCGAGCATGATCTCGGCGTTGCTGCCGTGCATGATGTCGGTCAGGCGACGCACCCAGTCCACCCGCTCGTCGCGCAAGTTCCAGACCAGCCCGAGCACCCCGCCGGGGCGCACGACGCGGCCGATCTCCGCGGAGGCCACGACCGGATCGACCCAGTGCCATGCCTGGCCCAGCACCACCGCGTCGACGCTCGCATCGGGCAGCGGGAGGCGCTCGGCCGTGCCGACGAAAGTGGGCACTCCGGGCACCGCGTCGCGCAGGGCGGCGAGCATCGCGGGATCCGGATCCACCGCGACGACCTCCGCGCCCTCCCCCGCGACGAGGGCACGGGTGAGCTTGCCGGTGCCCGCGCCGACGTCGGCGATACGGCGGGCTCCTGCCGGCGCGCGGTCGAGCATCCACGCGACCGCCTCGAACGGGTATTCGGGGCGACCGACCTCGTAGCTGCCCGCCTGGCCGCCGAAGGAGGTCGCCTGCTCGTCGCTCATGTGGCCAGCCTACGGCGAGTCTGCGACCCGACGTCGGAGGCCCGGGAGAGAGTGAAGACGTGCCACTGGACTTCACTGCGATCGACTTCGAGACCGCGAACTCCAGCCCGGCCTCCGCCTGCGCCGTCGGACTCGTCCGCGTGCGCGGCGGCGAGGTCGTCGCCACCGCGGGCTGGCTCATCCAGCCGCCGCCCGGTCACGACGAGTTCATGGAGTGGAACGTCCGCATCCACGGCATCCGGCCGGAGCACGTCGCGACGGCCTCCTCCTGGGCGGATCAGTTCGACCGTCTGTGCGCCTTCGCCGGTGCCGACGTGCTCGTGGCGCACAACGCCGGATTCGACCTCAACGTGCTGCGCCGTGCGGCGGAGGCCACGGGTCAGATCTGCCCGCCCTACCGCTCGCTGTGCAGCCTGCAGGTGGCCCGCAAGACCTACCAGCTCGACTCGTACCGGCTCCCGCTCGCCGCGGCCGCCGCCGGGTACGACGAGTTCTCCCATCACGATGCCCTCGCCGACGCCCGCGCATGCGCGCACATCGTGGTCGATGCCGCTCGGCGCGCCGCGGCCGCCGACGTCTTCGCCCTCGCCGACGCCCTGAGCCTGCGGGTGACCGAGCCCGCCCTCCCCGCCCTGGAGCGCGCGGTCGCCTGAGACCGCTCAGCGGTGCCTCCCGGCGAATGTCCGACCCCGGGGGCACGATGGGCCCATGGATGCGCTGACGATCGTTCTGCTCCTCGTGGCCGTGGCCGCGGGCGTCGCCCTGGGCTGGTTCCTGCGCGCGAGTCGGGGCGCCGCCGAGCTCGCCCGTGCCGAGGCCGAGCTCGCGGCCGCCCGTGACGACCGCGACCGGCAGTACGACCTGTATCGCGACGCGGTCGAGCACGGCCGCGCGGAGCAGCGCGCCGAGGCCCTGCGTGTGCAGCAGCAGAACGCCGTGCTGCAGGCGCTCGCCCCGGTGCGCGAGAGTCTGCAGCAGATGCAGTCCAAGGTCGCGGCCATCGAGCACGAGCGGCACGAGCAGTTCGGCACCCTCGCGGAACAGCTGCGGCGTGCGCAGGAGTCCGACGAGGCCCTGCGCGCGACCACGGAGTCGCTCGCCGGAGCGCTGAGGTCGACCGCGACGCGTGGGGTGTGGGGCGAAGCACAGCTGCGCCGGGTGGTGGAGGCCGCCGGGCTCACGCGCCACGTCGACTTCGATCTGCAGACCACGATCTCCTCGGACCGCGGGCAGGGGCGCCCCGACATGGTCGTGCGGCTCGCCGGCGGCACGTCGATCGCGGTCGACGCGAAGGTTCCGCTCGACGCCTACCTCGAGGCCTCGGCGCTGCCCGTTGGCGACGCGCACGAGGCGCAGCGTCGCGCACACCTCCAGAAGCACGTGAAGGCCGTGCGCGCACACGTCGACGCCCTGGCGAAGAAGGCGTACTGGTCGGGCCTCGACGCGAGTCCCGAGTTCGTGATCTGCTTCCTGCCGAGCGAGTCGCTGCTCGCGACGGCCATCGACGAAGACCCGACGCTGCTCGACTACGCCTTCAGCCGCCGTGTGGCCCTCGCCTCTCCCGTCAACCTGTGGGCCGTGCTGAAGACCGTCGCCTACACGTGGACGCAGCAGGAGGTGTCGACCGAAGCACGTCGTCTGCTGACCCTGGGCACGCAGCTGTACGAGCGCCTCGGCACGCTCGCCGGTCATGCCGACGATCTGCGCCGGGCGCTCGAGCGCACGGTCGACAGCTACAACCGGTTCGCGGGGTCCCTTGAGTCGCGTGTGCTCGTGACGGCGCGGCAGTTCCCCGGAGTGGACGCGTCCGCGCTCAGCGCTCCGCCCGTCGTCACAGCCGACGGTCGTCGCTTCACCGCGGCGGAGCTGATCGGCACCGGTGGGGCCGGGCCGACCGTCGATGCCGCGCCGACCTCCGAAGCCGCGGCGGCGGTCGAACCCGCATCCACGGCCGTGCCGGCGGACAGCGGCGTGTCACGCACGGCCGCCGGAGCAGCGGAGCCCGCGGCAGCGCCGGGCGAGACCCCAGACCTCCTGGACGGCCTCAGGGCCGACGTCGGCGAGGTGCGACGACGCCTGGATGAGGCGCAGACGTCCCGCCACGAATGAGCCGGAACGGCCAGGACGAGGACACGTCAGGCGACGCCGGGCACGCCGCTGAGCAGCAGGATGACGAGGCCGCTTGTGGCGAGGAAGGCGCCGATCATCCACCAGGCGCTGATCTCGTGGCCCTCGTCACGTCGAACGCGGAACAGCACGTCGGCCCGACGAGCCGGGTCGACCTGCGGTTTCGCGGGGGCGGCCGGTGTGGTCACGGCGGCCTCGGCATCGGCGCTCACCCGGAGGATGCGTCCCGTGTTGGTGGTGATGATCTTGGTCGGTGCGGCGCTGGTCGAGCCACTCGTGTGCTGCGTTGTCATGCGTTCGCCCTCCTGTGCCTGCGGTGCCTGGCGGCTCCGTCGACGGCGACAAACCCAGTGACAATTGTGACACGACGCCTCGCGCGACCGGTGCCACGGTTCGCGCGCGCCGGTACCGGCTCGATAACGATGGCGTCGCCCGAGACGGGCAGCCTTCGAGCTCGGAGCAGTCGATCAGCCGCGGAAGGAAGTGGTCACAGCCACTTCGACACGAGGTGCTCCGAGGCGATGCGGCGCAGTGTTCCCGAGGCCCCGCGCAGCACGACGCTCTCCGTGTAGACGTAACCGCGCTCCCGGCGCACCCCCGCCACGAGCTGTCCGTCGGTGACGCCCGTCGCCACGAAGATCGTGTTGTTGCCGCGCACGAGGTCGTCCGCCTCGTACACCCTGTCCATGTCGAGTCCCGCGTCGATCCCGCGCTGGCGCTCGTCGTCGTCCCGCGGCCACAGCCGCCCCTGGATGTGACCGCCGAGGGCCTTGATGGCGCACGCGGTGACGATGCCCTCGGGGCTCCCGCCCACGCCCACGCACATGTCGGTGCGCGCATCGTGGCGGGCCGCGTTGATCCCGCCGGCCACATCGCCGTCGCTCATCAGCCGGGTGCCGGCGCCCGCGTCGCGGATGTCCTGGATCAGCTGCTCGTGCCGTGGACGGTTCAGCACCGACACCACGATCTCGTCGACCGGCTTGTCGAGCGCGCCCGCGAGCCGGCGGATGTTCTCGCCGATCGGGAGCCGGATGTCGACCACGCCCACGCCCGCCGGTCCCGTCACGAGCTTGTCCATGTAGAAGACGCTGGACGCGTCGAGCATCGTGTCGCGGTCGGACACCGCGATCACGGAGAGGGCGTTCTGTCGTCCGGCGGCCGTGAGGGACGTGCCGTCGATGGGGTCGACCGCGATGTCGCACAGCGGGCCCTGCCCGGTACCGACGACCTCGCCGTTGAACAGCATCGGGGCGTTGTCCTTCTCCCCCTCGCCAATCACCACGCGGCCCTGGAAGTCGACCGTGCCGAGGAACGCGCGCATCGCGTCGACCGCGGCACCGTCGGCCGCCTCCTTCGCGCCGCGACCGATGAAGGGCACGGCGCGGATCGCTGCCGCCTCCGTCGCACGGACGAGCTCCATCGCCAGGTTGCGGTCGGGACGGAGCGGGCTCAGGTCGGCAGTCAGACTCACCATGCCGCCAGCCTAGCTACGTGGGCGCGCGAACAGCCCTCCTTTCCGCCGGTATCTCGCGAAGGAATCGCACTTCTTAACAGCACGGCAGATCGTGCGCCGCCGAACGCTCCGCTCGCCTGCACGAGCCGGACAGGCGCCCCGATAGAGTGGCACCTGTCCCGGCTTCACCTACCGCAGGAGTTCTCATGCCCGTCGCCACCCCGGATCAGTACGCCGAAATGCTCGACCGCGCGAAGGCCGGCGGCTTCGCATACCCCGCGTTCAACGTGTCCAGCTCGCAGACCATCAACGCCGTCCTGCAGGGACTCACCGAGGCCGGCTCCGACGGCATCATCCAGGTCACCACGGGCGGCGCCGACTACTTCGCCGGTCACACGGTGAAGGCCCGCGCGACCGGCGCCCTCGCCTTCGCGCGCTACGCCACCGAGGTCGCCAAGAACTACCCGGTCACCGTCGCGCTGCACACCGACCACTGCCCGAAGGACGCCCTCGCCGGCTTCGTCGAGCCGCTGATCGCCGCCTCCGAGGAAGAGGTCAAGGCCGGCCGCAACCCGATCTTCCAGTCGCACATGTGGGACGGCTCGGCCGTGCCGCTGGCGGAGAACATCGAGATCGCCAAGGAGCTCCTTCCCCGGATGAAGGCGATCAACGCGATCCTCGAGGTCGAGATCGGCGTCGTCGGCGGCGAGGAGGACGGCGTCGCGCACGAGGGCTCGAACGAGGCGCTCTACACGACGTTCGGCGATGTCGACCAGGCCGTGCAGGCGCTGGGCCTCGGCGAGCAGGGCCGCTACATCGCCGCGCTCACGTTCGGCAACGTGCACGGCGTGTACAAGCCCGGCGGCGTGAAGCTGCGCCCCGAGCTGCTGGGCGAGATCCAGGCCGAGGTCGCCGCGAAGTACAACACCGGACCCAAGCCGCTCGACCTCGTCTTCCACGGCGGATCCGGCTCGACCGACGAGGAGATCGCGCTCGCGGTCGCCAACGGCGTCGTCAAGATGAACATCGACACCGACACCCAGTACGCCTACACCCGCGCGATCGCGGACTACATGTTCAAGAACTACGACGGCGTGCTGAAGGTCGACGGCGAGGTCGGCAACAAGAAGCAGTACGACCCCCGCGCCTGGGGCAAGATCGCCGAGTCGGCGATGGCCGCTCGCGTGGTCGAGTCGACGCGTCAGCTCGGTTCGCACGGTCAGTCGAAGAGCTGATCGCAGGATCACGAACGAAGGGGCCCGGCACTGTGCCGGGCCCCTTCTCGTTCACGGGAGATCAGCGGACGGTGCCGGCCGTCTGCTCCAGGTAGGCGAGGAAGGCCGGGTCGTTCATCATCGGCACGGCGAGGCACAGCGACACCACGATCACCGTCACGATCGCGCCGACGACCGGCAGCCACCACGTCAGGCGACCACGGCGGAGGCGCCGGATCGACAGCGCCGCCGTGATGCACCAGCCCAGGACCAGCACGATCGCCGCGATCGTCCCCCAGGGACGACCCATGGCGTAGTTGGTGAACTCCCCCTCGATCCCGAGGATCGACATGGTCTCGTTCATGACGCGGCCGATATCGAGGTAGGACAGTCCGGTCACCACGACGTTCACGAGGCCGTAGGCGAGCAGCGCGATGGTCACGATCCGGTCGACGGGCCGGCGGCGCGGGGCGTCCACCGCCGGGGCCGGCGCGGGCGCCGGGGCGGGGAACGCCGGAGCCGTGGGCGCCGGCACGGCCTCGTCGATGAGCGGCAGACCGCGGGCCAGGCGCTGCTCCTCCGGCGTCGCGATCTCACCGTAGCGCGGGCGCTGATCTGTCATGCCGCCATGCTAACGCGCGTGTCTCCGACCGGCTCCCAGCCGAAGACCTCCGGAGACGGTGGCGGCCCCGGAGAAGTGGGGACTCCTCGGGGGCCGCGGGAGAGGAGCACTGGGGACGCTCCTCATCCAGGTCGGTCGCCGGCGCTGGGGACGCCTCTGGCGATCGGCAGCGCTCTGTATCGCGCTGCTCCTTCCATGGTAGGAACCCGCGGTCGGAAGAACTAGGGGTCGGAATTCAGATAGTGAACTCGTCGCCCTGCCCGCTGCCGAGCGCGTCGGCCCCCAGTTGCAGCGACAGGTTGCGGGCGGAGCGCTGCAGGCGGGAGACGAGCCGGCGATCCACCACCGCCTGGTCCGCCGGCAGCGAGATCGCGAGCGAGGCCGTCACCCCGGGGGCGATCACCGGCACCGCCACGCACGTCGCGCCGATCGCGTACTCCTCCTGGTCGACAGCCCAGCCCGGCGACTGCTCCAGCTGGGTGAGCAGCGTCCGCCGGTCGCTGATGGTCCGCGGGGTGAGCTCCTCCAGGCGGTGACGCGACAGGTAGTCGCGACGCTCCTCGTCGGGCAGCTCGGCCAGGATCTGCTTGCCGAGGGCCGTGGCATGCGCGCTGGAGTGCAGCCCGACCCACAGCTCGACCCGGGGGTTGCGTTCCGCGTCGACGATGTCCACGAGATGCAGCTCGCCGTCCGCGAAGCGCGAGAGATAGGCCGTCGCGCCGAGGTCCTCGGTGACCGCCCGGAGCGCTGCGCGCACACGGGCCAGGAACACGCCGCGCGAGTCGCCCTGCTGCTGGAACGCCGGAAACCGGGTGCCGAGCACGAGGCCGTCGGGCTCCGCGCTCAGGTAGCCCTCGTGCACGAGCGTACGCACCAGGTTGTACGTGGTGCCGGGGGTGAGACCCGTGATCGCGGCGAGCATCTTGGGCGGCAGCGGTCGCGGGGAGTTCGCGACGATGTCGACGAGGCGGAGCGCGCGCTGCACCGACCCGATGAGGGTCGGCTCCGCCTCCGCCGCGCTCAACGCTACGCGCCTCCTCCGGCGGAGGCACGGCCTCCGAGGGCGCGGGCGTCGCGCTGGCCGGACGGGTCCTGACGCAGCTCCTTCGGCAGGGAGAACATGAGGTCCTCCTCCGCGGTGCGCACCTCCTCGACGTCGCGGTACCCCGCGTCGCCGATCGCGTCGAGCACCTCGCGCACCAGCACCTCCGGCACCGAGGCGCCGCTGGTGACGCCGACGGTCTCGACACCGTCGAGCCACTCCTGCTGGATCTCCTCGGCGTAGTCGACCCGGTACGCCGCCTTCGCCCCGTACTCGAGCGCGACCTCGACCAGGCGCACGCTGTTGGAGGAGTTGGCCGATCCGACCACGATCACCAGATCCGCGCCCGCCGCGACCTTCTTGATCGCGACCTGGCGGTTCTGGGTGGCGTAGCAGATGTCATCGGACGGCGGGTTGTGCAGCTCGGGGAAGCGGGTGCGCAGACGATTGACGGTCTCCATCGTCTCGTCGACCGAGAGTGTCGTCTGCGACAGCCACACCACCTTCGACGGGTCCTTCACCTGGACGGTGTCGGCCTCCTCGGGAGAGTTGACGACCGTGACGTGGTCGGGGGCCTCACCCGCGGTGCCCTCCACCTCCTCGTGCCCGTCGTGCCCGATCAGGAGGATCTCGAAGTCGTCGCGCGCGAACCGTACCGCCTCGCGGTGCACCTTCGTCACGAGCGGACAGGTCGCGTCGATCGCGTGCAGTCCCCGGTCGGACGCGGCATTCACCACGGCGGGAGAGACCCCGTGCGCGCTGAAGACGACGTGGGCTCCCTCGGGCACCTCGTCGACCTCCTCGACGAAGATCGCCCCCTTCGCCTCGAGCTCGGTGACGACGTGGATGTTGTGCACGATCTGCTTGCGCACATAAACCGGGGCGCCGTAGCGCTCGAGGGCCTTCTCCACCGCCACCACAGCGCGATCCACGCCGGCACAGTATCCGCGCGGCGCGGCGAGCAGCACGCGCTTGCGTCCTGGCACCGGGTTATCCTGAAGCCGCCCTGCCGCCGCACGCACGCGAGGAAGGCGGGGGACGGGAAGATGCACGGCTGTCGAGGTCACACCGGAATTCTATCGCCGTACAGCTGTGCGAGGCCGGGGAGAGCCCGGGCGGGAACGGGAGCAGATGACAGTCTTCGAAGCGACGACCGGACCGGGTGAGACCCCGCCCGCCGACGCCGTCGCCCCGCGTGACTCCACCGCACAGGCGCCCACCTCCGTCGCCCGGCTCAACGCCACCATCCGCGACTTCGTCGCCCGCTGGAACACGGTGTGGGTCGAGGGCGAAATCACGTCGTGGAACGTGCGCGCCGGGAACGTGTTCGCCCGGCTGAAGGACACGCGCTCCGACGCGCAGATCTCGATCCGGATCTGGTCGAGCGTGCGCGGGCGCATCCCTGCCGATCTCGGCGTCGGCGACCACGTGGTCGCGGCGGTCAAGGCGGACTACTTCGTGAAGTCGGGCGACTTCAGCTTCGCGGTCTCGGCCATGAAGCACGTCGGCCTCGGCGATCAGCTCGAGCGCCTGGAGAAGCTGCGCGTGCAGCTGCGGCAGGAGGGGCTCTTCGACGCCGGCCGAAAGCTGCGCCTCCCCTTCCTCCCGCACGTGATCGGACTCATCACGGGCGAGCGCTCCGACGCCGAGAAGGACGTGCACCGCAACGCCGAGCTGCGGTGGCCGCAGGTGCGCTTCCGCACCGAGTACGCGGCCGTCCAGGGCGACCGCTGCGTGCCCGACACCCTGGCCGCACTCGCCCGGCTCGACGCCGACCCCGACGTGGACGTGATCATCATCGCCCGCGGCGGCGGCGACCCCCAGACGCTCCTGGGCTTCAGCGACGAGCGGCTGGTGCGCGCGGTCGCGGCCGCGCGCACCCCGGTCGTCAGCGCCATCGGGCACGAGAACGACCATCCGCTCCTCGACGACGTTGCCGACCTCCGTGCCTCCACCCCGACGGACGCCGCCAAGCGCGTGGTGCCCGACGTGGGCGAGCAGCGCGCGCTGATCGCCCAGCTCCGGTCGCGCGCGACCACGCGGGTCACGCAGCGCCTCACCCACGACATCGCTCAGCTCGAGCAGCTGCGGTCGCGACCGGTCCTGCGCTCGCCCGATCCGATCATCGACACCCGCGCGCAGGAGTCCTGGCTGCTGGTGTCGCGCGGACGCGATGCCGTGCAGCGTCAGCTCGACGACGCCGGCCGTCGCACCAGCGAGCTGCGGGCGTCGCTGCGTGCCCTCTCCCCCGCCGCGACCCTCGCCCGCGGCTATGCGATCGCGCACCTCGACGGGGGCGTGATCCTGCGGGATGCAGCGGACGCCCCGGCCGGTAGCGCCCTGACGATCACGGTCGACCGCGGGTCGGTCGCCGCGCGCTCGGAGGGCGAGATCGCGGAAGGCGCCTGAACCGGGCGCGTCCGTGCCACGACGTAGGATGGAGGAGTGAGCGCGCTGAACGACACCCCTGTGGACACGCTGTCGTTCGAGGCCGCCCGGGACGAGCTCGTCCGCGTGGTCGCCGAGCTGGAGCAGGGCGCTCCGACCCTCGAGCAGTCGCTGGCGCTGTGGGAACGTGGAGAAGCGCTCGCCGCCCGCTGCGAGGAATGGCTGCTGGGCGCCAAGCGCCGCCTGGACGCCGCACGCGCCGCCGCTGGTGACGCCGAGACGGACGGGGCGTCATGAGCAAGGGCCCCGCCATCAACGCCGACCTCGGCCGTCCGGAGACGGCGGAGGAGACCGCGGCCCGCAAGGCCGCATCCAGCAAGGCGTATCGATCCAGCCAGACGGTGCGCAACCTGGTCGCCGCGCTCCTGGTGACCCTCGCGGTCGTGCTCGTCATCGTGCTCGTGGTCCCGCGCGGCGAGCCGGTGGCGCAGAAGCCCATCGACGTCGCGGGCATCGCCGCCGATGTCGAGTCGTCCATGGGCGGGCCCGTGATCGTGCCGGAGACCGGGAAGTTCTGGCGCGTCAACGCCGCGGAGCTGCAGAGCGGAGCCACGGTCGTCTGGGAGGTCACGCTCGCCCCCGCGGCCCAGGACGAGCGCGGGTTCATCAAGCTCGCGCAGGCCTTCGACGCCGATGCCTCCTGGGCCCCGCAGCGCCTGAACGGCATCGCCCCCACCGACACGATCCGCATCGGCGGGCTGGAGTGGGACGTGTACAAGCCAGGAAACGCCGGCGCCGACGCCAACATCTCGTACGCCATCGGCACGCAGGCCGGCGACGACTACGTGCTCCTCTACGGCTCCCGCTCGCCGGACTCGACCGCCGAGCTCGCCGAGTCGCTCGTCCCTCAGATCCGCACCGTCACGGAGGCCCGATGACCCACCCGCTCACTCCTTCCGCCGCCTGGACGCAGATGCAGGAAGGCAACCGCCGCTTCGTCCGCGACGAGCCGCAGCACCCGAACCAGAACGTCGCCCGCCGCAAAGACCTGACCGCCGCCCAGCACCCGGTCGCCACGCTCTTCGGATGCGCCGACTCCCGCCTCGCGGCGGAGATCATCTTCGACCTGGGCCTCGGCGACCTGTTCGTGGTGCGCAACGCCGGTCAGGTGATGGGCGAGTCGATCGTCGCGAGCCTGGAGTACGCGGTCGCGGTGCTGGAGGTGCCGCTCATCGTGGTGCTCGCGCACGACTCGTGCGGCGCGGTGCGAGCCGCGATCGACGGCACCGCGATCGACGCGGCACCGCTCCCCCCGCACATCTGGAAGCTGATCGCGCCGATCGTGCCCGCCGCCCGCAAGGTGCTGGCGGAGAGCGGGGGTGCCACGGTCGCCGACATCGACGCCGAGCTGGTCGGCCGCGAGCACCTGCGCAACACGGTGCACGACCTGCTGCAGTCGTCGGAGATCATCAGCAACGCCGTCGCCGAGGGCCGCCTCGGGATCGTCGGCGCCAACTACCGTCTGGCCGAGGGCGAGGCTGTGCCCGTCATCACGGTCGGGATCGACACCGAGGGGACCGTCCCCGCAACCAAGGAGGGTTCGGAATGACCGACGCCAACCAGCTCAGCGGCGCGAACGAGCAGGGCTACCGCATCGAACACGACACGATGGGTGAGGTGCGTGTGCCCGTGAACGCGCTCTACGGTGCGCAGACGCAGCGCGCCGTGGAGAACTTCCCGATCTCCGGCAAGGGCCTGGAGTCGGCGCAGATCGCCGCGCTCGCGCGCATCAAGAAGGCGGCGGCGCTGGCGAACAAGGAACTCGGCACGCTCGACGGTGCCATCGCCGACGCGATCGCCCAGGCCGCCGACCAGGTGGCGTCCGGCGCCCACGACGGCGAGTTCCCGGTCGACACGTACCAGACCGGCTCCGGCACGTCCTCGAACATGAACATGAACGAGGTGCTGGCCACTCTCGCCACGCGCATCCTCGGCGCGACGGTGCACCCGAACGACCACGTCAACGCCTCGCAGTCGTCGAACGACGTGTTCCCCACCTCCGTGCACATCGCGGTCACGCAGGCCCTGATCGACACGCTGATCCCCGCGCTCGACCACCTCGCCGTCGCGCTGGAGGCCAAGGCCGAGCTGTGGAAGGACGCGGTCAAGTCCGGCCGCACGCACCTCATGGATGCGACGCCGGTCACCCTCGGACAGGAGTTCGGCGGCTACGCCCGTCAGATCCGCCTGGGCATCGAGCGCGTGCAGTCCGCCCTCCCCCGCGTGGCCGAGGTCCCGCTGGGCGGCACGGCGGTCGGCACCGGCATCAACACGCCGCTCGGGTTCCCGCAGAAGGTCATCGAGCTGCTCGCCGCCGAGACCGAGCTGCCCATCACCGAGGCCAAGGACCACTTCGAGGCGCAGGCCAACCGCGACGGCCTGGTCGAAGCCTCCGGCGCGCTCCGCACGATCGCGGTGTCGCTCACCAAGATCAACAACGACCTCCGGTGGATGGGCTCCGGCCCCAACACGGGTCTGGGCGAGCTGCACATCCCCGATCTGCAGCCGGGCTCCTCGATCATGCCGGGCAAGGTCAACCCGGTCGTTCCCGAGGCCGTGCTGATGGTGTGCGCCCGTGTCATCGGCAACGACGCGACCGTGGCGTGGGCCGGTGCGTCCGGCGCGTTCGAGCTGAACGTGGCGATCCCGGTCATGGGCACCGCCCTGCTCGAGTCGATCCGCCTCCTTGCGAACGCCTCGCGCGTGCTGGCCGACAAGACGATCGACGGCCTGCAGGCGAACCTCGACCGCGCCGCCGCGTTCGCGGGCATGAGCCCGTCGATCGTGACGCCGCTGAACAAGCTGATCGGCTACGAGGCCGCCGCGAAGATCGCGAAGCACTCTGTCGCGAAGGGCATCACGGTGCGCGACGCGGTGATCGACCTGGGCTACGTCGAGCGCGGCGACCTGACGCTGGAGCAGCTGGACGAGAAGCTCGACCTGCTGTCGATGACGCATCCCGGATGATCACCGGTCGCTGAGACGACGGATGCCGCGAGGACCTGGTCCCCGCGGCATCCGCTTTTTCCCGGCCTCGTCAGCTGAGCTCTCCGCCCTCCAGGAGTTCGGTGACGAGGGCCGCGATCGCGGAACGCTCCGAGCGGGTGAGGGTCACATGGCCGAAGAGGTCGTGTCCCTTGAGCGTCTCGATCACGCTGGCGATGCCGTCGTGACGTCCGACGCGCAGGTTGTCGCGCTGACCGACGTCGTGCGTGAGGATGACGCGGGAGTTCTGACCCATGCGGCTGAGCACCGTGAGCAGCACGTTGCGCTCGAGGGACTGCGCCTCGTCGACGATCACGAACGCGTCGTGCAGCGAGCGTCCGCGGATGTGGGTGAGCGGCAGCACCTCGAGCATCCCCCGCTCGACGACCTCGTCGATCACGTTGCCCGAGACGACCGATCCGAGGGTGTCGTACACCGCCTGACCCCAGGGGTTCATCTTCTCGCCCTGATCGCCGGGGAGGTACCCGAGCTCCTGGCCGCCCACGGCGAACAGCGGCCGGAAGACGATGATCTTCTTCTGCTGCTGCCGCTCCAGCACCGCTTCCAGTCCGGCGCACAGGGCGAGGGCCGACTTGCCCGTTCCGGCACGCCCGCCGAGCGACACGATGCCCACCTCGGGGTCGAGCAGCAGGTCGATGGCGATGCGCTGTTCGGCCGAGCGGCCGTGCATCCCGAAGATGTCGCGGTCGCCGCGCACCAGCCGGAACTCGCCGTCGCCGGTGACGCGTCCGAGCGCCGATCCGCGCTCCGAGTGGATGATGAGACCCGTGTTGACGGGGAGCCCGTTGACGTCTTCGCTGATCCCGACCTCGCTCTCATAGAGGTCGCTGATGTCGTCGCCGGACAGGTCGAGGCTCGCGATGCCGGTCCACCCGGAGTCCACGGCCTGCTCGGCGAGGTACTCCTCGGCGCGCAGGCCGAGCGACGCGGCCTTGACCCGCATCGGGAGGTCCTTCGAGACGATCGTGACGTCCTGTCCGTCCTGTGCGAGCTGCATGGCGACGGAGAGGATGCGGCTGTCGTTGTCGCTCAGGCGGATGCCGACGGGCAGCACGGAGAGGTCGGTGTTGCCGAGGTCGACGCGGAGCGTGCCGCCCTCGCCGACCTCGACCGGGAAGTCCAGACGCCCGTGCTCGACCCGGAGGTCGTCCAGGTGACGGAGCGCCTGGCGGGCGAAGTAGCCGATCTCGGGGTCGTGCCGCTTGCCCTCGAGCTCGCTGATGACCACGACGGGCAGCACGATCGAGTGCTCCGCGAATCGGAAGAATGCCTGCGGATCGCTCAGCAGCACCGACGTGTCGAGCACGTAGGTGCGCAGGTCCTGATCGGGCTGCGCGGCCGAGGTGCTTCTCGAGGACTGACGGGTGGACTGCTGCGCGGTGCTGGCGGTGTGCTGCGCTGAACGTGTGGTCACGACCCACTCCCGACCCGGGGATTCCCGGCTATGCGAACGAGTCGACCAGGGGGTCACGAGTCGCGAACCTGGAGGCCGACCCGACCGGGCGCCTTGCCCGATGCCTTGACCGTACGACCGCTCCCCGGATTAACACGGGCTCGACACGCCAGCGAATATTAAGAGCTGATGAACGTCGTCTGGCCGAACGCCTGCAGGGTCTCGTCCAGCAGGCGGAGCGTCTCGGCGTCGGTCCCGGCGTGGGGCGCGATCCGGATCGACGATCCGCGGGCGGTCACGACGATGCCGGCGTTCGCGAGGGCGGCGGCGAGTCGCGCGGGCTCCTCGGGCGCGAGGGCCACGATGCCGGCGCGGTGCTCGCGTTCGCGCGGCGACACGACCTCGATGCCGTGTCGGTCCGCGATCTCGATCACGGTGTCGACGTGCTCCGCGAGCCGCGACTCGATCGCCGCGACCCCGGCGTCGCGCACGTCGCGTGCTCCGATCGCGAGGCGCCCTGCAGCCAGGGTGTCGGGCACGCTGACGGTGTAGGCGCGCGCGGACTCGGCGGGACCGGGGAGCGCGTCGACCACCAGCCCGGTCGCCGTCGTGCCGGTGATGCCGGAGAGGACCGGGGTGATGCGCTCTCTGGCGCGCGGAGAGAACCAGGCGAAGCCGCTCCCCCTGGCCGCTCTGAGCCACTTGTAGCCGTGGCCGATCACCACGTCGGCTGCGGTGTAGTCCACGTCGACGACGCCGAACGACTGGACCGCATCCACGATCAGCAGCCGGTCGGGCCCGAGCACGTCGCGCAGCGCCGCGAGGTCGACGCGGTACCCCGTCCGGAAGTCGACGTGGCTGACGGCCAGCGCGGTGACCTCGTCGTCCAGCGCCGCGGCCACGGCCTCCGGTGAGACCCGGCCGTCGGCGGGTGTGATCCACCGCGGCGTCAGGGCCCGGTCCGACGCGGCCGATGCGCGCTCCAGCGTGAGGCTGACGCTCGGGAACTCCGCGGTGGACGCGACGACGGTGCCGGTGAGGCCGTACAGCGCGTGCTGAAGCCCGTGCGTGGAGGACGGCTGCAGGGTGACGTCCGCGGCGTCCGCTCCCAGCAGCTCCGCGACCGTCTCCTGCGCCTGGCCGATGCGCTCCGCGACGAGCGCGAGGGACGACGGTCGCCCGCTCGCGAGGAGATCCGCATCCGCGAACACCTCCTCGCGCACCGAGGGCGAGAGGGGTCCGAAGGCCGCCCAGTTCAGATAGCCGGGTTCGGTGTCGAACGTGCCGACGTAGTCCTCGAGTGCGCTCACGTCGTCATTGTGGCACGGTGCGGTGCCACGGCCTCAGCGACCGAAGCGGCGGTCGCGGTCGGCATAGTCGCGGATCGCGCGGAGGAAGTCGACCTGGCGCAGATCGGGGCCGAGCGCCTCCACGAAGTAGAACTCGCTGTGCGCGCTCTGCCACAGCAGGAAGTCGCTCAGACGCTGCTCTCCGCTGGTGCGGATCACGAGATCGGGATCGGGCTGCCCGCCCGTGTAGAGGTGCTCGCCGATCATCTCGGGCGTGAGGTGTGCGGCGAGGTCTTCCATCGTGCCGCCGGAGGCCTCGTGCTTCGTGATGATGCTGCGCACCGCGTCGACGATCTCGTTACGACCGCCGTATCCGACCGCGAGGTTCACATGGAGCCCGGTGTGGTCCTTCGTACGCTCTTCCGCAGCGGCGAGGACGGCCGCGAGCTCCGCGGGAAGGATGTCGGAGCGGCCCACGTGCTGCACCCGCCAGTTGCCCTCCTGCGACAGCGCCTCCGCGAGCTCGGCGATGATCTCGATGAGATCCGCGAGCTCCGCCGAGTCGCGCTTGCGCAGGTTGTCGCTGGAGAGCAGGTAGAGGGAGACGACCCGCACGCCGAGCTCGTCGCACCAGCCGAGGAACTCGTGCATCTTGGCGGCACCGGCGCGGTGTCCCTCCGCCGGGGTGGCGAAGCCGAGCTGGCGCGCCCAACGACGGTTGCCGTCGATCATCATGGCCACGTGGTGCGGAACGGAGGCCGGATCGAGGTGACGACGCAGCCGGCTGGTGTACAGCCGGTACAGCGGCCCGCGGCCCGGGCTCTCGCGTGACATCACCCACCTACGCTACCCTGCCGTGCGCCGGCGCGCGGCGTGCGGATCCCGCGGGCATGTGCCGTCGACGGCATGCGACGCGGCTTAGAGTGAGGGCGTGAGCACTTCCGACGAGCCCGGCACCGATGTCCCCAAACTGCCGCTCCTCGAGGCGGCTGCCGCCGATGCGGCGACCGAGATCAAGCCCACCTGGCGCGGGTGGATCCATGCGGGCACGTTCCCCGTGGCGATCGCGGCCGGCGTGGTGCTGATCGTCCTGTCGCACGGCGCGCCGGCCAAGTGGGCCGCGGCAGTCTTCATGGCCACGTCGCTGCTGCTGTTCGGCAACTCGGCGATGTACCACCGCTTCAACTGGCGGCCGCGGGTCAAGGTGATCCTCAAGCGCATCGATCACGCGAACATCCTGCTGCTCATCGCCGGCACGTACACGCCGATCGCGACGCTCGCCCTTCCCCCGGACAAGGGCGCGCTCCTGCTGATCCTCGTGTGGAGCGGGGCCCTCCTCGGGATCCTGTTCCGCGTCTTCTGGATCAACGCGCCCCGGTGGCTGTATGTCGCGCTCTACCTGCTGCTGGGGTGGGCGGCGGTGATGTACATCGTCGACCTGCTCAACGCGAACGTGGCGATGATGGTGCTGGTGATCGTCGGCGGCCTGCTCTACACGGGCGGGGCGATCGTCTACGCGCTGAAGAAGCCCAATCCGTGGCCCGGCCATTTCGGCTTCCACGAGATCTTCCACGTGTGCACGGTGCTGGCGTTCCTGTGCCACTGGACCGCGTGCCTGCTCATCGCGCTGGAGCCGCTCTCCCCCTCGCTCGGCGCCCCGTGACGCCGCAGTGAGGCGTCAGCGGCCGTCCGGTCGCCCGTCGTCACTCGCGTCCTCCGGCGCCGCGGTCGACGCGTCGTCCGCGTCGGGTCCGGCCTGCGCCGCCTGCGCGGCCTGCTCGGCATCCAGTTCCTCGCGCACCTCTTCGCGATACCGCACGCGGCGGATGCGGCGGTTCATGTCCCAGATGAGCAGGATGACCGCGAGGACCACCACGACGATCGCGGCGAAGCCGACGAACCCCGGGGTCACGGCCTCCGGCGCCACGGTCATGGAGGGCGTGGGCATCGGAGTCTCGGACAGAGCACGCATGAATCGGCCTTTCGTACGCAGGTCGCATAACCTGGTATCACCAGCCTAACGACCGGAAGACCCTCCCTGTGACGACCGCCACCGAGCTCGACGAACGCTACGGCCGCACCCGACGCCGCCGGCTCCCCTGGATCATCGCCGGAGCGATCGCCCTGGTCGTCGTCGGCGCCTTCGCCTGGATGACGGTCGCGCAGTCGATGAGCTCCGTCGACGCCGACGACCTGGGCTTCGAGCTCGTCGACGAGCACGCGGTCGACGTGCGCTTCCAGGTGACCGGCGTGCAGGGCAAGGACGTCGTCTGCGTGCTCGAGGCGCTCGACGAGGAGTTCGGGGTGGTCGGCTGGAAGGTCGTCGAACTCCCCGCCACGGATCGTCACTCGCAGACCCGTTCGGAGCGCATCCCCACGGTCGCGGAGGCCACGACAGGTTTGGTGAACACCTGCTGGGTCGCCTAGACTGGGGGCAGACAGACGACGCCCCGGCCCGTGCCGGGGCGTCTTGGCATATCCCCCGCGGTTGCTCGGCGGGATCCCGATAGAAGGAGCTTCGTCATGTCCACGGACGCTCAGGTTCCGTTCCTCACGCAGGAAGCGTACGACCGGCTCGTCGCCGAGCTGGAGCACCTCTCCACCGTCGGCCGCGACGAGATCGCCAAGCGCATCGAGGCCGCGCGCGAGGAGGGCGACCTCAAGGAGAACGGCGGCTACCATGCCGCGAAGGACGAGCAGGGCAAGCAGGAGGCGCGCATCCGCACCCTGGAGAGCCTGCTGAAGACCGCGAAGGTCGGCGAGGCGCCCGCCAGCCGCGGCATCGTCGAGCCCGGTACGGTCGTCACCGCGGTCGTGGCCGGCGGCGAAGAGGTCTTCCTGCTGGGCAGCCGCGAGATCGCGGCGGGCAGCGACCTCGACGTCTACAGCGAGGCGAGCCCGCTCGGACAGGCCATCCTGGGCCTCAAGGTCGGCGAGAAGTCGTCGTACGAGGCGCCGAACGGTCGCGCCATCAGCGTCGAGATCGTCAACGTCGAGACCTACACGGGCTGAGCCCCCCGCGAACGACACAGCGCCCCTCGTCCACACGGACGAGGGGCGCTGTCGTGTGCGCGGGTGGCTCAGTCGAGCACGACGAGGGGGGCGAAGCCCGCGCGCCGCAGCGTGTCGAGCGTGTGCTCGGAGTGCTCCGGTCCGCGCGTCTCCACGCTCAGCTCGAGGATGACGTCGCTGATCTGGAGACCGTGGCCGTGCCGGGTGTGCATGGCCTCGATGACGTTCGCTCCCGCCTCGGCGATCAGCTCCGACACGCGGGCGAGCTGGCCCGGCCGGTCCGGCAGAGGGATCCGGATCGTGAGGTAGCGCCCCGAGGCGGCGAGGCCGTGGGCCACGACGCGCTGCAGCAGGAGCGGGTCGATGTTGCCGCCGGACAGGACGGCCATGGTCGTGCCGTTCGGCGACACCTTGCCCGCGAGGATCGCCGCGACCCCCGCGGCCCCCGCCGGCTCCACGACCACCTTCGCCTGCTCCAGCAGCAGGACGATCGCGCGCGCCAGGTCGTCGTCGGACACCGTCACGACCTCGTCCACGAGATCGCGGATGATCCCGAAGGGCACGTCGCCCGGACGCGCGACCAGGATCCCGTCGGCGATGGTCGGCCGCGTGACGATGTCGACCGGCTCCCCCGCCTCCAGCGACGGCGGCACGGCAGCGGCGTTCTCGGCCTGCACCCCGATCACCCGGACGGTGCGGCCGAGCTCCGCCGCGCGCGCCTTGACCGCCGCCGCGACGCCCGCGATGAGGCCGCCGCCGCCGATGCCGAGCACGACCGTGTCGACCTCGGGCGCGTCGGCGAGCAGTTCGAGGCCGAGCGTGCCCTGACCGATCACGACGTCGCGGTGGTCGAACGGGTGGATGAGCACGGCCCCGGTGCGCTCGGAGAACTCCGCGGCCAGGCGCAGCGAGGTCGCCACCGTCTCGCCCTCCAGCACGACCTCGGCACCGTAGCCGCGCGTGGCGAGGAGCTTGGGCACCGGCACGCCCAGCGGCATGAAGATCGTGGCGGGGATGCCGAGCGCCTGGGCGGCCAGCGCGACCCCCTGCGCGTGGTTGCCCGCCGATGCCGCGACGACGCCGCGCGAGCGCTCCTCCGCGCTGAGCCGGGAGAGCCGGTACGCCGCACCGCGGATCTTGAACGACCCGGTGCGCTGCAGGTTCTCCATCTTCAGCAGCACGGGAGCGCCGAGGGCGTCGGAGAGGGCCCGGGAGGGCAGGGTCGGCGTGTGCGAAATCACCTCAGCCAGACTCTGAGCGGCGTGCTCGAACTCGGTCAGGCTGGGGACTTGGCTCATCGATTCCTCCGTGTCCGCTGTCGCGGGACTGTGCTCCAGATCAGGTCTCCGCTCGGACCGACGCCGGTGCGCCACGAGCCCGAGCTGATGGTGACCGCGGCGACGTTCACGAACGCCGCCAGCGGTACGGCGAACAGGGCGCCGGGGATACCCGCGATCATCGCTCCACCCGCGACCACGAGCACGACGGCGAGCGGGTGCACCTTGACGGCCGAGCCCATCATGATCGGCTGCAGGATGTGTCCCTCGATCTGCTGCACCGCCAGGACGACCACCAGCATCCACAGCGCGATCCACGGGCCGTTGTAGACGAGCGCGAGGAACACCGCGACGGCGCCGGTGACGACCGCACCCACGATCGGGATGAACGAGCCGAGGAAGACGAGCACGGCGACCGGAAGCGCGAGCGGCACCTGGAGCAGGAACGCGCCGAGTCCGATGCCGATCGCGTCGATCGTCGCCACGAACAGCTGCGTGCGGGCGTAGTTGACGATGGTCGCCCAGCCGTTGCGCGCGGCCCCGTCGACCGCGGGACGAGCGCGACGCGGGAAGACCTTGAGCGTCCAGCGCCAGATGCCGGCGCCATCCGCGAGCAGGCAGATGAGGATGAACAGCGCCAGCAACGCGCCCGTGGCCACGTGACCGACGGTCGTGCCGATCGCGAGGGCGCCGGTCCACAGCAGTTGCGCCTGTTCGGAGATGAGGTCGAGACCCTGCTGGAGATAGTCGGCGATCTGGGTGTCGGAGAGGTTCAGCGGCCCGTCGTGCAGCCAGACCTGGAACTGATCGAACGCCTCGGTGGTGCGCTGCTGGACGTCGGGCAGCTGCTCCCTGACCTGCCACACCACGAGCCACATGAGACCCGTGACGATCGCGACCGTGCCGATCAGCGAGATCGCGATCGCGAGCCAGCGCGGCACGCCGCGCCGCAGCATCCACGAGAAGGCCGGCCACAGCAGCGCCGTGATGAGGATCGCGACCATGAGCGGGATGACGAGGAGCTTCAGCAGCATCACGAGCCAGATGAAGACGCCGATGGCTGCCGCGATCAGCAACAGGCGCCAGGCGTAGCTCGCGGTGATGCGCAGCGGCAGAGGCACGGCCTCGTCGGCCTCGGTGGTCACGGTCCGGTCGGTGGACACGGGGCGCGGACGGAACAGATCGCGCAGCCGGGGTCGCTGGTCCTCGCTCATCGCCTCAGTCTACGGTCATGCGGTATGCCGCTCGGCGCATCTACCCCGCGAGAGAGATGTCCGACACCGGCGTTACGCTGGCGGCGTGACCGACTCCCTCAGCTCCGCGCAGGCACGCCGCATGGCACTCGCCGCGCAGGGGTTCACACGCGCGCGACCCGCTGCCGTCTCCAACCGCCACCTGCACCGCGTGATGGAGCGGCTCGGAGTGCTGCAGATCGACTCGGTCAACGTGTTCGCCCGGTCGCACTACCTGCCGCTGTTCTCCCGGCTCGGCGCGTACGATCCGGCCCTGCTCGACCGGCTCTTCCTGTCGCGCACCACGCACTACGTCGAGTACCTCGCTCACGAGGCCACGTTCATCCCGGTCGAGGACTGGCCGCTCTGGCGGTTCCGCATGGACGCGTTCCGCCATCGCTGGGCCGGCGAGGACTCGTGGCTCAGCACCAACGCCCGCACGGTCGCGTGGGTGCAGGCGGAACTGCGCGACCGTGGCCCGCTCCGCCCCGCCGACCTGCGCGCCGACGCTCCCCGCGAGCGCGGCACATGGTGGGACTGGGACGAGGTCAAGCTCGCCCTCGAGCACCTGTGGCGCACGGGAGACGTGGCCGTCAGCGGGCGGCGCGGCTTCGAGCGCACGTACGCCCTGGCGGAGCACGTCATCCCGGAGCACATCCGCGCGCGCGACGTCTCCCGCGACGACGCGATCCGCGAGCTCATCCGCCGCGCGGCCCGCTCGAGCGGCGTGGCGACCACGTCCGACCTCGCGGACTACTACCGCATCCGAGACCGCGCCACCATCGGCAGGGCGATCGCCGAGCTGGAGGACACGGGCGAGCTGCTGCCGGTGCGCGTGCGGGGATGGGAACGCGCCGGTCGCCCGCTCCCCGCGTGGCGCCACCGCGATGCCGTTCTCCCCCGCCGCGTCGAGGCGGCCGCGATCCTCACGCCGTTCGACCCCGTGGTGTGGTTCCGCGAGCGCGCGCTCCGCGCCTTCGAGCTCGACTACCGCATCGAGATCTACGTGCCGGCGGCCAAGCGCCGTTACGGCTACTACTCCCTCCCGGTCCTGGTGGGCGACCGCATCGTGGCGCGGGTCGACCTCAAGGCCGAGCGCGCCGGCTCCACGCTGCAGGTGCAGTCGGCGTGGTGGGAGCCGCAGGCACGGCCCGACGACGCGGAGGCGATCGCGCGGGAACTGCGGCTCGCCGCCGCGTGGCAGGGGCTCGAGCACGTGTCGGTGTCGGGCTGGGGAGATGCCACCTCCGCGCTGCACGACGCCCTGGCGACGAGCGACGGGGCACCGGTGCGGCGGCACGTGCACGAGCGGGAGGGCGCGGCGTGAGCAGGCGCCTCCGGTGGGCGGCGGCGATCGCCGCGGCGGTCGTGGTGGCCGCCGTCGGAGGCTGGATCGTGTTCGCGTCGCTGCGGTCGCCGTCACCGGATGAGGCGGCCCTCGCCTACCTGCACGCGGTGGAGTCGGGCGACCCGAAGGCGGTCGAGGCGACGGGCGCGGAGGTCAGCGCGACGGCGCTCGCGGCGCTCGATGGGGCGACCGAACGCATCGCCCGGCCCGCCGTGACCGGGACCCACGGGACCGGCGAGAACCGGCGCGTCGAGGTGTCCTTCCGACTCGGCGGTGAGGAGCACGACGCGACCCTGTCGATGAGCGCGGTGAACGGTCGCTGGGTCGTGGACGGCTCGTGGCTCGGTGCGGTCACACCGAGCACGACGGCCGGCACCGCGGTCGCGATCGGCGCAGCGACGCTCCCCGCCGGCGACGAGACCGTCCTGCTGCCGGGCACCTACGCGGTCGCGGCGGCCCCGGCCGCTCTGCTCGAGGGGACCAGCGAGGTCACGGTGCTTCCCGGCGAGACGACCGCGGTCGAGGTGGACGCCTCCCTTCGACCCGAGGCCACGGAGGCCGCGCAACAGCACCTCGACGACCACCTGACGGCGTGCACGACTCCGGCGCCCTCTCCGCCCCCGGGCTGCGGCATCCGGCTCCCGTGGGGGCTCGAGTTCCGCGACGTGAGCGAGGTCCGGTATCGGATCGAGCAGCAGCCCACCGTCACGCTCATGACGGACGGCTTCACCGCGGCAGGCGGCGTGCTCGTCGCCACCGTGACCGGGACGGGACAGGACGGAGCGCCCCGCACCACCACCTACCGCACCGACGACTGGAGTCTGCGGGGCGACGTCGATTTCACCGCGGAGGGGCTGCGGCTGACGGTGTGGTGAGCGCGTGCGTCAGAACTGCACGCGCGGGGGCTCGGAGATCGCGCCGCTGTCGGCGACCTCGAAGAACTCGCGCTCGGTGAAACCCAGGCCCTTCGCGAAGAGATTGTTGGGGAAGACCTTGATCTTGGTGTTCAGCTCGCGCACGCCGCCGTTGTAGAAGCGTCGAGCCGCCTGGATCTTGTCTTCCGTGTCGACCAGCGACTGCTGCAGCTGGAGGTAGTTCTGGCTCGCCTGCAACTGCGGATAGGCCTCCGCCACGGCGAACAGGCTGCGCAGCGCCTGCTGGAGGTGTCCCTCGGCGATGCCGGCCTCACCGGGGCCGCTCGCGGTGAGGGTCTCGGCACGCGCCCGCGTGACGTTCTCGAACACGGCCTTCTCGTGCGAGGCGTAGCCCTTGACGGTCTCGATCAGGTTGGGGATGAGGTCCGCTCGGCGCTTGAGCTGAACCGTGATGCCGCTCCACGCCTCGTCCACGCGCACGTTGAGCTGCACGAGCGAGTTGTATGTGGCCCAGAGATAGATGCCGACGAGCAGGATCACCCCGACGACGATCAGTACCGGCACGAGCCATTCCATCAGAGCCCCACCCTTCCTCGTGTTTCTCTCATCCTAGACGCGCAGGCTGCGCGTGGACTGGGCGCGTCAGCCGCCGGCCGCATCACGCGCCGAGCACCCGGTCCAGGTAGCGGTTGGTGAAGCGCCGTTCGGGGTCGAGCCGGTCCCGCAGCCCCACGAAGTCGTCGAACCGCGGGTACACCGCGCGCAGCGACTCCGCGTCCTGCGTGTGCAGCTTCCCCCAGTGCGGCCGGCCACCGTGCTCCCTCATGATCCGCTCCACGGCCTCGAAGTACGCCGTGGGATCGGCGCGCCAATAGCGATGCACGGCGATGTAGGCGCTGGCGCGCCCGTGTGCCGTGGAGAGCCAGCGGTCGTCCGCGGCGGCGAAACGCACCTCGATCGGGAACTCGATCCGCCAGCCGCGGTCCGCGATCAGCTGCTGCACCGCGCGGAAGGCGGGGACGACCGCGTCCGCGGGGATCGCGTACTCCATCTCGCGGAACCGCACCGTGCGGCTCTGGGTGAGCACCCGGTGCGACAGATCGGTGTACTCGCGATCGCCCGTGAGCCGGACGGCCAGGCGGCTGAACGGCGGCGTGACCGCCGGCACCAGCTGACCGGCCGCACACACCACGCGGTACACGCCGTTGGAGAGCAGACTCTCGTCCACCCACCGGCCCACGACGGGCAGCGGCTTGCGGACCGTCGACTCCGGAAGCCGCGTCTGCCGCTTGGTGAGGGCGACGTCGGTGTGCGGGAACCAGTAGAACTCGAAGTGGTCGGACGCGGCGACACGCTCGTGCACGGACGACAGCACGTCGTCGAGCGGCACGGGCTCGTCGATCGCGTGCAGGACGAACGACGGGACGCACTGCAGCGTCACTTCGACGATGATGCCCAGAGCCCCGAGACCCACGGCCACCGCGGGCAGAAGTTCGGGCTGGTGCTGCTCGTCGATCCGGAGGAACTCGCCCGCGGCCGTGATCAGCGTGACGCCGACGACCTGGGTCGCGAGCCCGCCGAACGTCGCACCGGTTCCGTGCGTGCCGGTCGAGATGGCCCCGGAGATCGACTGCCGGTCGATGTCGCCGAGGTTCTGCATCGCCAGGCCGTACGGCGCGAGCAGCCCGGGGATCCGGTGCAGGCGGGTACCGGCGAGGAGGCTCACACGTCCGGATGCGGCGTCTGCGGACACGAGCCCCTGCAGGTCGTCCAGTTCGAGCAGCACGCCGGGGGCGACGGCGATCCCGGTGAAGCTGTGGCCGGCGCCGACCGCCTTGATCGTCAGGCCCTGCTTCGCGGCGGCCCGCACGGCGCGCTGCACGCCCTCGGGGCTGCGCGGGCGCTCGACGCGGACGGGACGCACCGACGCCGAGCGGCCCCAGTTCTGCCAGGTGCCGCCGATGCGCGTCACAGGAACGCCTTCCCCTCGCCGCGGTACGTCGGCAGCTCGTCGATGACCTCGTCGCCCGACACCAGGTGATAGCGGTCGATCCGCTCGGCCGGCTCGCCGCTCTTCGCGTGGCGGAACCAGACCCGATCGCCCACGCCGAGCGTCGCGGCGTTCGGCCCGCGGAGGGGGGTCTGCACCTCGCCCGCGGCCTCCCGAGGCAGCGTGCGGAGATCCGCCGGCCACACCGGGAGCGGCTGCCGCGAGGCCACCGCGGGCCCGGAGGCGATCCAGCCACCGCCGAGCACGGTCGCGATGTCGGCCGCCGGGCGCCGCACGACGTCGAACGCGAACGCGGCGGCCGGCGCGGGCCGGAACGAGCGGTAGCCATCGAACAGATGCCCGCCGAGCAGCCCGCTTCCCGCGCTCGCCTCGGTCAGCGACTCGTCGCTGCCCGTGAACTCGAGCGACCCGGTGCCGCCCCCGTTGAGGAATTCCAGGGGTGCGACGGCGCTGACCGCCGCGGCGATCGCCGCCCGGCGCTCGCGCAGCTCCTCCCGCGAGCGCGACTGCACGAGACGGATGAGCGGGGCGTCCGGACCCGCGTCGTCCCCCTGACCGGCGATCTGCGCGTCGTACATCTGCAGGCCGACGAGCCGGAACCCCGGACGGGCCGCGACCTTCCTCGCGAACGCGGCCACCTCACCCGCGGAGAACAGGGCCGAACGCCGCACGCCGATGTGCCCCAGCAGCGGCGAGCGCCACGAGGCATCGACGTCGATCGCGACACGCAGCTCGGGACGAGAGCCCGGCCCGGCGATACTGTCGATGAGGTCGAGGTGCACCAGATCGTCCACCATGAGGGTGATCCGTCGGGCCGCGGCCTCATCGGCGACGAGCCGCTCCAGGGCGGCGCGGTCGACCGTCGGGTAGCCGAGGACGATGTCGTCGTGCGTCTCGGCGAGCCACAGCGCCTCCTCCAGCGTGAACGCGAGGATGCCCCGGAAGCCCGGCAGCCGCAGTACGGCATCCAGCACCTCCCGCACCCGCACCGACTTGGAGGCGACGCGGATGGGCAGACCGCCCGACCGCACGAGGAGATCCATCGCGTTGTAGCGGAGGGCCTCCCGGTCGATCACCGCGACCGGGGCGGGCAGATGGCCCGTGGCGGCCGAGAGTCGGGGCCAGTATCGGCCGGGATCCTCCCACTCGGGGGCGACCGCGGCGGTGCCCTGGACGGGGCTCAGTTCATCGGTGAGGTCGAGCACTCCCCCACCCTACGGCCTGAGCGCACTCGGGTTCACCCCTCCTGACACCGCGTCGCAGAGGGTGCGGGGGCCGCCGTTCGCCGGCGCTAGGCTGGCGACGCGGCCCCCGTAGCCCAATGGCAGAGGCAGGCGACTTAAAATCGCCTCAGTCTGGGTTCGAGTCCCAGCGGGGGCACCGGACCCGAGGGTCAGCGCCCGAACAGGTCACCGATCCCGGGGACGCCCAGGTCGCCCAGGCGGTCGCCCCAGCCCGTCGCGGTCTCTCCGAGGCCGGACACCGCGTCCCCCGCCGATCCCAGGAGATCTCCGGCGCCGCCCGTCAGCGCCTCGACATCGACGCCGGATACCAGCGCCTCGACGTCCAGGCCCTCTGCGAGGGCGCCGAAGTCCACGCCGAGCGATGCGGCCTGGTCGAGCAGCGGCGCGGCGACCGCGCTGACCACCGCACCGCCGGCCACGACGCCGAGCAGACCGACGGCGGCACCACCCGCCGCGACGGCAGCCCCGCCGGCCCCGACGCCGCGCGCGCGGGACAGCAGACCGCGCATCCGTCCCGGTCGCATCGCCTCCGCCCGCCCGGCCGCCCTGGCCAGATCGTCGGGGGCGGACGACCGCGGCCGCTCACCCGCGGGGAGCTCCCGCTGCATGCGCGCCGCCACGACCTCGCGCTGCTGCGGGGTGAGCCGCGCGAACGCCTCGCGGTGGAGCTGCTCGATGCGCTGAGGATCGGCCGTCTGCATCAGGTAGTCGTACCGGGCGATCGCGGCACGATCCTGCGGGGAGAGCGCGGATCCGCCGCGGTGCGGTGCGGGCGGCTGCGCGAAGGCCCCCGCGGGTCGTGTCCGGTCCTGGACGCGACGGGCGGTCGCGTCGTGCGCGGGCGGCGGCGCGTACGGGTCGCCCGGTCGTGCAGCGGACGGCGAGGCGTCGCGGGTGCCGCGCACCTGGTCGACCGCACCGCGGATCATTCCGCCCCAATCGGTGGACTCCCGCCCCGTGTCCCCGGGCCGCCGCGAGGATGTCGCGCCGCCCGTGTCGAGCGCGTCGGAGGCGAGGCGGATGAGTCGGGAGAGCTTTCCCATGGTGATCCCTTCGTGGGGCGGGCCACCGGGAGGGTCGACGTCCAGCATCGGCAGGGGTCTCCGGGCAGCCCGCGAACGGGTGCCAAGGTCTCCTCCGCCCGGAAGGGCCAGCGGGCCGGGACACGATGTCATGTCCGTAGTGACGACGACGCTGCAGACGGGAGTACTCCCCTTGCACTTCGAAACCCTAGCGGGCAGGGCTATGGATCCTCTCCACTGCCCGCTCAGCCGAGATCGTCGAGCACCTCGAGCACGTCGTCGCGGATGGCGAGGAACGCCGCATGCACCTCGGTGCGCCCGCCGTCCTCCGAGAGCGCCGCGACCGTGCGTCCCAGCGCCCCGAGGGGGAGCGTCCCGGCGGACTCCCGAGCGCTCAGCTCCCCGAAGCCCTCCGGAGGCGACCCCGCGCGCGCCGCGAGCAGGAGCTGATCGCACAGCACCGAGGCCGCGCCCAGGAGCGACGCCGCGGCACGCAGATCGCTGCGGGCGACCTCGGTGCACAGCAGGCGGTCGCGGATGATGCGGGTGAGCCGCCGCGAATGCGGAGCGGGGATCGCCCGCCTCGACCGGATGCGCCAGCGATCATCTCCGTCCAGGGGCGCCTCGTATGACACCGGCTCGCCGTCGCTCACATGGATCGCCGGGACCTGCATCGGTGTGGGAAGCGGATCCCCTGCCCACCACGCCGCCGGTGCCTCCGCCGTCGGAAGGAACGCTGTCGCGCGCTCTGCTCGCGCCGCCCCCGCGCCATCCGGGCGGAGGTCGGCGACCTGCACGAGGCTGGGGTTGCTGGCGAAGTGGGACAGGCCGCGGGATCGGATGACTCGGAACAGCGCTTCCCCATCGTCGACGGGAGCGCTGTCGTCGGCGGCGGCGAGCTCGGCGGCGACCGCGACCGGCAAAACGGTGGCGACGACGGACGCCGTCTTCCCCGGCGGGGCGACCCACGGCCGCCCGGCGAAGGCAGCGATCCGCACCGCGTGCGACGCGTAGGTGTCCCACCCCGAGAAGAAGCTCAGCACCGCGGCGGGCTGACGCCTCACCGCGTCGCGGACCTGAGCGAGAAGCGCCGGATGCGCGTCCACGTCACCCGAGAGCACGAGATGATGAGTCGCCCGGCGGCTCCACGGCTGCCAGACGGGACGCGGGGAACCGCGACGCGCCGACGGTTCGATCCCGTCGGAGACGATCTGGACGGGAGCGCTGCGGAGCTCGTGCGCCAGGGCGACCGCCCGGTTCTCGAGCCCCGGCAGGGCGCGGATCGAGACGCTGAGCGTCGGCATCGAACCCCCACTCCGCGTCGCCACCTGGTCTCCTCGCATCGCGCACGATCCACACGGCCGCCCACACGGCCTTGTCCACGCTCCCGGAAAGCGTACAATCTGACATGTTACGTGGCCAACTCTTGCGGCGTCTCCACCCTCATACGTCCGGCCCGGAACGAGAACGGCCCCGCACGCATTCGCGTACGGGGCCGTTCGGTGTCGTCGTCACTTGACGGGCGCGGTCTCCGCTGTCGCCGAAGCCTTCGCGGCGGGCTTCTTCGCCGCCGCCTTCTTCGGAGCGGGCTTCACATCGGCCGGGGTCTCCGCGGCGGGAGCCCCCTTCGCGGCCGGAGCCGACTTCGCCGGAGCAGCCGCCGGGGCCGCGTCGGCCGGTGCCGCCGGACGCGGACGCGCCGCGAACTCCTCGAACACGTAGCGCGGGTTCTGCACGGTCTCGAGGTTGACCAGGTCGCGGCCGAGCCACAGGTTGTTCCACCAGCCCCACAGCACGCGCCACTTGCGCTCCCACGTCGGCATCGCGAGTCCGTGGTACCCGCGGTGCGCGACCCAGGCGATGAAGCCCTTGAGGGCGATCTTGCCGGACTGGAAGACGCCGTTGTACAGGCCGAGACCGGCCACGGCCCCGAGGTTCTTGTGGAAGTACTCCTTGGGCGCCTCGCCACGGAGCACCGCCACCAGGTTCTTCGCGAGGAGCTTGGCCTGACGCACCGCGTGCTGCGCGTTCGGCACGCAGAATCCGCCGACGCCACCACCCGACAGGTCGGGCACGGCCGAGACGTCACCGGCAGCCCAGGCGCCCTCGACGAAGGCCTCCGGGGTGCCAACGCGCAGGTCGGCGCGGGTCTGGATGCGACCGCGCTCCTCGATCGGCAGGTCGCCGCCGCGCACGACGGTCGGGTTGGCCATGACGCCCGCGGTCCAGACGATCACGTCGGTCGGGATGACCTCGCCCGTCGAGAGCTCGACGTTGCCGTCGATCGCACCCGTGACCTGCGTGTCGAGGTGCACGTTGGCGCCGCGCTTCGCGAGGTCCTTGAGCACCCACTCGCTGGTCTTGAGCGACACCTCGGGCATGATCCGCCCCATCGCCTCGATCAGGTGGAAGTGCGTGTCCTCGAAGTGGATCTGCGGGTACTTGCTCACGAGCGACGAGGCCAGCGAGCGCAGCTCGGCGAACACCTCGATGCCGGCGAAGCCACCACCCACGACGACCACGGTCAGCAGACGGTCGCGCTCGGGACCGGCGGGAAGCGAGGCGGCCTTGTCGAAGTTCGACATGACCTTGTCGCGGATCGCCACGGCCTCTTCGATGGTCTTGAGACCGATCGCGTTGTCGGCGATGCCCGGGATCGGGAACGTGCGCGAGACGGCACCCGCGGTGACCACGATCTGGTCGTACGCGAACTCGTACGGCTCGCCGACGGGCGGCGTGATCGTCACGGTCTTCTGCGCGTGGTTGATGTTGGTCACCTTGGCGGTGAGCACGTGCGTGCGCTTGAGGTGGCGGCGGTGGGCGACCACCGAGTGACGTGCCTCGATCGAACCGGCGGCGACCTCGGGAAGGAACGGCTGGTACGTCATGTACGGCAGCGGGTCCACCATGGTCACGTCGGCCTCACCCTTGCGCAGGTGCTTCTCGAGCTTCCACGCGGTGTAGAAACCTGCGTAGCCCCCGCCGACGATCAGGATCTTGGGCACAGTGCTGTTCTGAGGCACAGAAGAACTACTCCTCGGAGTCGGGATTGTGGCGTACGGGAACGCGCGCCGATCGGATGCGCCGGGCAGCTGCGGTGACGCCAAGCGCTATCAGGATACCAGGCACCGTGAGTGCGACGAGCGGCAGGGTACCGTAGCGCAGTGATTCGGCGCTGGGAAGCAGCGGTGAGCCGGCCTCGCTCGGTTGATCCGCATCGGGAAGCGGAGGCACGGCGACCGGGGTCAGCTCGGGCTGCGGCGCCGGTTCGCTCTCGGCTCGGCGGAACAGCCGGATCCACTCCGCCAGGTCGCCCATCGGGTTCGTGTCGACCGAGGGAAGGGTGGCCGAGATCGCCGCGGCAGCATCGACCAGCCCGTAGCCGTAGAGCGGATCGCGGGGCTTCTGCGCATCGGGTACGGGTATCGCCGTCTTGATGATGCGGTTGATCACGTCGTTCGCGGAGATGTCGGGATGTGCCGACCGGATGAGCGCGGCGATCCCCGCCACGATCGGTGCCGCACCGCTCGTGCCGTTCCACTTGACGACTTCCCCGTCGGCCGAGACACCGAGCAGGCCCTCACTGGGCGCCGAGATCCCGATCGTGATGCCCTGCGTCGATGCCTCGATGCTCGCGGTCCCCGTCTGATCGACACCGCCCACCGTGAGCACACCGGGGATCGTGGCGGGAGCGCCGATGATGTTCGTGCCGCTCCCCCGGTTGCCCGCCGCGACCACCACGACCACGTCGTGCTCGAACGCGTAGAGGAACGCGTCGTCCCAGCTCTCGTCCCAGTCCAGGGTGTTGGTGGTGAACGAGAGGTTGATGATGTCGGCCCCGTTGTCCACCGCCCACCGCATCGCTTTCGCCACCTGCTCCGTGAAGGGCACGGCGGCCGCCGCGCCGAAGCCCACGGACACCGACAGCAGCTTGGCCTCCGGGGCGACGCCGATCATGCCGGTGCCGTCGGGGGCGCCGCGACCGGCGGCGAGGGACGCCACCCAGGACCCGTGGTTGCCGTCGATCGCGCCCAGCGGCGTCCGTCCATCCGGCGTCCCCGTGCCGGAGACGTCCGTGCCGCCGACCACCGCGTCGCCGAACGTCTGCGGGACCTTGCCGATGCCCGTGTCGATCACCGCGATGGTCGTACCCTCGCCACGCGTCGTCTGCCACGCCTCGCGGATCCGCGCGCCGTCGAGCCAGTACTCCGCCGCGCGCACCGGGTCGGCGGGGTCGTCCGGGATCGGCGGCGGCGTCGCCGCCGTCGCGCTCGACCCCAGCAGCAGCACCGTCGTCGCCACCGCGGCGGCGGCGACCACGCTGCGCAGCATCCGCCGTCCGGTCATGCCGAGCGCGCCGCCTCGCGCACAGCCGCACCGGGGTCCTCGCAGCGGCAGACCTCGGGCGACCAGGACGAGCGCTCGAGCGCCGCGTCGCCGATCGGGTTCACACCGGGGCCGGCCGCGAGGGCGTGCCCGGCGAGAGCGTGCAGGCACTTGACGCGGGTGGGCATGCCGCCCGCCGAGATGCCGTCGATCTCCGGAACCTCACCGAACTGCGCGCGATCGGCCAGGTACGCGTCGTGCGCCGCGCGATACGCCTCGGCGACCTCCGCATCGTCGTCCAGCAGAGCGGCGAGCTCCGGCATCACATGCGTGGCCTCGAGCGTCGACATGGCCGCGGTCGCCGCGGGATGGGTCAGGTAGTAGAACGTGGGGAACGGCGTCCCGTCCGGAAGCCGCGGCGTGGTGGCGACCACCGTCGGGTTGCCGCAGCGGCACCGCGCCGCGATCCCGACCACTCCCCGCGCGGGGCGGCCGAGCTGCGCGGACACGACGGCGAGTTCGGCGGGCGTGGGGGCGGGGAACGGGGGCGTCGTCACCACACCAGCGTAGGGGAGGCTCCAGGGAGGATGCTCGGAGCGGAAGCTCAGCGGGTGACGGCCACGGTGTCGCTGAGGCCGGCGGACACGAGCGTGCGCAGCAGCTGCGGCATCCAGTCCGCGGGGCGCTCCTCCAGGGTGTCGCTCACCGGTTCCTGCTCCCGCGGCAGCGCCGACGGATCGAGGTCGTTGTCGATCAGGTACACGACCTCGCCGGGCTTGACGTAATACAGGCGCTCGCGCGCCTGGGTCGTGATGTAGGCGGGATCGTCCCACCGATCGCGCTCGGCGGAGAGCGCGGCGATCTCGGCCTCGCTGACCTGCACCGAGGCCTCCAGCGCCGCGATCTTCTGCCGCTGGTCGATGAACGTCCCGAGCGTGGGGACCAGCACCCAGGCGCCGAGCACCACGAGCGACAGCATGATCGCAGAGAACGCGGACAGTCGGATCCCCGACGCCCACTCCCGCACGTCCACCCGCGGCGCGGCGCCCTCCGCGCTCCGTGGCGCTCGACGCCCCGGCTTCGCGGACGGTGCCGGCCGTGCGGTCTTGGCCGTCGCGGGGCGCGGAGACGCGTTCGACGACGACGGAGGAGGAGCCGGTCGTCGTGCCACGGCTCCTCCTCCGTCATGCCGCCTCGGCGGCGTCGTCCTGCCGCGGCTCACGCGGCTCTGTCACTGTGTGTGCGCTCAGGCCCGGTAGCGCGGGAACGCAGAGCGGCCGGCGAAGACCGCGGCGTCGCCGAGCTCCTCCTCGATGCGCAGCAGCTGGTTGTACTTCGCGACGCGCTCGCTGCGCGCCGGGGCACCCGCCTTGATCTGACCCGCGTTCGTGGCGACCACGAGGTCGGCGATCGTGGTGTCCTCCGTCTCGCCCGAGCGGTGCGACAGCATGGCCGTGTAGCCGGAGCGCTGCGCCAGGCTGACCGCGTCGAACGTCTCGGTGAGCGTGCCGATCTGGTTGACCTTCACCAGCAGCGAGTTGGCCACGCCGCGGGCGATGCCGTCGGCGAGACGCTGCGGGTTGGTGACGAACAGGTCGTCGCCGACCAGCTGCACCTTCGAGCCGAGCGCCTCGGTGAGGTGCTTCCAGTTGTCCCAGTCGTCTTCGGCGAGTGCGTCTTCGATGGTGACGATCGGGAAGTCGTTCACCAGGCCGACGTAGTACTCGGTCAGCGCCGCGGCGTCCCAGTCCTTGTTGTCGAGGCGGTACACGCCGTCGTTGAAGAACTCGGTGGCGGCGACGTCGAGGCCCAGCGCGATGTCGGTGCCCGGGGCGAACCCGGCCTTCTCGATGGCCTTGACCAGGAAGTCGAGGCCCTCGCGGTTGCTGGGCAGGTCGGGGGCGAAGCCGCCCTCGTCGCCGAGGCCCGTGGCGTAGCCGGCGGCCTTCAGCTCGGCACGCAGCACGTGGTAGGTCTCGACGCCCCAGCGCAGCGCTTCGGAGTAGGTCTCGGCGCCGATCGGAGCGAGGAAGAACTCCTGCATGTCGATGCCGTTGTCGGCGTGCTCGCCGCCGTTGATCACGTTGAACAGCGGCACGGGCAGCACGTGCGCGTTGGGGCCGCCCAGGTAGCGGAACAGCGGGAGGTCTGCGGAGTCGGCGGCGGCCTTCGCGACCGCAAGGCTGACGCCGAGGATGGCGTTCGCGCCGACGCGCTTCTTGTTCTCGGTGCCGTCGACCTCGATCAGGATCTCGTCGACGATGCGCTGCTCGCTCGCCTCCACGCCCTCGAGCGCCGGGCCGAGCTCGTCGATCACGGCCTCGACGGCCTTGCGCACGCCCTTGCCCCCGTAGCGGCTCTTGTCGCCGTCGCGCAGCTCGTACGCCTCGAAGGCGCCGGTCGACGCACCGGACGGCACGGCCGCACGCTGCACGATGCCGTCGTCGAGGAGCACCTCCACCTCGACGGTCGGGTTTCCGCGCGAGTCGAGAATCTCGCGTGCGCCTACAGCCTCGATCAGTGCCACTGATGTGCTCCTTGCTCAGGGAAAAGGTTGTGTGGAGCGTCGTCGATCCGCGCCCCAGTCTAGCCCCGGGCTCGGACGGCGCCGGGGTGACAGGCGGCGCCGGGTGGATGCCGCGCGCGGGCCGGGTCAGACCACGAGGGCCAGTGCGACGCCGTCCCAGCCCTTCAGCCCCACGGTCTGCAGCGCGGTCGCATCGAACCGCGGGTCCTCCCCCAGCATCCGCAGGCCCTCCCTGGTGCCGACGACCTTCGAATCGGTCGAGTCGTCGCGCACGATCTCACCGTCGCGGCCGATGTTGTCGAGCACGACCACGGTGCCGGGATGCCCGAGCCGCGCGGCCCAGTCCAGGTACACGGTGTTGGACTCCTTGTCGGCGTCGATGAACACCAGGTCGAACCCGCCCACCAGCGTCGGGAGCACGTCGGCGCCGCGGCCGATGCGGATGTCCACCCGTTCGCCGACACCGGCCGCATCGAGGCTCGCCCTGGCCACCGCGGCGTTGTCCGCCTCGGCCTCGACCGTCACGACCCGTCCCTCCTCCCCCACGGCGCGTGCGAGCCAGATCGTGGAGTAGCCGCCGAGCGTGCCGATCTCCAGCACCCGCCGCGCCCCGCTCAACCGCACCAGCAGGTTCAGCAGCTTGCCCGCCAGGGGCGCGACCTCGATCTCGGGCAGCCCCGCGGCCCGTTGGGCGGCGAGCGCCGCGTCGAGCGCGGGATCGGGCTCCAGGAGCTGCTCGGCGAGGAAGGTGTCGGCGTCGGCCCAGGCGGCGGGGGTGGAGTCCATGCGCTCAGCCAACCCCCGGCGCACGCGGCGCGTCAAGCGTCGCCGCCGCTGCTCCGGCTCGCCGCGGCGCGAGCGGCGGCTGCACCCGGAACTGCCCGGTCAGCAGCAGCACGAGGATCACCACCGCCGCGACCAGCCAGGCCGCGACACCCAGCGGTCCCGCCAGCGCGAGGTCGGGCTGTGTCGCGGCGAACAGCACCACCATCCCGGCCGCGGCGTTCAGCGAACCGTGCGCGACGACCGCCGGCCACACCGACCCGGAGCGCAGGCGCAGCCAGCCGAACAGCACACCCCACGCGACGCACCCGCCGACCATGAACAGCACGCCGGTGACGTCGGTGCGACCGAAGTTGTAGCCGAGCAGGATCACCGGACTGTGCCAGAGACCCCAGATGACACCGCTGAGCAGCAGTGCCGGCCAGGTGCCCAGCGGACGCAGGGCGGGCAGCAGCCACCCGCGCCACCCCAGTTCCTCACCGAACGCGAACCCCGCGTTGACCAGCGCGCCGAGCGGGATCATCGCGAGCTGCGCGAACACCACGACCTCGACCGGCGGCATCGGCGTGCCGGCGGGGAGCGCCCGTGCCAGCTCGGCCGCGAACGCCCCGGACGTCGGGTCGAGCCGCACCCAGCCGAGGGCGGCGGAGACCAGGATGCCGAGCGCCACCAGCAGCGGGGGGATCAGCCACGCCGCGACCAGGAGCCACACGACGCGCTTCGCCGGGCGCAGCGGCCAGAGCCCCAGGAAGCGCAGGCGCGCACCCGGCCTGGGCACCCGCATCACGAACACCACGAGCACCGTCGCGAGGGCGGGCGTCAGCATCATGGCCGGCAGCAGGAGCGTCGAGATCGGCTCAGCGAGCCCCGCACCCAGCCAGAGCGGCAGGGCGACCAGCCAGGCGAGCCCGCAGGCTGCCGCGATGAACACGAGCACCGCGGCCCACGGCACGCGCGTCACGGCTCCCTCCGCGTCGCGCTTCGTGTCGTCGACGGTCATCGTCCGCTCCTCTCGGTCGCCCCGTCGGGCCCTCCCCCGTGGCCCGTCCGCGCGGCGGCCCGATCGACGTAGGCCTGCAGCAGTGCCGCGGCCTCCTCCGCCCCGTCGATCGTCACGATGAACGGTCCGTGGTCGCGGCGCGCCACCTCGATCGCGGAGCCCTGTCGCATCACGATGCCGCTGCGGCCGTCCGGCGAGAAGCGCCACCCCCATCCGCCGAACTCCCCGAACGGCGAGACGGTCACGGCTCGCGCGGAAACGATGCGGTCGACCGGGATGCGCTGACGCGGCCAGCCGAGCGGAGCCTGCGCCGTGAGGCCCTCGGGTGTCACACGGACCCGGAACGACGCCGTCGCGGCCACGGCGAACGCCACCACCACGGTCACCAGGACCGCGATCCACGCCCCGGTGATGCCGCCCGCGAGCATCCACACCGCCAGCGCGATCAGCCCGAGGAGGACGACCAGAAGGAAGGCCAGGGCCCCGCGGGGCATGGTCGTGGTGCCCACCCAGACCACCCGTTCCCCGTCGGCCACCCGCACGACGTGCCGCGGCTCGAGCGTGCGCCCGGGCTCGGGCCTCACCCTGGGCTGAACGAGCCAGGCGACACCTCCGGTGACGAGGAGAGCGGCGAACGCGAGCGCCGTCACGACGCCGATGCCCGGGACCTCGGCGGTCGACGCGAGGTCGCGCTGGATCCACAGCGACCCGAGGCTCAGCACCGCCGCGAACCCGGACATGCCGGCCGCGAGCGCACCCATCAGCCGGGCGGCTCCGCCCCAGTGCGCAGCCACCGCGGCGAGCGTGGTCGCGGCCATCAGGAGCGGGAGGCCGAGCCCGACGCCGAGGAGCAGCCAGAGGTAGACGATCGGGGCACCGAAGCGGTCGGCGCCGTCGAGACCCCAGTGCACCGCGACGGTGCCGGGGAGCGAGGGCAGCCAGGACAGCAGCACCGCGGCGGCGACGGCCGTGATGACCACGGGTACGGCGACCGCGACCAGGACGAAGAGGAGGCGCGCCCGCCGCAGCAGCGCGGGCGGCGTGCGGGTGAGGTCGTGGGTCGTCATGGCGAATCCTCCTCTGTGGTGCGCGGTGTGGTGCGCGGTGTGGTCCGCTGTGCGGCGCGGGCGCTCCGGTCGTCGACGGGAGCGCGGTGGGTGCGGACGATGCCGGCGAGCGTCTCGGCGGAGACCCCCACCGCGGCGGCACGACGGACGAGTCCGTCGATCTCGTGCGCGAGCTCGACCAGCGGGGCCGCGGAGGCCGCGATCACCGCGCCCCTGCCGCGCCGGAGGTCGACGAGACCCTCGTCGCGCAGCCGCTGGTAGGCGTGCAGCACCGTGTGCTGGTTGATGTCGAGCGCGCTCGCGACGTCGCGCGCCGCGGGCAGCCGGTCGCCCGGGGTGAGCGCGCCCGCCAGGATGTCGGCCCGGATGGACGCGGCGACCTGGTCGTACAGCGCGTGCGGACTGTCGACGTCGACGCGGATCAGCATGGCGACCTCCTATCGCTACTTATTCTATGTCAACTAGAACAACTGTGCCAACCCTCCAGACGTCTTCGCCGGTCGCCGCCGCATCCTCCACACTGACCTCATGCGCATCACCCCCCGCCGCCTCGCGGTCGGCATGAGCCTGTGGATCCCGAACCTGTTCAGCGGCATCCGCGTGCGCCGGTTCAGCGAGGACTGGACCCACGCGACCGTCGAGCTGCACGTCAACGTCTTCACCCGCAACTACGTCAAGACGGCGTTCGGCGGCTCGATGTCGGCCATGACCGACCCGTACTTCTTCATGCTCGTGATGCACCAGCTCGGGCGCGACTACGTGGTGTGGGACACCCGCGGCGAGATCGAGTTCCTCAAGCCGGGACGCGGCGTGCTCACGGCCGAGTTCTCGGTGCCGCGGGAGAAGGCGGAGGAGCTGCGGCAGCGCGCCCACGGCGGCGGCAAGGTGCTCGAGTGGTTCGAGACCGTGATCACCGACCGCGACGGCGACACCGTGGCGAGCGTGCGGCGCCAGGTGTACATCCGCGAGAAGAAGCGCGTCACCGCCGCCCGCCGCTGACGCGACACCGGCCGTTCACCGGCACGTGGGACGATGGCCGCGTGCCCCTCGCCCGACGCCTGACCCTCGCCGACGCCGTCGCGATCGGCCTCGGCTCGATGATCGGCGCCGGCGTGTTCGCCGTGTGGGCCCCGGCCATCGGCGTGGCGGGCAGCGGCATCCTGATCGCCCTCGCGATCGCCGCCCTCGTGGCCTACTGCAACGCCACCGCGTCGGCACAGCTCGCCGCCGTCCACCCGGTCGCGGGCGGCACGTACGCCTACGCGCGCGCCGAGATCGGCCCGTGGTGGGGCTTCGTCGCCGGCTGGAGCTTCGTGATCGGCAAGATCGCGAGCTGCGCGGCCATGGCGATGACGTTCGCTGCCTACGCCGTCCCGCCCGCCTGGCAGACGCCGGTCGCGGTGCTCGCCGTCGCGGCGCTCGCGGTCGTCAACTGCTTCGGCGTCACCCGCACCGCGCTGCTGACCCGGATCCTCGTCGCCTGCTCCCTGCTCGGGCTCGCGGTCGTGGTGATCCTCGGGCTCGGCGCCGCTCCCACCTCGACCCCCGCCCCGCTGCCCGACGCGACCGCGTACGGCGTGCTCCAGGGAGCCGGGCTGCTGTTCTTCGCATTCGCCGGCTACGCCCGGATCGCGACGATGGGCGAGGAGGTCACCGACCCCGCGCGCACGATCCCCCGCGCGATCGCCCTGGCCCTCGGCGGCGCCGTGGTCGTCTATGCGCTGGTCGGCCTCACCGTGGTGCTGGTGCTCGGCGCCGAGGTGCAGGGCGCGACCGCGCCGCTGGCAGACGTGCTCGTCGCCGCCGGCTGGTCGTGGGCGACGCCCCTGGTGCGGATCGCCGCGGCGGCCGCGTCCCTCGGGGCACTCCTGGCGCTGCTCACCGGCATCGGACGCACCGTGCTCGCGATGGCCAGGGAGGGCGACCTGCCGCGGTTCCTGTCCCGCATCGACGCCCGGCATCAGGTGCCCCAGCGCGCGGAACTCGTGCTCGCGGCGCTCGTGATCGCGCTGGTGCTGACGGCCGACCTGCGCACCGCGATCGGCTTCTCCTCGTTCGGGGTGCTGCTCTACTACCTGATCGCCAATGCCGCGGCCTTCCGTCAGCGCGGTGCCGCCCGACGGTCGCCGCGCGCGCTCCAGGTGGTCGGCGCGCTCGGCTGCCTGGTGCTCGTGAACACGCTGCCCGTGGCGGCGTCCCTCATCGGAACGGCCGTGGTCGTCGCCGGGGTGGCCTATCGACTCGTGCGGCTGCGGCTCGAACGGCGCGCCGATCACTCCCGCAGCGCGGAACGGTAGCCCCGCGGAGCGATGCCCAGCACGGCCCGGAAGTCCCGGGTCAGGTGCGCGTGGTCGGCGTACCCGAGCTCGGCCGCGAGCGACGCCAGGTCGACCGCGGGCTCATCGCGCACGCGCTGCGCGGCCTCCTGCAACCGTCGGCGACGGATCATGGCCGCGGGCGACAGCCCCACGTGCCGTCGGGTGAGGCGCTGCAGGGTGCGCACCGACACCGCCAGGCGCGTCGCGGCCTCCTCGGGGGTCAGCGCCGCCCCGTCGCCGAACAGGGCGTCGAACACGGCGTTCGCACCTCGGGCATCGCCGTCGTCCGCCGGCGCGTTCGCCACGAGCCAGCGGGAGAACGCCGCGACCGCGCGCTCCCGGTGCCCCTCCCCCGTCGACATCGCCGCCGACACCCCGTCGTGCAGCTCCGGTGCCGCGACCGCGCGGGCGGTGTCGACGAGGGCTGCCGGATCGGGCTCGAGCGCGGGCACCGCGGCCGGACGCAGGAGGGCGCCGACGGCCCAGCCGCGCCCGCTCAGGTCGCGGTGGAACAGGCGGGTGGTCGCGCCGGACAGCGTCACGGCGTCGGGCTCGACCACGAGGTTGAGCGCCGGATACGACACCACCTCCTGCCGGGAGGAGCGTCCGGGCTCGATGTCCCACTCCGGGATCCAGAACCACGCCACGAGGTGCCGGACCTCGGGCGGAGCGGGCAGGCGGTGGAACTGCGGCAACCGCGCGGGATACAGCACACCCCTGGTCGGATTCACCATGCGCTCAGCGTAGGGGGCACCGCCGACGCGACGCCGTGGCGCCCGTGTCGCGCATCTTCAAGCGCCCGGCGCGCCGCGCGATCTACCGTGGCGACATGACCGATCAGACACCCGCAGGCCTGCCCGTCACCGGCGTGACCGGTGCGCACACGACCGACGGCCGCCCGCACGGCGTGACCTCGCTCACCCCGTTCCTCGCGATCCCCGACGCCGCCGGTGCGCTCGCGTTCTACCGCGACGTGTTCGGAGCCCGCGTGATCGACGTGACCGAGTTCGGCGACGTCGTGGCCCACGCCGACCTCGACTTCGGCACCGGTCGACTGCAACTGGGCGAGCCCAGTCCCGACTACCACCTCGTGCCGCCGCCCGCCGGCGACGACGCCTGCTATTCCCTCGGCCTCTACGTGCCCGACGTCGACGCCGTGGTCGAGCGCGCCGTGGCCGCCGGTGCCACCGTGCGCGAGCCCGCGATGCACTTCGTGTCGGGCGACCGCTTCGCCAGCATCCGCGACCCCTTCGGCGTGCGATGGTCGATCATGACCAGGGTCGAAGACCTCTCGGACGAGGAGAGCGCGCGCCGCGTCGCCGAATGGGCGGCGTCGTTCAGCGCGGGGCAGGCCGACGCGAGCTGAGCGCGACGACGGTCGCCCGCTGCACGGCGGGGAGCAGCGCCTCCGCGGTGCGCCGGTAGCCGAGCGGGCTCGGGTGGAACCGGTCGAGGCTGAACATCGCCTCCGGCTCGTCGAAGAACAGCGGCCCCACGGCGCGGCGCAGATCGACCGGCTCGGCCCCCGCGCGGCGGGCCGCCTCCGCCTGCACGGCGGCGAGCCGACGCGACAGGCTCGAGGCGATGCGGCGCAGCGGCTGCGGCACCGCGCGGAGCGCCCCCAGATCCGGGGAGGTGCCCACCACGACCCCGGCGCCGAGGTCGCGCAGCCGCCGCACCGCGTCATCCAGGTGCCGCGCGGACTCGGCGACCGGCAGGCGATGCGTCACGTCGTTCCCGCCCACCACGACCACCGCGACGTGCGGACGGTACCCGGGCGGCAACGCGTCCAGCTGCGTCGCGAGGTCGCGCGACTCCGCGCCGACCCTCGCCACCGTACGCAGGCGCACCGGACGCCCCAGACCACGCGCGAGCGCCTTGGCGAGTCGTCCGCCCAGGGTCTGCTTGGGGCGCTGCGCCCCCAGCCCCGCCGCGAGCGAGTCGCCCACCAGCAGCAGGTCGAGCGGGGCGCCGTCGAGCCCCGGCCGCCAGAGCCGGTCGGCATCGAGCGACACCTCGCCGAGCGGCTTGCCGATGCGCCGTCGCGCGAGCGCGGCCTGACGGACCAGCACGAGGCGCAGCACCGCGGTCAGCAGGGCGACGGCGGACACGGCGGCGAACACGGGACGGAGGCGACGCACGACCCGATTCGAGTCGACCGCCGTGAACGCCCGGTGAACACCACCGAGCCCCGGATCAGCCGAGCGTCTTGACCTCGAGCTCGTCGGAGCCCGCCCGCACGCTCGCGAAGTGGGTGTAGCCGTCGGCGGCCGCACGCTCCAGCAGCGCCTTGAGGTTCTTGGTGCGCTGCTCGAGCCGCACGCGCGCCCCCCTCGCCACGAGCTCGGCCTTGCGGGCGACCAGCTCGCCCACCGGCACGTCGGCATCGTGGACCAGGACGATCGCCTGCGCCTCGGTGTCGGGGTCGGCGGAGACCAGGTCGACCAGCCGCTCGAACCCGAGCGAGAAGCCCACCGCGGGAACGTCCTGCTTCAGGAACCGGCCGATCATGCCGTCGTAGCGCCCGCCGCCGCCGAGCGAGTACCCGACGGAGGGGTGCGCGAGCTCGAAGATCGTGCCCGTGTAGTACCCCATGCCGCGCACGAGGAACGGGTCGAACACGAGCGGGATCTCGACGTGCTCCGCGACCACGGGGCGTGCGGCCGCCACGGCCTCGCCGATGCCGGTGAGGTGCGCGATGAGCTCATCAGGGACGCCCTCGGGCAGCGCCTTGCGGATCTGCCGCTCCCCGTACGGGTGGTACTCCAGCGTCTGCGGGCGGCGGAGGAACTCCTCGAACGCGGCGACGGCGGTCGCGGTGACCCCGCGCTCGCGCAGCTCGGCCGCGACCCCCTCCGGCCCGATCTTGTCGAGCTTGTCGATCGTGATCAGCACCTGCGGGCGCTCCTCGGTCGTGAAGCCCAGGTGGCCCAGCATCCAGTCGAGCAGGCGGCGGTCGTTGATGCGCACGGTGGCACCCTCGAGCCCCAGCGCGTCGACGGCGTCGAGCGATGCGACGAGCAGCTCGGCCTCGGCCCGCCCCGACGCATCCCCGATGATGTCGATGTCACACTGCACGAACTGGCGGTAGCGGCCCTTCTGCGGCCGCTCGGCCCGCCACACCGGCGCGATCTGCACGGAGCGGAACACACCGGGGAGCTGCCCGCGGTTGCTGGCGTAGAAGCGCGCCAGCGGCACCGTCAGGTCGTAGCGCAACCCCAGGTCGGACAGCGCGGCGGGGTCGTCGGCCGCGGCGCGGATCGCGTCGGCGTCGAGACCGCGGCGCAGGATCGCGAACGACAGCTTCTCGTTGTCGCCGCCGATGCCCGCGTGCAGCCGCTCGTACTCCTCCACCACGGGCGTCTCGATCTCGTCGAACCCGTGCGCGCGGTAGCGCTCGCGGATCACGGAGAGCACGCGCTCACGGCGGGCCTTGTCGGCGGGGAGGAAGTCGCGCATGCCGCGCGGCGGGTTCACAGTAGCCACCCGTCCATCTTCCCAGGTCGTCGGCGGCACCCGCGCGTCGGGTCAGCCGGCCTCCGCCCCGCGCACCTCGTCCTCCAGCAGCCGCAGCCGCTCGCGCAGCGCCCGCTCGGCATCCCACCCCTCGGCGCGCGCGGTCGCGACCAGCGCCAGGAGCGCGTCGCCGAGCTCCGCCTCGGACGCCGGAGTGGCCGCGACGGGGCTCTGCGGCACCGTGACACCGGCCCCCGCGGCCCGGCCGACCAGCTTCTGCGCCAGGGCGAGCGCCGGCATCCCCCGGGGCACGCCGTCGAGCACGCTGCGCCGCGTGCGCTTCTCCGCGGCCTTCGCCGCGTTCCAGTGGATCAGCACCTCCTCCGGCGTGGTGGCGACCTCGTCGCCGAACACGTGCGGATGACGGCGCACCATCTTCTCGGTGAGCGTGGCGGCCACGTCGTCGATGTCGAACGGATCGTCGGGGTCCTGCGCGGCGATCGCGGCGTGGAACAGCACCTGCCACAGCAGGTCGCCCAGCTCCTCACGCAGATCGTCGCGGGTGCCGGACTCCACGGCGTCGATCACCTCGTGCGACTCCTCGATCAGGTACGGCACCAGGTCGCGGTGGGTGATGCGCTGCGACCACACGCAGCGCTCGCGCACGGCCCGCATGGTGTCGGCCGCGGCCCGCAGCGCATCCACGTCAGGCCGCGACTCGTCGGCAGACCCGCTCATGCGTCCTCCGCTCCTCGGTCCGATGCGACCCGCTCTCCGGACGGGGCACCGGCGAGGCGACGGTACCAGCGGGCCCGCAGCGACACGATCACCGCCGAGAGCAGCAGTGCCAGGAGCGAGCCGACCAGCACCCCGAGGATCGCCTGGTCGCGCAGGCCCGCGTCGGCGGCGAAGGCGAGGTTCGCGAGCAGCAGCGACACCGTGAAGCCGATGCCGCCGAGCGCTCCCGCCGCGACGATGTCGGCGAAGGGCAGCGCCGGATCGGCTCCCCGCGGGCGGATGCGCATCGCGAACCAGCCGAACACCGTGATGCCGACGATCTTGCCGACCGGGAGGGCCACCACGATGGCCCAGAACGCGGGCGACAGCTCCGTCGGCGCCACCGCGGGGATCACCACGAACGCCGCGACGAATGCGAACACCGGCAGGATCACCCCGTTGACCGTGGGCTCGAGCGCGTGCCGCGTACGGCCAGCGGGCACCGGCGCCATCACCAGCCCCAGCATGACCCCCGCGATCGTGGCGTGCACGCCGGACGACGCCACGAGCGCCCACGTCACCACACCGGCCACGGTCATCGCGACCGCGATCAGCGGATGCCCCTTCGCGTGCAGGAGCCGGCTGAGCACCCAGAACACGGCCACACCGACCAGGGCCAGCACGAACAGCAGCCACTGCACGTCGTGCGCGAACAGCACCGCGATGAACACGATGCCGATGATGTCGTCGAGGATCGCGAGCGCCAGCAGGAACACCCGCACGCGCGACGGCAGGCCGCGGCCGAACATCGCCAGCACACCGAGCGCGAAGGCGATGTCGGTCGCGGTGGGGATCGGCCAGCCGGACGCCGTCTCCGGGCCGCCCGCGATCAACAGGTACACCAGGATGGGGACCAGCACCCCGCCGGTCGCGGCGATCGCCGGCTGCACGGCCTTGCGCGGGGAGTCGAGCTCGCCGTGGGTCAGCTCGTGGCGCAGCTCGATCGCGACCACCAGGAAGAACACCGCCAGCAGACCGTCCGAGACCCAGTGCGCGATCGACAGGTCGAGCGCCGTGCCCGGCACCGCGAGGTGCGCGTCCAGCAGCCCCGCGATCGCGTCGTGGGTGGGCAGGTTCGCGAGGAGGAGCCCCAGTCCGGCCGCGACGAGCAGGAGGACGGCGGGGAACTGCTGACCGCGGAGGGGGTTCGCTGTGATGCGCATCGTCTCCATCGTAGGCGGCGGTGTCCTCCGGCCGTCATGCGTGCAAGAGGCGTTCTCACCCCGGGATACTCTCGGAGGGTGACCCCCGATTCCCCCGCTTTCTCCGAGCCGACGCCCACCGAGGCCATCCGCGTGATCGGTCGCTTCGAAGCCGGTCGCGGCATTCCCGATGCCATGCGCTCCGACGTGCGGATGCTGGGCCAGCTGCTCGGCCAGGTGCTCCGCGAGGCCGGCGGCGACGACCTGTTCGACGACGTCGAGCGTCTGCGCCTCGCGACCATCCAGGCCTACGAGGACGAGACCTCCGACGCGTTCGAGCGGGCCGCGGCGATCGCCGAGTCGTTCACGATCGCCCGCGCCGACGAGGTCGCGCGGGCGTTCACCTGCTATTTCCACCTGGTGAATCTCGCCGAGGAGCACCAGCGCGTGCGCGTGCTGCGCGAGCGGGCCGGCCAGCCGGGGCGGGAGGACGCGAGCGACACGGTCGCCACGGCCTACGCGCGCCTGCGCGACGAGGTCGGTGAGGACGAGGCGCGCCGCCGTCTCGCCGGTCTGCGCTTCCACCCGGTGTTCACGGCGCACCCGACCGAGGCCCGCCGCCGTGCGGTGTCGTCGAGCATCCGCCGCCTGTCGGAACTGCTCACGCAGCACGACGCCGCGAGCGCGGGCGGCGCCGAGGAGCACCGCGCCCGCCGTCGCATGCTGGAGGAGATCGACACGCTGTGGCGCACCGCCCCGCTGCGCGCGCAGAAGCCCTCCCCGACCGACGAGGTCCGCACCGTCATGGGCGTGTTCGACGAGACGCTCTTCACGACGGTGCCGCACGTGTACCGCCGCATCGACGACGCGCTGCGCGGCGAGGAGTCCGGAGCCAGCGCGCCCGTGGTGCCCTCCTTCGTGCGCATCGGCTCGTGGGTGGGCGGCGACCGCGACGGGAACCCGTTCGTCACCGCGGCCGTCACGCGCGAGGCCTCGCAGATCGCCTCCGACCACGTGCTGCGCGGACTCGAGCGCGCGCTGGACCGCATCGGCCGCACGCTCACGCTCTCGGCCGACGACACGCCCCCGAGCGCGGAGGTCGTCGCACTGTGGGAGGCCTTCGCGGCCGCCGAGCCCGAGGTCGCCGCCGAGCTCGCCGCCCGGTCGCCGGAGGAGCCGCACCGCCGCGTGCTGCTCGTGCTCGCGCGGCGGGTGGCCGCGACCCGGCTCGGGGACAGTGAGCACGCGTACACCCGGCCGGACGAGCTGCTGGCCGACCTGCGTGCCGTGCAGTCCTCGCTGGCCGCGGCCGGCGCCCGTCGGCACGCGTTCGGCGGGGTGCAGCACCTGATCTGGCAGGTGGAGACCTACGGCTTCCACCTGACCGAGCTCGAGGTGCGCCAGCACTCCCAGGTGCACGCCACGGCCCTCGCCGAGCTCGACGCGGGCGGCCCGATCAGCGCCCAGACCGAGGAGGTGCTGGAGGTGTTCCGTGCGATCGCGGACATCCAGCGCGACCGCGGGCTGCGGGCGGCAGGGCGCTACGTCGTCTCGTTCACCCAGGCCGCGTCCGACCTCGCGAACGTGCACCGCCTCGCCCGGTACGCCCTCGGCGACGACGCCCCGGTGCTCGATGTCGTGCCGCTGTTCGAGACCTTCGCCGACCTGCAGGCCGCGCCGGCGATCCTCGCCGAGGTCGTCACGTTCCCCGAGTTCCGCGAGCGGATGGCCGCCACAGGCAACCGCCTCGAGGTGATGCTCGGCTACTCCGACTCGTCGAAGGACGTGGGCCCGGTCGCCGCGAACCTCGCGCTGTACGCGGCGCAGGCCACCATCGCCCGCTGGGCGCAGGAGTCGGGCATCGAGCTCACGCTGTTCCACGGTCGCGGCGGCGCCCTCGGGCGCGGCGGCGGCCCCGCCAACTCCGCCATCCTCGCCCAGCCGCCGCACTCCGTCGACGGCCGGTTCAAGCTCACCGAGCAGGGCGAGGTGATCTTCGCGCGCTACGGCGAGCCCGCGATCGCCATGCGGCACATCGACCAGGTCGCCGCCGCCACGCTGCTCGCCTCCTCCCCCACGGTGGAGGAGCGCACCAGCCGCGCGGCCGAGCGCTACGCCGAGGTGGCCGCCACGATGGACGCGGCCTCCCGCGAGCGCTTCTTCTCGCTCGTCAAGGCCGAGGGCTTCGCGCCGTGGTTCGCCACGGTGACCCCGATGGAGGAGATCGGGCTGCTGGCACTCGGCTCCCGCCCCGCCCGACGCGGACTGTCGGTCGAGTCGCTGGAAGACCTGCGGGCGATCCCGTGGGTGTTCGCGTGGACCCAGGCGCGCATCAACCTCGCCGGCTGGTTCGGTCTCGGCACCGCCCTGGAGGCCGTCGGCGACCAGGACCTGCTGCGTGAGGCGTACCGCGAGTGGCCGCTGCTGCACACCATGGTCGACAACGTCGCGATGAGCCTCGCCAAGACCGACGAGCGCATCGCCCGCCAGTACCTGGCCCTCGGCGACCGCGACGACCTGGCGGCGCTCGTGCTCGACGAGCTCGCGCTCACGCGCCAGTGGGTCGTGCGGCTGACCGGCGGCGACGGCCTGCTCGAGAACAAGCCCGTGCTGCAGCGCGCCGTGCAGCTGCGCAGCCCCTACGTCGACGCGCTGTCGCTGCTGCAGCTGCGCGCGCTCCGGGCCCTGCGCTCGGCCGCGCCGCAGCCGGAGGGCTCGGGCGCCGACGCGGAACAGCAGCGCCTCCTGCTGCTCTCGGTGAGCGGCGTCGCGGCCGGACTGCAGAACACCGGCTGAGCCGCGGCCGCCCGTCGCGTGGCGCGGGGCCCACGGGCGCCGACGCTAGAGTGAGAGCTCGGCCCAACCGGCACCGCCCTGACGCGACACGATCGCCAGCACCCCATCCCCCACCAGAAAGTCCTTCCCGCGTGACCGTCACGACCACTGCCGACTTCCATCCGCTCGCCGACTCCGTGCAGCCCGTGTTCGACACGGTGCTCTCCCGCAGCCCGCACGAGCCGGAGTTCCACCAGGCCGTGCACGAGGTGCTGCACTCGATCGCCCCCGTGCTGGAGCGCCACCCGGAATACGTCGACGGCGGCATCCTCGAGCGCCTGGTCGAGCCCGAGAGGCAGATCCTGTTCCGCGTGCCGTGGGTCGACGACGCGGGGAAGCTGCAGGTCAACCGCGGCTACCGCATCCAGTTCTCCTCCGTGCTCGGCCCGTACAAGGGCGGCCTGCGCTTCCACCCCTCGGTGAACCTGTCGATCATCAAGTTCCTCGGCTTCGAGCAGATCTTCAAGAACGCGCTCACCGGTCAGGGCATCGGCGGCGGCAAGGGCGGCTCCGACTTCGACCCGCACGGCAAGTCCGACGCGGAGGTCATGCGCTTCTGCCAGTCGTTCATGAACGAGCTGTACCGCCACCTCGGCGAGCACACCGACGTCCCCGCGGGCGACATCGGCGTGGGCGGCCGCGAGATCGGCTTCCTGTTCGGCCAGTACCGCAAGGTCACCAACCGCCACGAGTCGGGCATGTTCACCGGCAAGGGCACCGGCTGGGGTGGGGCCGAGGTGCGCACGGAGGCCACCGGCTACGGCGCCGTGTTCTTCGCGCAGGAGATGCTCGCCGTCCGCGGCGACTCGCTGGCGGGCAAGCGCGTCGGCATCTCCGGCTCCGGCAACGTCGCCCTCTACGCGATCCAGAAGGCCGCGCAGCTCGGCGCGACCGCGGTCACCGCCTCCGACTCCTCCGGCTACGTCGTCGACGACGCCGGCATCGACCTCGACCTGCTGCGTCAGCTGAAGGAGGTCGAGCGCGCCCGCATCGTCGAGTACGCCCGCCGCCGCCCCAGCGCACGGTTCGTCGAGGGCGGCAGCGTGTGGGAGGTGCCGGTCGACATCGCCGTGCCGTCCGCCACGCAGAACGAGGTGAGCCTGGCCGACGCCGAGGCGCTGATCGCCGGCGGTGTGCAGGCGGTCTCCGAGGGCGCCAACATGCCGTGCGTGCCCGAGGCCGTCGAGGCGTTCCAGCGGGCGGGTGTGCTGTTCGCCCCCGGCAAGGCGGCCAACGCGGGCGGTGTGGCCACCTCCGCGCTGGAGATGAGCCAGAACGCCTCGCGCCAGCGGTGGACCTTCGCCGACAGCGAGAGCAAGCTCCGTGAGATCATGGCGGATATCCACGGCGCCGCGTTCGACGCCGCGGAACGGTACGGGGTTCCCGGCGACTACGTCGCGGGGGCCAACATCGCAGGATTCGAGAGGGTCGCCGCTGCCATGCTCGCGCAGGGCGTCATCTGACATCGAGCCGGCGAAGCCGGGCATCGGCGGGGTGCTCGGCTTCGTCTCTGCGCGCCCGCGCGGCTACGGACCGACGGGTCGGTCGTCGGCGTGCCGCGCGAGGGAGCTCCCGTAGCGCTCGGTGAGCTGCACCATGAGGTCGGGGGTGTCCCGGTCGACCCCGAACACGTGCCCGGGGAAGTCGAGCTCGGGCTGCGCCGCCGCGATCTCCTCCGCCCGGTCCGGCGAGAGCAGCTGCACCGGATCGCCGACCGCGACCCATCCGATCGGCACGACCGTCCCCTCGGGCAGCACCGCGCGCCGGTGCACGATCGCGTTGACGCGCACCTCGCAGCGGCTGCCCACCAGAGCACCGTTGAAGATGCGGGCGCCCGAGGCGAAGAACACCTCCTCGCCCACGGTCGCGCCGGCGATGCTCGCGAGCGTGCCGACGAGGGTGTGGTCGCCGATGTGCACCGCGTTCGCCGCGGTCGCCCTGATCAGCGCGTTCTCCATCACGATCACGTGTGCGCCGAGCGTGATCGGGCCGCCCTCGGCGGTGATCACGGCGCCGTGCAGCACCTGGCAGCCCGGACCGACCTCCACATCGCCGGAGATCACGGCGGTGGGGGCGACGACGGCGGTGTCATGGATGCGGGGGCGAGCCCCGAGGTGCTCGTACAACATGCGGCCAGACTAGCCCCGGGGCCCCGGCCGTCCGCTACGGGGTCGTGGCGGGTTCCGGGAAGATCGCGGTGAACAGCTGGCCGACCCACTCCAGCAGCTGCGCGTCGGGCAGCGGCTCCACACCGACGCCGACGGCCGCGGCGACGGTGGGCATCGGCACCACCAGCGCCTCTCCCCCGGCCACGAGCTTCGCCTTCGGGTAGAGCCGCTGCAGCCGCACCTTGATGGAGTCCTCCAGCCGCGCCGGGGCGATGCGGAGGTTCGACCCCATCGCCACCACGTCGGTGAGCCCGGCGCGGGCGGCCCTGCGGCGCAGTCGCGCGATCGCGAAGAGCCCGGCGACCTCTTCCGGCGGGGTGCCGTAGCGGTCGATGAGCTCCTCCTGCACGAGGTCGATCGCATCGTCCTTGGCGGTCGCGGCCGAGGCGGCGGACAGCTTCTGGTACGCCTCCAGACGCAGGCGCTCACTGTCGATGTAGTCCTCGGGGATGCGCGCGTCCAACGGCAGCTCCAGTCGCAGCTCCTGCCCCGTCTCGACCTCTTCGCCGCGGAACGTCGCGACGGCCTCACCGATCATGCGCAGGTACAGGTCGAAGCCGACGCCGGCGATGTGCCCCGCCTGCTCCGCGCCGAGCAGGTTGCCCGCCCCGCGCAGCTCCAGGTCCTTCAGCGCCACCTGCATGCCCGAGCCGAGGTCGTTGTTGACCGCGATGGTCTGCAAGCGGTCGGCCGCGGTCTCGCTCAGCGGCTTCAGGTCGTCGTAGAGGAAGTACGCGTAGGCGCGCTCGCGTCCGCGGCCCACGCGGCCGCGGAGCTGGTGCAGCTGGCTCAGGCCGTACTTGTCGGCGCGGTCGATGATGATCGTGTTGGCGTTGGAGATGTCGAGGCCGGTCTCGATGATGGTGGTCGAGACGAGCACGTCGAACTTGCGCTCCCAGAAGTCGTCGACCACCTGCTCCAGCGCATGCTCCCCCATCTGCCCGTGCGCGACCGCGATGCGCGCCTCCGGCACGAGCTCGGCGAGCTGGGCCGCGATCCGCTGGATGGACTGCACGCGGTTGTGCACGAAGAACACCTGGCCCTCGCGCAGGATCTCGCGCCGGATGGCGGCGGCGATCTGCTTGTCGCTGCGCGGCCCGACGAACGAGAGGATCGGGTGCCGGTCCTCCGGCGGCGTCGCGAGCGTGGACATCTCCCGGATGCCGGTGACCGCCATCTCCAGGGTGCGCGGGATCGGGGTCGCGCTCATGGCGAGGATGTCGACGTTGGTCTTCATCTTCTTCAGCGCGTCCTTGTGCTCCACGCCGAAGCGCTGCTCCTCGTCGATGATCATCAGGCCGAGGTCCTTGAACATCACCTGATCGGTGAGGATGCGGTGCGTGCCGATGACCATGTCGACCGTGCCGTCGAGCAGGCCCTGCAGCGTGAGCTTCGCCTCCTTGTCGGTCTGGAAGCGCGACAGCGGCCGCACCTTCACCGGGAAGCCGGCGAAGCGCTCCGTGAACGTCTCCAGGTGCTGCTTCACCAGCAGCGTCGTCGGCACGAGCATCGCGACCTGCTTGCCGTCCTGGATGGCCTTGAACGCCGCGCGCACCGCGACCTCGGTCTTGCCGAAGCCGACGTCGCCCGACAGCAGCCGGTCCATCGGGATGGGCCGCTCCATGTCGGCCTTGATCTCGTCGATGGTCTGCAGCTGGTCATGGGTCTCGGCGAACGGGAACGCCTCCTCCAGCTCGCGCTGCCACGGGGTGTCCGGACCGAACGCGTGCCCCTTGGCACTCATGCGCGCGGAGTAGAGCTTCACGAGCTCGACCGCGATGTCGCGCACGGCCTTGCGGGCCTTGCCCTTGGCCTGCGCCCAGTCGCTGCCGCCCATCTTCGACAGCGTCGGGGCCTCACCGCCGACGTACTTGGAGAGCAGGTCGAGCTGGTCGGTGGGTACGAAGAGCTTGTCGCCCGGGTAGCCGCGCTTGGACGGGGCGTACTCCAGCACGAGGTAGTCGCGCACGGACTTCGCGGCGTGGCGGCCGCCCGTCGACACCTCGCGCTGCGTCATCTCCACGAAGCGGCCGATGCCGTGCGTGGCGTGCACCACGAAGTCGCCCTGCTTGAGCTGGAGGGGGTCGACCACGTTCTTGCGGCGCGAGGCGAGCTTCTTCACCACGCGCTGGTCGCCGCCGATCGTGCGGCCGTAGAACTCGTTGTCGGTGAGGACGGCGAGCTTCGCCTCCGGCACCTGGAACCCCGCCTCGACCGCACCGGTCACGAGCGTCGCGACCCCGGGGTCGGGGGCCTCGGTCAGCGACTCCACCGCGCGGGCCGCGATGCCCCGGTCGGACAGCACGTCGCGCGCGCGGTCGACGAGCCCGTGTCCCGTCGCGATCACCACGACGCGCCACCCGTCGGCGACCTTCGCGTCGACGAAGGCGATCGCCCCGTCGACGTTGCCGTGGAACGACGGGATGACCGCCGACGCCTCGACGCTCTCCGGGTCGGCGTCGCCGATGCCGAACGGGCTGAGCCGCCACCACACGCCGCCGCGGTCGCGCACCACGTCGCGCAGGTCGGCGACCGTGAGGAAGTCGCCCGCGCCGAGGTCGATGGGAGCCGAGGCCCCGGAGGTCGCCGCGCTCCACGCGGCGTCGAGGAACTCGCGGTTCGTGTCGCCGAGGGTGATCGCCCGCGCGGTCGCCCGCTCGGGGTCGACCACCGCGGTCGCGCTGCCGGGCGGCAGGTACTCCACGAGCGACTTCAGCGGACCGGCCACGGCGGGCAGCAGCGACTCCATGCCCTCGACCGGGATGCCCTCGGCCATCTTCTCGAGCATGCCCGCGATGGCCGGGAACCCGCCGATCAGCGCGCGCGCCCTGTCGCGCACGTCGGCGGTGAGCAGCAGCTCGCGGCTGGGCGGCAGGTCGACCGCGGGGACGTCGCCGGGGAGCGAGCGCTGATCGGCCACGGAGAACGCCCGGATCTGGTCGATCTCGTCGCCGAAGAACTCCACGCGGTAGGGGTGCTCCGACGTGGGAGGGAACACGTCGAGGATGCCGCCGCGCGCGGCGAACTCACCGCGCCGCGACACCATGTCCACGCGGGAGTATGCGCGTTCGACCAGCTGCTCCGCGACGTGGTCGAGCTCGTGCCCCCGGCTGCCGACGGCGAGGTCGAGCGGGGCGATCTCGCCCAGGTTGCCGGCGATCGGCTGCAGCGCGGCGCGCACGGAGGCGACGACCACGAGGGGGTGGTCGCCCGACCACTCGGCGATGCGGCGCAGGGTCTGCAGGCGCTGCCCGACGGTGTCGGGGCTCGGGCTCAGCCGCTCGTGCGGCAGGGTCTCCCATGCCGGGAACGTGAGCACCTCGGCATCGGGCACGTAGGCCGACATCGCCGCGGCGAGCGTCTCGGCCCGGCGCCCGGTCGGCACCACGGCGAGCAACGCGGCGGGGTGCCCGGCCGCGGCGCGCTTGGCGAGGAGCCCGGCGAGCGTGGGCGCATCGAGGCCGTCGACCAGTCCGAGGTCGGCGTCGGTATGCGCCCAGGCGAGAGCGTCACGAAACAGAGACGCCTCTTCCAAGGCGCGCAGAATCCCCGGAACAGTCACCGGACAAGCCTAATCGCGCCCACCGACACCGCGGTCGACGTCCCCCTCGCCGACCGGGCGACCGGCTCGGCCGTCCTAGGCTGGAGGGATGCCTCCGGTCACCCTCACCACCGCCCGCCTCGTCCTGCATGCCCCGACGGAGGCGGACGTCGACGCGATCACCGCGGCCTGCCAGGACCCGGAGATCCCCCGCTGGACGACCGTCCCGAACCCGTACTTCCGGCAGGACGCGGAGGACTTCGTCGCGCTCGTCGCCGACTGGTGGGCGGACGGCTCCCAGACCGTGTGGGGCATCTTCGCGGACGGCGTGCTCGTGGGCGTCATCGGCCTGCACCACATCGCGGGCCACGCCGCGGGTGGCAGTGCCGAACTGGGCTACTGGATGGTCGCGGACGCCCGCGGGCAGGGCTACCTGACCGAGGCGGCCCGCGCGGTGCTGGACTGGGGGTTCGCCGAGCTCGGGCTCGCGCGCATCCGCTGGCAGGCCGTGGTGGGCAACGTGCCGTCGGCACGGGCCGCCCGCGCCCTCGGCTTCCGGTTCGAGGGCACGCAGCGCCAGGCCCTCACGAGTCAGCGCGGCCGCGACGACGGCTGGGTCGCCGGGCTGCTCGCCACCGACGACCGCACCCCGGTCGAGTGGCCGGTGCTGTGACGGCTGCCGGCGAGGCGTGACAGCGTCGGAGGCCGGTGACAGGATGGCTGCATGCCCGAGATGCCGGAGGTCGAAGGACTCGTCGCGTTCCTCGGCGAGCGCGCGGTCGGACGCACGATCACCCGCGCGTCGGTCTCGGCCATCGCGGCGCTGAAGACGTACGACCCGCCCATCACGGCGCTCCACGGCGCGGAGATCACCGCGTCCGCGCGGCTGGGCAAGTTCGTCGTGCTGTCGTGCGGTGCGGAGCTGCACCTCGTGTTCCACCTGGCGAAGGCGGGCTGGCTGCGCTGGTACGAGACCCTGCCGACCACGCTCATCAAGCCGGGGAAGACGCCCATCGCCCTGCGTGTCGCGCTCGACGACGGCAGCGGGTTCGACCTGACGGAGGCCGGTACGAAGAAGTCGCTCGCGGTGTACGTCGTGCGCGATCCGCAGGAGGTGCCCGGCATCGCCCGCCTCGGTCCCGACCCGCTCGACCCGGCCTTCACGCGGGCGGACTTCGCCGGCCTGCTGGAGGGGCGGCGCATGCAGATCAAGGGGCTGCTGCGCGACCAGGGCGTGATCGCGGGCATCGGCAACGCCTACTCCGACGAGATCCTGCACGCCGCACGCATGTCGCCCTATGCGATCGCCGCGACGCTCGACGACGCCGAGGTCGACCGGCTGTTCGCGGCGATGCAGGAGACGCTGCGCGAGGCGGTGGCCGCGGCCTCCGGGAAGCCGCCCGCCGACCTGAAAGACGCCAAGCGCCGCGGCATGCAGGTGCACGCGCGCCGCGGTGAGGCGTGCCCCGTGTGCGGAGACACCGTGCGCAGCGTGTTCTTCGCCGACCGGTCGCTCGAGTACTGCCCCACGTGCCAGACGGGCGGCAAGGTGCTCGCCGACCGCCGCCTCTCGCGCCTGCTGAAGTGAGATCGGCGCAGTGCGCGCCGATTCATGCCGCGGAATGAAATCGCGCCGACCGCGTTGAGTACACTCAGAGCAGCAACGTGCTCCGGGGTCGGTGGGAATCCGAACCGGCGGTGACAGTCCGCGAGCGTCTCGAGTGATCGGGATGCCGATCCGGTGGAACTCCGGGACCGACGGTGATGCGAGGGTGACCTCGCTAGTCCGGAAGGGAGGCAGCACGAGGCGCACGCGTGTGCGTCCGTTCCGCCACCCCTGCGAGAGCCCCGAGGCCGCAGAGAGGACGACGGATGGCAGTGACCGCGATCGAGCAGCGTGCGATGGACCGCGCGCTCGAGCTCGCCGCCCGCGGCCCCCGCGGGGTCAACCCGCAGGTGGGCGCCGTGCTCCTCTCCCCCGCCGGTGAGGTGCTGGCCGAGGGGTGGCACCGCGGCTCCGGCACCGCGCACGCCGAGGTCGATGCGCTGTCGAAGCTCTCGCCGGGTGCCGCGCGCGGGGCGACCGCGGTCGTGACGCTCGAGCCGTGCAACCACACCGGCCGTACGGGTCCCTGCGCCGTGGCTCTCATCGAGGCCGGGGTCGCCCGCGTGGTCTACGCCCTCGACGATCCGGGCGAGGTGTCCGGCGGCGGGGCCGAGCGGCTCCGCGCCGCCGGGGTCGACGTGGAGTCGGGCGTGCGCGCCGCGGAGGCCGAGGCGCTGATCGCCTCCTGGCTCACCGCGAAGCGCCTGGGCCGCCCGCACGTCACGGTCAAGTGGGCGCAGAGCCTCGACGGCCGTGCCGCCGCGGACGACGGCTCCAGTCGATGGATCACCGGCCCCGAGGCGCGCGCCGACGTGCACCGCCGTCGTGCCGAGGCCGACGCGATCGTCGTAGGCACCGGCACCGTGCTGGCCGACGACCCGGCTCTGACCGCGCGCGACGGTGACGCCCTCCACCCGCGGCAGCCCGTGCCGGTCGTGATCGGCGCCCGCGCGACGCCCGCACACGCGGCGGTGCACCGGCACCCGCACGCTCCCCTCTTCTACGACACCCGCGAGCTGCCCGCGGTGCTCGCCGACCTGCACGATCGCGGCCACCACAGCGTGTTCGTGGAGGGCGGGCCGACCCTGGCCAGCGCGTTCGTCGCGGCGGGACTCGCGGATCGCGTGCTCGCGTACGTCGCACCGGTGCTGCTGGGCGGGGGCCGCCTCGCGCTCACCGACATCGGCGTCTCCCGCATCGACGAGGCGCGCCGGCTGACCGTCGAGGAGTGGGTGCCGCTCGGCGCCGACCTCCTGGCCGTCGCCCGCTTCACAGACCCCCACGCCCCCGAGCAGGAAGGTGCCTGGTGATGTTCACCGGAATCATCGAGGAGATCGGCGAGATCACGGCGATCGCGGAGTCCGGCGACGGCTGGCGGCTCACCGTGCGCGCGCCGAGGGCCGCGGCCGACGCCGTGCACGGCGAGTCGATCGCGGTGTCGGGCGTGTGCCTGACCGTGGTCGATTCGACCGCCGACACGTTCGACGCCGACGTGATGAAGCAGACGCTCGACGTCGCCGCGATCGGATCGGCCGTGGTCGGCACGCGCGTGAACATCGAGAAGGCGATGCCGGTGGGCGCGCGGCTCGGCGGGCACATCGTCCAGGGCCACGTCGACGGCACCGGCGAGGTGCGGGAGGTGCGGCCGGGTGCGCAGTGGAGCGTGCTGCGGATCGGCCTGCCCCACGATCTCGCGCCGCTCGTGGTCGACAAGGGCTCCATCTCGGTGGACGGCACCTCGCTGACCGTGAGCGCCGTGAGCGCCCCCGACGAGGCGGCGCCGTGGTTCGAGGTGTCGCTCATCCCGGAGACGCTCGCCGCCACCACGCTCGGCACCTGCGCGGTCGGCGACCGCGTGAACCTCGAGACCGACATCCTCGCGCGGCACGTCGAGCGTCTGCTCGCGTTCCGCGCCGCACCGGAAGGGGGCTCGCGATGAGCCTGTCATCCATCCCCGAGGCCCTGGAGGCACTGCGCGCCGGACGGCCGGTCCTCGTGGCCGACGACGAGAACCGCGAGAACGAGGGCGACGTGGTGCTCTCGGCGGAGCTGGCGACGCCCGAGTGGGTCGCGTGGACCGTGCGCTGGTCGTCGGGCTTCCTGTGCGCGCCCATGCCCGCCGACCTGGCCGATCAGCTGAACCTGCCGCCCATGGTCGCGGCGAGCGAGGACGCCCGCTCCACCGCGTACACGGTGAGCGTGGACGCCGCCGACGGCGTGACCACCGGCATCAGCGCGAGCGACCGGGCCCGCACCCTCAACGTGCTCGCGAACCCCGACTCGACCGCGACGAGCATCATCCGCCCCGGGCACGTGCTGCCGCTGCGCGCGGTGGACGGCGGCGTGCGCGAGCGCAGCGGCCACACCGAGGCCGCCGTCGAGCTGATGAAGCTCGCGGGTCTGCGACCGGTCGGCGCGATCGCCGAGGTCGTGGCGGAGGACGGCAGCATGATGCGGCTGCCGGGACTGATCGAGCTGGGCGCGCGTGACGGTGTGCCCGTGATCACGATCGAGCAGCTCATCGCGCACCTCAACGAGATCGACCCCGCGGGGGCGACGCCGGCCGCGCACCGCGGTCGCCGGGTGAGCCTGCGCGCCGACGCGACCGTGCCCACCGAGCACGGCTCGTTCCGGTTCCTCGCCTACAAGGATCGCGTGACCGGCACCGACCACATCGCGGTCGTGTCGGGCGAGCTGAGCGAGACCGCCCTCGTGCGCGTGCACTCCGAGTGCCTGACGGGCGAGGCGTTCGGGTCGCTGAAGTGCGAGTGCGGACCGCAGCTCGACGCCGCGCTCGACGCGATCGAGCAGGACGGCGGGGTCGTCGTCTACATGCGCGGGCACGAGGGGCGCGGCATCGGGCTGATCAACAAGCTCCGCGCCTACAGCCTGCAGGAGGACGGCCTCGACACGGTCGATGCGAACCTCGCGCTCGGGCTGCCCGCCGATGCGCGCGACTACGCCGCCGCGGCCGGCATCCTCGCCGACCTCGGCGTGTCGAAGGTGCGACTGCTGACCAACAACACCGACAAGGTGAACCAGCTGCGCGAGCTGGGGCTCGACGTGGTGGAGCAGGTGCCGCTGATCGTGGGCGTCGGCCCGAACAACCACCAGTACCTGGAGACCAAGCGTGACCGGATGGGTCACATCATCGGCGAGGCAGAGCTCGCCCAGGCCCTCGCGGCCGGGAAGGACGAGGAATGAGCGGCGCAGGAGCACCGAAGGCCGGGAGCATCGACGGGCGGGGACTGCACGTCGTCGTGATCGCCGGCACGTGGCACGAGACCATCTCGAACGGACTGATCGCGGGCGCGCAGCGGGTGCTCGACGAGGCGCAGGCGTCGCACACGCTCGTGCGGGTGCCTGGCTCGTTCGAGCTCGCGGTGGCCGCGCAGGCCGCGTTCGCCGGAGGTGCCGACGCGGTGGTCGCACTCGGCGTGATCATCCGCGGCGGCACCCCCCACTTCGAGTACGTGTCCGCCGCGGCCACCGACGGTCTCACCCGGGTGTCGCTCGACGCAGGGCGGCCGGTCGGCTTCGGCCTGCTGACCCTCGACGACGAGAAGCAGGGCCTGGATCGCGCGGGTCTCGAGGGCTCGAAGGAGGACAAGGGCGCGGAGGCGGCGGACGCTGCGCTGCGCACGGCCCTCGTGATCCGGGAGCTGCGCGGCTGAGGTCAGGGCGGCCTTGCTAGCGGCGCAGTACCCCCCTCACGTACGGTGAGGGCATGGAGATCCTGCGCCACATCGTCGTGTTCGTCCACCTCATCGGCTTCGCGGTGCTGTTCGGCGCCTGGGCGGCCCAGGCGTTCGGCGGCAAGCGGCAGATCACCCGGCTGATGGACTACGGCCTGCTGATCGCCGGTGTCGCCGGACTGGCGCTGGCCGCTCCGTGGGGCATCGAGTACGACCTGAACTACGTCAAGATCGGCGTGAAGCTCGTGGTGCTCCTCGTGATCGGCGCGCTCCTGGGCATCGGCTCCGCGCGGCAGAAGCGCGGCGAGGCGGTGCCCTCCGCCGTGTTCTGGCTCATCGGCATCCTCGCGCTGGCCAACGCCGGCATGGCCGTCATCTGGCGCTGACCCATCCGGCGCTGACCCCCGACACCTCCGCGGTCTGAGCGACCGCGGGGATCATCCGCCGACGATGCGCTCCCACACCGCTGCGGTCGCCGCACCCGCTCCCGGCGTCCCGATGCGCTGACCGTTGCGACCGCCGCGCGCGAACGTCGCGGTGACGGCGGCGGGAGCCACGGCCGGGTCCACGGGGTCCGGAAGCCACACGCACGACCGCACGTGCACGAGGTCGACCGCCGCGGCCTCCGCCGAACCGTCGTACCACCACGGGCCGTCGAGCCGCCCGAGCCAGAGCAGGCCGTCTCCGTCACGGGTCCAGACGAAGGTGCCCTCCGGCAGCGCCACGAAGCGCTCGAGGCGTCGGGCGGCGCGCTCGCCCCAGCGGGCGTCCACCGCCGACAGCGCCTCTGCCGGCGACGAGGGCACCCGCTCCAGCCGTCCTCCCATCCCCACCAGGCCGCGCGTGAGACCGCGCTCGGCTCCGGCACCGTCGGGCACCGCGTCGTCGCGCGAGCGCATCGGTGCGCGGTAGGCCAGCGGCTCCGCGACGACCTCGGGGCCGGAGGCGGCGGGAGGCTCTTTCACGAGAGCGGCACGAGGGTCGCGTCGATGTCGGCGCCGTCGATCACGACCGTCATCAGGGTGCACACGGGCTGACGGCGGCGGTCGATCGGCGACCCCGGGTTCAGCAGACGCAGCCCGCGCGGGGTCACCGTGTCCCACGGGATGTGCGAGTGCCCGAACACCAGGAGGTCGTCGTCGGGGAACGCCGCGTCCATGCGTCGCTCCCGCCCTGCCGCGCCCCCGGTCTCGTGGATCACCGCGACGGACGTGTCCTCCACCCGGAACCGGGCGACCTCGGGCAGCCGGCCGCGCAGACCGGGGCCGTCGTTGTTGCCGAACACGGCGTGCAGCACCGCGGCGCGCTCGGCGAGGAGATCGAGCGTGGCCTCGTCGACCCAGTCGCCCGCGTGCACCACCACGTCGGCCTCGTCGACGGCGCGCAGCACGGCGTCGGGCAGTCGCTTGGCGCGCTTCGGCACGTGCGTGTCGGCCAGCAGCAGCATCCGCGTCGTCATATCGGCTCCCCCGAGTCGTGCGTTCCACGTCGTGTGCTCCGACTCTACGGGGGTGGCGCGCCGCCGGGACCGGGCGGCGTCATCCGCGTTCAGGCAACTCCCAGGAAGGCGTAGACTCGCCCGGGTCCTGGTATACCAGCGGCGACATCCGAGAAAGAGACCCCATGAGCAGCGCCCCCGCCCCCGCGAATCCCCGCTCGCGCGTCATCACCGCGAGCCTCGTCGGCACCACCATCGAGTTCTACGACTTCTACGTCTACGCGACGGCAGCGGTCCTGGTGTTCCCGACGCTCTTCTTCCCCAGCACCAACGACACCGCCTCGCTGCTGTCGTCGTTCGCCGTGTTCGGCGCCGCGATGGTCGCCCGCCCGATCGGCGCAGTCGTGTTCGGCCACTTCGGCGACAAGTTCGGCCGCAAGGCGACGCTCGTCGCGTCCCTGCTCACGATGGGCATCGCGACCTTCGTGATCGGCCTGCTGCCCACGTTCCAGCAGATCAGCTGGGTCGCGCCGCTGCTGCTGCTCGTGCTGCGCCTCGCCCAGGGCTTCGCGCTCGGCGGCGAGTGGTCGGGCGCGGCGCTGGTCGCGACCGAGAACGCCCCGAAGGGCAAGCGCGCCTGGTACGGGTCGTTCCCGCAGCTGGGTGCGCCCCTCGGGTTCATCATCGCGAACGGCATCTTCCTCGCCATCAACTTCGCCCTGCCCCACCCCGAGGACCCGGCGCTGAAGTCGGAGGCGTTCCTGTCGTGGGGCTGGAGGGTGCCGTTCCTGTTCTCGGCCGTCATGGTCATCATCGGCCTGTGGGTGCGCCTGCGCCTGGTCGAGTCGGACACGTTCAAGAAGGCGGAGAAGACCGGCGCCATCCGCAAGCTGCCGCTGGCCACCGTCTTCCGCCACCACTGGAAGCAGCTGATCCTCGGCACGTTCATCATGCTGGCGACCTACGTGCTGTTCTACCTGATGACGAACTTCACCCTGACGTACGGCACCAAGGCCGCCGACGTGGAGACCGCGTCGGCCGCCGCCCGCGCCGCCGCGGAGGCGACCGGCAAGGACTTCGACCCCACGGCGTTCGCGGCCCAGTTCTACCCGGGGCTCGGCTTCGGCTACACCGACTTCGTGCTGATGCAGATCATCGGCGTGGTGTTCTTCGGCATCTTCACGCTGCTGTCGGGTCCGATCGCCGACGCCATCGGCCGCCGCAAGCTGCTGCTGTGGGTCACGGGCCTCATCGTGGTGTTCGGCCTGTCGTTCAACCTCTTCCTGCTGCCCCAGGCCGACCCGAAGTTCACGGGCGCGCTCACGCAGGCGTTCCTGGTGTTCGGGTTCATGCTCATGGGCACGACGTTCGGCCCGATGGGCGCGCTGCTGCCCGAGCTGTTCCCGACGAACGTGCGCTACTCGGGCTCCGCGATCGCCTACAACGTGTCGTCGATCCTCGGCGCGGCCGTGGCCCCGTTCATCGCCGTGGCACTGTGGGCGGCGGTCGGCGGCGAGCCGTGGCTGGTCGGCGTGTACCTCTCCTCGATGGCCGTGCTCACCTTCGTGGCGCTGATCTTCACGCCGGAGACGAAGGACCACGACTACGAGGACGACCTGGGGCTGGCGGCCTCCGCCGAGCTCTGAGCGCCCGACGACGAACCCCGGAACGGCCGCCCTCCCCGCGAGGTGCGGCCGTTTCCGCGTCTCCGGGCCGCCGTCCGCGCACGGGACGGCTCAGAGGACGACGACGTCGCAGTACCGCGCCGCGGTCTTCGCCAGCCGCGGTCGAGCGTGAGCAGCGGGACGCCGAGCGCCTCCGCCAGCGCGACGGAGCCGGCGTCGTATGCGGAGATCTCCTCGCGCAGCGTCCAGATGCGCGGGATCAGGCGGCGCAGCGGGTGGCGGGTGATCTGCCCATGCCCCGATCGCATGTGGTGCGCATGCGCAGCGTTCGCGATCTGTGGACACCGTGCGTCAACAGAGATTGACAACGGTGGCGCGCGTCAATGATCATTGACGCAGGAGGTGTCCGATGAACACGACCACGATCGCCCAGGCCGAGGGCGGCGAGCCGCTCGCCGAGCTGCACCGCCTGGCCGGGCTTCGCATCGAGATCGCTCGCGCCGAGGAGGCGCAGGTGCGCCGCGCGCGCAACGACGGCTACTCGTGGCAGGCGATCGCCAGCGCCCTGGGCGTGACCAAGCAGGCCGCGCATCGCCGCTTCGGGCGCCACTGAGTGCATACAGCAGCCGCATAGGAAGCGACCGGCCCCCGAGTACGGTCGAAGTACCCCCCTCTCCAGATCGAGGTCCCGCATGTCCACCACGGCGACAGCACGCCGACGCCGCCGGGGCGCACAGCCCGACGGCCCGCGCGCCACCTTCCGTCAGCTCCTCCCCTTCCTGTTCGAGCACAAGCGCACCCTCATCGTCGTCGCGATCCTCAGCGTCATCGGCGCGGCGACCTCGCTCGTGCAGCCGGTGCTGGTCGGCCAGGTCATCGAGGCCGTGCAGACCGACGGCACGATCGGGGTCCTGGTGTGGCTGCTGGTCGGCTTCGTGATCGTGTCGTCGATCATCTCCGGCTTCCAGCACTACCTGCTGCAGCGCACCGGAACGGCCGTGGTGTACTCCAGCCGGCGCAAGCTCATCGCGCGCATCCTGCACCTGCCCACCTCGGAGTTCGACGCCCGCCGCACCGGCGACCTCGTCTCGCGCGTCGGCACCGACACCACCCTGCTGTACGCCGTGCTCACGCAGGGTCTCGCCGATGCGGTCGGCAGCGCGGTCCTGTTCGTGGGCGCCCTGGTCGCGATGCTGCTGATCGATCCGGTGCTGCTGCTGCTCATCGTGGTCGTGATCGGCGTCTCGGTCGTGGTCGTGGTGTCGCTCAGCGGCCGCATCCGCACCGCGTCGACCGCCCAGCAGGAGAAGGTGGGCGAACTCGCCTCCGGCGTCGAGCGTGCCGTGGGCTCGATCCGCACCATCCGCGCCTCGGGGGCGACCGAGCGCGAGACCGCAGCCGTCTCCGACCGGGCCGCCGAGGCCTACGGCATCGGTGTGCGCATCGCCAAGATCTCGTCTCTCGTGGTGCCGGTCTCGGGCATCGCCCTGCAGCTGTCGCTCCTGGTGGTGCTGGGCGTGGGCGGGTTCCGTGTGGCCGCCGGCGCCATCACGATCGCCTCGCTGATCGCGTTCATCATGTTCCTGTTCCTGCTCGTGATGCCGCTCGCCACCACGTTCGGGGCGATCACCTCGGTGAACCAGGCCCTCGGCGCGCTCGGCCGCATCCAGGAGGTGCTCGACCTGCCCACCGAGTCGCAGGACGACGCCGCCACCGCCGCCTCGATCCCCCGCGAGGCCGACGACCCCACGGCGCCCGCGATCGAGTTCCGCGATGTGCGCTTCCGCTACCCCGCGAACGTCGTGGCCGCACGACAGGCCGCGGCGAAGGCGGCCAAGGATCTGCTCGCCGACGCTCACCTCGACTCCGCCGAGCCGGTGCCCGCCGACGCCGAGGCCGCCGATCACGAGGTGCTGCGCGGCGTGTCGTTCGCGGTGCCGCGCGGCGCCCGGGTGGCGCTGGTCGGTCCGAGCGGCGCGGGCAAGAGCACGATCCTGTCGCTCATCGAGCGCTTCTACGACCCCACGAGCGGCGCCATCCGCGTACACGGCCACGACGCCCGCACGTACCCGCGGGAGGAGCTGCGCGCGCAGTTCGGCTACGTCGAGCAGGACGCCCCGACCCTCGCCGGCACCCTCGCCGAGAATCTGCGCCTCGCGTCGCCCGACGCCAGCGACGCCGACTGCGAGCGGGTGCTGCGCGCCGTGAACCTCGGCGACGTGCTCGAACGCAGCCCCCTCGGCGTGGACGCCCCGGTCGGCGAGGACGGCGTGATGCTGTCGGGCGGCGAGCGTCAGCGCCTCGCCATCGCGCGCGCACTGCTCACGGACGCCCCGATCCTGCTGCTGGACGAGTCCACGTCGTCGCTCGACGGCGTGAACGAGCAGCGCATGCGCGAGGCCATCGAGGCGGCGTCCACCGACCGCACCCTCGTCGTGATCGCCCACCGGCTGTCGACGGTCGTCGACAGCGACCTCATCGTCGTGTTGCAGGACGGCACGGTCGTCGGCCAGGGCACCCACGCGGAGCTGGTCGAGTCGACGCCGCTGTACCGCGACCTCGCGCGTCACCAGCTCCTCGCCTGACCGCACTCGAACGGGCAACGCGAAGGCGGGGTGCCGGAGACCACTCAGCCATGGGTTCGTCTCCGACGCCCCGCCTTCGCGGGTCTGGGGGCCACGGGGGCCCGAAGGTGCCGGCTCCCCCGAACCGGCACCGGTCTGGGGGCTACGACGCCTTCGCGAGCCGGTAGCGCAGCGAGGCCAGCTCGGTGCGCAGCGCCGCGGGCACGCGGTCGCCGAAGGTGTCGTAGAACTCCTCGGTCAGGTCGGCCTCGACCTTCCATGCCTCCGGGTCGACCGAGAAGAGCTCCTCCAGGTCTTCCGCCGGCAGGTCGAGCCCGTCGAGGTTGAGGTCCTCCGCACGCGGCAGCCGTCCGATGGGGCTGTCGACGGCGGGCACGGCGCCCGAGATGCGGCGGATGATCCAGTCGACCACGCGGGAGTTGTCGCCGAAGCCGGGCCACAGGAAGCGCCCGTCGGCCCCGCGGCGGAACCAGTTGACCTGGAAGATGCGCGGTGCCCGGTCGAAGCGCAGGCCGCGGCCCACCTTCAGCCAGTGCCCGAAGTAGTCGGCCATGTTGTAGCCGCAGAACGGCAGCATCGCGAACGGGTCGCGGCGCAGCTCGCCCACGGTGCCCTCGGCCGCCGCGGTGCGCTCGGACGAGATGTTCGAGCCGAGGAACACGCCGTGCGTCCAGTCGGTGGCCTCCACCACGAGCGGGACGTTGCTCGCGCGACGCCCGCCGAACAGGATCACGTCGAGCGGCACGGCCTCCTCCCAGTCCTCCGAGATCTGCGGGCACTGCGCCGCCGACACCGTGAAGCGCGAGTTGGGGTGCGCCGCCGGACGACCCGAGTCGGGCGTCCAGTCGTTGCCCTCCCAGTCGATCAGGTGCGCGGGCGCCTCGTCGGTCAGCCCCTCCCACCACACGTCGCCGTCGGGCCGGAGCGCGACGTTCGTGAAGATCGTGTTGCCCCACAGCGTCTCGACGGCCGTGACGTTGGTGGACTCGCCCGTGCCCGGAGCGACACCGAAGAAGCCGGCCTCGGGGTTGATGGCCCACAGACGCCCGTCCTCGCCCGGACGGATCCAGGCGATGTCGTCGCCGAGCGTCTCGACCCGCCATCCCGGGATCGTCGGACGCAGCATCGCGAGGTTCGTCTTGCCGCACGCCGAGGGGAACGCGGCAGCGACGTGGTAGGCCGTGCCCTGCGGATCGATCACGCGGATGAGCAGCATGTGCTCGGCGAGCCAGCCCTCGTCGCGGGCGATCACCGAGGCGATGCGCAGCGCGAAGCACTTCTTCGCGAGGATCGCGTTGCCGCCGTAGCCCGAGCCGTACGAGTAGACCTCGAGCGTCTCGGGGAAGTGCACGATGTACTTCTCGTCGTTGCACGGCCACTCGACGTCGGGCTCGCCCGCGGCCAGCGGAGCGCCCACCGAGTGGACTGTCTTGACCCACGGCGCCCCGTCCGCGATCTGACGCGTGACGGCGTCGCCCACCCGGGTCATGATGCCGATCGAGGCGACCGCGTAGGCGCTGTCGGTGATCTGCACGCCGATGTGCGAGAGCGGTCCGCCGACGCGACCCATCGAGAACGGGACGACGTACATCGTGCGACCGCGCATCGAGCCCGCGAAGATCTCGGTCATGGTGGCGCGCATCTCGGCGGGGTCCGCCCAGTTGTTGGTGGGACCGGCGTCCTCCTCGCGCTCCGAGGCGATGAAGGTGCGCCCCTCGGTACGGGCGACGTCGCTCGGGTGCGAGCGGGCGAGGTACGAGCCGGGACGCCACTCCGGGTTGAGCTTGATGAGCTTGCCCTCGTCGACCAGCCCGCGCAGCAGCCAGTCGTTCTCGGCGCGGGAGCCGTCGACCCAGTGCACGGCGTCGGGCTGGGTGAGCGCCCGGATCTCCTCGACCCACGCGAGCAGCTCGGCCATCGCGGGGGTGTCGGAGGAGGGGGCCGTGCCGAACGTGCGCATCGTCGCGACGGGAGACGTGCGGGGGGTGATGACTTCGGCCATGGCCATGACTGCTCCTTAGAAGTGTGGGGCGTTGCACCTATCTTCTTCCGCCTCCACCCCGACTTTCGGACAAATCGGGCCGAAAGAATCGATGTTCTTTCGCTATACTCAAAACCATGCCGCCCTCCGGACTCCACCTCACGACGCTCGGTCACCGCATCCGCCACCACCGCCTGCAGAAGGGGTACACGCTCGACGAGCTCGGCACCGTCGTCGGGGTCGCCGGCTCGCAGCTCAGCCTCATCGAGAACGGCAAGCGCGAGCCCAAGCTCTCCCTGCTCCAGGCGATCGCGCACGCCACGGGCACCGAGGTCACCGACCTCATCTCCGGCGAGCCGCCCAACCGCCGTGCGGCGCTCGAGATCGAGCTGGAGCGCGCGCAGGAGAGCCCGGTGTTCCGCCAGCTCGGCGTCGCTCCCGTGCGCGTCACGAAGGGCATGAGCGACGAGACCATCGAGTCGATCCTCGGGCTGCACAACGAGCTGCAGCGGAGGGAGCGCGAGGCGATCGCGACCCCCGAGGAGGCCAGGCGTGCGAACACCGAGCTGCGGCTGCGGATGCGCGCACAGAACAACTACCTGCCCGAGATCGAGAAGCTCGCCGAGAAACAGCTCAAGGCGGCCGGGCACACGCAGGGGGCCCTCACCCACCGCACCGTGAGCATCATGGCGGAGAAGCTCGGATTCGAGCTCATCTACGTCAACGACCTGCCGCACTCCACCCGCTCGGTGACCGACCTCGAGAACGGCCGCATCTACCTGCCGCCCGCCTCCATCCCCGGCGGACACGGCCTGCGCTCGATGGCACTGCAGGCCATGGCCCACCGCCTGCTCGGGCACACCCCGCCCACCGACTACGCCGACTTCCTGCAGCAGCGCCTGGAGATCAACTACTTCGCCGCCTGCTGCCTGATGCCCGAGACCGCCGCCGTCGCTTTCCTGCAGCAGGCGAAGAAGGACCGCAACCTCGCCGTCGAGGACTTCCGCGACGGCTTCGGCGTCACGCACGAGGCCGCCGGCATGCGGATGACCAACCTGATGACGCAGCACCTGGGCATGTCGCTGCACTTCCTGCGCGTCGACTCGACCGGAGCCATCACCCGCGTCTACGAGAACGACGGGCTGCCGCTGCCGATGGACGTCACCGGCGCCGTCGAGGGCCAGCGCGTGTGCCGCAAGTTCCAGGCGCGCTCCGCCTTCACGCAGCAGAACCGCACGGTCGAGCACCACCAGTACACCGACACCCCGTCCGGGACGTTCTGGTGCTCCACCCAGACCGGCTCCTCCACCGACGGCGAGTTCTCCGTCACGGTCGGCGTGCCGTTCGACGACGCCCGCTGGTGGCGGGGCAGGGAGACGAGCGACCGCGCCGTGTCGACCTGCCCCGACGAGGCGTGCTGCCGGCGCCCCTCGACCGAGCTGACCGAGCGCTGGCAGGGGCGGGCGTGGCCGAGCGCCCGCGTGCACACGCACATGTTCTCGCCGCTCCCCCGCGGCGCCTTCCCCGGCGTGGACGACAACGAGGTGTACGACTTCCTCGCGCGGCACGCGAGCGAGTGATTAAGATATATTCAATTCATTCATTGCCAGCCTCCCAGGGAGCCCCGTGACCGAGCAGACCCCCGCCGCCGACACCGCAGCGACCGAGACGTTCACCTCGCGCCGCCACCGCATCACGGCGGGTGGACGCACGCTCGACTACACGGCGGGCGCCGGCACCGTGATCGTGCGCGACGACGAGCACACCCCGCTCGCCAGCGTCTTCTACACGTCCTACGTGGCCGACCGCGAGGAGGGCGCTGCGCCGCGCCCGGTGACCTTCCTGTTCAACGGCGGACCCGGCTCCGCCAGCCTGTGGCTCAACATCGGCGGCTTCGGCGTCAAGCGCACCCCCACCAACACGCCGAAGGCGACCCCACCCGCTCCCTACGCGTGGGGCGACAACCCGCACACGCTGCTCACCGAGTCCGACCTCGTCTTCATCGACGCCCCCGGCACCGGCTACTCGCGACTGCTGGGCGACACCGCGCCCGCGCAGGTATGGGGCGTCGACCAGGACGTCGACGCGTTCGCGAAGGCGATCACCCGGTGGCTCACCCTGACGAACAACTGGAACGCCCCGCGGTTCCTGTTCGGCGAGTCGTACGGCACCACGCGCGCCGCGTCCCTCGTGCACCGCCTGCAGAACCAGGGCCTCGACTTCAACGGCGTCGTGCTGCTGTCCACCGTGCTGAACTGGGGCGAGAGCAACCTCGGGGGTCCGCGCGAGTACATCAACCTGCTGCCCTCGTTCGCCGCGACCGCCTGGTATCACGGCAGGGCGCGCACCGAGCACACCGAGCTGGAGCCGTTCCTGGTGGAGGCCAGGGCCTTCGCGCAGGGACCCTTCGCGGCCGCCCTGCTGCAGGGCGACCTGATCCCGTCCGAGGTCGAAGACGAGGTCGCCGCGCGCATGAGCGCCCTCGTCGGTCTCGATGCCGACGACCTGAAGAAGCACCACTTCCGCATCGGCATGGAGCAGTACCGCTACGCGCTGCTCGCCGACGAGGGTCGCGTGATCGGCCGCTTCGACACCCGCTTCACCGCCGAGCACCAGTACGTGGTGGGCGGCGGCTCGCACGACCCCGCCACCGACGACGCCGCCACCGCCGGGGTGAACAGCGCGCACCTGTCGACCTACCGCGCGCACCTCGTCGACGACATCGGCTACACCAGCGACCTGCACTACCGGCACCTGCACAACATGCCCATCTCGCGGGCCTGGGACTGGAAGCACAAGGCGCCGGGCGTCGACGCCCCCCAGCTCGTGCCCGACGTGTCGCTCGACCTGTCGGCGGCGGTGCGGCGCAACCCGAACCTCCGCGTGTTCGTGATGGGCGGGTACTACGACCTCGCGACCCCGTTCTTCGGGCCGGAGGTCGACGTGGCGCACCTGTACCTCGCCCCCGCGCTGCGCGACAACATCCGTTTCGCGTTCTACGAGTCCGGCCACATGACGTTCGTGGACGAAGATGCCGTCGTGCGCATGAAGAGCGACCTCGACGACTTCTACCGCGACGCCACCGCGCGCTGATGAGCGCACGCGAGACGACGGGCCGACTCGGAGAGCGGGAGTACGTCGCGCGGGTGGAGGAGCTGCCGCTGCGGCGCTCCGACGGCACGCCGCAGGGCACGCTGTCGGCGTTCAGCTATACGGTCGACGCACCCGGCCGGCCGGTGCTGTTCCTCACCAACGGCGGGCCCGGCGTCTCGTCGATCTACCTGCACCTGAGCGGCATCGGACCGTGGCGGGCGCGCGTCCCGGTGGACCCGGACGACGCCGGCCAGCCGCCGTACGGCATCGAGGAGAGCCCGTCGAGCATCCTCGACGTCGCCGACCTCGTGTTCCTCGACGCACCGGGCACCGGCTTCGGCACGTTCGCGGACGACGCCGACCGCTCGCTCTTCCGCACCGTGGAGGGTGACGCCGACGCGGTCGCCGCCGCGATCGGCGACTGGCGCGACCGGCACGGCCGCTGGGACGCCCCCACGTACTTCCTCGGCGAGAGCTACGGCACGCTGCGCGCGGCGTTCCTGGCGACGAACCCGCACAGCATGGACACGGCGCCGCTGGCCGGGATCGCGCTGCTCGGTCAGGCGGTGAACATCCAGGAGACGCAGGACCGGCCGGGGAGCATCGTCGGAGCCCTCGCCAACCTGCCCTACAAGGCCGCCACCGCCTGGTACCACGGCACGGGGTCGCGCGGGCACGCCACGGTCGAGGGCGCCATCGCGGACGCCCTCGACTTCGCGCGCGGCGACCTGGCCGCGGCCATGCTGCAGGGCGACGAGCTGCCGGCGGGCGACCGGGACGCGGTCGCCGAGCGGTTGTCCGCCATGATCGGCCTCCCCGCCGACGAGCTCGTGCGCGACCGACTGTGGATCAGCAAGACCGACTTCCGCGAACGGCTGCTCGAGGGCCAGGTGCTGGGCGTCACGGACAGTCGCTACCGCGCCCCCGCCGCCGACCGCCGTGTCGGCGAGCTCGGCCACGACCCTGCCGACACCGCGCTCTCCCCGCGCTACGTCACCGGGCTGTCGCGTCTGCGGCTCGACGTGTTCGGCGACGACTCCGCGCGACCGTACCGGGTCGTCGACACGGAGGCCGGCCGTGACTGGGACTGGCAGGAGCAGGGCGGCGCCGCGTTCCCCACCTATGGCCGACCGTCGCCGTTCCACACCTACCCCTACCCGGCGCGGCTCTCGCGGTGGATGAAGCAGAACCCGCACGCGCGGCTCTTCCTCGGCACGGGCGTGTACGACGCGCTGACCACCGTGGGGGCCGCCGACCATCTGCTGCGGCACTTCGGCCTGCCCCGCGAACGCACCACCTCGCACTGGTACCGGGCCGGGCACATGATGTACAGCGACCCGGCGGTCGCGGCGCAGCTGAACGCCGACCTCCGCGCGTTCCTGACGGCCTGAGGCAGGGCTCAGGCGCTGAGGCGGCCGAGCGCGAGGGCGGCGAGCGCCGCGGCCTGATCCGCGAGCACCGCGTCGTCGAACACGACGGTCGGCGAGTGGTTCGGGGACGCCGTCTCCAGGTCGACCTCGTCGGGGGTGGCGCGCAGGAACAGGAACGCGCCCGGCACCTGCTCCAGCACGAACGAGAAGTCCTCCGACCCCATCACGGGGTGTGCGGTCTCCCACACCCGCTCCTCGCCGAACAGGCCGCTCAGGGTGCTGCGCACGTGCGCGACGGCCTGCGGGTCGTTCACGGTGGGCGCGCACAGGATGGTGACGTCGACCTCGACCGTGCAGTCGTGCGCCGCCGCGATCTCCTGCACCAGGGCGGGGATCTCGGTCTGCACGCGGGCGCTGTTCTCGTGCGAGAGCACGCGCACCGACGCCACGAGCGACGCCGTGTCGGAGATGATGTTGCGGGCGGGTCCGCCGGCGTGCAGCTGTGTGACGCTCAGCACCACCGGGTCGAACACGTCGAAGCGCCGCGTGACGAACGCCTGCAGCGCCGTCACGAGCTCCGCGGCCACCGGCACGGGGTCCCGCGTGAGGTGCGGGGCCGACGCGTGTCCCCCGGACCCGGTGATCGTGACCTCCACCTCGATCGCGCCCGCCATCAGCGCACCGGGTCGCGTGGAGAACACCCCGAACTCACCGGGGACCACGTGGATGCCGAACGCGGCCACCGGCCGCGAGCCGGTGACGTCGAGCAGTCCCTCGGCCAGCATGCGGGTGGCACCGTCGCCGAGCTCCTCGCCCGGCTGGAACATCAGGAGCACGTCGCCGTGCAGATCGTCGCGACGGGCGGCGAGCAGCTGCGCCGCGCCGACGAGACCCGCCACGTGCAGGTCGTGTCCGCACGCGTGCATGCGCTCCCCCGTGGCGGCATAGTCGAGACCGGTCTCCTCGGTGAGCGGCAGTGCGTCCATGTCGGCGCGCAGCAGCACGGTCGGGCCGGGATGCGCGCCGCGGATGACGGCAGCGATCGAGCTCAGTCCCGCGCCGAGGGTCACCTCGACGCCCAGCGGCTCGAGCGCATCGAGGATCCGCCGCTGCGTGCGCGGCAGTTCGAGCCCGAGCTCCGGATCGGCGTGGATCGCGCGGCGCAGGCCGACCAGACCGGGGAGCAGATCGCGGGCGTCGTCGCGCAGACCGGTGGTGGGGTGGAGCAGGGTCATCAGTGTCCGATCGCGTGCAGGAGGTGGTCGGTGCCGGCGTTCTGGATGCGCGGGATCGCGGCGACGAGGGACTGCGTGTAGGTGTGCTGCGGATTCGAGACGATCTCGTCCGCGTCGCCGTGCTCGACGATCCGCCCCTTGCGCATCACGGCCGTGGTGTCGGCGATGTACCGCACGGCGGCGAGGTTGTGGGTGATGAACAGCACCGAGAGCTCCAGCTCGCGCTGCAGATCGCGCACCAGGTTCAGCACGGCACCCTGCACCGACGCATCGAGCGCCGACGTGATCTCGTCGGCGATGATGAGCCGCGGCTTCACGGCCAGACAGCGGGCGATCGCGACGCGCTGCCGCATGCCGCCGGACAGCTGAGACGGATACTGGTCGACCGTGCCCGGCTTCAGGCGCACCAGCCGCAACAGCTCCTTCACGCCGTCGGCGCGCGCCTTGGCGTTGCCGCTGCCGTGCAGCGTGAGCGCCTCGTCGAGCGTGTCGCCGATGGTCATGCGTGGATTCAGCGAGGAGTACGGGTCCTGGAAGATCATCTGCACGTCGCGGGCGCGCGCGAGGCGCTGCCGCCCGGTCGCCGGTCGCAGCTCCTCGCCGTCGAGCAGCAGGCGTCCGGCCGTGGCCGGCTGGAGACCGGCGATGACGCGCGCGATGGTGGACTTGCCCGAGCCGGACTCCCCGACCAGTCCGACGATGCTGCCGTGCGGCACCGTGAGCGACACGCCGTCCACGGCGTTGAACGACGAGTCGCCGTGCCCGAAGGTCACCACCAGATCGTCGACGACGAGCTCGGCCATCAGCGCACCTCCTGCGTGGTCTGCGTGGTCTGCGACCCGGTGAGCACGACCGGCTCCCCGAGGATGCCCTCGATCGGCACGCCGTCCTGCGGGTGCCAGCAGGCCACGCGACCGCCGTGACCGTGGGCCACCGGCTCCGGGGTGACCGCGCGGCACTGCTCGGTCGCGAACGGGCAGCGCGGAGCAAACCCGCAGCCCACGAGCGGCAGCGAGAGGTCCGGCGGCTCGCCGGGGATCGTCGCGAGCGGCTGGGTGCGATCGGTGTCGAGGTCGGGCAGCGACTCGGCGAGCGCCCGCGTGTAGGGGTGCGCGAGCTTCTCGGGCGTCGCGAGCAGGCGCACGTCCACGTCCTCCACGATGCGTCCCGCGTACATCACCAGGATGCGCTGGCACAGCTCGGCGAGCACGGCGATGTCGTGCGACACCACGATCGCGGCCGCCCCGGTCTCCTCGCACTCGCGGCGGAGCAGCGCGAGCACACGCTGCTGCACCGTGACGTCGAGGGCCGTGGTGGGCTCGTCGGCGATGATGAGTCGCGGCTTGCCGATCTGCGACATCGCGATGAGCGCGCGCTGCCGCATGCCGCCCGAGTACTCGTGCGGGAACTGCCGGGAGCGCCGCTCCGGCTCGTCGATCGCGACGTCCTTCAGCGCGGCGACGGCCTTCTGATGTGCGGCGCCACGGGCATCCCTGGCGTGGAAACGCGGGATCTCGGCGAGCTGCGTGCCCACGCGCAGCGCCGGGTTGAGCGCCGTGAGCGAATCCTGGAACACGACGCCGATCTTCGTGCCGAGCCGCTTCTTCATCACGGCGGGCGGCAGGTCGAGCACGTCGTCTCCATCGAAGCGCAGCTCCTGCGCGGTCACGGCGGCGCCCGCGGCGGACAGCTGGGCGACCGCCATCAGCGCCACCGACTTGCCGCTGCCGGACTCGCCGACGACGCCGACGATCTCCCCCGGTGCGACCGAGAACGAGACGTCCTGCACGGGACGCACCCACCCGGACGGCGAGGGGAACGAGACCGACAGGCCGTCGACCACGAGCAGCGCGTCGTCGTCGGCCACCCGCTCGCGGGCCTCGACGCGCGGCGCGGAGCCCAGCTTGCGCCGGGAGAGCACGCTGCCCTTGCCGTGGCTGCGCAGGTGCGCGGCGAGCGACTCGCCCAGCGTGCCGAACGCCACGCCGGCGAACACGACGGCGACTCCGGGGCCGACCACCGCGGTCGGGTTGGTGTACACCTGGTCGAACGCCTCGCTGAGCATGCGGCCCCAGTCGTAGTCCGGCGGCTGCACGCCGACGCCCAGGAAGCTGAGGCTGGAGAGCGCGAGCAGGCCGCCGCCGATCGACAGGGTGACGTTGACGATGATGGGTTCGGCGATGTTCGGCAGCACGTAGCGCGTGAACTGCCGTCCGCGCGAGACGCCCATCATGCGCGCCGCCGCCAGGTACTCCGATCCGCCGACGCGCGACGACAGCGTCTGGGCGAGGCGGGCGAACGACGGCACCATCGTGAGGCCGAGCGCGATCACCGCGGATGACGAGCTGGGCCCGAGCAGGATCACGGTCAGCATCGCCACCAGCAGCACCGGGAACGCCAGCCACGTGCTGATGACGGAGCTGAACAGGCGCTGCACCCGCGGTCCGAGCACCGACGGGAGGGCACCGAGTAGCAGACCGAAGACGAGGCCGATGACGGTGGCGATCAGCGCCATCCCCAGCGACAGCCGTGCGGCGACGAGCGTGCGGAGCAGGAGGTCGCGCCCGAGGCCGTCGGTACCGAGCGGGTGCGCGGCGCTGGGTCCCTGCAGCAGCGCCGACGTGTCGGTCTGGTTCGCCTGCGCGCCCCAGATCTCCGGGGCGAACAGCGCGAGGAACACCAGCACGAGCACCATGACGGTGCTGATCGCGCCGAGCGGGTTGCGCAGGAAGGTGAGGATCGAGCGCATCAGGTCGTCTCCAGGAGGGTGGTGCGCCGGTCGAGGAGCGACAGCACGATGTCGACCGCGAGGGTGATGACGAGGATGATGGCCGCGTACACGAGCGCGAGGCCCTGCACGATGCCGTAGTCCTTCGTGGCGATGGCGTCGACGAACGCCGAGCCCAGACCCGGCCAGTTGAACACCTTCTCCACGAGCACGCTGGAGGCGACCATGGTCGACAGCAGCGTGCCGCCGATCGTCAGCGTGGCGGTGAGCATGTTGGGCAGCGCGTGGCGGAAGTACACCCACGACGCGGGGATGCGCTTGGAGCGGGCCGTGCGCACGTAGTCGTCGGACAGCGTGTTCAGCGCCTCGACGCGGGCGATGCGCGACAGCGACGCCCACGAGGCGACCGTCATGGCCAGCACCGGCAGCACGTACGACGCGGGGCCCGAGCGTCCGGCCACGGGGAACCAGTGCAGCCCCACCGCGAAGATCACGACCAGTGCCACGCCCAGGAGGTACTCCGGGATCGCGGCGATCACGCCGGTGATGCCGGTGAACGTCACCTCGACGCCGCGGCGTCGGTTGCCCTGCGTGAGGATCGCGATGCCGAGGCCCACGGGCACGGCCACCAGCAGCACGATCACGAACGAGATGCCGGCGAGCTCCAGGGTGGCCGGGAGACGGTTCTGCACGAGCTCCGACACCGACCGTCCGGTGATGAGGGACGAGCCCAGATCACCCTGGAGGATGCCGGTGAGATAGTTCCAGAACTGCACGATCAGCGGGTCGTTGAGACCCAGCTGATCGCGCCGGGCCTGGACCACGGCCTCGTCGGCCGTCGCGCCGAGTGCGGCGCGCACGGGGTCGCCGCCGGATGCCCTGAGCACGAAGAACGCGACCGCGATGATCACGAACATCGCCACCAGCATGCGCAGCGCGCGGCGGAGGAGGAATCTCAGCCAGGGGTTGCCGTGGCGGCGCTTCCGAAGAAACACCGCCACGGTGTCCGTCCTGGCGGACGCGTGGTCCAGCATGCGGCTCCTAGCCTCGGAGGCTCGTCGGGATCAGCAGTCCGTTGGTGGTGACCTCGAACTCCACGCCCGCTCCGTACAGCGTGCTCGTGGACTCCGCGAACGGCATCACCTCGAGGTTACCGATCGCCGAGGCCTGCGCGGCGGTCCACGCGTCGCAGCTGTCCTCGCCGGCCAGCTGCTGCGCCTCGGCCGTCAGGTCGAAGAACTCCTGGTTGGTGTTGTACGTCCAGTTGCCGCCGTCCGGGGGGAACGGACCCGAGAGGATGCCGGCCCAGGTGGAGGGCAGCGTGGTGGAGATCGGGGCCCAGATGAGGTCCCAGTCGCCGCCCTGGAAGATGACGTCGGTGTACGACGACGACGGTGCCGGAGTGACCTCGACGCCGATCTCGCCCAGCTGCTGCTGGATGAGCTCGATGCCGGCCACGACCGACTGCGCCTCGGTGGACGGGTAGACGAAGGTGAGCTCCAGCTTCGCGCCGTCCTTCTCCCGCACCCCGTCGGCGCCCACGGTCCAGCCTGCCTCGTCGAGCGATGCGGCCGCCGCGTCGGCGTCGTAGCCGATGAGCGACGTGGTGGCATCCGCCCCGACGCACACCGCGGTGAACGACGAGACGAGCGAGGTCATCAGCTCGCCGCGACCACCGGTGGAGACCGAGGCGACCTCGTCGCGGTCGATGCCGCCGGCGATGCCCTCCCGCACCAGCAGGTCGTTGGTCGGGCGTCCCTCCGACTGGTTGAAGAACATCAGGCCGGGACGGGCGGGCACGTCGATCGTGAACAGATCGCCGCTCTCCAGCCGGTCGCGATCCGTGCCGCCGACCTCGGCGACGTTGATCTCGGAAGACAGGAGCATGTTCGCGCGCGTGGGCTCGGTGTCGACGACCTCCAGCTCGACGGTCTTCGGCAGCCCCTCGGTGTCGCTCGTGACGTCGCCGGGACCCCACGTGTAGTCGTCACGCAGGGCGAGCGTGTAGGTCTGCCCGGGCGAGGAGTCCTCGAGCGTGTAGATGCCGGTGCCGACGGGGGTGGAGTCGAGCGACGCGGGGTCCTCGATGCCGGCTGCGCACACGACCGGCATCTGGCCGATGTTGCTGAGCAGGAAGCTCTGCGGCTGCGCGCTGGTGAACGTGACGGTGCGCGAGGCGTCGTCGGCCTCGACGGTCAGGCCCTCGGCGGGGAAGTAGACGCCGGAGTAGGGCGATGCCGTCTCGGGGTCTGCGGCGTAGTCGAACGAGGCCTTGACGTCGGAGGCGGTGAGCTCGGAGCCGTCCGTGCAGACGATCCCCTCCTTCAGCACGAACGACACCTCGGTCGTCGACTCCGTCCAGCTCTCGGCGAGCAGGCCCTCGGCGTCCTTGCCGTGGGCGAACGACATGAGGGTCTCGTACAGGTAGGCCGAGACCTCCTGCCCCGCCTGCGTCGCGTTCGTGATCGGGTTGAGCGAACCCGGGTCGGCGGCGATGGCGATGGTGGCCTTCTCGACCGCTCCGCCTCCTGACCCGTCTCCCCCGCCGGCGCAGCCGGTCAGGGCGAGTGCCGTCACGCCGACGACCGCGGCTACGATGCTGCGTCTCATGGGTGTCCTCTCTTCACGGAACCCTCGGGCGGGTTCCAACTCATTGAATATTATGAATTGCTCTTTATTGCCTCGTGTCGGCGGTGTTTCGGGTTTGTTACCGGTCACGAGTGGTCGTCGAGAAGGGCGGCGGCGCCCATCACCGACTTCAGCTCGAGGAACTCCTCGAACCCGTGCACGCCGCACTCCCGGCCGACGCCCGACTGCTTGTACCCCCCGAAGGGAGCCCCCACGTCGAGCCCGGCGCCGTTGATGCCGACGGTGCCGGTGCGCATGCGCAGCGCGACCTCGAGGGCGCGTCGAGGGTCGCTCGACCACACGCCGCCCGACAGGCCGTACACGCTGTCGTTCGCCAGGTCGACAGCCTCATCGACCGTGGCGTACGGAGTGATCGTGAGCACCGGACCGAAGACCTCCTCGTGGAAGATCCTCATGTCGGGTGTCACATCGGCGAAGATCGTGGGCTGCACGTAGGCGCCGCCGGCCGTCGGTTCGACGATATCGAGGCCGCCGGTCAGCACGCGCGCACCCTCGGCGATCGCCGTCTCGATGTGCGACCGCACCCGCTCGCGCTGCAGCGCCGAGGCGACCGGCCCGGTGGCCGTCCCCTCCGCGCGCGGGTCGCCGGGCGCCCAGCCCGCCGCGGCCTCGACGGCCGCGCGCTCCCACGCCTCCCGCATGCCCTCCGGCACCAGCACGCGCGTCTGCGCCGCGCAGGTCTGTCCGGCGTTCGCGAAGCACGAGGCGAGGACCCCCCGCACGGACTCGTCCAGCGGCGCGTCGTCGAGCACGATCGCCGCCGACTTGCCCCCGAGCTCCAGCGCGACCTTCTTGATGGTCGCGGCGGCGGCGCGCGCCACCTGCTCCCCCACCTGGCGCGAACCCGTGAAGGTGACCATGTCGACGCCGGGGTGCGCCACCAGCGGCGAGCCGACACCGGCGCCGTCGCCGTGCACGATGTTCACGACGCCGGCCGGTAGCCCGGTCTCGCGGAGGATGTCGCCCACGATCGCGGCGTTCAGCGGCGCGACCTCGCTGGGCTTGAGCACCACGGTGCAGCCGGCGAGGATCGCGGCGCCCACCTTGAGCATGATCTGGTGCAGGGGGAAGTTCCAGGGCGTGATCGCGGCGACCACACCGACCGGCTCCGCGACCACGAGGGAGTTCGAGACCGCCTCGCGCTCGACGTGCGCGCGGGCGGCCTCGACCAGCCGGGCGAGGTCGGCGATCGCGACCCCCACCTGGGCGGAGCGCGCGAACGCGATCGGCGACCCCATCTCCGCGCTCAACGTCGCAGCGAGCAGCTCACGGTGGCGCGCCAACCCCTCGGCGAGCGCCTCGACATGAGCGATCCGCTGCGACATCGGCGTCGTCGACCAGGTGCCGAACGCGCCCGCGGCCGCAGCCACCGCACGATCCACATCGGCGGGGCCGCCTGCCACGACGGCACCGATCACAGTGCCGTCGGCCGGGCTGACGACATCGATCGAGGCCTGCCCTGCGGCATCCTCCCTGATGCCGGCGATGTCGTGCCCGATGACCATGTCAGACCCCCGCCTGCCGCACGAGATGCGCATCGGGGGCGAGCGGCGCCGGGCGCGGCACACCCTCGTGGATCAGGTGCCACGGCGACGGGAACTCGCCGACCGGCACGTTGATGAGGATCGGCTCGTTCGCGGGCACGGCGTCGGCCAGCACCCCCGAGAGCTCCTGCGGGGTGGTGGCCCGTGCGGAGCGGATGCCGAACGCCTCCGCGAGCGTGCCGTAGTCCGGATTGGTGAGGTCGCTGGCGAAGTAGCGTGCCCCGTACCGGTTCTTCTGGATGCGGCGCACGTTGCCGTAGAACCCGTCGTGGAACACGATCGTCACGAGGCCGAGACCGTAGCGCTTGGCCGTGGACAGCTCCTGCAGCGTCCAGGAGAAGCCGCCGTCGCCGTTCACCGACACGACGGCGCGGTCGGGGTCGGCCGCCTTGACGCCGAGGGCCGTGGCGAAGCCGTAGCCGAGCGTGCCCTGGTAACCGGGGCCGATGTAGGTGCGCGGCTGGTACGCCGGATAGCAGGCGCTGGCGGCGTAGCCCACCTGCGTGAACTCGCTCACGAAGACGCCGTCCTCGGGGAGCGCGCCGCGGATCGCGGACAGGTACTCGCGCTGCGGGGCGATGTCGGCGAACTGCGCGGCGAGCCAGGTGCGCACGCGGGCGAACTCGCTCTCCCGCGAGTCGCGCGCCGGGGTGCCGACCTCGGCGGCCAGGGCGGCGAGGGCGAGGCGGGCATCGGCGTGCAGCGTCTGCGCGGCGGCACGCGGGCCCTCGAGGTCGGCGGCCTCCGCGTTCACGAGGATCACGGGGGCGCCGTTCGTGTCGACCTGGGCGCCGAACGTCGAGACGAAGCGCGTGCCGACGGCGAGCACCAGGTCGGCGTCCTCCCGGAACGCGCGGAGGGCGAGCGCGTCGAAGGCCAGACGGTGGCGGGCGTCGAGCGCACCGCGGCCGTTCTCGGTCATGAGCACGGGGGCCTCCAGTGCCTCGGCGAGTGCCTGGAGGGCGACCGATGCGTTCGCGGCGAGCACTCCCCCGCCCACCACGATCATCGGGCGCTTGGCCGCGAGCAGGCGGGCGGCGGCGTCGCGGATCTGCTGCTCCTCCGGCACGAGGGGTGCGTCGGCGACACGCTCGGCCGCGACGGCACGCGAGGTGGCGGCCAGCACGTCCGGCGGCACCTCGAGCGCGACGGGGCGAGGACGGCCGCTGCGCAGCTGCGTGAACGCCTCGCGCACGAGCCCGGGGATCTCATCGGCGGAGCGGGCGGTGCCCGTCCATTTCGTGAGTCGCTGCAGGATGCCCGTCTGGTCGGGGATCTCGTGCAGGGCGCCGAGTCCGCGGCCGATGGCCTGCGAGTCGATCTGGCCCGCGATCAGGAGCATCGGCGAGTTGGCCGAGTAGCCGGTCGCGACGCCGGAGAGGGCGTTGAGCACGCCGGGGCCCGGCACGACCATCGCGACACCGACGTCGCCGGTGCTCCGCGCGTAGCCGTCCGCCATGTAGGTCGTGGCCTGCTCGTTGCGCGCGCAGATGAAGTCGACCTGGTCGGTGCGGGCGTGGAGGGCGTCTGCGGCGGCATCGAGCTGGACGCCCGGGATGCCGAAGATCCGTGAGACTCCCTGGTTGATGAGGGAGTCTGCGAGCAGATCGCCACCGGTGGGGTCGGTCATCTGTTTCCTCTCGTGAGCAGCATTGCGTGATTGACTGTATTAGATACATTCAATTACTGCAAATAGGAGAATCGCCCGCCGCCACCGCCCCGGCGCGGCAGGCGCTCCTTAGGATGTGAGAGATCCGCTCCACAGCCCCGCTCCGACCGAAGGATCCCCGTGGCCAGCACCCAGGAAGAAGCGCGCACGTTCCAGCGCGTCGCGCCCGCGCAGTCCGTCGCCGACCGCGTGGTCACCGAGGTCGAGGCGATGATCAAGACGGAGGGTCTCGAGCCGGGTCATCGCATCGGCACCCGCCAGGAGCTGTGCGAGCAGTTCGGTGTGGCGCCGGCCACGCTCGGCGAGGCGCTGCGGGTGCTGCGGGCGCGCGGCTCGGTCGATCTGCGCCCGGGTCCCGGTGGCGGCATCTTCGTCGCCGACCAGTCCCCGCTGATCCGCCTCGCGCACAGCGTGCTGCGGCTGCGGCAGACCGGCGCTCCGGTGAACGACGTGATCAAGGTGCTGGACGCGCTCGACGAGGCCGTCATGCAGGACGCGGTGCAGCACCGCACGGACGCCGACATCGCCGATCTCGAAGCCGTGATGGCGGAGCTGACCGAGCACTGGCACGACCCCATCGAGGGCCTGCACGGCAACTGGCGGCTGCACCGGCGGATCGCCGAGATCTCCCCCAACGCCGTGCTGCGTACGTTCTACCTCAACCTCGTCGACTACATCGAGGGTGAGACCGCGGGGGCCGCGACCGACGACGCCCTGGCCGTGCCGGGCTTCCGGCAGGACACCGACGAGCGCCTGCGCATCCACGAGGCCCTGATCGACGCGATCCGCTCCGGCGATGTGAAGGTCGGCCGCAAGGCCGTGCTGGACCACCGCACGCTCGGTCGCTGACACGCGCGCCCCTCGTCTCGCTCCGCTCACTCAGGCAGCATCCCGGCGACGAGACGACGGGCGCCTACGCGTCGCCGACTCCGACGTGGCGCCAGGCGAGCGCCGCGAGAGCCGCGGCCTGATCGCCCAGCACCGCGTCGTCGAACCGCGCATGCGGCGAGTGGTTCATCGGGATGTCGTCCTGGTCCGCATCCGGCGGGGTCGCGCACAGGAACAGGAACGTGCCTGGCACCTCCCTGAGCACGAACGAGAAGTCCTCCGACGCCATCCAGGGCGCATCGATCTCCTCCACGCGGTCCTCGCCGAACTCGGCGCGGAGCACCGCTGCCGCCGCCGCCGTCTCCTCGACCGTGTTGACCGTGACCGGATAGCCGACGATCACCTCGACGTCGGCCGTGCAGCCGTGCGCCGCGGCGATGCGCTCGATCAGCGGCGGGAGCTCGGCCTGCGCCTGCGCGATCGACGCCTCGGACAGCGTGCGCAGGGTCGCCGCGAAGCCCGCGTCCTCGGGGATCACATTCGTGATCTCCCCCGCGTACAGCGTCGTGACCGACAGCACCACGGGATCGAACACGTCGATGCGGCGCGTGACCCAGGACTGCAGGGCGAGGATCAGCTCGGCCACCACGGGCACGGGATCCACGGCCTGCTGCGGCCTCGACCCGTGCCCTCCCCTCCCGTGCACGCGCACCCGCAGCACGTTGGCGCCCGCCATGATCGTCCCGGACTTCAGCTGGAACGTGCCGCGCGCGCCCGGACCCACGTGGATGCCGTAGGCGGCCTCGACCCGCGTGCCCGCGGCGTCGAGCACGCCGTCGCGGATCATGAGCGGAGCCCCGCCGCCCGCTTCCTCGCCGGGCTGGAACATGAAGACGACGGAGCCGGCGATGCGGTCGCGCCGCCCGGCGAGCAGGCGTGCGGCCCCCACGAGTCCGGCCACGTGCAGGTCGTGCCCGCACGCGTGCATCGCCCCGTTCGCCGACGCGTACTCGAGGCCGGTCTCCTCGACGATGGCGAGCGCGTCCATGTCTCCGCGCAGGAGCACGGACGGGCCGTCGGTCGCGCCGCGCAGCACGGCCGTGACCGAGCTGAGGTCCGATCCGGTCGTGATCTCCAGGCCCAGGCCGTCGATCGCGTCGAGCACGGCGCGCTGCGTGAGCGGCAGGTCGAACCCGGGCTCGGGGATGCGGTGCAGACGACGGCGCAGCTCCACCAGCTCCGGCTGCAGGCGTGCGGCGTCGTCGTGCAGCGTCATCCGTTCCCCTCCTGCACCGCGGACGGCGCCGAGTACACCGTGCGCCCGTCGATGAGCACCTCCCGCACGGTCGAGGCGACGTCGAGCGGGTCTCCGGTCCACAGAACCACATCCGCGTCGCGGCCGGGCTCCAGCGCGCCGACCCGGTCGTCGATGCCGGCGATGGCCGCGGCCGTCGAGGTCATCGCCGCGAGCGCGGTCTCCCTCGGCAGCCCGGCCCGCACGGCCACGGCCGCCTGCATCGCGAGCAGGCCGATGGGCACGACCGGGTGGTCGGTGGTGAGCGCCACGCGCACACCCGCCGCGGCGAGCACGGCGAGGTTCGCGGGATCGGCTTCGCGTACCTCCACCTTGGAGCGGCTCGACAGGATGGGTCCGTAGATCACGGGCACGTCGCGCGCGGCGAGGATGCCGGCGAGCTTGTGCGCCTCGGTGCCGTGATTGAGCACGAGGCGCAGCCCGAACTCGTCGGCGATGCGCAGCGCCGTGGCGATGTCGTCGTGCCGGTGCGCGTGCTGCTCCCACGTGAGCGTGCCGTCGAGGGCTTCCGTGAGCGCCTGCTTTCCGAGGTCCACGGCGAACGGCGTGCCGTCGGCGCGGGCCTTGTCACGCCGGACCGCGTAGTCCTGCGCGTCGCGCAGCGCCTGACGGATGACGAGGGCGATGCCGAGCCGGGTCGACGGCAGCTGCTTGCGCTCCCCGTAGGCCTGCTTGGGGTTCTCGCCGAGCGCCGACTTCATGCCGAGCGCCGCGCGGATCACCTGCTCGTCGACCGAGCGCCCTCCCGCCGTCTTGATGGCGACGCTCTGCCCGCCGATCGGGTTGCCCGATCCCGGCTTCACGACCACGGCGGTGATGCCACCGGCGAGCGCGTCGCGGAAGGCGATGTCCTCGATGTTGACGGCGTCGATGGCCCGCACGCCGGCGGTGACCGGCGACGAGACCTCGCTGCCGTCGAACCCGGCGGGGCCGTTGGCCTCCTCGTGCGCGCCGATGTGGCTGTGCGGGTCGATGAGGCCGGGCAGCACCCAGCATCCGGCGGCGTCGATCACCCGGGCGCCCTCGGGCACGGCGAGCCCTGTGCCGACGGCCTCGATGCGCCCGTCGGACAGCAGCACGGTGCCGCTCTCGATCTCCTCGCCCAGGCCCGTGACGACCCGCCCTCCCACGATCGCGACGGCATCCGTCATGCGTTCTCCTCGTCTTCCTCGGCGCGACGCTCGACCAGCTCGCGCGTCTTCGTCAGCAGCTCGTCGACGTCCAGGCTGAGGATGCCGGCGGCCGGGTCCACGCGCACCACGATGCCGTCATCGCACCGGGGCGGCTCGCCGCTCAGGTCGACGAGCGGATCGTCGACCCAGATCCACGGCAGACCGTCCGCGTACCGGCGGATGTGCGCGAGCTTGTCGAACTGCACGGGCAGGAACGGCCACGGCTCCTCCGGCAGCTCGAGCGGCTCGCGGAACGCGGTGTGCGCGTTGTGGCCCCACTCCGATGCCCACACGATGTCGAAGTGCTCCGCCAGCTCGTGCAGCCGCTGCGCCGCGGCGTCGGGGATGGCGACGTCGCGCACCCACCGCCCCCACGCCGACAGGTGGTGCGTGCTCACCGGCACGGCCGGCTCGCCCTCGATCACGACGACGTCGCTGATGCCCAGCACGAGGACCGGACGGTCCCCGCGGGGCGGCCGCGCCGTGTACTTGGCCATGTCAGTCGTCCACCGCGTCGGCGAGCAGCGGCGCGTCGGGCGCGCCCTCGAAGTAGTTGCCACCCTCGATGCGGATCAGCCGCTCCGACTCGTCGAAGAACACGCCGACAGGGTCGCCGCCGCCCGCCACGGCCCGGTGCTGCTTGGCCATCATGCGCCGGATCATCGCGATGCCCTGGTCGGTGGTGGTGAGGTGGTCCTCGGAGTGCAGCGAGATGGCGCCCTGCGACTTCTGCGCCTCGTAGTCGCCGGGCAGCCGCTGGTGCTCCAGGTCGGTGAGCTCCTTCCACGGCTTGCCCTCGTGGGTGGAGCGCAGCTTGGTGAGGAAGTCGGGGTCGCTGTCGCGCGCGACCGTGAAGATGCGGAAGTTGGTGTCGTCCATCGGCACCACCCAGCCGATCATGTTCGTCTGTCCGGAGGCGAGCTTGGGGCTCGCCACCACGCGCAGGTTCGGGAAGATCACCTCGGTCACGCGGCGCAGCTGCCGGCCGTCGCCGAGGTCGCGCATCTGGATGCTCCGAACGCCCAGCGGCGTGTACTCGTACTCGACCTCGGGGATCAGCGCCATCTCCGGCGTGAACTGGTTGCCGCTGAACCGGGCGTGCAGGATCGGCACGTGGAACGGGTCCATCACGTTCTCCCAGTGCTGCAGCCAGTTGAAGTCGAGCTGTGCCGGGCCGCCTCCGCCCACGCCCTGGTCGTTCACGATGAGCTGCTCGTCGGCGGCCAGCTCCTCGAGCGTGTCGTAGCGCGGCAGCACCGGCTTCTTGTCGGGCGGGCCCATGTAGGCCCAGATCAGGCCGTACTGCTCCTCGACGGGGTACCACGGCTGGCGTACGCGATCGCGGTGCAGTCCCAGGTCGGGCTCGCACGGCTGCTCCAGGCAGTGCCCCTCGGTGTCGAACACCCAGCCGTGGTAGCAGCAGCGGATGCCCTCGTCCTCGACCCCGCCGTAGAACAGCGACGCGCCGCGGTGGATGCAGCGCGGGTGCAGCAGACCCGCCTTGCCCTTGCGGGTGCGGAACAGCACGAGCTCCTCGCCCAGCACGCGCAGCGAGAGGGGTCGTGTCGTCGCATCCTCGACCTTCGCGACCGGGTGCCAGTAGCGGCGCAGCACCTCACCGTAGGGGGTGCCAGGACCCACCTGGGCGAGCTCGTTCAGCGGCTGCCCGAGGCGCAGCCCGTATGCGGTTCCGGTGTCCATGGTCGCTCCGTTCGTGGGGGGTCAGATGTCGAGGACGAGACGGTCGCCGAGCGAACGGGAGACGCAGATCATCATCGTCTCGTTGCTCTCGCGCTCGTCGGGGGTGAGGATCGAGTCGCGGTGCTCGGGCGCCCCGTCGACGACGGCGGTCTCGCACGTGCCGCACACGCCCTCCAGGCAGGAGCTGGGCACGCCGATACCGGCGTTCTCGAGCATCTCGAGGATGCTGCACCCGCGGTCCACCGTGACGACGAGGTCGGACCGGCTGGCGACCACCTCGAACGACTCGGCGCCCTGCGATTCGCCGAAGGTCTTCGCCTGGAAGCGCTCGACGTGCAGCACCCCGCGCGGCCATCCGGCGCTCAGCTCTTCCAGCGCATCGAGCATGCGCTCCGGACCGCACGCGTACACACCGGTCTCGGCGGAGGGCGCACCGATCCAGGCGGCCAGGTCGAGCCGGTCGTCGACGTCGCCGCGCACCAGCAGCAGTTCGCCGCCCGCGAGCTGGGTCGAGGAGAGGAATGCCATGCGCTCCCCCGCCGAGCCGAGGTACGCAAGCCGCCACGGAACGGCGCGGCGGGTGGCCTCCTGCAGCATCGGCAGGATGGGCGTGATGCCGATGCCGCCGGCCACGAAGACGTAGTCGTCCGCCGGCGCGAGTGCGAAGTGGTTGATGGGGGCGGAGGCCGTGACGGGGTCACCGACGCGCAGCGTCTGGTGCACGTAGCGGGAGCCGCCGCGGCTCGGGCTCTCGGCGAGCACCGCGATGCGCCAGGCGGTGCGGTCGCCGGGGTCGGAGCACAGCGAGTACTGGCGTTCGACGCCGTTCGCGAAGCGGAGGTCGATGTGCGCTCCCGGCTCCCAGGCCGGCAGTTCGGCGCCGGTGGGGTCGTCGAGCTCGAGGGACAGCACGTCCTTCGCCTCCTGGCGCATGGCGCGCACGCGCAGGGCGAGGCGCTGTTCCGGGGAATCGACCGCAGTGTGGGGCACCGTCGCTCCGCTCCTTCCGTCGCATCCGATCGCCGCGGATCGGATTGACAACATTCTTTATATTCAATTGCGATAGTATGAAGTCCGCTCGGGCCTGTCAAACGGACACGGCCGCAGGAGCGCACACGAGAGAAGGGCCATCGGATGTCGGAGCTGAGACTGCGGGGAGACCTGGACGCGATCCCCGGCTACAAGCCGGGCAAGGCGGCACCGCAGACCGAGACCACCGGGCCCGTGCACAAGATCTCGTCGAACGAGAACCCCTATCCCCCGCTCCCCTCGGTGACCGCCGCGATCGCCGACGAGCTCGCCACCATCAACCGCTACCCCGAGACCGCGGCCACCGCCCTCACCACCGAGCTGTGCGCGCGCTTCGGTGTCGAGCCCGTCAACGTGGTGCTCGGCAGCGGCTCGGTCGAGGTCGTGTCGCAGCTGATGCGGGCCACCGCCGGCGAGGGTGACGAGGTGCTGTTCGCCTGGCGCTCGTTCGAGGCGTACCCGATGCTGGCCAGGGCCGCCGGAGCCGTACCCGTGATGGTGCCGCTCACCGCCGACCACCGCCACGACCTCGACGCCATGCTCGCCGCCATCACCGACCGCACGCGCCTGATCCTCGTGTGCAACCCGAACAACCCGACCGGTACGACCGTCGGCGACGCCGAGCTCGACCGGTTCCTGTCGCAGGTGCCGGCGCACATCGTCGTGGTGATCGACGAGGCGTACGTGCAGTTCAACGACCGCGCCGACTCGCCCGTGGGCATCGAGTACTTCCGCCGCTACCCCAACGTGGCCGTCGCGCACACGTTCTCGAAGGCGTACGGGCTGGCCGGCATGCGGGTGGGCTACGCCATCGCCCCCGAGCAGCTGGGCATCGCGCTGCGCAAGGTCGCCATCCCGTTCGGCGTCACGAACCTCGCCCAGACCGCCGCGGTCGCCTCCCTCGCTGCGGAGGACGAGCTGCAGGAGCGCGTCGACGCCCTCGTGCAGGAGCGCGAGCGCGTCGTCACCGCCTTCGCCGCCGCCGGGATCACCGTGCCCGAGAGCCGCGGCAACTTCGTCTGGCTGCCGCTGGGCGACACGACCGCCGCGGTCGCCGAACTGCTGGAGCATCACGGGCTGCTCGTGCGCCCGTTCCCCGGCGAGGGCCTGCGGGCCACCGTGGCCGAGACCGAGGCGAACGGTCGCCTCATCGCGCTCGCACCGCAGATCGCCGCACTGCTCGCCCCGGTGCCGGTCGCGGGCTGACGCCGGGCCGCTCCGGGCGGGTCAGCCGTCGATGAACGCGGCGAACCGGGCGAGCGCGGCGCTCACGGCATCGGGGTCGCCCGGCTCGGTGAACAGCTCGGGATCGGCCGTGTGCGCGGCGGCCGCGTGGGTCCAGCAGCCGATGACGCGTCCGTCCTCCACGATCGTCGCGCGCACCATGCCGTTCTTGCCCGGGCCGACGCGACCCAGGTACGCCGGGTCGCACACGGGCGTGCGGTCGGCGTAGGAGATGTAGTACTCGTCGAACGCGGGCAGCGCCTGCACCGACGGGGCCGCGGGCGCCCGGCGGGGGTGCGCGACCGCGGTGAACAGGCCCTCGGCGACCTCGGTCACGCGCCCGGCGGCGCGCGCCGCGGCCTCCCTCGACTGCCCGAGGGTGAGCCCCGACCACCACGCGAAGTCCGCGACGCCCGCGGGGCCGTGTCCGTCGATGTAGCGCACGAACAGCTCGGCCAGCGGGTCGTCCGGCCGCTCGTGCGCACGGATGTGCTCCTCGACGAGCACGAACCGCTGGTCGCGCGTGATGCCGGAGCGCGGCACGATCGGCCCCTGACACACGAGCCCATCGATGGTCAGGTCGAACAGGAGGTGGATGCCGCGCTGGCCCGACGGGTCGATGCCCGCAGCCTCCCACACCGCGAAGACCTCGGCCCGCGTGAGCCCGCCGTCGCGCAGTCGCGGGACGAGCGCCTTCACCGCGGTCGCCGTGACCTCCGCGTCGATCCCGAGCTGCCGCTGCCGGGAGGCCGCCTGCTGCTGCTGCCGCTCGGCCGTGACCTCCAGCATCCAGCCGAGGTCGCGCGCGGGCACGGTGTGCAGCGTGCCGCGCATGGTCCACGCGCGCACGAGCTCCCCGCGGGCGAACGCGGCGTCCACATCGCGCAGGCGGACGGCGCCCCTGGCGCGGCAGGCCAGTGCCCACCGGCCGGCCGTGAGGTCTTGGCTCTGCACGGCCAGCAGGTGGCGCGCGGCGTCGGCGACCGTCGGCGCCGGCGCGGTCAGACGGTGGGAGCGGAGGCGCTCGGACAGCAGGGCCGCGGGAGTCATGCCCCCATCATGGCCGGTGCCTCCCCCATTCGCGGGTCAGGCCTGCAGCGTGACCTCGCGGCGCTCCGGAAGCACGATCGGGTGCGACCCGGCCATGACCTCCAGCACCCGGATGACCTGGCACGAGTAGCCGAACTCGTTGTCGTACCAGACGTAGAGGATGAGCGTGTTGCCGTGGGCGACGGTCGCGAGCCCGTCGACGATGCCCGCCCTGTGCGATCCCACGAAGTCGGTGGAGACGACGTCGGGGCTCTCGACGTAGTCGATCTGCTGGCGCAGCTTCGAGTGCAGCGAGATGCGCCGCAGGTAGTCGTTGACCTGCTCCTTCTCCACGGGGCGCTCGCAGGTCAGGTGCAGCACCGCGAGCGACACGTCGGGCGTGGGCACGCGGATGGAGCTGCCGGTGAGCTTGCCCTCCAGCTGCGGCAGCGCCTTGGCGACCGCCTTCGCGGCACCGGTCTCGGTGATGACCATGTTGAGCACGGCCGAGCGGCCGCGGCGATCGCCCTTGTGGAAGTTGTCGATGAGGTTCTGGTCGTTCGTGAACGAGTGCACGGTCTCCACGTGCCCGGCAACCACGCCGTAGGCCTCGTCGATCGCGGCGAGCACCGGGGTGATCGCATTGGTGGTGCAGGACGCCGCCGAGACGATGCGGTCCTCCGGCGTGACGTCGGCGTCGTTGATGCCGTGCACGATGTTCTTCAGCGCGCCCTTGCCCGGCGCGGTCAGCAGCACGCGCGCGACCCCGGCGGACCGCAGGTGCTGCGAGAGCCCGGCCTCGTCGCGCCAGCGGCCGGTGTTGTCGACGACGATCGCGTCGTGGATGCCGTAGGCGGTGTAGTCGATCGTGGCGGGGTCGTCGGAGTAGATCACCTGGATGCGGGTGCCGTTGGCGATGATCTGCTCGGCCTCCTCGTCGACCGTGACCGAGCCGGCGAAGCGGCCGTGCACCGAGTCGCGCAGCAGCAGCGAGGCGCGCTTGACGAGGTCGTTGTCGGAGCCCCGGCGCACGACGATGGCACGCAGGCGCAGTCCGCTGCCGCCGCCGGTGTGGGCGATGAGGATGCGCGCGAGCAGACGCCCGATGCGACCGAAGCCGTACAGCACCACGTCGGTCGGGTCGGCGGGCACGGCACCGATCGCGGGGGCCAGCGCCTCTGCCAGGTACTCGTCGAGCGGGCGGCCGCTCGACGCGTGGCCCTCCGCGAGCCGGGCCACGTCGAGCGAGGAGGCTCCTGGTCCGAGTGCGTGGATGGCCTCGAGCACGGCGAGGGTGTCGTCGATCGAGAGTCGTTCGTGGCCGAGCTGCGCGACGCGGTCGTGCACCTCGACGAGACCGGTCGCCGACAGGCCCAGCAGCCGGTGCCCGTGCAACGACGTGACCACGTCGTGCTCCCGCTTGAGCGCTCCGACGAGCGGGATCATCCGCTCCGCCAGCTCTTCGCTCGCCGTCCATTCGTCGCGGGGTGCCGCGGAATCGTTCATCTGCGTCCTTGCATGTGTGAGCGCGCGCCGAGGTCGCCGGCTCGCGCGAGGTTGCCGGTGGATTCGGGGGATGCCCCCAGCGTACAAGCCGGGCGAGGGCAGCGCCGAATCGGGTGTCCGGGGTCCCCGCCCGTCCGTTCTTTTCGTCTACACTGGTGGAATAATGAGCACTGCACTCTCCGGCGACGGCGCCGACCTGATCATCCGCGGCGGCCGCATCCACACCCTCGACCCGCGCGACACCACCACGTCGGCCCTCGCCGTGCGCGACGGGGTGATCGTCGCCACCGGTGCGGATGCCGAGGCGCTCCCCGCCCGGAGCACGCTCGAGCTCGACGGCCGCACGGTCGTGCCCGGCCTCAACGACGCCCACCTGCACGCCGCCTGGCTCGGCGCCCGCTGGCCCCACCTCTTCTTCTCCGACACCCCGCCGGAGCAGCAGCCGTCCGGCCGCCTGGTCTCCACGGCCGGGGAGCGACGCGCCACCCTGCGACGGGCATGGCGGCTGCTCGCCGAGCTCGGGATCACCAGCTACACCGAACCCGGCATCGGCCCCGGCGAGGACGACGGCGAGACGGGGTGCTTCGGCAGCGACATGCTCGACGCCTACGTGGAGCTGCACCGCGAGGGCGCGCAGACCTCCCGCGTCACGCTGCTGCGCCTGTTCGGCACGATCGACGGCGAGAGCACGCTCGACGACTTCGAGCGCGGGCTCCAGACCCCGCCGCCCTCGACCGACGCGCGCTGGCTCGCGATCCCCGGGGTCAAGATCTTCGCCGACGGCATCCCGCCGATGGCCACCGCCTGGACGGACGAGCCCTACGCCGACGGCACGACCGGACACCTGCTCACGCGCGGCGGCGGCGATCCGCTGTCGGCGTTCCAGCGCATGATCGAGCTTGCCGCTGCGCGCGGCCTGCAGATCGCGGTGCACGCCACGGGCGACCGCTCGATCGCCGAGTTCCTCGCGGTGCTGGAACGGCTCGACCCGGCACCCGCCGCGCCGGGACCGCACTACGTCGTGCACGGCGACCTCGCGACGCCCGCGCAGATCGCCCGCATGCGCGACATCGGCGCCGGGTTCGCGATCCAGCCGCTGATCGCCGCGCACACCCACTCGTGGGCCGCCGTCCAGCTGGGCGAGGCACGGGTCGCCGCGGCCTGGCCGCTCGCCGAGATGTTCGGCTCGGGCGCCCTCACCACGTTGACGAGCGACGCCCCGATCGCGACCCCGGACTGGCGCCCGAGCCTCGACGCCTCGCTGCGGCTCGTGACCGCGGCGGGCGGGGCGGACGACGCGGAGCTGCGGCGACGGCTCCTGCGCGCGATGACCGTGGAGGCCGCGCGGCAGGACGGCGCCGCCGACTGGAAGGGCACGCTCGAGCCGGGTCGCGTCGCCGACCTCACGGTGCTCGACGAGGATCCGCTCGAACCAGGGCGGGCGTTCACCTCCGTCACGGTGGAGCGCACGGTCGTCGACGGCCGGACGGTCTTCGCGCGCGACTGAGGCGGCAGCGGCCCCGCCCGGCCTCCGGAAGCGGGCTCGAAACCGTGCCGGAAACCCGCCAGGAAGGCGCGGTTTCGCGCCCGCATCCGCGCACCACCGCCCGCGACCCCGGTGCGGGATCGAAAACGTGCCGGAAACCCGCCGGGAAGGCGCGGTTTCGCGCCCGCATCCCCGCACGTCACGCGACGGGCACACACGAAAACGGCGGGCGGCATGTTCACGCATGCCGCCCGCCTCTGATCCCCCTCGGACCAGTCTCAGACCACGGTTCTCACACCGCGGTGGCCACCAGCACCCGCGGGCTCCCCGGCAGGGCGATCGTGTCGCGCACCGACCAGCCGGCGTCGCTCAGCCAGCCGCGCACCTCGGACTCCGGGTACACCACGGTGCCGTCGATCACCAGGTACTCCCCCGCGTGGAGGGCGTCGAGCGCGCGCTGCTCGGCGTCGTCGTCGAGGAAGAAGTCGAGCACGGTCAGGGTCGCACCGTCGGCCGCGGCCGCCCGCAGGTTGCGGAAGATCTGCGCGTTCTCCTCCGCCGAGAAGCGGTGGATCACGTGGTTGGCGAACACGGCGTCGTACGAGCCCTCGGGCGTCGCGGTCGCGGTCTCCCCCACCTCCACGGTCGTGCGGTCGGCCACGCCCGCGGACTGCACGGCCTCGGCCAGGCCGTCCTCGAACCCTGGCGCGTACACGAAGGTCGTGTGCAGCTGCGGGTTGCGCGCCATGACCGACAGCGCGAACTCGGCCGAGAGCCCGCCGAAGTCGAGGGCGTTCGTGGCACCGGAGAGGTCGACGAGGCGTCCGAACTCCTGCGCGTGCAGGCGGTTGTACGTCATGACGCCCGCCATGAACGTGCCCCAGCGGGCGTCGTCCATCTGCAGGTCACCCGGCTGGGTGGTGTCGACGGTGTGCGCGAACTGCAGCCAGTGCGGGTAGCTGATCTCGTCGAGGAAGGTGAGGAACGGCGCGAGGTCGATCGCGGCGGCGTCGCCCGTGAGGTAGGCCGCGGCGTCGTCGGCGAGGGCGTAGCGTCCGTCGGTGCGCACGAGCAGCCCCTTGGCCGCCATCGCGTCGGCGAGCAGGCGCGCGATGCGCTCGCTCACCCCGCAGCGCTCGGCGATCGCGCTGACCGTGTCTGCGCCGTCGGCGACGGCGGCGAACAGGCCGATCCGGCTGGCCTGGAACAGCTGCTTGGCGGCCATGTAGCCGGTGGCGATGTCGAGGATCCGCGCGGCGTCCGGCGTGGAGGTGTCGGTCATGGGGTGCCTTTCGATTGTCTACGAACGTGGGAAATAAAGGTCAGGGTGCGGGCCGTCCGACGGGCCCCGGCTCAGTCCGCGAGGAAGTCGCGGACCGCCGCGCGGAACTCCGGCGTGTGCGGCGCCGTGAGGTGGTCCCCCGGCACCCGCTGCACGCGGGCGTCGGGCAGCAGTGCGGCGAGGCCGTCGATGCCCGCCGCCATCGCGTCATCGGCGCCGCCCAGCAGCAGCACCGGCTGCGCGGGCACGCCGCCCTCGGGCGCGAACGGCTCAGTGGCGAGCCCCTCGATCAGGTCGAGCAGCGCGCCGGCGCGGTTGCCGGGAAGAGTCGCCATGTGCACGATCATCGCGGTCAGTGGATCCGCGGGCGCCGCCCCTCCCCCGACGGCGGCACGGGCAGCCGGAAGGTCGACCAGCGCGAAGGGCTCCCCCGCGCTGAGCCCGCCGAGGACCAGGCGGCGCACCGCCACGCGCGGGTGACGAGCGAGGTCCCAGGCGAGCCGGGCGCCCAGCGAGTAGCCGACCAGATCGATCTCGTCCGGTCCGATCGTCTCGGCGAGCGCGTCGAGCACGGCCGAGGTCGGGACCACGCCGAGCGCCTCCGCCTCACCGTGCGCCGGGAGGTCGATCACGACGCGCGGGCGGTCGCCGAGCACCTCCGTCCACTCCGTCTCCGGCCAGTCCTGGGAGCCGCGCGAGGCGAGGCCGTGCAGGAACACCACGGGTCGAGCTGTCTGTGCGGTCATGCGGCGCCTCCCTGTGCGGACCGGCGCCCCGCGATCAGCGCAGCCGCGCCAGGAACCGGTCGATGTAGCTCTCGTAGTCGGCGATGCGGTCGCCGTCCGGATACATGAGGTTGATGACGGTCGCGCCCACCGCCGCCGAGATGAACTCGTCCGCGAGCGAGCCGTAGTCCTGCTCGCGGATCGACCCCTCGTCGCGGGCCGCCTCCATCCGCTCGATCAGCGAGCGCCGCCACGACGCCAGGTGCCCGCGATACAGCTCCGCGAGCGCCTCGTTCGCCATCGCGTACTCCCACAGCGCCAGCAGCACCCGCCCCGCGGCGATCTGCTCCCGGTCGCGCGGGATGGTCGCCTGCAGGAAGCCCCGCAGCGCATCGTCGGCCGCGACCGGCTCCTCGCCCGCCGCCTGCACGCCCTCCGACATCTGCTGCAGGATCGTCTCGAACGTCGCCGCGACGATGCTCTCCTTGCCGGGGAAGTAGTGCTTCAGAGCCCCGTTCGCGAACCCCGCCTCCGCGGCGATGCTGCGCATCGTCGCAGCCTCGAAGCCGCCCTTCAGGATGATGCTCTTGGCCACCTCGACGATGTCCCGTCGCCGCTGGTCGTGGTCGATGATCTTCGGCATGGCGTCCTTCCGGCCGGGTCCGGGTGAGTGCGAGTTCCGGCCTGGAGCTACCGTACCGCCGCATCGGGCACCTCCCGCAGAGCGAGCCACTGCGCCCGGCGCTCCCGCTGCGCGACCGGGTCGGCCACGGGCGAGGCGAGGCGCAGCCGCTCGGAGTAGGGGTGCCGCGGGGCGCGGGTGACCTGCTCGCCCTCGCCCACCTCCACCAGCTCGCCGCGGTACATCACGGCCACCCGGTGGCACACGCGCCGCACGACGCCGAGGTCGTGCGACACGAACAGGTACGCCACGCCGGTGTCGCGCTGCAGCTCGATGAACAGGTCGAGGATGGTGGCCTGCGTGGTGAGGTCGAGCGCGCTCACGGGCTCGTCGCACACGATCAGCCGCGGTCCGCGCACCAGGGCGCGGGCGATCGCGACGCGCTGCCGCTGACCGCCGGAGAACTCGCTCGGGTAGCGGTCCATGCTGGCCGAGGGCAGCCGCACCCGGTCGAGCATCTCGCGCACCTTCGCCTCGGCGGCCTTCGCGCCGAGGCCGGTCGTGAGCAGCGGCTCGGTGAGGATGTCGCCGATCGTGAGGGCGGGGTTGAGCGAACCGTACGGGTCCTGGAACACGACCTGCACGTCGTCGGCGAGCGCGCGGCGGGCACGACCGCCCAGGCGGCTGATCTCGCGTCCGTCGAAGCGGATGCTCCCCTCGGTCACAGGGGCCAGGCCGAGGATGGCCTTGCCGAGCGTGGACTTGCCCGACCCGGACTCGCCCACGAGCCCGAGGCACTCCCCCGGCGCGATGTCGAGCGAGACCCCGTGCAGCGCGCGGAACGCGGTGCGCCCGCGCCCGTACTCCACCACCAGGTCGCTCACCTCGAGCAGCGGGCGGGTCGCGGTGTCGGTCGCGGCGGTCATGCGGGCACCTCCGTACGGTGGCGGTCGAGCTCGGCGCGGCCGGCGGCGTCGTCGAGCGAGGCGGCGATCAGCTCGCGCGTGTAGGGCTCCGCGGGCGCGGCGAACAGGTCGTCGACCGGTCCGGACTCCACGATGTCGCCGCCGCGCATCACGATCACGCGGTCGCAGATGTCGGCGACGACGCCGAAGTTGTGCGTGACGATCAGCAGCGCCATGCCGTACTCGGCCTGCAGCTCGCGCAGCAGCTCGAGCACCTCGGCCTGCACGGTCACGTCGAGCGCCGTGGTGGGCTCATCGGCCACGAGCAGTGAGGGCCGCCCGGCGATCGCGCCCGCGATGAGCACGCGCTGCGCCATGCCGCCGGACACCTGATGCGGGTAGCTGCGCATGACCCGGTCGGGGTCGGTGAGACCGACCCGCACGAGCACGGCGCGCGCCCGCTCGGTCGCGGCCGCGCGGCTGAGTCCGTGCACGCGGCGCAGCGGCTCGACCAGCTGGTGCCCGATCGTGTACGAGGGGTCGAGGTTGCTCATGGGCTCCTGCGGCACGTAGCCGATCGTGCGCCCGAGCAGTGCGTGCCGCTGGGCGGGCGTCGCCGCGGTCACGTCGGTGCCGCCCACCCAGATCGCGTCGGCGGTCGCGCGGCCGGTGGAGGGCAGCAGATCGAGCACCGAGAACACCGTCTGCGACTTGCCCGATCCGGACTCGCCCACGATGCCGACCACCTCGCCGGGGGCGACGTCGAGGGTGACCCCGTGGACGACCTCGGTCTCGCCGTTCGGCGTGGCGTGCACGACGCGCAGGTTCTCGACGCGCAGCGCCGACGAGGCGGCCTCGTGCTGCGCGGCCCCGGTCGGGGCGGGGGCGTCGGCGGCGGCGACCACCGCGGCGTCCTTCCGGCGGCGGGCCCGGGGCGTGCGCACCTGCACGAGCTCCGCGAGGGTCGAGCCCATGATCGCGAGCACCGCGATCGTGAGGCCGAGGGCGGCGGAGGGCCACAGCAGCATCAGCGGGTACGTGAGCATCAGGCGGAAGCCCTCGAGCATCATGGCGCCCCAGCTGGGGACGTTCGAGTCGCCGATGCCGAGGAACTGCAGTCCCGCCTGCATGCCCATCGCGATGCCGGCGGTGAGCGCGGTCTGGATGATCACGGGCGGGTACACGGCGGTGATCACGTGGCGGAAGATGATGCGCCCGTCGGAGAGCCCGGAGACGCGGGCGGCATCGATGTACGGCTCGCCGCGCACCGCGAGCGTCTGCGACCGGGCGATGCGGAAGTACCCGGGCACCATGAACACGCCGACCGTGGCCATCAGCAGCTCGAAGTTGTTGCGGCTGCCGGCGGCGACCACGAGCAGGATGATCATGCCGGGGATCGACTGCAGCGCGTCGCTGATCCAGGTGGCGACCCGGTCGAACACGCCGCCGAAGTAGCCCGCAGCGACGCCGGTGGGCACACCGATCACGAGGGCCGTGACGATCGTGATGAGCGCGCCCCAGAGGGTCGTCCGGGTGCCGTAGATGAGGCGGCTGAGGATGTCGCGGCCGGTGGAGTCTCCGCCGAGGAGGTGCTCGGGCGAGGGCGGCGCCTTGGCGGCGGCGAGGTCGACGAGGTTCGGGTCCATGGGCGCCAGCAGCGGCGCGAAGACGCCGACCAGCACGATGAGCAGGAAGATCGCGAGCGGGAGGTAGCCGCCGGGGTGGCGGAGGAAGCGCCGGAACAGGCTCGAGCGCCGCTTCTGGGCGGCGCGGTCGAATGCGACGCGGATGTCGGTCGTGGTCATGCGACGCGCACCTTCGGGTTGATCCAGCCGAGCACGAGGTCGAGCAGGAGGTTGATCACGACGACGAACACGATGGAGATGACCGTGATGCCCAGGAGCATCGGGATGTCGCCGTTCTGCGAGGACTGGTTCGTGAGCTGGCCGAGGCCGGGGAGGCTGAAGATCTGCTCCACCACGATCGCGCCGGACAGCAGTCCCACGAACATGAGGGCGATCACGGTGAGCGCGGCGGGCGAGGCGTTGCGGAGGATGTGCAGGTTGACCCGCGCGGCGGAGAGCCCGCGGCTGCGGAGCGTGCGCACCCAGTCCTGCCTGCTCTGCGCGATCACGGCGTTGCGCAGCTGCTCCGACACGGCGACGATGCCGCCGAGCGCGAGGGAGATCGCCGGCAGGGTGATCGAGCGCAGCCATCCCTCGACGGACTGCGTCGGCGGCACGTAGCCGACCGCGGGGAACCACTTCAGCTGCACGGCGAGCCACATGACCAGCACCAGGCTCACCCAGAATCCGGGGAGCGCGAACAGCACGACCGAGATGCCCTTGATGATCCGGTCGAACCAGGTGCCGGGGCGCAGCCCGGTGATCATGCCGAACGCGATGCCGATCACGGCCGTGATGAGCGTCGCGAAGGTGACCACCGAGAGCGTCACGGGGACCTTGATCGCGAGCTGGGCGCCGACGGGCTGGAAGTTGCGCCACGACTCGCCGAAGTCGAGGAGCACGGCGTGCGAGAACCAGTCCCAGAACTGCACGATCAGGGGGCGGTCGAGGCCGATCTTCTCGGCCAGGGCCTGCTGTTGCGCGGGGCTCGCGGTGGTGCCCAGCAGCGAGGCGGTCGGGTCGCTGATCGCGAGGTGCGCCAGGAAGAAGGTGCCGATCGAGACCGCGACGAGCAGCAGGATGCCGGACAGCACCCGCTTCGCCGTGAACAGGAGCATGGGGGCCTCTCGGGGTGAGGAGGGTCGGAGGGGGAAGGGTGCCGGGGCGGCCGGTGTCGGGTGGCCGCCCCGGCGGGCATCAGCCCTGGGTGATGTAGCGCAGGGTCGGGAACATCATGCCCACGACGGGCTGCAGCTGGATACCGGGCGCCGTGTAGTAGATGTTGTTCGCCTGGTACCAGACCGACCACCACGCCTGGTCGACGAGGGCCTCGTTGAGCTCCTTGACGGCCGCGGTCTGGGCGTCGCCGCGTTCGGTCTGCACCTTCTCGACGAGCGGCGCGATGACGTCGTTCTCGGCGTAGTCGGGCTCCGGGTTGAACCACTGGACGCTCGTGACCTGGCGGGCCACCGTGGCGACGTCGTTGCCGTCCATCGCGAGGAACGAGATGAACATCGGGTAGTTCGGCGCGTTGAGCTGGTAGTCCGGCATCTGCATGTTGTCCCACGTGACGGTGATGCCGAGCTCGGTGAGCGCCTGCTCCGCCGAGGGCTTCCACATCTCGAAGATGGGCGACATGGGCATCGAGATCGCGAAGCCGTCTGGGTACCCGGCGTCGGCGAGCAGCTCCTTCGCCTTGTCCATGTTGACCGCGTAGGCGTCGTTGAGGGACGGGTCGTTGATCGGCCCTCCGTCGGGGAAGACCTGGTTGGTGGCGACACCGGCGCCGCTGCCGACCGCGGCGAGGATCGCGGCACCGTCGAACGCGTAGTTCAGCGCCTGGCGCACCTCGAGCTTGCCGAGGGGCTCGCTCTTGGCCCCCGTGTGGTCGGTGATGACCAGGCCCGCCCAGCCGGACACGCGCTGCGCGGTGTTCCAGCCCTGCTGCTCGGCCTGCTCCAGGTTGGCGACGTCGCCGTACTGCACGTTGATCTGGCCGCTGAGCATGGCGTTGTGCCGGGCGGTCGCGTCGGTGATCGGGTAGATCGCGAGCTCGGCGAAGGGGTAGGTCTTCGCGTCCCAGTGGTCCTCGGTCTTGGTGAAGTGGTACTCCGCGCCGGGGACGCTGGTGGCGCTGTCGAGCACGTAGGGACCGGAGCCGACCGGCTCGCTGCCGAGCGTTCCGGCCTCGATCGACGCGGGCGACGCGATGTAGCTGCGCCCGAGGCCCATGAAGTAGAGGATCGTGTCGTCGCGCTGCGTGAGGTTGATGCGGACGGTGTCGTCGTCGACCTTCTCGAAGCTGTCGACGTTGACGTAGGCCTCACCCGAGCGGGCGCCGGCCTTGAGGTACTCGAGGCTCGCGAGCACGGCGTCGACGTCGACCGGGGTGCCGTCGCTGAACACGGCGTCGGTGCGGAGGTCGAGGTCGATGCTCAGGTCGTCGTCGGCCACGGTCCACTCGGTGGCGAGCGACGGGATCGGGTCGCCGTCGGCGTCGAGGGCGATCAGGGCGTCGTAGACCGCGGAGAGGTACGGGCCGTCGAACCCGATGTCGGCCAGGGACGGATCCCACGACGTGATGTCGAGGAAGTTGCCGATGTTGAGCGCGTCGGGGCCTTCGGCGCCGCCGCCCTCGGAGGGCGATGGCGTTCCGCCGCCGCTGCAGCTGGTGAGCGCGAGGGTCGCGGCCACGGCTGCGGCGAGCGCGAGGGGCATTCGTTTCATGGTTCCTTCTCTCGGGTGCAGGGGTGGTGAAGAAGGTTCGAAGAGCCGCTGACCGGGAGACCGGATCGACGCCACCTCGATGTGTCGTGCTGGTTAGTCTACATGTGTGGAAAAAGAGCGCAAGCATGTTTCCCGCGGCAACGGGCGCAGCTCATGCCACCGGGCGCACCCGGCTTGTCTCTGCGCGCAGCATCCCGTCTCGCCACTCCCGTCACCACACCCCGTCCGCGCGCACGTCGCGGTCCACGGCGACGTCGGAGAGGGCCGCCCGCACCTCGGGGCCGTGATCGCGGACGAGCGCGAGCGCAGCATGGTTCTGCTCGAGCTGCTCGAGCCGTGAGGCGCCGAACAGCACGTTCGCGGTGGCGGGATTCGCGAGGCAGAAGGCGATGCCGAGCGCGGCCGGCGTCACCCCGAACTCCCCCGCCACCCGCGCGACCTCGGGGTACAGGGCCGCGATCCGCTCGCGGATGCCGCCCACGTCGGCGCCGATCTTGCGCTGCGGCGTCCGGCCCGTGGCGAGGATGCCGCCCTCGAACACGTCGGACGCCTGCAGGGTGAGGGTGCCGTCGGCGAACAGCGGCCCGTACGCGTCGCCCTCGGCCATCGACCGCCGCGCGATGCCGTACTTCAGCTGCGCGAACGCGGGGCCGGCCAGCCCGCGCATCCGAGCCTCGGCGAGCGCGGCGCGGGTGTCGGCGATGCGCCAGTTGTTGATGCCCCACGAGCCGACGAGACCCTCGTCGATCAGGGCGTTCACGTCGGCGACGAGCCGCGGGAGGTCGGGCGCATCGAGGTAGTCGCCCACCACGAGCGTGTCGAACCGGTCGAGCCCCGCCCGCTCGAGCGACTCGACGAGCTGCGCGCAGAACCCCTGGTTCGGCCAGTCCCACAGCCACAGCTTGCCGCACAGCACGATGTCGTCGCGGTCGACACCGCTCGCCCGCAGCGCCTGCCCGAACAGGATGTCGGTCGTCGAGTTCTCGGCGTGCGGCCCCATGTTGTAGTACGCGACGTCGAAGAACCCGGCGTCGAGCTCGACCGCGCGGCGGATCAGCGCGACCGCCTCCTCCGGCGCCATGCGGTCCCACGTGTTCCAGGAGCCGAGGGCGAGGGGCGGCACCGGGGCACCGCCCGTCTGCAGCGGACGGCGGGGGTGGGTCGAATCGGGCATGACGCTCCTTCGCGTGCTTCGTCTCGTCGCTGCGCTCGCCGCTCAGCAACCGGGGTTGTGTTTTTCTATGGTTGTAGAATATAACGGACTCATCCCGTCAGAGCACCGTCAGTGAGGACGAACATGACCGCATCCCCGCGCCGCATCCTGGTCACCGGAGGGGCGTCCGGCCTCGGCCGCGGCATCGCCACCGCCTTCCGCTCCGCGGGCGACGAGGTGTTCCTCGGCGACGTGAACGCCGACGCCGCCGCCGCGGTCGCGGCCGAGATCGGCGCCACCGCCCTCCCCCTCGACATCGCCGACGAGGCCTCCGTCCTGGCCGCAGCCGACCGCGTCACGGCCGCCGGCGGGCTCGACGTGCTCGTGAACAACGCCGGGGTCGTCGCGGGCGGCGGCACGCTGCAGGAGGTCCCGGTCGACGCGGTCGATGCGGCCCTGCGCGTCAACGTGCGTGGCACGTTCCTCATGCTCCGCGTGTTCGGCGCACTGCTCGCGGCGGCCGGACGCGGCAGCATCGTCAACATCTCGTCCATCGGCGCCCGACAGCCCACCCCGGGCCTCGGGCACTACGAGGCCACCAAGGCCGCGGTCGACGCCCTCACCCGCACCGCCGCGATCGAGCTCGCCACCGCGGGCGTGCGCGTGAACGCGGTCGCCCCCGGCCCGGTGCTCACCCCGCTCACCGCCGACTTCGCCTCGAACCCCGACGCCCGCGCGGCCTGGGAGTCGCGCATCCCGCTCGGCACGATCGCCGAGGTCGACCAGGTCACGCCGCTCGTGCTGTTCCTCGCGAGCGACGCCGCCGGCCACATCACCGGCGTCTCGGTGCCGGTCGACGGCGGCCAGCTCCTGGTCTGACCCGTCCGCCCGCATCCGTCACGGGATCGGATCCGCACCCCGCCCCTCGCGGAGCGTTCCCGATCCCCCACCCGTCCCGCGACAGGAGAACCGCATGACCCTCCCCGCCCCGACCCTCCCGACCACGACCCGCGCCGCCGTGCTCACCGCGCACGGCGAGCCGCTCACCCTGCAGGACCTCCCGCTGCCGACCGAGATCGAGCCGGGCGCCGCCCTCGTGCGCATCGCCTGCACGACCCTGTGCGGCACCGACATCGAGATCTGGGAGGGCCGGATGACCTTCCCCGGCATGCTCCCGATGGTGCTCGGCCACGAGATGGTCGGCGAGATCGTGGCCACCGGACCCGACACGCGCGACGCCCTCGGCCGCCCGCTCTCCCCCGGCGACCGCATCGGCTGGTCGGAGTCCACGTGCGGCGAGTGCCACGGCTGCGTCGTGCTGCGCGAACCCGTCGCCTGCTCGCGCCGCGGCTACGGCTTCCTGCAGCGGTCCGACGTATCGCCGTACGCCACCGCCGGGCTGTCGGAGTACGCCTACGTCACCCCCGGCGCCGCGAAGCTGCTGCTGCCCGCGGCGGTGAAGGACACCTGGGCGTCGATGGCGGGCTGCGCGGCCAAGACCGTGCTGCGCGCGTTCGAGCGCGCCGACCGCATCCGCCCCGGCTCCCGCGTCGTGGTGCAGGGGTCGGGCGCGCTCGGCATCTTCGCCACCGCCGTCGCCACCATCGCGGGCGCCGGGCAGGTCATCACGGTCGGCGCCCCCGCCGCCCGGCTGGAGCTCGCCGCCCGCTTCGGCGCCGACGCCGTGGTCGACTTCCGCGACGGGCCCGTCGTCGACCAGGTCATGGAGCTCACGGGCGGCCACGGCGCCGACCACGTGTTCGACTTCGCGGGCGCCCCGAGCGTGGGTCCCGACGCGGTGGGCATGGCGGCGCAGCGCGGCACCATCGCGATCGTCGGCTCCACCGGCCCCGCGGGCGACGGCTTCCCCCTCAGCACGATCATGGGCAAGGAGCTCACGGTCGTCGGCTCGCTCAACGGCGACATCTCCGACTACGCCCGCGCCATCGACTTCTTCACCGCCTTCGCCGACCGCTTCCCCTGGGACGACCTGTTCAGCGCCCCGGTCGGTCTCGCCGACGCCTCCGCCAAGATCGCCCACATGCACCACCTCGATGAGGTCAAGGCCGTCATCGACCCGAGCCTCTGAGGAGCACCATGACCACCCCTCTCCCCCGCCGCGAGATCGGCCGCAGCGGCCTGCACGCCTCCCTGTTCTCGCTCGGCTCGTGGCACACCTACGACCGCATGGACTTCGCCGACGCCGTCGAGCTGCTGCGCCAGGCGACCGACCGCGGCGTGAACCTCTTCGACGTCGGCGTCTACTCCGCGCCCGGCGCCCCTCCGGTGTTCACCGACGTGATCTTCTCGGCCATGGTGCGCGCGGCGGGTCTGCGCCGCGACGAGTGGCTGCTGTCGTCGAAGCTGTGGCTGGAGGCCTTCGGTGACGACGGCTTCCGCCCGCAGCTCGAGAACGCCCTGATGCGGGTGGGCGTGGAGCACGCCGACCTCGTGATCCTGGGCGACCTGCGCCGCGACGACCTCGACCTGCGCGACCTCGTGCTCGACCTCGCGCGCCTCGCCGATGCGGGACTCATCCGCGCGTGGGGCGTGAACAACTGGTCGGCGTCGTCCATCCAGCGCCTGCTCGACCTCGCCGCGGCGGAGGGTGTGCCCGGGCCGCAGATCGCGCAGCTGAAGTACAGCGTGGCACGGCGCTCGATCCCCGACGGCGAGCCGTTCGCGCGGCTCTGGGAGCAGGGCCTCACGCTGCAGGCGTCGGACTGCCTGGAGGGCGGCGTGCTCGCGGGGAACGTGAAGGGCGACCGCCAGATCGGCCGCGACCCCGGCGACATCCGGGAGCGGATCATCGCCGACGTGCCGGCGTTCACGGCGCTCGCGGAGTCGCTCGACACGACCCCGGCCCAGCTCGGCATCGCGTTCACGCTCACGCACCCCGCCCTCACGACCACCCTGTTCGGGGCCTCCCGCGTGGCGCAGCTGCACGCGAACCTCGACGCCGCCGACCTCGTCGACCGCATCGGCGCCGACGAGCTGCGCCGCCTGGTCGAACCCTTCTGGGCCGACCGCGGCGTGGTCGACCCCGAAGGCCCCTGACACCGTCCGCGGACCCCCACACACCCGCCCCGCACCACGCCGCCCCCGCCCCACGCCGCCCCCGCCCCACTGAGGAGAGACATGACCGCCACCGCCGCCGGACACCCCACCGTCCCGCCCGTCCCGTTCGACCCCGAGGTGCAGGCCGTGCTGGACGAGATCGCGAAGAACCCGCAGCCTCCCCTCACCCGCGACACGCTGCCGCGCGAGGGCGTCGACCGGATGTTCCCCGACAACGACACCGTGATCGCGGGCCGACCGATCGTGTGGGAGGACCGCGTGATCCCCGGCCCCGCGGGCGCACCCGACATCGAGATCACGGTGTTCCGCCCCGCGGATTCCGCGACCGAGGTGCTGCCCGGGTTCGTGAACATCCACGGCGGCGGCATGATCGTCGGCCACCGCTCGTGGGAGACCGCGCGCGTGGTCGACATCGTCGCCGAGCACCGCGTGGTCGCCGTGAACGTGGAGTACCGGCTCGCCCCGGAAGACCCGTACCCCGCCGGTGTCGAGGACTGCTACGCGGCGTTCGTCTGGACGCACGAGCACGCCGCCGAGCTCGGCATCGACCCGGAGCGCCTCGTCGTCGGCGGCGGCAGCGCCGGGGGCGGGCTCACGGCCGCGGTCGCCCTGCTGGCGCGCGACCGGAAGGGCCCGGTCATGGCGGGGCAGCTGCTGCTGTGCCCCATGATCGACAACACCAACACCTCGGTCGCCAGCTTGCAGTACGACGGCATCGGCACGTGGCAGCGCGACATGAACCTGCTGGCGTGGTCGTGCGTGCTCGGCGACGACCTCGCGTTCAGCGACGAGGCCCCCGCCTACGCGGCCCCGAGCCGCGCGACCGATCTGTCCGGTCTTCCCCCCGCGTACATCGAGGTGGGCGAGGCGGAGACCTTCCGCGACGAGGACACCGCCTACGCGCTCGGCATCTGGGCCACGGGCGGCCAGGCCGAGCTGCACGTGTGGGGCGGCGGCGCGCACGGCTTCGACATGTACATGCCGGAGGCGGAGATCACCCGCGCCGCCCTCGCCGCACGGTCGTCGTGGCTGCGCCGGATCTGGCGGGCCGCCCGATGACCACGCCCGCTCCCGTGCCGTACGACCCCGAGCTGGTCGCCGGGCTCGACGCGTTCGTGCAGCTCGTGGAGGGCATCCCGCTGCGCGCCGACACCATCCACGCCAACCGCGACCACTTCGCCACGATCATCCCGCCCATCGCGGTGCAGGCCGAGGGCAGGGCGGTGACGTGGGAGGACCGCGTGATCCCCGGCCCCGCCGGTGCGCCCGACCTGGAGGTCACGATCGTGCGGCCGTCCGCCCGCGCGACCGGGCCGGCGCCCGCCGTCCTGTCGATCCACGGCGGCGGCATGGTGCTCGGCACCCGCTTCTTCGGCACCGCCGAGCTGATCGACCTGGCCGACCGGCACGGCGTCGTCGGCGTCGCGGTGGAGTACCGCCTCGCGCCGGAGCATCCGGGCCCGGCGCAGGCGGAGGACTGCTACGCGGCGCTGGAGTGGATGGCCGCGCACGCCGACGACCTCGGCATCGACCCCGACCGCATCATCGCGTCGGGGCAGAGCGCGGGCGGCGGGCTGTCCGCCGCGGTGGCCCTGCTCTCCCGCGACCGCGGCGGACCGCGGCTGGCCGGGCAGCTGCTCGGCTGCCCGATGCTGGACGACCGCAACGAGACGCCGTCCGCCCGGCAGTACGACGGCTTCGGCGCCTGGGACCGCAACAACAACGACACCGCGTGGGACGCCATCGCCGGAGACGACCGCTTCACCGACCGGGTCTCGCCGTACACGGCCCCCGCACGCGCCACCGACCTGTCCGGACTCGCCCCCGCGTTCATCGAGGTCGGGGCTGCCGAGACCTTCCGCGACGAGGCCGTGGACTACGCGCTGCGCATCTGGGCGACCGGCGGTCAGGCCGAGCTGCACGTGTGGGCCGGCGGGTACCACGGCTTCTCCGGGTTCTCGCCGGAGGCCGAGGTGTCGCTGGCGGCGGTCGCGGCGCGGGAGAGCTGGCTGCGCCGCGTGCTGCGCCCGGGCGGATGAGCATCCCGGCGCGCCCGGAGCCCGCCCGCATGGGCACGCTCCGGGCGATGCTCGTGCTCGGGATGCTGGAGGCGTTCGGGCCGCTGTCGATGGACCTGTACCTGCCGCAGCTGCCGCAGCTCGCGGCGTCGCTCGGCACGACCGAGGCGCTCGCGCAGGTCACGATGTCGGCGTGCATGATCGGCCTGGGTCTCGGGCAGCTCATCGCCGGTCCCCTCAGCGACCGGCTGGGCCGGAAGCGTCCGCTCCTCGTCGGCGTGGCCGCGTTCGCGGCGCTGTCCGCCGTGTGCGCGGTCGCCCCGAGCATCGAGCTGCTGCTGGTGGCGCGGTTCCTGCAGGGTCTCGCCGGATCGGCGGGCATCGTCATCTGCCTCGCGGTCGCGCGCGATCAGTTCGAGGGCGTGGAGCTGTCGCGCATGCTGTCGCTGCTGTTCCTGGTCTCGGGCACGGCCCCGATCATCGCCCCCGTGGTGGGCGGCCAGCTCGCACGGGTCATGGACTGGCGCGGCATCTTCGGCGTGCTCGCGGCGGTCGGGGTCGTGCTGCTGCTCGTGGTCGTGTTCGCCCTGCCCGAGACGCTGCACCCCGACGACCGGCACGGCGGCGGCCTGCGCACGCTCGGCGGTCACGCGGGCGCCGTGCTGCACGACCGCCTGTTCGCCGCGGTGCTGTGCGCCTCGGCGGGCGGCGGGGTGGCGTTCTTCACCTACCTGTCGATGTCGTCGTTCGTGCTGCAGGACGAGTTCGGGCTGAGCCCGCAGGCGTTCAGCCTGGCGTTCGCGGCCGGGGCGCTCGCGAGCATCGTGGGCAGCCAGACGAGCCGGCTGGTGGTGCGACGGTGGGGCCCGCTCCGCGTGTACCTGGGCGGCAGCACCGCGACGCTGCTGGCGACCGCGACCTTCCTGGTGCTGGCCGTCGCCGGGACCGGGGTGACCGGGGTGATCGCGGCCCTGGTCGGCTTCATGCTGTGCTCCGGCGTCGGCGGCCCGAACGGGCAGACCCTCGCGCTCGCGCACCACGGTTCGCGCGCGGGCACCGCATCGGCCCTGCTCGGCATGTCCACCTTCCTGTTCGGGCCCGTGCTGGCCCCGGTCGCGGCGGGCGTCGGCGGCACGAACGCCATGACCATGGCCGTGACCATGACCCTCGCGGCCGCCGTCGCCGCGGTCGCCGCGTGGGCGTTCGTGCGTCCGGCCGCGCGCACCTGAGCCGCCCGGTCGGGTCGCCCGAGTCCCGCCCGCCCCGCGGTCAGAAGCCGAGGCACATGACGGCGACGCCCGCGGCCATCGCCCACGACTCCGTGGCGAGCAGACGCCCGGTGCGACCGTGGTGCTGCGGAGGCACGAACCACGCCGCCGCCACGGTCCACAGCACGACCGCGGCGACCCCGATCATCACGAGCGCCGAGAGCACGCCCCCGAGGCCGTGCCCGCCGTGGCCGGTCGGCGTGACGGCGCGCTCGACCGAGGAGACCACGACGGATCCGTCGAACGCGCACACCGCCATCACGAGCGACACCAGCGCCCGGTGACAGCAGGTGGCGGCGGCCGCGGTGCCGCGCACGCCCATGGTGCCGAGCATTGCGGAGACCAGGAGCACCGCGCCGAGCGCGAGCCGCGTCAGGGCGTCGACCCCGGGGATCGCGAGCACGAGCATCCCGGCGGCCATCACCAGCGCCGACTGCCTCCCCTGCCACGGCACCGCCCGCCACGCCGCCACGCACGCGACGGCGGAGACGAGCGCGGCCGCGGCCATCAGCCACGGTGCTGCGGGGACGAGGGGTTCCACGGTCGCAGTATATTGATCGAGCGCTCAATATCGCTAGACCCGACCGTCTACGAGAGGATGGGCACGTGCCCCGCATCGTCGACCACGATGAGCGCCGCCGGCAGATCGCCGAGGCGCTGCTCGCCGTCGCCGCCCGCGACGGCCACGAGAGCGTGTCCTCCCGCGCGGTCGCGAAGGAGCTCGGGGTGGCCACCGGTTCGCTGTGGCACTACTTCGACGGGTTCGACGACGTCGTCCGCGCGGCCGCCGCCGAGGTCACCCGCCGCACCGACCAGCGCATCGCCGAGGCCACCGCGGGGCTGCGCGGCCTCGCGCGCCTCGACGCCCTGATGCGCGAGGTGCTGCCGGTCGACGAGCGCACCCGCACCGAGGCGCACGTCGTGGTGGGGTTCTGGGGGCGCCTGGCCACGCTCGCCCCCGCGCCCGATGCGGCCTCCCCGACCCTCGCGACCTGGCAGGACAGCATCCGCGAGGCCCTGCAGGAGGCGGTCGACGACGGAGAGCTGCGGCCGCAGACGCCCACCGCGGCGGTCATGGCGCTGCTGCGCTCCATCACGTACGGCCAGCAGATCGTCGAGGTGACCGAGCCGCAGCCCGCCGCGGCCCACCTCGCAGTGCTCGACGGCATCCTCGCCCCCTGGCGCGCCTGACCCGCGAGCCGGCGCTTGTGCACGCGCGTCCGCGCGGCCTATCATCGTGCCATCCCGTTTCTTGAGCGTTTGCTCGAAAATAGTGAGGTCGACGATGTCCCACCACGCCCCGCAGCCCGTCTCCGTCGAGAAGATCGCGGTTCCGCACCCGCTCGACCCGCTCACCGGTGCCGAGATCGCCGCCGCCCGCGCGGTGCTGGAGGCGGCCGGACTGATGACCGAGACCACCCGCGTGCCGATGCTGCTGCCCGACGAGGCCACCAAGGAGGAGCTCGCGGCGTGGAGCCCCGGCTCCCCCATCGATCGCCGCGCCGACGTGACGCTGCTCGACACCGCCACGGGCGTCGCCACCGAGGTGATCGTGTCGATCACGCGCGGGGAGATCGTGCGCAGCGAGCGCGTGCCCAACGACGCCCCGCCGTACGGTCAGCCGCAGTACCTGTTCGAGGAGTACGAGCGGGCCGAGTCCATCGCGAAGGCGTCGCCCGAGTGGCGGGCCGCCATGGAGCGACGGGGCCTCACGGAGCACATCGACCTCGCGTTCTGCTCCCCCCTCGCTCCCGGCTACACGGGTCGCGCCGACGAGGTGGGCCGCCGCGTCATCCGCTCGCTCACCTTCCTCAAGTACGACGAGAACGACTCGCCGTGGGCACACCCGGTCGAGGGTCTGATCGTGCACATCGACCTCACCTCGAACAGCGTGATCCGCGTGGAGGACGAGGGGGATGTGCCGGTGCCCGCCGGTCACGGCAACTACTACCCCGAGGTGCAGGGCGAGGCGCGCACGACGCTCATGCCCATCGAGATCACCCAGCCGCAGGGCACGAGCTTCCACGTGTCCGGCTCGCTCGTCGAGTGGGAGGGCTGGTCGATGCGCGTCGGCTTCAACGCCCGCGAGGGCCTCGTGCTGCACGACGTCTCGTTCCAGGGGCGCTCCGTGCTGCACCGCGCGAGCGTGCCCGAGATGGTGGTGCCCTACGGCGACACGGCCCCCGGGCGATTCTGGATCAGCTACTTCGACGCGGGCGAGTACCTGCTCGGCAAGAACGCCAACCACCTGGAACTGGGGTGCGACTGCCTCGGCGTGATCCGCTACCTCGACGGCTACGTCGCCGACGACCACGGCCACCCGGTGCGCATCCCGAACGTGATCTGCATGCACGAGGAGGACTTCGGGATCCTGTGGAAGCACACCGATCTCGCGGGCCGATCCGACGTGCGGCGCTCCCGGCGCTTCGTGGTGTCGTACTTCTCCACGATCGGCAACTACGACTACGGCTTCTACTGGAACTTCGGACTGGACGGCTCGATCGAGGTGGTCGCCAAGGCCACGGGCATCGTGTTCGCGGGCGCCGGGGAGCCGGGCGTGCGGCAGAAGCACGCCACCGAGCTCGCGCCAGGGGTGTTCGCCCCCGTGCACCAGCACCTCTTCTGCGCCCGGCTCGACGTGGCGATCGACGGCTCCGACAACCGGCTCGTCGAGGTCGACGCGCAGCGGGTGCCGATGGGACCGGAGAACCCCTTCGGCAACGCGTTCTCCTGGTCGGAGACGGTGCTGGAGACCGAGCACGCCGCACAGCGCGAGGCCGACACCTCGGTCGCCCGGGTGTGGGAGGTGCAGAGCGCCTCGCGCACGAACCACGTCGGCCGCCCCACCGCCTATCACCTGGTGCCGGAGCCGACCGCACTGCTGATGGCCGACCCCGCCTCGTCGGTGGCGGCGCGGGCGACGTTCGCGACCAAGCACCTGTGGGCGACGCGCTACGAGCACGGGCAGATCTGGCCGGCCGGCCGCTACCCCAACGCGCACCAGGGCGGCTCCGGCCTCCCCGAGTACAGCGCGGGCGACCGTCGCATCGACGGCGAAGATCTGGTGCTGTGGCACACGTTCGGCCTCACGCACTTCCCCCGCCCGGAGGACTGGCCGATCATGCCCGTCGACTATGCGGGCTTCTGGTTCAAGCCCTACGGCTTCCTCGACCAGAACCCGGCGATGGACGTGCCCGAGTCGTCGCAGGCCCACGGCGGCGCCGCGGCCTCGTCGTGCTGCGGCGGCGGGGCGGACTGCACCTGCGGCCACTGACGAGCCGCGTCCTCCGCCCGCATGCGTCGCGGGCGGGGGTCAGGCGAGGGCGGAGATCGCGTCGCGGAGGATGCCGTCGGCACCGGCGAGCGCGGTCGCGGCGGTCTCGGCGGGAGCAGCCGTGGCGAGCATGAGCAGGGCGAGCTTGACCGAGCCCTGCGCCTGCTGCAGTGCCGAGGCGGCCTCGTCGACGCCGACCCCCGACAGCTGCGACACGGTGCGGATCGACCGCGCGTGCAGCTTCTCGTTGGTGGCGAGCAGGTCGACCATGACGCCGCGGTACGTCTTGCCGAGCTTGATCATGGAGAGCGTGGTGAGCATGTTGACCACGAGCTTCTGCGCCGTGCCCGACTTCAGGCGCGTGGAGCCGGAGATGAACTCGGGCCCGGTCACGACCTCGATCGGGATGTCGGCCACCGCGCCGATCGCCGAGTTCGCGTTCGACGCGATCGCCACGGTCAGCGCGCCGACGCTGCGGGCGTACTCGAGCCCACCGACGACGTACGGCGTGCGACCGGACGCGGAGATGCCGACCACCGTGTCGCGCTCGGTGAGGTCGAGCGCGCGCAGCGAGTCTCCGGCGGCCTCCTCGTCGTCCTCGGCGTTCTCGACGGCGGAGCGGATCGCGGTCTCGCCGCCCGCGATCAGGCCGACCACCATGGAGGGGTCGGTGCCGAAGGTGGGCGGGCATTCGCTGGCGTCGAGCACGCCGATGCGCCCGGCCGTCCCCGCGCCGATGTAGATCAGGCGTCCCCCGCGGCGGAACCGCTCCGTGATGCCGTCGACCGCGGCGGCGATGTCGGCCGTCCGCTCGGCGACGGCCTCGGGCACCCGGCGGTCCTCGGCGTTCATGCGGCGCACGAGCTCGGTCGTCTCGAGCAGGTCGAGGTCGCCGCGCTCGGTCGTCGACGCCTCGGTGTCGAGCGTCTCCAGGACGGAGAGGAGGGCGGCGAGGCGGGAGTCGTCATTCGGCACGGTGCACGAACCTTTCGTGAGGGAGGTCGACGCGGCGGGTCAGCAGCAGCGCGCCGGCCAGGGCATCGCCCCGCGCCGGGACGACACGACGGCCGGCCGCACGCAGGGAGGAGCTCAGGGTGTCGCGGAACCAGGCGTGATCGGCGAGCCCGCCGTGCACGGCCACGTCGGTCGTGACGGCGGAGGCGGCGACCGCGCTGGTGGTGAGCAGGCGCACGGCCTCGGTCGCGATCGCGGCGGCGACGTCGTCTCCGGCTTCGGCGGCGTCGAGCACGAGCGGGGCGAGGGTCGCCAGGCGCCGGGCGAGCGCGCCGTCGCCCGCGAGCCAGGCCTGCACGTCGGACGGGGCCCCGACGGGTCCCGCGACGGCGGCGGTGAGAGCGGTGGGGCCGGCCAGGCCGTCGGCGGCGCGGAGCACGGCCCGCAGCGCCTCGCGCCCGAGCCAGGAGCCGCTGCCGAGGTCGCCGAGCTCCGGGCCCCAGCCGTCGATCAGCCGCGCGCCGTCCGCGTCGATGCCGAGGGCCGCGGCGCCGGTGCCCGCGATGAGCAGCACGCCCGCTCCCCCGTCGAGTGCTCCGGCGTGGGCGGTCACGACGTCGGAGGCGACCGCGACGCGGGCCCCGGTGCGCGCCGCGAGCAGACCGGCGAGCTCGACGGCCGCGTCCGGCGCGAACCACGCGCCGGCCGCTCCGACGCCGATCGCATCGAGCCGCGGGAGCCCGTCGAGCAGCGGGAGGATGGCGTCGAGGGCCGCGGTCACGCCGCCGGCGGACGCCAGACCCGGGGCGCCGAGGCCCGAGCGCTCCACGCGCGGTTCCGCGTGCACGACGACGCGGCAGCGGGACTTGCCGAGATCGACGGTGGCGGTCGGCGGGGCGCTCATCGGCTCTCCTCGGGGACGCGGTGGATATGACGAAAAGAGACTACATGCGAAGTAGACTCACTGAAAAGAATTTACCATTCTTGTCACGACCCCCGTCACGACATACTTGAGAATCCCACATCCCCGGAGGACCGATTGAGCATCCAGTCGACGATCGAAGCGGCCGCATCGACGCTGCCGCCCTCGCTCGCCCGCATCGCGACCGTGGTCCGCGAGAACCCCTCGATCGTCATCGACAAGACCATCAACGAGCTCGCCGAGGAGTGCCAGACCTCGGTCGCCTCCGTCGTGCGGTTCTGCCGCGCGATCGGCTTCAGCGGCTACGCCCCGCTGCGCATGGCCCTGGCGACCGAGCTCGGCAAAGAGGCCGCGCAGTTCTCGGCCCGCGGCGCCTTCGGCTCGGAGATCTCCGACGAGGACACGCTGCAGGAGGCGGTGTCGAAGCTCGCGGCGCTCGAACTCCTGGCCATCGAGGAGACCGTCGCCCAGCTCGACTTCGACGTGCTCGAGGCCGCCATCGACGCGATCGACGGCGCCGACCGCATCCTGCTGTACGGCATCGGCGCGAGCCAGTTCGTGGCGGAGGACCTCGCGCACAAGCTGCTGCGCGTCGGCCGCAACGCGCACGTGCTCGCCGACCCGCACGAGGCCGTCGCGGCGACCGTGCTGCACGCGGCCCCCACCGTCGCGATCGGCTTCTCGCACGCGGGCTCGACGATCGAGACCGTGCGGTTCCTGGAGACGGCGCGCGCGAACGGCGCCGCGACCGTCGCCGTCACCTCGGCCAAGGACTCCCCGCTCGCGCACGCCGCCGATCACGCGCTGTTCACCGAGGTGCGGGAGTCGGCCTTCCGCGCCGGGGCAATGGTCAGCCGCATCGCGCAGCTCACCCTGGTCGACTGCCTGTTCATCGGCGTGGCCAAGCGACGCTACGCCGAGACCGTCGACGCCCTGCGTCGCACCCGCCAGGCCACGCACGCCCTGCGTGACTGATCGCGCCGTCGCGCCTCAGCCGCGTCCGGTCTCCGCCTCCGCCGGCATCGCCGCCTCCGGTCCTGCCGGTACGCGCTCCCCCGCACCCGCACCGGCACCGGCACCGGTGACGCCCTGCCCGATCGAGCCCGCCGTGCGCAGGAACACGATGATCCAGCTGAAGATCAGCACCGCCGCGATCAGCTCCACGGCGGTGAGGTTGTAGTACCCCACCGCGAAGAACGCCCCGAGCAGCACGATCACCAGCACGTACGCCCAGCCGAGGCCGACGAACACCCGCGGGATGGCGGGCAGGAACCACGGCAGCCCGACCACGACCACGGCGAACACCACGGCCATGCCGGTCGCGACCGTGTTGTGCAGCAGGAAGAACTCGTCCACGGGGAAGAGCCCGACGCACGCGAGGAAGACACCCATCAGGATCAGGCCGCCGCGCACCACGAGGCGTCCACGGCGCTCGGCCTGATCGTCGGCGGGCAGCCCGGCCGTGGCATACCGCGCGATCGTCGTGACCATCACGCCCGCGATCACCAGCGTCGCGTTGAACGCGACCGAGGCGCTGTTGCTGCTCATCCCGAGCGCCGACAGGTTGTCGCGCCACCAGTGCACGTCGCTCGACGCCAGCATGCTCGCGAACGCCCCGACCACGAGGAACACCGCCAGCACGAGCGACAGCACCATCGGCGTGAGGGCCACCGCGCTGAGGAACGACACGTACGCGGTCAGCGCGAAGGCCACCGCCATCAGGATCGCGCCGGGGAACGGGAACACCGGGGCATCCACGAAGCTGCGCTCCAGCAGTTCCGCGATGCCCAGCCAGCCGAGGTAGGCGATCGCGGCGTGGGCGAAGGCGATCGCGATCAGGTCGTACCAGCGCAGGCGGTCGCCCGGCACGCTGAAGCCGTCGCGCACGGCGGCGGGGTCGGGCTGCTCGGGCCGCACCGCCAGACGCCCCAGGGCGAAGGCGAGCGCCGCGGTGGCCGCGCCTCCGTACGCCGCGAACACGCCGATCGAGCCGGTGCCGCTGATCGACAGCTGATGGCCCCAGAACACCGGCAGCGCCACGACGAACCCGAGCACCAGGAACGCGGCACCCACGATCAGGGCCGTCGCCTCGTACACCGCCTCCGGCGTGCCCGGTCCGCGCACCTGGCGCAGCACCCGCACGACCCGATCCGCGAGCATCCTCATCGCCCCGTCACTCACGGTCCACATCCTAGAAGGCATCCCGTTCGCGCGGTCCCGGTGATACCATCGCGGAACGGATCGTATACAACGTCGTCGTTCCACCAGCCCGAGGTGATCAGTCATGAACGGTGCACTCGCCGCCCCCGCCGAATCGGTGTCGACCCTGGTCGCGCGCAACATCAGCGACTTCCGCGCCGCCGTCTCGGAGTCCTTCGTCCCCCTCCAGGTCACGACCGCCGGGGCCGACCAGTTCCGCGGCGTGATCCGCGGCGCCTCGGTCGACGAGGTGCACGTGAACGACATCCGGGCCACCTCCCACGTGGTCGAGCGCACGTCGGAGCTGATCGCCCGCGGCGACCGCTCGTACTTCAAGGTGAGCCTCATGCTCGCCGGCACCGGGCTGCTCATCCAGGACGACCGGGAAGCCGTGCTGCAGGCGGGCGACCTCGCCGTGTACGACACCGACCGCCCGTACTCGCTCGTGTTCGACCAGGACTTCCGCACCATGGTGGTGATGTTCCCGAAGCACCTCATCAGCCTCCCCGCCGACATGATCGGACAGCTCACGGCCGTGCGCATCTCCGGGCAGGAGGGTCTGGGCGGCATGGTCGTGCCCTACCTCACGCAGCTCGCGGGCAACCTCGACCAGCTCGCCGGCACGACCGGCGCCCGCCTCGCGCACAGCGCGCTCGACCTCGTCACGACCGTCTTCACGCGTGAGCTCGGGCTCGATCAGGCCTCGGCCGATCCGCACCGGGCGCTCATGCAGCGCATCCGCTCGCACATCGACCGGAACCTCGCCTCGACCGACCTGGGCCCGGCGACCATCGCCGCCGCGCACTTCATCTCGACCCGACACCTGCACGGACTGTTCCAGGAGCAGGGCGTCACGGTCTCGACCTGGATCCGCACGCGCCGCCTGGAGCAGTGCCGCCGCGACCTGCTCGACCCGATGCTCGCCGACCGTCCCGTCGCCGCGATCGCCGCCCGCTGGGGCTTCGTCGACGCCGCGCACTTCAGCCGCGCGTTCAAGACCGCCTACGGCATCTCCCCCAGCGAGTACCGCACCGCCCACTGACCCCGTCCGCTGGCCCGCGGTGCGGGATCACATACGCGCCTCCCACCCCCACCCCCGGCCCGTTTCCCACCCCGGGCCCCGCGGACGCCCCGCACCCGCCGCATCCGGGATCACAAACGCGCCTCCCGCCCCCACCCCCGGCCCCTTTTCCACCCCGCACACCCGGCCCCACCGCACGACACCGCACCCCGCGGCCCGCACCGCACCGCACCGGACTTGCCCGGGAGGGCACGCCGGTTGACTCTCGGCGCGCGATGGGGAGCGCGCGCTTGAGCGGCTGCGGGGCCCGGATCGAGCATGAGGCAAGCGCACCGCGATGACGCGGTGCCCGGGGCGAGGTGGCCCCGCCGCGTGCGACGTCAGGACCCCCATGACCGACATCACCGCCGACCCCGCGCTGGACGAGTGGCGCACCTACGACGAGTTCGCCGCCGGCATCGACACGTACCGGCTGCCGAACACCGGACTCGCCGGCACCGCGTTCACGCTCACCCTCGACGACGGCGGCAGCCTCGCGCTCCGCTTCGACGAGGAGTCGGCGCACTGGGACGGCCTCGGCGCCACGGGCCGCGACCCGTACGACGCGGTCCGCGTGCGCGACGACGTCGTGTTCGTCAACCTGCCGCTCACCAGCCGCGAGCGCGAAGCCCTCACGGTCGTGTTCTGCACCACGACCCGTCGCGCGACCGTCGTCCGCTCCCGCATCGCCGCGGAGGCCGTGGAGGGCACACCCCAGGTCGGGCAGGACTTCTGGGCGGCGACGATCGACGGCGGCGAGGCGACGGGTGAGGTGCCGGGCCCCAGCCGCGATCTGATCGGCAAGCGCAACGTCTACCGCTACAGCCCGCACCACCTGTACGAGCACGTGTACGTGTCGAGCCAGCGCTACGCCTGGCAGTGCCTGGAGGGCGTGCAGCGCGGCCACGGCGACATGGACCTGTCGACCGTGTGGAAGTTCGCCGACGGCCTGTACCTGTTCTGCTTCCGCGAGTTCCGCATCGCGGTCGCAAGCGTGTGGCTGCACGACCTCGGCTATCAGCTGATGACCACGGGCATCTTCCTGGGCCTCAACGGCGACGGCGAGTCGGAGCACTCCCGCGCCGGCGGCCACATCTACCCGCTGGGCGCCGTCGCCTACCCCGACGTGCAGCCCGTCTGACCCGAGGAGACCCCGATGAGCGATGCAGACCTGGTGCGCGAGCACTACGCCGCCAACGACCGCGGCGACCTCGACGGCATGCTGGCCCCGTTCGCCGCCGACATCGAGTGGACGGAGGCCGCCGGCTTCCCCTACGCCGGCACCTACATCGGCCCGGAGGCGGTGGCCGAGAACGTGTTCGGCCGCATCCAGGAGGAGTGGGACGACTACACCGTCGCGATCGACGAGGTGGTCGACGGCGGCGACGTCGTGGTGGGGATCGGCACCTACTCCGGCACCTACAAGCGCACCGGGCGCTTCTTCGCCGCCCGCGTCGCCCACGTCTGGCGGGTGGCGGGCGGCGAGATCGTCGCCTTCGAGCAGTTCACCGACACCGAGCTCGTGAACCGCGCGCTGCGCGACTGACCCACGAACGCGACACAGCACCACCGAACACGAGAGGCAGGAAGCACATGAACAGACGAGCAACCGGCACCGCGGCAGTCCTCGCCGTGGCCGCCCTCGCTCTCGCCGGCTGCGCCGGCGGGGACGGCGCAGGCGGGGGCGACGGCGCCCCCATCGTCGTCGGCTCCGTGAACACGATCAGCGGCCCGGCGACGTTCCCCGAGGCCTCGCAGGCGGCCGCGGCCGTCTTCGACGCGTTCAACGACGACGGCGGGCTCGACGGCCGGAAGATCGAGTACAAGATGCTCGACGACAAGGGCGACCCGGCCACGGCCACCGCCTCGGCGCGCGAGATCGTCGGCAGCGACGGAGCCGTGGCGCTGGTCGGCTCCGCGAGCCTGATCGAGTGCGAGATCAACGCCAAGTACTACGAGCAGGAGGGCATCCTGTCTCTGCCGGGCATCGGCGTCGACACCGGCTGCTTCGACAGCGACAACATCTCGCCCGCCAACGTCGGGCCGTTCAACGACATGACCCTCACGCTGCAGTACGGCTCCGAGGTGCTCGGCCTGGACGACATCTGCATCCTGCTGGAGATCGCCGGATCCACCCGCCCCACGTATCAGGCGGCCATCGACAAGTGGACCGAGATCACCGGCAAGGAGCCGAAGTACATCGACGACACCGTGCCGTACGGCGCGTCCGACTACACGCCCTACATCGTCAAGGCGCGCGACCAGGGCTGCAAGGCCCTCGCGATCAACCCCGTCGAGCCCGACGCGATCGGACAGGTCAAGGCCGCGAACGCCCAGGGCTGGGACGACGTGACCTGGCTATACCTCACCAGCGTGTACAGCGAGAACTTCGCCGACGCGATCGACGACGCCGGTGCGGGCATCTACGTCCCCGCCGAGTTCTACCCGTTCACCGACGACAACGAGATCAACGCCGACTGGCGGAAGCTGATGGAGGCCAACGACATCCCGCTCACCTCGTTCAGCCAGGGCGGCTACCTGGCGGCGACGTACTTCATCGAGGTGCTCAAGAGCATCGACGGCGACATCACCCGCGAGAGCGTCTCGGAGGCCCTGAAGAGCATGGAGCCGATCGAGAACCCGATGGTGGGCACGCCCTACGCCTTCGGCACGCAGAACACCGCGGGCTGGCCGATCATCCTGAAGTCCGGCACCAACGCCTGGGAGAAGGTCGCGGACGACTGGCTGCGCATCGGCGAGTAGTCCCCGCGTCGACGGGCTCGGCGACCCGCCCGGTCGCCGAGCCCGTCGGACACCCCTCCCCCCTCACCAGAAAGGACGCCTGATGCTGCAAGGCGCCATCGCCGGTCTCGCCGCCGGCGGCCTCTACGCCGTGCTCGGCGTGTGTCTCACCCTCATGTCGCGGCTCGTGCGCGTCGTGAACTTCGCGCAGGCCGCGACCGGCATGTTCGGGGCGTTCACGGCCGTCTGGTTCGTGCGCGAGCTCGGGCTGCCCATCTGGCTCGGCTCCGTGCTGGGCGTGCTGGTGGCGGGGCTGCTGTCCGCCGCGATCGGCTTCATCGCGGCCACCTGGCTCTCCGAGGCCTCCACCACCACGCGCTCCGCCATGACCGTGGGCCCGCTGCTGCTGCTCATCTCGCTGTCGTTCATCCTGTTCGGCAACAAGCCGCAGCCGTTCACGCCCATCATCGCCGGTCCCGCGTTCTCCCTCGGGGGTGTCGTGATCAGCCAGGTCACGGTCGCGACCGTGCTGATGGCGGTCGTCACCGCGCTCGTCGTGCGGATCGTGCTCCGCCGCACCAGGGTGGGCACGCAGCTGCGCGCCCTGTCGGAGCGGCCGACCACCGCCGAGCTGCTCGGCATCCGCTCGCGTCCGCTGTCGATCGCGGTGTGGTTCGTGACCGGGGTGATCAGCGCGATCGCGATCATCATCGTCGCGCCCTCGCAGTCCAACGACGCCACCAGCCTGTCGATGCTGATCGTCCCCGCGGCCGCCGCCGCGCTGCTCGGCGGTTTCCGCCGTCTCGATCTCGCCGTCGTCGGCGGCCTGGTGCTGGGCGTGCTCGGCGGGCTCGTCGCCCAGATCGACGAGGTCGCGCTCGTGCGCAACTTCCTCCCGTTCCTGTTCATCGTCGTCCTGCTGCTCTGGACGCAGCGCAAGGAGGTGTGGGATGCCGCTCGCTGACCGCCCCTGGTTCCGTACCACCTGGCCGTTCGCCGTGGCCGCCCTCGGCATCGGCGCCGGCGCGATCCTCAGCGCCGCCCTGCCGGGGTACTTCGTCTTCCTCGCGATCAGCGCGGTGACCGCCGCGATCGCCATCCTCGGACTCGGCATCGTGACCGGCTCGGCCGGCATGATCGCCCTGTGCCAGCTCACGTTCGCCGCCGTCGGCGCGTGGATCGTGTCGCTGCTGAACGTGATGCAGGCGCCGGGCGGCTTCCTCGTCTGGCTCGTGTGCGGCGGGGTCGCGGCTGGCCTCGTCGGGATCCTCGTCGGGCTGCCGGCGCTGCGCCTGCGGGGGGTGAACCTCGCGGTGGTCACGCTGGGCTTCGCGGCCGCCGCCGACGTGACGCTCGTGCAGATCCAGTTCCCCGGATCGGCCGACGGCATCGCGGTCGAGCGCCCCGGGCTGTTCTCCAACGACCGGCAGTTCTTCTTCCTCTCCATCATCGTGCTCGCGGTGTGCGCGCTCGGGGTGTTCTTCCTCCAGCGCGGCCGCTGGGGGGCGAGCTGGAAGGCCGTGGCGTTCTCCGAGCGCGGCACCGCCGCGGCCGGTCAGAGCGTGCGCTCAGCCAAGCTCACCGCGTTCGCGGTCTCGGCGGCCCTCGGCGGCATCTCCGGTGGGCTGCTCGCCGGGCAGGTGCAGCTGCCGTTCGCGTCGAGCTTCACGCCGCTGCAGTCGCTCGCGCTGTACGTGCTGGCGATCATGTCGGGGGCGCACCTGATCGACATGGCCATCTTCGGCGGGCTCCTGTGGGTGCTGGTGCCCGAGCTGCTCAAGCGCTGGGGCGTGCCCCAGGACTGGGGCTTCGTGGTGTTCGGCGTGCTGGGCGTGCAGGCCCTCACCAGCGGCACGAACCTGGGCCAGGGCATCCGCAACCTGATCTACCGCCGCGCCGACCGCCGCACGGCGAACGCCGACCTCACCGCGCTGCCCGACGACGCCGCCGCCGACGCGGCCGCCATCACCACCACGACCACCGCGACCGTCGACGAGGCGGCCCTCGACGGCGCGCCCGTGCTCACGGTCGACGGTCTCACGGTGCAGTTCGGGGCACTCAAGGCCCTCGACGACGTGTCGTTCACGGTGCCCGCCGCGTCGATCATGGGTCTCATCGGGCCGAACGGCGCGGGCAAGTCCACGTTCGTCGACGCCATCAGCGGGTTCCTGCCGCAGCACGACGGCCGGGTGCTGCTCGGCGACCGCGACCTCGCCGGGCTCTCCCCCACGCGGCGCGCCCGGCTCGGACTGCGCCGCACGTTCCAGCAGGACCGCGTGCCGCCCGCGCTCACGGTGGGCGCATACGTGCGCTTCGTCGCGCGACGCCGGCTGGCCGCGGCCGACATCGACGAGGTGCTGGCGTTCTTCGGCTGCCCGCCCGCGCGCTCCCGCCTGTCGAGCGTGGACGTGGGGACGCGGCGGCTGGTGGAGGTCGCGGCGAACGTGGCCGCCCGTCCGCGGCTGCTCATCCTCGACGAGCCCGCCGCCGGGCTGTCGCACGAGGAGCATCTCGCGCTCGCCGCGCGGCTGCGGGAGCTGCCCGCCCGCTACGGCGTGGCGCTCATCATCATCGAACACGACCTCGACCTCGTGCGCTCCGTGTGCCCGACGCTCACGGTGCTCGACTTCGGGCGCGTGCTGGCGAGCGGTCCGCAGGCCGAGGTCCTCGCGAACCCCGACGTCGTGAAGGCGTACATGGGAGAGACGGAGCTGCTGACATGAGCGAACTCGTGCTCGACGGCGTCACGGTGAGCCGCGGCGCCGGACCGGTGATCTCCGACGTGTCGCTGCGGGTGTCCGGCGGCGAGGTGCTCGCCCTGGTCGGCCCCAACGGCGCGGGCAAGACCAGCCTGATCGAGTCGGTGTCGGGTGTGACGCCGCACTCGGCCGGGACGATCACGCTCGACGGCGACCCCATCGACCGCCTGTCCCGGGTGGCCAGGGCCCGCCGCGGCATCGTGCACATCGAGCAGGGGCGGGCCGTGTTCCCGTCACTGACCGTGCGCGAGAACCTCTCGCTCACCGCGCGCACCCCGTCCGAGGTGGACGCCGTGCTCGCCCAGTTCCCCGAGCTCGAGAAGCGCATCGACGCCCCCACCGCGCTGCTCTCCGGCGGCGAGCAGCAGATGGTCGTCCTGGCGAGGGCGTTCGCCGCGAAACCGCGGATCCTGCTGATCGACGAGATGTCGCTCGGCCTCGCCCCCGTCGTGTTCCTGCGGCTCATGCCGATCGTGCAGTCCATCGCGCAGTCCGGGGTGGGCGTGCTGCTGGTGGAGCAGTTCACGCAGCTGGCCCTCGGGCTCGCGCAGGAGGCGGTGGTCGTGGCCGGCGGACGGGTGTCGTTCCAGGGCAGCCCGCAGGCGCTGCAGGACGACCCCGCCCTGCTGCACCGCGCCTACCTCGGCGGCTGAGACGGGCTGCCGGGGGTTAGCCTGAGCGGATGACCGAGATCCTCCGCGCCCGCGCCGCCCTGCTCGACATGGACGGCACCCTCGTCGACTCGACCGCCGTAGTGGAGCGCCTGTGGCTGGCGTGGGCGGAGCCGCACGGGCTCGACCCCGAAACGGTGCTGCGGGTGGTGCACGGACGCCAGGGCCATCAGAGCATGGCGATCCTGCTGCCCGAGCGCGACCACGCGATCAACCTGCACGAGAACGAGATCATGCTCGCCACCGAGGCCGGCGACGTGGACGGCGTGGTCGGCATCGCCGGGGCCGACCGGCTGCTGGCGGCGCTGGAGACGGTGCCGCACGCGATCGTGACCTCGGCGAACGTGGCGCTCATGACCGCCCGGATGCAGGCCGCGGGGCTGACGGTGCCCGAGCTGGCGGTGACCGCGGAGAACGTGTCTGCGTCGAAGCCCGACCCCGAGGGGTTCCTGCTGGCGGCCCGCATGCTCGGCGTCGCTCCGGCCGAGTGCGTCGTGTTCGAGGACTCCGGCGCGGGCATCCAGGCCGGGCTCGCCGCGGGGATGCGCGTGGTCGGGGTGGGCCGGCACGCGGGGGCGCACGCGCCGACCGTGCACGTCGACGACCTCACCGCCGTGACCCTGACGCACCTCGACGACGGCTTCGAGCTGCGCATCGGCTGACGACGCGGCGACGGCACCCGCCGCCGCGCCCCTGGTCACATGCCGGCGTGGTCGAACGCGATCGTGGGGACGTCGACCACGTGCGAGCCGCCGTCCGCGACGATCACGGCACCCGTGATGTACGACGACTCCCCCGAGCCGAGGAACCGCACGACGGAGGCGATCTCCGCGGGGCGGGCCGGACGCCGCAGCGGCACGTCGGCCGTGACCGTCGCATAGGCCTCCTCGCGGGAGCCGAGACCCGCGTGCGACGCGAACTCGTCCATCTCCTCGTCGGCCATCGGCGTCTGCACCCACCCGGGGCAGATGGCGTTGACGCGCACCCCGTGCCGCCCGTAGTCGCGGGCGAGCGTGCGGGTGAGCCCGATCAGCGCGTGCTTGCCGACCGTGTACCCGGCCACGGACGGCCCCGCGAACAGCCCGGCGAGCGACGACACGACCACCACCTGGCCCTTCGCCTCGATGAGCGCCGGCAGGGCCTCGCGGGCCATCGTGAACGCGGTCGTGAGGTTCGCGCGGATCGCGGCCTCCCAGCTCGCGTCGTCGGTCTCGGCCACGGGCGAGAAGCCGTGGCCGCCGGCGTTCGCGACCAGCACGTCGATGCGGCCGAAGCGCGCGAGCACCTCGGCGACCGCGGCCTTCGCGGAGGCGGTGTCGGCCGCATCCGCCACGATCGGCAGGGCGCCGACCGCCCGCTCGACCTCCTGCAGCGGTTCGGGACGACGGCCGACCACGACCACGTGCGCGCCCTCGGCCGCGAAGCGCTCCGCGACGGCGGCACCGATGCCCGTGCCGCCTCCGGTGATGACGACGACGCGTCCGGAGACGCTCGATCCGACCACGGTTGCCATGTGTGCTCCTGTTGTGTGTTCTGGCGCGCGGGGCGCCGCGGGGCCGGACGCGGGTGCGTCAGGCGGGGAAACCCGAACGGGCGGTGAAGCCGAAGTCGCTCAGCAGGGTGGTGCCGTTGACCGCCCTGCTGCGCGGCGACACCAGGTAGGTCACGTGCGCCGCCACCTCCTCGGCGGTCTGCACGGGGAAGGCGGGGTCGTCGAAGGCGTCGGCGCCCAGGTCGCCGCGGCTCATCGGGGTGTCAACCACGGAGGGGGCGACCGCGTTGACCCGCACCCCGGTGCCGGCCAGGTCGACCGACAGCGCCCGGCCGAACTGCACCAGCGCGGCCTTCGAGGCGCAGTACGGCGCCATGCCGGGCGAGGCGACGACGGCCGAGTCGCTCGCGAGCAGCACGACCGAGGCCGAGCGGGCGGCCCTCAGCGTCGGCAGGGCGTGCTTGAGCACGAGGAACGCGCCGGTCACGTTGACGGCGAGCACGCGGTTCCAGTCGGCGAGCGCGGTGTCCTCGACCGCGGTGCCGACGGGGCCGGAGACCCCGGCGCAGCACACGACCGCGTCGAGCCCGCCGAGCGCCGCGACTCCGGCCGCGACCGCCGCGGACACCTGCTCCTCGTCGGTCACGTCGGCGGCCAGCAGCACGGGGTCGGCGCTCCCGCGCTCGACGCAGCCGCGGGCGGTGTCGCGCAGGGCGGACGCATCGCGGTCGAGCAGGGCCGTGCGCACCCCCTCCGCGGCGAGCGCGAGCGCCACGGCCCGGCCGATGCCGCTGCCCGCGCCCGTGATGAGGGCCGTCGTCCCGTCCAGCCGCAGCTCCATGTGGTCCTCCCTGCCGCCCGGTGCCCGGCGGTGCGCGGGGAACGGCGGCGGTGTCGTCCCGGTCATCCTGCTCCCCGCGCCACGGCGTCAGCACGGGCGTGTGCGGGGTGTGCACGGTGGCACCATCGTCCTTCGCTCACGGTCAAGTGCGGCGCCGGGCCGACGAGCAGACTCGCTCTATCGACGATTCCCCTCGTCGTCGATGCCGTGTCCGCACGGCCGTCACCGAGCAAAGGAGCCGACGTGGCAGAGCAGCTGTCCGCGTCCACGACGCCGCACCACACCTCCCTCCGACCGGGCGCCCTCGGCGTCGCCGGCATCGTCTTCCTCGTCCTGGCCGCGGTCGCCCCGCTGACCGGGATCGTGGTCGTCGCGTCGCTGGCGATCGCCCTCGGCAACGGCGGAGGGACCCCGATGTCCTTCTTCCTCGTCGCGGCGATCCTGCTGCTGTTCGCGGTGGGCTACGCGCAGATGTCGAAGCAGCTGGTCAACGCCGGCGGGTTCTACGCGTTCGTCGTGAAGGGCCTCGGCCGCACCGGCGGTCTGGTCGCCGGACTCATCGCCACGCTGGGCTACAACTTCTTCGTGGTCGGCACGATCGGCACGAGCGGCTTCTTCATGCAGACGATCATCCGCGACCTCACCGGCCTCGACGTGAACTGGCTCGTGTGGGGTCTGCTGTCGATCGTGGTGTGCTTCGTGCTGGCGCGCATCGGCGTGGACTTCAGCTCGAAGATCCTCGGGGTGTGCCTCGTGCTCGAGGTGCTGATGCTCGTGATCTTCGACGTCTCGGTGCTCGTGCAGACCGGCTACGACGTGTCGGCGTTCAGCCCGGAGGCCGTGTTCTCCGGATCGCTGCCCATCGGCCTGCTGCTGGCGGCGACCGGCTTCCTCGGTTTCGAGGCGACCGCGCTGTTCAGCGAGGAGGCCAAGCAGCCGCTGCGCACGATCCCCCGCGCCACCTACACCTCGATCATCGCGATCGGCGTGATCCTCGGCGTCACCACGTGGGCCGTGGTGAGCGCGACCGGTGTGGCGCAGGCGCAGGCCACGGCACTGGAGCACCTGCCCACCGGCGACCTGATCTTCTCGCTGTCGCAGCAGTACCTGGGCGGCCCGCTGACCACCGTCATGATGGTGCTGCTGCTGGTGAGCCTGTTCGCCGCGATGCTCGCGTTCCACAACTCCGCCACCCGCTACCTGTACTCGCTGGGCCGGGCGAAGATCCTGCCGCAGGCGCTCGCCCGCACCCGCGCGAACGGCGCGCCGCAGCTCGCGGGCATCGTGCAGGCCGGGTTCGCCGGCATCGTCGCGATCCTGTTCGCGATCGCCGGCGCCGACCCCATCCTCACGCTCGTGCCCGCGATGCTGGGCTTCGGCACCCTGAGCGTGCTGATCCTGCAGGGGCTCGCCGCGATCTCGATCGTCGTGTACTTCCGCCGCCAGGGCGACCCGCGCTGGTGGAGCACGTTCATCGCGCCGGGCATCGGCTTCCTCGGCATCGCCGCGATCTCGATCCTCGCGATCGTGAACTTCAACATCGTCGCCGGCTCCGAGGAGCTCGCGATCCGGCTGATGCCGCTGCTGCTCGTGCTCGCGCTGATCGGCGGCATCGTCTACGCCGCCTACCTCAAGCGCTCCCGGCCCGCCGTGTACGACGGGCTCGCCACCGACCTGGAGAGGGTCAGCGCCCGCTGATCCGCTCCGCTCCCCCGCCCTCCGAAGGAAGGAACCCCATGACGACGACGCTGAACCCCGCAGACACCTCCACGTGGCTGCCGCTGGAGGGACTCGCCCCCGGCTTCGACGCCAACAAGGCCCCGCACAGCAGGGCGCTGAGCGGCCGCGAGATCACCGTGGTCGACGGCCGCGGCACCCGCATCGTGCACCGCTTCGACGACTCCACCGTCACGTGGGACTACCGCCCCGGCGCCGACGACAGCACCGAGGCCGCGAGCGACACCGACGACTACGAGGCGTTCGAGGTCGACGACGAGCTGTACTTCGTGCAGTTCCACCACCGCTACCTGCCGAACGAGGCCGTGTCGCTGATCCTCGACCTGCGGCACGGGCGCTCGCTGGCCGTGATCTCCGACATCCTCCCCGCCCCCGAGCAGGGCCGCACGCGCGTGCAGCACCACTTCGCGCCGGGCACCATCGAGGGCACGGAGGTGACCGGCGCCGAGGCCGCCCCGACCACGACGCTCATCGGACGTCGCGTGGAGTGGGTGTACAGCGAGGAGCACGCCTACGAGCACGTGTACCTGTCGCCGCGGTGGTACTCGTGGCAGTGCCTCGCCGGCCCGGAGCGCGGCCTGGCCGACACCGACGAGAACAGCGTGTGGGAGGTGCGACCGGGCATCTACGTGTTCGCGTGGCGCGAGAAGGTCATCCCGTGCGCGTCGGTCACCATCGCCGACCACCGTGACGTGAACGCGATCCGCTCGCACGGCGTGCTGTTCGGCCTGGACGAGTCGGGCGAGGTGCCGACGCACTTCACGTTCGGCGCCTACGGACGACTGCTGTCGACCACGCACCACACGCCCGAGCTCGAGCCCGCGACCTTCGGAGACGCCTGACATGACCGACGTCGCCGACCTCATCGTCACCGGTTCCACGATCCGCACGGCCGATCGGACGCGGCCCCGCGCCGAGGCCTTCGCCGTGCGCGACGGGCGGATCCTCGCCATCGGCGACCGCGCCGACGTGGAGGGCCTCCGCGGGCGCCGCACACGGACGCTCGAGGTCGGCGACGCCGCCGTGTATCCGGGCTTCGTCGATGTGCACAACCATCACGCGCTCGCCGGACGCACCGAGCTGTTCGAGCTGTCGCTGGCGCCGTCGCTGAGCCTCGACGAGATCCTGGACCGGGTGCGCGAGAAGGCGGCGACGCTGCCGGAGGACGCGTGGATCGTCGGCGGCGCCGTGGCCACCACCCTGCTGCCGACCCTCGCGAACACCGCGACCCGGCGGCGGCTCGACGAGGCGGCGGGCGGGCGCCCGGTCGCGCTCATGGAGGACTCCCGGCACAACCGCTGGGCGAACAGCCGGGCGCTGGAGCTGGCGGGCATCACCGCCGGCAGCATCCCGGCGGGCGGCGTCACGCTGCTCGACCCCGACGACGGCACCCCGACCGGCGTGCTGCTGGAGGCGGCGGGCATCCCGGTGCAGGAGGCGTACGACCGCAGCGGCGGACTCACCCCGGAGCAGCACGCGGCCGCCTCCCGCCGCGGCGTCGAGCTGCTGAACTCGTTCGGGATCACGGCCTTCCAGGACGCGGGGGTCTCGGTCGACATCCTGGCCGCGCTCGCCGGGCTCGACCGCGCGGACGAGCTGCACGCGTGGGTGGTGTCGTCGCTGCTCATCAACGACGAGATCTTCGGCTTCGACCCGATCGGCAGTCCCCTGCTCGACCGCGGCGAGGAGTATCGCACCGCCCACCACCGGCCGGACTTCGTGAAGATCTTCCTCGACGGCGTGCCGCCCGCGCGCACCGCCTCGTTCCTCGACCCGTACCCCGCCGACCCGGTGCACGGTGCGCACTTCCACGGCGAGACGACCATGACCCTCGACGAGCTCACCGGCTGGCTGCGCACGGTCGCCGCCCGCGGCCTGGGCGCCAAGGCGCACTGCACGGGCGACGGCTCGGCGCGGCTCGTGCTCGACGCCGCGGAGCAGCTCAGGGCGGAGGGGTTCACCACGCCCGTGCAGATCGCGCACGGGCAGTTCCTCGCCGAGAGCGACATCCCGCGGCTGGCGGCGCTCGACGTCTCGGCCGACATCTCGCCCTTCATCTGGTACCCGGGCGTGATCCCGCAGGCGCTGGCCGACGTGCTGGGTGCGCGGGCCGAGCACTCGCAGCCCAACCGGTCGCTGCTCGACGCGGGCGCCCTCGTCGCCGGCGGTTCGGACTGGCCGGTGAGCGAGTCGCCGAACACCCTGGAGGGACTGCAGGGTCTGGTGACCCGCGCCGATCCGCTCCGGCGCGCGCCGGGCACGCTGTGGCCGGAGCAGGCGCTCACGGCCGAGGAGGCGCTGGAGGTGTTCACGATCAACGCCGCGACCGCGATGGGTCTCGGCGCCGAGACGGGCTCCCTCACGCCGGGCAAGTCCGCGGACTTCGTGGTGCTGGAGCGCGACGCGATCGCCGGGCCCGCCGAGGAGATCGTGCACACGGAGGTCGTGTCGACCTGGTTCGCCGGGCGTCCCGTGCACGAGCGCTGAGCGGCGGATGCGCCGCTACGATGAGGCCATGCGCCGCTTCCCCGCCTCCGTCTACCGCGTGGGCGAGGAGCCCGATCCGCGGTTCTCGCTCGCGAACGAGCGCACGTTCCTGGCCTGGACCCGCACCGGACTCGCGCTGATCGCGGGCGGTGTGGCCCTGGAGGTGCTGGGGCTCGACCTGCACCCGGGATTCCGGCTCGCGGCGTCGCTGCTGCTGATGGTCGCGGGCACCGCGGTCGCTCCCCTCGCGTGGTTCGAGTGGATGCGGGCCGAGCGGGCGCTGCGCCAGTCGCGGCCGCTGCCCGGGGCGCTCTCCGCCGTGCTGCTCGCGGTGGTCGTGGTGACGGTCGGCCTGCTCGTCCTCGCGGGCGTGCTGTGGCGCTGACGGGGCGGCGGCCCTGATGCGGCGGGGGGCGGCGGAACCGGATCGCCTGTACGACCCGGGGCTGCAGCCCGAGCGCACGGAGCTCGCCTGGCGGCGCACGGCCCTGGCGATCGCGATCGGCTCGCTGCTGTCGCTGCGGGTGTTCCCGCTCGCGCTGCCCCCGGCCGCGGGGGCCTGGGGGGTCGTGCCGGGGATCCTCGGGGTGGCCACGGCCTGCGTGCTGTGGGTCGCGGCGCGGCGGCGTCAGGCGCGCACGACCGCGGTGCTGACGGAACGCGCGACCGGACCCCTGCCCGGCGGAGGGCTGCCGCTGCTGCTGACCGTGTTCGCGAGCGGCTTCGGCGTGGTGGCGCTCGTGCTCGTCGCGGTCGCGCAGCTCACGGCCTGAGCCGCGGGGACCGGTGGGGCCGGCCCGGGTCGTGCCCCTCCCGCCTGCGGTCGGTCCGGTGCGGGCGACCCGGACGGACCGGTGCGGTCGGCGCCGGACGGACCGGTGCGGTCGGCGCCGGACGGACCGGTGCGGTCGGCGCCGGCGACCCCTCAGACGCCGGCGCCGACCGCGGTCCCGGTCAGTCGGCGACCGCCAGCACGGCCCGTCCGACGGCCCGCAGCTCGGTCGCGTCATGCGTCGACCGCTGTCCGGGCACGTAGCGCACCCGCCGCAGCTCACCGCCGCGGAACGGGAAGGAACGGTGCCGCTCGTGCAGCTCCCAGTCGACCGGGCCGCCGTAGTCGTAGCCGACGCTGATGCCCGTGAACGGCGCCATCCCGAGCAGCATCGGCACGTCGTCGATGCGGGCGACCTCGGCGCCGTCCACGTCGAGCGCGACCCGCCACCGCAGTCCCGGCCGCTCGTCCACGCGCAGCACCAGCTCGTGCGACCCCGGAGCGAGCCGGGGGCCGTCCGCCCGGTGCATCGCCCCGTACGCGTTGTACGCCAGCAGCGGCGCGCGGTCGTCGAGCGCGAGCAGGTAACCGCCGCCCTGGTCGCCGTGCGCCACGATCACGCCCGCCGCATCGTCGCGTACGAGCACGTCGACCTCGACCAGGAACGACCGCAGCACGGTGAGCTTGGACGACCGGAACCGCTCCAGCGGGGGGCGGAACGGGATGAGGTCGACCGGAGCCGACAGGGGCTCCTCGGTGTCGGGCCGCAGCCGGAACAGGGCGCCCTCGTCGTCGAGCGGGAACACGGTGTTGCGCCAGGCCTCCGCGTGCCACCGCGCCGCCAGGGCCCGGACGCGTTCCGGGTGCAGGGCCGCCACGTCGCGGGTCTCGGTGGGGTCCGCGGCGAGGTCGTACAGCTCCCACACCCCGCCCTCCGGCCCCTCGTCGCGCGTCGGGGGCACGGGCGACAGCGCCTTCCAGCCGCCCTCGACGATCGCCCGCCGTCCGACGCACTCGAAGTACTGCGCCTCCCGGCCGTCGGCCGCGGGGTCGGCGAGCACGGACGCGATGCTGCCGCCGTCCATCTCGAGTGCCGGCCGTCCGTGCCGCTCGTCGAGCGGGGGCACGCCGCACAGCTCCAGGATCGTCGGGGCGAGGTCCGACACGAACACGAACTGGTCGCGCAGGCCGCCCGTCATGGGGGCGTCGGGCCACGACACGATCAGCGGCGCGTGCACCCCGCCCTCGTAGGTCGTGGCCTTGAACGAGCGGAACGGCGTGTTCGACACGCGTGCCCAGCCGGTCGGGTACTGCCCGAACAGCCGCGGGCCGCCGATGTCGTCCACGTCGCGCGGCACGTCGCGCACCCAGCCGTCGGGCATCGCCCCGGAGGCGCCGAACTGGGCGAAGTAGCTGCGGGTGCCCGTCGGGCCGCCCTCCGCGGTGCCGCCGTTGTCGCTCGCGAGCACCACGAGGGTGTTGTCCCACTCGCCGCTGCGCTCCAGGCGCGCGCGCAGCCGCCCCACGCTCTGGTCGATCTCGTCGACCGCCGCCGCGTACACCTCCATGTGCCGGGCGAACAGGCGCTGCTCCTCGGGGTCGAGCGCGTCCCACGCGGGGATGCTCGCGCCGTCGGCGAGCGGGTCGGGCGGCAGTTCGGCGTGCGGGGGCACGATGCCGCGCTCGCGCTGCCGGGCGAACCGCTGCTCGCGCATCCGGTTCCAGCCGTCCTCGTAGCGGCCGCGGTACTTCTCGATGTCGGCCTCCTTGGCCTGGATCGGCCCGTGCACCGAGGTGTGCGCGTAGTAGAGGAAGAAGGGGCGGTCGGGCTCGTTCACGCGCAGGTCGTCGATCATGCCGATCGCGCGGTCGGTCAGCTCGTCGGTGAGGAAGAACCCGTCGGGGAACTCGCGCACGTCCACCACGGAGTTGTCCTGCACGAGCCGGTGCGGGTGGTGCAGCGAGGTGAAGCCGTCCATGCTCCCGAAGTACCGGTCGAACCCGCGCTGCAGCGGCCAGGTGCGGCGGTCGGCGCCGTCGTGCAGCCGCGACTCCAGCGTCAGGTGCCACTTGCCGACCATGAAGGTCGCGTAACCGCCGGCGCGCAGCGATTCCGCGAGGGTGGGGGCCGCCGCGGGCAGCTCGCACGAGAAGCCGGGGTAGCCGGGGTCGACGTGCGCCACGAACCCGAAGCCCGCGCGGTGCGGGTTGAGGCCGGTGAGCAGCGCCGCCCGCGCCGGGGAGCACATCGGCGCGGTGCGGTAGTTCGTGAACACCCAGCCGTCGTCGGCGAGGGCGTCGATGTGGGGCGTGTCGATCTCGCTGCCGAACGGGCCGAGGTCGCTGAAACCCAGGTCGTCGATCAGCATCACGATCACGTTCGGCGCCCCCGCCCGCGCCCGCCGCGGCTCGGGCCACCACGGCTCCGACTCCGACGTGAACTCCGCCGCCGTGCCCTCGAAGCCCTCGTAGCCGCGGGCGTCTGCGGCCGCCATTCAGCCGGCCCTCCGGATCAGCTCGAAGATGCGCGTGCGCAGCTCCGCGAACGCCGGGAGCGCCCGCGTGGTCAGCTGGTCGCGCGGGCCGAGGTCGATGTCGATGATCTCGGTGACCTTGGCCGGCCGCTCGCCCAGCACCACGACGCGGTCGGACAGGTACACGGCCTCGTCGATGTCGTGGGTGACGATCACGATGGTCATGCCGAACTGCTCGCGGATCCGCAGGCACAGGTCCTCCAGCTCGAAGCGCGTCTGCGCGTCGACCGAGGCGAAGGGCTCGTCCATCACCAGCACCTCGGGCCGGTAGGCGATCGCCCGGGCGATGGCGACGCGCTGCTGCATGCCGCCCGACAGCTGCCACGGGAACTTCGCCTCGGCACCGGAGAGGCCGACCGCGGCGAGCGCGGCGCCGATCCGCTCCTCGCGCTCCGCGGCGGGCAGACGCAGGTGCTTCAGGGGCAGCCGCACGTTCTTCTCCACGGTGAGCCACGGCATGAGCGAGCGCGTGTACTCCTGGAACACGAGGGCCATCTCCTGGGGCGGCCCGTCGATGGGCACGCCGTCGATCGCGGCGCTCCCGGCGGTGATGCCCTGGAGCCCGGTGAGGCACTTCAGCAGCGTGGTCTTGCCGATGCCGGACGGGCCGACGATGCAGCACACCTCGCCGGCGCGCACGTCGAACGTGAGGTCGGCGATCACCGGCACGAGGCCGTTGCGGGTCTGGTACGACTTGGCGAGTCCGTCGACGCGCAGGCGCACGGGGGCGCTCTCGATGGTGGTCATGCGTTCTTCTCCTGTTGCTGGGAGGCGATGTACCAGCGCAGCACGCGGCGCCGGAAGAGGGTGAACAGGGCGGTGGCGGCGTAGCCGATGATGCCGAGCACGAGGATGCCCGCCCACATGTCGGGGATCGCGAACGACTGCTGCGCGAGCAGGGTCGCCGCTCCCAGTCCGGTGGAGGAGCCGAGCATCTCGCTCGCGATCATCACGACGAACGCGGTGATGAGACTGACCTGCATGCCGGACAGGATGCGCGGCCCCGCGGCGGGCAGCATCACGGAGAACAGCCGCTCGGGGCCGGTCAGCCGGTAGACGCGGCTGACCATGTCGAGCGTCGGCTCCCCTGCGCGCACCCCGTCGATGGTCGAGATGAGGATCGGGAACACCGCGGCGAGGGTGATCGAGAGGATGCGGGTCTCGGTGCCGAAGCCGATCAGCGACACGAAGATCGGCACGAGCGCGACGGGCGGGATCGCGCGGAAGAAGTGCACGGTCGGCTCCACCAGCCAGCTGAGCGGACGGATGAGCCCGAGCACCAGGCCGAGCAGCACGCCGATCACGGTCGCCAGCACGAACGACAGCGCGAGGTTGCCGACCGAGGAGGCGACGTCGACCAGGAACGCCGGCGTCTGCGCGAGCTGCCACAGGCGCTGGAGGATCACCTGCAGCGGCGGGAAGAACGCGTTGGTCGAGGCTGCGGAGGCGACCCACCACAGCACGAGCAGCAGCACCGGCACGGCGATCTCCGCACCGATCAGCACGCCCCGCGGGAGACCGCCCTGGCCGCGCCTCCTGGACAGGCGCGAGGGGGTCTGGATCGAGGTGGTCAGGGTCATCACACGACCTGCTTCCGGTACTGGGGGTGCCAGTGCAGCAGCCGCCGCTCGCCCCACTGGCTCAGTCCCTGCACGAGCAGGCCGAGCACGCCGAGGAGGAGCACGTAGGCGAACAGCTGCGCCTGGTTGCCGCTGATCTGCGACAGCAGCAGGCTCTGGCCGAGACCGGGCCCGCCGCCGAGCAGCCCGGCCACGACCGCGACCACGAGCGAGGTGGGCGCCGCGACGCGGATCGCGGTGCCGATGTAGGGCAGGGCGCTGGGCAGCACGATGCGGCCGAGGATCTCGCCGCGCCCCATGCCGTACGAACGCCCGGTCGCCCTGGCCACCGGATCGGTGTCGAAGACGCCGGCGGAGGCCTGCACGGCGATCGCGATGAAGCAGCCGAAGAACACCAGGAAGATCCCCATGCCCAGGGTGGGCCCGAGCACGAGCACCACCACGGGCAGGATCACGATCGGCGGGATCGGCTTGAGGAACTCGAGGGGCACGCGGGTGGCGTGCATCGCCAGGGGCGAGGTGCCGATCGCGACGCCCAGCACCACGCCGATCACGATGGCGAGCACGAGCCCGACGAGCGCCATGGTGAGGGTGTCGCCGAGCGCGGTCCAGGTGGCGGGGGTGCCGAGCAGGCGCACGGCCTCGCCGATCGCGGCGGTCGCGGGCGGCAGCGGGGAGTCGGCGAGGGGCCCGGCGGTCGCGGACCACTCCCAGAGGGCCAGCGCCGCGAGGACGCCGACCGCTCCGACGAGGGGTGGGACGAGGGGGGAACGGGTCATGGTGCTCACTCCGCGGCGACGACGACGCCCTCGAGGTCGACCGGGGACGGCAGGAAGCCGAGCTTCCCGAGCTTCTCGTTCACGCGCTCGAGGTCGATCGGGGCGACCTCGGCGGGCCAGAACGGGAGCTTGACCTCGTCGACCGTGAGCGTCGAGCCGGTGGCGTCGATGCCGGCCTGGATCGCGTCCTCCGGATGCTCGTTCGCGTAGGCGTTGCTCTTGGCGATGGCCCGCTGGAACGCGGCGATCGCGTCGGCCTTGCCCGAGAGGGTGCTCTCCCCCGTGGTCCACAGTCCGACGGCGCCCTCCTCGAAGAAGCCGACCGACGGGGCGGAGACGAACGTCGCCCCGGCCGCGGCGGCCTCGCCGGTGAACGGGCTCACGAGGCCGGCCGCGTCGACGGTGCCGCTCTTGAGCGCCGCGACCGCGGAGGTGAAGTCGAGCACGACCCACTCGACCGAGGAGGGATCGACGCCGGCGCGGTCGAGGGCATCGGTGATCACGACCTCCAGCTGCGCCTTGCGGGCGGGGATGGCGATGGTCGCGCCCTCCAGGTCGGCGACGTCGGTGATGCCGCTCGCCGCGGAGGCGTAGAGGCCGGTGTCGTCGACCTCGGCCGGGTCCTCGGCGTCGGCCGCGCCGTCGACGTAACCGTCGGCGGGAGCCACGACCTTGAGCGGCACCCCGCTCGCGAGCGCGTTGAGCAGCGGGATGCTGGGGGCGTAGGCGATGTCGACCTGGCCGCTCTGCGCGGCGGCGAGGCCCGCAGGCGGGTTGGCGACCACCGACGTCTCGATCGCCAGGCCCTCGTCCTCGAAGAAGCCCTGCTCCTGTCCGAGCAGCAGCGCCCCGTCGGAGACGAGTCCGATGGTGGCGACCTTGAGGGTGGTCAGCTCGCCGCCCGCGCCCGAGCCGGAGCCGGAGCCGGAGTCGGCCGGGGACGACGTGCACGCGGCCAGCGCGAGCACTCCCGCCGCGGCGACCACTCCGGCCGCCCGTCGTGCGAGTCGATTCATGTTCATGGAGAACTCCTCTTCGAGTTAGTCACCGGCTGGTGATTTTAAAGATCGTACTCGTGCCTTGCAGGGCTGCGGTTACGATCGGGTTACGTTAGTCACCGAATGGTGACGAAAAAGGTCATGCAGATGAGGGTTGATGCAGAGGGGGATATCGATGCCGAAGATCGTCGACCACGACGAGCGCCGCGACCACATCGCCGACGCCGCCACGCAGGTCATCATCCGGGTGGGATTCGACAAGCTCACCATGCGGGAGATCGCGACCGAGGCGGGGTACGCGCACGGCGCGATCGCCCGGTACTTCCCCGACAAGCGCAGCGTCCTCACCGCCGCGTTCCTCCGGCTGTACACGCTCGCGAACGACCGCATCCACGCGCGCATCGAGGGCGTGCGGGGGCTGGAGGCCCTGGAGCGCATGTGCCGCGAGATCCTGCCCTACAGCCCGAACGGCCCGCTGTACGCGAAGGTCGTGATCGCTTTCTGGGACCACGCCTCGCAGGACGAGGAGGTCACGCGCATCCACCGCGTGAACAACCTGCACTGGCGCGACCTGTTCCGCCAGTGCCTGATCGAGGCGCGCGACGACGGCGAGCTGGCCGACCACGTCGACATCGAGACGGCGGTCAACGAGATCGCGTCCCGCAACGCCGGCTGGCAGATGATCTCGGTGCTGATGCCGGACTCCGCGGGGGACGGACGGCTGAACGACGCGCTCGACGCACTGCTGTCGACGCTGCGCCGCCCGGCCGCCCCGCCCTCCCGCTGATCGCACCGGACCCTCCCCCGTCAGCCCGCCAGGACGAAGCGCGCGCCGCGCTCCCCGATCATGGCGGCCGGTGCGTTCGTGTTGCCGGTGGGGACCGTGGGCATGACCGAGGCGTCGACGACGCGGAGGCCGTCGATGCCGCGCACCCGCAGCTGCGGATCCACCACGGCCTCGGCGTCGGAGCCCATGCGGCACGTGCCGACCTGGTGGTGGTAGGTGATGGCGGTGCGGCGCACCCAGTCCTCGACCGCGTCGTCGGGCACGTCCGGCCCCGGGTAGACCTCGGTCGCACCCCACTCCTCGGCGAGCGCCGGCCGGGTGCCGATGCGGCGGCACTGGCGCACGGAGGCGGCGAGGGCGTCGGCGTCGCGCTGGTCTTCGAGGGCGGCGAGGTCGATCGCGGGCGGGTCGGCGAGTCCCGGCCCGGTGAGCCGGAGCGACCCGCGGCTGTACGGCGTGACGAGACCGGCCATGAGGGTGAAGCCGTCGCTGCCGCGCGGCTCCAGCTCGCCCCACATCGGCACGGAGAAGTGGATGGGCTGGGTGTCGGGTTCGGGCAGGCCCTCGCGGCTCCGCCAGAACAGGTGGCTCTGGGTCACGGAGACACCGGGCTGCGGCGGGCCGACGGGCTTCTTCCCGGTGGCGAAGATCACGGGCGACAGCAGGTGGTCGTGCAGGTTCCTGCCCACGCCGGGCGCGTCGAGCACCACGGGGATGCCGAGTGCGTCGAGCTCGTCGGCCGGGCCGATGCCGGAGCGCAGCAGGATCACCGGCGTGCCGATCGCGCCTGCCGCGAGGATCACCTCGTCGGCGCGCACCTCCTCCGTCTCCGCCCCCTCGCCCAGCCGCACGCCGACCGCGCGGCCGTCGTGCACGATCACGGAGTGCACCTCGCGGCCGGTGAGGATGGTGAGCTGCTCGGCGATCGGCTGCGCGTACGCGGTCCACGTGTTCACGCGGCGTCCGTCGCGCATCGTCACCTGCTCCTGCGAGACCCCGTCGAGCACACCGCCGTTGTAGTTCGGGTTGTGCGGCAGGCCCTCCTGCACGGCCGCCTCGATGATCGACGCCTGGATCGGCGAGAGCGGATAGTCGTCGGTGACCGGGAGCAGGTCGTTCTCGATCGCGGCGAACACCGGCTCCACGTCGGCCCAGCTCCAGCCCGTGGCGCCCTCGCGGTCCCAGCGGTCGTAGTCGGACGCGGCGCCGCGCACCCAGATCATCGCGTTGAGCGCGTGCGACCCGCCCGTGACCTTGCCGCGGGGCAGGTGCAGTCGACGGCCTCCCGCATGGGGCTGCGGCACCGTGAAGAAGTCCCAGTCCTCGGCCGAGTGCCACAGCTCCCCCGCACGGGACGGATCGTGGATGGCCGGGTTGGTGTCGTAGCCGCCCGCCTCGATCAGCGTGACCGCCACGCCCGCATCGCTGAGGCGCCGCGCGACGATCGCGCCCGACGTGCCGGCACCCACGACGATCGCGGACCGGATCGCGGGCTGCTCCGACTCCGGGTTCACGGCCGCGCCCGGGTTCACGGTCACGCCCGGGTCCTCGGTCACGCCCGGGTTCACTGCCGCGCCCGGGTTCTCGGCCGCGCCCGGGTTCTCGGTCACGCCCGGGTTCACTGCCGCGCCCGGGTTCTCGGTCACGCCCGGGTTCACAGCCGCGCCCGGGTTCACTGCCGCGCCCGGGTTTTCGGCCGCGCCCGGGTCCTCGGTCACGCCCGGGTTCTCGGCTGCCACGGTCAGGCCTTGCGCCCGGGGCCGGACACGACCTGGGTGACCGCGACCGACTTGAGGCCCTCGACGCCGAACTCCAGACCGTAGCCGGAGCTCTTGACGCCGCCGAACGGCACCATCGGGTGCAGGCCGCCGTGCGAGTTGATCCACACGGTGCCGGACTGCATGCGCGACGCGGCCTCGCGGGCGGCCTCGGGGTCGCTCGACCACACGGACGCGCCGAGGCCGACGTCGAGCGCGTTGGCGAGCTCGAACGCCTCGTCCACGTCGCTGTAGCGGATGACGGGCAGCGCCGGGCCGAACTGCTCTTCCTGCACGAGCGCGGCGTCGTTGTCGATGTCGGCCACGATCGTCGGGCGGTAGAACAGCTCGCCGAGGTCGGATGCGGGCTCGCCGCCGGTGACGATCCGGGCGCCGCGGCTCTTCGCGTCTTCCACGAGCCGGCTGACGATGTCGAACTGCGGGCGGTTCTGCAGCGGCCCGAGCACGTTGCCCTCGTCGAGGCCGTTGCCCATGGGCACCTGCTCGGCGATCGCGGCGAGTGCGTTCACCACGTCGTCGTAGATCGAGTCGTGCACGTAGAGGCGCTTCATGGCGGCGCAGGTCTGGCCGGTGTTGATGAAGGCGCCCCAGAACAGGTCTTCGGCGATCGCGGCGGCGTCGGTGCCGGGGAGCACGATGCCGGCGTCGTTACCGCCCAGCTCGAGGGTGAGGCGGGCGAGGTTGCCTGCGGAGCTCTCGATGATGCGGCGGCCGGTCGCGGTGGAGCCGGTGAACATGATCTTGTCGATGTCGGGGTGGGAGGCCAGTCGCGCACCGACCTCGCGGTCGCCGGAGATGCCGATGAGCACATCCGCGGGCAGCACCTCGTTCATGACGGCCAGCATCGCGAGCACGCTCAGCGGGGTGTACTCGCTGGGCTTCGCGACGACCGCGTTGCCCATGCGCAGCGACGGCCCGATCTGCCAGATGGTGATCATGAGGGGCCAGTTCCACGGGCCGATCGCGCCGACGACGCCCGCCGCCTTGTACACGAGCTCGGCGTGCAGGGTCTCGTCGTCGACCAGCACCTGCGGTTCGAGCACGGTGGTGGCGTTGGTGCGCAGCCACGCGGAGCAGGCCCCCAGCTCGAAGCGCGCGTTCGGGCCGTTGAGCGGCTTGCCCTGCTCGCGCGACAGCAGATAGGCGAGGCCCTCCGCGTTGGCGTCGATCGCGTCGGCCGCGGCCAGGAGGAGTTCGCTGCGCTTCTCGTGTCCGAGGGCTTCCCATGCGGGCTGCGCTGCCTTGGCGCGGGCGATCGCATCGTCGAGGTCGGCGACCGTCGCGACGGGGGCGCGGCCGATGACCTCCCGGGTCGCGGCGTCCGGGATCTCCCGGCCGGCACCCTCCGGCGCCTGGATGCGGTCGAGCAGAGCGGCGGCTGCGGACGCGGCGGAATCGGTGGATCCCGAGTCGACGGCTACGGGAACGGCGGAATCGGACATCGGTGTCTCTCCTTCGGCGGGTCACGGCGCGGACGCCGGTCTTCTTCTCATTGTCGGTCGGCCCCTCCGACGGCACTTGTCGCGGAGCGCGCCGCAGATGTCTCCGCGCGAAGGATGCGTGCGCGGCGGGCGTGCGGCGGCTCCGCACCGGGGCGCGGCCCCCTCGGCGGTGGGGTGCGCCATCGTCGCGCGGGATCCCACCAGGCCGGTCCTCGCACCTGGGGCACTCCCCCTCGCGTGCGGATCTGCCAGCCGGACGTGTCGAGCGTGCGGTGATGGTGCCAGCACAGCGCGACGCCGTTGTCGGTGTGGGTCGGGCCCCCGCGGGCATGCTCCGTGACGTGGTGGATCTCGCACCAGGCGGCGGGGACGTGGCACCCGGGGATGAGGCACTCGCGATCTCGGACACTGATCGCGCGGCGCTGCGCGGTCGTGAAGATCCGCTCGCTCGACCCGAGCCCGACGATCCGCCCGTCCGCCCCGAGGACGACCCGCTGCACCGTGCCGCCGCAGGCCGCGTGCGCGGCGACCCGGGTCGAGACCGGTGTGCCGACGCCCTCGACCTGCGCCCAGCCTCGTCCTCGGGCGAAGTCCTCGGCGGCGACCGTGACCACCAGGGTCGGGGCGCCGCCACCCAACCGCGGCATGTCGTCGTGGCGGGCCGCGATCCCCAGCGCTGCCGCGAGCGCATCGTGCTGCTTCTGTGTGCGGGTCCGCCCATCGACCATCCCTCCGGCATCTCCGGACGGGAGCGCATCGTCCTCCGGAGAGAGGGGCAGGTCGCCGGCGGAGGCGTCATCGCGATCTGCGGACGGCACGAAGTGGACGCCGGGAACCGGCGGTCCCTCGACCCTCGGGTTCAGGTACGCGTCCCAGATCCGCTGCAGTTGCCCCGCGACCTCGGGCAGCAGCGCGCCCCGGATCGGGATGACGCCGTCCTTGGCGCGTGCGAGCACCACGCCCCGAGCTCGCATCGCGATGTCTTCCGCAGGCTCCGCGCCATCGGGATCGAGATACTGCAGGATCACCTGTGCCCGCACCCGCAGATCCTCGGGAGTCGGCACGGGGCCTGCCTCGTGCCCGTCCGGTGGGCGTGCGTCGCGCGCGCCCCGTCCGCCCCGTCGCCGGCCACCGCGCCCTCGCCGGCCGCCGCGCCCTCACAGGTCTCCGCGCCGCGCGCGACCTCAGCCAGATACGCGTCGGCCCGCCACCGGTCTTCGAGGCGTACGCGGGCGCCGGCCTGCTCGATCGGCCCGGTCGCGGCCAGCAGCCCCGTCACGCCGATCGCCCCCTCGACGAGGGCGTCGCGCAGCGCCGGCCACCGCGCCGGGAGCCACTCCCCGGAGGAGAGGTCGACCTCGCGGCGCACCAGCCGCGCGGCCTTCAGCGTCCGTGCGGCGGTCGCCGCGTCCACCCGGAGGACGCGTTGCAGGAGCTCGTTCATCGACCGGCAGCCGAACCGCCCGCAGAACGCCGGCTCCCCCGACCCCGCAGGACGCTGATCGACGTTCGCGACCGCTTCCACGACCACGGCCTCCACCCGTCGCTGGATCTCGCCCGCCACCCGCAGCAGCTCCATCATGTCCCCCGCGGCGAGAGCACTCAGGGTGCCGGATCGCAGCACCGCATCGAGGGCGACGACCGTGTCGCCCAGAACCGCTGCCGATGTGCTCTCCATGGGACGATTCCATCGGGGGCCACCGACATTCGGAGCCGGATAACCCCAGGCCAGAGAGATATTCCGGAACACGCGAGCGAGACATCCCGTACCAGCGCGGGCTCGCGGACAGCCCTCGACGGCAGCGCACGACGGGCGCACGATCAACCGCCCGCCCCGTCTCCACGTCGTTCACCCGGGCACCACGTCGCCGTGGCTCGAGCGTCAGGTGCGGTCGTCGTCCTCGAAGATCAGGATCGTGCGGGTCGACCGGATCGAGGGGATCGCCTGGATGTCCTCGAGCACGATGCGGCGGAGGTCGCGGGCGTCGTTCGCCCGCACGAGCAGGAGCACGTCGAAGTCTCCGCCGACCAGGGCGATGTGCTCGATCTCGGGGATCGCCCGCAGCCGAGCCCGGACGTCCTGCCACGTGGCCTGCTCGATCGCGAGGGTCACGTAGGCACTCGCGTGGTGACCCAGCAGCACGGGGTCGGTGCGCACGGTGTAGCCGGTGATGACCCCCGCGTCGGTCAGCCTCTTGATGCGCGCGTGCGCCCCGGCACGGGAGATGTGCACGGCCTCGGCGATCGCGGTCATCGACGCCCGCGCGTCCCGTCGGAGCTCGGCGAGGATCGCGCGATCCGTGTCGTCCAGGGCCGTCATGGCACCCCTCTCATCCCGTTCTGAATCCTGACATTGTGAACGCCAGATCCGCAACCATCGTGCAATCGTCCACGATCTGACCGGGGATATTGGATGACTGTCGCGACCGGGGCATGCTGTCCTCATCGAGTTCGGCGAGGGAGGCGGACGATGCTGCACACGGACCTGCTGCCGCGGGACACCGCGGTGAATCTGATCACGGCGGACGGCACGACCGTCCACGACGAGGCCTACGCGCTGCCTGACGCGGACACGCTGCTCACCGCCTACCGGGGTCTCGTCGAGGGCCGCCGCATCAACGAGCAGGCCAACGCGCTCGTGCGACAGGGGCGCCTCGCCGTGTACCCGTCCTCGCACGGGCAGGAGGCGTGCCAGGTCGCGGCGGCCATGGTGCTCGGCGACCGGGACTGGCTGTTCCCGACCTACCGCGACTCGGTCGCCGTGATCGCCCGCGGTGTCGCTCCGGCCGAGGCTCTGGTGCTCCTCAAGGGCGACTGGCACTCGGGGTATGACGTCCGCGCGCACCGGGTCGCACCGCAGGCCACTCCCCTGGCCACGCAGCTGCTGCACGCGGTGGGGTTCGCGCAGGCGGCGAAACACCGCGGGGAGGACACGGTCGTGCTGGCCCTGTGCGGCGACGGCGCGACGAGCGAGGGCGACTTCCACGAGGCGATGAACTTCGCCGCCGTGTTCCACGTGCCGGTCGTGTTCTTCGTGCAGAACAACGAGTTCGCCATCTCGGTGCCCCTGTCGCGCCAGACGGCCGCTCCCTCGCTCGCCCACAAGGCGATCGGCTACGGCATGCCGGGCCAGCGCGTCGACGGCAACGACGTCGCGGCCGTGCTGGCGGTGCTGACCGAGGCCGTGGATCGCGCGCGGGCGGGCGGCGGGCCGTCGCTCGTCGAGGCGCACACGTATCGCATGCAGGCGCACACGAACGCCGATGACGACACCCGCTACCGCGAGCGCGACGAGGTGCAGGCGTGGATCGCCCGTGACCCGCTGCTGCGACTGCGCGCACACCTGACCGCCGCTGGCGCGCTCGACGAGGACACCGAGAAGCGCTTCGCCGCCGGGGCGGAGGAGATCGCCGCCGCGATGCGCGAGGCGCTCAACACCGACGCCGATCTCGACCCGGAAGACCTGTTCCGCTTCGTGACCACGAGCCGGTCGCCTCAGCTCGAGGAACAGTGGCAGCTGCTGCACGGCGAGCTCGAACGAGACGGGCTCGCCCACGCCGCAGCCGCGACGAACGGAGGACAGCGATGAGCATCGCCGAGCACGACACCCGCCCCGCGGCCCCCGCCGACACCGCGAACACCGACACCGCGAACACCGACACCGCGAACACCGGCACCGGCGGCACCCACGCACCGGACGCCGCCCCCGCACCGGCCACGATGACGATGGCGGCCGCCCTCAACCTCGCGCTCGCCGACGCGCTGGCCTCCGATGCCGACGTGGTCGTGTTCGGCGAGGACGTCGGCGCGCTGGGCGGCGTGTTCCGCATCACTGACGGCCTCACGGCCCGCTTCGGCGAGGACCGCTGCTTCGACACCCCGCTCGCGGAGTCCGGCATCATCGGCACGGCGGTCGGCATGGCCATGAACGGCCTGCGCCCCGTGGTCGAGATGCAGTTCGACGCGTTCGCCCTGCCGGCGTTCGAGCAGATCGTCAGCCACGTCGCGAAGCTCGGCAACCGCACGCGCGGCGGCATCCGGATGCCCCTCGTGATCCGCATCCCGTTCGGCGGGGGCATCGGCGGGGTCGAGCACCACTGCGACTCGTCCGAGGCCTACTACGCGCACACCCCGGGGCTCACGGTCGTCAGCCCATCCACCCCGCAAGACGCGTACTCGCTGCTGCGCGCGGCGATCGCTTCGCCCGACCCCGTGGTGTTCCTGGAGCCGAAGAAGCTCTACTGGTCGAAGGGCGAGGTCGACACCACCGTCACGGCCGAGATCGGCTCCGCGCGCGTCGCCAGGGACGGCACCGATGTCACGCTGCTCGCCTACGGCGCCTCCGTCGCGCTCGCCCTGGAGGCGGCCGAGGTCGCGGCGGCGGAGGGGCGCAGCGTGCAGGTGGTGGACGTGCGGTCGCTGTCTCCCTTCGACGACGAGACCGTGACCGCCGCCGTGCGCTCCACCGGGCGGGCTGTCGTGATCGCCGAGGCGCCGGGCTTCGTGAGCGTCGCCTCGGAGATCCAGGCGCGCGTGTTCGAGCGGTGCTTCGAGTACCTCGCCGCGCCCGTGCGCCGCGTGACGGGCTTCGACACCCCGTACGCGCCGCCGAAGTTCGAGCACTGGTATCTGCCCGACGTCGACCGCGTGCTCGACGCGATCGACACGCTGCACTGGGACGAGGACGCATGAGCACTCCCGTGAAGACCGCCGTCCGCGTGTTCCGCCTGCCCGATCTCGGCGAGGGGCTCACCGAGGCCGGGCTCGTGCAGTGGCTGGTCGCGGTGGGCGACACGATCGTCACCGATCAGGCGATCGCCGAGGTCGAGACCGCGAAGAGCGTCGTGGAGCTGCCGTCGCCGTTCGCTGGTGTGATCACGGCGCTGCACGGCACCCCGGGCGACACGATCGACGTCGGCGCCCCGGTCCTGGAGGTCGCCGACCCCGGACACGTGCCGCACGACGCCGCGGGCACGCCGGACGCCGACCCCGCCGCGACGACCGAGCAGGAGGCGTACCGGCAGGAGGAGCGCGCCGGCTCCGGCAACGTGCTCATCGGCTACGGCACCTCGGCGTCGACCACGAAGGGCCGGCGCCGCCGACCCGCGCACGTCGGCGCGGCCGCTCCCCGCGACGCCTCCGCCGGATCCGCTGGCCCCGCAGCCGCGCCTGCCGAACCGCAGCCCGGTGCTCCCGGTGCTCCCGGCGCTCCCACCCCCGGCACCGGCGCGGCCGCGGGCGGCTCGGGCTCCGTCGATGCTCCCCCCTCCGCGCCGCGCCGCCCCGTGGCCGTCCGTTCACCCCTCGTGCGACGCCTCGCGCGAGACCTGGGGCTCGACGTGCACACCATCACCCCGAGCGGAGCCGACGGCGCCATCACCCGGGCCGACGTCCTGCGCGCCGCCGTGGACCACGCGGTCGACGGCGTCACCGCGCCGCATCACACGGCCTCCGACTCCGCGGCCCTCGGCACGACGGCAGGCGCCACCTCGGCCTCCGGCGCCGCAGCCCCGACCTCCACGACCGGCACCGGCGAGCTCGACGGCCTCCCCGTGCGATCCCGCGAGCGCCTGTCGCCGCTGCGGCGTGCCGTGAGCGCGAAGCTCGCGCGCAGCCGCTCCGAGATCCCCGAGGCCACGGTCTGGGTCGACGTGGATGCGACGGAACTGTGGGACCTCCGCGGGCAGATGGCCCCGGAGGGCGAGCGGCCGCCGTCGATCACGGCACTGCTGGCGCGGTTCGTGCTGCTGGCGCTGGAGGACTATCCGGTCCTCGCGTCGCGGCTGAGCGAGGACGGCGGCGAGCTGATCTCCTTCGACGGCGTGAACCTGGGCGTCGCGGCCGACACCGAGCGCGGCCTCCTGGTGCCGGTGGTCCCGCGGGCGCACGCGCTCACGGTGGCGCAGCTCGACACGGCGCTGCGCGAACTGGCCGCGACCGCCCGCTCCGGGTCCATGCCGCCCGAGCGCCTGCGCGGCTCGACCTTCACGCTCAACAACTACGGCGGCCTGGGGGTCGACGGCTCCGCGGCGATCATCAACCATCCTGATGTCGCGATCCTCGGCATCGGTCGCATCATCGAACGCCCGTGGGTCGTGGAGGGAGCGATCGTGCCGCGGCGGATCGCCCAGCTGTCGCTCGTGTTCGATCACCGGGTCTGCGACGGCGGTTATGCGGCCGGGTTCCTGCGCCGGGTGACGGAGCTGATCGAGCATCCGCTGCGTGCGTTCGGGAGGATCTGAGGCCGCAACCCGCTGCGCACTCTCGTGGAGCGGCGGACGATGCGCTACGCTCGGCGATTACTGACCGATCATTCGGTAAGTAATCGACGGCGTCCCCCGCGCCGCCCGACCCGACGCAGAACAACGGAGTTCGCATGACCTCAGCCACCGCTGCCGCCTCGTCCACCGGAAGGATGCCCGCCGAAGAGCGCCGGGTGCTCGCGGGCACCCTCGTGGGCACCTCGATCGAGTGGTACGACTTCTTCATCTACGCACAGGCCGCCGGCCTCGTGCTCGCGCCGCTCTTCCTCGCCCCGATCGCGGAGTCCAGCCCGGGGCTCGCCCAGGTGCTGTCGTTCGCCACGATCGGCATCTCGTTCCTGTTCCGCCCGCTCGGCGCGATCGTCGCCGGACACCTGGGCGACAAGCTCGGCCGCAAGAAGATGCTCGTCTTCACGCTCGTCATGATGGGCCTGTCCACCTCGCTGATCGGCCTGCTGCCGACGTACGCGGCGATCGGTGTCGCCGCGCCGATCCTCCTCATCCTCCTCCGCATCCTGCAGGGCTTCTCCGCGGGCGGCGAGTGGGGTGGCGCCGCCCTGATGGCCGTCGAGCACGCGCCGACGGGCCGGCGCGGCCTGTTCGGCGCCTTCCCGCAGATCGGTGTGCCGGTCGGCATGATCCTGGCGACGTTCACGCTGTGGGCGCTGACCAGCTCGATGTCGCCCGAGGCGTTCCTGGAGTGGGGCTGGCGCATCCCGTTCCTGCTGTCGATCGTGCTGATCGCGGTCGGCTACGTGATCCGCCGCGCGGTCGACGAGAGCCCCGTGTTCGAAGACCTGCGCCGCCGCCGCAAGGAGGCCTCGGCCCCGCTCGGGCAGCTGTTCCGCTCGAACACCAAGCAGGTCGTGCTGACGGCCGTCATCTTCATCGCGAACAACGCCGCCGGCTACCTGCTCATCGCGTTCTTCGCCACCTACGCGGTCACCGCGCTGGGGATGGAGCGTCCGCCCGTGCTCCTGGCGACCACGCTCGCCTCGTTCGGCTGGCTGATCTTCACGCTGTGGGGCGGGCACCTCTCCGACCGCCTCGGGCGCATCCGCACCTTCCAGATCGGGTACGTCGCCCTGGCGGTGTGGGCGATCCCGATGTGGTTCCTGATCGACACCGCGAACATCGTCTGGTACTTCGTGGCACTGTTCGTGATGACGTTCGCCCTCGGGCTGTCGTACGGCCCGCAGGCAGCGCTGTACGCCGAGATGTTCCCGGCGAACGTGCGCTACTCGGGCGTCTCGATCGGCTACGCGCTGGGCGCGATCCTCGGCGGGGCGTTCGCGCCGATGATCGCGGAGTCGCTGCTGAACCAGTTCCACGCGGCGTGGACGATCGGCCTCTACATCGCCATCGCCTCGGTCATCTCGCTCATCGGGGTGTCGCTCGTGAAGGAGACGAAGGGCGTGGACCTCTCCGTCTGACGCGCGGGATCCGGGATCGCGGCCGGCCGTGCGCCTGTGCCATAATTACCTTACGATCGGTCAGTAATTCACGGCCGGCCGCTCCCCGGACCACCCGCAGGACGACGATGTCAGGAGATCCGCATGCCAGAGGCCTATCTCGTCGGAGGCGTGCGCACGCCGGTCGGGCGCTACGGCGGCACCCTCGCCACGGTCCGCCCCGACGATCTGGCCGCCCTCGTCGTCGGCGAGGCCGTGCGGCGCGCCGGGCTCGACCCCGCGACCGCGGAGCTCGACGAGGTCATCCTCGGCGCGGCGAACCAGGCCGGTGAGGACAACCGCAACGTCGCCCGGATGGCGGTGCTGCTCGCGGGGCTCCCCGACACCGTGCCCGGCATCACCGTCAACCGGCTCTGCGCCTCCGGCATGTCGGCCGTGACCATGGCCGCCCAGGCGATCCGCGCCGGCGACGCCGACCTCATCGTGGCGGGCGGCGTGGAGTCGATGACCCGCGCGCCCTGGGTGCAGGCGAAGCCCGAGAAGGCCTGGGCCAAGCCCGGAGCCGCGTTCGACACCTCGATCGGCTGGCGCTTCCCCAACCCGCGGCTGCTCGCGCGCGACAAGGCCACGTTCACGATGCCGGAGACTGCGGAGGAGGTCGCCCGCGTCGACGGCATCACGCGCGCGGAGGCCGACGCGTTCGCCGTGCGGTCGCAGCAGCGCGCCGCCGCCGCGATCAGCGCCGGTCGCTTCGCCCCCGAGATCGTCGGCGTGCCCGTGCGCAACGGCGAGGTGCTCGTCGACGAGGGCCCCCGCCCCGACACGACCCTCGAGGTCCTGGCCAGGCTGCGCCCCGTGGTCGCGGGCGGCGAGGTCGTGACCGCGGGCAACTCCAGCGCCCTCAACGACGGCGCGTCAGCGGTGCTGGTGGCGAGCGCTGCGGCCGTGGAGCGCTACGGCCTCACGCCCCGCGCGCGCATCGTGGTGGGCACCTCGGCCGGACTCGCCCCCGAGGTCATGGGGCTCGGGCCGGTGCCCGCGACCGAGAAGGCACTGCACCGTTCGGGGCTGTCGCTGGACGACCTGGGGTCGATCGAGCTGAACGAGGCCTTCGCATCGCAGTCGCTCGCGTGCATCCGCCGCCTCGGACTCGACGAGGACCGGGTGAACGCCGACGGCGGAGCCATCGCGCTGGGCCACCCCCTCGGCTCCTCGGGCTCGCGGCTGCTGGTCACGCTGATGGGCCGCATGGAGCGTGAGGGCTCGCAATACGGCCTGGCGACGATGTGCGTCGGCGTCGGGCAGGGGGCGGCCACGATCCTGGAGGCCGTGCGATGACCGCGGCGCCGACCGCCGAGACCCCGCCCGCGACGCCGCTGCTGGTCGAGCACCGCGAGGACCGGGTGATCGCGACCCTGAATCGTCCGCACAAGCGCAACGCGATCGACCAGGCCACGATCGACGCGCTGCACGCCCTGTGCGCGGAGCTGGAGGAGACGCCGAAGACGCTGATCCTCACCGGGGCCGAGGGCGTGTTCGCCGCGGGTGCCGACATCGCCCAGCTGCGGGAGCGCCGCGCCGCCGACGCGCTGCGCGGCATCAACGCCCACGCGTTCGTGCGCCTCGCGGAGCTGCCGATGCCCGTGATCGCCGCGATCGACGGCTACGCCCTGGGCGGTGGGGCCGAGCTCGCCTACGCCGCGGACATCCGCCTCGCCACGCCCGCGCTCCGCATCGGCAACCCCGAGACCGGTCTCGGGATCATCGCCGCGGCCGGGGCATCGTGGCGGCTGAAGGAGATCGTGGGTGAGGCCAGGGCCGCCGAGCTGCTGTTCACCGGTCGCACGGTGCTCGCCGACGAGGCGCTGCGCCTCGGGATCGTCTCCGCTCTGCACGAGCCGGACGAGCTGCTCGACGCCGCCCACGCCGTGGCCGACCGCATCGCCCGCAACGACCCCGCGGCCACGATGGCGACCAAGCGCGTGCTGCGCGCCCCGCGCGACCGGCACCCCGCCGTCGACCTGGAGGAGCAGTCCGTGCTCTTCGAGAGCCCGGAGAAGTTCCGCCGCATGACCGCCTTCCTGGAGCGGAGAGACCGATGACGACCACCTCACCTTCCCCCTCCGCGGCCGCCGCGACGGCCCCGCCCACCGCCCCGGCGCGCGTCGGCGTGCTCGGCGGCGGGCGCATGGGCGCCGGCATCGCGCACGCCTTCCTGCTCGCGGGTTCCCGCGTGACCGTGGTGGAACGCGATGACGCGGCGGCGGAGACGGCGTCCGCGCGCGTGCTCGGCTCCGTCGACGCCTCGATCGCCCGCGGCTCCGCCACCGACACGGTCGCGTCGTATCGGGCACGCTTCGCGACCGGCACCGACGCGGCCCTCTTCGCCGACTGCGACCTCGTCGTCGAGGCCGTGCCGGAGGACCTGAGCCTGAAGATCGAGGCGCTCACCCGCGTGGAGGCGCAGCTCTCCCCCGCCGCCGCCCTGGCCTCCAACACATCCTCCATCGCGATCGACGAGCTCGCCGCCGTGCTCGACCGCCCGGCGCGCTTCCTCGGCCTGCACTTCTTCAACCCGGTGCCCGCCTCGACCCTGGTGGAGATCGTGCGCGGCGCGGCGACCGACGCGGCCCTGACCGACGCGGCCCGCGGCTGGGTGCACGCCCTCGGCAAGACGCCGATCGTGGTCGCCGACGCGCCGGGCTTCGCCTCCTCACGACTGGGCGTCGCGCTCGGCCTGGAGGCGATCCGGATGCTGGAGGACGGCGTCGCCTCGGCGGCCGACATTGACGCCGCCATGACCCTCGGCTACAAGCATCCGGTGGGCCCGCTCCGGCTCACCGACCTCGTGGGGCTCGACGTGCGGCTCGGCATCGCCGAGTACCTGGCCGCGCACCTGGGCCCGCGCTTCGAACCCCCCGCTCTGCTGCGCCGTCTCGTCGCCGAGGGCCACCTCGGCCGCAAGAGCGGACGCGGCTTCTACGACTGGGACGACTGATGAAGGGAACCCCCATGACCGAGATCCTCCCCAGCTACGTGCAGGGTGCGTGGTGGACCCCGTCCGCCGACACCGAGGCCACCGAGGTGCGCGACGCCTCCACGGGCGAGGTGGTCACGCGCGTCTCCACGACCGGGCTCGACCTGGGCGCCACCCTGGACCACGCGCGCACGGTCGGGCAGGCGTCTCTCGGCGCGCTCACCTTCCACCAGCGGGCCGTGCTGCTGAAGAAGCTCGCGCTCGCCCTCACGGCGCGCAAGGAGGAGCTGTACGCGCTGTCGAGCCGCACGGGCGCCACGGCGCAGGACTCCTGGGTCGACATCGACGGCGGCATCGGCGTGCTCTTCGCCTACTCCAGCAAGGGCCGCCGTGAGCTGCCCAACGCGAAGGTCTACGTCGACGGCGCCGTCGAGAACCTCTCGCGCGACGGCTCGTTCCTCGGCCGCCACATCTACACGCGCCTGCCCGGGGTGGCCGTGCAGATCAACGCCTTCAACTTCCCGGTGTGGGGGTCGCTGGAGAAGTTCGCGCCCGCCTTCCTCGCCGGGGTGCCCACGGTCGTGAAGCCCGCGACGCCCACCGGCTACCTCACCGAGGCGATGGTGCGCGTGATGGTCGAGTCCGGGCTGCTGCCCGACGGCTCGCTGCAGCTGGTGTCGGGCAGTGCGCCTGACCTGTTCGACCATCTGCGCCTGGGCGACCTCGTGGCGTTCACCGGCTCGGCCTCGACCGCGGAGCGCCTGCGCGCGCACGACGCGGTGCAGACCGGCGGTGTGCGCTTCACGAGCGAGACCGACTCGATCAACGCGTCGATCCTCGGCACCGACGCCGTGAGCGGCACCCCCGAGTTCGACGCCTACGTGAAGCAGCTCGTGACCGAGATGACCTCGAAGGCCGGGCAGAAGTGCACCGCGATCCGCCGCGCCATCGTGCCTGAGGACGCGGTTGACGACGTGATCGCCGCCGTGCGCGCGCGCCTGGAGCAGCGGATCGTCGTGGGCGACCCGCGGGCCGAGGGCGTCACGATGGGCCCGCTCGCCTCCCTCGCACAGCGCGACGAGGTGCGCCGCCAGGTGCGACGGCTGCAGGAGGGGGGCGGCGAGCTCGTGATCGGCTCGACCGACGACCCCGCGGTGCGTCACGCCGACGGCAGCGAGGCGACCGCCCCCGACGGCGCCTTCGTCGCCCCGATGCTGCTGCGCTTCGCCGACGCGACCAGCCCCGCCGTGAACGAGATCGAGGCGTTCGGCCCGGTGTCGAGCATCGTCGGGTACCGGTCGCTGGCCGAGGCGTCGGAACTCGTGGCCCGCGGCGGCGGCTCCCTCGTCACCAGTGTCGCGACCCACGACCCCGAGGTCGCGACGACCCTGGCGGCCGGCATCGCCGCCTACAACGGCCGGGTGCTGTTCCTCGACCGCGACGACGCGCGCAGCTCGACCGGTCACGGCTCCCCCCTGCCCAACCTCGTGCACGGCGGGCCGGGCAGGGCGGGCGGCGGCGAGGAGCTGGGCGGCATCCGCGCGGTGCTGCACCACATGCAGCGGACGGCCGTGCAGGGCTCCCCCGAGATGATGACCGCGCTCACCGGCGTGTGGCATCAGGGCGCGACGGCCCGCCCCTTTGAGGCGAACGACGGCGTGCATCCGTTCCGCAAGTCGCTGTCCGAGCTGCGGATCGGCGATCAGGTCGCAAGCCCCTCGCGCACCGTGACCCTCGACGACATCGAGACGTTCGCGGCGTTCACGGGCGACACCTTCTACGCGCACATGGACGAGGCCTCCGCGGCCGCGAACCCGTTCTTCCCCGGACGGGTCGCGCACGGCTACCTGCTGGTGTCGTGGGCCGCTGGGCTGTTCGTCGACCCGGCGCCGGGACCCGTGCTGGCCAACTCCGGCCTGGAGAACCTGCGCTTCGTGACGCCCGTGTCACCCGGCGACGAGATCCGGGTCGAGCTCACCGCCAAGCAGATCACCCCGCGCGAGACCGACGAGTACGGCGAGGTGCGGTGGGATGCGGTGCTGAAGAACCAGGACGACGAGATCGTCGCGACCTACGACGTGCTCACACTCGTCGCCAAGGAGCTCGCCGCCGTGTGAAAGCGCGGGGCGCCGGGCGGGCGGGGTGTCCGGCGCCTCAGCGGCGGCGCAGGCCGTCGAGGGCGATGGCGACCACGTCGTCGGCGAGCCGGTCCGCGCCCTCACGCCCTCCGGGGCGGTACCACTCGACGATCGAGTTGATCATGCCGAACGTGAGGCGGGCCACGACGGCCGCGTCGATGTCGGAGCGCAGCGACCCCTCCGCCTGCGCCTCTCCGACGAGCGCGGTGATGCGCCGGTCGAACGCGCGACGGCGCGTGAGCGCACGCCGCTCCACGTCGGTGTTCCCGCGGACCCGCAGCAGCAGGGTCACGGCGGGCAGCTGCGACACGAGCACGTGCACGGCGCCGCGCAGCACGTGCTCCAGGCGCGCGACGGCGTCGGGCGCCTGGCCGCCGTCCGTGAGCGGCAGCGGGTCGTCGACAACGGCCTCCAGGCCGCTCAGGGCAGCGTCGAGCGCCCGGTCGAGGATGTCGTCCTTCGAGGCGAAGTGGTGGTAGATCGCCGACTTCGACAGGCCAAGGCGCTCGGCCAGCTTGCCGATCGAGGTCGCGTCGTAGCCGTGCTCGTTGAACGCGGCGACCGCGACGTCGAGGATCCCCTGCTGGTCGTACCCGGGGCGGCCGCGCCGCGTGGTCTGCATCTCGGACATCCCCCACAGTCTCCCATCGCGGCGCCCCCGCGCCGTGCAGGCCGCGCGATCTCGGCGCCGTGTCAGCGCAGGTCGTAGACGCGCTTGTACTTGCCCTCGCTGCGGGGCAGGGCACCCGGCTCCTCCAGCCGCACCGCGACCGTCGACCCGACGAACACCTTGATGCGCTGTGCCAGCACCTTCGCCGCCGCCGCGCACGTGTCCACCGAGAGGTCGGGGTGACGCTCGATGCGCACGGTCAGCGCGTCCATCCGCCCCTCCTTCGTCAGCTCCAGGATGAAGTGCGGGGTCAGCTGCTCGATGCCCAGCACCAGCTCCTCGATCTGCGTCGGGAACAGGTTCACGCCGCGCAGGATGATCATGTCGTCGTTGCGACCCGTCACCTTCTCCATGCGCCGCATGCCCGGCCGCGCGGTGCCCGGCAGCAGGCGCGTGATGTCACGCGTGCGGTAGCGGATCACCGGGAAGGCCTCCTTGGTGAGCGAGGTGAACACGAGCTCGCCGCGTTCCCCGTCGGGGAGCGCCTCGAGCGTGTCGCCGTCGATCACCTCGGGCAGGAAGTGGTCCTCCCACAGGTGCGGCCCGTCCTTGGTCTCCAGGCACTCGTTCCCGACCCCGGGCCCCATCACCTCGCTGAGCCCGAAGATGTCGAGCGCGTCGAGGTCCAGGCGCTGCTCGAGCTCGTGCCGCATCTCGTTCGTCCACGGCTCGGCACCGAGCACCGCCACCTTCAGCGACGTCGACCGGGGGTCGATGCCCTGCGCGGCCATCGCGTCCGCGATCGTGAGCAGGTAACTGGGCGTGCACAGGATGGCGTCCGGCTCGAAGTCGCGGATCAGCTGCACCTGCCGTGCCGTCTGCCCGCCCGACATCGGGATCACCGTGGCACCCAGGGCCTCGATGCCCGCGTGCGCTCCGAGGCCGCCCGTGAACAGGCCGTAGCCGTAGGCGTTGTGCACCTTCATGCCCCGCCGGATGCCGCTGGCCCGCAGCGACCGCGCCACGAGCGAACCCCAGCGGTCGAGGTCGCCCCGGGTGTAGCCGACCACGGTCGGGCGGCCCGTGGTGCCGCTGGAGGCGTGGATGCGGGCGACCTCGTCCATCGGCACCGCGAACATCCCGAACGGGTAGGTCTCGCGCAGGTCGTCCTTCGTCGTGAAGGGCAGGCGGCGCACGTCGTCGAGCGACCGGATGTCGTCGGGGTGCACGCCCGCCTCGTCGAACTTGCGGGTGTAGAGCGGCACGTTCGCGTAGGCGTGGCGCACGGTCCGTTGCAGCCGCTCCAGCTGAAGGGCCTCGAGCTCCGCACGGCTCAGGCGCTCCTCGGGGTCGAGTTCCTCGGCGGCGGGCGGGCGGAGGGCGGAAGCGGGGGCGGTCGTCGTCGACACGGGGGCTCCTCGGGTTTCGGCGGGTCAGTGGGTCTGGGGCGTGGTGCGGGAGCGGCCGCGGAACTCGGCGACGGTGTCGCCCTGCTCGTCGACCACGGTGACGTCGTAGATGCCGGAGCGCCCGGTGCGGGTGCGTCGCACGGCCGTGGCCGTGAGGGTCTGCCCGGCGACGGTCGGCTTGAGGAAGGCGATGTCGGCTCCGGCCGCGACCGTGACCCGGTCGTCCTCATTGCAGGCGATCGCGAAGGCCGTGTCGGCGAGCGCGAACACGAACCCGCCGTGGGTGATGCCGAAGCCGTTGGTCATGTCATCGCGCACGCGCATCGAGACGACCGCATGACCGGGGTCGTCGCGCTCGACCGTGAGCCCGAGCATCGCGGACGCGCGGTCGCGCTGCATCATGGCGCGATTGGGCTGCACGGCCTCCGCCGTCTCCGTCGTCACATCCGTCATCGCCGACCTCCTCGTCGCGCTGGGGACGGGACGCCGCGGTCCCGCTCGGCCCATACTAACTGAACGATCGGTCAGTAAGACAGGGCGGGACCGCGGCCCGACGCAGAGCGTGCGTCAGTCGACGGTGAGGGGCGGGGTCAGCGTCGCATCCTCCACCGTGATCCCGGTGATGACGGCCGCCGGATCCGCGGCGTCGCGGTCCGCGCGGAAGCGAACCACGCCGCCCTCCCTCGTCGCCCACTGATAGAAGTCCTCGCCGGACGAGACGATCTGCAGGAACGTGCCATCGGGGAATGCGGCGACGGCGTCGGCGAGCGGCGCCCCGATGCGCACGCCCTGGGCCGCCGGGAGCAGGTCGCCGTTCGGGTCGACGTCACCGTCCAGGTTCGCGATGCCGGCGGTCACGCCGCTGAGCCGCGCCCCGTCTTCGGTGAAGTGCAGGATGAGCGAGGACTGTCCGTCCGGACTCACCAGGCGCGCGGCCGTGTCCGTCCAGGTGAACTCCTCGGCCGTCGCGCCGGGGACCGCGGCGAGCGCGGCGGCGCGGTCGGCACCGAAGATCAGAGGACCGACGCCCGTCGGCGTCAGCTCCCACGTGCTCCAGTCGGCGGAGGGATCCTGCTCGGACGGCGTCGGCGTGAGGGGCGGCTGCGCGGTGAGCTCGTCCACGAGCGCGGTCTTCGCCTCCACCGCACGGTCGCGCAGCAGGAGCGCAGCGGCCTCCGCGTCGAACGCGGAACCGTCCTGTGCCGGCTGCCACGCGTGCACGATCACGTTGCCGACCGCGGCGAACGCGTGGTGTGCACGCCACGGGCTCCCCGAGGAGTCGAGTTCCAGCGTCCCGGCGAAGGCGCGGACACCATCGCCGTCGGGAGCCACGGAGGCCGTGAAGGACCCCGGCCCCTGGGCGTCGAACTGCGCGCAGCTCTCGACCGTCGACACGAGGTCGTCCATCCGAGCGGACGCGTTCTCCTCCGAGGCGAACTGCAGGATCTCCTGCCTTCCGCTGTTCCCGGCGTCTGCGCCATCGACCCACGGCACCGTGCGCGCGCCGACGCTGCGCATCGACGTCTCGCTGATCAGGAGCCTGCAGACGGCCGGAGCGAAGTCGGGACCGCCGCCGTCGGCGTACTGCACGAGCGTGTCCGTGATCGCGGTCGCGGGCGGTGCCCCCGGGAAGAGGCCGGCGACCTCCTGCGGAGTCAGTGCGAACGACTCCAGCTCGTCGCCGACGAAGAGCAGCGGCCCATCGTACGGCTCCGGCGCCGAGGTCGACGGCGCGGCCGAAGGACTCGACGCGGGCTCGGGAGTCGGTGCGCACGCGGACACCCCCGCGAGCGCCCCCACGAGGACGGCCGCGAGGCCGCCTCGCGCGATCGATCTCTTCACGAACGACATGCTGGACATTCGACCCTCCGGTGGTCTCTCACGCGCCGACGGCGCGTCCCCTGCCGCGAGCGTAGTGGTCCGGCCCACCAAAATACTGGCCAGCCGACCACCGTGACGAGAACGATACGGATCGCATGCCCGCATCGGCATACACCCCCGCCGCGACCGCAGAAGCCCGCGTCGGGCGCCGTCACCCGGCGTGCGTCACGGCCGCCCGCGCCTCGGCCGCCGTGGGGGCACCGGCCGCGGCCTCGGCCATCCGACGGCAGTCCTCGACGGTCACCGCGTCCAGCGCCGCGGCCACCCGGCCGAGCGCACGCGGGGTCATCGACAGGGAGGTCACGCCGAGCCCGACCAGCACGGGAGCGAGGGCCGGATCGCCCCCGGCCTCACCGCACACCCCGACCGGCTTCCCCGCCGCGCGACCCGCCGCGCCCACCATGCCGATCAGGCGCAGGACTGCGGGCTGCCACGGGTCGTTCAGCTCGCCGAGGTCGCTCAGCAGGCGGTCGGCCGCCAGCGTGTACTGGGCGAGGTCGTTCGTCCCGAGGCTCACGAAGTCCACGACCTCGAACAGCTCGGCCGCCAGCAGGGCGGCAGCGGGCGTCTCGATCATGATCCCGACGCGGTCCAGCCCGGCGGCGTGACACCGCTCCGCGAACTCCCGCGCCTCCTCGACGGTCGCGACCATCGGCGCCATCACCTCGACCTCGGCCGACTCCGCATCCGCCGCGCGCGCGAGGGCCCGCAGCTGATCGTCGAGCAGGGCGGGGTTCCGCCGGGCGATGCGCAGTCCGCGCACACCGAGGGCCGGGTTGTCCTCGTGATCGGCGTTCGCGAAGGGCAGCGGCTTGTCGCTGCCCGCATCGAGCGTGCGCACCACCACCGTGCGGCCGGGGAACGCGGCGAGCACTCCGCGATACGCCTCGACCTGCTCGTCGATCGTCGGCGCATCGACACGGCCGAGGAAGCAGAACTCGGTGCGGAACAGGCCGACGCCCTCCGCCTGCGCGGCCGCCGCCGACGCGGCATCGCTCGCACCGCCGACGTTGGCGAGCAGCGGGAGGCGCGTCCCGTCCGCCAGGCGCCCGCGACCGTCGAAGGTCACGACGGTGGACGCTGCGCGCGCGGACGCCACGTCGACCTCATCCGGATCGACCGTCACGGTGCCGCGTTCTCCATCCACCAGCACGGTGGTGCCCTCGGAGATCGCGAGGGCGCCGGCGAGCCCCACCACCGCGGGGAGCCCGAGCGACCGCGCGATGATCGCGGTGTGCGAGGTCGGGCCGCCCTGCTCCGTCACCAGCGCCACGCACCGCCCCCCGTCCAGGGTGGCGGTGTCGGCCGGCGACAGGTCGGTCGCCACCAGCACGAACGGCTCGTCGCGCTCCGGCACACCCGGCAGGTCGACCCGCAGGATCTCCGCGATGATGCGATCGCGCACGTCGCGGATGTCGGCGGCGCGCTCGGCCATCCGGCCGCCGAGCGCGAGGAGGGCCTTCTCGTGCGTCGCGGACGTCTCCCAGACGGCGCGCGCGGCCGTGCGTCCCTGCGCGCGCACGAGCTCCGTCGCCTCCGACACCAGCTCCGGGTCGGACGCGAGGAGCCGGGACGCATCGAGGATCGCGCGGGCCTCGCCGGTCGCCTGAGCCGTGCGCGAGCGCAGCTGGTCGGCCACGGCCACCGCGGCCCACTCGATCGCCGACACCTCGGCCTCGCGCTCGTCCGGCGCGACCACCGTCTCGGCGTCGGGCTCCGGCAGCGGCGGCGCCACGTGCACCACCGGCGCCGCGACCCTCCCCGGGCTCACACCGCGCCCCCGCAGCACGGCCCCGGGCTCGATCGGCACCGGTCCGTCCGCATCGCCGTCCACACCCGCTGCGTCCGCAGCCGAACCCGCTCTCTCCCCGTGGGCGTCGTTCGTCTCCGCGCCGGCGCCACGGCTCCCGGTCTCCGCGGCGGCGGCAACACCCGGGCCGTCCGCCGCGACGGACGCATCCGGACCCCCGACGGTGGCGCGAGCGCCCTCTCCGCCGGCACCGTCCGCGGCTCGGGTGTCGTCGCGCTGTGCGTCCTCCGTGCCCTCGGCGAAGCCGTCGTCGAACAGGGCGACCAGCCGGTCGAGGGCGGCCCCGGCATCGGGACCACGGCCGATCAGCTCGAACTCCGTGCCCTGCCGCGCTCCAAGCGCGAGCAGGCGCGTGAGGCTGCGCGCCGCCGCCTCGATCCCGTCGGGCAGCCGTCGCAGGCGCACGTCCGCGCCACCGGCGGCCTCCGCGATCAGGGCGGCCGGGCGCGCGTGGATGCCCAGCGGGTTGCGCACCCGCACGCGACGCACACTCACGCCCTCCTCATGCGCGCCCGGCTCCGGCGGGTCCGCCGGAGTCCCGCCCGTCGCCGCGGATCCTGACCCGCTCGGCGAGTCCCCCCGCGTCCCTGGCTCCGACTCCGGCACGGCCGCGGACCCGGTCGTCGTACCCGCTCCCACCCCCGTGCTCCCGGCGGCGCCCGCCTCCGCCTCGGGCTCCCCGAGCTGTCCGCTCTTCGCCACCAGCGCTCCGGTCGCCTCCGCGGCCACGGCGTCGAGGTCGGCCCCGGCCGCGGCGGCGACCACCGCGGCGAGCAGCCCCTCCACGAACGGCGCGGGCGCCAGTCGCACCGGCACGTCGCTCGCCCGCAGCTCCAGCGCGAGCTCGGCGCTCAGCACCGCGGACCCGAGGTCCATCAGCACCAGCACCCCGTCGCAGTCCGCGGCGAGCACATCGATCGCGGTCGCGACGGCCACGGCGTCGGTCCCGAGTACCGGGGCACCGTCGGCGTCGACCCCCGCGCCCGCCGCCACCTCGACGCGCACGCCTCCCCCCGGCACCATCTGGAGGGCGAGCTCGAGCGCCGCCTCCCCGAGCCGGGCGCTGTGGGAGACGGCGACGATGCCGATCATCAGGCGCTGTCCGCGATCGCGGCGGCGAGCGTGTCGAACAGGATCGCGGTGGAGGCCGCGCCCGGGTCGAGGTGCCCCGCGCTGCGTTCGCCCAGGTAGCTGGCGCGCCCCTTGCGCGCCACCAGGTCGAGGGTGGCGTCGCGCCCCGCGGCCGCCGCGTCGGCCGCCGCCCGGGCGGCGTCGCCCACCGAGGACCCGTCGGCGAGCGCCGCGTCGAACGCATCGACCGCCGGCGCCATCGCGTCGTACATGGTCTTGTCCCCCGCCTCGGGCTTGCCGCGGGCGACGATGCCCTCGAGTCCGGCACGCAGGGCCGCGGCGAGCGCGGGGCCGTCCAGCTCCGAGACCGCTCCGGCGGACATGCCCATGCGCAGGAAGAAGGTGCCGTACAGCGGGCCGCTCGCTCCGCCCACCGAGCTCACGAGCGTCATGCCGACCGTCTTCAGCAGCTCGTCGACCGTGGCCGGGGTCCCCGCGGCCAGCTTGTCTCCCACGGCCGCGAAGCCGCGGGCCATGTTGGCGCCGTGGTCGGCGTCGCCGATCGCGGAGTCCAGCTCAGTGAGCCAGTCGCGCTGCGCGGTGACCGCGTCGCGGTAGCGGGTGATCCAGTCCGCGAGCTGCGCGGTGCCGACGGCCGCCATCAGGCGCCCCACCGCAGGCCGGGGGTGACCACGGGTGCGTCCCACAGCCGCAGCAGCTCGTCGTCGGCCTTCAGCACCGTGACCGAGCAGCCGGCCATGTCGAGCGAGGTGATGTAGTTGCCGACGAGGTTGCGGGCGATCTGCACGCCCGACTTCTCCAGGATCGCGGCGACCTCGCCGTACATGAGGTAGAGCTCGATGAGCGGGGTCGCACCCATGCCGTTGAGCATCACGATCGCGGGACCGGCCGCGTCGATGTCGCCCAGGATGGGTTCGACGAGCTGGCGGGCGATGTCGGACGCGGGCGCGAGCGGCTCGCGGTGCCGGCCCGGCTCGCCGTGGATGCCGATGCCGATCTCCATCTGGTCGTCCGGGAGGTCGAACGTGGGCTTGCCCGCGGCGGGCACGGTGCAGCTCGTGAGCGCCATGCCCATCGAGCGCCCCTGTCCGTTGATGCGCTTCGCCAGCTCGACGACGGACGCGAGGTCGCGGCCCTCCTCGGCGGCGGCGCCCACGAGCTTCTCCAGCAGCACCGTGAGCCCGACCCCGCGGCGTCCCGCCGTGTACAGCGAGTCCTGCACCGCGACGTCGTCGTCGACCACGACCGTGCCCACCTCGATGCCCTCCATCGACGCAAGCTCGGCCGCCATCTCGAAGTTGAGCACGTCGCCGGTGTAGTTCTTCACGATGTGCAGCACGCCGGCGCCACGGTCGACGGCCTGGGTCGCCACCTGCACGCGGTCGGGGGTGGGTGAGGTGAAGACCTCCCCGGCGACGGCCGCATCGAGCATGCCCGTGCCCACGTAGCCGCCGTGCAGGGGCTCGTGTCCCGACCCGCCACCGGACACGACGGCGACCTTGCCCTGCGCCTTGGGCGTGGCCCGCGTGATGACGTGGTTCTCCAGATCCACCGACAGCTCCGGATGAGCGGCGGCGACGCCCCGCAGGGATTCGACGAGGACGTCTTCCGGGGCGTTGATGAGCTTCTTCATCGTGCGATCTCCTTTGATGCATCGTGCGCTGTCCCGAAAATCCGAAAGGAATTCGTTAATGTCGAATATGCTCGGAGCCTGCCGGCTTGTCAAGATCGTTCAGGCGACCGGCGCGACCGGGTCGACGACGACCGGAAGGAGACGCGGATGATCCAGGCGATCGACCGTGCGGCGAAGATCCTCGACCTGCTGCAGGGGGCGCGCCACCTCGGCATCACCGACCTGTCGAGCGCGCTCGGCCTGCCGCCGTCGACCGTGCACGGCATCGTGAAGTCGCTGCGCGCGCACGGCCTGGTCGCCAAGGAGCGCGGAGGGCAGCGCTACATGCTCGGCCCCACCCTGCTGCGCCTCAGCAACGTGTACCTCGACAGCCTCGACGTGCGGGCGCGGTCCATGCGCTGGACCCAGGAGCTCGCCCGCCGCACGCACCTCTCCGTGCGCCTGGGAGCGCCGCACTTCACCGACGTGCTGGTGATCCATCACAACCTGCGCCCCGACGACAGCCAGCAGATGCTCGAGACCGGTATGGCGATCCCCGCGCACGCCTCCGCGATGGGCAGGGTGCTGCTCGCGTACGACCAGGGGTTCCAGCGGACGGTGTTCGACGCACCGCTGCGCAGCCTCACCGGCGACACGGTCACCGACGTCGCGCGGTTGACGCTGGAGCTGCCCGCGATCGCCGAGCGGGGCATGGCGGGCGAGTTCGACGAGGCCGTGCTCGGTGAGTCGTCGCTCGCGGCGCCCGTCGCCGATGCCTCCGACGCGATCGTCGCCGCGGTCGCCGTGGTCCTGCCGACCTCGCAGACCCCCGCCTCGGACGCCGTCGTGAACGCTCTGCGCGAGACCGCGAGGAACATCTCCCGCGAGCTCGGCGCGACCTCCTGGCCCCCGCGCATCTCCCCCGCCGACGACTGAGCCCGGGGCCCCGGCGTCAGCCGCGGAGGGCGAGCGCGAACGGGAGCACCGCGGTGGCCCCGGCACGACGGAGGGTGCGCGCGGCGACCGTCATGGTCCAGCGACTGTCGACGAGGTCGTCGACCAGCAGCACGGGGCCCGCTGGCACCTCGAGGTGCGACGCGTCGAAGCGGTCCCACACGCCCGCGAGCCGGAACACGCTGTTCCCTCCCGACTGGCCGGACGGTCCCCCGCCGCGCAGCTCCAGAGCGCCCAGGTACGGCAGTCGCCCGATGTCGGCCAGTCCTCGCGCCAGCGAGTCCACCAGCAGCGGCCGCGACCGCGAGGGCAGGGCGACCACGGCGACGGGCCGCTCCGCCCACCCCCACCCGGCGAGCACGCGCACGCACGCCTGCACCAGCTGCGGGGTCACCGCGGCATCGGGGGCGCCCGCGGCGAAGGTGTCGCGCAGCGCGCCGCCCCATCCCAGATCGGTGAGCCGCGCCAGCGCACGCCCCTCCTCGGCCTGCTCGTCCGCGGGGATGCGGCCCTTGACGGGCACGTCGAGGCGGTCGGCGCCGGTCGGCCAGGCGCGCCGCGGCTCGATCGGCACGCCCACGCGGTCGAGCGACTCCGCCGCCTGCGCACTGGCCGTCGACGCCACCTCGGTCGGGAACCAGACGCCCGCGCAGGTGTCGCAGCGACCGCAGGGCGCGGCGGTCTCGTCGTCGAGCGCCCGCTGCAGGAACTCCATGCGGCAGCCGTCGGTCCGCTCGTAGTCGAGCATGTGCTGCTGCTCGGCGACCCGCTCGGCGGCGATGCGCTCGTAGCGCTCGGCGTCGTAGGTCCACGGCGCTCCCGTCGCGATCCAGCCGCCCTGCACGCGCCGCACGGCTCCGTCGACGTCGAGCACCTTGAGCAGCAACTCCAGCGGCGTGCGGCGGATGTCGACCAGGGCCTCCAGCGCCGGGGTCGAGATCGGAGCGTCGCCGAGCGCGGCGATCACCCGTTCGGCGCGCTCACGGTCGGGCATCGACGCGGTCGCGAAGTAGTGCCAGATGTCGCGGTCCTCGACTCCGGGCAGCAGCAGCACGTCGGCGTTGTCGCTCGCTCGGCCCGCACGGCCCACCTGCTGGTAGTACGCGACGGGCGACGACGGCGCGCCGAGGTGCACGACGAAGCCGAGGTCGGGCTTGTCGAAGCCCATGCCCAGGGCGCTGGTGGCCACGAGCGCCTTGACCTCGTTGCGCTTGAGCATGCCCTCCGACTCGGCGCGCTCCTCGGCATCGGTCTGCCCGGTATAGGCGCGCACCTCATGCCCGTGCTCACGCAGCAGTCGCGCGGTGTCGACGGCCGCGGCGACCGTGAGCGTGTAGATGATGCCGGAGCCCGGAAGGTCGTCGAGGTGGCTCAGCAGCCAGGCCAGGCGGCTGGCCGAGTCGCGCAGGCGCAGCACGCCGAGCCGCAGCGACGTGCGGGCCAGGGGTCCGCGGATCGTCAGCACCGGCACGGCTCCCGCACCGGCACCCGCATCCGCTTCCGCTTCCGCATCCGCACCCGCACTCGGTGCAGCGGACGCCACAGCCCCACCGGCCTCCCCGGTCGGCAGCGCTCCGAGCTGCTCGGCGACGTCGGCCACCACGCGGCTGTTGGCGGTCGCGGTCGTGGCCAGGACCGGCACGTCGGTCGGGAGCTGGCCGATCAGATCGCGCAGGCGGCGGTAGTCGGGCCGGAAGTCGTGCCCCCAGTCGCTGATGCAGTGCGCCTCGTCGACGACGAGCATGCCGAGGCGGGCCACGAGCGCGGGCAGCTGCTGCTCGCGGAAGGCGGGGTTGTTGAGCCGCTCGGGCGACACCAGCAGCACGTCGACCTCGTCGCGCGCGAGCCGCCCCTCCACCTCCGCCCACTCGTGCGCGTTCGTGGAGTTGATCGCCACCGCCCGCACGCCCGCGCGCTCTGCGGCCGCGATCTGGTCGCGCATGAGGGCGAGCAGCGGCGACACCAGCACGGTGGGGCCCGCGCCCTGCCGTCGGCGCAGCAGCGTCGCCACGAAGTACACCGCGGACTTGCCCCAGCCGGTGCGCTGCACCACGAGCGCGCGGCGGCGCCCCTCCACCAGGGCCTCGATCGCCTCGTACTGCCCGTCGTGGAAGTCGACGTCGGCGCGCCCGACCAGCTCGGCGAGAGCGGCGCGGGCGGTGTCGCGGGCGGTGTCGGCGGGTGCGGAGGTCATGTCCTCCACTCTGCCGCACACCGCCGACAGCCCGGTCGTCGCGGCCCGCGATCGGGGGACGGCTGCCGCATGGCGTCTAGCGTGGAGGGATGATCACGCGCGAACTCGCCGTCGCCCTGCGCGATGCGGGACTCACCTGGCACCCCGCGGAGGGCGACCGTTTCCAGCTGGACCTCCCCGACGAGGTGGAGCTGGAGGCCGAGGCCGACGTGTTCACCGTGAGCGGGATGACGATCGAGGCGCGGCAGACCCCCAGCGGCACCGACCTGGCGTTCAACGGCACGACCGAGTGGGCGCTCGATGCGGTGACCCTGGCTGATGCGGTGTGGTTGCCCCGCGAGGATCAGCTGCGCGAACTTCTCCGCGGTACGTTCCGCGCCCTCGTCCGGCTGCCAGACACGTTCCGCGTGGAGATCGAGATCGCCGGGGAGCCGCTCACGTTCGAGCACCCCGACCCCGCGGAGGCCTACGGCCGGGCCCTGCTCGCGCTCGTGTCGCGCTCGCTCTGATCCGGCGCCGGTTGAATACCGACGATCGCTGTGTCAGAATTACCTAACGATCGGTCAGTAAAGAAGGCCGGATGGCGAGGAGTCGACGATGACCAGTCCTGCAGACCTGTCCCTCGTGACGGACGAGGCCTCCGCGGAGGAGCGCCTGTTCGAGGAGCTCATCGCGAACGAGCAGCGCATCGAGCCGCGCGACTGGATGCCGGAGGCGTACCGCAAGACGCTCATCCGGCAGATCTCCCAGCACGCGCACTCCGAGATCATCGGCATGCAGCCGGAGGGCAACTGGATCACGCGCGCGCCCAGCCTCAAGCGCAAGGCCATCCTGATGGCGAAGGTGCAGGACGAGGCCGGACACGGGCTCTACCTCTACTCCGCCGCGCAGACCCTCGGCATCACGCGCGACGAGATGATGGACCAGCTCATCTCCGGCAAGGCCAAGTACTCGTCGATCTTCAACTACCCCACCCCCACCTGGGCCGACATGGGGGCGATCGGCTGGCTCGTCGACGGCGCCGCCATCTGCAACCAGGTGCCGCTGTGCCGCGCCTCCTACGGCCCCTACGGCCGGGCGATGGTGCGCATCTGCAAGGAGGAGTCGTTCCACCAGCGGCAGGGCTTCGAGATCCTCCTCACCCTCATGCGCGGCACGGAGGAGCAGCGGCAGATGGCGCAGGACGCCGTGGACCGCTGGTACTGGCCGAGCCTGGCGATGTTCGGCCCGCCCGACGACCAGTCCCCCAACTCCGCACAGTCGATGGCCTGGAAGATCAAGCGCTTCTCCAACGACGAGCTGCGCCAGCGCTTCGTGAGCATGCTCGTGCCCCAGGCCGAGATCCTCGGCGTCACCCTGCCCGACCCCGACCTGCGCTTCGACGAGGAGACCGGCCGCTACGAGATGGGCGAGATCGACTGGGACGAGTTCTTCCAGGTGCTGCGCGGCAACGGACCGTGCAACGCGGAACGGCTGGAGCGCCGCCGCACCGCCCACGAGGAGGGCGCCTGGGTGCGCGAGGCCGCCGCCGAGTACGCCCGCAAGCAGGCCCTCAAGACGAAGGCGGTCGCGTGATGGCCACCCCCGGCGCCGACGAGCGCGAGCCCTGGCCCCTGTGGGAGATCTTCGTGCGCGCGAACCGCGGCCTGAGCCACGTGCACGTCGGCTCGCTGCACGCGCCAGACGCCGACATGGCGATCCGCAACGCCCGCGACCTCTACACCCGGCGCGGCGAGGGCGTGTCGATCTGGGCCGTGCCGGCCGGCGCCATCACCACCAGCGACCCCGACGCCAAGGGGGCCTACTTCGAGAGCCCGGCCGGCAAGAACTACCGGCACGCGGTGTACTACACCGCCTCCGAGGGGGTGCCGCACCTGTGAGCGCGCAGCAGCACGGGCACACCGACGTGCACGGAACCGACGTGCACGGAGACGTCTCTGTCGACGAACTGCGGCTGAGCGAGGAGCTGGCGGGCGCCGGCACCACCGCGACCAGCGCCGACCTCGCCGAGTACGCGCTCTGGCTGGGCGACGACGCCCTGATCCTGTCGCAGCAGCTCGGCGCGTGGATCTCCCGCGCGCCGGAGCTGGAGGAGGACGTGGCGCTCGGCAACATCGCGCTCGACCTGCTCGGGCATGCCCGCTCGTTCCTGCACTTCGCCGGATCCTGGGACGGCCGCTCCGAGGACGACCTGGCCTACTTCCGCGACGAGCCCGAGTTCCGCAGCGCCTGGATCGTGGAGCAGCCCAACGGCGATTTCGCCCAGACCATCGCGCGGCAGTTCGTCGTGTCGGTGTACCTCGTGGAGCTGTACGCCGCCCTGCGCGCGAGCTCGGAGCCCACGTTGGCGGCGATCGCGGAAAAGGCCCTCAAGGAGGTCGACTACCACCGCGACCACGCCGTGCAGTGGGTGCTGCGGCTCGCGGGCGGCACGGACGAGTCTCGCGCGCGGATGATCCGGGCCCTGACCGACGTGTGGCCGTATGTCGACGAGCTGTTCCGCGACGAGCCGCTCATCGATCGACTCGGCGACGCGGCCGTGCGCCCCTCCGCGCTGCGCCCGGGGTTCGACGCGGTCGTGGACACCGTGTTCGCCGAGGCCGACCTCGCCGTCCCCGCCGTGTCGGCGTCGTCGGCGGGCGGCCGCCGCGGCGCTCATGCGACCCCGCTGGGCCACCTCCTCGCCGAGATGCAGGTGCTGGCGCGACGGCACCCGGGGGCGTCGTGGTGACCGGCACAGCGGCCGGGTCGCGGGCCGAGGCGTGGCGGATCGCCGCGGCCGTGCCCGATCCCGAGGTGCCCGTGCTCACGATCGAGGACCTCGGCGTGCTGCGCGCGGTCGAGGTGCACGGCGACACGGTGCGGGTCGACATCACCCCGACGTACAGCGGCTGCCCGGCGATGGACACCATCCGCGACGACGTCGTGCTGGCGCTCACCGCGGCGGGCTGGGCGCAGGTCGAGGTGCGGCTCGTGCTGTCCCCCGCGTGGACCACCGACTGGATGAGCGACGCCGGCGCGCAGAAGCTCCGGGAGTACGGCATCGCCCCGCCCAGCGGCCGCGCCGCGGTGTCGTCGGGGCCCATCCGGCTCGCGCTGAGCGTGCGGTGCCCGCGCTGCGGCTCGCTCGACACCCGTGAGGTGTCGCGCTTCGGCTCGACCTCGTGCAAGGCGCTGTACGAGTGCCGCGCGTGCCTGGAACCCTTCGACCACTTCAAGGTGCACTGATGTCGCTGTTCTCCCCCGCGCGGGCGACGCCGCCCGCGGCTGCCGCACCCGCCTCCCGCGAGCGCACGCGCGCGCGGTTCCACACGCTCGAGGTCGAGGACGTGCGTCCGCTGACCGAGGATTCCGTCGAGGTCACCTTCACGGTGCCGCCCGAGCTCGCCGACGACTACGACCATCTGCCGGGCCAGTACGTGGCGCTGCGCACGACCCTCGACGGCGAGGAGGTGCGGCGTTCGTACTCGCTGTGCCGCGCTCCCGAGCACCGCACCGACGGACGGCCGACGCGCCTGAGCGTGGCGGTCAAGCGCGACGAGGGCGGGCTCTTCTCCACGTGGGCGCAGACGGGTCTGCACCCCGGCTTCCGCATCGACGTGATGAGCCCGCAGGGCACCTTCACCTCGGGGCTCGACGACCTCGACCAGAAGCACGTGGTGGGCATCGCCGCCGGATCGGGCATCACTCCGCTGATGGCCCTCGCGCACACCGTGCTGACGCGGTCGCGGACCTCGCGGTTCACGCTGCTGTTCACGAACCGCTCGACCCTCGACGTGATGTTCCTGGAGGACCTCGCCGACCTGAAGGACCGCTACCCCACCCGGCTCACGCTGCATCACGTGCTGTCGCGCGAGCAGCGCACGGCCCCCGTGCTGTCCGGCCGCCTCGACGAGCCCAAGCTGCGCACGATCCTCGGATCGCTGATCGACCCCTCCGATGTGGACGAGTGGTTCCTGTGCGGGCCGCTCGCGCTCGTCGACCTGTGCCGCGCGGTGCTCGCCGACGTGGGCGTGCCGCGCGAGCACATCCGGTTCGAGCTGTTCACCACGGGTGACGAGCCGGTGCGGGCCGCGCGCCCCGTGACGGTGAGCGCCGGGGAGAAGACGGTGCGCATCGAGGTGAACCTCGACGGCGTCTCCTCGACGGTGGAGAGCCCCGTGGCGGCACGCGAGTCGGTGCTCAACGCGGCCCTGCGGGTGCGCCCCGACGCCCCGTTCGCGTGTGCGGGCGGCGTGTGCGGCACGTGTCGCGCGCGGGTGATCGAGGGCAGCGTCACCATGACGGAGAACTACGCGCTGGAACCCGACGAGCTCGAGCGCGGCTACGTGCTGACGTGCCAGTCCCACCCCACGAGCGACCGCCTGGTCGTCGACTACGACGTCTGATCCGGAGGGCCCCATGATCGACCTCACCATCGCCGACGACGTCGCCACGGTCGTCCTGAACGCGCCCGCGAAGCTCAACGCCCTCGACGAGACCGCGCTCGACGAGCTCGACGCCGCCTACGACGCGGCGGAGGACGCCGGGGTGCGGGCACTCGTCCTGCGCGGCGAGGGCAGGGCGTTCTGCGCCGGTCGCGACATCTCGGCGGTCGACCCGCGCGACGACGACGTGCTCGGCTACCTCGGCGGCGCCGTGACCCCGCTGCTGCAGCGGATGGCGCGGTTCCCGGCACCGACGTTCGCGGTCGCGCACGGGGCCTGTCTGGGCGTCGGACTCGGACTGCTGATCGCGACCGACGTGGTGTACGTGGGCGAGTCCGCGAAGATCGGCTCCCCGTTCGCGGCCCTGGGGGCCACGCTCGACTCCGGTGGTCACGCGCTGTTCCTCGACCGGCTCGGCGCGCACAAGACGCTCGACCTCATCTATACCGGGCGCCTGATGAGCGGAACCGAGGCCGTGCAGTCGGGCCTGTTCTCCCGCGTGTTCCCCGACGACGAGGTGGTGTCGGCGACCGCGGAGGCCGCCGCCGCTGCCGCCCGGGGCGCGACGGCAGCGTTCCTGGCGAGCAAGGAGCTCGTGGCGCGGATCCGCGACGAGAAGCTGACGCTGTGGGATGCGGTCGGCATCGAGAACGCGGCGCAGGCTGCCCTGTGCGACACCGACGACTACCGCGAGGGCTTCGCCGCGTTCCAGGAGAAGCGCAGGCCGGAGTTCCGCGGGCGCTGAACGAGCACCCCCGCCCCAGGGCGGGCGGTGTCAAGCTCCTTCCGCGGTGTCCGCGGCCGGTGGCATGATGCGGGGATGCTGCTCTCCGAGCTCGTCACCACGACCGAGAAGGTCGCGTCCACCTCGTCGCGCCTCGCCAAGATCGACGCGATCGCCGAGCTGCTGCGCGGTGCGGACGAGGCCGTCGTGCCCGCGCTCGTGGGTCTCCTGCTCGCCTCCCCGCGGCAGGGGCGACTGGGGGTGGGCTGGCGCGGGCTGTCGTCGCTCGACATCGCCCATGCCGCGGAGTCGAGTCTCACGATCGCCGAGGTCGACCACGCGTTCGAGGAGCTGTCCACCGCGTCGGGCGCTGGCTCCGCCGGCGTCCGCAGCGACCTCCTGCGCGCCCTGGCCACGCGGTCCACCGCCGCGGAGTGGGACTTCCTCGCCAGGGCCATGCTGGGCGAGCTGCGCACGGGGGCGCTCGGCGGCGTGCTGCTCGACGCGATCGCCCGGGCGTCCGATCAGCCCATCGCGCTCGTGCGACGCGCGGCGATGCTCTCGGGCGACCTCGGGGAGACCGCCCGTCTGGCGCTGACCGGAGACGAGGGCGCGCTGGAGGAGGTCGGGCTGCGGGTGGGCCGCCCGGTGCTGCCGATGCTGGCGGCGACCGCGGCCACGCCCACCGCCGCGCTCGAGATCACGGGCCGCGCCTCCGTGGAGTACAAGCTCGACGGCGCCCGCATCCAGGTGCACCGGCACGGCGACGACGTGGGCATCTACACCCGCAGCCTCGCCGATGTCACGCACCGCCTGCCGGAGATCGTCGAGATCGTGCGGACGCTGCCCGCACACGACGTGATCCTCGACGGCGAGACGCTGTCGCTCGACGAAGACGGCGGGCCACGACCGTTCCAGGAGACCATGTCGCGGTTCGGGGCCGACGCCGCGCGCGAACTCGCCCTGCGACCGTGGTTCTTCGACGTGCTGCACCTCGACGGCCGCGACCTGCTCGACGAGCCGCTGTCCGTGCGCCAGGAGGTGCTCGCGGCCGTCGCGGGCGACTGGCGCATGCCGGGCATCGTGACGGACGACCCCGAGGCCGCCGAGCAGCTGTCGCGCGAGGCCCTCGCGGCCGGACACGAGGGCGTTGTGGTCAAGGCCGTCGACGCCCCCTACGCCGCCGGCCGCCGCGGCAAGTCCTGGGTCAAGGTGAAGCCCGTCCTCACGTACGACCTGGTCGTGCTCGGGGCCGAGTGGGGCTCCGGCCGACGGCGCGGGTGGCTGTCGAACCTGCACCTCGGCGCCCGCGATCCGGAGGGCGAGTTCGGCGACCCCGGCTCGTTCGTGATGGTGGGCAAGACGTTCAAGGGCCTGACCGACGCGCTGCTGGAGTGGCAGACCGAGGAGTTCCCGGCGCACGAGTCGCATCGCACCGCCTCGACCGTGTTCCTGCGACCGGAGCTGGTGGTGGAGATCGCTATCGACGGCGTGCAACGGTCGCCGCGCTACCCGGGGGGACTGGCACTGCGGTTCGCCAGGGTCAAGCGCTACCGCGACGACAAGACCCCGGCCGAGGCCGACACGATCCAGACGCTGCGGGCGCTGCTGCGCGGCTGAGTCAGGCGGAGGGCGCGAGGCCCTCGTCCTCCTCGCGCACGGTGCCCTGGAACGACCACGGGAAGTTGATCCACAGATCGGTGCCCTTCCAGGCGTAGTCGGGCTGGATGATCGTGGAGGGCTTGGTGTAGATCGTCACCGACCGCACGTCGGCGCCCTTGTCCTTCAGCAGCTGCACCGCGAGGGCGAGGGTGCGGCCGGAGTCGGCCACATCGTCCACGAGCAGCACGCGGCGACCGTCGAGGTACGCCATGTCGAGCTCGGGCGGCAGCACCTCGGGGGCGTCGAGCACCGTGCCGATGCCGGTGTAGAACTCGACGTTGATCGCGCCGCAGTTCTTCGCGCCGAGGCCGTAGGCGATGGCACCGGCGGGGAGAAGTCCCCCGCGGGCGATCGCGACGACCACCTCCGGCTCGAAGCCGCTGGCGAGGATGCTCCGCGCCAGGTCGCGCGTCGCCGCGCCGAAGCCGTCCCAGGTGAGCGTCTCGCGCTCGATCGCCGCATCCGTCATCGGTCCATTCTCGCGCATCCGCGAGGCAGGAGCCGCCGCTAGACTGGGCTGGTCCGGCCCGGCCGGTGCCTGAAAAAGAGGCACGAAGCGCTTCGCGATGTCGCGGAGGCGAGACACATACGGATCCCGCAGTCCCTCCGTCCCTGTCTCTCGAAAGGCACCCCCATGCCCACGGTCTCCGCGCACGTCGCCCTCACCCTCGCCCAGCACGTCGATGCCGTCTTCGGGGTGATGGGCAACGGCAACGCCTACTTCCTCGACGCGATCGAGAAGCACACCGACGCCGTCTTCACGGCCGTGCGGCACGAGCAGGGCGCCGTGGTCGCCGCGGACGCGCACTTCCGCGCCTCCGGGCGCATCGCCGCCGGCACCTCGACCTATGGCGCGGGCTTCACGAACACCATCACGGCGCTGGCCGAGGCCGTGCAGGCGCACGTCCCGCTCGTGCTCGTGGTGGGCGACGAGCCCACGTCGGGCCCCCGCCCGTGGGACGTGGATCAGATCGCGCTCGCCTCGGCCGTCGGCGCCCGCACCTACACCGTCGGCCGCGCGGACGCCGCAGCGACCACGGTCATCGCGGTGGAGCACGCGCTGACCTACCGTGTCCCGGTCGTGCTCGCGATCCCCTACGACGTCGCGGCCCTGGAGGCCGGCGACGTCCCGGCGGCGCCCGCGCCGCGGCTGCCCGCTCCCCTCGCGCCCCGTGGCGAGTTCGCGGAGGGCATGCTCGACGAGATCGCGGAGGCGCTGCGCGGCGCCGAGCGTCCGTTCCTCCTCGCCGGCCGCGGCGCGTGGCTCGCCGGAGCGGGCGCCGCCCTGGGCGAGCTGGCCGCCCTGACCGGTGCGCTCACCGCCTCGTCCGCCCTCGGTCGCGGCGTCTTCCCCGAGTCGCGGTACGACCTGGGCGTGACGGGCGGGTTCGGTGCCGGCGGGGCCATGCAGCTCGTGCGCACGGCCGACGTCGCCGTGGTCTTCGGTGCCTCGCTCAACCAGTTCACGATGCGGTTCGGCGAGCTGTTCGCCCCGGGCACGCGGGTGTTCCAGATCGACGTCGCCCCGGCCGCGACGCACGCCCACGTCGGCGGGTTCGTGCGGGCCGACGCGCGGCTCGCCGCCGAGGCGCTCGTGACACGGCTCACCGGCGCCACTCCCCCGACCGCCGGGGACGACCTCGGCGACGAGAGCCGGCACTCCGGCACCGGCTCCGCGGCGGAGCACGCGACGCCGACCCGTCCGTGGCGCGAGAGCGTCGATGTCGCAGCCGCGCGCACGTACGACGCCGGTGACGAGCTCGCGCCAGACGGACGCCTCGACCCCCGCTCGGCCGCGCGCCGCATCGCCGAGCTGCTGCCGGAGGACCGCGTGGTGGTGTCGGACGGCGGGCACTTCATCGGCTGGGCGAACATGTACTGGCCGGTCGCGGCGCCCGACCGCATGATGATGGTCGGCACGGCTTTCCAGTCGATCGGTCAGGGCTGGCCGAGCGTGGTGGGCGCCGCCCTGGCCCGCCGGGACTCGACGATCGTGCTGACCTCGGGCGACGGTGGCGGGCTGATGGCGATCGCCGACCTGGAGTCGGCCGTCCGCGCCGCGGGTGGCCGCGGGCTGGCGGTCGTGTGGAACGACGCGGCCTACGGCGCCGAGGTCAACCTCTACGGCCTGAAGGGACTCGCCGAGGCGCCGATGCGCATCCCCGAGGTCGACTTCGCGGCGTTCGGTGCCGCGGTCGGGGCGGAGGGGCTCGTGGTGCGCACGCTGGCCGACCTCGACCGGCTCGCCGCGTGGACCGCCGAGGACCCGGCGACGCGCCGCTTCCTCGTCGTCGACCTGCGCATCTCCGGCGACGTGATCGCCCCGTATCAGCAGGAGATCATCCGCGTGAACTCCTGACCGGGCCCGCCGCTAGGCTCGCCCCATGACGGATGCCCCCGAGATCCTCCGCTTCAGCGCGTTCGCGGCGACGCCGGACGGCGGCAACCCCGCGGGGGTGGTGCTCGACGCCGGATGCCTCGACGATGCGGAGATGCAGCGGATCGCGGCCGACGTCGGGTACTCCGAAACCGCGTTCGTGACCGGCGCCTCCGATGACGGGGCACGGCTGCGGGTGCGGTACTGGTCGCCGGCCGCGGAGGTCCCCTTCTGCGGTCACGCGACGGTGGCGACGGCGGTGGCACTGGCGGAGCGCGACGGCCCGGGCACGGTGGTGTTCGAGACGGCCGCCGGTGCCGTGACGATGGAGTCGTTCGCCGACGCGGACGGGCAGGTGACGGTGTCGTTCACGAGCGTCGAGCCGCAGGTGCGCGACCTCGACCCGGCGGTGCGCGACCGGCTGCTCGGACTGCTCGGGATGACCGCGGACGACGTCGACCCCCGCTTCCCCGTGCGGGAGGCGTTCGCGGGCAACTGGCACCCGATCGTCTTCGTCGCCGACCGTGAGCTGTTCCACCAGTTCCGCTTCGCCCCGGCCGCGGTCGCCGCCCTCATGCGCGAGCAGGGCTGGCTCGGCACGGTGACCGTGCTGCACGCCGAGGATCCGGCCGACATCGAGGCCCGCAACCTGTTCCCGGTCGGGCGCATCACGGAAGATCCGGCGACGGGTTCCGCGGCGGCCTCGGTCGGCGCGTACCTGCGCGCCCAGGGCTTCCCCGGCGACAGCGTGCGCATCCGCCAGGGCGCCCATGTCGGACGCCCCAGCGAACTGCGCGTGGCCGTGCCCGCGACGGGCGGCATCCTCGTCTCCGGCGGCGCGGTGCGGATCGGGTGACGCCCTCTCCCCGCCCGGCGCGCTTCGAGCGTTCGACGTGCTGTCGAGGGCACGGTTCGGCCGTGCGGGCGTCCCGTGCCCCCGACGCGATCCCGTGCACGCGCCGAGACGCGCGTGTCCCTCAGCCCTGCGCGCTGTAGTCCGGGAGCTCCTGCAGGGTCCAGGTGTTGCCGTCGGGGTCGTCGAACGACACGAACCGCCCCCAGTCGAGCTCCTGCACCCCGCGCGCCTCGACGCCGAGGCCGCGCAGATGAGCCAGCGCCTCGTCGGCATCCGGCACGACCACCTGGATCGAGTTCTGCTGCCCGGGCTCCAGCGCGACCCCGAGGCCCGTGCCGAACGCGATCGAACAGGCCGACCCGGGCGGCGTCATCTGCACGAACCGCAGCCCCTCCGTCGGCGTGTGGTCCCAGTCGGCGTGGAAGCCGACCCTCTCGTAGAACTCCTTCGACCGGTCGACGTCCGACACGGGCACGAAGATGAGCTCGATCTTCCACTCCATCACGCACTCCTCCTGTCCGGGCTCCCTCGCCCGTCGCGGCTCACGGTACGCCGGGGCACCGACACCCGCCACCGCCGCGGCAGGGTCCGCGTCAGATCCAGCCCTTGTCCGAGGCGATGCGCACCGCCTGCGCCCGGTTGACCGCACCGGTCTTGCCGATCGCAGCCGACAGATGGTTGCGCACCGTGCCCGCCGACAGGAAGACCTCCGCGGCGATGGCGGCGGCGGATCGGCCGTCCGCGGCGAGCCGCAGCACCTGTCGCTCCCTGTCGCTGAGTGGATTCGCCCCGTCGAAAAGGCTCTCCTCGGCGAGCGCGGGGTCGAGCACCCGCAGCCCGGAGTGCACGCGGCGCACGGCCTCGGCGAGATCCTCCGCGGGAGTGTCCTTCACGATGAAGCCGCTCGCGCCCGCGTCGAGGGCCGACCGCAGGTAGCCTGGCCTGGCGAACGTGGTCACCACGAGCACCCGCGTGCCCGGGCTGACCTCACGAATCCGCCGCGTCGCCTCGACCCCGTCCACGCCCGGCATCTGGATGTCCATCAGGCACACGTCGGGACGCACCTCGGCCGCCAGCCGCACCGCCTCCGCTCCGTCCGACGCCATGCCGCTCACGGTCAGGTCGGCCTCCAGGTCGAGCAGGGCCGCGAGCGCGCCGCGCACGAGAGCCTGATCGTCCGCGATCAGCAGCCGGATGCTGTCGCCCGCTCCCGTGTCCGCGTTCACCACGTCACCTCCACCCGCGTGCCCGACGCCCCCGCGGGTCCGATCGAGAACGACGCTCCCGCGGCCGCGGCGCGCTCGCGCATCCCGCGGACGCCGTTGCCGTCGACGGCGCGGGAGGCGCAGCCGATGCCGTCGTCCTCCACGACCACCCGCCCCGGCGCGAACAGCACCCGAACCGTGTCCGCCCGCGCGTGACGCAGGACATTCGTGGTCGCCTCGCGCAGGATCCAGCTCGCGGTGATGGCCTGCGCGGGCGAGAGCGCCTCGGGCCCGCCCGTGGTCTCGAGCCGGATGTCGGCCGCGCGCAGGGAGTCCCCCGTCGCGGCGAGCTGCTCGATCAGCGTGGTCGCACGCGCCCCCGAGACGGTCTGCCGCACGCCCGCGATGGCTTCCGCGGTCAGGCGCTCGATGTCGGCGAGCTCGGCCCGCGCCCGCTCGGGGTCCGTGTCCATCAGGCGTCGCGCGAGCTGGGCCTTGAGGCCGACGACGGTCAGCGAGTGGCCGATGAGGTCGTGCACGTCGCGTGCGACCGCCTCGCGCCCCTCGCTCGTCGCCAGCTCCAGTCCGAGGCGCTCCGCCTCGGCAGAGCGCAGGATCAGCCAGGTCGACACCGTGTTGACGACCCCGAGCAGCGCCACGATCGCCAGGACCGACGCGTACGTCAGGTTGCCGGGGATGAGCAGCACGCACCCCGCGGCGACCACGACCGCCGCCACGGTCGCGATCCAGTGCCACAGCCGGGTGAGGCCGTACGACGCGAACGACATGATGAACGGAAGGAAGCTCAGCGCCGAACCGCCGACCGCCGGCACGGTCACGAGTGCGCACGCGATGAGCAGCGCGAAGGTGATCCACTGGCGCGGCGTCGGGGGCCGCCCGAGCCCTCCGCCGCCGCGCATGCCGTGCAGGAACCCCGTGACGTACAGGACGATGAAGGCGACGAGCGCCACCCAGCCGGTGACGACCCACCCGAACGGTGCGGTCGAGTGCAGCAGGGCGATCACCGGGTACACCAGGAACACGAGCCAGATGACGGCCATCAGCCATCCGAACCGTGCCCACGGCTCCTTCCCGGAGCGGTCCGCGGCGCCGGGAGGCGGCGACGCGACCGGAGCTCCGGCCGCGCCGGACCGGAGGGCGTCGCGGGAGGCTCGGGGGCTGCCGGAGCGCTCCCGCTGCGTGCGCTGCGTCATCCGTCCAACCTACTGTCGGCCGGCGCGGGTCACTGCCGCGCCCGGGAGCGCCGCATGCCCATCGCGACCAGCACCGCGAACACCGCGAGCCACACGGCCACGTTGAGGAAGAGCATCCACAGCGGGTCGGTCTGCCCGGTCGTCAGCACGCCCTCGGTGAGCGGCCAGCGGCTCAGCGCGACGAAGCCGTAGAGCGGCGTGAAGCGGGCGATGTCGAGCATCACCCCGTCGAGCGGCATGAACACGTTGCCGAAGAACGCGAAGAACGTCATCGAGATGGACGCGAGGGCGGCGGCCGAGTCGGAGCTGAAGAACAGGCCGACACCGAGACCGAACAGTCCGTACATGAGGCCGATGCCGAGGATGATGCCGGCGGTCGCGGCCCAGCGCCACCCGTCCTCGACCTCCGCGCCGGTGAGCATGCCGGCGACGAACACGGCCACGAGGGCCAGAGCCGCGAACGACACCGCGGTCAGCAGCTTCGTGAGCGCGTACCCCGCCGTGGTGAGCGGGGTCATCGCCAGCTGGCGCCCCCACCCCTGCTTGGCCTCGGTGGCGGCGAGAGACGTGAGCGAGCTCATCGCGACCGCCGTGCCGTAGGCGGCCATCGACGTCATGACGTAGAAGGAGACGTTGCCGTTCCCCGCGGACAGGGTGCCGTAGCCCATGCCCGCCCCGAAGAGCAGATACATGGCGACGGGCATCGCCAGGGTGAACGCGAGGGTGTACGGGTTGCGCAGCTGGCGGACGCCTTCGATGCGCAGCATGGTGGGTGAGACGAGCATGGTCAGTCCTCCGTGAGAGCGGTGAAGGCGGTCTCGAGCGTGGGCGCGGCGATCTCCAGGTCGTGCGCACCGCCGTCGAGCAGGATCCGGGCGGCCGCGTCGGAGTCGGTCGCGCGCAGGCTGAGGCGGTCCCCGTCCCGGCGCACCCCGGTCACGCCCTCGGCGGCGGCCACCGCGGCGAGGAGCGCCTCCGCGGTCCCCGGCGCGACGGTCGCGGCGACCGTGCGCTCCCCCAGGCTCGCGCGCAGCAGGGCGGTGGGGGCGTCGGCGACGACGGTGCCCCGGTGCATCACGACGGTGCGGCGGGCGAACTGCTCCGCCTCCTCCAGGTAGTGCGTGGCGAACACGATCGTGCGCCCGGCGTCCGCGTCGGCACGCATCACGTCCCAGAAGTGCCGGCGCGCGGTGACGTCCATCCCCGCGGTCGGCTCGTCCAGCACGAGGATGTCCGGGTCGGACACCATCGCGAGGGCGAACTTCACGCGTTGCTGCTCTCCCCCCGAGCACTTCGCGACCCGGCGGCGCGCGAGGCGCGTGAGGTCGGCCCTGGCCATCACGTCGCCCACCCGCGCGATCGCCTCTCCGCCGTGCAGCGAGGCGATGAGGCGCACGGTCTCGCCGACGGTGAGGTCGCCCAGCAGCCCGCCGGTCTGCAGCACCGCGCCGATCGCTCCGCTCGCGGTCGCCCGCTCCGGGGTCATGCCGAGGACCTGCACCGTCCCGCTGCTGGGGGCCGTGAGGCCGAGCAGCATGTCGAGCGTCGTGGTCTTGCCCGCGCCGTTGGGCCCGAGCAGTGCGACGACCTCTCCTCGGCGGATCGACAGGTCAACGCCGTCGACGGCCTGCACGCGGCGGTCGCCCGAGCCGTAGTGTCGGCGCACGTCGCGCAGCTCCAGCACGATCGGGGCGTCCGCGGGAGCGGCCGCAGGTTCGGTGTCGGGTCCGGGTGCCGGGCGAGGGGCGACCCGCATCGCCATCGCGCCCGCAGAGGTGTCGTTCATGCCTCCAGCCTCGCGTCCGCCCGGCCGCGGCGCCGGAGCCCGGTGTCATCTCCTCGACATGACACGTGTCATGCGGCGGACCTCAGCGCGCGGGGAGGAAGGCGCCCTCCAGGAAGCCCTCGAGCTCCGCCACCCCGTCGAGCGGGAAGATCGCGGCCACGTACTGGTCGGGGCGCACCACGACCACGACGCCGTCGCGGGACAGCTCGCGCGCCTCGAAGATGTCCGTCGCGCACCACTTGCTGGGACCGGCGGCGTACACCTTCTCCCAGTCGGTGAGCCCGAGGGGACCCGTCTTCGGCTGGAACAGCGCGGGGGCCGAGGTCACCTCGACCTCCTCGAACGGCTGCGGGTACACGGCCTTCACGTCGAACACCGCGTCCTCGTCGCCGTCGGCCGGGGTGAACCGCGCGAACACGGGTGCCGCGGCCTCGGCCCAGGCCGTGAGCGCCTCGCCCGTCCGGTCGCCGAAGGCGTAGACGCGCCACCGGCCGTCGGCCTTCGCGTGGTGTCCGAGGTGCACGACGTTGCCGTCCCCGACCCGCACGACCTCGGCGGACTTGAAGCGCTTGCCCAGCGGATACCCGACCGCGAGCTCCTGGTGCGCATCGGTGCCCGTGATCATGGAGCCCGTGTACTGCGTCATGAACCCGGAGGGGAACTCGGCCGTCGCGAGGTAGTACGTGGCCAGGTCGTTCGGGTCGGAGATCTCCTCGGGCTTGCGCGCCATGAGGCTCGACCACTCGCGGTCAAAGTCGATCAGCTGCTGCGCGACCGGCCGCCGCTCGGCGCCGTACGTGGCGAGCAAGGACTCGGGCGCGCGGCCGGTGAGCACGGAGCCGAGCTTCCAGCCGAGGTTGAAGCCGTCCTGCATCGAGACGTTCATGCCCTGGCCGGCCTTGGCGCTGTGCGTGTGGCAGGCGTCGCCGGTGAGGAACACGTGCGGCGTCCGCGACTCGCCCTCGTCCACGTCGTCGAAGCCGTCGGTCACGCGGTGCCCGACCTCGTAGACGCTGTGCCAGGCGACCTCGCGCACGTCGAGCGTGTAGGGGTGCAGGATCTCGTTCGCCCTGCGGATGATCTCCTCGATGGGCGTCTGGCGCACGCGGTGGTCGTCGTCGGCGGCGACCTCTCCCAGATCGATGTACATCCGGCTGAGGTAGCCGCCCTCGCGCGGGATGTGGAGGATGTTGCCCGCGGCCGAGTTGATGGCGCACTTGGTGCGCCAGTCCGGGAAGTCAGTGTTGACGAGCACGTCCATGACGCCCCAGGCGTGGGCGGCGCTGGCGCCGACGTGCGTGCGGCCGATCGCCTGGCGCACACCGCTGCGGGCGCCGTCGCAGCCGGCGACGTACTTCGCGCGGATCGTGCGCTCCTCGCCGGCGCGGTCGCCCGCGACGTAGCGGATCCCGACCTCGACGGGGTACTCGCCCTCGTCGTGCACGGTGAGCCCCGTGAACTCCACGCCGTAGTCGGGCGTGATGCGGCCAGGCCCGTTCGCCGCGGCCTCGGCGAAGTAGTCGAGCACGCGCGCCTGGTTGACGATCAGGTGCGGGAACTCGCAGATGTCGTAGGCGTAGTCGGCGGTGCGGGAGGTGCGCACGATGCGATCGCGGTGCTCGGGGTCGGGACCCCAGAAGTTCATCCAGCCGATGTTGTAGGCCTCGGCGATGATGCGCTCGGCGAACCCGAACGCCTGGAAGGTCTCGACGCTGCGCGGCTGGATGCCGTCGGCCTGGCCGAGCACGAGTCGCCCCTCGCGCTTCTCGATGAGGCGCGTGGAGACGTCGGGGTACTGCGACATCTGTGCCGCGAGGAGCATACCGGCGGGGCCGGACCCGACGATGAGCACGTCGATCTCGTCGGGGAGGTCGGCGGGGCGGTCGGTGCCGATCCCCGCGGCGTCCTGCACGCGGGGGTCTCCGGACACGTAGCCGTGGTGGTGGAACTGCATCGTCGTCGATTCCTTCCGGACGTCGCTGTCGGGTGTCGCTGTCGGGTGCTGCGGGGTCTTGCGTCCGAGACGAGCGTGTTCTATATTCGAACACACCGTTCTACTATTGAACACAGCCTAAACCGGCGCCGCGCGCGCCGCAAGGAGCCGCATGTCCGAGAGCCCGACCGCCGCGCCCGCCTCGCAGACGCTCAGCCGCGGGATCCGCATCCTGGAGGTGCTGTCCGACGCACGCCATGCGCTCACGATCGACGAGATCGCCGCGCGGCTCGACGTGCACCGCTCGATCGCCTACCGCCTCCTGCGCACCCTAGAGGACCACGGGCTCGTCAACCGCGACGCGGCGGGCGCCGTCAGCCTCGGCGCACGCATGGCCGCCCTCGCCGCCGGCGTGGCGCACGACCTGCAGGCCGAGGCGCTGCCCGAGCTCACCGCGATCGCCAACGAGCTCGGCATGACGTGCTTCCTCGCGGTGCTCGACGGCACCGACTGCATCACCCTCGCGAGCGTCGAGCCGCGGCACGCGGTGGCCAGCGTCGCTCAGCGCCCCGGCGCCCGGCACCCGGTGACGGTGGGCGCCCCCGGCAAGGCGATCCTGGCGCAGCTCCCGGTCACCGAGCGGCCGGACGGCATCTCCCCCGCGCTGCGACGCGAGGTCGAGGCCGCCGCGGAGCGCGGGTACGCCACGAGCCACGACGAGGTCATCCCCACCGTGCAGGCCGTCGCCGTGCCGCTGGTGCTGCGCGGGCAGCGCCCGTGCGCGATCGCCGTCGTGCACGTGGCGACCGACCTCGACGACGCCGACATCGCCGCCCGCCTGCAACGCTCCGCCGCCGTGATCCGCGAGGCCCTCGACGGCTGATCCCACCCGGGGCTCACGCCCGCCGCATCCTCGGATCGATCGCCGCGCACCGGCGCGCGATGGCGCCCTCGCCCCGCGAGGGAGAACGCACGGCACCGGCGCGCGAGGGAGAACGCACGGCACCGCGCGCGCGAGCGAGAACGCCCGGCACCGGGCACGCGCGAGAGGGCGCACGGCACCGGGCACGCGCGAGAGGGCGCACCGCACCGGCCATGCGAACGGGCGCCCCGTCGCCGTCCGGCAACGGGGCGCCCGCAGGATCGATCCTCGGCGTCAGGCCTTCGCGAGACCGCGGATCGGGCTGACCGCCTGCTCCTCCTCGTGATCCGGCCCCAGCGGGATGCCGGAGCGGTCTCGCAGCAGGAGCGTCGCGATCAGACCCAGCAGGGTCATGCCCACGAGGTACCAGGTGACGCCCGCGGTCGAACCGGTCTCCGCGACGATCGCGGTGGCGATCAGGGGCGCGAACGCGCCGCCCGCGATGGCCCCGATCGCGTACGAGATCGAGACGCCGGAGAAGCGGATGCTCGCCGGGAACAGCTCGGTGTAGAGCGCGGCCTGCGGACCGTACGTGAAGCCGAGCCCGATCGTGAGGATCGCGAGCCCGGCGAACAGCAGGCCGATCTCGCCGGTGTTCACGAGCGGGAAGAGCGTGAACACGCCGACCAGCTGCAGCACCCAGCCGATGAGGTAGGTGGTGCGACGGCCGAGGCGGTCGGACACCCAGCCCGCCAGCAGCGTCGTGAGCAGCCAGGTCACCGCCGAGCCGGTGACGGCCCACAGCACGGGTCCGCGCTCGAGGCCGATCGGGCCCTCCGGGTTGGTGGCGTAGCCCTGGATGTAGCCGCCCGTGGTCATGTAGCCGACCGCGTTGTTGCCGGCGAAGACGAGCGCCGCGATGATCACGAGCAGCGCGTGCTTGCGGAACAGCTGCACGATGGGCATCTTCGCCTTCTCCTTGCGCTCGGCGAGCTCGGCGAAGACCGGGCTCTCCTCCACGCGGCGGCGCACGTAGTAGCCGACGAGGATCAGCACCACGCTGAGCAGGAACGGCACGCGCCAGCCCCACGCGAGGAACTGGTCGCCGGGGGCGATCGCCGTCATGAGCGCCATGACGCCGGAGGCGAGCAGCAGTCCGAGCGGCACACCGATCTGCGGCGAGGCGCCGAAGATGCCGCGCTTCTTGCGCGGGGCGTGCTCGACGGCCATCAGCACTGCGCCACCCCACTCGCCACCGGCCGAGATGCCCTGCACGATGCGCAGCAGCACGAGCAGGATCGGTGCCATCACGCCGATGGTCTCGTAGGTCGGCAGTACACCGATCAGCGCGGTCGCGGCGCCCATGAGGATGAGCGTCCACATGAGCACGGCCTTGCGCCCGAGCTTGTCGCCGAAGTGGCCGGCGAGGAACGCGCCGAGCGGACGGAACAGGAAGCTGACGCCGACCGTGGCGAAGCCGACCAGGGCGCTGTTGGCGCCGAGCGGCGCGAAGAAGAGCTGTCCGAAGACGAGCCCGACCGCCGTGGCGTAGATGAAGAAGTCGTACCACTCGACGGTGGTCCCGACGACGGTGGCGAACACGACGCGGCGCCGGTCGGCCGCCGTCGCGATGGTTCCGGTGGGCGTGAACCCATCCTGTGACTGCCCGCTCATGGGGTGTCTCCTTTGCTTGTGACCGCATTGTCACGGCGTGCGCGGACGTGAATCCGATGTGCTTGCCGAGGGGTGACACGATGATATATGATTTCGGATACGACGCACAACGCGTCCGGCACGACATGCACCGAGCGCGAGGAGGCGCCCCCGTGACGGAACCCATCACCCGCCCCGGCAAGATCATCGCGATCCACCTGAGCTACGCGTCCCGCGCCGACCAGCGCGGCCGCCGCCCCGCCGCTCCCTCCTACTTCTTCAAGCCCGCCAGCTCGGTCGGCGTCTCCGGCGGCACGGTCGAGCGCCCGGCCGGCACCGAGCTGCTCGCCTTCGAGGGCGAGATCGCTCTCGTGATCGGCACCGCGGCGCGCCACGTCTCGCTCGCCGATGCGTGGGACCACGTCGGCGCGGTCACCGCGTCGAACGACCTGGGCCTGTACGACCTGCGCGCGAACGACAAGGGCTCCAACGTCCGCTCCAAGGGCGGCGACGGCTACACGCCCCTGGGCCCCGAGCTCATCGACGCCCGCACGGTCGATCCCGCCGCTCTCCGCGTGCGCACCTGGGTCAACGGCGAGCTCCGGCAGGACGACACCACCGCCGGACTGATCTTCCCGCTCGCCCAGCTCGTCGCCGACCTGTCGCAGCACTTCACCCTCGAGCCCGGCGACGTGATCCTCACCGGCACCCCGGCGGGCTCGTCCGTGATCGTGCCGGGCGACGTGGTCGAGGTCGAGGTCGACGCGCCGGACGCGCCCGGCGCTCCGAGCTCCGGCCGCCTGGTGACCACGGTGACGCAGGGCGAGGTGCCGTTCGACCGCGACCTCGGCTCCCTTCCCGCCGTCGACGACCTGCAGCGCACCGAGGCGTGGGGCTCCCGCGAGGAGGCGGGCCTGCCGCCGGAAGAGGACACACCCACGCTCACGCCCGAGCTGCGCGCCCAGCTGCTCGAGGCTCCGACCGCCGGGCTGTCGGCTCAGCTGCGCAAGCGCGGCCACCACTCCTGCTTCATCGACGGCGTCTCGGCGAACCTCCCCGGCACCAAGATCGTCGGCACCGCGAAGACGCTGCGCTTCGTGCCGTTCCGCGAAGACCTGTTCCGTTCGCACGGCGGCGGATACAACGCCCAGAAGCGCGCGTTCGACGCGGTCGCCGAGGGCGAGGTCATCGTGATCGAGGCCCGGGGCGACGCCACCACCGGCACGCTGGGCGACATCCTCGCGCTGCGGGCGCAGAATCGCGGGGCCGCGGGCGTCGTGACCGACGGCGGCGTGCGCGACTTCGACGCGGTCGCCGAGATCGGGCTCCCCGTGTTCTCGCAGGGCGCGCACCCCTCGGTGCTCGGCCGCAAGCACGTGCCGTGGGACGTCGATGTGACCATCTCGTGCGGCGGCGCGACCGTGCAGCCCGGCGACATCATCGTGGGCGACGGCGACGGCGTGATCGTGATCCCGCCGGCTCTGGCGGCCGAGGTCGCCGCCGACGCGATCGCGCAGGAGGTCGAGGACGCCTGGATCGCCGAGCAGGTCGCCGCCGGCCACCCGGTCGACGGTCTCTTCCCGCTGAACGCCGAGTGGCGCGCCCGCTACGAGCAGGCCACCGGGGCCGGGAAGGACCAGCGGTGAGCACGGTCGAGAGCGCGAGCAAGTCGGAGCAGGCGTACGCCTGGATCCGCTCGCGCATCTCCGCGCACACCTACGGCCCTGGCTACCGCCTGGTGCTCGGCCCGATCGCCGACGAGCTGGGCATGAGCGTGGTGCCGGTGCGCGAGGCCATCCGCCGACTGGAGGCCGAGGGGCTCGTGACGTTCGAGCGGAACGTGGGCGCCCGGGTGACCCTCGTCGACGAGGGCGAGTACGCCCACACGATGCAGACGCTCGGGCTGGTGGAGGGCGCGGCGACCGCGCTGTCCGCTCCCCTGCTCGACGCCGACGCCCTCGCCGAGGCCGCCGAGGTCAACAACCGCATGGCCCGGCTGCTCGACCACTTCGACCCGCACGCGTTCACGGAGCTGAACCGCCAGTTCCACTCGGTGCTGTTCGAGCCGTGCCCCAACCCGCACCTGCTCGACCTCGTGCACCGCGGCTGGGCCCGGCTGTCCGGCATCCGTGACTCCACGTTCGCCTACGTGCCCGGCCGTGCGCACCACTCCGTGGACGAGCACGCCCAGATCCTCGAGCTGATCCGCGACGGCGCCGAGCCGCTGGAGATCGAGCTCGCCGCCCGCAACCACCGCTGGCGCACGAGGGACGCGTTCCTCGATGCGCTGCACACCCGTTCCGTCCCCGCCGAAGGAGAAGCATCATGACCGACTCCCGCATCCCCGCCGACCTGCCCGACCACATCCAGCACTACATCGACGGCTCCTTCGTCGACTCTGTCGACGGCGACACGTTCGACGTGCTCGACCCGGTGACGAACCAGACCTACACCACGGCCGCCGCCGGCAAGAAGGCCGACATCGACCTCGCCGTCGCCGCCGCCAAGCGCGCTTTCGACGAGGGGCCCTGGCCGCGCATGCTCCCCCGCGAGCGCTCGCGCGTTCTGCACCGCATCGCCGACATCGTCGAGTCGCGCGACGCCCGCCTCGCCGAGCTGGAGTCGTACGACTCGGGTCTGCCGATCACGCAGGCGCTGGGTCAGGCCCGCCGCGCCGCCGAGAACTTCCGCTTCTTCGCCGACCTGATCGTGGCGCAGGCCGACGACGCGTTCAAGGTGCCCGGCAAGCAGATGAACTACGTCAACCGCAAGCCGATCGGCGTCGCCGGGCTCATCACCCCGTGGAACACGCCGTTCATGCTCGAGTCGTGGAAGCTGGGTCCCGCGCTCGCGACCGGCAACACGGTCGTGCTGAAGCCGGCCGAGTTCACGCCGCTGTCCGCCTCGCTGTGGGCGGGGATCTTCGAGGAGGCCGGGCTGCCGCAGGGCGTGTTCAACCTCGTCAACGGCCTGGGTGAAGACGCGGGTGACGCCCTCGTGAAGCACCCCGACGTGCCGCTCATCTCGTTCACGGGCGAGAGCCGCACCGGGCAGATCATCTTCGGGAACGCCGCTCCGTTCCTCAAGGGACTGTCGATGGAGCTCGGCGGCAAGTCGCCCGCCGTGGTGTTCGCCGACGCCGACCTGGAGGCCGCGGTCGACGCGACCATCTTCGGCGTCTTCTCCCTCAACGGCGAGCGCTGCACCGCCGGGTCGCGCATCATCGTCGAGCGGTCGATCTACGACGAGTTCGTGGAGCGCTACGCCGCCCAGGCGAAGCGCGTGAAGGTGGGCTACCCGCACGACCCCGCGACCGAGGTCGGCGCGCTCGTTCACCCCGAGCACTACGACAAGGTCATGAGCTACGTCGAGATCGGCAAGTCCGAGGGGCGTCTGGTCGCCGGTGGCGGCCGCCCCGAGGGCTTCGAGGAGGGCAACTTCGTCGCGCCGACCGTGTTCGCCGATGTCTCCCCCGACGCCCGCATCTTCCAGGAGGAGATCTTCGGCCCGGTGGTCGCCATCACCCCGTTCGACTCCGACGAGGAGGCGCTCGCGCTCGCGAACAACACCAAGTACGGGCTCGCGGCGTACATCTGGACCAACGACCTCAAGCGCGCGCACACGTTCGCGCAGTCGGTCGAGGCGGGCATGGTGTGGCTGAACAGCAACAACGTGCGCGACCTGCGCACCCCGTTCGGCGGGGTGAAGGCGTCGGGCCTCGGCCACGAGGGCGGCTACCGCTCGATCGACTTCTACACCGACCAGCAGAGCGTGCACATCACGCTCGCCTCCACGCCCCACAACCCGACCTTCGGCAAGAACTGACACCCGTCGCACGAGCAAGGACGCTGACATGACCGACAAGACCAAGAAGACGCTGACCTCCTCGGGGTACTACGTGAGCCAGGAGGCTCCGATCGAGTCCGACAACCCCGTCGCGACGCCGAAGAGCACCCCGCCCGACATCCTGCGCTGCGCGTACATGGAGCTCGTGGTGACCGACCTAGCCGCCTCGCGCCAGTTCTACGTCGACATCCTCGGCCTGTACGTGACCGAGGAGGACGACGAGGCCATCTACCTGCGCTCCACCGAGGAGTTCATCCACCACAACCTGGTGCTGCGCCAGGGCCCGATCGCCGCGGTGGCCGCGTTCTCGTACCGGGTGCGTTCGGCCGAGGACCTCGACCGCGCCGTGGAGTTCTACACCGAGCTCGGCTGCGACGTGCGCCGCAAGGAGGACGGGTTCGTGAAGGGCATCGGCGACTCCGTGCGCGTGGTCGACCCGCTCGGCTTCCCGTACGAGTTCTTCTTCGCCACCGACCACGTCGAGCGCCTGTCCTGGCGGTACGACCTGCACACCCCGGGTGAGCTCGTGCGCCTCGACCACTTCAACCAGGTCACCCCGGACGTGCCGCGCGCCGTGCGCCACTACCAGGACCTCGGCTTCCGCGTGACGGAGGACATCCAGGACGACGAGGGCACCGTGTACGCCGCGTGGATGCGCCGCAAGCCCACCGTGCACGACACCGCCGCGACCGGCGGTGACGGCCCGCGCATGCACCACGTCGCCTTCGCGACGCACGAGAAGCACAACATCCTCGCGATCTGCGACAAGCTCGGCGCGCTCCGCCGCTCCGACGCGATCGAGCGGGGCCCCGGCCGTCACGGCGTCTCGAACGCGTTCTACCTCTACCTGCGCGACCCCGACGGCCACCGCGTCGAGATCTACACGCAGGACTACTACACGGGCGACCCCGACAACCCCGTGGTCACGTGGGACGTGCACGACAACCAGCGCCGCGACTGGTGGGGCACCCCGGTCGTGCCGTCCTGGTACACCGACGCGTCGCTCGTGCTCGACCTCGACGGCAACCCGCAGCCGGTCGTCGCCCGCACGGACTCCAGCGAGATGGCGGTCACGATCGGCGCCGACGGCTTCTCGTACACGCGTGCCGACGAGGGCGAGGGCTCGATGCCCGAGTACAAGCAGGGCGAGTACAAGCTGGGCCACCAGCTCTAGGGGGCACGGATGCTGTCTGAGGAGACGATCGCGCAGATCGCGGCGGAGCTCGCCGAGGCCGACCGCACGCACGGCGTGATCCCGCGCATCACCGCGCGGTACCCGGAGGCCACCGTCGAGGACTCCTACGCGATCCAGGGCGTGTGGCGCGACTCGCAGGTCGCGGCGGGGCGCCGGCTGGTGGGCCGCAAGATCGGGCTGACCTCGAAGGCTATGCAGCAGGCGACGGGCATCACCGAGCCCGACTACGGCGTCATGTTCGACGACACCGTCTACGAGTCCGGCGCCGAGATCCCGACCGCGCACTTCTCGAACGTGCGCATCGAGGTCGAGCTCGCCTTCGTGCTGAAGGAACCCCTGGAGGGTCCGGACTGCACGCTGGACGACGCCCTGGCCGCGATCGACTACGCGGTCCCCGCGCTGGAGGTGCTCAACTCGCACATCGAGCTGGAGGGCCGCACGATTGTCGACACGATCAGCGACAACGCCGCCTACGGGGCGATGGTGCTGGGGACCGTGCGCAAGCGCCCCGATGCGATCGATCTGCGCTGGGTGCCGGGTGTGCTGTCGCGCAACGGCGAGATCGAGGAGACGGGCGTGGCCGCCGGCGTCCTCGGGCACCCCGCCACCGGCGTCGCGTGGCTCGCGAACAAGTTCCACCAGCACGGCGCGCGGCTGGAGCCTGGCGAGATCATCCTGGCAGGATCGTTCACGCGCCCGATGTGGGTGTCGCGCGGCGACGAGGTGCTGTGCGACTACGGACCGATGGGAACCATCACATGCCGCTTTGTCTAGCCCCGTCGTTCCGCGCACAGCTCGCGGAGTCCGACCGGCCGTTCGTGGGGATGTGGGTGTGCTCCGGCAGCCCGCTGCTCGCCGAGGTGGCGGCGGGCTCCGGCCTGGACTGGCTCCTGATCGACATGGAGCACTCTGCCAACACGCTCGAGTCGGTGCTCCTCCAGCTCCAGGCGGTCGCGGCGTACCCGGTCACCCCGCTCGTGCGAGCCCCCTTCAACGATGCGGTCGCGCTGAAGCAGATCCTCGACCTCGGCGCGCAGAATCTGATCGTGCCGATGGTCTCGTCCGCCGAGGAGGCCCGCGCCGCCGTGTCCGCGACCCGCTACCCGCCGGAGGGGGTGCGCGGCGTCGGCAGCGCCCTGGCCCGCAGCGCCCGGTGGAACCGCGTCGAGCGGTACCTGCAGGAGTCGGCGCAGCACACCTCGCTCACGGTGCAGATCGAGACGACCGCGGGGGTGGAGGCCGCGGCCGACATCGCGGCGGTCGACGGCGTCGATGCCGTGTTCGTCGGCCCGTCCGACCTGTCCGCGTCGATGGGGCTGCTCGGCCAGCAGACGCATCCCGACGTGGTCGCCGCGGTGGAGCGGGTGTTCGCGGCCGTGCACGACGCCGGGAAGCCGGTGGGCGTGAACGCGTTCGACCCCGCCGCGGCCGACGCCTACCTCGCGGCGGGCGCGGACTTCGTGGCGGTGGGCGCCGACGTGGCGCTGCTCGCCCGGGCGTCCGAGGCACTGGCCACGCGCTTCATCGGCACGGACGGCACACCGCGCTCCAGCTACTGACCCGCCGCGCCGCGTGATCCGTGGCAGGATGACTCGGTGCACAGCAGCGAGGCGTCCCGATGATCCGCGGTCTCGCGGCGATGCAGGACCGCAACTTCCGCTGGTTCTTCCTGGCGCGGGCGATCACGATGATCACCGGCTCGATGTCGTCGATCGCGCTGGCCTTCGCGGTGCTGGAGATCGACAACGACGCCCGGTCGCTGTCAATCGTGCTGGCCGCGTTCACCGTCAGCAACATCGTGTTCGTGCTGTTCGGCGGGGTCATCGCCGACCGCCTGCCGCGCGCGCTCATCATCCAGTCCTGCTACGTCGTCGACATCCTGTCGATCGGCGCGATGGCCGCCCTGCTCTTCACCGGCACCGCGACGGTCCCCCTGCTGGCGATCCTGTCGGTGGTCAACGGCGCCTCCACCGCGTTCGTGCTCCCGGCGATGCAGGGCATCATCCCGCAGCTGACCACCCCGAAGCACCTGCAGCAGGCGAACGCGATGCTGTCGTTCGTGCGGTCGGCCGTCACGATCGGCGGACCGGTGATCGCGGGTGTCGTGGTCGCGGCCGCCGGTCCCGCGTGGGCCATGGTGGTGCAGGCTGCGGGCTGGCTGGTCGCGATCCCGGTCCTCGCGCTCGTGAAGCTGCCTCCGCCCGCCGCGGAGGGCGGCACCACGATGTTCCACGACCTGCGGATCGGGTGGCACGAGTTCTGGAGCCGCAGTTGGCTGTGGACCATCGTGCTGGCCTTCATGATCATGAACGCGATCCACGTCGGGGCGTGGGGGGTGGTGGGGCCCTACATCGCGAAGAACGACGACCGGCTCGGCATCACCGGCTGGGGGTGGGTGCTCAGCGCGGAGGGCGTCGGGGTGCTGCTGATGACGCTGCTGCTGATGTGGGTGCCGCTGCGGCGTCCGCTGCGCTACGGGATGATCGGGATGGCCGCGTTCGCGATCCCGCTCTCCGTGCTCGGCGTGCATCCCGGGGTGGTGCTGCTGGCGATGGCCGCGTTCCTCGCGGGGGCCGGAGCCGAGGTGTTCGCGACGGGCTGGAACCTCGCGATGATGGAGAACGTGCCCGGCGAGAAGCTCTCGCGCGTCGCCAGCTACGACATGCTGGGCAGCTTCGTGGTGATGCCGATCGGCACGCTCGTGTACGGCTGGCTGATCACCCAGGCCGATCCGGCCACCGTGCTGATCGCGTCCGGCGCGGTGTACGGCACGATCGCCCTCGCGACGCTCGCGGTCCCCAGCGTCTGGCGGATGGGACGACCGGCGGCGGCGGTCGCTCCGGCCCGCGCCGAGGTGGCGGATTCATAGCAATCACGGGGAGACTGGGGGCATGACCTTCGCCGCCCTCCAGCCGCTCGCCGACCGTGCCGCCCTGTTCACCGCGCTCCGCCAGGACGCCCTCTCCGCGGCTGCCGATGCGCTCGGCGAGCACCGCTGGGATGCCGACCTGACTGCGGGCACGCTCACGTTCACGGCGAACGCGGATCCCACGCGGCAGCTGGTGACCCGCGCCCACCTGATCGCGACGATCGCCCCGGGGCCGCGCTCGCTGCTGTGGGCGTGGGCGCACCCGCAGGGCGACCCCCAGGGTGTCGCGGCCCAGCTGCGCGCGTACGGCACCGAGCACGGGGTCGCCGAGCTGACCTCCCCCGAGGTGCCGTTCCCGGCCGAGGCCTCGGGCGACGCAGACTGGATCGCGCAGGCGGCGCACACGATCGGCGGGGTCGCGGTCGAGCTGACCGGGCGCTCCCCGTACTACTCCGCGCCGGTCGACGGCGGCACGCGCGCGGTGTTCCTCCTCGACGCACCGCTGGCGCCGCTCACGGTGGCCGACGCCGTGGTCGCGCTCCCCCGCGTGCTCTCCGGCGCGGCGCTGCCCGACGCCCGGACGTCGGTGTGGGACCTCGCCCGTCTGGCCGGCTGGACGCTCACGTGGACCGACGAGGCGTTCTCCGGTGCGACCGTGGTCGACACGAGCGGCACCGCGACGTTCCGTTTCGACGAGCAGGCGCGCATCAGCGGCGTCGAGAGCTCGCTGCACGGTCGCTGAGCCCCGTCTCCTCCCGCCTGCACCGTCTCCTCGCACCGCCTCGTCCCGCCGCGGGATGGAAAAGGCGCCCCTCCCGGCCGGGTGGGGCGCCTTCTCGATCCCGCGGTGACGGGCCGCCGGTGTCAGACCGCGCGCTCGGCGGCTTCGACCACGTTGGTCATGAGCAGCGCCACCGTCATCGGTCCGACGCCGCCGGGGTTGGGCGACAGATAGCCGGCGACCTCCGCCACATCGGGCGCGACATCGCCGAACACCAGGCTCTTGCCCGTCTCCGGGTCGGTCTCGCGGGTCACGCCCACGTCGAGCACGGCGGCGCCCGGCTTCACGTCCTCGGCGCGGATGAGGTGCTTCACGCCCGCGGCGGCCACGATCACGTCGGCCTCCCGCAGGTAGCGCGGCATGTCGACCGTGCCGGTGTGGGTGAGCGTGACGGTGGCGTTGAGGTCGCGGCGGGTCAGCAGCAGCCCGATCGAGCGGCCGATCGTGACGCCGCGGCCGACCACCACCACGTGCTTCCCCTTCAGGTCGTAGTCGTTGCGCAGCAGCAGCTCGATCACCCCGCGCGGCGTGCACGGCAGCGGCGTGTGGATGGGCGCGTTGACGTTGAGCACGAGCCGGCCGAGGTTGGTCGGGTGCAGGCCGTCGGCGTCCTTCGCCGGGTCGATCCGCTCCAGGATGGCGTCGGTGTCGAGGTGCTTCGGCAGCGGGAGCTGCACGATGTAGCCGTGGCAGGCGGGGTCGGCGTTGAGCTCGTCGATCAGCGCCTCGACGTCCTCCTGGGTCGCGTCGGCGGGCAGCTCGCGCTGGATCGAGTTCATGCCGATCGCCTCGGACTGCCGGTGCTTCATGCCGACGTACAGCTGCGAGGCCGGGTCGGCACCGACGAGCACGGTCGCGATGCCCGGCGTGATCCCGCGCTCCTTCAGTGCGGCGACCCGCTCGGTCAGCTCGGCCCGGATCTCGGCCGCGGCGGCCTTGCCGTCCAGGATCTTCGCGGTCATGTGATTCCTCTTCTTCTCTCCCCTCCCGCCGGGTGCAGGGCTTCCCGTCGAGTGCACGCCCCGCTCGCGTGAGCAGGCCGTGCACTCGGCAGGATCCGGTGCGCTCGGCGCGAGGGACTACTGCTGCAGGTCGGGGTAGAGCGGGAAGGCGGCGGCGAGCGCGTCCACGCGGGCGCGCAGGGCCTCCACGTCGGCGCCGGGCAGCAGCGCGAGCGCGATGATGTCGGCCACCTCGGTGAACTCCGCGTCGCCGAAGCCGCGCGTCGCGAGCGCCGGGGTGCCGATGCGCAGGCCCGAGGTCACCATCGGCGGACGCGGGTCGTTCGGCACGGCGTTGCGGTTCACGGTGATGTGGATGTCGTGCAGGAGGTCTTCCGCCTGCTTGCCGTCGATCTCCGCGTCGCGCAGGTCGACCAGCACGAGGTGCACGTCGGTGCCGCCGGAGCGCACGGCGATGCCCGCGTCCTGCACGTCCTGCTGCGACAGGCGCTCGGCGATGAGGGCGGCGCCGCGGAGCACACGCTCCTGCCGCTCCTTGAACTCGGGGGTGCCGGCGAGCTTGAACGCGGTGGCCTTGGCGGCGATCACGTGCATGAGCGGACCGCCCTGCTGGCCCGGGAACACCGCGCTGTTGATCTTCTTGGCGATGTCGGCGTCGTTCGTCAGGATGAAGCCGGAGCGGGGGCCGCCGATCGTCTTGTGCACGGTCGAGGAGACGACGTGCGCGTGCGGGACCGGGTTGGGGTGCAGACCCGCGGCGACGAGGCCGGCGAAGTGCGCCATGTCGACCCACAGCACCGCACCGACCTCGTCGGCGATCGCGCGGAAGGCCGCGAAGTCCATCGTGCGCGGGTACGCCGACCAGCCGGCGATGATCACCTTCGGCTTGTGCTCGAGCGCGAGGCGACGCACCTCGTCCATGTCGATGGTCGAGGTCTCGGGGTTCACGCCGTAGGCGACGATGTCGTACAGGCGGCCGGAGAAGTTGATCTTCATGCCGTGCGTGAGGTGCCCGCCCTGGTCGAGCGAGAGGCCCAGGAGCGTGTCGCCGGGGCGGGCGATCGCGTGCAGCACGGCCGCGTTGGCGGACGCGCCGGAGTGCGGCTGGACGTTGGCGAACTCGGCACCGAAGAGGCTCTTGGCCCGCTCGATCGCCAGCGATTCGGCGACGTCGACCTCTTCGCACCCGCCGTAGTAGCGGCGGCCCGGGTAGCCCTCGGCGTACTTGTTGGTCAGCACGGAGCCCTGCGACTGCAGCACCGAGACGGGGACGAAGTTCTCCGAGGCGATCATCTCGAGGAAGGTCTGCTGACGCTTCAGCTCGCGGTCGAGGACCTGGGCGATCTCCGGGTCGACCTCGGCGAGCGGGGCGTTGAAGTAACGGTCGGTCATGACGTGCTCCTTTGACGACGGATTCGAGGGGTGTTCGCATCGGCCCAGGCGCGCGGTCGAATTCCGTGGTCAGTCGCTCCCCGGTGGTAGTCCACCCAGACGCCAGTCGCGACGATTACGAGCATAGCGGATCAGCGGAGCGGGACAGCGCGCTGCCGGCGGGTGCCCGACCGGCCACGCAGAATCGTTTCGATTCCGCTGTTCCCCCGGGCGTCCGCGGCCGATAGGTTTTGTTCATGGTCCTTCCTCTCGAGCTCCCCCTCGTGCCCGCCCCCGCCTCCGCCACCGTCGGCGACGGCCGCCTCGCGATAACCTCCACGTCCCGCATCCAGGGCTCCTCCCCCGCCGCCGCGCAGCTCGCCGCCGCGGTCGAGCGCCGCACCGGCCTGCGGCTGGAAACGGCCGCCGAAGGGCCGGCCGACATCGAGCTGCGCCTCGACAGCGGTGTCGCGGCTGCCGAGGGGTACACGCTGCGGATCGACGACCGCGCGGTGGTCACCGGCGCCGACGAGGCCGGGCTGTTCTACGGCGTCCAGACGCTGCTGCAGCTGCTGCGCGAGGACGCCGGAGGCTGGGCGCTGCCGCACGTGGAGATCGCCGACGCCCCACGGTTCGCGCGCAGGGGCGTGATGCTCGACGTGGCGCGCCACTTCTTCGGCGTCGACGACGTGAAGCGCTTCATCGACAGCACGAGCGCCCTGAAGTACAACCACCTCCACCTGCACCTGAGCGACGACCAGGGCTGGCGGGTGCACATCGACGCCTGGCCGCTGCTGACCGAGCGTGCGGCCACGACCTCGGTCGACGGTCACCCCGGCGGCTTCTACACGAAGGACGACTACCGCGAGATCGTCGCCTACGCCGCGACGCGGCACATGATCGTGATCCCCGAGATCGACCTGCCGGGACACACGCACGCGATCGGCGTCGCCTATCCGGAGCTCGTCGAGGAGCCGGTGCTGAACGACGCCCTCGTCGCCGACTCCGAGCGGCTCGGGCAGCCGCTCCCGGTCGCCGGCGAGACGTATCTCGGATGGGGCGTCGGCCACTCCAGCGTGCGCATCCACGAGGAGCGCACCTACGACTTCGTGCGCGACGTCGTCCGGGAGCTCGCCGAGATGACGCCCGGTCCGTACATCCACATCGGCGGCGACGAGTCGCTCGGCACCCCGCAGGCCGACTTCGACCTGTTCGCCGAGCGCGCGACGGCGATCGTGGTCGCGGAGGGCAAGACCCCCGTCGCCTGGCACGAGATGGGCTCCGCCGCGAACATCGCCGAGGGGACCGTCGGACAGTACTGGGGCAAGACCACGCCGGAGGGCACGCACGCGGCGGAGGCCGCGCACTTCGTCGAGCGCGGTGGCGCGCTGATCATGTCCGCCGCGAACGTGACCTACCTCGACATGAAGTACACCGAGGACTTCCCGCTGGGGCTCACGTGGGCGGCGATCATCGACGTCCGCTCCGCCTACGAGTGGGAGCCGACCGCGGTGCTCGACGTGCCGGAGTCCGCGATCCTCGGCGTGGAGGCGCCCCTGTGGTCGGAGACCACCCGCACGCTCGACGAGGTCGAGCAGCTGGTGTTCCCCCGCGCGGCGGCCCAGGCCGAGGTCGCGTGGTCCCCGCGCGAGGGTGCCGGTCGGAGCTGGGAGTCGTTCCGGGCGCGGGTCGGACGACTCGCGCCGCTGTGGAAGGCTGAGGGGGTCGATTTCCACCCCGCCGCTGACATCCCCTGGAGCGAACGTTGACCACCCACTCCTCCGCGACCGGCTCGCTGGTCGTCCACTCCGCCCGCATCGTCGACCGCGGTGAGGTCACCGACGACGGATGGGTCCGCATCGAGAACGGCGTCGTCGTCTCGCGCGGCACCGGGTCGGAGTGGGAGTCCGCGGACCAGGTGGTCGACGCGGCGGAGGCCGCAGGTCCCGACGCCGTGCTGACCCCCGGCTTCATCGACATCCACGGCCACGGCGGCGCCGGTGCCGCGTACGACGACGGCATCGACGCGATCCGGACCGGGCGCGACCTGCACCGCGCGCACGGCACGACCCGCGCCGTCATCTCGCTGGTGACCGGAACGCTGGACGCACTGGCGGAGAGCGTCGCGACCATCGCCGACCTCACCGAGACCGACGTCGACGTGCTCGGCTCGCACCTCGAGGGCCCGTTCCTCGACCCCGGCCACCACGGCGCGCACGAGCCGTCGCTGCTGCGCCACCCCTCCGAGCGGGACGTCGCCCGGCTGCTGGACGCGGGGCGCGGCACCGTGCGCCAGGTGACGATCGCGCCGGAGCTGCCGGGTGGGCTGGACGCCGTGCGGCAGATCGTCGCCTCCGGAGCGGCGGCCGCCGTGGGGCACACCGACGCCGACGCCGACATGGCGATCGCGGCGTTCGAGGCGGGAGCGTCGATCCTCACCCACGCGTTCAACGCGATGAACGGCATCCACCACCGCGCCCCTGGCCCCGTGCTCGCCGCGGCCGCCGATCACCGGGTGATCCTCGAGGCGATCGCGGACGACATCCACCTCGACCCCGCTGTCGTGAAGCTCGTGTTCGACGCGGCGCCGACCAGGGTCGCGCTGATCACCGACGCCATGGCCGCCGCGGGCAGCGCCGACGGGCAGTACGACCTCGGCGCCGTTCGCGTGACGGTCCTCGACGGGGTGGCGCGCGCCGACGACACGGGCTCGATCGCCGGGTCGACGCTCACGCAGGATGTGGCACTGCAGCGCGCCGTACGCGCGGGGGTGCCCCTGACCGAGGCGGTGCGCGCGCTCACCGAGACACCGGCGAGGGCCGTCGGACGGCACACGCGTCTCGGCGCGCTGCGCGCGGGCATGCTCGGCGACGCCGTGCTGCTCGATGCGAGGCTGCGCGTCGCGCGGGTCTGGACGGGCCACGCACTGTCCGCCTAGAAGGACAGCACTCCGCGCGACGCGCAGCGCTGCGGCCTCCGATCGAACAGGTCGTGACACCCGCCGGACTCCCCAGATCGGCGGCTGTCTCTCCCGTAGAGCGGGATGGTGGGCCGCCGTTCTCCCCAGATCGGCGGCCCGTTCCCTCCCGTGTCGAGCGGGCGGGGCCGAGGGCTCCTCCCCCGAGGACCTCGACCCTTCCCCTGATGCAGAACCCCCCGCATCAGAGCCTGAACTCCGCCCCCCGGTGGAGTTCGCATGGCTGTCTCTACGGGATGAGACGAAGCGATCTCCAGTTCATTACGCGACTTCGGAAAAAGTTTTCGGGGCTGGATGCCGAATGACAGAACCCGATGGATCTCCTTCGAACAGAGCACGAAGGGGTGGCCTTATCAGGACTTTCGCGGGACAATCGTCGTACCGCGTAATAAGACGCGCGCTCGCGCGTCTCTTCCCCTGAGGGCCGATCCGCGCCCCGGGACAGATGGATGATTGTGCACCGAGAGAACACCACACCTGACGAGCCCATCGGCGATGCCGACCTGATCCTCCGCACCCGCTCCGGCGACACGACGGCGTTCGGCGAACTCTGGAAGCGTCACTACCCGTCCGGCATCGCCGTCGCACGATCGGTGACCTCGTCGATCGACCCGGACGATCTGGTGCAGGAGGCGTACACCCGCATCTACCAGGCGATCGCCAAGGGCGGTGGGCCCAACGGGTCGTTCCGCGCCTACCTGTTCACGAGCATCCGCAACACCGCCGCCGCGTGGGGACGCTCGCGCCGCGAGACCGCGATCGACGAGCTCGACACGGTGGCCGACCCGAGCAGCACCGAGAACGCCTCCAACGAGGCGCTCGACCGCAGCCTGACGGCGCAGGCATTCCGCAGCCTTCCCTCGCGCTGGCAGGAAGTGCTCTGGTACACCGAGATCGAGCAGATGAAGCCGCAGGAGGTCGCACCGCTGCTCGGCATGAAGGCGGGCGCCGTCTCCCAGCTCGCGTTCCGCGCGCGCGAGGGTCTGCGCGAGGCGTGGATCCAGGCGCACCTGCGCAGCGCGACCCCCGGGTCGGACTGCCAGTGGACGATCGAGCACCTCGGCGCGTACTCCCGCGGCAACCTCGGCACGCGCGACCACAAGCGCCTCGAACTCCACCTCGACGAGTGCGCGCGCTGCATGATCGTCGCCGCCGAGGCCAAGGACGTCTCGATGCGCCTCGCGCTCGTCATGCTGCCGCTGGTGCTCGGCGTCGCGGGTGCCGGTGGCTACCTCGCGACCCTGCAGGGCGGTAGCGCTCCGATCGTCGCGATGGCGGCCATGCCGTCGAGCATCGCCGGCGGCGTGCTGGTCGGCGATGGCGGGGCGGGGCACGCGGCAACGGGTGTCGCCGCGTCCGGCTCCGGCGCGTCCGGTGGGTCCGGCTCCGCGGGAGGCAGCAGCGCCGGCGGTGGAAGCGCGAGCACCGGAGGGGCGTTCACGGGCATGGGAGCGCTGGTCGGCGCGGGGTCGGCCGCACTGGTGGTCGCCGGGGTCGTCACCGCTGCCGCGATCGTTCCCGGTCTCGCCGGCGCCAGTCCCGCGACGTCGCTCCCGAGCGCCGCGGACGGCGACTCCTCGATCACGACCGACATCGCGCCCGACACGTCGCTCGGGCTCGACGAGCCCATCGTGATCGAGGCGCCCGCGGAGGAACCTCCCGCTCCTCCGGCCGCCGAGGCGCCGACACCGCAGCCGACCGAGCAGTCCGGCACCGTCGTCGTCCCGTCGGCGCAACCCGTCGCACCGATCGCGCCGCCCGAGCAGGTGGACCCGACCGACCCCACCGACCCGACCGATCCGACCGACCCCACGGACCCGACCGATCCCACGGACCCCACGGACCCGACCGATCCCACGGACCCGGTCGAGCCCGCGAAGCCGACGGAGGGGCCGCGGTGGAGCGCCGCGACCCTCTCCTTCACCGGGATCCAGCTGCACTACACGGTGCCCGTCTCCGGAGCCCCGGGTCTCCAGGTGGAGGCGCTGATCGACGGCGCCACCGGTGGCGGCGACAGCATCACGCTGGATGATGCCGGCACGGGGACCATCGATCTCCGCCCGACCGCGCGTCAGCTGTGGAACGCGGACACCACCACGGTCACCTTCCGCTACGTGTTCCCGGACGGACCGGGGGCCTCGACAGACACCACGCTGCTGTCCCTCGCGCTCGAGACGCCCGTCGTCCCGGAGCAGCCCGCCGAGGACACCGCGCCCGTCGGCGACACGACGGCCGCGGCGGATGCGGCCGTCGTCCCCGACGAGACAGCGTCCGCTCCGGCACCGGCTGACGCGGAGCCCGCTCCGGCCGAGCCCGCTCCGGCCCCCGTCGAGCCCGCACCGGCCCCCGTCGAGCCCGCACCGGCCCCCGTCGAGCCCGCGTCGGTTCCGGCCCCGGTCGAGGCTGCACCGGCCGAGGCTGCACCGGCTCCCGTCGAGGCCGTCGCGACCCTCTCCGAGCCCGTCGCTGCGGCGGCAGAGGGCTCGACGATCGCCGAATAGACTGGAGTCATGACTCCGGATCCCGCCCCCGTCCCCGGCGTCGAACGTCAGGCGCTGACCGCGCTCGACCTCGTGCGCGTCGTCGTCCTGATCGCGGCGATCGCCTCTCTCGCCCTGTGGGGCTTCGCGAGCTGGGACCTGCCGTGGAACATCGTGATCGGCATCGGCGCGCCGGTCACGGCCCTGCTGCTGTGGGCACTGTTCCTGTCGCCCCGCCCCGTGCTGCGCGTGCACCCGTTCCTGCGTGCGCTGGTCGAACTGCTCATCTACGTGGGCGTGACGATCGCGTGGTGGTCCATGGGCCAGGCCCTGATCGGCACCGCCTTCGCCCTCGTCGCCGTGGTCGCCGGTGTTCTGAGCGGTCGCCGCGCCCTGACGTGAACTCGCCGTCGTGAGCATCCCGTCGTGAGCGTCGTCCCGCTGCTGCAGCAGGCGCTCGGCGCGCTCGTCGACACCGACGAGGACGCGCTCGAACGGGCGCGCTCCGACCGCTCCGGCCATGCCGCCGCGGGGCGCCCGCTGGCGATCGTGCATGCCGAGCGCGTGGAGCACGTGCAGGAGACCCTGCGCATCGCCTCGGCGACGCGCACGCCCGTGGTGGTCCGCGGCGCCGGCACGGGCCTCGCCGGGGCGGCCAACGCGGGCGAGGGTGAGATCGTGCTGTCGCTGCGACGCATGACGGCGATCCACGAGGTCCGCCCCGACGATCTGCTGGCCGTGGTCGAGCCCGGCATCCTCAACGCCGAGCTCAATGCCCACCTCGCGTCCTTCGGCCTGTGGTGGGCACCCGACCCCGCGAGCCGCGACATCTCGACGGTCGGTGGCAACATCGCCACGGGCGCGGGAGGACTGCTCTGCGCGAAGTACGGCGTCGTGCGGGATGCCGTCCTCGGCGTCGACCTCGTACTGGCCGACGGGCGGCTTCTGCACCTGGGGCATCGCAGCGTCAAGGGCGTCACGGGCCTCGACCTGACGGCTCTCGTCGTGGGTTCGGAGGGCATCCTCGGCGTCGTGGTCGGCGCGACGCTCAAGCTCCGGCGGCTCGTCCCCGGCGAGAGCTGCACTGTGACGGCTCTGTTCCCCGGTGTCCGCGCCGCGGCCGCCGCCTCAGCCGCCGTGACCGCCGCCGGGGTGCAGCCCGCGATCATGGAGCTCATGGACGCCCCGAGCCTCGCGGCCGTGCACGCTCTGCTCGGCCTGCCGGCGCCGACGCCCGGCACGGCGCAGCTGACCATCCAGACCGACGGGCCCGCGGCGGCCGCCGAGGCCGACGCGATCGACGCCATCCTGCGCGCCAACGACGGCGTCACCGAGGTGTCGCACGATCGCGCGGAGGGCGAGCGGCTGCTTGCGATCCGCCGGTCCATGCACGCCGCGATGGCCTCCCTCGGCACCACCCTGATCGAAGACGTCTCCGTGCCGCGGAGCGCCATGCCGGCGATGTTCGACGAGATCGCCCGCATCGAGCGCGAGTACGGTCTCGTGATCCCCACGGTCGCGCACGCGGGGGACGGCAATCTGCACCCGAACTTCGTGTTCGAGGGACCCGAGACCCCGGCACACGTCTGGGCCGCCGCCGATGCGCTGTTCCGCGCGGCGATCCGCCTGGGCGGCACGCTCACGGGCGAGCACGGCATCGGGGTGCTCAAGCGGCGCTGGCTTGCGGAGGAGCTCGGCGACGACCAGTGGCGGCTGCAGCGCGAGATCGCCGCCGTCTTCGATCCGCTCGGGATCCTCAACCCAGGGAAGGTGTTCGTCCCCGATGCCTGACATCCACGTGAGCGCGGCGGTGATCGTCGACGACCAGGGCCGCGTGCTGGTGGTCCGCAAGCACGGCACGACCAGGTTCATGCAGCCTGGAGGCAAGCCGGAGCCGGGCGAGAGCGCCGCGCAGACGCTCATCCGCGAACTGCACGAGGAACTCGGCGTGGCGCTGCGCGAGAGCGACCTCCGTCCGCTCGGACGGTTCGTGTCCGCCGCCGCGAACGAACCGGGTCACCGGGTCGTCGCCGATGCTTTCACCGCAGCGATCGACCCGGCCGGGGTGCGGGTGCAGGCCGAGCTCGCGGAGCTGCGATGGATCACCCCGGAAGACGCGGAGACGCTGCCGCTGGCGCCGCTGAGCGTGGAGCACCTGCTCCCCCTCGCCTGGCCGGCCGCGACCCGGTGAGTCGGGGTCAGATCCCCTGCCAGGCCGGCTTGTTCGCGAACGTGTACCGGTAGTAGTCGGCGAGCTGCAGCCGGGAGGCCGCCGCCTCGTCGACCACGATCGTCGCATGCGGGTGGAGCTGGATCGCCGAGCCGGGCAGCAGGGCCGTCAGCGGACCCTCGACCGCTCCGGCGACCGCCTCCGCCTTGCCCTCGCCGAACGCGAGGAGCACGAGGTGCCTGGCCTGCAGGATCGTGCCCAGACCCTGCGTGATGCAGTGCATGGGGACATCGTCGATCGAGTCGAAGAAGCGGGCGTTGTCCTCGCGCGTCTGCTCGGTGAGGGTCTTCACCCGGGTGCGCGACGCGAAGGAGGAGCCGGGCTCGTTGAAGCCGATGTGCCCGTCGGTGCCGATGCCGAGGATCTGCAGGTCGACGCCGCCCGCCTCCTGGATCGCGGCCTCGTAGTCCTCACCCGCGTGCTGGATGGTCGCCTCCGCGCCGTTGGGCACGTGGATGCGCTGCGGGTCGAGGCCCAGGGGCTCGACGACCTCGCGGGTGATCACGGAGCGGTAGCTCTCGGGGTGGGCGGGGTCGATGCCGACGTACTCGTCGAGGGCGAAGCCGCGCACCCGGGAGACGTCGCGCCCGGCGAGCTGCGCGCGCAGGGCCTGGTAGACCGGCAGCGGCGTGGAGCCCGTGGCCAGGCCGAGGACGGCGTCCGGACGACGGTCGATCAGTTCCACGATCTCGGTGGCGACCAGCGCACCGGCGGCCTCGGGACTCTCGACGATGACGACCTCAGCCATGCGGAACGATCTCCTTCTCAGAAATGGATGCGCCCACCAGAGCGGCGCCGAGTGCGGCGGCGGGGGAACCCGCGGGGAGCAGTTCGATTCTCTCATCCAGGCGCAGAGACCTCGCGAACGGTGACGCCTCGGCGCCGGCGTGCAGTGCGGCCCTGATGCCTTCGTCGAGGCGGCTTCCCATGGCCGTGAGGCCGCCCCCGATCACCACCGTCTCGACGTCGGCCGACAGCACCAGCACGCGGACCGCGGCGGCCGCGCCGAAGAAGAGGTCGTCACGCAGCGCGAGCGCCAGCGGGTCGCCGGCATCGGCGGCGTCGAAGATGTCCCTGACCGGCAGCGCGCCGGGTCGACCCCAGGCCTTGGCGAGTGCGCCGCCGCCGCAGAACGTCTCCACGCAACCGCGCTGTCCGCACCCGCACAGGCGTCCGTGCGGGTCGACCGAGATGTGGCCGACCTCGCCGGCGGTCCCGCGCGATCCTCGCCAGATGCGACCGTCCACGACGATGCCCGCGGCCACACCGGTGCCGAGGTTCAGGTACGCCATCGAACCGCTCACGCCGCTGAGCACGGCGGCTCCGAGCGCCGCCGCCTTCACGTCGTTCTCGACGCGGAACGGCACGCCGAGCGCTCGCTCCGCCCGGTCGGCCAGGTCGAGCGACTCGACCCCGAGGTTGACGGCGTGCACGACGCGCCCCGCGTCCGCATCGACCAGCCCGGGGATGCCCACACCGACGGACCCGACGGCCGACAGCGGGACCCCGGTCTCATCGGCGAGGGCGACGACGGTCGACACGATGCTGTCGACGACGGCGTCCTCGCCCCAGCCCGTGGCGCGGCGCAGGCGTCCGAGGATCTCACCGGCGGGGTCGACGGCGACGGCGTCGATCTTGGTTCCGCCGACATCCAGGCCAACACGAATCGGCCGACCGGGGAGGTCGGCGGCAGCGGTTCCGGTCATCGGATGCCGGTCTCGGTCGTGGTCGCGGAGGTCACGACACCCCCAGCTGCCCGGAGAGCACCATGACCGCGGCTCCGCGGAGCACGATGTCGTCCTGATGCGTGAGCCGCACCATCACGTCTTCGAACACGCCCTCCAGGGTGCGCGCGTGCAGGGTCTCGACCGCGGCGTCGATCAGCGTGCCGTCGAGCAGTTCCGCCGGGCCGGAGAGGACGACTTCGGACAGGTCGAGCGCGGCGACGATCGGGGCGATGGCGATGGCCATGCGCGTGCCGGCGTCGCGCAGGATGTCCTCGCGCGCCGAAGGGTCGGCGTCGAGGGCCTCCCGCATCCGGCTGACGCTGAGCCAGGCCTCCAGGCAGCCGATCTTGCCGCAGGCGCAGCGCGGGCCGCCATCGGTGCCGACGACCACGTGTCCGATCTCCCCCGCGGCGAAGCGACTGCCCAGCAGCGGCTGGCTGCCCGTGATGAGGCCGGCACCCACGCCTCGGCCGATCTTGATGAGCATGAAGTCGGCCTTCGCCTCGCCGAAGGTGTATTCCGCGAGGACAGCGGCGTTCGCGTCGTTGCGCGCGAGGACGGGCAGGTCGAGCTCGGCGCCGAGCTTCGCCTCGAGCGGGAAGTCGGTCCAGCCGAGGTTGGGCGAGCTCAGCACCAGACCGTCCGGTCGCACGACGCCCGGCGTGCCGATGCCGACGCCGAGCACGGGGCGCGTGGCGGCGTCGACGAGGCTCTGTGCGAGCTCGCGGAGGGCGGCGTAGGCGGCCTCCCCGTCCGGGCGCTCCGGGCGAGGCACCTGGCGGCGCTCCAGCACGTCGCCGTCGAGGCTCAGCACGGCTCCCTCGAAAGCGTTCGGACCCGACAGGTCGAGGCCGACGATCTGGTGCCCGGCGCGGTCGATGTCGATGAGGATCGGCGGCTTCCCCGGACCCACCGCCTCGCGGACGCCCATCTCGATCACGATGCCGTCGGCGATGAACTCCGCGACGAGGTCGGAGATCGTGACCCGGGTCAGTCCGGTCTCCCGGGAGAGGTCGGCGCGACTCATCGCTCCGGAGTGGTACAGCGTCTGCAGCACGAGGGCGCGGTTGTGTCCGCGGGCGTGCTCGGGGAGCACCTTGGTGCGCGAGCGCAGGTGCCGCGCGGGCCCGAAGGCGTGCGCGTTCGCGGCGACGAAGTCTGTCGTCGCCGCGGGGCGCTGATCATCCGAAACGGACATGTTTGTTAGTAGACCTTACGAACAAAAATTGCGCAACCTCTGCCCGCGGGGCCGCGGCCAGGGTTACCGAAACGTTACATTACTTTCGAGCCGCGCGGGCCCGTGCCGCAGAACCGTCCAGGAGCCGCTCCACCAGCCCCGCGACGATGGCCTCGCGCGCCTCCACCGTCAGCGGCTTTCCCGGAACGCCGGGGCGGCGCTGATCCGGGGACGGGCCATCCAGCGGACGATACCGCACCCCCGCCGCCGCCAGGCGACGCAGATGCGTCGGAAGCCGCCGCATGAAGTCCGCGAACGGCCGCGGCTCCCCGCCCTCCCACAGCCGCTCGGCGATCGCGGCGAGCCGCGGGAACATCGCGAAGTCCACGCGGTCCCGGCTGGGCAGGTGCTCGCTCCACACGTTCGCCTGACCGCCCACCGCACCGTCCTCGATCCGGAGCGAGTACGCGCGGGCGAGCGGCAGCGGGGGTCCCACCCTGATCGGCTCCTCGGGCGACTCCGACTGCGGATAGTCGAGGTAGACCTCCAGGTCGGGGCACGCCACCACGGGGATCCCGCGGCTCAGTGCCTCCCGCATCGCGACGGGTCCGCGCCACGCGAGGATGCGCACGCCCTCCGGCACCTCGCCCTCCAGCACCTCGTCCCACGCGAGCGCCGTGCGACCCCGCGCGCGCACGTGCGCCACGAAGTGCGCGGTGAACCAGGGCTGCACATCATGCGGCGTCGCCAGGCCCAGCGCGCGCATCCGCTCCGCTGCCGCCTCGCTCTGCGCCCACTCCGTCACGGGCACCTCGTCCCCGCCGATCCCGATCCACTCCGCGTCGAACACGTCGCAGAGGGCATCGATCGCCGCACGGCCGAAGGCCAACGCCGCTTCCGTCGGGGCGAGCGTACGCGCGTTCACGCCGAACCGCTCCCACGGGCCGCTCGCCGGCACGCCCACATCGGTGTTGCCGAGCTCGGGGTACGCGGCCAGCGCGGCCTGGATGTGCCCGGGCAGCTCGACCTCCGGCACCAGGGTCACGCCGCGCTCCGCCGCATAACGGACGAGGTCGCGCAGCTCGTCCGTCGTGTAGAAGCCCTCGTGCACGCCGGGCTCGACCGTGGCCTCGGGCCCGTGCCCGCGCTGGGTGGCCTCCCGTCGCGCGCCGACCTCCGTCAACCGCGGGTAGCCGGGCACTTCGAACCGCCAGCCCTGATCGTCGGTGAGGTGCAGCTGCAGGATGTTCAGGTGGTGCAGCGCCAGCAGGTCGATCAGGCGCCGCACGTGGTCGACCGGGCGGAAGTGCCGCGCCACGTCGAGCATGACGCCGCGCCAGCCGTACGCCGGCGCCCCCTCCCACACACCGGCCGGAAGCAGCACCTCGGCCTGCGCAGGGGCGTCGGGGTCGCGCAGCTGCCGCAGCACGGTGGCGCCGCGGAAGACCCCGAGCGGACTCGCACCGCGGATCTCGACCCCGTCGGCGGACACGGTCACGCGGAACGCCTCGTCCCCCACGCGGCCGGCGCGAGCGGCCGCGGCCCCGAGGGCGTCATCCAGCGTGAGACGGATGCCCTGACCGGTCCCCTGGCCTCCCCCGCCCAGCCAGTCGACGGACGCGGACAGCTCGGGCACCGCGTCGATCGGGGTGTCCGGCCGCCACGCGAACCGAGCCGCCGCGGCATCGACGTGCGCCGCAATCGCCGGCAGGGTCGCCCGGTGCGCGGGCGGCGGCAGGCGCAGGGCCCGTCCGGCGACGGCACCGGTCACGACGCCGTCCAGGACCACGGGCACGCCCGCCACCAGCACCTCGTGGACGCCGATCGGCGGCCGATGCGGCTCCTCGAACGTGGCGCCCGCGGCGACCGTGAGCGGATCGAACAGCACCAGGTCTGCGGTGGCGCCGACGCGGATGATGCCGCGAGGCGCATCGCCGCGGTCGAGTCCCAGACGAGCCGCGGGGTTGCCCGAGAGGTGGCGCACGGCCTCCTCCAGCGTCAGCACCCCGAGCTCGCGCACGTAATGCCCCAGGTAGCGCGCGAACGTGCCGCGGCCGCGAGGGTGCGGACGGGCCCCGATCAGGATGCCGTCACTGCCGCCGGAATGCCGCGGGTGCCGCATGATCGCGCGCACGTTGTCCTCGTCGCCGATGTGCATCAGCACGCCGGTCGCCCCGGCGTCCTCGAGGATCGTGTCGAGCACCACGTCGACGGCCCGCCGCCTCGAGTCGTTCGCGATCTCGGCGACCGTGCGGCCGACGAGGCCCGCGAGAGCCGGATTCGCGGTGCCGGAGATCTGGATGGCCGACCAGTCGGCACGCTCCCCGTGGAAGCCGTCGCAGCCGAGCTCCTCCAGCTCCACGCGGACGGCCTCGCGCCCCTCGGCATCCAGTCCGGCGATGGCGGCCAGCAGGTCGCCCGACGCCGCCAGCCGGCTGGGCAACAGGGCAGAGAGCGTGGTCGCGCCGGGGAGATACGGATAGGTGTCGAGCGTCACGTCGACGCCGTCCGCGATCGCCGCGTCGACGATCTCGAGCAGCTCGTCGGCCCGGCCGCGGTTGGGGGCGAAGTTCATCGTGGCGTGCGTCAGGTGCACCGGGCAACCCGTGCGACGGCCGATCTCGACGGCCTCGCGGTACGCATCCAACGCGGCCGCGCCGTAGCTGCGGGTGTGCGGCGCCCAGTATCCCCCGCGCTCGGCGACCACACGGCACAGGGCCTCGAGCTCCGCGGTGTCGGCGTACATGCCCGGTGTATAGGTCAGGCCGCTCGACATGCCGAACGCCCCCGCGTCCAGAGCCTCGCCGAGCAGCGCGGCCATCGCCTCGATCTCCTCCGCGGTCGCCGCGCGGTTCTCGTGCCCGACCACCATCATCCGGAGGTTCCCCTGCGGAACGAGCACCGCGGCGTTCGCGACCGCGGCGGCGTCGATCTCTGCCAGCAGATCGCTCATCGACCGCCACGGCACCGTGGTGGGCAGGCCGTTCCACCCCGCGATCTGCGCGGGGATCACCGCGGCTGTCGCGTCGTCGAGCGGCGCGTACCCGAGGCCGTCCTGACCGAGCACCTCGCAGGTCACGCCCTGACGGATCTTCGCGTCGTGCGCGGCACCGCTCAGCACCGCGAGGTCGCTGTGCGCATGCATGTCGATGAAGCCGGGCGCGAGCACGAGGCCGGAGGCCTCCACCTCCACGCCGCCCTCGGGCAGCTCGAGCTGCGCGTCCTCCCGTTCGGGCACGACCGCGACGATCCGCGCGCCCTCCACCGCCACGTCGGCCGTGAACCGCGGCGCACCGGAGCCGTCGACGACCGTGGCCGAGCGGTAGACCCTGACCAGCCCGGCCGCTGCCTTCTCCGCACTCAGAAGCACGTCGCCACCGCTCCGATCACTCGAGGGTCGTCCGCGTCGGGATCGTCGATCACCGCGACCACCCGCCACTTGTCGAACGCGGTGCACGGGTGCGAGAGCCCGAGCCGCACGACCTCGCCGACCGCGACCCCGGCGCCGTCCGCGAGCCGCAGGAAAGCATGTTGATCGTTGAGCGCCGTGATCTCGCCCTCGACGCTCTGCGGCACCGGCAGGTCGAGGTCGAACGGCACGTCACGGCGTCCGGCGTCGAGCAGCGCCAGGGCGTCCTCGGGCTGGGAGACCACGCGCGACCAGGCGTGCATGGCCGACCGCAGCGGTGCCGTACCGGTCAGCGGGCCGAAGGGCGACATGCGGGCGTAGAACCCGTCGTCGTGGATCTGGAACGCTCCGGAGCGCAGCACCACGTCGGCTTCGGGAGCGAGCGGCGACAGCACGGCGGCGGCCCGGTCGGGGAAGGAGCTCCCGCCCGCGCTCACGACCGGACGAGGCCCCTCCGGGTAGTCGAGTCGGCCGTGCAGCTCGACCAGGGTGTCCAGGTAGGCGTCGACCGCGGCGACCGACGCCGCGGACCGATCCGGCCCGAACGGCCCCTCGTATCCGGTCACTCCGGCGAGGCGCAGGCCCGGTGCGGCAGTGATCGCGGCGGCGATGCGCTCGCCCTCCTCCACGCTGCGGGCACCCGTGCGTCCGTGCGCGCCGCCCAGCTCCACGAGCACGTCGAGGGGGCGGGCAGCATCGGAGAGGGCATCGGCGAGGATGCGGACGCCGTCGACCGCGTCCGCCCAGCACAGGATCCGCAGGTCGTGGTCGGCGGCGAGGAGCTCGCCGAGGCGACGGGCGGCGGCCGCGTCCGTGACCGCATTGGCGATCAGGACGGTCGGCACTCCGGCGGTCACGGCCACTTCCGCCTGCCAGGGCGTCGCGACGGAGATGCCCCAGGCGCCCGCGTCGAGCAGCCGCTGCCACAGCGCGGGGGCCATCGTGGTCTTGCCGTGCGGGGCCAGGCCCACGCCCTGCTGTGCGGCCCACGCGAACACGGTCTGCTCGTTGTGCGTCAGCGCGTCGGCGTGCACCGTGAGCACCGGCGTGACCAGGTCGGAGAGGTGCAGTCCGGCCTGCCCGACCTCGGAGAGCCGCAGCCCTGCGGCGCGCGCCGGGAACCCCTTCGCCCAGGCGCCGAGAACGGGATCCGGAATTTGTAGAGGCATCTAACAAGGCTACTAGGCTGGCGGCATGACCGCGAAGACACGAGTTTCGACCGACGCCGCCCCCGCCCCCGCCCACACCTTCTCGCAGGGAGTGCGCAAGGGCCCGATCGTGCAGGTCTCCGGCCAGGGCCCGGTCGACCCCGTCACGAACGAGTACCTCCACCCCGGCGATGTCGCGGCACAGACCACCCGCACGCTCGAGAACGTCAAGGCGATCGTCGAGGCGTCCGGCGCCACGTTCGACGACGTCGTGATGCTCCGCGTCTACCTGACCAAGCGCGAGGACTTCCCCATCATGAACGAGGCCTACGGCGCGTTCGTCGAGGCGCACACGACGAGCGGGGTCCTGCCCTCGCGCACCACCGTCTTCACCGGCCTTCCGCGCGAGGAGATGCTCGTCGAGATCGACGGTCTCGCCGTCATCGACTGACCGCGCAGCCGGACGTGTCCGGAGAACGGGGAGGCAGGGTAGCAGACCGTTGCCTCCCCGTTACCTGCCATCCCGTACCATTGAGAGACTGGATGCGTCAGAACCGCGGGGGGTGTAGTTCGTGACCGATGTGATTTCCGTACCGGGCGCTGCGACGGGAGCTCCTGCCGACGACGGCACGCCCACCAGCGTGCTCGCGCCCGCGGATGCGCCCACCGAGACGGTTCCGCCGCACACCGGTGAGCAGCCCCTGGCCTGGGCTCCGATCGAACCGTCTCCCAAGAAGCGCCGCCTCGGCCTGTGGATCGGTCTCGGCGTCGGAGTCGTCCTGCTCGGCGCGGGAGCGGCCTCCGCGATCCTCATCGCACCGGGGACGACCGTCGCGGGCATCCCCGTCGGATGGATGACGCCGGGCGCCGCCGCCGACGCGATCAGCACGCACCTGGCGCAGACGGAGGTCACGCTCACGGGCGAGGGCGACGGCGCGGTCCTCACGGGCGCCGACCTGGGCGCCACGGCCGATGCCACCGCCCTGGCCGATGCCGCCTTCGCCGCCCACCCGCTCTGGAACCTCGGGTCCTGGATGGGAGACCCGGTACCGGCCGACATCACCCTCGACCCCGAGAAGGCCACGGCAGCCCTGCGGGACGCCGTTCCCGCGAGTTTCATCGACCCGGTCGATGCGGGAGTCGTGTTCGACGCCGCGACCGGCGCGTACACGATCACGCCTTCGGAAGCCGGCACCGGCATCGACCTCGGCGACCTCGGCACGGCGTTCGTCGACGCGGTCGGCGACGGTCGCACCTCCTTCGAGTATCCGGGCGGCCCCGCCGAGGCCCTTCCCGCCGTGAGCGACGCCGACGCGACCGCCACGGCGAGCGAACTCAACACCATGCTCGCCACGATCGGCTTCTACGTCGGCGAGGAGCGCACGGTCCCGATCGACCCCGCCACGGCCGCCTCCTGGCTGACCGTCGTAGACGACGAAGGTCAGCTGCGCATCCAGGCCGACCCGCAGGCGATCCAGGCGACCGTCGATGCGCTGCCGGCCGCGGTCGACCGCGCCCCGGTCAATGCGACCGTCATCGTCGACTCGGCCGGCACCGTGCTGCGCGCCGAGCAGGAGGGCGTCACCGGACGCGCGCTGGGCGACACCTCCCAGATCGCGGAGCAGTTCGCGACCCAGCTCGCCGCCGGCGACGGTGTGTTCGCGCTGACCGTCACCGAAACGCCGTTCGAGACGGTCAACCTGTTCCGTCGCATCGACATCGACCTGAGCTCGCAGCGGGCCACGCTGTACGAGAACAATGCGGTCGTGAAGTCGTGGGCCGTCTCGACCGGACTGCCCGGTACGCCGACGCCGACGGGCAACTTCAAGGTCTTCGCCCACACGCGCATGCAGGACATGGGCTGCTACCCCGGCGCCCCGTACTGCACCGAGAACGTCCCGTGGATCACCTGGTTCACCACGAACATCGGCTTCCACGGCACGTACTGGCACAACAACTTCGGCAACCGCATGAGCCACGGCTGCGTGAACCTGCCGATCGACCTCGCGAAGTACGTCTACGACTGGTCGCCCGTGGGCCTCGAGGTCTCCGTCCACAACTGACGCACCTCGGGCCGGCGGATACGAGAAGGGGGCGGATGCCGCAGCATCCGCCCCCTTCTCGTCATCTCAGCGCAGGGCGTCGACGATCTCGTTCAGCGTCGCGGACGGGCGCATGACAGCGGCCACGAGCTTCTCGTCCGGACGGTAGTAGCCGCCGATCTCGGCCGGCTTGCCCTGCACCGCGTTGAGCTCGGAGACGATGGCCTCCTCGTTCGCGGCGAGCTTCTCGGCGACCGGGGCGAATGCCGCGGCGAGCTCCGGGTCCTTCGTCTGCTTCGCCAGCTCCTGCGCCCAGTACAGGCCGAGGTAGAAGTGGCTGCCCCGGTTGTCGATCGTGCCGAGCGCCCGACCGGGCGAACGGTCTTCCTCTAGGAAGGTGCCGGTCGCGGCGTCGAGCGTCTCGGCGAGCACGCGGGCCTTCTCGTTGCCCGTGCGGTCGGCGAAGTGCTCGAGCGAGGCCGCGAGCGCGAAGAACTCGCCCAGCGAGTCCCAGCGCAGGTAGTTCTCCTCGACGAGCTGCTGCACGTGCTTCGGGGCGGAGCCGCCGGCGCCGGTCTCGAACAGCCCGCCGCCCGCGAGCAGCGGGACGATCGAGAGCATCTTGGCGCTCGTTCCGACCTCGAGGATCGGGAACAGGTCGGTCAGGTAGTCGCGCAGCACGTTGCCGGTCACCGAGATGGTGTCCAGGCCATGACGCATGCGGGCGAGCGTGTAGCGCGTCGCCTCCTCCGGCGCGAGGATCGTGATCGTGAGCCCCTTGGTGTCGAGCGTCGCCAGACCCTGGTGCACCTTCGCGATGATCTGCGCGTCGTGCGAGCGGTTGGCGTCGAGCCAGAACACGGCGGGCGCTCCGGTCGCACGGGCGCGAGAGACCGCGAGCTTCACCCAGTCCATGACCGGGATGTGCTTCGTCTGGGTCGCGCGCCAGATGTCGCCCTTGCCGACCTCGTGCTCGATGAGCACGGTGCCCTCGCTGTCGAGCACCTGGACGATGCCGTCCTCCGCGATCTCGAAGGTCTTGTCGTGGCTGCCGTACTCCTCGGCCGCCTGCGCCATGAGCCCGACGTTCGGGACGGTGCCGATCGTGGCCGGGTCGAGCGGGCCGTTCGCGATCACGTCGTCGATGACCGCCTGGTAGACGCTGGCGTAGGAGGAGTCGGGGATCACGGCGATCGTGTCGGCCTCCTCGCCGTCCTTGCCCCACAGCTTCCCGCCGTTGCGGACCAGCGCGGGCATGGACGCGTCGACGATGACATCGCTCGGCACGTGGAGGTTCGTGATCCCCTTGTCGGAGTTCACGTACGACAGGCGCGGCCCCTCGGCGATGGCCTTGTCGAACGCGGCGGCGATCTCGTCGCCGTTCGCGACGTCGGCCAGCCCCGCGAGGATCGAGCCGAGGCCGTCGTTCGCGCTGAGTCCGGCTTCGGCCAGCTGCGTGCCGTACTGGTCGAAGACGTCCTTGAAGAACGCCTTCACGACGTGGCCGAAGATGATCGGGTCGCTGACCTTCATCATGGTGGCCTTGAGGTGCACCGAGTACAGCACGTCGTCCGCCTTGGCGGCCTCGAGCGTCTCGGCGAGGAAGGCGTCGAGCTCCTTCGCGGACAGGAAGGTGGCGTCGATGATCTCGCGCGGGAGGACCTTGAGGCCTTCCTTCAGGATCGTGACGGTGCCGTCCTTCGCGGTGTGACGGAACGAGAGGACGTCGTCGTGGGCGGCGACCCACGAGCGCTCGTTGTGCTTGAAGTCGTCGTGACCGAGCGTGGCCACACGAGTCTTCGACCCCTCCGCGAACGGCTTGTTGCGGTGCGGGTGCTTCTTGGCGTAGTTCTTCACGGCCAGCGGGGCCCGGCGGTCGCTGTTGCCCTCGCGCAGCACCGGGTTCACCGCGGAACCCTTGATGCGGTCGTACCGCGCCCGCACGTCCTTCTCCTCGAGCGACGTGGGCTCGTCGGGGAAGTCGGGGATGTCGTATCCCTGCTGCTGCAGCTCGGCGATGGCGGCCTTGAGCTGCGGGATCGACGCCGAGATGTTCGGCAGCTTGATGATGTTGGCCTCGGGAAGAGTGGCCAGGCCACCCAGCTCGGCCAGCGCGTCGCCGACCTGCTGCTCCGGCGCGAGCTTCTGCGGGAAGGCGGCGAGGATACGGCCGGCCAGGGAGATGTCCCGCGTCTCGACCTCGATGCCCGCCTGGCCGGTGTAGGCCTGGATGATGGGCAGGAACGAGGCGGTGGCCAGTGCCGGTGCCTCGTCGGTGTACGTGTAGATGATGGCGTCGTCGGTCACCGGGAGGTTCTCCGTTCACGGGGCGATTTGTCTCGATACCAAGATACCCCGAGCGCGCTCGACGCCCCGCCCGCCCGCTGGACGCCTCCCGCCGACGATGTGCGCCCGCCTCCCCCGGTCCGAAAATGTTCAGCCGGGACGTGTCGAGTCCGCCGGGAGGGGCTAGCCTGGGGGCATGTCCGAACTGCGCATGGTCGAACTCTCCGCTGCGACGATCGTCGCCGTGAACAACCTGTCGCTCAAGCCCGGACAGGAGCAGTTCCTCGCTCCGGTGTCGTACGGCATCGCGGCAACCGTGATCAACCCGCAGACGTCGTGGCAGCGCGTCATCCTCGACCGCAACGAGGTCGTCGGCTTCGTCAGCGCGAACTTCGACGACGAGGCCCCCGAGGAGCACTTCCGCTCCGTGCTGTGGCGCATCAACGTCGACGCCGACGACCAGGGCCGCGGGGTCGGTCGCTTCGCGGTCGAGAGCCTCATCGAGGAGGCCCGCCGCCGCGGCGTCGACCACGTCAACGTCATCTACGAGGCGGGCGAGGAGGGGCCGGAGGCCTTCTTCCGTCGCGTCGGCTTCACCCCGGTCGGCGAGACGGCCTACGGCGAGGTCATCGCCGAGATCCGCGTCGAGCCCTGAGACCGGCGGCGGGGTCTCGAATCCCCTCCCCCATCGAGACCCCGTCGCCCCCGGCTGAGCCACCTCCCGTAGCGACTCAGCCGCTCCTAAGTAACGTGTTACCTCTTAGTTGGTATCGTTGTCGTGCCGCAGCTGCGGCCCCCCTCGAAGAAAGCGATACCCATGCTCACCATGCCTCTCTGCCTCTGCGCGCCCATCGAGACGACGGGAGCGACGCGATGATCACGCACGCCCTCGCTCCCGCGGCACTCGACGCCCTTTCCGCCCTCGCCGTGGGGCGCCGCGGCATCTACCGCGACGACGCGGCCTTCGACGACCTGCTGGCGTCGGCGACCGCCGCACTCGCCGCAGAGGACCCCGACACCGTCGCGGTGATCCGGCGCTTCGCGGCCGCCGACGTCCCCGACGGCGCAGTCCTCTTCACCGGCTTCACCGTGGACCAGGAGCAGATGGGGCGCACCCCGGAGGGGTGGCAGCTCGAGTTCCAGAATCAGGACCGGGACCCCGTCACGGAGGCCACACTGCTCGCCCTCGCCGGAACCGCGGGGGAGATCTTCGCGTTCGCGCGCCAGCACGCCGGCGCCCAGATCCAGAACGTCGCACCGGTGAAGGGCCACGAATACGACGCGGTCGGCACGGGCAGCCGCGGCTTGCTCGACTGGCACACGGAGGACGCGTTCGACGACGCCCACCCGCACTACGTGGGCCTGCTGTGCGTGCGCGGCGATGTGAACGCCGACACGGCCCTCGCTCCGATCGACCGCGTGGTCCTGAGCCCGGAAGACGAGCGGATCCTGCGCGAGCCCCGATTCCTGCACGGCATCGACAAGGCATCGGGCGGCACGGGACGCCCCGAGGACGGGGTCCGTGGACCGGTCCTGTACGGCGAGGACGGCGAGCGCTTCGTGCGCGTGGACATGGACTGCGCGGCCGCCGTCGAGGGCGACGAGGAGGCGGCCGCCGCGCTGCGGCGCTTCCACGACGCGGCGGACGCCGCCCGTATCGCCGTGAATCTGAAGGCGGGCGACCTGCTGCTGTTCGACAACCGCCGCGTGCTCCACGCCCGGACCAGCTTCGAACCGCGCTACGACGGCACCGACCGCTGGCTCCAGCGCGTCATCATCACGGGTGACCCCGGCGCGTCGGCCGGACGCCGCACCCGTCGCCCCCGCGTCGTCGAGAACGACCCCGCCGGGCAGTGAGCTCGACCGTTCACGCCGGCGTGATCCGCCTCCGCTATCTGCTGGGTCGCGCACGGCGCATCGACGTGGGTTCGTTGATGCGCCGTGCGCGTGCGGTGGCGGCGCACCATGATCAGCGCACGGTTGCGGTGCTCGTCGACATGCTCAGGGAGGCGGCCTTCCACCAGGTCGGCTTCCAGGACTACGTCGACTACGACTTCGCGATGCTCACGGCGGCGGAGCGCCGCACCATGATGACGCATCCGCTGTCGAATCGGCTGTCCTACCTGTTCGACCACGCCGACTACCGGCACATCTTCCACGACAAGTGGGAGTTCGTGCGCGTGTTCTCTGATCTGTTGGGGCGGGAGTGGATGCTGCTGGACAACGACAATGCGGACGCTCTGCGCTCGTTCGCGGACCGGCACCAGACGCTGATCACCAAGCAGCAGCTCGGGCGCTCCGGCCATGCGATCCACCGGTACCACGGCGCAGACGTCTCCGACTGGGACGCGTTCCACCACCGGCTGATGGAGAACGGCGAGCTGCTCGTCGAGGAGAACATCGTGCAGCACGACGCGCTGTCGGCGGTGTGCCCGGGGACCGTCAACTCCACGCGCATCACGGCGTTCTTCGACGGCCATCGGACGCATATCCTGTCCATCGCCCAGAAGTTCGGTCGCGGCCAGGCCGCCGACCAGATGGACTGGGGCGGCTTCTACACCATGCTCGACGCGGACACCGGGCGCGCCCTCGGCGACGGCTACGACTCGCACGGCAACGTCCACCGATTCCATCCCGACACGGGCTACCGGATCGCCGATTTCCAGTTGCCGCTGTACGACGAGGTGATCGCGCTGATCGACCGGGCTGCCCGCCGCGTGCCGCAGGTGCAGTACGTCGGATGGGACGTGGCGGTCACCCCGACGGGTCCCGTGATCATCGAGGGGAACTGGGGCACGGGAGTGTACGAGGTGAAGCCGAGCGTGCTCGGCATCCGCACCGGCCACCGGCCCCGGTTCCAGAAGGCGATGGGATTCTGAACGCCCTGATCCGTGCCCGCCTCTCCCGCGCCGCGCTCGCCTCGAACGCGCACCGTCAGGCGGCCGCGAGCATCGGCGTCCCGGTGATCGACCTGCGCCGGGACGCGTGGGGACACGGCCTGACCTGGGTCGCGGGGATCGCGCACGACGCCGGTATCCGCCACGCGATCTTCGACGCCTCGGCCGGGCGCAGCGCGGCCCGGTCGGGCCTGACCCCGTGCGACGAGCCGGCGACGATCGATCCCGCGCGCCTGTTCGGCTGGCCCGGTGCGGACACGGAGCCCGTGATGCGCGTCGCCGGGCGCGTCCTCTCCACCAAGGAGCTGCGGGCGGGCGAAGGGGTGTCGTACAACCACACGCACCATGCGGGCACCGACACCCGTGTGGCGCTCGTGACCGGCGGGTTCGGCCACGGCATCCCCCGGGCGCTCGGGAACGAGGCCGACGTCGAGATCCGCGGCCGGCTGTTCCCGATCATCGGACGGGTGGCGATGGACGTGTGCGTCGTCGACATCGGTCACGCGCCGATCCGGCACGGTGAGGAGGTCGTGTACTTCGGCGGGCCCGGTCCCGCGCGGCACGCACTGGCCGACTGGACCCGCATCACCGGCTGGACGGCCGCCGAGCTCGTGTGCGCGCTCGGGCTGCGCGCCGCGCGAGAGGAGACACCATGACCCTCCCCCGACTGGTCGTGGATCTGCGCCGACTGCGCGCCAACATCCGCGAACTGCAGCGCCGGAGCGCGCCCGCCGAGGTCATGATGATCGTGAAGTGCGACGCGTACGGACACGGGCTCGAACGGGTCGTCACGGCTGCGGCCGCCGAAGGGGTGCGCTGGTTCGGGGCGTTCGACAGCGCCACCGCGGTGCGCGCGCGCGCCGCCGCCGGCCCCGACGCGCGGGTCTTCGCGTGGGTGACCATGACCCGGAGCGAGATCGCGGCGGCGGTGCGCGCGGGCGTCACCCTCGGGGTGGGTGACGCCGACTACCTGGAACGTATCGTCGAGGTGAATCAGCGTCGCCCGCAGCCCGTGCACCTCAAGATCGACACGGGTCTGCATCGCAGCGGGATCCGCCCCGAGCAGTGGACCGAGGTGGTCCGGCGGGCGGCGGAGCTGGAGGCCGCGGGAGCGATCAGGGTCGAGGGCATCTGGAGCCACATCGCCGAGGTGAGCGACCGCGACGACGACCTGGCGCGAGCCGCGTTCCGGGAGGCGGTGCAGCGGGCGGAGGCGCTGGGCCTCACGCCGACCGTGCGGCATCTGGCTGCCAGCGCCGCGGGGGCCGCCCGCTCCGAGTTCCGCTTCGACCTGGTGCGCTTCGGGGCCTTCGCGTACGGGATCCGGTCGGTGGGAGCGCCGCCGCCGGACGACATCGCCCTCGCCTCCACGCTGCTCGCCCCGGTGATCCGCGTGGACGCCGAGGCCGTCACGATCGGGATCGGCAGTCTCGACGGCCTCCCCTCGACCCTCGCCGGCTGCTTCGAAGTCGGGACGGCCGCCGGGGCCAGACGCGTGCTGCGGATCGGGCCGACCGAGAGCGTGGTGCGCCCCTGGCCGCGGGCGGCGATCGGCGAGGAGGTGGCCGTGTGGGGGCCGGGCGCCCGCGGGGAGCTCGACGCGACGAGCCTGGCCGAACTCATCGGCACGGTCGGTGAAGAGCTCCTGGTGCGGCTCTCCCCGCTGATCACGCGCGAGTACCGAGCCGGGCGTCGACCCGGTGCGGGCTGATCAGGCGTCGTCGTCCGACCGGGGGCGGCTGCGGCGGCTGCTCCACGCGGCCAGTGCCGAGGCGGCGGCTCCCGCGGCGCGGTCGATCGCCTCGACCGAGCGGTTCACCATGTCGTGCGCGGCGTCCTGCCACGCGGGAGTGGTCGGCGCCTCCCCCGCGTGCACCCTGGCCGCATGCTCCGCCGCCTCGAACGCGCGCTCCAGCTCCGCGACCGCGTCGCGGTAGACGGCGAACTCCGCCGCCGTGATCCGCCCCGTGGTGCCGCGGCGCGCCTCCACCGCCGTGCCCGCGGCACGCAGGTAGGCGGCGGTCTCCGGGCGCTTGACGTCGGTCATCGCCGGATACGCGATCTGCAGCGCAGGGTCGGTCTCGTACCGCATCCACCGGGCCGTGACCGCGTCGTGCTCGGCGTACAGCCGCTCCAGCGGCCGCGGCGCCGAGCCGGCCGGGATCGCCGCACGGGCCGCGTTCACCCGCACCCGCCGAGCCCGCACCTCCGCCGACGCCGCGCGTGCGTCGCGCTCCCGCTCCCGCAGCATCCGTCGCGCGCCCGCGACCTGCTCGGCCGTGGCCCGCTGCGCGGCGCGCTCCGCCGTGACCCTCGCGAGATCGGCGCGCGCGATCTTCAGCGTCGTGCGCCGAGCGACCGCCGTCTGCTGCGCGATCCGCAGATCGTGTCGGGCCGCGTCGTACTCGAGCCGCCGCCCGCTCCGTGTGCTGCGGCGGCGCAGGCCGATCGCACCAGCGGTCGCGCCGGCGGCGGCGGTCGGCGCGATCCACCACCACTCGGCGAGGAGCAGCACGGGGTCCATTCCTCGATGCTACCGACCCGTACCGACGGCGGCGATGCGCCGAGGGCCCGGCCTCCACGGGGAGACCGGGCCCTCCGCGCCCGCGGACGCCGTCAGACGAGCGTCTCCTGCCACGCGGCATGCAGCTGCGCGAACTTGCCGGAGCCGCCGATGAGCGCCTCCGGGGTGTCGTCCTCGATGATGCGGCCGTGCTCCATCACGAGCACCCGGTCGGCGATCGCGACCGTCGACAGCCGGTGCGCGATGATGATCGCCGTCCGGTCAGCGAGCAGCGTCTGCAGCGCGTCCTGGATCAGCCGCTCCGACGGGATGTCGAGCGAGGCGGTGGCCTCGTCGAGGATGAGCACCGCCGGGTCGGCGAGGAAGGCGCGCGCGAACGAGATCAGCTGTCGCTGCCCCGCCGAGACGCGCCCACCGCGCTTGTTCACGTCGGTGTTGTAGCCGTCGGGCAGCGCCGAGATGAAGCCGTCGGCGCCCACCGCGCGGGCGGCGGCCTTGATCTCGTCGAGCGAGGCGTCCGGCTTGCCCAGGGCGATGTTGTCCGCGACCGTCCCGCTGAACAGGTACGCCTCCTGCGTGACCATCACGATCGCACGACGGAGGTCCTTCGGGTGCAGCGAGCGCAGGTCGACGCCGTCGAGGGTCACCCGACCCTCCGAGGGGTCGTAGAAGCGCGAGATGAGCTTGGCCAGCGTCGACTTGCCCGCACCGGTCGTCCCCACGAGGGCGATCGTCTGCCCGGCCGGGATGTCGAGCGAGAAGTTCGGGAGGATCGTCTTCTCGCCGTTGTACCCGAACGTGACCTCGTCGAACTCGACGTGTCCGCGCGACTCCCACAGGTCCACCGGCTTCTCGGGGTCGGGCACCGTCGGCACCTCCTCGAGCACGCCGGACACCTTCTCCAGCGCCGCGGTCGCGGACTGGTAGGAGTTCAGGAACATCGCGATCTCCTGCATCGGCGCGAAGAAGTTGCGCACGTACAGCACGGCGGACAGCAGCACGCCGACCGTGAGGGCCCCCGTCGACACCCGGATGCCGCCCCACAGCACGACGATCCCGAGCACCAGAGCCGCGACGCCCATGAGCCCCGGCTCGAACGTGCCGAACAGCAGCATCGAGCGGCGGTTCACGTCGCGATAGTCGCCGGCGACCTGCTGGAACGCCTCGTCGTTGCGCGGCTCCTTGCGGAAGGCCTTCACCGCGCGGATGCCGGTCATGGTCTCCACGAACTGCACGATGACCTTGGCGCTGATCACGCGCGACTCGCGGTACACCAGCTGCGAGCGCGAGTAGAACCAGCGCATCAGGAAGAACAGCGGCACCCCGCCGAGCGCGAGGATGAGGCCGGACTGCCAGTCCCACACGCACAGCGCGATGAAGGTGAACAGCCCGAACAGCACGCCCGACACGAGCTCGTTCAGGCCGCCGTCCAGCAGCTCCCTGATCGAGTCGAGGTCGCTCGTCTGTCGCGAGATGATGCGCCCCGAGGTATACGACTCGTGGAACTCCAGGCTCAGCCGCTGGGTGTGCAGGAAGATGCGCTTGCGCAGATCGAGCAGGATCGCCTGCGTCAGCTTCGCCGCGATGATCACGTACCAGGCGATCAGGGCGGCCGCGAGCGCACCGGCCAGCAGGTAGATCCCGCCCACCACGAACGTCGGCATCCAGTCGGCGTTCTCGATCACGGCCGGCAGTGCACGGTCGAGCCCGATGCTGATCAGGATCGGACCGGCGACCTGCAGCGCCGTCGAGATCACGAGCACCACCGCGGCGAGCACGATCTGCGGCTTGAGCGGCCGCACGAGCGAGCCGAGCAGGCGCAGCGACCGCTTGCGGATCGCCCTGCTCTCCTCGCGGGTCAGGCGGGAACGGTCCTCGTCCTGGGTGCCGGTGAGGGTGGAGCTCATCGCTGCACCTCCTTCTCGCTCATCAGATCGTCGTCGGCGGCGTCCTCCCGGAGGCCGTCCTGCACCGCATCGTGGATCTCCGCCTCGGTGTCGCGGATGACCGGGATCGCGCCGGTGCGCGCCGCCTCCTCGGCCTCCAGGCTCGAGATGACGTGACGGTAGTGGCGGCTGGTCTTCAGAAGCTCCGCGTGCGTGCCGACCGCGGTGACCCTGCCGGCCTCCAGCAGCGCGACCCGATCGGCCAGGGCGACCGTCGACGGGCGGTGCGCCACGATCAGCGCCGTGGTGTCGGCCAGCACGTGCCGCAGGGCCTCCTCCACCAGGGCCTCGGTGTCGACGTCGAGCGCCGACAGCGGGTCGTCGAGCACGAGGACCTTGGGCGCGGCGGCGACGGCACGCGCGAGCGCCAGACGCTGCCGCTGCCCGCCGGACAGGCTCAGGCCCTCCTCGCCGATCACCGTCTCGACCCCCTCCGGCAGCGTGTCGACGAACGACGCCTGGGCGACGTCGAGGGCCTCGCGCAGCACACGCTCCCCCTCGTCGCTGTGCATGTCGAGGTCGGCGCGTCCGAGCAGCACGTTCTCGCGCACCGACGCCGAGAACAGCGTCGCGTCCTCGAACGCCATCGCGATGTGCCGACGCAGCTCCGCGAGCGGCAGGTCGCGCACATCGACGCCGTCGAGAGTGACCCGTCCGCCCGTCACGTCGTACAGCCGCGTGGGGAGCGTCGTGAGCGTGGTCTTGCCGCTTCCGGTCAGACCGACGAGCGCCATGGTCTCGCCGGGCCGCAGCACGAGGTCGATGCCGTCGAGCAGGTCGCGCTCCTCGGCACCCGCGTCCTGGTAGCGGAAGTGCGCGCTCTCGAACGCGAGCTCGCCCCGCGGCTCGTCGATGTGCACCGGGTGCTCCGGGTCCGTGATGGTGTTGGTCTCGGAGAAGATCTCGAACACGCGGTCGGTCGCCGTGCGGGCGTCGAGCATGAACGAGAACAGGAAGCCGATCGACTCGATGGGCCAGCGCAGCACCACCGCCATCGCGAAGAAGGCGAACAGCTCCGCCTCGGTGATCGCACCCTGCGAGATCAGCCAGATACCCGACATCAGGCTCAGGCCGAACGCGATCTGCGGCATCAGGTCGAGCCAGAACCAGATGGACGCGATCGCGCCGGCCTTGCTCATCTCGGTCTCGCGCAGCGTCTCCGCCTGACGGCTGAAGCGACGCAGGGCGTGCTTGCCGCGGCCGAACGCCTTCAGCACGCGGATGCCGTGCACGCTCTCCTCGACGCTCGTGGCGAGGTCGCCCGCCTGGTCCTGACTGCGGCGGGTGAGGGCGCCGTAGCGCTTCTCGAACAGGTAGCCGCGGATCCACAGCGGGATCGCGGTCACCAGGAAGATCGTGCCCAGCAGCCAGTGCCAGCGGAACAGCAGCACCGAGCCGATGATGATCGTGAGCACGTTGACCACGAGCAGCACGAGGCCGAACGCGAGCCAGCGGCGGATGAGACCGATGTCCTGCATCATGCGGCTCAGCAGCTGTCCCGACTGCCAGCGGTCATGGAACGCGACCGGCAGCGTCTGCAGCCGCGAGTACAGCTCCGTGCGCATCGTGTACTCGACCTGCGTGGCGGGGAACAGCACGAACTGACGGCGGAGCCACACCATGAGCGCCTCGCCGAGCGCCAGGGCGAACACGGCGGCCGCGCCCCACACGATCGCATCGATGTGACCGGAGCGGACCGGTCCGCCGATGATCTGCTCGAGCACGATCGGGATCATCAACGCGATGAGAGCGGCGGCGAGCGCGCTCGCGGCCCCTCCGGCGAGACGCCAGACGACCGGCTTCACGAAGGGCTTGAGCCGCCACAGCGCGGCGGGGGTGGACAGGGTGGACGACGGATTGTGCGCGGAAGACGAGGAAGACATGTCTCTCAGAGGAGTCGAGGCGAAACGAAGAGGAAGAGGGACGGATGCGAGAGCGGGCTCCTGGAGCCCGGCATCCGGTGCAGAACGGGGGCGGCGGCTCTAGGAGAGCGGGCGCACCGGGGTCGAGCCGAGAGTGGCGATCTGCGCGGCGGCGATCGTGGTCATGGTGTCCTCCTCATGGGCTCGGCGAGGTCGTCCGGTTGGCGCGACAGCCCATCAGCCTATTGCTGTGAACCAGCTGGGCGCAAGAGGAATTCCCGCGGCAGCCGAAAGCCCCGTCCCGCGCGGAGACGGGGCGGGGCTTCGGACGGCTCAGCGCGCGGCGCTCTCACGGGCCAGGAGGCTCTGCTTCACGGCGAGACCCCACGCGAAGCCGCCCAGCGAGCCGTCGGTGCGCAGCACCCGATGGCACGGGACGAACAGGGCCGGGGCGTTGCGGGCGCAGATCGACGCCGCCGCGCGCACCGCGTTCGGATTGCCGAGGCGCGCGGCGAAGCCCGTGTAGGTGAGCGGCCGACCCGGCTCGATGCCGCGCAGCGCATCCCACCCCGCGCGCTGGAGGGCGGTTCCGGTCTGCTTCACCGCGACGGCGTCGATCGCCGACACGTCACCGGCGTAATAGGCCAGGGCGGCAGCCGCCGCGTCGGTCTCGGCGTCGCGCAGCTCCTCCGGACGGGCGGCGGCGGAGAGGCGACCGAGGATCGCCTCCACGTCGTCGGTCCACCCGGAGGCGAGGACGCGCTGCTCGGCGTCGGCCAGGATCGTGAACGGGCCGTCCGGGGTGTCGATGGTCTGGATCAGGGCGGTCATGGCGTCTCCTTCGTCTGGGTCTCGTCGTCGGTCGCGGCCGCGCGGGCGGCAGGCGACCGCGGCCCCGCGGGGCGCTGGGGTGCCGCACGCCACAGGTGCGCGCTGAGGTAGCTCCGCCAGGGGGCCGTGCGCTCGGCCCAGGCGACCAGGGGCTTCGGCTCGCCGGGGAGCCCCACCGCCGCCGCGCCCGCGCGCAGCGCGACATCGCCGGGGAGCAGGATGTCGGGGTCGCCGAGCACACGCATCCGCACGTAGTCCGCCGTCCAGGGTCCGATCCCCGGCATGGCCAGCAGGGCCGCGCGCTGCTCCGCGCCGTCATCGCCCACGGTCAGCGTGAGGCTGCCGTCGGCGAGGGCCGCGGCGGCCCCCGTGACCGCGCGGATCCGGGCCGCGGGGCCCCGCAGCACCTCGGCCCCGTGCTCCGCGATCGCGGTCATGGTGGGGAACAGCAGCCCCTCGGGTGTCCTCTCCCCCAGCGCCTCGGTGAGTGCGGTGAGCGCGGTGCGGGCGGCGACGACGGTGATCTGCTGCCCGATCATCGCCCGGATCAGCATCTCGTGCGGATCCGCGGCACCGGGCACCCGGATCCCCGGCGTGCGTGCGACCAGGGCCGCCAGCGACGGATGCGCGGCCAGGGCCTCGTCGATCGCGAGGGGGTCGGCGTCGAGGTCGAACAGGCGCCGCGCGGTCGACACCAGCGGCGCCAGGTCGCTCAGGCGTGCGACGCGAGCCCGCAGCCGCAGCCGCTCGCCGTCCTGCCGCACCTCGAACCACGCGGGGCCGCCCGGCATGCGCAGGTGGCGCGCGAACGCGTCGGACCGCGCCTCCTCGACCCCCGCGACCGCCCTGGCCGCCATCCACGCGAACACCCCGGCCGCGTCGAACGGGCCGCGGTACGGCAGGGCCAGGTCGATCGCCCCCGGCACGTCGGACGCCGGAGTGCGTCGCCGCGCCCGCAGCTCGCCCGGCGTGAGGCCGAACACCTCGCGGATCGTGTCGTTGCACTGGCGGATGCTCTGGAACCCCGCGGCGAACGCCACATCCGCCACCGGCATGTCCGTGCCCACGAGCAGCATGCGGGCCGTGTGCGCGCGGTGCGCCCTGGCGAGCGCGAGCGGGCCGGCGCCGAGCTCGGTCGTCAGCAGCCGCGTGAGGTGCCGGCTGGAGTAACCCAGGCGGGCGGCGAGGCCCGGCACGCCTTCGCGCTCCACGACCCCGGTCGCGATCAGCCGCATGGCGCGCGCCGCCGTGTCTCCGCGCACGTCCCACGCGGGCGACCCCGGTGCGGCCTCGGGCAGGCAGCGCTTGCAGGCGCGGTAGCCGGCCTCGTGCGCGGCCGCACTCGTGGGATAGAACGTGACGTTCTGCGGCTTCGGGGTGCGGGCAGGGCAGCTCGGCCGGCAGTAGATCCCGGTCGAGCGGACCGCGGTCACGAACTGCCCGTCGAAGCGGGTGTCGCGCGCACTGATGGCGCGGTACCGCTCGTCGAAGTCGATCACGGGGAGGCTCATGTCCTCCACTCTGCCACCGACCACCGACCACGGCTGGCGGAAATCGGACACGACAGTGAAGGCCCCGGAGACGACGGAACCCGCCCTCCCGAGGAGAGCGGGTTCCGGACGCGGATGCGCGGAGGTCAGTGGAAGAAGTGACGCTCCCCGGTGAAGAACATCGTCACGCCCGCCTTGCGCGCGGCGTCGACGACCTCCTCGTCGCGCACCGACCCACCCGGCTGCACGATCGCGGTGACCCCCGCGTCGATGAGCACCTGCGCACCGTCGGCGAACGGGAAGAAGGCATCGGAGGCGGCGACCGATCCGGCCGCCCTGTCGCCCGCTCGCTCGACCGCGAGGCGGCACGAGTCGACGCGGTTGACCTGACCCATGCCGACGCCGACCGTGGCGTTGTCCTTCGCCAGCACGATCGCGTTCGACTTCACGGCGCGGCAGGCCTTCCACGCGAAGATCAGATTCTCCATCTCCTCGTCGCTCGGACGCTCACCCGACACCAGCTCCCAGTCCTTCGCGACCGACACGATGTCGTCGGGGAAGCGGTCGGCGTCCTGCAGCAGCAGCCCGCCCGACACCAGCCGCACGTCCATGCGCTCCTGCTGCCAGTCTTCGGGCAGCTGCAGCAGACGCAGGTTCTTCTTGGCCTTGAACACCTCGAGCGCGGCGGGCTCGAACGACGGCGCGACGATGACCTCGGTGAAGATGTCCTTCAGGTTCTCGGCCATCTTCAGCGTGACGGTGCCGTTCGCGGCGATGACCCCGCCGTACGCCGAGACCGGGTCGCACTCGTGTGCGCGCAGGTGGGCGCTGGCGATCGGGTCGAGCGCGTTCGGCGCGGTCGTGGCGATCCCGCACGGGTTCGCGTGCTTGATGATCGCGACGGCGGGCTTGATCATGTCGTACGCGGCGCGCAGCGCGGCATCCGCGTCGACGTAGTTGTTGTACGACATCTCCTTGCCCTGCAGCTGCGTGGCCTGGGCGATGCCGTGACCGCCGGCGCGGGTGTAGATGGCCCCGCGCTGGTGCGAGTTCTCGCCGTAGCGGAGGGTCGCGAGGCGCTCGGCCTGGATCGTGAGGTGGGCGGGGAGATCGCCGGGCTCGGTGAGCGTACCCTCGGCGAACCACTGCGCCACGGCCGTGTCGTAGGCGGCGGTGTGGGCGAAGGCGCGCGCGGCGAGCTCACGGCGCTGGCCGAGCGTGGTGCCGCCGTCGGCGACGGCCGACACGATCGCCGGGTAGGACTCGGGCGAGACCACGATCGCGACGTTGGCGTGGTTCTTCGCCGCAGCGCGGACCATGGCGGGCCCGCCGATGTCGATCTGCTCCACGACGTCGTCGCCCACGGCGCCGGAGGCCACGGTCTCCACGAACGGGTACAGGTTCACCACCACCAGCTCGAACGGGGCGATGTCGAGCTCCGCGAGCTGGCGCTCGTGATCCTCGAGGCGCAGGTCGGCGAGCAGGCCGCCGTGCACCTTGGGGTGCAGCGTCTTCACGCGGCCGTCGAGCATCTCGGCCACGCCCGTGACCGCGGCCACGTCGGTGACCTCGAAGCCGGCGTCGCGGATGGTCGAGGCGGTCGAGCCGGTCGACACGATCTCGACCCCGGCGTCGGCGAGGGCCGCGGCGAGCACGAGCAGATCGGTCTTGTCGCTGACCGAGACGAGGGCGCGCCGGATCGGCACGGTGTCGCGATCGCGGTAGAGCGTGGGGTCGTGGCGGGGGCCGGCCATGATGGGCTCCTTCGTGCGGGGGCGTGCGGGGGTTCGGGGGGTTCAGGTCAGGACGAGATCGCCGGTCGCGATGCGACGGACGACGTCGATGAGCAGGCGGCGCTCGACGGGCTTGATGCGCTCGTGCAGGGTGTGCTCGGTGTCGTCGGCGCGGATCGGGACGCGCTCCTGCGCCAGGATCGGCCCGGTGTCCACGCCGTCGTCGACCACGATCACGCTCGCCCCGGTCTCGCGCACCCCGGCCGCGAGGGCGTCGCGCACGCCGTGTGCGCCGGGGAACTCCGGGAGGTACGCGGGGTGCGTGTTGATGATCCGCGGGGCGTACGCGGCGACCAGCGACGCGGGCAGCAGACGCATGAGGCCGCTGAGGACCACCAGGTCGGGGTTCCACACCGCCAGCTGCCTGCCGAGCTCCTCGCCCCAGGCCTCGCGGCTCTCGTGCTCGTGCCACGGGACGGTGAAGCTGGGGATGCCGAACTCCTCGGCGTGCGCCAGCCCCTCTGCTTCGCGATCCGCGCCGACGACGACCACCCTGGCCGGGAAATCGGGGTGACGAGCGGCCTCGAGGAGGGCGCGAAGGTTCGAGCCGGCGCCCGAGATGAGAACGGCGACCGTGAGCACGCGCCCAGTCTACCGGCGCATGCGGACCGCCCTGCGCGGGCGGCTGCGCGGGCGGCGAGGATCAGCCGCGCCGGTCGCGGTCGTCGCCGTCGGGCAGCGGCGGGACGCGCAGGTCGCCGAGTGGCGCGGTGTCGTCGGGCAGGGACGGCCACGCGGTCGGCTCGGCGGGAAGCGGACCGCCGTCGCGCTCGGCCTCGGTCATCTCGGCGAGCCAGCGGTCGGTGCGCTCCTCCGCGAGTTCCTCACGGTTGCGCGGTGCGAGCAGCAGGATCGCCGCGCCCACCAGCACCTCGGCGCCGAGCGCGAGGGCGAAGGGAAGCACGGCGGGACCGACGACGCCCAGGCGCCCCGGCCCCATCGACCCGTTCGCGAGCTCGGCCGCGAGCCCCGCGACTCCCGCCGTCACCGCGGCGATGCCCACCGCGATGACGGCGCGCTGCAGCAGCCCGAGCGGTGTGCCCTCCCAGACGAGCCGGGAGCGCACGGCCCAGCCCGCGAACGCGCCGGCCGCGACGGGGACGAGCACCACGATCAGCATCCACATTGAGGTGTTCTCCGGCAGCAGCCCGAACACGGGGATGCCGGGGACCACGCCGAGCTGGGTGCCGGCGGGCGACACCGCGGTGCCGGCGCCGACCGCGAAGCCGGGACCGGCGAGCCACGCCGCCGCCCACACGATCAGGGTGGGCAGATACGCCAGCTGCGCGAGCGTGAGCACGGTGGCGCCGAGCGCGTCGACGCGCGCACCCTGGAACAGCGCGACCACGTCACCACCGCGGGTCAGCACCGACAGGGCCACGGCGAGCGCCGCCGCTCCGGTCACGCCGACCAGGGCGAAGGCCGCACCCCGGACGATCGCCGCGGGCACGGGAGCCCAGTCCTCCCGCGCGTCGAGGCGGTCGTGCAGGCGGTCGAGGAGGCCGCCGTCGCCGTCGTCCCAGGCCACCCGGACGGCGCCGCAGACGGCGCCCACCAGATAGACGGCGGCGGGCAGCAGGATCGCGAGCGGCAGCGGCGTGCGCACCGCATCGAGCCGTGCCGTCAGCGCGACCAGTGTGGAGATCGCGGCGAACACGGCGGAGCCGGACAGGGCACCCAGCAGCCACGCCCCCGCGTGGGCGGCGCGCGCTCCGGAGCGCGCGACGAACAGGAGCGTGAAGAACAGCAGCAGCAGGGGCGTGATCGACACCGCGAACGATGCGGCCTGCGCGGGGATGCCCAGCGTGACGAGGAGCTCGTCCGGGATCGTGACCTCGAGCGGGACGCCGTGCCCGAACTCCCAGAGCGTGCCCGTGAGGGGCCAGAGCGCACCCCAGTCGGCCGTGACGCCGAACGCGACCGTCCACAACAGCGTCAGCGGCGCCAGGAGCACGGCCAGTCCGACCGCGGCCGCGATGGCGGCGTCGAAGGCGGCGAGGAGCGCGACGAGGAGGCGTTGCATAGCGATTCGAGACTACGACGAGTTGCCGTGCGGCTCCTCGGGGCGCGCGCGGGGCGGGCGACACGGTAGCGTTTCTCCGGAGGTTACCCGATGACAACTGCCCCGCCCGCCCCGGCGACCGCCGAGCCCACCGGCGCCCTGGACCGCTTCTTCGAGATCAGCAAGCGCGGATCGACGATCGGCACCGAGATCCGAGGGGGCCTGGTGACGTTCGTCACGATGGCCTACATCGTGATCCTCAACCCGATCATCCTGTCCGGCAAACCCGACGTCGCCGGAAACATGCTGGACTTCAACGCGGTCGGTGCCGCGACCGCCCTGACCGCCGGCGTCATGACGATCCTGTTCGGGCTCGTCACGCGTCTGCCGTTCGGCTTCGCCGCCGGACTCGGCATCAACGCGTTCGTCGCGTTCTCCGTGGTCGGCCAGGTGACCTGGCCCGAGGCCATGGCGCTGGTGATGATCAACGGCGTCGTGATCGTGCTGCTCGCCGCCACCGGACTGCGCAAGGCGATCTTCGACGCGGTGCCGTTCCAGCTCAAGATCGCGATCACGGTCGGCATCGGCCTGTTCATCGCGTTCATCGGCTTCGTCAACTCCGGCTTCGTCACCGCGACCGGTGCCTCCTCGCCGCCCGTCGGGCTCGGGGTCAACGGCTCCGTCGCGACCGTGCCGAGCCTGCTGTTCGTGATCACGCTGCTGCTGACGGGCATCCTCGTCGCGCTGCGCATCAAGGGCGGCATGCTGATCGGCCTGATCGGCGGCACCGTGCTCGCCGTGATCGTCGAGGCCGTCTGGCACATCGGCGCCCGCGGCTTCGACGACGAGGGCAACGTGGTCAACCCGGGCGGCTGGGGTCTGACGGTTCCCGCGCTGAACGGCTCCCCCGTGGGCGTGCCCGACCTGAGCCTGATCGGCGCGGTGGACTTCTCGTTCGACCTCGGCAAGGTCAGCCTCGTCGCGCTCGTGATGATCGTCTTCACCCTGCTCTTCACGAACTTCTTCGACGCGATGGGCACCATGACGGGTCTCGCGAAGGAGGCGAACCTGGCCGACGACAACGGCGACTTCCCGCGCATCAAATCGGCGCTGGTGGTCGAGGGCGTCGGTGCGATCGCGGGTGGCGCGACCTCGTCGTCGTCGAGCACGGTGTTCATCGAGTCGGGCGCGGGGATCGGCGAGGGTGCCCGCACGGGCCTGGCCAACGTCGTGACCGGCGTGGTGTTCCTGATCGCGATGTTCCTGACCCCGCTCACCTCGATCGTCCCGACCGAGATCGCCGCGGCGGCCCTGATCATCGTCGGTGCCATGATGATGGCGCAGATCCGGCACATCGACTTCGGCGACTTCCGCGTGCTGCTGCCGGTGTTCCTCACGGTCTCCGTGATGCCGCTGACGTACTCGATCGCGAACGGCATCGGCGCGGGCTTCGTGAGCTGGGTGCTCATCCACGCGTTCTCCGGCCGAGCGAAGACCATCAGCCCGCTGCTGTGGGTGGTCGGTGCCGGCTTCCTGATCTTCTTCGCACGCGGACCCATCGAGGCGCTGTTCGGCGTCGGGATCTGACGAGCGGATCCACGGAGGGGCGGGTGCTGCGGCACCCGCCCCTCCGTGGTTTCCCTGGGCCTCAGGCGTAGGCGGCGGCGAACTCGGCGGACGGCTCGATCGGCTCGATCACGTCGATCAGCACCCCGCCGGGAGCCTCGACGATGAAGTGCCGCTGACCGAAGTCCTCATCGCGCAGGGCCAGCCGTTCGGTCAGTCCGCGCTCCCCCACCAGCCGGGCGTGCTCGGCGGCGGCATCTGGCACCTCGACGTTCAGCAGCAGTCCGGTGACCGGTGCGCGGAAGCCCTCCGGGATGGTCTCGTGCGTGCGGTCGAGGATCGCGAGCTCTCCCCCGTCGAAGCGCAGGCTCACGTACCAGTCGGCCTCGAACGTCGTGTCGAATCCGAGCTCCTCGCGGTAGAACCGCGCTGCCGCGGACACGTCGTCCACCATCAGCACCGGGTAGAAGCTGGTGATCTCCATCGTCACTCCTTTACATACTGCGTGTTTGTATTCGTCCGGCTAGAATACATACAACACGTACGTAAAGGAACCCGCATGCCCCGCGCCTCCGCCGCCGACGCCGCCGCCACGGCCCGCCGCATCCTCGACACCGCCACCGCGCACTTCGCCGCACACGGATACGCGGCGGCTTCGGTCGACGACATCGCCCGGGCCGCGGGCGTGACGCGCGGCGCCGTGTACCACCACTACGACTCGAAGCCCGGACTGTTCGCGGCCGTCGCCGCCGCCGCGCAGGAGCGGGTCGCCGCCGCCATCGCGACCGCCACGCGCGACACCCCCGGCCCCGCCGCGCTCCGCGACGGCAGTCACGCCTTCCTCGACGCCATCACCGCGGGAACCGCCGCGCGCGTGCTGCTCGTCGACGGCCCCGCCGTGCTCGGCTGGGAGCAGTGGCGTCGGCTCGACGCCGAGGGGCCGGAGCAGGAGCTGCGTGCGGGACTGCGCGAGGCCGGGGTCCCGTCCGCACAGGTCGACGCCCTCACCGCCGCGCTGTCCGGCGCCATGAACGAGCTCGCCCTGTGGCTGGCCGCCCGCCCCGACGACACCGCCGCGCGACGGCAGGCACACCGCGCACTCGACCGCCTGCTCGACGCCGCGACGTCGGCGCACTGAGCCCGGACGCGACGAGGGCCTGGGCACGACGATGCCTCGGACATGACGATGCCCCGGACATGACGATGCCCCGGACACGACGAAGGCCCCGGGGTGGAGCCCGGGGCCTTCGCTACCAGTGTACGCCTTACAGCGCCTCGATGATCTCGCGCATCAGCGCGGCGGTCTCGGACGGCGTCTTGCCGACCTTCACGCCCGCGGCCTCGAGGGCCTCCTTCTTCGCCTGCGCGGTACCGGCAGAGCCGGAGACGATCGCACCGGCGTGACCCATGGTCTTGCCCTCGGGAGCCGTGAAGCCCGCAACGTAACCGACGACCGGCTTCGTGACGTTCGCCTTGATGTACTCCGCCGCGCGCTCCTCGGCGTCGCCGCCGATCTCGCCGATCATCACGATCGCCTTGGTCTCGGGGTCGGCCTCGAACGCGGCCAGCGCGTCGATGTGCGTGGTGCCGATGACCGGGTCGCCGCCGATGCCGATGGCGGTGGAGAAGCCCAGGTCGCGCAGTTCGAACATCATCTGGTAGGTCAGGGTGCCCGACTTCGACACGAGACCGATCGGGCCCTTGCCGGTGATGTTCGCGGGCGTGATGCCGACGAGCGCCTCACCGGGCGTGATGATGCCCGGGCAGTTCGGGCCGATGATGCGGGTCTTGTTGCCCTTGCTCTGCGCGTAGGCCCAGGCCTCGGCCGAGTCGCCCACGGGAACGCCCTCGGTGATGACGACGAGCAGCGGGATCTCGGCGTCGATGGCCTCGATCATCGCGTCCTTCGTGAAGGCGCCGGGGACGAAGGCGATCGACACGTCGGCGCCGGTCTCCTTCATGGCCTCGGCGACCGAGCCGAAGACGGGGAGCTCGACGGCGTTGCCGTCCTTGTCCGTGTGCGAGACCGTGGTGCCGGCCTTGCGCGCGTTCACGCCACCGACGACCTGGGTGCCGGCCTTGAGCATGAGCGCGGTGTGCTTGGTGCCCTCGCCGCCGGTGATGCCCTGGACGATGACCTTGGAGTCCTTGTTGAGGTAGATCGACATTCTTCTCGTCCTTCAGTCTCAGGCGTTGGCGAGCTCGGCGGCCTTGTCGGCGCCCTCGTCCATGGTTGCGGCCAGGGTCACGAGCGGGTGCGCGTACTCCGCGAGGATCGCGCGGCCCTCCTCGACGCGGTTGCCGTCGAGACGGACGACGAGCGGCTTCGAGGCCGTGTCGCCGAGGGTCTCCAGTGCCCCCTTGATGCCGTTGGCCACGGCGTCGCACGCCGTGATGCCACCGAACACGTTGACGAACACGCTCTTGACCTGCGGGTCGCCGAGGATGACGTCGAGGCCCGCCGCCATGACCTCGGCCGAGGCGCCGCCGCCGATGTCGAGGAAGTTGGCCGGCTTGACGCCGTTGTGGTTCTCACCCGCGTAGGCCACGACGTCGAGCGTGGACATGACCAGACCCGCGCCGTTGCCGATGATGCCGACCTCGCCGTCGAGCTTGACGTAGTTCAGGCCGCTCTGCTTGGCCTTGGCCTCGAGCGGGTCGGCGGCGTCCTTGTCCTCGAGCGCCTCGTGCTCGGGGTGGCGGATCTCCGACGCGTTGTCGTCGAGCGTGACCTTGCCGTCGAGGGCGATGATGTCGCCCTCCTCGGTGCGGACGAGCGGGTTGACCTCGACCAGTGTCGCGTCCTCGCCCTTGTAGACGTCGTAGAGCTTCACGAACACGTCGGCGACCTTCTCGACGAGGTCCTCCGGGAAGTTCGCGGCGCGGGCGATCTCGACCGCCTTGTCCTTGTCGATGCCCGTGAGCGGGTTGACCTCGACACGGGCGAGGGCCTCGGGGCGCTCGACCGCGAGCTCCTCGATCTCCATGCCGCCCTCGACCGAGCAGAGGCTCAGGTAGGAGCGGTTCGCGCGGTCCAACAGCACGGAGAAGTAGAACTCCTCGGCGATGCGAGCGCCCTGCGCGACCATGACGCGCTTGACGACGTGGCCCTTGATGTCGAGGCCGAGGATCGCCTTCGCGGCCTCGTACGCCTCATCGGGGGTCTTGGCGACCTTGACACCGCCGGCCTTGCCGCGGCCACCGGTCTTGACCTGGGCCTTGACGACCACCACACCGCCGATCTTCTCGGCGGCCGCCTTCACCTCCTCGGGGGTGTCGGCGACGATGCCGGCGAGGACCGGCACTCCGTACTTCTCGAAAACGTCTCGTGCCTGGTACTCGTACAGATCCACTGTGGTTCCTTCACTGGGCTGCTGTTGGTCTGGTGATTCTCTCGATGTCGAGACATCGACCAGTCCCCCAGCCTACTACCTCGGCCTGACCGCTCCGGAGCGCGAGGCGGGCGGCGATGACCGCGGCGGCCGGTCGACGAGGACCTAGGATTTCGTCATGCGAGACTTCCCCGAATCGCGCGACGCCGTCGTCGCCGCCGCCCTCGAGCTCTTCCGGACCCAGGGCTTCGACCAGACCTCCGTCGAGCAGATCGCGAAGGCCGCGGGGGTGTCCCGCTCGACCTTCTTCCGACAGTTCGGCGGCAAGGAGGATGTGGTCTTCGCCGACCACGAGGTCCTGCTGGATCAGCTCAGGGAGTTCCTCGCCGAGGGGCACGACGACCCGTGGGCGGCGGTATGCGCGGCGTCGGAATCGGTGTTCGCGCACTTCTCCAGCGACCCGGAGATGGCACGTCGCCGCTACCAGATCGTGCGCCAGGTGCCGGTGCTGCGCGAGCGGGAGATCATCACGGTGTTCCGCTACGAGCGACTGTTCGACGAGTACCTGCGCGGCGCCCTCCCCGGCGTCGATCCGCTCGACGCGGTCGGGTTCGCGGCGCTCGTCACCGCGGTGCACAATCACGTGCTGCGCCAGCTGCTGCGTGGCCGCAGGAAGGTGCCGCTGTCGACCCTGCAGTCGGCGCTCGCGGATGTGCGGCGCCGCTACGGCGTCGCGGACGGGTCCGCCGCGGATGCCCCGGACGACGTGGTGGTGGCGGTGTTCCCGCGGGCGATGCCCGTCGCCGAGGTCACACGGCGGCTGCGCTCCCGGCTCGACTGATACCGCGGCGAGCTCGGGGCTCGTGGGACCCAGTATCGAGGAGTACGATACTCAGGTCCACGAAGGAGCACCCATGAGCATCGAAGCCTCCCCGTTCCCCGGCGAGCGCGTCTCGTCGTACGACGTCACCGGCCGGCAGGACAGCGACTACTACGCCGTGTTCACCGACATCCCCGCGGCCGACCGCGAGGCCTGGGACCGCGCCAAGGCGTACGTCGACGAGGTCGCCCCGCAGATGGCCGAGGCCTGGGACCGCGCCGAGTACCCCCTCGACGCCGCCCGCCGCATGGGCGAGCTGGACCTCGTGGTCGACGGCATCGACCACCCGTCGCTCACGCGCCTCTCCCCCCTCGCCGCCGGGCTGGTCAACATGGAGATCTCCCGCGGCGACGGCTCCCTCGGCACGATCCTCGCGGTGCAGGGCGGCCTGGCCCTTCGCACCCTCGCGCTGTTCGGCTCCCCCGCCCAGCAGGAACGGTGGCTCACCGCGCTGGCGGACGGCTCCGTGCTCGGCTCGTTCGCACTGACCGAGCCCGACCACGGGTCCGACTCCGTCTCCCTGGAGACCACCGCGCGCCGCGACGGCGACTCCTGGGTGCTCCGCGGCACCAAGAAGTGGATCGGCAACGGCGCCTCGGGCGGCATCACGTTCGTCTGGGCCAGGGTCGACGACGAGTCGGCCGCGGAGCACGGCGCCGTGCGCTGCTTCCTCGTCGAGCAGGACACCCCGGGCTACACCGGCACCGTGATCCGCGGCAAGGCTTCGCTGCGCGCGATCCACCAGGCCCACATCCGCCTCGACGACGTGCGCGTGCCCCTCGACGCCGTGCTCCCGGGGACGACGAGCTTCAAGGATGCGTCGACCGTGCTGTACGCCACGCGCTCGGGTGTCGCGTGGTCGGCCCTCGGCCACGCGACCGCCTGCTACGAGGCCGCGCTGGCCTACGCGAAGGAGCGCGTGCAGTTCGGCAAGCCGCTCGCCAAGTTCCAGATGGTGCAGGAGCGGCTGACGCACATGCTGGAGGACCTCACGGCGATGCAGCTGTACTGCCGCCGGATGGCCGACCTGGAGCAGGCGGGGCAGCTGCGGCCGACCCAGGCCTCGCTCGCGAAGTTCCACAACACCCGCGCCGCCCGCCGCATCGCCGCGACCGCCCGCGACCTGCTCGGCGGCAACGGCATCCTGCTGGAGAACGGCGTGATGCAGCACCTCGCCGACATCGAGGCCATCCACACCTACGAGGGCACGGAGTCGGTGCAGGCGCTGCTGCTCGGCCGCGACATCACGGGGATGAGTGCCTTCGCCTGACGCCGGGCGCCCGCATCACACGGTCGCGGGTCAATCGCAGCCGCAGCCGCCCGCGGGCGTCTTCACCATGAAGCACACGTCGCACACGCCGTAGTCGCGCTCGACGGGCTTGGGCGCCGCGGGCGTGCGCGGGGCCGCGGGAGTGCGCGGCGCGGAGGAGCGCTTGGCCCGCACGGCGGTCGGCGGCGCGAACTCGCTCGGGTGCGTCACGTAGAAGTACGGTGCGCGCCCCTCGCTCGGCTGCAGGCGCAGGCGGGTCGAGCCCACCGTGACCACCTCGTCCTCCGTGAATCCGTTGGTGTAGGTGCGGCCGATGTGCAGCGCCGCGCCGTCGCCCCGGCGGATGGCCTCGATGTAGCGACCGCGGTCGATCAGGGAGGTCACCCCGATCTGGTCCACGATCTCGCCGATGAAGGCGTGGTTCACCGGATCGATGCGGTGGGCGCGGAGCGCCTCCGGCAGCGAGCGGTACGGACGGGAGGTGCCGGCGGGGGTCGGGCCCTGGACTTCATTCATCCCTTCCAGGATCGCACGGCGCAACCCCCTCGGCCGACCGTCTGCCGCATGCGAGACTGGCGCCATGCCCCTCGCGACGATCATCGGCTCCGGACCGAACGGCCTCTCGGCGGGCGTCGCGCTGGCCAGAGCCGGATACCGGGTACGCGTGCTCGAAGCGGCGGACACCGCGGGCGGTGGCCTGCGCACGACCGAGGGGACCACGCTCCCGGGGTTCCGGCATGACGTGTGCTCCGCCGTGCACCCCGCCGCCCTCGCCTCGCCGTTCTTCCGGGCCTTCGGCCTCGACGAGCGCGTCACGTGGATCCGGCCCGACATCTCCTTCGCCCACCCGCTCGACGACGGGCGAGCGGCCATCGCGTGGCGCGACCTGGAACGCACAGCGGCCGACCTCGGGCCCGACCGCGACGCCTGGCTGCGACGACTGCGGCCGCTCACCACACACATCGACGGCGTGACCGACTTCACCGGCAACCAGCTCCTGCGCATCCCGCGCGACCCCGTCACCGCGGCGCGCTACGCGGTGCGGATGCTGGATCAGGGCACTCCCCTCGCCCGCGCCGCCTTCCGCACCGACGAGGCCGCCGCCCTGATGGCGGGGGTCGTGGCGCACGCGAACTCGCCGCAGCCGACGCTCGCGGGCGCGGCGGCGGGGCTGCTGCTGGCCGCGCTCGCGCACGCCGGAGGGTGGCCGTACCCGCGCGGGGGATCCCAGACCATCGCGGACGCCCTGATCGCCGATCTCGAGGCGCACGGCGGCACCGTCGAGACCGGGGTGCACGTCGGCGACCTCGCCAGCCTCGACGGGGGCGACCCCGCGCGCGGCGACGTGCTGCTGCTGAATACCTCGCCGCGGCTCGCCCTCACGCACCCCGACATCCCCGCCCGCTACGCCAGGGCCGTGCGTGCCTACCGCTACGGTGCGGCCGCCGCCAAGGTCGACTTCGCCCTGGACGGCCCCGTGCCGTGGGCCAACCCGCACGTGCGGAACGCCCCGACCGTGCACGTGGCCGGAGACCGCGACGAGGTGTGGAACAGCGAGAACGCGGTGGCGATCGGGCGCGTGAGCGACCGGCCCTACGTGCTCGCGGTGCAGCCCTCGGTGTTCGACCCGACGCGGGCTCCGGAGGGCAAGGCCGTGCTGTGGGCTTACATCCACGTCCCCGGCGGCAGCGACCTCGACCCCACCGAGCTCATCACGGCACAGGTCGAGCGGTTCGCTCCGGGGTTCCGCGACCGCATCCTCGCCCACCACGCGGTGCCGGCGTCCTCCCGCGAGGCCCTCAACCCGGCCGAGATCGGCGGCGACATCTCCGGGGGCGTGTTCGACATGCGGCAGGCGCTGCGGCGTCCCGTGCTCTCCCCCGCGCCCTGGCGCACCCCGATGCCCGGCGTGTACCTCGCCTCGGCCTCGACCCCGCCCGGCCCCGCGGTCAACGGCATGGCCGGCTGGCACGCGGCGCACACCGTGCTGCGCGACGCGGGCACGCCGGCGGAGCTGGGCGACCTGTTCGGCTGACCGCAACCCCTTCCTCCCCGCGATGCCCGCGGTCCAGGATGGGTGCATGCGCTACGAGATCCCCGCCCCCATGCTCGCCAAGGCGACCGCCACGGTGCCCGACCCCGTGAAGCATCCCGGCGGACTGCTCTTCGAGCCGAAGTGGGACGGCTTCCGCGGGCTGATCGCCTGGGACGGCGAGACCGTCGAGATCGGATCCCGCGGCGCGAAGCCCCTCACGCGCTACTTCCCCGAGCTCGTCGACGTGATCCCGGAGCTGCTCCCCGGCCCGTGCCTGCTCGACGGGGAGATCGTGGTGGCGACCGGGCCGCAGGGAGCGCAGCGGCTGGACTGGGAAGCCCTCAGCCAGCGCATCCACCCGGCCGCCTCGCGCGTCGCGAAGCTCGCCGCGGAGATCCCTGCCATGTTCGTGGCCTTCGACCTGCTCGCGTACGGCGAAGACGACCTGCAGACGCAGAGCTTCGAGACGAGGCGCGCCCGGCTGGAGAGCGTGATGGAGGCGGTCGAGCATCCCCTGCACCTCACCCGCACCACGCGCGACCGCGACGCCGCCGTCCGCTGGCTCGAGGAGTTCGAGGGTGCCGGGCTCGACGGCGTCGTGGCGAAGCCGCTCGACCAGCCCTACGCGCCGGGCAAGCGGACCCTGCTCAAGATCAAGCATGCCCGCACCGCCGACGTGGTCGCGCTCGGCTACCGCATCCACAAGTCCGGCTCCGGGGTGGGCTCGCTGCTGGTCGGGCTGTACGACGCCGACGGGACACTGCGCCAGGTCGGCGGTGTCGCGGCCTGGAGCGACGCGCGGCGCCAGCAGCTGGTGGAGGAGCTCGCGCCGCTCGTGGAGCGCGACGCCTCCGGAGCGGCCGTGACGGGCGAGGGTGAGCGTTCGCGGTTCAGCGGGTCGAAGGACGTGTCGTTCGTGCGCCTCCGCCCCGAGCGCGTGCTGGAGGTGCGGTACGACCAGCTGGAGGGTGCGCGCTTCCGCCACACGGTGCAGTTCGAGCGGTGGCGACCCGACCGGGACGCGCGCTCCTGCACGTACGACCAGCTCGACACGGTCGCGGGTTACGACCTCGCCGACGTGCTCAGCTGAGCCGGGTCAGTCCTCGACGGGGTTGCCGTTCTCGTCCCAGTTCGCGGCGTTCTTCTTGCTGGGCTGCACGCGCGGCGGCTCGCCGGGCATCTTGGGGAACTCGGGCGGGAACGGCAGCTCGCCCAGCCCCGCCGCCAGGTCTCGCTCCCACCACTCCAGGAGGGTGTCGATGCGTCCCGGCGTCGCCTGCATGTCGGCCCACGGGTCGCCGATGTCGTCGAGTCGCTGCGGGATGCTGCGCACCGTGAACGAGCGCGGATCGACGTCGTCGAGCTCGTCCCAGTGCACCGGCGTCGAGACGGTCGCTCCCGGGAGCGCACGGGGGCTGTAGGCGCCGGCCATGGTGCGGTCACGGTTGGCCTGGTTGAAGTCCACGAACAGCCGCTCGCCGCGCTCCTCCTTCCACCAGTTCGTCGTGACCCGGTCGGGCATGCGTCGTTCCAGCTCGCGCCCTGCCGCGATCACCGCGTGCCGCACGTCGAGGAACTCGTGCGTCGGCTCGATCGGCGCGAACACGTGCAGGCCGCGGTTGCCGCTCGTCTTCGCGAACGCCTCCAGACCGGCCTCGTGCAGCACCTCCCGCAGCGCGTGGGCCGCGGGCACGGCCTCGGCGAAGCCGGTGCCGGGCTGGGGGTCGAGGTCGATGCGCAGCTCCACCGGGTTGTCGGAGTTCTCCGCCAGCGACGCCCACGGGTGGAACACGATCGTGTTCATCTGCACCGCCCACACGATCGCGCTGGGCCGGGTGAGCACGATCTGCGGGTGTCGGCGGCCGCTGTTGTACGTCACGGTCACGGCATCGACGAAGTCGGGGGTGCCCTTGGGCGGGTTCTTCGAGAAGAAGCCCTCCGCCCTCGGCTCCCCGCTCGCGCCGACGCCGTCGCGGAACCGTTCGAGGGACACGGGGCGATGGCCGTTGGCCGACAGGAACGGCTGCGCGACCTGCTGCACGTACTCCGCCAGCTCGGCCTTGGTGATGCCGAGGTCGGGCCACACCACCCGGTTCGGGCTGGAGAGGGAGACCTCGCGCTCCCCGTCGGGGTCGGAGACGGTCAGGGTCACGCGTTCGGAGGCCATGATCCGACCCTAGGGCGCACCTCCGACGGGCGGAACCCCCGGCGGCCGGGGGAACACGCTCGGCTCAGTCGTCGATCTGCACGGCGCGGACGAGGACCGGTGCGAGGGCGTCGCGCTCCACCACGATCGACGGACCGGCGGAGTCCACGATCACGCCCGCCATCTCGGCGTGACTCGTGAGCACCTTCGCCAGCTGCTCCGGCTCGAACGGCAGCGGCCGGTCGCCACGCCCCAGGGCGATGACCTCCAGCGGGTGCGAGAAGAGCTGCAGGAACCGGCGGCCGTCGGCGGTCTGGGCCTCGGCGATGCCGACCTGACCGGTTCCGGATCCGTCGTTCACGGCCACCCACATGCGCGTCGTCGCGAGGGCCTCCCCCACCTTCGCGGGGGTGTCCTGCGCGCGCGGACCGGCGATCAGGGACTTGACCGTCATCTCGGTGTCGGCCTGCTCCAGCGTCTTCTCCAGCAGCTCCGTGGGGAACACCACGCGGTGCGGCGCCGAGGCGTTGTCAATGATGAGTCCGGCGAACTCCCCCGCGACCACGTGCTGCATGACCGAGGTGGACGGCTGCGCGACCGCCGACGTCGCGGAGGGGTCACCCTCGAGCTGCACGGAGTCGCGCACCGCGGCCGCCGAGCTGAACGCGAGCATGAACTGACGATCGCCGTCGCGCACGACCGCGACCGCGAGCGGCTTGCCCTCGCTGATCTGCTCCCTGGCGTCGCCGTTCACGCGGATGAACAGGTGACTCTGCAGCGCCTGCCGCAGCACCCCGAGCAGTTGCTCGTTCGACGCTCCGGCCTCGATCTGGGCCAGGGCCTCGCGCAGCAGGACGTTGTCCTTCATGCCGGGGACGCTCTCCGTCTGCTCCGGCGGGAGGGCCGGGGCCAGCGGCAGCTTCCGCTCCTGCGGCGTCGCGGGCTGCCCGGTCGGGCGCGCGGCGGGGGCGGTCGCGGAGGGTGCGGAAGCGGGGGCGGTGGAGGCGGGGGCGGTGGCGGGAGAGGTGACGGTGGGGGCGCTGGGGTCCGGCTCGGCAGCGGGGGGCGCGACCTCGGGGCCGGCCTCGGCGCCGACGCCGCGGAACGCCTGCACGGAGATGCCCACGGTCGGCGTCGCGGCGGCCTCGGGCGCAGGATCCGTACCCTCGGTCGCCGGCGCTCCGGTCGCGGAGGCGGTTCCCTCGGGCGCGCTCGCCTCGGACGCGGTTCCCTCGGGCGCGGTCGTCTCGAGTGCGGTCGTCTCGAGTGCGGTCGTCTCAGGAGACTCGACCGGGGTGGACTCGACCTCGGGGGAAGCGACAGCGTCGTCGCCGGACTTCTTGCGGCGGGAGAAGAGGGCCATATGAGCCAGCCTAACCGTCTGCGTGTTCCGGCCCCGCGCGCGGCGCTACAGCTTCTCGATCGGCGCGACCTTGATGAGCAGCTTCTTCTGCCCCGCCGTGTCGAACCGCACGTGGGCGATCCGCTTCGCCCCCTCGCCCGTGACCGCGTCCACGCGGCCCTCGCCGAAGTCGACGTGCCGGATGCGGTCGCCCGCCGCGAGCTCCAGGTCGCCGTTGTCGCGCATCTTGGCGGTCACCCGGTTGGGGATCTTGTCCATCGCGGTCGACAGGGGCTTGAGCGACTCCCGCGGCAGCGGCTTGACGCCGAACCGGTCGCCGGAGCCCGAACCGCCGAAGCCGCCCGAGCGCCGCGCGTTGAGGGCCCTCGACTGCATGCCGCCGCGCGAGTTCACGTCGCCGGGCGACTGCCGCCAATCGATCAGCGCCGCGGGGATCTCCTGCAGGAACCGGCTCGGCATCGCCACCGACACCTCGCCGAACTGAGCCCGCGTCATCGCGAGCGACAGGTGCAGGCGCTTGCGGGCGCGGGTGATGCCGACGTAGAACAGTCGACGCTCCTCCTGCGGCCCCCCGGGCTCCCCCGCCGAGATGCGGTGCGGGATGAGGTCTTCCTCCACACCCGTCACGAACACCGCGTCGTACTCCAGGCCCTTGGCGGTGTGCATCGTCATGAGCGACACCGACCCCGACTCGTCGTCGAGGTCGTCGGCGTCGGACACCAGGGCGACCTCGGTGAGGAAGTCGGTGATCGTGCCCTCGGGGTTGTTGCGCGCGAAGTCGCGGGTCACGGCGACGAACTCGTCGAGGTTCTCCACGCGCGCCTCGTCCTGCGGGTCGCGGCTGGCGCGCAGCGCGTCGAGGTAGCCGCTCTTGGACAGCAGCAGGCTCAGACCGTCGGCGACCGACGTGGGCGGCGGCACCTCGCCCGTGGCGGGCAGCATGATCGCGGTCGCCTCCGCGAGCACGGCGTCGAGCTGCGCGATCGCGGCCTGGATCTTGGGCCCGACACCGAGCTGACCGGGCATCGACAGCGCCTCCCGGAACGTGATGCCGTGCTCGTCGGCGAACCGGGCGATCGCGGTCTCGGTCACATCGCCGATGCCGCGCCGCGGCTTGTTGAGGATGCGGCGCACCGCCATCTCATCGGCCGGGTTCGCGACGGCGACCAGGTAGGCCAGCGCGTCCTTGATCTCGGCGCGCTCGTAGAACTTGGTGCCGCCCATGATCTTGTAGGGCACGGCCGAGCGGATGAAGATCTCCTCCAGCGCGCGCGACTGCGAGTTCGTGCGATAGAACACGGCCATCTCGGAGTATGGCATGCCGGCGCGGTGCAGCGCCTCGACCTCGTCGGCGACGAACTGCGCCTCGTCGTGCTGCGAGTAGCCGGTGAACCCGATGATCTTGTCGCCGTCGCCCCGGTCGCTCCAGAGCTTCTTGTCCTTGCGGTCGAAGTTGTTGCCGATCACGGCGTTCGCCGCGGAGAGGATGTTCTGCGTAGAGCGGTAGTTCTGCTCCAGCAGCACGACCTTCGCGCCGGGGAAGTCGCGCTCGAACTCGCTGATGTTGCGGATGTCGGCACCGCGGAACGCGTAGATCGACTGGTCGGAGTCGCCGACCACCGTGAGCGATGCTCCCGGTTCGCCCGCGCCCGCGGAGGGCTCGGGGTCGGGCTCGAAGATCATCATGCCGTTCGAGGCATACGGATCGGGCGCCGATCCCACACCCGACACCGGACGCGTGAGCTCGTGGATGAGCGCGTACTGGGCGTGGTTGGTGTCCTGGTACTCGTCGACCAGGATGTGCCGGAACCGCCGCCGATACGTGTCCGCGACCTGCGGGAACGCCCGGAACAGGTACACGGTCTGCCCGATCAGGTCGTCGAAGTCGAACGCGTTCGCGCGCTGCAGCTGCCGCTGGTAGTCGGCGAACACCTCGACGAACACGCGCTCCGCCGGATCGGTCATGTTCGCCTGGCGCGCGTAGGACTCGGCGTCGGACAGCTCGTTCTTGAGCTTGGAGATGCGCCCCTGCACCGAGGCGGGGGTGAGGCCGTACGCGTCGGCCTCGTGCTCCTTCACCAGGCGCTTGATGAGCGCGCGCGAGTCGCCGGAGTCGTAGATCGTGAAGTTCTTCGTGAAGCCGAACTGCTGCGCCTCGCGGCGGAGGATGCGCACGCAGGCCGAGTGGAAGGTGGAGATCCACATGCCCCGCGCGGCGTCGCCGATGATGCCCTCGACACGCTCGCGCATCTCGCCGGCGGCCTTGTTCGTGAAGGTGATGGCGAGGATCTGGCTCGGCCATGCCTCGCGGTTGCGGAGCAGCGAGGCGATGCGGCGCGTGAGCACGCTGGTCTTGCCCGACCCCGCCCCCGCGACGATCAGGAGTGCGGGGCCGCGGTAGGTGACGGCCTCGAGCTGCTGCGGGTTCAGGCCGGCGAGGAGGTCGTCCTGTGCGGGGGCGCCGGAGGACTGGGGGCCGACGGATCCGGGGACGATGAGAGGGGCTTCGGTCATGACCTTACGAGTCTAGGCGGCGGCACCGACATCGCGGTCCCGGGAGTCGTGCGCACGCCGAGAGGGGCGCGCGAGCCTCGCCCGCGCGCCCCTCCGCCCGATCAGTGCGCGCGACGGCGGCGTCCGACCGCCACCGCACCGGACGTGAGCAGCACGAGCGCCAGCACCGCCGCCGCGACCGGAAGCTCTGCGCCCGTGGCAGCGAGGCCGCCCGCGGCGCCCGTGCCCTCCGCGATGCGCAGGTCAGCCCAGCCCAGCAGGGCTCCGTCCGCCGCATAGACCGCGATGCGGTGGGCGCCGAGGGCCGCGTCCGCCGGGACCGTGACCGTGAGGGCGCCCGTCGCCGAGAGGGTCCCCGTGGCGAGGCGCACCGGGTCGGAGTACAGCCACACCTCGGCGGCGGAGCCGGCGGCGGCGGAGCCGACCGTGACCGTGACCCGCTGACCCCGGCTCGCGACCGCCGGGTCGACCGTCACGCCGTGACGGTTGCCGTCGACGAGGTCGGTCCCCGGCAGCGGCGGAGTGCCGGTGCCCGGGTTCTCGCCGCCCGGGTTCTCGCCGTCCACGCCGCCTGGCAGCGTGCCGGTGCGCAGCGCCTGCGCGGCGAAGCCGTCGGCGAACCACCACACCGGGCGCTGTCCGTCGACAGACAGCGAGGCCGGCGCGGTCGCGAAGCCCTCGTTGTTGATGTCGGGCATGCCCGCCGGTCGCGCATAGTGGGCGATGCCCGGCTGTGCGGTGCCGTTGAGGGTGATCTCGGCAGAACGACCCTGGCAGCCGTCGTCGCAGACCGCCCACAGCGTGTTCCGCACCGTGTCCCAGTCGAGGGCCATGACGCCGGCGAGACCCGGCGCGAGCTCCGACACCAGGGTCGCGGTGCCGTCCGCGGCGAGCGCGAAGGCGTAGACGTGCCCGTTGTCCTCCACCGCGACCAGGAACAGGCCGCTGCCGTGACCGGCGTGGTCGGCGGGGTCGTAGGCGGCGCCCGTGGTGTCGTCGAAGAGCTTCCCGGCGAGCGCCGCGTCCGGCACCCACTGCACGGCCTCCACGCCGAGGTTCGCGCCGACCGCGGGAAGCAGTGCCGTCAGATCCCACTCCTGCAGGGCGACCAGGTCTCCGGCGTTCGCCTCGGGGTCGACCTTCAGCACGACGTTCCGGTTCACGCCCTTCGCGCTGTTGTCGCGCTCGGAGGCGACGTAGACGAAGCCGTCGCCGTCGACCGTGATGCCCTCGGTGTCGGGGCCGGCGGCGCCGGGGTCCTGCGCATCCTTCTGGAAGCGGACGCGCTTGCCCTCGTCCCAGCCGTCGGCCTTCTCGACCGAGCCGTCGGCGTGCGCGTCGAGCTTCCAGATGCGCCCCTCGCCGTTGTCCACGACCCACAGCACCGCACCGTCGGCCGTCTCCTGCACGTCGAGGCCGGAGCTGTCCTCCAGGAACGTCGGGGTCTCGTCGACCACGCGCACCTCCGCGGAGCCGGGCCACGCGCCCACCGGCACCTCGCCGGCGCACACGTTTGCTGCACCCTTGGTCGACTCCGCAGTGACCGCGAAGGCGCCCGTCAGATCGGGGCAGCGGCCCCAGGTGACGGCCGCGTGCCCCTCACCCCAGCTGGTCTCGTCGACGAGCAGATCGCCGTCGAACACCCGCACCGCGTCGCCTCCGCCGAGGCCGAACCCGAGCTGCGCGCGCTCGATCACGAGGTAGCCGCCCGCGGCGATCGAGGTGCCGGCGGGGATCGCGTAGGCGTGCGCGTCGTCGTCGTCCTTCACGACGATGCCCGACACGTCGAGGGCCGCCGTCGTCGGGTTCACGAGCTCGACCCAGTCGTCGGGCGAGCCGCCGTCGGACTCCACCTCGTTGATGCGCACCGGGTTGCCGCAGGCGTTGCGCGCTCCCTTGGTGGCGGCTGGTGCATCGATGAACTCGCCCGAGCCGTCGGCGCAGCGCGCCCACACACCCTCGGCGTGTGCGGGGTACACGTGCTGATCGACCGCGGTGCCGTTCGCGTCGCGGATCGTCACGGTGTCGCCGTTGCCGAGCCCGAAGACGAAATCCTCGGGCTGGTCGAACACCAGGTAACCGCCGGGCGCCAGCACGGTGCCGGCGGGAAGCGGCGTGGTCTCGGCGGCGTGCCCGACCGGGTCGTTGTCCATCACGGTCCACCCCGACAGGTCGACCGGCGTGCTGCCGGTGTTGATGACCTCGACCCAGTCGGTGGCGTCGCCGTTCGACTCGATCTCGTTGATCGCGACCGACGGCAGGACGCAGGAGTTCGCCGCTCCCGGGGTCGCGTAGGCGAGCACGAACGCGCCGACCCCGTCGGGGCAGCGGGCCAGAGTGGCCGCGGCGGCGTCCCCGTCGATCGCGGCATGACCCTGCCAGGGCAGCGTGTCGTCGATCATCGCTCCCGACGCGTCGAAGAGACGGATGCGGTCGGCGCTGCCGATGCCGATCGGGTCGCGGAACGCGGTCTCGACGCCATCGACCAGGCCGATCGTGCCCTCCTCCACCACGAGGAACTGCCCCGCCGCGATCTGCGTGCCCGGCAGGAACGTCCAGCGGTGGTCGTCGGAGTTGTCGCGGACCTCGTATCCGGAGAGGTCGAGCGCCTCGGCGCCCGGGTTGTGGAACTCCACCCAGTCGGCGGGCTGCGAGTCAACCTCGTTGATGCGGATCGAGCCGTCGACGGGCGCGACGCTGCAGTCGTTGGGCGCTCCCGGCGTCACCGCGGTCGCCGGCGCCCAGGCCCCCGTGCCGTCGGGGCAACGCGCCCATACCGACAGCGGGGCCGTGTTGTCGTACGCGTAGGAGTCGACCTCGACGCCGCTGGGGTCGACGAGCACGACCTCGTCGCCCTTGCCGAGCCCGAACGGGAAGTCCACGTCCTTCACGAGCACGAGGAACTCGCCGGGCGCCAGCACCGTGCCCTCCGGTGCTCGACCGACGCTGTCGCGCTTCTCGTCTGCGATGGTCCAGCCCGCGAGGTCCACGGGGGTGTCGCCCGCGTTGTACAGCTCGACCTGGTCGGCGAGCCCGGTGGGCGCGTCGTCGTAGACGATCTCGTTCAGTACGAGCCCCGACGGGTCGGCGACCGACGCGGTCTCTTCGGTCGGACGGACGCCGGTGGCGGCGACCGCGGCGGGGGCGGCGAGCAGGGCGGCGGCGCTCAGTGCGCACACCGCCGCGACCGCCGCTGCGGACTGCAAGCGGGGCATGGAGTCTCCTGGAGGGATCGCCCGGACGGGCTCAGACGGGTACGAGCCCAGACCACCGACCCCCGGTGGACGCCGTCGGTCCGCCCGGTGCACGGACGGTGAACGGCGGGTGGCGATCCCGCGGCCTCCGTCGCTGTTTCATCCCGATATCCCAAAACCCCTGCGTCCGCGTACCCGCGACTTCGACTTACCGTGGCCCGCACGAGGCCCGGATTCCGACCGGTCCTGATGCCCGGGTCCACCAGTTTCGAGGGAGTAGCAACGTGCAAACGACAGTCAATTCCGGGCGGGGATCCCGATTCTCCGCCGCCATTTTGACGGCCCTGTTGGCCTTCATGCTGACCATCGGGACAGCAGAGCAGGCTAGCGCGGCGATGCATTGGCGTCCATGGCAAAGCGGTTTCAAATCGATCAGCACCTGCGAAGCTCGCTGGAAGCACCTGAAGTCGTCTGGCCTCGCGGCCAAGTACGGCCTCTATGATCACCAGTGCCGTCGCGACACGAAGGCTCCCGGTTACCCATGGCCGCCTTATAAATACGCGCTCTGGGTCCTGGAAGACAACCCCTACGACCCCTGCGGATGCTGATGCCCCCTATCGAACCCCTTACAGCATTCCTCGGCGTGGGCTCGACGGTGACATGCACGGGCGCTCTTCGACGAGAGGGCGATTTCCAGCTTGAGATCGAGCGCCCCTCCGAACCACCGCTTCCAGGAGCGCGACTGCGTCTCACCGATCCGAGCGCCGAACTTCTGGCCGCTCAGGACGGCGGCCTCGTGCAGATCCAGGCAACGGTGACGGAGCGTGCGCTCCGGGTGATCTCGGCGCGTCCAGCGTTGACGCGCGAACCGCCGGCGAGATTCCGCGGAATCGAGGAGCATGTTCCCGCGCCGTTCGACGCGCCGTTCACCGAGGACGTAGCGAACCTGCTGTTCTCCGACGATCCGCCCCTCGCGGCCGAGTGGGTTCCGTTGTGCCAGGAGCGTCACGGGTCACGCCACTACCTTCACTACGTGGTGGCGTACGACGTCGACACGGTGCGGGATCGACTACGCCCGTTCTTCGGCGACGATCTCCGCGTCGTAGCCTCCGCCCACACGCTCGCGCAGGTGCGCGATGCACACGCTCGAATCGTCCGCGCCGATCCGCTCAACCTCGAAGCCGTGGGAAGTCGTCTCGATGCGGAGGGCCATCCTGTGCTCACCGTTCAGACCCTGTTCCCCGACGACGACCTTCGCGTGTTGGCGGCGTCGGACGTCAGAGCACTCGTCGAGTACTCGAGCTGGGTCAGAGAATCCGAGCACAGGGCGTGACCTCCCGTACCGTCAGGCGATCCGCGTGCCGGGCGGAAGGCGTCGCGCGGGCGTGCGGGTGCGCGCCCAGGCCCCGGCGAACAGCGATCCGGCGATCACGACCTGCACCCCGAGCCCCACGAACCAGCTGGGCACCGACGACTCGATGACCTCCTGCGGCGTGCGGTAGTTCCCGTCCGTGTCGCACTCGTCCCACCGCTGCTCCAGCGGTGACTGCTGGGCGCTGCGCAGGCCGTACTTGATCTGGCCGAACAGGTCGACGGGGTACCCGTCCGAGGAGAACTCGGTGGGCGTGGCATCCGCGAGCACCACGAACGGGTTCGCGGCGAGCGCCCACCACACCAGGTCGAAGCGCGGCGCCTCGTAGGTCGTCGACACCTCCCACCGGTCGCACTCGACGTTGCCGTTCGCGTCGTACGGACGGCTGTAGCTGGTGGCCTCGCTGCGGATGGCCATGCCGCCCAGCGCGAAGACGATCAGCGTGCCGACCACGAGCCCCGAGACGACGAGGTAGGTGGCCGCGACGGAGAACAGGGGGCGCGCGATGAGCCCGCTGAGCCCGACCCCGATCGCGGCCACCACCACGATCTCGGCCGCGAGCACGAGCAGCGACACCAGGAGCACGAGCGGATCGGCGCCGCCACCGAGCAACGACAGCGCCAGGAACGGCACGGCGACGAGCAGGAACGCCCCGCCGGTCGCGATGGCGGCGAGGAGCTTGCCCAGCATGATGTCGCCGGTCGACGCGGCCGTGACCTGGATCGCACCGAGGGTGGCGGCATCGCGGTCGCCGTTGATCGCGTTGCCGCTGAGCGTCGGCGAGACGAGCACCACGAGCAGCAGCACGATGTTGACGACGATGGAGTACACCCCGGCGCCGACCGCGTCGCCCCAGGAGTACACGGCGAACGCGAGCCCGGTGATGCCCAGCAGCACGAGGGCGAAGACGCCGAGGAGCACGTACCAGCCGACGCTCCGCAGCCGCTGCGTGAGTTCGAGCCGGGCGATGATGCCGATGTTCGCGAGACTCATGCGCCGGCCTCCGTTCCTTCGGTGGTCGCGGGCGATGTGGCCGCGGGCGGGGCGGGCGGTGGCGGGGTCGGCGCGGTCGCCGGCTGTGCGGGCGCGGGGTGCTGCAGGTGCAGGAACGTGTGCTCGAGGTCGCTCTGCGCCGGTGCGAACTCCGCCACGGGCAGTCCCGCCTCCACGAGCCGCCGCAGCGACTGGGCGGCCGCGTCCTCCCCGGCGAACCCCACGAGCACGGCGCCGCGGTCGACGGCGAGCGACTCGGGCGCGAGGCCGAGCTGCGATGCCACCTGCCAGGTGTCGGCGCTCAGACGCTCCGGGGTGACGCCCGCCAGGCGGATGCGCCACGCGCGCACGCTGCTCTGCGCGGGGGCGGCGTCGACCACCGATCCGGCGACGAGGAACACGGCGTCGTCGACGACCTCTTCGAGCTCCGACAGGATGTGGCTGGAGATGAGGATCGTGCGACCCTCGGCCGCGAACCGGCGCAGCAGCACCCGCAGCTGCACGCGCGCTTCGGGGTCGAGCCCGGAGGCCGGCTCGTCGAGGAGCAGCACCTGGGGGTCGTGCACGAGGGCGCGGGCGAGGCCGAGCTTCTGCTTCTGTCCGCGCGACAGCACCTTGGCCGGCGAGTCGGCGAGCTCGCCCAGGCCGACGAGGGCGAGCAGCTGCTGGGCGCGGACGGCGGCATCCGCGGCGGTGATGCCGTAGAGCCGGGCGGTCGTGACGATGGTCTCGCGGGCGGTGAGCGAGGGCCAGGCGCCGAGGGCGTCGGGCATCCAGCCGAGCAGTCGCCGGGCCGCGAGCGGATCTTCGGCCGGGTCGACGCCGCCGATGCGGATCGTGCCGGTGTCGGGTGCCAGGAGCGACGCGAGCATGAGCAGCAGCGTGGTCTTGCCCGCACCGTTGGGCCCGACCAGTCCGGTCACCTTGCCCGGTTCCGCGCGGAGGGTGGCCGAGCGTACGGCCTGCACCGTCCCGAAGGCCCTGCTGACGTCCTGCACCAATATTCCGGTCATGCGGTCAGTCTGGCATCGGTTCGCGCGCCCACCCGGGACCTCCGGGCGGATCCCCAGCCGCGCCCGCGACCGGATGACACAATCGCAGAATGCGCACGATCCTCAACATCATCTGGGTCATCCTCGCCGGCTGGGCCCTCTTCCTCGGCTATCTGCTCGCCGGAGTGCTGCTGTGCATCCCGATCGTCACCATCCCCTGGGCGATCGCCTCGTTCCGCATCGCCCGCTACGCCATCTGGCCCTTCGGCCGCGAGGTCGTCAGCAAGCCGACCGCCGGCGTCGGCTCGTTCCTCGGCAACGTGCTCTGGGTCATCCTCGCGGGCTGGTGGCTCGCGATCGGACACATCGTCTCCGGCCTCGCCCTGTGCGTCACCATCATCGGCATCCCGATGGGCATCGCCGACTTCAAGATGATCCCGGTCTCCCTCATGCCCCTCGGCAAGGAGATCGTCTCCACCCGCCGCGGCGCCTTCGACCGCACGCTCTGACCCGCGGACGTCAGCCCCGGAAGAACGCGACACCCAGGTCGGGGTGGTCGACGAACACGCCGTCCACGCCCTGCCGCGCGATCACGTCCCACTCGGCCTCGTAGTCGCCGAACGCCCCGCGCCCGCCGTCGCCGCGGAACCGCGGGGCGAGGAACGCGTTCTCGGGGCGGCAGGTCCACGTGAACACCGACAGGCCGCGGGCGTGGGCATCCGCGACGATCGTGTTCCCCTCGGCCAGCAGCATCTTCTTGTCGACGCTGATGCCGTCCACCTCACCCACCAGCGCGTCGAGCCCCACGGGCGTGACCGTCTCGGGGTACGTGCGCGCCCGCTTCCCCTGCGCGACGGCCAGGTCGTACGGACGCCCCTTCGCCTCGATCAGATACACGTACGACGCCGGCACCCCGAGCGCGCGCAGCTGCCGCAGCACGGTCGACTCGAAGCTCTCGATCACCAGCGGCAGCGCGCCGTCCGCCCATCCGGCCTCGCGCAGCTCCGCGGCGATGAGCGGCGCCAGGTCGAGACCGACACTCGCGAAGTAGGTGGCGTGCTTCACCTCCAACACCACGCCGATCTCCCTGCCGTGCTCCACCGACCCCTCGCGCACGAGGTCGAGCACCTCACGCAGCCGCAGGATCGCCTGGCCCCCGTCGAAGCTCGCGCTCGACACCCGCACCTCGGGCAGCCGCTCGCGGGTGCGCAGCGTGGCGAGCTCGTCCCACGTGAAGTCCTCGGTGAACCAGCCGGTCAGCGTCGCGCCGTCCACGCGCTTGGTCGTCCGGCGATCGGCGAACTCGGGGTGTTCCGCGACGTCGGTCGTGCCCGAGATCTCGTTCTCGTGGCGCACGATCAGCACCCCGTCCTTCGTCGCCACCACGTCGGGCTCGACCGCGTCCACGCCCATCGCCAGCGCGAGCTCATAGGAGGAGCGGCTGTGCTCCGGGCGATAGCCGGGGGCTCCGCGATGCCCGATCACGAGCGGGTTTTTCCTGGGCACGCTCACAGCGTAGAACACCCCGCGCGTGTCGCCGCCCGGGTATCGTGGAGGAAAGCGACCTACTACCCCCCTTTGGAGTGAGGCCCACCAATGAGCAACTTCGCTTTCAACAATCCTGCGTTCCAGCAGCAGGACCCGCGCAACGTCGCGACGTATCCCGGCGCTCCGCAGGCTGCTCAGGGTGCGCAGAACGCCTCGTTCACGCACGCCTCCGTCGACGCCGCCACCAACGCGCAGCTCGAGGGCATGTACGCGGCGCCGCCCGCCGGCGCCATCGAGACCGACCGCATGTCGGTCGAGGACACGGTGTGGAAGACCGCCGGACTGTTCGCGATCCTCCTCGTCACCGCCGCGGTCGGCTGGGTGTGGACCCTCGGCGGCATCTCGGCCCCGCGCTTCGACCCGTACGGCGGCAACACCGTCAACATGCTGCCGTGGATCATCGGCGCGCTCGGCGGCTTCGTGCTCGCGATGGTCATCACCTTCACCTCGCGCAAGACGGTCCGCCCCGCGCTGATCTTCGCCTACGCGGCGTTCGAGGGCCTGTTCATCGGCGGCATCTCCGCGTTCTTCGAGGTCCGCTGGCCGGGCATCGTGTTGCAGGCGACGCTCGCCACGATCGCTGTGGTCGGCGTCACCCTGGCACTGTTCGCGAGCGGCAAGATCCGTGCCTCCAAGAAGGCCACCAAGATCTTCCTCGTAGCCATGATCGGCTATCTGGTCTTCTCGCTGCTGAACCTCGTGCTGATGTGGACGAACGTCCTGCCCGCTGAGCAAGCCTTCGGTCTGTACAGCGCGAAGATCATGGGTATCCCGCTCGGTCTGATCATCGGCGTGCTCGTGGTCATCATGGCCGCGTATTCGCTGGTGCTCGACTTCGACCAGATCCAGCAGGGTGTGCGCAACGGCGCTCCCCGCAAGTACGGCTGGCTCGGCGCCTTCGGCATCATGGTCACCGTCGTCTGGCTGTACGTGGAGATCCTGCGGATCATCGCGATCGCCCGCGGCAACAACTGACGCCCGTCGCGACAGAGGCCCGTCTCCCCTCGGGGAGGCGGGCCTCTTGCCATATCCGGGGAGTGCGGCGCAAGGGGTTGGCACGCGACTGCCGATCGCGGCACTGTGGATATCACGAAGCCCCGGCACCCCGGGGCTCCCGACATCAAGGAGCTGACCATGAGCTTTCTCGGCTTTCTTCTCCTCGGCCTCATCGCCGGAGCCATCGCCAAGCTGATCCTGCCCGGTAAGCAGGGAGGCGGGTGGTTCGTCACGCTGCTGCTCGGCGTCGTCGGCGCCCTGCTCGGAGGATGGCTCGGCAGCCTGATCCTCAACCGTCCTCTCACGGAGTTCTGGGACCTCGGAACCTGGCTCCTCGCCATCGGCGGCTCGATCATCGTGCTGCTGATCTACGGCCTCATCGTCGGCCGTGGCCAGAAGGTCAACGACTGACGCGCGACCCCACTCGACGCGCCCCCGCGTCATCACGCCCGTCCCTCACGGCTGCGACAGCATCCGTGAGGGGCGGGTCTTCTTTGTCCCCGGACCCGCCCTCGCCGGGGATGGCCGGCGCGACGACGGGGCTCAGCTCACCGCCCCGCGGGCCTTGCGCTCCAGCAGCGCACGCTCGCGGTCGTTGCCCGCGATACCCGCGGCGACCGCGAACTCGCTGCGGGCCTCGTCTTCCCGCCCGAGACGCCGCAGCAGCTCGCCACGCGTCGCCGGGAGCAGGTGATAGCCGCGCAGCGCGCCCGACGCCGCGAGCTGGTCGACGATGCGCAGCGCCGACGCGGGGCCCGTGGCCATCGCCACCGCCGCGGCGCGGTTCAGCTCCACGACCGGGGACGGGGCCAGGCGACCGAGCGCCTCGTACAGCAGCACGATCCGATCCCAGTCGGTGTCGTCGACCGAGGCCGCGATGGCATGGCACTCCGCGATCGCCGCCTGCAGGCCGTACACCCCGCGACCGCGTCCCAACCCGTCCGCCGTCGCCAGCGCGGCGCGACCCCGGACGATGCGACTGCGATCCCAGCGGCCACGATCCTGATCCGCGAGCAGCACCGGGTCGCCGTTCGCGTCGCGGCGGGCCGGGAACCGGGCGGCGGTGAGCTCCATCAGCGCGAGCAGACCGTGCACCTCCGGCTCACGCGGCATCAGCGCCGCCAGCACGCGCGCGAGACGGATCGCCTCCTCGCTCAGCTCCGGACGCATCCACTCCGGGCCGCTGCTCGCCGCGTGCGCCTCGTTGAACACCAGGTACAGCACGCCCAGGACCGCCCCGAGCCGCTGCGCATGCTCGTCGCGCGGCGGCGCCTCGAACGGCGCATGGGCCGCCGCGAGCGTCTTCTTGGCCCGCACGATGCGCTGCTGCACGGTCGCGGTCGGCACCAGGAACGCCCGGGCGATCTCCTCGCTCGACAACCCGCCGACCACGCGGAGGGTCAGCGCGACCTGCGCCTCCCTCGACAGCACGGGGTGGCACGCGATGAAGATGAGCCGCAGCACGTCGTCGTCGACCTCATCGGGGTCCCACGGATCCCGCACCTCGGCCTGCTCGCGCTCCAGGTCGTGCGCGATCAGGGCCAGACGGTCGTCCAGCCGCTCCCGACGCCGCCACGCGTCCACCGCCTTGCGCTTGGCGACCGCGGTGAGCCACGCGGCCGCATTGCGCGGCACCCCGTCGACGGGCCACTGGCGCAGTGCGTCGACCAGCGCCTCCTGCGCCAGATCCTCGGCGAGCCCGAAGTCGCCGACCATGCGGGTGAGCGTGCCCACGATGCGTGCGGACTCGATGCGCCACACCGCGGCGACGGCCCGCTCCGCCGACCCCTCTGCGGGGGCGGAGCGTGCCGTCACGTCGTGCGCGTCCATCGGCCGGCGGTCACTGCTGCTCGGCGCGGCGGGCCTGCTCCTCGCGCCAGCCCGCCTCCTTCTCGATCCACTCGTTGTCGGCGGGGAAGTCCTCCGGGCCGGTCACGCGGCGCACCTCGAGGTACGACCCGGGTCCGAGCGGCGCACGGCTCGCCCACTCCGCAGCCTCCTCGCGCGACGACACCTCCACGATCCAGAAGCCGTTGAACAGCTCCTTCGTCTCCCCGTAGGGGCCATCGGTGATCAGCGGCTTGTCGGCGCTGAAGTCCACCACGAAGCCCTCCGCGGCGTCCGTCAGGCCCTCGCCGGCGACCAGCACGCCCGCCTTCATCATCGACTCGTTGTATCGGCCCATGGCCTCGATGACCTGCTCGAAGGGCATCTCCTGGTACGCCGCCACCGCGTCGTCGGTCGCGCGCATGATGAGCATGAACTTCATGATGTTCTCCTTGTCGGATGGGCCGTCTCTCGACCCTCTCATTGAAGACGTCGAACGGGAACGGCCCGGATCGACATCGACGGAGAACTTTTCCTCCGACGTCCGCGCCGCCGCGGATCAGGCGCGTCGAGAGGGGCGGGCGGAGACCTCGGCGACCACGCCCGTGAGGGCGGCGAGGGAGCGCTCGGGGCTCCAGGCCGCCGCGACCGACGGCGCCTCGGCGCGCAGCACGGCCAGACGATCGGCGTCGGTCAGCAGATCGCGGAGCGCGGTCGCCAGTGCGCCCTCGTCGCCCGCGGGCACCAGCACGCCGCCACCCGCCCCCAGCACATCGCGGATGCCGTAGCGGACGTCGTACGACACGACCGGTGTGCCGTGCAGCAGCGCCTCCACGACCCCGAGCGGCTGCCCCTCGAACGCGGTCGACGTGAGCAGCAGCGACGCCCGGTCGAGCACCGTGGCCGGGTCGTCGGCATACCCGGCGAGCACCACGCGGTCGCCCGCGTCGAGCTGGGCGATCAGCGCCGCCAGCCGCTCCTGCTCCGGCCCCGTGCCCCAGATCTCCAGTCGCGTGCCGGCGACATCGGCGGCGAGGAACGCACGGATCGCGTGGTCGATGCGCTTGCCGGGCGCGAGACGTCCCAGCACCACCACGAGACCATCCTCGCGCAGGTCGGCGCGGGCCGTGACCGGCGCGATCGGGTTGGGCACCACGACGTGATTCGCGGACGCCCCGAAACGCGCGACCACGTCGTCACGCTGCGTCGCGGTCGGCCAGACCACCGCGTCGAAGCGGTCGGCCAGGCGGAACCACCGCGTCCACAGCGTGTTCATGGTCGCGTCCGGCGTGTACGGCGCCTCCACGTGCATCGTGTGGATCGTGTGGACGATGCGCACGCGCGGGTCGTCCCAGTCAGCGATGAGCTCGCCCAGCTGCCGCGACTCGCAGATCACGACGACGCGACGGTCGCCCGAGGCGGCCACGACGTGGTCGAGCCACGCCCGGTACAGGCCGCGGAAGCCGTGCAGGGCGCCGGCCACTACTCCCGCGGCGTCGTACACCAGCACCGGCTCGTCGGTCAGGTGCCAGTCCGGGTTGCCCGGGATCACCGGGAGCGCGGCGAACGGGCGGCCCTCGACGTCGCGCAGCACCCGGTACTCGACGTCGGGGTCGGCGACGACGGCGGCATCGGCGGTCTCCCGCAGCCACGCAGCCGCCCCGCCCTCCGGTGCGATGGCCTCATCGAAGAGGTTGCGCATCCGCCCCGGGTCGGACAGCGCGCCGCGCTCCGTGAACACCCGTCGATGCTCCGCGTGGTCGGCGGCGGTACCCGGATCGAACGTCAGCAGTTCCGGTCCGGCGCCGTCGCCGACGCCCGCCGCGGCCAGCATCCGGGCGCGGGCGAGGGTCGCGATCGTGTATCCGCCGTCGAGCCCCGGGATGAGGCGGCTGGACAGCACCAGGTAGTCCGCGTCCGGAAGCACGGGTGGGGACTCCTCGGTCATCGTCTCGCACCTCCTCGGCGGACGCGGGAGCCGATCACTCGGCCCCCGTCACTCCCACTCGATCGTCCCCGGGGGCTTCGACGTGACATCGAGCACGACCCGGTTCACGTCGCGCACCCCGTTCGTGATGCGGTTCGAGATCTTCGACAGCACGTCGTACGGCAGGCGCGTCCAGTCGGCGGTCATGGCGTCTTCGCTCGACACCGGACGCAGCACGATCGGGTGGCCGTACGTGCGGCCGTCGCCCTGCACGCCCACCGAGCGCACGTCGGCCAGCAGCACCACGGGGCACTGCCAGATCTCCTGGTCGAGTCCCGCCTTCGTCAGCTCTTCGCGGGCGATGGCGTCGGCCTCACGCAGAATCTCGAGACGGTCAGCGGTGACCTCACCGATGATCCGGATGCCGAGGCCGGGCCCCGGAAACGGCTGCCGTCCGACGATCGCCTCGGGGATGCCGAGCTCACGGCCGATCGCACGCACCTCGTCTTTGAACAGAGCGCGCAGCGGCTCGATCAGCTCGAAGTCGAGATCGTCGGGCAGGCCGCCCACGTTGTGGTGCGACTTGATGTTCGCGGTGCCCGCGCCTCCGCCGGACTCCACCACGTCGGGGTAGAGCGTGCCCTGCACGAGGAACTTCACCGGGGCGCCGCCGTCGGCCTTGGCCTCCTCGACCAGGTCGAGCTGCACCTTCTCGAACGCGCGGATGAACTCGCGGCCGATGATCTTGCGCTTCTCCTCCGGGTCGGTCACACCCTTCAGGTGCCCGAGGAAGGTCTCGGCCGCGTCGACCGTGATGAGCCGCACGCCGGTCGACTCGACGTAGTCCTTCTCGACCTGCTCGCGCTCGCCCTTGCGGAGCAGCCCGTGGTCGACGAACACCGCCGTGAGCTGGTCGCCGATGGCCTTGTGGACGAGGGCGGTCGAGACCGCGGAGTCGACACCGCCGGACAGCGCCGAGATGACGCGGGCGTCACCGACCTGCTCGCGGATGCGCTCGACCTGCTCGGCGATCACGTTGTCGGGGTTCCAGTCGGACGCGAGGCCCGCGCCCTTGTGGAGGAAGTTCTCCAGCACGCGCTGGCCGTGGTCGGAGTGCTTGACCTCGGGGTGCCACTGCACGCCGTAGAAGCGGCGCTCCTCGTTCGCGAACGCCGCGACCTTGGTCGCCTCGGTCGTGGCGAGGACCTCGAAGCCCTCCGGCGCCTTCGCGACCTGGTCGCCGTGACTCATCCACACGTTCTGCTCCGCGGGCTGACCGCCCAGCAGGACGCCGCCGTCGCCGGAGATCACGGCATCGGTGGCGCCGTACTCGCGCAGCCCGGTGTTCGCGACCTCGCCGCCGAGGGTCTGCGCCATGTACTGGAAGCCGTAGCAGATGCCCAGCGTGGGCACGTCGAGGTCGAACACGGCGGGGTCGAGCTTCGGCGCCCCCTCCTCGTACACCGACGACGGGCCGCCGGACAGGATGATCGCCACGGGGTTCTTGGCGGCGATCTCCGCGGCCGTGGCCGTGTGCGGCACGATCTCGCTGTAGACGCCGGCCTCCCGCACACGACGGGCGATCAGCTGCGCGTACTGCGCGCCGAAGTCGACGACGAGCGCGGGGCGCTGCTGGGTCTCGGACTGTTCGGTCAACGGACACCTTCCGGGGCGGTCGCGGAGGCCTCCTCGGCCTCCCGGGTGGCGAGATAGGACTTCACTTCACGGGCGACGATGGCCTCCATGAAGAACGACAGCAGCGGCACGACACCGCCGAGGGCGAGCAGGATGAACCGCGGGAACGGCCAGCGCATCAGGCTCCACATGCGGAAGCATGCGAACAGGTAGACCACGTAGAACCAGCCGTGGGCCACCAGGATGAACAGCGACAGGTTGAAGCCGTCGCCCAGCGACGTCATCTCGCAGGAGTTCGTCATCGGGGCGAACAGCGACCACCACTGGCAGGCGGGACCCGCGATCACGCCCGCGAACCAGAGCGGTCCGCCGGAGCCTCCCGCGAAGAGCTCGAGGTGGATCGGCGTGTACTTGAGCACCATCTCGGTCAACAGCAGGAGCAGCATGACTCCCGTGATGATCGACGCGATCTGGTAGAACTTCAGCGCACCGCGGATCGCCGGAAAGCTGGCGACTTTCGGTTCGGGCATGGGTCCAGTCTAGTCGGGGTCGCCCGATGCCGAATCCGGCCGGCGGCTCCGTCTCCCGCGGCACGACGGAGGCCGCCGGGATCGCTCCCGACGGCCTCCGCTGCGGTCATCCGTTCCGGACTCAGAACCAGCCGGAGATGAGGTCCCACAGCCAGTCGATGATCGCGCCGACGATGCCGCCCGCACGGTTCACCGTGACGGTCGCGGTCGCCGCGTCACCGTCGGCCTGAGCCGCCGAGACCGTGTACTTGCCCGGCTGTGCGCTCTTCGGCACGGTCACCTGCGTGGTGAACGTCCCGTCGGCGCCGACCTGCACCGTGCCGACCTGCACCGCCGCGCCCTTCTTGGGCTGCAGCGCGATCGTCACGGTCTCGCCCGGCACATACCCCTCGCCCGTGACCGTGAGCTTCTTGCCCGCAGCCACCTTGGAGGAGCCGAGCTCGATCGTGCCGGCGAACTCCTCCTGGCCGGCGATCGTGAGGGGCACCTGCACCGTGGTGCCCGTCGCGGGGACGTTCACCGTCAGCACCTGGTCGCCGAACACCCCGGACGGCACCGCGAACGTGAGCGCCGCACGGCCACCCTCGTCCGTGGTGTCGACCACGGCCGGGTCGACCGTGCCCGAGGCGAGCGCCGTGTCGCCGAGCGACAGCGTCACCTCGCCCGGTGCGGCCTCTCCGCCGCTGAACGCGAGCGACGAGAGCGACACCGTCACCTGGTCGCCGGCGCTGTACCCGTCGGCATCGGCCGGGCTGAGCGTCACGCCGACCGCGCGCTGGGCGAGATCGGGCGTCGCGGTCTTGTTCGCGTCGAACCAGTCCACCATCGACTGCAGGTCGATCTTGCCGGTGTCGCGCTTGCCCGCGCCCTCCTTGAAGGTGGCGAAGTTGTCGCCACCCGCCGCGAGGAACGAGTTCGCCGCCACCGTGTACTGCGCGTCCGGGTCGACCGGGGCGCCGTTCAGCGTGATCGACGTGATGCGCGAGCCCTGCGCCGCGGTCGGGTCGTAGGTGTAGACGAGACCCTTCGAGACGCCGAGCTTGAGGAACGGACGTGCCGACCCCGCCGGCTGCCACTGCTCCTCGAGCACGCCCTTGAGCTGCGTGCCGGTGAGGGTCAGGGTGACCAGCGTGTTGGCGAAGGGCTGGACCGTGGCCGCCTCGCGGTAGGTGACGTTGCCGTTCGGATCGCTCGCGGACGACGACGCGTACGTGAGGTTCGCGCGGATGCCTCCCGGGTTCATGAGAGCCAGGTCGGCGCCCGTGGACCACTGCTGCACGTCGGCCACGAAGTTGCCGATCGTGGACTCGCCGCCGCGGTTCTCCGAGCCGTTCGTCTGCCGCGCCCGGTTGAAGTCGGCGGTGATGTCACCCACCTTCACGGCGCCCAGCACGTCGGCCTCGGCCTTGGCGGCGTCGACGATCGCCTGCACCTCCGGCACCGCCGGGTACAGCGGCTTGCCGGCGGCCGTGAGCGGCTTGATCTCGTTGGTGATCGAGAGCAGCTCCTTCGTGGTCGGGTCGACCTGCAGGTTCATCAGCCCGAGGTTCTCGCCGTACTGACCGGCGGAGACCACGGGGCGACCGTCGATCACGTGGTTGTACGCGAGGTGCGTGTGCGCCGACACGATCGCGTCCACGTCGTCGTCCACCCCGTAGACGATCTCACCCAGCGGGGAGTCCTCCGTGATGGCCGACAGCGCGGTGCTCTCGGCACCCTCGTGCACGAGCAGGATCACGACATCCGCCTCGCCGTTGGACGCGTCACCGTCGCGCAGGTCGTCGGCCACCGCGTTGACGGAGTCGACGATGCTGCGCACCTCGAGATCGGCGATGCCCTCCGGGGACACCAGCGAGTCGAGGTCTTCCGTGACGGCGCCGACGAACCCGACGCGCACGCCGTCGACCTCCTTCACCCAGGCCGGGGCGAGCGCGGGCTCACCGGTCTCAGTGACGAACACGTTCGACGAGATGTACTCCCAGTCCGCACGGTCCTGCACGCGATCGCGCAGGTCCTCCCAGCCCTGGTCGAACTCGTGGTTGCCCGCGGCGCTCACGTCGAGGCCCGCCGCGTTGAGCGCGTCGATCGTGGGGTTGTCGTCGTTGATGAAGGAGGTGAACGTCGACGCGCCGATCAGGTCGCCTGCTCCCGCGAAGATCAGGTTCGGGTTCGCGTCACGGAACTGGTGCACCGCACCGGCGAGCACCGCGGCACCGGCCGCGGCCCCGTCGGCCTCGATGCGGCCGTGGAAGTCGTTCACCGTGACCACGTCGATGCTCACCGGCGGGATCTCCGCGGAGACGCCGACGATGATCGGGTCGTGGTCGCTGGAGCGGTACGGAGTGCCCTCCTCGGTGGCGCCGAACGCGTAGCCGCGGTCGCTCCACTCCGGCGAGTTGATGCCCCAGACGCCCGCGCCGGTGATCGACGAGACGAGCGACGGCGACGCGATCACGTGGTCGAGCGAGCCGAGCTCGCCGTCGAACGTGTACGTGTACTGACCGTCGGTCTCGTCGGCGACCAGGTCGCTCCACCCCTGCGAGGTGAAGACGTCGATCGGGTCTTCCTTGCCGTAGGCGTTGAAGTCGCCGATCAGGAGCATGTCGCTGCTGCCGGTCGTCTCTTCCAGCTCCGCCGTGAAGGCGAGGATCGCGTTCGCCTGCGCCACGCGGTCGGCGTTGAAGAAGCCCTGGCCGTCGGCCGGCTCCGCCCCCGCACCCTCGGGCGGCGACTTCGACTTCAGGTGGTTCGCGACCACGGTGACCACGCGGCCGTCGATGTCGAACGCCTGTGCGATCGGCTCGCGCGCGTTGCCCCACACGGACTCGTCGGTCGTCGTGAGACTGTCACCGACCCGCTTCACGGCGTCCTTCTTGTAGATGATCGCGTTGGTGATGTAGTCGGTCGTCGCCGCATCGTTCAGCGCCTCGGGCGTGGGCACGTAGCCCCACACGTCGCTGCCGGCGTCGGCGTTCAGGCCGGCGACCAGATCCTTCAGCGCCGTGTCGACCGGCTTGCCGAGCTTGACCGAGTTCTCGATCTCCATGAGCGAGACGATCTCGGCGTCGAGGCCGTTGATCGCCGCGACGATCTTGGACTTCTGGATCGCGAACTGCGCGGCGTTCGCGGCGCCCCGCGCGTTGGAGTTCTCGCTCTTCAGCGTCGTGAAGTAGTTGTAGACGTTGAACGACGCCACCTGCACGTCGCCACCCACCTCGGGCGCCTCCGTCGGACGCGGGTTCGTCGCCGCGAAGCCGACCTTCAGCTCGGCGGGCGAGGAGTCGTCGATCGGCACGACCGGCTGCAGACGCCAGTCGTCGAAGCCCCACTGCAGCACGTAGCCGTTGTCGCCGAAGTCGACCGTGTCGCCGTTGCGGACGACCTGGTCCTTCGTGAAGTAGGGCTGCTGACCCGGGTGGCCGCTGTTGGTCACCTGGATCGACCAGCCGTCGTCGAGCAGGATGCGGTTGGCGCGGTTGGCCGCGGCGATCGCGGCGGCGTCGGCACCGGGACGCGTGGTCTCGGTGCTCTTCACGGCCAGGGCATCTCCTGCGTTCAGCCACAGCGTGCCGTAGTTGTACAGCTGGTGGCTCGACGCCAGGCGGTAGGTGCCCTCGGGCGCGACGAGCATGTTCTCGTACTGCTCCCGGTCGGCGCCCTGCACCGTGGCGGGCAGCGGAGTGACCGCGGGCACGCCGACGCCCGGCGTGACCACCGTCACGTCCGCCGCGGCGGCCGGGTTCACCTGCGTCTGGCCGTAGTACTCGCTCACGGTGCCGGTGACCGAGACCAGGTCGCCGATCGCGAGCGTGGGGGCCAGCGCGTTCAGGAAGACGAAGACGCCGTCGGAGGCGCCGGGGGTCGCGTCGGTCGCGCCGCCCGAGCCCTGCGTCTGGATGACGATGCCCTTGTAGCCGCCCGTGCGGTAGTCGGCGGTGACGACGCCCTCGACCTGCACGCGCGTGCCGTTCAGTGGCGAGACGTCGGTGGTGCCCTGCACCTCGGCGATGGTCGCCTTCTGCGGCTCCGTGCCGGGGTCGGTGCCCGGGTCGGTGCCGGGGTCGGTGCCACCGGAGTTCTGCGGGGTGATGGTGGCGGACAGCGAGAAGTCGACGCCGTTGTCGTCGGTGTCCGCGCCGTTCGTGCGGTTCAGCGACCGCACGTCGGTGTTGCCCGACGGCGCCGTGGCCGCCTTCGTCTCGAACGTGTTGGAGGTGCCGTAGCCGAGCAGGTCGACGACGCCGTCGGCTCCCGCCGCGGACCCGGGGGCGAGCGTGATCGCCGTGGTGCCCTCGACCAGGGCGATGGTGCCGTTCGTGCCGCTCGGGGTGAGGCCGGTGACCGCGTCGGGCGTGGGCAGCGCGGCGCCGTTCGTGCCGTTGCTGTTGCCCTGCACCAGGAAGTAGCCGCCGGCGGGGATGCTGCCGGTGAGCGGCGCGATCCCGGTGAACGCCGCCGAGCCGGTCGCCGAGCGGTACTGCAGGGACATGCCGTCGAGCGACACCGCCTCGGACGTGGGGTTGTACAGCTCCACGAACTTGTTCGTGTACGCCGCACCGGCACTGCCTCCGGAGAGGTACGCCTCATTGATCACCACCCCGGTCCCGGTCGGATCGGCGACGGCGGGCGTCGCGACCAGCGAGCCGAGGCCCAGGGTGGCGACGCAGGTCACGGCGAGAGCGCCGATGCGCCCCCTGGTTCTGCGGTGCGAGAGGGGGGTCATGGGCTCCCCGTGCTCTGAAGCGGACATCATCGGTGCTGTCTCCTCGATCGTGTATCGACCCTGCTCAGGACGCTGTCACCGCACGCATCGGGAACTCCCAGCGTGCGCACATGGAGCGAGCATACGAAGCGGGTCGGACATCCTCAACGGAGTTTTCACGATGGTCACCGACTGCTCACCGAAGGGCCGCGCGCACCCCTGACGAAGGTTCACATCGGGGCACGGCCGCGCGCAGAAGCGCACCGGAGGTCGCGCGGATGCGCACGCCGTTCAGACGCTCTCGGCCGCCGCCGCGTCCTCGAACTCCTCGACCTCGCGCTCCCACGCGTCCTTCGCCAGGCGGTACCAGAGGTAGAACGCGAAGCCCGCGAAGATCGCCCACTCCACCGCGTAGAACACGTTGAGCCAGTTCACCGGCGACTGCTCGTCGGGTGCCGGCGAGGAGATGTCCTCGAGCCCCGCCGTCGCGGTGGTCGAGGCGAGGTACGGGCGGTACACGTCGAGCTGCTCCGTGTCGTGCCAGCGGCTGAGCAGCGCGGCGGGCGACATGCGGTCGAGACGCTCCGGGTCGCTGCGCGGCGGCACCGACGGCCCCTCGTCCGAGATGATGCGCCCCGCGACCTCGACCGGGCGACCGTCGGCCTCCGCGGCCAGGCGCTCCACCGCGGCATCGGCGGCCGCGCGGTCGGGAGCCCAGCCGATCGCCACGGCGATCGACACACGCTCGTCCACCCGCAGCTGTCCGGTGACCCAGAACCCCTCGACGCCGTCGTTGAAGCGGCTCGACACCACCAGGAAGTCGTCCGGGATCCACGTCCCGCTCGTCTCGACCCGCTGCCCCACGAGGGGTTCGGCGAGGTACTGCCCCGGCTCGACCACGTCGGACAGCGGCCGCACCTGCTCGGTCACGCCGGGCGGCGGCGGGTCGGTCTCGATCGCGCGCTCCAGCTGCCACTGCCCGAGCCACGCGAACACCCCGGCGACCACGAGGCACAGCAGCAGCATGCCGATCCAGCGTCCGCGCAGCATGACCTCACGGAGGGTCGGCGGGAACGGGGCGGGGGCGGTCACGGTGCAGCGGCGGCGGCTCAGGCCTCGTACGGGGCGAGCACGACCTCGACCCGCTGGAACTCCTTGAGGTCGGAGTATCCGGTGGTCGCCATCGACTTGCGCAGCGCGCCGATGAGGTTCGCGGTGCCGTCGGCCACGGGCGCGGGGCCGTACAGGATCTCCTCGAGCGTGCCGATGCCGCCCACCTCGACCCGGCGGCCGCGCGGGAGCTTGGGGTGGTGCGCCTCGGGGCCCCAGTGGAAACCCTGCCCCGGCGCGTCGGTCGCGCGGGCGAGGGCCACGCCGAGCATGACCGCGTCGGCGCCCATCGCGAGAGCCTTCACGATGTCGCCCGAGGTACCGACGCCGCCGTCGGCGATCACGTGCACGTAGCGCCCGCCCGACTCGTCGAGGTAGTCGCGGCGCGCAGCGGCGACGTCGGAGACCGCAGTGGCCATCGGGGCGTGGATGCCGAGGGTGGCGCGCGTGGTGGACGCCGCTCCCCCGCCGAAGCCGACCAGCACGCCGGCCGCGCCGGTGCGCATCAGGTGCAGCGCCGCGGTGTAGGTGGCAGCGCCGCCCACGATGACCGGGACGTCGAGGTCGTAGATGAACTTCTTGAGGTTGAGCGGCTCGGCCACGCTCGACACGTGCTCCGCCGAGACGGTGGTGCCGCGGATGACGAACAGGTCGACGCCCGCCGCGGCCACGGTGTCGTAGAACTCCTGGGTGCGCTGCGGCGTGAGGGAACCGGCGACGGTGACACCGGCCTCGCGGATCTCGGCCAGGCGCCGCGTGATGAGCTCGGGCTTGATCGGCTCGGCGTACAGCTCCTGCATGCGCACGGTCGCCCGGTCGTCGGCGAGACCCGCGATCTCCGCGAGCAGCGGCTCCGGGTCCTCGTACCGGGTCCACAGACCCTCGAGGTCGAGCACGCCCAAGCCGCCCAGCTGGCCGAGCATGATGGCCGTGCGCGGGCTCACGACGGAGTCCATCGGCGCGCCGAGCACCGGGATCTCGAAGCCGAAGGCGTCGATCGTCCAGGCGGTCGACACGTCCTCCGGGTTGCGCGTGCGCCGCGAGGGCACCACCGCGATGTCGTCGAACGTGTACGCGCGACGGGCGCGCTTTCCTCGGCCGAGCTCGATCTCCATGGTCACCCGTCCAGCCTACCGGGCACCCCGAGGGGGCGCGTGCCCGCGGTCACCGGGCCCGTGCCACGCGGCGCTCGTCCCACACCGGCTCGTCCGACTCGTACACCTCGCCGTCGGAGCCGAACACGAGGAACCGGTCGAACGACCGCGCGAACCAGCGGTCGTGCGTGACCGCGAGCACCGTGCCCTCGAACCGCGCCAGCGCCTGCTCCAACGCCTCCGCCGACTCCAGGTCGAGGTTGTCGGTCGGCTCGTCGAGCAGCAGCAGGGTCGCGCCGGACAACTCCAGCAGCAGCACCTGGAACCGCGCCTGCTGCCCACCGGACAGCGACTCGAACGTCTGCAGCGCCTGCCGCACCAGCCCGTAGCGGTCGAGCGCCGAGCTCGCGGCGTCCCGGGGCATCCCCGCCCGGCGGTCGTCGCCGCGGTGCAGGATCTCCAGCAGCGTGCGTCCGACGAACTCCGGGTGCGTGTGGGTCTGCGCGAACAGCCCCGGCACCACGCGCGCCCCCAGCACCGCGCGACCGGTGTGCGCGACGGGACTCAGGTCTTCCGCGGCGGAGGAGACGTGACCCAGGGTCGGGTCCGGGTCGCTGCCGCCGCGCGCGAGCAGTCGCAGGAAGTGCGACTTGCCCGAGCCGTTCGAGCCCAGCACGGCCACGCGGTCGCCGAACCACACCTCCGCGTCGAAGGGACGCATAAGCCCGGTGAGCTCGAGCCGCTCGGCCACCACGGCGCGCTTGCCCGTGCGCGAGCCCCGCAGGCGCATGTCGAACTCCTGCGCGGGCGGACGCTCCTCGGGCGGCCCCGCCTCCTCGAACTTGCGCAGTCGCGTCTGCGCCGCCTGGTAGCGGGAGGCGAATCCGTCGTTCGCCGAGGCCTTCACCTTGAGGTTCGCGACCAGCACGCGCAGCTTCTCGTGCTGCTCGTCCCACCGACGGCGCAGCTCGTCGAGCCGCTCCATGCGGTCGATGCGCGCCTGCGGGTAGGTCGCGAAGCCGCCGCCGTGAACCCACGCCGTCGAACCGGCCGCCCCTGGTTCGAGCGTGATGAGCCGGTCGGCCGCGCGGGCGAGCAGCTCGCGGTCGTGCGACACGAGCAGCACGGTCTTCGCGGTCTGCCGAAGCTGTTCCTCCAGCCACCGCTTGGTCGGGACGTCGAGGTAGTTGTCCGGCTCGTCGAGCAGGAGCACCGCGTCGGGTCCGCGCAGCAGAGCCTCGAGCGCCAGGCGCTTCTGCTCGCCGCCGGACAGCGACGTGAGCTCGCGGTACCGCGCCCGCTCGAACGGCACGCCGAGCGCCGCCATCGTGCACTGGTCCCATACGGTCTCGTGCTCGTAGCCGCCGGCGTCGGCGTACTCCGCGATGGCTGCGGCGTACGCCATCTGCGTGTCGTGCTCATCACGGTCGATCAGGGCGTTCTCCGCCGCGTCGAGGGCTTCGGCGGCGGCGCGGATGCGGGCGGGGGCGACGCGCACGAGGAGCTCATGCACGGTCTGCCCCGGCTCGCCGTGCCCGACGAACTGATCCATCACGCCGAGTCCGCCGTCGATGGTGACGACGCCGTCGTCGGCCGCCTGGTCGCCGCGGATGATCCGCAGGAGCGTGGTCTTGCCCGCGCCGTTCGGCCCGATGAGCGCGCTCGTCGAGCCGGCGCCGACCCGGAACGAGACCTCGTCGAGCAGCGGTCTTCCGTCGGGAAGCGTCAGCGAGATGCCTGATGCGTCGATGTACCCCACAGCGCGTGGCCGTCCTTCCGCCCGCGCACAGCGAGCCGACCAGACTATCAGGATGCTGCGACCGTTGTGGTCGAAGGTCAGTCCGACTCAGCCACGCACCTGCTCGACGCGCTCGGACTCGCCCCACGCGCGGTCCGCGGTGAGCGCCGTCGCGCCGAGACGCTCCGCCAGCCCCAGACACAGCCGGTCCCCCAGCGAGAGCCCGCTCCCCCGCCGCCACATCGCCGCGGCCGCCTCGGCATCGGCCACCGACACCGGCTCGACCGTCAGGCGGTAGCTGAGCAGTAGCCCCGACGCGATACCCCAGTCCGCCCCAGCCGCGCGGACCTTCTGCGCGACCTCCGCCCAGTTCGCCGCCCCGACGACGGCGCCGTCCAAGGCCTCCTCGACGCGGTCGGCGCCCGGCTCGCCCTGCAGGAACGCCAGCAGCGCCGACGCGTCGAGAACCATCACGCGGCGGCGTCTTCGGCGGCCGCGGCGGCTCGACGCTCGGCGAGGAGGGATTCCAGAGCGCTGGCGCCATCGAGCTGAGCGCGGACCAGCGCCTTCGCCTGTTCCCTCGTCACCAGCACGACACCCCCGTTCGACTCGATCATGAGCAGCGGCATGCCCTGCTCCCAGTGCTGTCGGGCCCTCAACTCGGCCGGGATCACCAGCCGACCGCGATCGCCCATCGGAGCGACGAACGTGGTATCCATGACCTCAGCGTACCACCGAGCTCCTCCCCGTGGCCCGGGCCGCCGAAGGTCAGTCCGCGCGGCTCAGGGTCTGCAGCACCTCGGTTTTCGGCGCCGCCGGCAGGACGAAGCGGAACTCGGTCCCCACGCCCTCCTGACTCGTCACGTCCATCGAACCGCCGTGCGCCAGCACGATCGCGCGGGTGATCGTGAGGCCGAGCCCCACGCCGGGCACGGCATTCCGCGTGGCCGTCGAGGCCCGGAAGAACCGCGTGAAGAGCATGCCCTGCTCGTCCTCCGGGATGCCGACGCCGGTGTCCGCGACCGAGATCTGCACGCCGCCGTCCACGCGCCGCACGGCCGCCGTGACCCGGCCGCCGCTCGGCGTGAACTTGATCGCGTTCGACAGGAGATTGTCGACGGCCTGCCCGATCCGCCCCGGATCCACGAGCAGCCGGATCGGCTCGTCGCCCGCGTCCGCCACCAGCTCGATGCCCTCCCGCTGCGCGTGCGGGCCCGCGGATGCGACCGCCGACCGCACGAGCTCGGCGACGTCGGCCTCCACGCGCTCCAACGGGAAGCGCCCCGACTCCACCTGGGCGGTGAACAGCAGGTCGCCCACCAGGTTGAGCAGGCGCTTCGCGTTGCGCTCGATGATCCCGACGAACTCCTGCTGATCCTCGGTCAGCGGCTGGCCCGGATCGTTCTGCAACAGGTCGAGGAAGCCGATGATCGCGCTGAGCGGCGTGCGCAGCTCGTGCGAGATCATGCCCACGAACTCGTCCTTCATGCGGGCCACCTCGACCGCCCGCGTCTCATCGGTCAGCACGAACAGGTAGCCCTGCTGGGCACCGGAGCCGTCCTTATGCGGACTCACCGTCACGCGCGCGGGAACGGTCGTGCCGCCCGCCGTGGTGACCTCCACGTCGCCGTCGACCGTGACCCCCTCGTCGGCCTGCGCGAACAGCGCCCGGATGCCCTCGGGCGCCGGCCCCGCACTCGCCCCCGCGACGGACGCCTCACCCGACGCCTCCCGTCGCGCTGCCGTGTCCTCCGCGAGCATCGACAGCACCGTTCGGGAGAAGAACCGGTCGATGCGAACGTCGTCGAGCGCCTCGTCGACCGTGAGCCCGAGCAGCCGCACGGCCCCGGGATTCCACGCCGTGATGCGCCCCGCGCGGTCGGTGGCGATCACGGCCTGCGCGGTGATCGAGGACCACAGGCTCTCGAACGAGTCCAGCAGCACCCGGTACTCGTGCTCCTTCTGCCGCAGCTGCACGATCATCGCCACGTTCTCGGACAGCGCCCTCGTGCGCTCGGTCACCAGATCCTCGGCCTGCTCCACCCGCATCCTCTGCTGCCGCGACAGCTCGTTCACCACGGCGGCGACCGCCGCGAACACGAGCGGCCCCACCACGCCGCGCAGCCACACGACGGCGTTCGACGGCGGGTCGGTGATGTACGGCATGAGCAGGGCGAGCGACGACAGCGCGCCGACCACGAACACCCACCGGATGCCGGGGGCGGCCGCGATCCAGATGATCGGCAGCAGCACGAGCGAGCTGAACAGCGACGCTGCCCCGCCCGTCCCCGCACGGAAGAGGCCGAGCCCCACGATGTCGAGCATGGGGACCGCCAGCACGATCCAGCCCTCGCGCACGTGCAGGGCGCTGAGCACCCCGGCCTGCAGCGTGGCCAGCAGCACGATGCCGATGCCGATCAGCGCCGCGCCGAGGTGCGTGAACGGCAGGCCGGGGATGGCCCACGTCATGCTGCCCGCGATCACCGTCGCGACCAGGGTGGGCGCCTGCTTCACGATCGGACTCGGGTTGTCGAACACCCGGTACCAGCGGCTCTCGGCGCGCTCGAGCGGCGTGGCCCTCATCGCGGCACCCCCTCGACCACGCGGTGCAGGTCGGCCCCCGTGACGGGTTTCGGCAGCGCCGCGTCGGCCGGCGGGTAGTCCGCGACATCGAGCACGGAGCTGACCACGAGGTAGCAGTCGGGGAAGCGCTCGTGGATGAGACGCGAGCAGGCGTGACCGGAGATGCCGGGGAGCAGCAGATCGAGCACGGCGACGACCGGATGGATGTCGGGGAAGGCGGCGATCGCGGACTCGGCATCGGGCGCGATGAAGACGTCGAAGCCCTCCCGGTCGAGGTACCGCCCCAGGAGTGTCGCCTGATCGGCCGCGTCCTCGACCACGAGCGCCAGCGGCCTCCCGGTCATCGGAGGAGCAGCTCTCGCACGACCACGATCACGACCACGATGCCGAGGGAGATCAGGGCCTGCGGGATGAGCCGCTTCTCGCGCCGGGCGTCCTCGGCGATCTCCTCGACCTCGGCGTCATGCGAAGGTGCGTCCGTCATGAGTCCACCCGTCCGACCTTCTCGGTCTTGATCCACGAGGCGTCGGCGCGGCGCCACTCCTTGAGGTACGAGTCCACCGTGATCGCGCACAGCAGGGAGCCATAGCCGCACACGTAGAGGAGCAGCCCGGCGAAGAAACGCCCTCCGGGCAGGGGCTCGACGGCGCGCGCCAGCCAGATGCCGAGCATCGACACGGGGCCCCACAGGTAGAAGAACAGCAGCCACCCGAATCGCGCCTGATCCGTCGCCTCTTCGCCGAAGAGGTTCAGCAGACCGTCGAGCGTCCACGGGAACAGCGCGATGAACATCAGGATCAGCGCGCCGAGGCCGGGGAACATGATCGCCTCGCGCCACGACTGCCGGCCGATCCGCGGGTCGAGCTGCACGGAGTACAGCATCGAGAAGATGTAGATGCATGCGGCGGCGATCCACATGAAGCGGAACACGAACTCGGCGATGTCGCTGTGCAGCAGCAGGAGCGCGATCAGGCCGGCGGCGGCGAGCAGCATGAACGCCGGCAGCAGCAGGATCGTGAACCACGCCAGGCCGAAGCCGACGCTGCCGAGGTTGTGATCGCGGCTCGGGCGGAACCACAGCTTCTTGTAGATGGACGTCAGCTGCACGTTGCCGCGAGCCCACCGCAGCCGCTGCTTCCACAGGCTGTCGATCGTGCGCGGCTCCTCCGCGAGCACCACGGCGTGCGGCTCGAACACCATCCGGCGTCCGTGGAGCTGGCTCTCGAACGTGGTCATCGTGTCCTCGGCGAGGGTCCCGGTCGGGATGCGACCGCCGATGGCCTCCAGGTTCGCGCGGGAGTGCAGCTGGGCGCCGCCCGCGAGGCACGCGATGGCGCCGCCGACGTTCTGCACGCGGCGGGCCGAGAGCTGTCCGATCACGTACTCGATCGCGATGAAGCGCGTCAGGTAGTTGCGGTCGCGGCTGCCCTCCGCGATGTACGCCGTGACCGCGCCGACCTTCTCGTCGGCGAGGTGACGCGTGAGCTTGCGCAGCGAGTCGCGCGCGAAGATCACGTCGGCGTCCATGATGAGCACGGCCTCGGTCCAGTCGTCCGCGAGCACCACGTCGAGCCCGTGGTTGAGCGTGTGCGCCTTGCCCTGGCCGCCCTGCTCGCGCCGCAGATGCACGACCCGTCCGGGGTATGCCGCGGCCTTCTGCGCCACGATCTCGGGGGTGTCGTCGGTGGAGGCGTCGTCGACCACGAACACGCGCAGCCGCTCCGCCGGGTACTCCAGCTGCAGCAGCCTCTCGATCGCGGGGCCGATCACCATGCCCTCGTTCCACGCCGGGATCACCACCGCGACGTTCGGGTGGTATGGGGCGGCCTTCGGGTAGTGGTTCCGGAACGCGTGCAGCGGGAGCGCCAGGAACTGCAGGCCCGTGTTGATGACGGGCAGCGTGCCCACGAGCACGCACAGCAGCAGGACGACCACGATCACGGTCTCGTACCAGGCGAGGTCGGGCATCAGCCGGTCACCTCCACGCCGTCGAGCAGCGGAAGGATGCGGGAGTAGCGGCCGACGTCGGTGGCCACGTGGCTGTCGGTCGACGCCACGACCTCGGCGCCCGCGTCACGCAGGGCGGCCAGTGCGTCGGGCCCGGGGCACGCCCACTTCTCGTTCACCTCGACGAGCGTGCCGGTGGCCGCGGCGGCGCGTGCCCACTCGCGCAGCCGTTCGGCGCCCAGCTGCTCCTCGGACAGGCCGATCTTGGGCAGGATCGAGAAGCAGTGCGCGAGCTGATTGCCGGGGTGGCGGTGCATGGTCGCCACGACGGCCCCCACGAACTGGTCGAGCACGTCGTCGGCCGCCCAGCCCGCGGCGATGCGTTCGCGGACGGCGGTGGGGCCGAGCGGCCCGTCCTCGCCCGGGAACTGGTGGTCGGCGATCAGGATGCGGTCGATCCCGGCGGGGAGCGCGGGGATGTCGAGCGCTCCGGACGCGTCGAGGATCTTGGCCTCCACGCCCGTCAGCACCGTGAGCCCGTCCGGCGCTCGCAGGGCGCGGACGGCGGCGAGGTACTCCGGCACCCAGGTCGTGCTCTGGCGCACGTGATCCACCAGGCGCACGGTGTCGAGCCCCGCGGCGACCGCGGCCGCCACGTTCTCCTCGAGTGTGGAGACCGCGTCGTCGGAGAAGGTGGAGTGCACGTGATGGTCCCCCCGGAGCACCGCGTGACTCATACGTCCTCCTGATGACCGGCGTGCTCCGAGACGAGCACGTCGTCGACCTCGACGATCACGTCTTCCAGGAACCGCACCGACGCGACCTCGCGGAACGGCACCTGCACGGGCAGCTCGCGGCCCAGGAACAGGTCGGCGACCAGCGACGGGATGTCCACGCCGGCGGCGATCGTCAGCGGGAGCGCGCCGGGGAAGCGCGGGTTGACCTCGAGCAGCACGGCACGGCCGTCGCGGTCGCGGCGCAGCTGCACGTTGGCGACGCCCACCAGGCCGATCGCCCGGGCGATCGCGGACGCGGTCTCCTCCAGCTCGGGGTCGCGCAGGGTGCGTCCGGCGATCGCGACGCCCGAGTCGACCCTGGCCCTGGTGCGCGGCACCGCGGCGACGACCGCACCGGAGGCGTCGGAGATCACGTCGACCGAGTACTCCTCGCCGGGCAGGAAGTCCTGCACGATGAGGCCCTCGTCGGTCGGCAGGGCGTCGAGCGCGGCGCGGTCGGGCACGAGGCGGATGCCCCGGCTGCCCGCTCCCTGGCGCGGCTTGGCGAACACCGGGAACTCCCAGTCGACCGCGGCGGCGTCGGGACCGGCGAGCACGGTGCGCGGGGTGCGTCCGGTCGGGGCGCAGCGCTCCGCGAGGGCGAGCTTGTCGAGGGCCGTGTGCAGCGTGTCCGACGACGGCGCGGCCAGCACCGCGGGAGCCAGCTCGTCTCGGCGGTCCGCGAGCGCGATGAGCTCCACGTCGACGGTGGAGATCACGAGGTCGAGGTCGTCCTCGGCCACGAGTCGCGCGATCGCGGGCACGAAGTCGTCGTCGCGTCCGGGCGGCACCAGGCGACGCTGCTCCGGCGGCACCAGGTAGATCCCGCTCGCCCAGCCGTCCATGTCGGCGGCGAACACCGTCAGGTCGGAGCGACGGAGCAGGGAGCGGATCACCGCCACCCCGGCCGGTCCGCCCGCCCCGGTCACCAGCACGCGCTGCGTCATTCAGCTCTCCCGTCGTGTGAGTTCGTGTGCGCCGACGAACTCCGCCGTCTCGCGCACCACTTCCAGCGGCTCCACCGCGTCGCCCCCGCCGAATCGCGACCAGTACCGCGCGGTCGCGGTGACGAACTCGGGGGCGAGGTAGTCACGGCTCGCGGCGGCCTGCGACTGGAAGCACTCCAGCAGGCGCAGCTTCTCGTCGAGGAAGCGGTCGATGCGCACGAAGCGCGTCGGTCGGTAGTCGATCGTCGAGGAGGGGCTCTGGTAGCACGCGACGGTGCCGACACGACGGGTCGCGACGATCGTGGCCTCGCTCACGGCGCGATGGTCCTGGTGCCGATCGTGCGGGGAGTGCGTGTAGACGATGGTCGGCTGGATCTCGCGCACGACCTCTTCGATCAGTCGCACGGTGGAGCCGCCGCCGGAGATCTCCGTGTCGACGAGGTCTTTCAGGAACAGGCGGGCGCCGATCCGCTCGGCCGCGGCGAGCGACTCGTTCTGGCGGCTGTCGGCGTCTCCGCCCCTGGCTCCGCGGGACAGGGTGAGGATCGTGATCGCGTCGCCGGCGGCGGCGTGGGCCGCGAGGATGCCGCCGACCCCGATCTCGACGTCGTCGGGGTGGGCGCCGATCGCGAGCACCACCTCGGTCGTCCTCGCCTCCTCGCGTCGCCGTCGCCCCTCCTCCACCAGGCGGGTCACGGCTTCCACGAGCCGGGCGTTGTCGAGCGGCTTGGTGAGGAACTCGTCGGCCTGCGCGCGCAGGGCGGACACGGCGTATTCGACCGAGACGTGCGCGGTCATCACGATCACCGGCACGGTGGGGATCGTGCGGCGCAGCTCGGCGAGCAGCTCGAGCCCGCTGAGACCCGGCATCTCGATGTCGGTGACCACCACGTCGGGGCGCACCTCGGCGACGCGGTCGATCGCGGAGCGCCCGTCTTCCGCGAGGTCGACGATGCAGCCGGCACGGCGCTCCAGCACGGTCTTCACCAGCAGGGCGACATCGTGGTCGTCGTCGACGACGAGAATGCGGGGGGCGTCCTCAGACATGTACGGCTCTCCTTGGGGAGCTTCCCTGCCGGTGGGGGCCGGCGTCGCGATCCCGGTGCCTTCATCACCGGATCCGCGGGGAAAGTCGAGCGGGGTACGTCGATTCTGGCACAGGCGGGCAGACCCGGCCGCGCAGCGGCGTCAGGTCGCCGCCCGCGCCGCCCGCTTCTCCTGCTGGTACACCCGGATGGCTTCGTACCGCTCGGCCGAGCGGGCCTGGCGCTTGGCCGCCTCCGCCTCCCGGTTCTTGGGCGGCGCGGTCGTCACGAGGTCGTCCAGCAGCCGTCGCGTGGCCGCAGCGATCTCCTCGACGGCGCGATCGAACACGTCCCTGTTGACGCGCGAGGGCGCCGTCGCCCCGGAGATCTTGCGGACGAACTGGAGCGCCGCGTCGTGGCACTCCTCATCGGTCGCCGCGGGGGCCAGGTTGTTCAGGGGCACGATGTTCCGGCACATACCCGCACGCTACGCCCCGCCCCTCCCCCGCGGAAGCACAGACGAGCACCCGCCACAATCACAGGCATTGGGGCACGCTCACCGGAACCGCGGATTTCGCCGAGGTTATCGTGGCTCATGTCGTACCGAACAACACCTTGTACATCTACCCCTGACCCGGAGTGAGCATGTCATCGACCAGCTTCGACGTTTCCCGTGAACTGGCTCGCCTCCTCGAAGAAGGTGCCATCACGATGAAGGCGCTCGAGGCGATGACGGGTATCGATCACGTGAGGCTGCGGAAGGTCCTCGTCGTAGCACCGGCGGCCGTCGGAATGGACTCGTCACCGGCTGTGCTCACCGGGCACGAAGCGGCTCGTCTCTCCGCGCTCGTGGCCCAACTCACGGAAGCCAGCGGGATCGGCGACGATGATCGGCTCCGCGCGACCCTCGAGTCCCTCACCGGAGCACTGCACCTCACCCCGGGGAACATCGCGCGATTGACCGGTCTCTCCACGGAGGTCGTCCAGACCGTGCTCGCCGGTGACCGCCCGCTGTCGAGTAGCGAGAAGTATGTCGTCGCCATCCGGTGCTCGTACCTCGTGAACGCGGCGAACCTCGCACGACCGCGCTGACGCCCAGGGGATGGCACGCCGACGGCGCCGTCGCTACGCTCTGGGCTACGCACGCTCAACCGAGGAGAGATCATGACGAACCCCCCGCCCCCCGAGGCGTCGCAGCCCGACACCCCTCCCCCCGCCTGGAACAGCACCCCCGCGAACGACCCGGCCGCCGCGTACCCGCCGCCGCCCGGTCCCGCGGCTCCCGGCGCCTACGGCCAGACCGCGCCGGCCTCGCCTCCCGGACGCGTGCTGTCGATCGTCGGACTCGTGCTGGCGTTCCTGCTGCCGCCGATCGGCCTCATCCTCAGCATCATCGCCGCGGTGCAGCTGGGGAAGGCGCACGCGCCGAAGGGCCTCGCGATCGCCGGCATCATCGTCGGCGCGGTGCTGACCATCCTGGAGATCATCGGAATCATCCTGCTGGTGACCGTGTTCGCGGGCATCTTCGGGATGTGCGCCGAGCTCGGCCCCGGCGTGTGGGAGGTCGGCGGCGTCACCTACCGCTGCGGCTGAACCCGCAACACACACGCACGAGGGGCCGGATGCTGCGCGCATCCGGCCCCTCGTCGTCGCCCCGGTGCGGGGCGCTGTTCACTTCTTGTAGTTGGGCGCCTCGACCACGATCTGCACGTCGTGCGGGTGCGACTCCTTGAGCCCGGCCGAGGTGATGCGCACGAACTTGCCGCGGGCCTTGAGCTCCTCGATCGTGCGGGCGCCGACGTAGAACATCGACTGCCGCAGCCCGCCGACGAGCTGGTAGGCGACGGCGGAGAGCGGGCCGCGGTACGGCACCTGCCCCTCGATGCCCTCGGGGATCAGCTTGTCGTCGCTGGGCACGTCGGCCTGGAAGTAGCGGTCCTTGGAGTAGGAGGTCTGCTTGCCGCGGGTCTGCATCGCCCCGAGCGAGCCCATGCCGCGATACTGCTTGAACTGCTTGCCCGACTGGAACACGATCTCGCCCGGCGACTCGTCGGTACCGGCGAGCAGCGAACCGAGCATGACCGCGTCGGCGCCCGCGACGAGGGCCTTCGCGATGTCGCCCGAGTACTGCAGGCCACCGTCGGCGATCACGGGGATGCCGGCCGGACGGGCGGCGAGCGACGCCTCGTACACGGCGGTCACCTGCGGCACGCCGACGCCCGCGACCACGCGCGTGGTGCAGATGGAGCCGGGGCCGACGCCGACCTTGACCGCGTCGACGCCCGCGTCGACCAGCGCCTGTGCGCCCTCACGCGTCGCGACGTTGCCGCCGATCACATCGATGTGGGCGAAGGACTCGTCGGCCTTGAGGCGCTTGACCAGGTCGATCACGCCCTGCGACTGGCCGTTGGCGGTGTCGACCACGAGCACGTCGACGCCCGCGTCACGCAGCGCCTCGGCCCGCTCCCACGCGTCGCCGAAGAAGCCGATCGCCGCACCGACGCGCAGGCGGCCCTGGTCGTCCTTGGTCGCGAGCGGGTACTTCTCGCTCTTGTCGAAGTCCTTGATGGTGATGAGCCCGGCGAGCTTGCCGTCCTCGTCGATCAGCGGCAGCTTCTCCACGCGGTGCTTCGCGAACAGGGCGATGACCTCGCCCGCCGCGACGCCCACCGGTGCGGTGACGAGGTTCTCGCTCGTCATGACGTCTTTCACGAACGTGGTCTGACGCTCGAAACCCGAGACGAACCGCATGTCGCGGTTCGTGATGATGCCCACCAGGCGGCCCTCGGCGTCGACCACGGGAAGGCCGGAGATGCGGTACTTGGCGCACAGCGCGTCGACCTCCTCCACCGTCGCGTCGGCGGTCGTGGTGATGGGGTCGGTGATCATGCCCGACTCGCTGCGCTTGACCCGGTCGACGTGCGCGGCCTGATCCGCGATCGACAGGTTGCGGTGCAGGATGCCGATGCCGCCCTCGCGCGCCATGGCGATGGCCATGCGCGACTCGGTGACGGTGTCCATGGCGCTGGACAGCAGAGGCGTCGCGACGGAGATGCGACGCGTGATCCGCGACGACGTGTCGGCCTCACTGGGGATGACGTCGGTATGCCCCGGCAGGAGCAGAACGTCATCGTAGGTCAGTCCGACGAAGCCGAAGGGATCGTGCTGGTCCATGGAATCTCCTCCTGCGCGCGTGGCGCGGGTCCGGGTGCGAGTGGGTGGTCGACATCGGCCGGGGCGGGGCTGAGCCCGTATGCAGATTCTAAGCGAGACACGCCCGAGAACATTCCCAGCGCCCCGTCGTTACCGGACCGTTGGCCGGGGAGGTAGGTGATTCGCGGATCGCCCATTACGCTCAAGTGCGTCGTCCATCCCCGCGGTTCGACCCGAGTCCGCGGAGACAGCACTCACAGTGGAGGTTGCGTGGGACCCACAGCACTCGCCGGACCGCGGAAGCGCCCCTGGGCTTTCGTCTTCTTGGGAATCCTCATGGCGCTCGCGGCCTCACTGCTGCTCCCTCCCTCGGCGGCCTCCGCCGACACCACCGACGACGGTCAAGAGGTCACCGACTTCTACTTCGCGGGTGTGGTGACCAACGCCGATGAGCCCGTCCAGGGTGTCGTCATGACGATCGAGGGCAACGGCTTCGAGGCCGAGACCGAGACCGACGCCGAGGGCAAGTGGCGTCTGTACGTGCCGGAGAAGGAGACGTACACCCTGACGGTGGACGAGTCCACGCTCCCCGACGGCGTGATCGTCGACGCCTCGCAGCTGCCGGAGGGCATCCAGCCGGTGTCGGGCACGACGGCCTCGTTCGAGCTCGAGTTCGGGCTCACCGGCACCAAGATCGTCAACCTCTTCCTCGGCGCGGGCGAGCGGGTCACGGTGTCGTTCCTCGATCAGCTGCTGTCGCGCATCGTCGGCGGCCTGAACTTCGGGCTCCTGCTCGGCCTCGCGTCGATGGGGGCGGCACTCATCTACGGCACCACACGGCTGTCGAACTTCGCGCACGGCGAGATGGTGACCTGGGGCGCCGTGATCACCCTCGTGTTCACGACCTTCTGGCAGCTGCCGCTGTGGGCGGGCATCATCGCGGCGGTGATCGGCGGCGCGGCCCTGGGCTGGGCGCTCGACGCCGGCATCTGGAAGCCGCTGCGCCGCAAGGGCCTCGGGGTGGTGCAGCTCATGATCGTGAGCATCGGCCTCTCGCTCGCGCTGCGGTACACGCTGCAGTACATCATCGGCGGCAACACCTACCAGCTCCCCGGCGCGAGCCCCGAGCCGATCCGCCTCGGGCCGATCTCGCTGTCGTACATCGACATGATCGGCATGGCCACCAGCATCATCGTCATCCTCGGCGTGGCGTTCTTCCTCACCCGCACCCGGACGGGCAAGGCGACGAGGGCGATCTCGGACAACCCGCAGCTCGCGGCCGCCTCCGGCATCGACGTCGACAAGGTCATCCGCATCGTGTGGATCCTCGCCGGCACGCTCGCCGCCATCTCGGGCATCCTCTGGGCCTACTTCCGCCCGGGAGTGAAGTGGGACATGGGCATGCAGATGCTGCTGCTGATGTTCTGCGCCATCACCCTCGGCGGCCTGGGTTCGGCGATCGGCGCCCTGATCGGCTCGATCATCGTCGGGCTCGCGGTGGAGGTGTCCACGCTGCTGGGCGTCCCCTCCGACCTCAAGTACGCCAGCGCCCTGGTCGCGCTGATCATCATCCTGCTCGTGCGACCGCAGGGCATCCTCGGACGCAAGGAAAGGTTGGGCTGACACATGGACTTCGGAAGCATCTTCGGCAACACCGCCTCCTATCTGTTCAGCCCGACGACGATCGCGTACGCGCTCGCGGCGACCGGCCTCGCGGTGCACTTCGGCTACACCGGACTGCTCAACTTCGGCATGGCCGCGTTCATGGCGATCGGCGGCTACGGCTACGCGATCTCGATCCTCACGTTCGGCTTCCCCTGGTGGGCGGGCGTGCTGGTCGGCGTGCTGGGTGGGGCCCTGTTCGCCCTGCTGCTCGGCATCCCCACGCTGCGGCTGCGCGCCGACTACCTCGCCATCGCGACCATCGCGGCCGCGGAGGTCGTGCGGCTCATGTTCGTGACGGAGCTGTTCAAGGACTGGACCAACTCCGCGGGCGGCCTCTCCGGCTACCACCAGAGCTTCCGCGACGCGAACCCCTTCCCCACCGGCACGTACGGCTTCGGTCCCTGGACCTACAACGCGACCGACCTGTGGGTGCGCGTGGTCGGCCTGATCGCCCTGGCCCTCGCGGTGCTGGTGGTGTGGGCGCTCATGCGCAGCCCGTGGGGTCGCGTGCTCAAGGGCATCCGCGAGGACGAGGACGCGGTGCGCTCGCTCGGTAAGAACGTCTTCGCGTACAAGATGCAGGCGCTCGTGGTCGGTGGCATCATCGGCGCGCTCGGCGGCATCGTGTTCATCCTGCCGTCGGCCGTGATCCCCGGCAGCTACTCCACGTCGCTGACGTTCTTCCTGTGGACGATCCTGCTGCTCGGCGGCGCCGCGACGGTGCTCGGGCCCACGCTGGGCGCCGTGCTGTTCTGGATCGTGTTCGCGTTCCTCGGCGCGCTGCTGCCCGCCATGGCGAACGCCGGTTACCTGCCCATGTCGGGCGCGCAGGCCGATGTCGTGCGGTACATCCTCATCGGCATCGTGCTGATGCTGATCGTGATCTTCCGCCCGCAGGGCATCCTCGGAAACAAGAGGGAGATGACCTTTGTCAAGTGAGAACGACGCGGCGGTCACGCCCGCGAAGAGCACCCCGCGCGCCAAGACGACCGGCCTCACCGCCGGCCCCGCGGTGCCCGGCGTCAAGAAGGTCGACCCGATCCTCGTCGTGGACGCCGTGCAGCGGCGCTTCGGCGGCCTCACGGCCGTCGACGTCGACCACCTGGAGATCCCGCGCGGCGCCATCACGGCCCTGATCGGCCCGAACGGCGCCGGCAAGACGACGCTGTTCAACCTGCTGTGCGGCTTCGACAAGCCCAACAGCGGCACCTGGTCGTTCGACGGCACCAACCTCTCCGGCATCCCCTCCTTCAAGGTCGCCCGCATGGGGCAGGTGCGCACGTTCCAGCTCACCAAGTCGCTGTCGCTGCTGACCGTGCTGGAGAACATGAAGCTCGGCGCGAAGGACCAGCGCGGCGAGGGCTTCTGGGCCGGGCTCTTCCCCTTCCTCTGGCGCAAGCAGGACCAGGAGATCGAACAGCGCGCCCACGAGCTGCTGACGCGGTTCAAGCTCGACGCCAAGGAGCAGGACTTCGCGGCGTCGCTCTCCGGAGGCCAGCGCAAGCTGCTGGAGATGGCGCGCGCACTGATGAGCAACCCGACACTGGTGATGCTCGACGAGCCCATGGCCGGCGTGAACCCGGCGCTGACGCAGTCGCTGCTCGACCACATCCTCGACCTCAAGGACCTGGGCATGACGGTGCTGTTCGTGGAGCACGACATGCACATGGTGCGTCACATCGCCGACTGGGTGGTCGTGATGGCCGAGGGACGGGTCGTGGCCGAGGGGCCGCCGGACACCGTGATGGAGGACCCCGCGGTCGTCGACGCCTACCTGGGCGCGCATCAGGACGTGGACCTGGGTGCCGTGACCGGACGTCTGCCCGTGATCTCGGACGCCGACGCGGAGCGCATCCGCGAGCAGATCGAGACCGAGGTCGAAGCCGAGGTCGAGGCCGAAGAGGCCGAGGAGGAGAAGCCATGACCGACGCGCCCGTCGAGCGGAACGAGATCAAGAACGACGACGTGGTCGTCGAGCTCACCAACGTGCACGCCGGGTACCTCCCCGGGGTGAACATCCTCAACGGCGCGAACCTCGTGGCCCACAAGGGCGAGCTGATCGGCATCATCGGCCCCAACGGCGCCGGCAAGTCGACGCTGCTGAAGGCCATCTTCGGCATGGTGAACGTGCGCGACGGCGACATCACGGTCAAGGGCGAGAGCATCGTCGGCCTCAAGGCGGACAAGCTCGTGGCGCGCGGTGTCGCGTTCGTCCCGCAGACGAACAACGTGTTCCCGTCGCTCACGATCCAGGAGAACCTCGAGATGGGGCTCTACCAGAACCCGAAGATCTTCGCGGAGCGGCTGGAGTTCGTCTCCAGCATCTTCGGCGAACTCGGCAAGCGCCTGAAGCAGCGCGCCGGGTCGCTGTCCGGCGGTGAGCGCCAGATGGTGGCCATGTCGCGCGCTCTCATGATGGACCCGTCGGTGCTGCTGCTCGACGAGCCGTCGGCCGGCCTCTCCCCCGTGCGGCAGGACGACGCGTTCATCCGCGTCTCCGACATCAACAAGGCGGGCGTGACCACGATCATGGTCGAGCAGAACGCGCGCCGCTGCCTGCAGATCTGCGACCGCGGCTACGTGCTCGATCAGGGCCGCGACGCCTACGAGGGCACGGGCCGCGAGCTGCTGAACGACCCCAAGGTCATCGGCCTCTACCTGGGAACGCTCGGCACCGACGCCGCCTGACACGCGCCGCGAAGGGCCCGGCATCCGCTGGATGCCGGGCCCTTCTGCGTGCGGAACGCGTCGCGCCGTGCCCGCCGTGGGACACGACGAAGGCCCCGAGCCGGAGCCCGGGGCCTTCGCTATGCGGCTTACTTGATCCGCGTGGTGGTGTTGTCTGCGCCGAACTCGTAGACGCCGATCGCGGCGCCCTTCGGGTCGTTGTTCTCGTCGAACGTGATCTCACCGGAGAGGCCGTCGTAGTCCGGCGTGCCTCCGTCGTTGATGATCGCGGCGCACTCGGCGAAGTCCTTGCACTTCTCGCCGTCGCCCTCGCCACCCGAGACGGTGATCATCTGCTCGGCGATGTCGGCACCCTCGACCGAGCCGGCCTTCAGGGCCGCCAGGGCGATCAGGATCACGGCGTCGTAGGCCTCGGCCGAGTAGGTCACGGCGTCGATCGGGTCGTTGCCGTCGGCCGTCCAGACCTCGTTGAGCTGGTCGAGGAAGTCCTGCGGCAGCTCGGCGCCGGCGCGCGTGCCCTTCGAACCCTCGAGGCTCACCGGGATGTCGGAGCCCCAGTCCTTCAGGTTTCCGTCGACCAGGTAGAGCGAGCCGGTGTCGATGCCCGCGTTGGCGAGCAGCGGCGCGATGGTCGCGAACTGGTCGTACGAGACCACGGCGACCGCGTCGGGCTTGGCGGCCGCGATCTCCGACACCTGGGCGTTGAACTGGCCGTCACCCTGGTTGTACGACGCGTCGGCGACGACCTCGCCGCCGGTGCCCTCGAACGTGGCCTTGATGGCCTCGAACAGGCCGGTGCCGTACGGGTCGTTCTGGTAGATGATGCCCAGCGTCTTGTGGCCATCCTCGGCGATCTGGTTGCCCAGCACCTCGCCCTGCAGGTTGTCGCTCGGCGCCGTGCGGAAGTACAGCGGGTTGATGCCCGTGAAGTCGGGCGACGTGTTCGACGGCGAGACGGTGAGGATGCCCGCACCGGCGTTGCTGTCGAGGATCAGCTTGGTGACGCTCGACGACGCGGCACCGATCATCGCGGTGATGCCCGCGTTCTGCAGGTTGGTGATCGACGTCTCGTAGGCCTTGTTGTCGAGGTCGCCCTCGTCGGCGGTGGTCAGGTCGATCGTGACACCGGCGTCGGCCTCGTTGATCTGCTGCACGGCGAGCTGCACGCCGGCTTCCATGGGAGCGCCGAGGAAGGCGAGCGATCCGGTGGCGGGCAGCAGCGAGCCGAGCTTGAGCGTCAGGTCGGCGGCCGGCTTGTCGCCGCCACCCTCCGACGGCTCGGCGTTCGGCGTGCTGCTGCAGCCGGCGATGACGATGGCGGATGCGCTGACCAGCGCGATCCCGGCGAAGACCTTCGCGGTGCGCGAGCCCTTCAGTGCGTTCATGGATGCTCCCTTGCGTGACTGAACGTGGATTGTGACCACAGGCGGGTGCTCTAACACTAGGGCGTGAGGTCAGCGCGCAGGGGGTGCAAGTATCTCGGTGCGTTAACGATCCGACACCCGGTGTCGCCGCGGTCGAGCCCGGGGATCAGAGCAGGGCGGCGCGCGCGATCCGGCGTCCCCGCCGCCCGGCCAGCAGCAGGTCGGCGACGAACACCGCGATCGCGATCCACACGAGCACGAACCCGATCCATCGCTCCGGCGGCATCGGCTCGTGCAGCACCACCACGCCGATCAGGAACTGCATGATCGGCGTGAGGAACTGGATCATGCCGATCACGGCCAGGTTCACGCGGCGCGTCCCCGCCGCGAACAACAGCAGCGGCACCGCCGTCGCGACGCCCGCGAAACCCAGCAGCAGCGCGTGCACCACACCGTTCGCGCCCATCGTGAGGCCGGAGGTCTGCGCCACCACCACCAGCTGCACCACCGCGATCGGCAGCAGCCAGAACGACTCCAGCGTGAGCCCGCTCACCGCGTCGACCGCCGGACCGATCTTCTTCTTGATGAGCCCGTACACACCGAACGAGGCGGTGAGCGACAGTGCGATCCACGGGAAGGAGCGGTACGCCACGATGATCACGACCACCGCGATCGCGGCGATGCCCACCGCGACCCACTGCAACCGGCGGATGCGCTCCTTGAGCACGAACACGCCGAGCAGCACGGTCGTGATCGGGTTGATGAAGTAGCCCAGCGCCGTCTCGACCACGTTGCCGCTGAGCGTGCCCAGCAGGAACACCTGCCAGTTGATGTAGATGAGCAGACCGGCCAGTGCCGTCCACCCGAGCAGCCGGGGCGTGCGGAGGATCACGCGAATGGCCGCCCACCCGCGCGTGACCGTGAGCAGCAGCAGGCAGAACACGAAGGACAGCACCACGCGCCACGCGACGACCTCCCACGGGCCCGTCGGCGCCAGGAGCAGGAAGTACAGCGGCAGGACCCCCCACAAGACGTAGGCGGACGCGGCGTAGACGACGCCCGCGGTCGGGGTGGCGCGGGCGGTCTCGGGGGTCACCGCACAACCCTATGCCCGCGGCGCGACCCCACCGCGCCGGTCACCGGGCCGCTCGGGAAGATCGGCGGGAAGTGACCGACGATTGGCGGAAACGCAGAAGAGGTCCGGATGCCGTGGCATCCGGACCTCTTCGGATCCGTGGCCCCGCGCGCGGCGGGGACGGGATTCAGCTGATCAGCGGACGACGACCGCGAGGACGTCGCGAGCCGACAGGACGAGGAACTCGTCGGCGCCGAACTTCACCTCGGTGCCGCCGTACTTGCTGTAGAGCACGCGGTCGCCGACGGCGACGTCGAGCGGAACGCGGTTGCCGTTGTCGTCGATGCGGCCGGGGCCGACCGCCACGACCTCGCCCTCCTGGGGCTTCTCCTTGGCGGTGTCGGGGATGACCAGGCCACTCGCGGTGGTCTGCTCGGCCTCGACCTGCTTGATGACGATGCGGTCCTCGAGCGGCTTGATGGAAACCGACACGGTCTACCTCTTCTTTCTTGACGCTGACACGAAAGACTCGTTCGCACTCTCAACCCGAGAGTGCTAATGCCAGTGTAGGCGGTCGGCTGGCACTCATGCAATGCGAGTGCCAGCCCGGGAACGTCCGCCCCCGCGCGCCTAGGCTGAAGGCGTGGAGATGTCCGAGCTGCGTGCCCTGCTGACCCCCGCCGGCCTCGAACTGCTCGACGGCACCGGCGAGGTGGGCTCGACCGCAGAGGCCGCCGCCGCGGTCTCGCGTCTGCGCGCGGCCGGGCACTCCCCCGACCTCGTCTCCGCCGTGGTCGGCCAGGCGCACCTGCGGGCGAAGGCCGCCGCGAAGTTCGGCCCTTTCGCGGCCCGCATGCTGTTCACCAGGGCCGGCCTCGAACAGGCCACGCGCCTGGGTGTCGCGGCCCGGCACGCGCAGCGCCTGCGCAGCGCGGGGATGACGGCCGTGGCCGACCTCGGCTGCGGCATCGGCGGTGATGCGCTCGCGTTCGCGGGCGCCGGACTCGACGTGCTGGCGGTCGACGCCGACGAGGTCACCGCCGCGATCGCCGCCTACAACCTCGCGCCCTTCGGCGACAGCGTCACCGTGCGGCACGACACCGCGGAGGACGCACTCGGGGAGCCACGACCCGGCCGCGCCGTATGGATGGACCCCGCCCGCCGCACCTCTGGGCACAGCGAGACCCGCCGCGTCGCCGCGGACGACTACTCCCCCTCGCTCGACTGGGCCTTCGGGGTCGCCGCGCGGCAGCCCACAGGGATCAAGCTCGGCCCCGCGCACGACCGCGACGCCCTGCCCGACGACGCCGAGACGCAGTGGATCAGCGCCGACGGGAGCGTGGTCGAGCTCGTGGTGTGGACGCGCGAGCTCGCGCGAGACGGTGTGCGCCGCTCGGCGCTGCTCATCCGCGGCGACCGGTCCCACGAGCTCACCGCCGCGGCGGATGCGGAGGACGCCCCGGTGCGCGACCTCGGCGCGTTCCTCCACGAGCCGGACGGCGCCGTGATCCGCGCCCGCCTGATCGGGGATGTCGCGCGCAGCCTCGACGCGGGCATGCTCGACCCCCGCATCGCCTACCTCACGTCGGACACCGCCCTGACGAGCCCGTTCGTGCAGAGCTTCCGCGTGCGGGACGTGCTGCCGATGAACACCAAGGGCATCAACGCGGCGTTGAAGGCGAACGGCATCGGGCGGCTGGAGATCAAGAAGCGCGGGGTGGACGTGGATCCCGCGGCGTTCCGGCGCATGCTCACGCTGAAGGGCGACGCCGAGGCGACCCTGATCCTCGTGCGGATCGGCGACCGGCGCCGCGCGATCCTCGCCGACCGGGTGTCCGCGGCCGACTGATCGCTCAGCCGTCCGGGTCGCGATCGGGGATCTCCACCCGGATCGGATCGCCGGGCGGACCCGTCGTCACCAGATACGAGTCTCCGGACGGCGCCTCGGAGAACACCGCCCCGGTCGTGACCGACAGGTACGGGGCCTGCCAGCGCGTGAACTCCACCTGGACCACCGAGACCGCGATCACGTCTCCCGACTCCTGATCGACGTCGACCACCTGCACCCCCAGCCCGGACTCCAGGGCCTCGCTGATCGGGGCGCACTGGCGCGAGGCGTCGGCATCCACGATCAGACACCGCAGGGACACACCGGTGTCCGACGGACGGTCGGCCAGCCACACCGGCTCCCCGTGGAAGAACCCCACCAGCGACAGCCCGAGCTCGTAGCCGTCCGCCAGGAGCTCCTCGGCCCTGGTGCGCTGCTCGCCCTCGAACTGCGACAGCACCGACGAGTTCATGCTCCAGCGCTGGATGCTCACCATCGGCTCGTCGTCGACCGACAGCAGCAGCGTCGCCACGACGTTCTCGACCGCGGTCCCGCCCTCGTCGCCCGGCGGGTCGATCGGGACAGGGACCGTGACGTTCATGCCGTCCGCGGCGTCGTCCGCGGGCAGGCAGGTCGACTGCGAGCGGTCGCCCACATCGAGCACCAGGCACAGTCGCCGGGCGTCGTCCTGCGTCGCGAACCACGCGAGCGCGTCGTCGCTCTGCGCCACCGCCCGCACCGATCCCTGGTCGTAGTCCTCGGCCGCGAGCTCGGCGCGGCGCTGCTCCTGCGCGGCGGTCAAGGGCAGCGCGGCGTCGCGCGGGGCGAACAACGCCCAGCCCGCTCCCACCCCGACCGCCACCAGTGCGAGGGCCGCGGCGACGACGATCGACGCCCGGCGACGCCGCGCGAGCGGCAGCGACGGTGCGTCCTCCGCCGCGGTGCCGTGGGGCTTCGGGACAGCGTCCCCCTCGGACGAGGGGTCGACGTTGTGCCCGGCGGCGGCCTCCGGGGCGGCCTCGCGCGGCCCGGACGCCGCGCTCTCGTGCCGGGCGAAGGCGGAGGCGGAGGCGGGGCCGGACGCACCGGGGCCGGACACACCGGAGGCGGAGGCGGAGGCGCGGCGGGCGTCGTGCAGCGCGCGGAGGCGGCGCGCCTGCACGTCGTCGAGCCCGGGGCCGCGGCCGTAGGCGCGACGCTCCAGCTCGCGCAGCTCACGCTCCGCCGCGTCGGTCCACGGCCCCTCGGTGCCGGGCGTCGCTGCGGCGTCGGGCGTCTCAGTCCCCTCCGGCACCGGCGACACCCCCCTCGCGCGTGATCACCAGGAACATGGGCCCCGCATCCATCGGCAGCTCGTAGCGCGTCATCGCGCCCGAGGCCACATCGGCGACCTCCAGCGTGAGCCCGCGTCCGTACTCGCCGAACGTCTCGGCGGCCTCGCACGTCATCGGCGCCTCCGCGGTCGAGCCGTCGTAGATCAGGCACTGCCGCCCCTCGCCGACCCGCGAGGCCACCCACAGCGGAACATCGCCGTCGTACCCGGCCACCCAGATCGAGTTCGGATCGAACCCGTCCTCCGCCAGGCGCTCGGCGGTGGCGTTCTCCTCGTCGTTCGCGTACTCGATGCCGGTCACGGTGCTCGAGTAGTCGGAGGAGGCGGCGGCGACCGCGGCCTCGCCGCTCGCGGTCAGCAGCAGCTGCGCGCTGACCTGCCTCTGCCGCTCCTCGTCGTCGCCGAGGGTCAGCGAGCCGTACAGCCCGGTGTTCTCGACCTGCTCGGCAGGACCGCAACTGGGCATCGTGCTCTCCCCCGACCCGAGGACGAGGCAGATGCGCGCGCGCTGCTCCTGGGTCGCCGTCCAGATGACCACGTCGTCCTCCACCGCGAGCGCCCGCACCGAGCCGGGGTCGTAGACGCCTGAGGCGACGAGGTCGTTGTGCCACACCTGTTGCTCGGCCGTCAGCGCGACCGCCGGCGCCGCAGATCGGCCGAACGCCGCCCAGCCGATGCCCACGCCGACCGCGACCAGGAGCACCGCGGCGAGCGCGAGGACGAGGGGACGACGGTTCCGCAGCGCCCCGAGGACGCCCGTCGCGTCGGTGCGCCCCGAAAACTCGCTGTCGACGCCGGCACCCGGATCCGAGCCGTCTGCACTCTCCGGCGACGCGTCGCCCGGGCCGCCACCGGACACCGCGTCCGCGCCCGATGCCGAGTCCGTGTTGGCGTCGGAAGCCGGGCCGGTGTCGCATGCCGCGGCATCGCGAGCCGGCACCCCGGAGGCGTCCGCACGCCTCGCACGCCGGAGCTCTTCGAGAGCGGCCAGCCGGGCGGCCTCGGCGGCCGTGAGGGCGCCATCGCGGGCGTAGGCCTTCCGCTGCAGCGCCCGCAGCTCGTCGTCGCCCCCCGCCGACGGCATCGCTAGCCGAGCCTCTCGAACTGCATACCGGCCCACACCAGCCAGGCCAGGCTGTACACGGTCGCGCACAGGCCGAGAGCGAGCGCCCAGCGCGCGATCGCGCGGTTCTCCATCGGACGCCGCAGCGACATGATCGCCGCGATCACCGCGACCACCGCGACCGGGATCCCCCAGCCGACGAAGAACGACGCGCCCAGCGCCACGATCGCCGCCAGCAGGGCCCAGGGCGCGAGCCGCGTGTCGTCGACGGGCGTCGGCTCGGTGACCGACGGCTCCCACTCCGCATCCTCGTGACGGTCGATGTCCGGGCCGCTCACCACCACGGGCTCGATGCCGACCGGACCCGTGGGCAGCTTGCTGTATCCGTCGCGCCGCGCGCCGGGGATCCGCGCCGTCGCCGCCGAACGGTCCACCTGTTCGCTCGCCCGCTCGAGTCGCGCAGGGGGCGTCGGGGTCGCGTCTCCCGCCGGTCGCGGCACGTCGCTCATACCGCCACCGCCTCCGCGACCTGGATCTCGGTCACCGGCAGGGTCGAGTCGGCGCCGAACGCGAGCGTCGACGGCGGACGACCAGACGAGATCAGCTCGGCGGCGAGCGCCGCGATCATCGCGCCGTTGTCGGTGCACAGCGACAGCGGCGGGATGCGGACCGTGACGCCCGCCTCCGCGGCGCGCGCCAGGGCGACCTCGCGCAGCCGCCGGTTCGCGATCACGCCGCCGCCGAGCAGGAGCCGCGGGACTCCCAGGTCGGCGCAGGCGGCCAGCGCCTTCGTGACGAGCACATCGACCACAGCCTCGCGGAAGCTCGCGGCGACATCGGCGATGGGCAGCGCCGGGGCCTCGTCGCCCGCCGCCGCGGCCTCCGCCTCGAACCGCTCCACCCACCGCGCGACGGCGGTCTTGAGCCCGGAGAACGAGAAGTCGTACCGGTGCTTCGCGAGGTCGGACGCCCGGGACAGCCCGCGCGGGAACCGGATCGCCTCGGGATCCCCGCCCACCGCGGCCCTGTCGATCTCGGGGCCTCCGGGGTACGGCAGCGACAGCAGCCGCGCGACCTTGTCGAACGCCTCGCCCGCCGCGTCGTCGACCGTCTCGCCCAGCAGCTCGACATCGGTCGTGAGGTCGCGCACGTGCAGCAGCGACGTGTGCCCGCCCGACACCAGCAGCGCGATCGTCGGGTACTCGAGCGGCTCCGACTCCGGCGTCAGGATGTCGGCGGCGATGTGACCGACCAGGTGGTTGACGGCGTACAGCGGCTTGTCGAGCGACACCGCGAGCCCCTTCGCCGCGCCGACACCCACCATGAGCGCGCCCGCCAGTCCCGGACCGCTCGTGACGGCGACCGCGTCGAGCTGGTCCAGGCGCACCCCGGCCTCGGCGAGCGCGGCGTCGATCGCCGGCTGCAGCGCCTCCAGGTGCGCACGAGCCGCGACCTCCGGCACGACGCCGCCGTAACGGGCGTGCTCATCCATGCTCGACGCGATCGTGTTGGACAGCAGCGTGCGGCCGCGCACGATCCCGATACCGGTCTCGTCGCAGCTCGTCTCGATGCCGAGCACCAGGGGCTCGCTCATGCGTTCGCCTCCTCCGGCGTATCGGCGACCGCGGGGTGGCGGCGCAGGTCCAGACGCATCACGATCGCGTCGACGTCGTCGGGCTGATAGTAGCGGGGGCGTCTGCCGATCTCCTCGAAGCCCTCGGCCCGGTACAGCCCCTCCGCCGGCGGGTTGTCGGCCCGCACCTCGAGGAACATCTCCCTGGCTCCCCGGGCGGCCGCCGCCCGGAGCAGAGCGTGCAGCAGCGCACGCCCCCGGCCCCGACCCCGGTGCTCCGCGAGCAGGGCGATGGTCTGGATGTCGGCGTCGGCGCCGCCCTGCAGAGCCCTGACCCCGCCGTACCCCACGATCTCGCCGTCGACCTCGTCGACCAGATAGCGGCCGTGCGGACTCGACAGCTCGCTCGCCATGGTCTCGCGGCTCCAGGCGTCGGTGGGAAACGACCGCTCCTCGATCGCCATGATCGCGTCGAGGTCGCCCGGCACCGCCTCCCGCAGCGTCACGAACCCACCTTCTTCGGCGCTCCGGGCAGCGTCACGTCGGGGTGACGGAGGTACAGCGGCTCGGCGTCGGCGAGCGTGCGGCCCGCGGCCAGCGCCCGCGCGCCCGCCCTGGCCAGGTCGACCGCGGAGAGCACGGTCGTGTCGACGCGCGGGATGCCGTCGAGGTGGGTGTCCGCATCGACGGCCCGCACCAGCACCGTGTCGGCCACGACCACCGGCAGTCCGTCGTCGTCGAGCCCGTCGAACACCGTGACCGCGACCTCGCGGCGGCGTGCGTCGGTGACGATCGCGAACGGGCCGGACTGCGTCGGCAGGGCCGTGAGCGCCGCCGCGGTGTGGCTCGGGACCGGCAGCACGGGCAGACCGCGGCCGAGGGCGAACGCGCGGGCGGCGGCGATCCCGATGCGCAGCCCGGTGAACGGTCCAGGACCCATGCCGGACACGACGTGGGTGATGCCGTCGGAGCCTCCGTCGCGGAGCACCCCGGCGAGCAGATCGCCGATCACCTCCGCATGACCGAGCGGATCGGCGGTGCCCGCCTCGGCCCGCGGCGTCCCGTCGGGGTCGATGAGAGCGACGGCGGTGCCAAGGGACGTGTCGACGGCGAGAATCACCCCTCCAGGGTAGTCGTCACGGGCCCTCCGGCGCCGTGCAGGAGGGCCCGCCCGCTCAGCCCAGGGGCGCCCTGACCGGGTAGTCCTGATCCTCCAGGATGACCTGGGCGGCCGCGCCCGTCGTCCGGTTCACGACCACGGGCGCCAGGAGGTTCACGCTCACGCCATCCGCCGAGGGGTGCGCGACCACGAGCACCAGGGCATCGTCGGGCGAGCGCAGTGCCAGGTCGTCCACCTGGGCGTCGCTCAGCGTCGGCGCATACTCCCCGAGCACGGTGCTCGGGTCGACCAGGTACAGCCGCAGCGCCTCGTCGGCCACGGCGCGCAGCGCGAACAGCCCGTCGGCGCCGTCGATCGGCGCGAGCGAGAAATCGACGTGCGGGGCGAGCCCGGGAGGCGGGGCGGTGAAGGTGAGCGCCGCGGTCATCGCAGGAAGTCCATCAGCGAGGGCTGCAGCACGCGGGCGTTCACCGCGAGCGCCGACCGGTAGACGAGCTCCTGGGCTTGGAGGCGGATGAGGACCTCCACGGAGTCGACGTCCTCGACCGCCGCGCGGCGGGACTCGAGGGACACGGAATTCTGCACGGCCGCCTCCTTGGCGCGTTCGATCTGGGACTGACGGGTGCCGACCGAGCCCTGCACCCCGAGCATCGCGGTGCGGCGGTCGTCGATCTCGCCGAGCCGCGGCCCGACGTTGGTGCCGGAGCGGAGATCCGCCACGATGCGGTCGACCAGCGCGAACACGGAGTCGTCCCCCGTGCCGAACACGGCCGCGCCGTCGGTGTCGACGCGGACCGAGGCGGCGTCGGACACGCGGCGCGTGACCTCGGAGCCCGCGACGCCGCTGTACGAGTAGTCGGCCGCGAAGGCCGCGGTGTCCGACGTGCCGGCGAACACGGAGCGGCCGAGCAGACGGGTGTTCGCCTGCGCGAGCAGCTCGCCCCTGATGCCCTCCAGCTCCACCGCCAGGGCCTCCTTGGCGGTCGCGTCGAGCGCGCCGTCGTTGGCGCCCTGCGCCGTGAGGTCGCGCACACGGGACAGCAGCGAGGTGCTGGCGGTGATGGCGCTGTCGGCCGCGGTCACCCACGCCAGCCCGTCGTCGATGTTGCGGGCGTACTGCTCGGTGCGGCGCTGCTCGGCGTGCAGCGCCAGGGTCGCGGCCGCGGCGGTCGGGTCGTCCGACGGCGCCGCGAACGCCTTCTGCGACGTCGCCTGGTCCTGCAGCCGCGCGAGCTCGGACAGGTTGGCCTGCAACTGGCGCATGGCCGTCTGGGTCATGGTGGACTGCGTCACGCGAGAGATCACGGTGCTCCTCCGATCAGCGTCCGACGACGCCCGTGCGGTTGATCAGGACGTCGAGGGCCTCGTCCACGGCGGTGAGCACGCGGGCGGCCGCCTGATACGCGGTCTGGTAGGTGAGGAGGCTGATCGTCTCCTCGTCGCCGTCGACGGCCGCGACGGACTGCTGGGCGCCGATGGCCCCCGCCGCCGCCGACTCAGACACCTTCGCGCGCTGCACGTCGGCCGCGGTCGAGACGCCGAAGCGGGTGACCTGGTCGGTCCACAGCGCATCGGGCGAGGTGGCGCGCCGTCCGATCTGCGAGATGAGATCGGCGTTGCTCGCATCCTTCGCCCCCGCGCCCGGAGCCGCCAGGGCCAGCTGGTCGGCGCTCGTCACGGCCACGCGCAGCCCGAGGGCCGCGGAACCCGTCGCCGGGAGGGTGAAGAAGTCGCCGCCCGGCTGACCGGAGGCCGTGACACCGGCCCGATGCTGCGCGTTGAGCGACTCGGCCAGCGCAGTCGCCACACGGTCGTAGGTCGAGGCGAGCTGCGCGAGCATGCCCCCGTCGGCGGCCGGCGCCAGCACCGACAGCGTGCCGCCCAGCTCGCCGCCGTCGACCGAGACCGGAAGGTCGGGTGCCGACTCCCAGATCACTCCGACGCGCTGCCCCGCCTCGATCGCGGTCGGCCCGGTGAGGGCGAGACGGCGGGCGTCGCCGCCGGAGACCAGGGCGTTGCCGCCGAGGCGCAGCGTGAGCGTGCCGTCGCTCTCCAGGGTCCCGGTGCCGCCCGTGAGGCGGGCGACATCCTCCGCGAGCACGGTCCGGCGATCCATCAGCTCGTTCGCCGAACGCCCGGCGGCGAGCGCGTCGCGGATCTCGCTGTTGAGCACGGCGATCTGCTCGGCGGCCGCATTCACCTGATCGACCGCGCGACCCGCCGACTCGCGTGCGGCCGTCCACTGCGCTGCCACCGTGCGGTAGCCGCCGGCCACGTGCGCGGCGAGCTCCTTCGCGGACTCCAGGACGCTCGCCGCGGCGGCGCCGGAGTCGGGCGTGTTCGCGAGCTCCTGCCACCCCGCCCAGAAGGAGGTGAGGCGGTTGGCGAGGCCCTTGTCGGTCGGCTCGCCCAGAGCAGCCTCGGCCGTGGTCGCGGCGAGGGCGCGCGCCGACCAGTAGCCCGAGGTGCCGAGGGCGTCGCGCACCCGCGCGTCGAGCAGGGCGTCACCGAGCCGGGCGACGCCGTCGATCGACACACCGTGGCCGGGGAGCGCCCCCATGCTGAAGCGGCCCGTCTGGGCGACGGCGGCGATCGACGAGGTCTCGACCCGCTGCCGCGTGTACCCCTCGGTCTTCTGGTTGGCGATGTTCTGTCCGACGACGTCCATGCCGCGGCGTGCCGCGGCGAGTCCGCTCGCGGCGGTGTTCAGTCCACTGAAGGTCGACATGGTCCCCTCTCGGTCACATCTCTGTGTCGATGATGCGGGCGGAGTCCTCGCGGGCGCGGTCTCCACGGGTGGTGTACTCGCCGCTCTCGAGGCCGAGCGCGGCGATGGTCTCCTGCGTCGCGCGCAGCACGCCGCTGAGCTGCTCGGCGGTGGAGTCGCGCATCTGCTCGACCTCCGCCGTCAGCCGCACGAGCGCGCGCAGGTGGTCGGTGAGCACGTCGGCCCACGCCCCCTCCGGCGCGTGCTCGATGAGCTCCGTGATGGTCGCCTCGTCCGAGGCGCCCCACTCCTGCGCGACTCCGGCGACCTCGACGGCCCTGGACAGTCCTGCGCTGCGCAGACGATCGAGTACCTGATCGATCTCGCGTGCCGCAAACTGTATCCAGTGCGATCGGCCAGCCGCGAGCAGCAGTTGCTGCTCGTCGAGCTTGAAAAGCAGCATCTCGAGCAGCTCGCGCTCGCGCCAGAGCTGCATCGATAGTTCGTTGGCTCCCATGATCCCCTTGTTCCCCAGCGATCCCCCGCCCCAACGCCGGTGCGATCGACCCGCCTGTTAACGGTTCATTAATCCCTATCGGCCGCCGCGCCCATAAGGTTACTATGTGGAACGGCGGTGGTTAGTTCTCCCCATGTACATATCGCGAATTATGTGATATGCGCATCTACCCCTCGCCATGGAGCTTCCGGAGTGCATCCAGAGAGGTGGATCATCCCCCATGTCGTCGCGCGCTGAGCGCAACCGCCTCGTCGAGGCCAACCTTCCCCTGGTCGGCTATCTCGCTGCGGACACCCATGCTCGGGCAACCCACATCCCCCGCGAAGAGCTCGCCGCCGTCGGCGCGCTCGCCCTCGTGACCGCCGCCGACGCCTACGACCCCGCGCTCGGCGTCCCCTTCGGCGCCTACGCCCGGCGCCGCATCCTCGGTGCGTTCGCCGACGAGATGCGCTCCATGGACTGGGCGTCCCGCGGCATCCGCAAGCGCATCAAGGAGACCGTCGCCGTGCGCGACACCCTCACTGCCGCCCTCGGCCGCACGGCCACCGTGACCGAGGTCGCGACGGCCATGGGCTCGCCCAGGGAGGCCGTGTCGGAAGCACTCGCCGACGCCGCGCGCACCGTCTCCACCATCGACGACCCGGCCGCCCGCGACCTCGTCGCCGACGTGCCCCTGCCGGAGGAGTCCGCCCTGGTCGGGGAGCGCCGCGAGGTGCTGGAGCACGCGATCGCCGCCCTTCCCGAGCGCATGCGCCGCATCGTGCTGGCCGTGTACATCGAGGAACGGCCCGTGAAGGAGATCGCCGAAGAGCTGGGGGTGACCCACTCCGCCGTCTCGCAGCAGCGATCGGAGGCCGTGCGGCTGCTGCGCGACGCGCTCGACCGCTACTTCGCCGAGGGCACGGTGGAACCCGTCGCCTCCACCCGCATCTCCCCCGCCGCCCGCGACGCCTACTTCGGCCGGATCGCCGAGGCCGCCGGCGCCCGCATCGGCGATGTGTTCCGCACCGCGGCCCCCGCCTGACCACGCCGCATCCCTAACGCGCGCGCCTCCTCCGCCGATAGGTGTGAGCGGGAGACCACGGACGGTCCCCCGTACAACACATCACGGAGGAAACCCTCATGGGTATGCAGATCAACACCAACGTGTCGGCGCTCAACGCCTACCGCAACCTGTCCAACACGCAGAACGACGTGTCGAAGTCGCTCGAGAAGCTCTCGAGCGGTTTCCGCATCAACCGCGCAGCGGACGACGCCGCCGGCCTCGCGATCTCCGAGGGCCTGCGCTCGCAGGTCAACGGCCTGAACGTCGCGGCCCGCAACGCCCAGGACGGCATCTCGGTCATCCAGACCGCAGAAGGCGCCCTGACCGAAGTGCACTCCATCCTGCAGCGCGTTCGCGACCTGACCAACCAGGGCGCGAACGACTCGAACAACGCGAAGTCGCGCAACGCCATCCAGACCGAGATCTCCGCCCTGGGCGACGAGCTCACCCGGATCGCGGCGAGCACCAACTTCAACGGCATCAAGCTGCTCTCGGGCGGCACGACGCTGACGTTCCAGGTGGGCGCGGGAGCGGTCGCCGCCGAGGACCAGATCTCGGTGAACCTGACCAACTTCGCCACGCTCGGTGCCGACATCAAGACGCTCGCGACGGGCATGACGGACGCGGCATCGTACGGCGCTGCTCTGGCGGGCATCGACACGCAGATCCAGGCGGTCTCGACCGCACGTGCCGGCTACGGTGCGCTGCAGAACCGCTTCGAGTCGACCATCAACAGCCTCAACGTGTCGGCCGAGAACCTCGCCGCCGCCGAGAGCCGCATCCGCGACACCGACATGGCGTCCGAGATGGTCAAGTTCACGTCGGCGAACATCCTGTCGCAGGCGGGAACGGCGATGCTCGCGCAGGCCAACCAGGCCAACCAGGGCGTGCTCCAGCTGCTGCGCTGATCCGCACCGCAGCACTGAATCGCACCGGGGGTCCGGGTGACGGCGCCGTCCGTCACCCGGACCCTCCCCCACACGGAAGGGATCGCGCATGTCGCTCTCGCTCGACGGCCTCGTGTCCGGCCTGAAGACCACCGACATCATCAAGGCGCTGATGGACGTGCACGCGATCCCGCGCACGCTGCTCAAGGCGAAGATCGACGACAAGAACGCCGTCATGACGCAGCTGCGCACCCTCAACACCGCCGTGCAGAACCTCGCGACCGCCGCCGAGAAGGCCGCAGCCCCCGGTGGTCTCGACCGCTTCACCGGCACCTCGTCGTCCGACACCGTGAAGGTCGCGCTGCGGGCCGGAGCCGTCCCGCTCACCACCGACATCGTCGTCGACCGCGTCGCCCAGACCCACACCGTCGTCACCGCCGCCTCGCGCGGCTGGCCCGTCGACCCGCCCGTGCTCACCCTGGAGAACGCCGCGGGCGAGCGCGTGCAGGTGCAGGCCGACTCCGCGTCGATCCAGGACATCGCGCAGGCGATCAACGACGCCGACACGGGGATCGTGGCCACCGCCGTGCCCGCCGGGCGCGACGCCGACGGCAACCCGCTGCACCGCCTGCAGCTGCGCGCCGAGGACTCCGGTGAGGCCGGGCGCTTCCGCGTGTACCGCGGCGATATCGCCGCCGTGCAGAACGGAACCGCGACCGACGTCGCCACCGAGACCGGCGCGGCCGTGATCGCCACCGGCACCGACGCGCAGGTGCGCCTGTGGGCAGGAACCGGCGCCGAGCAGGTGCTCACCTCGACCAGCAACACCTTCACCGACCTGTTCGAGGGCGTCGACGTCACCGTCTCCACCCCCTCCACCACCCCGGTCACCGTGACCGTCGCCGTCGACACGGCCGCCCGCACCAAGGCCTCCGGCGAGTTCATCGCCCTCGTGACCGACATCTTCACCCGTATCGACAACGGCTCGAAGGCGACCGTCCCCACCGGTCAGGGCGGCAAGACGACCCTCGGCGTGTTCACCGGCGACAGCACCATCCGCGGCATGCGCACCGCGCTCGCCGACGCCGTGCAGCACCCGGTCGACGGCGTCTCGCCCTCCACCATCGGCATCTCGACCGACATGTACGGCAAGCTCACGTTCGACGAGGACAAGTTCGCCGAGGAGCTCGCGAAGGACCCGGATGCGGTCGGCGCGCTCTTCTCCGCGGTCGCCGCGCGCATCGAGGAGACCGCGACGTCGTTCTCCGACAAGTACGACGGTCTGCTCACCACCCGCATCACCGGGCAGGAGAGCGAGGTCAAGAGCCTCGGCGAGCAGATGGAGCGCTGGGACGTGCGCCTCGCGCAGCGCAAGGCCACCCTCGAGCGCACCTACGCCCGGCTCGAGGTGATGCTGTCGCAGATGCAGTCGCAATCGTCGTACCTGGCGTCGCAGATCAACTCGCTGCCGAGCAGCCGCTCCGGATCGGACTCGTGAGCATGAACGCCGCCCTGCGCGCCCAGCAGCGCTACCGCGAGGACGCCATCCTCTCCGCGCCGCCGGAGCGACTGGTCACCATGCTCTACGACCGCCTGCTGCTCGACATCGAACGCGGCGAGACCGCCCAGCGCGCGGGCGACTGGGCCGAGGCGAACGCGCAGCTGCAGCACGCGCAGGCCATCGTCGCCGAACTGTCGTCGTCGCTCACCGACGAGTGGAACGGCAGCGCCGGCCTCCGCTCGCTCTACGTCTTCCTCAGTCAGACGCTCATCGGCGCGAACATCGGCCGCGACCCCGAACGCACCAGGGCCTGCCACGGCATCGTCGCCCCGCTGCGCGACGCCTGGCACGAGGCGTCCCGGTCGCTCGCGGAGAGCCGCGCGTGAGCGCCGACGCCTGGGAGGAGCTGCTGGACCGGCTGGAGCAGGAGGCCGAGCGCATCCTCGCCGCACCCGACGGAGCCGTCGAGACGCACGAGCTGCCGCCCTGGACGCCGCCGCCCGCGCCGCTGCCCGCGCACCTCGCCGACCGCGCCCGCCGCGTGATCGACCGCCAGCGCGCGGCCATGGACCGCGTACGCCACGAGATCGACGGCGTCCGCCAGCACCTCGGCGCCGTGGGGCGCGTACCGGCACCGCGCGAACCCGACGCACCGGCCTACCTCGACGTGGACGGCTGACGGCCGCCTAACGCACCCGGCCTGCCTGCCGACAGTGCACCGTGAGCACGGATGGCTCGCAAGACTCGGCCAGGGATCGGCCATTTCCACCACACACGGGGAGCCGGTTCGTGTTCGACTCTGTCACCATCACCGCACTCACGAGTGCGCTCGATGGGCTCTCGCTGCGCCAGCGGGCCATCGCCGACAACATCGCCAACATCAACACCCCCGACTACCACGCCAAGCGCGTGCGGTTCGAGGAGGCCCTCGCGGACTCGATCGCCCGCGGCGACGGACGCGTGTCGGCGACGGTCGGCACCTCGCTGGAGCCGACCAGGCTCAACGGGAACAACGTCAACCTCGACACCGAGACCCTCTCCAGCATCGACACCATGCTGCGCTACCAGTTCGCGACGCAGGCCGTGAACGGCTCGTTCTCCTCCATGCGCACCGCGATGAGGACCTCATGACCTTCGACGCGATCGGCATCGCCGGCACCGGGCTGACCGTGCACCGCAAGTGGCTCGACGCCATCAGCGACAACATCTCCAACATCAACACGGTGCGCTCGACCGACGGCGCCGCGTTCCGTGCGCGCTACGTGCTCGCGCAGACCAGCGCCCAGTCGCCGGGCGTCTACGTCGCCGGCACCGTGCAGGGCAGCGCCGAGGGCCGCCTCGTGCACCAGCCCGACCACCCCCTCGCCGACGCGAACGGCTACGTGCGCTACCCCGACATCGACCTCGGCGACCAGATGAGCCAGCTCATCCTCGCGCAGCGCGGCTACCAGGCCAGCGCGGCGATCGTCGACCGAGCCCGCACGACCTACGAGTCGGCCCTGCAGATCGGACGCAACGCATGAGCGCGGTCTCCGGAATCGAGGCCGTCGCCTCGTCCCTCGGTCTCACCACCTCCCCCGTCACCGGGGCGAAGACGACCGACGGCTCCGCCTTCGCGAACAGCGTCACGGGCGCGATCGACGAGCTGCGCTCGCTGCAGTCCGACTCCGACGCGCTCAAGGTCACCGCGGTCACGGGCGACCTCGACGACATCCACGCGGCCATGATCGCGTCGTCGCGCGCGGCCGTGACGCTCGAGCTCGTCGCCGCCGTGCGCAACAAGGGCGTCGACGCGTTCAACGAGATCATGCGGATGCAGGCCTGATGCCCCCGGCCGTCGCCGGTGCGTTCCGGCGCATCCGCCGTGTCATCGCGGGGTTCTCGCTCGCCCAGCGCACCATCGCCATCATCGGTGTCGCCGTGCTCGCCCTCGGCATCATCGCCCTGTCGAGCTGGCTCACCCGCCCCACCTACACCCCGCTGTTCTCCGGGCTGAGCGCGACCGACGCCAACGCCGTGGTCGAGCAGCTCCGCTCCGCGTCGGTGCCGTACGAGCTCGCCGACGGCGGCGCCACCGTCCTCGTGCCGGAGAAGGACGTGTACGACCAGCGCCTCGCCGCCGCATCCGCCGGACTGCCCAGCGCCAACAGCGCCGGCTACTCACTGCTCGACGACATGGGCGTCACCACCTCCGAGTTCCAGCAGTCGGTGACGTACAAGCGCGCCATCGAGGGCGAGCTCGCCGCCACGATCTCCGCGATCGACGGGGTCTCCGCCGCCTCCGTGCAGCTCGCGATCCCCGAGGAGAGCGTGTTCGTGTCGGAGACCGTCGACGCGACCGCCTCCGTGTTCGTGGAGACCGCGGGCAACAGCACCCTCGACCAGAAGCAGGTCGAGGCGATCGTGCACCTCACCTCCGCGGCGGTCAGCGGCATGAAGCCGGAGAACGTCGCCGTGGTCGACCAGACCGGGCGCACGCTGTCGGCCGTCGGCGTCGGCTCGACGGGCGGCCTCGACCAGCAGGCGGGCGACTACGAGGCGCGCGTCACGGCGAGCGTGCAGCAGATGCTCGACACGGTGGTCGGCCCCGGCAACGCGACCGTCACGGTGGTCGCCGAGATCGACCGGTCGGTGAACGAGCGCATCGAGGAGACCTACACCCCGGCCGAGGGCGCCCCGCCGTTGACCGAGGAGACCCGCAGCCAGACGCAGAACGGCGCGAGCTCGGAGGCCGGCGTGCTCGGCCCCGACAACATCGCCGTGCCCAGCGAGAACGGCGGCACGTCGTCGGCGACCGAGCAGAGCCGCACCAACGCGGTCAACAAGGCCACCGAGAGCACCTCGACCCCGGCCGGCACGCTGCTGCGGCAGTCGGTGTCGGTCGCCGTCGACGCCGGGGCGGGCGGCGACCTCAGCTCCGCACAGCTCAGCGACCTGGTGTCCACGGCCGCCGGCATCGACCGCGCCCGCGGTGACGACCTCACCGTCGAGCTGGTCGCGTTCAGCAAGACCGACGCCGAGTCCGCGCAGGCGGCGCTGCAGGCCGCGAAGGACGCCGAGAACGCGGAACGACAGGCCGCCCTGCTCAACACCGTCATCATCGCCGCGGCCATCGCGATCCCCCTGATCGCCGCGATCGCCGCGTTCATCATCCGCGCCCGCCGTCGGGCCGGACGCGTGGAGGAGTTCGACCAGCTGTTCGGCGACCGGCCGCCCGCCCTGTCGGCGCTGTCGGCCGACGCACCCACCGCCGTGCTGGAGGCCCCCACCACCCCGCTGGCGTTCCTGGAGCCGGCGCCCGACCTCGACCCGGAGCCCGAGCCCGACCCGGAGCCGGCCCAGGTCAGCCTCGAGCGCCGCCGCGCCGAGATCGGCGCCCTCACCCGGCAGGACCCGCAGCGCACGGCCGAGCTGCTGCGCACCCTCATCGACGATCGGTCGCACGCGTGACCGGGCTGACCGACCGGCAGACCGCCGCGGTCGTGCTCATGAACCTCGACCGCGCCCAGGCGGTGGAGGTGATGAAGCACCTGTCCGAGGCCGAGGCGGAGGCGGTGGCCGCGGAGATCATCGGGCTGCAGGACCTCGACGCCGCCACGACGGCGCAGGCACTCGGACAGTTCCACCGCATCGCCGCCGGGCACCTGCCGCCCGCACGCGGCGGACGCGACATCGCGGCCGGACTGCTGGAGGCGTCGTTCGGCGCCGAACGGGCGGCGGCCGTGCTGGGCCGCGTCGGCTCGACCTCGATGAGCGCCTCGTTCGAGTTCCTCGCCTCGGCCGACCCCGCGCAACTGGCCACCCTGCTGGACGGCGAGCTGCCGCAGACCGTCGCGCTCGTGCTCGCCCACCTCTCCGCGGATCAGGCCGCCGCGGTGCTCGCCGCGTTCCCCGACCCCGCCCGCACCGACGTCGCCCAGGCCATCGCGACCATGGGCACCGCGTCGCAGGAGGCCATCGCGATCGTCGCCGACGCCCTCAAGTCGCGCACCGGCAGCTTCGCGTCGCGCGACGCCCCGGAGGTGCTGGGCGGTGTCGAGCCGCTCGTGGAGATCATCGGCCGCTCCGGGGCGACGATCGAGAAGGCGCTGCTGGCGAGCATCGAAGACCGCGACAGCGCCCTCGCGGAGGACATCCGCTCGCGCATGTTCACGTTCGTCGACATCGTCAAGCTCGACGACCGGGACACGCAGCGCGTGCTGCGCGGCATGGACATCCGCTCGCTCGCGCTGGCCCTCAAGGGAGCCCCGCAGCCCATCGTCGACCTCATCCGCCGCAACGTCTCCGAGCGCAACAGGGAGAACCTCGACGAGGAGGCCCGCACGCTCGGCCCCGTCCGCATGTCGCAGGTCGAGGAGGCACGCGCCGAGATCGTCCGCACGATCCGAGCCCTGGAGGCGGCGGGCGACATCACGGTGCAGCGCGCCGACGAGGACGAATATGTCTACTGACGCCTTCGCCCCCGCGGCCTTCCCGCGGCTCGGCGGCCCCGACCACCGCGCCGAGCAGGAGCGTGCACGCCGTCGCGGCTACGCGGAGGGCCACGCGGAGGGCTACCGCGCGGGTGCCGCCCAGGCGGAGACCGAGGCCAGGGCGGCCGAGGAGCAGCGGGCGCAGCGTGAGGCCGCCAGGGCGCACGAGACCGCCGCCGCGGTGGCCGCCCTCCACGCGGCCACCGCATCGATCGCAGCGCGCGAGCAGGAGCTCGCCGCGGTCGCCCACGAGCAGGTGCTGCGTCATGCGATCGAGCTGGCCGAGCTGATCCTCGCCGCCGAGCTGAGCGAACCGGGGGCCTCCGCCGCCGCCGCACTGCGCCGCGTGCTCGCCGCCCCGGAGGCCGCGGCCGCCCGCACCGTCCGGGTGCACCCCGACGACCTGCGCGTGCTGGAGCGCGACCCCGAGACGGCCGGCCACGGCTTCACCCTCGTGGCCGACGCCACGCTCGACCGCGGAGACGCCGTCGCGGTGCCGGAGCACGGGGTGGTCGACGCCCGGGTCTCCGCCGCGCTCGACCGTGCCCGCCGCGCGCTCGACGGGAGCGCGACATGACGGCCTGGGGCGCGGTGCGCGACGCCGTACGACCCGAGCGCATCGGCGAGGTCACCCGAGTGCGCGGGCTCAGCGTGCACGTGCGCGGACTCGACGGCGCGGTGGGTGACGTCGTGACGCTCGACGGCATCGACGCGGAGGTCGCGGCCACGGGTGAGGACGGGCTGCGGTGCATGCCGCTCGCCCCGGTCGCCGGGCTCACCGTCGGCGCGCCCGTCCGCGGCAGCGGCGGTCCGGTGCGGGTGCCCACCGGACGAGCGCTCCTCGGGCGGATCCTCGACGGGCTCGGCCGCCCGATCGACGGCAAGGGCCCGCTCGGCGCCCCCACCGTGAGCCTCGACCACGCCACGCCCTCCCTCCTGGAGCGCGACCGCATCACCGCCCCGCTCCCCCTGGGCGTGCGCGCCCTGGACACGCTCGTGAGCGTCGGCCGCGGTCAGCGCGTCGGCCTGTTCGCGGGCTCCGGGGTGGGCAAGTCGTCGCTGCTGTCGATGATCGCGCGCGGCACGGAGGCCGAGGTCACCGTGATCGCGCTGGTCGGCGAGCGCGGACGCGAGGTGCGCGAGTTCATCGAGGACGACCTCGGACCTGCCGGCCTCGCCCGGTCGGTCGTGGTGGTGTCGACCTCGGACCAGCCGGCCATGGCCCGCATCCGGGCGGCGTTCACGGCCACGCGCATCGCCGAGGCGTTCCGCGACGACGGCGCCCACGCGATCCTCATGATGGACTCGCTCACGCGCGTGGCGATGGCCCAGCGCGAGATCGGGCTGTCGGCGGGCGAGCCCCCGGCCACGCGCGGCTACCCGCCGTCGACGTTCTCGATCCTCGCCGGGCTGCTGGAGCGCGCCGGCACCGACCGCACCGGGTCGATCACCGGCATCTACACCGTGCTCGTCGACGGCGACGACCACAACGAGCCGATCGCCGATGCCGTGCGCTCGATCCTCGACGGCCACGTCGTGCTCGACCGTGCCCTGGCGCTGTCCGGCCACCACCCCGCGATCGACGTGCTCGGCTCGGTGTCGCGCGTCGCGGGCAAGATCACCGGGGCCGAGCGCCGGGCGCACGCCGCGACGCTGCGGGCCGTGCTCGCCGCGCGCCGTCGCGCCACCGACCTGATCGACATCGGCGCGTATCACGCGGGAGCGGATCCGCGGATCGACGCCGCCATCGCGCACGAGCGGGAGATCTCCGCCTTCCTCACGCAGTCGCTCGACGAGACCTGCGACATCGAGGAGTCGTGGCGCCGGCTGGACGCCCTGGTCGGCGCCTTCGAGGGGGTCGCATGAGTCGTTCGTTCTCGCTGGCCGGTCTCCTGCGCGTGCGGGAGATCCAGGAGCGTGCCGCGGCGCAGCGGCTGTCGCGGGCCGTGATCGACGCGCAGCACACCGAGGCGCGCGACCGGGCCCTGCGCGCGCACCTGTCCGGCGCCGACACCGAGGCCGTCGACGTGCGCTCGCTCGCCGCGCTCGCCGCCGCCCGGGTGGCCGGCCGCGCGCTGCTCGCCGACCTGCGCACGCTGTCGGAACTGCAGCACGAGACCGTCGCCGAGGCGCGCGCGGAGCACGCGGACGCCCGCCGCACGCTGCGCGGCCTGGAGCGCCTGGCCGACGCCCACGCGGCCGAGCTCCGTGCCGCCGACCTGCACGCGGAGCAGGCGGAGCTCGACGAGATCGGCACGCGCACGCGGACGGAGGAGCCCCGGTGACCCCGATCGACCTCCTCGGCGCGCTCGGCGCGCGCGCACCCCGCCCCTCCGGCGGCCCGGCGGCCGCGCCGTCGGCGGGGGCCGCGGCGTTCGCCGACGCGGTGCGCGATGCCGAGCGCTCGGCCCAGCGCCGCAACGCCGCCGAGGATCGCGGTCGCAGCGCGACGGCATCCGCGGATGCCGCCGAGACCCCGGTTCCGTCCGCGGAGTCCGCCCCCGGGACGGCCGCCCCGACCGAGCCGCGCCCGGCGCCGGCCGACCCCGCCGGCGCCGGCGCCGGAGACCTCGACCCCGCCCCCGCCGCGGCGCCGCCCGCACCCCCCGCTGCGGCGACCCCCGCTGCCCCGGCCGACGGCACGCTCGCGGGTGGCACCGGCCCCGCGGCACCCGGGGTGCCCGAGGTCGCGACGCCCGCGGGTGACACCGCCTCCGGTGGGATGGCCCCGGGCGGCGACACGCCACGCGCACTCCGCGCCGACGCCGACGCCCTCCCCGTCCGCGCGGCGCCCGCACCCTCCGCGACCGCGGCGACAGCCCTCGCTCCGGCGACTGCTCCCGCGCCGCTCCCGGGTGCCGTCGGTTCCGCGCTCGGGGCGACCGCGGCGGACGGGGCGGACTCCCCGGTGGGGGCTACGACCGCCTCCCCCGCAGCCGCCTCCCCCGCAGCCGCCTCCCCCGCAGCCGCCTCCCCCGCAGCCGCTTCCCCCGCAGCTGCCTCCCCCGCAGCTGCCTCCCCCGCGCACGCGCCCGCCGCCGCGCCCTCCCCCGCGGCCGCAGCAGCCACCCCCGCGCCCGGCGCAGCTGCGACTCCCGTGCCCTCCACCACGTCGTCCGTCCCCGCGCCCGTCGCCGCGACGACCGAGACCGCACCGCCCCTGCGCCTCGTGCCGGGCGACACCGGCTCCGCCCCCGACGCCGCCACCGACTCCGCGACGACCCCCGCATCCGCACCCGCCACCGCCGCGACCGCGAGCCCCGCCGCCGGTCCGTCCCCCGCGTCGGAGGGCGCAGCCCCCGTGGCCGCGGTCGCCCCGAGCAGCCCCGCCTCCGCCGCCGCTCCACCCGCCGCCGCGCCCGCCGCCGCGGCACGGACCCCGCTCCTGCCGCAGCTGTCGGCGCCCGTGGTCTCGCTCGCCCGCGCGTCCGACGGCGACCACCGGATCACGCTCACGGTGTCGCCCGAGAACCTGGGACCGGTGACCGTGCGCGCCCACATCTCCGGCGCCGCGATCCGCATCGAGCTACAGGCGCCCGGTGAGCTCGGCCGCGAGGCGCTGCGGGCGATCCTCGCCGACCTCCGCCGCGACCTCGCCGTCGCCGCGCCCCAGGCCACCCTGAGTCTCGCCTCGTCGTCGGACGGCCCCGGCTCGTCCACCCCGCAGGGCCCCTCCGCCGGAGGCCAGGGCACCACCGGAGGCCAGGGCGCCGCCGGGGGCCAGGGCACCGACCGGCAGCCCGCGGCCGCGCGGCCCCTGCCGTCGACCTCGCCCGCACCACCGACGCCCGTCCCGACCGCCCCGCCGCACGGCGGCATCGACGTCTACGCCTGATCAGAGAGGACCCCATGACCACGGTCGACTCCATCCCCGGCACGATCCCCCCGGGCAGCACACCCGCGTCCGGCGTGCAGACGGGCAGCACCACCCCCGCATCCGAGCGCAAGAAGACCCTCGACTCCGAGGTGTTCCTGAAGCTGCTCGTGACACAGCTGACCAATCAGGACCCCAGCTCGCCCATGAACACCAACGAGATGATCTCGCAGACCACGCAGCTGGCCTCGATGGAGCAGCTCACCGCGCTGTCGACGACCACCACCGAGAACTTCGCGCTCAGCATGCGCCAGACCGCCGCCGCGCTGATCGGGCGCGAGGCGCAGTACGTCGACGCCGACGGCACCACCAAGAAGGGCATCGTCACCGCGGTGTCCTACAAGGGGGCGGTGCCGCTCGTCATGATCGGCGACGTCTCCATCCCCCTCGACGCCGTCTCCGGCGTCTCCCTCGCTCCCGGCTCCGCTGCCTGACCCCTCTCCCCAGAAAGGCATCACCATGCTCCGCTCGCTCTTCTCCGGAATCTCCGGCCTCCGCTCGCACCAGACCATGCTCGACGTGACGGGCAACAACATCGCCAACGTCAACACGACCGGCTTCAAGGCGTCGTCCGTGCAGTTCCAGGACTCGCTGTCGCAGCTGCTGCGCAACTCGATGCTGCCGCAGCAGGCCCAGGGCGGTCAGAACCCCGCCCAGGTGGGCCTCGGCGTGCAGGTCGCCGGCATCAGCACCAACTTCGCCGGCGGCGCCCCGCAGCCGACCGGTGTGCCCACCGACCTGATGATCTCGGGCGACGGCTTCTTCGTGGTGCGGTCGGGCGGCGAGACCCTGTACACCCGCAACGGCGGCTTCACGTTCGACGCGACCGGTCGCCTGGTCGGCGCGGGCGGCGCGCTCGTGCAGGGCTGGACGGCGCAGAACGGCGCGATCGTTCCCGGCCAGGGCATCGGCGACATCACCCTCCCGGTCGGAGCGCTGAGCCCCGCCGCGGCCACCACGACCGCCCGCGCCACCGGGAACCTGCCCTCGGGCGCCGCCGTGGGTGAGACCCTCGTCCGCGACATCAAGACCTACGACGCCGACGGCGCCGCCACCACGCTGCGCCTCACGTTCACCCGCACCGCGACCGGGTGGGACGTGGCCGACGGCGCCGGTGCCACGACCTCGCTCACCTTCACCGACGGGAAGCAGAACGGCGCGGGCAGCATCGTGTCGGGCGGCATCACGGTCGACCTGTCCGCCGTGACCGGCTTCGCCGACGTGAGCGACCTCGCCCTCAAGGAGCAGAACGGCAAGCCGGCCGGCACGCTCGCCTCCTACGCGCTGACCAACGACGGCAGCCTGGTCGGCACGTTCAGCAACGGCGACACCCAGGTGCTCGCCCGCATCGCGCTCGCCGGCTTCGTCAACCCCGGCGGACTCGAGAAGGTCGGCTCCTCGCAGTTCCGCCCGAGCGGCAACTCGGGTCAGCCCGAGCTCGGTCAGGCCGGGACCGCGGGCCTGGGCGGCATCATCAGCGGCGCGCTGGAGATGTCGAACGTCGACCTGTCGCAGGAGTTCACGAACCTCATCGTGGCCCAGCGCGGCTTCCAGGCGAACGCACGCATCATCACCACGAGCGACGAGGTGCTGCAGGAGCTGACCAACCTCAAGCGCTGATCCCGCGGGGTCGCACGGGAGGGTCCACCGCGCGTCGGGGGCCCTCCCGTCTCGTACGGCTTTGTGGAGCGGGCGGAGCGTCAGGCCGGGCGGAGCGCGTCGGCGGCGGCGCGGAGCACCTCGTCGTTCACCGCGAAGTACGCCCACCGCCCGCGCTGCTCACGCGTGACCAGTCCCGCCTCGGCGAGCAGCTTCATGTGGTGCGACACGGTCGCCTGCGACAGTCCGACGGGCTCGGTGAGGTCGCAGATGCACGCCTCCCCCTCCGGGCTGCCCGCGATGAGCGACAGCAGCAGGACCCGGGTCGGATCGCCCATCGCCTTGAACACGCGCGCCGCCCGCTCGGCGTCGTGCGGCGTGAGCGCGGAGGTCACCCGCGGCACGCCGCACGCGGTCTGGTCGATCACGGTGGGGAGACTCACCTGTCCAGTCTCTCACGTATTGACATTCTTCGATAGATCCGTGATGCTCCTCGTATTGATATTCATCGATACGAGGAGCATCGCATGTCCGCACTACCCGTCGTCGTCATCGGAGCCGGCCCGCAGGGCCTCGCCGCCGCCGCCCACCTGACCGAGCGCGGTCTCGACGCGATCGTCGTGGAGCGCGGCGACGCCGCCGGGGCCGCCGTGGCGGAATGGGGGCACGTGCGCCTGTTCTCCGCGTGGCCCGAGCTGACCGACGCGGCGGCGCGCCGCCTGCTCGAACCCACCGGCTGGGTCGCGCCGAGCCGCGGGTACCCCACCGGCGCCGAATGGGTCGAGGGCTACCTCGCGCCCCTCGCCGCGAGCCTGGGCGAGCGGGTGCGCTACGAGACCACCGTCACCGGGATCGCCCGACAGGGACGAGACCGGGTCGTGGACAGCGGCCGGGCGGCGCAGCCGTTCGTCGTCCACACGCGAGACCGCCAGGGCGTGGAAGGCCGCATCGTCGCCCGAGCGGTCATCGACGCGAGCGGCACCTGGGGCCTTCCCAACCCCGCGGGCGCCGACGGTTTCCCCGCCCTGGGCGAGACCGCAGCCGCCGACCGGGTCTCGTACCGGATCCCCGACGACGTGTCCGCGTTCGCCGGGCGGCACGTCGTGGTCGTGGGGGCCGGGCACTCTGCGACGCACACCGCGCTCCGCCTCGCCGACCTGGCCCGCCGCGAACCGGGCACCCGCGTCACCTGGCTCCTGCGGCGCGGCAGCACAGGGCACACCTTCGGCGGAGGTGACGCCGACGACCTCGCCGAGCGCGCCGCCCTCGGCCGCCGCGCGCGCGAGGTGGTCGACGCCGGGACGGTCGAGCTCGTCACCGGGTTCCGCGTCGCCGAGCTCGCCTCCCGCGGCGACACGCTCTCGGTGCACGCGGAGGACGGCCGCGAGATCGCCGGAGTCGCCCAGGTGTTCGCGCTCACCGGGTTCCGGCCCGACACGAGCTTCCTGCGCGAGGTGCGCATCGCCCTCGACCCCACCCTCGACGCCGTCGCCGGCATCGCCGCCGACATCGACCCCAACATCCACTCGTGCGGCTCCGTGCCCGCCACCGGTGCGCGACAGCTCGCCCAGCCCGAACAGGACCTGTTCGTCGTCGGCGCCAAGTCGTACGGCCGGGCGCCGACGTTCCTCGCACTGACCGGCTTCGAACAGGTCCGGAGCGTGGTCGCGCACCTCGCGGGCGACCACGAGGCCGCCGCGCGCGATGAGCTCGCGCTCCCCGCCACCGGGGTGTGCGGCGGTGCGGGCGGGTTCGACGCCGAGGCCGGAGGCGGCTGCTGCGGCGCGCCGACCGTGCTCCAGCTCGGCTCGCGCCCGGTCAGCGTGGGCTGACGCGGGGCGTTACTGGGTCACCCCCGCATTGCCCGCTGGATCCGACGATCCAGGTCGTCGAGCTCGGCCAGGAGCTCGGCGGCCACCCAGACGCGGTCTCGCTTGCGGCCGGTGATCTCCTGGATGAACCCCGCCTGCTCGAGCTGGGTGATGGCCTTGTACGTCTGCGTCTCGGAGGCACCCGCGCGCTGCTCGATCTCGCCGGCCGCCATGACCGGGTGATCATAGAACGCCGCGATCAGAACCGCGACGGCGGATCCCGCACGAGGGCGCAGCTCCGCCTCCCACTCCGCGGGAAGTGCGGTCATCCGCGCGATGGACTCCCGCGAGCAGACGGCCGCGGCACGGGCTGACCGCGCGAAGAGCACGATGAGCGGAGTGGGATCGCCCTTCCGGTAGGTCCCGAGGGCTTCGAAATAGGCGTCCCGTCGCGCCAGGAGTCCGCTGGCCAGGGGCACGACGGCGTAGCGGGTGACGCCCCGTCGACGGAACACCGCCGAGACCAGAGCACGACCGATCCGGCCGTTGCCGTCCGTGAAAGCGTGGATGGACTCGAACTGCGCGTGCCCGATCGCCGCCTGCACCATCACCGGGATGTCGTCGCGATTGAGGAAGCGGATGAGATCCTCCATCAACGCGGGGACCCGCTCGGGCGCGGGCGGTACATACAGCGCGTCACGCGGCGAGTGATCGCTCCCCCCGATCCAGTTCTGCATGTCGCGGAGCCGCCCGGCGAAGCTCGCTTCGAGCGGGTCGTCCTCCATCAGCGCCGTATGCGCGGTGAGGAGGTCGTCAAGGGAGAACGCCCCGCGTTCACCGACGACCTCCACCAGGGTGTGCAACGCGGTGCTCGCCGCGACCATGCTCGTGGCGGACGTGTTCGAGCGGTTGCCGACGAGCGCCTTGGCGTAGTCCGTCGCGCTTGCCGTGATCCGTTCGATCTTCGACGATGCAACCGACTCGGTACGGATCATGAATCGACTCATCGCCGCCGAGTGCCCCTCGGCGTCGGCATCGGCGAGGACCACAGCCAGCAGAGCGGCCTCGGATTCGACCGCCGTCGAAGTGGCCGTGCGGAATTCGAGCTCAGCGATCAGCGGCGGGATGGACGCCTCGACCGAGGTCAGCATCCGATCCGCTCGGGTGCCGCCGCGAACCTGCTGGCGCCACGTCAACGTCTCGCTGCCGTGCGGCGGCCACGCGGTGGGGGCGGAGGCAGATTCGCTCATAACCCTCATTATCGCACTCGTTACTGAGGTTTAGCATCCATAAACCTCAGTAACGCGGCCGCTGCTCCGCCTTCGTATCCGAGTGGCAGGCGGGCTGCGCAGAGGGCCCGCCACCGGGTGGATCGCCGCGCCTCCGCGGGGTCAGACGTAGACGCCGCGGTCCTCCATGAAGCGGACGGGGTTCGTGTACCCGCCGTTGATGTACACCTCGAAGTGCAGGTGGCAGCCGAACGAACGGCCGGTGTCTCCGGCGTACGCGATGACCTGGCCCGCGTTGACCCACTGGCCGCGGCGCACGATGATGCCGCCGTTCTTGATGTGCGCGTAGCCCGTGCTCACGCCGCCGCCGTGCTGGATGCGCACGTAGTTGCCGTAGTTGCCGTTCGATCCGGCGTAGTCCACGGTGCCGGAGTTCGCGGCGTAGATCGCGGCACCGCAGCCGTTCGCCAGGTCGGCGCCGTAGTGGAAGCTCGACGAGCAGCCCCGAGGGCCGCAGATCGACGTGCGGGGTCCGTAGCTGGAGCTGCGGGCCCCGCCGTGCGGCCGCACCCAGCCGCCCGAACCGGCCGAGCCTCCCCCGCCGCCGTTGCCGCCGCCCGCCGCGGCCGCCGCCGCGGCCTCACGCTCCCGTCGGGCTTTCTCCTCGGCCTCGCGCGCCGCGACACCCGCCTGGTACTGCGCGACCGTGGTGGCCGTGGTGTCCTTGAGGGCCGCGAGCTGCGCCTGCATGGTCGCCAGGTTCGCCGACTGCTCGTCGAGCGCGGCCTGCGCGGCCTCCGCGGCCTGCTGTGCCGCCTCCATCTTCTGCTCGGCGACCTGCTGCAGCCGGTCGCGCTCATCGCGGGCGACCGCGGCCTGGTCGCTCAGCGACTGGGCGGCGTTGCGCGCCGCGACGGCGTTGTCGTACACCGACTGGTTGTACTGCAGGAACTTGTCCATCGTCCCGAGCCGCGACAGCAGCTGGTCGGCGCTCGCACCGGAGCCGGCGAAGAACAGCTGCAGCGACGTGTCGTCTCCGCCGCTGCGGTACAGCTGCGCCGCGATCTGTCCGGCCTTCTTCGCGGAGGACTCGGCGAGCGCGGACTGCTCATCGGCCTCCGCCTGGAGGTTGTCCGCCTCGGTGATCGCCGCGAAGTAGGCCTGCTGGGCGGCGTAGAACTCGTCCGACGCGACCTGCGCCGCCGCCTGCGTCTCCGCGACCTTGCGGGTGAGCGACTGGATCAGCCCCTCGATGCGCGAGACCTCGGCCGCTTTGGCCGCCTCGTTGTTCTTGGCCCGCTGCACGTCGTCCCAGCTCGGATAGGTCGCGGCGTACGCGGCCGACACCCCGGTGCCCACGCCGAACGCGGCGAGCGCGACCACGCCGAGCGCCCCGAGCCCGAAGGCGCCGCGGCGGCTGACGTTCACCCGCCACAGCGACTCGCGCTCGGCGGGGGTCGGGGCGCACCCGCAGTCCTCCGCCGCCGTCTCGGCCGCCGTCTGCGGGGTTCGCTGCTTCACGGGGTGCGTCTCCTTCTCTTCCTGGCCGCCTCCGGCGCCGCGCGCACGTCGATGCGCTCTCGGTCGGGTCCGGTCCCGTCCATGCTGACCCCGGTCGACGCGCCCGGCCGCCTGCGACACGGCGCACGCGCCAGGTCGGGGCGTCGTCGGCGCGTCGCGCCCCCCGCGCCCTAACGCGTCGCGCCGCACGGCCGACAGTCCCTCCCGACAGCCCAGGACGGGCCGTCTGTTCTCCGTCTCCGGACGGAGAACAGCCTTCCAGGATGGAGCCCATGATCGTCCTCACGCGCCTGAACCGCACCCGGTTCGCGGTGAACCCCGACCTGATCGAACGTGTGCAGGCCACGCCCGACACGACACTGATCATGGTCGACGGCGCGACCTTCGTCGTCACGGAGACGATGGACGACGTGATCGCCCGCATCACGCGCTTCCGCGCGGGAGTGCTCGCCACCGCCGCCGCCCTCGTCGCCACGGACACCGTCGACACGGACACCGTCGACACGGCCACCGCCGGGGCGGAGGCCTGATGGATCCGTCGCTCATCCTCGGTCTGGTCCTCGCGTTCGGGGCCCTGATCGCCATGATCAACCTCGAGGGCGCGACCATCGGCTCGCTGCTCCTGCCCGCCCCGATGGTGCTCGTGTTCGGCGCGACCATCGCCGTGGGTCTCGCCAGCGGCACGCTGCGCGACGCCCTGCACGCGGTGAAGTCGCTCCCCCGGGCGTTCCGCGGCGAGCGCCGCACCGCGCAGAGCATGATCGACACGGTCGTCGGCTACGCCGAGAAGGCCAGGTCGGAGGGGCTGCTCGCCCTGGAGCAGGGCCTCGACGAGGAGAAGGACCCGTTCCTCCGGCAGGCACTGCAGAGCATCGCCGACGGCACGGACGCGGAAGACCTGCGGGTGCTGCTGGAGGACGAGCTGACCTCGACCGCCGCCCGCAACCGCACGGCCTCGCGCTTCTACATGACGCTGGGCGGCTTCGCCCCCACGGTCGGCATCATCGGCACGGTCGTGTCGCTGACGCACGTGCTGGAGAAGCTCGACAAGCCCGACACGCTCGGCCCGATGATCGCGGCCGCGTTCGTCGCGACGCTGTGGGGCCTGCTGTCGGCCAACTTCATCTGGCTCCCGATCGGCGGACGCCTGCAGCGCCTGGGCGAGCTGGAGCTGGAGCGCATGACCGTGCTGATGGAGGGCATGCTGGCGATCCAGGCGGGCGCCGCACCGCAGCTGGTGCGGGAGCGCCTCGGCGCGCTGGTGTCCGACCGGTCCGGCGGACGCTCGCGCCGCACCGAGCAGCCCGCACCCGCGGAGGACGCCGAGGACCTGTTCTCATGAGCGTGCGCGCACGCCGCCGCGTGACCGAGTCCGAGCACAGCGGACCGGACGAGCGCTGGATGGCGTCGTACCTCGACATGGTCACGGTGCTGATGTGCATGTTCATCGTGCTGTTCGCGATGTCGACCGTCGACCAGGAGAAGTTCGAGGCGCTGAGCGCGTCGCTCGCCACCGGCTTCGGGCAGGAGCCCTCCGAGGACATCGACGCGGTCACCGGTGTCGTGGTGCCGCCCGAGCTGGTGGACGAGAAGGGCCAGGACTTCGCCGACACCGAGGCCGCGGCGGCGCAGCAGGAGTTCGACGAGCTGTCGGCGCTGCGCGACCGGCTGCGGCAGGTGCTCGCCGAGCGCGGCCTCGAAGCCGACGTGACCTTCACGATCGACGAGCGCGGCCTCACGATCGGCCTGGTGAGCGCCGAGACGTTCTTCACCACCAATAGCACCGCGCTGAGCCCCGCCGCCACGCAGGTGCTCGACGCGCTGGGATCGGTGCTGGTCACGACGCCCAACGAGATCTCGGTCGAGGGCCACGCGGACGCCCGGGGCTCCGTCGCGCCGTTCCCGACGAACTGGGAGCTGTCGGCCGGGCGCTCGACCCAGGTGCTGCGCTACCTGGTGGAGTCGGCCGGCCTGCCGCCCGCGCACCTGAAGTCGGTGGGCTTCGGCGACACCCGTCCCGTGGTCGCCGGCAGCACCCCGGAGCAGCTGGCCGAGAACCGCCGCGTCGACATCGTGGTCCTCTCCGATGCGAGCGAGGAGGTGCGAGCGCTGCTCCCCGCCGCGGGCGCGGCGCAGACCTCCCCCTGACCCCTCCCTAACGCACGCCCTCCGCCGCCCGATAGTCGGGTACGTGGTGAGGGATGACGGTGCGCGCTCCGCGGTGCGCGCACGCACGGCGACAGCGACCGCCGAGGTCGAGGTGTACGACTTCGGCCGTGCGGCGACGCTGTCGCGCGAGCACGCGCGCACGCTCGAGCTCGCGTTCGAGACGTTCGCCAGGCAGTGGTCGGCGCAGCTGTCCGGCCGGATCCACGTGCGCGCGACCATCGCGGTCGAGCACGTCGGGATGCTCACCTACGGCGAGTACGCGCAGTCGCTGCCGACCACCACGACCATGATCGTGTGCGCCCTGCCCGACTCCGACGAGCGGATGATCCTGCAGGTGCCGACCTCCACCGCCACCTCATGGATCGTGCAGATGGTGGGAGGGCGCTCGACCGCGACGGTCGACGACCGCACCTTCACGCCGATCGAGCAGGCGCTGCTGCGCTCCCTCGTGACGGAGGCCACGGAGCACCTCGCGGCCGCGCTCGACGGCCTGCTGCCCACCGGGGTCACCGTCGCCGGGATCCAGTACAGCTCGCAGTTCGCGCAGGTCGCGGCCGCCGGGGAGCCGGTGATCGTGGCGCGACTGTCGATGCGGCATGGCGGGCGCACGGTGCCGGCGAGCATCATGCTGCCCGCGTCCGTGCTGTCCGGGTTCGCCGTGCGCGAGGCCCTCACCGACCGTGCGGAGACCCCGGGCCTCGTGCGCCGCCAGGTCGAGGCCGCGCCCGTCGAGGTCGCACTGCGCCTCGCCCCCCGCTCGGTCCTGCCGCGCGAGGTGCTCGACCTCGCGGTCGGCGACCTCCTCGCCCTCCCCCACTCCGCCGACCGGCCGCTGCTGCTCACGGTCGGCGATCAGACCGTCGCGACGGCCGCGGTCGGCAGCTCCGGCGCGCGCCTCGCGTGCGTCGTCACCACCACCGTCCCCGCATCCGCCCCCGCCGCTCAGGAGTCCGCGTGACCAGCACCACCGCTTACGAATCCGCCGTCGCCGCCGCTTTCGCCGCCCGGCTCCCCACGGCAGCGCCCGTCACCGCACGGGCGTCGCAGGCCTCCGGCGACACCGGCGACGCGGTCGTCGTGCAGTTCGTCGGCGAAGCCGGAGCCCAGCTCGCCGTGCAGCTGCTCGACCCCGACGCGCTGATCGACGGCCTGGCGGGACGGCCCGTCGCCGACCGGCTGCTCGACGCGCTGGAGGCGGCCGTGACCGCCCTGGGCCCCGGCGTGCTGGGCGAGGCCGCCACGGGCGATGCGTCGGCGCTGTTCGCCGACCCGCACGCGCAGCTGTTCGACCTGGTCGACGAGGGCGAGCGCACGATCGGCCGGCTCGCCGTGCGCATCACCCACCGCCCGGCACGACCCGCCGGCGGCGACGGCCGCCTGCACCGCATCGCCGGTGTGGAGATGGAGCTGACGGTCGAGATCGGCCGCACCCGCATGGCCGTGCGTGACGTGCTCGACCTGGAGCCCGGCCGCATCGTGGAGCTGGACCGTTCGGCCGGCGCCCCTGCGGACGTGAAGCTGAACGGCCGCACGATCGCCCACGGCGAGGTCGTGGTGGTCGACCAGGACTACGCGGTGCGGATCACGCGCATCCTCGAGAACGTCGAGGCCTGACCCTGGACGACCTGCTGCTCGCCCTGCGGGTCGGGCTCTCCCTGGCGGCGGTGCTCGGCCTGCTGTGGTTCCTGCAGCGCCGGGTCGCGAAGACCCAGTCGCGCAAGCGCGACGCCGAGCCGATCACGGTGCTGGGGCGTCAGGGCCTCGGGGCGAAGGCGCAGCTCGTGGTGGTGCAGACCGAGGACGCCCGCTACGTGCTGGGTGTCACGGAGCACGGCGTGAGCGTGGTCGACCGCCTTCCGCTGCGCCCGGAGCCCGCGGCCCCGCCCACCGGGCCGGCACCGCGCGACGCCGCCGCCGACGCCGCGGAGTTCGAGCGCATCCTCGCCGCAGCCGCGCTCACCGGCACCCCCGCGACCCCCGCGACCCCCGCGACCTCCGGCACGCCCGCGACCCCCGCACTCACCGGCACCCCCGCACGCCCCGCGACCCCGGGCGACGGCACCGAGCTGCGCCGTCGCGTGCGGCACCGCAACGACCCCCTGCGCGGCTCCATCCTCTCCCCCGACACCTGGCGGCAGACCGCCGAGGCCCTCCGGCGCGCACGATGACCGCAGCCCGGGCCGTCGAGCCTCGTCGCGCGCCGTGGCGGCTGCTCGCCGTCGCGGCCGCGGTGCTGCTCGTGGTCGCGGTGCTCGTGCTGTGCAGCGGCGGTCCCGCGCACGCCGAGGTGCTGCCCGACGACCAGGGCGAGGGCGTCTCGATCGACATCAACGGCGTCGACGGCAGCCCGTCCGGCTCCATCCTCACGCTGCTCGGCATCACGCTGCTGTCGGTCGCTCCGGCGCTGCTGCTGATGATGTCGTCGTTCACGAAGATCTTCGTGGTGCTGGCGATGACCCGCAACGCGCTGTCGCTGCCGACGATCCCGCCGAACCAGGTGCTGGCGGGCCTGTCGCTGTTCCTGTCGCTGTTCATCATGTGGCCCGTGCTCACCGAGATCAACACGCTCGCGGTGCAGCCCTACATCGACGGCGCCCTCACGTTCACGCAGGCGGTCGACATCGGCCAGGGCCCGCTGCGCGAGTGGATGCTGCACTACACGCGCGAGGAGGACCTCGCGCTCATGACCCGCATGGCCGGTCAGGACAACCCCGACGACGCGGCGAGCGTGCCGATGTACACGCTGATCCCCGCGTTCATGATCTCGGAGCTGCGGGCCGCGTTCATCATCGGCTTCGTGATCTTCGTGCCGTTCCTGGTGATCGACCTGGTCGTGGCGGCCGCGCTGATGTCGATGGGCATGATGATGCTCCCGCCGGTCATGATCTCGCTGCCGTTCAAGATCCTGCTGTTCATCCTCGTGGACGGCTGGGGGCTCATCATCAAGGCCCTCCTGGAGAGCTACGGAGGTGTGGGATGAGCCCGGAGGCCGTGCTCGACATCGGCGCGCAGGGGCTGCTCATCGCGGCCAAGCTCGCCGCGCCCATGCTGGTGACCGCGCTCGTGGTGGGCTTCGCGATCTCGCTGCTGCAGTCCATCACCCAGGTGCAGGAGGTGACGCTGTCGTTCGTGCCGAAGATCGTCGCGGTGGGCATCGCCCTGCTGATCGCCGGCAACTGGATGATCGCGGAGATCATCGCCTTCACGAACGAGATGTTCGCCCGGATCCCGGCACTGCTGAGCGGGTGAGCGCGTGTACATCCCGATCGACTTCGCGTGGCTGGAGGCCACGATGCTCGCGGCCGTGCGCATCACGGCGTTCATCATGATCGCCCCGCCGTTCTCCTACGGCGCGATCCCGGTGCGCGTGAAGGCCATGCTGTCGATCGGGCTGTCCCTCGCGGTGGGCGCGGCCGTCGCCCCCGGCTACGAGCCGCTGGACACCGGCGCGTTCCTCGGCGCGCTCGTGCTCCAGGTGCTCACCGGCGCGCTGCTGGGTTTCCTGGTGATGATGTGCTTCGCGGCGCTGCAGGCCGCCGGCAGCCTGATCGACGTGTTCGGCGGGTTCCAGCTCGCCCAGGCGTTCGACCCGGCGGCGATGGTCAACGGCGCCCAGTTCACCCGCCTGTTCCACCTGACGGCGCTGACGCTGCTGTTCGCCTCCGGCGGCTACCAGCTGGTCCTCGCCGGGCTCGCGCGCAGCTTCGACGCGGTGCCCGTCGACGGCATCTTCGCGGTCGCCGGGCCCGTCGAGCTGCTCGTGGACGGGGTGTCGCAGATGGTGCTCGCGGCCGTGCAGATCGCGGGCCCGCTCGTGCTCGTGCTGTTCCTGGCCGACGTGGGCCTCGGCCTGATCACCCGGGTCGCGCCCGCGCTGAACGCCTTCGCGATGGGCTTCCCGGTGAAGATCCTGCTGACCCTGCTGCTCGCCGGTGCCGTGTACGTGGCGTTCCCCGGCATCATCGACGCGCTCGCCTCCCAGGCCTTCCGGCTGATGCAGGGGGTGACGCCGTGAGCGACGCCGACAGCGGGGAGCGCAGCGAGAAGGCGACCGACAAGCACCTGCGCGAAGCCCGGCAGAAGGGCCGCCTCGCCCGCAGCCAGGACCTCACGGCGTGGCTCGGCATCGGCGCCGCGGCCGTCATGATGCCCGCCGCGATCGCTGCGGGCACCGCCGCGGGCACCGAGCAGCTCATCTCGCTCACCTCGCTGATGCGGGCGCCGTCGCCCGAGGCCGCGCTCGGCGCGCTGGGCCGCGGGCTCGCGTCGGTCCTGCCCACGCTCGGCGCGCTGCTGGCCGCCGTCGCGGTCGTCACCCTGCTCGGCGCGGTGGTGCAGGGCGGCGTGCACCTGCGCAAGCTCACCGGACGCTACGAGCAGTTCAACCTCGTCTCGGGCATGCGGCGGGTGTTCGGCCTGCAGGCGCTCTGGGAGGGCGCGAAGGCGCTGCTCAAGACGGCAGCGATCGCGCTCGCGCTGTGGTTCGTGATCGCCGGGCTCATGCCGGTGCTGACCGCGAGCGGCGCGCACTCGATCTCCCGTCTGCTGGGCACCGCGGCCGAGGGCACCGCCGCCCTCCTGCAGACCGCGATCGGCGTGGGCCTGGTCCTCGCCGCGATCGACCTGTTCGTGGTGATGCGCCGCAACCGCAAGCACACGCGCATGACCAAGAAGGAAGTGCGCGACGAGAACAAGAACTCCGAGGGCGACCCGCTGATCCGCCAGCAGCGCCGGTCGCGCCAGCTCGCCGTGAGCCGCAACCGGATGATCGCGGCGGTCGCGAACTCCGACGTCGTGGTAGTCAACCCCACCCACATCGCGATCGCACTGAGCTACGAGGCCGGCACCTCCGCGCCCCGCGTGGTCGCGAAGGGCGGCGGCGTGATCGCCGAGCGCATCCGCGAGAAGGCGCTCGAGGCCGGGGTGCCCCTCGTGCGCGACATCACCCTCGCGCGATCCCTGCACGCCGCGTGCGAGCTGGGCCACGAGATCCCCGAAGACCTGTACAACGCCGTGGCGCGCGTGCTCGTGTTCGTCGACGCCCTGCGGCGTCGCGGCGCCGCCCGCGGCATCCACTCGCTCCCCTACCGGAGGACCGCATGAAGAAGATGCTCACCACGCTGATGGTGCCGATCGGGGTGGTCGGCATCATCATGCTGCTCGTCGTCCCGGTGCCGCCGTTCCTGCTCGACGTGCTCATCATCCTCAACATCATGTTCGCGCTGGTGATCCTGCTCACGTCGATGTTCGTGAAGAAGCCGCTCGACTTCTCGGTGTTCCCCTCGCTGCTGCTGGTGGCGACGCTGTTCCGTCTCGGCCTGAACGTCGCGTCCACCCGGCTCGTGCTGGGCGAGGCGTACGCGGGGCAGGTCATCGAGGCGTTCGGGGCCATCGCGGTCGGCGGCTCGCTCATCATCGGCGCGGTCGTGTTCCTCATCCTCGTGGTCATCCAGTTCGTCGTCGTCACGAAGGGTGCCGAGCGCGTGGCCGAGGTCGGCGCCCGGTTCACGCTCGACGCGATGCCCGGCAAGCAGATGGCCATCGACGCCGATCTCAACGCGGGACTCATCACCGACACGGAGGCCAGGCAGCGCCGCGCCGAGGTGGCCGCGGAGGCCGACTTCTACGGCGCCATGGACGGTGCCTCGAAGTTCGTGAAGGGCGACGCGATCGCCGGGCTCGTCATCATCGTCATCAACATCGTCGGCGGCATCGCGATCGGGCTCGTGCAGCACGGCATGTCGATCGACCAGGCCATGAGCACGTACAGCCTCCTGACGATCGGCGACGGCCTGGTCACGCAGATCCCGGCCCTGCTCATGGCCGTGTCGACCGGCATGATCGTGACCCGTTCGACCGCCGAGACCGAGATGGGCACGGCCGCATCGGCCCAGCTCGGGCAGTCCCGCAACGCGCTGCTGATCGCCGGGTGCGCGGCCATCATCATGTCGCTCATCCCGCACATGCCGATGCTGCCGTTCGTCGCGATCGGGGCGCTGCTGCTCCTGGTCGCCCAGCGCATCACCGCCACCAGGAAGCGGGAGGCGGCCGAAGCCGCGAAGGCACCGGTGACGCCGCCTGCGGAGCAGCCGGAGGAGCTGATCGAGCGCATGCGCGTGCACCCGCTCGAGATCCTCCTCTCGCCCGACATCGTCGACCTGGTCACCGGCGGCCCGGACGACCTGCTCGCGCGCGTGAAGGCGCTGCGGCGGCGCATCGCGCTCGACCTCGGCCTGGTCACCCCGCCCGTCCGCACGCGCGACAGCATCGAGCTGCCGCAGGCCACGTACGTGATCCGCATCGCCGGGGTGGAGACCGGACGCGGCACCGCGCCGGGCGGATCGGTGCTCGCGCTCGGCTCGGGACTCGAGTCGCTGCCCGGCGCCGCAGCCCTCGACCCCGTGTTCGGGCTGGAGGGCAAGTGGATCCCGATGGAGATGCGGCACAGCGCCGAGTTCGCCGGAGCGACCGTGATCGACCGGGCCAGCGTGATCGTCACGCACCTGTCGAGCGTGATCCAGACGCACGCCGCGCGGCTGCTGTCGCGGGAGGACGTGCGCCAGCTCACCGACGCGCTCAAGCAGGTGTCGCCGTCGGCGGTGGAGGAGCTCACGCCCGCGCAGCTCTCGCTCGCCGAGGTCCAGCGCGTGCTGCAGGGGCTGCTCGCGGAGCGCGTGCCGATCAACGACCTCGGCCGCATCTACGAGGCGCTGGCCCTGCGCGCCAAGACCTCGACCGACCCGGAGGGGCTGATCGAAGCCGCCAGGGCCGCGCTCGGCCCGGCGATCGCCGCGCGCTTCGCGGAGAACGGCGTGCTGCGGGTGGTCATGATCAACCCGCTGCTGGAGCAGGCGATGCTGGAGAGCCTGCGGCCGGGCGACGACGGCACCCAGATCGTGTTCGAGCCGCAGCGCATGGAGGCCGTGATCGCCTCGGTCAAGCAGGCGGTCGCCGCGCAGGCGGACGGGCCGGAACCGGTGCTGGTGTGCGCGCCGTCGCTGCGGCCGGCCGTGCGACGGCTGGTGTCGGCGCAGACCGACGGCCTGCCCGTGCTGTCGTACAGCGAGGCCACCGCGGCGCCGCTGACGATCGAGACCATCGGCGTGGTGCGCGACGCCTCGACCGCGTCGCTGGGGCCCGCCCCCGTCGCACCAGTAGGCTGATCGAATGCTGGTGTTGACGAGGCGGATCGGTGAGAGCGTGCGCATCGACGGCGAGATCGAGGTCACGCTGCTCGACATCAAGGGCGACAGCGTGCGGATCGGCGTGAAGGCCCCGCGGGAGACGCGCATCCAGCGCACCGAGATCATCGAGGCCGTCGGCGCCGAGAACGTCTCCGCCGCCGCCGACACCGACGCCACCGCCGAGGGGGCCATCGCCGCCGCGCTCGCCCGCGGCCGCGAGCACCGCCGGTCCTAGCCGTTCACACCGGCGAGAGGTCGGCGGACACGGCGCGCTTCCACTGGTCGCCGCCGGCCGCACGTGCCCGGTCCGCGGCGGCGGCCGCCGCCGCCAGCAGCGCGTCGTAGTCGTAGCCGGCGACGCTCGAGGTGGCCCAGCCGATGCTGGCCGAGGAGCGGATGCCGCTCACCGGCGCATCCGTGTCGATGACCGAGATCCGGGACAGGATCGCGCGCAGGTGGAAGCGCACGGCCTCGTCGCTGCCGCGGATCAGCACGACGACCCGGTCGTCGCTCACCCGTTCCGCGTCGGCGGTCGTGGGCAGCGCCTCCTGGACGTCGGCGTGGAAGCGGTCGACGATCCGACGGAAGGCCCCGCTGCTCGACGCCTCGCGCAGGTCGGCGGGGTCGTCCAGCCGCACGTCCAGCACCGACCACGCCCCGTCGTTCTGCGCCTCGGCCTTGCGCAGGCGGGCCCTGGCACGGTCGGCCGCCCCGACGTCACCGCGCGCCGCGCTCTCCACCCGCACCAGCAGCACGAGGGTGAAGGCGGCGCAGGTGCTCACCACGATCGCGCCGACGGCGTTCATGCCCCGCAGGGCGCTCAACTGCGCCTCGGTGCTCACGCTCCCCGACACCAGTGCCGACGCCCCGCTGACCACGGAGACGACCGCGAAGCCGCACGCGGCGAGCGCGAGGGGCATCACGACGTCGCGCGCGGGAGGCTGCCCGCGCAGCAGCTCCCACGCGAGGAGCCCGGCGAACACGCCCATCGACAGGAAGACGAGGTGGAAGACCAGCAGGTACCAGGCCGTGCCCGCCGTGGACACCAGGGCGACCGGCACGCCGATCAGCGCCACGATCACCGGCAGCCAGGGGGCCGAGCGCCCGAAGTGGATCCGCACGCCGATCCAGACGAGGGGGATGAACACGACCGTCAGCGCCGACGAGGCGGCCCGCAGGACCGGGAGGCCGGTGTGATGCCCGGCCAGCCACAGGTACGCGCCCAGCATGCCGATCCCGAAGGCCACGCCCCACACGATCGTCGCCCTGGTCGGGCGCGCCAGGGTGGCGAGACCGATCACGATCGCGGTCAGCACGGTCACGACGGCGACCATGCTGGTGGTCACGTCGACGTTGACGGGCACGAGCGGTGTCATGCCGGATCCTTCCTCGGGGAACGGCGCGGGAAGCGCACGGTGACGGTGGTGCCGACGCCCACCTCGCTGTCGACGAGGATCTCCCCGTCGTGCGCGACGACGATGTCCCGCGCGATGCCCATGCCGAGCCCGGTGCCGGAGATCCCGCCCCGCACGGCGCTGTCGGTGCGGAAGTACGGCTCGAAGAGACGGGGCAGCTCGTCGGGGGCGATGCCCATGCCGGTGTCGACCACGCTCACCTCGGCCCTGGCATCGTCCGCGCCGACCCGCACCTGGATGCGGCCGCCGGACGGGGTGTACTTCACGGCGTTGCCGATCAGGTTGTCGAGCACCTGGCGCAGCCGGAACGCGTCGCCGGTGATGACCAGGCGGTCCGCGCCGTCGAGGCTCAGCTCCTGCCGGGCGGCGGTGATCAGCGGCGCGAAGGAGGCCGCGGACGCCTCCACCACCTCGCGCAGGTCCACCGGCTCGAACGGCTCCGGCGAGCTGCGGGTCTGCGCCTGCATGCTCGAGAGCAGGTCCTGCATCCGCTCCCCCGCGTTGGCGATCACCTCGACCTGCGCGGGCACGCGGCCCGGCAGGTCGTCGCGTTCGCGCAGCAGCTCCACGTGCCCGATGATCGCGGTGAGCGGGTTGCGCAGCTCGTGCGAGACGATCGCGGTGAGGGCCCTGCGCTCCTCCGCGGCCTCCAGGAGCGCGGTGACGTCGTCGATCACGACCAGCGCGATGTGCTCGCCCTCGCCGGCCCCGGCCATCGCCTGCGTGGTCACCTCCAGCGCCCGCCACTGTCCCGCGCCGTCGAACAGCCACACCCGTTCGGCGCGCAGCTCATCCCCCGCGGCCGCCCGCGCCAGGGTCGTGCGCGCGGGGCTCAGGGCGGTGCCGCGCCGCGCGTCGTACTCGACCGAGGCGGAGGGCAGGGCGGCCCCGTAGCGGTCGCGGCCGTACAGCGCGCGGTAGGCGTCGTTCATCTGCAGGATCCGCCCCTGGGCGGTGACCACGACCAGGGCGACACCGAGCGCGTCGATGATCTGCGTCACCCGCTGCTGGTTGGTCTCGGCCCGCTCCGCCGCCCTGTTCACCTGCTCGGAGCGCCGCTGCAGCAGCCGTCGCGCGGCACCCGACCGCTGCGAGCCGATCCGCACCGTGACCCCGAGGAAGCTGAGGGTCACCACGACCGTCAGCACCCGCAGCAGCACGTCGGCCGGCTCCCCCGACCGGTCGGCGAAGAACACCAGACAGCCACTGCTGAAGGCGACACCGGTGAACACCCACGGCATCGAGAAGTAGGTCGCCAGCCACACCACGGGGAACACCCACAGGAACCCGAGCCGCAGGTCGGGGGCGTTGGTGGTGAAGCCGACGGCCAGGATGTCCAGCAGCGGGAGCGCGGTCACGGCGGTGCGCGGAAGCCGGCGCCACGGCACGAGCAGGGCGACGAGCGTGGTGACCACCACGAGGACGATCCCGACCACGAACAGCGGGATCGTGAGCGTGTGCGGCTTGAAGCCCGCGACCATCACCACGATGGCGACGATGCTGCCCGCGAACACGAGTTGCCAACGCCAGATCGACACAGTGCGGATCATGAAGCCCCCGCCTCCTGGTCGATCCTCAGCTTTGTCGCAAGATTACTCAAAGATCGGGCCTACGCGCTCTTCAGGCGACATCGGCGTCCTACGATTCTGAGTGGGGGCCGACACTGCGACTGGGGATTTCGCAGACGCTGGGGCCGCGCGAGTGGGGATTCGCAGGCATCCGAGGCCGCGGTGGGGGAGCCGCGGCCTCGAACCCCTGTCAGCCGGGTTGATCGCCGGCTGGGGTGAGCCGATAGCCGACGCCGCGCACGGTCTCGATGTAGCGCGGCTCGGTGGGGCTGTCGCCGAGCTTGCGGCGCAGGTTGGCCATGTGGGTCTCGATGGCGCGCTTGTCCGGTTCGCTGACGGGGTCGGCGGAGCCGGACGGCGCGCCGCGCAGACCCCGTGCGAGCTCCGCCTTGCTGCACACGCGGCGCCGCGACTCCAGCAGCGCGGCGAGCAGGTCGAACTCCGTGGGGGTGAGCTCGACCGGACGCTGCGCCACGAGCACGAGCCGCGTGTCGAGGTCGAGACTGAGGTCGCGATGCACCCGACCACGCCACGTGGACACCGTCGTGTCGGTCGCGGCGGCCGGCGGCGCGGGCGCGACCGGACGCTGCGTCGCCGTGGCGACCGGGAGCCGCGGTCGCCGCAGGAGCGCCTCGATCCGCGCGCGCAGCTCGCGCGGACGGAACGGCTTGACCAGGTACTCGTCGGCGCCCGAGGTGAGACCGAGCACCACGTCGGACTCCTCCGCGAGCGCGGACAGCATGATGATGAACGTGTCGCTGACCCTGCGGATGCGCCGGGCCACCTCGAACCCGTCGATGCCGGGCAGGTTGATGTCGAGCGTGGTGATCACGGGCTGGTGCCGTTCGACCGCCGCGAGACCCTCCGGCCCCGACCCGGTGACGGCGACCTCGAAGCCCGCGGCGAGGAACACCTCCTCCAGCAGCGACTGCACGCCGGGGTCGTCCTCGATGATGACCGCGACCAGGTCGCCGACGCTGCGGGCGGTCATGCCCGCTGCTCCCGGACGATGGTGACCACGCGCGGGGCGTCCGCGTCGAGCTCGGACGGGTCGAGGTCGTCGTCGGCTCCGGCCGCGCCGACCGGGCGTTCCAGCTCGATGTCCCACCACGCGTCGGCGAGCTCCTCCGCCATGCCGCGCCCCCATTCGATCACGACCACCGAGCGCTGCAGGTCGAGGTCGAGGTCGTCGAGCTCGGCGGCCGAGCCGAGCCGGTAGGCGTCCACGTGCACGAGCGGCGCCCCGCCCACGAGCGACGGGTGGGTGCGCGCGATCACGAACGTGGGGCTCTGCACGGGTCCGCGCACGCCGAGCCCCTCCGCGAGCCCCCGCGTGAAGGTGGTCTTGCCCGCCCCGAGCGGCCCCGTGAGGATGAGCAGGTCGCCCGCCTCCAGCTGTTCGCCGATCCGCAGGCCGAGCTGTTCCATCTCGTCCGCGGTGGCGATCTCCCGGCGGCCGAGGAACGCCGGGTCGACGCTCACGACGCCCTCCGCGGCACCCGGTGTCCGATGCGGGTCACGATCTCGTAGTCGATCGTGCCCGCAGCGTCCGCCCACTCCCGCGCCGACGGCACGCCGAGGGTCGGATCGCCGAACAGCACCACCTCGTCGCCGATCGAGACGGGGGTGTCCCCCACGTCCACCACGAACTGGTCCATCGCGATGCGGCCGACGTTCACGAAGCGGCGCCCGCCGATCGACACGGGAAGGCGCCCGGAGGCGCTGCGGGGCACGCCGTCGGCGTAGCCCAGCGGCACCAGGACGAGCGTGGTGTCGCGGTCGGTGCGATGGTCGTAGCCGTACGAGACACCGGTGCCGGCCGGCACCCGGCGCACGGCCGCGACCGCGCCGCGCAGCGTCATGGCCGGGCGCAGGCCCAGTTCGGCCGAGGAGCGGTCGTCGAACGGCGACTGCCCGTACAGGCCGATGCCGATCCGCACCGCATCCAGCCGCGTCTCCGGCAGGTCGATCGCCGCGGCGGTCGCGGCGATGTGGCGGATCTCCGGGCGGATGCCGAACGACGCCGCTGCGGCCACCCCCTCCTCGAACTTCGCCAGCGCCGCCCTGTCGTCGGCGGGTGACGTGTTCGACAGGTGACTGAACAGGCCCACCACCCGCAGCCGCCCGATGCGTTCGAGCCGCGCGGCCTCGGCCAGCACCCGCCCCCAGTCGCCCGGGGCGATGCCGTTGCGCGACAGCCCCGTCTCGAACTTCAGGTGCACCGCGACCGGGCTGTCGACCGCCGCCGCGGCCGCCGCGGCCTCCAGCTGGTCGAACGAGGAGATCCCGAGCTCGATGTTCTCGGCCGCCGCCTGGGTGAAGCGCTCCCCCGGGGCGTGCAGCCAGGCGAGGATCGGCGCGTGCACGCCCTGCCGACGCAGCTCCAGCGCCTCCGGGATCTCGGCGACCCCGAGCCGGGTGGCACCGGCCGAGAGCGCGGCCACCGCGGTCGCCGCGGCACCGTGTCCGTACGCGTTGGCCTTCACCACCGCGAGCACCTCGACACCGGTGAGCCGACGGAAGTGCCGCACGTTGTCGGCGATCGCGTCGAGGTCGATCGCGGCCTCACGGAAGGGGACGGTCACAGCGGTGCTCCTTCGGCGACGACGAACGCGGCGGCCAGGCCCGCGTCGTGGGTGAGGGTGAGGTGGAGGGTCACGATGCCGCGCTCCTCGACGACCGCCGCCGTCGAGCCGGACAGCACGAAGTACGGCCGCCCCGAGGGCTCGGAGGCGATCTCGATCTCGGTCCAGTGCACGCCGTCCGACCCGCCCAGCGTCTTGATCAGCGCCTCCTTGGCGGCGTAGCGCGCGGCCAACGACGGCAGTCGGAGCGCCTGCTCCGAGGGGGCGAACAGCCGCTCGCGGAGCTTGGGTGTGCGGGTCATCGTGCGCTCGAACCGGGGGATGTCCACGAGGTCGATGCCGGTGCCGATGATCACCCGTTCAGCCTACTCGCGCGGAACGGCCCCGCCCCGGAGCGGGACGGGGCCGTTCGCGGACGACGGGCGGGGTCACTCCACCGTGACGGACTTGGCCAGGTTGCGCGGCTGGTCCACATCGAGCCCCTTGGCGGTGGCCAGCGCCATCGCGAAGATCTGCAGCGGCACCACGGCCAGCAGCGGCTCGAACATGGGGCCGGCGAGCGGGATGTGGATGACCTCGTCGGCGAAGGGCAGCACCGCGGCGTCGCCCTCCTCCGCCACCACGATGACCCGGGCGCCGCGCGCGCGGATCTCCTGGATGTTGGAGACGACCTTCGAGTGCACGAGCGCGGAGTGGCGCGGCGACGGCACCAGCACGAACACCGGCTGCCCCGGCTCGATCAGCGCGATCGGGCCGTGCTTGAGCTCGCCGGCGGCGAAACCCTCGGCGTGGATGTAGGAGATCTCCTTGAGCTTGAGCGCGCCCTCCAGCGCGATCGGGTAGCCCACGTGGCGACCGAGGAACAGCACGGAGCGGGTGTCGGCCATCCAGCCGGCGAGCTGCGTGACGTGCTCCTGCTCGCTCTCCAGCACCGCGGCGACCTTCTCGGGCAGGGCCAGCAGCTCGGCGACGTCGGTGGACGCGTCGGCGACCGTGCCGCGCACGCGACCCATGTGCAGGCCGAGCAGCAGCAGCGCCGTGATCTGTGCCGAGAACGCCTTGGTCGACGCGACCGCGACCTCCGGTCCGGCGTGCGTGTAGACGACCGCGTCGGACTCGCGCGGGATGGTGGCGCCCTGCGTGTTGCACACCGAGAGGGTGCGCGCGCCGCGCTCGCGGGCGTACTTGACGGCCATGAGCGTGTCCATGGTCTCGCCCGACTGGCTGATCGACACGACCAGGGTGTCGGCGCCGATCACGGGGTCGCGGTAGCGGAACTCGTGCGCGAGCTCGACGTCGACCGCGACGCGCGCCCACTGCTCGATGGCGTACTTGCCGACGAGGGCGGCGTACGACGCGGTGCCGCACGCGGTGATGATGACGCGGTTGATGCCGGTGAACAGCTCGTCGAGCCCGTCGAGCTCGGGGATCACGACCTGCCCGTCCTGGATGCGACCGCGAATCGTGTTGGCCACGGCCTCGGGCTGCTCGGCGACCTCCTTGGCCATGAAGCTCGACCAGCCGCCCTTCTCGGCGGCGGCGGCATCCCACGACACGTCGAAGGGCTCCGGGGTGACCGGGGTGCCGGCGAAGTCGATCACGGTCACGGCGTCGGGCGTGATCGACACGATCTGGTCCTGACCGATCGCGAGCGCCTGGCGGGTGTGCTCGACGAAGGCCGCGACGTCGGAGCCGAGGAAGTTCTCGCCCTCGCCCAGGCCGATCACGAGCGGGGAGTTGCGGCGGGCGCCGACGACGAGGCCGGGGTGGTCCTGGTGCATCGCGAGCAGGGTGAAGGCACCCTCGAGGCGGTTCACGACCGAGCGGAAGGCGAGCTCGAGGTCGCCGCCGTTGCCGGCGTACTCGCGGCCGAGCAGGGCCGCGGCCACCTCGGTGTCGGTCTCGCTGCGGAACACGACGCCGTCGGCGAGCAGCTCGTCGCGCAGCGCGGCGAAGTTCTCGATGATGCCGTTGTGGATCACGGCGAGCTTGTCGTCGTCGGCGAGGTGCGGGTGGGCGTTGCCGTCGGTGGGCCCGCCGTGGGTGGCCCAGCGCGTGTGGCCGATGCCGGTGGTGCCGTCGGGCAGCGGCGCGTCGCCGAGCGAGTCGCGCAGCACGGCCAGCTTGCCGGCCTTCTTGCGCATCCCCAGCTCGCCGTCGCCGTCGATCACGGCGATGCCCGCGGAGTCATAGCCGCGGTACTCGAGCCGGGCGAGACCGGCGAGAAGGATGTCCTGGCTGGGCCGCGGGCCCACGTATCCGACGATTCCACACATGAGATACAGGGTAAGACGCGATTTTTGCGAGTCGTCCGAACAATAGAGCGCCGACGGCGCGGCGTCACAGCTTGCGCAGCAGCACGCTCTCCACGTCGTGGTCCGGCCCCTTGCGCAGCACCAGGCGTGCGCGATGCCGGGTGGGCATCACGTTCTCGACCAGGTTGGGCATGTTGATCTCGTTCCAGTACCCGAGCGCCGTGGTGATCGCCTCCTCGTCGGTGAGGTGCGCGAACACGTTGAAGTAGGACGACGGATTGCTGAACGCGCCCTGCCGCAGCGCGAGGAAGCGGTCGACGTACCACTTCTCGATGTGCGACGTCTCGGCGTCGACGAAGATCGAGAAGTCGAACAGGTCGCTGACCGCGACGTCGTTGGGCGCGGGCGGCGGCTGCAGCACGTTCAGCCCCTCCACGATCACCACGTCGGGTCGCCGCACCACGACGTGCGCGTCAGGCACGATGTCGTAGCGCATGTGGGAGTAGAACGGCGCGCGCACCTCGGGGGCGCCGCTCTTGACCTCAGTCAGGAACTCGATCAGCGCGCGCCGGTCGTACGACTCGGGGAAGCCCTTGCGGTCCATGAGCCCGCGGCGCTCCAGCTCGGCGTTCGGATAGAGGAAGCCGTCGGTGGTCACCAGCTCGACGCGTGGCGTGCCCGGCCAGCGGCTCATGAGCTCGCGCAGCAGCCGGGCGATCGTGGACTTGCCCACCGCGACCGATCCGGCGACGCCGACCACGAACGGCGTCGTGCTGTCGTCCTCCTGCAGGAAGGTCGAGGTCGCCGCGCCGAGCTGCTTGGTCGCCGAGGCGTAGAGGCTCAGCAGGCGGCTCAGTGGCAGGTACACCTCGCGCACCTCGGTGAGGTCGAGCCGGTCGCCGATGCCGCGCAGCTCCACGACCTCGGTCTCGGTGAGGGGCTGGTCGAGGCCCGCGGCCAGACGCGCCCACTCGGCTCGGCCGATCTCCCGGTACGGCGACAACGGCAGCGTGGGGTCGGGGGTCACGTGCACCATCGTAACGGCGCGCGAGTAGTCTCTTCCCGTGCGCCTGGGAGTCCTCGACATCGGATCCAACACCGTCCACATGCTCGCGGCCGACGTGCGTCCCGGCGGCCGCCCGCTCGCGACGACCAGCGACCGGACGGTGCTGCGCCTCATGCGCTACCTCACCCCCGACGGCGCCATCTCGGAGGAGGGCGTCGCCGCGCTCGAGGCCGCCGTGGCCCAGGCCCGCCGCGTCGCCGAGGCGGAGCGGGTCGACGAGCTGCTCGCCACCGCGACGAGCGCCGTGCGCGACGCCCGCAACGGCGCCGAGGTCATCGCCCGCATCGAAGCCGCGCTCGGGCAGCCGCTGCAGGTGCTCGACGGCGAGACCGAGGCGGAGCTGACGTTCCTCGCGGTGCGGCGGTGGTTCGGGTGGTCGGCCGGACAGCTGCTGCTGCTCGACATCGGCGGCGGCTCGCTGGAGATCGCCGCGGGGGCGGAGGAGCTGCCCGACGCCGCCGCCTCCGTCCCGCTGGGCGCCGGCCGCATGACCGTGCAGTTCCTCCCCGACGACCCGCCCGGCGAAGCCGACGTCGAGCGGTTGCGCGCGCACGCCGAGACGACGCTCGCCGAGGTGCTGCCCCGGTTCCGCGCCCTGCCCCGCCCCGACCACGTCGTCGGATCGTCCAAGGCCATCCGCTCGCTCGCCCGTCTGGTGGGCTACCCGACGCCCGGGTGGTCGGGCAGCGACCGGATGCTGCTGCCCCGCGCGGCGCTCGGCTCCTGGATCCCGCGGCTCGCCCGCCTGCCCGCCTCGGCCAGACAGGAGCTGCCCGGCATCACCCCCGATCGCACGTTCCAGATCGTGGCGGCCGCGGTCGCTCTGCACACCGCGATGAGCGCCCTGCAGGTGGACGAGCTGGAGGTCTCCCCGTGGGCCCTGCGCGAGGGCGTGCTGCTGCGCTACATCGAGGAGCACAGCGGCGCGCGAACCTGAGAGGGGCGCACACCCCCCGCCGCTAGCATGACCGCATGACCTCCCCCGCCGTCGCCCCCTCGCGCGCGGGCACGGTGACGGCGCGTCTCGCCCTCGTCGGCTACCTGCTGTTCGTCGGCTTCACCGTCTGGCTCCCCGCCTCGGTCTCGGCCAAGGTCACAGGGCTGGTGGGCGTCATGGCCGCGTGGGTGTCCGATGCGGGCATCGCCTCGTACGAGCGCAGCGCCGTGGTGCTGGAGATCCTCGCCAACGTCGCCCTGTTCGTGCCGGTGGGGCTGCTGCTCGCGCTCGCCCTCCCGCGGCTGCGCCTGTGGCAGGTGGTGCTCTGCGGCGGTCTGATGAGCGTGGTCATCGAAGCGGTCCAGGGGCTCATGCCCTCGCGCGTCCCGGCCCTCAGCGACATCATCGCCAACACCTCGGGCACGCTGATCGGCGCGGTGCTCGCCCTGGTGCTGCTCCAGCTGGTGGCGGGTGATCGTCCGGCGGCGGCCCGCCGTAGGCTGGTGTCGTGACCACGCCCCACCCCGACGGCCCTCCGGCCGGCATGAGCCGCAGGGAATGGCGCGAGCTCCGGGCGACGACGCCCGCCGCGTCCTCCGCCTCCCCTTCCTCCTCCCCCGAACCCGGGAACGCGCACGCGGACGACCCGGCGCCCGGCCCGCTCGACGCGCTGCTGCGCCCGGACGCGGGCGGCGACCCCGGCCACCGCCTCACGATCCTCACCGTCTGCACGGGCAACATCTGCCGCTCGCCGCTGGCCGAGGTGATGCTCCGCCGCTCGCTCGAGCCGCTGGGCGTGCGCGTGCACAGCGCGGGGACGCACGCGCTGGTGGGCCACGGCATGCCGGAGCCGGCGCTCGAGCTCGCGGCCACGGCGGGCGTCGAGCCGTCGATCGCCGCCGCCCACCAGGCGCGCTACCTGGTCGAGCCGCTGCTCGCCGACACCGACCTCGTGCTGACCATGGCCAGGGAGCACCGCTCGCACGCGGTGAAGATGCTGCCGAGCATCCTGCGGCGCACGTTCACGGTGCGCGAGTTCGCCCGGCTCGCGTCCACGCTGACCAGTCCGGACGCGAGGGCGGCAGCCGATGCCGCCGGCGACGCCCCTGCCGACCGGTTCGCCGCCGTGCTGCGCGCGCTCAACGACCAGCGCGGGCTCACCCCCTCGCAGCCGGAGGACGACGACGTGATCGACCCGTACCGCCGCTCGCGCGAGACCTACGCGCTCTCGGCATCGCAGCTCACCCCGGCGCTGGCCGAGGTCGAGCGGGTCGTGCGCGACGCCATCGGCTGAGACGCACCCGTCCGCACGGACGATCACCGTATGCTCATGGTCATGCAGGCATCCCGTGCTCCCCGAGGGATGCGCGAGGGGCGGAAACCGTGGAACTGAGAGACTACGTGCGCATCGTGCGCGCGCACTGGATCGTGATCGTGGTGGCCACGCTGGTCGGTGCCGCCGCCGCGTTCGGATGGACCGCCCTGCAGCCGCGCGTGTACTCCGCCGACACCACCGGCATCGTCACGGCGGCCGGCGGCGACGGCTCGAGCGGCTCCGCCCTGGTGGGCAATCAGCTCGCGCAGAGCAGGGTGAAGTCGTACCTCAACATCGGCTCGTGGCGGGCGGTCGCCGAGCACGCGATCGACGAGCTCGGGCTGGACACGACCCCCGACGTGCTCGTGAACCGGGTGACCGTGACCAATCCGCTCGACACGACCGCCCTGCAGGTCACCGCGAAGGGACCGACGCCGCAGGAGGCTCAGGCGCTGGCGCAGGCCTGGCTCGACGGCATGGCGATCGAGATCGACAAGCTCGAGGGCGGCACCTCGTCGACCCCGGCCGCGATCTCCCTCGTGGTGGGCGACTCCGCGCGCCTGCCCACCGAACCCTCCTCCCCCAACACGCGCATCGCCGTCCTCATCGGCGCGCTCGCCGGACTCGCGCTGGGCCTGGTCTACGCGTTCGTGCGCCACACGGTCGACCGGCGGGTCCGCCACCCCCGCGACATCGAGCGCGAGACCGGCGTCTCCGTCATCGGGACGCTGCCGCTGGAGAAGTCGATGTCCGACGAGCGGCAGGTGATCGACTTCTCGCTCGAGTCGCAGCACGGCGTCTCCCACCACACGATCGAGTCGATGCGCGAGCTGCGCACGAACCTGCAGTTCATCGACGTCGATCACCCGCCGCGGGTGATCGTCGTGACCAGCTCGGTGCCGGGCGACGGCAAGTCGACCGTGTCGGTCAACCTCGCCTCGAGCCTCGCGGCCGCCGGGCAGTGGGCGATCCTGATCGACTGCGATCTGCGGCGCCCCGTCATCGCCGACATCTTCGGCATGTCCCGCGACGTCGGGCTGACCGACGTGCTCGCCGGGCGGGCGGAGCTGCAGGACGTGGCGCACCGCCCCTCGCGCGACGTGCCGCTGGCCGTGGTGGGGGCCGGGCGCATCCCGCCGAACCCCAGCGAGCTGCTGGGCTCGAAGCGCATGCGCGACTTCCTGGCCGAGATCAGCTCGTCCGCCATCGTGATCCTCGACTCCCCGCCCGTGCTGCCGGTGACCGATGCCGCGGTGCTCGCCGCCGGCGCTGACGGCGTGCTGATCGTCGTGTCGTCCGGCAAGACCACGTTCGACATGCTGCAGCGCGCGATCGCCAACATCACGCGCACCACCGGCCGCGTGCTCGGCGTCGTGCTGAACCGCGTGCCGCGCAAGGGCGCCGAGTCGGCGTACTACGGCCGCGAGTACTACGGCGCGTACGAGCGGTACGCGGAGCCGGACGACGCACCGGCCGACCCGCCTTCCGACGCCGGACAGACGCCGGGCGTGCGCCGCCGGGGCACCGCTCAGGTCTGAGGCGCCCGCCGCAGCAGTCCGTCCGTGCGCAGCGTCTCCGCGGCCGCCGCGACGAGGGCTCCGGCGTCCGCGCCTTCCGGCCGGCCGTGCACCCTCACGACCTCCGCCGTGATGTCGTCGAGCGGGCGCCCGTCGGCCGCGCGCCACACGGCCGGTCCGATGCCGTCGAGCACGTGCACGCTGCTGCCGTCGTCGGTGCGGCGCAGCAGGGCCAGGCGCCCGTCGCCGAGGTCGAGCGCATCCACGACCGCTGTGCGCACGAGCGCGCCGGGCGCGCCCCCGGCCACGGGTGCGGGCGCGGGTGCGGCGTCGTCCGCGCGGGACTCCGACCCCGTCGGCGCCTCCGCGAGCAGCGCGGCCACCACGGCGTCGAGCGTCTCGGCCTCGCGGTAGCGCACGCGCACGGCCCCGCCGACGCGGTCGAGCACGTCGCGGATCAGGTGCAGCGGGCGCGGGGCGTCGCTGAGGTAGCTGGTCTGCGGCGCGAGCAGCTCGAGCGCCTGGGCGAGGTCGAGGCGCTCGACCTCGGGTGAGTCCGGTCCGTCCGCGCGGCGGTCCAGCACCACGACGGCGGCGACGCGCGGTGCCCCGGACAGCGGCACCCCGGGGTGCAGCGACGAGGGCGCGACCTGCACCTTGTGCGGTGCGGCGGCCTCGATCACGGACAGCGGCTTCCGGTAGGCGACGACGGTGCCGTCCGCGGCGACCCCGACGGTCTCGTCGCTCACGTACGCGTACCGACGGGCCAGCCGGCGGGCGGCCGTGGTCTTGCCGGTGCCCGACGGCGCGCTGAGCACCGCGACCCGGCCGTCGGCGTCGGCGAGACCCGCGGCGTGCATCATCCACAGGGCGTCGCCGCGGCGCAGGGCCAGCGCTGCGAGGGTCACGTCACTCGACAGGAGCGCGAGGGCCGCGTCGTCGTCGCCGCCCTCCCGAACGCGGACGACGGAGTGCAGCGGGCCGTCGGCGTCGGTCAGCGCGTCGCTCCAGGCGGCGCGCACCCGATCCGCGAACACCGGACCCCTGGTCGACGCGTCGATGTCGATGACGGCGCCGATCGCGGCGACCCGGATGCGGTCGGACATGGCGCCAGCCTATCCGTGCACCGCGGCAGCTCCCCGGGGCGGCGGCCGAGCCCGCGGCGCTTTCGTCCACCCCGAGTCGAACGCACAATCCGCGCAGAAAGAACGCGCACAGCGCGCTTTTCCCCGGTGCGCCGCCCGCGCCCGTCCGCCCGCCCCTACCGTCTCTTCCACGGAGGGCTCCTGGGGGATGCAGACGGTTCGTGTCGCCGCTCCGCGACCGCACGTCACGCTTCTGCACCCACGGGAGAGAGCCCCATGATCGACGACGACCGTCCCCCGCCCCGACCGTCGCGACGAGCCGTCCTGCACGCCGCCGCCTGGAGCGTCCCGGTGATCGCGCTGGCCGCCGCCGCACCGCTCGCGGCCGCCAGCGCCACCACTTTCAGCCTGGCCTGGACGGGCGCCACCACTTCACTCGTGGCCCTTCCCCTGCTCGACGGCGGCGGCGTCCTCACCAGCCAGAACGTGGTCACGGTGCCCACCCGCTTCACGATCGTGAACGGGCCGAGCCCGATCACCGCCGCCCCGGCGACGATCACGATCGCGATCGGGCGTCCCACCGACCTCACGCTCCCGCTCGGCCGCGCGCGGGGCATCGGCGTCTGGTCCGTCGACGGTGTCAGGACGACGGCGGGCGAACGCACCGCGGTCTACGAGACCGCGCCGATCGTCGGGCAGTCCGGGTTCCCCGCCACCACGTGGACCGGCACGCGCACCGTCACGGTCGCCCCGGACGGCGCCGTCGACCTGTCGGTCGTCGTCGGGCTCGCCGGAGCGTCGACCGGCGTCACGGTGAGCGCGCTCGCGACCTTCCCCGTGACGCTCACGGTCACCATCGGCGGGACCGCCGCGACGGCGACCACCACCATCCCCGTGCCCGTCGGCGCGGGAATTCTCTGATCACCTCTGTACTTCCGCGCGCTCCACTGAATACTTGTTCAAATCGGGCAGTGTCGTCCACCGGCGGTACGCCCCGGACCCTCGAGCGATCGGGGCGGAGCGAACCTCCGCCCGGATCCCCCCGCGGAACGGAACCTCTGAGGAGGACCTCGTGAACACCAAGGCCGCCCACTCGATCGACGACCGCGAGCTCTCCCTGCACGGGATCCGTCGAGTCGGGGACCACCCCGGTCTCCGCTCGCGCGTGCGCAGCTCCGGAGGGGTGCTGCTGCTCGGAATGGGCGGCGCCACGTCCGAGCTCACCGTCGACACGGTCAGCGCCTACCCCGACCACTCGGTGTTCGCGTTCCTGGAGGCGCAGGCCCTGTGGTCGCGCGTCGACGGCGAGCCCTGGGTGGAGACCGAGAGCGGCCTCGTCATCGCACCGCACGGCATCACCCGGCGGCTCCGTGCGGCCGGGGTCTGGCGCTGCGTCGCGGCGCTGGTCCCCCGCTCGGCCATCGCGTCCTTCGTGCCCTCCCTCCCACCAGACGCGAGCGTGTACCCCGAACGGCGGCTGCTGGATGCGTCGCTGCAACGGTTCATCGCCGGCCTGCTCGACACCGATGCGCACGCGTCGGCCATCGAGCAGTACGCGATCGAGCAGCTGGTGATGGAGATGAGCGGCGCCCTGGTGCTCGACCGCGTGGGCGGTGTCACCGGGCAGGGCACGCCCCACGAGGTCCTGCGCGAGCGGGCGATCGCGGTGATCGCCCAGCAGTGCGGCGACCCGTCGCTGAACCCGGCCAGGGTGGCGCGCGAGGTGCAGTCGTCGCTGCGCCAGCTGCAGCTGGTGTTCTCCGAGGTGAGCAACAGCGTGGCGGGCGAGATCCGGCGACAGCGGGCCCGCCTGGCGCACTCCCTGCTGATGGACAGCCGCTACGACGTGCTGAGCATCGACCAGATCGCGCAGCGCGCCGGCTTCCAGTCGCCGATGAGCCTGCGCCGCGCCCTCGACGAGTCCTACTCCGCAACCCCGCGCGCGCTCCGCTCGGCCCGCCGCGCCTAGCCCGCGCGCCCCTCCCAGAGCACACTCCGCGCAGGTTCGGCGCACCCCGCGCGTCTTTCGCGGGAAGCCCCGGAACGCCCTTCCCCGCCGCCCTAGCTTGAGGTCCACGGAGGGGCTCCTGGGGGATGCAGACAACGTGTCGCCTCTTCACGACACCGCGGGAAACCGCATCTGCATCTACGAGGGAGGACACTCACGTGACCGAGGAAATCCAGAAGAACAAGGGCATCTCGCGCCGCACGGTCGTCAAGGGCGCGGCCTGGTCGGTCCCCGTCATCGCGGCCGCGGTGGCGACGCCGCTGGCCGCCGCATCGCTCACCGACAGCGACCTGGTCCCCGCCCTGAGCGGGCCGATCACGCTCAGCCTGGGCGTGGGCCCGCTGGCCGTCGCGAGCATCGCCACGGTCAACACGCTCACGATCACCAACAACGGCCCGGCCGCCTCCCCCGCCGGCGCCACGACCACCATCCAGTACACGCCGTCGCTGCTGACCCTGAACATCGGCCCGGTCGCCGGTGTCACCGTCGCCGGCTCCGACGGCAACTACACCCTCACGCTCCCGTCGATCCCGGCGGGCGGCAACGTGGTGATCAACCTGGGCACGACGCTCGACTCGCTGCTGAACCTGAGCATCGTGACCGGGCTGCTCGGCGGACCGCAGCAGACGATGACGGCCACCGTCGCGGGCGACGACGTGACCGGCAACAACACGACCACCTCGAACGTGGGCATCACGCTCCTCTGACGAGCCGGCCACGAGGGGTGCGGTGCCGACACCGCACCCCTCGTGCGTGCCGCGGGTCAGCGCGTGCGTCGCAGCGGCTTGCGGCGCCCGGTCACCCAGCCCATCGCCCACTCCACCGGGCCCGTGCCGACGAAGCGCCACCACAGCCAGCCGACCAGGATCATGCCGGGGACGATCACCAGCCATCCGAGCCAGGCGTTCTCCGCCGGCCGTCCGTACGCTCCGTTCCACAGCGCGATGAGACCCACATGCAGCAGGTAGAGCGACAGCGCCACCTGCCCGCACGCCACCAGCGGCGTGAACAGCGCGTTCCAGAACCGGGCGCCGCGGCGGGATGTGGCCGCGAGCACCACCAGCACGTACGTGGCCGACACCAGGCCGATGTCGCGCAGGGTGTCGAACAGGAGCCCGGAGTCCGTTCCGCCGAACTCCGTGAAGGCCGCGACGCCCCACGACAGGTAGGCCACGACCGCGACGCCCGCGAGCGCCCACAGCAGCGCGTCCCGGCGCAGCCCGTGCCGGATCAGCAGGGCACCCGCCAGGAAGAACGGCAGCAGGTTCAGCAGCCGGTACGACGGACTCAGCGCGACCCACTCCAGCAGCTCGTGCAGCGGGCTGGGCGCCGTGTACGCCCACAGCCACCCCCGGGTCAGACGCACCAGCGGGTCGCTGAGCAGCAGCAGGGTCGCGGCGATCGCGATGAGCCACGGCGTGCGGGCGAGCAGCAGCGGGGCGCCGACGATCAGGAGCACGCCCAGATGCCCGAGGATGATCGCCACCCACGACCCCCACGTCGACATCCACACCCCGAGCGCGATCAGGAACAGTCCCCGCACCACCTGCTGCAGCAGCGTGAGCGGCACCCGCGGGCCCCTGGTCCACAGCAGCTGCGCGGACATGCCCATCACGAGAGCGAACAGCGGAGAGGCCAGCTCGTTCAGCATCGAGCTCACGAACGTGACCGGCAGGGGCTTCACGGGCAGGAACACCGCGGCGTGCGCGACGAGCATCGCCACGATCGCGATCCCGCGCAGCACGTCGGGGATGCGCAGCCGATCGGTCGCGCGCACGCCGCTCGACACTCCGGTGGACACGACGTCGGCCTCGGTTCCCCCTCGCATTCCCTGACACTATTGGGTGCACCACCGACCGCGCGACCGGAGAGACCATGACGACGACCGAGCCGTCCCGCCCGCGACGCCGGCGGCGCGGGAGCGTGTGGGTGCACGTCGCGCTCGCCCTGGTGCTCGCGCTGCTGATCGTCGCGTTCGTGGGGCAGCCGTCGTCGAACTCGATGGCGCCGACGCTCGAGCCCGGCGACCGGCTCATCGTGAACCGCCTCGCGTACGTCGCCGCGGACCCGCAGCAGGGCGACATCGTGGTGTTCCGTCCCGGCGACGGGTGGGAGCGCCCCGCGCCGACCGGCAACCCGCTGCGCGACGCCCTCGACGCGGCGGGCGAGGCGACCGGGATCCGGCCGTACGTGCTGGTGAAGCGGGTGATCGCGGGGCCGGGGCAGACCGTCGAGTGCTGCGACGCCGAGGGCGCGGTCCTGGTCGACGGCGAACCGCTCGACGAGCCCTACGTCACGCGCGACCTGCCCTTCGTGGCGGGAGAGCTCGACTGTGACACGACCCCGGCCTCGACGCGCTGCTTCCCCGCGGTGACCGTGCCGGACGACTCGTACCTGGTGCTGGGCGACAACCGCGCGAACTCGGCGGACTCGGTCTACCCGTGCCGCGGCAGGCCCGACGCCGGCGACTGCGCCCGGTGGATGACGCGGGACGAGGTCGTGGGCAGGGCGGGGCCGATCCTGTGGCCGTTCGACCGGTGGGGCGGCCCGTGACCCCCGGCCGCGGGATCAGCCGCAGCCGGGCGTCTCGAGCGTGACCGGGGTCTGTCGCACCATGGGCGTGGTCCACACGTCGTAGGGCCCGTAGTCGGCCCCGGTGGTTCCCTCCGCCCCCGTCATGTCGACCGTGATGACCGCGGCGGTCTGCGGCGGTGTGACCACGTTGATGCGCACGGCCGTGCGTCCGAGGTGGGCGCCCTCCGACACCAGCGTGTAGCTCTCGGCGCCCTCCACGCCCCAGCCGCTGATCGTGGCACCGACGGGCGCGTAGACGACCACGTCGGTGGCGATGTAGCCGGGCTGGAAGTGCGGGCCGGTGATGAAGTAGGGCAGGGCGTCGGCCTGCTCCGGCGTGATGTTGTTGGCGAACGTGATGGTCTGCCGGAACGACGGCGCGCCGGTCGCGGTGCACTGGTCGCTCGACGAGACCACGCTCGCGTCGGCGTAGTAGTCGGTCTTCGCGCCGGTGGTGTCGTTGAAGTACACGCCGGCGACCGTCTGGTCGTCGTTGGAGGCGGGGAGCGTGCCGGCGACCTTGCTCCCGGTGAGCATCGCCTCGATGTCGGGGTTCGACGACCACAGCTTCATGCGGCCCTCGTCGGACGCCTGGCTCAGCGCGTCGAGGAACCCGAGCGGGCTCTGGATGCCGCTGGTGAGCGCGGAGAAGATCTGCGCAGCAGCCGCCGCGAAGAACTCGTCCTGGGCCGAGGCGTCGAGCACCTTGCCCGGCACGTACTCGCCGTAGGAGAAGTACACCTCGTTCAGCAGCATCGCCACCGCGTTGTCGCTCGTCAGGGTCTCGCCGGTCGCGAGCGGGATCGGGCCGGTGGCCTTGAGCATGTAGCTCAGCGCCACCGGGTCGGTCGAGATCACGTCGTCGAACGGCGGGAGCCCCTCGTCGGCCCACCACGCGCGCATGATCTCGACCGTGGTCGGGAAGTCCGGCGTCGCGGTCATGTTCGGGATCCAGCGGCCGATGATGTCGGAGTAGAGGTTCTGGGTCTCGGGGTCGAGCGGGGCGATGCTCTCCGGCCGCGCGTTGTCGAACTGCACGCTCGTGGCCTGGGTGGTGAGCTCGATGCGCCCGTCGGTCGCGGTGACGAGGGCCAGCGCCGCGGGGTTGCCGCCGGAGGCCCGCAGCTCGGAGTTGCCCTGGAACATGAGCAGGTACGTGCGCGGGGTGCCCTCGCCGAGCGCCGCGGGGAGCACCCGCAGGATCGGGGCGAGCGTGCCCAGCGTGTCGTCCACGCGCGAGACCGCGTCGTCGAGCGTGCCCAGCGCTCCGGTGACCTGCGGCAGCAGCACGGAGCGGTCCGTCTCGTCGATGCGCTGGTTCACCGACGAGAACACCGCCGCACCGCTCGACACGACCTTCTCGAGGCTGTGCACCGCGGCCAGGTCGACGGCGCCGTCGACCGGGCGGAACGCGGCGAGGTCGAGCGTCGGCACGGCCTCGACGGCGAAGTCGGCGAGGTCGTCCACCCCCTCCGCGGCGGTGCGGATCGCGGCGAGGTTCGGGCCGAGGAACGGGATCCATTCCGCGGCCGTCCAGACGCCGTCCTCGGTCTCGGCGACCGCGGCGGCCGCGGACTTCTGCAGCGCGGCGGCGTCGGTGGTCGCACCCTCCGTGTCTCCGGCGACGATCTTGGCCGGCAGACCGCTCGCGACCGGGATCGCCCGGGTGAGGGCGTCCCGCACGGTCAGCGCCTTGGACACCGCGATCCCCCCGACCACGGCGGCGACCGCGAGCACGAGGGCGAGGACGCCGAGGGCGATCCAGACGATGCGACGCCAGGGGGCGCGACGCGGGACATCGCGACGCGCGTCGGCACGCAGCTGGGCACGGGTGGGAGCGGAGGAGGACATCGCGTCCTATTCAAGCGCAGTTCCCCGGGAGAACGCCGGTGGCCGCCCGCGGGCGTGCGGCTCAGCGGCGGCGCAGGTACCCGCGCAGCGACCGGAAGCCCCTGGCCCATCGCCGGCGCTGGAAGGCCAGGGCCTCGCGGCGGCTCGGCCGACGGTGCGGGTCGTTGCGGGGGATGTCGTCGCGGGGCACCCACAGCGCGTGCAGCAGAACCCTGACCTTGTCGCGCAGCGGGGCGTCGGCGATCTCCCTGATCCACAGCGACGCGGCCTTCGCCGGCGCCGGCTGCTGGTTCCGGAGCCACAGCGCCTTCTCGTCCGCGGTGGCGTCGTCGGCGGTGAGCGGCAGCCCCGCCTCCGCGATCAGCTCGCGCAGCACCCACTGCGCGCGACCGCCGCGCACGATGTCGCAGAACTCGCGCACCTCCGCGGCCGTGAAGCGCGTCGCGACGGCCGTGCGCACCGACTCCGCGTCACGGCGGTTCTTGGACACGTGCGGGTCGCGGGCGGCGTGCAGCGCCACGACGGCGGCCATGCCGGCGCGGGACGGGGTGAGCACGGCGGCGCCGCCCGCGCGGTGCACCTCCCTGCCCTGCCACAGCAGCTCGAACACGACCTCGGGCGCGGCGAGGAAGCCGGGGAAGAAGCGGTGCAGGTCGATGTCGCACGGCCAGTCGTCGTGGATCAGCGTCACGGAATGCAGGTCGATGAACGTGGGCGGCATGCGGCCGGCGCGGGTGTGCCAGCCGCGCTGCTCCAGACGCTCGCGCAGCGCGGGCAGCGCCGCGGGGTCGACGAGCACATCGGCGTCGGCGGAGGGGCGGCGGTCGCGCAGCCCGTACTCGGCCGCGAACGGCCCCTTGAGCGACAGCGCCCGCACGCCGGCCTCGGCGGCCGTGTAGGCGACCAGGGCGTGCGCCAGGCGACCGGCGGCGTCGATCGGCAGCGCGCTCGACGCCGCCGCGGCGGGCGGTGCGTGCTGCTCCCCCGTCATCGCGCTCCCCTCCGCTCGCGGCACCCCGCGGCCGTCTCTGCGGCGCGCCTCACGGTCGCACGACCAGTCGTGCCCGCTCGAGCGATGCCAGCAGCGCATCCACGTCGTCCGCGACCACCGCGGGCTCCACCCCGTACTGTGCCGCGAGCTCGTCCAGCAGTCGCGTCCGCTGGACCGCACGCCGCTGCACCAGCACGTGCCACACCGACTGGGCGGAGTCGCGCAGGGCGAGGGGCGCAGCGGCCGGTGTCGACAGGTCGAGCGCCACGGTCGAGGCGCCGTGGTCGGCCCAGGTCGCGTGGTCCGCGATCCGCCAGCCGGGGTCGGCCGACAGCAGTCCGCGGTCGAGGAGCCGGGCCACAGCCGCCGGAACCTCGGCGCTCGCGACGGCGTCCGCGTCGCCGGTCCAGACGGCGGACTCCGCGGCGTCGAGCACCACGACCGTGCCGCCGTCGTGCGCGGTGAGGGCGACCACGCGCCCGCCCTCGGTCACGAGCGCATCGGTCACGCCCGCGCGGTGGAGCCGGGCCTCTCCGGACGCGGCGGTCAGCGGCTCGGCCACCGGGAGGGCCCGATGTCCGAGGCCGCGGGGACCGTGCGCCAGTGCGGCGAGGGCGGCGTGCGCGTCGTCGTCGTGCGGTGAACGCAGCTCGGCGACCCCCGTGTGCGCGACCAGCCGGGCGAGCGAGCGCAGCGGGTCGCGGGCACCGGGGAACGGCGGGGCCGCGGCGGCGAGGGCCGGGAGCACCCGTTCGAGCGCGACCGGCGTCGCATCCTCCGGCGGCACCGCGTCGTCGGCCAGGGTGGAAGGCAGCAGCACGCCCGCGAGGCGCAGCCGGGCCGGGGCCTCCGTCCGCGCATCGACCGCGGAGGGCGCGACGGGCCCGTCGGCCGTCGGGACGGGTGCCGCACACGGGCGGAGGGTGCCGAGCGGATCGACCGCCACGAGCGTGCGGCCCCGGCTCACGAAACCGCCGTGGTGCGCTCCGGGCGGGAACGCCGCCGCGGCACCGCCGAGGACCAGCACGGCGCGGTCGCCGCCGTCGGTGTCATCGACCAGCAGCGTCGCCTCGGGGGCCCAGACGTCGCGGTCGGCGAGCACCCGCCGTGCCGCAGTGAACACGGCGGCGCGCAGATCGGCGGCATCGGCTCCGGTGAGCTCGGCGAGGAACAGCGTGCGATCGACCGCCGCGCCCTCCGGGGCGACCGCGTCGGCCCAGCCGCGCAGGAGCGACGCCGCGCGGTCCTCGTCGCCGCGATCGACCTCGACCGCGATGAACGCACCGGCGACGTCGAGCACGCGACGCCGCGGCGACGCCGAACCTTCCCCCGCACTGTCCATCGGGTTCATTCAACCGCAGGAGCCGCGCCCCGGCGACGCGCGCGACGCCGTGTCCCCGACCGTCCGCGACCGTCCGCGACCGGCCGGAATGCCGCATGACAGACTATGTTCGTCTCGGCGTGCTCGCGTCGCCCCGTCCGAATGGAGTCTCCATGCTCGACCGTTCCCGCCCCGTCGTCGTCATCGGACAGGGGTACGTCGGGCTTCCGCTCGCGATGCGCGCCGTGGAGGTCGGCTACACGGTGGTGGGGCTCGACCTCGACCGGGTGCGCATCGACGCGCTCGGCGACGGCCGGTCGTTCGTGGAGGACATCTCCGACGCGACCGTGCGCGCCGCGCTCGACTCCGGCCGCTACCGCGCCAGCGCCGACTACGACACCGCGCGCGACTTCGGGGTCGCGGTCATCACCGTGCCGACGCCGCTCAAGGAGACGCTGCCCGACCTGTCGTTCATCGAGTCGGCCGCGGCGTCGCTCGCCCCGTTCGTCACCCCCGGCGCGACCGTGGTGCTCGAGTCCACCACGTACCCCGGCACCACGGAAGAGCTCATGGTGCCGCTGCTGGAGAAGGGCTCCGGGCTCACCGCCGGCACCGACTTCTTCGTGGGCTACAGCCCGGAGCGCATCGACCCGGGCAACCCGCGATGGAACTTCGTGAACACGCCCAAGGTCGTCTCGGGCATCGACGCCGATTCTCTCGCGCACGTCGACGCGTTCTACTCCTCGCTCGTGGAGCGCACGGTCCCGGTGTCCACGCCGAAGGAGGCCGAGCTCACCAAGCTGCTGGAGAACACGTTCCGCCACGTGAACATCGCCCTCGTCAACGAGCTCGCGGTGTTCGCCGACGAGCTCGACGTGAACGTGTGGGAGTCGATCGACGCCGCCGCGACCAAGCCGTTCGGCTTCATGAAGTTCACCCCGGGCCCGGGCGTCGGCGGGCACTGCCTGCCGGTCGACCCCAGCTACCTGTCCTGGCAGGTGCGGCGCACGCTCGGCAAGAGCTTCCGGTTCGTCGAGCTCGCGAACGACGTGAACGAGAACATGCCGGCGTATGTGGTGCAGCGCGTGATCGAGCTGCTCAACGCCGACCGCAAGGCGCTGAACGGCTCGACGGTGCTGCTCGCCGGGGTGGCGTACAAGAAGAACTCGGGCGACAGCCGCGAGTCCCCCGCGCTGCGGATCATCCAGCTGCTGGCCGACTTCGGCGCGACCGTCCTGGCCGCCGACCCGCACGTGGTGGAGGCGCAGTGGCCGCGGACGGCCGAGCGCCGCGAGCTCACCGCGGAGACCGTGGCCGAGGCCGACCTGGTGATCCTCGTGACCGACCACGACCGCTTCGACTTCGAGCTGCTCGAGCGCCAGGCGGAGGCGGGCGACGTGACGGTGTTCGACACCCGCAACCGTCTCGGCAACCCGAGCGTGCACCGCCTCTGACCGTCGCGGCGCCGGCCGGAGGTCAGGGCAGCTCGGCGGCGAGCGCCGACGTCCACACGTGCGGCGGTCGCGGTCGTGCGCGCCACCGCTCGTAGGTCTCCCCGGCCGCCCGGCGGGAGGCCAGCCGCTCCTGCGGGGTCGCCGCCGCCTGCGCCTGTAGGGCCTGCGTCCACGGCGCCACCGCCCGCTCGACCACCACGCCACCGCCCTCCGAGAGCACGTCGGTCCACGGCGTGTGCGGGGTGACGGCGACCGCGCACGACGCCGACAGGGCCTCCGCGATCACGTGGCCGAAGTTCTCGCCGGCCGTCGGCATGACCAGCAGCTCGTGCGACGCGAGCGTGGGAACGACGTCGTCGGGCGACACCGGGCCGTGGAACGTCACCGTGACGTGGTCGGGGAGGCCGCGCACGAGCTCCTCGCAGCGACGGAAGTAGGCGGCGTCCTCCCGAGAGCCGTACACGCCGAGGTGCACGGGAGCCGTCACCGACGCCAGGGCCTCCAGGGCGAGGTGCAGCCCCTTGTGCTCCACGATGCGACCGAGGAACACCGCGCGCAGCGGACCCTCGACCGGCCGCGGTGCAGTGGCGGTCGCGGGCAGCAGGGTGTCGTTCTCCCGCTCGACGATCACGACCCGGTCGCCCCAGAGGCGGCGGATGTCGGCGGTCTCGTGCGGCGCCGTGGAGTGCCACACCACACGCCGCGGCAGGCCCAGCAGCCGGAACAGCCCGAGGTAGGCGCGCTTCTTGAGGCCGCGCCGGGAGAGCGCGCCGTCGCCGAACTCGCCGCGCGGGGCCAGCAGCACCCGCGCACGCCCCCAGAACCCGAGCCGCCACAGCACGAGCGGCGCGATCGACAGGCGGGGGTTCATGACGCTGTTGAGGTGGATCAGCTCCGGCCGGCGACGGCGCACGGCGCGGAGACCGCGCACGAAGCCGCCCACCGAGCCGAGCGCGGCGTAGTACACCTCGGCGCCGTCACGGCGGGTCCACCGGTCGGCGGGCACCGGCAGCGGGACGGTCTCGCCGAGGTCGCGGTCGGCGGTGAGCACGAGCGGGGCGAACGAGTCGGGGGCGCTGTCGACCAGGGCGGCGATCGACCGCACGGGTCCCCCGCCGCGGAAGGCCGGGGGGTAGTACGGGGCGAGCACGGCGACCCGCCGGGCCGCGGTCACGACGGTTCCTCGCCGGACGCGGCCGCCTTCGCCTCGCGCCGGGCCGCGCGGCGCTTGACCGCCGTCTTCTCCAGCAGCAGGAACAGCATCACCGGCAGGAAGGACACGAAGAACTGCAGCACGCCGATCGTGCGGTCGGGGAAGGTCGAGAACCACCCGAGCGGACCGCTGAAGACCAGCCCCATCAGCACGATGCGCAGCACGCTGAGGTCGCGTCCGCCGCGGAGGATCACGGCACCGATCAGCGCCCAGAACGCGTACCAGAGCAGCAGGTACACCGGGCCGCCCAGCACGTAGGTGGTCGTGACGGGGAGGAAGGTGTAGGTGGAGGTGGCGCTTCCGCCAAGGTACATGTTGATCTTGATGCCGGTCGAGATCGGCGGCCGCTCGGGGTCGAGCACGCGCGGCACCAGGCCGTAGCGCAGCATCTCGATGGGTCCCGGCTGGCCGAGGTCGAGCGGCACCTCGGTCACCTCGGTGGCACGGGCGATCTGCTCGTCGAACCGCAGGCGGTCGAACGCGCCGACCTGGGTGCTCACGGCGACACCGGTCGACTGGCGCAGCTCGTTGCGGATGTCGAACGCGAGGGGCCACGCGACGAGCACCACCAGCAGCGCGATCACGGCGTACCGGATGCGGATCACGCCGAACAGCAGCAGCATCATCATCAGGCTCGTGGCGAACGCCATGAGCGAGGCGGTCAGCGCCGTCAGGTACGCCTCGATCCCCTGCCCGAGCACGACGACGCCGATCCAGATCCAGAAGGTGCGCACCGACAGCTGCCCCGCGAGCCGGGCCGCGATCAGCAGCGCGACGCCCACCGTGGGCCACCCGCCGACGAGCGCCGAGGCCATCGCGAGCGGCGCGGACACGGCCACGAGCCCGATCTGCGACTGGATGGACCCGACGCCCGCCGCGGCGGACAGCACACCGACCGCCACCCCGACCGCGGTCACCACGAAGGCCACCCGGCGGAGGGCCGGGCCGTACTCGTTGAGGCGCGCGAGGGTGGCGTCGGGCCGGAGCTCGCCCCGCTCCCGCTGCCGGTCGATCCGCGACGACCGGGCGATCGCGATCAGCAGCTCGACGAACAGCGTGGCGGCGAGCGCGATCGCGAACACGCCGACGATGAATCCGAGGTGCTCGTTGTCGTTCCACACCGCCTGCGGCAGGATCAGCACGACGTACGGCAGGGCCAGGGCGACCGAGATCGGGAACGACCGGAACAGCCGCTGGAACCGCGGCGGACGACCGGCGGGGGCGGTCGCGTCGTCGTCCTCGGACGAGGGTGCGTGCGCCTCCCGTGCACCGGAGAGTGTGTCCATCGAGAAGCCAGCTCGCCCTTCGTGCGGTTCGGATCCGGGGTGAGGGATCCGGCGAGGCCGACGACCGTCCGGCCGCGGGGCGGGCAGAACGGGCGAATCCCCCGACGCCCTAGGATAGTCACGATCCGGAACCGCCGGCAGACAAATCGCAGCTAGCACGCACAAAGGGCAGAGATGAAGAAGGCGCTCGTTACAGGTACGACCGGACAGGACGGCAGCTACCTCGTCGAACTCCTGCTCAGCAAGGGATACGAGGTCCACGGCACCAAGCGCCGCTCGTCCTCCTTCAACACCTCCCGGCTGGAGGAGGTGGCCAGGGCCGAGGGCCACCGGCCGTCCGACCTGATCCTGCACTACGCCGACCTGTCCGACTCCGGCTCGCTGACGAACCTCATCCGCGACGTGCAGCCCGACGAGATCTACAACCTCGGCGCCCAGAGCCACGTGGCGGTGTCGTTCGAGATCCCCGAGTACACGGCCGACGTGACCGGCGTCTCCACCATCCGCCTCCTCGAGGCCATCCGCGCGAGCGGCGTCGACTCGCGCTTCTACCAGGCGTCATCGTCGGAGATGTTCGGCTCGACCCCGCCGCCCCAGAACGAGGAGACCCCGTTCCACCCGCGCAGCCCGTACGGCGTGGCGAAGGTGTTCAGCTACTGGGCCACCGTGAACTACCGCGAGGCCTACGGACTGCACGCCTCGAACGGCATCCTGTTCAACCACGAGAGCCCCCGCCGCGGCGAGACCTTCGTCACGCGCAAGATCACCAGGGCGGTCGCGCGCATCGTCGAGGGCGTGCAGGACCGCCTGGTGCTCGGCAACCTCGACGCGGTCCGCGACTGGGGCTACGCGCCCGAGTACGTCGAGGCCATGTGGCTCATGCTGCAGCAGGACACGCCGGACGACTACGTGGTCGCCACGGGTGAGGCCCACACGGTGCGCGAGTTCGTGCAGGCGGCGTTCGAGCACGTGAACCTGAACTGGGAGGACTACGTCAGCACCGACCCGCGGTACGAGCGCCCCTCCGAGGTCGACGCGCTGATCGGCGACTACTCCAAGGCGGAGCGGCAGCTGGGCTGGAAGCCGACCACGACGTTCGCCGGTCTCGTGCAGCGCATGGTCGACGGCGATCTCGAGCAGGTGCGCGACGAGAAGGCCGGCAAGCACGTGCGGGTGGACATCTGAGCGTGCCCGACCTCACCCTCGACTTCACCTCGGTCAGCCCGAGCTCGGGCGGCGTCGGCGTGGTGGCGGCGGGGGTCGCGGAGGGCCTCGAGGCCGCCGACGTCCGCTTCCGCTGTCTGGTGAACGCCGAGGCCGCCGACGCCTGGGCCGAACGCCTCCCCTCGCTGACCTCGGCCATCGTCCCGGTGACGGTGGCGCTGAGCGCGACCAGCCGGTGGCAGCAGGCGCTGCGACGCCTGGTGCCGCGGTCGTCGAGGCTCGCGCAGCTGCTGATCGGGCGGGTGCGTGCCGTCCGGGCGCGCTCCACCTCCAGCGCCCTGGGCGACGGCGTGGTGTGGCAGCCGTTCCACCGCGTCCCCCTGGGCGGCGGACGCACCGTGGTGACGGTGCACGACCTGCGGGTGTTCGAGCCGGGGCTGGCCTCGCCCATGGACCAGGAGATCATCGCGCGCAACGTCGAGGGCGCCGCGGCCGTGATCTGCAGCTGGGCGCACCCGTACGGCAGCCTGATCGAGCGGTTCCCGGCCGCGGCGGACAAGACCTTCCTCATCCCGCTGCCCGTGCTCAACAGCGGGCCCTGGACCGATCGCACCCTGCCGGACGGCGGCGCCCTGCGGCTGCTACTGCCCGGCTTCGTCACGCCGCACAAGAACCACGAGGTGCTGGTGCGCGCGCTCCCGCAGCTCCCGGGCGCCGTCGCGGTGTTCACGGGCGCGGAGGACGGCACGCAGGGCGATCAGCTGCGCGCGCTGGCCACCGAGCTGGGCGTCGCCGACCGCATCGAGTGGCTCGGCTTCGTCGACGCCGAGCGCCTGGAGGCGGAGTACGCCGCCGCCGACCTGCTCGTGATGCCCACGCGGTGGGAGGCGGCGAGCGGCCCGGTGTTCGAGGCGATCGTGCGCGGGCTGCCGTTCGTGGCGAGCCGCATCCCCCCGATCACCGCCCAGCTCGCGACGCTCGGCCTTCCCGCCCCCACGTTCGATCCCGACGCCCCGGACGAGCTGGTCGCGGCGATCCGGGAGGCGACCGCGGACCACGCGGCGTTCGTCGACCGGCTCCGTCCGCTCAGCGCGGAGCTGCGCGCACGCACCTGGCGGCAGATGGCGCAGGAGTACGACCAGGTGTTCGCCTGGGCGGGCGGGCGCGGCGACAAGCCGCAGCACCTGACGAGAGGCGACCACGCATGATCCCCGTTTCGGAACCCGACCTCGGCGACCTCGAGCGCCGGTACCTGCTCGACGCGTTCGACAGCGGCTGGATCTCGTCCCGCGGCGCGTACGTCGAGCGCGCGGAGGAACTGCTGTCGCAGCTCACCGGCGCCCCGCACGCGGCCGTGTGCAACAACGGCACGACCGCGCTGCACCTCGCGCTGCTCGCCGCGGGCATCGGCGAGGGCGACGAGGTCGTCATCCCCGGGCTCACCTACGTGGCCACGCTCAACGCCGTCTACTACGTGCGGGCCACGCCGGTCGTGGTCGACGTGCGCGACGACACCTGGTGCATCGACCCGGAGGCCGTGGAGCGCGCGATCACCCCGCGCACCAGGGCGATCCTGGCGGTCGACCTGTACGGGCAGACCGCCGACTACGACGCGCTGCGCCGGATCGCCGATGCGCACGACCTCGTGCTCATCGCCGACGCGGCCGAGTCGCTCGGGGCGACGTGGGGCGGCAGGGCGGCAGGGTCCCTGGCCGACATCAGCACGTTCTCGTTCTTCGGCAACAAGGTCATCACCAGCGGCGAGGGCGGTGCGGTCACCACGCCCCGTGCCGACTTCCACGCCGCGATCCTCCAGCTGCGCAACCAGGGCAACCACCCGACGCGGCGCTACTTCCACGACATGGTCGGCTACAACTACCGCATGACCAACGTCGCCGCGGCCATCCTCACCGCCCAGCTGGAGCGCGCCCCCGAGCTCATCGCGCAGCGCCGCCGCGTGGTCGCCGAGTACGAGCGCCTGCTGGGCGGCGACGACCGCGTGCGCGCGCAGGACACCGCACCCGGGGCCTCGCCGACGCCGTGGATCTACTCCGTGCGCCTGGTGGGACGCTCCGCGGCCGAGCGCGACGCGGTGATCGCGGCGCTCGCGGACCGCGGCATCGAGTCGCGACCGGTCTTCCCGCTCGTGCAGGACATGCCGTTCGTGCCCGAGGCGCAGCGCGCGCAGACCCCGATCGGGGCGGCGATCTCGCGCGAGGGCATCAGCCTGCCGACCTTCCCGCGGCTCGACGATGCGGCCGTCGCCGAGGTCTGCACGGCCCTGCAGGACGCGCTGACCGCCCTGCGCACCGACGGCTAGGCACCCGTGGCCGCACGCCTGCTCCCCGGCCTGCCCGGCAGCCGCCGCCTGATCTTCGCGGTCGGCGGCAACGGCATGGTCAGTCTGGCGAGCCTGGCCCTGTCGATCACGGTCGCCCGGGCGTCGTCGGTCCCGGTGTTCGCGGCGTTCTCGCTCGCGATGGTCGCGTACCTGTTCGGGTCGGGGCTCATCCGGTCCGCGCTCACCGACTCGGCCCTGTCCCGTCCGGCCGACCGCGACACGTTCGACCGCAGCTTCCGGCGGGCCTCGCTCGTCGCGCTGGCCGGGGCCGTGGTCGTGGTGGTGTGGGGCCTCGTGACGGCGAACACGTTCCTGGTGGTGCTGGGGGTCGCGTTCCACGGCCTCATCGTGTTCGACTTCCTGCGCACGTTCGACTCCGCCGCCGGGGCCGCGGGTCGGGCGATGGTGGCCACGACCGCGTGGTCGGTGCTGACGATCGCGGTCGCGGTGCTGTCGATCGCCGGGCATCTCGACGCCGGTGTCGTGTTCGTGGTGTGGGCCGCGAGCGGGGCGCTGGCCGGCTACGTCCTGATGGCGGTCGCGCGCACCCCCGTCCTCCCCGGCTGGTCGCGGCACCGCGCCGACACCAGGGTGAGCGGGCTGTTCGCGCTCGACTACGCCGTCGGCTCGGGCGGCGCGCTGTTCACCACCGGACTGCTGGGCCTCGTGTCCGACGGACGGGTGCTGGGCGCGGTGCGCGGTGCGGGCACGCTGCTCGGCCCGCTGAACCTGATCGCGACGACCGTCCGCTCCCTGCTGCTGCCGTTCCTGTCGCGCCGCGACGACGTGCAGGGCCGGCAGATCCGCGCGGCGCTGCGGGTCGCGCTGCTGCAGGTGGCGGTGCTCGCGCCGTTCCTGGTCGCACTGCAGTTCCTGCCGGACGCGTGGGGCGAGCAGCTGCTCGGCGACACGTGGCAGCTCGCGAGCCTGGCCCTGCTGCCGCTGAGCCTGGAGGCGGTCTTCGCCCTGATCGGCGCGGTCGCCAACTCCGGGCACCGGGTGGCCTTCGCCGGGGGTCGCAGCCTGGCTCTGCGGCTCGCGGTGGGCATCCCCCGGCCGTTCGTGGTGCTCGCGTGCGCGCAGGTGTGGGGCATCCTCGGTGCGACGTGGTCGATGGCGGCGATCTCCGCGCTCAACGCCGTGGTGTGGTGGGCGAGCTACTACCACCTGTCGCGGCGGCCGCGCCCCGAGGCGCCGCCCGTCGCCTAGCGCGGCACGGCTCAGGCGTCGGCGGGCAGCAGTCCCAGGCGGCGCCGGTGCGAGGGCACCGTGCCGTGGATGAAGCTCACCACACGCTGCGCCGTGTCCTCGATCCGGTAGTCGGCCGGGATCTCCGGGCGGCGCGCCCTGTCCAGCACGACCCGCACGGCGGCGAGCACGCGCTCTGGCTCGATGCCCGCGGTGACGATGGCCCCGGTGTCGATCGCCTCCGGCCGCTCGATGAAGTCGCGCAGCGTGACGGCGGGGAAGCCGAGCAGGCTCGACTCCTCACTGATCGTGCCGCTGTCCGACAGGACGAGCTTCGCGTCCTGCTGCAGCTTGACGTAGTCGTGGAAGCCGAACGGCGGGTGGAAGCGCACGTCATCGCTCTCGGCGATGCCCAGGGCCTCCAGGCGCTTGCGCGTGCGGGGATGGGTCGAGACCAGCACGGGCAGCCCGTACTCGGCGCTCAGGGCGTGCAGCGCGTCGACGGCGGCGCGCAGGCGCTCCGGGTTGTCGACGTTCTCCTCGCGGTGCAGGCTCACCAGGAAGTACTCCCCCGGCTCCAGGCCCGCACGGGTCACGGCGTCGCTCGCGTCGATCTGCTCCCTGTTCTGCGCCAGCACCTCGCGCATGGGCGAGCCGGTCAGCAGGATGCGCGAGGGATGCAGCCCCTCCGCGAGCAGGTTGCGCCGCGCGTGCTCGGTGTAGACGAGGTTGTAGTCGGCGACGTGGTCGACCAGACGGCGGTTGGTCTCCTCCGGCACGTTCTCGTCGAAGGAGCGGTTTCCGGCCTCCATGTGGAACACCGGGACCTTCAGCCGCTTGGCGATGACCGCCGAGATGCAGCTGTTGGTGTCTCCCAGCACCACGAACGCGTCGGGCTTCTCGGTGCGCAGCACCTCCTCGGTCTTCGCGAGGATGGAGCCGAGCGCCGCCCCGAGCGACGACGTGTCCGCCTCCAGGAAGTGGTCGGGCCGGCGCAGGCCGAGGTCTTCGAAGAACACCTCGTTGAGCTCGTAGTCGTAGTTCTGCCCGGTGTGCACGAGCACCTGGTCGGTGTGCTCGTCGAGCATCTTGATCGTGGCGGAGAGGCGGATGATCTCGGGTCGGGTGCCGACCACGGTCATCACCTTGAGCTTGTCGGCCATGTCACACTGCCTCGGCAATCGTGTCGGGGTTCGCGGGGTCGAAGATGTCGTTCGTCCAGAACGAGGTGTAGAGCACGTCGTCCCCGATGTTGGTGATGTTGTGCGCCCAGAGGGTCGGCATGTCGACCGCGCCCGGCGCCTCGCCCGAGACCTCGAACGACACGACCTCCTCAGAGTACAGGCGGCGCAGCGAGATGCGGGCCCGCCCCTGCAGCACCGTGAAGCGCTCGATCTTGCGGCGGTGGAAGTGGTCGCCGCGGGTCACGCCGGGCACGGTGGTGGAGAACGACGACTGTCCGGGCCCCCCGTGCGACCGGATGATCTCGAAGAACGAGCCGCGGGCGTCGGCGTGCCGCGTGAGGTCGATCGGCGACTGCGCCGGGAACGTGTACGAGCGGTACGTGTTGAACAGGTCGCGGTCGAAGTCGTCCGCGACGCTCGGGATCTCGCCGCGGCGGTACAGCTCCGCGTATCCCTGCAGCCGCGCGAGCAGCCCGGACACGGTCTCGTGGCGCTCGCGCCCGGCCATCCCCGCCACCGGCACCGCGCCGCGCAGCACGTCGGCCGCGTCCTGCGCGTGCAGCAGCGTGAGCTCCCTGTCCTGCTCGACCACCGGGCTCTCCCCCGCGGCGACCAGGTGGCTGAACGTCGCGGTGACGGCGTTGTAGAACGGACGGCCGTGCTCGCCGAAGAGGTTGGGCAGCCGTACGTCGACGAACTCCGCGCCGATCTCGGCCGCCGCCGCGGAGAGCACCCCGGCCGCGCGGGCCTTCGCCTCCCCGTACACCGAGCCGTTGCCCGCCTGGATCGAGTTCGCGAACACGACCACGGGTGGCGGGTTCGCGGCGGCCCGGAGAGCGGAGGCCACCTGCTCGGCGAATGCGAGGTTGCCGTCGCCGACCTCCTCGTCGGTGCCCCGGTTGACCCCGGCGATGTGGATCACCCGGTCGGCACCGTCGACCGCCGTGATCGCGGCGGCCGCATCGACGCCCGCACCGAGGGCGATCGGCGCCACCTCGACGCCCGCCTCGAGCAGCGCGCCGCGCAGGTGCCAGCCCAGGAACCCGCCGGCCCCGGTGACCGCGAACCGGGTCACGCCTGCGTCCCGCGGGTCTCCGGCAGTCCGGCGGCCCGCAGCTCGGCGCGCACCTCGGGCAGCGTCAGCAGCAGCTCCTCGACCTCGCCCACCGACATCTGCTCGACCGTGTGCGAGTCGTAGTCCTCGAAGCGGCTCTGGGCGACGTCGCCCTCCTCGAAGTACACGCTGTAGTTGAGGTCGCGGTTGTCGGCCACCACGCGGAAGTAGTCGCCCATGTCCCGCGCGCGCGACAGCTCCTCGCGCGTGGCGAGCGCCTCCGACAGCTTCTCCGCATGACGGGTGCCGATCACCTCGACCTTCGCGTCGGAGCGGAACAGGTTGAGCACGGCCTGGGCGAGGTTCCCGATCGAGGTGGCCTTCGCCTTGCGCACGAACAGGTCGCCCTGCTGCGCGTTGCGGAACGCGAACTCGACCAGGTCGACCGAGTGCGCGAGCGACATCATGAACCGGGTCATGTCGGGGTTCGTGACCGTGATGTTCCCGCCCGACTGGAGCTGGCGGATGAACAGCGGGATCACGGAGCCGCGCGAGTACATCACATTGCCGTAGCGCACGCACGACACGGTGGTGGCGGTGTTGGGGTTGTTGAGCCCGTGCGACTGCGCGACCTTCTCCATCAGCGCCTTCGACATGCCCATCGCGTTCACCGGGTACACGGCCTTGTCGGTGCTGAGCGCCACGACCGAGGAGACGCCGTTGCGGTCGGCGGCCCGCACCACGTTCTCGCTGCCGTGCACGTTGGTGCGCACGGCCTCCATCGGGAAGAACTCGCACGAGGGCACCTGCTTGAGCGCGGCCGCGTGGAAGATGAAGTCCACGTCGCGGGTCGCCCGCTCCACGCTGTCGTAGTCGCGCACGTCGCCCACGTAGAACCGCAGCCGGGAATCGCGCACCTCGTGCCGCATCAGGTCCTGCTTGGCCTCGTCGCGGCTGAAGATGCGGATCTCGGCGACGTCGCGCTCGAGCAGCTTGCGCGCCACGGTGTGCCCGAACGAGCCGGTGCCGCCCGTGACCAGGACCCGCGCGCCGTTGTAGGAGTCGCTCATCGTGTGCCCGTTCCCTTCGCCGCTGCCGTGAGCAGCCGTTCGATCGTGGATATCCCGGATTCGCGGGAGAAGCTGGTGTCGTACAGGTCGCGGCCGCGGCGGCCCATCGCGGCCCGCTCCTCGGCGGGAAGGGCGGCGGCGGCGCGGAAGGCGTCCGCCATCGAGCCTACGTCCTCGGCCTCGGCGGTCAGCCCGGCCGCCGCACCCTCCACGAGCGCGCGCACATCGCCCTGCACGGTCGTGATGACCGGGAGGCCGGCCGACAGCACGGCCTGCAGCTTGGACGGGATCGTGCCGCGGAAGACCGGCATGTCCTTGAGCGACACGAGCGCGTAGTCGGCGGCCGCGTACACCTCCGCCATGCGCTCGCGCGGCACCGGGTCGAGGAAGCGCACGTTGTCGGCACCCAGCTCGTCCGCGAGCGCCCGCAGCTCGGGCTTGAGAACGCCGTCACCGACGATGGTCAGCACGACCCCGGCGTCGGCGGCGGCGTGGGCGGCGCGCACCGCGGTCGCGAGGTCCTGCATGTCGCCCACGTTGCCCGCGTACACCACGGCGGCGCGGTGCTCGTCGGCGGGCGGGAGCGCGGAGGTCACCGGCTCGCCCGCGTCGGCCCAGTTGTACACGAGGTGCGTGCGCTCGGCCGGAGCCCCGCGCGACACGAGCGTGCTCACCATGGTCGGCGCGATCCCGATCACGGCACCCGCCCGGCGGTAGGCGCTGCGCAGCCAGGGCCCCAGGGCTCCCGACACGACCCTGGCCTTGGTGCCGCCCGTCACCATCGACGAGCCCACGATCGAGTCGGGCCACAGGTCCTGCACGTGCAGCACGTAGGGGCGGCCGCCGGTGACGCGCCACAGCCACGGCCCGAAGCCGGCCGTCATCTGCGTGGCGTACACGTACACGACGTCGGCCCCGCGGGAGAGGCGTCGCGCGGTCGCAGAGCTGAGCGCGAACGACGCGTAGTTGAGTAGCCGGCGCACGGCGCTCTGCGAGTGGTCCGCGTACAGCGGCACCCGCCACACCTGCACGTCTCCGTCGCGCTCGATGGTGCGCCACCGCTGGCGGTACCCGGGGAACACGGTTCCGGTGGGGTAGTTCGGGAACCCGGTGAGCACCTTCACCCGGTGCCCGCGCTCGGCGAGGCCGTGCGCGAGGTCGGCGGGCAGCGGCACGGCCTCCGGCGGATAGTACTGCGAGACGATCAGGACCCTCACGCGTCGGTGTCCTTCGCCTGCACGCGCGCCGGGACCCCGACGACCGTGGTCCCCGCGGCGACGTCCCTGGTGACGCAGGCCGCGGCGCCGACCGTGGCACCCGCGCCCACCGTGAGCCCCTGCAGCACCACGGAACCGGCGCCGAGCAGCGTGCCGGTCTCGACGGTGACGTTGCCCGACACGATCGCGCCGGGGTTGACCGACACGTGCTCGGCGAGCACCGCGTCGTGTCCGATGATGCACGCGGGGTTGAGGTGCACGTGGTCGCCGAGGGTCACGTTGGTCGACACCTGCACGCCGGCCGTGATCACCACGCCCTCCCCGACCTGCGCCTGCGTGCCGATCACGGCGCTCGGATGGATCAGCGTGGCGGCGCGCAGCCCCGACGCCCGGAGCCGCTCCGCGACCCGGCGGCGGATCTCCGGCGCGCCGATCGCGACCACGAACCGCTCGTCGCCGTCCGCAGCGGGCAGCCACTCGTCCTCCCCGCCGAGGAAGCGCACCCCGCGCGCGGCGAGGCGCTCCAGCTCCACGGCCCGCGGTCCCGCATCGACCACGCCGACCAGCTCGAGGTCCGCGCCGGCCGCGATCATCGCCTCCAGCACGTCGAGCGTCTCGCGACCGAAGCCGCCCGCTCCCAGCACCACGATCCGCTCAGTCATGCGTCTCTCCGAACCTGCTCATGGTCACGTGCCCGTCGGCCGAGATGCCGTCCCGGCGCACGACAGAGCCGACCGTCGCGACGACGATCCGCAGGTCGAGCCCGACACTGCGCCGGTCGACGTACCGCACATCCTGCGCGAACCGGCTCTCCCACGTGACCGCGTTGCGTCCCGTCACCTGCGCGAGCCCGGTGATGCCGGGGCGCACGTCGTGCCGCCGTGCCTGCTCCGGCGTGTACCGGTCGAGGTACTCGACCAGCAGCGGCCGCGGGCCGACGATGCTCATGTCCCCGCGCAGCACGTTCCACAGGCTGGGCAGCTCGTCCAGGCTCGTCGAGCGCAGCCGGGCCCCGAACGGCGTGAGGCGCTCGGCGTCGGTCACCCACCCGCGCGCCGGGTCGACCGGGCGCATCGAGCGGAACTTGTAGAGCGTGAAGAGGCGGCCGTCGCGCCCCGGTCGCGGCTGCGCGAACACCACGGGCCGCCCGAGTCGCACCGCCACGAGCACGGCCGTCGCCACGATCACCGGCGACAGCAGCACCAGGGCGACCGCGGAGACCACGACGTCGAGCGCGCGCTTGACCGCGTCGTACGGGCGGAACCGCGCGCTCATCGGTCCAGGAAGCCGCGGATGGCCGTGACCACGCGCTCGCGCTGGGCGTCGGTGAGCGCCGAGCCGCTGGGCAGCGTGAGACCGCGGGCGAACAGCCGCTCCGACGCGCCGCTGCTCTTGCGCCTGGCGTCGGCGAACACGGGCTGCGCGTGCATCGGCTTCCACAGCGGACGGCTCTCGATGCTGTCGGCGGTCAGGGCGGCGGCCAGCTCGGACGGCTCCCAGCCCGTGACGTCGGGGTCGACCAGGATCGACGTGAGCCACACGTTGTCGTGCTCGTCACCATCGGCACCGAACACCTCGACGCCGTCGACGTCGGCGAACAGCTCCTTGTACAGCTCCCGCATCTCCCGGCGGCGCGCGATCATCGCGTCGAGCCGGGCGAGCTGGGCGCGTCCGAGCGCCGCGAGCAGGTTGCTCATGCGGTAGTTGTAGCCGATGTCGGTGTGCTCGTAGTGCACCACCGGCTGCCGGGCCTGCGTCGCGAGGTAGCGCACGTGCTGGGCGAGCTCGCCGTCGTCGGTCAGCAGCATCCCGCCGCCCGAGGTGGTCATGATCTTGTTGCCGTTGAACGACACGACCGAGGCGCGGCCGAAGCTGCCGGTCGCGCGACCCGCGTGGCTCGCGCCCAGCGACTCGGCGGCGTCGGACAGCACGGGCACGCCGTACTCCTCCGCGGCCGCCAGGATCGCGGTGTAGTCCACGGCCTTGCCCAGCAGGTCGACCGGCACGATCGCCGCGACCCGCTCCCCGGCGGCGCGGAGCTCGGCGAGGGCCTCGCGCAGCAGCGCCGCGTCCATGTTGCCCGTGCGCGGATCCGCGTCGATGAAGTAGGGCTCCGCACCCGTGTAGACGATCGCGTTGGCGGTCGCGGCGAACGTCATCGACGACGTGAGCACGACATCGCCGGGTTGCACGCCCATCGCCAGCAGCCCGAGGTGCAGGGCGGCCGTGCCGGAGCTGAGCGCGACGCCGTGCGCCACCCCGACGCGGTCGGCGAGCTCCCGTTCGAACGCGTCGACGTCGGGGCCGAGCGGAGCGATCCACCCGGAACGCATGGCCGCGACGACGGCCTGCTCCTCCGCCTCGCCGACGTCCGGCGACGACATGTAGATCCGCTCACTCACTCCTGGGGTGCCTTTCCGATGCGTACGGGCTCGATCGTCACGGTGTCGTTGACGCGGGGGCTCGAGAACATCCGCCGCATCCACCCTTCCTTGTCGAGCCGCTCGGGCGTGATGGTGTCGACGCGCGTGTGCGACACCTTGGGGTGGAAGGGGCGCTCGAGGTTCTCGCGCGAACCCACCAGCTCCTCGTGCAGCTTCTCGCCGGGACGCAGCCCCGTGAACACGATCTCGATGTTCTTGCCCGACATCGCGATCATGCGCTTGGCGACCTCGAGGATCGACACCGGCTCCCCCATGTCGAGGATCAGCACCTCGCCCGCCCGGCCGATGCCGCCCGCCTGCACGACCAGCTGGCACGCCTCGGGGATCGTCATGAAGTACCGCGTGGCCTGCGGGTGCGTGACCGTGATCGGCCGCCCCTCGGCGATCAGGCGCTGGAACGTGGGCAGCATCGATCCGCGGCTGCCGATCACGTTCCCGAACCGCACGGAGAGGTACCGCATGCCGGTGTCCTCCCCCGCCCACGCCGTGAGCTTCTCGGCCACGCGCTTGGAGTGCCCGAGCACGCTCGTGGGGTTGGCGGCCTTGTCGGTGGAGATGTTGATGAACGTCGAGACGCCGACCCGGCGAGACGCGTTGATCACGTTCAGCGTGCCGAGGACGTTGGTCTTCCACGCCTCGTCGGGGTACTGCTCCAGCATCGGCAGGTGCTTGAGCGCCGCGGCGTGGAACACCACCTCCGGCTCCCGCTCCAGGAAGATGCGGTCGAGCGTGTCGGTGTCGCGGATGTCGGCCAGCACCACGTCGTTCGTGTCGAGCAGGCCGTGCCCCGCGGTGCCGAGCTGCGCGACCTGCAGTCCGGTCTCGTCGCGGTCGACCATGATCAGCTCGCGCGGGCCGTACTTGGCGATCTGGCGGCACAGCTCGGAGCCGATCGAACCGCCCGCCCCGGTCACCAGCACGCGCCGTCCGGTGATGTATCCGGCGATCAGCTCCACGTTGGTGTCGACGGGGTGCCGGCCGATGAGGTCTTCGATGCTGATGTCGCGCACGTCGGTGAGCGCCTTCTCGCCGGAGGTCATCATCTCCAGCGTCGGCGTGACGGCCACGCGCAGGCCGGCCGCCTCGGCCCGGTCGGCGAGCGTGCGCAGCAGGGTGCTGTCGGCGCGGGCGATCGCGATCACGGCGAGCTTGGCGCCGGTGCGCTGCGCCGCGTCGGCGAGCTCGCGCGTGGTGCCGACGACCGCGACGCCCCGCAGCCGCAGATTGCGCTTGTCGGGGTCGTCGTCGAGCAGCCCGACGGGGCGGATCGGCGAGTTCGGGTCGGTGGTCATGTTGGCGAGCAGCTTGTCGCCGATGAAGCCGGCACCGATGATGAGCGCGGGTTCGGCGTCGGCGCCCGGCTTTCGGGAGCGCTCGATCACCAGGCGCGCGGCGTAGCGCACCCCGAACATCAGCAGCAGGACGAACGGGAACGCGAGCATGAGGGTGCCGCGCGGGATGCCGACCAGGGGGCCGACCGGGATGAGGACCACCGAGAGCAGCAGCGCCTCGATCACGACGATCAGCGCGAGCGTCCTGACCTCGTCGAAGGATCCGTAGGTGAAGCGTCCGCGGTAGAGGGCCGTGGCGTACCCGACCACGATCTGGATGGCTCCGGCCACGAGCGCCAGCACGACGGCGGCGATCCACGAGTCCGCGTCCATCTGCAGCTCGAACCGCAGGGCGATCGCGATGACGACGCCGAAGCTCCACGCCAGACCGTCGACGATCGCGGCGAACCGGCGTCGTCGGCGCTGCGTGACCGAGCCCTCCGACAGGATCGCGATCTCGCCGGTGGACACGTCGCCCGCCGCGTCCTTCTTGCTCACGAGTGTGTCGCCCCCTCCGGACTTTCTTCACTCCCCTGGAGATATGGTCTCACAGGCAACGACCAGGTCCGTGCGTTAGTGCGTCGTTCAGCCGACGGGGTCGCCGGACTGGTCTTCCTCACCGGTGCCCGGATCGGTCGGTGGCGGAGGAGTGGAGCCGTCCGACGGCTGATCCTGCTGCCCGCCGGACTGCCCGCCCTGACGGCGCTGCGTGTCGGCGCGCTCCTGCTCGACCTCCGCGCGGAACTGGTCGTCGAGCAGCGCGGCGAACGCGTCGCGGTACGCCACGAGCGCGGCCTGCCCGCCGGGCGCCCACGGGTCGGACGCGGCGACCTGCGCGGCGGCGTCGGTCACGGCGGTGCGGAACGACTCCTCCGCCCGCTGCCGATCCGCCGTCGCCTCGGCTGCCGCCGGCACGGACGACGCGAGGTACGCGGTCACGGCCGGGGTGGCGGCGGGGCGCAGCGCGTCGAACGCCGTGCGGATCGTGCGCATCTCCGCGGTCGCCTGGTCGAGCGCGTCGAGGTCGCCCTGCGCGTCGTCGATCGCCTGCCCCACGTCGACGAGCGAGTTCTCGTCGATCTCGGCGCGGCGATACTCGGCGGGCAGCTCGGGCACGGTCACCGCGGCGAGCGCGGCGAGATACCCGTCGAGGGCCGCGACGGCCGCCTCCTCCAGGGCCGGATCGGCCACCGCGATGACGTCGTCGTCCGACGACGACGCGGGATCGGGCACCGTGGCGGTGTCGACGATGGCGGTGCGCAGCGCGGTCGCCTCCGCCGTCTGGGTCCCGATGTCGGCGACGAGGGTGTCGCGGGCCGACGTCAACGCCTGGTGCGCGTTCTGGATGGAGGCCTCGTCCGCCTGGAGGGATTCGAGGGCGCTCGCCGCCGGGCTCGCGGTCGCTGCCTGGATCCCGCCGACGGTCGCGGCCGCGGCGACCGCGAGCACGGCGAGGGCGGCGGCGGCCGTGGTCAGCAGATCAGGGCGACGGCGCTGCCGCCGGGGTTCGCGCGCCGATCGGGGCGACTCCGCCGTGAACGGCACGGCCGTGCGCGCGGCGGCCTCCGCCATGCGCGCAAGCTCCCTGGTGTCCGCGAGCGGCGCCCGTGCGGGCTCGGAGCGGCGCGGTTCGCCGATCATCTCGCGCAGACGCCACCGGGTGTGGGTGTCGTCGAGCACGACGTCCGCGCGGTGATCCGAGCGCGGACCATCGGGGAAGAGATCGCGGAGTGCCGTCATGCTGCCCTTCGGGGAGTGGGTAGTCTCAGGAGACGATACCCCCGATCCGCACGACCGAGCACGGGAGAACCATGCAGTTCCAGGACTATCTCCGGATCCTGCGCCGCCAGCTCGTCATCATCCTGGCCGGTGCCGTGATCGGAGTGTCGGTCGGCGCCCTGATCGCCATGCTCACGCCGCAGCGCTACCAGGCCACCACCGAGGTCATGGTCACCGTGCAGCTGGGCGAGACCGCGAGCCCCACCGAGCGCGCGCTCGCCACGAGCTACGCCAACCAGGTCGTGCAGACCTACCGCGACGTCGTGACGAGCTCGATCGTGCTCGACCGCGTGATCGACGACCTCGGCCTCGACGTGGACCGGGCCGAGCTCGCGGCCGCCGCCGACGCCTCCGCCCAGCTCAACAGCGCGATCCTCTCGATCCGGGTCAGCGACACCAATCCCGGTCAGGCCGCACGGATCGCGAACGGCATCGCCGAGAGCTTCTCCGCCGTGGTCTCCGACACGCTCGAACTGCGGGAGCAGGAGACCTCCTACACCATCCACATCGTGACGCTGCAGGCCGCCCAGGTGCCCACCACACCGGTCGCGCCCAACACGCAGCTGATGCTCGTGGTCGGCGGGCTCGTCGGTCTCGCGGTCGGCCTGGCGGTCGCCCTGCTGCGCTCGCTGCTCGACCAGCGGGTGCGCACCGATGCCGACGTGCAGGCGGCCCTCCCCGTCCCGCTCCTGGGGCGGATCCCGCTCGATCCCGACACCGCCGACCGTCCGCTGGCCGTCAGCTCCGTTCCGCAGAGCGCACGCGCCGAGGCGTACCGCAGCCTCCGCACCAACGTGCGCTTCCTGTTCGAGGACGGCAGGGGCGTGTTCGTGGTCACCAGCTCCGGCCCGGGCGAGGGCAAGTCGACCACCGCCGCCAACCTCGCGCTCGCGTTCGCCGACGCCGGGCACCGCGTCGCCCTGATCGACGCCGACCTGCGGCTGCCGCGCGTCGCCGACTACTTCGGGATCGAGGGCGGCATCGGACTGAGCGACGTGCTCGCCGGTCGCGTTCGCCTGAACGACGTGGTGCAGCGCTGGGGGCGCAGCTCGCTGTTCCTGCTGCCCGCCGGCTCCCTGCCGCCGAACCCCGCGGAGCTGCTCGGCTCCCCCGCCATGCAGCAGCTCGTCGATGCGGCGAGCGAGGCGTTCGACGTGGTCGTGATCGACGCCCCTCCGCTGCTGCTCGTGACCGACGCCGCCGTGATCGCCCGGGTGACCACCGGGGCGATCCTGATCGCGGCGGCCGGGGCGACGCAGGCCGGACGACTCGCCGCCGCCGCGAAGAGCATCGAGGCCGTCGACGCCCGGGTGCTCGGCACCGTGCTCACCAAGGCCCCGCTCGGTCGCAGGGAGCACAACGCCCAGACCTCGTACGCCGCCGCGGCGCCACGCTGACGCTCCGTCCGGCACGGCGCCCGCGCTGTGGGAGAATGACGGGATTTGACTCTGCGGTTCACCGTCGTCCGGGAGCCGCCCAGCAACAGAAGGAATCTGCCGCGTGGAACTTCGCGACTATGTGCGCATCCTGCACCGGAACTGGATCCTCATCCTGGTCCTGCTCCTCCTCGGCCTCGCGGGCGGTGCCGGGTACGCGGCTCTCCAGCAGCCCAAGTACGTCGCTTCGACGCAGCTGTACGTGTCGGTGCGCACCGAGGGCGCCGCGACCGGTGACCTCGTGCAGGGGACGACGTTCGCGCGCCAGATGGTGACCAGCTACGTCGACGTGGTGGGCACCGCGCTCGTGCTCGAGCCCGTGATCGAGGAGCTGGGCCTGGACGACAGCGTCGCCGAGCTGAGCGGCCGCATCACCGCCACGACCCCGCTGAACACGGTGCTGATCGACGTGAGCGCGACCGACGGCGACCCGGAGCGCGCGGCCGAGATCGCCAACGCGGTCGCCGTGAGCTTCCAGGACGCGGTGCAGAACACGCTCGAGCAGCCGGCGGTGGAAGACGCCGTGAGCCCCGTGCGCATCACCGTGACCGAGCCGGCCGAGGTGCCGACGGCCCCCACCAGCCCGAACGTGCGGCTGCTGGTCATCCTCGGCGGCATCATCGGACTCGCCCTGGGTGTGGCGGTGGCCATGCTGCGCACCGTGCTCGACAACCGCATCCACACGCTCCACGACATCGAGGCCCTCACCGAGCGGCCCGTGCTCGGCGGCATCGCGTACGACCCGGAGGCGACCAAGCGTCCGCTGATCGTGCACGCCGACCCGCGCAGCCCGCGCGCCGAGTCCTTCCGCAGCCTCCGCACGAACCTCCAGTTCCTGAACCTCGACGCCGGTCCGCGCATCTTCGTGGTCTCCAGCGCCGGGCCCGGCGAGGGCAAGTCCACCACCACCGCCAACCTGGCCATCGCGCTCGCGGAGACCGGAGCCAGGGTCGCGCTCGTCGACGGCGACCTGCGCCTCCCCCGCGTCGCGGACTACATGGGCATCGAGGGCGGTGCGGGCCTGACCGACGTGCTGATCGGTCGCATGGATGTGGCCGATGCGCTGCAGAAGTGGGGCACCAGCGACCTCTACCTGCTGCCCAGCGGCCAGGTGCCGCCGAACCCGAGCGAGCTGCTCGGATCGGCCGCCATGGACCAGGTGCTCGCGTCTCTGGGCGAGTACTTCGACTACGTGCTGATCGACGCGCCCCCGCTGCTGCTCGTGACCGATGCCGCGGTGGTCGGCGCCAAGACGCGCGGGGTCATCCTCGCCGCCGCGTCGGGCAAAACCAGGAAGCAGGAGCTGTCCGGCGCGGTCCGCGCGCTGGAGACCGCCGGTGTCGCCCTGCTCGGCATCGTGGTGACCATGCTCCCGACCAAGGGTCCGGACAGCTACGGCTACGGCGCCTACACGTACGGTGCGACGCACGAGTCCGACGGCACCCCGGTGCATGCCGGACGGCATGCGTCCAAGCGCGGCCGCACCCGCACCTCGCGCACCGGGAAGCCCGCGAGGGTGCGGGCCTGAGCGCAGGCGCCGGCGGGTCAGTTCTTCGGAGCGACCCGGAACACCACGCCGTGGTAGAGCAGGAAGCGCAGCACCACGACGATCACGATGCTCGTGAGGTTCACGGCGTTGACGGCGATGGCGCCGGGGGTACGACCGAGGATGCCGGCCACGGCCTCCACCCCCACCCACACCAGGGCGGCGCCCAGGGCGGTGCACGCGGCGTTCACCGCCAGGAACAGGATCACCTCGGAGACCCGGCCGCGGCGGTCCCGGTGCCGGAACGTCCATTCGCGGTTGCCGATGTAGGCGTTGATCAGCGCGACGAGGGACGCGACGATCTTGGCCGCGACGACGTCCCACCCCCACACGTAGACGAGAAGATTGAAGACGCCGACCTCGATCAGGGTGCTGACGGCACCGACGACGAGGAACCGGCTGCCGACGCCGGCGAGGCGGCGCAGTCGTGAGGGAGGATTCATGGCTCAACTAGGCTACTTCCTGAACGCCTCCGCGCCCCGCCACCCCCATCCGAGGACCCCGTGACTCTCCGCCATCTCGCCATCGTCATGCCCGCCTACAACGAGGCGGAGGGCATCGAGGGCTTCGTCGACGAGATCCGCGCGTCCGTGGCCCCGCTCGCCGACACCGTCTCGTTCCACATCGCCGACGACCGGTCGACCGACACCACGGCGGCCGTGTTCGACGGTGTCGCCGACACCACGGTCGAGGTGCAGGCGGCGAACCGCGGCCACGGCCCGACCGCCCTGGCCGCCTACCGCGCCGGCCTCGCCGCCGACCCCGAGGTGCTGGTGCACGTCGACGGGGACGGGCAGTTCCTCGGCAGCGACTTCCCGCGGCTGATCGGCGCGCTCCTGGCCGAGCAGGCCGACGTCGTGCACGGCGTGCGCGACGGCCGCACCGACCCCTGGTACCGCAAGAGCCTCACCGGCGCGGTCGGCCTGCTGATCGCCCTCGCCGCCGGACGCCGCATCCCCGACGTGAACACACCGCTGCGCGCCTACCGCCCCGATGCCCTGCGCGTGCTGCTCGACGCGGTCCCGGCCGAGGCGACCGTGCCGCACGTGCACTTCTCGCTGGCCGAGGCCAGGGCGGGCTTCCGCGTGCGCTACCTCCGCGTCGCCAGCATCCCGCGCCGCGGCGAATCCGCCTCGGGCACCATGTGGGGTCGCGGCGCCGGCGTGACCCTGCCGCCCAAGCGCCTGCGCCTGTTCGTGCGCGCCGCGCTCGGTGAGGCGTGGGAGCTGTCGCTGCGGCCGTCCGCCCCGCTGCGTGCCGTGCGACGCCCGGAGCCCGTCGCCCGATGACGCGGGCGCGCACGATCCTGTTCTGGGCGGCCGCGGTCGCCCTGCTGGCGGGACATGCGATCCTCGCCTGGCACAGTCTCACGGTGTGGCGGTTCTGGGAGGACGAGGCGTTCAACCTGACCGTGCCGCGCAATCTGCTCGCCGGGCTCGGCTACGCCAGCGACGGCGCGCTGTCCGGCTCGACGATCACGCCGTTCGACCCGCGGATCTCCACCGGCCCCGTCGTGCTGCTCCCGGTCGCCGCGACCCTCGCGACCGGGATGGACCCGGTGCTGGCCGCGCGACTCGTGCCGCTCGCGTTCTGGGTCCTGCTGCTGGCGGGGCTGGGCGTGCTGGGCTGGCGGATCGCCGGACGGTGGGCGGCTCTGCTCGCCGTGACCGTGCCGCTGGCGTTCACCGCGAGCGCCGGTGTCTCCCCCATCCAGGGGCCGGCCGATCTGCTGGGCGAGATCCCCGCGGCCGCCCTGATCGTGTGGGCCCTGGTCGTGCTTCCTCGCCGCGCCTGGCTGGCCGGGCTCCTGGTGGGGCTCGCGGTGCAGGCGAAGCTCATCGCGCTGCTGGTGCTGCCGGCGTTCGCGGTCGCGCTGTGGGTGCTGTCGGACGGCACGGGCTGGGCGCGGCTGCGCGACACGCTGCGCCGCGCGTGGCTTCCGCTGCTGCTGGTCGCGGTGCCGACCGCGCTCGTGGAGCTCGCGGCACTGCTGTCGCTCGGGCCGGCCGGGTTCGTCGAGCACCTGCGGGCGCTCGTGCGGTTCGTGCGCAGCGGCGGACAGGGCGACGCGGCGACCTCCGTCCTGCAGAAGCTCGGCACACTGGCCGACTCGTGGTCGCTGCCCGGGGTGCTGGCCGTGGTCGCCGCCGTGCTCGCCCTCGTGCTCGTGGTGGCGGGGGTGGTGCGGCGCTGGCGCTCGGCCACCGCGGAGGAGCGGATCGTGATCGCCTACGCCCTCGCGGCTCTGGTGGGGGCGCTCGCCTTCGTGGGCTGGTGGGCGACCGCGTCGCGGCTGCCGCTGTGGGTGCGTCACCCCGCGCCCGGCGTGTTCGCGTTCTTCCCGGTGCTCGCAGCTGTCGCGCTGTGGGCGGTGCCGCGGCTGCCGCGCCGCGGGCTCGTGCGCGCGGTCGGCGCCGTGGGCGCGGCGGTGCTCGCCGCCGTCGTGGCGGCGGGAGCGGTCGCGCACGTGGTGTCGTGCTTCACCCCGCGCGATGTGACCCTGGAGGGCCAGCGGGCCGCGGTCGCGCCGCTCGCCACCTGGGTGGCGGACAACGACGTGCGGTGGCTCGCCGCCGACCCGTGGGGGGCGGCGGTCGCGCCGATCGTGCTCACGGGCGCGCACCTCGGGCTCGCCGACGCTCCGGCGATGGCGCACGAGCTGCGCCTCACGGGCGGAGCCTGCGCCACGGAGACGCTCGCCGACAGCGGCTACTTCCGCATCTGCGCCGCGCCCTGACCCCGCCGGGGCGGAGACGCGAACGGCCGGCCGCAGAAGCGACCGGCCGTCTCACGGGAGAGCGTCAGAGCGCGAGGCGCTCCTGCACCACGGCGGCGAGGCGCTCCGCGTAGGCGCGGGCCGACTCCGAGTCGGCCGCCTCGACCATGACCCGCACGAGCGGCTCCGTCCCGGACTTGCGCAGCAGCACGCGCCCGGTGTCGCCCAGCTCGGCTTCGACGTCGCGCACCGCCTGCTGCACGACCTCGTCGTCGGCGACACGATCCTTGTCGACGTCGCGCACGTTGATCAGCACCTGCGGGTAGACCGTCATCACGGAGGCGAGCTCGGCGAGGGACTTCCCCTGTCGCGCCATCTCGGACACCAGGTGCAGACCCGTGAGCAGGCCGTCGCCGGTGGTGGCGAACTCGCTCATGATCACGTGGCCGGACTGCTCGCCGCCGAGCGCATAGCCGCCCTCGTTCATGTCCTCGAGCACGTAGCGGTCGCCGACCGCGGTCTGGCGCACGGTCACGCCGTGCTCGCGCATCGCGACGTGCAGGCCGAGGTTGCTCATGACCGTGGCGACGAGCGTGTCGTCGGTGAGGACGCCGCGCTCCTTCATCGACAGCGCGAGGATCGCCATGATCTGGTCGCCGTCGACGATCGTGCCGTTCGCGTCGACCGCGAGGCACCGGTCGGCGTCCCCGTCGTGCGCGATGCCCACGTCGGCGCCGAGCCGCACCACGGCCTCAGCGAGGTTCTCGAGGTGCGTGGAGCCGACGCCATCATTGATGTTCCAGCCGTCGGGGTCGGCGCCGATGACGGTCACCTCGGCCCCCGCGTCGCGGAACGTCTCGGGCGATACGCCGGAGGCGGCGCCGTGCGCGCAGTCGAGCACCACGTGGATGCCCTCCAGGCGGTGCGGCAGCGAGCCGAGCAGGTGCACGACGTAGCGGTCTTCGGCGTCGGAGAAGCGGTCGATGCGACCGACGCCTGCGCCGGTGGGGCGCAGCTTCTCGCCGTGCATGGCCTCTTCGATGCGCTGCTCGACGATGTCGGGGAGCTTGCGGCCGCCGCGGGCGAAGATCTTGATGCCGTTGTCGGGCGCCGCGTTGTGCGACGCCGAGATCATCACGCCGAAGTCGGCGTCGCGGTCGGCCACGAGGAACGCGAGTGCGGGGGTCGGGATGACCCCGGCCTCGAGCACGTCGACGCCGGAGGACGCGAGGCCCGCGGAGACGGCGGCGGTGAGGAAGTGCCCCGAGACCCGGGGGTCACGGGCGACCACGGCGGTGAGTCGCTTGCCTTCGGCCTTGCGAGCCTCCGCCGTACGGCCCTGGCCCAGGACGACAGCAGTCGCCTGGGCCAGGGTGAGCGCCAGGTCGGCGGTGAGGATGCCATTGGCGAGTCCTCGCACGCCGTCCGTGCCAAAGATCGGCATCGGAGCAGTGGACCTTAACGCTTCGAGTACTGAGGCGCCTTACGGGCCTTCTTGAGTCCGGCCTTCTTGCGCTCCTTGACGCGAGCGTCGCGCGAGAGGAAGCCGGCCTTCTTCAGGGTCGGACGGTTGTTCTCCGCGTCGATGCCGTTGAGGGCACGAGCGATGCCGAGACGCAGCGCGCCGGCCTGGCCGGAGTCGCCACCACCCGAGATGCGGGCGATCACGTCGTAGGCACCGGCGAGGTTCAGCGCGGTGAACGGGTCGTTGATCAGCTGCTGGTGCAGCTTGTTCGGGAAGTAGTCCTCGAGCGTGCGGCCGTTGACCGTGATGGTGCCCGAGCCGGGGACCAGACGCACGCGGGCGATGGCCTGCTTGCGACGGCCGACAGCGGCGCCCGGGACGCTGAGCACGGGGCGGGGAGCCGCCTCGACTGCCTCGGTCTCGGGGGTCGACGTCGAGAAGTTCTGGAGGTTTTCGGTGGTGTCCTGGATGTCAGCCACGAGTATGTCCTTAGTCGTTACGGCGCTTACTGGGCGACCTGGTCGAGGGTGTACGGCTGGGGCTGCTGCGCGGCGTGCGGGTGCTCGGCACCGACGTACACCTTCAGCTTCGACAGCTGCTGGCGGCCCAGGCTGTTCTTCGGGAGCATGCCGCGGATGGCCTTCTCCACGGCGCGGACCGGGTTCTTCTCGAGCAGCTCGGAGTAGCTGACGGCCTTCAGACCACCCGGGTAGCCCGAGTGACGGTAGGCGATCTTCTTCTGGAGCTTCTGACCGGTGAGCGCGACCTTGTCGGCGTTCACGATGATGACGAAGTCACCCGAGTCGATGTGGTTGGCGAAGGTCGGCTTGTGCTTGCCACGCAGGAGCGTCGCCGCGTGCGAGGCCAGGCGGCCGAGAACGACGTCGGTGGCGTCGATGACGACCCAGTCGCGCTGGACTTCGCCAGCCTTGGGGGTGTAAGTGCGCGTCACGATAGTGCTGCTTTCTTGTCGAACGGAGGTGTTCGTGAATCCCACTCCGGGGTGGTTCCTCCCGACAGGGACGAACACGCCAGTGGAGGGCTCACGTTCGGATGTGCGTCTTCCTCGCAGTACGGGAAGGGCACCAAAGAGTCAGCATACGCCACCCGACCCCCTCCGACCAAACCAGCCGCGGGCCCGCGCCCGGTCAGTCGGTCTTCACCGTCACCAGGATCGGACGGTGGTCGCTCGACCGCTGCGGCAGGGTCGTGATGCGCTCGATCTCGAATCCGGTCGAGGTCGCGAAGTCGTAGTGACCGCGGAAGACGCGGTAGCGCGTGTAGGTGTGGTCGTCGCTGAGCGACAGCGCATAGCCGTGGTCGCGCACGGCCTGCCCCAGGTTCTCCTTGAACACGGGGTAGTTGTAGTCGCCGACCATGAGCTGCGGAAGGCCGTCCCCGAGGCTCGCGAGCTCGGTCAGGGCCGCGCGGATCTGGTGGCGCCGCAGCGAGTTCAGCGCCGTCAGCGGTGCGGCGTGGAACGACGCGACGATGAACTCGTCGCCGTCGTCGATGTCGCGCAGCCGTGCGCCGAGCACCCGCTCGTGCGCGGGCTTCGCGATGCGGTCGTGCAGCGACTTCTTGAGCCCGAGGGTGCGGATGCCCTGCAGGTGGTAGGTGCTCTCGCGGTAGAACAGCGCGAGTCCGAGGCGGTTGCCCTGGGTGGCGTCGGCGAGCACGAGGCCCCCGATCCGGTCGGGCAGCGCCGGCACGTCGCACTCCTGCAGGCAGAGGATGTCGGGGTCGTGTTCGGCGACGAGTGTCGCGAGCTCCCCGGCCGCCCGGTGTTTGCGCAGGTTGTACGAGATGACCTTCATGACCGTGCCCACGCTACCCGCCCCTGCTGTGCCCGGGATCCGTATCCGGCGATCAGTCCGACTCGCGGTCGCGGCGGGCCCTGGTCTGTTCGGCCCGTGCGGCGAGCAGCTCGTCCGCCGGATACCCGACCTCGGTCAGCGTCAGTCCCCGGGCCGCGAGCACCTTGAACTCGCTGGTCCTGGTGAGAGCGTCGCGCAGCACCACCAGGTCGGACACGTCCAGGCGACCCTCCCCCACGGCCGCGCACGCGCCGACGAGGGCGCGCACCATGCTGTGGCAGAACGCGTCCGCCTTCACCTCAGCCACCAGCACGCCGTCCGCGTCGCGCTCCCACCGGTAGTCGAGCAGGGTGCGGATGGTGGTGGCCTCCTCGCGGGGCTTGCAGTACGCCGCGAAGTCGTGCAGGCCGATCAGCGTGCGCGCGGCCTCGTCCATCGCGCGCTCGTCCAGCCGTCCGCGGATGCTCGTGGTGTCGGCGCGACGCAGCGGGTCGTAGCCGGCCAGACCGTCGGCGAGACGGTACCGGTAGCGGCGCCACACGGCCGAGAAGCGCGCGTCGAAACCCTCGGGCGCCGCGGTCGACCGGGTGACGGTGACGTCCGAGTAGGCGCCGAGCACACCCCGCATGCGTCCCGCGATCGAGCCCGCCGGATCCTGCGCCGCCCGTCCGTGCCTGGCCTCGATGCGCGACCACTGCCGCTCGTCGAGATCGACGTGTGCGACCTGTCCGCTCGCGTGCACGCCGGCGTCAGTGCGGCCGGCGACCACGAACCGCACGTCGGAGCCCACGATGCGGGCGAGCGCCGCCTCCAGCGTGCCCTGAACGGTGCGGAGCGTGGGCTGTGTCGCCCAGCCGCGGAAGTGGGTGCCGTCGTAGGCGATGTCGAGCCGGATGCGCACGAGGCCAGCCTAGGACAGCCCCGCGCGCACCCGCCGCCTCAGATGCCGCCGTCGACCGAGCGGATGGAGACGCCGGGCTCGTCCGGCACCATCACCTCGGTGTCGCGGTTCAGGCTCTCGCCGCGGAAGAAGCGCTTCGACCGCGGGAACAGGTACCACAGGAGCATCAGCACCAGGCCGATCGCGAGCGAGCCGATGCCGATCACGAACGTGCCGCCGATGCCGAACAGCACCGTGTAGCCGTAGTCCACGTCCCACATGTCGATCGCGGACTGCACGAACGCGCCGGTGAGCAGCAGCGCCCCGACGAGCGGGAAGATCCCCTTGAAGAAGAGGTCGCGTGCCGAGGTGCGCAGGTCGGCGCGGAAGTACCAGACGCAGGCGAACCCGGTGATGGCGTAGTAGAACGCGATGGCGAGGCCCAGCGACAGGATCGAGTCCTGCAGGATGTTGTCGCTGATGAGCGTCATGCCCACGTAGTACGCGGAGGCGACCACGCCCATCACGATGGTCGAGAACGACGGGGTCTTGTAGACCGGGTGCACCTCCTTGAACTTCGCGGGGAGCGCGCGGTACACGCCCATCGCGAGCGTGCCGCGCGCGGTGGGCAGGATCGTCGTCTGCGTCGACGAGATCGCCGAGATGATGACGGAGACCACCAGCACCCAGCCGAACGGGCCCAGCAGGCCGTCCTTGATCGCGAGGAAGAAGTCGTCGGCGTTGGCCTCGTTGCCGAGCCCCGTGCCGTCCTCGCCGAGACCCGCGTACATCATCGCCGCGATCGTGACGGCGACGTAGGTCACCAGCAGGATCACGCAGGTCAGCACGGCCGCCCGCCCGGGAATGCGCTTGGGGTCCTTGGTCTCCTCGTTCAGCGCGAGGCACGTGTCCCAGCCCCAGTAGATGAAGAGGGCGAGCAGGATGGCCTCGGTGAATCCCGACCAGTCCGTGAAGCCGAAGGGGTTCAGCCACTCCCACGAGAACGGCGTGGCGTCGGGGGCGTCGCCGGTGAAGAACTGCCACAGCGCGGCCACCACGAAGATCGCAAGGGCCAGGTACTGCACGGCCAGCAGGATGTTCTGGATGCGCTCGCCGATCTCGACGCCGCGCCAGCTGACCCAGGTCATCGCGGCGATGAAGAGCACCGCGACGAGGATGATCCGCCAGTCGTTGTTCTCCAGGTCGAACCCGATCAGGGACCAGAAGTACACCGAGGCGATCTGGGCGAGGTTCGCGAGCACGACCATCCCGGCCACCGCGACACCCCAGCCGCCCATCCAGCCCACCCAGGGGCCGAACGCTTTCGTGCCCCAGGTGAAGGTGGTGCCGCAGTCGGGCACGGCGTTGTTGAGCTCGCGGTAGGCGAAGGCGATCAGGAGCATCGGGACGAAGGCGATCACGAACGCGATCGGTGCCTGCGCCCCGACCGCGAGCACGACGAAGCCGAGCGTCGCGACGAGGGAGTAGACCGGCGCCGTGGAGGCGAGACCGATGACGGTGGATCCCCACAGGCCGAGGGTGCCAGCGGCCAGCCCCTTGCCGTCGGGTCGTTCCAGGTGGATGGGCGTCGTTGCCATGCTCAGACAGTACGACGAGCTGCGGTATACCGTCAATCCTTTTCTTCGAGCAACGGATTCCACTCACACAACTTCATCTCACGACGGAATCCGTGGATTCATTCGCGACCGAGCATCCCGTCGGCGTGCGTGGCGACCCACTCCATCAGCGGCAGCATCCGCTCCATCAGGTCACGCCCCAGGGGGGTGAGGCTGTACTCCACGTGCGGGGGCACCGTGGGCAGGGATTCCCGGTGCACCAGCCCATCCGCCGACAGCGTGCGCAGCGTGGTCGCGAGCATCTTCTCGCTGATGCCGTCGACCTCCCGCCGCAGCTCGCCCCAGCGCCGCGTGCCGTCCGACAGGCACGACAGCACCAGCACGCCCCACTTGCTCATGATGTGGTCCAGCACCACGCGCGTGCCGCAGCCCTGGTCGAACACCGTGGGCGAAGACTCCCGGATTTCCGCAAAACTCACCGACATGTAGGTACCTTACGTCAAAGTGGGTACCGGTCGGATGGAATGCGCGGGTGCCTCGCGCCGGTTGGGGCAGGTGTTCACCAACGGAAGGACCGCCCTCATGACCATCCTCGTCACCGGAGCCACCGGACACCTCGGCCGCCTCATCATCGCCGCCCTCCTCGCCCGCGGCGCCGACCCCCAGTCGATCGTCGCCGGAGCGCGCGACGTGGCCAGGGCGGCCGACCTCGGCGTGCGCGTCGTGCCGCTCGACTACGACGACCCGGCCTCCGTCGCCGCGGCCCTCGACGGCATCGACACGGTCGTGCTCGTGTCCGGCTCCGAGGTCGGCCGCCGCGTCGAGCAGCACCGGGCGGTGATCGACGCGGCCGCAGCCGCCGGCGTCTCGAAGCTCGTCTACACCAGCGCCCCGAAGGCCACGACGAGCGACCTGGTGCTCGCGCCGGAGCACAAGGCCACGGAGGAGCTGATCGCGGCCTCCGGCGTCCCGGCCGTGATCCTGCGCAACAACTGGTACACGGAGAACTACGCCGCCGACCTCGCGCGCGCAGCCGAGACGGGCGTGCTCGCCTCCGGCACCGGCGAGGGTCGCGTCGCCTCCGCCAGCCGCGCCGACTACGCCGAGGCCGCCGCCGTGGTCGCGCTCGACGACGGTCACACGGGCGCCGTGTACGAGCTCGGCGGCGACGTCGCGTGGGACTACACGGAGCTGGCCGCCGCGATCGCCGAGGTCACCGGACGCGAGGTGACCTTCGTGTCGCTCACGGCCGACCAGCAGCTCGCGGCGCTGCGCGAGGCCGGACTCGACGAGGGCACCGCGGGCTTCGTCGTCGCCCTCGACGCCGGCATCCGCGGGGGCGCACTGGCCGAGACCGACGGCACGCTCGCGCAGCTGATCGGCCGTCCGACCACGCCGCTCGTCGAGGGACTGCGCGCGATCGCGTGAGCCGGCCGGAGCCCCGCCGACCCCACGGTCAGCGGGGCTCCGCCTCGACGGGCTCCCCCGCGGCACGGGCGACCTGCACGTAGGCCACCACGAGCGTGATGCTCTCGCGCTGGTACCCCTGCTCCGCGAGCACGGCCTCCACCGCGGCCCGCGCCTCCCGGAGGACCTCTCCGGACGCCGCGCCCGCGTCCACCCCGATCGACGCCTCGACCGCGGCCCCGCGCGCCCCCGCGGCCACCGACACGATCGGCTCGGCGTCGCGCGTCGCGCCCAGCGCCGCGGCCCCCGCCCTGAGCAGATTCGAGATGAGCGAGCCGGAGCGGTAGACGCCGCGGACCCCGTCCTGCGCGCGCAGGACCTGTTCGATCCGGGCGGCCAGCTCACGACGACCCTCGCCGTCGATCGTCGGGTCCTGCGTCATCACGACACCTCCCTGATGTCCTTGACGGTCACGTCGATCGCGGCGATGGTGAGCTCGGTGTGCCGACGCAGCCGCGCGTCCACCTCGGTACGGAGCCGGTCGGCCAGCCCGCGGATCGGCTCGCCGTGCAGCACGCTCGCGTCGATCGCCACGCGCACCGGAGCACCCGGCGTCGTGACGTCGCCCTCCAGGCGGCATCGCCCGACGAGCACGCCGGGGACCGCCTCCTCGGCCGCCCGCACGAGACCGCGCACCGCACCCTCGGTGATCGCCAGCTCCACCGCAGGGTCGTCCGAGGCGAACGGGATGCGGCGTCCCGCCCTGGCGTCCATCGCGATCCCGCTCAGGATCCGGTCGATCCACCCCTCCTCGACCGCGGGCTCTGCCGCGGTGTCGGCCGCCATCAGCGCGTCGCCCAGTCCGTGCAGCCGCTCGAGCGCGTCGAGGGCGAGCTGGCACCCCGGCGATTCCTCGATCGAGGCCACGCGCGGCTGACGCCCCGCCTCGAGGTAGTCGCCGAGCTCCTCGATCGTGTGCCCGTCGAGGTCGTCGGGCTCCAGTCCGAGACCGCGCAGGTCCGGGTTCTCGTGGTCGTCGTTCATCGCCACGCCTCCATCCGGGTGATCAGGAATCCGCGCGCACGGGCCAGCAGCCCGCGCACCGTGCTGACGGGGACGCTGAGCTCCGCGGCGATCTCGTCGTAGCTGTACCCGCCCATCTCGCGCAGCACCCAGCATTCGCGCTGCGCCTCCGGGAGCTCCCGCAGCGCGGCTCCCAGTGCCGCGACGCCCTCGCGCACCTCCACCACCGCCGACGGCGAGGCATGCAGGGGTGCCGGCCGGTCGATCTCGGTCACATCGACCGCCGGGCGGTGGCGCCGGAGCCGGTCCACGGCCTTGCGACTCACGATGCGCATCAGCCAGCTCTTGACCTTGCCGGGGTCGTCGAGCTCGCCGAACCGCTGCCACGCGGTCACGAACGCCTCCTGCACGGTGTCGTCCACTTCGGCCGAGCCGTTCAGCATGCGCTGCGTGTACGCGCGCATCATCGGCGTGTACCTCCGCACCAGCACCGCGAACGCCTCGACGTCGCCGTCCATGGCGCGACCCGCGACGATGTGATCCCCGGCCTGTTCCAGCGGGCCACGAGAGCCATCCGCTGCCATTCCCCCACCCTTCGTTCCGCTTCCCCTGCAGGTTCGGAGCGCGTGCGGCGACGGATCGGATCCGTGCGCACGGCTCGGCCGCAGGGAGCGCCCCGACCGGGGGCGCCCCCTGCGCGAGCGGGATCACTTCTTGAACGCGTCCTTGACATCCTCGGCGGCGTTCCGCACATCGCCCTTCGCCTGCTCGGCCTTGCCCTCGGCGACGAGCCGGTCGTTGTCGGTGACCTCGCCGACGACCTCCTTCGCCTTGCCGGCGATCTTCTCGGCGGCGGCCTTGATCTTGTTCTCTCCGCTCATGGCGGCTCCTTTCCTCACGCGACCCCGGCTCTCGGGGTCGACGACGTCCGGGCGGTGCGGGACCGGTGCCCCGCCTCGCCCGCGCCGGCCAGCGACCGGCGCATCCTCTGCCTCGACCGGAACAGCTCGCGCCACCCGCGGTCCGCGACGTGCACGACCACCGGCACCTCCACGCCCAGCAACCGGTCCCACTCCGCGACGGCCGCCTCGGCCGCGGCGACGACGGCCCCCAGAGCCGCCCCCTTCCGCGGCGTCACGACGAGCCCGAGGGCGGTGCGACGGCCCGCCCGACGCGCGACCGTCCGCGCCGACACCACGTCGGCCCGAGCCGCGAGCGTCTCCGCCAGCACGCCGTCGGCCACACCGCGGTCCACCCGGGTCGTCCCCCGAGGACCCGGCACCGCGAGCACCTCGCGCACGCGACCGCGGCCCCGCGTGAGCAGGAACGCGATCAGCAGGACGACCACGACCAGGGCCGCGGCCGCGGCTGACACGGCCGCGAGCGGGAACTCCCCGATGCTCCCGAGGTCGACCGTCGCGGCCGATGCATCGGCGGACGCCCGCTCGACCGCCGAGACGGCCCCCGCCGCCTCCGCGGGCAGCAGCCGCGCCGACTCCAGCCCGGTCGCCACGAGTGCCGCGCCCGCCGCGAGCAGCACGAGGCCGCCGCCGAGCAGCACCACCCGGTTCCCCACGGATCCCGAGAGCCTCATCCGACCACTCCTTCCGTCGCCACGAGCACACGCGGCGTCAGGGCGAAGCCCACCTCGTCCAGCACGCGCACCACAGCGGTCCGCGCCGCGTCACGGTCCACGGGCACCCCGCTGGTCGGGGTCAGGCGGACCGTGGCGGCTCTGCGCCCCACCGTGACCACGACGCGCGGTCGCGGAACGCCCGTGCTCCTGGCCACCCCGTCGGCGATCGCGTCCGCGAGCACGCCGTCGTCCACTAGGAGCGCGGTGCGCCCGGTGAGACGGGCGCGTCGGGCGCGACGCCCCGGGACGACCGCCAGCGCCAGCAGCACCGCGGCGAGCGCGACCAGCGCGATGCCCGCGCCGATCGCGACACCAGGGGCGGACCGCGCCTGGGCGACGCCCGCCAGCAGCGCCGCCGCATCCGCGCGGAACCCGGGGTCGAGGGCCGCGGCGACCCCGCACCCCAGGAGCCCGAGCAGCACGATCGCCAGGAGAGCGGCGAGCACGGTCGCCGGAGCGGTCCGCGATGCCCGTGTCTCCCGGCGCAGCAGTCGGCGCGTGGCGGCGGGCGCGCTCATGCGACCCTCCGCTCGAGCGCACGCCGCACGCCGGTGAACCGCACGTCGACCGCGCCCACCCGTCGCGACGCCAGCTCCCCGAGCCGACGCACGAGGGTCTCGCGCAGCACCTCGCCGCGGTCGGCGAGGGTCGTGCCGTCGGAGCGCGCCAGCACGACGGGCACGACCACCGTGACGCGCAGGTCGCCGCGCCGGTCGCCCAGCTCCACCGCGATGTCGTCGAGCCCCACGCCCGCGGCATCCCTGGCGATGCCGAGGGCGATCCGGTGCAGGGCGCGGGTCTCGACGGACGTGGCCCCCGCCACACCCGTCGACGCCCCTGCCCGCTCGACGCTCACGAGGACGACCGCCGTCCGCGGACCACCTCGGCGAGCGCCCGGACGTCCAGGCGACCGTCGGCGATGCGCCCGGCCGCCGCGCCGACGAGCATCGCGAGGAGCACGAGCAGGAACGCCCAGAAGCCCAGCACGATCCAGGTCAGTGCGAGGACCGCGGCCGCAGCTCCGCCGATCACCGAGGCGTTCACTGGACTCGCGCCTCCTCGGCGTCGGCGTCGTCGTCCGAGGGGATGTGCACGTCGTTGACGCTCACGTTGATCTCGGCGACGTCCATGCCGACCAGGTCGACCATGGCCCGGTGGATGGCCGTGCGCACGTCGTCGGCCACCTTCTGCAGCGACACCGGGTACTCCGCGACGATCGTGACGTCGACGGCCACCTGCGTCTCGCCGACCTCCACGCTCACGCCCTGCGAGAGGTCGGTCGTGTTCAGCACGTCTCGGATCGCGCCCATCATGCGGGCCGCCCCGCCGCCGAGCGCATAGACGCCGCTGACCTCACGGGCCGCGATGCCCGCGATCTTCGCGACGACCGCGTCCTCGATCGTGGTCTTCCCCACCGCTGCGGCCTGCGCCGTCGGTACGACCTGAGCCTTGGGCTGGCTGCCCCCCGTCACGTTCGCCATCTCGAGCTCCTTCATCCGTGTGTCCGCACCGTGGGGCGCGGGCCGTGTTCTTACGACACCACTAAGACGCATGAGGCACCTCGGATGTCACGAATTCGTCGAGGGTTTTTCCGGGCGGGCAGAGAAACGCACTCTCACAGTGCACTCCAAGGTTGAAAGTGCAAAGTTGCACTCTATGGATGCAAGTGCAGAATCGACGAGGGAGCAGCGCAAGCGCGAGACGTCTCGCGCGCTCACCTCGGTGGCGCGGCGCTGGACGGTCGAACGAGGCTTCGCCGGCTTCACGATCGAGGAGCTGTGCACCGAGGCCGGGGTGTCGCGCCGCACGTTCTTCAACTACTTCGAGAGCAAGGAGAACGCGGTCTTCGGCATCACCGTGATCGACTCCCGCCAGGAGGAGCTGGAGGACGCTTTCGCGACCGCCGACGGCGACCTGCTCGACGACTTCGTCGAGCTCACCGTGGCCCGCTTCTCCCTGTTCGACCCCGTCGAGCATGCCGCCGAGCTGTTCGCCGTGATCGAGCACGAACCGCGACTGCTCAAGGCCGCGTTCGAGCAGCAGGAGAAGCACGAGCGGCGCGACGTCGCCCTGATCACCCGCCGGCTCGAGGGCGTCGAGGACGCCGAGCTGCGCGCGCAGGTGCTCGTGCAGTCCGTCGGTGCCCTCGTGCGCCTGTGCATGGAACAGCTCCTGCACCACCACTCCACCGAGCCGTTCGCCGAGCTGATCCGACGCCGTCTCCGGCTCGCGCGCGACCTGTACTCCCCCGCACAGAAAGCCCACTGAATGTCCGCCACCGCCACCGCCGACGCGCCCTTCCTGCTCACGAAGCGTCGCATCTGGATCATCTTCAGCGCCCTGATCGCCGGCATGCTGCTCGCGAGCCTCGATCAGACCATCGTGTCGACCGCGATGCCGACCATCGTGGGCCAGCTCGGCGGCGTCGACCACCAGGTGTGGATCACGACCGCGTACCTGCTGGCCACCACCATCGTGATGCCGATCTACGGCAAGTTCGGCGACGTGCTCGGTCGTCGCAGCCTGTTCCTCGTCGCGATCGCGCTCTTCACGCTCGCGTCGGTGGGCTGCGCCCTGGCGACCGACTTCTGGATGTTCGTCGTGTTCCGGGCGCTGCAGGGCCTGGGCGGCGGCGGACTGATGATCCTGTCGCAGGCGATCATCGCCGACATCGTGCCCGCCAACGAGCGCGGCAAGTACATGGGTCCGCTCGGTGCCGTGTTCGGGCTCTCCGCCGTGGCCGGTCCGCTGCTCGGCGGGTTCTTCGTCGACCACATGACGTGGCAGTGGGCCTTCTACATCAACATCCCGGTCGGGATCGCGGCGTTCGTGATCGCGCTGGTCGCGCTGCAGCTGCCCAGCAAGAAGGCCGAGAAGCGCATCGACGTGCTCGGCGTGATCTTCCTCTCCCTCGCGACGACGTGCCTGATCTTCTTCACCGACTTCGGCGGCGACAAGGAGTTCGGGTGGGATTCGCTGGCGACCTGGGCGTGGGGCGCCGGCCTCGTGGTCGCCGCGACCGCGTTCGTCATCACCGAGTCCAGGGCGCAGGACCCGATCATCCCGCTGAGCCTGTTCCGCAACCCGATCTTCGTGAACGCGACGGCCATCGGACTGGTGCTCGGGATCGGCATGTTCGCGGCGATCGGCTTCGTGCCCACGTTCCTGCAGATGTCGTCCGGCACGTCGGCCGCGGCCTCCGGGCTGCTGATGATCCCGATGATGGTGGGCCTGATGGGCACGTCCATCTTCTCGGGCATCGCGATCTCGAAGACCGGGAAGTACAAGGTCTACCCGATCGTCGGCACGATCGTGACGGGCCTCTCGATGGTCGCGATGACCACGCTGTCGGCCGAGACGCCCATCTGGCTGATCTGCGTCTTCCTGTTCGTGTTCGGCGCGGGCCTCGGGCTCATCATGCAGGTCGTGGTGCTGGTGGTCCAGAACGCCGTGCCCGCGGGCGAGATCGGCACCGCGACGAGCACCAACAACTACTTCCGGGAGGTGGGGGCATCCCTCGGAGTGGCCGTCTTCGGCACGATCTTCACGACGCGGCTGACGGAGAACCTGCTCGGCGTGTTCGCCGGAGCCGGTGCCTCGCCGGATCAGGCGTCGCAGGCCGCGTCGACCATCGACCCCGCAACGCTCAGCGCGCTGCCCGACGAGGTGCGCGACGGGATCGTGACCGCGTACGCCGATGCGCTCGCCCCGGTGTTCTGGTACCTGGTGCCGTTCGTGGCGCTCGCGCTGCTGCTGTCGCTGTTCCTCAAGCAGATCCCCCTGTCCGACCAGGCGGGACTCGTGGCACGCGGCGAAGCCATCAGTGGCGAGGAGGCGGAGCGGCTGGAGGCCGCTCAGCGCGCCGGCGGACGGACGACCACCGCGGTCGACGGGTCGGAGGGGTCCGACCCGTCGACCGCGGACCGGTGACCGGTCAGGGGAGGTCGGCGACGTCGAGGTCGTCGTCGTCGTCTTCGCTGGCCGGAAGGTCGTCGGGCTCGGGGTCGTGATCGTTGGTGACGATGTCGGCGTCCACACCGACGGCGTCCACCTCGGGGCCATCGTCGGCGGCGTTGCTGTTCGGGTCTGACATGGGGATCTCCGTTCCTCGGCCTCGTGGAGCGCCAGTCTCCCGTGCCGGCGGGCCCGAGCGCAGGGGCTTGACATGACCTCCGGGTTCCGGATGGCCCGTGCGGCCGAGGGCGCTGGCCATCGTCGGGCGGCCCGGCGCGCGGGGCCGGGTGTCACGGTCAGCTCCCCGACGGCCTGTGCGGGATCAGCCGAGCCAGCGCGGGCAGAGCGCGCCGCACGCTCAGCTCCGCTCCCTGGGAGCCTGCGCGGGATCAGCCGAGCCAGCGCGGGCAGAGCGCGCCGCACGCTCAGCTCCGCTCCCTGGGGGCCTGCGCGGGATCAGCCGAGCAGCGGGGACAGAGCGCGCCGCACGCTCAGCTCCGCTCCCCGACGGCCTGTGCACTGACGGTGACGATCGCGAACACGACGGCGGCGATGCGGTCGTCGTCCGCGTGGGCGTGGGGGTCCCACAGCACGTCGGTGCCGATCACCTCGGCGGTCATGTCGTCGAGCGGCTGCTCCTCGTCGCGGGCAAGCCCGTCGGCGAGCCAGGCGGCCGCGCGGCGCAGGTCGGCGCGATCGATCGTGTGGTGGGGGTCCTCGATCGACGCGCCGAGCACGTCGGCGACGGAGACTCCCCGGCAGCGGAGCCCGGCCACCGCACCGGACAGTGCGCCCGCCGCGACCGCGAGGCCGTAGCCCGCGGCGATGAGCGCGTCCCAGGAGACGGGGCCCGCGATGTCCTCCAGTCCGAGCGAGACGCCCGCCCTGTCCGTCACGGCGACCATCACCGCCCGATGCGCATGGCAGTAGACAGCGGTCGCGGAGGGAGCGGGGGTCGGCACGGCGGTCCTCTTTCCGGGGAGCCCGCCTCGCTCGTCCGCGCGAGCGCGCGGAACGGCTCTCACTCTAGTCCGCGGATACGACGAAACCCCCGGACGTATCCGGGGGTTTCGAGCTGTAGCAGGAGCGGGGCTTGAACCCGCGACCTCACGATTATGAGTCGTGCGCTCTCACCAACTGAGCTACCCTGCCGCACGGCATCCGCATCGCAGATGCGAACTCCGAGCCCCGAGTCAGGATTGAACTGACGACCCCTTCCTTACCATGGAAGTGCTCTGCCACTGAGCTATCGGGGCGTGCTGCCCCTCGCGGGGCAACCACACGAGAATACCATCACTGTGGCGTCCTCATGAAATCAGGCCGGTCAGTACGACGTGCGTCCGGCGTTGGCACGGAGCCACGGCATCGGGTCGATCGTCGTGCCGTTGACGATGAGCTCGAAGTGGAGGTGCGCGCCGTAGGAGCGGCCCGTGTTCCCGGTCTTGCCGATGACGGTGCCGACGGTGACCCGGTCGCCCGCCTTCACCTGGAGCGAGCCGTACTGCATGTGCGCATAGTGGCTGGTGATGGTCTGGCCGTCGATCACGTGGTCGATGTAGACCGTGACCCCGTAGGCGCCGCCCTGTTCCGTGGCGGTGCGCACCACGCCGTCGGCGATCGCCTGGATGGGCGCGCCGTTGCCGGGGGTGAAGTCGATGCCCTCGTGCAGGCGTCCGCTGCGCATGCCATAGCCGTACGACATGCCGACGCCGACCATGAACGGCCACTGGATCGCCGCGTCGGGGTCGTTCGTGAAGACCTCGCCCGAGTAGTTGATGCCCTGCTCGGCCGCGACCTCGACGAGCGAGACCGTGCTGTAGTCGTCGTTGCGGGTGAGCGGTGCGTTCTGCACGTCGGAGGGCGCGACGAAGGCCTGGATCTCGTCCTTCGCCGACCCCGCGGCGTCGGCCGCGGCAGCGGTGACGAGGGAGGTGGAGGCCATCGACCCTCCGCGCGCGGCGGCGACGGCCTCGGCGGGCAGCGTCATGGAGACCGCGAGCAGTCCGGCCAGACCCATGACACCGACGGTCGCGCCGACCGTCACGAAGCGCCGGAGACGGCGGGGACGCGATGCGACGTGTTCGGCCGCCGCACCCTGCACGTCGGCGGCGCTCGCGAACGACCGGGCACTCGCGGCCGCAGCAGGGACGGTACGCACGGTGCCGGTGCTGCGGAAGGCGCGCGAGGCACGCTCGAACGCGTCTCCCTCGGCGTCGGCTTCGGCCACGAACGGCTCGGAGGCCGGCAGGATGACCTCGGCGCCTGCGGCCTCGGCGGGTGCCTCGTGCGTCGCCGCGAGGGGCACGGCGGGGACGTCGGCCACGGCGGGCGCGGGCGTCGCGGCGATGAACGGTTCGGCGGGAGCCTGCGGCACCGGCGGGACGTCGTTCGGCCGCTGACGTGCGGCGCGACGGGAGAGGGGTGCGACGGCGGCGAGCGCGACCACGGTCTCCGCGTGAGCGAGGGGTGCCGTCGTCCCGGTCGCCGGGGCCTCGGTGGCCGCAGTGCGATGACGGCTGGAGCGACGCGTGGGCGCAGCGGCAGCCTGGGGATTCTCGAAGGGCAAAACTAGTCTCTCGGTCGTTCGTGTTGCTCGGGGGCGCAATGACAGCTTTCACCTTCGGGTGGTGAAAGTAACGATCGGGTAAACACTACCCCGATCACCCTGGGAATGCCATGTATCAGTCCAGGTTTCTCAGCACAGGATCTCGGTGAGCCGCGCGTGCACGGCTGGTCCTCCGGCGATCAGCAGCGGCCGAGGGGAGTCGGTGTCGACGCGCGTCACGATGCCGCCCGCCTCGCTCACCAAGAGCGCGCCCGCCGCGAGGTCCCAGGGGGCCAGTCCGCGCTCGAAGTAGCCGTCGAGTCGGCCAGCGGCGACGTACGCGAGGTCGAGTGCGGCCGACCCCATCCGCCGGAGGTCCCGCGCGATGGGCATCACCCGGCGCACGGTCGCGAGGTCGCCGTCGTGGGTCGCGGGGTCGTAGCCGAACCCGGTGGCGAGGAGCGCGCCGGCCGGTGTCTCCTGCGTGACCTCGAGGCGCCTGCCATCGAGCCAGGCTCCGTGACCTCGAGCGGCGGTGAAGGTCTCCCCCACGGCCGGTGCGTGCACGGCGGCGGCGAGCGCCTCCCACCGGCTCGGGTCGGGCTCTCCCTGCACGGCCGCGATGCTGACGTTGTAGGCCGGGATGCCGTAGGCATAGTTGACGGTGCCGTCGATGGGGTCGACCACCCAGGTGATCCCGCTGTCGCCCGCCGCCGTACCGGACTCCTCGCCGAGGAAGCCGTCGTGCGGCCGCGCCGTCAGCAGACGGTCGCGGATGAGCGCCTCGACCTCGCGGTCGGCCTCGGTCACGATGTCGGCCAGTGTCGACTTGGTCGCGGCCAGGGTGACCCCCTGCTGTCGGCGTGTCCTGGCGAGCTCCCCCGCCTCCCGAGCGACCTCCGCAGCGAGCGTGCCGAGCTCCTGCTCCTGTGACACTGTCACGACGCCCGGTTCCCCGGCGCGGGAGGGGGCGGCGGGAACGCGGGAGGTTCGCCCTGATGCGGCGCGGGGGGCTCCGGCGCGGCGGGTCGGGGCGGCACCGGTGCGTCCGGTACCGGAGGGCCGGGCTGGGCCACCGGGGGTGCGGAGGGCGCAGCCGGAGGCGCGGGCTGCGCGACCGCGGCCTCGGGAACCACGGGGAACGCCGTGGTCTGCGGCTGCGGGAGAGCCTGCTGCGGAGCCGTCGGGTAGCCGGTGTAGTACGCGTTCCAGTCGGGCGAGCCGTCGGGCAGTGCGGGGAGCGGGGTGCGGCCGTCGGCGAACGTGGGCCACGCGGGAGCCGGGTTCTGCGGCGTCGGCGTGGCGGCCTTCCTCGGCGCGAAGAGCGCGTTCAGCAGGGGGATGAGCGTGGTGCCCACCGCGACCAGGATCGTGAGGGCGACCACGATGCGCCAGTACAGCTCGCTGTAGTCGAACGTGTTCGGGAACGCGAGGAAGAACACGAGCATCGCCACGAGCGCACCGAGGAACACGACCGTCACGATGAAGATGACGCGCGTGAACGTGGTGACGTGGCGCTGCGCCGCCTTCGTGAACAGACGCACGTGCAGCAGGGCGAGCTGGAGCACTCCGATCACGAGCAGGAGTTGGAAGAAGCGCTCCGCCCCGAAGTAGATGCCGTCTTCCGGGAGCCAGATCTTCACGAGCCCCACCAGGAGCGCCACGACCCAGCTGACCATGCTCGCGAGCTGGAGCCAGTCCGGGCGATTGGGGGCGAGCCCGGCCTCCAGGATCGCGATGCCGGCGAACGCGGCCAGGAGCAGGATCGTGAGGAAGGCGCGACCGATCAGGCCGTTCTGGTCGCCGATCAGCACCCACACCACGCACACGAGCGCGGCCGCGATCAGCGCGCCGATCGCCACCCAGATCGAGCCTCGGATGAGCAGCGACATGTTCTTCTTCTCAGCCTGCGGCGGCGTGCTGATGTCCGGATGGGACATGGGGGTCCTCTCGTCGAGTGGCGATCGATGTCCACATCCTCCCACGCGCGCCGGTCCCGGTTCGGGGATCTTCGCGCCGTGCGGACGGACGCGACGAAAACCGGTGGCTGGGGAGGAAGAGTCAGGCCGTCTTGCGCGCCGATGCCGCAGCGAACGCGGCGACCCGCGCCTGCGCGTCGGGAGTCTCGAGCGCGGCACCGATCGAGCGCGCCTCCTCCGACAGCTGCTCGACGAAGGTGCGCTCGGGCTGCGACCGCACCAGCCGCTTGGCCTGGCCATAGGCATCCGCGGCCCCGGCCAGCCAGAAGCGCGCGACCTCCTCGGCGCGCGAGCGCACGGCCTCCGCCTCCGCAGCCGCGTCCTCGCCCTCCACGACCTCGGCCACCAGTCCCCACTCCAGCGCCTCGGCCGCCGTCAGCAACCGATCCTGCAGCACGAGCTGCAGCGCTCTGCGCTGACCGATCGCACGGGCCAGCTGCGCCGACACCGACAGGTCGGGCGTGAGACCGATGTTGGCGTACAGGCTCCCGAGCTTCGATCGTGCCCCGACCACGGCGTAGTCGGTCGCGAGCAGGATGCCGAGCCCGCCACCCGCCGTCGTACCGTGGGCGGCGGCGACCACCGGGATGCTCGACTCGGTCAGCGAGCGGATGCCCGCGTTGATCACCTCGGCGAGCGCGGTGATCTCGGCACCGGAGGCGCCCATCGTGGTCGCCATGTCGATCACGTCGCCGCCCGCGCAGAACGCCGGCCCCGCCGCGTCGAGGAGGATCGCCTTCACGTCGCTCCGCGAGGTGGCCTCGGCCGTGGCGTCACGCCAGGCGTGGGCCAGATCGGCGTTGAAGGCGTTGAGGCGAGCCGGACGGTTCAGCGTCAGCCGCGCCATCCCCTCGTCGACCGCGAACAGGATGGCTTCACTCATGGCGTCTCCCTCGAGCACAGGACGTGTGGATCCAGGCTAGCCGGACTCAGCCCTGCTCCCACACGCGGGAGACGAACCCCTCCATCCGGCGGCGCGTGCCATCGAGGCGGAAGTCGGCCTGACCCGCCGCGCGGATCTCGTTCGGCGCGAGCGGATGCGCGAGTCGCACGTTCTCGTGACAGGAGAGGTCCGCGCAGATGTACGTACCGAAGGAGTCGCCGCGAGCGCCGGCCTCGCCCGCCCGTCGCGCGGAGAACAGCGCGACCTGGTTGCCCGGCTGCATCGTGTGGCAGATGTTGCACATGCCGGAGCGCCCGCGACCGGGCTCCGACGCCCGCAGCACGACACCGACCACGCGTCCCTCGTGCTGGATCAGGACGTAGCCGCGCTTGCCCGCGCTCGGGTCGCGCCAGGCGAAGAAGTCGAGGTAGTCCCAGTCGACCAGGAGGAAGTCGTGCGGCATCTCCATGACGCGCAGCTCGTCCGCGTCCGCGTTCACGAACGAGGCCCGGACGTCGGCTTCGGTGAGGGCTCGCATCACTCCAGTCTAGGAAACGCCCTCGACGGCGGGCGCGGTCCGCGCTTCAGACGCACCGCTGCGCTCGCGGATGAGGAACCCGAAGCCGAACGCGATGAAGAACATCAGCACCCCGTAGACGGCCGCGGGGAGGCTCAGCTCCACCGAACCGAGCACGGACTGCGCGATCACGATCGCCAGGGTCGCGTTGTGGATGCCGATCTCGAACGACGTCGCGATCGCCTGACGCTTGCCCACCCGCAGCATCCGCGGGATGAGGAATCCGACCGCGAGGCTGACCAGGCAGAACAGCACGGTGATGAGAGCCAGACGCGCCACGTTGTCGACCAGGAGCGTCCAGTTCGAGGCCACGGCGCCCGCGATCACGACGATCAGGATGACGACCGAGGCGATGCGCACCGGCTTGTCCATGCTCGCGGCGAACCGTGGCCAGAACCGCCGGATCAGCATGCCGAGCGCGACGGGCAGCAGCACGATCGCGAACACCTCGAGGGCCTTCGACCACTGCAGCCCCAGCGTGTCATCGAACGGGCGGAAGTAGGCGATCGCGAGGTTCGTGATGATCGGCAGCGTGATCACCGCGATCACCGAGTTCACCGCCGTGAGCGAGATGTTGAGGGCGATGTCGCCGCGGAACAGGTGGCTGTACAGGTTCGCCGTGGTGCCGCCCGGCGACGCGGCGAGCATCATCATGCCCACCGCCAGCACCGGCGGCAGCTGGAACAGCAGCACGAGCCCGAAGCAGACGGCCGGAAGGAGCACCAGCTGACACAGCAGCGCGACGATCACCGCCCTCGGCTGCTTGAGCACCCGCGCGAAGTCGCCGAGGGTGAGGCTCAGGCCCAGACCCAGCATGATGATGCCGAGCGCGACGGGCAGTCCGATGGTGGTCAACGCTGATCCCATGGCACTCAGTGTGGCGGACGGAGGGCCTCGGTGTCACGGGTTCGTGAGACGCGCGCCGAAACGGAAGAAGCCCCCGACGAGCGGGGGCTTCCGTGGTGGCGAGTGAGGGATTCGAACCCCCGAAGTCGAAGACGGCTGATTTACAGTCAGATCCCTTTGGCCACTTGGGTAACTCGCCAGAGCGCACCCGTCCGACTTCAACAGCCAACCGGGGGCACGAAGATCCATCATACCCGCACGATGCGGGGTCGAGAAATCGAGGCGTCAGCTGCCGTGCACCCCGCGGTCGGACTCGGCGAGCGACTCGGGCGTGCGCAGCAGACCGCCCTCGGCCCTGCACGTCGCGGCCGCGATGTCCATGGCCCGTCGCAGCAGGGCATCCCACTCCCCTGCGGCCTGCGGAGCAGCGGCGACCAGACCGGCGGCGACGGCGGCGAGCGTCGCATCGCCCGCCCCCACGGTGTCGACGAGGCGCCCGGGGAGCGCGGAGATCGGGGCCGTCGAAGTGCCGGCGTCGGACTCGAGCACCGCGCCGTCCGCCCCCGCGGTGGCCAGCACCGCGCGCACGCCGAGCCCCCGGAGACGGGAGCGCAGCACGTCGAGGTCGCCGTCGTAGAGCACCGCCGCGTCGTCGGCGCCGACCTTCACGACCTCGGCCTGCGCGGCCAGACGCTCGAAGCCGCGCACGAACTCGTCGCGGTCGCTCAGCATGCCCGTGCGCGGGTTCGGATCGATCGCGAGGCGCGCACCGTCCAGGGCGGCCGCGAGCGCGTCGACCTCGGCGGGTGCGTCGAACGGGAAGCAGCTGACGACCGCGAGGTCGGCGTCCGCGATCGCGGCCACCGCGTCGTCCGAGTAGCGGATCGTGCGCTCTTGGGCGGCACGGTTGAAGACGTAGCTCGGCTCGCCGTTCGCGGCCCGGGTCACGACGGCGCGCGACGACCCGTGCGGCGCCGCGCTCGCGATCAGGCGCACGCCGTGGTCCGCCACATACTCGCGGATGTGCGCGCCTGCGACGTCTTCTCCGACCATCGCGATGAGCGTCGTGGGGATTCCGAGCCGCCGCAGACCCACCGCCACGTTCAGGGCGGCTCCGCCGACGAACTCGCGGACGCCGCTGTCATCCCGGATCTCGTCGATCAGGGCGTCTCCGATGACGACGGCCGAGCCGCCGGGGGAAGTCTCAGTGCTCACTCGCCGACCCTACCGCGCCCGCCCACGCTCCGGAGCGCTGCCGAACTGCGTGCCCGAACGCGACGAGGGACGACGAAGGCCCCGGGCGATGCCCGGGGCCTTCGTTCACTCAGTCACACCTCAGTTGTAGGTACCGGGGGTGATGTCGTCCGTCGAGAACGCGTCGAAGTCGACGTAGCCGAAGTCGCCGTCCGCGTACGCGCCGTCGGATGCGAAGATCCGGTTCGGGTAGCGCTCGCTCTTGGCTTCCTCGGTGGCCTCGACGGTGACGTCACGGTATTTCGAGAGACCGGTTCCGGCGGGGATGAGCTTACCGATGATGACGTTCTCCTTGAGACCGACCAGCGGGTCGCGCTTGCCCTCCATGGCGGCCTGCGTGAGCACGCGGGTCGTCTCCTGGAAGGACGCGGCGGACAGCCACGACTCGGTCGCGAGCGACGCCTTCGTGATACCCATCAGCTCCGGGCGACCCGACGCGGGGCGCTTGCCCTCGGCCACGGCCTCGCGGTTGATCTGCTGGTAGCGCTTCAGGTCGACCATCTCACCCGGCAGCAGGGTCGTGTCGGCGTGGTCGACGACGGTGACCTTGCGGAGCATCTGGCGGACGATGACCTCGATGTGCTTGTCGTGGATCGGCACACCCTGCGAGCGGTACACGCCCTGCACGCCGCCGACAAGGTACTTCTGCACCTCGCGGGCACCCATGACGCGCATGACCTCCTTGGGGTCGAGCGTGCCGACCTGCAGGGGCTGACCGACCGAGACGTGCTGGCCGTCCTCGACGAGGAGCGTCGCACGCTTCAGCACCGGGTAGACGACGGGCTCGTCGCCGTTGTCGGGCGTCAGGATGACCTTCTTGGCCTTGTCGGTCTCGTCGATCGTGATGCGGCCGTCGGCCTCGGCGATCGGCGACGCACCCTTGGGGGTACGGGCCTCGAACAGCTCCTGCACACGGGGCAGACCCTGCGTGATGTCGTCGGCCGACGCGGAACCACCGGTGTGGAAGGTACGCATCGTCAGCTGGGTACCGGGCTCACCGATCGACTGGGCCGCGATGATGCCGACGGCCTCGCCGATGTCGACCGTCTTGCCGGTCGCGAGCGAACGGCCGTAGCACTGCGCGCACACGCCGACGGCGGAGTCGCAGGTCAGGACCGAGCGGACCTTGATGGTCTCGACACCCGCAGCGACCAGCTTGTCGATGAGCACGTCGCCCACGTCGTCGCCGGCCGAGGCGAGGACCTCGCCCGCCGCGTTCACGACGTCGGAGGCCAGCGTCCGGGCGAACACCGAGTTCTCGACGTTCGCGTCGCGCACCAGCTCACCCTGCGAGTTCGGCGCGGCGATCGGGAGCTCGAGGCCCTTCGACGTGCCACAGTCCTCTTCGCGGATGATGACGTCCTGCGAGACGTCCACCAGACGACGGGTCAGGTAACCCGAGTCGGCGGTACGCAGAGCGGTGTCGGCCAGACCCTTACGGGTACCGTGCGTCGCGATGAAGTACTCCGCCACCGACAGACCCTCGCGGTACGAGGAGATGATCGGACGCGGGATGATCTCACCCTTGGGGTTGTTCACCAGACCACGCATACCGGCGATGTTCCGGATCTGCAGCCAGTTACCACGGGCGCCCGAGGACACCATGCGGTTGATGGTGTTGTCCTCCGGGAAGTGCGCCTTCATCGCGGCCTGCACCTCGTCGGTCGCCTCGGTCCAGATCTTGATGAGCTCCTGACGACGCTCGGCGTCGGTCGTGAGGCCCTTCTCGTACTGGGACTGGACCTTTGCGGCCTGCTTCTCGTAGCCCGCGACGATCTCCGCCTTGTTCGGCGGGGTGAGGATGTCGCTCAGCGCGACGGTGACACCCGAACGGGTCGCCCAGTAGAAGCCGGCATCCTTGATGCGGTCCAGCGTGGCGGCCGTCTCGACCTTGGGGTACTCCTCGGCCAGCTTGTTGACGATCTGCGACAGCTTGCCCTTGTCGGCCTGCTCGCGGACGAAGGGGTAGCCCTTCGGCAGCGCGTCGTTGAAGATCGCCTGACCGAGCGACGCGTCGACCAGACCGTGCTTCTCGTAGCCCTCGGGAGCCTCGCCCTCCAGGAAGGCCAGACCCGGGATGCGGATGCGGACCTTCGCCTGCAGGTCGAGCGTGCCCTCGTCGTACGCGAGCTGCGCCTCACCGACGGAGCCGAACGCACGGCCCTCGCCCTTGGCGCCGGCCTTGACCGTGGTCAGGTGGTGCAGACCGATGATCATGTCCTGCGAGGGCAGGGTCACCGGACGGCCGTCCGACGGCTTGAGGATGTTGTTCGACGCGAGCATCAGCACGCGGGCCTCGGCCTGAGCCTCGACCGACAGCGGCAGGTGCACGGCCATCTGGTCACCGTCGAAGTCGGCGTTGAACGCCGCGCAGACGAGCGGGTGCAGCTGGATGGCCTTGCCCTCCACGAGCTGCGGCTCGAACGCCTGGATGCCCAGACGGTGCAGGGTGGGTGCACGGTTGAGCAGCACCGGACGCTCGCGGATGATCTCCTCGAGCACGTCCCAGACCTCGGGACGCGTGCGCTCGACGGCGCGCTTCGCGGCCTTGATGTTCTGCGAGTGACCCAGGTCGATCAGGCGCTTGATGACGAACGGCTTGAAGAGCTCGAGCGCCATCTGCTTGGGCAGACCGCACTGGTGCAGCTTGAGCTGCGGGCCGACCACGATGACCGAACGGCCCGAGTAGTCGACACGCTTGCCGAGCAGGTTCTGACGGAAACGACCCTGCTTTCCCTTGAGCATGTCGCTCAGGGACTTCAGTGCACGGTTGCCGGTACCGGTGACGGGGCGACCACGGCGGCCGTTGTCGAACAGCGCGTCGACGGCCTCCTGCAGCATCCGCTTCTCGTTGTTGACGATGATCTCGGGGGCGCCGAGGTCGATCAGGCGACGGAGACGGTTGTTGCGGTTGATCACGCGGCGGTACAGGTCGTTCAGGTCGGAGGTCGCGAAGCGGCCACCGTCGAGCTGCACCATCGGACGCAGCTCCGGCGGGATCACCGGGACGACGTCGAGCACCATCGCGGCCGGGCTCATGCCGGTCTCGAGGAACGAGTTGACGACCTTGAGGCGCTTGATCGCACGGATCTTGCGCTGGCCCTTGCCCTCCGAGATCTGCAGGTGCAGGCTCTCGGCCTCGGCGGTCAGGTCGAACGCGGCCAGGCGACGCTGGATCGCCTCGGCACCCATGTAGGCCTCGAAGTACTGGCCGAAGCGGTCCTGCAGCTCGTGGAAGACGTCGTCCTCCGGGCGCAGGGCACCGACCTCGAGCGTGCGGAAGTCCTCCCACACGCGCTCCAGCTTCAGGATCGCCTCGTCGGCACCCTTGCGGATGAGCGACATCTCCTTCTCGGCGGCGTCCTTGACCTTCTTCTTGGCGTCGGCCTTGGCACCATCGGCCTCGAGAGCCGCGAGCTCCTCCTCCAGCTTGGCCAGGCGCTCCGCGATCTTGGCGTCGCGGCGGTCGCCGAGCGTCTTCAGCTCGAGGCGGATGTTGTTCTCCTGCGTGCCCAGGTCGCGGTGACGAGCATCCTCGTCGACCGAGATGACCATGTAGGCGGCGAAGTAGATGACCTTCTCGAGGTCCTTCGGCGCCATGTCGAGCAGGTAGCCGAGGCGCGAGGGCACGCCCTTGAAGTACCAGATGTGGGTGACGGGAGCGGCGAGCTCGATGTGACCCATGCGCTCACGGCGGACGGAGCTCTTGGTGACCTCCACGCCACAGCGCTCACAGACGATGCCCTTGAAGCGGACGCGCTTGTACTTGCCGCAGGCGCACTCCCAGTCACGGGACGGGCCGAAGATCTGCTCTCCGAAGAGACCGTCCTTCTCCGGCTTGAGGGTGCGGTAGTTGATGGTTTCGGGCTTCTTGACCTCGCCGTAGGACCACGCGCGGATGTGGTCTGCGGTCGCCAGGCCGATGCGAAGCTCATCGAAGGTTGTGGACTCGAGCACTAGTTCTCCTGTGTCGGAAATTCTGTTTGAGAAGTCTGCTTCGGTGAGCCGGGGACACGGCGGTCCCCGGCTCCCGAAGGATTAGATCTCGTCGATCGAGGCGGCCTCGAAGCGGCTGGAGATGTTGATACCGAGTTCCTCTGCGGCGCGGAACGCCTCGTCGTCGGTGTCGCGGAGGTTGACCAGCGTGCCGTCGGCCGAGAGGACCTCGACGTTCAGGCAGAGCGACTGCATCTCCTTCATGAGCACCTTGAACGACTCCGGGATGCCGGGCTCCTGGATGTTCTCGCCCTTGACGATCGCCTCGTACACCTTGACGCGGCCGAGGATGTCGTCGGACTTGATCGTGAGGAGCTCCTGGAGGGCGTACGCGGCGCCGTAGGCCTCGAGGGCCCACACCTCCATCTCACCGAAGCGCTGTCCACCGAACTGCGCCTTACCACCGAGCGGCTGCTGGGTGATCATCGAGTACGGACCGGTGGAGCGGGCGTGGATCTTGTCGTCCACCAGGTGGTGGAGCTTCAGGATGTACATGTAGCCCACGGAGATCGGCGCCGGGAACGGCTCGCCCGAGCGGCCGTCGAACAGCTGCGTCTTGCCGCTCGAGTCGATCAGGCGCAGGCCGTCACGCGTCGGGAGCGTCGAGTCGAGCAGACCGGCGATCTCCTCCTCGCTGGCGCCGTCGAACACCGGGGTCGCGACCTTGGTGCCGGGGGCGGCCTCGAAGGCCTGCTCCGGCAGCTTGGCGGCCCACTCCGGGGTGCCCTCGACCTTCCAGCCCTGCTTCGCGATCCACCCGAGGTGGGTCTCGAGCACCTGGCCGAAGTTCATTCGACCCGGGATGCCCAGCGGGTTGAGGACGATGTCGACCGGCGTGCCGTCCGAGAGGAACGGCATGTCCTCGACGGGCAGGATCTTCGCGATGACACCCTTGTTGCCGTGACGGCCGGCGAGCTTGTCACCCTCGGTGATCTTGCGCTTCTGGGCGATGTAGACCACGACGCGGCGGTTCACGCCGGAGCCGAGCTCGTCGTCGCCGTCCTCGGCGTTGAACTCCTTGACGGCGATGATCGTGCCCTGCTCACCGTGCGGCACCTTCAGCGACGTGTCGCGGACCTCGCGGCTCTTCTCGTTGAAGATCGCGCGGAGCAGGCGCTCCTCGGCCGACAGCTCGGTCTCACCCTTCGGCGTGACCTTGCCGACGAGGATGTCGCCGGGGCGGACCTCGGCACCGATGCGGATGATGCCGCGCTCGTCGAGATCCTTCAGCAGCTCGGGGCTGACGTTGGGGAGGTCACGGGTGATCTCCTCCTTGCCGAGCTTGGTGTCGCGGGCGTCGACCTCGTACTCCTCGATGTGGATCGACGAGAGGGTGTCGTCCTTCACCAGGTCCTGGCTCAGGATGATGGCGTCCTCGAAGTTGTAGCCCTCCCACGTCATGAACGCGACGAGGAGGTTCTTGCCGAGGGCCAGCTCGCCGTTCTCGGTGGCGGGGCCGTCGGCGATGACCTCGCCGACCTCGACGCGCTCACCGGCCGACACGACGACCTTCTGGTTGTAGGAGGTGCCCTGGTTCGAGCGGTCGAACTTGCGCAGGTGGTACTCCTGCGTGCCGCCCTCGTCGAGCATGACCACGACGCGGTCGGCGGAGACCTCGGAGACGACACCGGCCTTCTCGGCGGTGATCACGTCACCCGCGTCGATGGCGGTGTAACCCTCCATACCGGTGCCGACGAGCGGCGAGTCGCTGCGCAGCAGCGGCACGGCCTGGCGCTGCATGTTGGCGCCCATGAGCGCGCGCTGCGCGTCGTCGTGCTCGAGGAAGGGCACGAGCGAGGTCGCGACCGACACCATCTGGCGCGGCGAGACGTCGATGTAGCCGATCTCCTCCGGCAGGAACAGGTCGACCTCACCGCTACCGCCCTTGGGGCGCGCGAGCACGTGGCTCTCGCGGAAGCGACCCTTCGCATCGAGCGGCGCGTTGGCCTGCGCGATGTTGAAGTCGACCTCCTCGGACGCCGTGAGGTAGTCGATCTGCTCGGTCACGACACCGTCGACGACCTTGCGGTACGGGGTCTCGATGAAGCCGAACGAGTTGATGCGCGCGAAGGTCGCGAGCGCACCGATCAGGCCGATGTTCGGGCCTTCCGGGGTCTCGATCGGGCACATGCGGCCGTAGTGCGAGGGGTGGACGTCACGGACCTCGACGCCGGCGCGGTCGCGGCTCAGACCACCGGGGCCGAGGGCCGAGAGGCGGCGCTTGTTGGTCAGACCCGCGAGCGGGTTGTTCTGGTCCATGAACTGCGACAGCTGCGAGGTTCCGAAGAACTCCTTGATCGCGGCGACGACGGGGCGCACGTTGATCAGCGTCTGCGGCGTGATGGCCTCGATGTCCTGCGTGGTCATGCGCTCGCGGACGACGCGCTCCATGCGGGACAGACCCGTGCGGACCTGGTTCTGGATCAGCTCGCCGACCGCGCGGATGCGACGGTTGCCGAAGTTGTCGATGTCGTCGGTCGCGAGACGGATCTCCGTCTTCTTGCCGCCGCGGATGCCCTCGAAGGTCTCCTCGGTGCCGGCGTGCAGACGCACCAGGTACTTGATGGTCGCGACGATGTCCTGCACCGTCAGCACCGACTCCGTCAGCGGGGTGTCGAGACCCAGCTTGTGGTTGATCTTGTACCGGCCGACCTTGGCGAGGTCGTAGCGCTTCGGGTTGAAGTAGAAGTTGTCGAGCAGCGCGCGGGCGGCCTCGGCGGCCACCTGCTCGCCCGGACGCAGCTTGCGGTAGATATCGCGCAGCGCGTCTTCCTTGGTGACGATCGTGTCCTTCGCGAGCGTCTCCTCGATGGAGGTGTAGCCGGCGAACTCGGCCAGGATCTCCTCGCTGGTCATGCCCAGCGCCTTGAGGAAGACCGTGACGGACTGCTTGCGCTTGCGGTCGACGCGCACGCCCACCTGGTCGCGCTTGTCGATCTCGAACTCGAGCCAGGCACCGCGGCTCGGGATGACGCGCGCCGAGACGATGTCCTTGTCGGAGGTCTTGTCGGGCGTCTTGTCGAAGTAGACACCGGGCGAGCGGACGAGCTGCGACACGACGACGCGCTCGGAGCCGTTGATGATGAACGTGCCCTTGTCGGTCTGCAGGGGGAAGTCGCCCATGAAGACCGTCTGCGTCTTGATCTCACCCGTGAGGTGGTTCATGAACTCGGCCTCGACGTACAGCGGCGCGGCGTAGGTCTTGCCACGCTCCTTGCACTCCTCGATCGAGTACTTCTCCGGCTCGAGGTACGGGTTCGTGAACGACAGCTGCATCGTCTCGCCGAGGTCCTCGATCGGGGAGATCTCCTCGAAGATCTCGCCCAGACCGCTGTTCTCGTTCACGTCGGTGCGACCGGCGGCCTTCGCCTCGGCCACGCGCGCCTTCCAGGCGTCGTTGCCGACGAGCCAGCCGAAGGACTCGGTCTGCAGAGCGAGAAGGTCGGGGACCGTCAGCGTGTCGGAGATCTTGGCGAACGAAAGACGGGAAGCTCCGCGTCCGTTCTTGGTGGTGGTGGATGTGGATGCGTTGGGAGCAGCAGCCAAGGGAATAACCTCCGTGAGCCCCGCAGGGCTTCTCGATTCCTTTGTCGTCAGGTGGAGTTCGCGCTCGAGAGCTCAACGGATGCCGACCACCATATGAGGGCAGGGAGGAGCGAGCGCAACTACCAACTATACCCACGATTCCGCGACATGGCAAGCACAGTCCTTGACCAATCTCAGAACCTGCGGTATTGGCGCTCGCTCCCCCGTCTCAGGACGCGATGCCGAGCTCGTTGCCCGGGATCGAGGCGAGCAGGCGCCGCGTGTAGGGGTCGCGCGGATTCGTGAAGATCTCCTCCGACGTCGCCGCCTCGACCAGCTTCCCGTCCTTCATCACGCACACGTAGTCGCTGATGAGCCGCACCACCGCGAGGTCGTGCGAGATGAACAGGTAGCTCAGGCCGTACTCCCGCTGCAGGTCGCCGAGCAGCCGCAGGATCTGGTCCTGCACCAGCACGTCGAGCGCCGACACCGGCTCGTCGCACACGATGAGGTCGGGCGAGAGCGCGAGCGCCCGGGCGATCGCGACGCGCTGCCGCTGACCGCCCGACAGCTCCGACGGGTAGCGGCGCAGCATCGACTGCGGCAGCGCCACGTCGTCGAGCAGCTGCCGCACGCGCTTGCGACGGTCGGCGCCACTCCCCCGCCGATAGAACTCCAGGGGCTCGGCGATCAAACGCTCGATCGTGAACATCGGGTTCAGGCTCGAGTACGGGTCCTGGAAGATCGGCTGCACGCGCTGCCGGAACTCCTTTGTCTCCGCACGATTCAGCGATGCGATGTCCTTGCCCTCGTAGCGGATGAGTCCGCTCGTCGGCTCGATCAGCTTGAGCAGCATGCGGGCGGTCGTCGTCTTGCCCGAGCCGGACTCTCCGACGATTGCGACCGTCTCGCCGCGCGGGATCGCCAGCGACACGTCATCGACGGCCACGAAGTCCTCGTGCTTGCCCCGCACCGGATACACCTTCGTGAGGTTCTCGATCTCGACGATGTGGTCGCGCGGCTTCTCCTCCGCTGCGGGCAGCTCCGCGGCGGACGTGTCGCGCACGAACGCCTCCGGCCGCAGCCGGGCGACCGCGACCGAGGGCGCCGCCTTCACGAGCGACTGCGTGTACGGGTGCTGCGGGTCCTCCAGGATCTGCCGCGCGGGCCCCTGCTCGACCACCTTGCCGCGGTGCATCACCACGACCCGCTCCGCCCGCTCGGCCGCGAGACCGAGGTCGTGCGTGATGAGCAGCACCGCCGTGCCGAGCTCGCGCGTCATCTCGCCGATCTGGTCGAGGATGGTCTGCTGCACCGTGACGTCGAGCGCGCTGGTGGGCTCGTCGGCGATCAGCAGCCGCGGCTTGCACGCCAGCCCGATCGCGATCAGCGCGCGCTGGCGCATACCGCCGGAGAACTCGTGCGGATACTGCTTGGCGCGGCGCTCCGGGTCGGGCAGGCCCGCGGCCGTGAGCGCCTCGACGACCTTCCCCTGCACGTTCTGCCGCGTGGCCAGGCCGTGCGCGAGCAGCGTCTCTGCGACCTGCGTGCCGATCTTGGCGACCGGGTTGAGGTTCGACATGGGGTCCTGCGGGACCAGGCCGATGTCGCGCCCCCGGATCGTGCGCAGCTCGTTCTCCGAGGCGTGCGCGATCTCGCGGCCGTCCAGGCGGATACTGCCCGCCGCGACCTTCCCGCCCCCGGCGAGCAGCCCGATGATGGCCATCGCGGTGGTGGACTTGCCCGACCCGGACTCACCCACGATCGCGACCGTCTCGCCCGGTCGGATCTCCAGGTCGACGCCCTCGACCGCGTGCACGACGCCGTCCATGGTGGCGAAGTCGACCGCCAGTCCCTCGACCGACAGCAGCGGCTCGTCCGACATGCGGTTCTCCCTCGCGGCGCGCGCGGCGCCCTCGTCTCGCGTGTTCATCGTGCCCTCGTCCTCGGGTCCATGGCCTCGCGCAGCGCCTCGCCCAGCAGGGTGAAGCCGAGCGCCGTGACCGCGATGCAGATGCCGGGCAGGAACGCCAGCCACGGCGCGATCGCCAGCTCCGCCTGGGCGTAGGTGAGCATGCGCCCCCACTCGGCGGTCTCGGGGCGGCCGCCGCCGAGCCCGAGGAACGACAGCGCCGCCGCGTCGATCACCGCGGTCGCCAGCGTCAGCGTGCCCTGCACGATCACGGGGCCGATCGCGTTGGGGAGCACGTGCGACATCGTGATCCGGCCGCGGCCGAGGCCCAGCGTCTGCGCCGAGAGCACGTAGTCGCTGGAGCGCTGCTGCAGCATCGACGCCCGCAGCAGCCGCGCGAAGATCGGCACCTGCGAGGCACCGATCGCGATCATGACCGCGAACGGCGTCTGGCCGAGGATCGCCGCGATCGACACCGCCAGCAGCAGGTTCGGCACGGACAGGATGATGTCGACCACGCGCATGATGACCGTGTCGACCCAGCCGCCGAACGTGCCGGCGATGAGCCCGAGCAGCATGCCGCCGACGAGCCCCATCGCGGTCGAGACGACACCGATGAGCAGCGACGCCTGCGCGCCCCAGATCAGCTTCGAGAGCACGTCGCCGCCGAAGCGGTCGAGCCCGAGCGGGAACTCCGGCAGCTCGCCCGGTCCGGGGATGTGCGTCGGGGTGATGAACTTCGCGCCGGGGAGCGCGGTCTCCGGATACGGGGCGATCACCGGTGCCAGCAGGGCGATTGCCAGGAAGACGAGCACGATGACCGCGCCGATCCATGCGGTCGGGTTGCGGCGGAGTCGACGGAACACGTCGCTCCAGAAGCCGCCGCCGTTCTTCAGATCGGCCTGCGCGATCGCGACGGTGTCGATGCTTCCCCCGCTCTCGGCGGAGGGTCCCTGTGCGGGTGGGAGGGCGATGCTCATGCGACCGCCTCCTTTCGGACGATGAGGAGAGACATCACTGCACCCTCACTCTCGGGTCGATGAAGCTGTAGGAGACGTCCACCGCCAGGTTGATCAGCGCGTACGCGATCGCGATGAAGATGATGAAGCCCTGGAGCACCGGGAAGTCCCGCGTGAAGATGGCCCGCGCCAGGAACGAGCCGATGCCGGGGAACGCGAACACCGTCTCGGTGAGCACCGCCCCCGAGATCAGCAGTCCCGTCTGCAGACCGATCGTGGTGATCACCGGCAGCATGGCGTTGCGCAGGATGAAGCGGCTGCGCAGCGTCGACGAGCCGACGCCCTTCGCGCGCCCGGTGCGGACGTAGTCGGCGTTCTGCACCTCGAGCACGCTCGCCCTTGTGATGCGCACGATGATCGCCAGCGGGATCGTGCCGAGCGCGAGCGCCGGGAGGATGAGGTGCAGGATGGCGTCCCACGCCGCGTCGAACTCGCCGGTGATGATGCCGTCCCACACGTAGAACCCGGTGGGATGCGTCGCGTCTATCCGCGGGTTCTGCCGCCCGTCGGACGGCAGCCAGCCCAGCTGCACCGCGAAGACGTACTTGAGGATGAACGCCAGGAAGAACACCGGGATGGTGATGCCGATCAGGCTCAGCACGACCGAGGCGTGATCGGTGAACTTGCCGTGTCGCCGCGCGGCCCAGTAGCCGAGCGGGATGCCGACGCCCACCGCGAAGATGAGCGCCATGACGCTCAGCTCGATCGTGGCGGGGAACCGGCGGAAGAACTCCTCCACCACCGGACGGTTGGTCTGGATCGAGGTGCCGAAGTCGCCCTGCAGCAGGCGCGTGATCCAGATGAAGTACTGCTCGATGAGCGGCTTGTTGAAGCCGTAGAGCTCGTTGACCCTGGCGATCGCCTCGGGTGTGGCCTTCTCGCCGAGGAGGGCGACCGCGGGGCCGCCGGGAAGGGCCCTGACCCAGGCGAACAGCAGGATGCTGAGCCCGAACAGGGTGGGGATGAGGAACAGCAGTCGCCTGCCGATGGTGCGCAGCACGAAGATCTCCGTCGATCAGGCCCGTCGTCTCGCTCCGCTCGTTCAGGGACCGAACCGGGATGGTGTTTCCCGATCCGGTCCCTGAACGAGGAGCGGAGCGACGAGACGAAGGGGTCTCGGTCGGTCAGGCCGTTACTTGGTGAGGACGATGTCCGTGAAGACCTCGTCGTTCACCGGGCTGGCAGGGTAGCTCTTCACGCGCGGATCGAACGCGAGCGTCGGAGCCGGGTGCGCGAGCGGGACGCCGGGGATGAACTCCGCCACCATCTCGTTGATGTCCTCGTACAGCGCGGTCTGCTCCTCCAGGTTGGACACGCCGCGAGCCTCGGTCAGCTTCTGGAACAGCTCCGGGTTGTCGAAGCCCCACTCCGAGCTCTGCTGGCCGAAGAACACGCCGACGAAGTTGTCGGTGTCGTTGTAGTCGCCCGTCCAGCCCAGCAGGTGGATGCCGTGGTCGGAGGTGCCGGTCGTGCGGTCGAGGTACTCGACCCACTCCTCCGACACCGGGGTGGTCTCCACGCCGACCTCGGACAGCTGCGACGACAGCACCGTGAAGATCTGCTCGGGGTCCGGCATGTAGGGACGCGACACGTTGACCGGGTAGTTGAAGGTGAGCTTCAGCGGGTTCGACTCGTCGTAGCCGGCCTCCGCGAGCAGAGCCTTGGCCTTCTCGGGGTCGTAGTCGTAGGTCGTGACGTCGGGGTTGTAGCCGTTGACGACCTCGGGCACGAACTGCGTGGCCTTCTGCGTGCCCTCGGGCAGCACCTGGCTGATCAGCGCGTCCTTGTCGACCGCGTACGAGAGGGCCTCGCGCACCTTCGGGTCCTGCAGCTCGGGCACGGCCTGGTTGAACGCCAGGTACAGGATCGTGAACGGCGGGCGCGACACCATCGTGAAGCCGTCGTCCTCGAGCGCCTTGGTGTCGGCGGGACCGACGAGGTCGTAGCCGTCGATCGAGCCGGACTCGAGCGCCTGGCGGCGGGCCGTCGGATCGTCGATCGTGCGGAAGATGATCTCGTCGACCTGACCCGCGTCGCCCCAGTAGTCGTCGTAGGCCTTGAGCGTGACCTGCTCGCCCGGCGCCCACTCCTCGAACTGGTACGGGCCCGTGCCGACCGGGTGGCCCATCGCGTACTCGGACAGCTGCGGCGCCTCGGCCGACCCGCCGACCTCATCGGCGCCGAACTCCTGCATCGCGGACGGGCTCTGCATGCCGAACGCGGGCAGCGACAGCGAGGCGATGAACCCGGCGAACGGCTTGTTCAGCTCGATCGTGACGGAGTTCTCGCCGTCGGGCGTGCACGACTTGTAGACGGCGTCGGCGGGGTTCGACGCGTAGCCCTTGAAGAGCTTGTTGTAGTAGTAGCCGAACGCCTCGGAGGCGGCCAGACCGGTCCAGTTGTACCAGCGGTCGAAGTTGTAGCAGACCGCCTCGGCGTTGAACGGGGTGCCGTCCTGGAAGGTCACCCCCTCCTTCAGCTGGAACGTGTGCGACATGCCGTCCTCGGACGACTCCCACGACTCCGCCAGCAGCGGCGCGGGGTCGGCGGTGCCCGGCTCGGTGCCCACCAGACCCTCGAAGATCTGGCGGGAGACGCGGAACGTCTCGCCGTCCTGCGCGAACGCGGGGTCGAGGCTCGCCGGATCGGACGACGCGGCGAAGACGAACGTGCCGTCGACGTCGCCCGAGCCCTCCGAACCGTTGTCGCCGCGCTCGCTGGCGACGCATCCGGCGAGAGCGAGAGCCGCGATGGCCGCTCCGGTGACGGCGACGATCCCTCGCCGACGCATGGCTGACTGGTGCATTGTGTGACCTTCCCTGTCGGGCGCTTCGATGCGCGTACCCGGGGCGTCGTCGCCCCGGAGACGGTGATTCCTCGAAGGTACCCAGCCGGATCGCGGATGCCAAATAGCCGGAGGTTGCGATCCGGTATCGACACGCGCGGGACTCGGGATCGGGTACCGTCGAGAACGTGCCAGAGTCCACCCCGCTCGCCGTCTGCTTCGGCGAGGGCATGGTCGCCCTCGTCCCGGCCACCGCCGGTGCCCTGGAGATCTGCCGCACGTTCGACCGGTCGCTCGCGGGCGCGGAGTGGAACACCGCGATCGCGCTCGCCTCGGCGGGAGTCGACACGGCCGTGGTCTCGCGCGTGGGCGACGACGGGTTCGGCCGGTTCCTGACGGGCGAGCTCCGCGCCCACGGCGTGGACGACAGCGCGATCGAGGTCGATGCGGACGCGCCGACCGGGCTGTACGTCAAGGAGCTGTCGCCCCGGCCGGACGGCACGGTCGAGGGCACGATGCACTACTACCGGGCAGGGTCGGCCGCCGCCGCACTGTCTCCGCGCACCCTCGAGACGCCCGCGGCCGCTGCCCTCCTCGCCCGTGCCGCGCTCGTGCACACCTCGGGCATCACGCCAGCCCTGTCGGACTCGGCCGCCGCCGCGCAGGATGCGCTGTTCCGCGACCACCGTCCCGCTCACGCGCTGCTGAGCTTCGACCTCAACTGGCGTCCGGCGCTCTGGCGCGGGAGGGAAGACCACGCGAAGCGCCTGCTGGGCGGACTCGCCCGCGACGCCGACGTGCTGTTCTGCACCAGGCCGGACGCCGCGGCGGTGTTCGGCACGAGCGACCCCGACGCCCTCCGCGCGCTGTTCCCCGAGCCGCGGTTCGTCGTGGTGACCGACCCGGCCGGCGCCGTGGCGTTCGACCGCGGGGATCGCGCGCAGAGCGACGCCCTCGACGCGCCCGTCGTGGAGACGATCGGCGCGGGAGACGCGTTCGCCGGCGGCTTCCTCGCCGGGGTGCTCGCCGGGCTCTCGCTCAGCGGCAGCCTGGCCCGTGCGCACCGCATCGCCACGCGCGCGATCGCCAGCACCCGCGACCACGTGGACTGAGCCTCCCTGCCGTCACCCCCCTACGCGCGGCGCGGACGGCGCGGCGGCACGGCATCGTGCGTGCGCTGCAGGGACACGGCCACCGGCTCCCCGCGGTGCTGCACCACGCGCACGAACAGCACGTCGATCAGGGCGAGCTGTGCGATCCGACTCGACATCGCCGCCATGCGATACGGCGACTCCTGCGCCTGGCTGAGCAGCACCACGTCCGCCACCGCCGCGAGCGGGGAGTCCGCATCGCTGGTCACGGCGACCGCGAGCGCTCCGGTGTCGCGCGTCACCTCCAGCGCCCTGACCGTCTCGGCCGTCTCCCCGCCGTGCGAGAAGGCGATCGCGACGTCCTCGGGCGAACGCAGCGACGCGGTCGTGATCGCCAGGTGCGGATCGGCGGAGTGCGACACCGAGCACCCGATGCGCGACAGCTTCAACTGCAGATCCTGCGCCGTCAGCGACGACGCCGCCTGACCGAACAGGTCGATGTGGCGGGCGGCCACCAGCGCACGCGCGACCCGGTCGAGGGCGGCCTCATCGAGCGCACGGGCGGTCTTCTCGATCGCGTCGATCTCCTGCGCCGCGAGCTTCGCCGCGATCGCGCCTGGCCCGTCGTGCGGATCGATCGCGGTGGTGTCCAGGCCGAAGCGCGCCTGCTGCGCCTGGGCGAGCGTGACCGAGCGGGCGACCGCGACCCGCAGCTCGCGGTAGCCGCTGAACCCCAGCGACTGGGCGAACCGCGCCACGGTGGACAGCGACGTGCGGCACAGCTGCGCCAGATCGTTGATCGCGAGGTCGACGACGAGCGTGGGGTCGCCGAGGATGGTCTCGGCCACGCGGCCCTCGGCCGCGCTCAGCCTGGGCAGGGAGCGCCGCACCGTGGCCAGAACGTCGTCGTCCATGCGCTGATCCCGTCTCAACCGGCGGTGGTCGACCTCTGCCGTAGCGGGAAGCGACCCAGGAGTGCCTCCCGTGCGGTCTGCGCCCCGAGCCTGCTGGCCGCCCCGACCTCGACGGTCGGCAGGGGAAGCGGGGTGCGGGCGGGGAGCCCGACGTTCACCACGACCGCGTGCGGGTCGCGGGCGGCGGTGCGTTCCACGAGAGCGCGCTGTGCCGGCTCCGCGTCTGGCCGGTCCACCAGCACCACCGTGGTGCCAGGGGCCGCGACGACCTCGGCGATCACGTCGTCCTGCTCCGTCACAGGACGCGCGGCGACATCGAGCCGGACGCGCACACCGTCGCCCGCGAGGGCGCTGGCCACGTACGACGCGGCGCTGTCGACGGCGAGGGTCGAGCGACGGCGGGCGTCGATCACCGCGAGCGCCTCGGCCGACTCCGGCGTCGCGCCCACGAGGGTCACCGCGCGCCGGGCGATGTCCTGCGCGTCGAAGCCGTCCACGGGCTGCTGCCCGGCGTGCTCGCGGGCAGCCTGCGCCTGCAGCTTCGCGGCGAGGGCGGCCACGCGTCCCGCGGCCTCCTCCACGCGCTCGCGCGACAGCGAGCCGTCGCGCAGCGCAGCCACGATCCCGTCGCGCGCAGCACGGAAGTCGCGCAGATCCTGGTCGGGCAGCGCCGCCTCGCCGGGGTTGGTCGGATTGCCGATGCACAGCAGGTCGACGCCGGCGGCGAGGGCACGTGCCGCGCCGCCGCCGAGCCCGACGGTCTCGCGGATCGCGGCCATGTCGAGCGCGTCGGTGATGATCACGCCGTCGAAGCCCCAGTCGCGCAGGATGCCGAGCACGCGCGGGTTGAGGGTCGCCGGAGCGTCGCCCCACCCGGGAACCACGATGTGCGCGGTCATGACGGCGTCGACGCCCGCCTCCACCGCGGCACGGAACGGCTCCAGGTGCTCGCGCTCGTACTCGTCGAGGTCGAGGTCGATCCGGGGCAGCGCATGGTGCGAGTCGACGTGGGTGTCGCCGTGACCCGGGAAGTGCTTCACGCACGCCGCCGCCCCGCCGTCCTGGATGCCGTCGAGCATCGCGACCGCGTGGCGCGACACGAGCTCCGTGTCCGCGCCGAAGGACCGCACGCCGATGACCGGGTTGCGATGATCGGTGTTGACGTCGGCGACCGGGCCGAGCACGACGTTCCCGCCCACCGCCCGCACGCGGCGGGCGAGCTCCGCACCGGTGCGCTCCGAGGCGACGAGATCGTCGAGCGTGCCGAGCTGCGCCGCGCCGGGGAGCGTGGAGCCGGTGGCCGACTCCAGGCGCGTGACGCTGCCGCCCTCCTCGTCGACGCCGATCAGCGCCGCGGGGTTCGCGTCGAGGATCTGGGCGCTCAGCGCCGGCAGCCCCTCTCCGACGTTCTGCCCGAAGTACACGACACCGGCCAGTCCATCGCGCAGCTCATCGAGAAGCCACGCGGGCGCCTCCGTACCGAGGAAGCCCGGCCACAGCACGCCGTTCGCCAGGCGCTCCAGCTCGTCGGTCATCCCTTCACCGCCCCGGCGACCATGCCGGCGGAGAGCCGACGCTGCACGATCACGAAGAAGATCATGACCGGCACGGTGATGATGGTCGATGCGGCCATGATGCTGCCCCAGTCGTTGGAGTAGAGGCCGAAGAACGACTTGAGGCCGATCGACACCGTGTACTGGTCGGTCTGGGCACCGAGGATCGTCATCGCGAAGATGAACTCGTTCCAGGCGGTGATGAAGCTGAAGATGCTGGTCGCGACGAGACCCGGCATCACGAGCGGCAGCAGCACCGAGCGGAACATGCGCCACCAGCTGGCACCGTCGATGTACGCGGCCTCCTCCAGCTCGACGGGCACGGCGGCGACGAAGCCGCGCAGCATCCAGATGCCGAACGCGAGCGACAGCGCCACGTACACCACCATCAGACCGATGATGCTGTTGAGCAGGCCGAGGCTCTTCACCTGGAGGAACAGCGGGATCACGAGCGCCTCGAGCGGCACCATCTGCACGACCAGGATCATCATGAGGATCGTGGTGCGGAACTTGAAGCGGAAGCGCGCGACGGCGACCGCCGCGAGCAGGCACACCAGCGCGCTGACGAGCACCGTGACGAGCGCCACGATGGCGGAGTTGCGCAGGTAGGTGCCGAAGCCGCCCTCGGTGAGCACGAAGGCGAAGTTGTCGAACGTGAACTCCTGCGGCAGGAGCGACTGCCCACCGCTGGAGGCCTTGCCGTCGAGTGCGCTGGAGACCATCCAGTACACGGGGAACAGCGTGAAGATCAGGACGGCGGCGACGCCGATCCCGAGACCGATGCGGGAGCGGAGCCGGGGGCGCGGGTTCACAGCTCGTCCTCCTTCATGAGCGACCGGATGTACACGATCGTGATGCCGATCAGGACGAGGGTGAGCAGCACCGCGAGCGCGGCGCCGAAGCCGTAGCGGTTCTGCCCGAACGACTCCACGTACGACCACACGCCCAGGTTCAGCACCTGGCGGTTGCCGCCGCTTCCGCCGGGCATCAGGTAGACCTGCGCGAAGACCTTGAAGTCCCAGATGGTCGACAGGATGATGACGACCGAGAACACGGGCTTGAGCGTGGGGAAGATGATCTTCCAGAACCGGCGCCATGCACCGGCGCCGTCGAGGGCCGCGGCCTCCAGCATCTCCTTCGAGACGCCGAGGAGCCCGGCGAGGACCGTGATCGCCACGAACGGGAAGCCGTGGTGGACGACGTTGAGCAGCACGATCGCGTAGAACGACCACTGGTTGGTGAACCAGTTGACCTGGCCGTCGATGAGGCCGAGGTCCTGGAGCACCGAGTTGAAGATGCCGCGGTCGGCATCGAAGATGAACGTCCAGACGTAGGTGCCGGTCACGGCGGGCATCGCCCACGCGACCATGATGCAGCTGGACACGATGGTGCGCCACACGGTGCCGAGGCGCGCGAGCAGCAGCGCGACCAGGGTCCCGAGTGCGACGGTGGTGAACACCGCGACGGCCGCGAAGCCGACCGTGTTGGGGAGCACCACCGTCCACAGGGTCGGGTTGGTGAGCGCCTCGACGTAGTTGTCCAGGCCGATCCAGTTGTTCTCGCCGGTGTTGATCTCGCGCAGTCCGTAGTCCTGCAGCGAGTAGATGAACACCTGGACGAGCGGCCAGAGCATGAGCACCGCGAGGATGATCAGCCCGGGCGCGAGGAGAAGCCAGGGACGGGCCGTGACGAGCGAGAGTCCTCGCTTCTTCCGGCCGCCGGCCACGGAGGCGGAGGTGGACTCCGCCTTCGTGGCCGGCAGTGGCGCTTGCACCATCGACATGGAAGGAGTGGTTCCTTACTGGTTGAGCAGTTCGGTCATCTCCGCAGCGGCGTCCTTCGTCGCGGTCGCGACGTCCTTCTGCCCGCTGAGGATGGCCTGGATCATGGCGTTGGTCGTCTTCTTCGCCTGCACGGCGCCGAAGTTCGGGGTGACCGGGACGGACGCGCCGCCGTCGACCATCTGCTCCGCGAACGGGGCGACGAGCGGGTCGGTCGAGGCGAGGGCCTCCTCCATCGCGGACTGCACGCCCGGGAAGTAGCCGGTCTCGTCCGACCACTGCTCGGCGAACTTGCCGGTGGTCATGAGCTTGACGAACTCCCACGCCAGGTCGGCGTTCTTGGTGGTGTTGAAGATCGACAGGTGCGAGCCGCCGAGCACGGACGGGGCGATGCCGCCGTCCTGGCCGGGGATGACCGCGGCGCCGATCTTGCCCTCGAGCTCGGGGTTGGCCTCGACGAGCGCGTTCGGGGTCCACGATCCGGAGAGCATCATGGCGACGTTGCCCTGCGTGAACGCGTCACGGAGGTCGGTCTCCTTCCAGGTGGTGGCACCCGCGGAGGAGAAGCCGTGCTCGGTGGCCAGGCCCGTGTAGAACTCGATGCCGGCCTGCGACTCGGCGCTGTCCAGCTCGCTCGTCCAGGTGTCGCCGTCCTTCGTGGCGATCTCGCCGCCGGCGCCCCAGACCCAGGGGTAGACCTGGAACTCGGCGTCGCCCGCGACCGGGAAGGGCAGCATGTCGGGCTTGGCGGCCTTGATGGCCTCGCCCGCGGTGACGATGTCGTCCCACGTCTTCGGAGCCTCGAGCCCGAGCTCCTCGAAGACATCGGTGCGGTAGACGATCGAGCGGACGCCGGCGTACCACGGCATGCCGTAGAGCTCGTCGTCGTACGTGCCCGCGACCGAGAGGCCCTCGACCAGGTCGTCGCGCAGGCCCTTCTCGCCGTCGACGTACTCGTCGATCGGGAGGAGCGCGCCGGCGTCGGCGAACTCGGCGGTCCAGGTGGTGCCGGTCTCGGCGATGTCGGGGGTGGTGCCGCCGGCGATCGAGGTGACGAAGCGGTCGTGGGCGTCGGCCCACTGGATCTCCTCGATCTTGACGGTCGCGCCGGTCTCCTCCTCGAAGGCCTCGGAGACCTTGTCGTAGAACGCGGTCGCGTCGGGGTTGGTCCCCTTCATGATCCAGACGGTGAGCTCCTTGCCCTCACCGTCGGCCGAGCCGTTGTCGCCACTGCCGCCGGCACAGCCGGCCAGGGCGATCGTGGCGGCGGCGCCGAGCGCCACTGCCGGAAGAATGCGCTTGTGCATGAAGGGATCTCCTCTTTGAAAAGTCCAGGTAGGCATCGGGTGCAGACCGGGGGATAGGAAAAAGTATCCACGACTAACTAATTCGCTGCAAGTTCCTCCCAGAATCGTCACACCCCCGTAACATCGGGCTCCGCCGGTAGGCTCGCGCCTATGCCACGCCGCGGACACGACGCCGATCGCCCGACCATCGCCCGCCACGCCCCGCAGCGCACGCGCAGCACCGCCGGACGGGTCTTCCGGCTCCTCGGCATCTCCCTCGCCGTCGTGCTGGTCTCCGTCATCGGCGTCGGCACGTTCCTGATCGTCGACCTGTTCGCCCGCATCGGCGACGACGCCGTGGTGCTGGAGGGAGCCCCCGAGGTCGACCCGCCCACCATCGGCGCCTATCCCGCCGACAAGTCCTTCAGCATCCTGATCGCCGGGACGGACGAGTGCGGAGAGCGCGCGACCGCGCTGTTCGCGGAGCGGTGCGAAGAGGCCGACGGACTCCGCCGCAACGACGTCACCCTCCTCGTGCACGTCTCGGCCGAGCCCCGCAACGTCACGGTCGTCTCGCTCCCCCGCGACCTCGGCGTCGAGGTGCCGGAGTGCACCCGGCCCGACGGCTCCGTCGCATCGGCCATGCAGAAGGCGCGCATGAACTCCCTGTTCGAGCACGCCGGGCTCTCGTGCGTCGCGAAGACCGTCAGCACGCTCGGCGACATCCCGATCGAGTTCGCCGCCGCCATCAGCTTCGACGGCGTGATGGCCGTGACCGACGCGATCGGCGGCGTCGAGGTGTGCATCGCGGGAGAGGGCATCCGCGACCGGCACACGGGCATCGACTGGCCCGCGGGCATGCGCACCGTGTCGGGCGTCGAGGCACTGCAGTTCATCCGCACCAGGCACGGCGTGGGCGACGAGAGCGACCTGGCACGCATCTCCAACCAGCAGCAGTACATGTCGCGCCTCGCGAAGAAGGTGCTCAGCGAGGAGACGCTCACCGATGTGCCGAAGGTGCTGCGCATCGCGAACGCCGTGGCCGACAACATCGACCCCAGCGAATCGCTCAACGACCCGCTCCGGCTCGCGCAGCTCGCGCTCGCCCTGAAGGACGTGAAGTTCAGCGACTTCGTCTTCGTGCAGTACCCCAACGTCGTCGACCCCGACGACGACGACCGCGTGGTGCCCAACGAGGCCGCGGCCGAACAGCTGTGGGCGGCCATCAAGTCCGGACAGCCGCTGCAGCTGACCGGCGACGTGGCGACCCGCCGCGGCGTGGAGCTCGTGACACCGGCGCCGGGCGAGACCGACGGCACCGCCGCGACCCCCGCGCCGGGCGAGACGCCCGACGCGCGGGCCACCCTGCCCCCGGACGTCTCCGGTCAGACGCTCGAGCAGGAGACGTGCGCGGTCGGCAACCAGCGCTGAGCGGTCGGCGCAGCGCGTAGGCTCGGAGCATGGGCCGGACGCGCGCGCGAGACACCGAGCACCCGCAGACCCGGCTCGATCACGGCGGCATCGCCCGCATCGTCCCCTCCGAGTTCACGAGCGGCTTCGAGCTCATCGTCGACGACACCCCGCAGTCGCACGTCGACCTCGACGACCCGACCCACCTGCACTTCGAGTACATCGTGCGGATGGGCGCCGTGATCGACCAGCTGCCCGCCGGTCCGCTCACCGCCGTGCACCTCGGTGCCGGCGCGCTCACGATCCCCCGCTACATCGAGGCCACGCGAACCGGCTCGCGCCAGCAGGTGATCGAGCTGGAGGCACCGCTCGTGCAGCTCGTCCGGGAGCACCTCCCCCTCCCGAAGGGCGCGGCCATCCGGCTGCGCATCGGCGACGCACGGGAGGGTGTGGGGCGCCTGCCCGCCGCACTGCACCACGCCTGCGACCTGGTGGTGTCGGACGTGTACTCCGGCGCGCAGACGCCCGCCCATCTCACGAGCGTCGAGTTCTACCGCGAGCTCTCCGGGCTGCTCGCCCCCGGTGGCGTGCTGCTGGTGAACGTCGCGGACGGACCGGGGCTCGCGTTCGCCCGGCGCCAGGCCGCGACCATCGCCGCCGTGCTGCCCGAGCTCGGCATCCTCGCCGACACGCAGGTGCTCAAGGGACGGCGATTCGGCAACCTCGTGCTCGCGGCATCCGCCGCGCCGCTGCCCACCGAGTGGCTGCCGCGACTGCTCGCGGCCGGGCCCCACCCCGCCAAGATCGCCCAGGGCGCGGAGGCGGAGGCGTTCCTCCAGGGAGCTCGCGTCGTGACGGACGCGGACGCCGTCGCGTCGCCCCGCCCTGACGCATCGCTGTTCCTGCGCTGACCAGGGCGCGCCGCCTTCGAGACCGCGCAGACGCCAGGCACACTGGACGGGGACGCGGCGGGGACGCATCAGAAGGAGAGCAATGAGTTTGATCCGGGGTTACGACCGGGAGACCCTCCGCGAACTGGTCGATCTCGACGAGTGCGCTGCCCGCCTGACCGAGATCGAGGAGCAGCGCTCCCTGCCCGCACTGCTCGAGCGCGTGTGGCTGCTGAAGGTGCTCGACCGTCTCGACGAGGCGCTCGTGCTCGCCGAGGAGACCGTGCGCCAGGCGCGGATGGCCGGAACCCGCCGGGACGTGCTGCGCGCCCGTGTGCTGCACGCCACGATCCTGCAGTACCGCGGCGCCCATGCGGCCGCCGAGCAGGAGCTGGCCACGTGCGCCTCCGAGGCCGAGGGGCAGCGCTGGCTGTCGATCGCCGCGTTCGCCTACCAGCACCACGGCAAGAACGCCTACGAGGCCGGCGACTTCGACACCGCGCGGGAGAGCTTCAAGCAGTCGCTGTTCCTGCGGCGCGAGTCGGGCGCGGCCGACAGCGAGCTGGAGACCGTGCTGCTGGCGATCGAGGCCGCCGAACGGCACCGACCGTCGCAGCTCATCGCGGGCTGAGCCGCAGCACCCCGATGTCCCCGCCGTGGATTACCCTGAGCCCATGGCGGAACTGACCCGAGTGCGCGTCTGGGGCGAGGCACTGATCCGGCTGCACCTCGACGACAGCTGGACGTTCGACTTCGACCATGCCAAGCGCCGTGCCGGGCAGTGCGACTACACGAACAAGCGCATCACGGTATCGCGCTACCTCGCCGCCCGCTTCGAGGACGACGAGATCCACCAGGTCCTGCTGCACGAGGTGGCCCATGCGCTCGCGGGTCACGCGGCGGCGCACGGCCCCGCCTGGAAACGCGTCGCCGCCGACCTCGGCTACGTCGGCGGCACCACCCACCACGGCGAGACCGCGGTCGAACTGGCGCCGTGGGTGGGGCACTGCCCCGCGGGGCACGTGACCTATCGCCACCGCCGCCCGACGCGGGCCACCTCGTGCGCCCGGTGCTCGCGCACGTTCGACTCCCGGCACCTGTTCGCCTGGACGCGCCGCGAGATCACCACGGACGCCCGACTCGCTGCGCAGCTGCCGCGCTGACGACGCCCGCGGCTCCAAGTCTCCGCGCAGTCGCCGTCCGCCGTGACCCGGCTCAGGCGGGATCGGGGTCGCGCGACTCCGGCGCCTCGGCGGGATCGTCCGCCGCCGACGCCTCCGGGGCACGCGTGGCCGCCGCACCCGGTTCCGGCACGGCCGCGGGGAACGCCGCCGCCGACGGGCGGGTCTGCGGCGCGGAGGCCGAGCCCCGGTCGGACGACGCGCGCAGACGCCGCACCAGCGCCGCGAGCCCGCGCCAGCCCACCAGGAACAGCCCCAGCACGATCGACGCGACCACGATGAAGGGCACCTCGGCCGTGTCGCCGCTCAGCACTCGCAACAGCATGCCGCCCGCGACCGTGACGACCCACACGACGGCACCCCACGCCAGCGACCACGGTCGCCGCGGTCGTGCCGGGAGCAGCAGCGCCACCGCGTATCCGACCAGCAGCGCGGCCAGGAAGGGCCAGGCGGTGAGGAGGAACCCGGCCGGGTCTTCTTGATGGGATGCCCGCCCGATCGCGGCGAAGACCAGGACGAGCACGGCGTCGACGATGAGAGCGGGGAGGTATCTCATGCCCCGACCCTACGCCGCGCCACCGTCATCGGCTCGCCGGCGCGGCGGACCGCCGTGTGACCGGTGGCACCGCGCGCTCAGGTGTGGCGGACGAACCGCCCCTCGCGCAGCACCGGCACCGCGTCGATCGCATCCAGTGCCGCAGCCTCGACGGGGGCGAGGGGGGTGAGCCCCGCAGCGGTCAGGCGCTCCGTGGCCGCGACGCCCGCCGCGAGCTCGCGCGCGGAGCCGGTGGCCCCCACCAGGTGCCGCAGCGCCCGCCGCAGCGCCCGGAAACCCTCGGCCGCGACGGCCGCATCGGGTGCCGTGTGGTCGATGCCGCGGTCGGTGAGCGCCGCCGCGATCGCTCCGGCCCCCAGCAGGTCCTCCGCGGCGAAGCGCAGCTCCCCTGCCTCGTCGAGCTCTCCCGCCGGGATGATCGCGACCGAGGTGCGGCCCTGACGACGCTCCTGCTCCGCCTGCACCGCTGCGGCCACGGCCCGGGCGTTGCGCAGCGAGCCGAGCAGCACCGTGGCCTCGGCCGGAGCAGCGGCCGCGACCGCCGCCCCGTTGCGCGACCACTCGAGCGCTCCGGCCAGCGGGACCTCGGCGCCCTCCGCGACAGCCTCCGCCACGACGGACGAGAACCGCAGCACGTCGACCACCACGATCACGTCGGACGGCGCGAGCCGCCGGAGCCCGGCGACCCCCCAGTCGAGGCGGACCTGATACGTGGACTGATCGAACGGCGACGGCACCCGTCCAGCCTAGGGGCGTCAGTCCGCGGCGAGCGCCTCGACCGGTGCCACGCGCGTCGCGAGGCGCGTGGGCGTCGCGGCCGCCACGAGCGTGAGGACCGCGGTCGCAGCGACGATGATCACGACCGGCAGCCACGGCACCTGCGGGGCGACGAGGCCGGCCGGGGTGAACTCCGGCAGCGTGGGCACCGAGCCGAGCAGCGACTGCGCCGCGATCCAGCCGTAGGCCACGCCGAGCACGAGCCCGGTGAGGGTCGCGGCGACCGTGATGTGCGTCGCCTCCAGCAGCACCAAGCGGCGCACCTGTCCGTTGGAGAGGCCGATCGACCGCAGCAGCCCCAGCTCACGCCGACGCTGCACGACCCCGATCGTGAGCAGGTTGACCAGGCCGACCGCGGCGATCACCGCCGACACCGCCACGAGCACCATCATGATGGCCGCGAAGGCGTCGAACGGCGCGAAGAACTCCGGCGGGATCTCCTCGGTGGTCTGGCTCATCATGAGGCGCTTGGCGGACTCGAGGGCCACGGCGAACATGGTCACGAGGGTCACGCCCATCACGACGCCGATCGCCATGCGCGACGAGCGCTCCGGGTAGCGGAGGGCGTTCTCGGCCGCGAGCCGTGCGGTCGCGCTCGATCCGAACAGGCGACCGACGAGCCGCAGCACGGGCGGCATGAACAGCACCGACCCGAGCGCGAGCCCGGTGAACGACAGGATGCCGCCGAAGAACGCCACGACCACGCCGAGCGGGGTCACGAGCCCGAGGATCACGCCGCCCGCGAGCAGCGCGGCACCCGAGATCAGCAGCACCCACGCCCCCACGTGGCGCCCCGTCCGGCCCGAGACCTCATCGTGCGTGCGCTCGACCGCTCCGCCGAGCGCCTGCAGCGGCGTGACAGCGAGCACGCGGCGCGACCCCACCCACGCGGCCGCCCACGTCGTGAGCGCGACGCCGATCGCCGGGAGTGCGAGCGCGGGCTGCGCGAGCGTGAAGTCCGTCGGGGCGTTGGCGACGAACCGTCCCCCGATCTCGACGGCCGCTGCGGAGAGCGCGAGACCGGCGAGGAGCCCGATGGCGGCACCGAGCAGACCCACCATGAGTCCCTGTCGTCCGACCTGCCCGCGCTGCGAGCGCGCGGTGGCACCGATCAGGCGCAGCAGGGCGATCTGACGGGTGCGGCCGGCGATGATGGTCGAGAACGTGTTGGCCGTGACGATCGCGGCGACGTACATGGCCACCGCGGTGAGCAGCACCGAGAGGATCGCGACGACGACGGCGAGGGTGCCGCTGTCGCCGATGAACGGGTCGGACTGGAGCACCGCGCCGATGTAGGCGGTGATCTCGACGAGGAAGACACCGAAGGCGGCGGACAGCGCCGCGACCAGGATGCTCGCACCCATGCCGCGGTCGCGCAGCCAGCCCAGGCGAGGACCGGTCGCCCTGGTCTCCGGGACGACGGTCGCGACGGCGGTCATGCCGTCACCTCGGCGGCCAGCATGTACGCGGAGATCTGCTCGGCGGTCTGGCGGGGGTGGTCGGCGACGATGCGGCCGTCGCCCAGGTACAGCACCCGGTCGGCGTGGCTCGCGGCGATCGCGTCGTGCGTGACCATCGCGATGGACTGGCCGTGCTCGCGGCTCGCGGAGGCGAGCAGGCGCAGCACCTCCCGGCCGGTCTTCGAGTCGAGGTTGCCGGTGGGCTCGTCGGCGAACACGAGGTCGGGGGCCGTGGCGAGCGCCCTGGCGATCGCGACGCGCTGCTGCTGGCCGCCCGACAGCTGGTGGGGACGGTGCCCGAGGCGCGGCCCGAGACCGAGGGTGTCGATGAGGCCGTCGATGCGGGCCCGCTCGATCGCGCTCGGCCGGCGACCGTCGAGCTCGAACGGCAGCAGGATGTTGCCGAGGGCGTCGAGCGTGGGCACCAGGTTGAACGCCTGGAAGATGAAGCCGACGCGGCGGCGGCGGAGCAGCGTGAGGTCGAGGTCGCTCAGCCCCGTGATCTCGGTGTCGCCGATCCACGCCCGGCCCTCGGTGGGGCTGTCGAGCCCGGCCATGATGTGCATGAGCGTGGACTTGCCGGAGCCGGACGGCCCCATGATCGCGGTGAACTGGCCGCGGCGGATGCCGACGCTCACGTCGTCGAGCGCGTGGACCGTGCCCTCACCGGAGCCGTAGGTCTTCTTCAGGTGCTGGACGCGGGCGGCGAGCCCGAGGTCGCTGGTCGTGATCTCCATGTCCTCGACGCTATTTCCGCCGTCCAGGGCACCGCGTCGGCCATCGGGAGCATCCCGATACATCGGAAGGATGATCTCGCGGAGGACGCGGTCGCGCTCAGGCCAGACCGTGCTCGAAAGCGAACACCACCAGCTGCACGCGGTCGCGCAGCGCCAGCTTCGTGAGGATCCGGCTGATGTGTGTCTTCACGGTCGCCTCGCTCAGGAACTCCCGCGCCGCGATCTCCGCGTTCGACAGACCCCGCGCGGCGAGCGCGAAGATCTCCCGCTCGCGCTCGGTCAGCTCGCCGTACTGCGGCGGGACGGGGCGGGGCGCCTCGGCGAAGTGCGCGAACAGCTCGCGGGTCGCCGACGCCGCGATCACGCTGGACCCCGCGTGCACCGTGCGGATCGCCGCGAGCAGGAACTCCGGATCGGCGTCTTTGAGGAGGAAGCCGCTCGCGCCCTGCCGGATCGCGCGGGCCGCGGCCTCGTCGAGGTCGAACGTGGTGAGCATCACGATCCGCGGAGGCTCCGGCCGGGCGAGGATCTCCGCGGTCGCGGTCAGGCCGTCCATCACCGGCATCCGGATGTCCATCAGCACCACGTCGGGCCGCGTCGTGGCGACCACCGCGAGCGCCTCCCTGCCGTCGCCCGCCTCCCCCACGACCTCGAGGTCGGGCTGCGAGGCCACCAGCATGCGGATCCCGGCGCGGAACAGGGCCTGGTCGTCGACGAGCACGACTCTGATCACTGGGAGGCTCCGATCGGCAGGCTGCTCTGGACGACGAACTGCGCACCACGGCGCTCGGTGTGCAGACTACCGCCGACCAGCTGCGCGCGCTCCCGCATCCCGATCAGTCCGTGCCCACCCGGTGCGGACGGCGGGGCGTCGGCCGCCACCGTGTTGCGCACCTGGATGTCCACGCGGTCGGGGAGCCAGGCCAGGTGCACGTCCACCGCCCCGTCGCCGTGCCGGATCGCGTTCGTCAGGGCCTCCTGCAGGATGCGGTAGACCGCGAGCTGGATCGCCCCCGGCGGCTCCCCCGGCGGCATCGGGTCGACCGTGACGCGCGGCTCCATACCTGCCTGGCGCACCTGCGCGAACAGCGTCTCCAGATCCGCGAGGGTGGGCTGCGGACCGTCGCCCTGGCGGTGCCGCAGCTGGGTGAGCAGCATCCGCACGTCGCTCAACGCACCGCGGGCCGTCTGGGCGATCGTGCCGAGGGCCTCGGTCGCCATCTCGGGCTTCACGGCCGCGGCGTACCGGGCCCCGTCGGCCTGCGCGATCACGACCGCGAGCGAGTGCGCCACGATGTCGTGCATGTCGCGGGCGATGCGCACGCGCTCCTGCTCCTCCGCCGCGAGCGCCTCGGCCTGCAGCTGCGCCGCCCTGGTGCGCCGCGATCGCAGCACCACGCGCCACAGCAGACCGCACACCCACGCGAAGCCGAGGGCCATGATGGATGCCGCGAGCAGCAGCGTGCCGCCCGTCACGAGCTCCCACCCGGTGCCGGTGCCGAACGCGACCCCGCTGACGAACACCATGTAGAGCGCCGCGATCACGCCGCCGACGATCACCGAGCCGAGGCCCCACCACAGCACGCGGCGCGACCCCCAGGCCGACGTGGCGTACAGCACCAGCAGGATCGCGAGGTCGATCGGCAGCGGCCCGAAGCCGGCGAGCATCTGGACGATCGCGCCGGCCCAGGCGCCCACGAGCGCCAGCCCGGGAGACAGCCGGCCGATCGCCACCGCGCCGAACATCAGGAGCCCGGCGACGACGACCGCCGCCACCGCGGCGCCCGCGACCGGCTCTCCGGTGACCGGCGGCGCGTAGAACACCACCGACATCGGAGTGAAGATGACGAACAGCAGCACCGCCCCGACGATGTCGAGGATGAGCGCCGTGCGGGAGAGCGGCCGGATCACTCCCCCACGCTACGCGAGCACGCCGGGCGAGACATCCGTCGGCCGATGTATCCGCCGCTCACGCCCGCGCGAGGATCTCGCCGTGCGGCACGAGGAACCAGCCGTCGCCGTCGCCCGCCCACCGCCGCCACGCCTCGCTGATGTCGCGCAGGTCGGCCGGGGTCGCCAGGCCCTCGTCCACGAGCTGCCGGGCGAGGGCGGACTCCAGGATGCGGTCGGCCCACATGCCGCCCCACCAGTCGCGCTCCTCCGGGGTCGCGTAGCACCACGTGGACGCGGTCGCGGTGACCTCGCGGAAGCCCGCCGCGCGGGCCCACGCCAGCAGCCGCCGCCCCGCGTCCGGCTCGCCCCCGTTCGCACGCGCGGCCCGGCGGTAGAGGTCGAGCCACCGGTCGAGCTCCGGCAGCACCGGGAACCACAGGAAGCCCGCGTAGTCGGCATCGCGCGCGGCGACGAGGCCGCCCGGCACGGTCACACGCCGCATCTCCCGCAGCGCCTGCACCGGATCGGCCACGTGCTGCAGCACCTGATGCGCGTGCACCACGTCGAACGTGTCGTCGGCGAAGCTCAGCGCGTGCACGTCCTCCACCGAGAAGGAGAGGTTGTCGAGGCCGCGCTGCGCCGCCAGGTCGCGCGAGAGCGACAGCGCCGACTCGTCGATCTCGGTCGCGGTGACGTGTGCGACCGCCCCGGCGAAGTCGACCGTGATGCTGCCGGGACCCGCCCCGACGTCGAGCAGTCGCGTCTGCGCGGTGAGGTGCGGGCGGAGGTACGCGGCCGAGTTGGCGATGTCGCGCACGTTGTGCGAGCGGAGGACGGATTCGTGGTGTCCGTGCGTGTACGTGGCCATGCGCCCCAGTCTGGCAGGACCGCGGGCGGGCGACGCCTCAGTGCAGTTCCGCGACCGACCGGCGGATCGCCTCGCGGTCGGGCTTCCCCGACGACAGCACCGCGAGCTCGTCGACCAGGACGAGACGCGAGGGACGGGCGTGCGCGCCGATCTCGGCCGCCACCGCCTCGCGCGCCTGCCCCAGCTGTTCCGCCTCGCTGCGCCGCAGCACCTCGCCCCGCGGCGCGACGATCACCGACGCCTCACCCCAGCGCTCGTCCGGCACCGGCACCACCACCGCCTCGTGCAGCCCCGGCACGCGCCGCACGATGCCCTCCACCCTGTCCAGCGAGATGTTGATCCCGCCCGACACGATCACGTTGTCCGCCCGGCCGTGCACGCGCACGACCCCGTCCTCCACGAGGCCGAGGTCGCCCGTGCGGTACCACCGGATGCCGTGCTCGTCGTGCAGGAAGGTGCGAGCCGTGAGCGAGCCGTCGCCCAGGTAGCCCTCCGCGAGCATGGGTCCGGCGATGCGGAGCTCGCCGTCGACCACCCGCACCGCGACCGTGTCGAGCGGCACGCCGTCGTACACGCAGCCGCCGCTGGTCTCGGTCGAGCCGTAGGTGCGCACGATCCGCACGCCCAGGTCGCCCGCGCGCTCCCTGAGCGGCTCCGGCAGCGCCTGCCCGCCCACGAGGATCGCCCGGTACGCCTGCAGTGCCGCGCGCACGGCGGTGTCCTCCGCCGCGTCGAGCAGCGTGGCGATCTGGGCGGGCACGAGCGAGGTGTACAGCTCGGGGACACCCGCCGCACCCGCCGGGCGCAGCATGGCCAGCGTCGCCTCGGCAAACGACACCGGGGAGAAGCGTCCCTCGATCTGCCGCGGCTCCGTCCCGGCGAGGAGCGAGCGCACCATGACCTGGAGCCCGGCGACGTAACCAGCCGGGAGCGCGAGCAGCCACCGTCCCTCGCCGATGCGCGCGGCCGTGGCCTCGGCGCTCGCCCGCAGCGCCTCCGCGCTCAGGGCCACGCGCTTGGGGATGCCGCTCGACCCCGAGGTCGCGATGACCGCCGCTATGCCGTCCGCCACGTGCTCCGGAGCACCGCCCAGCATGCCGAAGCCGAGCGCCGGGCCGCCGTCGAGCGCCCGCTGGAGTGCGTCCCGCAGCTGTCCCGTGTCTTCCGCATCGGTCGGGATCAGGGCGGTCATGCGTGCCTCCGGGATGTGCTCGGTCAGTAGTGCCAGGGGAAGGAGGACCAGTCGGGCGCGCGCTTCTCCAGGAACGAGTCGCGACCCTCGACCGCCTCGTCGGTGCCATAGGCGAGACGGGTGGCCTCTCCCGCGAACACCTGCTGGCCCACCAGCCCGTCGTCGACCGCGTTGAACGCGAACTTCAGCATGCGGATCGCCGTGGGCGACTTGGTGAGCACGGTGCGCGCCATCTTCAGCGCCTCGCGCTCCAGCTCGGCATGCGGCACCACACGGTTTACAGCGCCCGCCTCGTACGCCCGCTGCGCGGAGTACTCCTCGGCGAGGAAGAACACCTCGCGCGCGAACTTCTGCCCGGTCTGGCGCGCCATGTACGCGGAGCCGTAGCCGGCGTCGAAGCTCCCCACGTCGGCGTCGGTCTGCTTGAACCGCGCCTCTTCGGCCGACGCGATCGTGAGGTCGCACACGACGTGCAGCGAGTGTCCTCCGCCGGCCGCCCATCCGGGCACGACCGCGATGACCACCTTCGGCATGAAGCGGATCAGGCGCTGCACCTCCAGGATGTGCAGGCGCCCGACGGCCGCGCGCGACTGCCCGTCGATCAGGGCGGTCTCGGAGTCGGAGTACTTGTAGCCGTCGCGGCCGCGGATGCGCTGGTCACCGCCGGAGCAGAACGCCCAGCCGCCGTCCTTCGGGCTCGGGCCGTTGCCGGTGAGGAGCACCGCGCCGATGCGGGCGTCCTGCCGGGCGATGTCGAGGGCGCGGTACAGCTCGTCGACCGTGTGCGGCCGGAACGCGTTGCGCACCTCGGGCCGGTCGAACGCGATGCGGGCGACACCGCCGTCGCGCGACACGTGCGCGGTGATGTCGGTGTAGTCCTCGGCGCCGGGCGCGAGCACCCATTCGGACGGGTCGAACAGGTCGGAGACGAAGGCATCGGTCACGTCTCCCAGCCTATTCCCCGCCTCCGAGCGACATGGAGTGCACCCACCCGGTCCGGGTGGGTGCACTCCGCGGGTCAGCGCCGGCGAGCCTTGCGCCAGCCGTCGACGATGTCCCAGCCGACGCCCAGTGCGATGCCGAATCCGAGCAGGACGGCGAGGATGCGGAAGATCCCGCCCTCGTCGGCGGCCTCGGCGTCACCGGCGGCGAATCCGTCGCCGCCCGCCGCGACGATGTGCGCGAGGAAGTCCGGGTTCACCAGGTCGCCGGTGAGGAGCAGGGTCAGGGTCCAGGCGAGGAAGGCCACGGCGAGGACCGTGTTCACCACGGCGAGCGCGGTGCTCCACCCGCGGCGACGGTAGACGACGATCGCGAACACGGCCTCGGCGACGATGAGGAGGAACAGCACGCCGATCCCCCACGGCCACAGACCGGGGTCGAGGATGGGCAGTGCCTCGCCGTCGACCACCACGAAGCCGCGGAACCGATCCCAGAACAGGGCGCCCACCGCGAGCCCGAGGAACACGAGCGAGGCGATCAGCTCGTTGCGGCCGACGCCGTCGTCCGACGCCTCGGGCAGCTGGTCGACGTCCCACTTCATCCCGGCGTCGGTGCCCGACCGTTCCAGGATGACGAACACGAGCGTGGTCCAGAAGCAGACGTGCAGGATGGTGCCCCCGGTCGCCAGGACGGCGCTGGAGATCACCTCGCCGACAGGGGCTCCCGCGATCGTCTGTCCGAGCGCCACGCCGCCGAGCGCGCAGACCGGCACGATCATCAGCAGCAGCTTCAGCAGCCGCCACCAGGCGAGGTAGTACCGCGGGCCGATCAGGTGCAGCGGGCGGTCGGCGTATCCCGCGGCGAGGGCTCCGGGATCCCCCAGCGCCGTCAGCGCGGCGCGCTCGGCCTCCTGCGGGTCCTCCCCCAGGTCGATGCGGGCCTCGACGGCGTCGGCGATGGACGCCTCGAGCTCGGCACGCACGTCGCCCTGCGTCTCGGGCGGCAGACTGCGGATCGTCGCGCTGATGTAGCGCTCGGTGAGAGTGGCGGTCATGTCAGTTCTCCTCGGTGGTGAGGGAGGCGATCGCGGCGGTGAGCGCGCGCCATTCGTCGGTGAGGGTGTCGGCCAGGCGCATGCCGGCCTCCGAGGTGCGGTAGAACTTGCGCGGCCGTGCCTCGTCGGTGTTCCACTCGCTCGTGAGGTACTCCTGCTTCTCCAGCCGGCGGAGCAGGGGGTACAGCGTGTTCGCGTCGGTCGCGAAGCCGCGGCGCTCGAGCTCTTCCAGCAGCCCGTAGCCGTAGCCCGCCGTGCGCAGCAGCTGCAGGCAGGCCAGCACCACGGTGCCGCGGCGCAGTTCCTGCAGGTGCGTGTCGAGCGTCTCGTTCATGTCGATCACATTACTGTGTGTCACACACCATTGTCAATGGCACGTGTTCGTGCGGCGTACGCTCCGGGTCGTCGGCGCGTGGATCCGTCCCCGCGCGGCCCGTGGCGCAGAATGAGGGCATGATCCCTCCGCTCGCAGAACTGCTCGACACGGCCAGGGTCGTCGCCCTCCCGATGCACACCCGCTTCCGCGGCGTCGACACCCGCGAGGCGCTGCTGTTCGAGGGCCCGGAGGGGTGGGCCGAGTTCTCGCCGTTCGTGGAGTACGACGACGCCGAGGCCGCCACGTGGCTCGCCGCCGCGATCGACTACGCCTGGTGCGCGCAACCGGCCCCCGTGCGCGATCGCATCGGCGTGAACGCGACGGTGCCCGCGGTCGAGCCCGGCCGGGTGCCGGAGGTGCTCGCCCGCTTTCCCGGGTGCCGCACCGCGAAGGTCAAGGTCGCCGAGCCGGGACAGCTGCTGGCCGATGACGTCGCCCGGGTCCGTGCCGTCCGCGAGGCCATGGGACCGGAGGGGCGCGTCCGCATCGACGCCAACGGGCTGTGGAACGTGGACGAAGCCGAGCACGCGGTGCACGCCCTGGCGGAGTACGACCTGGAGTACATCGAGCAGCCGTGCGCGACCGTGCCCGAGCTGGCCGAACTGCGCACCCGCGTGAAGTACATGGGCATCCCGGTGGCCGCCGACGAGAGCATCCGCAAGTCGGACGACCCCCTCGCCGTCGCCCGCGCCGGGGCCGCGGACATCGTCGTGATCAAGGCGCAGCCGCTGGGAGGCGTCACCCACGCGCTGCAGATCGTGACGGCAGCGGGACTCCCGGCGGTCGTCTCCAGCGCGCTCGACACCGCGGTCGGTCTGTCACAGGGCGCCGCACTGGCGGCCGCGCTGCCCTCACTCGGCTTTGACTGCGGCCTCGGCACGGGCTCGCTGTTCCTCGACGACGTGGCCGACCTCCGCCCGGTCGACGGCGCGATCCCGGTCGGACGCGTCACCCCGGACGCGGATGCACTCACGCGCCTGGCCGCGGCGGACGAGCGGCGCGAGTGGTGGCTGGCCCGCCTGGCCCGCTGCCACCACGAGCTCGCGACGCGGAACCCGGGCTAGGACTCGACGAGCAGTTCCACGAGGCGACCGAGCTCCTCGCCGCCGGAGTGGCGCAGCTCGGCGTCGTCGCGGCCGGCCATCGCTCCGCGCACGGTCATGCCCTCCCAGATGATCATGAGCATGCGCGCGGCGTCGGTCGCGGGCAGGCGCAGCCGCAGCGACCCGGCCTCGACGATGTCCTCCACGATCCGGGCGATGCTGCCGACCATCTCGCGCTCCTGCGCCAGATAGGCCTCACCGAACGCGGGATCGCGCAGCGCGCGGATGCGGATCTCGCTCATGAGCATCACGCCGAGCCGGTCGTCGCTGCCGAGCTCCATGATCTGCTGCACGAGGTCGGTCGGGTCGCACCCGTCGCCGAGCTCGCCCTCCGCGCGCATCTGCTCGACGCGCGTGCGCACGGCGGCCACGCGGGCATCGGCCACCCGCGCGGCGAGCATCAAGAACAGCTCGTCCTTGGAGTCGAAGTTGGAGTAGAACGCACCGCGCGTGAAGCCCGCGCGCTCGCAGACCGCCTCGACCGACGCCCCCTCCAGGCCCACCTCGGCGAACACCTGCGCCGCCGCGTCGAGCAGGCGCGCCCTTGTGTTCTCACGGCTGCGCGTGGCCGTTGCCGCCATGCGTTCCCTCCCGGTGCGATTCGCCTCGTGTTCACACCCGGCACACAGAATCGCGATGCCGGATCACCTTACGATACATCTATGTATTGGATACACCTGTGTATCCAGCTCACCCCCACCGAGGAGAACCCGTGTCCACACTCCTGTCGTCCCTCGGACGCTGGTCGTTCCGGCACCCCTGGCGCGTGCTGGTCTCCTGGCTCCTCGCCCTCGGCATCGCCGGCGCGGGTGCCGTCGTGCTCGGTGCGGGCACGGACAACACGTTCTCCATCCCCGGCACGGAGTCGCAGGCGGGCCTGGAGCAGCTGTCCCGCTCCTTCCCGCAGGTGAGCGGCACCAACGCGCAGTTCATCGTGGTCGCCGCCGACGGCGACAGCATCGACGACGACGCGTACCGCGAGCCCATCGACGACGCCGTGTCCGCCCTCGGCGATCTCGACCAGGTGCTGGCGGCGACCTCGCCGTACGACGAGATGGTCGACGGCATGATCAACGACGACGACACCGCGGCGATCGTGCGCGTGCAGTTCGACGGCGAGTCCACCGACGTGTCCGACGAGACGAAGGACGCCCTGCGCGCCGTGGTCGCTGACCTCGGCGCCGAGCTGCCCGATGGCGCTCAGACGTCGCTCGGCGGCGACCTGTTCGCGATCTCCATCCCGGGCGTCACGCTCACCGAGGCCGTGGGTCTGCTGATCGCCCTGCTCGTGCTCATCGTCACGTTCCGCTCGTTCGTGGTCGCCGGGCTGCCGCTGCTCACCGCGATCCTCGGCGTCGGCATCTCCATGGCGGGCATCTTCACCGCGACCGCGTTCGCCACCGTCTCGTCCACCACGCCGCTGCTCGCGCTCATGCTCGGGCTCGCCGTCGGCATCGACTACGCGCTCTTCATCGTCGCGCGGCATCAGGATCAGGTGCGCGACGGCGTCGACCCCGAGGAGTCCACCGCGCGCGCCGTCGGCACCGCCGGTTCCGCCGTCGTGTTCGCCGGCGTCACCGTGCTCATCGCGCTGATCGGCCTCGGCTTCGCCGGGATCCCCTTCCTCACCACGATGGGCATCGCCGCCTCGGTCGCGGTCGCCGTGGCCGTCGCGATCGCCGTGACCCTCACGCCCGCCCTGCTCGGCTTCCTCGGCCACCGCGTCGCCGGGCGCCCGAAGAAGCCCCGGGCGAAGACGTCGCGGAAGACGAAGAAGGTCACGGCGGCCACGGCCCGCACGGCGTCGGAGGCCGCCGACGGCGCCGAGGCGCCCCCGGCCGAACCCCGCCCTCGGGGCAGCCGCCGCTGGGTCGCCGGCGTCACCCGACGCCCGATCCTCGTGTCCCTCGCGATCGTGCTCGGTCTCGGCGTCGTCGCCGTCCCGGCACTCAGCCTCGACCTCGCGCTGCCGAACGCGGGCGTGCTGCCGAAGGACTCCGAAGCGCGGCAGACCTACGACCTCGTGGGCGAGCAGTTCGGGCCCGGGTTCAACGGCCCGCTCATCCTCACCGGCACCATCGTCACCTCCACCGATCCGCTCGGTCTGATGGAGGACCTGGGCGACGCGGTCGCCGAGGTCCCGGGGGTCAAGGAGGTCGCGCTCGCCACCCCCAACGAGACCGCCGACACCGGCATCGTGCAGATCATCCCGGAGACGGCGCCCGACGACCCCGCCACCGCCGACCTCGTGCGCGAGCTGCGCAGCCACCACGACGAATGGCTCGACGAGTTCGGCATCGACCTGAAGGTCACCGGCTTCACGGCGGTCGGCATCGACATCTCCGACCAGCTCGGAGCCGCCCTGCTGCCGTTCGGCATCTTCGTGATCGGCCTGTCGCTCATCCTCCTCACGATCGTGTTCCGCTCGCTCTGGGTGCCGATCACCGCGGCCGCCGGTTACCTGCTGTCGATCGTGGCCGCGTTCGGCGTGGTGGGTGCCGTGTTCGAGTGGGGCTGGTTCGCCGACGCCCTGCACGTCGCGAAGGTCGGCCCCATCATCAGCTTCATGCCGATCATCCTGATGGGCGTGCTGTTCGGCCTCGCGATGGACTACCAGGTGTTCCTCGTCTCGCGCATGAGAGAGGACTTCGTGCACGACCCCGACGCGAAGAGCCCGGACCGGGCGACCCGTCGCGCGGCCGCGCTGCGCGCCGTGCGGAGCGGCTTCTCCGGCTCCGCGAAGGTCGTCACGGCCGCCGGACTCATCATGTTCGCGGTGTTCGTGGCGTTCGTGCCCGAGGGCGACTCGTCGCTCAAGCCCATCGCGCTCGGGCTCGCCGCCGGCATCGCGATCGACGCGTTCCTGGTGCGGATGACCCTGATCCCCGCGCTCATGGCGATCCTCGGCGAGCGCGCGTGGGAGATCCCGGCCTGGCTCGATCGCATCCTGCCGAGCGTGGACATCGAGGGCGAGGCGGTGGAACGCGAACGACACCTTGCCGCGTGGCCCGGCGACGGCTCCGTCGTGGCAGCCGACGACCTCACGGTGGGCGGCGACATCGCCGCGCTCGACGGCCTGTCGCTGCGCCTCGCACCGGGGAGCGCGGTGGTGGCCACCGGGCTCGACGCCGCCACGCTGCGGGTGCTCGCCCTCACGATCGCCGGACGGGTGCCGCCGGGCGAGGGTCGCCTGCGCGTGGCGGGGCACCTGCTCCCCGGTCGCGCCGCGTGGGTGCGTGCCCACGTCGGCTGCGTGCTCGTGGACGACCAGGACGCGACGGCCCCCGACCTCGCCGAGGCGCTGCGCGGACGCACCGAGCTCGTGGTGCTCGACGGCATCGACCGCCTCGACGGCGCCGCCCGGGATCAGCTGGAGGCCCGACTGCGCGACACCGCGGGCCGCCGCCCCCTCGCCGTGTTCGCCACCGCGGTCGACGAGACCGCGGCGCGCTCCCTCCTCGCGGACGCCGGATGGTCGTCCGCCGACACCCTGGACCTCCGCGACCCGCTCCGGGCCGCCGCCGACACCACCGAGGTGACCGCATGACCCTCCCCCTCGAGCGCGCGCGCTCCCGCAAGCCCATCACCTGGCTGACGATCCTCGGCGTGCTGCTGCTGCCCGCCGCGATCGGCGGCATCCTCATGGCCGCGCTGTACAACCCCACGGAGCGGCTGGAGTCGATGACCGCCGCGATCGTGAACCTCGACGAGCCGGTCGAGATCGACGGGCAGGTCACCCCGCTCGGACGACAGCTCGCCTCCGGGCTGGTCGAGGGCTCCGACGCCCTCGACTCGAACCTCACGTGGGTCATCTCGAACGAGGAGGATGCGGCCGACGGGCTCGCGGACGGCTCGTACCAGGCCGTCATCACGATCCCCGAGGACTTCTCTGCCGCCGCGACCTCGGGCGGGCAGGCCGTGGCGGACGGCGGCGGCGATGCAGAGCAGGCGACGATCCGCGTCACCACCCCCGACGACGGTCTCGTCGCCGACGACCTCATCACGAGCCAGATCGCGAACGTCGCCGCGTCGACCCTCGGCACCATGCTGTCTGAGGCCACCACCGAGAACATCCTCGTGGGCTTCACCACGATCGGCGACCAGATCGGCGACGCCGCCGACGGTGCACTCCAGCTCGCGACGGGCGCCCGCGACGCCGCCACCGGGGCGGCGGAGATCCCCGACGGCGCGACACAGCTCGCCTCCGGCGCTGCACAGCTCGGCACCGGGGCCTCCTCGCTCGCGTCGGGGCTCGACACGATCGCGGGCAAGACGCGCGAGGCCGCGGCCGGCGCGGGGCAGATCGGCAGCGGACTCACCGCGGGTGCCGCGCAGCTCCAGGCCAGTGTCGCCCCGACGCAGCAGCTCGTCGGCGGGATCCAGTCCGCCGCCGGGTCGGCGCAGACGGCCGGCACCGACGCAGCGGCGCTCGCCCAGAGCCTCGGCGCCCTCGCGGTCGGCGCGTGCACGCCGCCCGTGTCCGACCAGGCGCAGTGCGACCAGCTCACCGCGCTCGCGACCCAGGCCGGGTCGGTGGCACGGTCGGCGGGCACCGCGGCGGGCATCCTCACCAGCCCGGAGGTGTCGGGCGGCGTGGCGGCGCTCCCCGGCACCCTCGGCACCCTCGCATCGAGCATGGGGCAGGCCGGGACCGGGGCGACCCAGCTCGCGGACGGCCTGACCCAGCTCGCCAGCGAGGGCATCGGCCCCTCGGCGGCCGGGGCCCGGGCTCTGGCGACCGGCGCGACCCAGCTCACGGACGGCGCGAACCAGCTCGCGGAGGGTTCCACCGAGCTCGTCGCCGGCCTCGACACGCTCGCCTCGGGCACGGGCGATCTCGCGGGCGGCCTGCGCACCGCGGCCGACTCGCTCCCCTCGTTCAGCGACGACGAGTCCACCTCGCTCGCGTCGGTGATCGCCGACCCGGTCGCGGCGGACGCCCCAGAGAACGCGATCTTCGGCCCGACCGCGATCCCGCTGCTCACCGCGGTCGTGCTGTGGTTCGGCGGCCTGGCGTCGTTCCTGGTGCTGCGCGCCCACACCGCCCGCACCCTCACCTCCCGCCGCTCCTCCGCGGCCCTGGCCCTGCGCGGGTTCTGGCCCGCCGCGGCCATCGGCGCCGCGCAGGGCCTGCTGGTGTCGCTCATCGTGCAGACCGTGGCGAGCTACGACGCCGCCCAGTGGTGGGCCTTCGCCGGCACGGCCGTGCTCGCCGGGGTCGCGTTCGCCGCCGTGAACCAGGCGCTCGTGGCCGTGTTCGGCGGGATCGGGCGCTGGATCGCCGCGCTCGTGGGCGTGCTCGCGGTCGCGACCGGCCTCATCTCGACCGTGCCCGACTGGCTCGCCGCGATCGGTGCCGCCCTGCCGACGGCTCCCGCGTTCACGGGCCTGATCTCCGCGAGCGGCCCGGCGGTGGCCGCGCTCATCGTGTGGGGCGTGCTGTCGCTCGTCGCCACGACCGTGGTGGTCGCGGTCCGCCGCACCACCACGGCGACCGCGGTCCTCGCCCCCGCCTGACTCCCCTAGGCTCCTGCCATGCGTCGACCGTTCATGGACACCCCCGAACAGCTCGCCGGCCTGGAAGGGCAGCAGTACGTCGTGCTGCGCCCCACCGCCGCGGTCGCCGAGACCTATCGGAACGTCCAGGACGCGTCACTCGCTCGCCTCGGCGCCCCGATCCGGCGCCCGCACACCGGTCACGTCACTCTGCGTGGATTCGCCGAGCCCGATCGGCGCGACGAGCTCGCCGCGCTGATCCGCACCTGGGCCGCGCAGCAGACCCCGATCGAGGTCAGAGCCGAGGCCACGGACGAGTTCTCCGCACCATGGCAGATCCTGATCGTGCGTCTCGCCCGCACCGCGTCACTCGTCTCGGCGTACTCGACCCTGACGACCGCGCTGGACGAGACGGACTTCCGCCGGCTGGGCGAGCTGCCGCTGGAGGACTGGACCTTCCACCTTTCGGTGATCTACGGCAAGACTCTCGACCCGGCCGAGTGGAGACGATTCGCCGAGGCCGAGTCCCGCGTCTTCGAGCCCGCTGTCACCGAGACCATCACCGAGGCCGAACTGGTCTGGTACGAGCACGGCACCGAGCACGCCGAGGTCCTGCCGCTCGGCGGCTGAGACCTGGCGTTGCCCGGGGGCAGCGGATCAGCTCAGGCCGGAGTAGGCGTGCAGGCCCTTGAAGAACACGTTGACGATCGTGAAGTTGAAGATCACCGCGGTGAAGCCGACGATCGACAGCCACGCCGAGGGGTTGCCGCGCCACCCGCGCGTCGCCCGCGCGTGGATGTAGCCCGCGTAGAGCACCCAGATCACGAACGTCCAGGTCTCCTTCACGTCGAAGCCCCAGAAGCGGCTCCACGCGTAGTACGCCCAGATCGACCCGGCGATGAGGGTGAACGTCCACAGGATGAAGCCGATGATCGAGAACATGTACGCCAGGCTCTCCAGGCGCTCCGCGGTCGGGAACGTGCGCAGGAAGCCCGGTCCCGTCTTGGCGGCGCCCTCGCCGAGCAGACGCTCGCGGCGGGACTGCATCAGCTGGATCACCGACAGCGCGAACGCCAGCGCGAAGAACGCGGTCGCCAGCGACGCCACGAACACGTGGATGATGAGCCACACGCTCTTGAGCGGGTCCATCAGCGGCGAGACCTCGACGTAGAAGTTCGTCGCCCCCAGCCCGAGGAGCACCACCACGAGCCCCGTGATGAACGTGCCGAGGAAGCGCAGATCGAGGCGCGTGAGCACCACGAGGTACACCGCGATGATGAGCAGCGTGCCGACCATCGCGAACTCGTACAGGTTGGCCCACGGCACCCGGCCGGCGGCGATGCTGCGGGTCACGGTGGCCGCGAGGTGGAACACGAACCCGAGCACCGTGAGCGACGTGCCGATGCGCGCCATCACGAAGCGCTGCGGGGCAGCGGTCGCGGCCGGGGCCCCGGTCGCGGGGGATGCCGCGCCACGGACGCCGCCCGCCGCCACCAGTTCGCCCTCCCGCACGGAGACGGCGTCGGCGGAGGCCTGGGAGCGGCGCGCGAGATCGAAGGCGTACGCCACGAAGGCGGCCGCATAGATCGCGATCGCGGTCCACAGCAGGACAGGCGAGATCACGGTGAGCTCGAGCATGGTGTCAGTCTACTTTCGTGGTGTCGGCGGCCGGGGGTGCGGTTTCCGCGGACGCGGTCTCGGCCTCCGCGTCGTCGGGGGTGCGGGCGACGGTGCCGCCCGCGGCGTCGAGCAGTCGGGCGTGACCGTCGCGGATGTCGTCCACGGCCCGCGCGAGCGTCGGGTCCTCGCCGCGGGCGAGCGCCGCGTACTCCAGCTCCACCGCGCCGTCGGCGGCCGTGGCCTTGACCCACACGCGCCGTCGCGGCACGAACAGCGCGAGCATGAGCCCGGCCAGCGCGAGGATGGCGAAGCCCAGCACGAACACGCCGGATTCGTCGCGGTGGATCTGCAGGGAGGCGAAGCGCTTCACCGACTGGGAGGCATCGGTCGCGCCCTCCGGCGACTCGTCCTCGAAGGTGACCGAGCCGAGCCCGTTCGGCAGCTCCGCGGTCTCGCCCGGCGCGAGCTCGATCGACTCGACGTCGGTCGAGCGCCCCGTGAGCTTGGTCATGTCGGAGGTGTCGAGCACGTACACCGAGCGGGGCACCCCGTCGTTGATGCCGAGGTCGCCCGTGTACACGTCGAGCGTGAGGGTGGGGTTGGTCAGGTCGGGGTAGCCGGAGAAGAACGCACCGGAGTCGAGCACACCCGTCGTCGGGTAGAAGAAGCCGACGAGGCCCACCTGCTCGGCGAGGCCGTCCGGCACCTTGAGCACCCCGAGCGAGGTCATGTTCGTGTCCTGCGGGAGGAACGGGGTGCTGCCCGTGAACACGACCGTGCCCTCGGGGTCGCGCACGGTGACGGTCGGCGCATAGCCGTTGCCGAGCAGGAACACGTCGTCGTCGGCGACGCCCAGCGGCTCGTTCACCTTGACGGAGCCCTCGCGCTCCTCGCCGTTCTCGAGGATGGTCATGTTGGCCGAGAAGTTCCCCGCCTGACCCGAGCCGGGCTCGCCGAACGGCTGGTACGTCACGTCGAACGAGTCGAGGCGCATCGAGTAGGGCGCGAACGCGTCGTCGGTCACGAAGCGGCCGCGGTTCATGGAGTCGTAGTCGAGCAGGGTGTTCGCGAACGTCTCCCCCTCCACCAGCACCCGCTGCCCGGTGTACGCGAAACCGCCGCCGACGCCGATCGTCACGAGCACGCCGACCAGAGCCAGGTGGAACAGCAGGTTCCCGGTCTCGCGCCAGTACCCGCGCTCGGCCGAGACCGAGAACGTGCGGCCGCGGTCGTAGCGCTCCACGCGGTAGCCGAGCGCCTTGAGCTGCGTCGTCGCGACATCGATCGCGGCGGCCGCCTCCGCCTCCGCGTCACCGGTGCCCGTGCCGGCGACCGGGTCGCGCGTGACCGACCGGTGGTCCTCCAGGCGCTGGAGCCGGGCGGGAGTCCGCGGCGGACGCGCACGCAGCGCCTTCGCGTGGTGCTTGATGCGCGGGATCACGCAGCCCACGAGCGACGTGAACAGCAGCAGGTAGATGGCGGAGAACCACGGCGACAGGTAGACGTCGAACAGCTTCAGGCCGTCGAGGATCGGGAACAGGTCGGGGTTGTCGCGTTCCCACTGCGTGACGCCGTTCGGGTCGGCCATGCGCTGGGGGAAGATCGAGCCGGGGATGGCGGCGATCGCGAGCACGAGCAGCAGGATCAGCGCGGTGCGCATCGACGTCAGCTGACGCCAGCCCCACCGCAGCCAGCCGACGACCCCGAGCCGCGGCTGGGTGATCGAGTCGTCGCCGTCGACGTGGTCGGACGGACGGAGCGGATCGCTGGAGTCGCTGTTCACGGCACCCTTGTTCTTCGTGGTGGTGTGCTCTGCGCGGTCAGAGCGGGAGGATGACACTGCCGATCACCGCCGTCAGCCGGGACATGATGTCGGTCCACAGCCCGGTGACCATCAGCACACCGAGCAGGATGAGCATGACGCCGCCCACGATGTTCACGATGCGCACGTGGCGGCGCAGGAAGCCGATCGCCCTGGTCGCCCAGCCGAAGCCGAGGGCGACCAGCAGGAACGGGATGCCGAGGCCGAGGGAGTACGCCAGGCCGAGGAAGCCGGCGCGCACCGGGTCGCCGGCGTTGAACGACAGCGCCAGGATCGCGGCGAGCGTCGGCCCCATGCACGGCGCCCAGCCGATGCCGAGCGCGACACCCAGCAGCGGGGCGCCGATGATCCCGGCCTTGGAGTCGACGTGGAAGCGGAACTCGCGCTGCGCGAAGCCGAACAGGCCGAGGAACACCAGCCCCATCGCGATGATCACGACGCCGAGGATGCGCGTGATGAGGTCGCCCCAGCGCAGCAGGAACGCGCCCGCCGTGCCGCCGAGCACCGTGAAGAGGATGAACACGACCGTGAAGCCGAGGATGAACAGCAGCACGCCCAGCACGAGGCGACTGCGGGTCGCGGTCTGCGTCGTGCCGTCGGCGGAGCCTCGCGGGGCGACCGCTCCGCCCAGGAATCCGAGGTAGCCGGGGACGAGCGGGAGCACGCACGGCGACACGAACGACACGAGCCCGGCGAGCATCGCCACGGGCAGCGCGAGCCAGAGGGCGCCGGAGCCGATGATGACGTCGGGGTTCACGGCGCCTCCGCGCGGGTCACGAGTCCTCCGCGAGGGCGTCCTTGACGAGCGTGGAGAGCACGGAGGTCCCGTCGATCGGCCCGATGATCTTCGCGGCCACGCGGCCCTGCTTGTCGAGCACGAGGGTGGTCGGGGTGGCCGAGATCGGCACGGCCTCCGCGAACGCGAGCTTGGCCTCCGCGGTGTCGACGTCGATCAGGCTCGGGTACGTGACGCCGTACTCCTCCGCGAACGCGGTGGCCGTGTCGGCCTGGTCGCGCGTGTTGACGCCGATGAAGGACACGCCCTGGTCCTCGTACTCCTTCCAGACGCTCTCCAGATCGGCCGCTTCGAGGCGGCACGGGGCGCACCCGGCGTACCAGAAGTTGACGACGGTGACGTCGCCGGCGACGTCGGCGCTGTCGAAGTCGTCACCGGTCTCGGTGACCCCGCCGAACTCGACGGGTTCGCCACGTTCGGCGACCGGGATCTCGACGATCGCGCCGTCCGCGGCGACGTAGCCGGTGTTCTCCCCGCTCAGGAAGGATTCGCTGACGGCGTCGGGGGCGCACGCGGTCAGGCCTACGGCGAGCACCGCGGCGAACGCGGCTCCGACCGCTCGGCGGGCATGCCGGGGGTGGGAGGTGCGGCCGCGGCGAATCGGAGGGATTCTGGGGGCGAGGGGCACGGCTCCGAGTTTACGCAGAGCATCCTATGCATCGGCCGGGTACCCCCCGGGGGGAATCAGAGGCGCGCGAGCACGTCGGCGACGCTCGCGCGGAAGCGCGGGCACGTCGCGATGTCGTGCGCACGGCAGCCCATCGCGTGCTCGGTCATCTCCCGCGAGCGCCGCATCTCCTCCATGCGCCGGTCGAGGTCGTCGAGGTGCTGCTGCAGCACCTGGTGCCGGCCCGCGCTGCCGTCGTCGAGCAGCACGGCGATCTGCTCGAGGCTCATGCCGGCCGCCTTGCTGCGCTGGATCACGGCGATCCGCACGACCTCGTCCTCGCCGTAGCGTCGCCGACCTGCCGCATCACGCGGCGGGCGGAGCAACCCGACCGACTCCCAGTGCCGCAGCACGTGGGTGGGCAGGTCGAAGCGGGCGGCGACCTCGCCGACGGACCAGGGGTGGCTGTCGCTTGACTTCATGTTGACATGAAGTCACACACTGGCGAGGAAGGCAAGAAGAGAGGACGACACCATGCACGACGCGATCGTGATCGGGGCGGGACCGGCCGGGCTCCAGGCGGCCCTGACCCTCGGACGCATGCACCGCTCGGCGCTGCTGCTCGATTCGGGCGAGTACCGCAACGGGACGGTGCAGCACATGCACAACATGATCGGCGAGGACGGCACACCCCCGGCGGAGCTGCGCGCCCGCGCCCGGCGGGAGCTCACCGCCTACGACACGGTGACCGTGCGCGACACCGCGGCGCAGCGCATCGAGGGTTCCGCCACGGAGGGCTTCCGCGTGACGCTTGCCGACGGCTCGGTCGAACGCGGACGACGCGTGGTGCTCGCGACCGGCGTGGCCGACGACCTCCCCGCGGTGCCGGGACTCGCGCCGCTGTGGGGGCTGAAGGCGTTCACCTGCCCGTTCTGCGACGGCCACGAGCACGCCGGTCGTCCGATCGCGATCCTCGGCCCCGCCCCGCGCGCGGAGCACCTGATCGGACTGCTCGGGCCCGTCGTCGGCGACATCACCGTGGTGCCGGTGGACGCGCCGCTCGGCGACGACGACCGCGCTCGGCTCGAGGGCCTCGGGGTGCGGGTCGCCGGGCCTGCGGCCGAGGTCTCGGAGCACGGCGCGGGGGTGCGCGTGCGCACGGCCGACGGCGACCTCGACGTGGCCGGGGTCTTCGTCGCCGCGGCCTCGGCGCGCCAGCGCGCCCCCTTCGCGGCCGACCTGGGACTGCGGATGCTCGACTCCGGCTCGATCGAGATCGACGAGCTCGGGCACACCTCGGTCGGCGGCGTCTTCGCGGCGGGCGACCTCGCCCATCGCGCGACCCTCCCCGGGCCGATGGCCGCGGTGCTGCTCGCCGCCGCGGCCGGTCAGCTCGCAGCGATCGGCGTCATCCGGTCACTGCTGGAGGACGCCCGCTGAGACCGAGGCCACGGGCGCGTGCGGTGACGGCGGCGGGTCAGACCGCGCCGACGTCGACCGCGTCGCCCGTGGCGGCGGGCTCCGCGTAGGCGACCTCGCGCCACACGTCACCCACGCGCTCGAACGAGGTGACGCTCGACAGGGCGCAGCGCCGCGTGCGGGGGTCGTGCTGCAGCGGAAGCCCCGCCACGCGCAGGTGCGTGATCCAGATGGGCGCCTGGTGCGACACCATCACGATGTCGCCCTCGGTCGTGCTCTCCAGCGCGGCCGTCCACGCCTCATCCATGATCCCGAGCATGCGCTCCGCGATCGACGCGTACGGCTCGCCCCAGCTGGGGACCGACGGCTGCCGCAGATGCCACCAGTTGAGCGGGTTCATCAGCGACCGGCGCATGCGGGTGCCCTCGAAGACGTTCGTCGGCTCGATCAGACGGATGTCGATCTCCGGCACCAGGTCGAACCGCTCGGCGAACGGCTCCGCCGACTCCTGCGCGCGCTCCAGCGGTGAGGCGTACAGCGCCGCCACGGGGTCACCGAGCTGCGCCACGTGCGCGGCCGCCGACGCCGCCATCCCGCGGCCAGCGCGGCTCAGGTGATAGTCGGGCAGCCGGCCGTACAGCACGCGGGCGGGGTTGTGCACCTCACCGTGCCGCACGAGGTGCAGTCGCGATACCCCCACGTCAGATCTCGCGGTAGCGGGAGTCGCCGAAGCCGAGGATGAAGTATCCGATGAACGAGAACACGAAGAGGAGGAAGAAGGAGAAGACGCCGCCCTTGCCGAAGCGGGCGCCGACCTTCACGGCCACGACGATCGCGAGCACCACGTTGGCGATCGGCACCAGGTAGAGCAGGACCCACCAGCCCGACATCCCGGCGATGCGCAACAGGAAGATCGCGTTGACGATCGGGATGAGGGCGAGGATGCCCGGATATCCGGCCTTGGTGAACACCTTCCACCAGGCGACGGCGAGGAGGATGTAGAAGATCAACGCCACCACGCCGGTGGTCCCAGAGAGGAACTGGCCGAGGAAGTCGGGGACGACCGGGACGTCGGCCGCGGGGACGAGAGCGAGGTTCATGGGGGCACCTTCCGTTCACAGACACCCTACTGAGGGACGGGCCGTCCCGTGAGAAGGGGTCGCGCACCCCCGTAGACTGGGCGGGTTCTCCATTTCCCAGATCAGAAGGAATACTCCGTGCTGCGCACCCACACCGCAGGCTCCCTGCGCGCCGAGAACATCGGTCAGACCGTCACCCTCACCGGGTGGGTCGATCGTCGTCGTGACCACGGAGGCGTCGCGTTCATCGATCTGCGGGATGCCTCGGGCATCGCCCAGGTGGTCATCCGCGACGAGGAGGTCGCCCACCCGCTGCGCAACGAGTTCGTGCTCAAGGTCACGGGCGAGGTCTCGCGCCGCCCCGAGGGCAACGCCAACCCGAACCTCCCGTCGGGCGAGATCGAGGTCATCGCGGCCGAGGTCGAGGTGCTGAACCCCTCGGCTCCGCTCCCCTTCCAGGTCTCCACGGCGCTGGCCGACACCGAGACCGTGGGCGAGGAGGCGCGTCTCAAGTACCGCTACCTCGACCTGCGCCGTCCGGCCGCGGCCTCCGCGCTGCGTCTGCGCTCCGACGTGTACAAGGCCGTCCGCGACGTGCTGCACGCCGACGGCTTCACCGAGGTCGAGACCCCCACCCTCACCCGCTCCACCCCCGAGGGCGCCCGCGACTTCGTGGTGCCGGCGCGGCTGCACCCGGGCAGCTGGTACGCGCTGCCCCAGTCGCCGCAGCTGTTCAAGCAGCTGCTCATGGTTGGCGGCGTGGAGAAGTACTACCAGATCGCCCGCTGCTACCGCGACGAGGACTTCCGCGCCGACCGGCAGCCCGAGTTCACGCAGCTCGACATCGAGATGAGCTTCGTCGAGCAGGAAGACGTGATCGCCCTCATGGAGTCGCTCATCGTGGCGATGTGGAAGACGATCGGCGTGGAGGTGCAGACCCCGCTGCCGCGCATCACCTACGCCGAGGCGATGGCGAAGTACGGCTCCGACAAGCCCGACCTGCGCTTCGGGCTCGAGCTCGTCGAGGCGACCGAGTACTTCGCGGACACCCCGTTCCGGGTGTTCCAGGCCGAGTACGTCGGCGCGGTGCGTATGCCCGGCGGCGCCTCGCAGCCGCGCAAGGTGCTCGACGCCTGGCAGGACTGGGCCAAGCAGCGCGGCGCCCGCGGTCTCGCCTACGTGCTGTTCAACGAGGACGGCACCCTGGGCGGCCCCGCCGCGAAGAACCTGTCCGAGGCGGAGCAGGCGGGTCTCGCGGAGTTCGTGGGCGCCGAGCCGGGCGACTGCGTGTTCTTCGCCGCCGGATCCACCAAGGAGAGCCGGGCGCTGCTCGGCGCCGCGCGCGTGGAGATCGGCCGCCGCCTGGGTTACCTGAACCCGGACGAGTTCGCGTTCACCTGGGTCGTCGACGCCCCGATGTTCGAGCCCGCCGCCGACGCGGTGGCCTCGGGCGACGTCGCGGTGGGCGCGGGCGCCTGGACGGCCGTGCACCACGCGTTCACCGGCCCGAAGCCCGAGTTCGAGGACACGTTCGACACCGACCCGGGCTCGGCCCTCGCCTACGCGTACGACATCGTGTGCAACGGCTCCGAGCTCGGCGGCGGCTCGATCCGCATCCACCGCGAAGACGTGCAGAAGCGGGTCTTCGAGGTCATGGGCATCAGCGACGAGGTCGCGCAGGAGCAGTTCGGCTTCCTGCTCGACGCGTTCTCCTTCGGCGCTCCCCCGCACGGCGGCATCGCGCTGGGCATGGACCGCGTGCTGCAGCACCTGTCGAAGACCGAGTCGATCCGCGACGTCATCGCCTTCCCGAAGTCGGGCAACGGGTACGACCCGCTGACCTCCGCGCCCGCCCCGATCACCCCGGAGCAGCGCGCCGAGGCCGGCGTGGACTACGAGCCCGACGACGACGCGGCCTGAGCCGCTCGCGCACGATCAGGCACTCGCGCCGGGTCGGGCGGTTCCCCACGGAACCTGCCCGACCCGGCGTCGTCGTGTGAGCCGCGGACGGTTCAGCGGAGCGAGGCGAGAGCCGGGACGATGTTCTCGTTCCACACGTCCACGCCCAGCTTCGCGATGAGCGCGACGACCACCACGAGGAACACCACGCGGATGAACGTGGTGCCGCGCGAGATCGCCATGCGCGACCCCAGGTAGCTGCCAGCGACGTTCGCGACCGCGAGGATGCCGCCCAGCAGCCACAGCACCGACCCGTGCGGGATGAACAGCAGCAGCGCGCCCAGGTTCGTGGCGAGGTTCACGATCTTCGCCTTCGCGCTGGCCTGCAGGAAGTCGTAGCCGAGCAGCGCCACGAGGGTGATCACCAGGAACGTGCCGGTGCCCGGGCCGATCATGCCGTCGTAGAAGCCGATGCCGAGGCCGGCGAGGCCCGCCATGAGGTGGTGCTTGTGGCCGTGGAAGCGCAGCTGCGTCGCGGCGCCGAGCTGCGGGCGGAGCGCCGTGAACAGGGCGACCGCGAGGAGTGCGACCACGATGATCGGCTTGAACGCGGCGGGCGGGAGCACCGTGGCGACCGCGGCTCCCCCGAACGAGCCGAGCAGCGCGATCACCGCCATGGGCAGAGCCGTGCGGATGTCGGGTTTCGCGCGGCGGTAGTACGTGACGCTGCTCGTCGCCGTGCCGAACACCGACGCGAGCTTGTTGGTGGCCAGGGCCTGCACCGGCGCGATACCGGGGATCAGCAGCAGCGCGGGCAGTTGCAGCAGACCCCCGCCGCCCACGACCGCGTCGATCCAGCCGGCGCAGAACGCCGCGACGATCACGAGGATCAGCATCCCCCAGGTGAGCTGCTCGAGCCCGAGCACCGTGCCGATATCCACCCGGCCATGATTCCAGAGAGTGCACCCTCCTCCCGCATCCGCGCCCCTGAGAGACTGGTGCCATGCTCGACGCCCTCCCCCTGCCCTTCCCCTTCCCGTCGCGCGTCGGCGAGGCCGTCCTGCGGCGGGCCACCCTGGACGACACCGATGCGGTGATCGCGCTGCTCGCCGACGACCCCATCAGCGCCGCCCGCGGTGATGTGGCCTCCGACGAGGATCGCCCCGCCTATGAGCGCGGCCTGAGGGAGATCCTCTCCGAGCCCTCGAACGACCTGCTGGTGGTCGAGCTCGGCGGGGCCGTCGTCGGCACGCTGCAGCTCACGTCGATCCCCGGCATGGCACGCCGCGGAGCCCGTCGCCTGCTGGTCGAAGCCGTGCGCGTGCGCAGCGACCTGCGTTCGGCGGGTCTCGGCGGGGCCGTGATGCGCTGGGTCGGGGAACAGGCCGCGCCCGCGCTCGGCGCCGCGATGGTGCAGCTGACCTCCGATGCCGCCCGCACCGACGCGCACCGCTTCTACGAGCGTCTCGGCTACGTCGGCTCGCACCGCGGCTTCAAGCTCACCGTTCCGCACTGACCGGCGGCCGCGCCGGCTCGCCTGTCGGTCCCGCGCCCGCGCGCCACCCATCGGACACCGTCCGTTCACCGCGGCCGCCACGAGCGGCAACCTCCGGCTCGTAGTGTCCTCTCGCAACCCGACCCCGGCGAACCCGCGCCGGGCACCGAGAGGATACTCATGGCACGCTTCACCCGCCGCGCGCGCATCGGCGCCGGCATCGCCCTCGCCACCACGGCCGCGCTCGCACTGAGCGCCTGCTCCGGCGCCGCCGACGCGTCGGGCTCCGGCTCCGGAGAGCCCGACGTCGACGCGTCGGCGGCCACGTCGGTGGCCGACTTCGGCACGTTCGCCGATCTGGAGGCCGCCGCCAAGGCCGAGGGACAGCTCAACGTCATCGCGCTCCCGCGCGACTGGGCGAACTACGGCGAGATCCTCGATCTCTTCGCCGAGAAGTACCCCGAGATCACGATCAACGAGGCCTCGCCCGACGTGTCCAGCGCGGAGGAGATCCAGGCCGCCGAGACGAACAAGGGCCTCGACACGGCGCCCGATGTGTTCGACCTCGGCCTCACCGTGGCCCTGCAGAACACCGATGCCTTCGCGCCGTACACCGTGCAGACGTGGGACGACATCCCCGACGAGCTCAAGGAGCCGAGCGGGCTGTTCGTGGGCGACTACGGCGGGTACATGTCGATCGGCTACGACTCGTCGAAGTACGACGCACCGTCTGAGCTCGACGACCTGCTCTCCGCCGACTACAAGGGCGCGGTCGCGATCAACGGCGACCCCACGCAGGCCGGTGCCGCGTTCGCCGCGGTGGGCCTCGCGACCGTGCAGTCGGACGGCACGCTCGACGACTTCCAGCCCGGCATCGACTTCTTCTCCGAGCTGCAGAAGGCCGGCAACCTGCTCAAGGTCGACGTGACCACCGCCACCATCGCCAGCGGTGAGACCCCGGTGGTGTTCGACTGGGACTACCTGAACGCCGCCCACACGGCCGACAACCCCGACTGGAAGGTCGTCGTGCTCGACGGAACCGGTTACGCCGGCTACTACAACCAGGCCATCAACGCCGACGCCCCGCACCCGGCCGCCGCGCGACTGTGGCAGGAGTTCCTCTACAGCGACGAGGTGCAGAACCTGTGGCTGAAGGGCGGCGCCCGTCCGGTGCGCATGGAGGCCATGACGGAGGCGGGCACGATCGACGCCGACCTCGCCGCCGCGCTGCCCGAGGCACCGGCGGAGACCGTCGTGCCGACCGAGGAGCAGTCGGCGAACGCCGGCACGCTGCTCGGCGAGAAGTGGGCCGCGGCGGTCCAGTGACGACCGTCGTCGCACCGGGGGCGCACGTCGCGGCGTCCGCCCCCGCCCCCACCGCCGGGCCCGCGCGTGACGCGGGGGCCCGGCGGTCCGCGCCGTCGTTCGCGTGGCTGGGGCTGGTCCCCTTCGCGGCCTACGTGGTGCTGTTCCTCGCCGTGCCGACGGTGCTCGCCGTCGGCTCGGGGTTCTTCGACGACGACGGCGCGGTCACGATGGCGAACGTCGAGGCACTGGGCGACCCCGTGGTCCTGAGGACGTTCGCGAACTCGGCCGGGCTGTCGCTGCTCACGGCCGCGGTCGGAGCGGTCGTGGGGGCCCTGGTCTGCTACGCGCTGCTCGGCGCTCCGCCCGAGGGCGCCGTGCGCCGCGCGGTCGATGCAGCAGCCGGGGTGCTCGCCCAGTTCGGCGGGGTGATGCTGGCGTTCGCGTTCATCGCCACGATCGGCATCCAGGGGGTGATCACGGTCTTCCTGCGCGACACGCTCGGCGTCGACATCTTCGCGAACGGCACCTGGCTCTACGAGCTGCCCGGGCTCGTCCTCCCCTACATCTACTTCCAGGTGCCGCTCATGGTCATCACGTTCATGCCCGCCCTCGCCGCCCTGCAGCCGCAGTGGGCCGAGGCGAACCTCACGCTGGGCGGCACGCGGGCGAGCTTCTGGCTGCGCGTCGGCCTGCCCGTGCTCGCGCCCTCGTTCCTCGCCAGCCTGCTGCTGCTGTTCGCGAACGCCTTCTCGTCGTACGCGACCGCCGCGGCGCTGGCCAGCCAGGGCTCGCAGATCGTGCCGCTGCAGATCCGAACCGCCCTCACGAGCGAGACGCTGCTGGGGAGGGAGAACCTCGCCGGGGCGCTCGCCCTCGGCATGATCCTGGTGGTCGGCGTGGTGATGGGCCTGTACTCGCTGATCCAGCGCCGGGCTGCGCGGTGGCGCTCGTGAACCGTCTCGCCCCGTCGCGCACCACGCGCTGGGTGATCGGTGTGCTCGTCGGCGCGTTCTTCGCTGTACCGCTCGTGTCGACGTTCCTGTTCACGCTCCGCGGTGCCGACGGACCGTCGTTCGAGCACTGGGCCGCGCTGTTCGACCCCGCTGCGGCGGCCGCGCTCCGGCCGATCTGGACGGGACTCGGCAACTCGCTGATCCTCGCCGTCGTGACCGTCGCGATCGTCCTGCTGGTACTGGCCCCGACGATGATCCTGGTGAACCTGCGCTTCCCGCGGCTGAAGCCCGCGTTCGAGTTCCTCGCGCTCCTGCCCATCTCGATCCCGGCGATCGTGCTGGTGGTCGGCCTCGCACCCCTCTATCTGCAGATCGGTCGCACCCTCGGCACCGGCACCTGGACGCTCGCGTTCGCCTACGGCATCACCGTGCTGCCGTTCGCCTTCCGGTCGATCCAGGCGGCGATCGACGCGGCCGACCTGCGCACGCTGTCGGAGGCGGCCCGTTCCCTCGGCGCGAGCTGGCCGGCCGTGGTGCTCCGCGTGCTCGCGCCGAACCTCCGCCAGGGGCTGCTGGCCGCGTCGCTGCTGTCGATCGCTGTGGTCCTGGGAGAGTTCACGATCGCCTCCCTCCTGAACCGTCCGGTGTTCCAGACGGCGATGCTCGTCGTGCAGAAGCAGGACCCCTACGCGCCGGCGATCTTCACCCTGCTGGCGCTGCTGCTCGTCTTCCTCCTGCTCCTCCTGATCGGCCGCGTCGCGCGCGGCTCCCGAAAGGCCCGCTCATGACCCTCGACCACGCCCTCCCCCGCACGAAGGACAACCTGCTGCTCGCGCGGGCCGGCGAGGGCACCCGCGTGCAGCTCCAGGGCATCGTGAAGCGCTACGGCGGCACGACCGTGCTGCACGGCGTCGATCTCGACATCGCGCCGGGCGAGTTCGTGTCGCTGCTGGGCCCGTCCGGATGCGGCAAGACCACGCTGCTGCGCGTGCTCGCCGGGCTCGAGGTCGCGGATGGCGGCGCGGTCCTGCTCGGCGGCGGAGACGTCTCTCGGGTGACGACCAACAAGCGCGACATCGGCATGGTGTTCCAGTCGTACTCGCTGTTCCCGCACCTGCGCGTGGTCGACAACACGGCCTTCGGTCTGCGACGCCGCGGAGTCGGCCGGGCCGAGGCGGCACGACGGTCGCTCGACGCCCTGGCTCTCGTGGGTCTCGCCGACCTCGCCGATCGCTTCCCGCATCAGTTGTCGGGTGGGCAGCAGCAGCGGGTCGCCCTCGCGCGGGCACTGGTCACCGAGCCCCGGGTGCTGCTGCTGGACGAGCCCCTGTCGGCGCTCGACGCGAAGGTGCGCGTGCAGCTGCGCGACGAGATCCGCCGCCTCCAGCTCCGACTGGGCATCACCACGGTCTTCGTCACGCACGACCAGGAGGAGGCGCTGGCGGTGTCCGACCGCATCGCCGTGATGAACGCGGGGCGCATCGAGCAGATCGGCACCCCGGAGGAGCTGTACACCGCTCCGTCCACGGCGGGGGTCGCCGCGTTCGTCGGGCTGTCGAGCGTGGTGTCCGGTGTCGCGGAGGGCGACCACGTCGTGGTGTGGGGGCAGCGCCTGCCGTTGCAGACGCCGGCCGACGGCCCGGTCGACGTGTACCTGCGACCGGAGAACGTGCACTTCGCGTCGGAGGCGGACGCGGCGACCGATGCTCTGGTGGAGGAGAGCACGTTCCTCGGCAGCATGCGCCGCACGCTGGTGCGCACGGAGTCGGGCGAGCTCGTCCGCGTGCAGCACGCTCCGGGTGTGCACCCCGCGTTCGGCGACCGCGTCCGCATCGCGGTCGACCCGGAGCCCGTGGTGGTCCATCCGCGCGGCTGAGCGGCGGAGGCCCACCTGGAACGTCGGAGACCCCGCGGCCGTCTGGCCGCAGGGTCTCCGTTCGGTTTCCGGGTCAGATGGTGATCTGCCCGGCGACGGTGGCGAGCTTGTGGCGGGCGAGCGCCAGGTTCGCCTTAGCCTTGTCGAGCACCAGGTAGACGAAGAGTCCTTCGGTGCCGCTGCTGCTGAGCACATTGATCAGGTGGTACTGGTCGTCGAGCGTGATGAGGATGTCGTCGATCCGACTGGCGATGCCGAGCTCCTTCATCGTCTGCAGCTTCGCGCGGACGACATTGGAGTTCCCGGCCGCGGCGACACCGAGGTCGAAGGCGGGGTGACCGCCCTGCGCGAGAGCCATGCCGGACGCGGAGTCCGCGATCGCGACGCCCACGGCGCCGTCGATCGTCAGAAGCTCCTGCACGGACTGTTCCAGTTGTGCCATTCGTTCTCCCTGAGGTTCTGTACGGGTGCGGTCGAGCGAGGTGTCCCGCTCGATGAGGGGTGTGCCCGGGGTCGGTGCGATCGGGTCGTCGCCGCCGGGCGTGAGGGTCGGAAGGAGCGCCGGGCCCGCGTCGAGGTCGACGAGTGCGTGCGCGCGCAGCGCGGGGCGCGGAGGCGGTGGCGGGAGTGTCGAGAACAGGTCCTCGAGCGCGCGGAGCGCGTCGTCATCGGGCGCGGCGGCGTCGGCCGATTCCGCGCGTGTGCTCGCAACGTCGATCTCACGTCGACGACGGCCGAAGACAGCCATCGGTCCCCCTTGTGTCACCACGAGTCGTCGCCGATCCGTCCCGGATCGCCGCCGACTTGTCCCCAGATCCCGTCGACCGCCCCAGCGATCGACCTGCACACGATACCCGGCGAACCTCCGGATCGGTGCCTCCGGACGCCCTTCCGCCGCGTTGTATATCGGTAGCGCGTCTCCGGCCTCCCCGCGGAGGTCGTCGCAGCCGAGGGACCGCGGTGAGAAGAACGAACCCCCTGTCGCCATCCCGGCGGCAGGGGGTTCGTTCGTCGGTGCTTCAGAGCACGCGGGACAGGAAGTCCCTGGTGCGCTGGTGCTGCGGATCGGCGAGCACCTCGTGCGGGTCGCCCTCCTCGACGATGTGACCGCCGTCCATGAAGATCAGCCGCGAGCCGACCTCACGCGCGAAGCCCATCTCGTGGGTCACGACCAGCATCGTCATGCCCTCGTCGGCGAGCGACCGCATGACCGACAGCACCTCGCCGACCAGCTCGGGGTCGAGCGCGGAGGTGGGCTCGTCGAAGAGCATCATGTCGGGGTTCATGCACAGCGCTCGGGCGATCGCGACGCGCTGCTGCTGCCCGCCCGACAGATGACCAGGGTAGGCGCCCGCCTTCTCGGCCAGGCCCACCCGCTCGAGCATCGCGTGCGCGACCTTCTCGGACTCCGCCTTCGACCGCTTCTTCACCCGCTGCTGCGCGATCGTCAGGTTGCCGAGCACGCTCAGGTGCGGGAACAGGTTGAAGCTCTGGAACACCATGCCGATGCGGGTGCGCACCCGGTCGATGTCGACGTCGGGGTCGGTGATGTCGATCCCCTCGATCAGCACCTTGCCGCCGGTGGGCTCCTCCAGCAGGTTCACCGAGCGCAGCAGCGTGGACTTGCCCGAGCCGGACGGGCCGATCACGCAGACGACCTCGCCGGCCGTGACCGTGAGGTCGATGCCCTTGAGCACCTCGTTGTCTCCGAACGTCTTCACGAGCCCCTGGATGTCGATCGCGGGCGCGTGGACGTCGATCAGATCGGTGGTCATCGGCTCCTCGCCATCCGTCGCTCCAGCCACGCGCTGAACCGCGTGAGGGGGATCGTCACGATCAGGTACAGGATCGCGGCCATGATCAGCGGCGTCCCGTTGGCGTTCTGCGTACTGGCGTCGCGGGCGAACGTCGTGAGCTCCTTCGACCAGATGAACGACCCGGCCACGAACAGCAGCGAGGTGTCCTTCAGCAGCAGCACGAACTCGTTCGTCAGCGGCGGGATGATGATGCGGAAGCCCTGCGGCACCACGATCCAGAATGTCGTCTTCATGGGCGACATGCCGAGCGAGCGGGCCGCCTCGGTCTGCCCCTTCGGCACCGCCTGCAGGCCGGCGCGAATGGTCTCGGCCATGTACGCCGATGCCACGAGGATCAGACCGATCAGCCCGAGGACTACCGGCCCGCCGAGCTTCGTACCGGGGATACCCATGCCGATCGGCACGATGTAGGCGATCGCGAAGATCGTGAGGATCGCCGGGAGTCCGCGGAACAGTTCGATCCAGCACGTCGCGATCCAGCGGAACGGCCCGATCTCCGACAGCTTCATCAGCGCGAGGACCACGCCGAGCAGCAAACCGCCCACGAACGCCACGGCGGTGAACCACAGGGTGTTCACGAGCGCGGTGGTGATGATCCCCGGGAGCATCTTCGCCGCGATCTCCGGGTTGAAGTACATCGTGGCGATCCGCGCCCAGTCGGTGCTGATCGCCGCCCAGATGACGAGAGCGATCAGCACCGCATAGACGGTGTAGCGGTACAGCTTCTTCTTCGTGGTGCGCCTCAACGCCATTGTCAAGGTCCTCCCGACCGACTCAGTTCCGTCTTCAGTTGGCCGTGAAGTACTCGTCGTAGATCTTCTGGTACTCGCCGCTGTCGCGGAGGTCCTTCAGTGCGCCGTTGACCGCCTCGAGAAGAGCATCCTTCTCGCCCTTCGCGAACGCGAAGCCGTAGGACTCGTCGGTCTCGTACGTTTCCACGATCTTGTAGGCGGAGTCGGCCTTCTCGTGCTCGAGGTTCACCGGCTGGTCCTGCAGGATCGCGTCGATCTGCCCGGCCTGCATGGCCGGCCACAGCTCGCCGTCCGACGGGTACTGCACGAGCTGAGCGCCCTTCGCGTTCTCCCCGGCGTAGGACTCACCCGTCGTGCCCTGCTGCACGCCCACGTTCTTCCCGTCGAGGTCGTCGATCGACTCGATGCCCGAGTCGGTGCGCACCAGGAGCGACTGCAGCGAGTCGTAGTACGGGTCGGAGAAGTCGATGTTGGCCTTGCGCTCCTCGGTGATCGTCATCGCCGAGGCGCCGACGTCGCACGTACCGGCCGCCAAGGTGGTCCCGGACTGCAGAGCTTCGAAGCCCACATCCTGCACCGAAAGCTTCAGGTCGAGCTGCTTCGCGATCGCGCCCAGCAGGTCGATGTCGAAGCCCGTGTACTCTCCATCGTCGCCCTGGAACTCGAACGGCGGGTAGGGGATGTCGGAGCAGACAGAGAGGGTGCCCGCCTCGATCAGACCGTATTCGTCGCCGGCCGCGGGAGCGTCGCTGCTGCCCGCGTCGGTCGATCCGGTGGCGCATCCGGCGAGCGCGAACGTGGCGGTGGCCACGAGTGCGAGACCGGCGAAGAGGGTACGACGAGGCATGTCGACTCCTGGGGTTCGGGGGCGGGTGCGCCCGCGGACGGGTAGGAGATCATCTAAACATGCGGCTCGTCGCGTGACCAATGACACGGGCAGACGACCGCATTACGTTTGTGTTTCGGTGCCTCCCCGCGCGGCACCCGGTCTCACACCTCGACGTCGACGGCCACACGACCGGAGACGACGGAACGGATGTATCCGGCGACCTCCTCGTGCGCAGGGTGCACCTGGTACTGCTCCAGAGCATCGACGGAGTCGAACTCCGCGACGAGCGTCACGTCCCAGTTGGCGTCGGGGTAGACGTCGTTCGCGCCCGCCCAGATGCTGCGCAGCTGGGGAACGATGCCGTCGAGCGCGTTCAGCCGGCGGGCGACCTCGGCCGCCTGGTCCGCGCGGGTCTGCGCATCGTCGACGGCGAGCTTCCAGGCCACGACATGGCGAATGGTCATCGGGGTGTCTCCTGGTCGGTGAGGGCGTCGGCGCTCACGGCTTCCTCCAGCGCCTCGCGCAGGCGGTCGGGCGAGACGCGCCAGTGGGCGTGCAGGCGGCCGTCGATCAGCACCACCGGGATCTTCTCCCACCACTGCTCGTACAGCGCGGGGTCTTCGGCGATCGACGCCTCGACGATCTCGATCCGCTCGGCGGCGGCGTCGGGCAGCTCGGCGACCACGGCGTCGACGACCTCGGAGGCCACGTCGCACAGATGGCAGTCGGGCTTGCCGATCAGGGTGAGCGTGGTCACGCCGACGGCACCTCGACCTCGCGACCCTGCGCGATCCACTCGCCCGTGCCGCCCTCGACGTTCGTCGCGTCATAGCCGCGCGCCTCGAGCGCCTCGACCACGCGAGCCGAACGGCCGCCGGCCTGGCAGATCACGTCGAAGGACTCGGCGGGCAGTTCGTCGAGACGGTTGCCGATCTCGGACATCGGGATGTTCACCGCGCCCGGCACGTGGCCGGCGGCGAACTCGTGCACCTCCCGGACATCGATGAGCGGGGTACCGGAGCGCTCGGCGAGCTCGGCGACGGTGATCGACTTCATGACATCCTCTCGGCGGTGCGGCACGGCAGAGACACAAAGCGCCCGTCCGAAGACAGGCGCTCGGTGTCTGGCCGCTTACTTCTTGTTGCGGCGCTGGTGGCGAGTCTTGCGAAGCAGCTTGCGGTGCTTCTTCTTCGCCATGCGCTTGCGGCGCTTCTTGATGACAGAACCCACGGAAACCTCACTAAGTCAGGGGCTGGGTGTCGCCGAATCGGACACCCGGGTACGGGCACGAAAAAATGCCTCGGATCATCCTAGCAAACCCACGGGCCGCCTCGCGCCGCCCTGCGGATCAACCCGCGTCGGCGATCGGTCGCTGCAGCGCCTCGGCCACGGCCGACTCCGGGACGCGGTAGCTGCGGCCGAAGCGGATGGCGGGCAGCTCTCCGGAGTGCACGAGGCGGTACACGGTCATCTTGGACACGCGCATGAGCTCGGCGACCTCGGCCACCGTCAGGAATCGGACATCTGGAACCTCGGGCATCCCACGTACCCCTTTCTCGATGTGCACACTCTATGGGTTTCCTGGGACGCGTGTAAACCCATGTGACTCGTGTGATCAGTGGGACGCGGGCACCGTGGCGAACGCCCGCACCGGGAAGGTGCCGAACCCGCGGATCGCGGGCGGGGCCGCGGTGAAGCGGGCACCCCGCGAGGGAACCGCGTCGAGACCCGTGAGGTGCTCGACCACGTGCACGCCGGCGGCGAGGAGGATGCTGTGCGCCGGACGCTCTCCGCCGCTCTCGGTGTCGTCGATGTTGAGCGAGTCGATCCCGACCAGGCGCACCCCCGCCTCGACCAGGAAGCGGGCGCCGTCCTCCGTGAGGTACGGCGCCCCCTCCGCATAGTCGGGCGTGCCGAAGAGCCGGCTCCACCCCGTGTCGAGGAGGACCGCCGAGCCCCGCAGGTCGCGGTCCGCCAGGGTCGCCGCACGGATGCCGCGGCGCTCGGGCGACCAGGCATCGCGCAGGTGGAAGACCTCGGCGGGGAGGCCGACCAGGGTGCGCAGGTCGAGTGCGGCGAGATCGTCGCCGTCGCCGTAGCGGTGCCAGGGGGCGTCGAGGTAGGTGCCGGTGTTGCCGATCATCGTGATCACGTCCATCGCGAACTCGGTCCCCGGCGCGTAGCGCTCCCGGGATGCGGCGCGTGTGAGGAACGGGGCGATGGTCGGCGCCGGCAGCCCGGGATAGGTGATCATCCCGGCCTCGATGGGGTGGCTGAGATCCACGATGCGGTCCTCGGCCTCACCGCCGCTCGGTGCCTCGACTCCGCGGCTTCCGCGATGCGGCTCCTCGACGATGCGCAGGTCGCGGAGGTGCACCTCGTCGACCAGCGTCAGTCCCAGGTGGCGGACGAGCAGGGTGCCGATCTCCTCGGCCGAGAGGTCTTCCCGGGGAAGGTCGAGGCGGAACCCCTCCCCGTGCATGCCGCCGCCGTTGGCGAACGTGATCGAGAAATCGAAGTGAGCGCGGTGCGGAGCGGTCGTCATCCCCCCATCCTGCCCATCCGGCGCGGCGCCGGGGTCGCTCAGCCGGACTTCCTGGCCTTCGCCACCCGTTCGCGCGCCTCGCGAAGAGCCTGACGCTCGAGCTTGCGGGCCGCGCGCAGCGCCTTCTCGGCATCACGGCTGGCCTTCTGCGCCTCCTTGAGGCGCTTGTCCCCGGCGAGCTCCGCCGCATCGAGGGCGACCCACTCCTCGGAGACCCGGTGCTGCTCCCCGCGATCGAGACCGTCGAGGTAGGCCGCGACACCGTCGAGCGTGCGCTCCACGGCGAAGCGGAACGGATCGGCCGGCGACAGGAACACGCCGTCCTCGATCGCCCGGCGGAGCGCGGGGAACTCCTCGGCCGAGATCACCCGATCGAACAGCGACGCCTCCCGCATCGCCACCTCTTCGGCGGAGAGACCGGAGGAGCGGGACTGCTCCGAGTACCCCGCCTGCACGATGCCGCACCAGCGAGCGTGGCCGGTGATCGCGAGGGCGACGGCCATGCGCTCGTCGGCGGTGAGCGGTGTGTCATCGAGCGCGGCGAGACTGGCGTCCAGCCAGGCGGAGCTGTTGGGGGTGATCGGCGAACCCGAGATCGGCAACGACAGGATCCACGGGTGGCGCAGGTAGACGAGGATCTGGGCCTCGTACAGCGCGAGCAGCCGCGCGCGCCAGCCCTCGACCTCGAGGTGGCTCTCCGGAGGAAGTCCGGTCGCCTCCTCCTGCATGAGCAGCAGGAGGTCGTCCTTCGCGGAGACGTAGCGGTACAGCGACATGGGGGTGAAGCCGAGCCGGGCGGCCACCGCTGCCATGGAGACGGCGCCGATGCCCTCGCCGTCGGCGAGTTCCACCGCGGCCTCCACGATCTTCTCGACACTCATCTCCCGCTTCGGCCCGCGCTGGGGATTCGCCGCGACGCCCCAGGCGAGGGCGATGCCCCGGGGGAGCTCGGGAGGCTCGATGTCGGTCATCCGCCCATCCTACTTCTGTTTATTTCATAAACAGTGTGTTACCGTCATACACAATTGCGTTGCCCATACACAGTTTTCGCGATACACAGAAAGGGATCCTGATGGAGACAGCCATCCAGGTGCGCGACCTGCGCAAGGCCTTCGGGCCGAAGCCCGTGGTCGACGACCTCGCCTTCGAGGTCGCCCGCGGCGAGGTCTTCGCTCTGCTCGGACCGAACGGCGCGGGCAAGACGACGACCATCCACATCCTCACCACCCTCACCGCCGCGGATGCGGGATCGGCGACCGTGGCGGGGTGGGATGTGCGCTCGCATCCCGACGAGGTGCGCCGGCGCATCAGCCTCACCGGGCAGGCGGCCGCCGTGGACGACGCCCTCACCGGTACCGAGAACGTCGTCATGTTCGCGCGCCTCTCGGGACTGGGGCGGGCGGCCGCGCGGCACCGCGCCGAAGACCTCATCGCCCGGTTCGCACTGACCGACGCGGCGTCCCGCGCCGTGCGCACCTACTCCGGCGGCATGCGCCGTCGCCTCGACCTGGCGCTCAGCTTCGTCGTGACCCCGGAAGTGCTGTTCCTCGACGAGCCCACCACCGGGCTCGACACCCGTAGCCGCCGCGACCTGTGGGACATCATCCGCACGATCGCGGGTGCCGGCACGACGGTGTTCCTCACCACCCAGTACCTGGAGGAGGCGGATCAGCTCGCCGACCGGATCGCCGTCCTGCACGACGGCCGGATCGCGGCGCTGGGCACCGCCGCCGAGCTCAAGGCGCGTATCGGCGGCGACACGGTCGAGCTCCACGACAGCCGGGGAGAGCTGCGGCGCGAGATCCCGACCGACGGCACGGTCGCCGGGCTGCGGCGCGCCCTCGATCGGCTCGACACGGAGGGGGACGACGGCGTCGTCACGCTCCGACGGCCCACCCTCGACGACGTGTTCCTGGCGGTCACATCGTCCCCCGCGGGCCGGCCCGTATCCGGAGAGCCGTTCGACGCCGCCTCACGCACCCTCGAGGAGCTCGCATGAACACTGCGGTCACCATCACCACCCCCATGCCCCCGCACGCCTCCCCCACGCCGACGCCTCGACCGCGCCTGCGCGGGCTGACGGCCGAAACCGTCTTCGTCGGACGCAGCCTGCGGCACTCGCTGCGCGACGGCGAATCACTGCTCATGGCGATCATGCTGCCCGTCATGCTCATGCTCATGTTCACGTGGGTGTTCGGCGGGGCGATCGACCCCTCCGGCGCCTACGTCGACTACGTCGTGCCGGGCATCATCCTCACGTGCGCGGGGTTCGGGGCGTCCTCGACGGCGGTGTATGTCGCGAACGACATGCGCTCCGGCATCATCGACCGGTTCCGCACCATGCCGCTGCGCGCCGGAGCCGTGCTCACCGGGCACGTGGTGGCGAGCGTCCTGCGCAACCTGGTCGCGACGGCCATCGTCATCGGCGTCGGGGTGCTGGTCGGGTTCCGCCCGACCGCGTCGCCGGGCGACTGGATCGCGCTGGGCGGGCTGATCACGCTCTACATCCTCGCGATCACGTACCTGTTCGCGGCGATCGGCCTCGCCGCCGGCAGCCCCGAGGGTGCCAACGGCTACGGCTTCGTGCTGCTGTTCCTGCCCTACCTGTCCAGCGCGTTCGTGCCGGTGGCGAGCATGCCGGAGTGGCTGCAGCCGGTCGCCGCGCACCAGCCCATCACCCCGATCGTCGAGACCATCCGCAGCCTGCTCCTCGGTACCGACGCCGGAACGCAGCCGTGGTGGGCGGTGCTGTGGTGCGTGGTGATCCTCGGCGTCGCCGTCGTGTGGGGCGCGTGGCTGTTCCGCCGCAAGGCGGGCCGCCGCTGAGCCCGTCCCGTCCAGCCCGCGCATAGCCGCCGCTCGCCGGTCGCCCAGACAGCTCTGGCACTGTCGATGCAGGACTTGTGCCGGCACCGCCGAGTCCGTTGCGGAGCTGGGGTCCGTGGATCGCCCCTGACGACATGCCCCCCGGTCGTCAGGGGCGATGTCCGTTCCGGCGCGGCTGCGCGCGCGTCAGGCGCCGAGCCGCTTGAGCGCCGTGGTCACCACGTGCTTGGCCGATGCGGCCGCGCGTCCGACCACCTCGGCGGCGTGTGCCGCACCATCGGGAAGACCACCCGGGTAGGCGATGTCCGGGGCCGCGTCACCGTAAGCGTCGACGAGGAACGGGACCAGCCAGTCGTCGACGACCTCGAGCGGCTCGACGGCGAGGCTGTAGAACCGGCGCTGCCCGTCCTCGCGCACGGTCACGAGCTCGGCATCGCGCAGCACCTTGAGGTGCTTGGAGACGGTGGGCTGGCTGATCCCGAGGTCGGCCACGATCTGGCTCACGCTGGTGCCGGACTCGCCTTCGGACGTTCGCCGGAGCAGGAGCTGGAGGATGTCGCGCCTCGTACCGTCTGCGATCACGTCGAAGATGTCCGTCATGGCATCAGGGTAGTCGCCCCCGGCACGGAGTACCATGACGAGGGCTCGGCGGGCGGCGTCGTGCACGGATGGATTCGAACGAGGGGGCAGCGATGTCGGGCATCGTTTCGGCGTCGTCGCCCCGACAGCGGTTCCCGGGGTCGGGCGGGCGCTTCAAGCACCTCATCACGTCGTCGCCGTCGCGGTTCGCGATCTCCGTGTTCGCGCTGCTGATCCTCGTCTTCACCGTCCTCTTCTCGCTGCCGATCGCATCGGCCGACCGCACCGTCACGCCGTTGAGCGACGCCCTCTTCACCGCCGTCTCCACGATCTGCGTCACGGGTCTGGCGACCGTGGACATGGCCAACCACTGGTCGCCGTTCGGGCACGTCCTGGTGTTCATCGGCGTGAACATCGGTGCGCTGGGCGTGCTGACCCTCGCCTCGCTGATGGGCATGCTCATCTCCAAGCGCCTCGGGTTGCGCGCCAAGCTCATGGCCGCGGGCGACACGAACCCGCTGCGCGCGCACGGCGGCGTCGTGAACGAGAGCCAGACGGTGCGGCTGGGCGAGGTCGGACAGCTCCTCACCACGGTCGCCGTCTCCGCCCTCATCATCGAGGCCTCCCTCGCCGCGCTCCTCTACCCGGCCCTGGTGATGGCCAAGGTCGACCCGATCGCCGCACTGTGGGAGGCGCCCTACTTCGCCGCCATGGCGTTCACCAACACCGGCTTCGCCCCCAACGACGGCGGCGTCGCGGTGTTCGCCGACGACTACCTCGTGCTGTTCCTGCTCATGGTGGGGGTCTTCCTCGGCAGCATCGGCTTCCCCGTGATCTACACGCTCGCCAAGCACGTGTGGCACGTGAAGCGGTGGTCGCTGCACTCCAAGCTCACGATCGTCACCACCGTGCTGCTGTTCGTGGTCGGTGCCGCCGCGTTCCTCATCCTCGAGTACGACAACCCGAAGACGTTCGGGTCGATGGACGCCGCCGACACGACCTTCCAGGCGTTCTTCCTCTCCGCGATGACGCGCTCCGGCGGCTTCAACGTGATCGAGATGGACGATCTCAACGGCTCCTCCCTGCTCGCGGCGAGCATGCTCATGTTCGTCGGCGGCGGCTCCGCGTCGACCGCGGGAGGCATCAAGGTGACCACCCTCGCCGTGCTCGCGATCGCGGTGTGGTCGGAGGCGAAGGGACGCCAGTCGGTCGAGGCCTTCGGGCGGCGCATCCCGAGCGACGTGCAGCGCGTCGCCCTCAGCGTCGTCGCGTGGGGAGCGACCATCGTGGCCCTGTCGACCATCGTGATCGCGCAGATCACGAAGGCCGACATCAGCCACGTGCTGTTCGACGTCATCTCCGCGTTCGGCACCGTCGGCCTCTCGACGGGCCTGACCGGCGAGCTGCCGGATTCCGCCTCGTACGTCATGGCCGCGACCATCTTCATGGGGCGCGTTGGTACAGTGACTCTCGCCGCGGCAGTCGCCGCGACGTCGCGAACGCAGTACTACTCACTGCCGGTGGAAAGGCCGATCGTTGGTTGAAGTCCTGCGCGGAGACGCCCCCGTCCTCGTCATCGGCCTCGGCCGGTTCGGTGCGGCGTGCGCCGGTGAGCTCGACCGTCTCGACCGCGAGGTCCTCGCGATCGACGACAATCTCGAGCTCGTGCAGAAGTGGTCGGAGCGGGTCACCCACACCGTGCAGGCCGATGCCAGGAACATCGACGCCCTGCGCCAGATCGGCGCCCAGGACTTCCAGGTCGCGGTCGTCGCGGTCGGCTCCTCGATCGAGGCATCCGTGCTCATCACCGCGAACCTCGTCGACCTCAAGGTCCCGCAGATCTGGGCCAAGGCCGTCTCCCAGTCGCACGGCAAGATCCTCGCCCGCGTCGGCGCCAACCACGTGATCTATCCCGAGCGCGAGGCCGGCGAGCGCGTCGCCCACCTGGTGAGCGGTCGCATGCTCGACTTCATCCGCTTCGACGACGACTTCGTGCTCGCCAAAATGTACCCGCCGAAGTTCATCCGCGGCGTCGGCCTGAACGAGTCCGGCGTGCGCTCGAAGTACAAGGTCACCGTCGTCGGCGTGAAGAGCCCCGGCAAGCCGTTCCGCTACGCCGAGGCGAACACCATCGTCACCAACCACGACCTCATCATCGTGTCGGGCACCAACAGCGATATCGAGCGCTTCGCCGCCCTGGACCGCTGACCGCGCCCCATCCCGACTCCCCCTCGCGGTGGATGCGTCCCTCGACTCCCGCGTGATGGGATGGGGGCCATGACCGACCACGCCCCGGCCCCTCCCGTGCTCGCCCTCCGCGGGCTCCGCAAGCAGTTCGGCCAGAAGGTCGCCGTCGACGGCCTCTCGCTCGACGTCCCCGCCGGATCGATGCTCGGCCTGCTCGGCCCGAACGGTGCGGGCAAGACCACCACGCTGGCGATGACGACGGGGCTGCTGCGTCCGGACGCGGGCTCGGCGTGGGTGCTCGGGCACGACGTCTGGCAGGACCCGGCGGGGGCGAAGGCGCTCATGGGCGTGCTGCCCGACGGGATCCGCATGCTCGACCGCCTGACGGGTGCCGAGCTGCTGCGCTACACCGGCCTGCTCCGCGGCATGCCCGAGGCCGAGGTGCACACCCGCACCGGCGAGCTGCTCGACGCGCTGGGCCTCGGCGATGACCGCGACACCCTCGTCGTGGACTACTCCGCCGGCATGCGCAAGAAGATCGGCCTGGCGTGCGCGCTGATCCACGCGCCGCGGCTGCTGCTGCTGGACGAACCGCTGGAGGCCGTCGACCCGGTGTCGGGTCAGACCATCCGGCAGATCCTGCGCGCCTTCGTCGACAGCGGCGGCACGGTGGTGCTGTCCAGTCATGTCATGGAGCTGGTCGAGTCGATGTGCGACCGCGTCGCGATCGTCGCCGAGGGGCGGCTGCTGGCGCACGGAGAACTCGACGAGGTCCGAGCCGGGATGACGCTGCAGCAGCGCTTCCTGTCGCTCGTCGGTGCCCACGACCTGGGAACGGAGACGCTCGCGTGGTTGCGCTCCTCGTAGGCCTGCGGCTGCGTCAGCTCGGTCACCAGCTCGCGCGCAACCCGTGGATGATCGTCACGCTCGTCGTGGTCGGCCTCCTGGCCGTCGGCATCCTCGCGACCCTGACGGTGGGGATCGTGCTGCTGCGGATCGGTGCGCCAGACGCCGCCGTGACCGCGCTCGTGCTGACGGGAGCCGTGATCGTGCTCGGCTGGTGGATCGGGTCGATCCTCGTGAGCGGCGACGACGCCCTGGCGCCCGACCGGTTCGCCCTGCTGCCGGTCACGGCGAAGCGGATGCTCCCGGGGCTCGTGGTCGCGGGCGTCACCACGATCGGCGGCATCGGCACCGCACTCGCCCTGCTGCTGATGCTCCTCGGCTGGTCGGTCGACGTGCTCGCCCTGCTCGCCGCGTTCGTCCTCATCCCGGTAGCCCTGGCGACCTGCGTGCTGGGCGCCCGCGTCGTGAGCGGGCTGCTCGGGAAGTGGCTCGCCCGGCGCCGCACCCGCGACCTCGTGCTCACGGTGGGTGTCGTGCTGCTGGCGTCGTCCGGACTGCTGCTGAACATCGGGCTCCAGGCGCTGACGACCGTGCACGACGTCGGCGGGGCGTTCGCCACCGTGGCCGAGGTCGCCGCCTGGACCCCGGTCGCCGCCGTGTTCGGGGTTCCCGCGGCGCTCGCGCAGGGGGCGGTGGGGGTCGCACTGCTCCGGCTGCTCATCGCCGTCGGCACGGTCGTGCTCCTCTGGGCCGCGGCCCGCGTCCACCTCGACGCCCGCCTCACGGCACCTCTCGTGTCCAGCGGGGGCGGCCGGGTCCGCTCGGGCGGCCTACTCGACCGGATGCTGCCGGCGGGACCGGTCGGTGCGATCGCGGGCCGCACGCTCCACTACTTCCGCCGCGACCCGCGCCAGGTCGTCAATGTGGTGATGCTGCTGATCCTGCCCGCGATCTTCCTCGGTCTCGCCGTGATGAACGGCCTGCGGGAGGAGTCCGTGGGACTCGCTCCCGCCATCGTGCTGATCCCGGCCATCAACGCCCTCCTCGCGGGGAGCATCGTGCAGCTGGCCATCGCCTACGACAACGACGCGGTCGCCCTGCACATCCTGACCGGTGTCAGCGGCACCGCAGACCGGGCGGGACGGCTGCTCGGCTTCGGGCTGATCGGCCTCCCGGTCACGATCGCCCTGTGCGTGGCGACGTGCCTGGTCGCCGGACGACCGGACCTGCTGCCCGCGAGCCTCGGCGCGGCGCTCGGCCTGATGGCGGTGTCGGCCGGCGCGGGCGCGTGGGTGGGCGCGTTCCTCCCCGGTCGCGCTCCCGCTCCCGAGGCGAACCCGTTCGGTCGCGGATCGGCGGGCGGCGCGCAGTCCTTCCTCGCGATGCTGATCATGTCGCCGATCACGCTGATCCTGGGCGGCCCGGCTCTGGGCTTCGGGATCGCCGCGATCTGGATGCCGCCGCTGGGCTGGGTGAGTCTGGCGTGCGCGGTCGTGATCGGGACCGCCGCCGTGTGGGGCGGGGCCGTGCTGGGCGGCAAGACGCTCGAACGGCGGTGGCCGGAGGTGCTCGCGGAGGTGTCGAGCGAGAGCTGAGCCCCGCGGGGATCAGGCGTCGATGTCGAGGACGACCTCGACCGTGTCGCCCACGCCGAGTCCCTCCCGATCCTGCAGCACCTTCTTGATCGGCACGATGTAGCCGCCGTCCTTCGGCCACAGCGCGGTGGTCACGGTCGTGCCGCCGATCGTCACCGTCGCGGGGATCATGCCCCAGCCATAGGTGACGACGGCGGCGACATCGTGGATCATCGCGCTCTCGACCGGCGGCACCGTGACGAAGTGGAACGGCGCCGGCCCGCGCCAGAACCAGATCTCCCCCTCGACCCGCAGCCGCATGTCACGCCCCCGCCGCGAGCTCCTTCGCGCGGGCGAGCGCGGCCGCGGCGGCCTCGGCGAAGGTCCGGTCAAGGTGGGCGTCCTGCAGCACGGCGACGGCGCGCTCGGTAGTGCCCTTGGGACTGGTCACACGGCGCCGCAGCTCGGCCGGGTCTTCGCCCGACGCGTCGAGCAGGGCGGTCGCACCGATGAAGGTCTGCTCGACCATGAGCCGCGCATCCGCCTCGGTGAACCCCATCCCGATGGCCGCCGTGGTGACCTCCTCGATCAGGAGGAACACGTACGCGGGGCCCGAGCCGGAGATCGTGGACAGCGCGTCGATCTGCGACTCCGGCACCTCGATCACCGCGCCGACCGTCTCGAACAGGCGTCGCACGAGCGCCACGTCGTCCGCGGTCGCCGCAGCCCCGGCGGCGAGGCCGGTCACGCCCTTGCGGACGGTCGACGGCGTGTTCGGCATCGACCGGATCACGCGCGCTCCGGTGCCCAGGTGGTCGGCGAACGTCTGCAGGGTGACCCCGGCGGCCAGGCTGACGACGATCGTGTCGGCGGTCAGGTGCGGAGCGATCTCGCGCAGCAGCTCCGGCACCATCGCGGGCTTGACGCCCACCAGCACGATCCGGGCGCCGGACACCGCCTCGGCGTTGCCCTCCGGCCGCTCGGACAGCGCGATGCTGGTCACCCCGTCGAGCCCATCGAACGACGCCGCCTTCTCCGTCGTGCGGTTCGTCGCGGTGATCCCGCCGTCGACCGGGACGCCCGATGCGAGCACGCCGCGGAGGATCGCCCCGCCCATCGAACCGGCACCGAGGAACGCGAGGGAGGGAAGCGAGTCAGCCATGTGGTCATCCTACGGCGGGCGCTCCGGCGTCCCCCGACCGGCGGTTCTAGACTCGACGCATGAGTGCATCCGGAGGAAGCAAGGCCATCGTCGCGGCATTCCTGGCGAACCTGGGCATCGCTCTCGCGAAGTTCCTCGCGTGGGCCCTCTCCGGCTCCGCCTCCATGCTCGCGGAGGCCATCCACTCGGTCGCCGACTCGGGCAACCAGCTCCTCCTCATGCTCGGCGGACGCAAGGCCCAGCGCCGAGCCGACCGCGCGCACCCGTTCGGCTACGGACGCGAACGCTACGTGTACGCCTTCGTCGTCTCGATCATCCTGTTCTCGGTCGGCGGCCTCTTCGCCATCTACGAGGGCGTCGAGAAGCTCACGAACCCCCACGAGCTCGACAAGACCTGGTGGTGGCTGCCTCTCGTCGTGCTGCTGATCGCGATCGGCCTGGAGTCGTTCTCGCTGCGCACCGCCGTGAAGGAGAGCAACCTCGTGCGCGACCGGGGCCAGTCGTGGCGGTCGTTCGTGCGGCGCGCCAAGGCCCCCGAGCTTCCGGTCGTGCTGCTCGAGGACGTCGGCGCCCTGACCGGTCTGACGTTCGCGCTGCTCGGCGTCGGCCTCACCCTCCTCACCGGCAACCCCCTCTTCGATGCGCTCGGCACCGTCATGATCGGCGTGCTGCTGGTGCTGATCGCGATCGTGCTCGGCGTCGAGACGAAGAGCCTCCTGGTGGGCGAGGGAGCCACGCAGGCCGACGAGGACCGCATCGTGGACGCGATCACGGACGGCCCGGAGATCGAGAAGATCATCCACCTGAAGACCCTGTACCTCGGGCCGGACGAGCTCATGGTCGCCGCGAAGATCGCCCTCAACGCCGACAAGCCCCTGCGCGAGGTCGCCGACGACATCGACGCGATCGAGAGCCGCATCCGCGAGGCCGTTCCGGTGGCGCGCGTCGTCTACATCGAGCCCGACGTGTACCGCCCCGCGATCGACCCGGAGCCCTCGACGGACGTGTTCGTGCTCAAGTCCTCGGACTGAGGCGCGGCGGTCGCGCAGTGATCCGACCCGGCAGTCACCGCCGCTGCGCGAAGAAGTCACGCAGCAGCGCGGTGGACGCCTCTTCGTCGACCCCGCCGATGACCTCCGCACGGTAGGGAAGACGTCGGTCCCGCAGCACGTCGTACATCGACCCGGCCGCACCCGCCTTGTCGTCCCACGCGCCGAACACCACGCGCCCGACGCGAGCCTGCAGGATCGCGCCAGCACACATGAGGCAGGGCTCCAGCGTCACCACGAGCGTGCAGCCGTCGAGGTTCCACGAGCCGAGCGCCGCCGCGGCCGCCCGCAGGGCCACGACCTCGGCGTGACCGGTCGGGTCGTGCGTGGTCTCCCGCGTGTTGCGGCCCTCCGCGAGCATCCGCCCCTGGGCGTCGAGCACCACGGCGCCCACCGGGATCTCGGCGTCTGCGGCGGCCTCCGCGGCCAGCACGAGCGCGCGCTGCATCGCAGTGCGGTCGGCGGCGGTCATGCGTCGAGCCTACGGCAGCGCCAGCTGCGCCCCGCAGGACCGATGTCGTGCGCGCGGTCGCGGCGCATTAGCCTGTATCCATGCGTGTTCACGTCGCCGACCACCCCCTCATCACCCACAAGCTCTCGGTGTTGCGCGACGCGCGCACCCCGTCGCCCGTGTTCCGGCAGCTGACGGAGGAGCTCGTGACCCTCCTGGCGTACGAGGCCACGCGCAACGTGAAGGTGTCGCCGGTGGAGATCACGACCCCGGTCACCACCACCACGGGCGTCAAGATCTCCGAGCCGCGCCCCATCGTCGTCCCCATCCTGCGCGCCGGCCTCGGCATGCTCGAAGGCCTCGTGAAGCTGCTCCCGACCGCCGAGGTCGGCTTCCTCGGCATGGTCCGCGACGAGGAGACGTTCGAGCCCACCACCTACGCCGAGCGGCTGCCGGACGACCTCAGCGACCGGCAGTGCTTCGCGATCGACCCGATGCTCGCAACCGGCGGGTCGCTGGCCGCGGCCATCCAGTTCCTGTTCGACCGCGGCGCGAAAGACGTCACGGCCATCTGCCTGCTCGGCACCCCCGAGGGCGTCGCCGCGATCGAGGCGATGGCCGGCGACCGCGATGTGACCCTGGTGCTGGGTGCCCTCGACGAACGCCTGAACGAGAAGGGCTACATCGTGCCCGGCCTCGGCGACGCGGGCGACCGCCTGTACGGCACCGTCTGACCCGGGCGGCCCGACCCCGGGGGGCCCGAGGCTACGTCAGCGCGTGAGCATGGCAGCACGGCAGCGCGTCAGCACGGCAGCGCGTCAGCACGGCAACGCGTGACGGGTCACCGCGTCAGCGCGTCAGGCGGTACGCGCGCTCGTCTCCGTACCGCGTGAATCCGGCCCTGGCGAGGATCGGCGCCGAGGTCGCGACGCGGCCCTTGACCAGCGCGGTCGCCGCACCGCGCGCCGCGCTCTCCCGCAGCCGCTCCGCGAGCACGGCCCGATAGGCACCACGCCCTCGGTCGCCGTCGAGGGTCGCCGCACCCCACAGTCGCGTGAATCCGTCGACGATCGTGCACCCGCCCGTGCTCACCGCGCGACCGTCGATGCGACCCAGCACCCGGAACCCGGTGCCCGCATCGAGGGCGGCCGTCAGCTCCGCGAACTCGGCGCGAAGCTCGTCGCCGTCGAGCGGCCGTTGCTCCCAGACGGGGACGTTGATCTCATCCACCTCCCGAAGCTGGTCGACCGTGCGCACGACCTCGACCGAGACGCCCGGCGGCACATCGACCGCGCCCTCAGTCGTCGGACGGGCGAACACCGTGACGGTGTCGACGTGCTCGGCCCCGCGGCCCACCAGCTCCTCTTCGAGGTCGGGCTCGTCGGCCGGGTTCGTCCAGAACGTGAAGACGGTCTCGCCCCAGGCCTCCACGCGCTCCAGCGCCCGCTCCACGACCTCCGCGGCGGAACGCGTCGACGACACCTGCGAGCCACGCACCCCGCCCCCGAAGCGCTCCGGGTAGCGCACGAGGAGCAGGTCGTCGCGGACGTGCTCGCTTCCCCGCGGGAACCACGCCCACCCGGCGGCGGCACGGAGGACGTCTTCTGCCGCGGGTATGCCGTCGGCACTCGGCCGCGCATCGGCCGGCGTCACGAGTCCTCCTCCGCCGCACCCACGAGCCGCGCGAAGGCGCTCAGCCGCGCGACGCCCTCGGGCGTGTAGGGCAGATCGTCGAGCAGCGCGGGCGAGTGGATGAGGTAGGCCAGCACCTGGGCGCGCGAGATCGCGACGTTCAGCCGGTTCTGCAGCAGCAGGAACTCCGGCCCCCGGGGCGCGTCGCGGCCGCTCGACGCCGCGAGTGAGGTGATGGAGACCACGGCCTCCTTGCCCTGGAAGTTGTCGACCGTGCCCACCGGCACCTCACCGAAGCCCGCCGCCTCGAGCGCGTCGTGCACCAGCTGACGCTGGGCGTTGTACGGCGCGACCACGATGATGTCCGCCGGGGTGAGCGGCCGCGCGGAGCCCGCCGGATCGTTGTCGCGGAAGGGGCGACCGACCAGGTCCCGCACGATGCGGACGACCTCCGCAGCCTCCTCGGGCGACTGGGTCGCGTTGCCGCGATGGCGCAGGGGGACGATGTGCAGCCCCGGGTCGACGCCCTCGATCGACCGCCGCTCCGTACCTGGCGCGGACGCGAGCTTGCCGGCGTACGCGAGCTGCGACACCGGGGCGGCCACGAACGGATGCATGCGCCACGACTGCGCCAGGAAGTAGCCGTACTCCGGTCGCACGACGGGATCGCCGTCCATCACCCATCCGAGCGCGGACGTGTCGACCGGCTCGGGGTGCGCCCCCTGACTCACCTGCGGAAGCTGCTGCGGATCGCCCAGGAGAAGCAGCCGTTGCGCTGCCGCTGCGACCGCGATCGTCGACGCGAGCGAGAACTGTCCCGCCTCATCGATCACCAGGAGGTCGAGGCCCCCGCGCGCCACGCGCTGCGTGTTGCTGAAGTCCCACGCCGTCCCGCCGACCACGGCCCCCTCATGCTCGTGCTCGGCGAGGAACGCCGCCATGCCGTTCTTGGGGATGACGGTGTACGAGGGATCGCCGCTGTCGTCTTTCGGGGCCTTCGCGACCTGAGCGGGCGCGACGCCGTCGGCCACGATCCGCTCCAACAGCGTCTCGATGATGGCGTGCGACTGCGCCACCACGCCGACCCGGAAGCCGTGCTCGTTCACCAGACGCGCGATGACCCGCGATCCCGTGTACGTCTTGCCCGTACCGGGAGGGCCCTGCACGGCGAGGTAGCTGCGATCGAGGTCGAGGACCCCGCGGACGATCGCGTCGATCGTGTCGCTCCCCGGCTCCGGCAGCGGAGCCCCGGAGACCGTGCGAGGCGGGCGCCGCCGGATGATGTCGGTCGCCGCATCGTCGGGGAACCCCGGGGCGGCCGCATGCACCGCATCGGCCCACTCGTCGATCGCCTGTTGCAGCGACACCACCCGCGGGGGCGCGGCCGGGGTGAGGGCGACCGGCAGCTCGTCCCACGTCTGCCCCTGCACCGCCGACTCGACGATCAGATAGCCGTCGTCGAGCACCTCCCGCACGCTCACGGTGTGCGGCACGTGCACGGCACGCGACGGCACCTCGGTGTCGAACGGCGCCGGCGCGTCGTACAGCGCGAACGGCTGAGCGCCGGGGCCGAGGGTCGTGCCCGGTGACACCTCACCCCGGATCTCGACCTCGCGCGACATGACCCTCCGGCCCTCGCCGATGCTCCAGTCGCTCCGCACGCGCGAGGATGGCGCATCGACCTTGACCACGTCGCGCGTGCCATCCCACATGGTCACGGGCTCGCGGAGTCGCTGGAAGTGCGACACCCAGAAGCTCTTCGCCTCCCGGGGGAAGTAGTCGATCGCCGCCGCCGCGATCCGATGCACGAGCCCGTCGCCGCCGGCCTCCACGTCCCTCTCGGCATCCCCGAGCAGGGCCAGCGAGCGAGGCGACGGCTCGTAGATCACCTCGTCGGCGTCGTCCGGAGGCGCGGGCGTCACCCCCTCTCGGCGCGCGATCTCGATCAGCCAGTTGCGCAGCCGCCTCGTCGACACGCAGTCGTAGCGGTTGTAGTCGGCGAGGTCGGCGAACACCGCGTCGGCCTCCGCCTGCGCGCCCGCCGCCGCCAGCTCCCGCGCGGCCACGTACTGCACGATCGAGTCGTCGCCCTTCTGCACGTCGCTCGTGCGCACGTCGTCGCCCATGTAGAGCGGCTCGAGCTTCTTGATCGAGTAGGAGCGCGACCCCACGCGGACCGTGCGCAGCACCAGCGGATACAGATCGACGAACACGCCCTCGCGCAGCAACCGGTCCACCTCGCCCTCGCGGACTCCGTGGCGGGCGGCCATCGCGACCAGGTGCGACGTCTCGTACGGCGCGTAGTGGTAGATGTGCATGCCCGGGTGCGCGGCCCTGCGGAGCTTCACGAAATCGAGGAACGTCTCCAGCGCCCGGCGCTCCTCGGCGAACGTGTGCGCCCACAGCGCGGTGTACTGATCGGCGTTGTCGACCCACCCGAACAGGTAGTCGATGCCCCACTCCGACTCTCCGTCTGGCGCGGGTTCGGTGTACAGCGGGTCTCCCTCGAAGTCGAAGAAGATGTCGCCGTGGCTCGGTACCGGCAGCGTGTGGATCGCAGCGGCGTAGTGCACGTCGTACGTCGGTGCGCCCTCGACATCGGCGCGGAGCTGGAGCTTCGCCTGCGACCGGAGGTTCTCGAACGTGTCGACGTTCATACCCTCCGGGGCCCCGGACGCCGCGGCCAGGTCGTCGATCGTCTCGATGCCCGCCGCGCGCAGCCGCGCGCGCTGGACGGGCCGCATCCGCGCGACCATCAGCAGGTCGCGGTGGGCGATCACCTGCTCCTCGCACGTCGCACAGCGTCCGCACGCCACGATGCGGAGATCGCCGCGGTCGTCGCCCCACGCCAGCGGCTCTCCCTCCTGTCCCTCGGCCACGGCCCGATCCGCGATGAGCGCGCGCAGCCGCGCCCGACGCACCCGGAACAGCGGCAGCAGATCGTCAACCGCGTGCGTGCTGACGCTGTGGTCGCCCAGGATGAGGTCGACCTCGTCGGCCCGGGGGATGCCGAGGCGATCGAGCTGATCGACATATGCCGCGAGCTGCATGAGCGCCGTGACGCGGGCTTTCCGCGCCAGCTTGGAGTCCTGCACGCGCCACCGCCCGTCGGCGTCTTTACGCAGGAAGTCCGCGAAGCCGACGAAGTCCTCCGTCGCGAACGCCGCCTGGAACACCACCAGCGCGTCGGAGCGCAGGGCCTCGATCGTCTCGCCGACGGCCGCGGCCAGAGCTTCAGGATCGTTCGAGCGGATCTTGTCGACGCGGTGCACCCGCTCCGGCCCGAGCTCGCTCAGGTACCGGTCGAGCACGTTCTGCTCGTGCACGTCTCCCAGCTGCGCGGCCCGCTGCAGCGTCGCATCCTCCGGCTCCTCGACCACCGGCACGCGGCCGAGCTTCGCGTCGATCGCCCGACACCAGGCGAACTCGCACTCCGCCGCCGCCTTGAGGTCGCTCGCGCTCCAGACGACCCGCTGCGCCTCCGTGTCGATCCGCACGATTCTCCCGTTCTCTCGGATGCTTCGACACTATCCGCGGCATCCGACACGGGCGAAAGCGAGCGCGACCGCGCCCTTCCCTCGACGCCTCAGCGCCACCAGGTGTCGTCGGGAGTGACGGGGAGGTGGCGCTTGTGCTGGGTCGCGAGGTAGCGCGACTCGATGCGACCGGCGACGTCAGGGTCGACCTCCTCCCCCTCCAGGAACGCGTCGATCTGCTCGTACGTCAGCCCCAGCTCGTCCTCGTCGGCTCGTCCGGGCTGGCCATCGAGGAGGTCGGCCGTGGGCACCTTGAGCGCCAACCGGTCGGGCGCGTCGAGGAACTGCAGCAGCGAGCGGCCCTGTCGCTTCGTGAGGCCCGACAGCGGCAGCACGTCCGCGGCGCCGTCGCCGAACTTCGTGTAGAACCCCGTCACGGCCTCGGCCGCGTGGTCGGTGCCGATCACGATCAGGCCGTCGTGTCCCGCGAGGGCGTACTGCGTCACCATGCGCAGTCGCGCCTTGATGTTGCCGCGGTTGAAGTCGGTGATGTCGCCGGAGACCGCCGCCTCGATGTCGCGCTCCACGCCGTCGACGCCGTTCTGGATGTTCACCTCGACCGAGGAGTCCGGGGCGATGTAGTCGAGCGCGGCCTGCGCATCGTCCGCGTCGTGCTGCACGCGATAGGGCAGCCGTACCGCCAGGAACGTGGCCTCGCCGCCTTCGGCCCGCACGCGCTCGACCGCGAGCTGCGCGAGCCGGCCGGCGAGGGTCGAGTCCTGACCGCCGGAGATGCCGAGCACGTACCCCCTGGCACCCGTCGTGCGCAGGTAGTCCGCAAGGAAGCCGACCCTCCGCTCCACCTCCGACTCGGGGTCGATGTCGGGCCGGACACCCAGGTCTTCCGCGATCTGCTTCTGCAACGACACGTGATCCTCCGCTCTTCGCCTGGCCCCAGTATCCTCCCTCCGCGCAGCGGCGGGGCGGCGGCGCGGCGCTCGCACGCGGCATCCAGCCGAGACCTGAGAGAATGAGGCAGTGAAACTCCTCGTCGCCGCGCTCGCGTCCGAACTGTCCGCCTTCCCCGACGAGCTCGACGGCTTCGACCGGCTGGTCACCGGCCCCGGCAAGCTGCAGGCCACCTACGCGCTCACCCGCGCCCTCGACGCCCGGCGCTACGACGAGGTCGTCGTCGTCGGAACGGCGGGGGCCATCGAGCCGGGGCTCGAGGCCACCGTCCACGAGATCGGCTCCGCATTCCAGCACGACGTGACCGACCTCGACGGCGTCTCCGGCCAGCACGTTTCGCTTCCCGCACGCGTGAGCACCGGCCGTGACGGCGTGCTGATCGCGACCGGAGACCACTTCGTGGAGGACGCCGAGGTGACCGCGGTCATCCGGCCCACCGGTGCCGCCCTCGTCGACATGGAGACCTACGCGTACATCTGGGTGGCCGGGCAGTTCGGGGTGCCGATCCGCGCGTTCCGTGCCGTCTCCGATCAGGCCGAAGACGGCGCCCTCACCGACTGGCGCGCCGCGGTCGCGCGATGCAGCGTCCAGCTGCGCGACGTCATCCGCGCCGAGTACGGGGTCTGACCCGCGTCAGCGCGCCTCGATCACGCTCGGACCGTTCGCCAGCGCCCGCACGGTGAGCTGTGCGGGGATCTGCTCCTGCATGGCCTCCACGTGACTGATCACCCCCACCGTGCGACCGCCCTGGCGCAGTTCGTCGAGTGTGCGCATGGCGATGTCGAGCGTGTCGCCGTCGAGCGAGCCGAAGCCCTCGTCGATGAACAGCGTGTCGAGGCGGATCCCTCCGGCGCGCGCTGTGACGACCTCGGCGAGTCCGAGCGCGAGGGCGAGCGACGTGAGGAACGTCTCGCCGCCGGACAGCGACTGCGGAGGTCGGGTCTGGCCGGTGAAGGCGTCGGCCACCACGATCCCGAGGCCCGACGCGGCCCCTCGCGCCGCCAGTGCGTCGGAGTGGCGCAGCTGGTAACGCCCCTCCGACATGTCGTGCAGGCGACGGTTGGCCGCCTCGACGATCTCCTCCAGCTCCGCGGCGAGCACGAAGGTCTCGAGCGTCATCTTGCGGGTGTTCGCGCCGCGCCCGGCGATCGTGTCGGCGAGGTTCTTCAGCACCTCGAACTCCGCCGCGTCCTCGGCCGTGCGCGCGTGCTCGTCCCCGGCCGCGGCGAGGAGTCCGGACAACCGGGCGGCGTCTCCAGCGGCGACGGTCGCGGCGTCGACGGCGGCCGACCAGAGCGCCCGGGCCTCGCTCGACACGCGTTCTGCGGCCGCGGTGTCGATCGGCTCCTCGGGCAGCGTCTTCAGCTCGAGGTCGAACAGGATCTCCCGTTCTTTCTCCCGCTGCACCGTGTGCTGGGTGATGCGGGCGTCGAGCGCCTCCTGCTCCGCCGACGAGCGGAGAGCCTCCTCCGCATCCGTGACCTCGGCGAACACCGAGGCGAGCAGCGCGGCATCGCGCTCCCGGTCGGCCTCGACGACCGCCCTCTCTCGACGAGAGCGCTCCGCGCGCGCGCCCGCCAGCCGCCGGGCGACCTCGGTGCGGGCGGTGGTCTCGGCGATCCGCTCGGCGACCGATGCCGCGTCGCCACGGGCCTGCGCGATCTGCTCGTCCGCGTCGCCGTTCCGTTGCACCAGCAGCGCCAGGTGCTCGCGCGCCTGGGCCAGCGCCGCTGCGGCCGTCGCGACCTCGGAGTCCTGACGCTCCTTCCGAGCAAGAAGGTCGGCGCGCACGGCCTCGAGCTCTGCCGCTCGCTGCTCCGCCTCGACCGCGGCGGTGTGCTCGTCCTCGGCGGTCCGGTACTCGCGCTCGGCGCGCTCAGGATCGCGTCCGTCGGCCTTCGCCGTCGCGGCCGCGAGCTCGGCACGGAGCCCGGCGCACGTGTCGCCGGCGGCGCGCTCCCCCGCCGCCGCCGCGTCGCGGGCGGACTCGGCCAGGGCGATGTCGTCGACCGAGACGGGGTCGGTGTGGGTGGCCGGCGCGGGATGCTCCGTCGAGCCGCAGACGGCGCAGGCCTCACCCTCCACCAGGGCCGTGGCGAGCTCCCCCGCCATCCCGTCCATGCGGCGCTGGCGCAGCTGCGCGAGCCGGGACTGCGCCGTCGCGTGCTCCGAGGTCACCCGTGCGAGCTCGGCCTCCGCTGCGTCGCATGCCGCGGCGAGACGCTCGGCCGTCCTGGCGGCATCCCACCGGTCCTTCGCGGCGAGCAGTGCGGCCTCCCGCCCCGGTCGACCCGCGGCGAGGTCTCTGGCGGCGGCACGCTCCGCCTCCACCTCGGCGAGCTGGACCGGAAGGGCGTCGCGCTCGGTCTCGGCCGTCTCGACCCGCGCCTGCGCCGAGGCCGCATCGGCCTCCGCGGCCCGCTGCTCGGCGTCGCGCTCGGTCGCGTGCCGCTCCAGCACGACCGCGCGTTCCCACCCGCCGATCTCGCGCAGGCGCTCGGTGACCCACGCCTCCAGGTCGTCCACCTCGATGCCGTACGCCGTCCACTCCTCCGCGGCGCGCGATTCGCCTGCAACAGCCTCCGCCAGGGCCTCGCGCGCGCGAGCCGCGGCCGCGATGGTCGGTCGCAGCGCCTCAGCGGCACGCGCGTTCCCGAGCTCGACCCTGGCCTCCGCGATCCGGGGCTCCTCGGCGTCGAGGCGGGCGAGGGCCGCGCGTGCCCTGTCGCGCTCGACCTGGGCACGGCGATCCTCCCGCCGCGCCGCCAGCGCCGCGTCCGCCTCCGCCGACCGCCGCTCGGCGTCGGCACGCTCCGAGGCCCGACGCTCGGAGCGGTACTCGGCGCGAGCGAGTGCGCGCCCGAGCGCGTCGAGCCGATCCTGCACAGTGGGCGTCGTCGCGGTCTCCGTCGTTTCGCCGCCGATGTCCTCACCGCCGCCGTTCTCCCCGCCCAGGCCCGCGTCCGTCACCAGGCGCTCGGCCTCCTCGAGTCGCGCGACGACCGTCGCCAGCCGCGAACCCAGCGCCTGCTCGGCCTGTCGGCGCCGCTCGTCGAAGCGCGCCTGCACATCTTCGAAGCGCTCGGTGCCGAACAGCCGCCGCAGCAGCGACTGCCGGTCCCGGCTTCCGGCCAGCAGGAACTCCGAGAACCGGTTCTGCGCGAGCAGGATCACCTGCAGGAACTGCTCCCTGCTCAGCTGGAGGATCTCATCGAGCTCCTGCGCCACATCGACGGCGCGCGCCGCTCGGCCGACCCACCCCGACGCGGTCGACTCCTCGAGCGAGACGGCTGCGGCCTGCTTCGTCATGCCCCCACCGCGGCGCGCGGGGCGGAGGTACTCCGGCGACCGGGTCACGCGGTAGCGGCCGGACGGCGTGCTGAACTCGACCACCACTTCCGACGGGTCGTCCGGCTCGCAGTGGTCGCTGCGCAACCGCTTCTCGCCACCCTCGTACCGGGGTACCCCGCCGTACAAGCCGAAGCACACGGCGTCGAGGATGCTCGACTTCCCGGCGCCCGTGCGACCGGCGATCAGGAAGATGCCGTCGTCGGCGAACGCGTCGAAGTCGACGATCTGGCGTGCGCGGAAGGGTCCGAATCCCTCGACCTCCAGGCGGTGCAGACGCATCTAGACGAGAGCCTCCGCTCGGACGCGGTCGTCGAGCACCTCGCGGATCAGCTCGCGCTCGACCTCCGTCACGCCCTGCCCGGCGCGCACGTGCTCGAGGAAGGCCCCGATCCGGTCGGCGTCGGTGACCGCGGAGCGCAGGCGCTGTGCGTACGAGTGCTCCGCCGTCTCACCCGTGGCGATCGGCTGGTGCTGCACCATGGCGCAGTGCGGGTACGCCTCGCGCAGTCGTCGCATGGGCTCGGACTGCGGCACGGCATCGGTGTACACCGCGCACACCCAGTCGTCGGCATGGGCGGTGATGTTCTCCGTGGACAGGATCTCCGCGAAGCTGCCGGTGAGCGTGACGAGACGCCGCGGCACCGGCAGCTCCCGCCACTCGACCCGGGCGAGCCCGTCGGCGTCGAGGTCCACGAGCCAGGACCCTCGGGGCTTGTGCTGCTCGCCGAAGCTGTAGTGCAGGGGCGCTCCGGCGTACCGCACGCGCTCGCTCACCTGCTGCCGCCCGTGGATGTGGCCGAGCGCCACATAGTCGGGGCCGTCGAACACGCTCAGCGGGACGACGTCGAGGCCGCCCTGGCGCACCTCGCGCTCCAGGCCCTCGGTGGGCTCGACACCCGCGGCGAAGCAGTGGGCGATCGCGACGGAGCGCCCGTCGTGCTCCTGCATCCCCGCGCGGACGAGATGCATCGCATGGGCCATGGTCTGTGCCTGCGTGCGCAGCTGCCGCCCGTCGGCGTCACCCTCCGGCCAGTGTTGCCGCACGATGGCGGGCTCGAGGTACGGGATGCCGAAGAAGTGCACGGGGCCGTGGTCGTCGGCGATCGTGACGGGCCGCCCGATCGCGAGCGGATCGGTCAGCACATGGATGCCGTCGCGGAGCAGCCGCGACTGGAAGCCGAGTCGCGCCGCCGAGTCGTGGTTGCCGCTGGTCACGATGACCCGCGCGCCCGTGGCGTGCAGCGCCACCAGCGCGTCGCCGAGGAGCGTGTACGCCGCGGCGGACGGCGTCGCCGAATCGAAGACGTCGCCCGCGACGACCACGACGTCGACCCCCTCCTGCTCGACCTGGACGGTCAGCGCGGCGAGCACCTCGGCGAGCGCCTCCAGCGTGGAGTTGCCGTGGAAGGTCCGGCCGATGTGCCAGTCCGAGGTGTGCAGGATCCGCATACTCACACCGTACGAACGACCTCCGACATTCGGTCTGAGGCCCGCCGCGGGCAGCCGAGCCGGCCGGAGGAAGCACGACCGTGCACGTAACACGGCGTCATACTCGCGCCTCAGCGGCGGCGGAGGACTCCGGCTCGCTCGGGGTGCGCGGCGAACCACTCCGCCACGTACCAGCAGACCGCGTCGACCGTGCGGTCGCCCCGCTCCTCGATGTCGGCGACCGCCCCGTCGACCACGATTCCCGCGTAGCCATGGCCGCGGAAAGTCGGCACGGTGAAGGCGCGGGTCAGGGCGATCGTGTGGCCGTCGTCGCGATAGTCCAGCACGCTGACCAGCTTCCCGTCGCGCGTGAGCGTATACCGCGATGCGTCCTTCTCGTCGGTCAGGATGAAGCCGCCGACGGTGTGCGAGATCGTCATCCGTGCCACGTTACGCCCCTCCGCCACGCCCGGGCGTTTTGACATGCGTCGTCACGATCGGACATAATCCCCCCATGACCACCAACGCACGCCCTTTGTCCGCCCAGGAGGCGAACGGGACTGCCGGGATGATGATGCCCGGTCGCGTTGGCATGTGTTGCCGAATGTGTCGCTGAACGAACAGCCACCCCGCCTGACCTGACTCCTCGCCATCTGCGGGAGCAGCGTCTCGAGCATCCACCCTTGCTCGCTTCCCGGCTCCGCCGGTCATTCATGCAATGCATCCGAGCCCCCGTCGCTTCGGGCTCACGTCTTGAGGACTCCATCATCATGTCGAACTCCGCCCTTCTCGAGCGTCCCGCCACCACCGCCCCCGTCCGCACCGTCCACCCCGGCAGCGACTCCGCCGCCACCGCCGGTGCCGACCTCCCCGCCGTCCGCTCTCCGCGCGGCTTCGCCCTCTACGTCGGCCTCGACGAGATCAAGGCAGCGGAAGCCGGCGTCAGCCTACCGCTCCTCGTCGACGCCCTCCGCCGCACCCTCGCCGAGCTCGCGCCCGGCGCCGAGACGCACGCGACCGTCGCCCTCGCCCCGCACGGCTCGGGTGGCCGCGACCTGGACGTCGTCCGGCTCGCCCTGCAGGAGCCCGGCGCGATCGCCAGGACCAAGGCCGCAGCCGAAGAGGAGGCGGTGCCGGAGGAGACCGGGGTCACCGTCGACATCTCCCGCAAGCGCGTCCTGATCGACGGCGAGTCCGCCGCCTTCACGTACAAGGAGTTCGAGCTGCTGCAGTACCTCGTGCTCCGCGAGGGCCGCACGATCGAGCGCAGCGAGCTGGTCTCCGCCCTGTGGCAGGCGCAGGACGACGAGGCCCCCGGCGAGCGCACGATCGACGTGCACGTGCGCCGGCTGCGGGCCAAGCTCGGCCGCTACGAGGACATCGTCCGGACGGTCCGCGGCATCGGCTACCGGTTCGATCGCCACGCCGACGTCGTCATCCGCTATGGCCACGGCACCCCCTCGCCCGACCGCTTCTGAGAGCACGCCCGCGCGGCTCGGCCATCGTGCCGAGCACGGCCCCCGCGGGCCGCGGCGCACGCCGGGAGCCGATGTCAGGAGCGCCGCGTAGGGTGGGCGCATGACCCTCACCGCTCCGTCAGCGCCCCCTGCGGCCGTGCCGGCGGACCTGCGGCGGGAGACCACCTACCGTCCGCCGCATCCCCTCGACCTCCGTCGCACGGTGGGGATGCTGCGCCGCGGTGGCACCGACCCGACCACCGTGTTCGACGGTCACGTCATCTGGCGCGCGGTGCGCACTCCGCAGGGCCCGTCCACGCTCGCGCTGCGCATGGCGGGGAACGCCGTGACGGCGACCGCATGGGGTCCGGGCGCCGACCACGCCCTGTCCCTCGTCCCCGCGCTCTGCGGCGCGACCGACGACCCCACCGGGTTCGACCCGTCGCACCACCCCCTCGTCGCCGAAGCCGCCCGGCGCAACCCCGGCATCCGGCTCGCCCGCACCGACGAGGTGTTCGACGCGCTCGCCTGCGCGATCCTGGAGCAGAAGGTCACCTCGATGCAGGCGTTCGGCGCGTGGCGCTACCTGGTCTCGCGCTACGGCGACCGCGCACCCGGCCCCACCCCGCGCCCCATGGCCGTCGCGCCGACCGCCGAGCAGTGGCGGCGCATCCCGTCGTGGGCGTGGCACCGCGCGGGCGTCGAACCCCCGCAGTCCAGGACGATCGTGCGCGCCGCCGAACGCGGCGACCGCATCGCGCGGGCCGTGCAGGCGGCGGAGACAGGAGCGGACCGCGACCGCGTGCTCACGAGCCTGCCCGGCGTGGGCGTGTGGACCGCGGCCGAGACGAGGATCCGCGCGCTGGGCGACCCGGATGCGGTCAGCGTGGGCGACTACCATCTCGCGCACGAGGTCGGCCACGCCCTCGCGGGTCATCGCACGGACGACGCGGGGATGATCGAGCTGCTGGAGCCGTGGTCCGGCCACCGCCAGCGCGTGATCCGGCTCATCTTCGCGAGCGGCCTGGTCGAACCGCGACGCGGACCCCGGCTCGCCCCCGAGGACCACCGTCGCCGCTGAGCCGCGATACGGCCGCACGCCCACGGGGCGCCGGGACGTATGCTGAGGCCATGTCCCGCGCCGCGCTCCGGATCACCGTCACCCTCGGCCTGCTGATCGTCGGCGTGGTCGTCGGTCTCATCTTCCAGAACGTGTGGCTCGGGGTGCTGCTCGCCGCGATCGTCTGGCTCGGGTGGTTCCTGGGCTACGAGTCGCGCCGCGGCCACAACGCCGGCGTGAACGACGAAGACCACGGCATCGAGCTCTAGTAGTACACCGCGAGGGGACCGGAGGGTCCCTCGACCACCCACACCTCGGTGTCGAACACGCGGGTCAGCACGTCGTCGGTCATGATCTGCGCGGGCGGGCCGAACTCCACCACCCGCCCGTCCTTCATGGCGCAGATGTGGTCGGCGTAGTGACCGGCGAAGTTGATGTCGTGCAGCACGATGACGATCGTGCGCCCCAGCTCCTCGGCCGCCCGCCGCAGGTGCTTCATCATCTGCACCGCGTGCCGCATGTCGAGGTTGTTGAGGGGTTCATCGAGCAGCACGACCTCCGTGTCCTGCGCGAGCACCATCGCCACGTAGGCCCGCTGTCGCTGCCCTCCGGAGAGCTCGTCGAGGTAGCGCCCCTCCAGCGCGCCGAGGTCGAGGAAGTCGATCGCCTGGCTGATGACCTCCTCGTCGTGCCGGTTCAGGCGCCCCTGGGAGTGCGGGAAGCGCCCGAACCCGACGAGCTGGCGGACGGTGAGGCGCGTGACGAAGTGGTTCTCCTGCCGCAGGATCGACACCACCTTCGCCAGGTCCTTCGACTTCGTGGACGCCACATCCAGTCCGGCGATCTCGATGGCGCCGGCGTCCATGCCGTTGAGCCGGCCGATCATCGTCAGCAGCGTGGACTTGCCCGCGCCGTTGGGTCCGATGAGGGCGGTGATGCCGCCCGCGGGGATGCGGAGGTCGACGGGTCCGATCGCGACCTCGCTGCTGTAGTCACGGCGCACGCCGTCGAGTGCGATCACAGTCTGCCCTTTCGGAGGATGACGAGGAGGAACACGGTGCCGCCGACGATCTCGATCAGGATCGACACCATGCCCTGCGCGTAGAACACGTTCTTCATCACGAAGTACGCCCCGGCGAGGATCGAGAACGCGGTGAGCACCGCGACCGGGAAGATCAGCCGATGGTCGTGCGAGTCGGCGAACTGGTAGGCGAGCGTCGCGACGAGGAACCCGAGGAACGTCATCGGACCGACCAGGGCGGTCGAGGTCGCCATGAGCACCGCGACCAGCGTCAGCACGAGGAACTGCTCGCGTCGGTGATCGATCCCGAGGGAACGGGCCGCGTCGGGACCGAGCGCGAGCACGTTGAGCAGACGCGACCGCGACCACAGCAGCAGCGAGGCTCCGGCGACCAGCGGGATCGCGAGGGGGAGGTACGCCGGGTCGGCGTTCGACACGTTGCCGAACAGGCGGGCCGCGAGCACGTCGAACTCGCTCGGCGTCAGCAACCGCTGCATGAACGTGGCGATCGCGCCCAGCCCTCCGCCGATCACGATGCCCACGAGCAGCATGATCTGGAGATTGCCGTAGCGCCCCGAGAGCAACCACCCGTAGAGGACCACGGCGAGGCCCACCATGATCACGACCTGGAGGGCGAACTGTCCCGCCCCCTGGACGGCGACCAGCCCCGCGACGCCGAACAGGTACACGATGGTGGTCTGCACCACGCGGTAGAGCGACTCGAACCCCATGATCGACGGCGTGATGATGCGGTTGTTCGTGACGGTCTGGAAGCTCACGGTCGCCACGGCCTGGGCCACGGCGACGACGGCCATCACGACCACGGCGGTCGCGCGGTGCTGGGCGATGCGCCAGAACCCCGGCGTGTCGACGGGCATCGGGTTGTCCCACGCCAGGAGCCCGAACGCGGATCCGGCGGCGATCACGGCGAGCACGACCAGCACCACGACGTAGCGGCGACGCGCGCGCGGCGTCGTGAAGGAACCGGCCGACCGGGTCGTCGCGTCCGGCCGGGACTCCGTCGCCGTCCGCTCAGCCACGACGACGCTGCCTCAGCAGGAGGAGCACGAACACGACCGCCCCGACGACCCCGAGGATCAGCGACACGGGCACCTCGAAGGGCATGATGATCGTGCGGCCGATGATGTCGCACACGGTGACGATCGCGATGCCCAGCAGGCAGACCCAGGGCAGGTTGCTGCGCAGGTCGTCGCCGCGCACCATCGACACGATGTTGGGCACGATCAGCCCGAGGAAGGGCAGGTTGCCGACGACGACCGTCACGACGCCGGTCGTGACCGCGATCAGCACGGTGCCGAGCAGGATCATCCGGTTGTAGTTCACCCCGACGTTCGTCGCGATCTCCTCCCCCAGTCCGGCGATGGTCAGCCGATCGGCGACGAGGAACACGATCACCCCGATGAGCGCGACGATCCACAGCATCTCGTACTGGCCGCGCATGACCGACGTGAAGCTGCCGGCGAACCACACGCCGATGATCTGCAGCGAGTTCGTGACGAGCGCGAGGTAGGTGGTGATCGCGCCGACGACCGCCCCCAGCATGATGCCGACGATGGGGACGATGAGCGAGGACTTGAGCGCCACCCGCCGCAGGAAGGCGAAGAACACCATCGTGCCGACGAAGGCGGCCAGCACGGCCCCGGCCATGCGCAGCGGCAGGGACGGCTGCGGCACCAGCAGCATCACGGCGAGCAGGCCGAGGCCCGCCCATTCGGTCGTGCCGGTCGTGGTCGGCTCGACGAAGCGGTTCTGGGTGAGCAGCTGCATCACCAGGCCCGCCATCGCCATCGCGGCCCCGGCCAGCACGAGGGCGATCGTGCGGGGCACGCGGGTGATCTGGAACATCTGCGCGCCGTCGTCAGCACCGGCGATGTCGTAGACGCCGGTGACGAGCGAGAGCGCCAGGAGAACCGCGACGACGAGCACCCCGAGGAGCAGCTTCGGGTCGAACAGCCGCGCGGACGATCGCGGCGTGGGGGCGAGGAGAGGAGAGGTCATGGGGGATGCCGGTGGCGGCGCCCTGATCGCGGGCGCCGCCACCCGGCCCTTACTTGTCGGCGCTCTTCTCGAGCGCGTCGGCGAGGTCGTTCAGGAACGCGGTGTACGTCTGGATGCTCTCGTTCAGGTACGTGTCGGTGGGCATGTAGACGATCTGCTCGTCCTTCACCGCGGTGACGCCGGCGAGGGCCTCGGAACTCTCCAGGATCTCGGCGGCCTGCACGTAGTCGGGCGTCTCCGCCGCGAACACCGCGTCGCGATCGAGCACGAGGATCCAGTCGGGGTTCGAGGCCGCGATCGCCTCGACCGAGATCTCGTCGCCCTGGTGGTCGTCGCTCGCGTCGTCGACCTCGAGGGCCGGCGTGAGGCCGAGGATGTCGTAGATCGGGCCGAGCGAGCGGCCGACGGTCGGAGCGAGGTAGCCGATCTGGCCGCCCGAGGTGTTGACGGCCATGACGGTGTCGGCCTCGTCGTAGGCGGCCTTGGCCCGCTCGACCGCGGCGTCGAACTCGTCGACCAGCTTCTGCGCCTCGTCCTGCTTGCCGAAGATCTCGCCGAGGACGGTGGTCTGTCGCTTGAGTTCGGCGTCGAACGCCTCGCCGTCGCGCGGTTCGAGGTCGATGATCGTGGCGTCGGGGACGAGCTCGGCGATCGCGGCATTGTGCTGCGTGAAGCGCTGACCGCTGATGATGAGGTCGGGGTCGGCCGCGACGATCGCCTCCAGGTCGGGCTCGGTGTGCAGGCCGATGTCGACGATGCCGTCGTCCTTCGCGTACGACACGGTCTCGGGCATGAGGGAGACGGCGCCGGCGGAGAGCTCGATGCCCCAGTCGGACAGGGTCTGGAAGGTGCGGTTGTCGAGGGCGACGACCGAGGCGGGCGGGGTGGCGATCTCGTGTTCGCCCGTGTTGTCCTCGACGGTCACGGTGCCGGAGGCGGCGGCGGTCTCCTCGGGTTCGGCTTCGGCGCCGGTGGCGCAGCCGGAGAGCGCGAGCAGGCCGACCAGGGCGACGCTGGTGGCGGTGAGGGTTCTGGGCACGGACATGGAGAGACTCCTGTTCTGCGGGGTGGTCGCGCACTCGAGGGCGCCGGTCGGACGGAGCGGATCGCAGGGAACCATCCGTCGTGCTTTTTAGGTTAGCCTTACTTTATGAGCGATACGAAATCCGGCTTCACGATCGAGCGTCGCGGCCTCGAGCTGCGCTTCCGCACCGTCACCCTGACCGCGCGCGAGTGGCTCGCCCCGGACTTCGTGCGCGTGCGCCTCACCGGGCCGGACCTCGCCGGATTCGACTCCCCCGGCGCCGACGACCACATGCGCCTGTTCTTCCCGGACGGCCCCGTGGAGTCGGTGGAGGAACTGCGCGCCGCGCCCAGCCGCGAGTACACGCCGCTCGCGTGGGGCGAGGACTGGCTCGACGTCGAGTTCGCGGTGCACGGCGACCAGGGCGTCGCCGCACCGTGGGCCGCCACCGCGCCCCTCGGCGCCGAGATCGGCGTGGGCGGTCCGCGCGGCGCCGCCGTCGTCACCGGCACCCCCGGCTCCTGGCTGCTCGTCGGCGACGAGACCGCGATCCCCGCGATCCGCCGTTTCGCCGCGCTGATCCCCGACGACGCCCCGGCCCGCATCGTGATCGAGACCGTGGCCGAGAGCGGCGAGCTCGACCTCGCCGCCCCGGTACCGGTGCAGTGGCTGCACCGCGGGGACGACCCGGCCGGCTCGGCGCTGATCGCGTTCCTGGAGTCGCTGTCGGGAGACGACCTCGTCGGCACCGATCCGTTCGTGTTCATCGCGGCGGAGCAGTCGATCGTCAAGCCGGGTCGCGCGCTGCTCGACCGGTGGGGCGTCGACACCGCGAAGGCCGTCGTGAAGGGGTACTGGAAGCGGGGCGAAGCCGAGTATCACGCTCCCCACTGACACCGTCCGCGATCGCTGACAGACTGGGCCGATGGCACTCCTCGATCACCTGGGCATCACCGTCGGCGACCTCGAGCGGGGGCGGGCGCAGTTCCATCCCGTCCTGACCGCGCTCGGCTACGAGTCCGGCGGGGAGGACGACCACTCCATCTCGTGGCACAACGGCGACGAGACCGAGATCATCCTCTACACGTGGGACGAGGACTCGGAGCCGCACCGGCACGGACGCATCGGGTGGCAGCACCTCGCCTTCGCGATGCCGTCGCGCGCGGAGGTCGACCGATTCCACGCGCTCGCGCTCGACGCCGGGTGGAGCGCGGTGCGGGAGCCCAAGGAGTACCCCCGCTACTCGGAGCGCTACTACGCCTCCTTCGTGGAGGACGCCGACGGCATCCGCGTCGAGTTCATGTACAACCCGCCGAAGGACGCCTGACCGCGACGTCGCAGGACCACTCTCGCTGCACCGATACGCGCCGAGCACCCCGTCCCGCGGTTCTCGGAGACGTGGTCGGGCCCGGCACCAGGATGCTGGCAGGGTGGATCATCCGATGCGACGATGAGGAGATGGAATCGATGGATGCGGCACAGATCTGGACGATGATCGGCGCGTTCACCGCTCTGATGTGCGGCACCCTGACCGTGATGTCGACGATGTTCGTCCGCGTGCTCCGCAGCGAGGTCGGCGGGCTCCGCAACGAGATGAACGGCCGCTTCGATGCGGTCGACGCCCGCTTCGCGACGGTCGACGCCCGGTTCGACGCCGTCGACGCGCGCTTCGATGCCGTGCACACCCGGATCGACGGTCTCGACCGCGACGTGCAGGCCCTGGTGAAGCGCACGTTCGGCCTCGACCGCGACGCCTGACGCGGCCGATCCGTCCGACCGCGCTGCTCGCCCGGCCGTCAGGCGACCGGTGCCGCCTCGGCCTCGACCGCGCGATCCGTGAAGGCCTGCTTCGGCACGAACAGCAGGAGCACCGCAGCGGCGAGCGCGGTCGCCCCGCAGACGACCCACACCGTGACATAGCCCGCGAGCGACCCCGCCGTCCCGTCGGCGACCGCGCCCGCACCACTCGCGACGCCGTGCAGGAGTGCGATGCCGAAGACGCACGAGGCGATCGCGCCGCCCACGGTCTTCACGGAGTTGGTGAGCCCGGTCGCGACGCCCGTCTGCGTCGCCGGAGCCGCCGACGCCGCCGCGGCCGGCAGCGCCGCCACCAGCGCTCCGGAGCCGAGCCCCACCACGACCATGTTCGCGATCACCTGCCCATAGGCGTCGTGGAACGGCAGGAACAGCAGGAACCCGATGCCCACCAGCACCGATGCCCCGAGGAGCGTGATCCGCGGCGACGCCCAGCGCGCCACGACCGGGAACAGCAGCGCGCCCGCGATCATCGCGACCAGGTACACCCCGATGATCAGCGACGTCGCGAAGCCGGTCGTCCCCAGCCCGTAGCCGTACACCTCGGGGTCGGTGCGCGCGAAGGTCGACAGCGGCGCCTGCGCGCCCAGCACGCTCACCCCGAACAGTCCCGCCGTGAGGAACACGGGGCCGAGCGCCGGCGACCGGAACATGCGCACGTCGATCAGCGGGTCGTCGCAGCGCAGCTCCCACCGCACGAACGGCACGACCAGCAGAAGCCCCAGCGCCACGACCGCCCACGACCACGGGTTGCCGAGGCCGCCCTCGAGGCGCAGCAGGCTGAGCCCGCCCGTGAAGCACAGCAGCGCGAGGGAGATCAGCACCAGGCCGACCGTGTCGAACACGCCGCCGGTCGGCTCGGGCGACTCCCGCACGCCGAACAGGATCACGAAGAAGCACACCACGATCAGCACGGCGGGCACGAGCAGCACGATCGTCAGCGGGAGCGCGTCGATCAGCGCACCGCCGACGAGGGCGCCGATGATCGCCCCACCCTCCAGGGCGGCGACCAGGAGGCCCGCCGCCTTCGCCGTGATCGACGAGCGTCCCTCCATGCGCCGTGACCGCGACCAGATCAGGGCGATCTCCAGCGGCAGCCACACGACGTAAAAGCCCATGAGCGACCAGGCGAGCAGGAACACCGCGAACGAGTCGGTGAACGGCAGCACGAGCGCGGCGGCCGCGGTCACGGCGGTCGAGATCAGCAGCATGCGCTTGTGGCCGAGCATGTCGCCGAGCTTCGCGAACGCGGGCACCACGAGTGCCGACAGCATCAGCTGCGACCCCTCCAGCCAGTTCACGTCGGCGTCGTGGATGCCCAGGTGGCGGGCGATGTCGCTGAGCATCGGCGTGTAGTACCCCTGGAGCACGCCGCTGGTGAACTCGACGAACGCGAGGAAGCCGACGACCACGGCGAGGGTGCCCAGGGTGCGGGTGCGCGTCATCGCGTCTCCTGCTTCGAGAGGTCGGGTGCCGGGGTGGATCCCGGAGGGGGTGAGATCACCCTAGTCGTTCGAGGAGGGCGCGATGGAACCGCTCCCCCCGCTCCAGCGCCGCGATCTCCACGCTCTCGTCGACGCCGTGGATCGATGCGCGCTGCGCATTCGACATGTCCAGCGGCGCGAAGCGGTACACGGCAGGGGCGAAACGGTGGAAGTGCCGGGAGTCGGTCGCCGCCATCATCACGTACGGCACGGCGGGGACGCCGGGGTGCGAGACCTCGAGCGCCGCGGCGAGCAGGGCGAACTGCGCGTTCTCGGTCGACGACTCCGGCGACGGCTCACTGGCCTCCACCACCTCCACGGAGACGAGCGGATCGCGCACCCGTCGACGCACGCGGTACACGGTCTGCTGCGTGGTCTCGCCGAGCGCGATGCGCAGGTTCACCGTGGCCGACGCCTGCGAGGGCAGCACGTTCGCGGCGGTGCCGCCCGACTGCATGGTGGGCGCGACCGTCGTGCGCACTAGCGCCGCGGGCTCGCCGCCCAGCGCCGCGAAGAGCCGCGCGGTGAGCGGTGGCGTCGCGGCGAGCAGTCGCAGGAGGTGTCGCGCGGGTCCGGGTGTCTGCGTCGCGAGCACGCCGAGCATGCGCAGCACCGCGGTCGAGGCGCGCGGCCGGAAGGTGTCGGGGCCGAGGCGGTCGACCGCGCGGGCCATGCGGCGCACGGCCGTGAGCGCGGGTGGGGCCGAGGCGTGCCCGCCGTCGCCGCGCGCCGAGAGCCGCAGCGTCATCACGCCCTTCTCGCCGACACCGATCATCGCGGCACGCCCGGGGACGAAGGGCAGGGGCGCGTCGACGACCGCCCCGCCCTCGTCGATCACGAGCCACGGCACGATGCCGCGGTCGCGCAGCACCCGCGCGATCTCCTCGGCCGCCCGCCCGTAGGTCTCCTCGTTCCCGCCGAACGACAGGTACACGTCGCGCGGAGGCTGGAAGCCGTCGGTCAGCAGGTTCTCGACGGCCTCGAGCACCACGATCAGCGGCCCCTTGTCGTCGAGCGCTCCGCGCCCGTGCACCGAGCCGTCGGCGATCACCCCCGCGAACGGCGGGTGGGTCCAGGCGTCGCTCTCGTCGACCGGGACCACGTCGTAGTGCGCCATCAGCACGACGGGTCCGCCCGTCACCGCTCCCGTGCCCGCCCAGTGGAACAGCAGCCCGAGGTCGGTGTGCCGCTCGAGCGTCAGCGCCGCGTGCGTGCGCGGGTACAGCTCGGCGAGCAGCGCCGCGAACTCCTCGAACGGCGCGAGGCCGCGTTCATCCAGCTCCGCGGAGACGGTGGGGAGGCGGATCATGCGGGCGAGGCGCTCGGCGATACCGGGACGCACGGTGGGGGTCGTCACCCTCGTCATGCTAGCGACCGCGAGGATCCCGCCACTGCGTGAGCTTGTCGGGGTTGCGCACCGCGAAGACCTCGGCGATCCGGTCGCCGCGCACGACGAACGAGAACACCGCGTCCGCATCCCCATCGAGCGTCGCGAGCAGTGCGAGCCCGTCCGGCGCAGGCACGAGGGCGACCTCGGCCTCGGGGTTGCGGCGCGCGATGCCGAGCACGAACCGGGCCACGTGGTCGGCGCCCACCACGGGTCGCAGCGCCGCGGTCTTCTTGCCTCCGGCGTCGGAGCGGAGCACCACGTCGGGGTCGAGCAGCCTCACGAGCCGGTCGAACTCACCCGTGGCCGCCGCGCCGAGGAACGCCCGCACCACCGCGTCGTGCTGACCCCGGTCGGCGACTCCGGATCGCCCAGCCCGCACGCGTCGGCGCCCCTGCGAGGCGAGCTGCCGGACCGCGGCGGGGGTGCGTCCGACCGTCTCGGCGATCTCGGCGAACGGCACGCCGAACACGTCGTGCAGCACGAAGGCCACACGCTCGGCGGGCGTGAGCGACTCCAGCACCACGAGCAGGGCCAGGCCGACGGACTCGTCCAGGGTGACGCGGTCGAGCGGGTCGGGGTGCGGTGGCCCGGCGAACGGGGAACCGTGCGGCACCGGCTCGGGCAGCCACGGACCGACGTAGGTCTCGCGGCGGGCGCGCGCCGATCCGAGCACGTCGAGACAGACGCGCCCGGCGACCCTCGTCAGCCACGCGGCCGGGTTGACGATCGCCGCACGCTCCGCGGGCGACATCCGATACCAGCGCGCGTAGGTCTCCTGCACGGCGTCCTCCGCGTCGGCGACCGTGCCGAGCAGGCGGTACGCGAGGGCCAGCAGCGGTCGCCGCTCGGATTCAGGGGCTTCGAGGTCGTCCATCGTCTCCTATCCTGGCCCTGCGCGACGCACGCGGGCACGGCGGATGTCGCCGATCGCCTCACATTCGGGCGGGCTGCATCGTCGGAGAGGCAGGACCATTCCCGAGACGAAGGAGAACGCACGCATGAGAATCGCTGTCGCCGGTGGCACCGGCGTCGTGGGCAGGCACACCGTGGACGCGGTCCGGGAGGCGGGGCATGACGCGGTGGTGCTCAGCCGCTCGACCGGCGTCGATCTGGTGAGCGGGAGAGGGCTGTCCGAGGCGCTGCGCGGAGCGGACGCGGTGATCGACGTCGCGAGCATCGAGACGCTGAAGGCGAGCGCGGCGATCGAGTTCTTCACCGCGGCGACAGGCAACCTGTTGTCGTCCGCCGCCGACGCGGGCGTGCGACACGCGGTGCTCCTCTCGATCGTCGGCATCGACCGCATCCCCTACGACTACTACGCGGGCAAGGTCGCGCAAGAGAAGATCGTGGAGGCGTCGCCCGTGCCGTGGACGATCCAGCGCGCCACCCAGTTCCACGAGTTCGCCGCGCAGATGTTCGCCCGCGCGACGCTCGGCCCGCTCCACGTGGCACCCCGGGCCCGCACGCAGCCGGTGGCCGCCCGCGAGGTCGGCGAGCGTCTCGCAGCTCTCGCCGTCGGGGAGCCGCGGGGTCGCGTGGCGGACTTCGCCGGGCCGCGAGAGGAACAGCTGGCCGACATGATCCGGGCATTCGCGCGACACCAGGGCTACCGCGGCTGGGTTCCGGCGCTGAGCGTGCCCGGCCCGCAGATGACGGGGATGCGGGAGGGCAAGGCGCTTCCGGGACCCGACGCCGACCTCGGCCGGCAGACGTTCGCGGAGTGGCTCGGGGAGACCGCGCACCCCTGACCCTCCCTCCGGCACCGCACCTCCGGGACGGGGTGTCGGCGCGGTCGTGCCCCTGCTCTTGCGGCGGCGCGCGACGGAGCGGAGACTGAGGCGCGGCGGGGATCCTCAGCAGTCCGAACACGACCAGGAGCAGTCATGCCCAACCTCAACCCGTACCTGTCGTTCCGCACCGAGGCCCGGGAGGCGATGGAGTTCTACCGGAGCGTCCTCGGCGGTGAGCTCGACATCAGCGTCTTCGGCGAGTTCCCCGGCATGGTGCAGAGCCCGGAGCAGCAGGACCTCGTGATGCACGCGCAGCTCACCACCCCGGACGGGCTCGTGCTGATGGCCTCGGACACCCCCGACGGCATGACCTACGAGAAGCCGCAGGGCATCTCCGTGTCGCTGAGCGGCAACACCCAGGAGGTCACGCAGCGCGTGTGGGAGGCGCTCTCCGAGGGCGCGACCATCACGATGCCGCTGGATGTGCCGCCGTGGGGCGGGACGTTCGGCATGCTCGTCGACCGGTTCGGCATCGCCTGGATGCTGCACGGCGACCCGGAGTAGGCAGCGGCGGGGTCAGCGCGGCAGCACGGCCCGGCACGCCAGGTGCAGCGCGAGCCGGGCCTCCGGATCGCTCATGTCGATCCCGAGCAGCTCCTGCACCCGGCGGATGCGCACCATGACGGTGTTGCGGTGCAGGCCGAGGGCGGCCGCGGTCGCGGCGATCCCCGACTCGTGGTCCAGGTAGGCCGACAGCGTCGTGAGCAGCTCGCCGCCCCCGTCCGCGAGCGGCGCCAGGAGCGACTGCGCCGCCGGCACGAACGTGTCGTTCCCGGTCCAGGCGAGCAGCAGCTGCTCCAGACCGAGACTGTCCACCCGCACGAACCAGCCCGTGGCGGAGCGGTCGGCCGCGATGCGTGCCGCGTCGCCCGCCTCGTCGAGCGTGGCGGCCAGCCCCTCCGGGCCGCTCTGCAGCGAGCCGACACCGGTCGCCACCGCGAAGTCGCGCAGCGCGCCGAGGTGCACGTCGCGCAGCGCCCCGACCGCGCGCTCCACCCGGTCAGGCCCCGGAGCCTCGGCGAACGACAGCCAGCCGCTGACGCCGCGCCCCGCGGTGGTGGCGTGCGCCTCGGCGTCGATCGCGCTGAGGGCCGGGCTGATCGAGCGCAGCAGCGCGAGCGGGTCGAGCCGGCCGCGCGCGACCGTGCGGAAACCGAGGTGATGCCCGCCGGTGCGCCACCCACGCTCCGCCATCCGCCGCTCCACGTCGGTGTCGGCCGTGCCGCGCAGCTCCACGAAGTCGCGCAGCAGCCCCGACGATGCGGCGACGTCGTTGACCGCGGCGATCTCGTCGATCAGGATCCGCGCGGCGACGGCGGGCATCGCCACCTCGGCGGCGACGATGAGCGACTGCAGCTGTGCCTCGCCGAGACCGCGACCGAACAGCACGAGCCGCAGTCCGGAACGGCCGGGACTGTCCACGCGCACCGAGGCCGCAGCGTCGCCGTCGGCCCGGGCGGCATCGGTCCACGCGTCGAAGCGGATCCGGTGGCGGAGTGCATCGGCCAGGTGTCCCCCGGCTTCGCGCAGAACCCCCGCGCCGTCGATGAGCGCGACGCCGAGGCCGAGGTTCGCCGCGAGGTGCCCGAGCAGGTCGCCGAGGTCGTCCGCCGCGTACTCGAACGACTGCGCGACCTTGCGCACGCGGGTGAGCGTGAGGGCGTCACGCGCCTCGATCAGCATCCAGCAGGCCCGGGCGAGCTGCACCGGCCGCTCGACGTCGAGCAGGGTGAGCCCGAGCCTGGCCGCGAGCCGGACGGCGCCGCGGTCGACGTCGGCCGCGCCGGGCAGCGCGAGTCCGGTGAAGCCGCGGTCGCGCACCCGGCGCAGCATCGCATCCTGCTGCCAGGTCGCGCGCGGCGCGGCGGCCGTGAGGATCGCGAGGCCGCCGCGGCTCTGCGCCGGGAGGTCCACCTCCTCCGCCTCCACCGACACCGCGTCCCACTCGGCGTCGGCGGGCCCGGCGACGAGGCGCACAGCGCCGTTCTCGCCCTGCGCGAGCAGTGCGGTGAGGGGAAGCGCGGCGCTCATGCCGCGTCCAGCCCGTCGAGACCGTAGGCCGACGGCACGATGCGGGCGCGGCGCTCGGGGCGCTCGCTCCACCAGTCGGGCGCGGGCAGGGCGAGCACGACGACGTGCCGCGCCAGGCTGAGGTCGGTGACCTCGAGGATCTCGCGGGACACGGCGTCCAGCACCACGATCACCTCGGGGGCCGCGGCGACCAGCAGCCCGTCGCTGAGCACCGCGAGCGTCTCCGACCGCGCGACCACCCGGTGCACGGTACCGCCGATGCCCGCGACCTCGATGGCGCTGACGTGCGGGTCGGTCACGGACGGCGCGACCGACAGGATCCGGCCCTCGGCGAGCAGCTCGCCCCCCAGGGCCTCCGCCAGCAGCGGCGGCGCGAGCCGGGCGTGCGCGAGGAACGCCCGCCCCAGGTCGAGCGCCCGAGCCAGGTGCCCCTCGATCGCGTGCTCCCGCAGGTCGCCCACCGTGAAGCCGGCGAGCACCGCGCAGCCCACTCCCCCGGCCTGGATGATGGCCGACCGCACCACCCGCTCCGCGTCGATCGCCCTGGTCGCCTCGACCAGGGCGACTCCGTCCGCGCCGGTCTCGCACGCGAACACGAGCCCGGGCACGCGGTCGACGAACAGCGACATCTGGTCGAGACCGGGCACCGCGCGACCCGTGCAGTCGGCGTCGACCACGGTGTGCGTCTTCGCGAGGGTGAGGGGCGCCAGCCCGTTCATCCCCCCGCCCTCGAGCGAGCAGACCGCCGGCACGGGGTGTCCGAGCCAGCGCTCGACCGCCCGCAGCAGTGCGCCGAACGGCTCTGCGCCCGGCATCCGTTCGCTCAGGAGCATGGTGGAGCCGACGAACGCGACACCGAGGCACGGGGTCGCGGGGTCGAGCGCCGACACCGGCGTGACATCGATCGGCCCGTGGTCGGCGGCGCCCAGCATGAGCTCGAGCATCGTGGTCGAGCCACCGCCGCCGGAGCCGAGAAGCGCGTAGCCGCGGGCGAGCGCCGCCACGTCGTCCCGCTCCAGCCTCATGCCGTCCAGCCTAGGACGCGGGGGTCCCCTCGACCGGGCGGAACGGCTCCGTCAGGCCGAACGCCGTGGGACCGAACGCGGCCAGCGCCTCGGGCGTGCGCATCATGTCGGGCGTGGAGATGCCGAGCACGCGCACCCGCTGCCCGTAGCGCAGTCCCTCGGTCGTGATCGGTTCCGCGGTCTCGTGATCGACCACGCAGATGAGGTCGGGCACGATCGCCAGCAGCTCCCCGCCGCGGTAGGCCGTGAGGTTCTCGTTCTGGAACGCGATCTCGACCGCGTCGCCCTCGGCCCCCAGCGGAGCGATGACGGCCCGGCCCTTCGCGAAGCCCTCCGTCGTCCGCCGCTCGACGTCCACGACCTTCCCGACGCCCAGTTCGCGCACGTGCGGGTAGAGGGTGGTCGCGAGGGTGTCGGCGATCGCCTCGAACGGGGACCGGTGCTCCTCGCGGGCCAGGCGGATGGCGCGGCCGAGGGCGAGCGCCATCGAGATGGTCCGGGGCACGGCCGTGCGCCGCACGTCGGCGCCGGTCATGGCGTACTCGGCGATGTGGCCGACGCCGCCCAGCCGGATCGTGATGCCGCGGGCGAGCCACTCCATCTGCCGGTCGTCGTCGCCCGTGTCGATCACGACCTTCTCGCCCCGCTCCCCGGCGAGCGCGAGCGGCGAGCCGTGCACGCCGTACACCGCGAAGGTCTCCATCGACAGCTCGGGGAACGCTCGTCCCATGCCGTCCGCGTCCACCACGGGCAGCCCGGTCTCGGCCGCGACGATCAGCGGGATCATGGAGTTGATGCCGCCGCACTCGATGGGCATGGTCGCATCGGCCGTGCGCCCCAGGTGCTCCTCGAGCGTGCGCAGCGCCAGCGTGGGCTCGGTGCCAGCGGGGATCTTCTCCACCATCACCGTCGGGGCGCCCATCTGCGCGGTGGGGATCACGAAGAGGTCGTCCGCCAGCTCGTCCGGGTCGAGGATCGTGATGCTGCCGTCGCCGAGCACCCGTTCCACGAGCATCTTCCCGATGTACGGGTCGCCGCCCCCGCCCGTGCCGAGCAGCGTCGCGCCTCGGGCGAGGTCGGGGAGGTCGGCCGCGGTGAGCTGCCAGCTCATGCGGCCGCCCCCGTCGAGGCGTCGGCGGCGGAGACGGTGCCGTCGAAGCGGTGGGCCGCGAGGTCGTAGCCGAAGTAGCCGGGGCCGACCATCGCGAGGGCCTCCGCGGAGTGCCAGCGCTCGTCGGCGGGGGCCGCGATCACCCGCACGCGCTGGCCGTAGCGCAGCCCCTCGGTGGTGATCGGCTCGCCCGACTCGCCGTCGAGCACCATGATGAGGTCGGGTGTGGTCGCGAGGACCGCGCCGTCGGCCTCGGCCACCAGGTGCTCGTTCTGGAACCGGAGGGTGAGCGTGGTGCCGCCGTCGCCGTCGATGCGGGCGCGCCCGCGGGCGAACCCGGTGGTGGTGGCGCGGTTGACGTCGACGACCTTGCCGTCGAACAGCTCGCGCCCGCCGAGCAGTTCGACGACCGCCGCGACCGGGTCGGTCTTCTCGTCGCGCGCGGTGGCGATGCTCCGGCCGATCTCGATGCAGCGCGACAGCGACCCCGCCACGAGCGACTCCCGCGCGGCGGTGCCCGACATCGAGAAGCCCGAGATCATGACGGAGCAGCCCATCTCGACGCACGCGACTCGGGCGATGCGCTCGGTCCAGGAGTTGTCGGCCGTCTGCAGCACCCCGGTGTTGCCCTTCTCGTCGCTGAAGGCGAGGGGCGACGCGGTCACGCCGTACAGCGTCGGCAGCACCATCTGCAGCTCCGGGAACGCGCGCCCCATGCCGTCGGCGTCGACCAGCGGCAGGCCGAGCGCGGCGGCCGCGGCGATCGGGATCGTGGAGTTGACGCCGCCGACCTCGGCGCACGCGATGTGCGTGACCGGGCGGCCGAGGTGGATGCCCAGCGCCTTCACGGGCTCGATGACCTCGGCCAGACTCGGCAGCTTCTCGACCATGACGGTGGGCGCGCCCATCATCGCGACGAACAGCACCAGGGCGTCGTCGGGCACCTCGTCGAGGGCGACCACGGTGACGTCGCCGCTCGCGAGGGCCTGCCGGGCGAGGAGCGCGCCGATGTACGGGTCGCCGCCGCCACCCGTGCCGAGCACGGCGGCCCCGCGCGCGAGCCCGTCGATGTGGGCGGGGGTGATCGTCCAGCTCATGTCAGACCCCCATGTCGAGGTCGCCGACGGCCTTGACGCGGATGCGCGTGGCGTTGCCGGGAAGGTACGGGATGGGCACCTCGTCGAAGTCGATGATCGACACGGTGGACGGCTTGGCGCCCGCGGCGATGGCCTTGTCCACGGCCTCGGCCCGCACCTCGGCGAGGGTCTCCTCGCGGCGGCCCGGCTCGATCGCGTACACCTTGTCGATCTCGCCGCCGACCTGGGCGATCGAGGCGCCGATGGCGTTGGCGACCGCGTAGTTCTCCGGGCGGTGCACGGTGCCGAACAGCGGCAGCTCGTCGGGCAGCAGGATGGAGCCGCCGCCGACCGCGACGACCGCGATCGGCTCGGGCGAGGTGCGCATGCGGTCCACGGCCTCGGAGACCCGCTCGGCGATGCGGTCGAGCACGCGCTGCACGAAGGCGGGGTCGAGGTGGGCCACGCGGCTCGGGTCGCCCACCTGTGCCCGGCCGGCCGCGACCGCGATGTCGGTCGCGGTGAGGGTGGAGCCGCCGAACACCAGCGCCTCGGTCGTCAGCTTGTACCCGACCGATGCGGGGCCGACCTCCGCGGTCTCCTCGTCGACGATGCTGCCGCCGCCGATGCCGAGGGAGAGCACGTCGGGCATCCGGAAGTTGGTGCGGATGCCCGCGACCTTCACCTCGTTCGCGGTCTCGCGCGGGAAGCCGTTGATGAGCAGTCCGATGTCCGCCGTCGTGCCGCCGACGTCGATCACGGCGCAGTCGTCGAGGCCGCTCGTGGCGGCGGCACCGCGCATCGAGTTCGTGGGTCCGGAGGCGAAGGTCGCGACCGGGTAGCGGCGCACGTAGTCCTCGTCCATGAGCGTGCCGTCGTTCTGGCTCAGGAAGATGGGCGCTTCGATGCCCTGCGCGCGCACGGCCGAGGTGAGCCCGTCGACGATCTCGGACGCGAGCTCGCGCAGCGCCGCGTTGATGATGGTCGCGTTCTCCCGCTCCAGCAGCCCGATGCGTCCGATCTCGTGCGACAGCGAGATCGCCGCATCCGCCCCGAGCACGTCGGCCACGATCTCGGCTGCCCGCACCTCGAGGTCGTGGTTGACCGGGCTGAACACCGAGGAGATCGCAACCGAGCGGATGCCGTGGGCCTTCATGTCCTCGGCGTGCGCACGGATCTCCTCCGGGTCGAGCGGCGAGATGGGTCGCCCGTCGAACTCGTATCCGCCGTGGGCGAGGTAGCTGCGCGCCTGCGTGGCCTCCACCAGCACCTCCGGCCAGTCGATCAGCGGCGGCAGCGCGCGCGTGGCGGGGAGCCCCAGCCGGAGCGCCGCGACCGGCGCGAGCCGGCTGGCCTGCACGAGCGCGTTGATGAAGTGCGTCGTGCCGATCATGACCGCATCGATGTCTGCACCCTCGAAGGAGTGACCGGCGCGCAGGTCCTCGATGGCCTGCACGATCCCGCGGGTCACGTCGGGGGTCGTGGAGTGCTTCACCCCCGCCAGGGTGCGGGTGCCGTCCATGAGGACGGCGTCGGTGTTGGTGCCGCCGACGTCGATGCCGATGTGCATGATGCTCGCTTTCGTGTGGGGTGGTTCTGTCGCGGTCGCTCAGACCGCCGCGGGGGCGCTGTCGACGGGGCTCGCCTGGCGCGTGGTGGCGACGCCGACGCCGCGCACCCAGCCGAGCTTGCCGACGACGATGTACAGCACCATCGACAGGAAGAGGCTGAGCAGCGACGGGATGCCCCAGGTGACGAAGTACCCGACGAGGGACGAGACCAGCCAGACGACGATGGTCGCGGGGACGATGCGCGGAGCGGTGGCCGGAAGCGTGCCCTGCTCGCGGGTCGCGTCGAGCTCGGGGCGCCAGCGCCGCACCACGTAGTACTCGGCGACCATGATCCCGGCGATGGGCGGGAACGCGACGCTGAGCACGATCAGGAACTCGGTGAACTGCCCGAGGATGCCGACCGCGGCGAGCACCGAGCCGACGACGCCGAGCACGATCGTGGTGGTCACGCGGTGCAGGTTCTTGCCGAACGCGGTGGAGATGAAGTTCACCAGGCCGAGGGTGGAGGAGTACAGGTTCCAGTCGTTGATCTTCAGCGTGCCGGTCAGCACGATGAACAGGCCGATGAAGCCGACCGACGACGTGACGATCGCGACGATGTCGCCGGTGGCGGCGGCGTGCGCGAGGAGAACGCCGGCCAGGCCGATCACGAACTCGCCGAGCGAGACGCCCAGCACGGTCTGCTTGACGACGTCGGCGCGCGAGCGGTTGAAGCGGGTCATGTCGCCGGTGATGATGGCGCCGACGATGAGGCCGCCCGCGACGATGCCGGTGCCCGCCCACACGCTCATGGTGGGGCCGGGGGCCGGACCGGTCAGCAGTTCGCCGATGTCGTGGCGGCTCAGCTCGGAGATGACCGACCATCCGACCAGGATCAGGAACAGCGGCACCGTGATGTTCGCGAGCCACTGCATGCCGACGAAGCCGAAGGCCACGATCGCGGTCACCGCGAGGCCGAAGATGAGGCTCCACGCCCACACCGGCAGGGCGCCGGGCATGAGGGCGTCGAGCGACTGCGCCGAGATCGCCGACTGGATGCCGAACCAGCCGATCAGGCTGATGCCGATCGCGAGGCCGACCAGCGAGGCGCCGATCTCCCCGAAGCCGGTCCAGCGGGCGAGGAGGGCGGTGTTCAGGCCTTCGCGCTGGCCGATGAAACCGACCACGCACATGATCACCTCGAGGATGATCGAGCCGAACAGGAAGGCGAGGACGGCCTCGCCGAACGTCATGCTGTAGCCGAGGGTCGCGCCGAGGAGGAACTGCGAGAGGGCCGAGACCTGACCGAATCGCTGCACTGCGATTCCGAACCAGGGCTTGCGGGCCTCCGGCGTGACTCGGGAGAGCGCGAAGTCGTCTGCGTGCGCCGTGCGTGCCATGAGGATCCTTTGGGAGGAGGGGGGAACGGGTTGCCGCCACCGTAGCCACCGCGCCTCACCGCCCGACATGTGCGATCCGCACGAACATCGCCCGTCGCTGTGCACTCTGCACGCGACGTCAGAGCAGGCGGTCCCAGATCCACCGGAGATCGTCGAGGCCGGGCTCCGCCTCGCCCGCCCGCCCGGCTTGCAGTACGAGCGCGCTCGCGATGCGGGTGAGCACGGACGCGGCGGCGTCGATGCGCTCCGCCGCCTGGCCGGGGCCGACGGCACGCAGCTTGAGGCGGATGACCTCGTTGACCTCGCGCGCCAACGGCAGCAGCCGACTCGCCTGGCGCTCGGCGAGGGCCGGCGAAGCGGCGAGGACGCGCATGCGAGCTGCCGCGAGGTCCTCCTGCCCGTCGGGGGACGCCGGCAGCTCGACCAGACCCAGAGCGCCGCTGAGCACACCCACCGTCGCATCGCTGAGGTACTCGCGCACCCGCTGCTCGTTGAGCCGGGGCAGCGCGCTGCCGAGGAGCGCGTCCTCTTTGGTCGGGAAATGATTGAAGAACGTGCGCTGCTTGACGCCGGCCGCCGCGCAGATCTCGTCGACCGTCAGCGCGGCCGGCCCCTTCTCCAGGGCCAGCCGCACCGCCGCGGTCTCGATCGCGCGCGCCGTCGCCCGTCCGCGGGCGTTGCTGCTGTGCGGGGTTGCGGGCGCGGGCATGCTCTATTCGTATCGCAGCGCGTCGATGGGTGACTTCAGCGACGCGCGTCGCGCCGGTAGCGTGCCCGCCAGGAATGCGATGACGACGATGAGCGCGACGACGCCCAGCATCCCCTGCGGCTGGAAGAGCAGCAGGTCAAGACCGGCGAGACCCGAGAGCGGCCCCTGGGCGAGAGCCGCATTGAGCGGCAGTCCCACCAGCACGGCCACGACGACGCCGAGCACGCTGCCGAGCACGCCGATGATCGCCGCCTCGATGCTGAAGAGCGCGAACACCCGTCCGTTGCTCATCCCCATGGCCTTCATGAGCCCGATCTCGCGCGTGCGCTCCTGCACGCTCATCAGCAGCGTGTTGATGATGCCGAAAGCGGCCGCGAGCAGAGCGATCACGGCGAACGCGTTGAGCACACCGGTGATGCCGCCGATGACCGTCTGCACGATGCCGAGCTGGTCCTGGATCGTCTGCGCGGTCATCCCCGCGTCAGCGACCCGGTCCTTCAGGTCGCGCACGTCGTCGGCGCTGGCGTTCGGGTCGAAGGAGGCCACCGCGACCTGGAAGCGCTCCGGCGCCGACGACCCGGCGCGCTGCTCCGCCGCGATCGCGTCGACCAGGGCGGCGTTGGCCCCGGCGCCGGCATTGAGCAGGCTCGTGTTCGAGACGCCCACGACGGTCGCCTCGATGGTGTGGGGGCCGCCGAGCACGTCGGTGAACCCCAGTTCGACCCGTGCACCGACCGCGTCGCCGGGGTCGGCCCAGCCGAGCGGCTCGACGTCGTCGAGCGCGAGGGTGATCTGGTTCTCGGTGGCCTCGGCATCCAGCTGCGAGCCGGCGACGAGGTCCGCCCGCGCGATCGACGAGGTGGGCGCGATCGCGAACTCGTACTTCTGCGACCCCGGTCCCTGGATCCAGTCGACCGCGACGGCCGAGACGGGCGACACGTCACGCAGTCCGTCGATGCCCTCGAGCGCGGAGATGTCCTGCGGCGTCAGCGCTCCCCCGCCGGTGAGTGGATTGGCAGGACCCCCGGAGGCCGTGGAGGTCGCGGGATCGTACGGCTGGGGCCCGGCGTCGGTCGCCGTCCCCGTCCCCGCCGAGATGAGCAGCACGTCGTCGGCGCCGAGCGACGCCACCTGCTTCGCGACGTAGTCGGAGACACCGGCGCCCAGTGCGGTCGTGAGGGTGAGCGTGAACGCTCCGACGAACAGCGCCAGCACGGTCAGCGTGGTGCGCAGCTTGCTGCGGAACGTGTGCGACACGGCGGTGCGCACCAGGTCGAGCGCGTTCATGCCGCCACCCCCGTCGCATCCTCCAGGCGCCCGTCGCGCACCACGACCCGGCGGTCGCATCGTGCGGCGAGGTCGTCGTCGTGCGTGACGATGACAAGGGTGATTCCGTGGTCGCGCTGGAGCGCGAAGAGCTCATCTTCGACGACGGCGCCGGTCGCGCTGTCGAGGTTTCCCGTCGGCTCGTCGGCGAAGATGACCTCGGGCTCGGACACGAGCGCCCGAGCCAGCACGACGCGCTGCTTCTGCCCGCCGGACAGGTCGTTCGCACGGCCCCGCGCCTTGTCCTCCAGGCCGAAGCGGCGCAGGGCCTCCATGCCGCGGCGTCGCCTCTCGGCGGCGGGGATCCCCGCGATCGTGAGCGGGAGGATGACGTTGTCGAGCACCGAGGCACCGGGGGTGACGAAGAACTGCTGGAAGACGAAGCCGAAGCGGCGGTTGCGGATCCGGTTCACCGCCCGCGGCGACAGCGTCGCCGCATCAGCGCCGTCTACCCGCACCTCTCCGGCGTCGGGGCGGTCCAGAAGCGCAAGGAGGTGCATCAGCGTGGACTTGCCCGACCCGCTCTTGCCGACGATGGCCAGGGACTCGCCCCGCCGCACCCGCAACGACACGTCGTCGAGAGCCAGGAATCTGCTCTCGCCCTTCCCGTAGGACTTGGACAGATGACGCGCCTCGATGGCCGTCGGGACGGAGTCCGCACTTTCATTCATGCAGATACAGTAACAACTCTTGGCAGTTACTGCCTGATAAATTCCCCTAGAAGGACGAAGACCCCCGACCGCGCCGGCGGTCGGGGGTCTTTCGCGATGAAGGGCCTCGGTGTCAGTGCAGGGCGTTCTCCGCGATGAACGCGCGCAGGGCCTGCTCGTCGTCGGCCATCTCCGTCACGTGCTGGGGGGCGTCGAGCATCGCGCGCAGCTCGGGCGAGTAGCCGAGCTCGACGCCGATCGCCTCGTGGATGGTCTCCGCGAACTTCTCCGGCTTGGCGGTCTCCAGCACGAGCATCGGAACGCCCGGCTCCACATACTCGCGCGCGACCTTGACGCCGTCGGCGGTGTGCGGGTCGATCACTTCGCCCGAGGCCTCGTACACGGAGCGGATGGTGGCCAGCCGGTCCTCATGGGTCGAGGTGCCGCTGACGATGCCGAACTCCTCCGCGAAGCGCTCCTGCTCCGCCGAGAAGTCGACGTAGCCCTGCGCCTCCAGGTCGTCCCACGCGCCGACCACCCGCGCCGGGTCGCGGTCGACCAGCTCGAAGATGAAGCGCTCCAGGTTCGACGCCTTCGAGATGTCCATCGAGGGACTCGAGGTGGCGAGGGTCTGCGCGGCGCTGCGCGGCCGGTAGACGCCCGTGCGGAAGAACTCGTCGAGCACGTTGTTCTCGTTCGCGGCCAGCACGAGGCGGCGGATCGGCAGGCCCATCTGCTTCGCGAAGAAGCCCGACAGGATGTTGCCGAAGTTGCCCGAGGGCACGGTGAACGACACCTCGGCCCAGCCGCCCGCGTCGGTGGCCCGCAGCCACGCCCAGAAGTAGTAGACGGTCTGCGCGGTGATGCGCGCGAGGTTGATGGAGTTGACGGCGCCGAGGTGCTGGGTGCGCTTGAAGTCGAGGTCGCCGGCGAGCTTCTTGACCAGGTTCTGGCAGTCGTCGAACACGCCCTCCACCGCGATGTTGTGCACGTTGGCGTCGTCGAGCGAGAACATCTGCGCCCGCTGGAACGCGCTCATGCGGCCCTGCGGCGACAGCATGAACACCGACACCCGCTCCTTGCCGCGGAGGGCGTGCTCGGCCGCCGACCCCGTGTCGCCCGAGGTTGCGCCGAGGATGTTCAGCACCGATCCCTGACGCTCGAGGGTGTACTCGAGCACCTGCCCGAGGAACTGCATCGCCATGTCCTTGAACGCCAGCGTCGGCCCCTCGGAGAGACCGACCAGCGTGAGGTCGTCGTCGATGCGGCGCAGCGGCACCACCCCGTCGGGGAAGTCGGCGTAGGCGGCGGCCGACATGCGCGCCAGATCCTCGCGGGGGATGTCGGTCGCGAACAGCCCCAGCACCTCGGTCGCGAGCTGCGGGTACGTGAGTGCGCGCCAGCGCTCCAGGGTCTCACCGTCGACCTCGGGCATGACCTCGGGAACCGCCAGGCCTCCGTCGGGCGCGAGCCCTTCGAGCAGGGTCTCGCTGAAGGACTGCGGCTGCATGCCGCCACGGGTGGAGATGAACGGCACGGTGGCTCCTCGGCTCGGGACTCGGCGCCTCCATTCTCGCAGGCCGCGAAGACGCCGCCGGACGCGTGACGGAGGGGGCGCCACCACCCCTCATGGCCTCCGCCCCGCCTCGCGCCACAGCCCCGCCCACTGCTCCGGGCCCAGGTCACGGGGGAGGCGGCGGTCCTGCGCTCGCACCGAGGCGACGGCCCGGCGCGCCTGGGGCATCGACAGGCCGCCTGCGGAGGCCACGATCGCGGGGAGCGAGCTCCCGCGCCCGGTGAACATGCGCCGAACGAAGGCCTCGTACGCGCGGCGATCCGTCGCGGGCACGAGCGGCGACCCGCGCCGGGCGATCGTCAGCAGCCCCCCGTCGACGCTCGGCTGCGGCCGGAAGCCCCACGCCGGAACACGGCCCTCCAGGGCGAACACGAACCACGGCGCGGACTGTGCGGTCATCAGGGTCCCGCCGCCGACTCCGGCGCGTTTCCGAGCGACCTCCCACTGGGTCAGCAGTACCGCGTGTCGCCATCGCCCCGTCGCCAGCAGACGACGGAGGATCGGCGTGGTCAGGTGGAAGGGGACGTTGCCCACCACCACCTCGGCGTCGAACGGGTGACGTGTCGCATCCGCGGCCTCGACGCGTACCTGCGGGAGGTCGGATCGAAGCCGACGTACGCGGTGCTCGTCCACGTCGATCGCGGTGAGGGGACGACCGAGGCGGGCGAGGGGACGCGTCAGGGCACCGTCACCGGCGCCGAGCTCGAGGATGGGGCCGGACGTGCGCTCGACCAGCGAGAGGATGTGGTCGAGCGTCGGGGCGTGATGGAGGAAGTTCTGGCCGAGTTCGTGGCGGCCGCCGTGGATCGAACGAGGACGGTTGCGAGGCATGGGTGCGCTCCGGGAAGAGGATCGGAGCACCTCGGCGAGGGACGCGTGAGCGGAGTCGGCGAAAAGAGCCCGTCCCGAGGTGCGATGACATCTCTGTGGACGGCGCGCGGAGGCGTGCGGAGAGCGAGCGCGCCGTCAGGCGCGGCGGTCGCGGAACACGAGAGTGCGCCCCATCACGGGCGCGGCGCATATTGTTCCCATGCGAGCCAGCATATCGGGAGTCAGATCCAGCCGCGCTCCTCCGCGAGCAGCACCGCCTGCTGACGTGTGGCCACCGACAGCTTGCCGAGGATCACCGAGATGTGGTTCCGCACCGTTCCGGGTGCGAGCGACAGCGCCCTGGCGATCTGCCCCGTCGTCTCACCCCGCCGTCCGGCCCGCAGCACGTCCAGCTCGCGGTCGGTCAGCGGCGAGCGCTCGTCGCTCAGCGCATCCGCCGCGATCTCCGGGTCGACGTAGCGCGCTCCCGCGGCGACCCGCCGGATCACCGCCGCGACCTCGTCCGCCCCGCGCGACTTCGGCAGGAACCCCGACACCCCGGAGGCCAGTGCACGCCGCAGCACGCCCGGTCGCGCGTGACGGGTGACCACCACGCACCGGGTCGCGATCTCCCGGCCGAGCCGCTCCGCGACCTGCACGCCGTCGAGCCCCGGCATCTCCAGGTCGAGCAGGCACACGTCCGGTCGCAGCCGCAGCGCCTCCGCCACGGCCTGTTCCCCGTCGGCGCACTCCGCGACGACCTCGATGTCGTCCTCCAGCCGCAGCAGCGCGGCGAGTGCCGACCGGATCATCCCCTCGTCGTCCGCCAGCAGCACCCGGATCATCGCGCGCCCTCCCCCGCGGACGGCACGGTCACCACGACCACGAACTCGTCCGCGTCGCGACGCACGTCGAGCGTGCCGCCCGCGTCCGCGATCCGCCGCCGCACACCCTCCAGCCCCGAGCCGCCGTGCCCGTCCTCCACGCCGTCCGCGCCCCCGTCCCCGTCCGTGACCCCGTTGGCGATCTCGTACCGCCACCCGTCGCGCGTGCGCTCGAGCACCAGCCGCGCGCGCTCTCCACCGCCGTGGCGCAGCACGTTCGTGGTCGTCTCCCGGATCACCGGGCCGAGGTCGGCCGCGGGCGCCGCATTCGCGTCGGTCGCGATGCGCGCCTCGACGTCCAGCCCTGCCGCGCCCAGCAGGTCGCGCGCGTTCGCCAGCTCATCGCCCAGCGGGACCGACCGGAACCGCGTCGCGAGGTCCCTGGTCCCCTGGCGCGCCTCGTCCACGCTCACCCGCGCCGCGCGCAGCTGCTCCATTCCGGCGGGCGCGTCCACGGGCAGCAGCCGCTCCGCGAGCTCCAGCTGCAGCGCGATCACCTGCAGGTGATGCCCCTGCAGGTCATGGACGTCGGTGGCGACCCGCAGCCGCTCCTGGGTTGCGGCGAGCCGGGCCTCCGAGGCTCGAGCCCGGTCGAGCGTCACCAGCACGTCCCACCACCACAGCGAGCTGACGGTCATCCCCGGCAGCATCGCCGCGTACACGATCGGCAGCCACCACGGGATGCCCACCCCGAAGCCGTCGGCGGCGGTGTCGATCACGGCGAGCCCCACCAGCACGACCGTCGCCGCGACGACCACCCGCGCGCGGACACCGCGCGGCCACCGCAGCAGCACGAAGAACTGCACGATCGGCATGCCCGCCAGCTCCCAGCTGCCCACGAGGAGCCCGGCCGTGCCCCCGTAGGCCACCGCCACCGCGAACGGCAGCACCAGGCGCCGCCACTCCACCCCCGGACCGGCCTCCAGCCGGTGGCGGTAGTCCAGCAGCAGCAGCAGCGTCGACGCGCACCACACCACGCCGCCCAGCCCCACCACGAGCAGCACGCCGCCGCGCAGGTCGACCGCGGCCGCGATGCCCGTCCATGCCCCGACGAGCATGAGCTCGATGAACAGCACCGCGGTCACCGTGTACCACCAGGTGGCGGTGATGCCACGGGCGAGCTGCCGGGAGCCGGGCGCTGGTTCGACGGTGGAGGCCGGGGGGATGCGGGTCACGCTCCCCACGATAGGGCCGTGACAGATGTCACGGGATCGGCGGGTGAAGCGCCCGGAGAGAGGTGACGCCGCGGCACTGTCACAGCCGTCCCGCCTCCGGTGGACTGGGGGTCATGGCGACGGAGAGCCCGTCCGCCGAAACTCCCGGAGGCCCTCCCATGAACCTCGTCGAGACGTTCCAGAACCTCGTCGCCCAGGTCCCCGACCTGGTGCAGCCCCTCATCGTCGCTCTCGCCGGCGCGGTGCCGTTCATCGAGGGCGAGGGTGCCGCGGGCATCGGGATCATCGGCGGCATCCCCCCGGTGGTGGCGGCCGTCGCGGCGATGGTGGGCAACTTCGTGTGCGTGGCCGTCCTGGTGCTCGCGAGCTCGGGGGCGCGGCGCGCCATCGTCGACCGGTCGAGGGCGCGGCAGGCCGCACTCGCGGGCGGCGGGAGCAGCCTGGAGGATGACGTAGCACCCGCGCCCGCGGCCGAGCAGGGGCGCGGCTCCGCACGGCGCGAGAAGTTCCAGCGGGCGTTCGAGCGCTACGGCGTCCCCGGCGTGAGCCTGCTGGGACCGCTGCTGCTGCCCACGCACTTCACCGCGACCATGCTCGCGGCGTCGGGCGTCGGCAAGGGACGGATCCTCGTGTGGCAGGCGGTCGCGATCATCGGCTGGACCACCGTGGTGGCCGTGATCGTCGGCGGCGCGGTGTACGCGATCCGCTGAGATCGCGGCGGGAGGGGCGGTCGCATCCGTTGCCCCTCCCGCTTCACTCTTTTCTGAATTCACGACTTTCTGTACTGTTCAGGGGTGACCACTGCGCTCGCCTCGACTCCGCACACCGCCGCCGTCGCCCGCCTCGGGCACGCGCTGTCCGACACGACGCGCGCCGGGATCCTGCTCGCCCTCCGGTCGTCGCCGCGGTACCCGGCCGAGCTCGCGGAGGCGCTCGGCGTCTCGCGGCAGGCGATGTCGAACCATCTCGCGTGCCTGCGCGGCTGCGGACTCGTCGAGAGCACGGCCGACGGGCGACGCAGCCTCTACCGCCTGTCGGACCGCCACCTCGCTCCCGCGCTCGACATGCTGATGCGGGTCACCCTGATCGTCGACCCGGACTGCTGCGACGGCGAGGGGTGCACCTGCTGATGGCGGCCGCGGTCGCCGAGCCCCGCCGGCAGACGCTGCATCGCCGCATCCGCGTGATCGTGGGCGTCACGATCGGCTACAACGTGATCGAGGCCATCATCGCCGTCGCCGCGGGCTCCGTGGCCTCCTCCGCCGCACTGATCGGGTTCGGGCTCGACTCCACGATCGAGGTGCTCTCGGCGGCGGCGGTCGCCTGGCAGTTCACGCGGCCCGATCCCGAGCGCTGGGAGAAGCCGACGCTGCGGGTGATCGGGGTCGCGTTCTTCGCGCTCGCGCTGTACGTGACGGCGAGTTCCGTCCTGGCCCTGATCGCGCAGGAGCGGCCGGAGCACAGCACGGTCGGGATCGTGCTGACCGCGGTGAGCGTGGTCGTGATGCCGTTCCTCTCCCTCGCCGAGCGCCGGGCGGGGCGCGAGCTGGGGTCGGCCACCGCGGTCGCGGACTCGATGCAGACGCTGATCTGCACGTATCTGTCCGCCGCCGTGCTCGTCGGACTCGTGGCGAACTCGCTGCTGGGGTGGTGGTGGGCCGACGCGGTCGCGGGGCTCGTCATCGCGGGCTTCGCCGTCCGCGAGGGGATCGAGGCCTGGCGCGGTGACGCGTGCGCGACCTCGGTCGGCATGCTCCTCGAGGAGCACGACCACGAGCACGATCACGACCACGAGCACGACCACGAGCGCTGAATCCACTCCCCTCGCGCGGGCGGAGCGAATGTCGGTCGCCCCCGCCAGAGTGGACCGCATGATCACTCTTCTGTCCGCTCCCAGCAACCTCGGCCTCCGTCCGCCCGAGCCCGGGAGCGTGCCCGGCTCGGCGAAAGCGCCGGAGGCGTTGCGCGAGGCGGGGCTCTACGAGCGGTTCGCCGCCCGGGGCGCGACCGACTCCGGCGTCGTCCTCCCCGGCCGGTACGTGGCCGACGACGACGTGCGTCCGGCCGGTCGGGTCCGCAACGAGGCCGCGTTCGTCGACCACTCGCTGCGCCTGGCCGCGCGCATCGGCGACGCGATCGACGCGGGGCGGGCACCCCTGGTGATCGGCGGCGACTGCGGCATCCTCGTCGGCGCCGGGATCGCTCTGAAGAGACGCGGCGGAGCGGGACTCGTGCACATCGACGGCCACACCGATTTCCGCCACCCCGGCAACAGCGAGGAGTGCGCGGCCGTCGCCGGCGAGGCCCTGGCGGCGGCGATCGGCCTGCACTGGCCGGCCATCGCCGACATCGACGGCCTGTCCCCCTACTTCCCGGCGGGGCGCACCGCCCACGTCGGACACCGCGACGACGACGAGGAGCAGGAGGAGGTTCGCGGCCTCCTGGCACGCGTGACCCCCGCGGCCGAGGTCTCCGCGCGCGGAGCCCAGGCCGTCGCGTCCGAGTCTGCCGCAGCCGCGGGCGAGGCGTACTGGCTCCAGCTCGACGTCGACGTGCTCGACCCCACGGTGATGCCCGCGGTGGACAGCCCCGATCCCGGAGGGCTCACCGCCGACGAGCTGACGGCGCTGCTGCGGGGCCTCGCTCCGCGGGCGATCGGTGCGAGCATCACCGTGTTCGATCCCGACCTCGACCCCGACGGCCGCTATGCGCGGCTGCTGGTCGAGGTTCTGAGCGAGGGCCTGAGCGAGCTCGGCAGCGCGGTGCGTCCGGCCTGACCATGCCGGCCGGACGCCCCGCGTTCAGTGCTCCGCGGCGGGCTCCGGCTCGGCGTGCAGCGTCACCCGCACCCGGGCGATCCGGCGCCGATCCACCTCTGCCACCTGGATGGTCGCGCCGGGCACCTCGACCGTGTCGCCGACCACCGCGAGGCGTCCGAGCTGTTCCGTGACGAATCCGGCGATGGTGTCCGACGATCCGCGCGGCATGGCCAGCCCGGTGGCCTCCTCGAAGTCCTGCAGGTTGAGGCGTCCGTCGAGCCCGTCGTCGGCCGAGATGAACACCTCGGCGTCGTACTCGTCGAAGATCTCGCCGACGACCTCCTCCACCAGGTCCTCGAGCGTCACGAGCCCGTCCGTGCCGCCGTACTCGTCGACGACGACCGCGATGTGGTGGCCCTCCGCGCGCATGCGGGTCAGCGTCGGCAGCACCCGGGCGGTCGAGGGGATGTAGGGGATCCGGCGCACGAGGGCCGCCAGCGGTCGCTCCGGGTCGTCGGCCGCGGCCTCGAACAGGTCGCGCACGTGCACGAACCCGGTGATGTCGTCGATCGAGGTGTCCGACACCGGGTAGCGCGAGAACGGCAGCTCCCGCACCTGCTGCATGGCAGCGCCCACGGTGGCGGCCTGGTCGAGCGCCACCACCTCGGGTCGCGGTCGCATGACCTCGCTCACCTGGCGGCCGCGCAGCGACAGCACGTCGTCGAGGATGCGGCGCTCGTCGTCGGGCAGCCCCTGGTGCGTCGCGACGATGTCGCGCACCTCCTCGTCGGTGAGCTCATCGCTGGTCTTGTGCGGGTCGCCGCCGAGCAGCCGCACGAGGGCGTTCGTCGACACGGACAGCAGCCAGATCACCGGTCGCATGACGGTCGCGAAGCCGTTCAGGGCCGGGGCGACGGCATACGCGAACTGGGCGTTGCGCTGGATCGCGAGACGCTTCGGCACGAGCTCGCCGAGCACGAGCGACAGGTACGCGATCACGAGGGTGAGCACGAGGGTGGCGACCGTGAGCGCCACGGCGGGGGCGAGTCCCCAGCTCTCGAACAGGGGCGCGAGCGACGGAGCGATCGAGGTGGCGCCGTAGGCGGCAGACGCGAAGCCCGCCACGGTCACGCCGATCTGCACCGCCGAGAGGAAGGTGTTGGGGTTGCGGGCCAGCCCGGCGACCTTGGCGCCGCGCTTCCCGCGCTGGCCGATCGCGTTGATCTGGCTCTCTCGCAGCGTGACCAGCGCCATCTCGGTCGCCGCGAAGACGCCGCCGATCAGCACGAACACGAGGACGAGGGCGATGTTCAGGAGCAGGTCGCCCATCAGCGGGCTTCCTCTCCGGGTGCGGGGTGAGCGCCCGGGATGAACCGGGCGCTCGTACTGTCAGAGTCCGAAGAGTCAGAACAGCGCTGCGCGCTCAAGAGTGCTCCTTGTCGATGGGGGTGGTGCCGGTCGTGGGGGGAAGGGACGAGGTCTTGCGGGTCTTGAGGAGACTCGCGACGGTGGCGACGGCGATGGTCGCGGCGATGAAGAGCAGCGAGAACCAGATCGGGATCTCGGGCGCCCACAGCATCGGCTCGCCGTTGTTGATGAAGGGGACCTCGTTGACGTGCAGCGCGTGCAGCACCAGCTTCACGCCGATGAACGCGAGGATCACGGCGAGGCCCTGGGCCAGGTAGACCAGGCGCTCCAGCAGTCCGCCGATGAGGAAGTACAGCTGGCGCAGCCCCATGAGGGCGAACGCGTTGGCGGTGAACACGATGTACGCCTGATCGGTGAGACCGTAGATCGCGGGGATCGAGTCGACGGCGAACACGAGGTCGATGAACCCGATCGCGATGATGGTCAGCAGCATCGGGGTGACGAAGCGCTTCCCGTTCTTGACGACGGTCAGCCGGTCGTTGTTGTACTCCTCGCTGACGGGGAGGTGACGGCGCACGAAGGTCATGAAGCGGCCGTTCGCAGGGTTGCTCTCGTGGTTGCTGAACGCCTGGCGGTAGGCGAGGAAGAGCAGGAGCGCGCCGAACACGTAGAAGATCCAGGAGAAGTTCTCGATCAGCGTCGCGCCGACCGCGATGAAGATGCCGCGCAGGATCAGGGCGATCACGATGCCGATCATCAGCACCTTCTGCTGGTAGATCTTCGGCACGGCGAACCCGGTCATGACGATCAGGAACACGAAGAGGTTGTCGATCGACAGGGCCTTCTCGGTGAGGTACCCGGCGAAGTACTCGCCGCCGTACGTCCACCCGGAGACCATGCCGATGCCCACGCCGAAGAGCAGCGCCAGGCTGATGTAGAAGATGGACCAGCGGGCGGATTCACCGATGGTCGGCTCGTGCGGCGTGCGCACGTGGGCGAAGAACTCGTACACGAAGAACGCGATCGTGACCGCGATCGTGATGACCCAGATGAGAGGGGTGACGTCCAAGGGATTCTCCAGATTCGGCGTGGCAGAACAGCGCCAAAGTCTTCTCCATCCCGAATCGGGACCGGTGGGCCGGGATGCGATGCATCCGTAATGACGACCAGACCGTGTCGGAGTACTCCCCTTGGAGGTCCCAGAGTACGAGACGCCCATATCGGAATGCTGTGGATCTGCCGAGAACCCGGTCCCCTAGACTGGCGGTGGCGACTGCGGGGCGTGACGACCCCCGGCCTCGACGGCAAGCGGTCCCCGCGCGTCCGGCGTACCGACGAGAGGCCGGTGTCTCACCGGCGAAGGTGTGGTGGCACCGCGATCTAGCCCCCGCCCGCACCTCCAGGGCTTCCACAACCTGGAGGAAGAATGAGATCACCCGACCCCGGTCGCACGCTCGCGACCGAACTGTCCCGCACCGCGCCGGGCCGGAGCGTCACGCTCCTCGGCCACGTGCACCGCCGCCGCGAGCTTGCCTCTGTCGCCTTCCTGATCCTGCGCGACCGCTCCGGGCTGGCGCAGGTCGTGCTGCGACCGAGCGAGCTGCCCGACGGCGGCCTGCCGCCCGAGGAGACCGTCGTCCGCGTTACGGGCACCGTATCCGCGAACCCGCAGGCGCCCGGTGGCGTCGAGGTCGCCTCGCCTCGGATCGAGCTGCTGTCCGAGCCCGCAGCGACCCCCGTGGTGGACCTGTGGCGGCCGACCCTCGACGCGACGCTGCCCACGCTGCTCGACCACGCGCCGGTGCTGTGGCGCCACCCCGCCCGCCGGGCGACGTGGGAACTGGCGGCCGCGAGCCTGCGGGCCTTCCGCCGCACGCTCGACGCCGCCGGCTTCACCGAGGTCCACACGCCGAAGATCGTGGGGACCGCGACGGAGTCGGGCGCGAACGTGTTCCCCGTGGACTACTTCGGCCGTCCGGCGTACCTGGCGCAGAGCCCGCAGTTCTACAAGCAGCAGCTCGTCGGGGTGTTCGAGCGCGTGTACGAGGTGGGGCCGGTGTTCCGCGCAGAGCCCCATGACACCGTGCGGCACCTGGCCGAGTACGTGTCGCTCGATGTGGAGTTCGGCTTCGTCCGCGACCACCGCGACGTGCTGTCACTCCTGGGGGAGGTGCTGCGAGGAATGCTCGACGGGATCCGCACGGAGGCGGCCGCGGCCGTGGCGCAGCTCCGGGTGCCGCTGCCGACGATCCCCGAGGAGATCCCGGTCGTCCACTTCCGCGACGCGCTGCGCCTGGTGGGGGCGCCCGACGACGAGCCCGACCTGGCACCGGCGCACGAGCGCGCGCTCGGCGAGTGGGCCATGGCCGAGTTCGGCAGCGACGTGCTCGCGGTCGAGGGGTACCCGATGGCCAAGCGTCCGTTCTACACGCACCCGCAACCCGACGACGAGCGCTGGAGCAACAGCTTCGACCTGCTCTTCCGGGGGCTGGAGCTGGTGACGGGCGGGCAGCGGCGGCACCGTCACTCCGAACTGGTCGCCGCGATCGAGGCCGGGGGCGAATCGCCCGACGCTTACCGCGGCTACCTCGAGGCGTTCGCGCACGGGATCCCGCCGCACGGCGGGTTCGCGATCGGCCTGGAGCGCTGGATTGCGCGACTCGTCGACGCGCCCAACGTCCGCGAGGTCACGCTGTTCCCGCGCGACCTGCACCGCCTGACGCCGTAGCGCGAGAGCGCCGGACACGACGAGGGCGGCCGCACCGCGGCCGCCCTCGTTCGGTGTCCTCGTCCTACTCGGCCGTCGTGCCGGCGAGACCCTCGGCCTCCGCGCGGTCGATGATGGAGGGCAGCACCTCGTCGAACAGCGTGACGAGCACGGCGCGGATCTTGACGGCGTCGCGCTCCTCGAGGGCGTCACGGATCGAGGCGACCACGTCGCCCACCGCCGCCCAGTCGAACACGTCTTTGGAGTGCTGGCTGAAGCGGCGGATCTGAGGACCGAGCCGCTCGATCACCGTCGCGCGCGCCGCGTTGCCCTCGATGCGAGCGAACCCGGTCGCTGCACCGCGCAGCGCGGCGCCGAACCCGATGACGTCTCGGGAATTGACCGCCGTCGCCATGTCGTCCGCGAGCTCGACCAGATACGACACGTCGTCGTCCTGGATCACCGGCAGCACGTGACGCACCGAGCCGATCCAGATGTCGCCGAACAGGTCGACCGCATTGCGGACCCGGTTGAGATCGATGGGGGCGACCCGCGTGTAGCGGTTGCGCTGCATCTCGACGAGCCCGTTGTCGGCCAGGCGGTCGAGCGCATGACGGATCGGTGTCTTGGAGGTGCCGAGGCGTTCCGCGAGTTCGTAGTCGCGCAGTCGCTCCCCCGGGGGCAGCTCTCCGCTGATGATGGCGTCCTGCAGCCGCACGAACGCCTCGTCGCTCATCGACCGACGCTCGAGCGGACCACCTGAGAGTGTCACGCGTTCCTCCAGTTGGGGAGTATTGGAGAGTGAAGTTCTACGTTTCAGCAATATATCCCACTTCGGGGGAAAGGGCGAGGAACGCCCGCGTCCACGGACGGTGAGCCCGGAGCTCGGCTCAGATCAGCTCTCCCACGAGCGTCTCGATCCGCGTGCGGATGTCATCGCGGATCGGCCGCACCGCCTCGATCCCCTGCCCTGCCGGATCCTCGAGCGTCCAGTCCTCGTAGCGCTTTCCGGGGAAGATGGGGCACGCGTCGCCGCATCCCATCGTGATCACGACGTCCGACGCCTTGACGGCGTCCACGGTGAGCACCTTCGGCTGCTCGGCGGTGATGTCGATCCCGACCTCGGCCATGGCCTCCACCGCGACGGGATTGATGCGGTCCGCGGGCAGCGACCCCGCGGACCTCACCTCGATGCGGTCACCGGCGAGCTCGCGGAGGAACCCCGCGGCCATCTGCGAGCGCCCGGCGTTGTGCACGCAGACGAAGAGGACGGAGGGGGTGGTGGCGGTCATGGCGCTCCTGGGTGGATGGGTCAACGGGTGGTTGAGACCGCGAGGTGGGCGTGACTCCATATTGATGACTATCGATATAAAGGGCAAGCCGCGAGCGCCCCGCGGCGGGTTCCGGCCGACTCGGTCGGATCGGCCTCGCGCGTCGCGCCAAGATTCCGTGATCAAACCGTTGCATTCGTTACCTCGTCGTTATACAGTGATCGCACGGTGAATGTTTGCTGTGGCATCCACCGCATGTGATTGCAGGACACTCTTGGTGCAAGGGACAAGGGCCGGTCGGGAGCCTCTCCGACCGGCCCTTTACTGTGGCCGCTACGCTGTGAGGATGACCGATCGCAAGCTCGCCCTGGAGGCCTGGGAGAGCCTGTTCCGCGCGCAGCACGAGCTGTTCACGGACATGATGGCCGACTTCGATCACAACGAGCTCGCGCAGGCCGAATACGACGTGCTCCTCACCGTCACCCGCTCCCCCGACATGACGGCGCGACTGCGCGACATCACCGCGAACATGCTGATCAGCCAGCCCAGCGTCTCCCGCCTCGTCGATCGCATGGTCGCCCGCGGGCTCGTCGCCAAGTGCCCCGACCCGGATGACGGCCGCGGTGCACTGATCCGCGCGACCGACGCCGGTGCCCGGGCCTTCCGTTCCCTCGCCACGGTGCACGGCCGCTCCATCGCGTCACGCATGTCCCGGCTCGACGACGACGAGCTGCGCCAGCTGCGCGACCTCGCGGAGAAGCTCCGCAACCGCTGACCGCGACCGCGTGAACGGGGAATGAGCCCTTCTCCCCACCCCGCCTCTGCCGCATCTTCTCCCCGATGTGTCGGCGATCACCCCCGCGCAGAGCGGGCCCTCCGGGGTTTCTGGCAGGGTGGAACCGAGTCCCGGCACACCGCGCGGGCCCGTCAGACCGCCCCCTCGGGGGGACCAAGGGAGGTCATCCATGGAGATCGCCGGAATCGTCGGCATCCTCATCATCATCGGTATCGCCGTCGTCGCAGCGGTCATCCTGCTGCTGATCCTGCTGCTCTTCGCCCGCAGCTGGATCAAGGTGGCCAGGGCCGATGAGGCGCTCGTCATCTCGGGCCGCAAGCAGAAGGTGCAGCGCGCGGTGATCGCCGCCGACGGCACGAGCCGCTCGGAGCTGTCGGAGTCGCCGGTCACGGTGATCGTCAACGGCAAGTCCCTCGTCAACCCGATCACGCAGCGCCACGAGATCATCTCCCTGCGCTCCCGTCAGGTCTCGCTCAACGCGGAGGCGCAGTCGCTCGACAACGTCACCCTCAACGTCGACGGCGTCGCGATCGTGAAGATCGGCTCCGACCCGCTGCTCGTGCGGCGTGCCGCGGAGCGCTTCGCGTCGCAGGACAAGGCGATCGAGCAGTTCACCACCGAGCAGCTCGAGGGTGCGTTGCGCGGCATCGTCGCGACCCTCTCGGTCGTCGAGCTCATGCGGGAGCGGAAGAAGTTCTCCGACCAGATCGCGGCCGACGTCTCGCAGGAGCTCGCGGAGCAGGGCCTCATCCTCGACTCCTTCCAGATCAAGGGCATCACCGACAAGGTCGGCTACATCCAGTCGCTCGGGGCGCCGGAGATCCAGGCGAAGCGACAGGCCGCCGAGATCTCGCAGACCAACGCCGACCGCGCGATCAACCAGAAGAACATCGCCAACCAGGAGGCGAACCTCGTCGAGCAGACGGCGCTCGACACCAACACCGCCAACGCGAACGCCGGCATCGGACGAGCGCGTGCCGAGGCGGAGCAGGCCGAACAGCTCGCCCGCGCGCAGGCCGAGCAGGCCGTGCTGCAGCAGCAGGCGGAGAACAAGCAGGCTCAGCTCGACGCCGACGTGAAGCGCGTGGCCGACGCCCAGCGCTACGAGGCCGAGACGCGCGCGCAGGCCGAGCTCTACACGCGTGAGCGCGCCGCCGAGGCCGCCGCGATCGAGCAGGTCAAGCAGGCCGAGGCCCGCACGCGCATCGCCGAGCAGCAGGCGCAGGCCGACAAGGCCCGGGCCGACGGTGAGGCCGCGGCCGCCATCGCGAAGGCCACGGGTGACGCCGATGCGCTGCGGGCACAGGCCGAAGCCGAGGCCGAGGCCCGCCGCCTGCGCGCGAACGCCGAGGCCGAGGCCATCCGTGCCGAGGGTGAGGCGCGCGCGGCCGCCGTCGAGGCCGAGGCCAAGGCCATCGCCTCCAACCAGGACGCCTTCCTCTCGCAGCGGGTGCTGGAGGTGCTGCCGTCGATCATGGCCGAGTTCGCCAAGGGCTACGCCGCGATCGGCAACGTCTCGATCGTGGGCGGCTCCGGCGACGACGGGGCCTCCCAGGTCGTCGGCGCCGACAGCGCGAAGGCTCTGCGCTCGGTGTTCGACAGCGTGCACTCCGCGACCGGGCTCGACCTCGCCGGGATCATCCAGGGCCAGGCCGTCGGTCGCGGCATCGGTGCCGGCGTCGCGGAGGCGGGTGCCCCCGCCGCGCCCGCGTCGGCGCCGCGTACGCCCGCCCCGACCACACCGCCGCCCCCCGCGCCCCCGGCAGCCGCCGCGGAGTAAGCGCGATTGCCACCGCGGAGTAAGCGCGACAGGACAGCGGATGCCGCGGCCCACCGGGTCGCGGCATCCGCTTTCTGCGTCCGGCGACGTACACGACTCCTCGATTCCCGAGCCTCGGGTGGGCTGAGGGCCCGATCGGAGGCCGGCGGCGCAGGAGGGGACACGTCGTGAACCGGCAGACTGGGGCGATGACGTCCGCCGCCTTCGACCTCGCCGCGATCGGCACTGGGCTCTCGTTCGCGGCCGCCCTCCCCGACGTCGCTGCGGCCCTCGACGCCGACCATGCGGTCGTGGTGAGCGCTCCGCCCGGCACCGGCAAGACCACACTCGTCCCGCCCCTGCTCGCCTCTCGCGTTCCCGGCCGCGTGATCGTGACACAACCCCGCCGCGTGGCGGCACGCGCAGCGGCCCGACGACTCGCGCAGCTCGACGGCTCCACCCTGGGCGAGCGCGTGGGATTCACCGTGCGCGGCGAGCGCTCCGTCGGACCGTCGACCCGGGTCGAGTTCGTCACGGCCGGGGTGCTGCTGCGGCGGCTGCTCGACGACCCGGGCCTGGACGGCGTTGACGCCGTGATCATCGACGAGGTGCACGAGCGAGCTCTCGAGACCGACCTGCTGATCGGACTGCTGTCGGAGGTGCGGCAGCTGCGCGACGACCTGACGCTCGTCGCGATGTCCGCGACCCTCGACGCCGCCCGCATCGCCGGCGTCATCGGCACAGACGAGCGTCCGGCTGCCGTCGTCGAGCACGCGGTGCCCGCCTTTCCGCTCACCGAGCGGTGGGCGCCGAGCCCCGGCCCGCGGCTCGACGAGCGCGGGGTGACGTGGGGGTTCCTGGATCACGTCGCCCGCACCACCGTCTCCGCCGCGCGCGACCTGACCCGCGACGATCCGACCGCCGACGTGCTGGTCTTCGCACCGGGAGCTCGCGAGGTGGCGGAGATCGCCCGCCGCGTCCGTGACGCCGACGGCTCGTACGACGTGCGCGAGCTGCACGGTCAGCTCCCCGCCGCCGCGCAGGACGCCGTGATCCGCGGGAGGCGCGCCTCCGAGCCGCCGCGCATCATCGTCACGACGTCGCTCGCCGAATCGTCGCTCACCGTGCCGGGGGTGCGCCTGGTGGTGGACAGCTGCCTGGCGCGACAGCCGCAGCGCGACGCCGCCCGCGGGATGACGGGACTCGTCACGACCGCCGCACCCCGCTCCTCGTGCGTGCAGCGCGCCGGCCGCGCCACGCGTCAGGGACCGGGCATCGTGGTGCGCTGCGTCGACGAACGCACCTACGCCGCGGCACCCGCCCGCCCCGCCCCCGAGATCGCGGTGGCCGATCTGACGGATGCCGCACTGCTGCTCGCGTGCTGGGGTGCGCCCGGCGGCGCGGGACTGCGCCTGATCGACCCACCGCCGGCCGACAGCCTGGCGGACGCCCTGACGGTGCTGGGCGCACTCGGCGCGATCGACGACGAAGGACGCGCCACCGTCGAGGGCCGTGACCTGGCGCGGATCCCGACCGACCCGCGGCTCGCCCGCGCGCTCCGCGACGGCAGTCCGCTCGTGGGTGCGGCGCTGGCGGCCGATGTCGTCGCCCTGCTGAGCGGCGACGTGCGCATCGCCGATGCCGACGCGGCGCAGGCGCTCGTCGCTCTCCGCAGCGGACGCACTCCCGACGCCCGGTGGCGCACCGACGCGGATCGCCTCCGACGACTGGTCCCCGCGACGCCGGGACTCCGCTCCGGTCTCGACGGCACGGGTCTCGTGATCGCCCTCGCCTTCCCCGAGCGGATCGCGCAGCGGGTCGAGCGCACGGCGGACGGGGCGACGTTCCTGCTCGCGTCCGGCACCAGGGCGGGGATGCGCGGACCGCTCGCGGCGTCGGAGTGGATCGCGGTCGCCGACGTCACGCGCGCCGCGGGGCGTGCGGCGGCAGGGTCGGGAGCGATCATCCGTGCCGCCGCGGCGCTGTCCGAGGCGCAGATGGAGCGGGCCGCACAGCACCTGATGACCGACCGGGTCGAGGCCGCGTTCACGAACGGACGCGTGCAGGCCAGGCGCGAGCGCCGCATCGGCGCGATCCTGCGAGCTTCGGTGCCGGTGCGTGCCTCCGCCGACGAGGGCAGAGATGCCGTTCGCCGGGCGCTGCAACGCGACGGGCTCGGCGTGTTCGCGTGGTCGGAGGCGGCCGACACCCTGCGTCGTCGTCTGTCGCTGGTGCGGCGCGAGCTCGGCGACCCGTGGCCCGACGTGTCGGATGCCGGCCTGCTCGCGACCCTCGACGCGTGGCTCGGGCCCGAGCTCGACGCCCTCGCCGCCGGCACTCCCGCGGCGCGGATCGACCTGGCCTCGCCGTTGCGCCGGCTGCTCCCCTGGCCCGAGGCGTCGCGCCTCGATGCCCTCGTCCCCGAGCGGCTCGAGGTGCCCAGCGGCTCGCGCGTGCGGATCGGCTATCCCGACGCGGACGACGCGTCCGCGCGCCCCGTCGTGGCTGTGAAGCTGCAAGAGTGCTTCGGCTGGGCCGAGACTCCCCGACTCGTCGACGACCGCGTGCCCGTGCTGTTCCACCTGCTGTCCCCCGCCGGGCGTCCGCTCGCAGTCACCGACGATCTCGCGTCGTTCTGGTCGGGGCCGTACGCGCAGGTGCGCGCCGAGATGCGCGGACGCTACCCCAAGCACCCCTGGCCGGAGGACCCGTGGTCGGCCGCCCCCACCCGCCATACGAAGAACCGCACGCCGCGCTGAGCGGAGGCCGCCTGGTCAGGCCGTGCGACGCCGCAGCGTGAGCGACGCGAGCACGAGCGCTCCGACGCAGAACGCGACCACCACGAGCAGCGGGCGGTACACGTCCCACCCGCCGTCGCCCGCGGCGACCGCGTTGATCGTGTCGATCGCGTAGCTGAGCGGCAGCCAGTCCGAGATCGTGTGCAGAACGTCGGGCATCTGGTCGCGCGGCATGAACAGCCCGCCGAGGATGATCTGCGGGAACACCAGCACCGGCATGAACTGCACCGCCTGGAACTCCGTCTGCGCGAACGCGCTCGCGAGCAGCCCGAGCGCGGTGCCGAGCAGGGCGTCGACCACCGCGACCAGGCCCAGCTGCCACAGCTCGCCCTCCACGTCGAGCCCGCACACCCCCACCGCGAACGACACCGTGATCACCGCCTGCAGCAGTGCCATGAGCCCGAAGGCCAGGGCATACCCGAGGATGAAGTCGGCCTTGCCGAGCGGGGTGGTCATGAGCCGTTCGAGGGTGCCGGAGCGGCGCTCGCGCAGCGTGGTGATCGAGGTGATGAGGAACATCACGATGAACGGGAACAGTGCCAGGATCGCCCCGCCGAACTGGTCGAACACGCCCTCCTGCTCCGCGAACAGCCAGGCGAACAGCCCGACCAGCAGGCTGGGGGCGACGAGCATCAGCGCGATCGAGCGGGGGTCGTGCCGCAGCTGCGTCAGCACGCGGGCCGCGGTCGCGAACATGCGGCGGCCGTTCATTCCCCCTGCTCCTCTCCGTGCTCCCGGGCACCGCGTCGGGATCGGCGCGTGATGTGCTCTGCCGCACGGTCCCGTTCGATCAGCGTGAGGAAGGCCGCCTCCGGATCCGCGGCGCCCGTGTCGGCCAGCAGCGACGCGGGCGTCGTGTCGGCGATGATCCGCCCGTCGCGCATCAGCAGCAGCCGATCGCAGCGCAGCGCCTCGTCCATCACGTGGCTGGAGACGATCAGGGTCACGCCGCGGTCGGCCAGGCCGCGGAACAGGGTCCACAACTCGGCGCGCAGCACGGGGTCGAGGCCGACGGTCGGCTCGTCCAGCACGATCAGCTCCGGCGCGCCGACGAGGGCCATCGCGAGGGAGACGCGCGTGGACTGCCCGCCGCTGAGCGACTCGACCAGCTGGCCGGCCTGGCCCCGCAACCCGACCTCGTCGATCACGCGCTCCACATCGCCCCGGGGAGCCCCGAGCAGCGCGGCGACGTAGACGAGGTTCTGCCGCACCGTGAGGTCGCCGTACACCGCCGCACCCTGGGTGCCGTAGGCCACCCGGTTCCGGAGCTGTCGCGATCCGCCGGGCTCGCCCAGCACGGTCACGTCGCCCGACTCGACGCGCTGGACCCCCACGATCGAGCGCATGAGGGTGGTCTTGCCGCAGCCGGAGGGACCCAGCAGTCCGGTGACCTGTCCGCGCGGGATGGTGAGGTCGACGCCGTCGAACACCCGCACCTTTCCCCGTCGCACCCGGAGCTGCGCGATGGCGACCGCCGCGTTATTCATCATGCGATGAATTATGCGCCCGCCGTGCCCCCACGGTCAACGGCGAGGAGCCGCGGTCTCAGTCGAACAGGTACCGCTGCACCGTGGGACCGACGCGGTGCACGAGGTCGCCGATGTCCGCCGCCGCGAGGGGCCCGAGCGCCAGAACGTAGCGCGTCACGATCAGTCCCGCGATCTGCGAGGCCACCAGCGTCGCGCGCAGCTCCGCATCGGGAACGGCCAGCAGCTTCGCGATGCGCCCGATCAGCTCGCGCGCCAGGAAGCCCGCGAGCAGCGGCGAGGTGACGCGGCTGCCGAGCGCCGTGCGGATCAGCATGACCCCGCGGCGCCGCACCTCGGGGCGCTCGAACGCCTCCAGCACGTAGCGCACCAGCCGCTCGCCCACCTCGTCCCGCGGCCCCGCGACGATGCCGGGCACGTCGATGTCGGGTCGCAGCGGTATCCCGACCGCCTCCGCGAAGAGGTCGGCCTTGGTGCCGAAGTAGTGGTGCACGAGTGCCGAGTCCACCCCGGCGCGCCCCGCGATCGAGCGGACCGTCGAGCCGTCGTACCCCTGCTCGCCGAACTCGTCGACCGCGGCCGCCAGGATGCGCTCGCGCGAGTCCGTCCCCCCGCGCGGGCGACCGCGTCGGCGGGGTGCGGTGTGCTCGGTCATGCCCGCCAGCCTACGACCCGCACGACGGCGGCCTCCCGCCGGACGCGGCTCAGTCCAGCAGGTGTCGCAGGTACCGGCCGGGCTCGCCGAGGAACGAGCGCCAGTGCCGCACGAGCTCCAGATCTTCCCAGGCCGCCGGGCGCAGACCCCACTCCCCCACCTCCAGGATCGTCGCCCCCGGAAGAGCGGCGAGGACCGGGGAGTGCGTCGCGCACAGCACCTGGCCTCCCTCGTCGGCGATGCGCCGCAGCACGGCCATCAGCGACAGCGTCGACGTGAACGACAGCGCGGCCTCCGGCTCGTCGAGGCAGTAGAACCCGGGATCGTCGAACCGGCTCTCGAGCACGGCCAGGAACGACTCGCCGTGACTCATCTCGTGGAACGACACCTCGGCGCCGCTCGTCGACGGGTTCTCCTCCAGGTAGGTGTAGAAGGAGTGCATCGTCTCGGCGCGGAGGAAGAAGCCCCAGCGATCGGCGCCGATACCGCGCTGCAGCCGCAACCAGCTCGACAGCTCGGACTCGGTCGCCCTGGTGCGGTGTCGCGCCTGCCGCGAGCCGCCCTCGGGCGACAGGCCGTACGCGATCGCGATGCCCTCCACCAGGGTGGACTTGCCGCTGCCGTTCTCACCGACGAGGAAGGTCACACCGGGGTCGAGGACGATGCCCTCCCGCAGCACTTGCGCCACCGCGGGGATGCTCGTGGGCCAGCGGCCATCGATGGGCGGGGCATCCGAGGACGCCCGGACCGAGACGACCGGCTGCTGCCTTCGCCGTGTGGACGTCGGCTCCCAGAACGAGTCCATCCGCACCCTCCCGCTCTCCGGCCCCGCCACGAGGGTATCCGCCGGGTCCGACAGCCCGCGCGTCGACGTCCGCTCCGAGGCTATCGACCGGCTCCGACACCCGCCCGCTCAGCACTCGATGACGTTGACCGCGAGACCACCCTCGCTCGTCTCCTTGTACTTGGTCGACATGTCCGCCCCCGTCTGCCGCATGGTCTCGACCACGGCATCGAGCGACACGTAGTGGCTGCCGTCACCGCGCAGGGCGAGGCGGGCCGCGGTCACCGCGGTCGAGGCGGCGATCGCGTTCCGTTCGATGCACGGGATCTGCACCAGCCCGCCGATCGGGTCGCACGTGAGGCCGAGGTGGTGCTCCATGGCGATCTCGGCCGCGTTCTCGATCTGGCGGTTCGTGCCGCCCATCACGGCCGTGAGCCCGCCGGCGGCCATCGCGCACGCGGAGCCGACCTCGGCCTGGCACCCGCCCTCCGCGCCGGAGATGGAGGCATTGGCCTTGAACAGCGAGCCGAGCGCGGTCGCGGTGAGCAGGAAGCGACGGATGCCGCGGCGGCGGTTGGCCTCGGCGACCGCCGGGTCTTCGCGTTCCTCGGCCGCGGTGACCGGCGGCGGCGTGCCCTCGAAGCCCAGCAGCGCGCTGCCGACGAGCTCGCCGTACGGGGTGACGGCGTTGCCGGCGCCGAGACCGGAGTCCGCCAGGAACCGCCACCAGTACATCGCCACGGCCGGAAGGATCCCCGCGGCGCCGTTCGTCGGTGCCGTCACGACGCGGCCGCCCGCCGCGTTCTCCTCGTTCACCGCGAGCGCGAACGCCCCGAGCCACTCGCCCGGGAGCTCGCGGTGCCCCTCGGCCTCGACCGCCTCGAGCTGGCCGCGGATCGTGCCCGCCCGTCGCTTGACCTTGAGGATCCCCGGCAGCACACCGTCGGCGTGCAGCCCCGCATCGACGCACCCCGACATCGCATCCCAGATGGCGTCGAGCCCGGCCGCCACCTCCGCTTCGCTGCGCAGCGCCATCTCGTTGCGGCGCGCGACCTCCGCGATCGACAGGCCCTCCTCGTCGCACAGCGCCAGGAGCGACGCGGCATCGGCGTACGGGTAGGGGAACGCGCCCGTCGAGATCTTCGCCGCTTCGCCGTCGCGCCGGATGAACCCGCCGCCGATGGAGTAGTAGGTGTCCTCGGCCACCACGGCGCCGTCCGCGGCGGTGGCGGTCAGGGTCATGGCGTTGGGGTGACCGGGCAGACGCGTGCGCGGCGCGAACACGATGTCGTCCTTCGCGAACGCCACGTCGTGGACCCCGCCGAGGCGCAGGGCGGCGCCGTCGGGGAACTCCTGCCACGCGGCCCGCACGGCGGCCGGGTCGCACGTCTCGGGGCGGAGGCCGCGGAGCCCGGCGACCACCGCGTCGGGGGTGCCGTGTCCGATGCCGGTCGCGCCGAGGGAGCCGTACAGCGTGCAGCCGACGCGGGTGACGCGGCCCAGCTCGCCCGACGCCGTGAGCCGCTGCGCGAAGTCGACGGCCGCGCGCATGGGGCCGACGGTGTGCGAGCTCGACGGCCCCACTCCGATGGAGAACAGGTCGAAGGCCGAGACGTACGCAGTCACCCCTCCAGGCTACGCCGGGTTCCGGCATCTCGGTTCATCGTGGTTAACCCGAGCGCGTCGGGGACCCGGCCGCCCGCCCGTCAAGCCCCTTCAGCTCGGCCGCTCGGCGGGGCACGCTGGAGGCACGACAGCGCAGGAAGGGACGATCATGACCACCAGCACTCCCGAACCCGAAGCCCCCGAGCCGGAGTCCACGGACGAGCTCTCGGCCGAGGCGCAGACGCCCACCCCGACCCCGGCGTCGGAGGGCCAGACCACGCACGCCCCCACCGCCGACGCGGACGAGGGCGAGGCGAGCACTCCGCCGGAGGCCGAGTCGCCGGAGGACGCCGACCCGTCCGAGGTGCCGAGCACGGAGGAGCTCGAAGAGCCGAGCACCGAGAAGGCCCCGGGCCAGGAGCCGAAGGCACCGGAGCGGAAGGGCGACCCCGAACCCGACCACGAGGCGGTCGGCATCGGCGTGATCGGACAGCCCCAGGTCGGCGAGAACGACCCCGCGGGGCAGTGACACCCCCGTCGCTCCTCCCTGGATCGCTCTGACGAACGACGGGAGGAGCGACGGGCCGGAGGGTTACTCCACGAGCTTCCCGGCGGTGTCGACGTCGCGCATCAGTTCGGCGATCTCGGCGGGGACGGGCGGGATCTCCTCGCGGGTGACGCCGGTCGCGGGCGACCACACCAGGTTGACCTGCAGCGTCGGATCGGTGTCGGGGTAGTCGCTGCGGTTGTGGCAGCCACGCGTCTCGCGCCGTTCCCGCGCCGCCTCCAGCGTGGCACGGGCGGCGAGCGCGGAGGCCTTCAGATCGAACGCGTGGGCGAGGTCCTGGAACCCGGCGATGTCCGGGTGGATGCCGATGTCCTCCATGCGCCCTTCGATCAGGTCGAGGTCGGCGAGCCCGGCCCGCAGCCCCTCCTCCGAGCGCACCACGCCGGCGTACTCGGTCATGAGGTTGCGGATCGCGCGCTGCAGGGCGCGCACGTTCTCGCGCCCTTCGGCCGCGAGCAGGTCGTCGATCTCGGCGCGGGCCGCCGCGACCGCCTCCGCCGACCGCCGCTGGGCGTCGAGCCCCGCGGCGTGCGCCATCGCCGCCTGACCGACGATCCGCCCGTACACGAGCAGCTCGATCAGCGAGTTGCCGCCCAGCCGGTTCGCACCGTGCAGCCCGCTCGACGCCTCGCCGATCGCGTAGAGGCCCTCGACATCGGTGCCGTGGTCCTCGGACCGCACCCAGACGCCGCCCATCGAATAGTGCGCGGTGGGGGCGATCTCGATCGGGTCGGTCGTGATGTCGAGCATCTGCAGCTCCATCATCGTCTGGTAGACGCGCGGCAGCCGGGTCATGATCGTCTCGCGCGGCAGGTGCGACACGTCGAGCCACACGCCGCCGTTCTCGGTGCCGCGCCCCTCCTGGATCTCGGTGTACGCGGCGAGCGCGACGCGGTCGCGCGTGGAGAGCTCCTTCCGCTCGGGGTCGTAGCGCTCCATGAATCGCTCGCCGAGCGCGTTGCGCAGGATGCCGCCCTCGCCGCGCGCCGCCTCGGAGATGAGCGTCCCTGCCGCGTTCTCCGGCTCGATGATGCCGGAGGGGTGGAACTGCACGAGCTCGGGATCGCGCAGTCGCGCGCCCGCGTCGACGGCGAGACGGAAGGAGTCGCCCGTGTTCTCGTCGCGTCGGGAGGAGGTGCGCCGCCAGATGCGGTTGTGGCCTCCGGCCGCGAGGATCACGGCGTCGGCGTGGATGAGATAGCGGGTGCCGTCGGCCTGGTCGAAGCCGTACGCGCCGAACACGACGTTGTCGCGCACGAGCAGGCGGGTGATGTAGACGTTGTCGAGGATCGGGACGTCGAGCTGCTCGGCCCTGCGGACCAGGGTGCGCTGGATCTCGAGCCCCGTGTAGTCGCCCGAGAACGCGGTGCGACGGTAGGTGTGCGCGCCGAAGAACCGCTGGGAGATGCGACCATCGTCCTCGCGGGCGAAGTCCATGCCCCAGCGCTCGAGGTCGCGGATGCCGCGCTCGGCGCCGCGCGTCACCACCTCGACGGTGTGCGGGTTGGCCAGGAGGTAGCTCTCCTTGATGGTGTCGGCGGCGTGCTGCTGCCAGCTGTCGTCGGCGTCCATCGTGCCGAGGGCCGCGTTGATGCCGCCCGCCGCGAGGGAGGTGTGGGCGTCCTGACGGGGGCGTTTGCCCACGGCGAGCACGTCGACGCCGTGTTCGGCGACCTCGATCGCCGCCCGCAGGCCGGAGCCGCCGGTGCCGATCACGAGGACCGTGGTGGAGATCTGTCGTTCGGGTGCAGTCATGGTCTCGACGCTAGTTAGGACAACCTAATAACTCCAATGCATAGTTCGAGTGGAAACCATACGGGTAGGCTATGGCCATGAACCTCGAGCAACTCCGCGGGTTCGTCGAAGTCGCCCGCCTCGGACACTTCACCCGCGCCTCCGAGCACCTGCACCTGGCCCAGCCCTCGCTGAGCCGACAGATCTCCACGCTCGAACGCGAACTCGGCGCCGAGCTGTTCCACCGCGCCCGTGGCCACATCGCGCTGACGGCGGCCGGGGAGACACTGCTCCCCCGCGCCCAGCGCATGCTCGCCGAAGCCGACGCCATCCGCGACGAGATGGGCGAACTCGCGGGGCTCCGGCGCGGCCGTGTGCGGCTCGGGGCACCGCCCACGCTGTGCATCAGCCTCGTCGCCGAAGCCCTCAGCTCGTTCCACGACTCCTACCCCGAGGTCGACCTCCACCTGATCGAGGGCGGCTCCCGCCTCCTGGTCGAGCAGCTCGCGGTCGGCGCCGTCGACATGGCCCTCATCACCCAGTCCGACGGTCCGCCGCCGGCCGGGGTCAGCCTCACCCGCACGCCGTTGCTCGCGGAGGAACTGGTCGTGGTCTCCTCCGCCGCCCGCCCGCCGGTCGCGCGCACCCCCGCGATCCCGCTCAGCCACCTGGCGACCCTGCCGCTCATCGCGTTCGACGAGAGCTACGAGCTGCGGGCCACGACCGATGCCGCCTTCCGCGCCGCCGACCTCACGCCGAACCTGGTGCTGGAGGGCGGCGAGATGGACTCCGTGCTGCGCTTCGTCGAACGAGGGCTCGGCGTCGCCGTGGTGCCCGCGATGGTCCTGTTCGACCGGCCGACGCTGCGGTCCGTGCGGCTCGCCCACCCCGCCATGACCCGCACCGTCAGCCTGGCCCACCGGTCCGACGTCAGCCCCGCCGTCGCGGTCGCCGCCATGCGGCAGGTCATCCTGACCACGGCGTCCGACGTCGCCCGCCGCGACCCCGCGATCACGAGCCTGCTCGACACGGACTGAGACATCCGTCCGGGATGCAGAAACGGCCCCCGCCGAAGCGGAGGCCGTATCGTCACTGTCTCAACACAGTGTGCGCCCGAAGGGACTCGAACCCCTAACCTTCTGATCCGTAGTCAGATGCTCTATCCATTGAGCTACGGGCGCCCAGCCCGCTCAGCGGGCCGTAGAACAGCCTACAACAGTCGCGAGACGAAAGCGAAACGAGGGGTCAGTCGCCCTTCGCTGCCGCCTTCTCCTGCTTCTTGCGGCGCTTCTCCTTCGCCCGCTGCGCCGACGACAGCGCCTGCAGGTCCACAAGGCGCAGCGCCTGCATCCGGGCCTCGCGCATCCGCGCGTAGTCGGGGTCCTGCTCCGGTCGCATGCCCTCCACGCGCAGCCGCCGGTCGAGGTTGTGGCGGACGTCGGCCCATGCCGCGGCCCTCGCCTCCTCGACGATCGCCTCGAGCTGCTGCCGGTCGTCCATCATCTCCCGCAGCCGCTGGGCCACCCCGGTCGACTGCTTCGCGCGGCGACGGAGGTTGCGCACATCGCGGTCGCGGTAGTCGTGCGTGCCGACCGGATCGGAGTGCCGCCCCCTGGCCCGCTTGCGCAGCGCCGTGACGGTGGCCGCCGCCTCCTCCGACTCCTCGGCCATCGCGCGCAGGGCCTCGCGCGCGTCGTCGACGTAGCGGTCGAGATCGAACACGCCGCCCTCTGCGATGGTGCCGATGAGGATGTGGTTCTTCACGGCGAGGCGCGCGGCGGCCGTCGCGATCGCGACGCCTTCGGCGATGGCATCCGCAGTCCGTCCCACCGGCACCTCCTCTCCACGAGCGTACCGGTATCGATGCGGCCCGGTCTCGGCCAGAATGGTTCGGCATCCAGCATCTCGCAGGCGTCCGACATCGGTCGGCGACCGCCCGGATCGCACGCGCAGGGAGGCGGCGATGAAGCATCTCGACCTGGTCGGCAGCACCACCGTCATCACAGGCGCCGCGAACGGCATGGGGGCCGAGATCGCGAGGCTGCTCGCTCCCCGCGGCGTGCACCTGGCCCTCCTCGACCACGACCGTGCCGCGCTCGACGCCCTCGCGACCGAGCTGGCCGGCACCACCGTGACGACGCACGTGGTCGACCTCCGCGACGACGACGCGGTCTTCGCGACCGCCGCGCAGATCGCCGCCGTGCATCCGCGGATCACCGCCCTGATCACGTGCGCCGGCTCGTCCATGCTCGGCGACCTCGACCAGCTGACCATGGAGGAGATGCGCTGGCTGACCGACGTGAACCTCTGGGGCACGGTGTCGATCACCAAGGCCCTGCTGCCGTCGCTCCGTGCCGCGCCGGCCGCCCACATCACGCACCTGGCGAGCGTGTACGCCCTGGCCGCTCCCGCCGGCCGCATCCCGTACGCGCTGAGCAAGTTCGCCGTCCGCGGCTTCTCCGAGGCGCTGCGCCACGAGCTCGAGGGCACGACCGTCTCGGTCGGCGCGGTCTACCCGGCGGGTGTGCGCACCGGCATCATCCTGCACGGGCGGTACGCCGCCGCGATCGACCCCGCGGTGGCCGCCCGCGCTGCCGCCGCGCAGGCCGCGATGTACCACACCGACCCCGCCGACGCGGCTGCGCGCATCGTCCGCGCCACCGAGCGCCGGGCCGCCCGCACGATGGTCGGACGGGAGGCACGACTGATCGACGCGCTCGTGCGGCTCGCCCCGACCGCCTACTGGCGGGCCATGCGCCGGCCGCTGCGTGCCGCGATCGACACCAGGACCCCGGTCGACTGAGCGGAGCCTCAGCGCACCGCGCCCACCCAGATGCCCGACGCCCAGGCCTGCTGCTCGCCGTTGCAGCCCACCGATCCGGGGAAGCCGCGCACCACGGCCATGCAGTTGGCGAGGAACTCCGGGTCGTTGCCGAACAGCGCCCCGTAGGAGCCCGACGAGGTGAGGGCGCCCCACACGCGGAACTGGTAGATGTGCGCCAGCTCGTGCGCCATCGCCCAGTTCAGGCGGCCGGTGCTCCAGCCCGCGATGTCGGCGCGGTACTTGATGTACCCGTTGCTGTTCGCGCACGCGGGGGCGTTGCCGCCGGCACACGACGACGACTCGTACAGCCCCACGCCGCCACCGCCCACGCGGTCGAGGGCGGCGCGCACGCGCGCGTAGCCGTCCGGCCCGCTCGTGCTCCAGGCGGGGCCGCCCGGGCCCGGGTTCTGCGACGCCTGCCACGACGCGACCTCGGTGCCGATCTTGGCCGTGATCGCATGGATCGTGGCCGTGGCCGCGACCACCGTGGCGGGGTCGTCGTCTTCGGCGAGCACGGTCTGCTGCACCGACAGCGCCGAAGCGCGATGCGTGGCCGTGTCGACCTTGCCGTCGGCGCCCTGCAGGGCGGTGTTCAGCGCCGCGAGCTCGGTGAGGAACGCCGGGCGCACCTCCAGCACCGCTGCCCGATCGGACGTCGTCTGCTCGGCGCTTTCGATCGAGGCGGCCAGATAGTCGGTGCGCTGGGTGGCATCGCGGTACTGCCCGGTGAGGGCGCGCAGCTCGGCGATCGCGTCGAGCCGCTCGTGCTCCAGTGCGTCGGCGCGGGCGAGCACGCCGACGGCGAGCAGCACGGCGGCAGACAGGGTGACCGCGAGCACGCGCCGGATCACTTCAGGAACCCCGTGGTGTCGGCGATCTTCGCATCCTGCTCCGCGATCTGGGCGCGCAGGGCCGTGAGCTGCGCGGCCAGCTCCAGGTTGTCTCCGCGCGACGCCTCCAGCGCATCCTCGACGCGCGCGATCTCCGCCTTCACCGCGGCGACGGAGGCGGCGCGCTCCTGATCGGCGACGACCACGAGCGCGGCACCGCCCAGCAGCAGCAGGCCCCCGATGACGACAGCAAGACGGCGCATCCCGCTCCCCAGACAGCGACAGTGACCGGACCGGTTCCGACCGCACCAATATACAGCCGCGGTCCCGCGCTTCGTGGGCCGGTCGCGCGACGGATCAGAGTGCGACGTCGGCGCGGAACAGCCGCCGCTCGGCGGCCGCCTGCCCGCTGGCCAGGTGCGCGGGCAGAAGCGTGCGCAGCCGTTCGACGTCGCGCGCGGCGACGGCTTCCAGGATCACCCGGTGCTCCTCGGCCATCGCGACCAGGTCGTCGTGCTGCCCGAACAGCCAGCGCAGCCGGGTGAGGAACACCGCGATGAGCTCGCCGAGCATCTCGTTCCCGGCCAGGTCCACCGCGACCTCGTGGAACTCGGCGGCCGTGCGGCGCGCGGTCTCCGCGTCACCGTCTCGGGCCGCCGCCGCCTCCCGCTCATACGTGTGACGCAGCCGGGCGAGGCCGACCTCGTCGTGACGCTCCGCCGCGAACACGAAGATGAGGGTCTCGATGGCCTCTCGCACCTCGGCGAACGCGCGGATGTCGTCGTGCGTGAACTCCCGCACCACCGCCCACGAACGCGGTCGAGCGGTCACGACGCCCTCCGCGACCAGGGTACGGATGGCCTCGCGGACGGGAAGCCGCGAGACGTGCAGCTCGGCCGCGATGTCGCGTTCCACGAGCCGGGCGCCGGGGGGTCGCCGGCCCAGCACGATGTCGTCGCGCAGGATCCTCGTGACCCTGACCGACTCGAGCTCGCCGCCCGCCCCCATAGCCCCCGCCATCCGGGCATTGTCCCACCCCGGCCGGGGTTCCTCAACTTTTGGTATCCCAGCCGGGGTGGACGGGCTCGCCCGCGGCGACTCAGGGCAGGCGGTTCGCCTTCGCCAGGTTCGCCGTCAGCTCCTCGGCGTTCTGGCGCGTGACGTACGCGGGACGGTCGCGCTCGACCCGCCACGACTCGCTCAGCGGGCCGATGTTCACGGTGTCGAAGCCCGCCTGGTCGTAGAACCGGGTGACGAACGCCACCGCCTCGGCGTCGTCACCCGCGGTCGCCAGCGCGCGACGGTCCGGGGTGCCGGCCGGGGTGCCGCCGGTCGTGATGTCGCTCGCGTAGATGTGGTTGAACGCCTTGGCGATCTTCGAGGTCGGCAGCTGCTGCTGCAGCAGCTCGGACGTGGTCGTCTCGCCCCGGTCGAGAGCCTCGATGTGACCGTCACGCTCGAAGTAGTAGTTGTTGGTGTCGAGCACGATCTTGCCCGCCAGCTGCTCGGTCGGCAGCTGGTCGATCGCGTGCAGCGGCACGGTGACCACCGCCACGTCGGCGGCCGCCGCCGCCTCCTCCGCGGTCGCCGCCCGCGCCTTCGGCCCCAGCTCCGCGACGAGGTCGGCCAGCGTCTCCGGGCCGCGCGAGTTCGCGATCACCACGTCGTAGCCGTTCGCCACCGCGACGCGCGCGACCTGGCTGCCGATGTTGCCTGCACCGATGATTCCGAGAGTAGTCATGTTCGGCCCAACGCCGAGCGGGCGACTCTATTCCCGTGAATCGGTCATCGGGGACGGCTCACAGGCGCGTCAGTGCGTCCTCGGTCGCCACCCACGCGAGCATCGCGCACTTCACGCGCGCGACGTACTTCGAGACCCCGCCGAGCGCGGCCGCGTCGCCGAGCAGCTCCTCGTCGGGTGCGATCGTGCCGCGCGAGCGCATGGCGTCGCGGAACGCCGCGATGCGCACCTCGAGCTCCGGCACGCTGAGCCCCTCGGCGAGCTCGGCCAGCAGCGACGCGGACGCCTGCGAGATCGCGCACCCGTGCCCCTCCCACGCGATGGCATCGATCGTCCCGTCGTCGCCCCGGTGCACCTGCAGGGTGATCTCGTCACCGCACGTCGGGTTGAGCTGGTGCGACTGCGCCGGGATCTCGTCGCGCAGCCCGTAGCCGTGCGGCGTGCGCGAGTGGTCGAGGATCAGTTCCTGGTACAGGCTCTGCAGGTCGCTCATGCGCCCCTCCGGAAGAAGTCGATCGCCCCGGCGACACCCGCGATCACGGCGTCGACCTCGGCCTCGGTCGTGTACAGGTACGTGCTGGCCCTTGTCGACGACGTGACCCCGAGCCGCCGGTGCAGCGGCTGCGCGCAGTGGTGCCCGACACGCACCGCGATGCCCAGGTCGTCGAGGAACTGTCCGACGTCGTGCGCGTGGATGCCCGCCACGTCGAAGCTCGCGAGTCCCACGCGCGGCAGATCGATGCCGGCTCCGAGCACGCGCACGCCGTCGATCGCGCGGAGCCCGTCCACCAGGCGCCGGCCGAAGGCGGCCTCGTGCGCGGCGATGCGCGACATGCCCACCTCGTCCAGGTAGCCGACCGCCGCGGCGAGCGCGATCGCCTGCGACACCCGCTGCGTGCCCGCCTCGAAGCGCTGCGGCGGCGGCAGGTACTCGGCCTCGGTCGTGGTGACGGTCGTGATCATCGAGCCGCCCGTGAGGAACGGGGGCATCGCGGCCAGCACCTCGCGCCGGCCGTACAGCGCACCGATGCCCGTCGGCCCCAGCATCTTGTGGCCGGAGAGCACCGCGAAGTCCACGCCCAGCGCCCGCACGTCGAGCGGCAGGTGCGGGGCGGACTGGCACGCGTCGAGGAGCGTCAGGGCACCGACCCCGCGGGCGAGCGCGACCAGCTCGTCGACCGGGTTGATCACGCCGAGCACGTTGGACACGTGCGTGAAGGCGATCAGTTTCGTGCGGTCGGTGACGAGCTCGGCGGCCACGTCGAGCCGGAGGGCGCCGTCGTCGTCGAGCGGGATCACCCGCAGCGTGGCGCCCGTGCGCGCCGCGAGCTCCTGCCACGGGATGAGGTTGGCGTGGTGCTCCATCTCGGTGGTGACGATCTCGTCTCCCTCGCGGAGGCGCAGGCGCTCCGCGGCCGCGCCGCCGCGTCCGAGCGAGGCGTTCGAGAGGGAGTAGGCGACGAGGTTGATCGCCTCGGTCGCGTTCGAGGTCCACACGATCTCGTCGTCGTCGGCACCGACGAAGCGGGCGACGGCGGCCCGCGCATCCTCGAACAGCTCGGTCGCCTCGGCCGCCAGCGTGTGCGCACCCCGGTGCACCGCGGCGTTCATCGTGGTCGCGTAGTCGCGCTCGGCGTCGAGCACGGCGTCCGGTCGCTGCGACGTCGCGCCGGAGTCGAGGTACACCAGCGGATGGCCGTTCACCTGCGCGCGCAGGATCGGGAAGTCCCCGCGGATCCGCTGCACCTCGGTCTCGGTCAGCGGTGCGATCACGTCGACTCCGGGAGAAGCGCTCATCGTTCCAGTCTCCCATCTTCCGGACGCGGCCGGCGCGGGGGTCTGGGGCTACGACATGCGCGCGAGCCGGGCCCTGGCCATGCAGAACACGCCGTACAGAGCGAACCCCACCCCGACCGCGCCGAGCACCAGCCCGCCCAGCGGCAGCGCGAGCAGACTGTGCAGCGCCGCATCCAGTCCCGCCGCCTTCTCCGGGTCCTGGGTGACCGCGGCGACCACGAAAAGCACCCCCGTCACGGCGACCGCGACGCCCTTGCCGAGGTAGCCCGCCACCCCGAGCACCACGATGCCCGCGCGCCCCGCGCCGGTCGGCAGCTCGATCAGCTTCTCGAACGACCGCGTGATGCCGCTGCCGATGAAGCCGAGGCCCACGCCGACCACCGACAGGCCGAGGATCACCAGCAGCGCCACGCCACCGGGCGCCGACAGCACGATCTCGCTGAGCGTGCGCGACGCGTCCTCCGACTCGGCACGACCGCCCACCGCGTAGATGATCGCGAGGACCGCGACCACGAGATAGGAGCCCGAGATCCCGGCGAGCTTGATACGACGGCCCCACTTCTTCGTCTCCGCGGGGTCGGCGGCGAGGAAGGCGCTGGCGATCTGCCAGGCGGCGAGCGCGATGAGCCCCACCGCGATCGACAGCAGCAGCAACCCGCCGATGGGGTTGTCGCGGATGCGCGCCATCGCCCCGTCCTGGTCGGCGTCGCCCGAACCGCCCACCGCGATGCTGAGGGCGATCGCGCCGATCACGACGTGGATGAGCCCCAGCACGACGAAGCCGACACGGGCGGTCCTCCGGAACGCGGTCGAGTCCTTCGCCGCGCGCGCCGCATGCTTCACGCTGCTCATGGGGGAAGCGTATCGCTCGGCATCCGAGCCGAAGAGGGGGTTGCTTTCGTCCGCGCCCGCGGTGAACTCACTCGACCCGCGCGACCGGCTGCCGCAGAATCGTGCGGAGTTTCGCGGGGTCGGTGCGGCGGATGTCGCTCAGGTACACCTCGTGGTGCCGACCGGTCATGCGCAGTCCGTGCTCCGGGATGAAGCGGTGGTGCAGCTCATCGAGCACCGGGGCCTCGTCGTCGAAGGGGCCGACGTGGAGCGTCTGCACGCACAGCCCCTCGTGCAGGGTCTCCAGCCGCACGGAGCGCAGGGCCGGCAAGGGCTCGCGCTTCTTCGCGCTCTTCGCCTCGACGATGTCGACCGCCCGCGCGAAGAGGTCGGGGGTCACGTGGTCGCCCACCAGGAGAAGCAGCGTCCACTCCCACTGCGACTTGTCCCGGCGCGACGTGAACGACTCCATGTCGGCCGCGTGCCACAGCCCCTCGAGCGGCATCACGACGGTGTCGATGCCGAGCTCTTCACGGCTCGCGAACTTGAGCGTGTACGCCAGGGGGAACAGCGCCGCCACGGCCTGCGCATACACGGGCGAGGTGTTGGGGTCTCCCGCGCCGTCGATCATGAGGTACCGCAGCGGCGGCACCTCGAGCACGCGGAACTCTCCGCGTCGTGCGCGGTAGGAGTCGAGGGTCTTCTTGGGGTCGATGGCCGCCATCGTCTGCCTCTCCGGGTGGGACTGCTGGGTGCGGCACAGTGTGCCAGGGGCCTCCGACACCGGGGCGGGACGACTCGGCCGCCCCGCCCCGGTGACTCACTCCGCTTCCACGGGCAGCCACAGCTCGCACGAGGCCGTGTCCCCACGGAACTCGCGGTACCGCACCATCGACGGACCGGGGCGCAGTCGCCACGGGTTCGACGGGAACCACTCGGTCGCGGTGGCCGCCCACAGGTCCTGCAGGGTCTGCGGGAACGGGCCGTCGGCGGCGAACACGGCCCAGGTGCCCGCCTCGAGCCGCAGCACGTCGAGATCCTCCGGCACCGGGGTCGTCTCCTCCAGCGCGACGCCGTGGAGATACGTGAGCGGTGTGCCCTCGGGCGCGTCCGGCTCCACGTCGGCAGTCACGGCGAGGATGCCCGACGGCTCCGCGTCGTTCAGACGCTTGAGCCGCGCGTGCTCCTCCGCCGGGATGGCCGCGATGTGCTGCTGGATGTGCGGATTCTCACCGCGGTGGATCAGCGGGACCTGCGTGGCATGACCGACCAGCTGGAGGGCGGGTCGGGGGGTGATGGTGACGTCCATCGGGGTGCTCCCTTCGACGCTCAGGCGGAACCGGAGCGTGGGTTGTGTACGGAGAGGACCCCCGTCACGGCGCGCCTCGGCCGGACCGATGCCGTGCACGGCGCGGAACGCCCTGCCGAACGCCTCGACCGAGCCGTAGCCGTGCCGCACGGCCACGTCGAGCAGGCTCGGCGCACCGCCGACCAGTTCCGCGGCGGCGATCGTCATCCGACGACGGCGCACGTACTCCGACACGGGCATGCCCGCGAGGGCGGAGAACATCCGCCGCAGGTGGTACTCGGTCGTGCCGTGTGCACGCGCGACGGCCGCGACGTCGAGCTCCTCGTCCGGCGCGGCTTCGACGCGGCCGATCAGGGCGTTGAGGGTGCCGATCATGGGTTCCTCCTTTCCCCACCAGCGTGTCCGTCCGTCCGGGTGCGGCACCCGATCATTCTGGTCCGTTCCGGTCGTGTGCCGCCGCTCCCCCGCAGCGTTCACACCCCGTTTGACTGCACTGTGAACACGCATCCCGTATCGTCGGAGTTTCTGGGGGAGCACGGGGAGCGAGTCGGCATGCAGGTGAGAGACCTCCTTTTCGGCGTCCCCTCCGGCCTCCCGCCGCTCGCAGACACCGAGGATCCGTTCGCCGACGCCCTGGCTCTCGTGGACGCCCAGGTCACGCACGTGATCGTCGACATCCCGGCCGGTGTGGTCGGGGTGCTGCTGGAACTGCGCCAGTCGACCCGGCTCCGCGGCACGACGGCCCTGCTGCGGGTGACCGGGGCGGTGCGACAGGAGTGGACGGGCTCCGCGTCGGCCAACCGCTTCACGGCGTGGTCGATCACGGACGCTGCGGTCGACCGCGACCTCACCGCGATCCGCATCGCCCTGCACTGCCTGCCGGCGGGGTCGCTGCACCTGACGGGGACCGCGGCGGACTTCGTGCTGCTCTCCGCGCGACCCGATCGGACGCCGCCCTCCTCGACCGATCCCGCCGCCCTGCTCCGGTTCGGCGTGGTCGACGAGTCCACCGTGTGCGACCCGCTCGGCGCCGCGCACCTGCGCTCCTCGGCACCGTTCCCGCGCCGCTGAGCGGCGACCGCACGGGCGGACCGCAGGCGACTCGTGCTGCGCGATCGCTCGAGATCGAGCGCCGTACCGTGATCGCGGTTCGAGGGGGAAGAACTGGCGGAGACGAGGGGATTTGAACCCCTGGTCCCCGTAAGGGGACTCCACCTTAGCAGGGTGGTGCACTAGGCCGGACTATGCGACGTCTCCAGGCATCCGGCCCGAGAGCGCGGATGCACTCGACCAGTGTAACGGGTTCGACGCGCCCTGACGAACCGCGGCCACGGCCGCGCCTCCCGACCCGCGCGCGACCGGCTGGGATACTGGCCGCGCGCGGGAGTCACACCACCGCGACGGAGAGGATCGCCATGAATCCGCACCCGCACGTCGGCGCTTCCCTGGGCACCGAGGACAGCGCCTGGAGCTACCGGGCGGTCGGCTACGCGATCGTGCTGCTGCTCTTGGGCGTCTCGTACGGCCTGTGCGCCGCGCAGCCGAGCGCCGACCCGAGCCCGTGGGCGTTCCTGGTCATGCTCGCGACGGTCGCGATCGTGTTCCGCGTGACGGGCGCCCGTGCGCTCGTGCAGCGGGTGACGTGGGTCGTGCTGTCCACCGCGGGCGCGGCGGCCCTGCTGGCGACCTTCTTCGGCACCGGCAGTCCCGCCCTGGCGGTCGGGCTGTCCGCGGCCTCGATGGTGGCACTGCTCGTCGCACCGTGGGCGATCATCGCGCATCAGGTCACGCGACGCGGGCTCGACATCGAGGCGCTGCTCGCCGCGGTGACGGCGTACATCCTGGTGGGGATGTTCTTCGCCTTCGCGTACAACCTCGCCTCGCAGTTCCTGTCGCAACCGCTCTTCATCGGAGCGGAGACCGACTCGCTCGGCGATCAGCTGTTCTTCTCCTTCACCGCCCTCACCACGACCGGCTACGGCAACCTCATCCCCCGGGGCGCCGGCATGCAGGCCGTCGCGGTGGCCGAGGGCATCACGGGGCAGCTGTTCCTGATCACGGCGGTCGCCCGCATCATGCGCGGCGCGAGCGCCCAGCACCGGTCGTCGGCCTCAGCCTGACGGCATCGGCGGCGGGGTCACGCGCCGGTCGTGGAGCGCCGCGCCACCAGCTCGGGGCGGAACAGCACGTGCTCGGGCTCCGGCGCCCGCTCCCCCTGACCCTGCAGCAGCAGATCGACCGCGGTGGAGCCGATCAGGGCGGCGGGCTGACGCACCGAGCTGAGCGGGATCACGGCGGCCGCGGCGAAGTCGATGTCGTCGTAGCCGATGATCGCGATGTCGTCGGGCACCCGGGCGTCTCCGGTCATCACGAGGCTCTGCAGCAGGCCGAGCGCGACGAGGTCGTTCGCCGCGAACACGGCATCCGGACGATCCGCCGGGGCGCGGCCGAGGATCCGCGACCCCGCCTGCCTCCCCTCCTCGACCGTGAGAGCGGCAGTCGCGAGGAACTCCAGGGCGACCCCGGCGTCGGCGGCCGCGGCCTGTGCCCCGCTGAGCCGGTCGGACACCTGCCGCAGTGACACGGGCCCCCCGACGAAGGCGATCCGCCGACGGCCGACCGCGAGCAGATGCTCCATGGCGATCCGGCCGCCCTCCACGTCGTCCACGGCGACCGAGGCGAAGCGCTCGTCCTGCGACTCCCGGTCGACGAGCACCGCGTGCGTGCCGCGCTCGTGCATGCGCGCCAGGCGCGGCAGCGACTCGGCCACGGGCGTCACCAGCACGCCCGTCACCCGCTGCTCCTCGAACAGGTCGAGGTGCATGGCCTCGCGCTCCTGCTTCTCGTCGCTGTTGGCCACCAGCACCGAGAGCCCGTGCTGATCGGCGCGCTCCTCGGCGCCGCGGATCACCTCAGCGAAGAAGGGGTTGCGGATGTCGAGCACGACCAGTCCGATGGTGCGGCTGCGTCCGGCGCGGAGCTGCCTGGCCGCGTCGTTGCGCACGAAGCCGAGCCGATCGATCGACGCCTGGACCCTGGCCACCGTCTCGGCGGCCACCTTCTCCGGCCGGTTGAGGACGTTCGACACCGTGCCGACCGAGACACCCGCGTCCTCCGCGACCTCGCGCACGCTGACCGCCATCCGCGACCTCCCGTCCTCCGGCGTGTGAAACGACTCACATTCCGCTCGGGACTCACACTCTCATGCCGTCTTGACAGCAGTCAACACATCGCCTAATCTCATCTCCGACAGGGTTTGAAACGATTCATTCCCTCAATGGAGAGAGAAATGATGTCCTCACCCGCGACGGCGCCCGTGCTCGAGCTCGCCGGCGTCCAGAAGGCCTTCGGCTCGGTGATCGCCCTGCGCTCCGGCACGATCACGGTCGACCCCGGCTCCATCCACGCGCTCGTCGGCGAGAACGGTGCCGGGAAGTCCACGCTCGTGAAGATCGTCGCCGGCCTCTACCAGCGCGACGCCGGAACGTTCCGCCTGAACGGGGCCGGCGTGGACTTCACCTCCACCGCCCAGTCCAAGGCAGCCGGTGTCGCCGTCATCTACCAGGAGCCGACGCTCTTCCCCGACCTGTCGGTGACCGAGAACATCTTCATGGGCCGCCAGCCCCTCGGACGCTTCGGCCGCATCGACCGGAAGGCCATGCGGCACGAGGTCGAGCGGCTCTTCACCCGCCTCGGCGTCACCATCGACCCCGACCGCCCCGCGGAGGGGCTCTCGATCGCCGACCAGCAGGTGATCGAGATCGCCAAGGCCGTCTCCCTCGACGCGGCACTGCTCATCATGGACGAGCCCACCGCCGCCCTGTCCGGCGTGGAGGTCGAGCGCCTGTTCGCGATCGCGCGCAGCCTGCGCGACGAGGGGCGCGGCCTCATCTTCATCTCGCACCGCTTCGACGAGGTGTTCGCCCTCTGCGACACCGTCACCGTGATGCGTGACGGCGCGTACATCGCCACCTCCGCCGTGGCCGACACCACGGTCGACGAGCTCGTGCGCCAGATGGTGGGCCGCGAGGTCGCCGAGCTGTTCCCCAAGCAGGAGGCCGCGATCGGCGAACCGCTGCTCGAGGTGGAGGGCCTCACCAGCCCAGGACTCTTCCACGACATCTCCTTCACCGTGCGCGCGGGCGAGATCGTCGGACTCGCCGGGCTCGTTGGCGCGGGACGCAGCGAGGTCGCCCGGGCCGTGTTCGGCGTGGACGGCTACCGCGAGGGCACGGTCCGCATGACCGGCCGGCGCATCCCGCCGCGGCGCCCCGTCGACGCCATGCGGGCGGGACTCGCGCTCGTCCCCGAGGACCGTCGCAAGCAGGGCCTCGTGATCGAGTCCGGCGTGGGCGGCAACATCACCCTCGCGATCCGCCGGCGTCTGGCCCGGCTCGGCCTGCTGACGACCGCGATGGAGAACCGGGCCGCCCGTGAGTGGGCCTCGCGCCTCGAGGTGAAGACGCACGCGCTTGACACGGTCGCCGCCACCCTCTCCGGCGGCAACCAGCAGAAGGTCGTCCTGGCGAAGTGGCTCGCGACGCAGCCCCGGGTGCTGCTGATCGACGAGCCCACCCGCGGCATCGACGTCGGCACCAAGTCCGAGGTGCACCGGCTGCTCTCCCAGCTCGCCGGCCAGGGCATGGGCATCCTCATGATCTCGTCGGAGCTGCCCGAAGTGCTCGGCATGGCCGACCGGGTGCTGGTGATGCGCGAGGGCCGCATCACCGCCGAGATCCCCCGCTCGGAGGCCACCTCCGAGAACGTCATGTTCGCCGCGACGCACGCATCGGAGCTCTCCTCGTGACCACCGCCATCCCCGTCTCCGCGCTCACCACGCGCATCTCCGGCATCGGCAGGGCGCGCGAGTTCGGCATCCTGCTCGCCCTGGTGCTCGTGATCACCGCCGCGACCCTCAACAACCCGAAGTTCCTGTTCAGCGCCGACGGCTGGCGCGACCTGCTGCTCACGCCCTCGATCCTCGTGCTCGTCGCGGTGGGTCAGGCCATCGTGCTCATCACCCGCAACGTCGACCTCTCCGTCGGCTCGGTCATGGGCCTCACGGCCTACCTCACCGGACGGCTCTTCATCGACGTGCCCGGCATCCCCATCGTGCTCGTCGTGATCGCCGCCGTCGTGCTCGGCGCCCTCCTCGGACTCGTCAACGGCGCCCTCGTCGCCTACGCGAAGGTGCCCGCCATGGTCATCACGCTCGGCACGCTCTACGCCTACCGGGGCATCAACGTGCTGTGGACCGGCAGCGACCGCGTCAACGCCTCCGACCTCCCCCGCGACTTCCTGGCGCTGGGCACCGGACAGCTCCTGGGCATCCCGATCCTCGCGGTCGTCGCGGTGATCGTGCTCGCCGCGGCCGCCTGGTACCTGAAGAACACGCGCGGCGGGCGGGAGTTCTACGCGATCGGCTCCGACCCCGCAGCCGCCGAGCTGTACGGCCTGCGCGTCACGCGCCGCGTGCTGACCGCGTTCGTCCTGTCGGGTGCGCTCGCCGGGCTCGCCGGGGTGTTCTACGCGGCACGCTACGGCACCATCAACTCCCAGGCCGGAGCCGGATGGGAGCTCGACGCGGTCGGCGCCGCGGTGATCGGCGGCGTCGCCATCACGGGCGGCATCGGCTCGGTCTGGGGTGCGGCGATCGGAGCCGTGCTGCTGCTCACCATCAACCGTGCCCTGCCGATCCTCGGCATCCCCGACTTCTGGCAGCGCGCCGTCGTCGGCCTGCTCATCATCGGCGCCATCGTGCTCGACCGCGTGCTCGCGGTCCGGCAGAGACGGCGGCTCATCGAGGCGAGGGACCAGTCATGACCACCGCGACCACCACCACCGCGAGCGCGCGCGTCATCCGCGACTACGACAAGCCGCTGTGGCGCCGGCTGCTCCTCACGCGCGAGGCCGCGATCGTCGGGCTGCTGATCGTCGTGGCCGTCGTGGCCGCCACGAGCATCCGCGGCTTCGGTCAGCCGATCACCCTCACCTACCTGCTGCTCGACATCGCCCCGATCCTGCTGATCGCGCTGCCGATGACGCTGATCATGATCACGGGCGAGATCGACCTCTCGGTCGGCAGCATGGTCGGACTGTCCAGCGTGGTCACCGGAGCGCTCGTGCAGGGCGGCCTCCCGTTCGAGATCGCCGCGCTCGCCGCGCTCGCGGTCGGCATCGTCGGCGGCGCGTTCAACGGCTTCCTGGTAACCGTCGTCGGGCTCCCCTCGCTCGCGGTCACGATCGGCACGCTCGCGCTCTACCGCGGCCTCGCGGTGGGCCTGCTCGGCACGGCCGCCGTCACCGACTTCCCGGAGTTCTGGAGCGACCTCGCGAAAGCCAAGATCGCCGGCACGCCCATCCCCGTCATCACCATCCCGTTCCTGGTGCTGGTGGCCGTGTTCGCGGTCCTGCTGCACTTCACCCCGTTCGGTCGCGGCGTGTACGCGGTGGGACTGTCGAAGGACGCGGCGCACTTCTCCGGCGTGCACGTCGAGCGCACCAAGCTCGTGCTCTTCGTGCTCTCCGGCGCGGTCGCCGCCTTCGCCGGCATCTTCTACACGCTCCGCTACGGCAGCGCCCGCGGCGACAACGCCACCGGCCTCGAGCTCCAGGTGATCGCCGCCGTCGTCCTCGGCGGGGTGTCCGTCTTCGGCGGTCGCGGCAAGATCTACGGCGTCATCGCCGCCGCCTTCCTCATCGGGGCGCTCGCGAGCGCGCTCCGCCTGGTGAACGTCACCTCCGACGTCATCAACATCATCACCGGCACGCTCCTCGTGATCTCGGTGGTGGCCGCAAGCGTCCTGGCCTGGCTGCAGAGAGCACGCCGCCGACCGGGCAGAACCCCCGCCGGTGCCGGCACCACAGCGCCAGGGGCACCGATGGACGCCGCGACCGCGGCATCCCCCGACGAAAGGAACGAACAATGACGTTTGCACGCAAGCGCGTGACCGCCTTCGCCGCCCTCGCGGTGGCCGCGGCGGTCGCCCTCACCGGCTGCGCCGGATCCGGCGACGGCGGCAGCGGCAGCGGCGGAGAAGGCGGCGGCGACGCCTCGATCACCTTCCTGCCCAAGAACCTCGGCAACCCGTACTTCGACACGTCCAGCGAGGGCGGCAAGAAGGCCGTCGAGGAGTTCGGCGGCACGTTCTCCGAGGTGGGACCGGCCGAGGCCACGCCCGACGCCCAGGTCAGCTACATCAACACCGCCACGTAGCAGGGCGTCGGCGCGCTCGTCGTCTCGGCGAACGACCCCAAGGCCATCTGCGACGCCCTGAACGAGGCCCGCGACGCGGGTGTCAAGGTCGTCACGTTCGACTCCGACACCAACACCGAGTGCCGCGACCTGTTCATCAACCAGGCCGACTCCGAGGGCATCGCGAAGGTGCAGATCGACCAGATCGCCGAGCAGATCGGCGGCGCGGGCGAGATCGCGATCCTCTCCGCCTCGGCCAACGCGACCAACCAGAACGCCTGGATCGACCTGATGAAGGAGTACGTCGCGAGCGACTACCCCGACATCACGATCGTCGAGACCGTGTACGGCGACGACGACGACCAGACGTCCTTCGACAAGACCGCGGCACTGCTGCAGAGCCACCCCGACCTGAAGGGCATCGTGTCGCCCACCACGGTCGGCATCGCGGCCGCCGCGCGCTACCTCTCCACGTCCGACTACAAGGGCACCGTGGCCCTCACCGGGCTCGGCACCCCGAACCAGATGCGCGAGTACGTGGAGGACGGCACCGTCACGTCGTTCGCGCTGTGGAACCCGGAAGACCTCGGCTACCTCGCCGCGTTCGCCGCCCACGCCCTCATCGCCGGCGACATCACCGGCAAGGAAGGCGACACGTTCGACGCGGGCGACCTCGGCGAGTACACGGTCGGCGCCGACGGCGTCGTGCTGCTGGGCGACCCGTTCGTGTTCGACGCCGACAACATCGGCGACTTCGACTTCTGAGTCGCCCGTCCGGCCGGTGCCGCGTGGCACCGGCCGGACACCGAAAGGACCCTCATGACCCGCGTGGCCTTCCAGCTCCAGGTGCGCCCCGAGCTGCTCGACGAGTACGTGGCCAGGCACTCCCCCGTGCGGCAGGAGATGCTGGCGGAGATCGCCGCCGCCGGACGACGCGACTACAGCCTGTTCCTCGGCGCCGGCGGCACGCTCTTCGGCTACTACGAGACCGACGACGACCGGGCGGCCCAGGCGTACCTCGCCGAGTCGCCCGTCGCCGCGCGGTGGGAGGCCGAGATGAGCCGCTTCTTCGTGGGCCTCGACGGCCGCCCCGATCAGGCCGCCACCTCCCTCACCGAGGTGTTCCACCTCGAAGACCAGCTCGCCGCGGCGAGCGCCACCGACTCCTCCGCCACCACCGACACCGAAGGCCGTGCATCGTGAGCATCCTCACCCCCGACATCCTCGCCGCGCTCGAGAAGCAGAGCATCGAGCTGCCCAGCTGGGCCTTCGGCAACTCCGGCACCCGGTTCAAGGTGTTCGGCACGCCGGGCACCCCGCGCGACCCGTACGAGAAGATCGCCGACGCCGCCCAGGTGCACGCGCACACCGCCCTCGCGCCGACCGTGGCGCTGCACATCCCGTGGGACCTGGTCGACTCCTTCGACGACCTGCGCCGTCACGCCGAAGACCACGGCGTGACGCTCGGCACCGTCAACTCCAACACCTTCCAGGACGACGACTACAAGTTCGGCGCGCTCACGCACGAGGACGCCGCGATCCGCCGCAAGGCCATCGACCACCACCTCGCGTGCATCGAGGTCATGGACGCCACGGGCAGCCGCGACCTGAAGATCTGGCTCGCCGAGGGCTCCAACTACCCCGGGCAGGCCGATCTGCGCGGTCGTCAGGACCGCCTGCACGACTCGCTGCAGCAGATCTACGCGCGCCTCGGCGACGACCAGCGGCTCGTGCTCGAGTACAAGTTCTTCGAGCCCGCGTTCTACCACACCGATGTGCCGGACTGGGGAACGTCGTACGCCCAGGTGAGCGCGCTCGGCGACAAGGCCCTCGTGTGCCTCGACACCGGTCACCACGCGCCGGGCACGAACATCGAGTTCATCGTGATGCAGCTGCTGCGGCTCGGCAAGCTCGGCTCGTTCGACTTCAACTCCCGCTTCTACGCCGACGACGACCTCATCGTGGGCGCGGCCGATCCGTTCCAGCTGTTCCGCATCCTGTTCGAGGTGATCCGCGGTGGCGGCCTGAACAATCCCGACGTCGCCTTCATGCTGGACCAGTGCCACAACGTCGAGGACAAGATCCCCGGGCAGATCCGTTCCGTGCTGAACGTGCAGGAGATGACCGCGCGTGCCCTGCTGGTGGACCGCGAGGCACTGTCTGCCGCGCAGCGCTCGGGCGACGTGCTGACGGCGAACGCCGTGTTCATGGATGCGTTCTCGACCGACGTGCGCCCGGCGCTCGCGGAGTGGCGCGAGTCGCGCGGCCTGCCTGCCGACCCGATGGCCGCCTACGCGGCGTCCGGGTACCAGCAGCGCATCGCGGAGGAGCGCGTGGGCGGCGTGCAGGCCGGCTGGGGAGCCTGACCCACCGGCGCGAACCGTCGCTCGTCTGCCATGCTCGACGCATGTCCTCCCCCGACGAGAAGCCCTCCCGCCGCGGCGCGATCATCGGTCTGCTGTTCTTCGTGATCGGCACCCCGCTCGCGGTCTGGCTGCTGTACACGGTGCTGCCGTGAGCGCGGACCTCCACATCGCCGACCGGGTGCTGGACGGACCGCACGGAGCGCTGCGCGTACGCCTCTACACCCCGGCGTCGCCGACCGGCGCGGGTCTCGTCTGGGCGCACGGCGGAGGCTTCGCGGGCGGCGACCTCGACATGCCGGAGGCGGATGCGGTGGCGCGGGCCTTCGCGGCGCACGGCATCGTCGTCGTGAGCGTGGACTACCGCCTGGCGCCGATGACGCCGGACTGGACGAGCCGCCTGGGCTCGCCGGAGCGCGGCGGCATCCACTACCCGGTGCCGCACGACGAGATGGTCGCCGCGTTCCGCTGGGCCGTGTCCTCCGGGATCGCCGCGCGGGGATGGGCGATCGGCGGCGCGAGTGCGGGCGGCAACCTCGCCGCCGGCGCCGCCCTGCGACTGACCCACGACGGCGGACCGGTCCCGGGCCTCGCGGTCCTGGCCTATCCGACGCTCCAGGCCGTTCAGGACGCCCCCACCCGCGAGCTGCGCGCCCTGCTGGACGCGCAGCCGGACGCCGACGTCTTCACCGCCGCGTTCGTGCGCGGCATGTACGAGAACTATCTGGGCGGACCGCTGGACCGCGCCGACGTCTACGCGATCCCGGGGACCGCCGCGCCCGCGCAGCTCGCGGGCTTCCCCCCGACGATCATGGTCAACGACGAGACGGACGAGCTGCGCATGTCGGGAGAGGCCTTCGCGCGCGCCCTCTCGGCCGCCGGCGTCGACGTGGACGTGTCGACCGAGCCGGGCACCACCCACGGGCACCTCAACCGCCCGGACGCCCCGGCGTTCGCGGCCACCGTCGAGCGCTTCGCCGAGCGCCTGCGACAGCTTCCCTGAGGTGCCGGGCGCCGTGGCCGCCTCAGCGGCTGGTGTAGCCGCCGTCGATGGGGAGCGAGACGCCCGAGATCATCGCGGCGCCGTCGCCCAGCAGGAAGACGATGGGGGCGGCGATGTCGTCTTCGGTGGCCCACCGGTGCAGAGGCATCGCGTCGAGGAAGGGACCCTCGATCTCGGGGCGTCCCCAGTACCAGGCCGACATCGGCGTCATCACCACGGTCGGGTTGACGCTGTTGACCCGGATGCCGTGGCCGCCCAGCTCGAGTGCCGAGACGCGCGTGATGTTGTCGAGCGCCGCCTTGGACGAGCCGTAGGAGATGTGCCCGGCGAGGGCGACGAGGCTCGCCTGGCTCGACACGTTCACGATCGCGCCGCCCTTGCCCCCGCGGATCATCTCGCGCGAGGCGTACTTGGTCACCAGCAGGGCCCCGCGCGCGTTGATGCTCATGACCCGGTCGAACACCGAGATGTCGGTGTCCATGGGGGTGGCGATCTCGCCGCCCCAGCCGCCGCAGTTGACGACGCCGTAGAGGTCGCGGCCCTCGATCGCCGCGCGGATCTCGCCCTCGTCCTCGAGGTCGAAGGCGAGCGGCGTGGCGCCGGTCTCGCGTGCGATGTCGGCGACGCTCTCCGCGGTGCGGCCCGCGGCGAGCACGTCGGCCCCGGCCGCGACGAGGTGGCGGACGGTCGCGCCGCCGATGCCGCCGCCGGCGCCGGTGACGAGGATGGTGCGGCCCTGGAATTCGGTCATGCGCGTCTCTCTCCATCGAGGGGTGTTGTCCGGTGCCCCGGGTCGCTTGACACCGGTGACATGGCCAGCGTAGCGTGCTCCGCAGTCGCCCACATCGTCCCTCGCCCTCCGATGCCCCGCGTCGACCACAGGAAGACCACGAAGCCGTGATCCAGACCCCGCCGCCCGCGCCCGACTCCGACGTCGCGCTCTCCGATCTCGTGGAACGGGCGCGGCGTCTCATCGCCGACGGCCGCCGCCGCATCCTCGGGATCGCCGGCACCCCCGGCGCCGGGAAGTCGACGGTGAGCGCCGCCCTCCTCGACGCGCTCGGGCCGCAGGCGGTGGTCGTGGGCATGGACGGCTTCCACCTCGCGAACGCCGAGCTCGTGCGCCTCCATCGCCGCGACCGCAAGGGCGCCCCCGACACCTTCGACGTCGACGGCTACCTCGCCCTGCTGCGGCGGCTCCGGGCCCCGGCCGACGGCGTCGTGTACGCCCCCGCGTTCGACCGCGGGCTGGAGGAGCCGATCGCCTCCGCGATCCCGGTCCCCGCCGACGTGCCGCTGATCATCACCGAGGGCAACTACCTCCTGCACACCGGACACGGATGGGAGCGGGTGCGCGAGCTGCTCGACGAGAGCTGGTTCCTCGACATCGAGCCGGACACGCGCCGGCGGCGGCTGGTGGCACGACGTCGCAGCCACGGCCATCCCCTCGACGAGGCGACCGCGTGGGTGCGCGACGTGGACGAGGCGAACGCCGCCGTGGTCGAGGGGAGCCGCGCGCGCGCCGACCTCGTCGTGCGGCTCTCGTCACCCGCCGCCCCGGTCGCCCCGATCGCCCTCGCGGCCGGGACGCTGCAGCGGCCGCCCGCCGCCGTCGCCCGCCCCGCCTACGACCGGGCCCGCGTGCGACCCGGCATCGTGCACCTCGGCGTCGGCAACTTCCACCGCGCGCACGAGGCCATGTTCGTCGACCGGCTCCTGGCCGCGGGAGACGCGGACTGGGGCATCTCCGGCGTCGGCCTGCTGCCCCACGACGCCGCCATGCGCGACGCCCTCGCCGCGCAGGACGGGCTGTACACGCTCGTGACCGTGACGCCCGACGGCACGGAGTCGGCCCGCGTGATCGGTGCGCTCACGGAGTATCTCTTCGCGCCCGACGACCCCGAGGCCGTCCAGGCGCGCCTGAGCGACCCCGCCACGCGCATCGTCTCGCTCACGATCACCGAGGGCGGCTACGGGATCGACGAGCGCACCGGCGCCTTCGTGCCGCAGGACGCCGCGACCCTCGCCGACCTCGACGACGCCGCGCACGGGCGCGGTACCCCGCCCCGGAGTGCTCTCGGACACCTCGCCGCCGCCCTCGCCCGCCGCCGCGCGGCCGGGGTCGCGCCGTTCACCGTCCTGTCGTGCGACAACATCCCCGGCAACGGCGGCGTCGCCCGCACGGCTCTCAGCGGCTTCGCCGACCGGCTCGACCCGGAACTCGGGGCCTGGATCCGCACGAACGTGGCGTTCCCCCATTCGATGGTCGACCGCATCACCCCGGTGACCACCGACGAGACCCGCGCGCTCGTCCGGGAGCGCTTCGGCGTGGACGACCGGTGGCCGGTGCGCTCCGAGGACTTCGTGCAGTGGGTGCTCGAGGACCGTTTCCCGCTCGGCCGCCCGGCGTTCGACACGGTCGGCGTGCAGCTCGTCGACGACGTCGAGCCGTACGAGCTCATGAAGCTCCGGCTGCTGAACGCCTCGCACCAGGCGATGAGCTACCTCGGCATCCTCGCCGGGGCGACCATGGTGCACGAGGTGTGCGCTGACCCGCTCTTCCGCACCTTCCTGCGCGGGTACATGCAGCAAGAGGCCGTGCCCACCCTGCGACCCGTACCGGGCATCGACCTCGACGCGTACGGGGAGCAGCTGCTCGCCCGGTTCGGCAGCACGGCCGTGCGCGACACCCTCGCCCGGCAGGTCGTGGACGGCTCCGACCGCATCCCCACCTTCCTGCTCCCGGTCGTGCGGGAGCGGCTCGCCACGGGCGGCTCGATCGCGCACGCCGTGCTCGTGCTCGCGGCCTGGAGCGTCTTCCTCGAGGGTGTCGCGGAAGACGGGACGCCGACCCCGGTGTCCGACCGCCGGCTCGCCCTGCTGCGCGCGGCGGTGGCCGCCGAGGCCGCGGAACCCGGCGCGTTCCTGGACTGCACGGAGGTCTTCGGCGATCTGGGGCGCGACGCACGGCTGCGGGCGGAGTTCGTCGCCGCGCGCGCCTCGCTCCGCACGCTCGGGGCCCGCGCGAGCATCGCCGCCCTGGGCTGACCCGCGGGTCGAGGGGCTCAGACCGGGGCGGCCCCGGTGCGGCACGACTCGCGCTCGACCAGGTCGACGTCGATCACAGCGACCGCCGGCCCTGCGGGCTCCGCACCGCCGAGCCGGTCGAAGATGCGCTCCGCGGCGAGCGTGCCCAGGCGATGCGGGTCCTGGTCGATCACGGTGAGCGCCGGCGTCAGAACGTCGGCCATCGGGAAGTCGCCGAAGCCGACGATCGCGAGGGGCTCGTCGCGCAGCGCCGCGGCGAGCGCCATCGAGCACCGCGCGTTGGCCGAGAAGAGGGCGGTGGGCGGGTCGTCGAGGGCCCGCAGCTGCGCCACCGCCTGCCGCGCCGCCTCCCGATCCGAGACGCCGGACCGCACCAGCCCCTCGTCGGCCGTGATCCCCGCCTCCGCGAGCCCGCGTCGCCAGCCCTCCAGCCGGTTCGCCTCGGTGGACAGGTGCACGGCGTCGCCGACGTAGGCGATCCGCCGGTGCCCGTGGCCGATCAGGTGCTGCACCGCCGCCACGGCCCCGCGCTCGTCGGCCTCGACGAACGTGTCGGCGTCGAGGCCGACGGGCGCCCGGTCGACGAACACGATCGGCGTGTGCTCGCGCCACCGCTCCAGCCAGGAGTGGTCGACCCCGACCGGGGCGATCACCAGTCCCGACAGCTGCCGGCCGAGCATCGACTCGATCGCCGGACGCTCCCCCTCCGGGTCGGACCCCAGACTCGTGACGAGCGTGGACAGTCCGCGCCCGCGCGCGACGTCTTCGATGGCGCGGGCGATCGAGGCGAAGAACGGGTCGACGATGTCGGGCACCGCGACGCCGATGACCGAGGTCCGCCCGGCGCGGAAGGTGGTCGCCAGCACGTTGGGGACGTAGTTGAGCTCGCGCATGGCCTGCTCGACCAGGGCCCTGGTGTGCGGCAGCACGTGCGGGTCGTCGTTGAACACGCGCGAGACCGTCTTGGTGCTCACGCCCGCGCGCGCGGCGACGTCACGCATGGTCGTCACAGGTACCTCCTCGCCCCCGGGGCGGGGCAGCCTCCGGCCACCCTACCGGCCGCGCCGCGCTCAGCCGCGCCCGTCGACCGCGGCGGCCAGCTCGCGAAGTCGCGGCAGCGCGCGGGTCGTCAGCAGTTCCTCGCGGCGGGCAGCGTCGTACGAGAGGCTGTCCTTCCACAGCGAGCGTCCGGCCATCGCTCCCGCCGCCCCGTTCGCGACCGCCGTGGCGACCTGACCGATGAAGGTCTCGTGGTCGACCCCGGCCGACAGCACCGCCCACGGCACCCCCTGGGCCGCCTCGGTCACCGCGGCGCTGGCCTCGGCGGATCCCGGGTACTGCAGCTTGAGGATCTTCGCACCGGCCGCGACGGCGAGCGCAGCCCCCTCGGCGACGAGCGCCGGGAAGGCGTCCGCGTACTCCTCCTCGGTCTCGTCGTCGAGGCGGTAGGTGAGCAGCTCGACGATCAGCAGGAGTCCCTCCGCCTCGCACTCGGCGACGAGCGCGCGCATCTCGTCGGCGACGCGGGAGTCGCGCCCCTGCCGGTCGGGCCGCGTGTAGTAGAGCATCTTGGCGACCCCGCCGCCGAGCTCGCGCACCGTGCGCGGGGTGACGCCGGGCACGAAGCGGGTGTAGCGCAGACCGTCGACGGTCTCGAAGCCGGACGCGTCGAGGCCCACCACGAGGGCGGTGTCGCGGTCGAGCACGCCGTCGTCGACGACGGCCGGCAGGGCGACCTCGGGGTCGAGCAGGATGGCCGGCGCGTGCACGGCCAGGTGGCGCACGAGGTCGGCCTTCACCGCCGACAGCTCTTCGCGGGTGATGGCGTCGGGGCCGCCCGGTGCGTCGGGGATGGCGGCCTTCATGCCGTTGCGCTGGTCGGCGGCGACGATGAGCATGCCGCCGTCGGGGGTGGAGAGGGACTGCAGGGCACGGCGTTCGAGCGTCGTGAGCGGGTTGGCGACGGTGCGGGTGAGCATGGGGTCCTCTTCTCGTGGGCAGAAACCGATGATCCGCGGAAAATCAACCATGACACCGGTGTCTTTCTCTTCTATGGTGGGGGTATGACCGAGACCTGTCAACCGTCGGACGCCCACGTGGTCGTCGTGGCCGGGGTCGCGGGAAGCGGCAAGACCACCCTCGGCCGCGCCCTCGCCGCTGAGCTCGGCGTCCCGCTCCTCGACCTCGACGCCGTCACGACCCCCCTCCTCGACGCGCTCCCGCCCGAGCTCTGGGACGGCCACTGGCTGCGCGGGCCGCACGCCGCCGCCGTACGCGAGGGTCGCTACGCCGCGCTGCGGGCCGTGGCCGCCGACGCCGTCGCCACCGCGGGCGGGGCCGTGCTCGTGGCGCCCTTCACGCGCGAGCTGCAGGGCGGAGCGGCGTGGGAGCTGCTCCGCGCCGCGGTGGCTCCGGCGACCCCGCACGTGCTCCACCTCACAGGCGACCCCGACCTGCTCGCCGCGCGACGCGCCGAACGGGCGACCCCGAGAGACCTCCACCGCGCCGACGAGACCCCGCCGCCCCCGGCGATCCCGGTGACCCGGATCGACGCCGACCTGTCGACCGCGCAGCAGCTCGCGCGCGTGCGCGTCGTCGTCGGGCCGCGTCCGTCGCTCGACCCCGACGCCGTGGTCTTCCGCCGGACGTTCGACGCGGTGCTGTTCGACCTCGACGGCACCCTCGTCGACTCCACCGCCTCGGTCATCCGGTCGTGGCGCCGCTTCGCCGCCCACTACGGCGTCTCGGCCGAGGCCCTGCACGAGAACCACGGGCAGCCCGCTCGCGTGCTCGTGTCGCGGCTGCTCGCCCCCGCGCAGCACACCGAGGGCCTCGACCGCATCCTCGACCTGGAGCTCTCCGACGCGGTCGACCTGCCGAGCGTGCCGGGAGCGCGGGCCCTCTACGACGCGGTACCCGCGCACCGGCGCGCCATCGTCACCTCGGGAGCCGCACCCCTGGCCGCCGCGCGACTGGCGGCCGCCGGGTTCGCGGCACCGGGGGTGTTCGTCACCGCCGACGACGTCACCCGCGGCAAGCCCGACCCCGAGCCGTTCCGCACCGCGGCGACACGCCTGGGGGTGGACCCCGCGCGCTGCCTCGTGGTGGAGGACGCGGCCGCGGGGATCGCGGCCGCCCGGGCCGCCGGCTGCACGGTGCTCGCGGTCACCGGCACGGTCGACGCCGAGGCGCTGCCCGCCGACCTGGTCGTGGACGGCCTCGACCGCGTCGCGCTCACCGCCGACGCCGACGGCCTGCACCTGCGCCCGCTCGGCTGACGGGCGCCCGGGGCGGGGTCAGACCGCCGGTTCGGTCAACCGCGTCGCCGGGTCGGGCTCGTCCGTGACGACCGCGCGCGGCGCCGCCTCCACCGCGTCGAGCAGCGTGGTCGGACGGCTCACGGCGAGCGCCCCCCAGGAGGCCGCGGTCGCCGCCGCCGTCGTCAGCGCCGCCCGTCCCCCGGACGCGCCGCCGAGACCGTGCAGGAAGCCGGCGAGAGAAGCATCGCCCGCGCCCGCCGTGTTCACGACGGCCGGAGCGACCGCCCGCGCGTGGATCACCGCCGCATCCGTCACGACCAGCACGCCGTCGGCCCCCATGCTCGTGTACACCGTGGCGACACCGCGGGCGACCAGCTCGCGCGCGGCCGCCGTCACCTCGCCGACCGTGCGCAGCGGACGCCCCACGAGCTCGGCGAGCTCGTGCGTGTTCGGCTTCAGCAGCGCCACCTCCGTGGGGTCGGCCACCAGCTCCGCGAGCGCGGCGCCGCTGGTGTCCACGGCCACGCGCACCCCGGCGCCGCGCACCGCGCGTACGACGTCGGCGATCCGGGCCTCGGCGCCGGTCACCTCCGGGAGCGTGCCCGACACCACCAGCCACGAGGCGGCGAGCGCGCGGCACGCCCCTACCACGGCGGACCGCGTCTCCTCCCAGGCCGCCGGTGTGAGCGGCGGCGTCGGCGCGTTGACCTTCGTGGTGGCACCGCCCGCATCGATGATCGACGTGTTGACCCGGGTGGCCCCCGGCACGGTCACGATCCGCAGCACGTCGGCCAGCGGCGACTGCGCCGCGAACGCCACGTCGTCCGCCCCGAGCACCACCACGGCCGCGGTGGTGACGCCGGCCGCCCGCAGCGCAGCCGACACGTTCACGCCCTTGCCGCTGACCTCCCGCTCCCAGCCGGACGCGCGCACGAAGGCTCCGCGCTCGAGGGGGACGGGCAGCCGGTACGTGGCATCGATCGCCCCGGCCGCCGTCAGCGTCACGACGGGCCCGGCGGTCCCCTCCGGCAGCGCACGCGGCTCGGTCACGGCTGATCCCCCTCGCTCAGATCGGCTGCCCGGTCGGCAGCAGCACCAGGTCGCGCACGACCACGTGCGCCGGCCTGGTCAGCATGAACAGCATCGCATCCGCCACGTCCGACGACCGGATACCCGTGCCCTCGGCGATGCGCTCCGCCTCTTCGGGCGAGCCGTGCGCGAAGCCCCACAGCGGATTGAGGACGACCCCGGGCGCGATCGCCCCGATGCGCACCCCGCTGTCGGCGTACTGACGACGCACCGTGTGCACGAACGACTGCACGGCGTGCTTGCTGGCGGAGTACACCGGCTCCCACTCGATGTCCTGGTGCCCCGACACCGAGCTCGTGACGAGGATGTCGCCGCTGCCCTGCGCCAGCAGCGGGGGAAGCGCCGCGCGCACCAGCGCCATCACACCGGTGACGTTGGTGGCCACCACCGCTGCGATCTGAGCGACCGTCGCATCGGCGAGATCGCCGCCGAGATAGATCCCCGCGTTGGGCAGCACGATGTCGAGGCGGCCGTGGCGGCGCAGGGTCTCGGCCACGACGTCCTCGGCGCTCTGCGGCTCCGACACATCGGCGGCGATCGTCGTGACCCGCTCCGGATGCTCCGCGGCGAGCGCCGCGAGCCGCTGCTCGTCGCGCGCCACGGCGACCACGTGGCAGCCGGCTGCCGCGAGCGCCTGCGCGGTCGCCAGCCCGATGCCCGAGCTCGCCCCGGTCAGCAGCGCCACCCGGTCCTTCACCGACACACCGCTCATCGTTCCCCTCCTTCTGCGAGCAGCGCCCGCCGGTAGATCTCATCGGGCCGGGTGTCGATGCGCCGCACCTCGTCGGCCGGCATGAACCGCACCCCGCCCAGCGTCTCGGCACCGATGATCGCCCGCGCGCACTTCTGCGCCATCGCGGTCATCCCGATGACCTGGTCGGCCGTCGCGCCGGTCGCGAACATCCCGTGGTTCTGCAGGTACACGGTGACGGGCGGTGAGCCGTGGGCGTCGATGTACGCCGCGAGCCGGGCCCGCACCTCCCGCGCGAGGGCGAGACCCGGATCGATGTAGGGCACCAGCAGCGGGGTCGCTCCGAGCACCACGATCTGGTCGGGGAAGAGCGCACCCTCCACCAGCAGCTCGGGTCGCTGCGAGCACAGCACGGCGTTCACCGCGGTGGGATGCGCGTGGGCGATCACCCGCGCCGGCGTCTGGTCGTAGAGCACCACGTGCAGCAGCGCCTCGACCGAGGGCCGTCGTCCCTCCGCCTCCGCGACCCGGTCGAAGTAGCGGTCGACATCGGCGCCCGTCGCGCGCTCGTCGTCGATGAGCTCGCGCGCCTCGGCGAGCACCAGCGGCACGAAGTCCTCCGGGCGGGCGGCCCCGAGCACGGCGCCCGAGGCCTTGACCAGCATCGTGTCGCCCTCGCGCATCGAGGTGTTGCCCTCGCCGAGGACGGCCGCGTCGAGGGCGGGGTCGCCGAGGCGGCGGCTGAGGGCGGCGAGCAGCTCACGCGAGGTCATGCAGGGGCTCCGATCGGGTGGGGGCGGGGTGGTGGACGCGCGGCGGGCCGTCGCCGTCGTCGACCGGGAGGGCACGGGCGGTCGCGGCGTCGGGCAGGTCGCCGGCGGCGAGCGCGACCTGCAGCAGCACACCGCGGACGGATGCCTCGACGGGTCCGGCGATGACGGGAAGCCCGCTGCGGGCGGCGGTGCGGGCGCACAGCAGGGCGTTGCGCGCGCCGCCGCCGACGATGCGGATGCGCTCCAGGGTGCGTCCGCTCCGGCGGGCGGCGAGCGCGACGGTGTCGGCGTAGGCGACGGCGAGGCTGTCCACGATGGCGCGGACGAGGTCGGCCCTGGTGGACGGCGGCTCGGCCCCGCCCTCGACGCACGCCCGCACCAACCGCGCGACCAGGTCGTCCGGGGCCTGCAGCGCGGGGTCGGCGGGATCGAAGAGACCGGGGTACGACGACCGGGCCGCCGCGTCGAGCAGCGCGGTGAGCATGTCGAGCGACGGCTCGGCCTCGCCGTCGGCGGCGGCCCACTCGCGCAGCGTCTGCTGCAGCAGCCACATGCCGCTGAGGTTCTTCACCAGCAGGGTGTCGCCCCCGGCGCCGATCTCCTGGGTGAAGCCGTCGCGGCGGGCGCGGTCGTCGCGCAGCAGCGCGGGCAGGGCCACCCCGGCCACCCCCCAGCTCCCGCTGGAGACGACACCGGTCCCCTCGTCGTCGGCGGCGGTCACGGCCATGAATGCGGCGGCGGTGTCGTGCGCCGTCACCGCGAAGACGGGCACGGGGTGCGCGGCGCCGATCGCCGCGGTGACCCGGGCGGTGGTGGGCCCGGCCGACGATCCCGTCGGCACCACGGGAGGGAGCCGGGCGGGAAGACCCGCGGCGAGCGCGGCCGACCAGTCCCCGGTCGCCCGGTCGAGCAGCGCGGTGGTCGAGGCGAGCGAGGGCTCGGCCCCCACCCGCCCGGTGAGCAGGTGCACGACGATGTCGGCGGTCAGCAGGATCGTGTCGTCGGGGTCGCCGATGCCCGCGGACTGGTCCTGCCGCAGCTGATGGGCCGTGTTGATGGCCTGGTCGAGCACCCCGGTGACGGCGTAGTCGGCGGCGAGGTCGCGGCCGGCGGAGGTGCGGGCGGCGAGGTCCGGGTCGGCAGCGCGGTGGTGCCGCACGAACGGACGCAGGGTGCCGTCGACGGTGAGCCGGGCGTAGTCCACGCCCCACGCGTCCACGCCGATGCCGCGCAGCTCCGCTCCCTCCTCCGCGGCGATCGCGACGCCCGCGCGGAGTCCGGCGAGCACGCCGTCGAAGAGCGCAGGCACGTCCCACCCGAGCCCCTCGGCGCGCGGCACCGGGGTGTTGGGGAACCGGGCGGCCTCCCGGACCGCCATCCGGGGCCCGTCCGGCGCGTCGGGGCGCAGCAGGCCGACCATGACGCGCAGGCTCGACGAGCCCAGGTCGACGGCGAGGTAGGCGGCCGTCATGTCAGATCGCGGTGTAGCCGCCGTCGATCACCAGCGTCTGCCCGGTGAGGTACGACGAGGCCGACGAGGCGAGCAGCAGGAGCAGGCCGTCGAGGTCGGCGGGCACGCCCATGCGGCCGGCCGGGATCATCGACACCCAGTCGGCGGCCAGCTCGGGGTTGGCCTCGGTGAACTGGCGGGTCATGTCGGAGAGGATGTAGCCGGGCGCGATGGCGTTGACCCGGATCGCGGGCGCCCACTCCACGGCGAGCGACTTCGCCAGCTGGTCGACGGCGGCCTTCGACGCGTTGTACGACGCCTGATGCTGGGGCACGTTGACCACCCGGCCCGACATCGACGATATGAGGATCGCGGACCCCTCGCGGCCCTCCGCCCGCAGCGGTCGGGCGAAGGCCTGCGTGCAGTAGAACGTGCCGCTGAGGTTCACGTCGACGACCTTCGCCCACGTGCCGGGATCGACCTCGGTCGAGTCGCCCCAGATGGTGATGCCGGCCGCGGTCACCAGCAGGTCGGCGACGCCGAGCTCCTCGCGCACGGCCGCGAAGGCGCGCTCGACCGAGTCGGCATCGGTGACGTCGACCAGGGCGGCGGCGGTGCGGGCTCCGGTCTCGGATGCCAGCCGCGCGGCGGACTCCTTGACCTCGGGCAGCAGGTCCAGCAGCGCCACGCGCACACCGGCGCGGGCGAGGGCGGTGGCGAGCGAGTAGCCGATGCCGCGGGCGCCTCCGGTGACGACGGCGACCTTTCCGGCGAGATCAGGGAAGCTCATGGGGTCCTCTCGGGGGTGACTCCGGCGACCGGGGGATCCCCCGGTCGCCGGAGGGGGTGTCAGCAGGTCGACTTGTAGACGGCGTCGGCGCCGTCGGTGTCGATGTTCTCCTTGGTGATGACCGTGAACCCGGTCTGGATCTTCTCCTCGGTGGCGTCTCCCTCGAGGGCGGCGAGCGCCTGGGCGACGCCGTCCTTGCCGATGGTGGCCGGCTCCTGGGCGACGAGCGCCTGGACGACGTCGTTGCGGAGCGCCTCGACCTGCGCGGGTCCGGCGTCGAAGCCGACCACGGTCACCTCGCCCTGCTTGCCGGCCTGCTGGATGCCGGTCGCGGTGCCCTCGGCGGCGAACAGGTTGGCGGCGAAGATGCCGACGATGTCCGGGTTGGCCTGCAGCGCGGCGGTCACGATGCGGGCGGCCTCCGCGGGCTCGTTGTGCGAGTACTCGATGCCCAGCGACTCGAACTTCGAGTCCTCGGCGACGGCCTTCTCGAAGCCCTCACCGCGCGCGTCCGACGTGGAGATGCCGGGGTCGATCGAGACCACGAGCACCTTGCCGCCCTCGGGGTGCGCCTTCTGGATGGCCTCGAACGCCGCGGCGCCACCGCCCTCGTTGTCCGACGCGATCTGGGAGACCGCCATCGACGGGTCCTCCAGGGTGGTGTCGACGAGGACGACCTTGATGCCGGCGTCGGCTGCGGCCTGGATGGGCGCCTGCATCGCGGTCACGTCGGTCGGGGCGATGAGCAGCGCGTCGGGCTTGGAGGCGACGAGTGCGTCGACGATCGGCTTCTGCAGCGTCGGGTCGAACTTCTCCGGGCCCTGCACCTGCACCGTCGCTCCGGCCTCCTTGGCCGCTTCTTCGATGCCGCACTGCATGGAGATGTAGAACTCGTCTCCGGCCACGCCCTGCACGAACGCGATGTTGTAGCCGTCGTCGCCGCCGCCGGATCCGCCGTCGCCGCCCGCGTCTCCGCCCCCGCCTGCGCAACCGGCGAGGATGAGCGTCGCGGACGCGCCGAGTGCGGCGATGCTGATCGCTTTCCTGTTCCACTTCATTGTGATCACCGTTCTTCTCTTGACTGTGTGTGGATGGTGGTGGGCCGGGCGTCAGGTACGCCGGCCCCCGCTGACGAACTTGCGCCAGAGGCTCTGGGAGTTGCCGCGCATGGCGGCCGAGCGGCGGACCTGGTCGACGTAGACGGCGGTGATGAGCACCGCGCCGACGGCGACCTGCTGCCAGAACGGCGGCACGCCGGTGATGACGAAGCCGTTCTGCAGCACCGCGGGGATGAACAGGCCCACGACGGTGCCGACGATGGTGCCGACGCCGCCGAAGAGGCTCGTGCCGCCGATGACGACCGCGGCGATCACGTTGAGGTTGGTCTGCGACTGCCCGGCGATCGCGGTGGTGGAGAACTGCGACAGCGAGAGGATGCCCGCGACGCCGGCGAGACCGCCGGAGAGGGTGTAGATCGCGATGAGGTGGCGGTCCACCTTCACGCCCACCCGTCGCGCGGCGAGCTCGCTCGATCCGACCGCGTAGGTGTGCAGGCCGAAACGGGTGAAGTGCAGCACCACTCCGCCGATCACGATGATTACGAGGGCGATGACCGAGATGGTGGGGATCGTGCCGAGCACGTTGCCGTAGCCGATGGTGGTGGTCAGCACGGCGGGCACCTCACGGATGTCGACGCCGCCGGTGAGGATCTGCGCGAGGCCGAGCGACATGCCCAGCGTGCCGAGCGTGACGATCAGCGGCGGGATCTTCGCCTTGGCGATGAGGAACCCGTTGAGCAGTCCCCACCCGATGCCGCAGGCGATCGCGACGAGGATGCCGACCACGGCCGTGCCCCAGCCCGCCCCGCCGATGGCGCGCATGACCATGGCCGAGACGACGCCGGAGAACACCAGCACCGAGCCGATCGACAGGTCGATGCCTGCCGTGATGATCACGTAGGTCATGCCGACGGCGAGCACGGCGAGGATCGAGGCGTTCTGGATGATCAGCCGGAAGTTCGACCACTGCGCGAAAGTGTCGGGTGCCAGCAGGCTGAACACGACGACGATCGCGATCAGCACGAGCAGGATCTGGAAGGCCTGGGCGCGGAGCAGGTTGCGGAAGTAGCCGTTCTTCGGCTCCTCGAGGGTGCCGATCGCCACGGTCTCCGTGGGGGGCTTCGTCGTGCTCATCGGTTCGGCTCCTTGTCAGCGGCGGAGGTCTCGGCGACGTCGCCTTCGGGGGCGACGTCGGCCACGGGCGGGGCGGCGTCGCGGGTCACGGCGCCGGTCATGAGGCCGACGAGCTCCTCCATGGAGGTGTCGGCGGCGGGGATGTTGGCGACGCGCGTGCCCAGGCGCAGTACCTGGATGCGGTCGGAGACCTCCATGACGTGCGGCATGGAGTGCGAGATGAACACCACGGCGATGCCCTTGTCGCGCACCCGGCGGATCGTCTCGAGCACGTTCTGCGTCTGCCGCACGCCCAGCGCCGCGGTGGGCTCGTCGAGGAACACCACGCGCGAGGCCCAGTGCACGGCGCGGGCGATGGCGATGGCCTGCCGCTGGCCGCCCGACATCTCCCCCACCGGTGAGGTGAGCGAGCGCACGGTGGCGCCCAGCTCGTCGAAGGCGGCCCGCGACTGGGCGCGCATCTCCTTGGTCTTCATGAAGCCGAGGGCGCCGGCGACGCCGCTCTGGCGCAGCTCGCGGCCGAGGTACATGTTCTGCACCGGGTCGAGGTGGGGCGCGAGTGCGAGGTCCTGGTAGACGGTCTCGACGCCGAGCGCGCTCACCGCGGACGGCGTGGACATGTCGGCCTCTTCGCCGTCGAACAGGATCGTGCCGGAGTCGACGGCGAGGTTGCCCGAGAGCGCCTTGACGAGCGTCGACTTGCCGGCGCCGTTGTCGCCGATGAGGGCCGTCACCTCCCCCGGATACACCTCGAAGTCGACGTCGTTCAGCGCGCGCACGTGGCCGAACTGGCGCGAGAGTCCGCGCGCCTGGAGAACCGGAACCGTAGAACTGAGCGACATGGGTCAGCTCCTTCCCTTGCTGTTGTCGTGATCGGAGTGGCCGGAGCGGAACGCCGCGGCCACGCTCTCGAAGTCGGTGCGGGTGCTCGCGGCGAACGCGGCGAACAGCGCGGCTCCGTAGGCGGTGGCCTCGTCGTGCGTGGCGACCGTGACATCGGGCAGCACGAGTCGGCGCGCGCGGACGACGCTCGCCATGCTCGACCAGCCCCCGGTCAGCACGGTCGAGGTGGGCGGCGCGACCTCGCGGTCCATGACCTCCATGAGCTCGGCGCACATGTCGTTGCCGTGCAGCAGCGTCGCGGTGAACAGTTCCGCCGGGTCGAGGCCGTCGCCGTTCGCGACGATCTTCAGCTCGCCGTCGTCGTTGCGGGCACCGCTGACCGCGAGGGCCCCGTCGGCGAGCGTGCCGGTGACGGGCAGCGCCATCACGGCTTCATCGATCCGCGCCCGGCCGGCGGCGTCGGCGATGCCCAGCAGCTGCAGCACGCGCCGCATGAGCAGACCGGACTTCGTGCCGGCGAGCAGCACGTATTTGCCCGGCAGCACATGACGCACGGTGTTGATGCCGGCGAGGGCGAGCCGTTCGCGCGCGTCGAACGGCAGCGGGCCGTCGAGCACCCGCACCAGCGCCTCGGCCGTGCCCATCGAGTCGTACAGCTGTCCGCTGTGGACGGCGCCCACCGCGACGGCGGAGACGAGGTGGTCGTGGCCGGCGACGGTGAGCACGGCGCCGCGGAAGCCGTCGGGCATGGCGTCGTCCGAGAGGATGCCCACGGCGCTGCCCGCGCCGACGCGCTCCGCGAGCAGGTCGTCGCCCACGCCGAGCACCTCGAAGGCGGCGTCCCACGGGGTGCTGTCGTCCTGGTCGAGCAGCCCGGTGCGCGATGCCAGGGAGTACTCGGCGACGCGGGGGCCGCCGAGGGCGTGCACCACCAGCTCCGGCACGGTGAGGAAGGTGCGTCCGCGCAGGTCCACCCCGGACTCGCGCAGGTGCAGGATCTTGGCGATGGAGGCCAGCGGGCCCACCGGCAGTCCGGTCCGTCCGAGGAACTCCGCGCGGAAGGCGTCGGGGGTCGCGAGGATCTCGGCGGCACCGCGCGGGTCGAACCAGGCCATGACGGGCGCCGCGGGCTCTCCGGCGGCGTCCAGCAGCACGCCGGCCTCGGCCATGCCCGACACCCCGAGCGCGAGCACGCGGTAGGGGCCGTGCACGCGCAGCAGGACGTCGGCCTCGTGGGCGAGCTCGCGGACGGTGTCGACGGCGACCGCGGCGGGCATCTCGGCGCGGCCGTGCTCACGGCTCGTCCACGGCGACCGGCGGCTCGCGACGAGCACCTGGCGTCCGTCGGTGTCGGCGACGAGGAGCTTGATGCTGGTCGATCCCATGTCGACGCCGACGACGTAGCCGTTCATCGGATCCCGGTCCCGGTGAGCGTGGTCGGCCATCCCGCGCCCGGCTCGGCGACGAGCACGCGCGCGTCACCCGCGAGATGCCAGGCGCCGAAGGCGTGCGGCACGGCGAAGGCCTGGCCGTGCGAGACGGCGATCCGGCCGGACGCGCCGACCAGCTCGCCCTCCCCCTCCTGCACCAGCACGACGCCGAAGCCGGCAGGGCGCTCGGTCGAGACGTCCCCGGAGACGGCCGCGTCCCAGAGGCGGAAGAAGGGGTCGGCGGCGGCGGGCAGGAGCGAGCGGAAGCGCGGGCCGGCGGGCGTCGTGCCCGCGTCGCTGATCAGTGCGGCGAGCTGCTCGGGGGCGAGGCGGTCGGCCGAGACGGCGGGCATCACGGCGTCGAAGCCGAGGTCCAGGTGCGACTCCTCGCGGGTCGAGGTGGTGACCGACCACTCCAGCAGGATGGAGAAGTCGGTGGGCTCCTGCACCTCGGCGACGAAGATGCCGCCGTCGATGGCGTGCGCGGTGCCGGCGGGCACGAGGATGCCCGTGCCCTCGCGCACGACGACGCGGTTCATGTGCGCGAGCATCCACTCGCTGTCCTGGGCGTCGCGGCGGCGGTCCAGCTCGGCCCGGTCGAGGTCGGTGTTCCAGCCGAGGTGCACGGCGCTGTCGGGCTCGGTGTCGAGCACGAACCACGCCTCCGTCTTGCCGTACGGGCAGTCCAGGTGGCTCGTGGCGAACGCCCGGTCGGGGTGCACGTGCACGGGGAGGCGCTGGCGGGCGTCGAGCAGCTTGACCAGCAGTCCCACGTCGCCCGCGTCGGCTCCGCTCCCCGGGCCGGTCCAGGCCGCGGGGTCGGCGGTCACGAGGTCGCGCAGCAGGGCGCCGTCGGCGGTGACGGCGAGACCGGTGTCCGGCGTGCCGAACCGCGACACCGTCGCGCCCAGCCACTCCTCGGGCTGGTGGTCGGTCTCCGGCTCGATCCCGCGCAGCGCCGCGATGCGGTCGCCGCCGCGGTAGAAGTGCTGGACGGGGTTGGGCGGCAGCAGGACCGGGTTCATCGCAGGTCTCCGATCGGGCGGGCCGATGCGTCGCGCTCGGGGGCCATCTCGCCCGAGCCGCGGGCGATGAGGCGGGTGGGGACGACGATGTGCTCCGGCTCGGCCTGGGGGTCGGCGCCGAGCTGCATCAGCCGCCGGAACGTCGCCTCGCCGATCAGCCGGGGGTCCTGGTCGACGCAGGTGATGCCGGGGGTGAACACGTCGGCGAACTGGAAGTCGCCGAACGAGATCAGCGCGGGCATCGGCACGCGGTCGGCACTGAGCACGTGGATGGTCGCGATGGCGGCGGGGCTGGTGGCGCAGAAGAGGGCCGTCGGCGCGTCGGGGCGGGCGAGCAGCTCGCTGATCGACCGCTCTTCGCGGTGGCGGCCCTGCGCGATGATCAGGCTCTCGTCCACCTCGACCCCGGCCTCGGCGTGGGCGTCGCGGTAGGCGCTCAGGCGCTCGAACACGGTGGGGTACGGGATCTCCTCGCCGATGAAGCCGATGCGGCGGTGCCCGCGGGAGAGGAAGCCGCGGACGGCTTCGAGCGTGGCGCCGTAGTCGTCGACGACGATCGAGTCGATGCCTTCGCGCGAACGGTCGACGCAGATCACCGGGAACCGCTGCCGCAGCGCCGCCAGCTCGGCGGACTCGATCGCGAAAGGCGAGATGATGAGCCCGCGCAGGCGGTCGCCGGTGAGACGTTCGAGCTGTTCGCGCTCCTGTGCGGCGTCGTGCACGGTGCTGGCGAAGAGCACGTTGAGGCCCTCGGCGACGGCGAGCTCCTCGACGGCGCTGACGAACGCGGCGAAGAACGGGTCGGAGATGGCGTCGATGAGGATGCCGATGGTGTCGGTGTCGCCGCGCTTGAGCGACCGGGCGCGACGGTCGGGCACGAAGCCGAGCTCGAGCACCGCGGCGGCGACGCGTTCGCGGGTCTCGGGAAGCACGCCGCTCTCGCCGTTGACGACGCGCGAGACGGTCTTGATGCTCACGCCGGCGAGCTGCGCCACGTCGGTGATGCGCGCCCGGCGGCGCCCGTCACGCTGGGTGCCCACCGTCGCGCTCGACTCGTCGCGCTCGTGCTCCATTGCCACCTCGACATCGTTGTCATCGTTGAATCCGCGGCCATCGCGAGTTCGATGGGAACATCATGCGACCGGGTCGACAACGTTGTCAAGCGCCGATTCGATCGCAGCCCACCGCTGCGAGCGGTCACCCGCCGGGCGCCACCTCGACGTCGACGCCCAGTTCGAGCACCCCGCCGGGCGCCAGCGGGCGCAGCAGTCCGCGAGCCCGCGCATCGGCCCGGCCGAGGATCGTCGGCACGGTCGCCGGCTCGATCCCCAGGACGACGTGGCCGCGCTCCTCGGCGACGCGCCACTGGAACAGCGCCGGCAGGCGTGCGGTGTCGACGGCGATGCGGACCGCCGCCCCGCGCGGGCTCTCGACGACGATGTCGACCCGCTCCCGAAGCGGCAGCTCGTGGCGGAACACCTGCTCGGGATACGACTCCGCCGGGGCCGGGAAGCGGTCCCACGAGCCGAGGCCCGCCCGCGCCTGCGCGTCCCGGGGCTCGACAGCGGTCGCCGGCGAGTGCAGCACGGTCCCCTCGTCGACCAGCGGCCAGCCGAGGTTGAGGTGGTAGAGCACCATGGGCTCCACGGCGGCCGCCCCGCGGTTGACCACGAGGTCCTGCACCCGGACCAGGCGCGACCCGATCGGCGTGCTGATGCGGCGCCGGAGTTCGAGGTGCACCCCGAAGACCTCGACCTCGCGGACCGTGCCCTCGACCACGACCTCGCGGTCGGTCACCTCGGTGCGCGTGACCTCGGCGCGCAGCGACGAGTATCGGCCGTGCAGCGGATGCGCCTCACCCTCGTCGACGGACGGCGCTCCGAAGCTGCGCAGTCCGCAGGTCGTCAGCAGCCCGCCCCCGAACGACCGGAGCCAGCCGTCGTCGTCCGGCCCGGGGACGATCGGGGGGAATCCGGTCACCGAGGTCCACGCGAAGGGCATGCCCGCGACCCGCAGCTGCCCCAGGTCGAGGCCGCGATCGGGCAGGATCTCGAGGTCGAGGTCGCCGTTGACGACCCGGATCCGACGGCTCCCCGCGTCCGGTCCGTCGGTCCGCAGCGACGACTCCACCGTCACGGCCTGCCCGCGGTGTCCGAGCCGTCGCCAGGCCTCGTCGATCGGCGCCCCGTACAGCTCCGCCACCATCGCCCGCCCTTCTCCCGCGCCGTCCTGGCGCGCGTGCGGCCACCGTAGCAGGCGCCCGCGCAGCCCGGATCGTCGCGATTGACAACGTTGTCTCGTCTCTGCATACTGATCGTGCGCATCGCCGCGCCACCCTCACGCAGAGAGCACCATCGATGACGAAGCCTCGCCTCCACCGCCTGTTCCACGCCCGCTCCGGTCGCGCCCTCGACGTGGCCGTCGACCACGGGGCCTTCCACGAGCACTCGTTCCTCACCGGCATCGAGGACATGGCCGCGACCGTCCGCACCCTCGTCGACGCGGGCCCGGATGCGATCCAGCTGACGCTCGGCCAGGCCCCGCTGCTGCAGTCCGTCCCCGGCAAGCAGAAGCCCGGCCTCGTGCTGCGCACCGACATCGCCAACGTCTACAACGACCCGCTGGAGTCGCCTCTGCACTCGATCCACGTGCCCGACGCGATCGAGGTGGCGGTGCGGCTCGACGCGGTCGCCGTGTGCGTGAACCTGCTCGACCTCCCCGGCCACCCCGAGGTGCGCGAGCAGTGCATCCGGTCGATCCTCGCGCTGCGCACCGACGCCGAGCGTTACGGCATGCCCCTGATGATCGAGCCGCTGGTGATGCAGACCCGGGCGGGCGCGGGGGGTTATGCGGTGGACGGCGACACCGCCAAGATCGTCACGCTCGTGCGGCAGGCCAGGGAGCTCGGGGCCGACCTCATCAAGGCCGATCCCACCGACGAGATCTCCGACTACCACCGCGTCATCCAGGCCGCCGGCGACACCCCGGTCCTGGTGCGCGGCGGCGGACGCGTCGACGATCGCACGCTCCTCGAGCGCACGGTCGCCGTCCTCGCGCAGGGTGCCCGCGGCATCGTGTACGGCCGCAACGTCATCCAGCACGACGACCCCCGGGGCATCACCGCAGCCCTGATGGCCGTGGTGCACGACGACGCCTCGGTCGACGACGCGCTCCGCCTGATCGGAGCGACGCGATGAGCGGGCGCCGCGTGAACGTCGGCATCATCGGCGGGGGTCTGATGGGCCGAGAGATCGCGGCGGCCCTGCGCCGCTGGCCCGCGCTCGTCGACCACCCCGCCGACCCGCAGCTCGTCGCGGTGTGCGACATCAACCCCGCGGCCCTGGAGTGGTTCGCCGGGATCGACACCGTGCGCCTCACCACCACCGACCATCACGAACTGCTGGCCGATCCCGACATCGACGTGGTCTACATCGCCGTCCGCCACGACCTGCATGAGCAGCTCTACGTCGACACGATCCGGGCGGGCAAGGCCCTGCTGGCCGAGAAGCCCTTCGGCATCGACGGGGCCGCCGCCGACGCGATCCTCCGGGCGATCGACGAGACCCCCGGGTCGTTCGTACGGGTGTCGAGTGAGATGCCGTACTTCCCCGGCGCCCAGTGGGCGGTCGACTACGTGCGCTCCGGGGCGCTCGGTCGCATCGTCGAGGCGCGCTGCGCGTTCCTGCACGCCAGCGACCTCGATACGGCGAAGCCGCTGAACTGGAAGCGCCAGCAGCGGTTCTGCGGCGAGGCCGGGGTGCTCAACGACCTCGGCATGCACACCTGGCACGTGCCGCTGCGCCTCGGCTGGATGCCCGAGACCGTCAGCGGCGTGCTGCAGGACATCGTCACCGAACGGCCGGGACCCGACGGCACCCCGCAGCCGTGCGACACCTGGGACAACGCCGTCCTGCACTCGTGGGCGACGCACGACGGGGCGCGGTTCCCGCTCACGACCGAGACCAAGCGGATCGCCCCCGGCGAGAAGAACACCTGGGAGTTCGAGGCGATCGGCATGGAGGGCGCCGTGCGCTTCAGCACCAAGAACCCCAAGGAGGTGCAGGTGTTCGCGCTGATCGACGTGCCGGGGGTCGGGCGCGAGCAGAGCTGGCAGCGCATCGACGCCGGCAGCCAGTCGGTGTGGCCCACGGTGACCGGGCCGAACTTCGAGTCGGGCTTCTCGGATGCGATCCTGCAGATGTGGGCGGCGTTCCTCGCCGAGCATCAGGGGCTCCTCGGCGACGGCTTCGGCACCGTGCGACCGGAGGAGGCGGCCGCGACGCATCGGATCTTCGCGGCGGCCATCGCCTCGCATCAGTCGGGCGCGGCCGTCGCGCCGCGCGGGTGAACGGCGCGCACGCTCCTATCGTGGAGAGGTGGTGAGCGGAGGGCGCACGATGCGCGGCAGCGGCAGGCCGACGATGAACGACGTGGCCGCCGCGGCGGGGGTCAGTCTGAAGACCGTCTCGCGCGTCATCAACGCGGAGCCCAACGTCGACCCCGCCCTGGCCGACCGCGTGCGCGAGGCCATCGACCGCCTCGGATACCACCGCAACGCCCTCGCGGCGAGCCTGCGCTCCGGCACCAACGACACCATCGGGTTCCTCGCCGCCGACCTCTCCAACTCCTTCTCGATGGGGATCGCCGCGGCCGTGTCGGCCGTCGCGTCACAGCGGGGTCTGCACGTCCTGATGGCCTCCAGCGAGGAGGATCCCGCCGTCGAGCGCCGCCTCGCCCTCGACCTCTGCCAGCGCCGGGTGGGCGGCCTGATCCTGGTCCCCGCCGCGACCGATCACGGCTACCTGGCGCCCGAGGTCGCCCACGGCACGCCGGTCGTGTTCCTCGACCGCCCGGGCGACGGCATCCCCGCCGACACCGTGCTGCTCGACAACCGCGGCGGTGCACGCGCGGCGGTCGCCGAACTGCTGGGCGGGCATGAGCGGATCGGGCTCCTGCTCGACGCGACGGAGATCTACACGATGCGCGAGCGGCTGGCCGGGGCCGAGGAGGCGTTCGCCGCCGCGGGCCGCGCGCTCGATCCGTCGCTCCTCGTCACGGGCATCCACACCCCGCAGGACGCCGCGGCTGCCACGGCGCGCCTCCTCGACGGCCCCCGCCCGCCGACGGCCCTGTTCTGCGGCAACAACCGCGCGACGGTCGGAGCCCTCGAAGAGCTCACGCGGCGTGACGCCGACGTCGCGGTGACCGGCTTCGACGACTTCGAGCTGTCGTGGATGCTGCCGCGGCCGCTGCGCGTGGTGGCTTACGACGTCGCCGCACTGGGCGCCCTGGCCGCCACCACCCTGCTCGACCGCATCGCGGGGGACGCCGCCGCGCCACCCGCCCTCCACCTCGTGCCGACCACGCTCGTCGATCGCGGCGGTCGGCAGCGCACGCCCACCGGCTAGATTCCCGGTATGGCTCTTTCCGGAAACCTCGACGCTCAGCGCCGCCGCGACGAGCTGGTCGCGATGGCCGAAGGCCCCGAGGGCGTCTCGATCGACGGGGCAGCGGAGCTGTTCGCGGTGTCGTCGATGACGATCCGGCGCGACCTCCTCGAACTCGAGGCCGAGGGGCGGGTGCGACGGGTGCGCGGCGGGGCGACAGCGGCTCCCCGCGCCCGGCCCTTCGACGCCCGGCGCAGCATGCGGGCGAGCGCCAAGAGGGTGATCGCCGAGAAGGCGCTGCACCTGGTGCCGGCCGCCGGGACGGTGGCCCTCGACGCGTCGACGACGATCAGCACGCTCGCCGCGGTGCTCGGAACGCGCGACGCACTCGCCGTGTACACCAACGCCGTCGAGACCTTCCAGCTGCTGCAGCCGCGGGAGGGGGTGACCGCGGTGCTGTCGGGCGGCACCGCCGAGCCGACCACGGGCAGCCTGATCGGACCCCTCGCCCTCCGCAGCCTGCAGGCGGTGTACTTCGACGTGTTCTTCGCCTCGGCCGATGCCCTCGACGAGATCGACGGCTCTTCCGAGGTGTCGGTGGAGGAGGCCGAGGTCAAGCGGGCGCTGGCCGCGCAGGCGAGCACCACGGTGCTCTGCGTCGATGCGACCAAGCTGGGTCGTCGGTCGGTCGCCCGCGCCCTCGAGCCCGCGCAGGTGGACGTGCTGATCACCGATCTCGATCCGGCGGATGAGCGCCTCGACCCCTTCCGGGGGATCGCCGAGGTGCGCTGACCCTTGGCGCTAGCGTCAGATCGTGTTATCTTTCACAGGACTTAACAGCGCTCCGGCGCTCCCCCGATGGTGCAGGAGATCCTCATGACCAACCCGACCGCCGCCGAGCTGATCGCGCGGAGCAACCGTCTGGGCGCAGACCCGAAGAACACCAACTACGCCGGGGGCAACACCTCGGCCAAGGGCACCGAGATCGATCCCGTCACCGGGCAGCCCGTCGAACTGCTGTGGGTCAAGGGCTCGGGCGGCGACCTGGGCACCCTCACCGAGAGCGGCCTCGCCGTGCTGCGCCTCGACCGGATGCGGGCGCTCGTCGACGTGTATCCCGGAATCGACCGCGAAGACGAGATGGTCGCCGCGTTCGATTACTGCCTGCACGGCAAGGGCGGGGCAGCCCCCTCGATCGACACGGCCATGCACGGACTCGTCGACGCGGCACACGTCGACCACCTGCACCCTGACTCGGGCATCGCGATCGCGACCGCCGCCGACGGCGAGGCCCTGACGACCGCGATCTTCGGCGACCGCGTGGTGTGGGTGCCGTGGCGGCGCCCTGGTTTCCAGCTCGGACTCGACATCGCCGCCATCAAGGCGGAGAACCCCGCCGCGATCGGCTGCATCCTCGGCGGGCACGGCATCACGGCGTGGGGCGACACCTCCGACGAGGCCGAGGCGAACTCCCTCTGGATCATCGACACCGCGGCGGCGTACCTCGCCGACCACGGCCGCGCCGAGCCGTTCGGTCCCGTCCGCCCGGGGTTCGAGGCGCTCCCCGAGGCCGACCGTCGCCGTCGGGCCGCGGCCCTCGCCGGCACCATCCGCGGCATCGCCTCGACCGACAAGCCGATGGTGGGGCACTTCACGGACGACGCCGTCGTGCTCGACTTCCTCGCAGCCGAGAAGGCGCCCGCCCTCGCGGCCCTGGGCACCAGCTGCCCCGATCACTTCCTGCGCACCAAGGTGAAGCCGCTGATCCTCGACCTGCCCCCCACGGCGACCGTCGACGAGCAGATCGCGCGTCTGCACGAGCTGCACACGCAGTACCGCGCCGACTACCGGGCCTACTACGACGCGCACGCCACCCCCGACTCCCCCGCCATCCGCGGCGCCGACCCGCTCATCGTGCTCGTGCCCGGCGTGGGCATGTTCTCCTACGGCGCGAACAAGCAGACCGCGCGCGTCGCCGGCGAGTTCTATGTCAACGCGATCAACGTCATGCGCGGCGCCGAGGCCGTGTCGAGCTACGCCCCGATCTCCGACGCCGAGAAGTTCCGCATCGAGTACTGGGCGCTGGAGGAGGCCAAGCTCCAGCGGCTGCCGAAGCCGAAGACCCACCAGGGTCGCATCGCGTTCGTCACCGGCGCCGCCTCCGGCATCGGCAAGGCGATCGCGACCCGATTGGCCGCCGAGGGCGCCTGCGTGGTCGTGGCCGATCTCGATCTCGAGAAGGCGCAGGCCGCGGCCGCCGAGCTCGGGAACACCGACGTCGCGATCGGCGTCGCCGCGAACGTGGCGGATGCCGAGGCCGTGCGGGCCGCGCTCGACGAGGCCCTGCTCGCGTTCGGCGGCGTCGACCTGGTCGTCAACAACGCGGGGCTCTCCCTGTCGAAGCCGCTGCTGGAGACGACCGAGAAGGACTGGGACCTGCAGCACGACGTCATGGCCAAGGGCTCGTTCCTGGTGTCGAAGGCCGCGGCCCGTGTGCTGATCGATCAGAAGCTCGGCGGCGACATCATCTACATCTCGTCGAAGAACTCCGTGTTCGCGGGCCCGAACAACATCGCCTATTCCGCGACCAAGGCCGACCAGGCCCACCAGGTGCGGCTGCTCGCGGTCGAGCTCGGCGAGCACGGCGTGCGGGTCAACGGCATCAACCCCGACGGCGTCGTGCGCGGCTCCGGCATCTTCGCGTCGGGCTGGGGCGCCAACCGTGCCGCCACGTACGGTGTCAAGGAAGAGGACCTCGGCCAGTTCTACGCCAACCGCACGATCCTCAAGCGCGAGGTCGTGCCGGAGAACGTCGCCGATGCCGTCTACGTGCTCACCGGACCGGAGCTGAGCCGCACCACCGGCCTGCACATCCCCGTCGACTCCGGCGTCGCCGCCGCGTTCCTGCGATGAGGGTCACCGGCCGATGAACGACACGAGGGTCAGGGCGGTGGCGGCGGTCGACCTGGGCGCGACCAGCGGCCGGGTCATGATCGGGCGCATCGGCCCCGGGGTGCTCGACCTGGAACCCGTCTCGCGGTTCCCGCACGGAGCGGTGGAGCGTGCCGACGGACTGCACTGGGACTTCGCCGCCCTGTACGAGCACGTGGTGGACGGGCTCGCCGAGGCCGTCCGCCGCGAGCCGTCCATCGAGAGCATCGGGATCGACTCCTGGGCGGTGGACTACGGGCTGCTGCGCGACGGCGAGCTGCTCGGGGAGCCGTTCCACTACCGCGACCGCCGCACCGCCCGTGGCGTGGCCGAGGTGCATGGCGAGGTGCCCTTCGCGGAGCTGTACGAGCGCAACGGCCTGCAGTTCCTGCCGTTCACCACGCTGTACCAGTTCCGTGCCGACCCGCGTCTCACGGAGGCGGACACGGCTCTACTCATCCCCGACCTCCTCGCGTACCTCCTCACGGGCCGGCGCGTGGCGGAGCGCACGAACGCCTCCACCACCGGCCTGCTCGGGGTGCGGTCGGGCGAATGGGACACCGAGCTCGCGGTCAGGGCGGGGATCCCGCCACGGCTCCTGCCCGAACTCGTCGACGCCGGCACGGTCGTCGGCACGCTGACCCCCGGGGTCGCGGCACGCATCGGTGCGAGCCTGCCCGTGGTGGCGGTGGCCTCGCACGACACCGCGTCCGCCGTCGTCGCCGTTCCGCTGGAGTCGTCCTCGTCCGCGTTCATCTCGTGCGGGACCTGGGGCCTGGTGGGCGTCGAGCTGCGCGCACCCGTGCTCACCGACGACGCGCGGGAGGCGAACTTCACGCACGAGCGCGGAGCCGACGGCCGGTATCGCTTCCTGCACAACGTCACGGGGCTCTGGCTGCTCAGTGAGACGGTGCGCGCGTGGGAGGCCGAGGACGGTGCGCCGATCGCACTGCCGGAACTGCTGGCCGTGGCGTCGGCCGTCACCGACCAGGTCCCGGTGTTCGACGCGAACGACCCGTCGCTGAGCGCGCCGGGGGACATGCCCGCCCGGATCGCCGCCCTGCTGCCGCAACCTTCACCGTCGACGCGTGCGGCATTCGTGCGCTCGATCATCGAGTCCATCGCCGCGGCGTTCGCCGAGGCGGTGCACACGGCCGCCGAGCTCTCCGGCCGCAGTCTCGACCGCATCCACCTGGTCGGGGGCGGCGCGCTCAACGACCTGCTCTGCCAGGCGACCGCCGACCGCTCGGGCCTCCCGGTCCTCGCGGGCCCGGTCGAGGCGACCGCCCTGGGGAACGTCCTGATCCAGGGCCGCGCACGCGGTGCGACCCTCGGCACGCTGGAAGACCTTCGCGCCCTCGTCGCCGCCACGCATCCCCCGAAGGTCTTCGCGCCCGGCGCCTGATCCGAACGGCGAAAAGGGGCGGTTCCTTTCCCGTCGGAGAGGAACCGCCCCTTGTTCGTCGCACCGCTGGTGCTTTCGCGCCTGCCGAGCTCGGCCCCTCCGCGAGCTCGACGGGCTCGACCCTCCCAGCCATAGGGTAACATGCTACGCGTTAGTGTCACCACTCGCCTCTCCGGGGCAGCGCTCACGAAGGACAATCAATGACGAAGACCAGATACTCGCGCGCACTCGCCGCCACCGGCGCCTCCACCGCACTGCTCGCGTGCTCTCTCGCTGCGGCGTCGGCCGCCTCCGCGGCGACCATCGACGGAGCCATCACCAGCGTGGAGGTGGTGCAGAGCAGCGCCGACGCCGGATCGGACGTGCAGATCGACCTCGCGTGGAGCGTCCCCGACGACTCCCGCGCGGGCGACACGTTCACGCTGCAGCTCCCACCCGAACTGCTCGCGCTCACCCAGGGGTTCGCCCTGACCGACACCGATGGCGCCGAGGTCGCGGAGGCGTCCCTCTCCCCCGAGGGGCTCGCGACCTTCACCCTCACCGACTACGTCACCACGCACCCGCTCTCCGTGCACGGCACGGCGCACTTCTGGGCCGAGTTCCAGACCACGCAGACCGGCACGACCGTGCCGATCACGTTCACGGGTGACGGGGGCGTCACGTTCGACGATGGCATCGAGGCCACGGGCGTTCCGGGCATCGACCGCACCGCCCCCAGCAAGGCCGGCGCCTGGACCGACCTCGCCGATCAGGGCACGACCCACCCGCAGGGTGCCCTCCAATGGACCGTGGCCTCACCCCGCGGCCCGTTCTCCTCCCTCGTGTTCGACGACCCGGCACAGCCCGGCCAAGAGGTCGATTGCACGTCGCCGATCCTCGTGCGGCACACCTCGACGGCGGATGCCGACGGCTTCCTCACCGATCTCGTGCCGGTGGACGCCGGCGACTACACGGTCGACTGCACCGCCCAGCAGCTCACGGTCACGATGGGCCGCGCCGTGGCCGACGGCGAGATCGTGCAGGTCAAGTTCCGGAACAGCGTGACCGACCCGTCGCTCGACGTGTACCGCAACACCCTGTCGGTCACGGCGGACGGCGAGTCCTGGAGCACGCCCGGATCGGTCCGTCGCCTGAGCGCCGGCGGCGAGGGCGCCGGCACCGGGGTGGGACAGCTGGCGATCACCAAGAGGGTCGAGGGAGCCGGGACGCCGACGGGGCCGTTCGCCGTCGTCGTCGACTGCCAGTGGGCGGGGGAGTCGGCACCCGACTATCCCCGCACCCTGACCTTCACCGGTGCCGAGACGCAGACCCTCACGGCACCGGTCTCCAGCGTGTGCACCGCCACCGAGACGGAGAACGGCGGCGCGGCGAGCGTCGCCGTCGGCCCAGCGGCGACCGTCACGGATGAGGCCGCGGGTACGGCGGAGATCGTCGTCACCAACACCTTCCCGGCGGCCCCGCCGGTGGACCCGGCCGACCCCGGCGCCCCGGCCGACCCCGGCGCCCCGGCCGACCCCGGCACCCCGGCTGACCCCGGCACGCCGGGCACGCCCGCGCACCCGGCGGCTCCGGCGGCTCCGGCGGCTCCGGCCGATCCGAGCGCCGGATCGCTCGCGACCACCGGCGGCAGCACGTCGCCCTGGGTCCTGACCGGCGGAACGGTGCTCGCGCTCATCGGCGCCGGGCTCGTGGCAGCGCACGTCGCGCGCACACGTCGCGCGCGCTGACGCCGGGCACCGCCCCACGCACAGAGGGCGGGCACGAGGTCGTGAGACCTCGCCCCCGCCCTCCGTGCGTGCCGGCTGGAGCCTCGATCGCTCTGGGGCGGACGGGTCCACGCCCGGCCGCGCGCAGAGACGACGCCTGGCGCGTCAGCGCACGTTGCCGTTGGAGCAGGTCTGCTGTGCGGCCGAGTTGCCCTTGATGCTGTCGGGCAGCGCCACCACGTCGCTCGGCGTCGCGTTGGGATCGGGCGTCGCCTCCACGGGGGTGGTGGGCTCCGCCACGATCACCCCGTCGTTGCTCGTGTTCTGATGCGTGACCTGGAGCTGGGCGTTCTTCTCGATCGCATCCCACATCACGTCAGCCGCCTGCGTGTTCGGAACCACCTTGTTGGGGTCGGCGCTGTCCTGGTTCGTCGGGTACTGGAGGAACACGATGTCCTCGAAGGGAACGGACTTCACGGCGAGCGCGATCTGCGCGATCTTCATCGGATCGGCGAGCGACGTGCTGGTCTCGAGGTTCTGGAGGCCGATGTTGGCGAGCTTCAGCATGACCGGGACGTTGCCGAGGGTGTCGCTGCTGATCAGCGCGCGCGCGAGGCTCGACATGTACTGCTGCTGGTTGCCGATGCGTCCCAGGTCGCTGCCGTCGCCGACGCCGTGCCGGGTGCGCAGGAACTGCAGCGCCTCGAGGCCCTGGAGCCAGTGCGTGCCCGCCTCCATGTCGAGGCCCGTGTAGCGGTCCTTGATCGGGTTGGCCAGGCAGACCTCCACACCACCGATCGCGTTGGTGATCTCGATCACGCCGCCGAACGTGACGGATGCCGCGAACTGCACCTCCTGGTCGGTCAGCTGCGAGATCGTCTGGACGACGCAGTTGAGGCCGCCGTCGGTGTAGGCGGTGTTGAGCGGCTGCTTGCTCATGGCGGAGTGGACGTTGCCGTCCTCGTCCTTGCACTCGGGGATCGGCACCATGAGGTCACGCGGGAAGCTGACCACCGTGATCCGCCGGGGTTCCTGCGAGACGTGGACCAGCAGGTTCACATCGTTGAGCGTGCCCCCCGCGTCGCGACCCGTGCAGCGATCGCCGAAGAGGTCCTTGTACTTCTCCTCGCACGTGTCGACGCCCGTGAGAACGAGGTTGAAACCACCCTTGTACTCGCCGATGTCCGGCGGAACGTCTTCCTGACCGTCGAGATCGACCGCGTTCGCGGAGACCGTGCTGGAGAAGTCATAGAAGATGTAGGTGCCGACACCGATGCCACTGACCAGCACCACGGCCAGGCCGATCGCGATGAACTTCATCAGCTGACCCAGGGTGCCGGGGGTGTGCTGCTGACCGTGTCGCGCGAGGGTATGACGGCGTCGGTTGTCGCTCACTCGGGCCCTTTCGGATTCGGCACGGCGCGGTGGGTTCGCCGTGCTCGGTATGCGGAGGGTGTGGGATTCGAACCCACGAGACATCTCTGCCCACTGGTTTTCAAGACCAGCTCCATCGGCCGCTCGGACAACCCTCCCGACAGATACGTCTGCCGACCAGGCGTGAGTCTAGCCGAACTCTATTCTCGTGCGTCGACCTGGGCGGGCGCTGGAAGCGTGTCGAGCGCGGTCGCGAGGCCCCCCGTTTCGACGTCGGTCGTGACCTCTCCCGCGGCGTCCTTCACCTCGTCCGGCGCCTGCCCCATCGCCACCGCACGGCCCCCGCCCGCGAGGGCCCAGCCGAACATCCCGATGTCGTTGCGACCATCCCCCGCGACCAGCACGCGGTCGCGCTGCAGTCCGAGCTCGTCGCGCACCCGCTCCAGCGCCGTTCCCTTGTCGACGCCCTGCGGAGCGATGTCGAGCCAGGCGGTCCAGCCGATCGCGTACGACACCTCGTTGAGCCCCGCGTCGGCCACGAGCCGGTGGAAGTCGTCCTCGTCGTGATCCGGCGAGACGACCACGATGCGCGACACCGGGAGATCGCCGAGCCGGTCGAAGTCGACCTGCCGTCCGCCGTCGAGCGTCCAGTCGTCGAGCTGCTCGGTGAAGAGCCGCTGTCCGGAGCCGAGCTCGACCATGTACCGCGCGTCCGGGAGGCGGTCACGGAGCAGAGCCAGCGCGGGAGTCGGGTCGAAGGTCTCGACGTGCCAGCGCTCCCACCGGTCGCCCACGCGCCGCATCGTCACTGCGCCGTTCGAGCAGACGACGAGATCCGCCGTGAGACCCAGCTCCTCCACGTAGCGCTGCGTCCCCATCCAACTGCGCCCCGTCGCGATCGTGACCAGGTGTCCGGCGTCGCGCACGCGGGCGATCGCCTCCGGCACACCGGGGCTCATGGTCTCGTCCTGGAGCAGGATCGTGCCGTCGACGTCGAGGCCGACCAGCCAGGGCGCGCTCACCGGGCGGCCTGCGCGTCGGCGAGCGGGCGGATCACCTCGAGTCCGCCGAGGTAGGGGCGCAGCACCTCGGGCACCCGCACGGAGCCGTCCGCCTGCTGGTGCGTCTCGAGCAGGGCGACGATCCACCGGGTGGTCGCGAGCGTGCCGTTGAGCGTGGCCACGTGCTGCGTCTTCGGCGCGGACGCCCCCTCCTCCACCGGCGGCCGGTACCGCACGTCGAGGCGCCGGGCCTGGTAGGTCGTGCAGTTCGAGGTCGAGGTGAGCTCGCGGAACGCACCCTGGGTGGGCACCCACGCCTCGATGTCGTACTTGCGCGCGGCGCTCGAACCGAGGTCGCCCGCGGCGACATCGATCACGCGATACGCGAGGCCGAGCGCGGTGAGCATCTGCTCCTGCAGCGCGACCAGCCGCAGGTGCTCGGCCTCCGCGTCCTCGGCCGAGGTGTAGACGAACATCTCGAGCTTGTTGAACTGGTGCACGCGGATGATGCCGCGGGTGTCCTTGCCGTGCGATCCCGCCTCGCGGCGGTAGCACGTGGACCAGCCCGCGTAGCGGAGGGCGCCGTCGGACAGGTCGACGATCTCGTCCTTGTGGTAGCCGGCGAGCGCGACTTCGCTCGTGCCGACCAGGTACAGGTCGTCGTCCTTGTCGAGGTGGTACACCTCGTCCGCGTGCTCGCCGAGGAAGCCGGTGCCCTGCATGATCTCCGGCCGCACGAGCGTGGGCGTGATCATCGGCACGAAGCCGTTCTGCAGCGCCGTGTCGAGCGCGAGGTTCATGAGGGCGATCTCGAGCCGCGCGCCGATCCCGCGCAGGAAGTAGAAGCGCGCGCCGGAGACCTTCGCGCCGCGCTCCATGTCGATCGCGCCGAGCAGCTCCCCGAGCTCGAGGTGGTCTCGGGGCTCGAAGTCGAACGCCGGGACGTCGCCCACCCGCCGCAGCTCGACGAAGTCCTCCTCGCCCCCCGCCGGTACACCGTCGATCACGACGTTCTCGATGCGCGCGAGGGCCGCGGCCGCGTGCTCCGAGGCTTCGTTCGCGGCGTGCTGCGCCTGCTTCACGCGGTCGGCGAGGTCCTTCGCCTGGGCGACGAGCGCCGCCTTCTCCTCCTTAGGGGCCTTGGCGACCTGCTTGCCGAAGGCGTTCTGCTCGGCACGCAGCTCTTCGAACGTGGCGAGCGCGGCCCTGCGCGATCGATCGGCCTCGAGTGCGACGTCGACGGTGCTCTGGTCGTTGCCACGGGCAGCCTGCGAACGGCGGACGATCTCCGGGTTTTCGCGGAGGAGTGCGAGGTCGATCATTCCGCAAGTCTACGAGGTGCGGCGGAGCCCCTCGGCTGCCGGTCTAGAGTAGCGCCATGCGCACGAGCCCCCCTGTCACCTCGCAGGCGGCACTCGTGTACAACCCGGTGAAAGTGGACGGGAAGCGGCTGCGGGCGCAGGTTCGAGACCTGTGCCGCGAGGCGGGCTGGCAGCACCCGGCGTTCTACCCGACGACGGTCGACGACGCCGGGCAGGGAGCCACGGCCGAGGCGCTCGCCCGTGGTGTGGACGTGGTGCTGGTGGCGGGCGGCGATGGCACGGTGCGCGCGGTCGCGGAGGCCATCGCCGGCACCGGGGTGCCGCTCGCGATCCTGCCGAGCGGCACCGGCAACCTCCTCGCGCGCAACCTGGGACTGCCGCTGACCGACCCCGCCGAGATGATCCGTGCCGCTCTGGGCGACTTCCGCCACCCGATCGACATCGGCTGGGCACGGCTCACCCGCGCGGACGGCGAGGAGGTCGAGCATGCCTTCGTGGTGCTCGCCGGCATCGGCCTGGACGCCGACATGATCGCGAACACGCGCTCCGACCTGAAGCGATCAGTCGGGTGGATCGCGTACGTCGACGGTGCTGCGCGATCGCTCCCCCGGGCCCAGCCGTTCCGCGCCGTCTACCAGATCGGTGAGGGGCGCCTGCACTCCACCAAGGTCCACAGCATCCTGTTCGCGAACTGCGGCACGCTGCCCGCCGGCATCTCGCTGATCCCCGACGCGTCGATCACCGATGCCGCACTCGACGTCGCCGTGATCCAGCCGACCGGTGTGCTCGGCTGGCTGGGTGTGTGGCGCAAGATCTGGTGGGACAACTCGGTGCTGCGCCGATTCCGCGCGGGACGCCTCGTGCTGGAGCGCCGCGGCACGGACGCCTCGGTGCACTACTTCCGCGGCGCGGCGGCCGAGGCGGCGGCGCCCGCTCCCACGCCCGTCGAGCTCGACGGCGACGAGTTCGGCGAGGCCGTGCGGGTGGTGTGCCGCGCCGACCCGGGCGCTCTGCTGCTGGCGCTGCCCGCCGGCCACCCCGTGCACATCCTCTGACGGGTAGCGGCGCGGTCAGCGCACCCTACGCGCGAAGCTCACGCGCCCGCGGGCCGACGACGATGTGAGCGAGCCGGTCGCGAGTGAGCAGCACAGCGTCTTCGACAAGCCGCAGGTAGGCGCCGCTGTCCCTTGCCAACTCGGCAAGTCCGATGATGCCAGATAGGAGGTACTTCGCCTCTCTTGGCGGATCGGCATCCGGAGCGATCAGCTCTTTCCGTTGCGCTTCTTCGAGGTAGTCGGTCAAGCGCGCGAGCCACCCGCTGAACTTGGGACTTGCGGGCGGCGAGCCGTCGGTCCTCCGATCCATCAGCATGAGCGACACTCGCGCCAGCGGGTCGTGCAGGAGGCTGTCGGTCACTTGCTCCGCTACGGCGACGATCGCATCGAGCGGGTCATCATCCGTGCGTTTGGTTCCCATGAAGACGCCGCCGGGGAAGGCGAGATCGACGATGGTCCCAACCAAGGCCTGTTTGGTTGGGAAGAAGTAGGTGACGAGGGACTTCGAGGTTCCCGCAACCTCCGCAATGCGACGGAAACTCGTGCCCTCATAACCGAACTCGTCGAACACACGCACGGCTGCCTCGATGATCTCGGGTGCCGCGTTCAAGTCCGGGCTCATCACCGAGCGGGCATTGAGCGCCCTCAAAGCCGTTGTGCGCGCGCCGTTCCGTTTTGCGCTCATCGCTCCACCTCCTCGTGGCCACTGTGAGTGACCCTACGCACTGGACAGCCGGTCAGGAGGTGGCGCGTAATACTTCAGTTCCCTAACCGATTGGTCAGTTCATAGCTTCCCGGACATCGCGGCGCTCACCGCGATCGAGAAGGGAAGAACATCATGAAGAGAAGTGCCGTAACCCTGTGTGCCGCCGCGTGCATCGCCATCGCAGCGGCTGTGGCTCCGCAAGCAGCGAGCGCGGCCACAAGCGCACAGACCGAAGTACGCGCGGCCAGCCCCATCGGCTCCGCAACGATGAGCACGGGTCAGTACGAGTACATCTGCATCGGCTCGGACGGAAGCAGTTGGTCGCTGCGCGTCGGAGAGCCAACCACGGACTGCCACGGCAGCTTCCTACACAAGTACATCAACGGAGTGATGGTGGCGAACTACAAGTTGTCGGTGACAGGAACCGTGATTGATCACCCAAAGCCGGACCCGATCGGGTGTCTGATGTCCATCGTCAGCGGCGTCTTCGGCGTACTTAGCGCAGACGGATCGCTCATCTGGATTTCCGCGCTCGGCTTCACCGGAATGGGAGGAATCATGACCTGCCTCGCGTAACGCTCATTGATCAGAGGGGGCGACGGTGAGCCGGCGTCCCCTCGCCCTGCGAGGGCAACTGAAGGAGTACGAGCAAGCAGGTGGTGACAATCATGAGCACGAAAGTCGCCGCGGGCACGTACCACGTGACCCAAGGTCGCAGAGGGACCCCCAAAGACCGCAATGGAATCACGATCCCCAGCATCGCTGGGATGAGAATCGCCGCGAACGAGAAACTCCTTGCGTCCCATGCCCTCTGACGCCTACCGCGACTTCGCCGATCAGAGGCTTGTGCCGCAGTTCGGCTGGATGCGCCGAGGATCACGAGAGCAATCGGCCAGACCCAGAAGTCGCCGACCAGAAGTAACAGAGCCCCGACTGCGGCGAACAAAGCCGCGACCACCACGCGGGCAAAAACTTCCCACCTCCACCGGGCAGTGATGCCAGTCGGTAACACTTCACTTTCGCGCATGTCTGCGAGCATACGCCCGTCGAGCTCGACGGCGACGAATTCGGCGAGGCCGTGCGGGTGGTGTGCCGCGCCGACCCGGGCGCTCTGCTGCTGGCGCTGCCCGCCGGCCACCCCGTACACATCCTCTGACGGGGCGGCGCCGGGGTCAGCGCACCTGCACCGTGCCGTCGAGTCCGCCGCCCACGAGCGTGAGGGTGAACGGCGCGTCGTCGTCCACGTCGTCCTCGGGGAACTCGATCACGGTCGCACGCGGCGCCATGTCCATCGTGCACACCTGGGTGTCGTCGGTGACGAAGGTGACCGTGCCCGCGGAGCCCGAGCCCTCGGCCGATTCCACGACGGGCGGGCATCCGGACGAGCCCCACGTCAGCAGCACCAGCCCGCCGTCGTCGAACCATCCCGCGGACGGCTCGTACGACGTCGGGTCGCCGGGGGCGCCGGTCGCGTCCGGGTCGCCGTCGAGGTCGATGTCATCGGAAACGTCCCCGTAGGTCACCTGGAGGGTGATGTCCTTGGTCGGATCCACGCCCTCCGGCAGCGCGCCGACGCTCGCGCGGGGAGCGAGATCCGCCGTGCACGCTTTCTCCGTCGCGCCGTCACCCTCGGGTTCGACCAGCGTGACCGACACCGTCTGGCCCTCCGCGGAGACCTGGTCGACCTGGGGCAGGCACGTGGAGGAGCCCCAGCTGACGACCGCGAACATGCGCCCGTCGTCGAGCAGTGCGCCCTCCAGGTCGCCCGAATCGTCACCGCCGCCCGCGTTGCCCGGACCGCTCGACGGCTCCGATGTCGAGTTCGGGGCGGTGTTGCCCGGACCCACCGTGCACCCGGCGAGGAGCAGGGCCGCGGCGAGCGCGGAGGACGCGACGAGGAGGAGCCGGCGAGGAGTCATGCCCTCAGGGTACTCGCGGCATCCTCCCCTGCCTACGGGGCTCGGCGCGCGGGGCCGGTCACTGCAGCGCCGAGGTGAGCCGCGCCAGGTTGTCGAGCACGGTGGACCGCAGCGGCTGCTGCATCCACTCCTCGAGCGTGAGCTCGCGGCTGAGCGACCGGTACTTGTCCTCCACCTCGCGCATCTCCCTGACGAACTCCTCGCCACGGACGAGCATCGACACCTCGAGGTTGAGGCCGAACGAGCGCATGTCCATGTTGCTCGAGCCGATCACCGCCACCTCGTCGTCGATCGTGAGGCTCTTGGTGTGCAGGATGTAGGGCTTGCGGTACATCCAGATGCGCACCCCCGCCCGCAACAGCACCTCGTAGTAGCTGCGCTGGGCGTGGTAGACCATCGCCTGGTCGCCCTCCTCCGAGACGAACAGCTCGACCTGGACGCCGCGATCGACCGCTGCGGTGACGGCCAGCAGCAGCGCCTCGTCCGGGACGAAGTACGGGCTGATGATCATGATCTGCTTCTTCGCCGCGTACAGCAGCGCGAGGAAGAGCCGGAGGTTGTTCTCCACCTCGAACCCCGGACCGGACGGCACGACCTGGCAGTCCAGATCGCCGGAGCCGATGTTGGCGTGCGCGATGTCGATCTCCTGGAGGACCACATCGGTCTCGCTGTACCAGTCGCTCAGGAAGATGGCGTTCACGCTCAGCACGACCGGCCCGTCGAGGCGCACCATGAGGTCGACCCAGTGCAGTCCGCGGCGGATGTTCTTGCGCAGGTTGTAGGTCGAGTCGGTGATGTTCTGCGACCCGAGGAACGCGATGTTCCCGTCGACGACGAGCAGCTTGCGGTGGTTGCGCAGGTCGGGGCGCTGCATCTTCCCCTTGAGCGGCTGCACGGGCAGCATCAGGTGCCAGTCGGCCCCCATCGCGTTGAGTCGTGCGACGGTCTGGCGGTAGCGCGGCTTGCCCCGGTTGGCCCAGTGGTCGAGCAGGACGCGCACCGCGACCCCGCGTGCCGCGACCTCTTCGAGCGCGCGGAAGAAGTTGTCGGTCGATTCGTCGGACTGCAGGATGTAGAACTCGACGTGCACGTAGTCCTGGGCGGTGCGGATCGCCTCCGCCATCTCGTCGAGCGACTCCTGGTAGTCGGAGATCAGGTGCGCGCCGTTGTCACCGGAGAGCGGGAGGGCTCCGAGGCGCTGGTTCATCTGCACGATCGGTCCGAACCACGCGGGGGCGTTCGGACGCAGCGTGCCGAAGTGCAGGTGCTCGCTGGTCTCGGCGATGTACTCGTTGATCTGGTCCTGCTTGCGGCGGCGGGCCCGCGGCAGTCGCGGGTTGCCGATGAGGAGGAAGAGGAACACGCCGACGAAGGGGATGAAGAACACCGCCAGCAGCCACGCCATCGCTGCCGTGGGACGCCGGTTGCGCGGGATCACGATGATGGCGGTGACGCGGATCGTGATGTCGAGGAGCAGGAGGAAGACCGCGAACCACCAGCCCCAGGTCCAGGCTGTCATCGCACCCCCTCGCCCGCATCAGGGGTCATGACCCCGGTGCGCGCCAGACCAGGCACGCTCGCTTCACAGTAGCGGATGGGTCGGACTCAGGTGCGCGGCGGGAGTCCGCGCGCGGCGCGTTCCTCGGCCTCGATCTGGGCGTGCACCTTCCGCTCGGTGCGGTCGAAGCGCAGGATGCCGCGGAGGACGACGACGAACACGATGCTGACTCCGATGGTCGGCAGGAGCGACCATGCCGCGGCGAGCCAGAAGTTGTCCATGACTCCATGGTACGCGAGGGTCTCCTCCACAGAGCCCGGTTCCCACGAATGCTCCCCCGACTGCGGGTTCGCGGCCCGCCACGCGATGCCGACCGGGCGATGCTCTCGGGATGACCACCGTGCTCAACGCCTCCGACTCCGCCCAGTTCCTGGGCATCGTGCCCACCCTCGCCGGGTTCACTCCGCGCCGGAGCATCGTGCTCCTGCCGTTCCGCGGCTCCCGCACCGACGGGGCGATGCGGCTCGACCCGCCCGACGACGCGATGCCCCCCGGCCGCTACGCCGCCTCGGCCGTGCGGCTCCTGCAGCGCGTCCGCGGCACGGACGGCGCCGCCGTCGTCGTGTACACGGACGAGGAGAGCGTCACGACGGCGGACGGCCTGGTGCTGCCCGGCGCCGTGGTGGTGGATCATCTTCTCGCCGGCCTGCGCGGTGCGGGCATGCGAGTGATGGATGCTCTCTGCGTGACGCCGGGCGGGTGGAGCAGCTACCTCGACCGGAAGCCGACGCTGAAGCCGCTCGCCGAGATCGGCCCCACGCCCGCACACCCCTCGATCGGCGACGTGTCCGGCGACCAGCTCGCGGGAGCCCGGGTTCCGCGCGTGGGGGCGCCCGAGCGCCAGCGCGTCGAGCGCGCGCTGACCGGGCTCCGCGGCGCGCTGGACGGGAAGGGCCGCGTGTCCGGTCGGGAGGATCCGCAGGCGCTCGCCGCGCTCGCGCTGCTGGACGACCTCCCCGGGCTCTTCGAAGCGGTGCTGAAAGGCCCGGACACGATCCCGCCCTTCGCCTGGGCGGCGCTGCTCTGGTGCCTTCAGCGCCCCGCGCTCCGCGACGCCGCCCTTGCGCAGTGGGCGAGCGATCGAGAGGGCGGTATCCGTGCGCTCCAGGCGCAGCTCGCCTTCACCGCCTCGGGCAGCCCAATTCCCGACGAGCTCGGGCGGGTGTTCGTCGGCCGCGGACCCACACCCGATCCGAATCGGCTCCGCAGCGCGTTGGAGGTGGTGCGTCATGCCGCAGCGAGGGCACCACGCACGGCACGACCCGCGCCCCTCACCGCAGCGGCGTGGCTGTCGTGGGCACTCGGCCGCGCCACGCACGCCGGTCGCTACGTCGAGCTCGCGCGCGACATCGATCGGGAGTACAGCCTCGCCATGCTCCTCGAGAGGCTGATCGCCGAGGAGGCGCTACCCGACTGGGCCTTCCGCGGACGGACCCGCCGATGAACGGGTGCCGGTCACTTCACGAGGGGGAAGAGGATGGTCTCGCGGATGCCCAGGCCGGTGATGGCCATCAGCAGACGGTCGATCCCCATCCCCATGCCGCCGGACGGCGGCATGCCGTGCTCGAGTGCCCGCAGGAACTCCTGATCGATCGGCATCGCCTCGACATCGCCACGGGCCGCGAGCTTCGCCTGCTCCTCGAACCGCTCCCGCTGGATGACAGGGTCGACCAGCTCCGAGTACCCCGTCGCGAGCTCGAACCCGCGGATGTAGAGGTCCCACTTCTCCACGACGCCCGCGATCGAGCGGTGCTCGCGCACGAGGGGCGAGGTGTCGACGGGGAAGTCCATCACGAAGGTCGGGCGCACCAGGTCGCCCTTCACGAAGTGCTCCCAGAGCTCCTCCACCAGCTTGCCGTGCGTGGCCTGCGGTGGCACGTCCACACCGTGGGCCTGCGCGAACGAGATCAGGTCCTCCACCGCGTCCTGCGGCGTCACCGTGCGGCCCGACGCCGCCGACAGCGACTCGTACATGGAGATGCGGTCCCACTCGCCGCCGAGGTCGTACTCGGTGCCGTCCGCCCAGGTCACGGTCGTCGAGCCGGAGACCGCGATCGCCGCCTGCTGCACGAGCTCCTGCGTGAGGGCGGCCATCTGGTTGTAGTCCCCGTAGGCCTGGTAGGCCTCGAGCATCGCGAACTCGGGGCTGTGCGTCGAGTCGGCGCCCTCGTTGCGGAAGTTGCGGTTGATCTCGAACACGCGCTCGATCCCGCCGACCACGGCCCGCTTGAGGTACAGCTCCGGAGCGATGCGCAGGTAGAGCTCGGTGTCGAACGCATTCGAGTGCGTGACGAACGGACGCGCCGATGCCCCACCGTGCTGCACCTGCAGCATCGGGGTCTCGACCTCGAGGTAGTCGTGGCTCGCGAACGTCGCCCGCAGGCTGGCGTTCACGGCGGCGCGCGCCCGGACGGTCGTGCGGGCCTGCTCGCGCACGATCAGGTCGAGGTAGCGGCTGCGCACGCGGCCCTCCTCGCTGAGCTCCGCATAGGCGTTCGGCAGCGGCAGGATGGCCTTCGACGCGATCGCCCAGTCGTCCGCCATGATCGACAGCTCTCCGCGGCGGCTCGAGATGACCTCGCCGTGCACGAACACGTGGTCGCCGAGGTCGACGTATTCCTTCCAGTCGGCCAGCGACTCCTCGCCCACGTTCGCGAGCGAGACCATCGCCTGGATGCGGCTGCCGTCGCCGGCCTGCAGCGTCGCGAAACAGAGCTTGCCGGTGTTGCGGCTGAAGACCACGCGGCCAGCCACCCCGACCACGACACCGGTCTCCGCGCCCGCCTCCAGCTCGCCGTACTCCGCACGCAGGGCGGGGATCGAGTGGGTCACCGGCACGCCCACGGGGAACGCGCCGCCCCCCGCATCCGAGCGTCGGGCGATCAGGCGCTCGCGCTTGGCGAGTCGCACCGCCTTCTGCTCGTGGACGTCGTCCTCGGGGGAAGAGTCGGTCGTGGCCGATTCGGGCGCGGCGGACGCGTCAGTCATGTGCGGGGCTCCTTGAAAGTCTCCCCCAGTTTACCGAGGCGCGATGCGGGCCCGCGGCCGTCGCTGGGTAGCCTCGGTGCATGGCCCTCTCCAGGATCGCCCGCGCTTCCGCCGCCCTCGTCCTCGCCGCCGGCGCCATCGTCCTCCCCGTCGCCTCGGCCTCCGCCGCTCCGGCACTCACCTCCGCCCGGTCGGACCGCGCTGCGGTCGCGCCGGCAGCCGCGGCCGCCACGGGCACCGCGGGCACCGCGGCGCGTACGGTCGCCGCCGACGTGGACGACTTCTCGTACGCGTCGTGGGACGCCACCTACGACCTGAGTCTCGTCGACGGTCGCGCTCGCCTCCACGTGACCGAGACCCTCGTGGCACGGTTCCCTGAGTTCGACCAGAACCGCGGGATCGTCCGGGGCCTCGCGACCTCGTACGAGAACGCCCGCATCGACACCCGCGTGCTGTCCGTCACCGACGGCGAAGGGCGCGACGTCCCGTTCGAGACCGACGACGAGGACGGACTGCTGCTGGTGCTCACCGGCGACGACCAGTACGCGCGCGGCCTGACGACGTATGTGATCGAGTACGAGATGAGCGATGTCGTCTTGGCCACGTCGCCGAGAGACTCCGCGACGCCCGCGGTCGACGAGTTCTACTGGAACCTCCTTCCGCTGGACAGCACGCAGCCGATCGAGCGGTTCGACGCCGAAGTCCACGTGGACGCTGCGCTGGCCGCGAGGCTCACCGGTTCGACCCGCTGCTACCAGGGGCCGGCGGGATCCACGACCGCGTGCACGCTCGACGGTCCAGACCCCACGGGCGACGGCGCCACGTTCCGCACGTCGGCGGCGGACCTTGCGGCCGGGGACGGCGTGACGGTCGCGATCGGGTTCGAGGCGGGCACCGTCCAGCAGCCGCCGGCCCGCACGCCCGACCCGGTCGCGGACGTCGGGCCGCTGATAGCGGCGATCGGCGCGGTCGGCGTCGCGGTCGCGGGGTGGCTCGCCGTTGCAGGTTTCACCCGACGTCGCCGCCGCGCGACGGGGATCGTCGTCGCCCAGTACGACGTGCCCGAGACGCTGCCGCCGCTCGTCGCCGCCGCGGTCATCCCGAAGGCGCAGGACGTCATCCCCGCGGAGATCGTGCACCTCGCGGTCCGCGGAGCGCTGCGCATCGAGGAGGGGGACAGCCCCGAGCAACCCCGACTTCGCCGTCTTCCTGCTGGTTCCGCACCGGACGAGCTCGACGCGGCCGCCCTCGACGCCCTGTTCCACGGCGCCGACGCGGAAGGCGTGGTCGACCTGCCGACCGCGAGCGAGAGCTTCGCCGCCCGCATGTCGGCGCTCACCACCGCCGGGGCCACGGCCGCCGCCACGCGGGGCCTCACGGAGCGGGCCCGGAGTCGCGGCGCCGTCGTCGTGCAGTGGTGTGCCATCGCGATCGCGCTGGCGGGCCTCGGGGTGGGCATCTGGGCCGTGGCGAGCGGGCGGCTGGCCGCGATCCCGGCGCTCGTCGCCGCGGCGTTCGCCGTGGTACTGGTCGGCATCGCCGCCTTCTACTCGTTCTCGAAGCACACCGTGCTCACCCCGGAGGGTGCCCGGACGCTCGAGTACCTCCAGGGCGTGCGCGAGTTCATCCGCGTGGCCGAGGAGGACCGCCTGCGCATGCTGCAGTCGTACACCGGTGCGGAACGCCGTGAGGTCGATGGTGCCGAGGTGATCCACGTGTATGAGCGACTGCTGCCGTACGCGATGCTGTTCGGGATGGAGGACGAGTGGGGCGAGGTCCTCGAACGCGCCTACACCCGAGAGCAGCGCGGCGCGGCCTGGATCGGCGATCCCACCTCGCTCGCGCTGCGCGTGCAGCTCGCGGCGTTCATGTCGTCGTCGCAGTCGGCGGCGACGTACACGGCGCCGACGACCGGGTCCTCGTCGAGCGGCGGATCGTTCGGCGGCGGCTTCTCGGGCGGCGGGGGCGGCGGCGGCTTCTCGGGCGGACGGTGAGCGCCGTCAGATCAGGGGTGGCGGCTCGGACGATTCGCGCAGCGCCCGCTCCACCGTGGACTGCACGAGCGCAGACAGGTACCCCCCGGGATTGTCGACGCCGATCTCCCGCAGCCGGGACGTGGACTGCCCGATGATCGACCGCGAGAACTCGGTCACGGTCGCGATCGCATCCGCGTACGCGGGCCGGTCCGCGTCCGCGATCACCACCGGTTCGCAGCCCATCTCCACGGCCAGCGCCTGCGCGATGGGAAGGACGGCCGCGGGAGCGGTCACCGCGGCATAGCCGGCCTGCAACTGACGGAGATCGATCGATGTCCCGGTGAACGTGATCGCCGGGTGCACCGCCAGCGGGATCGCTCCGCGCTCAGCGGCAGGACGGAGCACCTCGATGCCGTGCGCCGCATCGGTGTGCAGCACCAGCTGACCCACCTGCCACCCGCCCACTTCGGCGATGCCGGCGACAAGCGCCGGGAGCTGCTCGGAGGGCACGGCGAGGATCACGAGCTCGGCCCGGCGGACGACCTCCTGCGTCTCGAGCACGGGCACACCGGGGAGCACGGCCGAGGCTCGTTCGTCGTCGGATCCACTGGTCATACCGACGACGGCGTGACCTGCACCGGCGAGCGCAGCGCCCAGCACGGGCCCGACGCGACCTGCACCGACGATGCCGACGCCCAGCCGGCCGTCCCGCATGGCGCTCATTCCTCGGTCGGAGCCGGCCTCGACGACCGACGGGTCGGCGGAACCACGGGCGGCTGCACGGGGGGCGTCGGCGGCGGCTGCACCGCGGGAGGCTGCACCGGCGGCACCGGCGGCGGCTGCACCGCAGGCGGCGGCACCGTAGGCGCCGCGGACGGCTGCACGGCGGGCGGCTGCACCGGAGGCACCGCGGGCGGCTGCACCGGAGGCACCGCGGCGGGCGACCCCACCGGAGGCACCGCGGGAGGCTGCACCGGAGGCGGCGACACCGTAGGCTGCACCGCGGGCGCCGCGGGAGGCTGCACGGCGGGCGGCTGCACCGGAGGCACCGCGACGGGCGGCACCGCGGCGGGCGGCACCGGAGGCACCGCGGGAGGCTGCACCGCGGGCGACCCCACCGGCGGCACCGCGGGCGACCCCACGGGTGGGGCGAAGGGCGCGGGCCGTGCACCCGGAGGTGGCGGCGGACCGGTGAACGCCGGGGGCTCCGGTGCGACCGCGTGCTCGCTCCACCGGTGCGTGCGGTCGCGCGACGCCGCCTCAGCGGCCGCGCGGCTGACGTCGTCCAGCAGAGCGAGGGCGTCCGCGCGCTCCAGCCCCGCGAGGATCCCGGTGATCGGGCCGGGGACGGTGTGCACCTGCGCGCCGGACACCCGCTGCGCCCGATCGATCGGCCCCTGGTTCAGCGACACGCCCTGCAGTCGGGCCAGCGGGAACACCGCGAGCTTGCGCCAGACGATGCCCCGCCGCAGCAGCAGCCCGTCCGCGGTCACCGCGTAGCCGTGGCGTCTCCAGGAGAAGGGCCGCCGCCACCACGCGCGCTGCGGCATCGTGCGGTAGGGGTCGTCCGCGGCGGGACCCACGACGCCCTGCTCCCACAACAGCGGGATGCTCGCGGGCGGAAGGTCGGGAAGCACCAGCGCGAGCACCCGCTCGACATCGGCGCGCTTGCCCACCGGCAGCACCACGTTGAACTGCTGGCCGCTGCCGGAGGACTGCTGCGCCGCGCTCTTGCCGCTCATCCGGTTGATCTTGATGGTCCACCAGCCGAATGGACGCCACAGCAGCGACTGCGACACCTCGACCGCGAAGATGCGGCCGGGCGGAAGCGTCTCGGTGACGGTGGTGAGCAGCCCGTAGGTGATGCGCACGCCGTCCGGCGTCGGCGCGATCGAGTAGCGCAGCGACTTGGAGATCTGCGCCCAGGTGATACCGACGACGGCCACCACCATCGGCACGCCCATGCCGAGCCCGATCCCGAGCAGCACGATGCCGCCGTCCGGATCACCGTCGACGAGGACCCCGATGATCGTGCTGCCGATCGCGATCGCGAAGATCGCACCGAAGAACACGAGCCACAGCAGACCCGAGATCACCTGCGAGCCGATCAGACGCCCCGTGGGGATCTTCACGACGCTCTCCGGCACCACGTCTTCCAGATCGACGCCCGCGATGAGGCCGGTGACCCCCTGGTTCATCGAGCCGACGAGCTGCGACCGTGCCGACACCCGCTCCCCCGGCACCTCCGCACCCGGGTTCATGGCGGCGTGCCGGGCGGCCCGTGCACCCGACGCCAGACGCAGGATCTCCGCGCGCACGCCCTCCGCCCGCGGCGTGGCCAGGTATTCGAGCTCGACGTTGGCGTCATTGCCCGCCCCGACCACCTCCAGCTTCGCGAGGCCGATGATCCGCGCGGGGAAGGGGCGCGTCAGGTTCACGCCCTGCACCCGGTCGAGCGGCGCACGCCGGTGCGACCGGAAGATGATGCCCTTGCGCACCTCCACGTGGTCGCCCGTGATGCGGAACTGCTGGAAGCGCCACACGAACCAGAAGATCGCCACGAGCACGACGACGAGCACCAGCACGCCGAGCAGCGCCACGAGCGCCAGGTTGTTCGAGAGCACCCAGTCCACCGGATCGCCGCCGGTGTAGTCGCCGTAGTGCGCTTCCTCCGGCGTGAACATGCCGACGAGCCATGCGATCACACGATCGCGCATGTTGGCGATCACGATGCCGGCCACGATGATCAGCGCCAGGCCGCCCTTGAACAGCGGCGTGAGCGGATGCATGCGGTGCCACTCGCCGTCGGCGAGGTTCGTCGACGGCGCCGCGGCCTGACCGACCGCGGAGCCGGGGAGCTGCGCCTCGCTCACAGGCCGGTCCGGCGGGTCTCGGCCACCTGGATGAGCGTGTCGCGCAGGGCCTCGGCCGCCGCCTGGGTGAGTCCGGGGATCTGCACGCCCGTCGTCGCCGCCGCCGTCACCATCTTCAGCTGGGACACGCCGAACGCCCGGTCGAGCGGGCCCTGCGTGATGTCGACCAGCTGCATGCGCCCGTACGGCACGGCGATCATGCGCTGCCACAGGATCCCCTTGCGGAACACGATGTCGTCCGCGCGCAGCATGTAGCCGATCGCGCGCGCCTGCCGCGGGAGGATCACGAGCGTGATCAGGGTGATCAGGATGATCGCGCCCGCGGGGATCCAGACCCAGTCCTGCTCGAGCACGACGTTCAGCACCACCGCGGCGACGGCGACGATCACCAGGAAGATGACGTTCTGCACGATCTGCGACACGACGTACCGCGGCGAGATCTGGTGCCACGTGCCGTCGAGCTCGAGGCGCGCCTCGTTGCGCGCCGTGCGCAACTGCGTGTACGTGCCGCGGTCCAGCGCGTCGAGGTCAGTGCCCTCCGCCGGGTTCAGGGGCGCGGTCTCTGGGTTCTGAGTCATCAGGATCCTTCGGGAGGGTACAGAACTGTTCAGCGATGAGGGCGGCCACGACGAGCACGACTGCACTCGCGATCAGCGCGGCCATCGCCACTGTCGACCCTACCGGCGGATCGATCGGCCTCGTCAGAAGGAAGAGCAGCAGTCCTGCGCCGAAGCCGGCCATGATCGCGCCGAGCAGGCTCGACGCCCGCGCCAGTGTCGCGGCACGAAGCGCGCGGAACGGGTCGATACGCGTTCCGGAGCGGACGCTGCGGCGCACCGGCCAGGCGACTCCGAGCGCCGCGATCGCGATGAGCACGAGCAGCACGGGCAGCAGCAGCGACGGCGTGAACGTGGCCCGCCCTCCCGCGGTCAGCATCTGGTCGAGCGCGAACCCCACGGCGCCCCCGAGGAGGGCGAGCACGGCGAGCAGCCCGACGGACGTGCGCTTCATGCGTCGCCCCGCGCCCGCAGCCCCGCCACGAGGTCGTCGACGCGTCCGTGTCCGACCAGTGCGGCGCCGGGGTCGACGTCGAGCCACGGCTCCAGCACGAACAGGCGCTCGGCCGCGCGCGGATGCGGCAGCTCCAGCCGCGGGTCGTCCGATTCGACATCGCCGTACGCGATGAGGTCGAGGTCGAGCGTGCGGTCGCCCCACCGTTCCTCTCGCACGCGCCCGTTCTCGTCCTCGATCGCGTGCAGCATGCCCAGCAGGATCTCCGGCGCCAGCCGCGTGGTGACGAGCGCGACTGCGTTGACGTAGCCCGGGGCGTCGGGGTCGGGACCGTCGAGGCGCACCGCCACCGTCTCGAACAGCCGCGAGACGCGCACGTCGCTCACCAGCGGCAGCCGACGGATGCGCTCGACGGCCGCGCGGATCGTCTTCTGCCGGTCGCCCAGGTTCGCCCCGAGCGCCACGACCGCGACCGTCTCCGGGCGACCCGGGCGCGGGGCGGGAACGTCGGGCGGGCGCGTGAGATTGCGGCTCATACCGTGATGTCCTCCAGGGTCTCCGGCGCCCGGGTGCGGTGCACCGTGACGGCCACATCGGCGAACTCCAGCGGGATGGGCGCGTGCGGCTTGTGCACCGTGACGGTGACGCCCTGCACGCGACGGTCGTCGAGGGCGACCGCGGCGATGCGCTCCGCCAGGGTCTCGATGAGGTTGACCGGCTCGCCGGCGACCACCGCGGCCACGCGTTCCGCCAGTTCGCCGTAGTGCACCGTGTCGGCCACGTCGTCCGATCCGGCGGCCTGCTCCAGCGAGAGCCGCAGACGCAGGTCGATCGTGAACTCCTGCCCCTCCTCGCGCTCGTGCGCGTAGACCCCGTGGCGGCCGAACACCGTCAGCCCTGTCAGCACGATCTCGTCGAGGAAGTCCATGCCTCTAGCGTACGGCGCGGCTCCGACGCCGCCTCAGCCGCGCCAGGCTTTCGCGACCGCGAGCGCGTCGCGCGTCGCGGCGACGTCGTGCACCCGGACGGCCCAGACCCCGGCCTGCGCGGCGAGGGCGCTCGTGACGGCGGTCGCCAGATCGCGCCGCGCCTGCGTCACCTCGCCGTCTTCGGGCCGTGCACCCTGCAGCACCTCGGCGAGGAACCGCTTGCGCGAGGTGCCGATGAGCACGCGCGGGCCGAGCGCGACGATCTCGTCGAGGCCGCGCAGCACGTCCCAGTTCTGTGCCCCGGCCTTCGCGAAGCCGATCCCGGGGTCGAGGATCACTCGCGACGGGGCGATGCCGGCGGCGGCGGCCTCCCCCAGCCGCTCCTGCAGCTCGCCCGCGACGTCGCGCGCCACCCTGCGGTACTCCGCCCTCGCGTACATGTCGTCCGAGAAGCCGCGCCAGTGGCCGATCGCGTAGTCGGCACCCGACTCCGCGACGGCCGCACGCATGTCCGGATCGGCGAGGCCGCCCGACACGTCGTTCACGATCCGGGCGCCCGCGCGCACGGCCGCCGCGGCCGTGGCGGCGTTCAGCGTGTCCACGCTCACCGGCGCACCGGCCGCCGCGAGCTGCTCGATCACGGGGAGCACGCGACGCTGCTCCTCGTCTGCACCGACACGCTCCGCGCCCGGCCTGGTCGACTCCCCGCCGACGTCGAGCACGGTCGCGCCGTCTGCCCGCAACCGCAGACCGTGCTCCACCGCGCGCTCCACGTCGAAGTAGCGGCCGCCGTCGCTGAACGAGTCGGGCGTGACATTGACGATGCCCCAGATGCCGGTCATCAGCGCGCGCCGGCGGACGGGACGGACATGCCGATCAGGGTCACGAGCTCGGCCCTGGCGACGGCGTCGGTGTACTCCCCGCGCGCGGCGATCGTGAGGGTCGACGCCTCGGTCTGCCGTCCGCCGCGCATCGTGACGCAGCCGTGGCTCGCATCGAGCACCACCAGCACGCCCCGCGTGTCGAGGTGCTCGGCGATCGTGTCGGCGATCTGCTCACCGAGCCGCTCCTGCACCTGCGGCCGCGCCGCGAGGATCTCGACCACGCGCACCAGCGCCCCGAGGCCGACGACCTGCTCGCCCGGAAGGTAGGCGATGTGCGCGTGCCCGGCGAACGGCAGCAGGTGGTGCTCGCACACCGAGCGGAACCGGATGTCGCGCAGCAGCACCGCACCGGACGGCAGGGTGTCGGGGGCAGGACCGCGCGTCACGCTGATCGTGTGCGCGAGGGGCGCTCCGGGGTCCTCCCCCACGCCGGAGAAGAACTCCGCGTAGAGCTCCGCCATTCGCGCCGGGGTCTGCTTGATGCCCGGTCGGTCCGGGTCCTCGCCGATCGCCTCCAGCAGCTCGCGGGTGAGCCGCTCGACGCGCTCCCTGTCGACCGTCACGTCACGCCGTCGCGGGGCGGGGGTTGCCTGCTCCTGCCGATCCCTGCTGCGCACGCGGCGCAGCGGACGGCGCCTCGACGGAGGCCGCGAGCGACACGTCCTTCTTCGGGACCTCGATCGGCGGGCGCTCCGACACCGGACGGTCTTCGCTCGACAGCCACAGCGGGCGCTCGGGCAGCTTCTTGACCTCGGTGAAGATCTCGGCGATGCGGTTGTGGTCGAGGGTCTCCTCCTCGAGCAGCGCCAGCGCGAGACGGTCGAGGATGTCGCGGTTCTCGCTGATCACCGCGTACGCCTCGTTGTGCGCCTGCTCGATGAGGGCGCGCACCTCGGCGTCGACCCGCTCCGCCACCTTCTCGGAGTACTCGCGACCGCGGCCCATGTCCATGGCCACGAACATGTCGCCGCCCTCGGTGCCGAGCTTGACCGGGCCGACCTGCGTGGTCATGCCGTACTCGATGACCATCTTGCGGGCGATCGAGGTCGCCTTCTCGATGTCGTTCGATGCCCCGGTGGTCGGGTCGTGGAAGACGATCTCCTCCGCGACGCGGCCGCCCATCGCGTAGGTCAGCTGATCCTGCAGCTCGTTGCGGGTGACGGAGTACTTGTCGTCGATCGGCAGCACCATCGTGTAGCCGAGGGCCTTTCCGCGCGGGAGGATCGTGATCTTGGTCACCGGGTCGGTGTAGTTCATCGCGGCGGCGGCGAGCGCGTGACCACCCTCGTGGTACGCCGTGATGAGCTTCTCCTTGTCCTTCATCACGCGGGTGCGGCGCTGCGGGCCGGCGATCACGCGGTCGATGGCCTCGTCGAGGGCGCGGTTGTCGATCAGCTGCGCGTTCGACCGCGCGGTGAGCAGAGCGGCCTCGTTGAGCACGTTCGCGAGATCGGCGCCGGTGAACCCCGGGGTCTTGCGGGCGACGACCTCGAGGTCGACGCTCTTCGACAGCGGCTTGCCCTTGCTGTGCACCTCGAGGATCTTCTGCCTGCCCTTGAGGTCGGGCGCGTCCACGCCGATCTGGCGGTCGAAGCGACCGGGGCGCAGCAGCGCGGGGTCGAGGATGTCGGGGCGGTTGGTGGCCGCGATCACGATGACGTTCGCGTTCGGGTCGAAGCCGTCCATCTCGACGAGCATCTGGTTCAGCGTCTGCTCGCGCTCGTCGTTGCCGCCGCCCATGCCGGCGCCGCGGTGGCGGCCGACGGCGTCGATCTCGTCGATGAAGATGATCGCGGGGGCGTTCTCCTTCGCCTGGCTGAACAGGTCGCGCACGCGCGAGGCGCCGACGCCGACGAACATCTCGACGAAGTCCGAGCCGGAGATCGAGTAGAAGGGGGCGCCGGCCTCCCCGGCGACGGCACGGGCGAGGAGCGTCTTGCCGGTTCCGGGAGGGCCGTACAGCAGCACGCCCTTCGGGATGCGGGCGCCGATCGCCTGGAACTTCGCCGGGTCCTGCAGGAACTCCTTGATCTCGTGGAGCTCCTCGATCGCCTCGTCGGCACCGGCGACGTCGGCGAACGTGACGGTGGGCGTCTCCTTGTTGACGAGCTTGGCCTTGGACTTGCCGAACTGCATGACCTTGCCGCCACCGCCCTGCATCGACGACAGCAGCCACCAGAACAGCAGGCCGAGGAGCACGAGCGGGAGGAGGAGCGAGAGGAAGCCGTCGAACCAGGTCGCGCGCGGTACCGCGTCGTTGAAGCCGTCCTTCGGGGCGGCGGCGTCGATCGCGGAGACGACCTCGTCCGCCCGCGCCTCGACGTAGTAGAACTGCACGTTCTCGGAACCCTCGAACGGCTTCGACAGGGTCATGTCGACGCGCTGGTCGCCGTCGGTCGTGACGACCTCGGTGACGGTCTTGCCCGAGAGGAGCTCGAGGCCCTGCTGCGTCGTGATCTGCTTCGGCGCACCCAGGTTCGAGATCAGCAGGAATCCGCCGAAGAGCAGCACGCCGATCAGTGCGACGTAGATCAGCGGGTTGCGGGTGAGCTTCTTCACATCCATGGTCGGATCAGCGTATCGCCTCCCCGCTAGGGGGCCGCTGTGCGTTCACCCACGGCGCAACGGTTCCGCGGCGTGCGCGGAGGTGTGCGGAGGCTCAGCTGTAGACGTGCGGCGCGAGGACCGCGACGTCGCGGAGGTTGCGGTAGCGCTCGGCGTAGTCGAGGCCGTAGCCCACCACGAACTCGACCGGGATGTCGAAGCCGACGTACTTGCAGTCGATCTCGACCTTCGCGGCCTCGGGCTTGCGCAGCAGCGCCAGCACCTCGATCGACTCGGCGCCGCGCGACTCGAAGTTCTCCAGCAGCCAGCTCAGGGTGAGGCCGGAGTCGATGATGTCCTCCACGATGAGCACGTGCTTGCCGTGCAGGTCGGTGTCGAGGTCCTTGCGGATCTGCACCACGCCGCTGGACTTGGTGCTGGCGCCATAGCTCGACACCGCCATCCAGTCCATCGGGGCGTGGAACGGCAGAGCCCGCGCGAAGTCGGCCATGACCATGACCGCCCCCTTGAGCACGCCCACCAGCAGGAGGTCTTTGCCCTGGTAGTCGGCCGCGACGCGCGCGGCGAGCTCTTCCAGCTTCGCGGTGATCTCCTCCTCGGTGACGAGGATCTGTGCAAGGTCGTCCTGGATCTCCGCGGCGCGCATGGATCGATTTTAGGCGACGTCGCCGGATGCTCCGACCCCGGCGGGCGGCATCGGCGTCAGGAGCGGATCTCGTCGTGGTCGCCGCGGGTCGTGCGAGGGCTGAGGACCGAGAGCTCGACGGTCTCGAACTTGCCCTCCTCCGTGCGCACCCAGGTCACCTCGACGTACCAGTCGTCCTTCGCGTAGGCGTCCGCGGTCCGCCGGCCCTCTCCGGTCTCGCGCGCATCGGTGTGCTCCCACCCGTCGTCGAGCAGACCCGCCGCGATCGCCTTCGCCGCGTCCTCGGAGGCTGCGGCGCGCTGCACCGGCTCGACGTAGACGTCCACCTGCCACCACACCTGGTCGTCGGGCGAGGGGTCGGCGGAGACCGGGTTCTGCACCATGCGTCCGCGCGACTCGACGTCGGGAGCGGTCGTCGGGGCCAGCTCCGCCGGGATCATGCCGACCATCTCGTCGGCCAGCGCCTCGGCCTCTGTCCGGTATTCGTCGAGTCGACTCTCGTCGGTGGTCATGGTGCATCCTCCCAGCGTCAGGGCTACGAGGACGCCGGCCATCAGCGCGATGGCACGTGCGGTCCTGGTCATCCCTCGATCCTCGCGTACTCCGGCACGAAGTCCGGCTTGTCGATGCCGTCGGTGCGCACCGGGGCCTGGACGATCGGGGCGCCACCCGGCACCACGATCGGCCGCGGGTTGTAGACGTCGTCCGGTGCGAACAGCATCGCGTCGCCGCCGGTGATCACGGCGATGATGTTGTCGAAGGCCACGGAGCGCGGGTCGTACACCGAGCTGTGGCTGTCGATACCGCGCGGTGTGCCGTTCCCCTCGACGTTGTAGTCCTCCAGGTCGACGACGCGTCCGCCGCGCTCGTCCTGGATCCACCCGGTCTCCAGGCGCGTCACGCCGTCGGCCGTGAGCGGCGACTGCCCGTGCATCTGGCCGGCACCGTTGCCCTGGATGAGACCGACGACGAGATCGCCGCGCGCCATCATCGAGTAGTGCGGCACGCCCGAGGTGTGCGGAAAGTCCTCGACGCCGCTCACTCCCGCCCCCATCCCGGCCGCCGAGACGTAGAGGATGCGGTCGGCGACGAGCCCGGCCTTCTCCGCGAGGCCCACGGTCGCGCCGCCGTAGCTGTGCCCCAGCACGGTCAGGGTCGAACCGCTCGGCTTGTCGATCCCGGCGACGAAGTCCACGAGCTTCGGGGCGAGGTCGCGCGAGTAGGAGGCATCGGTCGGACCGGGGAGCTCCAGCTGCGGGAACGTGCCGCCGGCCCACTGGAACACGGCCGTGTCGGGTCCCGCCGAGCGGTACAGCTGCGCGCCGGTGCCGTCGCCGAAGCTGGTCATCGTGGTCGTGGTGCCCGGCACCGACACGGCGCCGTTGCGGATCCAGGCGGGGATGTCGCCGGTCGTCGGGTCGATGGGGCCGTGGTAGGTGCCCACCGCGTCGGCACCAGGGTCGAACACGACGACGCGCGCACCGGCGCCCTTGTCGGTGTGCTTGCGTTCGCTCTCGTCCCACCACGTGTAGTCCTGGTCGAGCAGGCTCTGCCAGTAGTCGATCGGCTCGCGCAGCTTCGCGATCTCGTCGAGGTAGCCCTTCGCCTCCCACGCGTCCGCGCGGTCGCCCGTCTTGAGGCTGTCCACGAGCGCCTGCAGCCGGGCGATCTCAGCCTCGCGTCGCGCGATCTCGTCGCGGATGTTCTTGTGGTTCGCGGTGACGCGGTCGCGGATCGGGATGCCGTTGAGGTTGCCGAGCAGGAGGGAGGATGCCGCCAGGAGCGCCGTGCGGGTCTCCTCGTCCATCGCGTTCCACGTCTCGCGGATGATGCCGGGGTCGCCCAGCCCGGCGAGCGACTCCGCCGTGATGCCGTTGACGTCGCCGGCCCAGATGAGCCCGGCGGCCGAGAAGCCGCCCGGGCCGACCTTCCCGCCCTGGGTCACGGCGACGACCAGGGGCACCGCGGCGAGCGCGGTCGCGGCGCGCTGATCGATCGTCGCACGCTCGTCGGCCAGCGCGTTGTAGGAGGAACGGGCGGCGTGGTACGCGTCGATCGCCGCCTGCCAGCGGTGCAGGTAGCCCGGGTCGTCCAGGTACATCCACGACGGCAGCACCGCGTCCCAGGGCAGCGCCCACCCGGTGACGAACTCGCTGGCGGCGTTGAGCGCCTCGGCGCGGCGGACGAAGATGTGGTCGTAGGCGTTCTGCGCGGTCCTGAGTCGACGGGCGGCCTCGCCCTTCAGCGCCTCGAGGTCGGTGGCGTACGTCGTGATCGCGGCGGAGATGCCGTCGAGGCCCTCCGCGGCCTCCCCGAACCGCTGCGCGAGGAGCAGGACGCGTGCACCGAGGGCGTCGGACGCGGAGGCGGTCATCGACGTCAGACCCGCGAGCGCGGTGTCGGCGTCACCCTTGCGTGCGCGGGCGGAGGTCGCGCGGGTGGTGAACGCGGTGGCCGCACCGGTCACCGCACCCACGTCGCCGCGGGCGGGGTCGTCGATCAGTCCGGGCAGGCTCATCGTGCCGCCTGCGCGAGCGTGTCGTCCGACGCGGTGAAGGTGCTCGCCGCCGCAGCCGCGTCGGAGGCCGAGTTGGCCGCCGTCTGCGCGAGGGCCGAGAGGGCCTGCGACACGAGCGACTCGATCTCGCCGAGCGCCGCCTCCACCGTCGGCGAACCGGTACCGGCGAAGGACAGGCACGAGGTGACGACCGGCGCACCCGCCGCGGTCAGTCGCGCTCGGGCCGCCTCCAGCGTCTCGCCCTGCACATCGAGGTCCGTCATCGATGCTCCTTCCCCCCGTGCCTTCACGATAGGAGCAGGCCCCGGTCGCGGTCGATGGGGACATCTCCCCATCCGCGCACGAGCGCACTACTGTGAGCGGGACACGGGCGGACGCCCCCGACGGAAGGATCCCCATGGCCCTCGACGACATCCTCAGCCAGGTTCCGATCGACGACATCGCGAAGAAGCTCGGCGTCTCGCACGACGAGGCGAAGACCGCGGTCGAGCAGGGCGGCGCGGTGCTGCTCGGCGGGCTGGCGAAGAACGCGGAGACCCCCGAGGGCTCCGACGCGATCCAGAAGGCGCTCAAGAAGCACGAGGGCGCGACGGGCGCCGCCTCGGTCGACGACATCGACCAGGCCGACGGCGGCAAGATCGTCGCGCACATCCTCGGGTCGAAGGAGAAGGAGGTCACCACGCAGCTCACCGAGTCGAAGGCGACCCCGGGCATCGACTTCGGCAAGCTCCTGCCGATCCTCGCCCCCATCGTGATGGGGCTGATCGCGAACGCGACGAAGGACAAGACGGCGAAGACGGAGCCGACGGCCGAGGGCTCCGGAGGGATCGGCGATGTGATCGGCGGCATCCTCGGCGGCGGCGGTCAGAGCGGCTCGGGCTCGGGCGGCGGCCTGGGCGACGTGCTGGGCGGCCTGCTCGGCGGCGGCAGTGGCTCGGGCGGCGGGATCGACCTGGGCGGCATCCTGGGCGGGCTGTTCGGCGGCAAGAAGTAACGCTCGCCCGACGTGCCGCGCCCGGCGACTCAGCGCCCGGCGGCGGTAAACACGAGGCGCCCACCCTGGCGCCGCGCCGAGCAGCCGGGCAGGTCGATGGGGCCCTGTCCGCTCCAGTCGGTGACCAGGCGGGCGACCTCGACCGTCTGGGTGCGGGTCAGGCTCACGCCGAACTCGCTGTCCACCACGAGGCGGATGATGCGGTTGCGCAGCGCGGCGGGGTTGGCGGCGAGGGCGGCGACGCTCACGGAGATGCCGGCCTCGGCGTGCTCGACGATGTCCTCGATGGTCTCGTGGATCATCTCGTCGAACGCCTCCGCGTCCTCGCGCAGCTGCTCGGCCGTGCGGGCCAGGGCCTCCGCGATCCCGGGGCCGAGCTCGGCCTCCAGCACCGGCAGCACGCGGTCGCGCACCCGGACACGGCTGTACCGGTCGTCGCTGTTGTGCGGGTCGTCCCACGGGTCGAGCCCGGCCGCCGCGCAGAACGCCCGGGTGGTCGCACGGCGCACGCCGAGCAGCGGCCGAAGCCACCGCACACCGTCGTCGTCGGCACGCTCGACGGCCATGCCCTGCAGGCTCGCGGCGCCGGAACCCCGGGCGAGCCCGAGCAGCACGGTCTCCGCCTGATCGTCGAGCGTGTGGCCGAGCAGCACCGCCGCGGCCCGGAGGTCGTTCGCCGCGTCGCGCAGCACGCGGTACCTCGCGTCGCGGGCGGCCGCCTCCGGTCCGCCATCGCCCGACACCTCGACCCGAACGACGAGGGGGTCGAGGCCCAGGTCCGCAGCGGTTCGCGCGGCCCGCTCGGCCACCGCGGCGGAGTCGTCCTGCAGCCCGTGGTCGACCGTGACGGCGGCGACGCGGAGACCTCGCTTGGCGGCCTCGAACGCGGTGGCGGCGGCGAGCGAGAGGGAGTCGGCACCGCCCGACAGCGCGACGACCACGGTGCTCCCTTCGGGGAGGTCGGCGAGCGCGGTGCGCACGGCGAGGCGGATCTCGGCGACGGCGGGATCGAGCGACGGCATCACTCCACGCTAGGGCACCGCCAGCGCCTCGCGACCCCCTGGCTCCCGCCCACCCTCGCCGATATTCTGGCGCGGTGACCGAGAACGCGAGGCCGTACCTGTATCGGACCGAGCGGTTCACGGCCTTCGTCGACGCGGTCGTCGCGATCGCCATGACGCTGCTCATCCTCCCGCTGCTGGAAGCCGTCTCCGACACGGCGGCGGGGAATCGGAGCACGGCCGAGTTCTTCACGGAGCACTCCGGCCAGCTGCTGAGCTTCGCGCTGAGCTTCCTCCTCATCGCGGTGTTCTGGATGGGGCATCACAGCCAGTACCGCGACGTCGAGCGGATCACCCCGGCGCTGCTGTGGATCAACGTGGGCTGGATGGCCACGATCGTGTGGCTGCCGGTGCCGACGGCGATGCTCGGCCAGCTCGACTCCGATCCGCTGCAGGCGGTCGTGTACATCGGGACACTGATCGGCACGCAGGTCACGACCCTCGGCGGCTGGCTCTACCTGCTGCGCCACCCGCAGCTCACCACGGCGTCCGCGTCGGTGCTCCGCGCGGGCGTCGTCGGCGACCTCGCCGCGATCATCCTGTTCGCGATCGCCCTGGTCATCGCCGCGCTCGCCGCGCCGAACGGCTACGCCGCGCTCCTGCTCCTGCTGCTGAACGGGCCGCTCGCGCGCCTGCTGAACCGGCGCGCACGCGGTCACCGCACGGACGTCGAGCCGCCGGCCCGCGAGTAGGCTGGTCGGCGGCATCCAACCGAACTTTCTGAGGAGCACACGCATGGGCGCACACGACGCCGTCATCGAGATCCCGCGCGGCAGCCGCGTGAAGTACGAGGTCGACCACGAGACGGGGCGCGTGCACCTCGACCGCGTGCTGTACACGACCTTCGGCTACCCGGCCGACTACGGCTACTTCGACAACACGCTCGGCGAAGACGGCGATCCGCTCGACGTGCTGGTGCTGCTCGACCACGCGATCTACCCCGGTGTCGTCGTCGAGGTCCGCCCCGTCGCGGTGCTCAAGATGAGCGACGAGGCCGGCGGCGACGACAAGCTGGTCGCGGTCCTGTCGAAGGACCCGCGCTGGGCCCACATCCAGGACATCGACGACATCGCCGAGTACACGAAGAAGGAGATCGCCCACTTCTTCGAGCACTACAAGGACCTGGAGCCCAACAAGTGGGTCAAGGTCGACGAGTGGGGGAACGCCGCCGAGGCGCAGCGCATCCTCGACGAGGCGATCGCCCGGTTCGGCGAGCAGGGCCACTGAGCTGATGCAGAAGACCCCCGGAGCACGGCGCTCCGGGGCTCTTCTGCTGCGCGACCGATCTCAGACGGAGATGCCCCGGTCGGCCATGAAGTTGATGGGGTTCGTGTAGCGGCCGTTGATGTACACCTCGAAGTGCAGGTGGCAGCCGAACGAGCCGCCTGTGTTGCCGGCGTAGGCGATGACCTGTCCGGCCTCGACCCACTGGCCGTTGCGGACCGCGAAACCACCCGGCTTGATGTGCGCGTAGCCCGTGGCGACACCGCCGCCGTGCTGGATGCGCACGTAGTTGCCGTACCCGCCGTTGTAGAAGGCCGCGTCGACGGTGCCCGAGTGCGCCGCGTAGATCGCCGCCCCGCAGCCGTTCGCGAGGTCGACCCCGTAGTGCCAGCTGGACGAGCAGCCGCGGGAGTTGCACTGCTGCGAACGGGGACCGTAGCCGGAGCTGCGGTAGCCGCCGTGCGGACGGACCCATCCCCCGGAGCCCGGAGTTCCTCCTCCACCGCTGTTGCCCCCCGCGTTCGCGGCGGCCTCCTCGGCGGCACGGCGCTCGGCCTCCTTGCGGGCGGCCTCGACGCCGGCCTGGTACTGCGCGACGGTGGTGGCGGTGGTGTCCTTGAGCGCGGCGAGCTGCGCCTGCATGGTCGCCAGGTTCGCGGACTGCTCGTCGAGGGCGGCCTGCGCCGCATCGGCCGCCTGCTGCGCGGCGACCATCTTCTCCTCGGCGATCTTCTGCAACCGGTCGCGCTCGTCCCGCGCGACGACGGCCTGGTCGCTGAGCGACTGCGCGGCGTTGCGGGCGGCGACGGCGTCGTCGTACACCGAGCGGTTGTACTCGAGCAGCTTGTCCATCGAGCCCAGTCGCGCAAGGAGCTCATCGGCGTTGCTGGCCGATCCGGCGAAGAACAGCTCGAGCGAGGTGTTGTCGCCGCCGTTGCGATACAGCTGCGCGGCGACCTGCCCGGCCTTGCGGGCGGACTCGTCGGCCGCGGCGGCCTGGGCGTCGGCCTTCTCCTGCAGCGCGTCGGCTTCGGCGATCGCGGCGAAGTAGGCCTGCTGGGCGTTGTAGAACTCGTTGGACGCAGCCTCGGCGGCGGCCTGGGTCTCGGCGACCTTCTGCGTCAGCGACTGGATGAGGCCTTCGATCCGCGAGACCTCGGCCGCCTTGGCGGCTTCGTTCTGCTTGGCGCGCTGCACGTCGTCCCAGCTCGGGTACGACGCGGCATAGGCGGCGGAGACGCCCGACGAGATGCCGAAGGCGCTGAGGGCGACCACGCTGAGGGCGCCGAGGCCGATGGCCCCGCGACGGCTGATGCCCGCCTTCCAGAACGCATGGCTCTCGGCCGGGCTGGGCGCGCAGCCACACTCCGCGGAGGCGGCGGAGGCAGCATCCACCGGATTCTTGTCGTTCACGCGGCCCCTTCCGCCGGTTTCACAGATGTCACACTAACAACAACATTCACATCCGCACCAGCGAAATGGCACGGCCCCCGCAGCACCATCGTGACCTCCATGGTCCTCCCGAAACACGCCCGGGGGAAGACGCATCGCCCTCGATTCGCGATTTGCTCGCGTCATCCCTTATGCTTGAGCGTCGGCAAGGAAGTCCTCCCGGGACTGACTCGGCCCCATCGTTTAGCGGCCTAGGACGCCGCCCTTTCACGGCGGTAGCACGGGTTCGAATCCCGTTGGGGTCACTCCATCCGATACAATTGAAAACACCAGTATGGCCCTGTAGCGCAGTTGGTTAGCGTGCCGCCCTGTCACGGCGGAGGTCGCGGGTTCAAGTCCCGTCAGGGTCGCTCCGTGCGACGAGCTCTTTCTTCGGAGAGGGCTCTTCGTCTAGGACGCGGCAGCACCATCGCCGCGCGGCTCTGTAGCTCAGTTGGTAGAGCGTTCGACTGAAAATCGAAAGGTCACCGGATCGATGCCGGTCGGAGCCACAAGGCTGATCATTACAATCAGCCCAGAAACCCTCGCCTAGCTTCTACATGGCGGGGGTTTTGCTTTGCCCGCCCACCGGCATCGCGTCGACCGCATGGGGCAGCGCGCGGGTGACGAGACTCACGAGGAACTTGCCCGGCTCCTCGAGCATGCACAGATGCGCCGAGTTCTCGAACCAGACGACGTGCGACGACGGTGCCGTCACGTGCTCGAGCCAGCGCACGACGGGGCCCGTAGGCGTCGTCCAGTCGTGGCGTCCGAGGAACTGCAGCATCGGCACCTCGAACGCCGTCTGATCGCGGGCGTCGAAGCCGAGCAGGGCCGGGAGCACCGCGGTCATGGTCACCTGCTGCCCGACGCCGATCAACCCCAGGTCGGCATCGGTGTAATACGGAGACAGCTCCTGCGACTCCGTGAAGTATGCGAAGTCGGACCGATACGCGGACAGCCCCCCGTAGTGCTGGGCCCACCTCCGGCAGGTCACGATGCGTTCGACGGTCAACGGCTCCGCGCCGGGATACTCCCCGAGCGACTGCAGCTCCGCGACCGCCCGCTCATTCCCATCCGCGACGGCACTCCGCATCGCGTGACCGAAGCTCTCGACCTCGTTCTCGGGACCGCAGATGACCTGGCCGACGCCGATGTACGCCCACAGCAGGTCGGGTCGCTGCCTGGCCACAGTGAGGCCGATGATCGTCCCCCAGCTGTGGCCGAGCACCCCGACCTTCCGGACGCCGAGCTCGGCCTGCACCCACGCGATCAGCTCCACGAGATCGTCGACATACCTCTCGACACGGAGATCCAGCCCGTCGGACACGGTCGCCACGGACTTGCCACTGGCGCGCTGGTCGTAGTTGACGACGGTGAAGTACTCCTCGACCCCGCGCTGCCAGATCCACGACGACGGCAACGACGGGAGCGCCGGACCGCCGTGGCACACGACGAGCACCGGGTTCGCCCTGCTGCGGCCGCGGATCGAGACGAACTGCTCGACGCCGCCGAGCTCGACGAACGCCGTGCGGTCGATCGCCTCGGGGTTGGGAAGGCGGCACAGATCCGCGATGACGGTGCGGCCGAGGTCGTCACTCATGTCGGTCAGCCTAGGAGGGCCGCGCATCCGCGGCGACGCGACGATGTCGTAGAGTGCCCGACGTGGAGCTCACAGACGCACTCGCCGCCGTCGGCCTCGTCCTTCTCGCGCTCGGAGGCGGCACGTTCTGGTCCTTCTCGACCGGGGTCATGCCGGGCCTCGGGCGCACGGACGACCCGACCTTCGTCACCTCGATGCGCGCCATCAACCGCGCGGTGGTGAATCCGCTGTTCCTCCTGCCGATCTTCCTGCCCCCGGTGTTCCTGGTGTGGGCGGGCCTGCTCGCGCTGGACTCTGCGCGCGGGTGGCTGCTCGCCGCCGGCGGGGTCGTGTTCTTCCTCGGCGCTGTCGTCGTCACCGTGGCCGGCAACGTCCCGCTGAACAACGCGTTGGACGGCTCGACGACTTCTGCCACGACCACACGCGCCGCGTTCGAACGCCGATGGAACGCGCTGAACGGCGTGCGCTCGGTGGCGTCCGTCGTCGCGATCGCGGGTCGCGGTGTGGGCTCTGCTCGTCTAGCTGCGCGCCCGCTCCGCACTGCGGGTACTGATGGGGCTCACCGAGGCGTCGCCCTCGACACCTCTCTGCCCGATCACGGCCTGACCCTGGCGCTGCCCCGGACGCAGACGCTCACCCTCACCCCGCCGGCACGAACACGTTGTCGAACAGCCGCTCGGTCCCCTCGGGGGCGGGCGAGCCGTCCGGCGCGACCTCGTACGTGCCCAGCTCGCCGCTGAGGCGCACCCAGGTCCCGTTGTCGGCACAGCCCGTGGCGTACGCGTCATCGCTCTCATACGCGACCACGCAGATCCCGCTGCCGGACGCGGGTCGTGCAAGCCACAGCGACACGTCGCCGTCCTTCCCCACGAACCGGGCGGTGTCCGGCGCGACGACGCCGTCGTTGTCGTCGACCGCGGCATCCGGCAGGGCGTCAGCCGCCTGAGGCTCCTTCTCGAGCACGGCGAAGTCCGCCCCGCCCATGCATCCGGACAACACGGTGGCCATGACCACCGCGGCCACGCCCACAGCGCCGACCCTCGTGCTCCGCTTCACGGTGCCCCCTCGCCTCTCCGTATGCCAGCCATCGTCGCACACGTGCCGCGCCGACCGGGGTCAGAGCGCATCGAGTGCCCGCTGCGCCGCCTCGCGATCCCGCGCCGCCTCGTCGCGCGACGCCACGGCCTCCTCCTGACGCTCGGTCGCCCCCGGCAGCTCTCCCGCGATGCGCTCGGCCTCCGTGCGCAGCTGTGCGAGCTGCGCCTCGAGGTCGGCGATGTCGTCGTCGAGCTCCTCGGCGCGCGCGCGAAGCGTCCGCAGCACATCGTCCTGTTTCGCCACTGCACGCTCCGCCGCCGCGAGCTCCTTCTCCGCCGCGGTCACGCGCCGTTCGGCCTCGCGTCGAGCCCGCCGCGCGGAGAGCTCATCCGCGCGGCGCGGCGCGGCGGGCGCGAGTGTCGGCACCTCCCCCGCCACGGCCTCGCGGACGTCGTCGCCCGACGCGTTCGGCTCCAGGGCGCGCAGGAGTCGCCCCGACGCCACCGCCGCCGCCGCGTCGGGGTCGAAGAAGGCGGCGGAGATCGTCTGCTCGACCGCGTCCAGCGTCGCCGTCGTCACGCGTTCCCCGCGCGACTGCGCGAGCTGTCCCGCCGCCTGCGCCAGCCGTCGCGTGAGGGCGCGCCGCTCACGTCCGAGCTTCGCCAGCGCTGCGGCGTCGAGGTCCGCCTGCGCCTCCCGCAGCTCGGCGGCCAGGCTCAGCGCCTCCCCCAGCTGCTCCGCCCTCTCCCGAGCGAACACGTTCACGACCCACGCCGCGACCGAGGGCTTGCGCAGCTCTCGCACGGCCGCGGCGGTGGCGGCATCCGCGGTGTCCTTCGCACGAGCGGTGCGAGCCGCCACGAAGTCGCCCGGCGACGCCGCGTACAGGTCCGCGACGATCTCGTCGAACGTGGAAGCCGCCATGCGCCCACGATACGCGGCGCCAGGCCCTACTCGATCGTGAGGTGTCCGCCCCAGTCGGAGCCCACGAGCGTCTTGGTCCCGAAGGTCCCGTCGCCGAGACCGCTATACAGGTAGACCTCGCCCGCAGGGGTGCGTCCGAGGAGGTCCGCCCGGCGGTCGCCGTTGTAGTCGACCCCGCCCGTGAGCGCCGTGAACTCGATCCACCCTTCGCCGACGACCCGAGCCGTCTGGAAGCCGTAGTTCGCGCCACGGTAGAAGTAGAGCGTCCCGGTGTCCGACGCGGCGATCAGGTCGCCCTTGCCGTCGTTGTCGAAGTCGCCGCCCACGATGAAGTGGAAGCCCTCCCACCCGACGCCGAGTGTGGTCACGCGCCCGGTGAAGCCGCCGGAGCCGTTGCCTTCGTACAGCGACATCGCCCCGTTGGGGGCGACGCCGATCACGTCCTGTCTGCCGTCGCCGGTGAAGTCGGCGCCGGAGACGATGTGCAGCAGGCCGTACCAGCCGTTCCCGATCGCGGTCCCGGCCGCGAATCCTCCCGCACCGTTCCCGGCGTAGAACTCGAGCGTGCCGTCGGATCTCGCCGCGATCAGGTCGGCCTTCGTATCGCCGTTGAAGTCGGCGTGGGTGACGTGGCGACGGCTGCCGCCCCAGAGTCCGAGGGCCGTGGTCGCCGCGGCGAACGACCCCTGGCCGTTGCCGGTGCGCAGACGCAGGTCGCCGTTGCCGGCGACCACGAGCACGTCGGCGTTGCCGTCGCCCGTGTAGTCCGCGGAGGCGACGGTGCCCGAGCCGGTGCCGAGACCGGGGAAGAACAGCGGGATGGTGGCACCGCGCGTGACGTTCGACAGGCACGTGAAACCGTTGTTGATCTGCGAGTAGACGCGGCCGTTCAGCCAGACCTCGAAGTGCAGGTGGTAGGCGGCGGAGTTGCCGGTGTTGCCGACCACGCCGATCTGCTGGCCCCGCAGCACGCGGGTCCCCGGCGGGTACCACGCGGTGCTGGCCATGTGGGCGTAGCGGGTGACGTAGCCGCCCGCGTGCTCGATGTCGGTGTAGTTGCCGTATCCGCCGTTCGACGTGCGCGTGCGGACGACGCCGTCGTAGGCCGCCAGGATCGGGGTGCCGCCGTTGCGTGAGATGTCGATGCCGTCGTGGGCGCGGTAGTTGCCCAGACAGCCGTCACCGACCTTGGACTGGATGTTGCCAGACGCCGGGTAGACCATGTAGCCGTCGGGCGCGGCGGCCGCGGCCGGGTCGCCCGAGGTGAACGCGGGAGCCAGGGTGCCGAGCATCACCGCGAGCACGGCGACGATCCCGATGCGGCCAAGGCGCAAGCGGGACGTGCGCTTCATCGTGACGTTCTCTCTTGCTCAGCGGCCCCAGGGACATCATGTCCACCGCGGTCACCGTACCAAGCGCGGAGCGCGATACCCGTCAGCGCCACCCCGCGGGCGACGGATCGGTCGGGGCGGGTTCCGGCGCTGTCCGCGTCAGAGCAGCTCGTGGTCGAAGAAGTCGCCTCGGGGGAAGATCGCGACCGGAGGCTCATCGGGTTCGGCGTCGTGCGGTTCGACCGAGATCACGACGTGACTCATCGGGGAGACGAGCACGTTCACCCGCGAACCGTCCGCCACGGTGAACGCGACGAACCCGCCTCCCGCCCGGACCGCGGCGTCGATCTCCTGCTTCATCCCGTCCGCCGACTCACCGGGTGCGAGCACGAAGCCGACATCGTTCACGACGATCCGCACGCGCGCCGTCCTCTTCGCCTCATGTGTCACTGCCGTCACCTGTCCCGTCTGCGCGTTTCCGAGGCCCGCCTGTTCGGCGACAATAGGCCTCCGGTTCCTCGCACCGAAGGGGGTTGCGCCGATCAGGGATGAGAGGCAGAGGGCCTCGGAGCGGTGTACGGTCAGCACTATGGGCAGACTCCGCTACGACGGTCATTCCGACCCGATTCTCATCGAGGATGAGACCCTGGCGCACCTGAAAATCGTGATCTCCACGAAGCTCCGTCGACAGGAGAGCTTCATGATGACCTGGCTGCCCGTCGCAGCCGGGGTGGACAAGCGCGCGACGATCTGGATCCACCCGGCCATCCCGCTCCAGTTCGGCTTCGACGCGGCGGAGCCGCCCCGCATCGACCCGCACCGCGTGCAGGAGATCATGCAGGCGCTCAACTCCTCCGGCGAGCTCGTGCTGGACGCGCTCACCGCGCCCCGCTGAACGGACCGCCGTTCCGCCCACACGGATCAGTCGTGGTTCCCACTCTCCTTCTCTTCGGACTGCTCATCCTGGCGATCATCGTCGGGGCCGCCTTCCTGCGCCCGTGGCTGAACCGCAGCACCGCGGCCGCAGGACGCCGCGCGGGCGACCGCTTCGCGCGAGACCAGCTCGACAAGGCCCTCGCCGAGTTCGGTCGCACGCTGCGGATCCACGCGCCCGCCCCGGAGGCACGGGAGCTCCTGACGATGGCAGCGGCTGCGGGCAAGGACTTCCTCCCGCTGGAAGACGGCGCCATCGGCATCCGCTTCGTCGACCCCGACGACACCGTCGTGCGCGTGACCGCCGACCCGATGGGCGCGGTGCTGCGCGTCGAGACCTTCCGCGAGTACATGGGGTTCCCGCAGACCACGGCGCTGTGGACCGAGCTGCGCTCCCGCGTCGCGGCGGCGGCGGGGGCGCGGGGCATCACGGTGTCCGACGGGCCGCCGGTCTCGTACGTCCGTGGCGCGCTGCTCGACGATCGCAATGCCCGCTGGTCGCGCTCCGGATGAACCGTCCGTCGGCACCGCCCTCCCCGGTGTGAAGAGGGGCTCACGATCCACAGCCGGCGCAACTAGGCTAGGACCGCGTCGCGCCCGGCACAGCGTCCGCTGAGGACACGGTCGCGACGTGCGCCGGGCGGCCTCCTCGTCCGTGCGTGCGATCCCGTTCGGCGGTCGGAGCCCCCGCTCCGCGTCCGGACACGCCAGAAAGGCCCAACCATGAGCGACTCCCCGGACGGCTCCCGCGACGAGCGGTCGCCGGACTTCTTCGACCAGCTGATCGAGACGGCACCGCGCGACCAGCAGTCGTCGTCGGCGTCGAACGCCGCGTTCACGATCGGCTTCCGCGGCTACGACAAGGGCGAGGTCGACGCGGCGCTCGCCTCCCTGCGGGCGCAGGTGCAGCAGCTGTCCGACCAGCTCGCCGAGACGCAGACCAGGGAGACCGAGTCGGTCGAGGCCATCCGCGCGGAGGAGCGTGAGGCGCGCGAGGCGCTGGAGAGCGAGCTCGCCGCCGCGAACGCCAAGGCCGCCGACGCCGAGCAGCAGGTCGCCACGCTGACCTCCGAGCTCGTCGACACCCCGCAGCCCGAGGGCGAGGAGGCGCCGTCTCGTCAGCAGTTCGAGGCGATCCTGCGCGTCGCGGAGGAGCAGGCGAACGTGCTGATCCAGAACGCCGCCGTGCAGGCCGACCGGCTCATGGCGGCGGCGCGCGAAGAGGTCGCTGCGCAGCGCGCCGAGGCCGAGGCCGACGCCGATCGCATCACTTCGCAGGCCCAGCGGGACGCCGACCAGGTGCGCCTGAAGATGGAGACCGAGTACACGGCCCACGAGGCGCGCATCGAGCGGGAGGCGTCGCACGCCGCCGAGAAGGTGAACCAGGCGTCGCAGGAGGCCACCGCGATCCGCACGGAGGCCGAGAAGGGCGCGGCGGCGCTGCGTTCGCTCGTCACGAGGGAGACCACGCAGCTGCGGGCGGATGCGGAGCGCGAGGTGCGCGAGATGAACGCCCGCGTGCTCGAGTTCGAGGAGACGCTGACCCGTCGCCAGGACGACGCGCAGCAGGAGTTCCTGGTGCTGCACAACCAGGCCGTCGCGCACGCGGAGCGCATCACGACCGATGCCAACGAGCAGGTCACCGCTTCCCTGGAGCACGCGCAGCGGATCTCCGCGAAGGCGGACGACTACGAGCGGCTCATGCGGTCGCAGGCGCAGGCGATCGAGGCGGACGCGCAGGTGCGCGCGAGGGAGATCCTCGACCGCGCCAGGGTGAAGTCGCAGAAGATCGTCGATGCGGTCACCGGTCACACGACCGCGGTGCTGCACGACGCCGAGGACCGCACGCGGCAGCTGCGCTGGCAGCAGCAGCAGCTGTCGAGCTTCATGGCCGAGGTGCGCGAGCTCATCCGCCCCGACGGCATCTTCAGCGACGATGCGCTGCCCTCGTCGATCGCGGTCGCCGAGGCCACGATCGACGACGAGGACGAGTCGGGTTCGGAGGCGACCGAGACGGTCGTGGAGACGTTCCTGGGCGACGAGGTGCTGGACGACGAGCTCGACGGCGACAGCCCGCTCGAGAAGATCACGATCGACGTGGTGGAGACCGACGACAGCAAGCGGTAGAGCCGGACACGACGAAGGCGCGAGCAGCTCTCTGCTCGCGCCTTCGTCGTGTCGTCGGTGTGGTCAGGCCCTGGCCCGGCGTACGCGGCGGCGTCCGGAGCGCGGCACGGACCGGAGCCCGGAGCGCGGTGCGGGCCGGGTCGCAGCGTCGAGTGCGTCGCAGGCGTCGTCGAGCGAGGCGTAGGTACCGAGGTCGGTACCGCGCTCGTCGCGCAGCACGTGTGCGGCGCCGTCGAACTCGACGAAGCCGGCGAACTCGCCGCCGCGGGTGGCGACGTGCACGTCGATGTCGGCCTGCTTCCAGGTGAGGGGGTCGGACGGAGGGACGGTGGTGGTGCTCATGGTGATGCTCATTGCTATGTGGCGGGCACGCAGGGCGGTCCGCAAGTGAGGAGATCGAAGGCGGCGTCGCGCGCGTCGATGTGCGCGAACCGTGGATGGGCCCTGATCAGTGGCGACGCGGCGGCCGAGAGGGGCGAAACGCACACGTTGCATCGTCAGTCTAGCAGAGATGCCGTGACGACGGGTTCGGGGGCGCGACGGAGGAGGTGGGGACATCGCTCCGCCGCGCACGCTGCCGAGCGAGAGTTCGTCAGGCAGCGGTTGCCGGGGCGACGGGGAATCGCGCGCGCGGCGTGGTCGACGATCGGGCGCTGGGGACGCTCACGATCGCGATCCATCCAGTGCATCACGGGATTGGTCAAGTGTCAAGTTTTTCTTGGATGAGTGTCCAGTTTTTACTTGACGACTGTTCAAATCCGCGACGGTGCCCACTAGCATGACCGATACCGAACGCAGGGACGGAGTCGAGACGAGACGATGAACACAGCGATCAAGAGGGCCGAGCGCGCCGGGACCGACAAGTTCGCCCTCCGTCGACGGAGCCTGGCGGAGGCCGCGCTGGAGGCGATCGCCGAACGCGGGTTCGCCCGCACGGGGCTGCGCGAGATCGCCCAGCACTCCGAGCTCTCTCACGGCTCGCTGCACTACTACTTCACCGACAAGAACGACCTCATCGCGGAGGCCGTCCGCATCTCGCGCGGCCAGCCGGCCGAGCGCTACGCCGCCATCATCGAGACGGCGACCACCCCCGACGAGCTCGCCGGGCGCGTGGCCGACGAGATGGCCAGGAGCCTGAAGGACGACGCGTCGCTGCACCGCCTCTGGTACGACCTGCGCAATCAGGCACTGTTCGAGTCCGGCTTCGGCGACACGATCGAGCAGATCGAGCAGATGCTGCAGGAGGCGATCGGCGAGGTGCTCGCGCGCTACGCGGAACTCGCCGGGAAACCGTGTCGCTTCGACGCCACCCTGGCGTACGCCCTGACCGACGGCATGCTCCAGAACGCCCTCATCCGCCATCTGCGCGGCGACACGGAGGCGATCTCGCGACTGCGTCAGGAGTGCCTCGACCTGTTCGCCGCCTGCGTCTGAGCGGCGCGGCGCCTACGTCCCCACCGGAGCCTCGGCCTCGCGCGTGACCGGCGGTCGGAGCACGAGCACGACCACGACGGCTGCCAGGATCAGTGCGGTGAGCGTCACCGGGACCGGCAGCACCGGATCCAACAGCACGAGTGCCGCTCCGGTCGGCACCACCGTGTTGACCACACGGTCGGCGTTCTCCTTGATCGCGATCCACCAGACGCCGAGGAGGAACACCGCGATGGGGACGGTCACGGTGAACGAAGCGGCCATGCTCGACAGGTGGCTCTCACCGGTGAGCACGTCCAGCTCCACCTCGATGCCTGCCGAGAAGGCGGCGGCCGCCGCGAACACGAAGTAGTGCGTGTAGCCGTACCGCAGCGACCGGCGGAACGAGGTGATCGCGCGGTGATGCGGCGGCCAGAAGTAGATCCACCAGAGCGAGGCGGTGACCACCAGCGTGAGCACCGAGATCGCGATCAGCGGCCCGAGCGCCTCGACCTCGTCGAGCGCGTCGATGATCGCGTTCGCCGAGGCGAGCAGGCTCTCCCCCAGCACGATGAGAGTGAACAGCCCGTAGCGCTCTGTGATGTGGTGCCGGTGCCACGGGGTCTGCCGGCGGTATTCGGCGAACACCGGAACGGAGATCTCGATGAGGGCGAACACCACGAACGCCACGAGCTGGGCGGGCCCCGTCGGGATCAGGAGGAACAGCACCCAGAGCACCTGCACCCCGGCGATGCCCGCCGCGTACCGGCGGGTGGCGGAGCGCAGCGCACCGGCCGACCGTGAGGCCCTGAGCCACTGCGCGACCATGGCCACCCGCATCACGACGTACCCGATGACCGGCACGGTGAAGTCGCCCTCGTCGAAGGCCCGCGGCACACCGGCCGCGAGGATGAGCACCCCGCCCATCTGCACGAACGTCGTCACGCGATAGAGCCAGTCGTCCGTGTCGAACGAGGTGGCGAACCACGTGAAGTTCATCCACGCCCACCAGATCGCGAAGAACACCATCGCGTACGACGGGATGCCGTGGACGAAGTCCCCGTGCGAGAGGGCGTGGTGCAGCTGCGACGAGGCGATGCTCACGGCCACGACGAACACCAGGTCGAAGAACAGCTCGAGGGTGCTCGCGGTGCGATGCGGCTGCGCCGGGTCACGGGGCAGCATGGTGCGCAGGCGAGAACGAGGAGAGGGTGGGGGCGCCATCACCGCGTCAGGATAGCGCCCGGGCCGCGCCCGACCGCGCACCACCCGCGATGGGGTTTCATCCATTCCCCGGATTTGTCTTCCGTTTCATAGCCGGTTCCGCTACAGTGTTCCAGGTCTGCAGCGCCTGCTGCACGAAGCCGCCGGTTGGGACGGCGCCTTCGACTCCGAGATGTGGGATCACGGAGTTCCAGCAGGACCCGAGGGGTCGGGACGCAGACGACTGCCGTGAACGTGGGGTTCACGGTCTGGGGATATCAAACTGGGGAAATCAATGTCGCACTGGGGAATTCTGCGTACATTCACGGCTCAAGGGGCCTCGGCATGACGTCCGTCGAGGATGCTCTGAGCATCTCTCGCACGGGATTCGTTCCGGCCACCGCTCCGCGGGCCACCACGTCGTCCACGCGCCCGGCGACCACGCCGCGCGCTTCGGCGACGCTGGAACGGCGTCGGCAGTGGGAACGTCACTATCGGATGCGGCTGCGGATCACGGATGCGGCTGTCATCCTGATCGCCGTCGCTCTGACGGTCGCGGTCCAGCTGACCTCCGGCGTCGTGGCGATCGAGGCGGGGCGCAACGCTGCTCTGCTCGGCCTCGCCTGGTATCTGATGCTGTCGGCGCTCAACACCCGCGACGCCGCCATCTTCGGTTCCGGGGCCACGGAATACCGCCGCGTGGCACACGCCAGCGGCCTGGCATTCGGCATCACCGCTATCGCGGGCGTCCTGCTGGCGTGGGAGGGACTGCAGCCGCTGTTCCTCGTCGCGCTCCCTGTCGGGACGTTCGGGCTGCTCGGCGCGCGCTGGGCCTGGAGACGGTGGCTGCAGCGCCGCCGGATCCGGGGCCAGTACGCGTCGCGCACCCTGGTGGTCGGCGCGACCGAAGACGTCGAGTATGTGATCACGTCTCTGCAGAAGGGCGCAGAGAACGGCTACCACGTCGTGGGGACGACGCTGGTGGATCGCAAGGCCGGCGCGTTCGCGATCGGGGAGAGCATCTACCCGGTCGTCGGCGATCTCGACAGCGTCGCCGCCGCGGCAGCCCAGCTCGGGGCGGACACGATCATCGTGGCGAGCCGTCCCGATGGGGACCCCGACTTCGTCAAGCAGCTCAGCTGGCAGCTCGAGGGCACCGCCGCCGAGCTCGTGCTCTCGAGCCGACTGACCGACGTCGCCGGTCCTCGCATCTCGCTGCGTCAGGTCGACGGCCTGCCGCTGATCCAGGTGAAGATCCCGACGTACGAGGGCGGGGTGCACGTGCTCAAGCGGGCGCTCGACATCTTCGTCGCGACGGTCGCGCTGATCCCGATCGCCCTCCTCACCCCGGTGCTGATGGCGCTCATCAAGCTCGACTCGCCCGGACCCGCGTTCTTCTTCCAGGAGCGCGTCGGCCGCGACGGCCGCCGCTTCAAGATGGTGAAGTTCCGCTCGATGAAGACCGACGCCGAGCAGCAGCTCGCCGCCCTCAAGGCGCAGAACGACGGCGCCGGTCTTCTGTTCAAGATGAAGGACGACCCCCGCGTCACCCGCGTGGGAAAGGTGCTGCGCAAGCTGTCGCTCGACGAGCTGCCGCAGTTCTGGAACGTCCTCACCGGCGACATGAGTGTCGTCGGGCCTCGTCCGCCGCTTCCCAGCGAGGTCACGGCGTACGACGGCACCGTGTTCCGCCGCCTGTACATCAAGCCCGGCATCACGGGCCTGTGGCAGGTGTCCGGGCGCAGCGACCTGTCGTGGGACGAGAGCGTGCGCCTCGACCTGCGGTACGTCGAGAACTGGTCGGTCATGAATGATCTGCAAATCATGTGGCGGACCGCGAAGGTGATGATCCAGCCGAAGGGGGCTTACTGATGAATGACGAAGGACAGGTGATCGAGGGCGAGAAGGCGCCCGCGACGCACCGCAGACGATGGATCGCGATCGGTGCCGTGGCACTGCTCGCGCTGGGCGCCGCAGGGGTTGGCGTCGCCCTCGTGACGAACAACGGCGGAGCGCCGTCGGCCTCGTCCACCCACAAGCCCGTCGACGACGGCGACGAGGACAAGGCGGCATCCGAAGATCCGCTGAAGTCCGTCCCGAAGGTGGTCGACGGCCCGATGAGCGATGACCAGGACGCCGAGGTCAAGCGGGCGACCGCGGCCGCCGACGCCGTGGTCGCCGCCCTCGACGAGGTCAGCCAGCGCGGCGACGGCTCGGCGGTCGGCGTCGACGCGGTCGCGACCGGCTGGGTGCTCGGCGAGGTGCAGTCCCACGCACGGGAGCAGATGGACCTGGGCTACACGCAGACGGGCAAGGCGGTCGTCACGAGCGTCACCCCGACGGCGGTGGACCTGGCGTCCTCCCCCGCGACCATCACCCTCAAGGTGTGCGTCGACGTGTCCGACATCGACGTGAAGGACGCGGCGGGCAACTCGCTCAAGGACTCGCTGTACAACCCCGGCCACCCCGTGGCCCACATCTACGGAGCCGTCTTCGAGGACGACACCTGGAAGATCTCGTCGCACGAGATCCCCGACGTTCAGGACTGCCCCGCAGCCTGACCTCCCCCACACCCCCCGGGGGATCGCCGATCTCTCGAACACCCGAACGTGGCTCACCCGCACCTGGAGCGACTCACCCCCGAGTCGCTCCAGGCGAGCCTCACACCCGAAGAAGGACTCCATGAACACTGCAGCACCCGCGCGGAGAGTGAAGGCGACCCGCGCAGCCGCTGGCGCCATGATCGCCGCGGCCGTCCTGGTGGGCTCACTGCTCACCCCGCTCGCGGCGAACGCCGCACCCCCGGCACTGCCGGACGGCCTCTCTCAGGAGACCGCCGCCGCGTCGTGCTGGGAGATCAAGCAGAACTACCCGCAGTCCACCGACGGCGTGTACTGGCTGGTCACCCCGGCGCTCGTCGCGCCGGAGCAGTTCTACTGCGACCAGACCACGTCCGGCGGCGGCTGGGTGCTCATCGGCCGAGGCCGCGAAGGCTGGAAGGAGGGGTACAACGGTTTGCGCACCGCAGCCCAGATCCGCAACACCCCGACCGGCACCGACGCGTTCCAGCCGGCACAGCTGCCGGCGGCGACGGTCGACGGACTCCTGAACAACGGCCGCGTCGACGCGCTGGCCGACGGCATCCGCCTGCGCCGCGCCACCAACACGGCCGGCACCACGTGGCAGGAGGGCCGGTTCACGTTCACGCAGCGCGATCGCTGGGTGTGGACCTTCGGCGCCGAGCACCGCGTGAAGAACTACAACTTCGACGGCTCGACCGGCACCGGCGGTCAGACCAACAACTTCGGCAACAACAACCAGCTGCGCCGCGTCGTGTTCAGTGAGCAGGCGTCGCACAACTACATCAACGGCTGGGCGTTCGGCTCGAGCATCGGCGGCAGCACCGCGGCCACCTCGTACCTGTGGGCCCCGTCGGGCCAGGGCTACGCGCGGCCGTTCACGCAGGTCTTCCTGCGGCCGCAGCTGAAGCTCGCGAACCTCGACTTCGGCGCCGTGCCCGCCTCGGGCACGCCCGCCTCCACGGTCGCGGCCATCCCGGAGAGCAACGCCATGACCACCGTCTGGGGTGTCTCCGGCTTCGCCAACGGCAGCAGCGGCGAGCTCAACACCGAGGTGGCCGAGTTCGGCGAGGTCGCCGGCAAGGTCTTCGTCGGCGGCAACTTCCGCTACGTGCAGCGCAACGAGGGCGGCACCGGTCAGGTCGAGCAGCCGTACCTCGCGGCCTTCGACGTGAACACGGGCGAGTGGGTCTCCACGTTCCGTCCGCAGCTCAACGGTCAGGTCAAGGCCATCGCCGGTCTGCCCGACGGCCGCGTCGCGATCGGTGGACAGTTCTCCACGGTCAACGGCACCCCGCAGGCGGGCATCGCGATCCTCGACCCCACGACCGGGCAGCTCTCGGGCTGGCAGGTCAACGCGGAGCACCGGGCGACCGGCAGCGTGCCCTACGTGCGCGACCTCGACGTGCAGGGCGACTTCCTGTACGTCGCCGGTGCCATGACGCACCTCACCGCGGTCGGCTCCACCATCAGCGCGAGCACCTGGAACGGCGGTCGCATCAACCTGACGACGGGTCGTCCCGACACCAACTGGAACGCGTTCCTCAACGGCAGCTCGATCGCCGTCGACGCCTCCGACCAGGGCGACCGCACCTACTTCTCCGGCTACTTCAAGATGAAGCAGACCACGTCCACCCCGAGCGCGGCCGCCATCCAGACCGCCGCGGGCGCCCCGCTGGTCGACCCGCTGTGGGTGCCGAAGTTCAGCAAGGCCACGCTCAACGCGGACGGCTCCTACTCCGGCAACATCTGGCAGCTCGGCGTGACCGAGGCCGGTGGGAAGGTGTGGCTCGGCGGCTCGGAGCACTCGCTCTTCGCCTACGACCGGAACACGTTCGAGCGCGTCAGCGGGTCGATCACGAAGGTCGGCGGCGACTTCCAGACGGTCGAGCACAACGCGAACCTCGTGATCGGCGGCTGCCACTGCGGCCACTGGGTCTACCAGGACGCGTACTCGTGGAGTGACGTGGGCACCGGCTGGACGCAGGCCGACAAGATGAACCTGATGGGTGCGTGGGACGCGCAGACCGGCAAGTTCGTGGCCGCCTGGTCGCCCGTCGTGCAGGCTCGCGCCGGCTACGGCGCCTGGGGCACGTTCTTCGACAGCACCGGCGTCCTGTGGGCGGGCGGCGACTTCAGCCGCTCGGTCAGGGCGGGCGAGGTCAACCAGTGGTCGGGCGGGTACATCCGCTTCGCCCCGCGCGACACCACCGCTCCCACGACGCCGGGCGCGATCACGGCGACCCCCGGCAACGGCGGCACCGAGGCGACGCTCACCTGGGCGGCCTCGACCGACACCGGAGGCGTGACCTACGAGGTGCTGCGCGACAACAGGGTGATCGCGTCGACGACGTCGGCCACCTACACCGTGCCGATCACGGAGACCCCGACGAACTACTTCGTCCGGGCACGCGACGCCGCGGGCAACCGTTCCGCGAGCACGGCGGCCTACGTCGCGCAGCCCGCACCGGCCTCGGCGCTCACGTTCATCGAGAACGGCTCGACCTGGTCGTGGCGGTACTCGTCCGACGCGCTGCCGTCCGACTGGAACACGCTCGCGTTCGACGACGCGTCGTGGAACACCGGCAAGGGCCTGTTCGCCCGCGGGGTGGCATCGGCGACGACCAACATCGACCCGACGAACCTCGCGACGAAGCCGCTGAGCGCGCAGTTCCGCAACGAGTTCCAGGTCACGAACGCGCTGAGCGTCGTGAACGGCAGCATCTCGGTCATCGCGAACGACGGCGTGGTGCTGTACCTCAACGGCGTCGAGCTCGGACGGGTGCGGATGCCCGCGGGCACCCTCACGCAGAACTCCTACGCGAACGGCGTCGTGTCGCACACGACCGCCGCCGCGAACCGGGTCGTGTTCGAGGTGCCGCAGGGCGTGCTCGTGGACGGGACGAACGTGCTGGCCGCCTCGGTGCACGCGAACTACCGCACCACTCCGGACCTGAGCTTCGACCTCGCCTTCACGGCGGAGCGCGGCCAGGCACCGGCGGCTCCGAACCCGGTCACGGGTCTCTCGGGGACCACCACTCTCGATTCCGCCACGCTCACCTGGACCGCTCCCGCGAGCGGCACCACCCCGCAGTCCTATGTGATCAGCCGGGGCGGCCAGCAGGTCGGCACGACGGACGCCGCGACGACGACGTTCACCGAGAGCGGCCTGACCGCCGCCACGGCGTACGACTACAGCGTGGTCGCGGTCGGGATCGGCGGTCTCGCGTCGACTCCCGCGACGGTCCAGGTGACGACGGCGACTCCGCCGTCGGACAACGAGCTGCCGGTCAGCGTGCCGAGCGGTTCGGCCTGGTCGTGGCGCTACTCGGCCGATCCGCTGCCGGCGGACTGGAACGCGGTGGCGTTCGACGCCTCCTCGTGGGCGAGCGGCTCGGCCGTCCTCGCCCGCGGGGTCGCGACGGCGGCGACGAACATCGACCCGACGAACCTCGCAACCAAGCCGCTCAGCGCGCAGTTCCGGCACTCCGTCACGGTGACGGACGCCGCGAGCGTCGCGAACGGCACGGTCACGGTTACGGCGGACGACGGTGTCGTGGTATACCTCAACGGGGTGGAGCTCGGGCGGGCGAACCTCGGGGCGGGGACCCTGACGCAGAATTCGTATGCCACGGCGGCACCGCGGGCGACCACGGCTGCGGCCAACAAGGTCACCTTCGCGGTGCCCGCCAATCTGCTCGTGGAAGGGACGAACGTGATCGCGGCGTCTGTGCACGCCAACTATCGCGGAACTCCCGACCTGAGCTTCGATCTCGCATTGGACATGCCTCGTAAATGACGAAAATCTCCTACGCAGAAGCGCGTCGAGCGCTCGCCTCCGCACAGAAAGCGGGGGCGGGCGTTCCCGCGTACCTGCGCTGGATCAATCGACCGCTCGGCGGCAGGGCCGCCGTGGTCGCCGCCACCTGGGGCGCCAGCCCCAACGGGGTCACGGCGGTCAGCGCGTTGTTCGGCCTCGCGGCCGTCGTCGTGCTGGCCGGCGTCACCGCGTGGTGGGCGGGGCCGCTCGCGGCCGTGCTCCTCCTGATCGGGTACATCCTGGACTCTGCCGACGGCCAGCTCGCGCGCATCCAGAAGCGCGGCGGCCCCGCCGGCGAATGGCTCGATCATGTGGTCGACGGTGTGCGGGCCCCGCTCGTGCACATCGCCGTCGCGGTGCACCTGCTCCGCACGGACGCGTGGCCGTGGTTGGTGCTGGTCGCCGGCCTGTTCTCGGTGCTCGTGTCCGGCTGGTTCCTCTCCCAGCTCCTCGCCGAGAAGCTCCTCCCCAAGACTCCCCCTTCCCCGGACGACGGACGCCGTGGCATCCTGGAGTCGTTCGTCAAGCAGCCTCAGGATCCCTCCACGACGTATGTCGTCCTGGCGTTCATCGGACTGCCGTTCGCGTTCGCGGTGCTCTACACCGCACTGTTCGTCTGGCACGTGCTGATCTTCGCCGGCTCGCTCCGCCGCAAGTACACGCAGCTGACCGCACTCTGAACCTGGACGCATCCGCATGGCACTCATCTCTTCACCGAGCCGTTCGCTGATCGCAGCGACCGGTCAAGACCCCAGCCTGGAGGTCGAGCCGAGATCGCTGCCCGCCTGGCCGGTGCTGACCGTGCTGTGGGGCTACCCGCTGTTCTGGCTCCTCGGGATGCTGCCCTTCGCGTCGGTGATCATGGCGGTGCCCATGGTGGCGCTGCTGATCATGCGGCGGCGCATCCTCATCGTCCCCGGCATCCTGCCGTGGATCGGGTTCGTGCTGTGGATGATCCCCTCGGCGCTCATGATCGATCAGCTCGGTCGCGGCGTCGGCCTCGGCGTACGCATCAGCCAGTTCCTCGCGCTGGCGATCATCATGGTCTACATCGTCAACGCGCGCAGCTCGCTCACGCCCAAGCGCATCTTCAACGGGCTGACCTTCATCTGGCTGTTCGTCATCGTGGGTGGCTACCTGGGGATGCTGTTCCCCGAGGTGCAGCTGACCATGACGATCGGTCGGCTGCTGCCGGACGCGATCTCGAGCAACGACTACGTGTCGGAGCTCGTGTTCCCGACCCTCGCCGAGATCCAGACGCCGTGGGGAGCTGCCGAGCCGTTCGTCCGCCCGTCGGCACCGTTCTCGTACACGAACGGCTGGGGAGCGGCGATGGCGGTGCTCACCCCCATCGCGATCGGCACGGCGATCGGCCACCGCACGGCGCGCGCCATGTGGTTCCTGGTGATCGCCCTCGTCGCGGCGATCCCGCCGGCGATCGCGACCACGAACCGCGGCCTGTTCCTCGGCATCGCGGGCGCGATCGTCTACGTCCTGTTCTGCCTGCTGATCCGCGGACGCTTCCTCGCCTTCTTCTGGGTCACGGTGCTGGGTATCGCCGCGGCCGTCATCCTCTTCCTCTCCGGGTTCCTCGACGGCATCGTGGCCCGCCAGGAGACGGTCGACACGACCGAGGGGCGCGGCAATCTCTACGCCGAGACCTGGGAGCGGACGCTGCAATCGCCGGTCATCGGGTGGGGGGCTCCACGACCGAGCACCTGGAGCGAGATCTACGTCGGCACGCAGGGCGCGATCTGGAACGCCATGTTCTGCTTCGGGCTGGTCGGCCTCGTCCTGTTCCTCGGGATGATCGTGATGGGCGCGGTGCGCACGTTCGACGCGCCGAACCTGTCGGCGGTGTGGATCCACGCCAGTGTGGTCGTGGCGGTCGGTCTGTCGATCTTCTACGGCCTGGACAGGCAGCTGGTGTTCGTCGGCATCGCCCTCGCGGTGCTGCTGCGGGAGAAGTATCTCGGCAAGTCCTCGTACTGGACACCACAGCCGACGCCGTTCGCGAAGGCGGCGAATGAAGAGTGAGGGGCTGGCGAAGAGTGGTCTGATCAGCCTGTTCGGCTCCGCTTTCGCCGCCCTCGCCGCCCTGCTGCTCACCGCGATCGTCGGTAACACCCTCGGTGCCGACGGGACCGGTCTGTTCTTCCAGGCCATGGGGATCTTCACGATCCTCACCCAGGTGCTCCGGCTCGGGACCAACAGCGGCATCGTCCGCTACATCGCCGAGCAGCGCGCCTTCCACCGCGCCGGGGCGGAGTGGCGCATCGTGATGTTCGCGGTCGGCCCGGTCGCGGTGGTTTCCGGTCTCGTGTCGCTCGCGATCTGGCTGCTGGCGGATGCGCTCGGAGAGTGGCTGGCCGCGCCGCGCGACGCAGCGGCGATGGCCGATCTGATGCGTGCGATGGTGCCGTATGTCGTGGTGGGCGCCCTGATCGGCGTCCTGCAGATCGCGGCGCGCATGCTTCGGGGCGTCACTGCCTTCACGCTGCTGCAGAGCATCCTGCTCCCGGCCAGCCGGCTGCTGACCGTGCTGCTCGCGGTCTCGGTCGCCGGGGTCGGCGCGTGGGGAGCGTTCGAGGCGTGGCTGCTGCCGCAGCCGTTCTGGCTGGTCGTGACGCTCGTGGTGATCGCGGCGCCGTTCGTGCGCGACTTCCGCCGTCGCCGGGAGAGCACGCCGGGCACGCGACCCACGATGGGCGAGTTCTGGCGGTTCAACGCCCCGCGCACGGTGAGCTCTGGCCTGGAGACCGCGCTCGAGTGGTCGGACGTGCTCATCATCGCCGCCCTCGCCTCGCCCTCCGCCGCGGGCGTGTACGCGGTCATCACCCGTGCCGTGCGCGCGGGCGGCGTGGTCGACAAGGCGATGCGCGTGGCGGTGTCCCCGACGATCTCCGCTCTCCTTGCCCGCGAGAACTACGCCGAGTCCACACGGCTGCACACCAAGGTCGTGCGGGCGATGATCCTGATGAACTGGCCGTTCTACATGCTGCTCATCTCGATGGGTCCCGCGGTCCTCGGTATCTTCGGCTCGGAGTTCCGCTCCGGCTGGGGTCCCATGGTGCTGCTGGCTCTGGCGATGATGTTCCAGACCGCGTGCGGCATGCTGCAGAGCATCCTCCTGCAGGGCGGGAAGAGCACGTGGCAGATGTACAACAAGGCGATCGCGCTGGCTGTGAGCATCGGAGGCAACCTCGCCCTCGTGCCGCTCCTGGGGGTCTGGGGTGCCGCGATCACCTGGGTCATCGTGATGCTGGCCGACAACCTCATCGCCGCCGTGCAGGTGCACCGCCTGATGCATGTGGACCTGCAGCCCTCGAAGCTGCTCGTGCCGATGCTGCCGCCCGTCTTGATCTTCGGCGGGGGCGGACTCCTGTTCACGTGGTTCGCGGGGTCGAGTCTGCTCGTGCTGCTGGTGGCCGGTGTCGTGCTGTGCGCGGTGTACGCCGCCGTGCTGTGGCTGTTCCGGCACGCCCTGCACATCGAGACGCTGTGGCGCCGGATCCCGTTCCTCGGCCGCTGGGCCTGACGGGAGTCCGGCGCCCGAGCGTCAGCGCCGCAGCTTGGTCGCGATGATCGCAGCCCCGCTGCGGAACAGGCGCGGGACGAAGGCGAACCACGGCGCGCGGCGGACCGGCTGCTCGAGCAGGGCGCGCACGGTGTCCGCCCCCGGCGTGGCGATCGTCCCGGGGGCTTCCGCGCCGCCGGAGAGCGCACGGTCGAGCTGGGCGGCGAGTTCAGCGGAGGACAGGGCGCGCCGGATGATCCCGAGCTCGGCCATCTCCGCGCTGAACACGAGCTGGTGATCGTCGACCACCTCGCCGTCTCCGGGCACGCGCGGCACGACGATCGGCACGATGCCGAGGGCACGCATGTCCATCACGCCGCCGGCGCCGCCCTGGAGCACGACCGCGTCGGCCTCCCGGCACAGCGTCAGGAGTTCGGTGTAGGGCAGGATCTCGACGTTCTCGGCGCCGTCGACCGGAGCGGACGGGCCGTGCTGCATCACGAGGCGCACGCCGGGGTTCCGGTGCAGCCACTCCTCCACCCACTGCGAGAGCCGGTCGAAGGGCAGGTGGTACGTGCCGGCGGAGACGACGACCAGCGGCGCGCTCACAGCACGACCCCCACGTTGCGCGACCCGGGGTAGAACCGGCGCATCCGCTCCCACTGCACGAGGAACTCGTCCGCGAACGGGTAGACGAGTCGCCCGCTGAGGCCGGGTGAGGTGATGCGATCGACGGGCTCCAGGTACACCGTCCGCGCCCCGAAGAACCGCGCCTGGGTGAAGAACGGCAGGGCGATGGCCGCGCCGGTCGAGAACACGATGTCGGGCCGCTCCTCGGCCAGCACGCGTCGGGCGAGACCGAAGTTGCGCAGCAGATTCGGCACGTTCCGCACGGTCGGGTAGTGGATCTCGTACACCTTCTCGTCGGCGAGGCGCGAGCGCGCATCCTCCACCGGGAACGTGGCCCAGCACCGCTCGTGCTCGCCCCACCAGTCCCGCAGCGCCAGAGCCTGGGTGAGATGCCCGCCGGAGGAACAGGCGATGAGGATCTTCATGGCGTCAGATCCCCCGGCCGAGCTTCTGGACGACCTTCGTGATCGCCTGCGGTGTCACGAGCTTCCACGAGATGGCGATCGCGAGCGCCGCCTTGACCTGCTTCGGGTTGTGGCGGAGCGCGCGCCAGGCCCACGAGCGGGCCTCCTTGCCCTGCCCGGCCGAGGCCAGGGAGAACGCGACCTGGGCCTCGATGCGACCGAGGGCCGCGGGGATGGTCGCGAAGTCGGGGTGCTTGCGCAGGAGGTACTGCAGGGCCTCGGCGTACGCGGCCCACTTCCCGAAGTAGTACGACTGCCCCGTCCACAGCACGCGCACCAGCGGCTCGTTCACCACGGTCACGAGCCCGAGGGAGGAACCGCGCAACAGGATGTCGTAGTCCTCGCCGTAGCTGCGCGGAAGCTCCTCGTCGATCAGTCCGAGCTCGCCCAGGAGCACCTCGCGCCGGAACATCAGGCTCGACGAGTGCAGGCCGGGGTTGCGGTTGCGCAGGAAGTCCTCGTGAGTGAGGTCATCGGATGGCACACGGCGGACGATGCGGTTGGTGCCGTCGTCGACGACCATGGCGGTGCCGACGATGATCGCCTCCGGCTTCTCCTCGAAGCGGCGCAGCTGCGCGGCGAGCTTGCCGGGCAGCCACTCGTCGTCGTCGTCGAGGAAGGCCACCAGCCGCCCCTCCGCGGCCAGGATCCCCGAGTTGCGCGCGCCGGCGAGTCCGCGGGTGCGGGTGTTCGAGATGCCGCGCACCGTCCACCCTTCCGGCACCTCGACGTCCGGCACCTCGATCGGGCAGGCGTCGAACACGATGACGACCTCTCCCGTGGCCGAGGTCTTCTGCGCGAGCACGCTCTCGACGCCGAGCTTCATCAGCTCCGGTCGGTTGTGTGTCGGCAGGACGACAGAAACATCCAACTGCATGGTCACTCCCCTTGTGTGACGCGTCCGACCCACGCCGTCGGCGTGCGTCGGAATCCCCTGAGATGCACCGGGCCCCATCCCGGCGCGAAGTTCGCACTGCCATCAGCGCGGACTTCGGGTTAGTATAGCGGCTGGCGTCTCTACGGGGAGAGGCGCTTCTGAAGGGGAAACCAACTGGGGAAGGGGATTTCGTCGTGCCAGAAAACACTGACACACGACGTGTTCGGGTCGGAGTCGTCGGCGTGGGGAAGATGGGGCTCTCCCATCTGTCCATCGTCCGGGCTCTGCACAACGTGGAGCTGGTGGGCGTCGTCGACGCCACGGACTACCTGCTCGACGTGCTGAACAAGTACACGGGGGCGCCGACGTACTCGACGCTCGACAAGATGCTCGACGACGCGGCACCGGAGGCGGTGATCATCGCCACGCCGAACGCCTCGCACGCTGCACTCGTCCGCAGCGCGCTCGAGCGCGGTGTGCACGTCTTCTGCGAGAAGCCGCTCACGCTGAGCGCGGCCGAATCGCTCGAGCTCGCCGCGTTGGCCGCCGAGCGGGGGCTCATCGCACAGGTGGGCTTCCACAACCGCTTCATCGCGACGTTCCAGGAGGTCAAGCGCCTGCTCGACGCCGGAGCGCTCGGTCGTGTGACGCACGTCCTGGCCGAGGCCTACGGGCCCGTCGTGCTCAAGCCGAAGGGCTCGACCTGGCGCACCAAGCGGTCGACGGGAGGCGGGTGCGTCTACGACTACGCGGCACATCCGCTCAACCTCGTCAACTGGTACCTGGGCACGCCGGAGCGCGTCCGCGGATCGGTGCTGAACAGCATCTTCTCCGCCGACATCGACGACGAGGTCTATTCCACGCTCGACTACCCCGACGGCCTGAGCGTGCAGCTCTCGGTCAACTGGTCCGACGAGTCCTTCCGGAAGATGTCGACCTCGGTCACGATCTCCGGCTCGCAGGGCCGCATCATCGCCGACCGCCAGGAGTTGCGCGTCTACCTCCGCGAGGGGGCGACGATCCCGGCGGGCTACCGTGCGGGGTGGAACATCTCCTACACGACCGACCTCACCGAGCAGGTCGCCTTCTACCTCCGGGGCGAGGAGTACAGCGCGCAGCTGGCATCGTTCGTCGACGCCATCGCGGCGGGCGAGACGGAGGCGCGGGAGAACGGCTTCGCCGGAGCGGCCGAGACGGACCGCGTCATCGAGTGGATCCTGCAGGATTCCGCTGCCGCTGCGGAGTCCGCACCGGCACCTGCCGTGGTCGCCGCGGCACCCGCGGCGAAACGCGGACTGTTCGGACGCGGGAGGAAGGCATGAGCGAGATGACGACGACGACCATGGACCGGCTGCTGCTGGGCGACAACCAGTTCTTCGGCATCAACCACATGTCGGAGGAGAAGGCGCGGGCGCAGGCCATCCGCTTCCAGGACACCCAGGCGATCATCGACGTGGTCGACATCGCCCTCGACAACGGCATCCGCACCCTCATGTGCACCACGCACGAGCGCATCGCCGAGGTCTGCGATCACATGCGCGCGAACCCGCAGCGGTACGCCGACTACCGCTTCTACCCGTGCATGCCCTACGCGCACAAGTACGCCAACGCGGTGACCGACAACGGCATGCTCGGCGCGCTGAAGCAGTTCCTCCCGGAGGAGGGTCTGCTCAACGCGGCGGTGCGCGGCGGCAAGTCGTTCATGAAGAAGGACATCGAGGGCATCATCACGCTGCTCGTCGACGCGGAGATGAAGATGTTCCAGGGCCTCAACACCCCAGTGGTCTTCCTCCAGAACGTCGTGGTCGACCTGATGCTGGGACTCGGCTTCGACGAGGCCTTCGCGATCTTCGATCGTCACGTGCGCGAGCGCTACAACGCGGAGCCCGGCTTCATCACGATGAACCTGCCGATGCTGCTCGACACGCTCGACCGCGTCGGAGTGAAGAACCCGATCGTGTGCGCGAACATCAACGAGATCGGCTTCCGGATGTCCGGCGGCATCGAGGCGTACGAGCAGGCTCTGCGTGAGCGCCCGTTCCGCCCCGTGGCCATGTCGGTGTTCGCGTCCGGGGCCATCCCGCCGCGGCGCGCCCTGGAGTGGATCCACGACCACGCGAACGTCGAGTCGATCGTGTTCGGCGCGTCGTCGCGGTCGTCGATCGAGAGCACCACGGGAATTGTCAGGGAGCTTTGGGGGAGCGACGCCGTATAGTAGGCGGACAACACCCGTCCACAGGATGCATCGAGGGGGAATGCTCGGCCCGCATCCGCAACCCGGACGGTGCTGTGCGAGCGACCGGTTTGCACAGCACCGTTTCGCTCCCCCTCGAGATGAAACTGAAGACACACACCCGAACCCCCATCCATCGCATCCTCTTCGCCTTCGTCGCCGCGCTCGCGGTCGTCGGGGCATCCGTCGTCGCCAGCGGGCCCGCCGTGGCCGCTGACACCACGATCACCTCGGTGATCCCCCGCGGCTCCGCGGGGTGGTCCTACTACCGGGCCGCGACGCCTCCGCCTGCCGGGTGGCAGACGGCCGCCAACACCTGGAAGACGGGCACGGCACCGCTCGGTGCCGGCACCGGTGTCGGCACCATCGGCACGCTCATCCCCCGCACGTCGGGTCAGCAGCCGATCGCCACGTACGCCACCAAGACCTTCACGCTCACTTCCGATATGCCGGAATGGGCGTGGGTGAACACGTGGGCCGACGACGGCATCGTCATCTGGATCAACGGCGTCGAGATCGGCCGCAAGAACGCCCCCACCGGGCGCATCACCGACAAGAGCTACGCGACCGCCGCTCCGTCGTCCACCGCCGCCCGCAAGAACCCGGTCTCGTTCTCCATCCCGAGCCGACTGTTCCGCACCGGCACCAACACCATCGCCGTGCAGGTGCTCTCCAACTGGCGAGAGACCCACAACATCAGCTTCGACGCCCACCTCGTGCGCGAGGACAAGCCGGCCGTGACACCGCCGCCGAAGCCCACGCCGACTCCGACGCCGACTCCCACGACAACACCGAGCCCGACGCCGAAGCCGACCACCCCGCCGGCGCAGCCGCAGAAGCCGACGACGCCTCCCGCATCGGACGGCAGTGTCCCGGGCTGGGGCGCCCCCACCTGGCGTGACGAGTTCACCTACCGCGACTCCTCCGGCAGCCCCGCGGTCGACCCCGCGAAGTGGAACGTCCGCGGCCAGGACGACCTCGGCCTCCTCTTCGACGCGGCCGTCCCCTCCCGCGACCAGGTGTCGGTGGACGGGAGCGGCGTCCTCCACATCCGCGCCGATTGGCGGACCACCCCCGCGATCCGCCCCTCCACGCAGAGCGGCCCCCGCGAGCTCTGGCACAACACCGGATACCTGGACCAGCGCCGCCTCCAGTCGGATGACGTCAGCATGAGCCAGCAGTACGGTCGGTGGGAGATCCGCGCCAAGACGCCGAGCGGCCCGAACACGTTCGGTTCGCTGGCCGCCTTCTGGCTGCGCAACAACCAGTCCGGAGAGATCGACATCATGGAGGCGTGGGGCTACGACGACGCCGCGGTCCGCGACCAGCGGATCGACACCGCCACGACGACGGTCCACACGCACACCTCGACGCCCTCGGCCAACCAGCGCTACATCTGGCATCACGCCGACTACGGCGCCGCGACACCGGTGTGGAAGGACTTCCACACGTACGCGTTCGAGTTCACGCCGACGTACGCGGCCGTGATCGTCGACGGGAAGCAGCTGCTGCGCGCGACCCCCGCGACCCACCCGAACCTGTGGAACCCGAACTACTTCGGCTCACCGCTGCACATGCGGTTGAACCTCCACGTGGGTCCGTCGACGACCTACTGGGGCCTCCCCAACCCGGCCGACAAGGCGGCGACCCAGAACCTCGACTTCCAGGTCGACTACGTGCGGGTCTGGAGCTACGCCGGCTGACGGGACAAGCGAAGAGGGCACCGGGTCGTCATGACCCGGTGCCCTCTTCGTCTTCTGGTGGCGTTTCAGCGCCGCGAGGTCGTGTGCCCGCGTTTCGGAGCTCCGATCGGACGCGAGACCGGCAGCCCCGCGTCTTCCGGCTCCAGCAGCCGGTCGTCCTCATCGAGGGCGACGTCGTCGTGCTCCGGCACCTCTTCGGTGTCGTCGGCATCGTCGGCGTCGACCTCGTCAGCGACACTGCGCTTGTAGCTGGCGCCCGGTCCGTTGCGCACGCGCGACACGATGAGCGCAGCGATGGCGCCGACGAGGATGCCGAGGAAGAGACCCGCGGCGATGAAGACCAGCACCGAGGGCCGGTTCGACTTCTGCGGCGGATCGGCCGGCGTCACGAGCGTGCCCGAGTAGAACGGCGTCGCGGTGATCCGCGCCTGCTGGTCGAGCAGACCCTGCAGCTGGAGCTGCGTGGCAGCCCGCTCGCTGCTGTCGATGGGCTGCGAGTCGACGACGGCCTGCAGCTGCGCGATGGAGTCCCCCAACTCCGCCGTGGTCTGCTCGACGACGGCACGCGCGTTGTCGGTGCGCTGAGCACCGTACGCCTCAGCGAGCGCGTTCGCCCGGTCGGCCGCCTCCTGCGGCGTGTTCGCGGTCACCTGGAAGCTCAGCACCTGCGAGTTCCGCGGCACGTCGATCACGGTGTTGTTGCGCAGCGCCTCGATCGACGTGTCGTCGAGGTCTTCCACGGCGCGCTTGAGCACGGCCGTCGAGGTCGCCACGACCTTCTCGGTCTCCATGTTCACCGTGTTGAAGCTCGATCCGGTCGAGAGCACGCTGATCGGCTCGACCGTGTGCTGCGCTTCCGCCGTGTACTTCTGCGGATAGATCAGGAAGATCCCGAAACCGACCAACGCGAACGCGACGATCGTCCCCACCAGGACCATCCACGACTGCATGACCCCTCGATAGAGGTCTTCCAATGTCCAGTGTGTTGCCACTTGTGCACTCCCCCAATGCGGCGCCCGACACGTCGTCGGGCGCAGAACGGCGTAAGTCTAGTACTCGGTCCTGTTCAGGAGCCGTGAGCGTTACGCGCCTCAGGGGGCGTCGGGAGCGTGCGAGATCACGAGCCGAGCCTTGCCGCCCTGGCTCTCGATGCTCTCGACCTCCATCGCCGACACCGCGACGGCGTCATCATCGAGCAGCGTGCGCAGGGCACGCACCGCTGTCGCGGCGGCATCGCGCGCCCCTCCCGGCGTCGTCGGGACGTAGCGGATCGTGACCGCGTAGTCCGCCGCCTGCACGACCTGCATCTGCCGGATGGCTCCGGGGTCGCCGAGGAACAGCCCGCTCAGGCCTCCCGTGATGCGGCGCCCCGACGGGGTTCGCACCACATCGGCCAGTCGTCCCTGCACGGGGGCGATCCGGGGGAAGACCCGCCCGCACGCGCACGCGCCGTCGAGTCGCCGTGATCGGTCCCCCATCTCGTACCGCACGAGCGGGAACACCTCGTTGCTGAAGTCCGTGACGACGACCGAGCCCTCGGTCCCCGCATCCACCGCACGCCCCGCGTCGTCGACGATCTCCACCAGGCGCTGATCGCCCGCGACGTGGAGTCCCTCGTGCTGCTCGCACTCGGCCGCGATCCAGGGGATCTCCGCCGAGCGGTAGGTGTCGAACACGGGAGCACGGAACACCGACTCGAGCAGGGCGCGCTGCCCCGGCTGCAGCATCGCCGCCGTGACGGAGACGGCCGACGTGGGCAGCGTGCGCCCCGTCCGCGCCAGGTGCGTCGCGACGGCCGTCGCGCCCTCGACATAGGCGACGAGCAGCCGCGGACGCACCCGCTGCCAGTCGCGGACGAACGTCTCGATCGCGTCGTCCGTGATCGCCCGCGCATCGAGGTGCAGGTGGCGACTCGGCCACCACTGCGCGGCGTACACCAGCGCCTCCCTGCCCTGCCGGAGGCGTCGATAGATGAAGGCCATGTCGTCCGCGGGATGCACGCCCCACCAGCGGTAGATCCGCCACCACATCGCCGCGGTCGGGGCGGCCTGGTCGTTGCGCACCCGCAACGGCGACCCGGTGCTGCCACCCGTCTGCGACACCAGCGCGCGCGAGGAGGGCACCGTCGTGGAGAGCACGGCATCCCCCGCATCGCGCAGCGCGGCCTTGGTCACCACCGGCAGCGCGGAGAAGTTGCCCGCTTCCGCGACGTCCTCCCGACCGAACCCCGCCCCCGCGTACAGCTCGCGATAGAACGGCGACGAGTCGAACGCGTGCAGCGCGATGCGGGTCGCCGCGCCCCGCGACAGCTCCTCGAAGGCCGCGCCCCCCAGACGTTCATTGCGGACCATCACCTCGAAGGCGCGTCGGTCGTTCCGCATCAGCAGACGCGTCTTGGCGTCGAAGATCGCTCTTTTCACCACTCCCCCAGCAGCCCGGCCCCCTGCCGGTCAGGTCCATGGTAGAGCGCCGGCCTCAGAGCTCGCCCGGTTTCATCACCTCGACGTCGATCGCGCGGATCACGCGCTGCGCCGCGGTGTCGGTCTCGGGCTCCGCGCTCTCGCCACGACGGCGACGCTGCGGCGCGTACACGACGAGCGAATGGAAGAGGAAGCGCGCGAAGAACGCCACGATCAGCGACAGGGCCGTGGCCAGCACGCTGGAGATGTGCCAGGTCTCGACCATGAGCGCCATGACGGGGATGCGCAGCGCCGCCTCGACGTTGTTGAACGCGAAGGAGCTCGCGAAGCGGATGCCGAGCGCTCGGGCGTCCGTGCGCATGTCGGCGAACACGAAGCGCTCCTGCAAGAGGAAGTTGCCGATGATGGTGACCTCGGCGCCGATGATCGCCGCCCAGACGTACGGCACGCCCGCGGCCGTCAGCGCCCACATGATGCCGAGGTTCGCCACGGCCCCGATGACGCCGATCAGCGCGAAGAGCGACATCTTCCCGAAGCGCAGCCGAGCGAGATGGGCGATGAACGTGGCGCCCTGGCGGATACTCGCCTTCGACGTCCCGTGCCGCCGCTCGGCGAACTCCATCGGCACTTCGGCGATGCGCAGGTCGTTGCGCGCCAGGATCTCCAGCAGGATCTTGAACCCCTGCGGCTTCAAGCCGTCGAGGTCGAGGCGCGACCGGTCCACGAGGAAGAAGCCCGTCATGGGGTCGGTGCTGCGGGCCAGCCGGATGGGGAACATGGCCCTGGTCAGCCACGTGGCCGCGCGGGACACCCCGAAGCGCAGCGCCGTGCCGAGGCCGCTGGTGTCGCCGCCGCCGATGTAGCGCGATGCCGCGACCACGTCCGCCCCGCCCTCGGCGTGCCGGTCGAGGAGCGCGGGCAGCAGCTCGGGCGGGTGCTGGAGGTCGCCATCCATCACGATGCAGAGGTCAGCGGCTGCGGCGTGCAACCCGAGCACGACGGCACCGCCGAGCCCGCCGGTGTTCTCGGCGCGATGGATCACCCGCACCGGGAGCGGCGCGTCGACGGCCACGCGTTCGACCTCTGCGACGGTGTCGTCCGAGCTGTCGTCCACGAACAGGATCTCCGCCTGCCGCCCGGCAAGCGCCGCCGCCGTGCGCGCCACGAGCTCGGCGACGTTGTCGCGCTCGTTGAACGTCGGCACGATGACCGTGACGGCTGGCCCCACTCGAGTCCCCTTCGCTCGGCAGGCACCGCGCCTGCGCGCTCCATCGTTTCACGCCGACCTATGGGCGGGGAAACCCGCGTCTGATAGACTCTGGCAGCGCGGCTGTGGGAGTCGCATTAAGTGGGTGGGGATCCGCTTAACTGGGGATTTAGTGATCTGGGGAGATCATGGGGACGCGTATCGGCTATGCCGTCGGAGCATTCGACCTTTTCCATGTGGGGCATCTGAATCTGCTCCGGCATGCCAAGCAGCACTGCGACATCCTGATCGCGGGCGTCGTGAGCGACGAGATGCTGCGGCAGGTCAAGGGCATCGAGCCGGTCATCCCGACCGCCGAGCGCGCAGAGATCGTCAAGCACATCTCGTTCGTGGACGACGTCTACATCGAGACCACGCCCTCGAAGATGGACTCCTGGAGAGACGTGCAGTTCACGCACTTCTTCAAGGGCGACGACTGGCGAGGCACCGACAAGGGCCTGCGCCTCGAGCGCGAGTTCGCCGAGGTCGGCGTCGAGGTCGTCTACTTCCCGTACACCGCGCACACGTCGAGCTCCGCGCTCCGTCGTGCGCTCGACGCCATCACCGCCAACGCGGCCGGCGCCGCTACGGCGTCCACGCGCTGACGCGACGCGACCCTTCGGGGGCGGACACCGGCGTCCGCCCCCGAAGCGCGCCACTCGTGCCATGAACCGAGGAGTGCGCAGGACTCCGAGCGTGCCGGCGGCATGCTCGGACGCAGCGACCTAGGCGCCGTCCGACCCGGGACCCCCACCGGGAGCGACGCCGAGCCCGCGCTCCGCCGCGGATCACTCCGGAAGGACACGATGCGAACCGACGCGATTCGGTGGGGGAACAGATCTGTGCGCACGCTGGTGGCGCTGGCCGCCGCGGCCACGCTGGTCGGCTCTCTGCTCGCACCCCTGTCGGCGCCCTCCGCGCGCGCCGCCGGGACCGGGAGCGCAGCTCCCGACGGACGCACCGCCGAGACCGCCGCCGCATCGTGCTGGGAGATCAAGCAGAACGACCCCGATTCGGACGACGGCGTCTACTGGCTGGTCACGCCGACGCTCGTCGCTCCGCAGCAGTTCTACTGCGCTCAGGAGGAGTACGGCGGCGGATGGGTGATGATCGGGCGTGGCCGCGAGGGGTGGAGCGAGGACTACGCCGGGCAGGGCGCACCGACGCAGCTCGCCGAGACGCCGGACGGCCCCGGCGCCTTCACCCCGATCCAGCTTCCGGCGAAGACCGTGGACGGCCTCCTCGACGGGGGCCGGGTCGACAAGCTCGCAGACGGCGTGCGGGTGCACCGCGCCTCCTCGATCGACGGGACCTACGGTCAGGAGGTGCGCTTCCGCATCCAGCAGCGCGACCGCTGGACCTGGGCGCTGGGCGGCGCCAACCCCGTGCGCGACTGGGTGTTCGACGGCACGAGCGGCACCGGTGGGAGCACCCGGACCTTCGGGGAGGGTGACGGGTGGCATGTCTCGTCGTTCGTCCGCCGCTCGACGCACAAGAAGAAGGCGGGGTGGGCGTACGGCCGCACGGTGACCGGAACCGGCGACAGCTCGTCGTACCTGTGGGCTCCGGCGGGCGAGGGCTACGCGATCCCGTTCGCGCAGGTCTTCGTCCGCCCGAAGCTCCGGCTGTCCGATCTCTCGTTCCCGACGGCACCCGTCACCGGCACGCCCGCCGCAGCCGTGCGCGCCCTCCCCCGCAGCACCGCGATGAAGACGCAGTGGGGTGTGGCCCAGTCGGCGGAGGACGAGGACCGGAGTGCCGCCGTGCGCGCCTTCGGGCAGGCGGGCGCGAGCGTGTTCGTCGGCGGCGACTTCCGGTACGTGCAGCGCACCGAGTCGGGGATCGGTCGTGCGGAGCAGCCGTACCTCGCGGCCTTCGATGTGACGACGGGCGAATGGCTCCCGCGATTCCGACCGGACCTGGACGGCGAGGTGACCGCCATGACCACCCTGCCCGACGGTCGCCTGGCGATCGGCGGCCGGTTCACGACCGTCGACGGCGCGCCGCAACCGGGGCTCGCCCTGCTCGACCCGAGCACCGGCCGCCTGGCCGGCCCCCAGGTGACGGTGGAGCAGCGCGAGACCGCGCGCACACCGGCGGTGCTCGGCCTCGACGTGCACGGCGACGAGCTCTACCTCGCAGGGTCGTTCACCCACCTGTCCGCCGCGGACGCCGACGCCGCGACGCCCGCGCACAACGGCGGACGGATCGACCTCGCCACCGGTCTCCCCGACCCGGAGTGGAACCCCGGTCTGAACGGCACCGCGCTGGCGATCGACGCGTCCGACCTCGGCGACCGCGCCTACGTCGCCGGGTACTTCACGGCGACGCGCACCACCCCGACCCGGAGCGCGGCGGCGCTGACGACCGCGCCGGGTGCCGCTCCGGTGTCTCCCCTGTGGGCACCGGCGTTCAGCGCGACCGGAGTCCCTGCACGCGCCGTGGTGGAGACGGGCGGGCGCGTCTACCTCGGTTCCACGCGCCGCTCGATCGCCGCGTACGACCACGCCACCTTTCGCGTGCTCACCGGGTCGACGGCCTCGGGCGGCTCCGACATCCGGAGCATCCTCGCCGCCGGAACGGTGGTGATCGGCGGCTGCGCGTGCGGGCGCTACACCTACCAGTACCAGGGTGAGACGCTGAAGCGGAAGACGCGCAAGATGCGGGCGAGGGCGCTCCAGGTCGATCGCCTCGACGGCCTGGGCGCCTGGGATGGGGCTACCGGCGTCTTCCTCCCCGACTGGGCGCCGCGGCTCGGCTTCGCGGGTCACCTCGGCGTGCAGCGCAGCTTCGTCGACAGCGCGGGAGCGCTGTGGGTCGGCGGTGACCTCGACCGCTCGGTCCGCGCCGGCGGATCGACGCAGTGGTCGGGTGGCTTCGCCCGGTTCGCCCCGGGGGACAGCACGCCGCCCACCACACCGGGGCCGATCACCTCCACCCCGGTCGCGGGCGGCGAGCAGGCCGTGCTCACCTGGGGCGCGTCGACCGACACCACGGACGTCGTCTACGAGGTGCTGCGCGGGGACCGTGTGGTCGCCACCACCACGGCATCGACCTACACCGTGCCGATCACCGCCGACCCCACCGCGTACCAGGTCAGAGCGCGTGACACCGCGGGCAACCGATCGGCGGGCACCGCGGCCTTCGTCGTGCAGCCCCCCTCCCCGGCCGACCTCACGTTCATCGGCGACCGCGACACCTGGGCGTGGCGCTCCTCGGCGACCGCCCCTCCCTCCGACTGGACGACGCCGGGCTTCGACGACTCCTCCTGGCACACCGGGTCCGGACTGTTCGGCGCCGGGGTGCGGGGTGCAGCCACCACGCTCAGCCGTGGGGGCGGGCGACCGCTGAGCGCGCAGTTCCGCAAGTCGTTCGAGGTGCAGAACGCTGCCACCGTCACGAACGCACGCGTCTCCGTGATCGCCGACGACGGCGCCGTGCTCACACTCAACGGCACCGAACTCGGACGCATCCGCATGCCGGACGGACAGGTCACCGCGGACACGCTCGCGACGCAGGCCGTCTCACCGCCCGAGGCGGCCGGGGGAAGGGTCGTGATCCCGATCCCCGCGGACGCCCTGATCGAGGGCACGAACGTGCTCGCCGTCTCGGTGCACACCGCCGACCGTGCACGGCCCGCCCTCGGATTCGACCTGGCCCTCATCGGCGAGCGCGCTGCCCCACCGCAGCCCGTCGCCGGCCTGTCCGCGACGAGCACCGCCGACACGATCGCCCTCACGTGGCGCGCCCCGGCCGGGGGCACGGCCCCGGCGTCGTACGTGATCCGCCGTGACGGGAAGCAGGTGGGCATCGTCGCCGCGCCGACCGTCGCGTTCTCCGACGGAGACCTCGCCGCCTCGGCGGGACACCGCTACACCGTGGTCGCCGTCGCGGCCGACGGACAGGCCTCGACCGCGGCGACCCTTCAGGCCAGCACCACGGCGGACGCGCCCATCGCGATCGCGAACGGTTCCGCGTGGTCATGGCGGTACACGAACGCCGCCCTCCCCGCCGGATGGAACACGCTCGGCTTCGACGCCTCGGGATGGGCGACGGGCGCGGCGCTGCTCGGCCGGGGTGCGCGCGTCGCGACCGACATCGATCCCGGCCATCAGTCGACCTCGCCGATCAGCGCCCAGTTCCGCCACGAGTTCACCGTCACCCACCCCGCCACCGTGCGAGACGGCACGGTCACGGTGATCGCCGACGACGGCGTGGTCGTGTATCTCAACGGCGTCGAGCTCGGCCGGGCGCGCATGCCGGGCGGCGCGATCGGCCAGAACACGTTCGCCTCGGCGTCGGCGGCTGCTCGGGGCGCCTCGGCACGCCGCGTCTCGTTCGTCGTTCCCGCCCGCCTGCTGGTGAAGGGCACGAACGTGCTCGCCGCCTCGGTGCACGCCAACTACCGCACCACACCGGATCTGAGCTTCGACCTCGCCATGACCATGGCTCGCGGCTGACCTCACGCCGCACCCCGCCCCCCATCAGGAAGGAACAACAATGACCAGAAGCACGCAGAGGGGCTCCGCCCGCGCGGGCGCCCTCGTGGGGATCGCGACGGTCGCGGTCCTGGCGGGCTCGCTCCTGGCGCCACTCGGCGCCTCAGCGACCGAGAACGCGCTCGACGCGAACGCGCCCGTCGGGAACGCGGCGACCGAGAACGCGCCGACCGAGAACGCTCCGGTGGCGGGCGCCAGCGCACCGGACGGGCTCACCCCGGAGACCGCGGCCGCCTCCTGCTGGGAGATCAAGCAGAACAACCCCGGGTCGGCGGACGGGGTGTACTGGTTGGTCACGCCCACGCTCGTGGACCCGCAGCAGTTCTACTGCGACCAGACCACCCTCGGCGGAGGCTGGGTCATGATCGGCCGCGGACGCGAGGGGTGGAAGGAGAACTACAACGGCGTGGGAACGCCCGAGCAGATCACCACGACACCCTCGGGGACGGCCGCTTTCGCGCCGGCACAGCTGCCGGCCAAGACCGTCGACGGGCTCCTCGACGGCGCCCGTCCCGACCAGCTCCCTCCGGACAGCATCCGCGTGCACCGCGCATCGGCCGTCGACGGCAGCCGGTGGCAGGAGGTTCGCTTCAGCCTCGCGCGCCGCGACCGCTGGAACTGGACCATGGCCGGCGGCAACCCGATCAAGGACTGGATCATCGGCGGCTTCACCGGCACCGGCGGCTGGACGGGTGCCGTCGGCTGGGGCGGCCCCTCACAGTCGGGCTTCGGGCACGACACGGGATGGAACGGCTCCTACTTCGCCCAGCGGCAGTCGCACCGGTACCTGATGGGCTGGTCGTACGGCGCCGAGATCACCGGACAGGACACCCCGACGTCGTACCTGTGGGCCCCGGCGGGCGCCGGCTTCGCGATCCCCTTCGCGCAGATGTTCGTACGGCCGCAGCTGAAGCTCGCCGATCTCGACTTCGGTACCGTGCCCGCCACGGGCACGGCCGCCTCGACGCTGCGCTCGATCCCCGACAGCAACGCCCAACGCACCGTGTGGGGTGTCTCCGGCCTCGCCAACGGCAAGGACGGGGAGCTCAACGTCGAGGTCGCGGAGTTCGGCCAGGTCGGGAACACCGTGTTCGCCGGAGGGAACTTCCGGTATGTGCAGCAGTCACGAGACGGCGCCGGACGGGTCGAGCAGCCGTACCTCGCGGGCTTCGACGTGAACAGCGGACAGTGGGTGTCGACGTTCCGGCCGCAGCTCAACGGACAGGTCAAGGCGATCGCCGCACTGCCGGACGGACGCGTGGCCATCGGCGGCCAGTTCACCCAGGTCGACGGCACCCCTCAGGTCGGCCTCGCGTTCCTCGACCCGGCGACCGGCCGGCTCTCCGGGCCGCAGGTGGCCGTGCAGAGCCGCGCCGTCGGTGCCGTGCCCTCGGTGCACGACCTGGACGTGAAGAACGGCTACCTCTACGTCGCCGGGGCCATGACGCATCTCACGGCCGTGGGCTCGGGAAAGAGCGCGAGCGCCTGGAACGGCGGTCGCATCCTCCTGTCCACCAGCACCCCGGACACGAACTGGAACGCGAACCTGAACGGCACGGCCATCGCGGTAGACGCCTCGGATCGCGGTGACCGGACGTACTTCTCCGGCTACTTCACGCGGAAGCAGACGACGTCGACGCCGAGCGCCGTCGCGCTGCAGACCGTGGCCGGCGCTCCGCTGGTATCGCCGCTGTGGGTCCCGACGTTCAGCGAGGCGACCATCGACGCGAACGGCAACTATCAGGGCTACATCTGGCAGAACGGGGTGACCGAGGTCGGCGACCGCGTGTATCTCGGCGGTTCGCAGCACTCGCTGTTCTCCTACGACCGCTCCACCTTCCAGCTGGTCGGCGGCTCGATCGCGCACGAGGGCGGCGACATGCAGACCGTCGACGACAACGGGTCGGTGGTCATCGCGGGCTGCCACTGCGGCGACGAGGTCTACCAGGACAAGTACCTCAAGCGGGAGATCACGGAACCCTGGACAGAGGTCGACAAGATCAACCTCGCCGGAGCCTGGGACGCGGCGACCGGACACTACATCCCCGACTGGTCCCCCGTGGTCCGTTCGCGTGCGGGGCAGGGCGTGTGGGGCTCGTTCTTCGACAGCACCGGGACGCTGTGGGTCGGCGGCGACCTGACCGACTCGATGCGGGCGGGTGGCGTGAACCAGTGGTCGGGCGGCTTCATCCGCTTCGCCCCCCGCGACAGCACCGCGCCGACGACACCCGGTCCGATCTCCGCGACGCCCACGGCGAGCGGGGATCAGCAGGTGCTCACGTGGGGCGGCTCCACAGACGCCGGTGGCGGGCTCGTGTACGAGGTGCTGCGCGGCAACCGCGTCGTGGCGACCACCACGGCCGCGACCTATACGGCACCCGTCACCGCCGAGCCGACGAACTGGTTCGTGCGGGCGCGCGACGCGGTGGGCAACCGGTCGGCCAGCACGGCCGCGTTCACGGTCCAACCCGCTCCAGCGTCGGCGCTGACCCTGATCGGCAACGGCGACACGTGGTCGTGGCGGTCATCCACGGACCCGCTCCCGTCGACCTGGTCGGAGGCCGACTTCGACGACGCGGACTGGACGGTCGGCCGGGCACTGTTCGGCCGCGGCATCAGCGGCGCCACCACCGACCTCGATCCGTCCGACGCCGCGACGAAGCCGGTGAGCGCGCAGTTCCGGAAGAGCTTCGCGGTGCAGGACGCCGCCTCGGTGGTCGACGGCACCGTCTCGGTCATCGCGAACGACGGCGTGATCCTCTACCTGAACGGGAAGGAGCTGGGGCGCGTGCGGATGCCGGACGGCACCCCGACGCAGAACACGACGGCGACCGCGGTGGTCTCGCAGAAGACCGCGTCGGGAGCGAGGTCCGTGTTCTCGGTACCGGCGGGCACCCTCGTCGACGGCACCAACGTGCTCGCGGCGTCGGTCCACGCCAACTACCGGGCGACACCGGACCTCGGCTTCGACCTCGCCTTCACGGCACGGCGCTCCACCGCGCCGGGCCCCGTGACCGACCTCACGGCCACCGCCACCGCGGATTCGGCGACACTGTCGTGGACGGCGCCGGCGAGCGCGAACACGGCCGCGTCGTATGTGATCACGCGGGGCGGGGACCAGGTCGGAACCGTCGCCGCGCCGGAGACGGCGTTCACGGAGACGGACCTCGCGGCCTCGACGGCGTACGAGTACGGTGTGACGGCGGTCGGCGCGGACGGCGAAGCCTCACCGGTCACCGCCGTCACCGCCACGACGACCGCGACGGCCCCCGACCCTGTTCCGGATCCCGACGCGGGCGGCGACCAGAAGGCCGATCCCGATCAGGACGCCGCTCCCGACGCCGATCCGGCGGCCGACGCGGTGACCGTCGCCGAGGGCTCCACCTGGTCGTGGCGCTCCTCGACCGAGGCGCTCCCGGCCGACTGGAACGCCGTCGGGTTCGACGACTCGGGCTGGAGCACGGGTGAGGCGCTGTTCGGCCGGGGCGTGACCTCCGCGACCACCGACCTCGGCGCGGGCGGTGACACCGCACCGCTGAGCGCCCAGTTCCGGCACACCTTCACCGTGGACGACCCGGCGGCGGTGCACGACGGCTCGGTCACGGTGGTCGCGGACGACGGGGTCGTGCTCTACCTGAACGGGGTCGAGCTCGGGCGGAGCAATCTTCCCGACGGCGCGATCACCGCGGAGACGTACGCCACGGCGGCGCCCCGGGCGACGACCGCGGCGGCCCACCGCGTCACCTTCACCGTTCCGGCGAAGCTCCTCGCGAAGGGAGAGAACGTGCTCGCGGCATCCGTGCACGCCAACTTCCATCTCTCCCCGGACCTGAGCTTCGATCTCGGACTGACCATGCCGCGCGGCTGAGGTCAGGTCAGGACCAGAGGGCGTCCTTCCCGATCCGATCGGGGAGGGCGCCCTCGTCCGCTCAGTTCGCGACGCCGAGCAGGCTGCGTGCCATCCGGGCCACGTGCGGCGGGGTGTGCGGACCGAGCCAGACCGTCCAGTGCTCGGGCGGCTCCGTGCAGGTCCATTCGACGCACCACGCATGCACGGCACGGGCCAGCCGCTCGCCGCGCGCGTGAGCCCTGATCCCCTCGTCGCGGACGAGCCAGCGCACGGAGACACCGGCGGGGGCATCGATGTGCCGGCGCGGAAGATGAGCGGCGGCCTCCAGCAGGATGACGCCCTGCGCGTCCCCCGGCAGCCGCGCCGCGATCCCGGCGATGACGCCCGCGTCCGCCGCATCGCCGGCCACGAGCACCACCCCCACGAGGTCGTCCCAGTCGGGGTCGTCCCGGTGCTCGCACGCGCTGCTCATGAGACCACCATAGGTAAGGATACCCTTACCTATCAAGACCCCACCGGGCTAGCGCGCACAGCCATCGCCGTCAACAGTGTTGTCGGCCGTCGTGGACCCCGCGAGGCTGAGCGCCGTGAGTAGGAGTTCCTCGGATCGACCCGCCCGCGCCGGGCGCACCGCCGCGGCCGTCGCCGGGCTGCTGATCGCGGCACTGCTGTCGGGCTGCGGGATCACGGTGCCCAGCGACCCCGACGGCACGTTGAACGCCGTGACGGGCGGCGAGCTGCGCGTCGGGACCTCCCCCGACGGAGACCTCGTCGAGTTGTCCGGCGACGAACCCCGAGGACCCGTCGTCGACCTCGTCGACGGCTTCGCGGCGCACCTCGATGCCGAGACGACCTGGACCGTCGCGTCGGAGGAGACCCTCGTGCGCATGCTCGAGCAGGGCGACCTCGACCTCATCGCCGGCGCCCTCACCCCGGACACCCCGTGGATCGACAAAGCAGGAGTCACGCGCGGCTACCCCGGCATCGACGGCGCCGGCGACCGCGAGCTCGTGATGCTCGTGCCGCTCGGGGAGAACGCCTTCCTCTCGGCGCTCGAGTCGTACCTCGACCGGAAGGTGGGGTCGCCATGACGACGACCGGGCAGTTCGGACGGACGACCCTCCCGGACGAGCAGCAGCGCGCGATCCGGAAGGCGGTGCGGTGGGAGGTCTTCACGATCGTCTACACCTCGGTGACGATCGCCGTGATCGCCCTCGTGGTGGGCGAGTCGCAGGCCATGCGCACCGCGTGGATCGAGGACATGCTCTCCCTCATCCCGCAGGTGGCGTTCCTCACCGCGCTGCTCTTCGTGCGCCGCCGCCCCACGCGGAAGCACCCGTACGGGCTGCACAGGGCGATGGGTGTCGGTCACCTCGTCGCGGGTGTCGCCCTCCTCGCCGTGGGCCTCAACCTGGCGATCGAGGCGGTCACGGGGCTCATCTCCGGCGAGCACCCCACCATCGGCACGGTGCAGCTGTTCGGGCAGACCATCTGGCTGGGCTGGCTCATGGTCGCGGTCATGGTCGTCGTGATCGTCGGACCCGTGTTCTTCTACGGACCGGCGAAGTCGAAGCTGGCGCCCGTGCTGCACAACAAGCTGCTCTACGCCGACGCCGACATGGCGAAGGCCGACTGGCAGACGACGGTCGCCTCGATCGTCGGCGTGCTGGGGGTGGGCATCGGCATCTGGTGGCTGGACGGCGCTGCCGCCCTGTTCATCTCGCTCGGCATCATCTGGGACGGCTTCCGCAACACCAGGACCGCGATCGTGGATCTGATGGACCAGCGCGCCCGCACGTACGACAGCAAGAACCCGCACCCGCTCGCGGGCGACATCGTGTCGTATCTGCGCAGTCGTCCGTGGGTCGCCGAAGCCGCCGTGCGCATGCGCGATCAGGGTCAGGTGTTCCACATCGAGGCCTTCGTCGTGCCGCGCCGGGGCAAGGTCACCACGCACGACCTGTCCGCCGCGGCCGCCGGCATCACCGATCTCGACTGGAAGGTGCAGGACGTCGTGATCGCCCCGGTGGAGAAGCTGCCGGACGAGGCGGACCCCGGGCGATGACGGACGGCGAGCTGTTCCCGGGGTTCACCGAGGAGGTCGTGCGCACCGGCGCCTCCGACCTCTTCGTGCGGCACGGCGGCTCCGGGCCCCCCGTCGTCCTGCTGCACGGTCACCCGCGGACCTCCGCAACCTGGCATCGCGTGGCCCCGCTCCTGGTCGAGCAGGGGTTCACCGTGATCTGCCCCGACCTGCGCGGTTACGGTCGCTCGCGCGGACCCGCGCCCACGCCCGACCACTCCGCCCACTCGAAGCGGGCGGTGGCGGAGGACGTCCGCGGCGTCGTACGCCACCTCGGCCACGAGCGCTTCCACCTCGCGGGGCACGACCGGGGCAGCTACGTCGCGCTGCGTCTCGCCCTCGACTCCCCGGAGGCGGTCGAACGCGTCGCGCTGCTGGACTGCCTCCCGCTCACGGAGCACCTCCGGCGCGCCGACGCCCGCTTCGCGACGCGGTGGTGGCACTGGTTCTTCTTCGCGCAGCCCGACATCCCCGAGCGCGTGATCGGGGCCGACCCGGAGGCGTGGTACGCGCCCAAGGCGGATCCGGAGACCATGGGGGCCGCGAATCATGCGGAACTCGTCCGCGCCGTGCACGACCCGTCCGTCGTGCGCGCGATGCTCGAGGACTACCGAGCCGGCCTCACGATCGACCGCGCGCACGAGGAGGCGGACGCCGCCGCGGGGCACCGCCTGCGGATGCCCGCGCTCGTGCTGTGGTCGACGCGCGACGACCTGGAGGACCTCTACGGCGACCCGGTCCGCATCTGGCGGGACTGGGCCGACGACGTGCGCGGGCACGGCATCGAGAGCGGCCACCACATGGCGGAGGAGGCCCCGGCACCCCTCGCCGCGGCGCTGGCCGCCTTCTTCGGCGCCACCCCCGCGGCGCGGACGTAGGCTGGAGGCATGACCTCACCCGTCTCCGACACCATCACCATGTTCGGCGCCGACTGGTGCCGCGACTGCATCCGCACCAAGAAGCAGCTCGACGAGCTGGGCGTCGCGTACACGTACGTCGACCTGGTCGCCGACCCCGCTGCCGCGGACATCGCGAAGGACATCTCGGGTCGCACCAACATCCCCGTCGTGGTGTACCCCGACTCGACCCACCACGTCGAGCCGTCGAACGCCGACGTGGAGTCGAAGCTGCGCGAGCTCTCGCTCATCTGACCGGCCCCATCGCGCCGCTACACTGGCGCGATGAGCACCGAGGCTCGACCCGACCGCGACCCCGCCCGGCTGTCCCCCCGCACGATCGCGCTGTACGCCGTGGGCTCCGTCGGCACCGGCGGCTACGCGACGCTTCCCGGCCTGGTGCTGACCTACTTCCTCACCGACAACCTCGGCGTCGCCGCCCTCGCGGCCGGCCTGATCGTCACGCTCGCGAAGGTGTGGGACGTGCTGATCGATCCGCTGATCGGTGCCGCGTCCGACCGGCAACTCGCCCGCACCGGCTCTCGCCGCGGGTTCATGGTGGTCGGCGCCGTCACGCTCCCGGTGTTCTTCGCCCTCACCTTCGCGGTGCCGCCCGCCTGGGGTCCCGTGGCCGGGGCGCTCTGCGTGCTCCTGGCCTTCCTCGCGACGGCGACCGCGTTCAGCCTGTTCCAGGTGCCCTACGTCGCGCTGCCCGCCGAGCTGACGTCCGGCTACGACGAGCGCACGCGACTGCTGGGCTGGCGCGTGGTGGTGCTGACGGCCGCGATCCTGCTGTTCGGTGCCGGTGGTCCCGCACTCCGGACGGCCGCGCCCGACCCGGTCGCCGGGTATCTGCTGATGGGCGTCGCGGCGGGACTCGCGATCGGCGTCGGCATGCTCATCGCCTCGCGCACCGCCGCCGCGACCGGCGACGACCCCGCACGGCCGCGGGACCCGGAGGCATCGTCGGCGTGGCGGGAGCAGTACCTGTCCGGGTTCCGGGCGCTGCGCCGCAGTCAGCCGTTCCGCGCCCTCCTCGCCACGTTCCTGCTGCAGGCGCTCGCGACCGGCACGATGCTGGCCGGGGCCCAGTACGTGGCGACGTGGGTCCTGCGCTCGGAGGACGCGGTCACTCTCGTGTTCGTCGCCCTGGTCGGCCCGGCACTGCTGGCGACGCCCGCGTGGACGGTGGTCGCGCGGCGCCTCGGCAAGGAGCGGGCTTTCGCGATCGCCAGCTGCCTGTTCCTGCTGGCCGCGCTCTCCCTCGTCGCCGCGGTGTGGTCGCCCGGCGGGTGGATGTACGCCGCGGTCGCCGTGGCCGGCATCGCGTACGCGGGCCTGCAGTCGCTGCCGATGGCGATGCTGCCCGACGTGATCTCGCACGACGAGCGGTCGAGCCGCCCCGGACAGGCCGGCACGTTCACCGGCATCTGGACCGCGGGCGAGACGGTGGGCTTCGCGCTCGGAGCCACCGCCGTCTCGCTCACTCTGGCCGCGACGGGATACGTCTCGACCGTCGCCGGGGAGGCGGTCGTGCAGCCGCCCGCCGCGATCACCGGCATCGTGCTGAGCTTCAGCGTGCTGCCCGCCGCACTCATGGCCGCGAGCCTGGCGACCCTCCGGCGCTACCGGCTGCGCCGGGAGGACATCGAGGCGCTGCAGACCACCGACGCCTAAGCTGGGACCGTCCGAAGGAGACGCCGATGACCCCTGCGCGCACGACAACGCCCGACTCCGACGCCACCGCCGCGACGGCCCCCGCCTCTCCCCCGCTGGGTGAGGGCGAGCAGGAGCGATTCGACACCGCGATCGAGGAGCTGCGCACCGGGACGCAGCTGTGGGCCGCGCTCACGATCGCCCAGCGCGCGACGCTGCTGCGACAGGTGCGCACGAGCGTCGCCGCGACCGCGGAGGACTGGGCGCGCACCGCCGCCGCCTCCAAGGGCCTCGACGCCCGGCACCCGCTGCGCGGCGAGGAGTGGCTCAGCGGTCCGTACAGCGTGCTCGGCGCGCTCGACGCCTCCATCGCCACGCTGACCCGCCTGGCCGATGGACGCAACCCGCTCGACGGCGTGAAGGTCGACCGCGCGCCGGGCGGCCGCGCCCGCGTGCACGCGTTCCCGCTCACGGGGATCGACCGCTTCCTGCTGTCGGGCTTCACGGGCGAGGTGTGGCTGCGGCCGGGCACAACGCCGAACGCCGCGCGGGCCAGGGCGGGACTGGCGCAGCGCACGCCGGCGCTGTCCGGCGGCGTGGGGCTCGTGCTCGGCGCCGGCAACGTGACCTCGATCCCCGTGCTCGACGTGCTGTACGAGCTGCTGGCGCACAACCGCACGGCCCTGCTCAAGGTCAATCCCACGCAGGACCCGCTGGTGCCGGTGTACAAGCGCGCGCTCGCCCCGCTGATCGAGCCCGGCTTCCTGCGGATCATGCGCGGCGGCCCGGCGGCGGGCGCCTACCTCACGCAGCACCCCGGGATCGCGCACGTGCACATCACCGGATCGGCCGCGACCTTCGACACGATCGTGTGGGGCCCCTCCTCGGGCGAGGGCGCCGCGGCGACGAAGCGGCGGCGGCGTGAGAACCGCCCGCTGCTGAAGAAGCCCATCACGGCCGAGCTCGGCGGCGTCTCCCCCATCATCGTGGTGCCCGGCCCGTGGACCGATGCCGACATCGCGTATCAGGCCGAGCACATCGCCACCATGCGGCTGCAGAACAGCGGGCACAACTGCATCGCCGGTCAGGTCGTGATCCTGTCCGCGGACTGGGATCGCGCTGACGCGTTCCGTGCCGCCCTGCGCCGCGCGTACGCCAACGCACCGGAACGCCCGACCTGGTACCCGGGTTCGGCGTCGCGGATGCAGACCGCCACCGACGCCTACCCCGACGCGCTCGTGCTCGGCGACCGCCTGCTCGTCGAGGTCGACGGCGACGACGACGCCACGGCGCTGGAGAACACCGAGTACTTCGCCCCCGTGCTGGGCGTGGTGAGCCTGCCGGGCACGGGACAGGCGTTCCTGGACGCGGCGGTCGCGCACGCCAACGAGAAGCTGCAGGGCACGCTCGGCGCCAATCTGCTGATCGACCCGGCGACCGAGAAGGCGCTCGGCAGCGGGTTCGACCGGGCGCTCACCGCGCTGCACTACGGCTCGATCGCGATCAACGGCTGGACGGCGTTCGGCTTCATCACACCGACCCTCACGTGGGGGGCGTTCCCCGGCAGCACGATCGACGACGTGGGCAGCGGCATCGGCGTGGTGCACAACGCGCTGCTGCTCGACGACGTGGAGCGCTCGGTGCTGCGCGGCCCGTTCCGCCCGTTCCCCCGCTCCCTGCCGGTCCTGAACGGTGGCGGACGAGCGACCATCCTCCCGAAGCCGCCGTGGTTCGTGTCGGCCCGCACGGGCGCCGAGGTGAGCGAGGGTCTCACCCGGCATCGCGCGAACGGCGGTGTCGGCGGGCTGCTGGCGACGCTGACGAAGGCCCTGCGCGCCTGACGCCGCGGGGTCAGGCCTCCGCGCGGAACCGGTCGGTCGCGGCGCGGAGCGCGGCGCTGATCCCGGGCTCCGTGGCCGCGTGACCCGCATCGTCGACCACCACGAACTCGGCCTCCGGCCACGCGCGGTGCAGATCCCACGCGGTCATCATGGGCGTCGCGACGTCGTGCCGACCCTGCACGATCACGGCCGGGATGTGCCGGATCGCGTCGACGCCCGCGATCAGCTGTCCCTCGTCCCACCAGCCGCCGTGCACGAAGAAGTGGTTCTCGATGCGCGCGAACGCGGTCGCCCGGCGCGGATCCGACATCGCCGCGATCTGCTCGGGGTCGGGGCGCAGCGTCACGGTCGCGGCCTCCCAGGTCGACCACGCGATCGCGGCGGGCACGTGCACCGCGGGGTCGGGGTCGAACAGCCGCCGGTGGTACGCCTCGATGAGCCGCGAGCGCTCCAGCACCGGGATCGGGGCGATGAACCGCTCCCACAGGTCGGGGAAGAGCGCCGCAGCCCCGCCCTCGTAGAACCACTCGAGCTCCGCGCGGCGCAGGGTGAAGATGCCGCGCAGGACGAGCTCGGTCACCACCTCCGGATGCGCCTGGGCGTAGGCGAGGGCGAGGGCGCTGCCCCACGAGCCCCCGAACACCTGCCACCGCGGGACGCCGAGGTTCTTGCGCAGCAGCTCGAGGTCGGCGATCAGGTGGGCCGTCGTGACGTGCCGAAGATCGGCGTCGGGCTCGCTCGCCGACGGGGTGCTGCGTCCGCACCCGCGCTGGTCGAGCAGCACGATGCGGTAGGCGTCGGGGTCGAAGAACCGGCGCTGCCACGGCGACGTGCCACTGCCGGGGCCGCCGTGCAGGAAGACCACCGGCTTGCCGTCGGGGTTGCCGCTGACCTCCCAGTACACGCGGTGGCCGTCGCCGACGAGCAGCTCGCCCGTGTCGTACGGCTCGATCGCGGGATAGAGTCCCTCGGTGTTCGTCATCATCGGCCCCCCAGCCGGTCGTGCAGTCGTGCGATCTCCACGGTAGCGGAGCGGTCGCCGCCGCCCGGGATCTACGGGTCGAGCTGGTCGGCGGGCAGCGTGAAGACCTGCCCGCACGCCTCGAGTCCGTTGGCGTAGCCCTCCGCGAACCAGCGCTGCCGCTGCTCGCTCGAGCCGTGCGTCCAGCTCTCCGGGTTCACGAAGCCGGACTGCTCCTGGATGTGGTCGTCACCGACAGCGAACGCCGCGTTGAGGGCGTCGACGCGCTGCTCCTCGGTCGACGGCTGCAGGTACGGCACCCCGTTGGGATCCGTGCTCTTCGACATCTGTCCGATCCACGCCCCCGCGTAGCAGTCGGCCTGCAGCTCGGTGCGCACCCCGTTGCTGCCGGGACCCGTGCCGTTGTTCGGGTACTGGTCCATGACCCCGGTGATGTACTGGATGTGGTGGCCCCACTCGTGGCCGACGATGTAGAGCTGCGCGAGGTTGCCGGCGGTCGCCCCGAACTGCTGCTGCATGAGCTGGAAGAACGTGGGGTCGATGTAGACCGTCTCGTCGCCCGGGCAGAAGAAGGGGCCGACGGCGTTCGACGCGGTGCCGCAGGCCGTGGCGGTCGAGCCGTCGACGACGATGAGCTGCGGGGCACGGTACCCCTCGACGTGGTCCTTCCAGAACGCATCGAGCGCGAGCTGCGATCCGGCCATGCGGCAGTCGACGTCGGCGTTGGCGTCGGCCCCCGTGTCGCAGTTCTCGATCACCGACCCCTCGGCGGGACCGCCGCCGCCGCTCGGTGCCCCTCCGCCGACGAGTCCGGACAGGTCGATCCCCAGCAGCGGACCGGCGATGAGGGCGAGCAGGCCGAGGACGCCGATACCGGTGCCACCGGCGATCGCAGCCGTGCGTCCGCGACGGCGCGTGGTGTTGCCGGAGAGGTCGGCATCGGGATTGAACGTCATGCGTCGAGGGTACTCCGCGCACCCCCGCGCCGACGGTCGTAGGCTCGGGTCATGACCACGACGATCACCATCACGGGCGCGGGCGGACAGATCGGCTACGCGCTGCTGTTCCGCATCGCGGCGGGCGACCTCCTGGGTCCCGACGAGCGGGTGCGGCTGCGGCTCCTGGAGATCCCGCAGGGCCTCGGCGCTGCGGAGGGAGCCGCCCTCGAACTGCAGGACGGCGCGTTCGACCTGCTCGAGCACGTGGAGGTGACGGACGACGCGGCGGTCGGGTTCGACGGCTGCGACCTCGCGCTGCTCGTCGGCGCGCGCCCCCGCGGCCCCGGCATGGAGCGCGGCGACCTGCTGGCGGCGAACGGCGGCATCTTCGGCCCGCAGGGAGCGGCCATCGCCGCGAACGCCTCGCCGGACGTGCGGGTCACGGTGGTGGGCAACCCCGCCAACACCAACGCGCTGATCGCCGCGGCGGCCGCGGACGGGGTGCCGGCCGAACGCTTCACGGCGCTCACCCGGCTCGACGAGAACCGGGCGAGGGCGCAGCTCGCACAGACCCTCGGCACGCCCGTGCGCACGGTCCGGCGCGTGCCGATCTGGGGCAACCACTCGGCCACGCAGTTCCCCGACGTGTCGCACGCGACGGTCGGCGGGGAGCCGGTGCAGGAGGCGCTGGCGCAGATCGTCGGGGACGTGCCGACCTGGCTGGAGCAGACGTTCATCCCGCGGGTCGCGAAGCGCGGTGCGGAGATCATCGAGGTGCGCGGCTCCTCCTCCGTGGCCTCCGCGGCGAGCGCGACCATCGACCACGTGCGCGACTGGGTGCGCGGCACCGACGACTGGACCTCCGCCGCGGTGGTGTCGCACGGCGAGTACGGCGTGCCGGAGGGGCTCGTGTCGTCGTTCCCCGTGCGATCGGTCGACGGCGAGTGGCGGATCGTCGAGGGTCTGGAGCTGAGCGACTGGGCGCGGCGCCGGATCGACGCCTCGGTCGCCGAGCTGCAGGAGGAGCGCGAGGCGGTGCGGGCGCTCGGGCTGCTCTGACGGCCCTGGGGCGCATGGGGAGTTCTGCCCATCGCCGCGTTCGTGCCGCCCCGGTAGATTTGCTGCGGACGGGACACCGTCGAGGAGGGGCGACGACATGGCACAGTGGGACGATCTGCATCCGGGGCGCGGGGTCACGAGCGCGGTGAACGACGCGGCGACGCGCGTGAGCAACCGCAGCACCGGGACCGAGACGGTGCGCTCGGCGCTGGCGAACGCCGCGACGAGCACCACCGACGAGGTGTGGGCGGGTGACGCCGGTGCGGCCTTCCGGACCTCGCTCACCAAGCCGCAGAACCTGTGCACCGAGCTGACCACCGAGTTCGCGGCCGTGCAGTCGGCGCTCACGGCCTACGCCGCCGAGGTCGACCGCATCCGCGCCGCGACCGCCGCCGCCCACCAGGCGTATGCGAACGGCTATGCGACGTGGAAGGCCGCCGAGGCCGAGGAGAGCCCGTTCCCACTCTCGACCTACACGTTCAACGCCCCCAGCCCCACGCTGCAGCCGGGCCTCTGGGTGCCGAGCGGCACCACCGCGGGCCTCGCCGACATGCGGCAGGCCGCGAACCAGCTCAAGGCCCTCGCCACGCAGCGCGAGACCGCCGACAGCACCCTGGTGGCCGCTCTCGCCCCGCCGGCCTCTCCGCGCTGGGACGCCATGCAGTCGGCTCTGAGCTTCGCGGGCATCGACGACATCGACGACCTGAACTACGACAACCTCGGCGACGCGTTCGCGAACGTGGCGGACGAGATCGCCGAGGGCGACATCACCGACGAGAACCTGCAGGCGATGCAGGACTTCTTCGACGTGTGGGGCGACGACACGTTCGTCATGTCGCAGTTCTTCCTGGAGGTCGGCGGCGAGAACACCGTCTCGATGATCGACAACCTCGGCGACGCCGTCATGGTGGACGGCCTGGCCGGTGCGACGGCGCTCGCCCTGGCGACGTCGATCCGCGGCGGCCTGTCGACCGGATCCCAGATCTGGATGGAGTCGACGTCGAAGGACTTCGCCGAGAGCATGCTCACCGGCGCCTCGTCGAGCGTCGGCGGCGCGGTCGCCGCGATCGGCTTCCTGTTCTCCGACGAGAAGAACCACCCGCTCGGGGTGAACCTCACGGTGGCGATGGCCGACGAGATCGATCGCATCGAGCGCGACCCCGCCAGCATGCTCTACGGGGGCTGGACCGACTTCTCCCCGAACGCGGGCGGCCGCACCCTGGCGTTCCTGGAGGGCGAGCAGACCGGACTCGACGGCAACCGCGTCGACGATCTGGCCGGGCGCATCTTCTCCACCCTCGGCACCTACCCCGACGCGGCCCTCGACTGGCTCACCTCCACCGAGAACGACCCGTTCGGCGACGGCGACCTCGGCGACGGCCGCATCGAGTACTGGTTCGGTGAGCGCGATTGGAGCGCGAACTCGTCCGGCGACGGCTTCGAAGGGCCCGGAGCTCTGTGGGCCGGCGCGCAGCAGGCCGCGGGAGGCCCGGCCGATGCGACCCACACGTACAACCCCGAGACGTGGCAGCGCGTGGCGGAACTCACCACCCAGGTCGTGCGCGAGCTCACCGGCAACGAATCGTTCCTGCCGGAGAACCTCACGAGCATCGGCCAGGTGCGCGTCGCCGAGGGCATCTCGGTCGCGATGCCCTACTTCTCCGAGGCCATCAGCGAGAGCGACCCGGCCGCGGGAACCCGTCCGTACTTCGAGAACCTGCTGATCGGGACGGACGACCCGCGCGCGATCCCCGATGTCACGCAGGCGCAGCTCGCGCAGCTTCTCGGCACGGCCGCCTGGAGCGACGGGGAGACGCCGTCCGCCGGTGCCGCGGTCATCGCCCAGTCGGTGCAGCAGTACCAGGACGCGCTCATCGCGATCGCCGACCTGGCGCCCGCCGACAGCGCCTTCAAGGCCGACGCCCTGGAGCGTGTCGTGGAGCTGCAGGGCTGGCTCGACGGCTCCCCGGCCGGAGCCGCCCTCGGCGAGGCGACCCGTCACGACGAAGCGGTCCAGGCCGCGATCGACGGAGTGGGCACCGTGGTCGGCCTGATCCCGATCCCGGCCGTGGGCGACGTTCTCGTGGCCGGCGGGAGCGTGGTGATCGATGTGGCGCAGAGCGCCGTGATCGGCGGCGTCTCCGACTGGGGCTCCGGACAGGCGACGGCGGCGTGGGCGAACTCGCACGAGGCGCTGCTGGAGGCTCAGGCCGACGCGGCGAACGGCCGCGAGATCGCGACCATGGAGACCATCGAGCAGATGCTCGTCGACCTGGGAATGACCGAGGGCCTCTCGGCGGGGCAGGTCGACGACCTTGCCCGCGAGATGTTCGCCGACTACCAGCGCGGTGTCGAGGCCAACACCTCGTGGGCGGAGGGCACCTGATGCGGCGGTCCGGCGGCTGGGCGCTCATCCTGATCGGCGGGATCGCGCTCGTCGGCTGCACGCCCGCCGCAGCCGCTCCGCGCGCCGTCGCCGCGGAGCCGTCGGCACCCTCCGGCGACCCCCGACGCGACCCCACCGAGACCTACTCCCCCGACGATGTGAAGGTGCCGTGATGACCGATCTCCAGTTCGACTCCGAAGCCGTCGGCGCGACCGGCGGCACGCTGCAGAGCACCGCATGGGCCATGAGCCTCGACGTGGACCTCGCACTCGGCGCGTGCGGCAGCTCCGCCGTCTCCGCGGCCGCCGACACCTGGGCGATGTGGGCCAAGGGCACGCTGCTGCAGCTGCAGAGCATGACCGCCGGTGCGGGCGTGGTCGCCCGCGATGCCGCGACCGCGTTCGAGACGCAGGAGGCCGAGATCACCAGTGCCGCGAACGGCGGAACCCCGTAACCTGCGGGGCGCGTTCGCTCAGCGCCAGCGGATCGCCTGATCCGCGTCACCGCCGCTGGAGGTCCACAGCTCCTGCAGTTCGGTCTTCCACTCGTCCGCGACACCCGCCGACTCGGCGCTCGCCGTGAGCTCCACGACCTGGTCGTCGTTCCGCGTCACCTTCAGCTCGACGCTGCTCACGGGAGCATCGGCGGCGGTGACGCCGTCCCACCCGGCGAGAGACGCGAGGAACGCCGCCTGCTGGTCGAACCCGTCCGCGGCGATCGCGCCGAGGCCCCAGTCACCGGTCCACGAGCTCTCGCCCTGTCCGTAGAACCAGACGGCGACGGAGGTGTAGTCCTCGGCGTCGTCCTGCGCGAGCACGAGATCGCGCACGCCCTGCAGCACCTCCGCGGAGTCGTCCTCGGACAGCCCCGGTTCGGTCGCGACCACGACCTCGACGCTGTCCACGCGCGCGGTGTCCACGCCGTCGATGCCCTCCAGTTCGGCCGCGAGGTCGCCGCGCCGCTCGTCCTCCGATGGGGCGCATCCGGCCAGCAGGAGGAGCGAGGCGGACGCGAGAAGGACAGCGGTGAGGCGACGCATGACCCCTATTCTGGTCGGGCTCCCGCCACGGGTGCAAAGCCGGACGCCCGGCAGGCGCCCGCAGGGCACAGATCGGGTCGCGGACAGGGCACAATGGAGGACGGAGGTGCGCGATGAGCGAGACGATCGAACCCACGACGGCGGCATCCGTCGACGAGGCCCTGACGAGCCCGCTGCATCTGCCGCACGCGGCCGCCGAGTGCCCCAAGTGCTTCACCGAGCTGCAGGCGAACCGCAACTTCTGGCTCGCCCGGCCCGATGGCTCCCGCCTGGTCGGCCTCGTCGTCTCCCGCGACGACATGCCCTCGGTCGTGGAGCAGCGCGCCGACCTCACCCGCTTCGGCGTGCCCATCGAGGGCTTCCGCCATCCGGCCCCGGACATCCTGGAGAGCTGGAGCGACCGGATCGCCCGTCTCATCGGCACCCTGCACGCCGGTGACGTGCTGGTCGTCGCGACGATCGCCGCGCTCGGCCGCGACAGCGAGGGGGGCGCCCGCACGGTCGCCGAGCTGCGCCGCCACGGCATCATCGTGAAGGTGCTCAACCACAACGCCCGGCATCTGGCCGACGCGGCCGCGGCCCTCCGCTGAGCAGACCTCGACCCCTGGACGTCCGGACGTCCAGGGGTCGAACTCTGCGCGGTGGGGGCCGCCGACGCGGTCAGGAACTCGTGCTCACCGCTGCGCGACCGAAACGCGACGAGCGTTCAGCGCCACCACGACGAGAACAGGCTGTTGCCCCACGAGGAGACCTGCTGCGGCGAGTATCCCGAGTTCTGCACGCTGGGCGCTCCGGCCCAGGAGTTGCCCTGCAGCACGTTCTGCACGACGTCGTTCGACGCCCACCAGTTCGACGATCCGTTGGGCTGACCCCACCCGTCGCCGTAGGAGCTGCCGTAGCCGTAGCCGCCGTCGTACCCCTGGCCCCAGCTGTACGTGTTGCCGGAGCCGAAGTCGTAGCCTCCGTAGCCGTCATCGGCCGAGGCGGGAGCCGCGAACGCGATCCCGCAGGCGACCGCGACGGCTCCCGACGCCACTGCCAGCTTTCCCCAGCGCGCGAACCGCCGTCCCTTGTCGTTGCTCTTCATCGTCGTCTCCATGATCTCTTCCTTTCCCGCTGCGGGCAGGATGAAGCCTCGAAACGATGGTGCTTTCCGAAACGCCAGCCCCCCGTCAGCGTGTTTCGGAAGTCACGGTATGCACGGGTCATGCGCATGGCAATATGCCGACGCGGGTGACGCGGAGCGTGCCGCATCCGTCCTCGTGCGGGGTCGGGGACAGCGCCCGGAGACGCAGAAGAGGGGATGCCGGATCGGCATCCCCTCTTCTCGCTGAGGCGTTACTGGCGGATCTGCGCCGCGAGCTGCTCGTCGGTCGACTGCAGCGACTGGGCCGCCACGTCGAGGAAGCGGGCCATGCCCTCGATGCCCGCGATGGTCGCGGTGGCACCCTGGTTGAACTGCGCGTACGAGGCGTCGAACGCACCCGAGGCGGACGTGGTCACGAAGCCGCCCGAGACGAGCTGCGACACGTAGGCGCGCAGGTTCTTGAGCTGGGTCTCGATGTCCTGCTGGCCCGTGCGGAGACGGCCAGCAGCGTCCTTCATGTCGGCGTAGCTGACTTTGAGGTTCGTCATTGGTGTTACCTTCCGGTCGCCCCGGCCGGTGCCGGAGGTGTTCTTGTTCTTCGAGAGTAACGAAGGGCACCCGCCACGCAAATGGGGAGAAGTCCCCATCAGCTCCCCGGCGGTCGCCCACCCGCGCCGGGACCACCCTGCGGGGCGCCGCCGGCGCTCGGCGTCGTCGTGGTGTCGACGCCCACCATGAGCGATGCGCGGTAACCGGTGCCGGTGTCGCCGGCGATGCTCGCGAGCTGCAGCGCACCGCCGTCATCGCCGAACACCATGTCGGCGTCGAGCGAGGTCTGCGCGAGGTTCCCGGCCGAGCCGTCGTAGGCCGGCAGCGCGTACACGGCCGTGCACGCGGCTTCGGGCAGCGCCAGCTGCGAGGTCGCGATGGCAGCCGTCGAGTCGGTGATCGCGGAGACGTCGGGGTACACCTCGAAATGGATGTGCGGCCACCGTCCCGAGTAGCAGCCGGGGAAGATCGACGTGAAGGAGACACGGCCGTCCGCATCCGCGACCTGCACGCCGCGGAGGTAGGTCACGTCTTCCAGGCCCGAGGAGTACATCGAGTACTCCCCCTGCGCCGTGCAGTGCCACGCGTACACGGCGACCCCGGCGAAGGGCACCCCGCCGTTCGCGAGGTCGAGCACCGTGAGCTCGAACGTCAGCGGCACCCCTTCGGCCGTCGCGCCCCCGTCGATGCTCGAGCGGATGTCGCGCCGGACGATCCCGGACTCCTCCAGCACGTCGGGGCCGTTCGAGCCGTCGCCCGGATAGGGGCCGGCCGTCTCGTCGGGGATCTCGCCGTCCACGCCCGTCGCCGCGGTGCCGTCGCTCCCCGGGTCGGCCGTGGGTGCGGCGGTCGCGCCGGCTCCGGACGACAGCGGCGCGCAGGCCGCGAGCGCCGCGGACGCAGCCCCCAGTCCCACCAGCCCGAGCACGCCGCGCCGGCTGAACAGCGTGCCCAGGTCGAACGCGGCCCCCTGATCGACGACCTCTTCCTCGGTACGCGGCAGCAGTCGCCCCTCGTAGGCGGGGCCCCGCGGTGTGGGCGTGGGTTCGGGACTCGGGCTCATGGCGGCTCCTTCGGGGGCGTCGGGAGTCACCATGGTGCCCGCCCCGATGATCAGGAGCCTCTGGCGGGGCTATGGCTTTCGTATGGGCGGCGGAGGGCCGCCGGTCAGACGGTCTCGGGGACCACGAGCGGGAACTGCACCCGCACGATCTTGCCGCGCTGCGCCAGCACCGCCCGGCCGACCGGGAACTCGCCGCGGCCGATGCGGGGCAGGGGCGCCTTGAGCACGAGCTCGCCGTCGATCGTCTCCGGCTGGAGCACCACACCGCGCCGCGCCTGCTTGATCTCGCCGAGCAGCCCGAAGTTGCTGGTCCACTCGCTCGTGTCGCCCGTGAACAGCAGCAGCAGCTCGCCGCGCGTCGCGCGCTTGACCAGGTCGGACAGCGGCATCTCGAGCAGCGACGACGCGAACTCCGCGACGCCCTCCACCGCCACGACCGGCTTCAGGCCCTGCTCGGCCTTCTCCACGATCTCGGCCACGGCCGCGGTGCCGCTGATGCCGTCCGCCGCCGTCGCGGTCCACGACACCGCGTGGCGCGCCGGGGAGCGGGTCGACCCGAGGAACAGCGTCGGCGTGCCCGGTCGCGCCCGCAGCACCTGCTGCGTGATCGCGGCCAGCGCGTTGCTCTTGCCGCTCGCGGGCGGACCGGCGATCACGAACGTGCCGGTCGGCTCGATGCCGAACGGACCGAGGTCGCTGTCCGCCAGACCCACCACGAGCTGGTCGCCGACCGTCGCCGGCACCTCCTCCAGCCCGTAGCTGAGCGGCAGCGCACGCACCGGCGGCGCGTCGGGCACGCCGCGGCGCGACATCGACGCGGCCATCCGCTCGATCGCCAGCGACTGCTCCTTCATGCTGCGCGTACCGCCGATGATCGCGATCTGCGCCTCGTTCTCGCCCACGATCGCGCGCCCCGGCACCGATTCCGGCGTGAGCACGTCCTTGGGCACGTTGAGGATGTTGTACGCGTCGGTGTCGGCCATGCGCAGCACCACGCGGCGCTGGATCATCGCGTTCAGCGCGCTCGGGATGCTCTGGAACCGGTCGGCCGAGAGCACCACGTGGATGCCGACCGCACGGCCGTCGGACAGCACCTCCTGCAGCGCGTTGTACGTGTCGGTGCGGCCGATCACGGCCTCGTAGTCGTTGCGGAACGCCGCGAACCCGTCGATCAGCACCACGATGCGCGGCTCGTCGCTCTTGCCCGACAGCTGCCGGTACTCGGTGAGGGTCGCCGCGCCCACCGCCGAATACGCGTCGCCGCGGCGGTCGAGCTCCTGACGCAGCGTCGCGAACAGCCGGGCGACCCGCTCGGCGTCGTCGCCCGAGATGACCGAACCCACGTGGGGCAGGGGCTCCAGCATGCGCAGCGCGCCCGAGCCGAAGTCGAGACCGTACACGTGCACGGGTCCGCCGCGCGGCGTGATGCCCGCCGACACCGCGAGCGTCCGCAGGGCCGCGGACTTGCCGGAGCCGCTGGTGCCGTAGATGACCATGTGGCCCTCGGTGTCGGGCAGGAAGTGGAACGGCACCTGCTCCTGACGCTCGGGCTCGTCGATCACGCCGAGCAGCAGGGCCGCATCGGTGCGCTGCGGCAGCTTGAGCTGGTCGAACGTCGGTGCCAGCTCGTCGAGCCACGGGCGCCGCGGCTGCGCGACCTGCGCGGCCTGCGCCGCGAGCACCATCGTGCTCACCAGACGCTGCTGGTCGTTCGGGCCGAGGTCGTCGTCGACCACGACCGCGTTCTCGTCGATCGGCAGCTCCCACGGGCCCTGGTCCGTCGAGCCGAACGCGGCGATGGAGACGTCGGTGCCCTCGTCTTCTCCCAGGCTCCAGCCGCCCGAGTACGCCGACTGGAACAGCGTCATGCGACCGGGACCCGTCTTCGCGATGCCGCGGCCGGGCGTGCCCGGATCGAACAGCGCCGCGTCCTTCGTGCCGATCACGTCGTTGCTGTCGGTCTCGTCGGCCATGCGCAGGGCGACCCGGAGGTTCGTGTTCGCGCGCAGGTTGTCCTTGATGACACCGGCCGGACGCTGCGTAGCCATGATGAGGTGGATGCCGAGGGAGCGCCCGCGCTGGGCGATGTCGATCACGCCGTCGACGAACTCCGGCACCTCCTTCGCCAGCGCCGCGAACTCGTCGATCACGAGCACCAGGGCGGGCGGCGCCTGCGGGTCGCCCGCGCGCTCCAGCTCCAGGATGTCCTTCGCCTTCTTGCGGTTGAACAGGTGCTCCCGGTAGTGCAGCTCGGCGCGGAGGCTGACCAGCACGCGGCGCACCAGGTGCTCGTTCAGGTCGGTCACGATGCCCACGCAGTGCGGCAGGCTCACGCAGTCCGCGAACGCCGAGCCGCCCTTGTAGTCCACGAAGAGGAACGTCAGGCGCTCCGGGCTGTACTCGGTCGCCATGCCGAGCACCCAGGCCTGCAGGAACTCGCTCTTGCCGGAACCGGTGGTCCCGCCCACGAGCGCGTGCGGGCCCTGCTGCCGGAGGTCGAGCTGCAGGGCGCCCTCCGCCCCTGCGCCGACCAGGGCGCGCAGCTTCGGCTGGTACCGGCGCGCGGAGCCGACCTTGCGCCGGGAGTGCAGCGAGTCGTTCTGCGTCCACCGGTCGATCACGCTCTCCGGCTGCGTGGCCATGTCCCGGCCGAGCAGGTGCAGCATCGAGATCGTGCGCGGCACGTCGCTGCGGTCCAGGGCGACCTCGCCCGCGTCGGTCAGACGCGCCAGAGCGCGCGCGAACACCGCGAACTGCTCCCGCGTGAGCTCGTCGACGGACAGGTCGTCGATCACCTCGCCGAGCCGGACGAAGTGCGCGCTGTCGGTCGACCCGAGCTCGACGAACGTGCGGCACGACGCGGGCAGGGCGGCCGCGTCCTCCGTGAGCCAGACCGGGAAGATGCCGCGGGTGGCCGCACGCTCGGACAGCTGGATCAGGCGGCCGCGGTCGACCGGGGCGTCCGGCGCGATCAGCACGACGATCGCGGGCTTGGGCACCGCGTCATGACGGCTGCGGGAGTCCTCGCCGACCTTCGAGCCGCTGTTCGTCGCGGCCTTCTCGGCCTCCAGCGCCCCGAGCTCCACCGCGTCGCCGCTGCGGGTCGAGCGCTGCGCGATCAGCTCCTCCAGGCGCGCGACGATCTGTCCAGCGGAGGTGGGACCGTCGCCGATCGGCTGCACACCCAGCACGGCCTGCGCCGACCACGCGTGCGGCAGCCACTTCGCATCGGCCAGCTGAGCGCCCCAGCGCGGACCCCACAGGCCCACCACCCCGACATCGGCGGGGGCGTGCAGCCCCGCGAGCTGCGCGAGCAGGGCCCTGGCGTATCCGGTCGAGCGGCCGCCGAGGCCCGCGATGCCGAGCGCGCCGACGTCGGTCAGGTCCTCCAGGATCGGCACCTGCGGCACGATCCTGGTCGCCTCGACGACCGCGTCCAGGCGGTCGACGTACTCCGGGATCGCGCGGTCGCGGCCGTTGGAGTCCTTCACCGAGCTGCGCGAGGCGGTGTCGCCGATCCCGAGTCGCACGTGCAGGAACGACCAGTGCTCGGTGCGGCGCGTCCACACCAGCGGACCGGCGGTGAGCGCGGCGTCGCTGATCTCGCGCAGCAGCGGCACCTCGCGGCGGCGCACGTCGATCTCCCGGTCGCGCTCGCTCTGCAGCCGCGCGTCCAGGCGCTCCAGCTGCTCCTCGAAGCGCTTCTTGTCCTCTTCCAGCTCACGCTTCTGCTGGTTCTTCGTGGTGAGCCACGTGCCGATCATCAGCAGCGGCGACAGCGCCACGAACATGATCGACAGCAGGTTCTGCGTGAACGCGTACATCGCGCCGCCCATGAGCAGCGGGGCGACGAGCGTCAGCAGCGGGAACGGCTGCTTGCGGGCGGGCACGGGGAGGTCGGTGCCGTCGAGCTCCTCGCCCAGGTACCTCTCCTCGACGCGCGGCGAGCGCACGAACTCGACCTGGCGGATGGAGGCCTCCGCGGGCGACGGCGTCGTGGCACCCGCCTCGACCTTGACGCGCACGGGGGTGTCGCCCAGCACGACCGACAGCTCGCCCTCCGCCGCCACCAGGCGCACGACCGAGGCGCCGTCGACGAGGATGCCGTTCGCGGAGTTCAGGTCGATCAGCTCGACGCGGTCGCCGATCTCCAGTCGCGCGTGCTTCTTCGACACCAGCGGATCATCGATCACCACGTCGCACGACTCGTCGCGACCGAGCACGATCGTGCCGCGGGTCAGCGCGATCGAGCGCGCACCGGGGCCCGCACCGACCTCCATGCGGCCGACCACGGGACGCTGCTCGTACGACGCGGGGACCACACGGACCGTGGCGCCGTGCGCCAGCCCGACGTGCGCGAACGTGGACTCCGGCGCGAGCAGGTCGCCCGCCCCCGACACCACCGAGCTGTACGCCTCCAGGGTCACGGCGGTCGGGTCGGCGTGCGCGAAGGAGCCCAGCGGATCGGCGCGCACGATCATCGCGGCGATCTCGCCGATCGTCGCCGTGCTCTCCGCCGTGACCTCGATGTCGCTGGATGCCGCGCCCTGACGCAGCAGGGTCAGCCGTACCTTCACTCGTTGTCTCCCTCTGCCTCGCTCGGCTGCGGGGCGTCCAGCAGCGGGAGGTCGTCCTTCGTGACGAGACGCGACGCGATCACGTGCTCCACCAGACGCGCACGGCGGTTGGTCGCGAAGCTGCGCTGACCGCCGCGCATGCCGGGCACGCCGACGCGGTCGAACTTGTCGCACACGTTGTCGAGCTTGCGGTTGAACCGCGTGACCGTCCACCCGAGCCGCTCGGCCGCCTTGGCCGACGACGGGATCTCGCTCATGCCCGTGCCGTCGCGACGCAGCTGCGGCTCGGCGAGCGCCAGGATCAGCAGCTTCTGGCTCAGCGTGAGCGGCACGTCGCCGATCGTGGACATGCCGTCGTCGTCGTAGTCGCGCTTGGTGGCACGGAACGCGGGCTCCGCGGCGTGCAGCACCAGCTCGTACGTGGTCGGTCCCGCGCTGAAGACCACCGTGGTGGTCTCGAACACGAGCGGCAGCCGCGCCCCCGGCGCGAGCCACGCCTGCACACCGCCGGCCGAATCGGTGACGGTGGCGGTGAGGCGGGTGCCGATGTTCGTCAGCCACCACAGGCCGTCGCCCTCGCTGATCTCCAGGAAGTGCCGGTGCAGGAACAGGTTGTCGTCGAGGGCCAGGTCGCCCTCGCGCCCGACCACGAACCGGTTCCCGTGGTCGATCGGGTAGTACTCGCCCGCGAACTCGACCGTGACCCCCGCCACGGCGCTCACTCCACGCACCCCGTCACGGGCTCGGACGCCCTGCCGTCGCCGCGGCGCAGCATGACCTCGATGCACACCTCGCCGGCCGACGCCGGGGCGAACGTGACGGTCGGCTCCGCCACCTGCTTCACGGCTCCGTCGGCCGCGCTGCCGGTCTCGGTCCAGATGAAGCTGTCGTCCTCCTGCGGGTCGGGGTTCTGCCACGTGAACGTGACCTGCTCCCCGGCCCGGGTGCCCGCGAGCTCGGTGACCTTGGGCACCGCGTCGGACACCGGGTCCTGCGGGTCGACCGCGGACTCGGTGCTCTCCGGCGCCGGGTCGGGCGTGAGCCCGGACACCAGCACGTTGAGACCTACGATGCCGCCGACGACCACGACCACCGCGGCCGCGGCGAGCCCGATCCACAGCCCGCGGCGCGACCGCGGGGCGGACGGCTCCGCGTCGGCCGGTGCCTGGACGGCCGGAGCGGCCGGCTCGGGAGCGCGCACGGGCGCGGGGGCCTCGGGCTGCACGACCTGCGGCGGCCGCAGGATCGTGCGGTCGTCGCGGTCGGGGCCGGGCGCGGCGGGGCTCGAGGGGGCGGAGGCCGCGGCGGCGGGGGTGCCGGCGGTGCCGGCGGCGGGTGCAGCGGCGGCGGTCGCGGCGGTGTCGCGACGCTGCGTCTGCTCCACGTCGGGCTCCGGCCGCGGCGGGGAGTCGAACCGCGGGGCATCGGGCACCACGACCGACGGACCCTTGGGCTGCGTGGCCGCCGACGGCCGCGTGGAGGTGGACATGCCGGGGTCGATGCTGACGATCTCCCGCACCCGGGTCAGGCCGTCGTTGTCGTCCTCCAGGTCTTCCGCGGGCGGGTGGTCGTCGACGATGTCGATCGGCGTGACCGAGTGCGACAGCTCGATCTGCACCTTCTGCAGCGCCCGGGCGAAGGCGACCGCGCTCGGGAAGCGGTCGTCGGGGTTCTTGGCCATCGCCCGCTCCAGCAGCCGCTGCAGGCTCTCGGGCGAGTCGGGACGGCCGAGCGGGGGCAGCGCCGCCCGTTCGATGCGCTCGATCAGGTCGGCGCTGGAGTTGCGCTCCCCCGGGCGCTCGAACGGCGAACGCCCCGCGAGCAGCGTGTACAGCGTGGCACCCAGCGCCCACACGTCGGTGCGCGGTCCGCTCTGCGGCGGCTCGGCGAACGACTCCGGCGGCGACCACGGGATCGACATGCCCGACGCCTCGCCCGTCGCGCCCGTGGTGGACGCGATGCCGAAGTCGGTCAGCGCCGGACGGTTGTACTCCGTGACGAGGATGTTCGCCGGCTTGATGTCGCGGTGCAGCACGCCCGCACGATGCGCGGTCTCCACGGCCCCCGCGACCTGGACGCCGACACGCAGCGCCTCGGCCACCGAGAACGGCTCCTTGCGCGAGCGCAGCTGCAGGTTCGGCCGCGGGCAGTACTCCATCACCAGGTACGGGCGCCCGTCCCCCGCGACACCCGCCTGATAGATCGTGACGATCGCGGGGTGCGTGGACAGCATCGCCATCACGTTCGCCTCGTCGGCGAACTCCTGCGCCGCCCCGCTGGAGATGCGGTCGGCGAGCAGCACCTTCACCGCGACCCGGCGCCGCGGCATCTCCTGCTCGTACAGGAAGACGTCGGCGAAGCCGCCCGTGCCCAGCGGCTCCACATAGGTGAAGCCGGGCAGGGCGGGCGGCGGGGAGGGGCGACGACTCACGGCAGGTCCTCGAACGCGACGGTCACGCCGTCGCCGAGGTCCACCACGTCGCCGGACAGCACGAGCGTCTGCTCGCCGGGGTGCAGCCGCACCGGGTCGGCACCGGGGCGCAGCAGCGTCGAGCCGTTCGTCGTGTGCAGGTCGATGACCACCACGGTGTCGCCCTCGGGACGCACCTCGAGGTGGCTGCGCGAGATGTCCTGCTGCGGGCTCTCGACCGCGATCAGGTGCGGCATGTTCGCCCCGCTGGCCCTGGTCGAGCGCGGGCGACGGCCGATGATGACCGTGCGGTCGAGCGTGACCACCTGTCCGGTCGAGACGCGGATGCGTCCGGTCGACACCGCGGCGGGCGCGGCGACCGGGATGACCTCGGTGGGGGCGTCGGGCGCCGCCGCGGGCTGCTGCCGCAGGTCGCGCAGCTCGGCGGCGGAGATGGTGGAGCCGTCGTGGTCGCCCGCGGCGGGCGGCGGGACCGGAGCGGACTCGGGCTCCTCGCTCGGACGCACCGCGGCGGCCTCGATCGGCGTGTGCACGGTCGCGCCCCACAGGTGGTCGAACTCGTCCACGGGCGGCGCGAGCGTGGCCTCGGTGGGCACGAGCGTCGCATCGGGCGCCGCGTCGTCGGCGGGGCGGGCGTCGTCGGCGGTCGCGGCGTCGTCGGTGGTCGCGGCGTCGTCTGCGGTCGCGGGGGGCTGCTCGGCCTCCTGCGGCTCGTCGGCCGCGGTGGGGCCCTCGTCGGCGGCGGCCACCGCAGCGGCGTCGGCCGCGGCATCCTCCGACGCGAAGCCCCCGGGCACCGGAAGGCCGGACGGCGGCGGCGGGAGCGGCACCGCGGTGCCCGCGACCGGGGCGGCCGGGGCGGTGCCGGACGGTACGGCGGAGGCGGAGGCGGCGGGGCGCGGCGCCTCAGCGAGCACGGGTGCCGGACCCGCGGAGCCCCCGAGGGCCTCGGCGTCGGCCGGCTCCAGCTCGGCGCTGACCGCGGCGGCCAGGACGATCCCGGTGTGCACGGGCAGGGCGGTGCCGGCGCCGTCGTCGTCCACCGTGATCTCGACCGCCGACGCACCGGGGACGAATCGCTCGCTCCACGTAGTCACGTCGGCACCGGAGAACGACGCGGTCTCGCTGTCCGCGCCGGTCACGCGCACCGTGAGGGCACCGCGCACGGCCACGCGGGCGTCGGACCCCTCCAGCACGGCCGCGACGAACGGCGGCATCGCGGAGAACGAACCGCCGGCCTGCGTCGTGAGCACGTCGATGACCGTGGCGAGGCTGCGCTCCGCGGGCAGGCGCTCCCAGAGCGTCGTCACGGTCGCGCCGGGCACGTCGGGCGGCAGCGCCACCAGGGCGCCGGGGATCACGATCAGGTACCACGGTCCCGGTCGGTAGATCGTCTGCATCAGCGAACCCCTCCTGCTGCGGCCTCGCGCGGGCGCGTGTCGGCGTCGATGTCGGTGTCGTCGGACAGCAGCAGCGTGCCCGGTCGCGACGCGACCGACACCGCGTCGACGACGACCACGGTGATGTTGTCCCGGCCACCGGCCTGCACGGCCTCGTCGACCAGGAGGTCGGCGGCGCGCTGCGGATCAGGCTCCGCGCCGAGGATCTGGGTGATGCGGGCGTCGGGCACCTCGGTCGTGAGCCCGTCGGAGCAGATGAGCATGCGGTCGCCGAGCTCGGCCGGGAACAGCCAGTAGTCCGCGTCGCCCGTGCTGCTCGCGCCGATCGCGCGGGTGATGATGTTGCGGCGGCGGTCGTGCGCGGCCTCTTCGATCGTCAGCTCGCCCGACTCGATGAGCTCCTGCACCACCGAGTGGTCGACGCTGATCTGCTCCAGCTCGCCGTCCGCGAAGCGGTAGGTGCGCGAGTCGCCGATGTTGACCGTGAGCCAGTAGCCCATGCCCTCGACCGAGGCGACGACCACGCCGCTGAGAGTGGTGCCCGCGCGGCCGTTGCCGGTCGTGGACAGCTCCTCGACGGCCGTGCGCGCCCGCGCCAGCGCCTCGAGCAGGTCGTCGAGCTCCAGGTCGGTGCGACCGATGAAGCGCGCGAACTCGTCGATCACCGCGGCGCTCGCGCGCTCCCCCGCCTCGTGGCCGCCCATGCCGTCGGCGACCAGGAACAGGGGGGAGCTGGCCATGTAGGCGTCTTCGTTGAGCGGGCGGCGCAGACCCGAGTGGGTCGCAGCCCCCGTGGACACCACGAGCGGGGCGGTCATGCGTAACCTCCGACCATCACCACGCGGTCGCCGATCTCGATCACGTCGCCGAGCCGGATCGGCACGCGCTGGCCGGCCGGGCACGCGATGCGCTGACCGTCGCGCACGATCGTGAGGCCGTTCGTGGAGTGCCGGTCGAGCACCCAGCCACCCGAGGCCTCGGACGCCGCCTCGAAGTGCGTCTTCGACAGCGACAGCGTCTCGTCGCGCACGGGCACGATCACCGCGCCCTCCTCGACCGCGGGGTTGCGGCCGAACACCGTGCGCCGCGAGACCGGGACGCGGGTGCCGTCGTCCCACGTGAAGACCAGCCGGTGCCCGGGGATGCTGATGCGCGTCTCCTCCAGGTCGTCGGTCACGGGCGCGACGACGGCGGGGGCAGGCGCGGCGGGCGCGGAGGCGGCGGGCGCGGATGCGGCGGGCGCGGATGCGGCGGGCGCGGATGCGGGGGCGGGTGGGGTCGGGGTGCCGGTTGCCGGCGCGACCGGAGCCGGAGGGGCCGCCGGGGGAGCCACCGCGGGAGCCGGAGTCGCCGCCGCGGGCGCAGCCGAGTCCGCGGGAGCCGGAGCCGCCGCGGGAGCCGTAGGCGCCACCGGAGCCGCAGCCGCCGGAGCCGCAGGAGCCGCAGCCGCAGGTGCCGCAGGCCGCGCCGGGCGGGAGTCCTGCGTGATGCCGGGGACGTACGCGATCATCCCGGAGTCCTGCGCGGGAAGAGCGGGCGCGGGTGCCGCGGGCGTCACCGGCTCCACGGCCGAAACCGCCGACACCGCGGGCTCGGGTGCTGCGGGCGCACCGGCGGGCGCGAACCCGGGCATGGGTGCCGGGGGCAGCCGCTCGAACGACGGGGCGGGCAGCAGCGGCGGGGCCTCGACCACGGGCTCCGGCTCCGGCTCGGGCTCGGGTGCCGCGACCCGCGCGTCGAGCATCAGCGACCCGACGGCCTTGTCATGCCAGCCCTGGAAGCGTCCGGAGCCGTCGAACAGCGGGCTGAAGTAGCCCACCACGATCGCACCGGCCAGACCGAAGACGATGTTGCGCAGCAGGGCACGACCGAAGCCCAGCGGGGCACCGTCCGCCGCGGTGGCCAGGCGCAGACCCTGCGCGCGCATGCCGATCGAGCCCTTTCCGGCCTGCATCACGGTGTAGACGACGAACCACGCCAGCAGCACGAGGCTCACGATCGGCCCACCGATCAGCAGCGTCAGGAGCGAGGCCTCCAGGCCGCCCGACAGCGAGGTGGCCACCAGCAGACCGCCGCCGAGCAGGATGCCGAGGCCCGCCGCGATCGCGGCGTCGATGACGTAGGCGATCACCCGGCGGGAGATCGGCGCGATCTGCGTGAGCGCGGGCGGCGTCATGGGGTCTCACTCTCGGTCGACGGCGGGGGCGTCTCGTCGTTGCTCTTGATGGTGCCAGGTTCGCGGCGCACGCGCGCGGCCGCCGCCTCCTTCAGACTCTGGAAGCCCTGCGACACCGCGGTGCCGCCGAGCAGCGAGCGCAGGCTCAGCCGTGCCTTGACGCGCTTCCAGAACCCGGCCTGCTCGCCGAGGCCGCCGACGATCTCGTCGACCTCGCTCCAGAAGGCGTCCACGTCCTGCGCCGTCGGCTCCGTCGGCCCGAACACCTCGGCGTCGGCGCGCTCGGCGAGGGTCGTGACCTGCGGCACCGTCAGCGTCGACGCGACCACGGCCGCCTCCTCGCCGCGGGTGCCGCCCGGGGCGAGCCGCGCGCCGTAGTCGACCGCGCGGTCGGTGAGCTCATCCCATCCGCCGCTGATGCGGTCGGCGGTGCGCGCGGCCGATCGCCGCGCCCGGCGCCTCGCGGCCTTCCACGCCCCGATCACGATGAACGGCGACATGAGCAGCGCGATCACGGCCAGCGAGATCCCGCCGATCAGCAGGATCGCGCCGATGATGCCCGCGAGGTTGAGGCTCTCGTCCTCCGACTCGCGGTCGTCCGGCAGGGTCGGCGGCAGGTCGACCGGCTCCTGCGGCGGGGGCGGCGGCTGCAGCACCTGCGGCTTCGGGTCGACGCGCGGCTTGGTGTTCTGGTCGTTCGGCACCTGGTCCTCGGGCGGCGTGGGGTTGAACGTCACCCACCCGATCCCGTCGAAGTTCACCTCGACCCAGGCGTGCACGGTGTCGCCGGTCGCCTCGAACACGGCCTCGCCCGCCTGCTCCTCGTCGGGGTAGTACCCCATCACGACGCGCGCCGGGATGTCGAGCTGTCCGGCCAGCAGCGCCATCGCCACCGCGTACTGCTCGTCGTCGCCGATCATCTGCTCGCCGCCGATGAGGGTCGAGATGCGCTCGGCCGTGTGACCGGCGCGCGACAGCACCTCGCCCTCCAGGCCGTGGCTGAAGAACCCGCCCTCGGAGAGGAAGTTCTCCAGCGCCCGCACCTGCTCGATCGGGCTCTCCGCCCCCGACACGGTCTCGGCCGCGAGCGCGGTGAGCTCCTCGGGCACGTTGCTGGGCTTCGGCATGGTCACGCGACCGAACGGCACCTCGGCGAGCTGCTCGTCGTCGGGCTGCGTCGGGATCACGGCGTCGACGGCGTACTCGTCGCCCTTCTCCAGCGTCGGGGTGGCGACCGCGGTCCCGGTCGAGGTGTTGACGTAGGTGCCGCGGCGCAGGTCCTCCGCGCGGTCACCGTCGAACCGGATCTCGTCGAGCTGCCCGGCCGTGGGCATCCACACCCCGCGGTAGCCGTCGATCGCGATCTTGAGCGTCACCGGGACGCCCTCCGCCTCGGGCGCCATCGCCGAGCGCAGCGGGGCGAAGGCGCTCGACGACGTGGGTCCGCCATCGGTGACGTTGTAGACCATGCCGTCGAACTGGTCCATCACGGCCGTGCGGATGCGGGCGCCCTTGGGCAGCCCCTGCACCGTGAACAGCGTCTCGTCGGCCTCGTCGCGCACGTTCTTGCGGAACGCCTGCAGCGGGCTGGGGTAGTCGCGGATGTCGAACGGCGGGATGATCACGTCGCGGAACACGTGCCGCGGCTGCGCGGGCGCGGCGAGGGCGCTCGTGGCCACGCCCGCCCCGCCGGCCACCGCGAGCACGGCGACACCGGCCAGCAGCCGCCGCATCCGCATGTGCGCGGCACGGGCGGGGTCGACCTCGCTCACCGACACGGCCATGTTCTGCGGCGCCCACAGCTGCCGCAGCGCCAGCCAGGCCATGCTGACCAGCGCGAACACCAGGCCCTGCACGAGCGGGAACGCGGGTTCGGGCGTGCCGAGCGCGATCACCAGCATCAGCAGCACGCCGGCCGGGATCAGCGCCCACGCGACCGACCGCAGCCGCAGCGCGAGCGAGGCCGTGAGGGTCGTGGTCACCAGCGCCAGCAGGAACGGTGCCACCAGGTGGCCGTCGGCGGCCGCGACCGGGGCGACCGTGGTGAGCAGCTGCTTCCACGATGTGACGGTGCCGAGCGCGAGCTTCTGCAGCGTCTCCAGCGACGGCACCACCCCGAGCAGTGCCGTGTGCGGAAGCGCGAGGGCCCCGCCGAACACGAAGTACGCCGCGACCGTGAGGCCCGCGACGATCAGGATGCCCCAGCGGCGCCACGCCGACACGGCCGCGATCGCGAGGCCCAGCACGACCCCGCCGACCACGGCGGGCAGGAACGAGGGCCCGGCGAACGTGGGCCAGAAGCCGACGAGCGCCGTGAGCACCAGCAGCGCGGTCGCCCCGAGGTCGAGGATCCAGCGGCGCAGCGGCAGCGCGACCGGGGCAGGGGCGGCGGTGGCGGGCGCGGTCATGCGAGCACCTTCTGCAGGGCGAGGGGGATCTGTGCCAGCGCGCCGACCGTCACCACGTCGGCGTCGCCGATGCGGCGCAGCGCCGGGGTGTCCACCGAGGTGTCGGCGACGACGGCGAGCACGCGGGCGCCGAACGGCAGGCGCGAGCAGGCGAGCCGCAGGTCGTCCGCGCGCACGCGCGACCCGCACACGAGCACCACCACGCTCGCGAGCGGCATGGTCGCGGCGACCACCCCCGCGAGCTCGGCGATGCCGCCCTCCTTGGGCTTGCTGCCCTCGACGGCCGAGAGCGAGTCGAGCAGCTGCTTGCCGGTGCCGGAGGGGAGCTCGCGCCCCTGCACGCGCATGTCGACGCGCTGCGAGTCGCGCAGCGCCCGCAGGCCGATCGATCCCGCCGCCGAGATCGCCAGCTCGAAGTCGTCGTCGGTCGCGTACTCCGCCGTCGAGCGCGACAGCCCGATCACGAAGTGCGAGCGGCGCGTCTCCTCGTACTGGCGCACCATCATGGTGCCGGTGCGGGCCGTGGAGCGCCAGTGCACGTGGCGCAGGTCGTCGCCCGGCTGATACTCCAGCAGCGCGTGGAACGACACGTCGTCGCGCGACAGGTCGGCGGCGGGCAGGCCCTCCAGGTCGCGCAGGTAGCCGAGCGACTGCCCGTCGAACAGCACCGTGCGGGGGTGCACGAACAGGTCGACCGGCTCGTCGCGGCGGTGCGCACGCTCGAACAGGCCGAGCGGGTCGCCGCGCACCACGCTCACCGGCCCGACCTTCACCACGCCGCGCTTGTGCGTGGGGATCGCGAACAGCTCCTCCGCCTCCTCGCCCGGCGCGAGGCGCTGGATGCCGAACTCGCCGCGGCCGGAGCCGACGGGCAGCACCACGCGCGACGGGAGGATGGCGCGCGAGCCCCGGTTCGCGAGCGTGAGGGCGCCCACGGCCCGCTCCCCCACCACGACGCGGGTGCGGGCGAGGTCGAGCGAGACGTCGTAGGCCGTGCGACCGATCAGGAACAGCGCGCACACGGCGACGGCCATCGCGATCACGATCGCGGCGATCGTGAACTCCGCCCACCCCGCGACCTGCCCGAGGATCCAGAACCCGACGGCGAGGCCCATCAGCACCCACGCCAGAGGGCGCACGGCCGCGGCCATGAGGCGGAGGCGCGACAGGGCGCGCGCGCCGAGGACCGCCGCGATGTCCCGCCAGCCGGCGTCGCGGTCGGTCGGCGCGGGCGGCGCCTGCAGAGCCTCCGCCGTCATCAGGCCGCCGCTCGGGCCTGGGGGGCTGCGACGCCGTCGAGCACGCGGGCGATCACGGTGTCGCTGCTGGTGCCGGCGAACTCGGCCTCGGCGTCGAGCAGCAGACGGTGCTGCCACACGGGGCGGGCGAGCGCCTTGATGTCGTCGGGCAGCACGTAGTGCCGGCCCTGCGCCGCCGCCCACACCTTGGCGATGCGCACCATCGCGATCGCACCGCGCACCGAGACGCCGAGCCGGATCGCGCCGTCGGCACGGGTGGCCTCGGCGAGCTCGGCCACGTAGCGCAGCACCGCGGGCTCGACGTGCACGGTCGCGGCCAGGTCGGCCATGTCGGCCACGGCGCTCGTGGTGATGATGGCCGACAGCCCGGCCGACGGGTTGCGGTCCGACGCCCCGGCGAGGATGCTCTCGGTCACCGCGAGGTCGGGGTATCCGATCGAGGTCTTGATCAGGAAGCGGTCGAGCTGCGCCTCCGGCAGCTTGTACGTTCCCGCCTGCTCGACCGGGTTCTGCGTGGCGATCACGAGGAACGGGCGGCCCGTCTCGTGCGTCACGCCGTCGACCGTGACCCGCGACTCCTCCATGACCTCCAGCAGCGCGGACTGCGTCTTCGGCGAGGCGCGGTTGATCTCGTCGGCGAGCACGATCGACGCGAAGATCGGGCCCTTGTGGAACTCGAAGCGGTGCGACTGCTGGTCGTAGATCGTCACACCCGTCACGTCGGAGGGCAGCAGGTCGGGCGTGAACTGGATGCGCGCGCTGGTGCCCTGCACGGTCGCGGCGAGCGCCTTCGCGAGGCTCGTCTTGCCGGTGCCGGGGGCATCCTCCAGCAGCACGTGGCCCTCGGCCAGCATCGAGGCGAGCACGAGCCCGACGATCTCGCGCTTGCCCTGCACCGCCTTGTCGACGTTCTCCACCAGGCGCGTGAAGGTGCCGTGGAACCAGGCGGCCTGCTCGGGGGTCATTGTCATGGGTTGTCCTGTGCTCTCTCGGGGGAAGGGGTGCCCGCTACCAGGGGCGTCGTTCGTAGTCGGTGCCGCCGATCGTGACCCACACCTCGTAGCCGCGGCCGCCCGCACCGTGGAAGCAGCCGAGCTCGACCGCGCCGTTGGCGGGGATGTACCAGCTGCTGCCGCCGGCGAACCGCGGTCCCGCGGTGGGCGCGTTGCTGTTGCACCACACCTGGTAGGTGCCGGCGGGGAAGTTCTGGGTGTTGACGACGAACTTGGCGCACGTGCCGTCGGTGCACTGCCCCGGCCAGTAGCCGGCGGTGCCTCGGCTGACCCAGGCGCGCGGCGCGGGCGGCGGGCCGGAGCTCGCCGATGCCGAGTTCTCGGGCGTCCACTGCCCCGCGGCGTCCTGCGCACGCACGCGGATGCTGTGGCCCTGGTTGTAGCCGTTGCCGACCGTGCGCGAACCGGAGATGCCGACGTTCTCCCAGCCGCCGCCGTCGATGCTGATCTGCACGACCTTGATGTCGCGGCCGTTCGGGGAGCCGCTGGCGTTCCACCGCAGCTCCACCTGGGTCGCGCCACCGATGGCGTCCACGGCGGGTTGGCGCGGTGCACCGTACGGGTTCCCTGTCGCGGAGTTCGACACGGCCCCGGCGTACGTGACGCCGTCGACGGTCGCGACCGCCCGCACCTCGATGCGGTAGTTCTGGCCGTTCGTGAGACCGCCGATGCGGGTGCCGGAGAGGGTGTTCCAGTTGCCGCCGTTGAGCCGGTACTGGTACGTGACCTCGCTCTCCTTGGCGCCGTTGCGCGAGCCCTGGCGGTAGGAGATGTCGAGCGCCCTGTCGAGCTCGGCCGTGACCGTCAGGCTGGTCGGCGCTCCGGGCGCGATCACACCGCGGCGCGGGGCCGACGGCGCACTCCACTCGCCCCAGCCGGCCTTGTTGTAGGCGCGGATGCGGTACGTGTACGCGGACTCCGACGTCGGCACGGTCACGGCCTGGCTGTTCGCCTGCGCGCCCGGCGTGAGGGTGCGGACCGTCTGGCCGCCGGAGATCACCTGGAGCTCGTACCCGCGGATCGCGTCGCCGTTCTTGTCCGGCGGGTTCCAGCTCACGAGCATTTGCGCCTGGCCCGACACCGGCTCGAGCTCCTTCGTGGAGGGAGCGCCGGCCGCGAGCGGGGGTCCCGCGGGGATCTCGGAGGCCGACCAGCCGCTCCAGCTCGACGGGTCGGGGGCGCGGTTGTGCGCCTGCACGCGCACCTGGTAGTTCGAGCCGTTCTCCAGCCCCTCCCACGTGAGCGAGTTGCCCGTGGCCTCCTTCTGCGTGATGCCGGAGGGCGGCGCGGGGGAGATCTCGAGCGTGTACCGCTCGACGGGAGAGCCGGGGGTCGTCGGCGTCGTCCACGCGACCTTGAGCGACTTGTCGCCGAAGTCGAGGGTCGGCGGGTTCGGGGTGTCCGGCCGGGCGTCGGGACGCGCGACCTCGGAGACGCCCGACGGCTCGGACTCGCCGACGCGGTTCGTCGCGGTCACCTGGAACGTGTACTCGACGTTGTTGGTCAGGCCGTCCAGCGTGCAGGTGGTGGAGGCGCACTCCTTCGAGTACGCGCCGCCGCCGACCGACTTCACGGTGTACTTCGTGATCTCGGCGCCGTTGTTCGACGGGGCCGAGTACGACACCACCACGGTGCGGTCCTGCACGCTCGTCACGACCGGGGTGCCCGGGGCCGCCGGCACGTCCTGCACCGTGACCACGATCTGTCCGTTCACCTCGCGGTCCACGTCTTCCGTCGCGTCCTGCACGCGGTAGCGCACCACCAGCGTGCCGACGAAGCCCTCGGCCGGGGTCACGCGCACCTCGTCCTCGGTGAACGAGGCCTCGCCGCGGCCGGACTCGGTCACCGCGCCGACGATCTTCAGCGGGGTCTCCGGGAACGGGTTGAAGTCGTTCGCGAGCGCCGGCACCGTGATGGTCTTCCCGGCGTCGGCCTCGGAGATCGTGTCGGTGTTGGCGGCGGGCATCGCCCGTGTGGAGGCCGTGACGGTCGCGGTCACGGTGCCTTCGATCGGCTCGGTCTCGCCGTCGGATACGCGGATCGTGAGCGAGGCGCTGGTGCCCTTCTTGGCGTTCGACGACGCCTCGACCAGCAGCCGGTCGCCGTCGATGCGCGCCGAGATGCCCTTGCCGTCTCCGCCGACGAGGGAGTACTCGTGCTTGCCCTCGTCCTCCGGGTCGGGGTCGTCGGTGAGGGCGGCGAGGTCGAGCGGGGTCGCGTCCTCACCCGGGGCGACGTTGACCTGACCGCCGATGAACGTGGGCTGCTGGTTCTCCGGCGGCAGCACGTTGATCGGGATGCTCAGCGTGGCCTTGCGCCCCTCGGGGTCGTCCGGTCCGTCGCCGTCGGTCACCTCGAACGTGAGCGCGTCGGGGCCGAAGTAGCCGGGCGCCGAGGTGTAGACCAGGGTGCTCGCGTCCTTGAGCAGATCCGAGCCGTCCGCGTTGTTGGCGCTGATCTTCGCCTTCTCGGTGATGCGCACGTCACCGCCGCCCGCGACCGTGACGTACTCCGACAGGGGCAGGTCCTTGGTCTCGCCGCTGACGACCTCGACCGGCTTGGTGGAGGTGAGGGTCGGGCGCAGGCCGTCGCGTGACGGCACGAAGATGAACGCGGACGCCTGGAGGCCGTCCGGGTCGGTGAGGGTGTAGCGGATCAGCTGCAGCTCGTCGGTGACGGTGACGCGCACCTTGCCGTTCTCCAGCAGCGTGCCGCCCGCGCCCACCTCCACGTCGAGCCGGTCCTTGGTGCCGTCCGGGTCTTCGTCGTTCTTGAGGATCTCGAGGTCGGCCGAGAGCCCGCCGTCCTTCAGGTCGGACGGCTGGAGCCGGTCGTCGCGGGCGACGGGCGCCTGCAGCGGCACGTCCTCGTCGACCGTGATCTGCAGGGTCGCGGTGGCCGTGGCGCCCCGGGCGTCGCTCACCGTGTACTGCAGCGACGTCTCCATCTCGCGGTCGGGCACCTTCACGATCACGCGGTCGCCCGAGACGCGGCCCTCCAGGCCCTCCGGCACCTCGAGCCCGTCCTTCACGAGCGAGACCTTGTCGCCCTCGGGGTCGGAGTCGTTGGCGAGCACCGGGACGGCGATCTCGCGGCCGGGCCGCACGACCACGGCGTCCTTCACGGCGTACGGGGGCTGGTTGATCTGCTCGGCCGGAGCGACGCCCACGCGGATCGTCGCGACGCCCTCCTTGCCCAGGCGGTCGCGCACCCGGTAGGTGAACGTGTCCACCCCCGACGACTCGGAGCCGGCCTCGTAGGTGAAGTAGTTGGGTCCGACGGTCGTGATGCGGCCCTTGCGCGGGCTCGAATCGATGCCCAGCAGCTCGACCGAGTCGCCGTCGGCGTCGATGCCGTCGAGCGGCACCGCGATGTTCACCTCGCTGCCGGCGAGCGCACGGGCCGTGAGGTCCTGCGGACGCGGGGCGGCGTTCTTCTCCACATCCACCGGGAGGATCTGGATCGTGACGTAGCCGGCGGCCTTCTGCTGACGCGAGTCGGCCACCTCGTACGTGAGGTAGACGGTCTTCGGCTCGGTGCCCGCCTTGAAGCGCACCTCGTCCTGCGACACGAAGGCCTCGCCGTCCTCCGGGTCGACCGTCTCGACCAGCTCCGGCTCGACGTGCATCACGTCGTCGCTCGGGTGGGAGTCGTTGTCGAGCACGGGGATCGTCACGACGTCGCCCGCGCGCACGGTCGCCGTGTCGGGGTTGGCGATCGGGGGCAGGATCTCGTCGGGTGCGGGGATCGGGATGACCACGACCTCGCCGTCGGCCGACTTCGAGCCGTTCGAGATGCGGTAGCCGATGCGCACCGGCTCGTCGAGCGCGCCCTGGTCGGTGATGCGCAGGGTCTCGTGGTTCAGCACCGACACCGAGATGCCCGTGCTGGGGTCCATCGACACGGACTGCACCACGAGGATGCCGCCCGCGGGGTCGGTGTCGTTGTTGAGCACGCCCAGCAGCACGTCGCCGCCGGTGGGCAGCAGTGCCACGTCGCGCACGGCGACCGGCGGCAGGTCGGTCTCAGACTCGGGCATCACGTCGACGCGCACGAGCCCCTCGCCGTTCTTCGGCCCCGTCGTCACCTGGTACTGCACGTAGTAGACGCCCGGGTTCTGGGCCAGGAACGTGAAGGTCTTGTTGGGGAAGTCGGGCTGGATCGTGGCGCCCGCGGTGTCGAGCACGCGGCTCAGGCGCAGCTGCTCCCGGCTCGTGCTGGTGTCGTTCGTGAGCGGGGCGACCGTGATCTGCTCCCCCGCGCGGGTCACCACGTGGTCGGCGTTGGTCTTCGGGTTGGTCGAGCCCTGCGGGCGCACGTCGAGCGCGATCGTGGCGGACGTGGACTCGCCGGTCGCATCGGCGACCGTCACCATCACGTCCTTGCGGCCCTGCAGGCTCGCGGTCGCCTTGTACGTCATCTGCCCGTCGCGGCTGAAGTCGACCTCGTCGCCCGGCGCGGGGATGACCTCCTTGAGGTAGATGTCGTCGCCGTCGGGGTCGATCCAGTCGGGGAGGATGTTGTACGAGATCGTGCCGCCGGTCTCCACCGCCAGCGAGGTCTTCCGCTTGGGCTCCGGCGCGGCGTTCTCGCTCCAGTCGCGCACGGTCAGGGTGACGACCGCGGTGTCCTTGCCCTTGCGGCCGTCGTCGACCTCGTACGTGAAGCTGGCCGTGCCCGACGCCTTCTCGTCGACCGCGATCTGCAGCGCCCCGCCGTTGTTGATGGGCTGCACCGTGCCGATGCCCGGCTGCGCCTCGGCCAGCGCGGCGACCAGCACGTCGCCGTCGGGGTCGTTGTCGTTGTCGAGCACCGGCAGCAGCGTGGTCGCGCCGGGTCGCACGCCGTAGGAGTCGTCCTCCGCGATGGGCGGGGTGTTCTCCTCGCTGCGCTCGGGCAGCGTGGTCTCGACCGTCTCCTCCGTGGAGTCGTCCTGGTTCTCGGTCTCGCCCTCGGGCGGGGTCAGGTCGTTCCAGTTGTCGACGCGCTGCAGGCTCTCGTTCGCGAGCCAGGCGGCGCCGCCGACCGCGTCGTTGAGGATGATCACGTCGCGGTTGACGCGGAACGTGAGGCTCGACGAGTCCTCCGCGCCGTCGATGGGGGCGTTGACGTCGTTGCCATCGCCCGGGCACTCGCGGATGAACGTGGCCGAGCCCGCCCACGCGCCATACGTGCAGCCGCGGAGCCACACGGGGGCCGCGGCCGTGCCGTCGGCTCCCGCCGAGGTCTCCTCGGGCTCTCCGCCGTCGAACGGCACGCGCACCAGCGCGGAGGGCGTGGCGAGGGCGACCGCGTCGGTCTCGGCGGAGGCGTGCTGCAGCACGGCGTCGGCGGCGCCCGGAACCTCGGTGCGGAAGCCGCCCGGGCTCGTCACGACGCCGGCGGCCGCATCGAGCACGACCGGGGTGCGGCCGACCGCCGTGATCGACGGACGCTCGGACAGGTCGAGCTCGCCCACCGACGCGGCGGACGGGTCGAGCGGCGCGCCCTCGGGGTCGACCGGGACCGTGACGACCTCGCCGCGCTCGCCCGACAGCCCGAACACGGTGCCGTCCTGGGCGACCGTCACGTCGGAGTCGTCGCCGAGCTCGACCACGGGCTCCGCGGCCTCGATCTCGAACGCGTTGATGCCCCGGACCGGCACGACCCACAGGTCGCCCGAGTCCTGGTCGAGGATCGCCGCGGTGTTCGCGCCGAGCGCGACCTTCGCGGTGGAGGGGATGAGGGCGGAGTCGCCGAGCGAGACGCGCGCCGGGTCGACCGCGGTCACGGTGGACGCGCTCTCGTCGACGACCAGCACGTTCGCCGCGTCCTGCAGGATGTCGTAGTCCTCGCTGGTGGTGCGCAGCCCGCCGTCGAGGATCGTGGACTCGTGGTTGAAGTGCCCGACGAGCAGGCTCGAGGTCTTGGTGATCCAGACGCCGCCGTCGTTCAGGTCGACCTTGGTGGTGGGGAAGCCCTCATACGTGAAGGCCATCGTGGTGAGGGCGATCACACCCACCGTGACCCCGGCGGCGGACGCCAGCGTCTTGGGTCGCGCGCGCATCCACGACAACGCCTTCATACCCGGTTCCCCCCCAGGGTCGTCTCACACTGACTCCACCGCGGCACGACGGCCCACGGAACACTGCTACATCCTAACCACGTCGCAGAATATCGCTCGATGGGGAGATCTCCCCACTCGGCGGCGCTAGGCCCGCCAGCACCCCGCGATGTGGTCGTCGACCATCCCGGCGGACTGCATCAGGGCGTACATCGTGGTCGGTCCGACGAACCGGAAGCCCCGGCGCCGCAGCTCCTTGCTCAGCGCGGTCGACTCCGGCGTCACCGCCGGGACCTCGGCGAACGAGCTCGGCCGGGCGCCGGTCGCCGGCGGGGCGAACGACCACATGAGCGCATCGAGCTCCCCCTCCGCCATCGCACGGACGAGGCGCGCATTGCCGATCGTGGCCTCGATCTTGGCGCGGTTGCGGATGATGCCGGCGTCGCCCATCAGCCGCTCGACATCGGACTCGTCGAACGCGGCGACCGCCTCCGGCTCGAACCCCGCGAACACCTCGCGGAACCGCGGACGCTTGCGCAGGATCGTGATCCAGGAGAGCCCGGCCTGGAACCCCTCCAGCGCCATCTTCTCGAACAGCGCCCGGTCGCCGTGCAGCGCGGTGCCCCACTCCTCGTCGTGGTAGCGGCGGTACTCGGGGTCGTCGCCCACCCACGCGCAGCGCGCGCGGAGGTCGGGGCCGATCAGGAGGGAGGTCATGACTCGACGCTACCGGCGACCGCCGACACGCACCCGCGCCGGATGCGGGATCGGAAGCGGGCCTCCCCGACCCCTCCGCGGCGCGGTTCCCGATCCCGCACGGAGCTGTCGCGCGGGATCGGGAGGCGGTCAGGCGGCGAAGGTGGCGGCGTCGATCACGAAGCGGTAGCGGACGTCGGAGGCGAGCACGCGCTCGTACGCCTCGTTGATCGCCGACGCGGGGATGACCTCGATCTGCGCGGTGATGCCGTGCTCGGCGCAGAAGTCGAGCATCTCCTGCGTCTCCCTGATGCCGCCGATGTTCGACCCGGCGATCGAGCGACGCCCCGCGATGAGCGAGCCCGCGTTCACCGACAGGGCCTCCGGCGGCGCACCCACGCACACCAGCGTGCCGTCCACGTCGAGCAGCCCCAGGTAGGAGCGCAGGTCGATCGCGGCGCTCACGGTGTTGAGGATCACGTCGAACGACCCGCGCAGCTCGCGGAACGTCTCGCGGTCGCTCGTGGCGAAGTAGCGGTCGGCGCCGAGCCGCAGGCCGTCGTCCTGCTTCGACAGGGTCTGCGACAGCACGGTCACCTCGGCACCCAGCGCGTGCGCGATCTGCACCCCCATGTGCCCGAGTCCGCCCATGCCCACCACTGCCACGCGCGTGCCGGGGCCGACCTTCCAGTGCCGCAGCGGCGAATAGGTGGTGATGCCCGCGCACAGCAGCGGCGCCGCGGCGTCGAGCGGCAGCGCGTCGGGGATGCGCAGCACGAAGCCCTCGGTCACCACGACCTGCTGCGCGTAGCCGCCCTGGGTGATCGTGCCGTCGCGGTCCACCGCGCCGTAGGTGCCGATGGCGCCGTTCTCGCAGTACTGCTCCTCGCCGCGGCGGCACTGCCGGCACTCGCCGCAGGAGTTCACCAGGCACCCCACGCCCACGCGGTCGCCCACGGCGTGACGCGTGACCTCGGAGCCCACCGCCGCGACCGTGCCGGTGATCTCGTGCCCGGGCGCGAGCGGGTACTGCTGCGGGCCCCAGTCGCCGCGCACGGTGTGGATGTCGGAGTGGCAGATGCCCGCGAACGCGATGTCGATGAGGATGTCGTGCGGCCCCAGCTCCCGCCGCTCGATCACGGTCTTCTCGAGCGGGGCGGCCTCGGCGGGGGCGGCGTAGGCGATGACGGACGACATGGTGCTCCTCTGGTCGGTACCTGCCGAGACTACGCCCGTTCCCACCTCCTCAGAACACGGCGCCGGACGCGACGATCCCGCCCGGATCGCGGCGGATCCGGGCGGGATCGAGGGGTGGTGAACGGCGAACCGCGTCAGCGCTTCTGCTTCTTCAGCGCCTTCTCCTGGATCGGCGCCCGACCAGACGCCGCGAGATCGGCGTAGTAGGCACGGGCCTCGTCCTGACGCTGCTTCTCGGCCCCGCTCGCGATCGGCGCGCGCACGTGCTCGGGCTCGTACCCGAACGCGTCGACGAGGTCGAGCGCGTGCGGCCGCAGCCGGGCGCACAGCCGGTCGATGTAGCTGGACACGGCGGCGGCGCGCTGCGTCGACAGGCGTCCGTGGATGAGGTGCCACGCCAGGTGCTTCTCGATCAGCTGCAGACCGAAGAGGTCGCGCAGCCACGTGAGCACCTTCCGCGTCTCCGGGTCGTCGATCGCGTGGACAGCGTCGGTGAACGCCTCCCACTGCAGCAGCTCGCCGTGCGCCCTGGCGGCCTCGATCAGCTCGGTCTGGTTCTGGTTGAACAGCTCGGCGCCGAGCGTCTTGTCCTTCCCGGCGGCGCGCAGCCGCCCGGCGATGTCCGCGACCATCTGCTGCACGCGACCGGCGAGCAGGTCGTGCTGCTGCTCCTCGCGCAGCCCGCGCTCCACCGAACGGGCGACCTGTCCGAAGTCGCTCACGGCCTGGCCGAGCTGGCGCAGGCCCGCACCGTGGAACACCTTCCCCGCGGTCATGCCCACGGCGTACCGGGCGAGGTACGCCGCGTCCTTGCCCTGGAACTGCTTGGCGTAGTCGGTCAGTAGCCGCTTGCCGACGAGCTGCAGGAGCACGTTGTTGTCGCCCTCGAAGGTGACGTAGATGTCGAGGTCCTGCCGCAGGCCGACGAGCCGGTTCTCGAACATGAAGCCCGCCCCGCCGCACGCCTCGCGCGCCTCCTGGAGCGTGTCGAGCGCGTGCCAGGTCGACAGCGGCTTGAGGGCCGCGGCGAGCGTCTCCAGGTCTTCCCGGTCGCCCGGGGTGTCGGTGCGCCCGGAGAACACGCCGTCGAACTTCTGCAGGAACTCGTCGTGCGCGAAGATCTGCGCGTACGTGGTCGCGAGCCGCGGGAGCAGGCGGCGCTGGTGCTTGCCGTAGTCGAGCAGCACGACCTCCTGGCCGTCCGCCCCGTCGAACTGGCGGCGCTGGGTGGCGTAGGTGACCGCGATGTACAGGCCGAGCGCCGACGCCCAGGACGCGGCGCCGTCGAGCGACACGCGCCCCTGCACCAGGGTGCCGAGCATCGTGAAGAAGCGGCGGCCGGGGCTGTCGATGGCGCTGGTGTACGTGCCGTCCGCGGCCACGTCGCCGTACCGGTTCAGCAGGTTCGTGCGCGGGATGCGCACCCGGTCGAACGAGAGCCGTCCGTTGTCGATGCCGTTCAGCCCGCCCTTGAGACCGTCGTCCTCGCGGCCGATGCCCGGCAGGTCTTTTCCGTCGTCCCCGCGCAGCGGCACGTAGAAGCAGTGCACGCCGTGGTTCACGCCGTTCGTGATGAGCTGCGCGAACACGGTCGCCGCGATGCCGTGCAGGGCCGCGTTGCCGAGGTACTCCTTGGTCGCGCCGCGGAACGGCGTGTGGATGACGAACTCCTCCGTCTCCGGGTCGTAGGTCGCGGTGGTGCCGACCGCCGCGACGTCGGAGCCGTGGCCGATCTCGGTCATCGCGAACGCGCCGGGGATCGACAGATCCATCACGCCGGGCAGCCACTTCTCGTGGTGCTCCGCCGTGCCGAGCTGCAGGATGGCCGAGCCGAACAGACCCCACTGCACGCCCGACTTGATCTGCAGGCTGGGGTCGGCGGCGACGAGCTCCTCGAAGCCGGCGATGTTGCCGCCGTTGTTCTCCTCGCCGCCGAAGCGCTTCGGGAACGCGCGGTGCACGGCCTTGTTCTCCACCAGCAGGTGCAGCTGGCTGAGCACGCGCTCGCGGTGCTCGTCCTTGCCCAGCTCGTCCTGACGCCAGAACGCCGGGTCCTTGATCATCTCGCGGGCCTCGCGGCGCACGTCGGCCCAGGTGCCCATCAGGGCGTCGGTGACGGCGGCGACATCGATGCGCGGAGCTTCCGTCTCGCGACGGGGCTCGTCGGGGGCGGTGGAAGGACGGACGGCAGCGTCGACCATGGGGGTTCCTCCTCGGAGAAGTGACGGTGCCTCCATGGTAGGTGTGCCACAAACCGGGGAGAACTCCGCTGTCCTCTTCCTCCAAGAGCCTCGGGGGTCGCGCCCCGTCCGGCTTGTCGGCTCGCGACAGCCGGGCCTCAATTCGCGGCGATGACCGCGAGCACCCCGTCGCCGTAGGCCTCGCGCTTCTTCGCGCCGATGCCGGTGATGCCCTCCAGGTCAGCGGCGGACGCCGGGCGGTGCTCGGCCAGGGCGCGCAGCGTGGCGTCGCCGAACACGATGTACGCCGGCACCCCCTGCTCGCGTGCGGTCTCGGCCCGCCACGCCCGCAGCGCCTCGAACAGCTCCCGGTCGCCCGCATCGAGGGCGTCCGCCGAGCTGGCCTTTCGGGCGCGCGGGGTCGAGGTCGCGCGGCCGATCGTGTCCTTGCGCAGCGGCACCGGGGTCTCGCCGCGCAGCACCCCGGCCGCGGCCTCTCCCGGCGCGAGCGTGCCGTAGTCGCCCTGCGCCACGAGGATGCCGCGGGCGAGCAGCTGCCGCACGACGCTGCGCCAGTCCTGGTCGGACAGATCGCCGCCGATGCCGTACGTGGCGAGGCGGTCGTGCCCCTGCTGGCGGATGCGCTCGGTCGAGGCGCCGCGCAGGATGTCGATCAGGTGCCCGGCGCCGAACGCCTGATTGCGCTCGCGCTGGAGGCGCACGATCGTCGACAGCAGCTTCTGCGCGGGGATCAGCCCGTCGAACGTCTCGGTGTCGTCGAGGCACGTGTCGCAGTTGCCGCACGGCTGCGACTCCTGGCCGAAGTACCCGAGCAGGTTCTGCCGTCGGCACTCGACCGTCTCGCACAGCGCGAGCATCGCGTCGAGGTGCTGCCCCATGCGCATCTTGAACGTGCGGTCGCCGGGGCTCTGGTCGATCAGCCGGCGCTGCTGCACGACGTCGCCGAGGCCGTACGCCATCCACGCCACCGACGGCTCGCCGTCGCGACCCGCGCGACCCGTCTCCTGGTAGTAGCCCTCCACCGACTTGGGCAGGTCGATGTGCGCCACGAAGCGCACGTCGGGCTTGTCGATGCCCATGCCGAACGCGATGGTCGCGACCATCACCACGCCGTCCTCCCGCAGGAAGCGCGACTGGTTCGCGGCCCGCACCTCGGCCGGCAGCCCCGCGTGGTACGGCAGCGCGTCGATGCCCTTCCCCGCCAGCGCGGTCGCGGTCTGCTCGACCGACTTGCGGCTCAGCGCGTACACGATGCCCGCCGCACCCTCGGGCTGCGAACGGATGAACTGCACGAGCTGCGTGCGGGGGTCGACCTTCGGGACGATGCGGTACTGGATGTTCGGGCGGTCGAAGCTCGCGACGAAGTGCTGCGCGCGGTCGAGGTGCAGCCGCTCGGTGAGCTCCTTGTGCGTGGCCCGGGTCGCGGTGGCCGTGAGCGCCATGCGCGGCACGCCGGGGAATCGGTCGCCCAGGTCGCCCAGCGCGAGGTAGTCGGGGCGGAAGTCGTGGCCCCACTGCGACACGCAGTGCGCCTCGTCGATCGCGATCACGCTGAGGGTGCCGCGCTGCAGCAGGGCCGTGGTGTTCGCGTTCGACAGCCGCTCGGGGGCGACGTAGATCAGGTCGAGCTCGCCCGCGACGTAGGCCCGCTCGACCTCGCGGCGCTCGTCGATCGACTGCGTGGAGTTGAGGTACGCGGCCTTGACGCCGTTGGCGCGCAGCGCGTCGACCTGGTCGTGCATGAGGGCGATGAGCGGGCTGATCACGAGGCCCGTGCCCTCGCGCACGAGCGCGGGAACCTGGTAGGTGATGCTCTTGCCGCCACCGGTGGGCATGAGCACGACCGCGTCGCCGCCGCCGATGACCTGCTCGACGATCGCGGCCTGATCGCCGCGGAAGTCGTCGTAGCCGAACACCGTGTGCAGCGCCTCGCGGGCGGTCGGGAAGCGGCTCGGCGTCGCGCGGCGCACGGCCGGCGCGGCCGGCGCACGGGACGCGGTCACCGGCGTGGTGGGACCGGGGCCCCAGTCGAGCGGCGGCTCGAACCCCGCGCCCTGCGGCTCCCAGTCCATCGGCTCCGGCGGCGCGGACGGCTCCCATCCGTCGCCCCAGGGCGCGTCGGCGTAGGGCAGATCCTCGTACGGGTCACGGGGAGTCTGCGGCATGCCTCCAGCGTAACGACCCCGGCCGACACGGGCAGCGGCCGTCCCCACCACCGCGACCGGGGTTAGGTTGGACCCAGACCCCGAAGGAGCACCCGATGACCGACATCTCCGTGACCCGCAACGACGAGGCCTCCCGCTACGAGATCCGCTCCGACGACGTGCTCGCCGGGTTCGCCGAGTTCCAGCTGAGGCCGGGCGCCATCCGCTTCATCCACACCGAGATCGACCCGGCGTTCCAGGGCCAGGGGCTCGCCGGGAAGCTCGCCGCCAAGGCCCTGGCCGACGCGGCGAGGCGTGGCGACGCGATCGTGCCGCTGTGCCCCTACATCGCGAAGTACCTGCAGACGCACGAGGTGCCCGGCGCCGAGATCCGCTGGCCGCAGCGTCCCGCCGAGGTCCAGGGCGCGGCGGCACCGGACGCCGCAGTGCAGGACGAGTCGGCGCAGGAGAAGTCGGCGCAGCACGAGTCGGCTCCGCGGGAGTCCGCCGGCGGCTCCGACGACGATCCCACCGGACGGGCGGAATGATCGGGCAGCGCCGCCTCGTCCTCGAGCCCCGCGACGTGCCGCTCGGGGGTGTGCGCGGCATGACGGTGCTGCGCGTGCTCCCGCACCGCAACCTGCCGACCATCGGCGCCTGGTGCTTCCTCGACCGCTTCGGACCAGCCGACACCCGCATGCGCGTCGAACCCCATCCGCACATCGGACTGCAGACGGTGACCTGGCCCCTCGTCGGCGAGATCCGTCACCGCGACTCGCTCGGCAGCGACGCCGACCTGCGCCGCGGGCAGCTGAACCTGATGACGGCCGGCAACGGCATCTCCCACTCCGAGTACTCCGTCGGCGACGACCCGATCCCGCTCGACGCGCTGCAGTTCTGGGTCGTGCTGCCCGAGTCGGCGCGGCACGGCGATGGCGGCTTCGAACGCCACACCGACCTGCCGACCGTCCAGCTGCCCGCGACCGAGGGGCCCGACGCCACGGCGACCGTCGTGCTCGGCGAGTTCGCCGCGACGCGCTCCCCCGCGACCGTGCACACCCCGATCGTGGGCGCCGAGGTCGTGCTGCCCGCCGGGTCGACCGTGCGCCTGCCGCTGCGGTCCGAGTGGGAGCACGCGCTGCTGCTGGTCGAGGGCGAGGCCGCGCTGTCCGAGCACGCCATGCAGCGCAACGCCCTGGTGTACCTCGGCGATTCGCGCACGGAGGTCGAGGTGACCAGCACCGAGGGCGCCCTGCTGTTCCTGCTCGGCGGCGAGCCGTTCGAGTCGGACATCGTGATGTGGTGGAACTTCGCCGGCCGCACGCACGACGAGATCGCGGCCGCCCGCGAGGACTGGGAGGCCGCGGCCCCGCGGTTCGGGACGGTCGAGGGGCACGACGTGCGCATCCCCGCGCCGCCGCTCCCGCCCGTCCGGCTCCTGCCGCGCACCCGCACCGTCTGACCCGCACCCTCTGACCCGCACCCTCTGACCCGCACCCTCTGACCCGCACGGACTGACCCGCACGGGCGCGCTCGGACTCAGGCGCTCGCGCGGACCCCCGGCCACCACGGCGTGATCCCGCACGTCCTCGGCCCTCCGGTCAGCCGCGTTCGGGGGTGTGCACGCGGGCGAGGAAGCGGTCCGTGCGCGGCGACGGGCCGCGCGGATCGAGCAGCGACACCGCGACCGTCACGGTCGTGGCCAGCGGGATCGTCCACGCCGCGGGCTGCGCGAGGTACGGCGCCGCGACCCCGACCCCGTCGATCACGGCGTGCACGAGCAGCGCCAGCCCGGTCGCGACGCCGCCGCACACCATCCCCGCCACCGCCCCGCGGGCCGTGAGCCCGCGCCACCACACGCCCAGCAGCACCACGGGCGACAGCGTCGATGCGGCCACCACGAACACCACGCCCACGCTCGACACGAGCCCCGCGGGCGCCGTGAGCAGCGCGACCCCGAGCGGCACGAGCGCGCACAGCACCGCGGAGAGACGGAACGAGCGGACGGACCCGGAGAACACGTCCTGGCTGATCACTCCCGCGAGCGACACCACGAGCCCGGCCGAGGTCGCCAGGAACGCCGCGAACGCGCCCGAGACGATGAGCGCCGTGAGCAGCTCTCCGCCCGGTCCGGGGAACACGCGCGAGGGCAGTTGCAGCACCACCGTGTCGGCCACCCCCGGCACCGCGAGGTCGGGAGCGGCGATGCGGGCGAGCAGCCCCATCGCGCTCGACACGGCGTAGAAGGCGCTGACCATCGCGATCACGATCACGGTCGTCCGCCGCGCCGACGCCCCGGTCGGGCTCGTGTAGAAACGGACCAGCACGTGCGGCAGTCCCATCGTGCCCAGCAGCAGCGCGAGCAGCAGCGACGCGGTCTCGTACGCGTCGAAGCCGGACGGGCCCGCCTCGCTGGGGAACACGAGCGCCGGGTCGAACGCGTGCGGTCCGCCGCCGAGCGCGAAGGCGATGCACACCACCGGCACCAGCAGCGCCGTGAGCTTGAGCCAGTACTGGAACGCCTGCACGAAGGTGATCGCGCGCATCCCGCCCGCCGCGACCGACGCCGCCACGAGCACCGCGACCGTCACGGCGCCCACCCACTCCGGCAACCCCGCGACCACGACCAGCGTGATGCCGGCGCCGTGCAGCTGCGGCACGATGTACAGCCACCCGATCACCAGCACCGCGAGGCTCGTGACGCGTCGCGCCGAGGCCGACCCGAGCCGCGCCTCCACGAAGTCCGGGATCGTGTAGGCCCCGCTGCGCCGGAGCGGGGCCGCGACGAACACCAGCACCAGCAGGTACCCGGCCGCGTACCCGATCGGGAACCAGAAGCCGCGCGCGCCGTCGAGCAGCACGAGTCCGGAGAGCCCGAGGAAGGTGCCGGCCGACAGGTACTCGCCGCTGATGGCCGAGGCGTTCCACACCGGCCGGACGGTGCGCGACGCCACGAAGAAGTCGCTCGTCGTGCGCGACACCCGCAGACCGTACACGCCGATCAGCAGCGTGGCGATCACCACCAGCGCGACCCCGAGCAGGTCGAGCAGCGCGTTCATTCGCGGTCCCGGAGGGCGCGGTAGCGGCGCTCGTTGCGGACGGCCGTGCGCAGATACAGCAGCGCGAACACCACGATGACCGGGTAGAACGCGAACGCCTGCAGCAGCCACGACAGCGGAAGGCCCCACAGCACGACCCGGTCGATCTCGGGCACGAGCGCGATCGCCAGGGTCATCGCGACCACGACCACCACGAACCCGGCGACCGTGCCGAGCGCGAGCCGCAGCTGACTGCGCTGGAGCGCCCTGGCGTACACCGCATCGGCCTCGTCGACCGGTGCCCCGGGCAGCGCGATGCCGCGCGTGAGAGCCGCAGGGCCGCGAGGCGGGAGGTCGGCCGTGACCCGCACGCGCTTCGCGGGCTCCCCCGCACCGCGCGCCGCGGGCTCCGGAGCCCGACGCTCGGGAGACCCGGTCATGCCGGCGCCTCACCGCGCACGAGCGCCTCCCGCACCGCGGGCACGAGCCGTCTGCTCACCGGGAGGGCCGTGCGGCCGACCACCACCGTCGGCTCTCCCCCGGACAGCCGCGCCTCGGTCACGGCGGCCGTGCGCACGAGCGTCGAGCGGTGGATGCGCAGGAACCCCGCGTCGGCCCACCGCGCCTCGAGCTCCGCCATGGGGATCCGCACGAGCTGGCCGGGGTCGTCGTCGTCGGTGTGCAGTCGCGCGTAGTCGCCCTGCGCCCGCACCCACCGCACCTCGCTGCGCCGCACGAACCGCACGGTCGACCCGACCGTGACCGACAGCACCTCGTCGTCGCCCTTCGTCGGATCGGCGGCCTGATCCACGCGGTCGATCGCGCCGCGCAGCCGCTCCCGCCGCACCGGCTTGAGGAGGTAGTCGACCGCGCGCAGCTCGAACGCCTCCACCGCGCGGGCCTCGTCGGCCGTGACGAACACCACCGCCGGGGGCTCCGCGAGCCCGAGGAGGGCGCGGGCCAGGTCGGTGCCGAGCAGGCCGGGCATGTGGATGTCGAGGAACGCGAGACGCACGGCGCGCTGCGACAGCTGCCGCAGGGCGTCGGCTCCGCTCGTCGCGGTGAGGATCTCGCCGATGCGCGGGTCGGAGCGCAGCAGGTGCACCAGCTCGTCGAGGGCGGGCTGCTCGTCGTCGGCGACGAGGACATCGATCATCCGGGCTCCTCAGTCGTCGTCCGGGTCGTGCAGGGGCTGCGATTTCGGGACTCGCATGCGCACCAGGGTACCCGCGCCCGTGTTGGTCTCCACGACCAGTCCGCCGCTGCTGCCGTACAGCTGTCGCAGGCGCGTGTCGACGTTGCGCAGCCCCACGTGGGAGCCGTCCTCGCGCGCCGTGAGCAGCGACCGCAGCCCGTCGGGGTCCATGCCGACGCCGTCGTCCTCCACGAGGATCTCGGTGTGGGTGCCGTCGTCGCGCGAGGTGAGGCGGATCTCGCCGCCGCCCTCCCCCGGCTCGAGCCCGTGCCGCACCGCGTTCTCCACGAGGGGCTGCACCGACAGGAACGGGATGACCGTGGCGAGGGTCTCCGGCGCGATCTGCAGCGTGACCCGCAGCCGGTCGCCGAAGCGGGCCCGCTCGAGCTCCAGGTACGAGTGGATGCTGCCGAGCTCCTCCGCGAGGGTCGTGAACTCCCCCTGGCGGCGGAAGGAGTAGCGCGTGAAGTCGGCGAACTCCAGCACGAGGTCGCGCGCGCGGTCGGGGTCGGTCGTGATGAACGAGGCGATCGCGGTGAGGGCGTTGTAGATGAAGTGCGGGGAGATCTGCGCCCGCAGCGACCGCAGCTCCGCCTCGGCCAGCTGCGCGCGGGAGGCGTCGAGCCCGCCGAGCTCGACCTGCGCGGCGCACCAGTCGGCGACCTCCTCGGCGGCGCGCACGAGCGCCGCGCGCACGGGCGACGCGAAGGCCACGATCACGCCGATCGTTCGCCCGTCCACGACGATCGGGGCGCCCACCGCCTCCAGGTCGTCGGTCTTCGCCGGGGCGGGGAACACCTGCCGCCGGCCGCTCGCCCGCACCCGCTCGGCGATGCGGCGCGCGGCCGACTCCAAGCCGTCCGAGGCGCCGTCGAAGGACACGACGCCAGACTCCTCGCCGCCGTCGGTGCCCACGATCGCGACCGCGGCGCTGCCCAGCAGCACCCGCAGGTGCCGCGCCGCCTTCACCGCATCGGGCCCGGCGAGCCCGCCGCGCAGGTGCGGGGCGGCGAGGCTCGCCTGGTGCAGCGCCCGCAGGGCCCCCTGCTCGGCGTCACTGCCGAGGTCGGTGGCACCCCGCGCGAACCGGCGGGCGAGCAGCAGCAGCACGGTGAGCGCGATGCCGCCGAGCACCCCCAGCACCGCGGCGAGGACGACGTCGTTCATTCGTTCAGCCTAGGGACGCGAGACGAAGGGCGTCAGCAGCAGCGGGCACCGGGGTTGCGGTCCTGGTCGTCCATGCGCTGCCGCCAGAACTGCCTCTCGGTCAATGGTTCCTCGTCGGGGTGGTGACGGCGGTGATGGGCGACATAGGTCGCGTACGCGGTGTCGCCCATCAGCGTCGTCATGTACCAGCGGATGCCGCGCCCGGCCCGGCCGAGGGCGCTCCACAGCGCCCGCAGCGGGGTGGTCGCGGCATCCGTCCGATGCACGGTGTCGGTCATCTCAGTGCCGCGCGGCCGCGCGCTCCTCGGCGAGGATCGGCTCCCACTGCTTCTCCAGCTCGCGCTCCTCCGCGTCGGGGAGGAAGCCCGCGGGGGCGAAGCGCCGGGAGGCCACGGGGGCGTCCTCGGTGTTCTCTCCGCCGCCGTGGCGGATGGCCTTCACGGTCGCGATCACGGCCATGACGATCACGACGATCGCGAGCACCACGAAGATGATCGACAGCGTGCCCTGCACCGCGGTGTTGCGGATCACCGCCTCCAGCACCTGCGGCTCTCCGAGCGCGGTGTCTCCCGAGCTCAGCGCCTCCCGGTAGCGGAAGTGGTTCGCCCAGTATCCGATCGCCGGGACCGGCGAGAAGATCTTGTAGAGCGAGGCCGTGATGGTGACGACCGCGGTGAACGCGAGCGGCAGCGCGATGATCCACAGCCACCGGAAGTAGCTGCGGCCGCGCTTGGCGACGATCGCGAGCACCACGGCGAGCGCGATCGCGGCGAGCAGCTGATTGGCGATGCCGAACAGCGGGAAGAACGTGTTGATGCCGCCGAGCGGGTCGGTCACGCCGAGGATGAGGATCGCTCCCCAGCCGGCGACCATGATCGCGGTGCAGATCCACACCCCGGGGCGCCACGACACGTCACGGAACTTCGGGAACCAGGCGCCGATCGAGTCCTGCAGCATGAACCGGGCCACGCGGGTGCCGGCGTCGACCGCGGTGAGGATGAACAGCGCCTCGAACATGATCGCGAAGTGGTACCAGAACGCCATGAGCGCCTGACCGCCGAGGGCCTGCTGCATGATGTGCGCGAGGCCCAGCGCGAGCGTCGGCGCGCCACCGGTGCGGGACACGATCGACTCCTCGCCGACCGCGGCGGCCGTGCCGGTGAGCATGTCGGGGGTGAGGTTCACGCCCGTCAGCCCGAGCGAGTTCACGAACGCGACAGCGCCCTCGACCGTGCCGCCGGTCGCCGCGGATGGCGCGTTCATGGCGAAGTAGATGCCCTGGTCGATGGAGATCGCGGCGACGAGGGCCATGATCGCGACGAACGACTCCATGAGCATGCCGCCGTAGCCGATGAAGCGCGTCTGCCGCTCCTTCTCCACGAGCTTGGGCGTGGTGCCGGAGGCGATCAGCGCATGGAAGCCGGACAGGGCTCCGCACGCGATCGTCACGAACAGGAACGGGAAGAGCGGACCTGCGAACACCGGGCCCATGCCGTTCTCACCGAACACGCTGATCGCGGGGACCGAGATCTCGGGGCGCACCAGCACGATGGCGCCGGCGAGCATCACGATCACGCCGATCTTCATGAACGTGGAGAGGTAGTCGCGCGGCGCGAGCAGCAGCCACACCGGCAGCACCGCGGCGATGAAGCCGTAGACGATGATGCCCCACGCGATCGTGGTGCGGTCGAGGTGGAAGATCGCCTGCCCCCACTCGGTGCCGGCGACCCAGCCGCCGCCGATGATCGCGAACATGAGCAGCACGAAGCCGATGATCGACACCTCGGTCACCTTGCCGGGGCGCAGGTAGCGCAGGTACACGCCCATGAACAGCGCGATCGGGATGGTCATCGCGACGGAGAAGACGCCCCACGGGCTCTCCCCGAGGGCGTTGACGACGACGAGCGCGAGGATCGCGACGATGATCAGCATGATGAGCAGCGACGCGATGATCGCCGCGGTGCCGCCGATCTTGCCGAGCTCCTGCCGCGCCATCTGGCCGATCGTGCGACCGCCACGGCGCATGGAGAAGAAGAGCACCGTGTAGTCCTGCACGGCGCCCGCGAGCACGACGCCCACGATGATCCAGATGGTGCCGGGGAGGTAGCCCATCTGCGCCGCGAGCACGGGGCCCACGAGCGGACCGGCGCCGGCGATCGCGGCGAAGTGGTGGCCGTACAGCACGCGGCGGTCGGTGGGGACGTAGTCCTTGCCGTCCTGCTTGACCTCGGCCGGGGTCGCACGGCGGTCGTCGGGGCGGGTGATGTACCGCTCGATGACCTTGGAGTAGAAGCGGTAGCCGATCAGGTAGGTGCAGACGGCGGCGAACACGAACCAGATCGCGTTCACGGTCTCGCCGCGGACGATGGCGAGCATCACCCAGGCGACGCCGCCGAGCAGGGCGATCGCCGTCCAGAGCAGGATCTTCGGCAGGGTCCAGCGGCGGCTCTTCGCCTCGTGCTCGGCGGAGAGGGCGACGGGTGGGAGGGTCGGGTCGGTCTCGATGACGGGTTCGTCGTCGACGAGCCCGGCGCCGTCGCGGCGGCGCGACGAAGGTGCGGTCATGGGGTTCTCCTCGGTGGACGCATCATTGCGTCTTCCCACGCTAGGAAGCCCGCCCCGCGGTCGCGCGCCGATCGGCGGACGGTGCGACGAGCGGTGTCGATCACGCGATGAACGGACGCCCGCGGTACCCCGGCGGGCGATGGGCCGCAACGACGGCACGGCCGCACGACGGGTGTCCGTCGTGCGGCCGTGTGTCACGCGTCCGTGTCCGGCGCTCCCCCGCTCACCCGGGAGCGTCGGTCGCCGGGGGCGGGGTCGGCGTCGGCTCCGGGTCCGGCGTCGGGGTGGGATCCGGCGTCGGAGTGGGGTCCGGGGTCGGCTCCGGGGTCGGCGTCGGCTCCGGGGTCGGAGCCGGTGCCGGGGCGACGTCGGCCGGGGTGGTGACGGTCACCACCGTGCGCACGGCGGAGTCGCCGTACTGGACGAGACCGAGGTAGCGGGTGCCGGCGGTCAGGCCGGTCCAGCTCAGCTCATAGCTCGTCTTCTCCCCGCGCACGGCGGCGATGGGGTTCGGCGTCGCCGTGAACGCGCCCTGGTCACCGGGGAGCACCGTGGCGTAGGTCATGTCCCACGTCATCGGTCCGGTCGTCGCATACACGTTCGCCACCACGAGGTAGGTGCCGGCGGTCGGCGTGGGCACCGTGACCTGCTCGTCGGCCGAGCCCGTCGCCGACTGCCAGCGCTCGTAGTAGCGCAGGTCGTCCGGCGCGACCACCCGGTAGACGGTGAGGTCGAGATCACTGCCCTCGTCGTCGGAGGAGTCGAGGTCGAACCGCGAGAGCGTGCCGCCCTCCGGCACGTCGACGATCCACGCCACGTCCTTATTCGCGTCGCCCGAGTTCTCGTTCCCGGAGTGCCCCTCGACCGGGTTGTCCGGATCGGTGAGGAGCTGGAACGGGGTGAGGCCCGAGAGGTTCAGTGCCAGATCGCCGTCGAGGCCGGGGATGATGTCGACCGTCGTGCTCCCGTCGACGCCACTGCCGGTGACCTCTCCCGGAGCATCCGCCGTGACCGGATACACCGCGATCGGCGAGCGCACCGTGTTCTTCGCGCTCGTCCAGGTGAGCGAACCGGTGGCCCACTGCTCGACCGGGGCGCTGGTGCTGTCGAACGTGACCGTGAAGGTCTTCGACTGCCCCGGCTTGTCGAACGTGAGCTGAGACGGCGTGACGGTGACGTTCACTCCCGGCACGGAGGCCTTCGCGGTGAACACGCCCTTCTCCGTCGAGGTGACCGTGCGGGTGACGGTCTGCGCGCTGGCCAGCGACCCGATCGAGATCGACGCCTGGTTCAGGTCGCTGCCGTCGATGGGCTCGATGCCGGGGAAGTCCGACAGCCCCTTCCCGTCGAGGAAGGCCGCCCAGTCCCGGAACCCGTTGAGGTACAGCAGACCCGGGTTCAGGTATCGCCGCGCGTCGACCTGCCCCGCGCCCTGCTCGAACGGGTCGGTGTTCTTCGAGCCGTCGGGGAGCACGGTGTCGGAGGCGGTGGTCATCATCGCCGAACGGATCTCCGCCGGCGTCGCCCGCGGATGCTCGCCCAGGTACAGCGCACCGAGGCCCGCGATGTGCGGGGAGGCCATCGACGTGCCGGAGAGGATGCCGAACGTCGGCTGCTCGCCCGGCGCGTTGTGCGTGGCAGCGAGGATGGCGACGCCGGGAGCGGCGACGTCGGGCTTGAGCACGTCGTTGCCGTCGGCCAGGACCGGCCCGCGGCTGGAGAAGCCCGCGATCTGCGGGGTCGGCGTGGTCACGCCGGTGGTGTTCTCGCCGACGAGGGTGATCGGACGGTCGACTCCGCCCCGCACATACGCGAGGACCGCGTCGCGGTGCACGGCGTTCAGGTGCACGGTCGGCACGGCGTGGAAGTCGTTGTCGAGCGAGTCGGCACCGCCGGGCACGTTCACCAGGACCATGCCGATGCCACCCGCGTCCTTCACCACCTGCGACTTCTCGGCGCGCGCGTTGCCGCCGCGGTCGCAGACCACGATGTGTCCGGCGACCTTCGCCGGGTCGAGGGTGCCGGGCAGGCACAGCGTCGCGTCCACCGCTCCGGGTGCCGCGGCATCCTGTGCCGCGATGGAGGGCCCGGAGACGCTCTCACCGAACGGCACGCTCACCGAGGCGCCGGCCTGCGCGAAGCCGTCGAACTGCACGGTGCCCTCCCACGTGGGGATGGTGGAGGCCGCGACCGTGGTGTACCACGGCGACGCGTGGTCGGCCGTGACCGGGTCGGGACCGTCGTTGCCGGCACTGGTCGCGACGAACACACCGGCGGCCGCCGCGTTGAGGAACGCCAGGTCCTCTGGTGCCATCACGGTGCTCGCCGCACCGCCGCCGATCGAGTAGTTGATCACGTCGACGCCGTCGGCGACGGCCTGGTCGATCGCGGCGACGAGGTCGCTCAGCGCGCAGATGTCGTCCGTGGTCACTGTCGTGTCGGGCCCGACGTAGCAGGCCTTGTATGCGGCGACCTTCGCGCCGGGCGCGACGCCGGAGATCGTCCCGAAGTCGACGCCCTCGATCGCGGCCTCCACCCCGAACTCACCCGCCGCCGTGCTCGCCGTGTGCGAGCCGTGGCCGTCGCCGTCCCGCGGCGAGAGGTAGTCGTACCGGAAGTCGAAGCCGGCGGCCTGGGCTCCCGCGAAGAAGTACTGCCCGCCGATGAGCTTGGTCGAGTAGTCGCTCGTGTCCCAGTCCTGGCCCTCGACCATCGCGCCGCGGAACTGCCCGCCGTCGGACTTGTCGAAGTACACGTAGGTGCCGTCGGTGTAGGGCTGCTGGCCCTTGTGCCGGGCGTTCTGCTTCTTCTGCTGCTTGAGCTTCTTGCCCTCGAACGACGGGTGCTCCGGGGCGATGCCGGTGTCGATCACACCCACGACGACGCCCTCTCCGGCCTTCTTCACGCCGCCGGTCTGCTGCCACACCCCGCCGCGGCCCTTGCGGTCGTCGCCGAGGCCGAGGTAGTCGGTGGAGGTCAGCGCGTCGGGGTGACGGATCTCGTCGGGGAACACCCCGAGAACGTCCTTCGAGGCCCGGAGCTGATCCACCTGCTCGCCCGTGAGGTCGGCGCTGAACCCGTTGAGCACGACCTGGTACGTCGTGTCCGGCGTCACGCCGACATCGTTGATGAGGGTGGACTGCTCGGACTCGAGGTGCTTCACGTAGCGCTGCGCGTCCTGCGACTGCGTCTCGAGCTGTTCGCCCTCGGCCGGCTTCGTCGCCTTGAGTCCCTTGACGTCGCCCTCGTAGCTGGCGAGGGGATCGGCCTTCATGACCACGATGTAGTGCCCGGGGGTTCCCGCGACCGGAACGGGGTGTGTCACCTCCCCGGTCGCTGCGTGGCCGGCGGTTGCCGTCGATGCGATGAACAGCGTGGCCAGGGTGGCGGCCGCTGCCATCCGGAGGGGTGTTCGACCCATATCTCGCTCCCGATGATCACGGTGCGGCGTCGTTGCCGCACCGCGGATCACGATAACCCCGCTCCTCGGCGCCGGATCGAGAACTGAACGATGGTCATCCCCGGTCGTGCCGATCGGCCAGGGTGCGCGACGGCCGGGTCGGGCGAAGGTCGCCGGTAGGCTGGAGGGGTGGCCCGACCCCCCGTCCTCACGACCCGCGTGCTGCTCGTCTGCGCCGCGATCGGTGTCGCGACGGGCCTCCTCGGCGGGATCGCCGGGTGGGTCACGCCGGTGCTGCTGGCGAGCCCGCTGCTGTTCCTCTACGGGCTCGTGCTCGGGTCGCACGTGCTGCCGGGCATCATCGCGCAGGAGGTGCTGCGGCTGCCGCTCGTCGCGCTCATCACGCACGTGTTCGCGGCGCTCATCGCGAGCGCGTTCAATCCGGCGTGGGCGCTGCGTTTCATCGGCACCGCGCTGCTGTTCGGGCTCATCCAGGAGGGGGTCGCCGCGCTCACGCGGTACCGCTCCTGGGGCGCCTGGCGCTTCTTCGTCTCGGCCGCGATCATCGGCGTGATCGTCGCGGTCGTGGTGTTCTTCGCCGCCCACCTGTCGGTGATGCCGGTGTGGGCGCAGATCCTCTACCTCGCGATCTCGGTGCTCGGCCCGATCGCCTGGACCGCGATCGGCCTCGCGGTCGGCACGTCGCTGCGCCGGGCCGGGGTCGCCCGCCGCTAGCCCCGGAGCCTCGCTGGATAACACAGGTAAGGCTCAGCTAAGTTAGAGGCACACCCTCCGTCGAGCCCGGGACCTGCCGTGCGCCCATCCGCGCCCCTCCTCCGCGTGCGCGAGCTCTCGCTCACCCACGCCGGTGCCGCGCACCCCTCCCCGCGCGATGTGTCGTTCGACATCCGGCCCGGCGAGGTCGTGCTGCTGCTCGGTCCGTCCGGCTCCGGGAAGTCCACGCTCACCCTGGCGCTCAACGGCCTCATCCCGCACGCCCTCCCGGCGACCATGACCGGCACGGTCGAGGCGGGCGGGCTCGACACCGCGGACACCGCGACCGCGACGCTCAGCACGCACGTGGCCATGGTGTTCCAGGACCCGGACGCGCAGATCGTCACGGGCACCGTGTACGACGAGGTGGCGTTCGGTCCGGAGAACCTGCTGCTCCCCGTCGAGGTGGTGCGGGAGCGCGTCGCGGAGTCGCTGCGGCGCGTGGGCCTGTGGGACCGCCGCGACGACAACCCCGACCACCTGTCCGGCGGCGGGCGGCAGCGGCTCGCGATCGCCTGCGCCCTCGCGATGGGGTCGCCGCTGATCGTGCTGGACGAGCCCACCGCGAACCTCGATCCGCAGGGCATCGACGACGTGTACGCCGCGCTCGCGGAGGTGGTGGCCGCTGGCGATCGCGCGATCCTGCTCGTGGAGCACAACCTCGACGCCGCGATGGCCTTCGTGACCCGCACGATCGTGCTCGACGGGGAGGGGCGGGTCGCGTTCGACGGACCGGCCGCGGAGACGATCAGGGCGCACGCGGACGAGCTGCTCGCGATGGGCGTGTGGCTGCCGGGGGCCACCCTCGCGGCGCTGCGCCTGCGGGAGCGGGGGCACCGGTTCGATCCGCTGCCGCTGACCCCGGACGAGCTCGCGACGGCGCTCGCTGTGCGCGACGCCGTGCCCGGTGGATCCGGCGTATCCGGCGTATCCGGTGCATCCGGCGCATCCCGCGAATCCCGCGAATCCGGCGCCGCCGCGAACCGGCCCGGCGAGTCGATCATCCGCACGCGAGGGCTCACGGTGAAGCGACGGCGCACCGAGATCCTGCACGGGGTGGACCTCGATCTGCCCGCGGGCAGCCTCACCGCGATCGTCGGGGCGAACGGGGCGGGCAAGACCACGCTCATCCAGGCGCTCGCCGGTGTGGTGCCGCCGCCGAAGGGGCAGGTGTCGGTCGACGGCATCGATCCGGGCACCGCCTCCCCGCGGGATCTCGCCGCCCGCATCGGCTTCGTGTTCCAGAACCCGGAGCACCAGTTCATCGCGGCGACCGTGTTCGACGAGCTCGCCCACGGCCTGCGGCTGCGGCACGTGACGGACGACGAGATCGCGGCGCGGGTCGCCGAGATGCTCGACCGATTCGGGCTGACGCACAAGGCCGACGTGCACCCGTTCCTGCTGTCGGGCGGCGAGAAGCGGCGGCTGTCGGTCGGCACCGCCCTGATCACACGGCCCCGGGTGCTCGCCCTCGACGAGCCCACGTTCGGCCAGGATCGCGCGCGCGCCACTGAACTGCTCGCGCTGCTGCGGACCCTGCGCGCGGAGGGCACCACGATCGTGCTGGTCACGCACGACCTCTCGCTGGTCGCCGAGCACACCACGCACACGGTCGTGCTCGCGGACGGCCGGGTGCACGCCGCCGGGCCGACCGCGGAGCTGTTCGCCGACCCCGCGGTGTTCACCGACGCGGGCCTGCGCCTCCCCGACGTGCAGCGCGTGCTCGCCGTCGCGGGTCTCGCCACGGAGTCCCCCGCACGCACCGCCGCGTCCGGACTCGCCCCCGCATCCGCCCCCGCACCCCGATCCCCCGCTCCGGACCAGGAGGCGTCGTCGTGAGCGGCAGCACCGGCACCGCGTTCGACCCGTACGCGCGTCTCACCGCGACGGCGCCGCACCAGTTCTTGTATGCGCTCAACCCGCTCGCGAAGGTCGCGGGGTTCGCGCCCGCGATGGTGCTGCTCGTGTTCGTGCGCGATCTCGCGACGCCCGCCGCGTTCCTCGCGCTCGCGTACGTGCTGATCCTGTCCGGAGCCAGGGTCACCGGGCGGCTGCTCGCGCTGCTGCTGCTCGGCCTGCCGTTGGGGATGCTCGCGGTCACCGTCGGGTTCTCGCTGTGGGTCGATGCCGCACGGGTCGACGGCACCCCGGCGCTGCTCTCGGTGGGCGACTGGACGCTGTACAGCGGCGCGCTCACGATCGGTGCGGCCACGGCCCTGCGGTTGGGGGCGATCGTCGCGCTGGCGCTGGTGGGCGGCCTCACCACCAGCGGCTCCGACCTGGTGCGGGCGAGCGTGCAGCAGCTGCGGGTGCCGTACCGCATCGGGTACACGGCTCTGGCGGCCTTCCGCTTCGTGCCGCGGTTCGGGCACGAGCTGGCGGTGATCCGCGCGGCGCACCGGGTGCGCGGCTATCACGGCGGGCGCGGTCCCCTCTCCCGCATCGCCCGAGGCTGGGGGTACATCGTGCCGCTGCTCGCCGGGGCCATCCGGCATGCCGAGCGCGTGGCCCTGGCGATGGATTCCCGGGCGTTCGGCGCGCATCCGACGCGGACCGAGCGGCACCTGGTGCCGTTCCGCGTGCGCGACACCGTGTTCACCGTGGCGATGCTCCTCACCTCGGCGGCGATCTTCCTCGTCTTCTTCCCCTGGCAGCTCCCCCTCTCCTGAAAGGCACTCCATGGCATTCAGCAAGATGGTCAAGCCCGAGACGACCGAACTCCTGCACCTCACCGTGCTGCGCTCTGAACGGCTCTCGTCGCACTGGATCCGTGTGACGCTCGGCGCCGGTGAGATCGACCGGTTCCGCCCGATGGGGTACGACCAGTGGTTCCGGCTGTTCCTGCCCATCGGCGGCGAGGCCGGCCTCGACCGGGTGCCGGCGAAGGCGAACAAGATGTTCGGCTACCTCAAGTTCCTGCGCATCCCCGACGGCGAGCGGCCCGTGATGCGCAACTACACGGTGCGCGCCTTCCGGACGGCGACCTCCGAGGCGGGGGCGGAGATCGACGTGGACTTCGTGTTGCACGGTTCTGCGGCCGACGGCACGGCGGGCCCGGCGTCGCGGTGGGCGGAGACCTGCGAGCCCGGCGAGCACGTGCTCATCATCGACGAGGGCCTCACGTTCAACCCGCAGCGGGGGACCGATCGCGTGGTGCTCGTCGGCGATGAGACCGCACTGCCCGCGATCGCCGGGATCGCCGCCTCGCTGCCGGCGCACGCCACCGGTACCGCGATCGTCGAGGTGCCGGCCGAGGACGACGCCCTGGACTTCCCGCGCCCTCCGGGGCTCGACGTGGTCTGGATCGTGCGCCCCCACGACGCGGCGCCCGGTGCTCTCGCCCTGGAGGCGCTGGGCCGGAGCGAGCTTCCGAGCGCGCCCTTCCACGCCTATGCGGCCGGGGAGCAGTCGCTGGCCTCCGGTGCCCGCAGGCTCCTCGTGGGCGAGCGCGGGGTCGACAAGAACGCCGTGAGCTTCTGCGGGTACTGGAAGGTCGGCGCGGCGTCGCCCGCGTCGAAGGCGGCCCGCGAGGCCGCGTCGGAACCCCTCGCATGAGCGCTCAGGATACGGCCGACGGCCCACCCGATCACGCGAAAGCGCCGGAAACTACGGACGGCGCACCCGATCACACGAGCGCGCCGGAAGCTACGGATGGCGGACCCGATCACACGAACGCGCCGGAACCCGCGGACCTCGGTACCCCTCGCATGAGCGCGCCGCACGGCGGGGTCTCCGGCAGACGACGGCGCTTCCGGTTCCCGACGGCGCTGCTGCTGACGTGCGCCGCGCTGGGCGTGGCCGGCGGGCTGCTGCTCGCTCCCGCGAACTGGGTGTCGACGATCCTGTTCCCGGGGCTGCCGTTCGTGAGCGTCGCTCTCGCCGGCCTGTGGCTGCTGCCGTCGGTGATCGCCCTGCGCCTGCTGCGCGCGCCGCTCGTGGGTCTGCTGGTCGGGTTGCTGGCCGGGCTCGTGATCGTGCCGTTCTCCGGGTACGGCTTCGGCAGTGTGGCGACGAACCTGTGGTGGGCGGCCTTCACCGAGCTGCCGTTCCTGTTCGTGATGTGGCGCTACTGGGGCACGTGGCTGCACTACGTCGGGGCCGTGGTGGTGGGGGTCGTGTATCCCCTGCTCGCGTGGGCGTCGTTCGACCTGGGCGGTTTCACCCTTCCGGTGCAGCTGCTCTTCTTCGCGATCACACTCGCGAGCTGTGTCGCCGCCACCGCCCTCGGCATCCTGATCGCTGATCGCCTGCGCGCCGCCGGAGTCGGCCGCAGCCGCTGACCCCGGCTCGACGCGACTCGAGCCCACCCCCACCACCCGTCCACCCGTCAGGCGGCGATGTCGAAGCGGGCCCGCCCACCGAGCCGAGGTGCGCGTGCGGGGTCGATGTACTGCGGAGGCACGAACCACACCCTCGCCATCCCGCCGCCGCTACCACCGCCATCACTGCCGCGTTCTCCGCTGTCGATGTGGATGTCCCACCCGTTGTCGTGGATGCGATGGTGACACGTCTCGCACAGCAGCACCCCGTTGGACAGATCCGTCGGCCCGCGGTCGCGCGACCACCACCGGATGTGATGCGCCTTCGTCATCTCCGGCGGCAACCCGCACATCGCACACCCCCCGTCCCGCTCCACCAGCGCCAGCCGCTGCGCCCGGGTGAACAACCGCTTCTCCCGCCCCCAGTCCAACACCTCACTGCCCCCGCCGAGCACACACGGGATCACCCCGCCGCCCGCCGCCATCCGCCGCACCGCCCCGACGCTCACCGGCTGATCGATCCCGTCCACCTGCGCCGACCCCGACCCGGCCTCCAGATCCCCCAGGCCCACCCGCACCACCACCGTCGCCCCGGCCAGCGGCAACCGCGCCGCACACCCGAGCACGTGCCCCGCGAACGCCGCCAACGCATCCGCCTGGATCATCGGCACCGTACGACGGTCCGCATCCGGCGCCCCCGCATCCGGCGCCTCGTGACGCGCCGCGAACGCTGCCGACACGAACCCCCGGATCGCCGCCACCACCGGCGCCGCCGTCTCCGCATCCAGCACCGCGTTCAGATGCACCATCCCGTCACGCTCGAACAGCGTCAACGACCGACGCGAGCGCTGCTCCTCCGCCCGCGGCTCCACCCCATCCGGATCGACCCACGCCTCCGCCCGCACCACCAACCGCCGCACCTCATCCACCGACAACCCCGCCGCCTGCTCCACCAGCACCCGCTCGGCCTCCGCCACCCGAGCAGCACCCACGGCCACGCGGCACCGGTCGAGCATCGCGACGATCAGCGCGGCCGCCGGCGCACCGAGCGCACCCGCGGCCAACGCCTCCCGCACGGACGGGTACTTCGCCGGCAGTCGCTGCCCCAGGAGGTCGGCGCGCGGGGCCGTGGCCTCGCCCACCGCCACCAGTCGCGCCGCCTCTCCCGTCGAGACTCCGGTCGTCCTGGCGATCAGCCTCGCCGGGTTCCGATAGCCCTGCTGCTTCGCCAGGCTGCGGGCACCGAGCTCAGGCCGCGACTCCCGCGCGATGCCCGCTCCCACCGACACGTGCACCGCGTCGAGACGTCTCCGCAGCACGCCGATCGCGTCGTTCACCGCGATCAACTGCTCGCGGTTCAGGTCGGTCGGATCGCCCGCGCCACCCCACGCGGCGTCGAGGCGGGACATCGCCTCGTGCAAACCGGAGAGTGTGGACATGCCCCGATTCTACCGTCGACGGGTGCGAGTTTCGTATCTTTGTTCGAATCGAGAACCGGGATATCGGGGGCGTGAGGGCCACCGACGACCTGCATGGCCCGCATGGTGGTGCCCGACGGAACGAGCTCGGTCAGCACGATGCCGAGCGCCCGAGCACCCGGGGGAGCCTCCGACGTACGGGTCGGAGCGCCGTGCGGACGGAGCCCGCGGACGGGAGGCGACAGGACACGAGCCGCCCGCGTCGATCCCCCTGTCGAACGGGGGCGGCTCCCCGCTACCCTGACGACACATGCCCTTCGAGCGAGAGTGAGTCTGCCGTGGCGGTCGCAGTGAACGTGGACAATTTCACCCGGGTCGAGACGGATACGATGATCGACCGGATACTGCCTCTGGTCGGCGGGATCGGGATCTTCCATCACGACCGGGAACTCGCCCCGCTCGACCAGCAGCCGGTGATCCGGCAGAACCGGGACACCCTCTACTCGGTTGCCGTCGTCGATCTCAGCGGCGGAGATGCCGTCCTCACCGTGCCGGAGGTCGGCGATCGCTACATCTCCGTAATGGTGATCAACCAGGACCACTACATCAACCACGTCTACCACCGCCCCGGCACCTACACGCTGACGACGAGCGAGTTCGAGACGGACTACGTCATCGTCGCCGCACGGATCCTGTTCAATCCCGCCGACACCGCCGACCTCGACGCCGTGCACGACCTGCAGGACGCGCTCACCATCACGACAGCCGGCGATCGCACCTTCACGCATCCCGACTACGACCCCGCAAGCTACACACAGGTCCGTGAGGCGCTGCTCACTCTGGGGAGGGCGATCGGCGGCCTGGGCGGAAGCTTCGGCCGCAAAGCGGAGGTGGATCCCATCCATCACCTCATCGCCACCGCGTCCGCCTGGGGCGGACTCCCCGACGCCGAAGCCTCCTACCTCAACATCACGCCGAACCTTCCGCAGGGTCGCTACACGATGACCTTCACCACGGTCCCCGCCGATGCGTTCTGGTCCGTGAGCGTCTACAACGCCGACGGCTACTTCGAGCCGGACGCGACCGGCAGGACCAACATCAACTCCGTCTTCGCCGAGACCGACGCGGACGGGTCGACCACCATCCATCTCGGCGACTTCCCGAGCGACACCCCCAACCAGATCCCCCTCCCCGACGGCTGGAACCTCCTCATCCGCCTCTATCGGCCACGCCTCGCCGAACTCGCGACCTGGGAGGCACCCGCGATCCGCGCCGCCTGACGGACGGACCACCGCGTCCTCGGGCTACTTCACACTCCCCTGGGTGAGCCCGCCGACGAGCCACTTCTGCAGGAACAGCGCGAGCAGGTAGATCGGGATGAGGCCGGCGAGGCTGGCTGCGGCCATCTGCCCGAACATCACCTCGCGGCCGCCCTGCATGAGCGCGATGCCGACCGGGAGGGTCTGCGAGTCGATGCTCTGCGTGAGCAGCAGCGGGATGAGGAAGTCGTTGTACGCGAGGATGAACACGATGATCGACACGGCCACGATGCCGGGCGCGGTGAGCGGGAGGATGACCGCCCAGAGGGTGCGCAGCGGTCCGCAGCCGTCGATCTGCGCGGCCTCGTCGACCTCGAACGGGATCGCGCGGAAGAACCCGTCCAGCAGCCACACGGCGACCGGGGTGAGCAGCAGGCCCTCCACGATGCCGAGCCCGATCACGGAGTCCATCAGCCCGGCGGTGCGCACCAGCACGAACAGCGGGATGATGGCGACGATCGGCGGGGCGACGTAGGCGGAGACGATCAGCCCGAGGGTCTGCTTCCCGCCCGCGCGGAGCCGCGCCATGGCGTAGTTGGCGGGGATCGAGACGACGAGCGACACCAGCACCGCCACGAGCGCGGCACCGAGGGAGTTGCGCAGGTAGGTGAGGATGGGCCAGTTCTCGAACGCGCCGACCCAGTTCTCGAACGCGAGACGCGAGGGCAAGATGCGGGTGGACAGGATGTCGTCCGGGCTCTTGAACGACATGCCCACCATGTACAGCACGGGCAGCAGGGCGAGCACGATCGCGACGAGGATCACGACCCACTTCACGACGGTGACGAGCACGGACGGGCGACCGGGGCGCGAGATGCTCGAGGTGCGGCTGCGGCGACGACGGCGGCGCGCGTCCGGCACGACCAGCGTGACGGTCGCGCTGTCGGAGGCGTGGTCGGAGGTGCGGAGTGTGAGCGACATGTCAGCTCTCCCTGTGCAGGCGCTGCCGGACGGCGTTGAGCGGCAGGATGACGATGGTGACCAGCACCAGGAACGCGATGGTCTGCGCGGCGGCAGCCCCCACGTCGAAGGTCTGCAACCCGGTGCGGTAGATCTCGAAGCTGCTGACGGTGGTGTCGAAGCCGGGTCCGCCGCCGGTCATGATGAACACCAGGTCGAACACCTTGAACGACACCACGAGCTTGAGCAGCAGCACGGTGACCAGGCTCGGCAGCACGAGCGGGAACGTGATGCGCCAGAACGTCTGCCACACCCCGGCGCCGTCGACCTGCGAGGCCTCGTACACCTCGGTCGGCAGGGTCTGCAGCGCGGCGAACACGAGCAGCACGCAGAAGGGCGTCCACTGCCACGCGTCGACCACGATCAGCGAGACCATCGCCGCCGGGCTCGAGCCGAGGAACAGGAACGGCTCGGCGCCCGGGCTGAACGACTGACCGATGTTGTTGAGCAGCCCGCCGGTGGGGGCGAGCATGAGCTTCCAGATCACGCCCGCCATCACCGGCGGCGTCATCAGCGGCAGCAGGAGCAGCACCCGGATGATCCGTCCGCCCTTGACGGCCGCGTCGAGTGACAGGGCCACCACGAGACCGGCGACGAGGGCGATCAGGGCGGACGGGATCGCGAAGAGCAGCGACCTGCCGAGGGACGGGAGGGTGACCCCGTCCCCCAGCAGTGCCGCGAAGTTGTCGAACCCGACCCAGTCCGCGAACGGACGCCCCAGCGACGAGTCGGAGAACGACGCGGCGACGATGTAGGCGAGCGGGTAGATCGCGATGATCACGATCGCGAGGATGGCGGGCGCCAGCAGGGCGCGGCCCGTCCACGACGCGCGTCGGGCGCGGCGCCGGGAGGTGACGGGTTGCGACATGAGCTGTCCTTTCGGGTTCGACGAGGCGATCAGTCGGCCAGGGACTGCCAGGTGTCCCAGGTCTGCTGCATCGCCTCTTCCGCGGTCAGGCTGCCCTGCAGCATGAGCGCGAGGTTGTCGCTGAGCGACTGGATCATCTCGGGGGCCTGCGGCGAGGTCGGCCAGGACTGCGCGTTGGGCAGCACCTGGGCGGCGACGGCCGACACCTCCGGCGCGAACTCGATGTACTCCGGGCTCTCCAGGGTGGAGGTGCGCGTGGGGTCGACACCGGAACCGGTCGTGGTGATCAGCTTCTCGTTCGTCTCCTTCGACGAGGCGAACGCGACGAACTGCTTCGCGAGGTCCTCGTCGCTGGCGTTCGGGCTGATGCCCATCGCCCAGCCGGCGTTCAGCGCTCCGGAGACCTTGCCCTCGGGTCCGACCGGCAGCGGCGCGACGCCCCAGCCGTCGACGATCTTCGACTGCTCCGGGTCCTGCGCGAACACGCCCAGGTCGGTCCAGAACTCGATCATGCCGACGGAGCCGGAGAGGAACTGCGGCAGCGCCTGCTCGAACCCGATCTCCAGCGGGCTGGGCAGCGCCGAACCGGAGGCATCGAGCATCGACTGTGCCGCGGCCACCGCGTACTCGGTGTCGAGCTGCGGCATCTGCGGGTCGATCGGGTCGGGCGACATGGTGGCGAGGCGGTTGAAGAAGGTCGAGCCGATGTTGAACGCGCTCTTCGAGCCGAGCAGGGCGTTGCCGTACACGCCGTTCGCCTTCTCGGCGTCGGTGATCTTCTGCGACACCTCGACGTACTCGTCCCACGTGGTCGGGACCTCGACGCCGTTCCGTTCGAAGATCGCCTTGTTGTAGAACAGCACGTGCGTGTCGCCGTCGATCGGCAGCCCGTAGGTCGCGTCCTCGTACTGCGAGTAGGGGCCGAAGATCGCCTCGATGAAGTCGCCCGAGTCGATGTCCTCGTCGGACTCCACCCAGTCGGTGATGTCGGCGAGGGCCCCGGCGTCGGCGAGCGCACCGACCGACGTGTACCAGTACTGGATGACGTCGTAGTTGTTGGTGCCGGACTGCGCGTCGAGGATCGCCTTGGTCTGGATCTGGTCGTAGGGCACGACCTCGACCTCGACCTCGACGCCGGTGGAGGCCTCGAAGTCCTCCTCGAGGATCTTGCCCGCACCCTCCTGCGGGGCGGCGATGAGGACCTTGAGGGTCTTGTCGCCGCCGTCGCCGCCGGAGCCCCCCGCGTCGCCGGAGCAGCCGGCGAGCACGAGGCCCGCGACGGACGCCAGGGCGATGACGGGCAGGGCACGGCGCGTCAGCCGCGCGGGGGATGAGGAGCGTCGTTGCACACTCATGGTGCTGTCCTTTCGATGGTCTTTCTCGGGTGAGGGGTTCGTGCTCGGGTGAGGGTGGTGCGGGTTCAGGGCGCTCAGGCGTCGGGCGTCCAGGGGCGGTCGACCTTGTCGCCGTCGACCCAGGGGGTCTTCACGAACACGGCGCGGAAGGTCTCGTCGAACGGGTTCCGCACGAAGTGCTCCTCGTGCGGTGCGGCGCGCAGCACGTCGCCGGTCTCGACGACGCGACGGGTGTCGCGGTCGAGCCAGATCTCGGCGCGCCCCTCGATCACCACGAACGACTCGGTGTGGTGCTCGTGGAGGTGGTTGGCGAACTCGTCGCCGGGCCGCAGCACGACCACGCCGAACGCCGCGTCGTCGCCCTGCGCGAGGTAGCCGGGGCCCCAGTCGCCGAACCGGAGGGCGGCCTCGGCGCTGCGCAGCACGTCGGCGCTCATGCGAGCACCCGCGTCTCGGTGGCCTCGCGGAACAGCTCGTAGGCGTCGGCGGGGTCGGTGTCGTCGTGCACCACGGCCCGCACGGCCTGCATCATGGCCGCGGGGTGGGCGCTCTGGAAGATGTTGCGGCCCATGTCCACTCCGGCGGCCCCCGCGCGCACGGCGTTCGAGGCCATCGTGAGGGCGTCCAGCTCGGGCAGCTTCTTGCCTCCGGCCATGATGACGGGCACCGGGCACCCCGCGACCACGTCCTCGAAGCCCTCCTCGCAGTAGTACGTCTTCACGAGCTGGGCGCCGAGCTCCGCGATGATGCGGGTCGCGAGACCGAGGTAGCGGGCGTCGCGCACGAGCTCCTTGCCGACCGCGGTCACGCCGAGCACCGGGATGCCCGCGTCGTAGCCCTGGTCGACGAGCGTGGTGAGGTTGCGGATGCTGCGGCTCTCGTGCTCGCCGCCGACGAACACCTGCACGGCCACGGCGTCGGCGTGGAGGCGCACCGCATCCTGCATCGCCATCGCGATGTACTCGTCGGAGAGGTCCTTGAGGATCGACGGGCCGCCCGAGGCGCGCAGCACGAGTCCGGCCCTGGTCGCCGGCGGGATCGAGGTGCGCAGGGCTCCGCGGGTGCCCATGAGGGCGTCGGCGTGCGCGGCCAGCGGCGCGATGTTCAGGTCGATGCGCTCCAGCCCCGAGGTGGGTCCCTGGAAGTAGCCGTGGTCGAACGCGAGCATCACGGTGCGCCCGGTCTGCGGGTCGAGGATGCGGGACAGGCGGTTCTGCATGCCCCAGTCGAGGTTCGCCGCTCCCCGGATGTTCTGCGTGAAGCGGACGGCGGGCTGGTCGGCGTGGAACTGCTTCGCGGAGGCGTTGCCTTCGAGGTCTGCCATGGGGTGTCTCCTTCGGTGTCGGGTGGTCGTCGTGGTCGTCAGCCGGCGTGACCGGCGGTCGAGAGTCGGGCGGGGGTCGGGTCGAGGGGGCCGCGGGCGGCGCCGGGCGGCGTGAACAGCGGAGGCAGGTCGGTGCCCGAGATCGACATCACGTCGCGGTAGACGCGGTGCCAGCGGGCGGTCACGGCGCGGTACCGCTCGTGCTCGGCGGGGTCGACGCGCTCGATGCGGTCGGGCTCGCCCATCGGCGGGAGTTCTGCGCCGACACCTCGGGCGGCCAGCCGGGCGGCACCGTACGAGGTGGCCTCGGGTGCGGGTGTGACGCGGGTGTCGAGCCCGGTGACGCCCGCGATGACCCGCGGCCACAGGGCGCCCGCGCTGGATCCCCCGGTGAACGTGACGGCGCCCTCGGCGACCGCGCGCCCGGCGGTGAGCGACGACAGGATCTCGAGGTGCGCGCTGGCGACGATCGCCGCGGACTCCTCGATCGCCCGGATGAACGCGCCGCGCGAGGAGCGGGCCGCGTCGTTGATGTCGAAGCCGACGAACGCGGGGGCCGCGTGGTGCCAGGCGTCGGCCTGCATCACGTTCGCCATGGTCGCGACCACGCCGTTCGCCCCCGCGGGGACCTCGGCCGCCCACTGCTCCATCACGGCGAATGCGGAGGTGCCGGACACGCGACCGAGCTCGGCGGCGTCGGGGCACATCGCGTCGCGGAACCACCGCATCGCGAGGCCGGAGAGGAAGCCGATGCCCTCGACCATCCAGGTGCCCGGATCGACGTGGCACAGGGTGCGCAGGCGCCGCTCCGGGTCGATCAGCGGCTCCGCGGTCACGGCCGTGGTCTGCCAGAAGGTGCCGGCGACGATCGTCGGCAGCCCCTCGCGCGCCGCGATGCCGTGCAGCGCGAGCTGCGTGTCGGCGCCGCCCGCGACCACCGGCGTCCCCGCGGGCAGCCCGGTCGCGGCCGAGGCCTCCGCGGTCACGGCACCGACGACCTGCCCGCACTCGACCACGGGCGGCAGGATGCGACGGTCGATGCCGACGAGTCCGGCGAGCTCGTCCGACCAGTCGCGCGCCCGCAGGTCGAACAGGGCCGAGCTGGAGCCGCTGGTGGGCTCGGTCACGAACGCCCCGGTGAGCCGCGTGGTGACCCAGTCGCTGAGCATCCCGAAGTGGCGGGCGGCGGCGAGCACGTCGGGCTGGTGGCGGGCGATCCACCGCAGCCGGGCGGGGGCCGTGATCGACACCCAGTCGCCCGCGGTGCGGTACACCTCGTCGGCCACACCCTCGGCCACCAGCTCCTCGGCCTCGGCGCGCGCCCGGCCGTCGGTGTTGGGGCACGCCCACAGCTCGCGCCCCTCGGCGTCGGACAGCACGAAGCCCTCGCGCATGCTCGACGCGGCGACCGCGGCCACGCGTCGCTCGCCCAGCCGCGCGACCACCTCGGACACGGCGCCCGCGATGGCCGTCCAGCCGCCATCGGTGTCGAACACGGTGCCGCCGGGGTGACCGGGCACGGCGACGTGGGTCCACTCGCGGGCGGCCTGAGTGACCAGGCGACCCTCGATGTCGAAGGCGAGGGCACGCGCGGAACCGGTGCCCGCGTCGATCGCGAGGAAAACGTCGCTCAGCGCTCCCATCGCAGCTCACCTCCCGCGAGGAACCGCTCGATCTCGGCGGCGAGCATGTCGGCGCCGCGGGCGAGGGTCTGGTGGGTGGCGCCGGCGAGGTGCGGGGTGAGGATGAGGTTCGGCTGGGCGACCAGGTCGCGCCACGGACCGTCGGGCTCGTTCACGTCGAGCGCGACACCGGCGAGGTGTCCGTTGCGCAGCCCGTCGAGCAGCGCCTGCTCGTCGACGAGCGACTCCCGGGCCGTGTTGATCAGGAACGACCCCTGCGGCATGCGGGCGATCTGCTCGGCGCCGATCAGGTGGCGGTTGTCGGCGGTCGCCCTGGCGTGCACGCTCACGACGTCGCTGCCGGCGAGCAGCGCGTCCAGGTCGGACACGATGGTCGCATCGGTCACCGTCGCCGGATCGACGTAGGGGTCGTACGCCGCGATGGTGGCGCCGAGCGCCCTGGCCCGCGCGGCGACGAGCCGGGCGACGTTGCCGTAGCCGATCAGCCCGAGGCGCAGGCCCTTCACCTCGCGCCCGAACCACCTCGCACCCTCGAACGTCGACTCCGCGAGCGGCCGCCCCTCGGCCACGCGCTCGTCGACGTCGCGCAGCGATGCGGGCACGTTCCGCACGATCGAGATGAGGAACCCGATCGTGAGGTCGGCCACGGCGTCGGCGTTCTTACCCGGCGTGGTGGTCACGCGCACGCCGCGCTCGCGGGCCGCGGCGAGGTCGACGTTGACGGGTCCGCCGCGCGCGCAGCCGAGCAGCCGCAGCCCGGGGAGCGCGGCGAGCACGTCGGCTGTGAACGGCGCGGCATGGAACGCGACCACGTCGTACCCCTGCGCGAGCCGCGCGACCTCGGCCGGGTCGCCCTCGAACTCGTGGATCGACGAGGCGTCCCACGTCGGCTCCGCGATCGTCATGGTGGCCGTGTCCACGGGGATCCCCCGCTGCGCGAACGCGCGGGTGAACACCTCGGCGGTCATGTAGCTGTCGCCGATGACGAGGATGCGGTGGTCGGTCATGTGCGGGTCTCCCGGTGGGGTCGGTGGGGCGGGTGCGGGTCAGCGGAGGGCGGCGGGGTAGCGGCCGGACGCGGTCTCGTTCGAGATGCCGGCGGCGTCGAACCCGGTGTCGACGCTCACGCGCAGACGGTCGGTGCGCACGGATGCGCGGGAGAAGTCGATGGGCTGTCCGCCCTGGTCGTACGCGACGGCCTCGACGACGACGATCGGGTGTCCCGGCTCCACTTCGAGCAGCCCGGCCAGCATGCGGTCGGCGGACACGGCCTCGATCGTGCGGTGCATGCGCGCGATGCGCACCCCGGTGACCCGGGTGATGGCGGCGTACAGGCTCGCGCGCGGGTCCCGCAGGTCGGGCAGCACCCCGGCGAACCGCGTCGGGAGGTAGTTGATCACGTGCACGGCCGTGCGGGCGCCGACGGCACGCACGCGCTCCAGCACGAAGCCCATGCCGTCGGCGGAGTCGCGTCCGACGACCGCGGCCGCCCACGACGGCAGCGGCTCGATGCCCGCGCGGAGGATCTCCGAGCTCAGGGCGCTGCGGCCGTCTTCGCTGTATTCGCCCAGCAGGCTGGGGGCCGAGGGCAGCGTCCAGGCGGAGGGGCCCTGCGCACGCTCGACGAAGGCACCCTTGCCCTGCTGGCGGGAGATGATCCCGGCGGTCTCCAGTCGCGACAGCGCGTCGCGGACCGAGGTGCGGGAGGCGGCGAAGTGGGCGCGCAGCTCGTTCTCGCTGGGCAGGCGGTCGCCCGGACCCCAGGTGCCGTCGGCGATCTGCGCCTCGACGGCGCGCATGATCTGGAACCAGATGGGTGCCGTCGACGTGCGGTCGAGCGGCGGCAGGGTGAGCGGGGACATTCCGGCCTCTTCGGTGAGCGGGTGCGGAGACCTCGGCGTCTCCGAGCCGGACGACTCCTGTCCGGACATGTATCGATCATCGCGGAGCACATGTCTCCTCTGAAGAGACAAGTCAGAACTTCGCCGCCGCGATCCCCTCCCGGCTCTTTATACGGGCGCGATCAGGCTTTTCCTTGCGTCACCCTGTATCGACGACCGCGTTCGTCCCGCCCGGCCCCGCCCACTCGACCCTCCCCGTCGATACAAGTCCTCCCCCGTCCGCGTCTCGTCACCCCCCGGGGACCCCCGCCCCCCTCCCGTGAGGCGGGATCGGGGTCAGAGCGCGAGGTGAAGTCGCAGCGCCTCGTCGAGCGCGCCCATCAGCTCCGCAGGCACCCAGCCGACGGGGCGCACGATGCGGGCCACGGCGATGGTGCGCACCTGCTCGGCCTGCGCCTTGCTGTCTCGGTCGAGGCCCGTCGCGGCTGCGGGCAGCAGCACCTGGAAGGGCCACACGCGCTCCGTCGCCGTCGTGAGCGGCACCACGGTGACCGTGGCGCCCGGGCGACGGATCGCCACCGCGTTGGCGGTGTTGTTGCTCACCACGACCGCCGGCCGCGTCTTGCGCGCCTCGGAACCGACGCCCGGGTCGAACGAGGCGAGGACGATCTGCCCACGGCGGAGCAGCGCGACCGCGACGTCACTCACGCCGAAGCCAGGCCATCGTCGGCGGCGGAGTCCCACTCCTCGTCGTACCCCTCGCCGTAGGCCTCGGCATAGGCGTCGGCGAGCCGGCTCTCGCGGAGGAGCCGAACCGCGTCCTGGATCGCCGCCGACCGGGACGGGTAGCGGCCCTCGAGCGTCTGCGCGTCGAGGAAGGCGAGGTCGCCGTCCGGCAGACTCAGGCTGATCTTCGCGGTGCTCACGCGGTCATCCTACCCCGGTAGCACCACGGGTACCACCGCCCCCATGCCCGGTGCGGGACGGAAAACGCACCCCCCGGCGCCTTCCGGGGCGCACTTTCGATCCCGGACGCGCACCCCCGGCCCGCCGCCCGGATGCGGGATGGAAAACGCACCCCCGAATGGCTCCGGAGGTGCGTTCTCGATCCCGCGCGGGGGCGCAAGCGGGCGTGGGGTGGGGTCAGCGCTTGCCGGCGATCTGACGGCCGACGATCTCGCGCATGATCTCGTTCGTCCCGCCGTAGATGCGGTGCACGCGCGCGTCGAGGAACGCCCGCGCGATGGGGTACTCGGTGATGTAGCCGTAGCCGCCGTGCAGCTGCACCCCGGCGTCGAGCACCTCCCACTCGCGCTCGGTCGCCCAGAACTTGACCTTCGCGGCCTCCTCGGCCGACAGCTTGCCGTCCTTGTAGGCCAGCAGCGCGCGGTCGATGTAGGCCCACAGCGCGTCGACCGTGGTGGCCATGTCGGCGATCTGGAAGCGGCTGTTCTGGAAGTCGATGATCCGCTCGCCGAACGCCTCGCGGTCGCGGGTGTACGCCACGGTCCAGTCGAGCGCGGCCTGCGCGGCTGCGGCTCCGGCGACCCCGATCGACAGGCGCTCGAGCGGCAGGTTCATCATCAGCTGGATGAAGCCCTTGCCCTCGACGCCGCCGATGAGGTTCTCCTCCGGCACGAACACGTCGCTGAACGACAGCTCGGCGGTGTCGTGCCCGTGGAAGCCCATCTTGCTGAGCTTCTTGCCGTGCTCGAAGCCCTCCATGCCGTCTTCGATCAGCACGAGGCTGAAGGCGTCGGGGCGGTTGCCCTCGCCGGTCTTGACGAACGTGACGACCAGGTCGGCCGTGGCGCCGGACGAGATGAACGTCTTCGCGCCGTTCACGAGGTACCCGCCGTCGACCTTCTTGGCGGTGGTCTTGATGCCGCGCAGGTCGGAGCCGGCGCCCGGCTCGGTCATGGCGAGCGCACCGACGACCTCGCCGGTGGCCATGCGCGGCAGCCACTTCTGCTTCTGCTCCTGCGTGCCCATGTGCACGAGGTACGGCACGGCCAGGTCGTCCTGGATGCCGAAGGCTCCGGCGAGAGAGCCGGCGCCGGCGGCGATGACCTCTTCGTTCACGATCGCGCGGAAGCGGTAGTCCTGCAGCATGCCCGCGCCGCCGAACTCCTCGGGGACCGACAGGCCGATGATGCCCGCCTCACCCGCGGCGCGCATGGTGTCGCGGTCGACCTCTCCCGCGGCGTCCCACTTCTCGATCGCCTCGCCCGTCACGTGGCGCTTGACGAAATCCTTGACGAGGTCCCGGAAAGCCTCGTGGTCCTCTTCGTAGATGTCGCGTTCCATGCCGTCCTCCCGAACGTGTCGTGCCTCATTGCTCCGGCGATTCTACGGCCGATGGCGGGCCCGGCAGGGGACATTGTGAGAATGCATCCCACGGATCGTGACACTCGGTACCGGGGTTGTGGGAAGCCTCAATCGGCTCATCGACGGCGCGCCGGGACGCGGCGGGATCGCCGGCCGGGAGACTCGGGGCATGCAGGAAGTCTGGCCGTACATCACCGCCCTGTGGTTCACCGTCGCGCTCCTCGCCGGAGGATTCGCCCGCACGCGGGGGCGCTCGGCGTGGGTGTGGTTCCTGCTGACGCTGTTCACCGGACCGATCGCGGCGTTCCTCCTCGTCGTCTGGCCATCCGTCGAGACGCGCAGCCCGCGCTGAGGGCAGCCGGGCGTCAGTGCGCGTAGTCGGGCGCCGCGGGCAGCCCGAAGAACTCCTCGAGCGTGTGATACCCGCCCTCGTGGTACGCCGCCGCGAGGTCGACGCCGACGTACCGCAGGTGCCACGGCTCGGGTGCGTAGCCGGTCACGGGCGTGCCGACGTCTTCGTAGCGCACGATGAAGCCGAACTCCCAGGCGTGCGCGGCGACCCAGTCGCTCTGGCCCGTGCCGCCGAACCCGTCGAGGCCGCCGCAGCCCGCATCGCACGCCACCACATCCAGCGCCAGGCCGGTCTGGTGCTCGCTGTGCCCGGGGCGCGCCGAGCCGGCGTCGGCCTCGGCCTGCCCCTGGGCACGGACGTGCGAGTCGTAGGTCGAGACCTGGAGCCCGTACGAGCGGTAGCCGTTGTTCGCGCCCAGCCGCCCGACGCCTGCCGCCTGAGCGGCATCGGCCATCGCGCCGACGGCGGCGGCCACATCGGGGCGCACGAGGCCGGAGGGCGTGGTCATCTGCAGGGGCACGGCGTCGAGGAGCGCCGGCTCGTAGTCGGCCGGGGTCAGCGGAAGACCCTTGTTCACGACGACCCAGACACGGGCGGGGTCGGTCAGCGAGATGCACGGCGCGTTGCCTGCCACCACCGCCTCGCGGAACGCCGCACCGCCACCGAACCCGGCGATCGTCGCCGCGTCGTCACCGTTCGCGATGGCCTGCTGCACCCCGGGCTCGGCGCACGGGTCGGCCGCGGGGATCGCCGCCGTCCGCACCGCCGGCACCTGCGCGACGGCGACGGGCCGCGGCATCGCGTCGGCCGCCGACGAGGGGAGCACGGGCGTCGAGGCGATCGAGAAGAGCACGCCGAGCGCGGCGACGGCCAGTCCCACGGGCAGCGCGGGACCGGAGATCGGGGAGCGCGGAGCCGCATGCTGGGCAAGCGGCGGAACGGTCATTGCCTCATTCTCTCATTCGAAGATCTCTGCGACGCCCGCTTGTGCTTTCTTCGTCTTTCTGTTCGAATGGGGGGATGCGGTGGCAGGGGCAGAAGCTGGGCGACGTCGACGAGGCGGCGCTGCCCGGGCTGGAGGAGCGCCGCGGCGTGCTGCGCACCGTGAAGACCCCGGCGTTCGAGGGCATGACCTTCCATGAGGTGCTGTCGAAGTCGGCTCTCAACCACGTGCCCGGCGCCTCGCGCATGCCGTTCGCCTGGACCATCAACCCCTACCGCGGCTGCTCTCATGCCTGCACTTACTGTTTCGCCCGCGGCACGCACGAGTACCTCGACCTCGACGGCGGCGCCGACTTCGACTCGCAGATCGTGGTCAAGGTCAACGTGGTCGAGGTGCTGGAGCGAGAGCTGCGGCGGGGCAGCTGGAACCACGAGACCGTGGCGCTCGGCACGAACACCGATCCGTACCAGCGCGCGGAGGGCCGCTACGCTCTCATGCCCGGCATCATCCAGGCGCTCGCGACCTCGGGCACGCCGATCTCGATCCTCACCAAGGGCACGCTGATCCGCCGCGACATCCCCCTGCTGGTGAAGGCGGCCGAGCGGGTGCCGGTCGACGTGCAGATGTCGATCGCGATGTACGACGACGCCCTGCAGAAGGCGATCGAGCCGGGAGCACCCACCACCCAGGCGCGGCTCGACACGGTGCGCGCCCTGGCCGATGCCGGGTTCCCCGTGACCGTGTTCCTCATGCCGATCCTGCCGCACCTCACCGACTCGGTGGAGGCGATCGACACCGGCCTCCGCCGCATCAAGGAGTCGGGGGCACGCACCGTCATCTACGGGGCGCTGCATCTGCGGCCGGGGGTCAAGCCGTGGTTCTTCGAGTGGCTCGAGCGCACGCGCCCCGACCTCGTGTCGTCGTACCGCGGGCTGTACCCCGGCGCGTCGGTCGAAGCCCCCAAGCCGTACCGCCAGTGGCTGGCACGGCGGGTGCGACCGCTCATCCGCCTGCACGGCCTCGACGCCCGGCACGAAGACGACTACCCCCGCCGCGGGTTCCGGCCGGGGCAGGGGCACACCGCGTCGAGCACGCCACCGGCCGGCCCGGTCGCCTTCCGACAGACCGGGCCCGCCGCGACACCCCCGCAGCCGATGCTGTTCTGAGCCGTCCGGTCGGGAGGGCCTCCGGGGCCGCGTAGGCTCGGGGATCATGGCGATCGGTTCCACCCTCCACACGTTCGACGTGCAGCTCGCCGACACCGATCGCGGGGTCTACGACGACTACTCGCTGCGGGTGGCGCGGCACCCCTCCGAGACCGACGCCTACATGCTCACGCGGGTGCTGGCGTACGGGCTCGAGTTCGGCGAGGGCATCGCGTTCGGCGGCAGCGTGTCCGACACCGAGGAGCCCGCGGTGCTCGTGCGCGACCTCACCGGGCGGATCGTCACCTGGATCGAGGTCGGCGCGCCCGACGCGGAGCGCCTGCACCACGCCAGCCGTCTCGCCGAGCGCACCGTGGTGTACACGCACCGCGACCCCGCGAAGGTGATGGCGCCGTGGGCGGACAAACGCATCCACCGCGCCGAGGACATCCGCGTCCACAGCTTCGACCCCGGGTTCATCGACACCGCGACGCCGCACCTGGAGCGCCGCAACACCCTGACCCTCACCGTGACGGAGCGCGTGCTCTACCTCGACCTCAACGGCACGAGCCTGGCGACCGCGCTGCACGAGCACGAGCTCGGCTGACACCCCGGGTGATACCGGGGTGCGAAGCGCGGAAAGGCCCCGGAGACCGAGGTCTCCGGGGCCTTTCCGATCCGAAGGCGATCAGGCGGTGAGGTCGGCCGTCGACGGCTGACGCCCGGCGATCTCCTCGATCACGTCGTCGTCCAGGCGGGCGTTCTCGAACGGCGCCTCGATCTCGGCACGCTCCAGCAGCTCGTTCATGCGACGCTGGCGCTGACGCGTGATCAGCGTCACCACGCGACCCGAGCGACCGGCGCGGCCCGTGCGACCCGACCGGTGCAGGTAGGTCTTGTACTCGTCGGGGGCGTCGGCCTGCACGACCAGGTCGATGTCGTCGACGTGGATGCCGCGCGCCGCGACGTCGGTCGCCACGAGCACGTTCACGCGACCCGAGGTGAGCTTCTCCAGGTTGCGCGTGCGCTTGGCCTGGTTCAGGTCGCCGTGCAGCGACACCGCGGGGATGCCGGCGTCGTCGAACTGCTCCGCCAGCATCTCGGCGTAGGCGCGGGTGCGGGCGAACACGAGCGTCTTGCCCTCGCGGTCGACGAGCGACGTGAGGATGTCGGCCTTGTCGCGGTGCTCGATCACCAGCACCCGGTGCTCGATCGTGCTCGACTCCTGGTCCTCCCCGGCGACCTCGTACACGGCCGGGTCCACGAGGAACTCGTCGACGAGCGCGGCCACCTCGCGGTCGAGCGTCGCAGAGAACAGCAGCTTCTGGCTGCCCTCGGCGGTGCGGCGGAGGATGCGCTGCACGGGCTCGACGAACCCGAGCTCGCACATGTGGTCGGCCTCGTCCAGCACCGCGATGCGGCAGTCGGACAGGTCGAGCTTGCCCTGGTTCATCAGGTCCTCGACGCGTCCGGGCGTGCCGATCACGATGTCGACGCCCTTCTTGAGCGCACCCACCTGGCGGCCCTGCGGCACGCCGCCGTAGATCTGCGTGGTGAACAGTCCGACGCTGCGGGCGATCGGCTGGATCGTGCGGTCGATCTGCAGCGCGAGCTCGCGCGTCGGGGCGAGGATGATCGCGCGCGGGGCACGACCGAACTCGCGGCGCTTGCCCGCCTGCGACTGGAGCACGCGCTCCACGAGCGGCGCGCCGAACGCGATGGTCTTGCCGGAGCCGGTGCGACCGCGGGCGAGCACGTCGCGCCCCTCCAGCACGGCCGGGATGCTGGCCGCCTGGATCGGGAAGGGCGTCTCGGCGCCGAGGTTCTTCAGCGTCTCGGTGATGTTCGAGCCGAGCCCGAGGTCGGCGAAGGTCACGTTCTCGACCTCGACGGCCTGCACGGCCTGCGCTTCGAGGCGCTCGTGCACCACGTCGGCGCCCGGGGTGAAGGCGTCCTTGGGCTTGGCGTTCCAGTCGCTGCGGCTGGGGCGCTCCTCCCGGCGCGGACGCTCGGTGCGGTAGGCGCCACCGGTCGAGGCGCGGGGACGCTCCCGCTCCCCGTCGAACGCGCGCTGCGTGCGGTCGCGGTCGAAGGCCCGGCGGGCGCGGTCGGCGTCGTACGAGCGCTCGGGGCGCGAGGGACCGCGGTCGTTCGAGCGGCCCCGGTCGTCGCGGTCGTCGCGGCGCGGACGCTCGTCGCGGTCGAACCGCGGGCGGTCCGCACCCCGGTCGGCGTAGCGCGGACGGTCGCCGCGACGGTCGTCGAACCGCCCGGCGCCGCGGTCGTCACGGCGGTCGGTCGAGCGGGCCCGGTCGTCGCGGTCGTACCGGGGACGGTCGCCGCGGTCGGTCGAGCGGGCCCGGTCGTCGCGGTCGTACCGCGGACGGTCGCCGCGGTCGGTCGAGCGGGCCCGGTCGTCGCGGTCGTACCGCGGACGGTCGCCGCGGCGGTCGTCGAACCGCGGGCGCCCGCCGTCACGGTGGTCGTTGTCGCGGAAGCCCTGGCGCTGCTGGCCGCCGCGGTCGTCACGGCGGTCGTCGAAGCGGCCCGCACCGCGGTCGTCGCGGTAGGTGCCGGGACCGGTGGGGCGCTGGCCGCCGCGGTCGTCACGGCGATGCGGCGCCTCGCGGCGACCGGACTCGGCGCGGTTGCGGATTCCGCGGGCCTCGTCGCGGCCCGCGCGCTCCTGCGAGGTCCAGCGGCGCTTGGGCGCACCCGACTCGGTCTCCTCCGGGCGGTAGCCGCGGTGGTTGGGGCTGCGGCTGCCGGGGCGACGGTCGTAGCCGGCGGTCGAGCGGCGGTCGCCCGCGTCGGCCCTGGTACCGCGCTCGTCGCGCGCACCGTCACGGGCGGGCGCACCGCGGTGCCGCTCGTGGAAGGAGGTCTTCTTGGCGCCGTAGCGCGGCTCGAAGTTGGCGGCGGCGCGGCCGCCCTTGGGCTTCTTGTTCTTGGGCATGCGGGGGGTGTCCTTCTGCGTTCTCGCACGAGAACAGCGCTGCGCACGCGCGCGAGCACTCCGACGGATGCGGAGTTCCGGACGATCTGCGGCCGGGGCCATTCCTGTGATGGTTGATTCACGTCGATCGACGTTCACCATCGGCCCCTGGACTCACACTTCACACACTGAAAAACGTCCGCGCCCTGCGCGGGTGTCCGAAGCCGACCATGCCAGTGTACCGGCCGACCCTGGGAGCGACCCGCGCCCCACTACGATGACGGGGTGACCCCCGTCTCCCCCACCGGCCTCCAGGTGCACCTCGGACTCGGCGAGGTGACAGCGCAGATCGCCCAGGTCGGCGCGTCGCTGCGCTCCCTCCGCATCGGCGAGGTCGACCTCGTGCCCCCGTATCCGCTCGACACCCCCACCCCGTCGTGCTCCGGCGTCGTGCTCGTCCCCTGGCCCAACCGCATCCGCGACGGCCGCTGGGACGACGAGGGCACGGTCCGCCAGCTCACGGTCTCCGAGCCCAAGACGGCCAATGCCAGCCACGGCCTGCTCCGCTTCACGCCGTACGCGGTCGAGCAGACCGACGCCGCGGCGACCCTGCGCGCCACGGTGTATCCGCAGACGGGTTACCCGTATCTGCTCGAGACCTCGGTCGCCTACGTGCTCACCGCCGACGGCATCGAGGTCACGCACACCATCACGAACTGGTCGGAGAACGCGGCGCCGGTCGCGCTCGGCACGCACCCGTTCGTCACGATCGGCGACGTCGACCCGCACGAGCTGGTGCTGCGGGTTCCCGCGCAGACCGCCTTCGAGACCGACGACCGCCTGCTGCCGGTCGGCACCCGGCCCGCCGATCCGGCGCTGCGCACGGGGCTGCGCCTGGGCGATGCGACGCTCGACACCGGGCTGACCGATCTGGACCGCGACGCCGACGGCCGCGTGCGCCACACCCTCACCGCGCCCGACGGCCGCACCGTCACGCTGTGGCAGGGCGAGGGCTTCGACGTCGCCCAGGTGTACACGGCGCGGAACTACCCCGGCACGCCGCTCGCCGTCGCGATCGAACCGATGACGGCCCCCGCCGACGCGTTCAACAGCGGGATCGGGCTGCGCCGCCTGGCTCAGGGCGAGACCTGGACGCTGGAGTGGGGCATCACGTTCGGCTGAGGCCGACGCACCTCCTCCGATCCGCGCGCGAAGGGCCCCGATCCCCATCGTCTGATGCGCATCGGGGCCCCTTCCGCGGAGTCGTGGCGCGCTCTACTCGCCGTGGTGATCGCGCAGCTCGCGGCGACTGACCGGCGTGCCGTCCGCGTGGACCGTGGCTCCCGCGATGACGGGCTGCGCGGCCGCTCCGGTGGGCGCGACGGGTGACGCCGGGGCGTCCGGGCCGGAACCGTCGTCGCCCGTGCCGCCGTCGCCCCGCCGTGCGCGGCGCCGCTCCTTCGCGCCCTCGACGAGGTTGTACAGCGTCGGCAGCACGATGAGCGTGAGCACGGTCGAGGAGATGAGTCCGCCGATCACGACGATCGCGAGCGGCTGCGAGATGAACCCGCCGTGACCCGTGATGCCGAGCGCCATCGGCGTCAGCGCGAGGATCGTGGCGAGCGCGGTCATCAGGATGGGGCGCAGACGCTTCTCGCCTCCCGCCATCACCGCGTCAGCGGTCGACAGCCCCTTCTCTCGGTACTGGTTGACGAGGTCGACCAGCACGATCGCGTTCGTGACCACGATGCCGATCAGCATCAGCACGCCGATCAGCGAGGCCACGCCCAGGGGCACGCCCGTCACGATCTGCAGCAGGATGGCGCCGGTCGCCGCGAACGGCACCGACACGAGCAGCAGCAGCGGCTGGCGCAGCGACTTGAAGGTCGCGACCATCACCACGTACACGATCAGGATGGCCGCGAGCATCGCGAGACCCAGCTGCGAGAACGAGTCGGCCTGCTGCGAGGCGACACCGCCGACCTCGGCCGAAGCACCGTCGGGCAGGTCGACCGCGGCGATGGCGGCGCTCACCGACTGCGTGGCCACCGCGAGGTTGTCCGACGCGGGCGGGACCGTGACCGTCGCGGTCCGGCGGCCCTGCTCGGTCGTGATCGAGGTGGGGCCGTTGCGCTGCTCGACCGTCGCGATGTCCTGCAGGGGCACGATGCCCGCGGCGGTCGGGATGGCGAGCTGCTGCAGCGCCTCCACGGTCGTCGGCGGCGCGGGGTTCACGAGGTACACCGTGAGAGCGGTGTCGTCGATCTCGACCGACCCGATCTGCTGCGGGCGCATCGTGTTCGACACGATCGAGCCCACCGCGACCTCCGACAGCCCGACCTGGGCCGCGGCCTCCCGGTCGACCACGACCGCGATGTAGGGCAGCGCCTCGGCGAGGTTGTCGGTCACCTGGCCGATGCCGTCGCGCCCGTCGAGCTCCTCCACCAGCGCCGAGGTGGCGGTGGCGAGGTCGTCGCCGTTCGAGGCGGTGACGGTGATCTCGATGTCGCTGGAGCCGAAGCCGGCGGAGGAGGCCACGGTGACGTCTCCGACCTCGTCGCCGAGGCCGTCGATCGCGTCCTGCACCTCGGCGCGCAGCTTCTCCTGGTCGGCGTCGCCGTCGGTGAGCACCGAGTAGGTGATGCCGGCGCCGCCGGAGAAGGCGTCGCGCAGGGCGGAGCCGCTCGACCCGATCGAGGCCTGCACGTGCTCGATGCCGTCGATGTCGAGCAGCGCCTCCTCCACGGGCGCGGCCGCGTCGGACTTGGCCTCCAGGCTCGCGGTCGGCCCGAGATCCTGCGTCACCGTCATGGTGTTCTGCCCGGAGTCGCTGAGGAAGTTCACCTTCATGAGCGGGGCCGCGGCGAGCGTCGCGCCGAGCACGACCACCGCGAGGACCACCGTGAGTCCGGAGTGCTTCAGCGTCCAGCCGAGGATCGGCCGGTAGCCGCGCTGCAGCGCCGTCGGCGGGGCGTCGGGGTGCTCGGGGTCGATCGCGTTCCCGTGCTCGTCGAGCAGCGGCTTGCCGGGCTTGAGGAACCAGTACGCGAGCACCGGCACGATCGTGAGCGCGACCAGCAGCGACGCCACCATCGCGATCGTCACGGTCATCGCGAACGGCCGGAACAGCTCGCCGACCATGTCGCCGACGAACACGATCGGCAGGAACACCGCCACGGTCGTGATCGTCGACGCGGTGATCGCCGCGGCGACCTCCCGCACCGCGAGCCGGATCGCATCGCCCTTGTCGGCGTCGCCGACGTAGTGCCTCTTGATGTTCTCGATCACCACGATCGAGTCGTCGACCACACGGCCGATCGCGATCGTCAGCGCCCCGAGGGTCAGCACGTTGAGCGAGTAGCCGAACGCCTGCAGCCCGATGAACGTGATGAGCACGGAGGTCGGGATCGAGATCGCCGTGACCAGGGTCGAGCGCACCGAGAGCAGGAACACGAGGATCACGAGCACGGCCATCACGAGGCCGAGCAGGCCCTCGGTGGCGAGCGTGTCGATGGACTGCACGATGAACGGCGCCTGGTCGAACACGACCGTGAACTCCGCGTCGGGCAGTGCCTTGCCGATCTCGTCGAGCGCGGCAATCACGCCCTGCGACACCTCGACCGTGTTGGCGGCGGGCAGCTTGGTGATCGAGATCGACAGCGCATCCTTCCCGTCCACGCGGGAGATCGAGGTGACCGGGTCGGACGCCTGGGTGACGGTCGCGACGTCGCCGATCGTGAGGGAGGTGCCGACGAGGGGCAGCGCGGCGATCTCGTCGACCGAGGTGATCTTGGCCCCGGTCTGCACGGTCAGCGTCTCGCCGTTCTCGGTGATATCACCGCCGGGGAACAGCGTGCCGTTCTGCTGCAGGGCCGAGCTGATCGCCTGCGTGCTCTGCCCCTCCGCGGCCAGGCGGCCCACGTCGGGCGTGATGGTGATGCGCTGGCCGACCCCGCCGACGATCTCGGCTGCGTTGACGCCGTCCACGTCCTCCAGGTCGGGGATGGCGACGCTCTCGAGCTGGGCCTGCGCGTTGTCGGCGTCGTCGAAGCCGGTCACGGCCACCTGGATCACCGGGAAGTCGTCGATCGACACCGACAGCACCTGCGGCGTGACGTCCTCCGGCAGCTGCGAGGAGATGCGGTTGATCGCCTGCTGGATCTTCTGTTCGGCCGTGGCGAGGTTCGTCCCGTACGCGAACATCGCCTGCACGATCGACGCATTGGTCGTGCTGGTCGCGGTGGTCGACTCCAGGTCGGGCACGCCCTGGATCGCGGACTCGATCGGGGTGGAGACGTCGTTCTCGACCACCTCGGGCGAGGCGCCGGGGTACGTCGTCATGACCACGAGCGCGGGCAGCTCGAGCGAGGGGATCAGCTCCTGCTTGAGGTTGGTGAGCGCGAGCCCGCCGAACACGGCCGCGACGATCGTCACGAGCGCGATGAGGGCGCGGTTCTTCAGGCTGAGGATGGCGAGTTTCGACAAGGCGTGTTCCTCGGTGTCAGGGGGTGGCTGTCGCAGCGGAGGGGGTGGAGAGGGGCTCTCCGAGGATCCGCGCCAGTGCGGTCTCGAGGAAGGACTGATCGAGGCGGTCGTCGCGGATGTGCGTGCTCCACATGACCCCGTCGATGAAGATCATCGCCGCTTTGGCGCGGTCGGCGCCATAGGTCGGCTCGAGCAGGTCGACCAGGCGGTCCGACAGGTGGCGGGCGAGTTCGCGCAGTCGCGGGTCGTGCACGGCCGCGGTGACCACGGCGCGGTCGGCCTGCACGGCGTGGCCGTCTTCGGCGCTCCGGCACACGAGGGCCGCGATCACCCCGGGCCCCGCTCCCTGCTCGGCGAGGGTCTGCCGCACGCCGTCGAGCCGGGACTCGATCTCGTCGGCGAGGGCGCGGAACGCGGCGCCGCGGAGGTCGTCGAGCGTGGCGAAGTACTGCGTCGTGGCGCCGAGCGGCACCCCCGCCCTGGCGGCGACCATGCGGTGCGTGATGGCCTCGGCGCCGACCTCGACGATCAGCTCGGCCGCGGCGGTCACGATCTCCCGGCGGCGCGCTTCGGGGTCGCGCCGTCGACGCCCGCTCTCCGCCATCCCGCACCTCCCGCACACCCGTACATGTACGTTTGTACATTCGCTCCGGTGTGAGGAGCCTGAGAGCCGCGGCTCCGCGTCGGCTCAGGCCGCGGCGGTCTCGACCTGTCCGCGCTCGAAGTAGGCCACGAGGTCGGGGTCGAGCGGCGGCACCGCGATCGCCGAGCCGTCTCCGCGCAGCGACGCGGTCGCGAGGATCCCGGCCGCCACGGCCTCGCGCGCTGCAACCGGCGAGGTCGCGGTGAGCCCGCCGTGTCGCACGAACCGGAGGAACTCGGCGACGAGCAGGGCGTCCGCCCCGTCGTGGCCCGCGTCCGGCACCTCCGGAACGATGAAGGTCTCGTCGGCCGGGGCCGCTCCCGCGTGCCGCCGGTTCCACAGCCGCACCTCGCTGCCGGCCACGTCGCCGAGGTTCTCGATGCGGCCCTCGGTGCCGATCACCGTGTAGTTGCGCCAGTAGTCCGGCGTGAAGTGGCACTGCTGGTACGACGCGAGGATCCCGCCCTCGAGCTGCAGGTTCACCATCGAGATGTCCTCCACGTCGACCACGGGGTGCAGCCCGGTGAGCGCCGTGGGCGGCCAGTTGTCCATGCTGAACCAGTCGGGCATCCGCTCCCCCGTGCGGTCGCGGCGGTCGGTGATGTCGCCGTACACGCTCAGCCCGCCCATCGCCGCGACCCGCTCCGTGTAGGCGCCGGCGAGCCAGTGGATGATGTCGAGGTCGTGGGCGCCCTTCTGCAGCAGCAGCCCGGTGGTGCGGCTGCGGTCGGCGTGCCAGTCCTTGAAGTAGAAGTCGCCGCCGTGGCCGACGAAGTGCCGCACCCACACGGCCTTGACCTGGCCGATGCGCCCCTGCCGGATCAGGTCGCGCATCAGGGTGATCACGGGCATGTGACGCATGTTGTGCCCGATGTAGAGACGGGTGCCGGTGCGCCGCGCGGTGGCGAGCATGCGGTCGGCGTCGGCGAGGTCGATCGCGAGCGGCTTCTCGCAGAACACGGGCACCCCGGCCTCCAGCGCCCGGATCGTCAGGGCGGCGTGGGTGTCGTCCGGTGTGAGCACCATGACCGCGTCGACGCCCGAGGCGAGCAGGTCGTCGAGCGAGCCGGTGATGAGGGCGTCGGGCACGAGCGCGCGGGCGTCGTCCCTGGCGCGGGGCGAGAGGTCGCACACCGCCGTGATGCGGGAGCCGTGACCCGGGCGGTGCACCTCCTCGTGGAGGGTGGAGCGCGCGCCGAAGCCGATGATGCCGATGTGGAGGTCCAACAGAAGTCCTTCGTGAAAGTCGATGCAGAGAGGGGTGGCGGCTCAGCGGGCGCGCGGGGCGGGGGCGTCGAGGTCGGTCGAGCCGCCGGGGACGAGCGACCACGGGAACTCGTGCAGGGTTCCCGGCGACGGATCGCTCTCGAGGGCGCGGTCGACGATGATGCGCGCCTGCCGCTCGTAGAAGTCGGTGGGGCCGACCGTGGTCAGCGTCGGGGCGATGAGCCGGGCGTCGGGGGTGTTGCCGACGCCGATCACCGCGACGTCGTGCGGCACCCGCAGCCCGAGCATGTGGGCGGCGTTGATCGCGGCGATCGCGGCGAAGTCGGTCGTGGCGTAGACGGCGTCGGGGCGATCGTCCCGCGACAGCAGCTCGATGGCCGCGGTGAACGCGCTCGCCTGGGTCTCCGCGTAGGTCACGGTCCACTCCGGCGTGCGCTCGATCCCGGCCGCCGCGAGCTTCTCGACGTAGGGCGTGTACCGCGTCACCTGCGTCCCCGCGAGGCGCACGGCCCCCTCCGCGGCGATGCAGCCGATGGCGGTGTGCCGTTCCAGGAGGTGGTCCATCGCGAGCTCGCACCCGGGGATCGCGTCGGAGCGGATCACGTCGAAGCCGTCCGGCTCCAGGTGCTCCGAGAACACGACGAGCCGCTGTCCGCGCTTGACGAGGTCGCCCAGCCGCCGGGCGTCCTCCTCGTCCAGGCCCACCCCGTCGAGGTAGGCCACGTCGCTCTCCACGCGGTCGAGCGCGGCGTGCCAGTCGCCGTCGGCGAGGATCAGCGTGGTCAGGCCGTGCTTGTTGGCCTCGGCGTTCACGGCGTCGGCCACCGCGAGCGACCACGGGTCGCTGAGCATGTGCAGGGAGAGCTGCACCATGCCGCTGCGCCCGGTGCGGATGGCGCGCGCCGCGGTGTTCGGGCGGTAGTTCAGCTCCTCCGCCGCGGCGAGCACCCGGGCGGCCGTGGCCTCGGCGACACCGGCGCCGCTGGCACCCGCGCGTCCGGAGAACACGTACGACACGGTCGCGGTCGACACCCCGGCGCGCTCGGCGACCATCCGCAGGGTCGGGCGGCGGGCCGGGACGTGTTCACGCTGTGCCATGACTCAGCCCTTCGTCCCGCTGAACGCGATGCCCTGGATGAACTGCCGCTGCAGGATCATGAAGGTCACCAGCATGGGCAGCGTCGCGAGCAGGGCGCCCGCCATCAGCACCGGGTAGTCGGTGCCGTGGATGCCGACGAGCTGGGAGAGCCCCACCGACAGCGGCATCTTCGCGGGGTCGGTGGTCACGATCAGCGGCCACAGCAGATCGTTCCAGGACCACAGCACGGTGAACACCACAAGTGCGATGATGCCAGGCTTCGCGAGCGGAACCATGATCCGCCAGAAGGTCTGCCACGGATTCGCGCCGTCGATGCGCGCCGCCTCCTCCAGCTCGGCGGGCATCGACAGGAAGAACTGCCGCATCAGGAAGGTGCCGAAGGCGCTGAAGATGCCGGGCACGATGAGCGCCTGGAGCGTGTTGAGCCAGCCGAGCGACTGGATGATCTCGTACTGCGGCAGCAGGTAGAGCTGCGACGGCACCATCAGCACCGACAGGAACACGACGAACAGCGCGTTGCGGCCGGGGAACGGGATGCGCGCGAAGGCGTAGCCCGCCATGGTGCACAGCGCGACCTGCCCCACGGTGCGGCCGACCGTCAGCAGCACCGAGTTGAGGAACATCTGGCCGAACGGCATCGAGTCGAACACCTCGGCGAAGTTCGTGAACACCCACTCGCGCGGCAGGAACGAGGGCGGCACCTGCACCGAGTCGGACAGCGTCTTGAACGAGGTCAGCAGCTGCCAGACGAACGGGAACACCATGAGCACGGCGCCGAGGATCAGCACCACGTGCACGATCCACAGCCCGCGGTTGCGGGGGCGTCCGGCGCCGCGCGAGCGCGTGGACGCGGCGCCGACCACGGCCCGGGTGTCGAGGGAGACGTCACTCATAGTGCACCCACTTCTTCTGGAGCCGGAACTGCACGATGGTCAGCACGAGGATGATGAGCAGCAGCAGGAACGCGACGGCGGCCGCGTAGCCGCGGTCGTTGTCGAGGAATCCCGCTTCGTAGAACAGGTAGACGACCGTGCGGGTGTTCGGCATCGCGGGGTTGCTGCGGCCGAGCATCATGTAGACGAGGTCGAACACCTGGAGCGCGCCGATCACGCTGATCACGCTCACGAAGAAGATCGACGGCGACAGCAGCGGGATGGTGATCGAGAAGAACTTCCGCACGGGTCCGGCGCCGTCGAGGTCGGCCGCCTCCATGATCGTGTCGGGGATGCCCTGCAGCCCGGCGAGGAAGATGACGATGTTGGTTCCGAGTCCGGCCCAGATGCCGACCACGGCGATCGCGACGAGCGCGGTGTTCGGGTCGGTCAGCCAGCTGCGTCCCTCGATGCCCACCGCGGCGAGCGCGGCGTTGAGCACGCCGTAGTCGCCGTTGTAGATCATGCGCCACACCAGCGCGATGGCGGCGGGCATGGTCACGACGGGGATGAAGTAGAGCGTGCGGTAGGCGCTGCGCCCCTTCAGGCCGGTGGTGTTGAGCAGGGCGGCGATGCCGACGGCGATCGGGATGCCGATCAGGGCGATCACGGTGTAGACGGCGGTGTTGCGCAGCGCGCCGAGCAGCTCGGGGTCCTGGAGGAGTCGCGCGTAGTTGTCGAAGCCGATCCACTCGGAGCCGCCGAACGGGCCCGACTTGGTGAACGAGATGATGAGCGTGCGCACGGTCGGCCACAGGTAGAACACGGCCAGGCCGAGGGCGGTGGGGCCGAGGAACACCAGGGCCCACCAGGGCGAGGCGCCGGGGGTGCGGCGCCGGCGGCGGACACCGGAGGGACGGGCCTCCGGCGTCCGCTCGGCCGTCGGCGCGACCGCGCGGGGCGCGATGACGGTCATGCGCTCACTCCTGCTCGGCGTCCAGCGCGGTCTGCATCTGTGCGGCGAGGTCCTTCAGGCCGTCCTTCGGGGTGACGGCACCCGACCACACCTGCGACAGCACCTCGCTCTCGATGTTGGTCCACGCCGAGGTGTTCTTCGACACGGGGTAGGGCACGGCGGTGTCGAGCGCGTCGATGTACACCTGGAGGTCGTACTGCGGGAGGGCGTCGACCCAGGCCTGCTGGGTGCCGTTGAACGCGGGGATCACGGTGCCGGTCTCGGCCTGGATCTTCGCGGCCTGCTCCCCGCTGGCGAAGGCGGCGAAGTCCCGGGCGGCGGCGAGGTGCGGGCTCTTGGCGTTGGCGACGTTGCCGACGCCGTGGATCACGCTCTGGTTGCCCTCGGGCCCAGCCGGCAGCGGGGCGACGTCGACCGTGCCGCCGATGTCGGCGTTGTCGGCGTAGGCGATGGCGGCCCAGGAGCCGTTCTGGAACATGGCGACCTTGCCGGAGAGGAAGAAGTCCTCCGGGTTGGTGTCGGTCATCTGCTGCGCGGTGGGTGAGGACCCGTCCGCGATGAGGTTCGTCCACAGCTCGATGCCCTCCAGCGCCTCGGGCGAGCCGTAGCCGCTCTCGGTCCCGTCGGCGGAGATGACCTCGCCGCCGGCCTGGGCGATCGAGTTGTAGAAGTTCTCCTGGCCGTACTGGCTGGCGGCGATGCCGTACTGGCCCGTGGCGGGGTCGGTGAGCTTCGCGGCCGCGGCGGTGAAGTCGTCCCACGTCCAGCCGGCGCTGGGATACTCCACGCCCGCGGCGTCGAACAGCGCCTTGTTGTACCAGAGGGCGACGGTGTCGAAGTCCTTCGGGGCGCCGTAGAGCTTTCCGTCGTAGGTGTACAGGTCGACGAGACCCTGCGGGTAGTCGGAGGCGTCGACCCCGTCGAGCGGGGCGAGCTGGCCGTTGGAGGCGTAGAGCTGGAAGTTGGGGCCGTTCATCCAGAAGACGTCGGCGGCGGATCCTCCGGTGACGGCGGTCTGGAGCTTGGTGAAGTACTCCTTGTAGGGCGTGACCTGGATCTCGATCGTGACGTTCGGGTGCTCCTCGGTGTAGGCGGCGGCGATGTCCTCCATGGCCGGCTTCTGGTTCTCGTCCCAGATGGCGTAGCTGAGGGTGATGTCGCCGTCGGACGACTCCCCGGTGGCGGAGGAGGAGCAGGCCGACAGCGCGAGGACGGCGGCCGCCGAGGCGGCGAGGGCGCCGAGGGCGCGACGGGTGGTGCGGGGCATCGAGGTCTCCTTTGACGGGTGCACGAGCGGGTGGAAAGCAGTGTTAACCGTTTAGCGTTAAACGATTAGCACGAGAGTAGCGGCGCCCACCGGCACTGCGCAAGGGCGGATCAGAGAAGCGCGCCGAGGCCCAGGCCGAGCACGGCCGCGAGCAGCCCGAGCAGCAGCATGCCGACCGCGTCGAACACCGCCGCGGGCTTCGCGCCGTCGCGCCACAGGGCCACCGCGTCGAGCATGGCCGTGCTGAACGTGGTGTAGCCGCCCAGCAGCCCCGCCCCCAGCACGAACGCCTGCTCGGGGAGCGCGGCCGTCACGAGGCCGAGCGCGAACGACCCGCTCAGATTCACCGCCAGGATGCCCCACGGGAAGCGGCGCCCCGCGAGCCGTGCCACCCCGAGGTCGAGCAGGTAGCGCAGCACCGCGCCGACGCCGCCCGCGAGCGCCGCCGCGAGGAACAGCAGCGGGCTCACGACGCCCCTCCCCGCCGGGGTCGTCCGAGCCGCAGGCCGAGCGCGGCGGCCGCGAGCCCGAGCACCAGGCTCCCGGCGGCGTAGGCGGCCGCGAGCAGCGGGGCCGTTTCCCACAGCGCGACCGTCCCGGTCATGAAGGCGCTGTAGGTCGTGAAGCCGCCCAGCACCCCGGTGCCGAGCAGCAGCCGCAGGTCGGCCGAGGCGGGGAGCCGTGCCGCCACCACCCCGATCAGCAGCGCCCCGAGGAGGTTGGCGAGCAGCACCGCGAGCGGGAATCCCCCGGGGTCGGGCAGCGCGAGGCCGAGCGCCAGCCGCGCCGCCGTGCCGACCGTGCCGCCCAGGGCGACGAGCAGCACGCGGCGGAGGTTCACGTTGGCCACTGTACTGCCGCATGACAGCGCGACCGTCCGTTGTCAAGCCGCTGGGAGCCCGGCCGCCGCCGTCGTTCACTGGTCGCATGATGCCTCTCTGGAAGGTCGACCAGGCCGCGCCCCTCGGCACCCCCTTCGACCCGGGTGCACGGCACGACGTGATCATCGTCGGCGCGGGACTCACCGGGCTCTCCACCGCGGTCATGCTCACGCGCGCCGGTCTCGATGTCGCGGTGCTCGAGTCGGGCGCGATCGCCGAACTGGCGTCCGGCGGGAACACCGGCAAGCTGTCGCTGCTGCAGGGGAAACAGCTCGCCACGATTCGGCAGCACCACAGCGCCTCGCTCGTGCAGGCCTACGTCGACGCGAACCGCGCCGGCATGGACTGGCTCACGGGCTTCGCCGACAGCGCCGGGGTGTCGTACACGCAGCGCACCGACCACACGTACGCGCAGAGCGCCGAGGGCATGGAGTCGGTACGCGACCAGCACGCCGCAGCGCGCGAGGCCGGACTGCCGACGCGGCTGCTCACACCGCACGAGCTGTCGACGCCGTTCCCGGTCGCGGGCGCGGTCGCTCTCGATCACCAGGTCACGATCGACCCGGTCGCCGTGGCCGACGCCCTGGCGAAGGAGTTCGTGGCGAACGGCGGCACCCTCCACACGGGCGTCCGGGTCACCGGGGCGCATGCCCTCCCCGACCCGCGGGTCGAGACCGCCGCCGGGCCGATGTTCGCGGAGCACATCGTCCTCGCCACCGGAACCCCGATCCTGGACCGAGGTCTGTACTTCTCCAAGGTGGCCGGGATGCGCTCGTACTGCGTATCGTTCCGGGTCTCCGGGGGCGTGCCGGAGGGCACGTTCATCTCGGCGGACAGTCCCACGCGGTCGATCCGGCCGGTGTCGCACGCCGACGGCCCCGGGGGCACGGCGCAGCTCGTCGTGGGCGGCAACGGCCACCCGGTGGGGCGCTCGGACGGCGAGACCGCGGCCATCGACGACCTCGTGTCGTGGACGCGGCTGCACTTCCCCGACGCGGAGGAGACGCATCGCTGGTCGGCGCAGGACTACCAGTCGCACAACCTCATCCCGTTCGTGGGGGCGCTGCCCCGCGGACTCGGCCGCATCCGGTTCGCGACGGGGTACGCCAAGTGGGGGCTGTCGAACGCCCCGGCCGCAGCGCTGCGGCTCACCGAGGAGGTCATCGGCACGAAGCGCAGCGAGCGTCCGTCGTGGATGATCCGCATCGGCACGCGGCTGACCGTTCCCGCCGATCTGGCGCGGGGCGCGGTCGAGGGTGCCAAGGTGGCCGCGGCGGCGACCAAGGGCTGGGTGGATGCGGAGGCCACGCCCGTGCCGGTGCCGCAGCCGGCGGAGGGCGAGGGCGTCGTGGCGAACCGGGGCGGGCGACCCGTGGCGATCTCGACGGTCGACGGCGTCACCCGTGCAGTGAGCGCCGTGTGCACGCACCTCGGCGGGGTGCTCGACTGGAACGACGCGGAGTGCACGTGGGACTGCCCGCTGCACGCCTCCCGCTTCGCCGCGGACGGCACGCGCATCGAGGGGCCGGCGCTGGAGGACCTGCGGTCGTTCCCGCGCACGACCGAGCCCTGAGCGTCAGCGCAGCGGCTCGTCCCACCCCTGCTGCGGGGTGTCGCAGCTCTCGCGGAACACGTACTGCGACGCGAGCTTGCGCTGGCTGCTCGACCAGTCGATCGCCGGGCGCCGCTGCTCGGGCGGCAGGTACCCCAGCCGGTACACGGCCATGAGCTCCAGGTCGTCGGGCACGCGCAGCAGTGACACGATCTCGTCCCAGCGCCCCGGCACCTCCATCGGGAAGGAGATGAACTGGATGCCCATCCCGAGCTCGACCGTGGTGAGCCACACGTTCTCCATCGCGGCCCCCATGCTGAACACGGAGTAGAACGACGACAGCTGTCCCGGCCGGTATTCGCTGCGGTCGAGCATCACCCCGAGAAGCAGCGGCGACCCTGCCACGAGCTTGCGGTTCTCCGAGCCGAGCGTCTTCGGCACCCCGAACGTGTTCATGAGCGTCTGGCCCCGCTTCGTGAACACCTGCGAGGTGAACGGCCGCAGCGGAGCGGGGAGCTTGTCGAACAGCATCCCGCTGCGCTTCTGCTCCATCTCCTCCTCGCTGAACCGGAAGTACGGCTTGTAGCGCTCGAAGAAGGTGCCGTTCGACATCGCCTCGGTCATGCTCTCGCCCGAGATGCGCGCGATCTGCTCGATGGTGTCGCGGTTCTCGATCACCACGAAGCGCCACGGCTGGCTGTTCAGCTGCGACGGCGCCCGCCCTGCCGCCTCCAGCAGGATGCGCTGGTGCTCCTCCGACACGGGGTCGGGCAGGAACGGGCCGTTGGTGGTCTTGCGGCGGCGGATGGCGTCGAGGAGTTCCATGCGTTCACTTCCGGTCGGCGGAGCGGGAGAGCAGCAGTCCCGCGAGGACGAAGGGCGCGGCGGCCAGCGCCACGAGCGGGTGGCGGCGCGTGTGCGTGCCGAGGTACGGGATCGCGGCGAGCGGCGCGGCCGCGGGGAGCAGGGCGAGGGCGGCGCGGCGGCTGGGGCGACGCGGCTCGCCCCACAGCCCGGCGCTGGCGGCGAGCGCCGCGGTCGCGCAGGTGGCGATGTAGAGCGCGTGGTGCAGCCACCGGAAGTCGCGGGTGTCGACCAGGCGGAGGGCGACCGAGGCGCCGAGGGCGCAGTTCGCCGTGTAGGCGGCGGCCGCGGCGACGAACAGCGGCGCGGCGTTCGAGCGCCGACGTCGGTGGACCATGACCCGACCCTACGCCCGGGCGTCGCCGCGGAGCGCCCCCTTGCGCGCCGCCGTACGGATTCGGTACGGCGTCCGCCCTCGACCGCGCGGTAGCCTGGGAGCCCGTGCCCGAGGCGAGGAGGTGGTGTCCGTGTTCACAACGACGTCGGTGCTCCTCCGAGGAGTCGCGGTCGGGCGATAGGTCGCCCGGGAGTGCCGCAGTTCTGCCGCATTCCCGAAAGGTACGACCATGACCATGCACTTCACCTCGGCGCCGCGTCTCAGCGACGGCGTCATCGAACGCGAGTTCGTCGTCGGGGGCGTCCCCGGCGTGCTCTGGACCCCCGTCTCCGCCTCTCCCGACACCCCCGTTCCGCTCGTCCTGCTGGGCCAGCCCGGCGGCTTCGGCCTGCAGCGAATGCGCTCCCGTCTCGCCGGCCGGGCGCGGGCGTGTGCCGCGCAGGGGTTCGCCGCCGTCGCGATCGAGCTTCCCGGTGCGGGCGAGCGCACACCGCTCGCCGGTGCCGCCGAGGCCCGCGCAGACCTGGTCCGCGCACTCGACGAAGCGCGCGCGCCAAGCGACGAGCTGATCGATCGGCTGATCCTGCCGCTCGTCGACGCGGCGGTGCCCGAGTGGCAGCGGACCATGGACGCGGTGCTCGCGCTGCCGGAGATCGGCGCGCGCGTCGGGATCTCGGGCGGGGTGATCGCGGTCGCGACGCGCCTGGCCGCTGTCGACCCGCGGATCGTCGCCGCGGGCCTGTTCGCCGGGAGCTACGTGCCGCGCGCGACCTTCGCCGAGGCCCGACGGATCACGATCCCGGTGCACGTGCTGCTGCAGTGGGACGACGAGGGCAACGACCGCGCGATGGCGCTCGAGCTGTTCGACGCGTTCGCCTCCTCGGAGAAGACGCTGCAGGCCAACCTGGGCGGCCACACCGGGGTGCCGGCCTTCGCTGCGGACGACGCCGCTCGCTTCTTCGCCCGTCACCTCGGCGCGGCGTCCGGCTGAGCTTGCGCCTGTCGCCCCGCTCCCGGTGACAGGAGCGGGGCGACGGGCCGGACCCGCTAGAGGTTGCCGTCCGCGTAGATGCGGAGGGCGTCGCGCACGAACTCGGCGCCGCGGGTGCCGCCGTCCGAGGTGGCGTAGTTCGCGCCGAAGCGCGGGTCGGCGACGTACATCTCGCCGAGCCCGGTCACGTACGCCTTCACGTCGCCGCCGGGCGCCGCGGCGGGTGTGCCGGGGATGCCCGTGAGCCACTCGACGTGACGTCGCGCGAGCTCCTGCGCCTCGGGGGACGCGGGGTCGGCACCGCTCTCGGCCGTGGCGACCCAGTCGCGTCCGAGGTCGGACACGCGCTGCTGCCAGTCGGCACGCTCGGCGTCGGTCATCCCGCGCCACCAGCGGTCGCTGTCGGCGTAGGCCTGACGACCCCAGCGCTCCTCGACCTCCTCCTTGTACTGGGTGTGGTCGAAGCCGTCGAACATGTTCTCTGCCATGAGGTTCTCACCTCCTCTCAATGCCGTGATGGTGGATTCGACCGACGCGATCTGCCGCGCCAGCCGGTTCTGCTCCGCGCGCAGCAGCGCGAGGTGGGTCTCGAGGGCTGCGGCCTCGGTCGGTGCGGCGTCAGCGCGCAGCACGTCGGCGATCTGCGGCAGTCCGAGTCCGAGCTCGCGCAGCAGCAGGATGCGCTGCAGCCGCACGAGCGCCTCGCCGTCGTAGTGCCGGTAGCCGTTCGCGGCGATGCGCGAGGGCGGGAGCAGGCCGATGTCGTCGTAGTGACGCAGCGTCCTGCTCGTGGTGCCCGCGAGCCGTGCGATCTCCTGGATCGACCAGTCCGCCTTCGTCATGTCTCCTCCTCTCGGTGTGATGTCTCCACGGTAGAAGTTGACGCAACGTCAATGTCAAGCGGTCGTGGCGGTCACCCTTGACACATCGAGATATATCGTGTTCACTGAGGGACACACGATATATCGTGATTCCGACTCAAGGAGAAGCACATGACCGAGAAGTGGCTCATCGCCCCCGGCGAGGAACGCGTCATCGACATCGAGTCGGCCACCCGGCTCAAGATCGGCCTGGTCGGCGGACAGGTCGACGTCATCGCCCACGACGAACCGGGCATCCGCATCGAGGTGCACGGCGTCACCACGAAGGACCTCCGCATCGAGTCCCACGACGGCGAGGTCGAGATCGACCACCCGCAGCTCGGCTGGGACAACTTCCTCGAGGTGTTCCGCAACTTCGGCTCGGGCGGCCCGCGCGCCGAGGTCAGCGTCGCCGTCCCCCGGTCGATCGCCCTCACCCTCGGCGTCGTCAGCGCCGGCGCCCTCGTCTCCGGCATCCGCAACGACGCCCGCCTCAACACCGTCTCGGGCGACATCATCGTCGACACCCTCATCGGCGACCTCAGCGTCAACTCCGTCTCCGGCGACGTGCAGGTGCGCGGCCTCACCGGCTCCATCAACGCCAACAGCGTCTCGGGCGACGTCGCGGTGACCGGCACCGTGCGCAAGGCGGTCGTCGACATCGTCTCCGGCTCCACGACGATCGACGCCGCGGGCGACGTGAACACCATCACCGTCAACTCGGTGTCGGGCGGCACCACCGTGCGCCTCGACGAGTCGCTCGCCGCGAACTACGTGATCCGCTCGCTCAGCGGCCGCCTCCTGATCGACGGCGTCGAGCGCAGCTCGTCCGGTCCGAGCAACTACACCGGCACCACGGGCGAGCTCGCCGGGCGCTTCGTCGACCTGCGCGCCAACTCCGTCTCCGGCGGGGTCACGGTGCTGCGCCGCACTCCGGCCTCGATCGCCGACGACCCCGAATGGGAGGAAGCATGACTCCCGCGGTCTTCTCGCACGGCGACCTGCGGCTGTATCTGCTGTCGCTGCTGGCCGAGTCGCCGCAGCACGGCTACGGCATCATCCAGTCGCTCACCGATCGCACGGGCGGCACCTACACGCCCAGCGCCGGGACCATCTACCCGCGCCTCGCGAAGCTGGAGGAGGAGGGCCTCGTGACCAAGACCGTCGACGGCCGCACCACGATCTACGCGATCACCGAGGCCGGACGCGCCGAGCTCGCCTCGCGCGAGGCCGACCTCGCGGGTATCGAGGCGGGCATCACCGACTCGGTGCGCCTGATCGCCAACGAGGTGCGCCAGAGCGTGCAGGAGGCGATGAAGAGCCTGCGGGCCGACCTCGCGACCGCGGCGAAGGACGACAGGGCCGCGGCGAAGAGCCGCCCCCGGACGGAGACCGACGACGCGCGCCTCACGAGCCGCGACGAGCTCCACCGCGCGGATGCGATCATCAACGCGTTCCGGGCACGCGTCCGCACCGACCTGCGCACGCACGTGGCGAAGGGCGGGCTGCTCCCCGCGACGATCGTCACCGAGCTCGAGAACGCCCTCGACGAGGCCGCGCGCGGCGTCACCGCGGGCCTGAGCCGGTCGGGATCGTGAACGCCCCGCCGCCGGTGGACCCGCCCGCGCGTCCGACACCGGCGGCGGATCGGTCCGCTCCGCAGCTCCCGGCGCCCACGACCGCGTCAACGGCATCCCCGCCGGAGCGCCCCCTCGCACCGGCACGCGGCATCGTCATCCACACGGGCTGACGCGAGAGGGCCCCGCCGACAACGGTCGACGGGGCCCTCTCGCGTCTGTCCGGCTACTCGGGCCAGATCTCCTTCTGGTCGTCGGGCACGAGCTCGCCCAGCGGCACCACGAGCACCGAGCGATGCTGGCGATGCGTGAGACGTGCCGCCACCGAGCCGGTGAAGAACTCCCGGATGGACTCGCCGAGGCCGCGCTTGCGCGTGCCGACCACGATCAACTGCGCATCGAGCTTGTTCGCGAGCTGCTTGATCGCCAGCGCCGGATCGCCGACGAGCTGACGGGCGGTCCAGGTGATGCCGCGGTCGCGCAGCTGGGTGGCAGCGGCAGCCTCGACCGCTTCGAACTCCGCCGCTCCCGCGTCGAAGTTGATGTCGATCGGCGCCGAGTGCACGTAGCCGTCGGGGTCCTCGTAGGTCACGAAGCGGGTGACGTCGACGTGCGCGACCACCAGCGGCGCGTTCAGCAGGCGGGCGAAGCGGACGGCCTCGTCGAGCACGCGCGGATCCTGATCCACCTGGATGCCCACGATCACCGCCCTCTGCAGCGCTGCGTTCTGCGTGGCCTCATCGGAGGGGTTCGAGGTGCTGTCGGTCATGAAGATTGCTCCCTTCGGCGGCCCGGCATCGGCCAGGGCGTGTTCCCCGCATGCTATTCTGAATGCTACTCTTACCGGCCGCGAGCCGGTGTCGTGAATGACTCGGGCGCCCGTCTGCCCGCAGCTTAACTCGTGAGGGGGTCTCAGGCATGGGCCGTGGCCGTCAGAAGGCGAAACACACAAAGATCGCCCGCGAACTCAAGGCGTACAGTCCGTCGGTGAACTACTCGGCGCTGGAGCGCGAGCTCGGGCATTCGAGCGACTCCGACGAAGACGCCTACGTCGACAAGTGGGCCGATGAGTACGCGGACGAAGACGAAGACGAACTAGAGAAGGCCTAGCCTCCCGGTTCGAAACACCCGCACCTCGTGCGGGTGTTTCGTCGTGTCCGGGCGGTTACGGATGCAGAAGCGCGGTCAGGGTGCCGGTGAGCACGAGCACCGCCAGCAGCACCACCCAGCCGAGCAGGACCACGAGGTTGAGCGCGATGCCCCACGCCGCGATCGCATGTCCGCGCGGCTCGCGCTGCCGACCGAGGAGCCCGGCGATCACCCCGACCAGCGGCGGGAACAGGGCGAAGCCGCACACGAGGGAGACGACCGCGATGACGACGCTGGCGATGCTGAGGAAGCGCTCACCGGGTTCGTCGGGCTGCGGGGTCGCCGCACCGGTCCTGACTCGGGATGGTGATGTCATGTCCATCGGGCACACTGCTTTCCGGCGGCCACAGACCGCGCTGCACAACGAGAGGTAACACGTTAGATTACCCCTTCGCCCCGCTCCTCCGCTTCCCTGTGCTGACGCCGGCTCGCGCAGACCAGCCGACGCGTCAGAGCCCCGCGGGTTTCCCAGGGCGGGGACGAGGACTCACGAGCAGTAAAGTTTTACATCGTGGAGCGCGCGCGATTGCACTGGTGGATCTTGGCCGGGGCGGCGGGTGGCGCTCTTCTCGGCCTCTTCAGCCCCTGGGCCTTTCTCATCGAAGGCGCCCTGCTCATCCTGGTGATCCATCGCCTCACACGGCGGCCGCCTCGATCAGAAGCGGCCGTTCTCATCGCAGCCGGCGTCATTCTCACCCTCGTCCTGGTGACGTTCGCGGCGATCGGCATCGCTACCTACTTCTACGAGGGGGTCTCCCACGGGACCTCGGTGCCGATCCGCTAGCGGCGTCACCAGTGGCCGTGCCGGCGCTCCCACTCGTCTTCGATCGTGCGGCGGCGACCGGCGACGATACCCGCGGGGATCGACACCACGAGCACCGCGGCGACGACCAGCAGCGGCACCTGCCACCCGCCGGTCGTCTCGTGCAGCAGCCCCACCAGCAGCGGGAAGACGGCCGCGATCGCATAGCCGATGCTCTGCACGAAGCCGCTCAGCGCGACGGCGCTCTCGGGCGTGCGGGCACGGATGCTCAGCAGCACCAGGCTCAGCGGGAACATGATGGCCGTGAGGCCGAAGATCGCCACCCACAGCGGCAGCGCCACGGTCGGCAGGAGCAGCAGCCCGAGCAGCCCCACCAGTCCCGCCGCGACCGCCACCAGGAACAGCGGCCGCGTCGCCTGGAACCGCACCACGAGCACGGGCACCAGCATCGAGCAGGGCAGCCCGACCAGCGCGAACAGCGACAGCAGGAAGCCCGCGGTCGCCGGGCTGACGCCACCCAGGTCGACCAGGATCGTCGGCAGCCACGCGAACGCCACGTACGCCATGGTCGACGAGGTGCCGAACACGAGCGCGAGGGCCCACGCCAGCGGCAACCGCCAGAGCCGCCCGAACACGCGCGGGCTCGCCGACTGGGTCGTGATCGGTCCGGTCGATGCGGCGACCGCGTCGCGCACGTCGTCGACGCCGTCGGTCGGGTCGGGCACCAGCAGTTCAGTGGGGATCGGACGATCGCGCTCCCCGCGCGTGCGCACCAGCAGCGTGACCCAGGGCACCAGCGCCAGCGCCGCCACCACGCCCCACATGCCGAGGGAGATGCGCCAGCCGAGCGAGTCGGCCACGGGCACCGCGACCAGCGGCGGCAGGAACGTGGAGACCGCGAGCGTGGTCGAGTACGCGGTCATCATGACGCCGAGACGGTCGGCGAAGTACTTCTTCACCAGCGGCGGCAGCAGCACGTTGCCCGAACCGACCCCCGCGAACACCACGGCCGTCGCCGCGAGCAGGCTCCACGAGTCCGGGGCCAGACCACGCAGCAGCATCCCGGCCGCCATCAGCACGATCGCCACGACGGCCATCCGCTCCAGGCCGAACCGACGCTCGAACAGCGGCGTCAGCAGGCCGAACAGCGCGAAGCACACCGGCGGCGCCGCGCCGATCAGCCCCACGATCACGGACGAGACCGGGAAGTCCTCCGCGACGTGGTCGAGCACGGGAGACAGCGAGGCGACCGCCGATCGCAGCGAGAACGCGACCAGCACGATCCCGACCAGCGCGAGAGCCCGACCCTTCCAGAGCGGTCGCGCGCTCGGCGCCGTCATGAGGTCTGCGACCCCTCCACCCAGGCGAGGTATTCGTCGGTGACGGTGCCGGTGACGTACCGGCCGTCGAAGCAGCTCATGTCGAGATCCTCCAGCACGGAGCCCTCGGTGATCGCGGCCTTCAGGTCGTCGACCTCCTGGTACACCAGGTGGTCGCAGCCCAGCTCCTCCGCGATCTCGGGGATCGTGCGGCCGTGCGCGATCAGCTCGTGCCGCGACGGCATGTTGATGCCGTACACGTGCGGGTGCCGCACGGGCGGGGCCGCCGAGGCGAAGGTCACCGAGGAGGCGCCGGCGTCGCGGGCCATCTGGATGATCTCCTTCGACGTGGTGCCGCGCACGATCGAGTCGTCGATCAGCAGCACGTTCTTGCCCTGGAACTCGGCCGACATCGCGTTGAGCTTCTGGCGCACGCTCTTCTTGCGCACCGCCTGCCCCGGCATGATGAACGTGCGGCCCACATAGCGGTTCTTGTAGAAGCCCTCGCGGTACTCGATGCCGAGCTTGCGGGCCACCTCCATCGCGGCCGGGCGCGAGGAGTCGGGGATGGGCATGACCACGTCGATCTTGTCCATCGGCACGTGCTTGGCGATCGTATCGGCCAGCTTGTCGCCCATGCGCAGGCGCGACTCGTAGACCGAGATGCCGTTCATGATCGAGTCGGGGCGGGCGAGGTACACGTACTCGAACGCGCACGGCGCGAGATGCGTCTCCGTGGCGCACTGCCGCGTGAACAGCTCGCCGTCGTTCGTGATGAACACGGCCTCGCCGGGCTCGACCTCGCGCACGACCTCGTAGTCGCCGTTCTCCAGCACCAGCGACTCGCTCGCGACGACCCACTCGTCGCGTCCCTCCGCGCCGGGCACGGTCGACGGACGGCGGCCCAGGATCAGCGGCCGGATGCCGAACGGGTCGCGGAACGCCAGCAGACCGTAGCCCGCGATCACCGCGATCACCGCATACGCGCCCTCGATGCGCTCGTGGGTGCGGGCGACCGCCTCGAAGATGCGCTCCGGGTCGAGGTCGACCGTCGACGTGGTGGCCTGCAGCTCGCCCGCGAGCACATTGAGCAGCAGCTCGGTGTCGCTCGACGAGTTCAAGTGGCGGCGGTCGCGCTTCGCCATCTCGGCCGTGAGCTCACGGGTGTTCGTGAGGTTGCCGTTGTGGATGAGGATGATGCCGTACGGCGCGTTCACGTAGAACGGCTGCATCTCCTCCTCGCTCGACGCGGTGCCCTTGGTGGCGTAGCGCACGTGGCCGAGGCCGACGTTGCCGAGCAGCGCGCGCATGTCGCGGGTGCGGAACGCCTCGCGCACCATGCCCTGCGCCTTCGCGTTGTGCATCACGCCGTTGGCCTCCGCCGTGGCGATGCCCGTCGCGTCCTGCCCGCGATGCTGCAGCAGCAGGAGCGCGTCGTAGATGTCCTGATTGACCGGGGCTGTCCCCACCATTCCGACGATGCCGCACATGGGGTGTTACTTCGCTCCGTCCGCGTAGGCGCCAACCAGGCGCACCGCTCCACCGTCGACGCCCTTGGCGCCCTGCTCGAACTCGCCGGTCGGCCGCGGGCCGAAGCCGACGGTGCCGACCTGCCACGCGGGCATGCCCTCGGCGTCCAGCGCCGCGATCGCCGCGTCTTTCTTGTCGCCGGCGACCACCGCGAGGAAGCCGACGCCCAGGTTCCAGGTGCCCTCGGCCGACTCCAGCGTCGACCCGGCGATGTCGCTCAGCACGCGGAACACCGGGCTGGGCGACCACGTGCCGCGGTCGACCTCGGCCCAGCTGCCCTGCGGGAGCACGCGCGCGAGGTTCGCCGCGATGCCGCCGCCGGTCACGTGGCTCAGGGCGTGCACGCCGCCCGCGAGCTGCTCGATCAGGCGCAGCAGCGGCAGCGTGTACAGGCGGGTGGGCTCCAGCAGGGCCTCGCCCCACGTGGTGCCGAAGTCGGCGGCGGTGTCGGCGTACGAGATGCCGGCGCCCGTGATGATGTGACGCACGAGCGAGTAGCCGTTGGAGTGCAGGCCGCTGGAGGCGACCGCGATCACCGCATCACCGTCCTGCACGCGCTCGGCGCCGAGGATCGCATCCGCCTCGACCACGCCGGTCGCGGCTCCCGCCACGTCGTAGTCGCGCGGTCCGAGCAGTCCGGGGTGCTCGGCCGTCTCGCCACCGACCAGCGCGGTGCCGGTGGCCGCGCACGCCCCGGCGATGCCGCGGACGATGTCGGCGATGCGCTCGGGCACGACCTTGCCGCACGCGATGTAGTCGGTCATGAAGAGGGGCTTGGCACCCACCACGACGATGTCGTCGACGACCATGCCGACCAGGTCCTGCCCGATCGTGTCGTGCTTGTCGATGGCCTGCGCGATCGCGACCTTGGTGCCGACGCCGTCGGTGCTGGTCGCCAGCAGCGGACGCCGGAAGTCGCGCAGCGCGCTCGCGTCGAAGAGGCCGGCGAAACCGCCGACGCCGCCGAGCACTTCGGGTCCGTGCGTCGCGCGCACGGACGACTTCATCAGCTCGACCGCGAGATCGCCGGCAGCAGTGTCGACACCGGCTTCGGAATAGGGGTTGGTGGGGGAGGCAGCCACGCGAACAGCCTACCGCCCGCAGCCCTACCGGATCTCCAGAGCCTCGGCCCGCTGCGCGGCCTGCCGCACGCGGAACCACATCGTGAGCTCCATGAGCGCCCGGCCGATCATGTCGTGGTCGCCGACGCGCAGATCGTCGAACGAGTCGCGGTACCCCTCGGCCAGGCGCGGCTCGGCGGCCACCATCGGCTGATACCCCATCGTCCAGTCCGCGAACCGGCGCTCGTGCAGCGGTTCGCGCAGGAGCACCCGCACGTCGTGGTGACGCGGATCCTCGGAGATGCGGGTCATGAGCGCCTCGACCACGCCCTCCTCGCCCTCGAGGATCTGCACGAACTCGCCCTCGCGGTACAGCAGGAGACCGGTGATCTCCCGCGCCTGGTTCGCCGCGCGGCTCGAGGCGAGCAGGGCCTCGAGCTCGTCGTCGTCGAACGCGCGGGTGGCGGTGCTGCAGTAGACGAGCGAGAGCAGCGCGTGGTCGATCGTCATCCGAGGTGTCCCCCTGCAGCGGTGTCGTCCGTCATGGCCTCGGTCACCGCGGCGATGGCCGTGTGATGGTCGGTGAAGTCGCCGATGATCTGCGAGGCGGAGTCGAAGGCGCGCCACAGGCCCCCGGGCTGGCGGTCGACGTAGCCGAGGAAGGTTCCGGCGTGGCTGCCCACGTAGAACCCGTCCGCGACCGACGCCCACAGCGCCTTCGACGGTGTGTGCGCGGCGCCCTCCTCGGGCACGTCGAGCGTCTGCGGATGCGACACGTCAGACTCCGCGGTCCAGGTCGAGGTCGATCGCCGGCAGTCCGTCGTCGTCGACATCCCCGTCCTCGGCCGTCGGCTTCGGGTAGAAACGGTGCTCGCGCAGGGCTGCCGCGTCCGCGGAGAAGTCCGGGTCGTCGCCGTTCGACGACTGCGGACCGACCAGGAGGTCGTTCCCGACGCCGACGATCAGGTCGGCGCTGTCCTTCTCCCCGTCCACGTGGATCGGGATCTGCACGGCCGCGGACTCGCCCTCGCTGGCGAGGGAGGCGGCCAGGGTGACCAGGGCGTCCGCCACGTCGTCCGTCGTGACGACCTGCTGCCCGGCGTAGGAGACGAGTTTCATGATCATGACCCTGTCATGACGGAGCCGGTCGGAGAACGGGCTTGCGCCCGGAGCCCCCGACCGGCTACAGAGCCCGGGGGTCCGGTGCCGTGCCGCGGCATCGGACCCCCGGGGAGCGCTCGCCGATCAGCTTCCGGTGACGGTGTCGCGGGCGTCCTGCGCACTGCCCTTGACCTCGTCCACCGCGTGGGTCGCGTCATCGCGGATGTGCTCGGCGGCACCGGCGGCCTCGTCTTTCACGGCCGCGAACGCCTCCTGCGCCGGCTCCTTGAGATCCTCGCCCACGGTCTTCGCGACCTCGGTGACCTCGTCGACCAGCGGCTGGGCCTTCTCCTTCAGCTCGCCCGCCAGCTCCTTCTCCTTCGTGGAGGACGGGATGACGGCGGCGACCACGAGCCCGGCGGCGAAGGCCATGAGCCCCACCGCGAGCGGGTTGCCCTGCGCCTTCGCCACGGCGTGCCGGCCGGCATCCGCCACCGAGGACGACGCGTCGCCGACGTGACTGCCCGCGTCGTCGGCCACGCCCATGACGCGGTCGACCACGGAGCGCGCGGCACCCTTCATCTTCTGCGTCTGCCGGTGCACGACCTTCGAGGGGGTGACCTTGTCGGCGAGCGCGTCGACGTCCCTGCCGAACTCCGCCCTGGTCCGCTCGATGTCCGCGCGGATCGCGTCGGGTGAATCGCTCATTTGTTCTCCTCATTCCTCTTCACGGCATCGGGGATCCGCTTGAGGCTGTCCACCGTGCGCGGCGCCCCCTCGATGCTCTTCAACTGCGTGCGTCCCGCCAGGAACAGGACCAGGGCGACCAGCGCCCAGATGACCGCGACGGTCACGGCCGACCAGCCGAGACCGGTCACGTAGTAGCCGAGACCCCACCACAGCGCGACGGAGAGGAAGAAGACGGCCATCATCGCGCCGTAGCCCGCCCCGCCGAGCATGCCCGCTCCGCGGCCGGCCCGCGTCGCGGACTGCTTGAGTTCCGCCTTCGCGAGTTCCAGTTCCTGTCGCATCAGCGTGGACAGGTCGCTCGTGACCTCGCTGAGCAGGTCGCCCAGTGAGGTGGTCTCCGCCTTCTGCTCCGAAGGCGTCGGGGTGGCGTCGGTCATGGTCGCTCCTCGTCACCCGGTGCGCGGTTGGCCGCGTCCGTCCTGTCGTAGAGCGGGGTGTCGCCGCGGTCCTCGTCACGGGTCACACCCCACGGCGCGGTACCCGCATCGATGCCGCTCATCCCATCGGGGGCGCCGGGCACCGTGCCGTCGGTCGGCAGCGGCGGCTGGCCGAGCGTGGTGCTGCCGCCCGTGTCCGTGGCTCCGGCTGCACCGACACCGGCACCCGCGCCCACGCCCGCGCTCGTCGTGGAACCGGGAACCGCCGCCGGCGTCGTCGCCGCCGGGTCGAGGTTCGGAGTGGCCCCCGCTCCCGAGAGCCCGGAGGCGGTCGTCGTCGACGTGCCGGAACCCGACTCCGCCGCCCCCTCGGACAGCGCCCGGGTCAGGCGTCCCACGACGAGTCCGGCCACGGCGGCGACCGCGATGAACGTGCCCGGCTTGGCCCGCGCGTACGACTTCACCTCGGTCAGCAGCGACCCCGGGTCACGGTCGCCGATCCAGCCGGCGATGCCCTGGATGCGGGTGGAGGCCTGACGGACCAGATCCGCCGCCACCCCGCCCTCGGCGTTCTGCGCCATCGACCCGAGCTCCCCGCCGACCGACCGCAGCCCGTCCGCGACGCGACGCTGCTGGATCGCCGCCTGCTCCGACAGCTCGGCCGTGGTCTGGTGGTACAGGTCGCGGATCTGGTCCTTCGCCTCGTGCGCGACAGCGCCGGCCTCGGCCTTCGCGGTCTCGACGACCCCCGCGGCCTCGTCCTTCGCGGTACCGGCGACCCCGGCCGCCTCGTGCGCGGCGGTCTTCACGGTCCCCGGCGACTCGTCCGTGCCGCCGCCGGCGACACCCTGTGCATTGCTCTGCGACATCGTTCTTCCTCTCGACTCCGCGCCGACGGCCGCCGACGTGCAGGCAGGTCTACTCCCCCCTCCGGGTATCACGGCGAGGGTTGACGCGGCTCGTCCAGGGGTTTACCTTGCGAGGACGCCGAGCCCGGTGCACCGCCCCCTACGATGGGCGCATGGCCGACAAGCCGCAGTGGCTCATCCGCGAGGACGCGAGCGTCCCCGTGCTGGTCGCGCTCGCCCTGCGGCAGCTGCTGGGCATCCGCGCGCCGGAGGACCTGCCCACCCTCCGGGAGCTCCCCGTGCGAGCACCGGATGCCGTGGACGCCTCGCCCGCCATCGAGGCGCAGTGGCGCGACTACTGGGACATGACGGTCGAGCCGCGGGCGCATCACTCCGGGGTGCCGCTCGAGCTCATCGACGGGTTCGAGACGCTCGTCGCGCTGCCCGCGACCGGGGCAGACGAGCTCGCCGCGGCGATCCGGCCGCACGCCGCGACCGCCCTGCGCTTCGCCCACGCGGCGCACGACCGCTACGTCGGCGCCATGACCAGCCACACCGGCGGCGACGCCTACCGCGCCTATGCGAGCGCGATCGCGGAGTTCGAGCGGGAGATCGGTCGGCGCGCCCACTCGTTCGAGCTGAACGTGCAGGTGCTGCCGCTGTCACAGCGGGGCATCTGGTGGATCGGGGCGCTGTCGGTCGCGGTGACCGACGGCCTGCGGCGTGACGTGGTGGCGTTCGACGCGGCCATCCGGCCCGTGATCGCCGAGCTGGCCTGAGCTCAGTCCTCGCCGTCGACGACGGTCTCGCGGTCGACCTTCACGACGCGGTCGTGGCGCCGCGCGACCCGCTCCAGCACGAGCCCGGCGACCCCGCCGAGCGCGAGACCGATCGGCACGGTCCACAGCAGCAGGAACCCGAACACCTGACCGGGGGGATACACCACGTCGAGCGCCTGCGACTCGTCGTAGCTGCCCATCATCGTGAGGACGCCCGCGACGACGACCCCGAGCACGACCCCGATGCCCATGAGCACGCCGTACCGCGGCACACGGCGCACGGTCGCTTCGACGGTCTGGTGGGAATCCTGGGGGGCCATGTCTCCATTGTCCCACCGTCCGGGCGGGTCGGGCACCCGGCCCCCTGCGCACCCGCCCTCCCCCGGTCGTCCGGGAGAGGGCGGGTGCGTCCGCGGCTCAGACCTCGGTGGTCTCCGGCGCGGCCTGTGCCGTGCGGCTGCGGCGGGCGATCAGCACGCCTCCCCCGGCGGCGAGCGCCACGACGACGAGGCCGCCGACGATCCACGGCCAGACCGGTGCACCCTCCGTGTCGGCCGGCTCCGTCACCGCGGTGACCGCCGCGCTCGCCTCCGCGTCCGCCTCCGGCTCCTCCGCCACGGCCGTGCCGCACGCGGTGTCGACGGGGATCACGGCGGTCACCGGGTCGAGCTGCTCCCCCGCCTGATACGTGCCGAAGGCCGCGGCCCCCGCCTCGGTGAGCGTCGTGGCCACCGCGTCCAGCCGGAGCGCGCCGTCGACGACCGCGGCGTCCGCGAGCGGGAACTCCGCGAGTCGCACGCCCTGCTGGTCGACGCTCTCCCCGGCCTGCGTGGTGCCGGTCACGTCGAACACGAGGTAGCCGGTGTCGCCCGCGAACTCGACCCTGGCGTTCCCGAGCGTGGTGTTCAGCGCACCGTCGTGGCCCGTGAACGCGATGCTGCCGCCGTAGGTGACGAGCCCGGTGAGCGCGGTGCCGTCGAGCGAGCCCGCACCGTTCTCCCACACGAAGTCGGGGTAACGGTAGGCCACGTCGGTCAGGGTCCAGCCACCCTTCGCAATGCCCTCGATGTAGGTGCGGAACGACTCCTTGTACCCCCAGTTCAGCGTCGCCGCCTCGACCGTGCACGTGCCGATGGCGGCGGTCGCGCGAGCGAGGGTGAACGCGAGACCGCGGTCGACCGACCCCTGGAACGTGAGCGTGTGCGCGCCGTCCTCGAGCGCGGCGGGCAGGGCGCCCGACCAGGTCGCGACACCCGAGGCATCGGCGGTCACGGTGTCGAGCAGCACGGGCGTGGAGTACACCACGACCTTGATGCCCTCCTCGTTGGGGCGGAACCCGGAGGCGGTGACGGTGGCCGGCTGCCCGGACGCGAGCGCGGCGAGGTTCTGCTCGTCGACATCGATGCCCTCGCTCGCCGGCGGGGTCGCGGGGAGCGCTGCCCGCTTCACGACCGCGGCGGCGGCGACGGTGCCGGTCGACCCCGAGGGTGCCGCGGCGGCCGAGCCGATCGTGAACGTGACCGGGTCGAGCGTGGTGGAGTAGCCCGAGAGCACGCGGTCACGACCGGCGGCCGTCAGCGTGGCGGGGGCGCCCGAGTAGGTCACGGCTCCGTTCGCCGTGATCCGGGCCGCGCGCGTCAGGTCGAGCGTCGCGAACGGCACCTGGGCGCCGCCGCTGGTCACGTACACCGTCGCTGCTCCCGCCGAGGTCACCCGCACCACGGGGTCGGAGACCGTGACGTCGAGCACGCCGTGGTGACCGGTGAAGCGCACGGCGCCGCGGTAGACCACACTGCCGAGGCCGCTGCTCGCGTCGTAGTCGCCGCCGACGGTCTGCCCGAACTGGAACTGTCCGCCGGAGCGCGTCGCGCCGCCGGACACCTGGATGGCGCCCTGCGCGATGGGACCGGCGACGTAGTTCGCGAACGACGTGGAGATGGCCCAGCGCAGCGAGCCGCCCGGCACGCTCACCGGCGGCGTCGTCGGCGTCACGGGCGGCTTCGGCTCCGTCGGCTCCTCCGGCTCGTCGCCGAGCAGCGCCGTCCACTGCGCGTCGGTGATCGTGACCGCGGCGCGCGCGTGGATCGTGGCGTCGTTCGGCATCGTGTGCTGCTTCCACACGATCACCTCGTAGGTCTGGGTGCGGTCGAGGTTCTTCGCGGCGGTGTTCAGGTCGACCGTGAACGCACCGGCGTCGATGTTCCGCACGTACTGCATCGCGAGGAAGCCGCCGCCGGCCGTGACGTCGGCCTCGGTCCCCGCCTCGATGAGCGCCACGTAGGCGCCGGTGACCGCGCCGAGCTTCGCCGCAGCTGCCGTGACGGTCAGGCCGTCCTTCGCGGTGGCGGACTCCACCGACGCGGTGAGCGTGGGGGCGATGCGGTAGTCCAGGGCGACGCTGCGCTCCTGGTCGGCGTTGCGCACACCGCCTGCCGCATAGGTGTAGACGCCGTAGGAGCCGGGAGTCGCGGGCGTGTCCTTCAGGGTGAGCGTCACCTGGAACGAGCCGTCGGCGGAGATGTCGACCCACTGCGCACGGATCGCGCCCTGATACTGCGCGGGCACCTGGTCCAGCACACCCTCGGCGAGCGCCCAGGCCTGGGCACCGACGGAGCGTGTCGACGATGCGGCGCCCGTGGACGGCTGCCAGTCCGCGCCGAAGTTGCCGAACACCACGTAGGTGCCCTGCGGCAGGTGCGCGGGGATGGGCACGCCGCGCCCGCCGACGTTCGCGGTCGGGTCGTAGCCGCTGCCCTTCACGACGATCCGGTCACCGGCGCTGAGCGCGACACCGGTCGCAGGGGTCACGCCGTCGGCGAGGAACACCTCGATCGCCGCGGACGGCTCGCCCTCTCCGGGATCGGTGCCCGGGTCGGTACCCGGATCCGTCTCGCCCGGGTCGGTCTCGCCCGGGTCGGTCTCGCCGGGGTCGGTCTCGCCGGGGTCGGTGCCCGGGTCGGTCTCACCGGGGTCCGTCTCTCCCGGATCGGTCTCACCGGGATCGGTGCCCGGGTCGGTCTCCCCCGGATCGGTGCCCGGGTCGGTCTCGCCGGGATCGGTCGGCGTGGTGCCGAACAGGGCATCCCACTGTGCCGCCGAGATCGCCACGTCACCGCGGCCGTAGATGGTCGTCTCGTTCGGGTTGGAGTGCTGCTGCCATACGAGCACCTCGTACGCCTTCGTGCGGTCGAGCGATCCCACGGCGGCGGTGAGGGCGAAGCTGCTTGCGCCGCCCTCCACGCGCGGGAACGGCAGCGCGAACGCGGCGTAGCCGCCGGACCCGGTCAGACCGCTCTCGGTGCCCTTCACGATGAGCGCGGCGTAGGCGCCGGTCACGTCGGGCAGACCGCTCGCCTGCACCTGCACGGTGAGACCGGCGGTGTCTGCGGAGGTGACGGTGGGGGTCACGGTTCCGCCGGCGGCGTGCGCGGGTGGGACGATCACCGCCCCGGCGGCGATGAGGAGGACGGAGATCAGGGCGGCGAGCAGGGCGCGCAGGCGCGGGCTCCCGGGGGATGCGATGGCTGTGTCGTTCACGATTCTCCACGGCCGCCGGGCGCGCTCGTGAGCGCTCCGGCGAGGCCGCACGGGCAGTCGGGCGAGGATGGAATATTGGTTAGGCTCAGCTAAGTAAGCCGTCGATCCCGAGCGTAGGGCGCTCGCCACGACAGCGTCAAGTTTTAGGATAGCCTTGCCTAATGCGACGCCTCTCCGCCCTCGTCCTGGCTGCCGCTCTCGCCGTCGGACTCGCCGCCTGCGCCGACGCCACCGCCGCGGCCCCGCCGGCCGTCGACGACACCTGCCCTCAGGCCTCGGTCCCCCTCACCGAGCTCGACCTCGTGGACGACGTCCGCACCGCCACGGGTCCCGCGACCGCCTGCCTCGCCAGCCACGCGATCACCCCGGTCGACGACCGCACCGCGCCCCAGCTGCCCGTGACGGTGACCGACAGCGAGGGCCGGACGGTCGAGGTGACCGACGTCGACCGCATCCTCCCGATCGACATCTCCGGCACCATCGCGTCCACGGTGTTCGCGCTCGGCCTGGGCGACCAGGTGGTCGGCCGCGACTCCTCGACGCTGTTCCCCGGCACCGAGGAGCTGCCCGTGGTCACGAAGACCGGCCACACGCTCAACCCCGAGGCGATCCTCGGGCTCGCTCCCACCGTCATCCTCACCGACACCACGATCGGCCCGAAGGAAGTCCGCCAGCAGCTCCGGGACGCCGGGATCGCGGTCGTCGTCATCTCGGGCGACCGTCGCCTCGACACCACCGATGCGCTCGTCACCGAGATCGCCGCCGCGCTCGGGGTGCCCAGCCGCGGCGCCGAGCTGATCGAGCGCCTCGATGCGCGGGTGGCGTCCGTGCTCGGCGAGATCGCGCAGGTGACCCCGGCCACACCGGAGGACCGCGCCCGCATGCTGTTCCTCTACGTGCGCGGCAGCGCCAACGTCTACTACATCTTCGGCGCGGACTCGGGGGCGGACTCGCTCATCGATGCGGTCGGCGGTGTCGACGTCGCCTCCGAGATCGGCTGGGAGGGCATGAAGCCGATGACCGCGGAGGCCCTGGTCGCCGCGCAGCCGGACGTGCTCGTCATGATGACCGACGGCCTGGAGTCCGTGGGAGGCATCGACGGGCTGATCGAACGGATCCCCGCCGTGGCACAGACCCCGGCCGGGGCGAACCGCCGGGTGATCGACATGGCCGACGCGGAGATCCTGAGCTTCGGTCCCCGGTCGGCCGACGTGATCGGCGCCCTCGCCCGCGCGCTGTACACCGCCGAGCCGCCCCAGTGAGCGGCGAGGTCGTCACCCCTACGCCGGCGCGGCACCGCGGACTGCGCTTCGGGCTGGTCGTCACGGGGCTCCTCGTCGCCCTCGCCGTCACGTGCGTCGTCTCGATCACCAGCGGTCAGTACGACCTGTCGCCCACGGCGTTGCTGGGCGTGCTGCTGCGGGGCCTCGGCATCGACACCGCCTGGGCGCCGGACGCCGCCACGGACTACGGCGTGATCTACACCCTGCGACTGCCGCGCCTGGTGCTCGGCCTGCTCGTGGGCGCCGCGCTCGCGGTGTCCGGCGTGCTCATGCAGGCGATCTTCGGCAACCCCCTCGCCGACGCGGGCGTGGTGGGCGTCTCGTCGGGCGCGGCGCTCGGTGCGGCGGCCAGCATCACGTTCGGCCTCGCCACGTTCGGCATGTGGACCACCCCCGCGTTCGCGTTCCTGGGCGGGCTGGTCGCGGTCTTCTCCGTGTACCTCCTCAGCCGCTCGGGCGGCCGCACCGAGGTCGTGACCCTGCTGCTCACCGGCATCGCCATCAACGCGATCGCCGGGGCGGGCATGGCGTTCTTCACCTTCCTCGGCACCACGTCGACGCGCGAGCAGATCGTGTTCTGGCAGCTCGGGTCGCTCAACGGGGCCCTCTGGTCGAACATCCAGCTCGTGGCGCCGCTCGTCGCGATCGGCGTCGTGGTCGCCCTGATCGTCGCGCGGAGCCTCGACCTCTTCGCCCTCGGCGAGCGCACCGCCCGGCACCTCGGCGTGCGCGTGGAGCTGCTGCGCCTCGTGGTCATCGTGACCGTCGCACTGCTGGTGTGCGCCGCGGTCGCATTCGCCGGGATCATCGGTTTCGCCGGCCTCGTCGTGCCGCACCTCATGCGCATGATGATCGGACCCGCACACCTGCCCCTCGTGATCGCCTCGGCCCTCGGCGGCGCGCTGCTCATCGCGGTCGCCGACCTCGTCGCCCGCACGGCCGTCCCCCTGGCCGACCTCCCGATCGGCATGATCACCTCCCTCGTGGGCGGGCCGTTCTTCCTCTGGCTGCTGGTGCGCACGCGCCGTCGCTCGGGAGGGTGGGCATGATGCCGCGGCTGCAGGGCACCGGGCTCACGGTGCGCGTGGGCGAGGGACGCACCATCCTCCACGACGCCTCGATCGACGTGCACGCGGGCGAGGTGCACGCGCTCGTCGGACCGAACGGCGCGGGCAAGTCCACCCTGTTCGGCGTGCTGGCGGGCGACGTCGCCCCGGCCTCCGGGGTGGTGCTCCTCGACGGCCGCCCGCTGCGAGACCTGCGGCCGCGTGCCCTCGCGCAGCAGCGGGCCGTGCTGCTGCAGGAGAACACGGTCACCTTTCCGTTCACCGCGGAACAGGTCGTGCGCATGGGCCGCACCCCGTGGGCGCGCACCCCCGCGGCCGACGACGACGACGACCGGATCGTCGCGGACGCCATGACGCAGACCGAGGTCACGGCGCTCGGGCCCCGCGCGGTGCCCTCCCTCTCCGGCGGCGAGCGCGCCCGCGTGGCCCTGGCCCGGGTGATCGCCCAGAGCACCGGCGTGCTGCTGCTGGACGAGCCCACCGCGGCCCTCGACCTCAAGCACCACGAAGACGTCATGCGGCTCCTCCGCGCCCGCGCCGCCGAGGGGGCCGCGGTGGCCATCGTGCTGCACGACCTGAATGCCGCGCTCGCGCACGCCGACCGCGTGACCCTGCTCGCGGACGGCCGCGTCACCGCCAGCGGAGCCCCGGCCGAGGTGCTCACGGCCTCCCGGATCGAGCGGATCTACGGGCAACCCGTCGACGTGTTCCCCCACCCGGCCACGGGCGTGCCCCTCGTGGTCGCGCGACGCTAGGGCCGCAGCGGCAGCACCCCGGCGAGGTCGGCCCTGGTGCCGGAGGCGTGCACCCGACCGGACTCGGCCGCGGCGGTCCAGGCCTCGGCGCCCGTGGCGACCGCGATCCAGGTCGCCGCGTCCATCTCCACGACGTTCGGCGGGGTGCCCCTGGTGTGCCGCGGGCCCTGGATCACCTGCACGGCCCCGAACGGCGGCACCCGCACCTCGACGCTGTTGCCCGGTGCCTTCTCGTCGAGCAGCTGCAGCAGATACCGCACCGCGGTCGCGAGCGACGTGCGCGGGGGCCTCTCGCCCGCCGCCTCCGCCGCCCGGACGGCGTCGAGCGCCGCACGACCGTCGATGATGTCGATCTTCCTCGCCATGGCTCCACCCTAGAACCGCGGCCCCCCACCCGGCCGCGGCCTAAGCTCGGGGTATGAGCATGCACCCCCAGGGCGCGCGCGCCGAGCTGCTCGCCGCCGCCACGGATCACACCTGGGGCGTGCCGATCCCGCCGCTCGCCGACCCGCGCACCGCGCACGACGCCGCCGTGCTCATCCTGTTCGGCGTGCTCGACCGCACCCCGGCCCCCGCCGCCGACACCGCGGTCTCGCGCGACCTCGACGTGCTGCTGCAGCGCCGCGCCCCCACGCTGTCGTCGCACCCCGGGCAGGTGTCGTTCCCCGGTGGTCGCGTCGAGCCGACCGACGCGGATGCCGTGGCCACCGCGCTGCGCGAGGCCGAGGAGGAGACGGGACTCGACCCCGCGGGGGTCGAGGTACTGTCGACCCTCCCGGTCATCCCGCTCGCCGCGAGCAACCACCTCGTCACGCCCGTGCTCGCGTGGTGGCAGTCGCCGTCGCGGGTCGTCGCCGTCGATCATGCGGAGACCGTCGAGGTGTTCCGCGTGCCGGTGGCCCAGCTGCTCGACCCCGCGACCCGGTTCACCTCGACGCTGTCGCGGATGGGCCGCACGTTCCGCGGCCCGGCGTTCGACGTGGACGGCACCATCGTGTGGGGGTTCACGGCCATGGTGCTCGATGCCCTGTTCGACGCCACCGGCTGGACGGTGCCGTGGGATGCGACCGTGGAGCGGCCCATCGAGCTGTGACGCGCGGACGGCCGAAACCCGCCGTACCGGCCTCGGTAGGCTGGACGGGTGAAGATCCTCGTCCTCGGTTCCGGTGCCCGTGAGCACGCGATCATCCTCGCCCTGCGCGCAGAGGAGGTGGAGCACGAGATCGTCGTCGCCCCGGGCAACGCCGGCATCGCGCACGACGCGACGCCCGTGTCGGTCGACCCGCTCGACGCGGCCGCAGTCACGGCGTTCGCGAACGAGCACGCGGTCGACCTCGTCGTGATCGGGCCGGAGGCGCCGCTGGTCGCCGGTGTCGCCGACGAGCTCCGCGAGCGCGGCATCCCCGTGTTCGGACCGGGCAGGGCCGCGGCGCAGCTGGAGGGGTCGAAGTCGTTCGCCAAGCGGGTCATGGACGCCGCGGGCGTGCCGACCGGGCGGGCCGTGCGTGCCGCGACGACCGCCGAGGTCGAGGCCGCGTTCGACGACCTGGGCGCCCCGTACGTGGTCAAGGCCGACGGGCTCGCCGCGGGCAAGGGCGTGATCGTGACGGACGACCGCGCCGAGGCGCTCGCGCACGCCGCGCAGTATCTTCCCGCCGGGCCCGTGCTCGTGGAGGAGTTCCTGTCCGGTCCCGAGGTGTCGCTGTTCTTCCTGAGCGACGGCGACACCGTGCGGGCGCTCAGCCCCGCGCAGGACTTCAAGCGGGCGTACGACGGCGACGCCGGTCCCAACACGGGCGGCATGGGCGCGTACTCCCCGCTGCCGTGGCTCGCGGAGCAGTTCGGCAGCGAGCAGGCCTTCGTCGAGGAGGTCACGCGCGACGTGGCGCTCCCCGTGGTCCGGCAGCTCGACGCGGAGGGCACGCCGTTCATCGGGCTGCTGTACGCCGGGCTCATCCTCACCCCGAACGGCGTGCGGGTGATCGAGTTCAACGCGCGCTTCGGCGACCCCGAGACGCAGGTCGTGCTGCCGCGGCTGCAGACCCCGCTGTCGCAGTTGCTGTTCGCCGCGGCCTCGGGCACGCTCGAGGATCAGCCGGAGCCGGAGTTCCGTGACGACGCCGCCATCACCGTGGTGCTCGCGAGCGAGGGCTACCCGGAGTCGCCGCAGACCGGCCGTCCGATCGAGGGCCTGGACGCGGCGGCCGAGGTCGAGGGTGTGCGCCTGGTGCACGCCGCGACCGCGAGCCCCGACGCGCCCGGAGGCTCCCTCATCGCCACGGGCGGCCGCGTGCTGAACGTGGTCGCCGTCGCCCCGGACTTCCGCACGGCGCGCGACCGCGCGTACGACGCGATCGCGCGCATCCGACTCGAGGGCGCGCACTTCCGCAGCGACATCGCCGCCCGCGTCGCCGAGTAGCGCGCGGCCCGACGGGAGCGGGCGTTTGCGACAGGGGTCGCGCGAATCCTGCCGTTCTGCGGGGATCGGCTTGACAGCGTCGACTTTCTTCAAGAAAGTGACGGCATGCCCCTCCGTTCCGACTGGTCGTCCGCGACCTGCCCGATCGCCCGCTCGGCCGACGTGCTCGCCGACCCCTGGGTGCTGCTCCTGCTGCGCGAGCTGTTCTCCGGCCGCACCCGCTTCGACGAGCTGCGCGCGGCCACGGGTGCCGCCGACTCCGTGCTGTCTCGCCGGCTCACCGCCATGCACGACGCCGGGCTCCTGACCCGCGAAGACCCGAGCGAGGCTCGCAGCGGCTACCGCCTGACCGACGCCGGACTCGCGACACTGCCGATCCTCCACGCGTACGCCCACTTCAGCCGCACGACCGACCCGGACGGCCCCTGGGGGCTCGAGGTCTCGTGCGCGCGCTGCGGTGACACCGCCGTCTCCGTGGACTGGTGCGCGCACTGCGGCGCCCCGCTCGACGCGCACAGCACTCGGTGGGCCCGGCGCAGCATGGGCGGCGAGCCGTTCGCGCTGCACACCGGGGCGAACGCATGACCGCCGAGTCCGTCGACGAGCCCGTACAGGACCCACCCGCACGCCGTCGCCGCCTCCACCCCGCCTGGACGGTCGCGCTCGTCGCCCTCATCGCCCTGATCGGCGCCGCGGGGTTCCGGGCGGCGCCGGGCGTGCTCATGGTGCCACTGGAGGAGGAGTTCGGCTGGACGACGGCCGAGCTGTCGCTCGCGGTCTCCGTCAACCTGCTGCTGTACGGGCTGATCGCCCCCTTCGCGGCCGCGCTCATGCAACGCTTCGGCATCCGCGCGGTCACCGTCACCGCCCTGTTCGTGATCGGTGCGGGCGCCGCCCTGAGCGTGCTCGTCGCCACCCCCGCCCAGCTCATCCTCACGTGGGGCGTGCTGATCGGACTCGGCACCGGGTCGATGGCGCTCGTGTTCGCTGCGACCATCACCGACACCTGGTTCGCGACGCGCCGCGGTCTCGTGTCCGGCGTGCTCACCGCGGGCAGCGCCACCGGACAGCTGATCTTCCTGCCGGTCATCGCGGCCGCGGCGGAGGACATCGGCTGGCGAGGGGCGTCGTTCATCATCGCGGGCGGCGCGCTCGCGGTCGCGCCCCTGGTGTGGATCTTCGTGCGCAACCGCCCGAGCGACCTCGGCGTCGGACGGTACGGCGAGCCCGCGCCCGCCTCCCCACCGGCACCCCTGCCCCGAGGCAACGCCTGGGGTGCCGCCGCCCTCGCCATCCGCACGCTCCGCGAGGCCGCCCGCACCAAGACGTTCTGGGCCCTCGCGATCGGCTTCGCGATCTGCGGCGCGACCACCAACGGCCTGATCGGCACGCACTTCATCCCCAGCGCGCACGACCACGGCATGCCGACCACGACCGCCGCCGGACTCCTGGCCGTGGTCGGGATCTTCGACATCGCGGGCACCGTGTTCTCCGGCTGGCTGACCGACCGCGTCAACCCGCGCATCCTGCTCGCCGCGTACTACGCCCTGCGCGGGGTGAGCCTGCTGTTCCTGCCCAGCCTGCTGTCGGCCGAGGTGCAGCCCAGCATCATCGTGTTCATCGTGATCTACGGCCTCGACTGGGTCGCCACGGTGCCGCCGACGATCGCGCTGTGCCGCGAGGTGTTCGGCGACCGCGGCCCGCTGGTGTTCGGCTGGGTGTTCGCCGCCCATCAGATCGGTGCGGGCATCGCCTCGATCCTCGCGGGGCTCGTGCGCGACCACACCGGTCAGTACACGGTCGCGTGGTTCGCCGCGGCCGGCCTCTGCGCCGTCGCGGCGCTGGTCAGCGCAACCATCCGTCGCCACCCCGCACCCGTCCGCGAGTAGCCCGCTCCTTTCGCGGAACGACGCGGATGCGTACGGTCAGAGCACCTTCGACAGGAAGTCCTGCAGGCGCTCGTTCTTGGGGGAGCCGAACAGCTCGGCCGGCGCAGCCTCCTCGACCACGACACCGCCGTCCATGAACACCGTGCGGTCGGACACCTCGCGCGCGAAGCCCATCTCGTGCGTGACCAGCACCATGGTCATGCCGCCCTCAGCCAGGTCGCGGATCACCTGCAGCACCTCGCCGACCATCTCCGGGTCGAGCGCGCTGGTGGCCTCGTCGAACAGCATGATCTCGGGGTCCATCGCGAGCGCACGGGCGATGGCGACCCGCTGCTTCTGGCCGCCGGAGAGCGAGGCGGGCTTGGCGTCCGCCTTCTCCGACAGCCCGACGCGCTCCAGCAGCGACAGCGCCCGCTCGCGCGCCTGGGCCTTGGTCATGCGGCCGAGCTCGACCGGCGCGAGGGTGATGTTCTCCAGCACGGTCATGTGCGGGAACAGGTTGAAGTGCTGGAAGACCATGCCGATGCGCTGGCGCACCTCGTCGAGCTTGACGCTCTTGTCGGTGAGGTCGACGCCGTCGATGACGACGTGCCCCGAGGTCGGCTCCTCGAGCTTGTTGAGGCAGCGCAGCAGCGTGGACTTGCCCGAGCCGGAGGGCCCGATCACCGCGACGACCTCGCCGTCGTCGACCGTGAGGTCGATGCCCTTCAGGACCTCGTTGTCGCCGAACGACTTGTGCAGGTTCCTGACGTCGATCTTGCTCATGCGTTGAGCGTCCTCTCCAGGCGGTTCGCGAGCAGCGTCAGCAGCGTGATCACGACGAAGTAGATGATGGCGACGATGGTGAGCACCTGCGCCGACAGGTAGGTGGAGGCGATGATCTGGCGCGACACGAAGGTCAGCTCCGCGAGGCCGATCACGCTGATGAGCGAGGTGTCCTTGAGGGTGATGATGCCCTGGTTCACGAACGAGGGGATCATGATGCGGAACGCCTGCGGCAGCACGACCTTGCGCATCGTCTTCCAGTGGCTCAGGCCCAGCGAACGCGAGGCCTCGGCCTGACCGGGGTCGACCGCCTGGATGCCGCCGCGGATGATCTCGGTCATGTAGGCACCGGTGTTGAGCGACAGCGTGATCGCGCCGGCCACAAACGGGTCGAACTTCAGGTCGGGGATCAGCTGCGGGATCGCGAAGAAGACGAAGAACGCCTGGATCAGGATCGGGGTGCCGCGGAACACGTACACGTAGGCCGTGGCGACCCAGCGGAACGGCGCGAACTTCGAGATGCGCCCGAAGCCGAAGATGATGCCGAGGATGAAGGCCGCGACCACCGCGACGATCGTGGCGAGGATCGTGAGCCACAGACCCTGCATGAGCGCGGGCCAGTACTTCACCGCGACGGAGATGATGTCGGTGGGCTGCGCGCTCGGCTCGCCCTCACCCGAGGCGAGGTACGTGTCGACGATCTCGTCGTACTCGCCCGAGTCCTGGAGGTTCGCGAGCCCCGCGTTGAACATCTCCAGCAGCTCGGCGTTCTGCCCCTTGTTGACCGCGAAGCCGTACTCGCCGCCGAGCTCCGGATCGCCGATCAGCCGGAAGCCCGACCCCTGCTGGATGCCGTACGCGAGCACCGGGAAGTCCTCGAAGTAGCCGACCGCCTGCCCGGCCTTCACGGCGTCGACCATGTCGGTCGTGTCCTGGTACGGCGTGATGCGGAAGCCGTACTTCTCCTGGTTCTCCTCGGCGAAGGTCTGGCCCTGCGTGCCGGTCTTGACCGCGACCGCCTTGCCGTCGAGGTCGTCGAGCGACTCGATGTCGCTGGACTCCAGCACCCCCAGCTGCACCCCGCTGGTGAAGTACGGATCGCTGAAGTCGAACGTCTGCTGGCGCTCCTCGGTGATCGACATGCCGGCCATCACCGCGTCGACCTGGTTGGACTGGAGGGCCTGCACGGCGGCGTCGAAGCCCAGCTGGCGGATCTCGACCTCGAAGCCCTGGTCCTTCGCGATCGCGCGCAGCAGGTCCATGTCGATGCCGACGAGCTCGCCGTTCGCGTCCGTGAACTCGAACGGGGCGAACGTGGTGTCGGTGCCGATCACGTAGGTCTCGCCCTCGGCCGCGGCGGGCGCGGCTCCGGCGAGGAGCGCACCGGCGGCGACGAGCGCGGCGAGCGCGGACGCGGTCGCCGTCCGGGCGAAGCGGCGCAGGCGGCGCGCCGTGGAGGATGGATTTCGGCTCACGTCGAGTGCTCCTCGGAGGTTCGGATGGGGCGACCCGGCGGCCGCCGACCATCCACCCTAACCCTGTGAACCCGCTGAACCGGAACGCGGGAGTCCGCGGAACCCGCGCGAAGAACCGGCTCACGACACGGCGAGGCGCCTCCCGGTCTCGGGGTCGAAGCAGTGCAGGCGCGCGCGGGTCAGGTCGACCACCACCGCGTCGCCGACACCGTAGGAGCCGAACCCGGGCACGCGCACGAGGAACTCGACGTCGCCCATCGTGAGGTGCACGTCGGAGACGTTGCCGAGCGGCTCCACCGCGACGACGGTGCCGTGCGGCTGCTCACCGGCCAGCGGTCGCCGCAGGTCGCACTCCTCCGGGCGCAGTCCGACGCGGATCTCCTCGGGCAGCGCACCCGACTCCACACCGAACGCGGTCCCCGGGAGCACGTGCCTGCCACGCTCGCCCCGCTTCGCCGTGAACAGGTTCATGCGCGGTTTGCCCACGAACGACGCCACGAACTCGGTCGCCGGCTCGTGGTACACCTCGTACGGGCTGCCGTACTGCTCCAGCCGCCCGCGGCTCATCACGGCGATCCGGTCGGAGAGCGTCATGGCCTCCTCCTGGTCGTGCGTGACGTAGACGCTGGTCGCGCCGAGCTCGCGGTGCAGCACCTTGAGCTCGCTGCGGGTCTGGTCGCGCAGCAGTGCGTCGAGGTTCGACAGCGGCTCGTCGAACAGGAACACCGCGGGGCGCCGGGCGATGGCGCGGGCGAGGGCCACGCGCTGCCGCTGTCCACCCGACAGGCTCTTGGGCTTCACGTCGAGCACGTGGGCGATGTCGAGCCGTCGGGCGGCGTCGCGCACCCGGCGGTCGATCTCGTCCTTGGCGACCTTGCGCATGCGCAGCCCGAACGCGATGTTCTCGTAGACGCTCATGTGCGGATACAGCGCGTAGTCCTGGAACACGAACGCCAGGTCGCGCTTGTCGGGGTCGAGGTCGTCGACCCGCCGCCCGTCGATGAGGATCTCCCCGCCCGAGATGTCCTCCAGTCCGGCGATCATGTTGAGCGTGGTGGTCTTGCCGCAGCCGGAGGGACCGAGCAGCGACACGAAGTGCCCGTCCTCGATCACGTAGCTGAGGTCGGAGACCGCCTTGCGGGCCTCGTGCCCGCGCCTCGGGCGTCCGTACGACTTCTCGACGCCCACCAGTTCGATCTGTGCCATGATCAGCCTTTCACCGCACCCTCGGTCATACCGCGGATGATCCATTTCTGTGCCACGAGGGTGAGGATCAGGACCGGGATGGCCGTGATCACTCCCGCCGTCGCCGCGGACGTGTAGTCCATCGCGAACAGCCCCTGGAACGCCGCGGTCTTCACCGGCAGGGTCACGGCGTTGTTCGACGTCAGCACCTTCGCCAGGAAGAAGTCGCTCCAGCTGGTGATGAACGCCAGGATCGCGGTCGCCGCCATGCCGGGCGCGGCGAGCGGGAAGGCGATCCGGTACATGATCTGGAACCGGTTGCACCCGTCGATGCGGGCGGCGCGTTCCAGGCTCGGCGGGATGTCCTCGAAGAACCCGACCAGCATCCAGATCACGAGCGGCAGGATGAACGCCGTGTACGTCGCGATCAGCCCGAGCAGCTGGTCGTAGAGGCCGACCGAGCGCAGCAGGATGAACAGGGGCACCGCGAGCACGATCACGGGGATCGCCTGCACGGTCATCATGCTCAGCAGCAGGGGCTGGCGACCGCGGAACTTGAAGCGGGCGATCGCGTAGGCGCAGGCCGCGCCCACGGTCATGCAGATGATCGTGGTGGAGATGCCGACGATCGCGGAGTTCGCCATCGGGGTGAGGAAGCTGCCGTCCGACAGCAGGCGCACGTAGGACTCCACGGTCAGCAGGGACGGCGACAGGTCGGGGGTACGGCCCTGCAGCGCGCTCGACGGATACACGCTGAACACGAACATCCACAGGAACGGCGCCAGGAAGAACGCCATCACGAGCACGAGCAGCACCGCGCACACGACGGCCGTGAGGCGGCGCCGTCCGCGTCGCGACACCCGGCGCCCGCGCGGGCGGGCGGTGGTGACGAGGGCGGTGGTGGTCAGGTCAGGCATGCGCCTCTCCCCTCTTGCGACGGAACCCGCCGAACAGCAGGATCCAGAACACGGCCACCACGAGCACGAGGATCATGATCCCGACCGCCATCGCCGAGCCGTAGCCGCGGTCCAGGTTGCTGAAGTTCACCAGGTACGCGAGGAAGTTGATGGTGGTGGTGCCCTCGGCTGGGCCGCCGGAGCCGCCCGTGAGCACGTAGATGGTGTCGAACACCTTGAGCGACCACATCGACTGCACGATCAGCGCGAACATCAGGGCGCCGCGCATGTTGGGCAGGGTGATGCGCCAGAAGGCCCGCCACGGTCCCGCGCCGTCGATCGCCGCCGCCCGGTACAGGTTCGACGGGATGCCCTGCAGCGCCGCGAGCATCAGCAGACACAGGAACGGCAGCAGCTTCCACATCTCCGCGAACACCAGGATGTTCATCGCGAGCGCGGGGTCGGACAGCCACTGCACGTTCTCCTCCGTGAGACCGAGTCCGCGCAGGATCGTGTTGGCGATGCCGGTGCTGCCGTCGAAGATCAGCTTCCACATGATGCCGTTCACGACGGGCGGCACGGCCCACGGCACGAGCAGCAGCACCCGGGCGAGCGTGCGTCCGCGGAACTCCCGGTTCAGCAGCACCGCGATCGCCACGGCCAGCGCGACCCCGCCGATCACGGTGATCACCGAGAAGTACGCCGTGCGCTCCATCGCCCGGTGCACCGCGGGGTCGGTCAGCAGCTGCCCGTAGTTCTCCAGCCCGATGAAGGGGTGCTCCATGCCCAGCTTGTCGTTCCACTGGTGGAACGACATGAACACGGCGTAGCCCATCGGGTAGCCGAGCAGCATCGCGATGATCAGCACCGCCGGCGCGATCAGCAGGAGGCCGAAACGCAGATCCCGCCGGCGGCTCCTCTCCAGGAGGTTGACGCCCATTCCCCGATCCCTACTTCAGGTACTTCTTCACGAGGTCCTCCGCCGTCTTCTGCGCCGACTCCAGCGCCTCCTTGGGGGAGGTCTTGCCGTTCATGGCGTTGATGAGCTGCACGGAGAGCGCCTGGTCGAGCTCGTTCGACCAGGGCGTGCCGTAGCGCTTGGTGACGTACTCGGTGGACTGCTCGTAGGTGGACAGGATGGGCAGCGCCTCCCGCGCGGCGGGCTCGGCCAGCACCGTCTGCGAGACGGGGAACCAGCCCTCCTTCTCGACGATGTCGGTCTGCACCTTCCCGGTGGTGACGAACTGCAGCCATGCCAGGGCCGCTTCCTTGTTCTTCGAGAACTTGCTGATCGCGAAGCCCTCGGAGCCGTCGATCGACGCCGACCGCACCGACATGCCGGGGAGCAGGCCGTTACCCACCGTCGCGGCCGAGGTCGCGGCGCCGGCGGCCGTGGCGACCGCGTACTGGAACGGCCAGTTGAACACCATGCCGGTGCTGCCGCGGGCGAAGAGGTCGGCGAGGTCGGACGCGTTGGTGATCTGCAGCGAGGAGGGGTCCATCACCTTGTGCACCTGCAGCAGCTCGACCATCTTCGACAGCGCCTCGACGCCCGCGTCACTCGCGAAGGTGGGCTTGTAGTCGGCGTCGTAGAACTCCCCGCCGTTGAGCAGCAGCGCGCGCAGGAAGTTCTGGTAGGCGCCGGCGGGGTTGCCCATGTCGCACGCATAGCCGTACTGCCCGCCGCCGGTGAGGGCCTTGGCCGCCGCGACGAACTCGTCCCAGTTCGCCGGGCCCGTCTCGGGGTCGAGCCCGGCCCCCGCGAACAGGCCCTTGTTCCAGAACATGGTCTGCGCGCTGACGAACTTCGGCAGGCCGTACACCTTGCCCCGCCACGACACCGCGTCGAGCGCCGGCTGGATGAGGTGGTCCGGCACGGCGGAGGGGTCGAGCTCCTCCAGCCATCCGGCCTGCCCGAACTCGGCCGACCAGCCGGCCCACGTCATCACGACGTCGAACGACGAGTCCTGCGCCGCGAACATCGTGGCCATCTTGTCGTGCAGGTCGTTGAAGTTGCCCTGCTGGTAGGTGACGACCTTGATGCCGGTCTGCTTCTCGAACTCGGCGATGGCCCAGTCCTTGAAGATGCTGTTGGTGTTGTCGTCGAGGATGCTGATCTGGCCGGAGGGCTTCCCGGAGCCGGCCGTGAGCGGTCCGGTGCTCTGCTGCCCTCCGCCTCCGGGGGTGCAGCTCGCCAGGGCCATGGCCCCGACGGCGAGGCCACCGAGCTGGAAGATCTGACGCCGGGAGAAGCCCCGGCTCATCGACGGTGATGCGTTCATTTCCTTGCTCCTTCGTGCAGTTCCGGACGGGTGTCGCGTGGTTTCGGGTCTCGCGGTGGTGCAGGTGAAGCGGGGTCAGACGGAGATGGAGACGACGTCGCCGGTCTCGAGGGCGGTGTGCACCGCCTCGATCGCGGCGGTGATGAGGAGGCCGTCGCGGGCGTCCGGCACGTCGACGGGCTCCCCGCGGAGGAGGCGGACGAAGTCGCCGACCATGTCGATGGGCACCCCGTGGATGCGGCCGGCGCGCTCGTGCACGGCCGACTGCACAAGCTGCCCGCGCTGCGCGTCGTAGACGATCACACCGTCGTCGGCGCCGTCGATGTGCACGACCTGACCGGCGGACTGGATCTCGTAGCGGAAGTCGAACACCGACGGCATCGACTCGGGCAGCACCCACGACGAGTTGAGCGCGACGTGCGAGCCGTCGGCCATCGTGAACACGGCGTTGACGCGGTCCCACGTGTCGATGCCGGCCTCGGTGAGGCGGTCGCGCGCGCCGACCGCGTACACCGATACCGGGTGCGTGCGGCCGATCCAGCACGCGAGGTCGAGCGAGTGCGGCATGAGGAACCACGCGGGCGAGCTCTTCGAGGACCACGACAGCATCTCGGTCGGCACGAAGATCGTGTCGTTGAGGTTGATGATCTGGGCGCTGATCCTCGGGTCTCCGTCGGCGCCGAGACGGGTGCGCACCGCCGAGTACCGCACGTTCCAGCGGTTCTCGAAGCCGACCATGACGCGCACCCCGGCGGCGTCGGCGGCCTCGAGGATCGCCCGCGCGTCGTCGACCTCGGTGGCCAGCGGCTTCTCGATCATCAGGTCGAGACCGGCCTGGGCGCAGAGCACCGCCGCCTCGCGGTGGGCGAAGTCGGGGGTTGCGATCACGACGCCGTCGAGGTCGGGGTGGGCGGCGAGCAGCTCCTCGGTGCTCGCATAGCCCGGAACGCCCAGCTGCGCGACCATCGCGGACAGCACGCCGGGGCTGCGGTCGCAGATCGCGACGAGCTCGGACTGGGGGTTCTCCTGCAGCGCTCTGGCGAACATGCCGCCGCGGATCCCGCCGCCGATGACTCCGACTCGTGCCGACCTGCTGTGGTTCACTGCCTACCCCACTTCGTCATGGATGCCCGCGCGCCGCGAGGTATGTATGACACTAAACCATACATTCTTCCTTGTAAACTGATCCGCAGACGGAGCCATCGCCGCCACCCGTCGCGACCGGAAAGGCAGGTGCCATGGCACCGTCAGGCAAACCGCAGGCCGACCTGGTGTTCTCCGACCAGAGCTCGCGCCGTCCGCTCATCACCACGAGCGCGATCGGAGCCGCGAACCGCCGACGCGTGCTGGAGACCCTGCACCGCCTCGGCCCCTCCAGCCGCGCGCAACTGGCCCGCTCGCTCGGCGTGAACCGAGCCACGATCGCCACGATCCTGCAGCCCCTGCTCGACTCCGCCACCCTCGTCGAAGGCGACCCCGTCGCGCCGTCCGAGGCCGGAGGCAAGCCGGCCCGACCGCTCTGGTTCCGCGGCGACGGCCCGTGGCTCGGCGCCGTGCACCTCTCCCCCGACTTCGTCGTGGCCGCCCGCATCGCCTTCGACGGCACGATCCACGAGATGCACCACGCGGCGTACAGCCGCGACGCGTCGACCGACGAGATCACCGCGTGCCTGCACCAGGTGACCGACGGCTGCTTCGCGGGAGAAGCCCTCGTCGGCATCGGCGTCGCCGCGGCGGGCATGGTCGACACGAGCACGGGCAGCGTCATCTCGATGCACCTCACCCCTGGGCTCAACGGCCTCCCGGTCGTCGCGCTGCTGGAGAAGCGCTTCGGCGCCACCACCCTCGTCGACCACCACCCGCGCGTCCAGGCACTGGGCGACCGGTGGTTCGGGCTGGGGCGGGAGATCCAGGACTTCGCATCCGTGTACACCGGTGAGGCGCTGGGCTTCGGGATCGTGCACGGCGGCGAGGTGCTCCGCGGCGAGAACGGTGCCGGGGGCGAGTCCGGCCACACCATCGTGCAGCTCGACGGCGACGAGTGCCGGTGCGGACGGCGCGGCTGCTGGGAGACGGTCGCCACGCTGGGCTGGCTGCGCGACCGGGCCGCGGCCGTCGGCCTCCCGCACGCCGACACCCTCGACTCCCGCAGCCTCGCCGCCCTCGTGGCGGACGGCTCGGACGACGCCGCGGCGCTGCTCGACCTGTACGCCCGCAACCTCGCGATCGGCATCGCGAACAACGAGCAGATCCTCGCGCCAGGGCACTACATCATGCACGGCGACGCCTGCACGGGCGGCGAGGCGCTGCGCACGGCCCTGCAGACCTGGGTCACCCGGCTGGCACCCGAGCGCGGACAGCCGCCGACGGTGTTCTTCGCGGAGGACCCGGATCAGATCACGCTGCTCGGGGGCGCCGGGCTCGTGCTGTCCTCGGTCTTCAGCACTCAGGCCTGACCCGGGGGCGCAGCCGGAACGGGGGAGGGCGCGACCCTCCCCCGGCTCACGCGGGAGGGGCGGGGGCCGCGGTGGCCGGAGCCGCCGCGTCGTCACGGTCGTAGCGACCGAGGAACAGCGCGGCCACGAGCGCGACGACGATCACGGCCGCGGGCAGCAGCAGCGCCTGCGCCATACCTGCCGCGAAGCCCTCCGCCACCTGCGGCGGCAGCGACCCGCCCCCGCTGATGCCCGCCGGCGCGTCCGACAGTCCGGGCAGGTTCGCCTCCAGCCGCGACTGCATGAACGCGGCGATCGACGCCGAACCGATCACCGAGCCGATCGTCCTGGTCGTGTTGTAGATGCCCGCGCCGGCACCGGCCTGCCGCGGCGGCAGCTTGCGCGTGGCCGTGGTCGCGAGCGGACCCCACATGCCCGCGTTGCCGATGCCCATCAGGGCCGACGGCAGCAGGAACATCAGGATCGGGGTGTCCATGGTCGTCAGCGCCGAGTACCAGAGCAGCGCCCCACCCACGCAGAGCAGTCCGGGGATGAGGATCACCCGCGGGTCGACGCGGTCGAGGATCTTGCCGGCTACCGGAGCCAGCACTCCCGACAGCACCGCCATCGGGATGAGCAGCATGGCCGCCTCGGTCGGGGTGAGCCCGCGGGCCGTCTGCAGGAAGAACATCATCGGCAGCGACATGCTGGTGACCGTGAAGCCGACCGCGGCGATCGCGACGTTCGCGCCCGAGAAGTTGCGGTCGCGGAACAGCCCGAGCGGCACGAGCGGCTCACTCCGGGTGCGGGCCTGCTGCACGATGAACAGCGCCAGCACCACGACGCCGGCGATGATCAGGCTCCACACCGAGATCGGACCCCAGATCACACCCCAGTCGAACTTCTCGCCCTCCTGCAGCCCGAACACGATCAGGAACAGGGCCACGGCGCTCAGCACGACACCGACGAGGTCGAAGCGGTGCGGGTGCGTCTTCAGCCTCGGCACCAGGATCCACGCGAGCACGAACGCCACGACACCCACGGGCAGGTTCACGAAGAAGATCCACTCCCAGCCGAGGCCGTCCACCAGCAGGCCGCCCGCGAGCGGACCGACGAGCGTGGCCACGCCGGCGGTCGCCCCCCACAGCCCCATCGCCGCACCGCGCCGCTCCGGCGGGAAGGTGCGCGTGATGACGGCCATGGTCTGCGGCGTCATGAAGGCGGCGCCGAGGCCCTGCACGGCACGCGCCGCGATCAGGCCCTCGAGGGTGGTGGACAGCCCGCACCACAGCGACGCGAGCGTGAACACCGCGAGCCCGATCAGGTAGATGTTCTTCGGGCCGAAGCGGTCACCGAGGCGTCCGGTGATCAGCAGCGGCACCGCGTAGGCCAGCAGGTAGGCGCTGGTGACCCACACGACGTTGTCGAGGTTGTTGGTCTGCGGGTCGAGCGCGGCCTTGATGGCCGGGTTCGCGACCGACACGATCGTGGTGTCGACGAGGATCATGAAGAAGCCGATGACGAGCGCCCACAGGGCGGGCCACGGGCTCTTCGGCGCGTGACCGGCCGCGAACGGGCCGGTCTGAGGCCCTGCGGCCTGGCGGGATTCGGTCATTGCTGTGCAGCCTTTCGCTGAGCGCGGTAGCGGTCGGAGTCGTCGAAGGCGTCCGGCCCCCAGGGGAGATCGTCGCCGTCGAGGCGGGTGAGCAGGGAGTCGAGCCAGCGCAGCTCCGCGTCGAGCAGCGCCTCCTGTCGCTCGATCTCGACGAGGACCTGGGCGGGGACGCCCTTGGTGCGGGCGCCGCGGAGCCCGTCATGGTGCAGCGCGTGCGAGTCCCGGAGGGCGGCGCGGCGGTCGTGGAGCAGCGCGACGACATCGGTGCGTTCGAGGTTGTGGGCCTCGGCGAGCGCGACCCGGGCGTCGACCTCGCGATCGATGCGGGGCAGGGCGCGACGCACCCAGGAGACCACCGTCTCGCGCCCCGCGTCGGTGAGCGTGTAGGTCGTGCGCTCCGGCCGCTTTCCGTCGCGGTCGGTCCCGACCTCGGCGAGCAGCCCCGCCCGCTGCAGCCGGGCGACCGTGTGGTACAGCGTGCCGTTGGTGACGGTGATGAGCCGATCGTCGTGCCGAGCGCGCAGCAGCCGGACCATCTCGTAGGGGTGCATGTCGCTCTCGCGCAGCAGCGCGAGCACCATCACGCCGAGCGGCGTGAGCGCGTCCACCGGGTCCTTCGCCATGCCCCCACCTCGATTAGTCCATGTGGACTATACGCCCGATCAGGCTCCCGCGCCACGTCGCGCGCGGCGATACCGGTTCCGGGCGTCTCACCCCAGCCGACGCAGAGCGGAGCCCTTGTGCGCCGCACGATCGCCGCTCTTCTCCGACTCCACGAGATACGCCGGCTCCTCGTCCGAGGCGGTGAAGTGCTGCCCCGCGAACGTGAAGTCCTTCGTCCGCTTCTCGACCACCGTGCCGCGCGTGCGCCCCTGCGACGTGTTCCAGCTCACCCGATCGCCTTTCGCGAGATCCTTCGTCATACCCGCTCCCTTCGATGCGGCGATCCTCGCCCCGGGAGCACGCGGCCCGCGCTCCCCTTGACTTCTGTGCGGGCGCCGCCACGGGAGACCGGGATAATGGGCGGGTGAGCACACCCACGGCAGGCACCGCGCAGAGCATCCCCGGTTGGCGACACCTCTACTCCGGCAAGGTCCGCGACCTCTACGCCTCGGAGGACCCGGCCGACACCCGCATCCTCGTCGTCGCCTCCGACCGGGTGAGCGCCTTCGACGTGGTGCTGTCGCCCGGCATCACCGACAAGGGGGCCCTGCTCACCCGCCTCAGCCGCTGGTGGTTCGCCCAGCTCGACGTGCCGAACCACCTGGCCCCGGGCGAGCTGCCCGAGGAGGTCGCCGACCGCGCGATGCTCGCCCAGTCGCTGGAGATGCTCCCGATCGAGTGCGTCGTGCGCGGCTACATCACCGGCTCCGGCTGGGCCGAGTATCAGGAGCACGGCACGGTGTGCGGCATCACCCTCCCGGACGGCCTGCACAACGGCGACCGGCTGCCCGAACCGCTGTTCACCCCCGCGTACAAGGCGCCGATGGGCGAGCACGACGAGAACATCACGTTCGACCGCGTCGTCGAGCTGGTCGGTGCCGAGCGAGCGGCCGAGCTGCGCGACATCTCCCTGGCCGTGTACGCGAAGGCGGCGGCGATCGCCGAGGAGCGGGGCCTGATCCTGGCCGACACCAAGTTCGAGTTCGGCACCGATGCCGACGGCACCCTGCGCCTCGCCGACGAGGTGCTCACCAGCGACTCCTCGCGGTACTGGGACGCCGAGGCCTGGCGCACCGGCACCACCCCGGCCGAGCGGATGGCGAGCTTCGACAAGCAGATCGTGCGCGACTGGCTCGCCGCGAACTGGGACAAGCAGGGCGAGCCGCCCGCGCTGCCCGACGAGGTCGTCGCCCGGACGACCGCGCGCTACCGCGAACTCATCGACCGCCTGGGCGCCTGAGCCGGACTACTCCACACGTCGCACGTCGGTGGGGCTGACGTCGTCACCCGCGTAGAGGAGCGGCTGGCCGATCGGCGCTCAGGCAACACTCAGGAATCGGTAGTGTTTCTTCAGCACTCACGCCACCCCCGAACCCCTGAGGAGCCCGCATGGCCCTGTGGAAGCTGCACGGAAACGGACGCACCGTCGAGGCCGGCGCGGTCGTCCGTCCCGACGAGCGCCTGAGTTGGTCCGCCACCGTCGCGATCGGACTCCAGCACGTCGTCGCGATGTTCGGCGCCACCTTCCTCGTGCCGACGCTGACGGGCTTCCCGGTCTCGACGACCCTGCTGTTCAGCGGCCTCGGCACCCTCATCTTCCTGCTCATCACGAAGAACCAGCTGCCCAGCTACCTCGGCTCCTCGTTCGCGTTCATCGCCCCGATCACGGCCGCCGTCGCCGCGGGTGGCACCGGCTCGGCGCTCGCGGGCGTCGTCGCGGTCGGCGTGCTCCTCGCCGTCGTCGGGCTCGTCGTGCAGTTCGCCGGGCTGCGATGGGTCGACGCACTCATGCCCCCGGTCGTCGCGGGGGCCATCGTCGCCCTGATCGGATTCAACCTCGCCCCCACCGCGTGGAGCAACTTCCAGCTCGACCCGGTGACCGCGACCATCACCCTCGTCGCGATCATCCTGTTCGCGGTGCTGTTCCGCGGCTTCCTCGGCCGCATCTCGATCTTCCTCGGCGTCGCGGTCGGCTTCATCTGGGCCGCGTTCACCGGCTCGTTCGACGTGCCCAACGCCCTCCGCGGCGGCAAGACACCGGCCGAGCTCATCGCCGAGGCACCCTGGGTCGGCCTGCCGCACTTCCAGCTCCCCGACTTCGTCGAGCCGGGCACGTGGTCGACCATCGCGATGTTCCTGCCGGTCGTGCTCGTGCTCATCGCCGAGAACGTCGGCCACGTGCGCGGCGTCGCGACCATGACCGAGGACCCGTCGATCAACAAGCACACCGGCCGCGCACTGATCGCCGACGGCGTCGCGACCACGATCGCGGGCGGCTTCGGCGGCTCGGGCACCACGACCTACGGCGAGAACATCGGCGTGATGGCCGCGACCCGCGTGTACTCGACCGCCGTCTACTGGGTGGCCGGCCTCTTCGCGATCCTGCTCGCGTTCTCCCCCAAGGTCGGTGAGGTGTTCAACTCGATCCCCGCCGGCGTGCTGGGCGGTGCGACCACGGCCCTGTACGGCCTGATCGGCATCATCGGCATCAAGATCTGGGTCGACAGCCGCGTGGACTTCTCGCGCCCGGTCAACCAGTACACGGCCGCGGTGTCGCTCGTGATCGGCATCGCCGGGTTCTCGATGCAGCTCGGCGACTTCGCGTTCGGCGGCATCGTCCTCGGCACCGTCGCGGCGCTGCTCATCTACCACCTGGGCAACCTGATCGCCCGCGCCCGCAAGACCGGCGCCGACGACCCGAAGCCCCTCGAGCCCGTCGGCCCCCTGGGCGGCGACCCCGCGTAACGCCCGGGGTCCCGTCCCGCCGGATCGAAAACGCACCTCCCCGACACGTCGGAGGTGCGTTTTCGCATTCCCACAGCGGGAGCAGTCCGGGGCGTGCGGGGTCGAGAACGGGCGTCCCGGGGGCGGGGGAGGTGCGTTTTTCGCACTCCCACGGGCAGGGGCGTGCCGGGCCACCGGTGCGGGATCGAAAAGGGGCGTTGCGGGGGTGCGGGAGGTGCGTTTTCGCACTCCGACGGGGCGCGGGCGGGACGGCCGGGCCGGACGGGGGTCAGGCGATCGTGGCGAGGACGGCGTCGGGCGCGACGCTCGCGCCGGTCTCCGCGCGGCGGGTGAGAGTGCCGGGGCGGTGCGCGGTGACCGTCGTCTCCATCTTCATCGCGTCGAGCACGGCCACCGGGTCGCCCGCCGCGACCTCTGCGCCGTCGTCGAGCAGCCACCGCACGAGCGTGCCCGGCGCGGGAGTCCGGAGCTCGGACGCGTCCGCCGCAGGCTCCGATGCCGCCTCCGTCGCCGGACGGCCGATCCCCGCCAGCAGCTCCGCGGGCAGCCCGAGCACGACCCGGCGGCCATCGACCTCCACGGGGAACCGCTGCAGCCCGGACACCGGTGCGACCGCCGGTCGCGGCTGCGCGTCGAGCGCGGGCAGCAGCACCGTCTCTATCCACTGCGTGTGCACCCCGAAGGTGTCGGTCGCGAACGCGGGGTCGTCGATCGCGCGGAGGTCGAACGGGATCACGGTCGCCGGGCCGTCGACGGCGAGCTCGCGCAGCGCCCGGCGTGCTCGCACGAGGGCGGCCTCCCGGGTGTCCGCGTGCACGATGAGCTTGGCGATCAGGGAGTCGAACGCGGGCTGCACCACGTCGCCCGCCTCGATGCCGCTGTCCCATCGCACGCCGGGGCCGCCGGGGATGCGCAGCGCCTCGACCCGCCCCGGGCTGGGAAGGAACCCGCGACCGGGGTCTTCCGCGTTGATGCGGAACTCGAACGCGTGACCCGACGGCCGCGGGGTCTCGGTGAACGACGGCCCCTCGCCGAACGCGATGCGGAACTGCTCGCGCACGAGGTCGGTGCCCGTGACCTCCTCCGTCACCGGATGCTCGACCTGGAGGCGGGTGTTGACCTCGAGGAACGAGATCGTGCCGTCGGCCGCGAGCAGGAACTCCACGGTGCCCGCCCCGCGGTACTGCACCTCGGCGCAGATCGCCCGCGCCGCCTCGTGGATCGCCGACCGCTGCTCCGGAGCGAGTGCGGGCGCCGGTGCCTCCTCGATCAGCTTCTGGTTGCGCCGCTGCATCGAGCAGTCGCGATCGCCCACCACGACCACGCCGCCGCGGCCGTCGCCCAGCACCTGCACCTCGATGTGCCGGGGGCGCTCCAGGAACCGCTCCACGAAGCACTCGCCGCGACCGAACGCGGCCACGGCCTCCCGCGTCGCCGCCTCGAACGCCGCCGCCACCTCGGACAGCTCCCGCACGACCTTGAGGCCGCGGCCTCCCCCGCCGAACGCGGCCTTGATGGCGATCGGCAGCCCGTGCTCCTCGGCGAAGGCCACGGCCTCCTCCGGGCCGGAGAGCGGCTCGTCGGTGCCGGCCGCGAGGGGTGCGCCGACCCGCTGGGCGATGCGCCGCGCGGTCATCTTGTCGCCGAGGGCGTCGATGCTCTCCGGCGACGGGCCGATCCACACCAGCCCCGCGCCCTCGACAGCCCGCGCGAACGCCGCGCTCTCGGAGAGGAAGCCGTAGCCGGGGTGCACCGCGTCGGCCCCGCTGCGGCGCGCGGCGTCGATCAGCGCCTCGACCGACAGGTAGGTGCTCGCGGCCGTGTCACCGCCCAGGCCGACGGCCTCGTCGGCGAGCCGCACGTGCAGCGCATCCGCATCCTGATCGGCGTACACGGCGACCGACGTGTATCCGGCCTCGGCGCAGGCGCGGATCACGCGCACCGCGATCTCGCCGCGGTTGGCGATGAGCACACGGGTCATGGGGTCTCCTTCACGATGAAGCGCACGTGCACCCCCGGGGGGAGCTGCGCGGCGAGGTCGAGGCTGCGGTCGGTGAGTGCGCCGATGATGGGGTAGCCGCCCGTGAGCGGATGATCGGGGAGGAACAGCACGGGCTGACCGTCCGGCGGCACCTGGATCGCGCCGGTCACCGCGCCCTCGCTGGGCAGCTCCCCGCCCACGGCACGCTCCAGCGGCACCTCGCCGTGCAGCCGGATGCCGACGCGGTCGGAGCGCGGCGTCACCGTCCATTCCTGACCGGTGAGCGCGGCGACCCCGGCCGCGGTGAACCAGTCGTCGCGCGGGCCGAGCGTGATCTCGAGCGCCACGGTGTCGCCCGGGGCGGGAAGGTCGCGCGGCAGGACGACCGGATCCACCGAGGTCACCGGGGCCGTGCCGATCGGCACGACATCGCCCGCCGCGAGGGGCCGCGGGCCGAGCCCGGCGAGGGTGTCGCTGGCGCGGCTGCCGAGCGCCGGGGCGACGTCGATCCCCCCGCGCACGGCGATCACGAAGCGCAGCCCGCGCTCGGGGTGACCGAGGGTGAGCTCGTCGCCGTCGACCGTGGCGAACGGTGCCCCGGGGGCGATGTCGCGCGGCACGCCGGCGGCGTCCGTGAGGGTGAGATCCCCGGTCGCTCCGGCCACCGCGGCCACCCCGGCTCCGTGGAACCGCAGCACCGCACCGCCCACGCACTCCAGGACGGCAGCGGCGGAGGGGTTGCCGACCGCGCGGTTGGCGTCGCGCAGGGCCACCCGGTCCGCGATGCCGGAGGCCGAGACGCCCAGGGCGGCATAGCCCGCGCGACCCTCGTCCTGCACGAGCAGCTGCAGCGACGAGCGCACGACCTCCACCGCGGGGGCTCCGGGAGCGCGCGGCCCCTGGGTCGCGGAGGCTTCTCCGCCGCGCGGATCCGCGCCGCCGGCGCTCTCGGCCGACGCGACGACCGCGGCCCGCTCGGCCCGCACGAACCGCACCCGCCGCCCGGGTGCGAACAGTGCGGGAGGGTCGCGGTCGATGTCCCACATGGCCAGGTCGGTGCGGCCGATCAGCTGCCAGCCGCCGGGGCTCTCGCGGGGGTAGACGCCGCTGAAGGCTCCGGCGACCGCGACCGAGCCCGCGGGCACGCGCGTGCGCGGCGACGAGCGGCGCGGCACGTCGAACAGCGCGTCGTCGCTCACCGCATAGCCGAAGCCGGGCGCGAAGCCCGAGAACGCGACCCGCCAGTCGGCCGCGAGGTGACGCGCGACGAGCTCTTCCGCCGACACCCCGAGCAGCGTCGCCGTCTCGTCGAGGTCTTCCCCGTCGTAGCGCACCGGCACCTCGACCTCGCCCGCATCGGGGAGCTCGGCGGCGTCGACCTCGGTCGCGGCGAGCACCCCGGCGAGCGCGGCGGCCGTGGTGCGCAGCGGGTCGTAGCGCACCAGCACCGTGCGCGCGCCGGGGATGCGCTCGACCACGCCGGGCACGCCGTCCCACGCGAGGTTGAGTCGCATGGCCTGTTCGAGGTCGTCCGCCTCGACCAGGAGCGCGCCGTCGGAGGCCGTGAGGATGCGCATCAGACCCGGTACTCCGCATCCGGCACGTCGGTCACGAACATGTAACCGGGAGCGTGTGTCACGGCGAACGGCGGCTTCGACGCCATGATCGCCGCCTGCGGGGTCACACCGCAGGCCCAGAACACGGGGATCTCGCCGTCGCGCAGCTCGGGGGCGTCGCCGAAGTCCGGGGTCGACAGGTCGGTGATGCCCAGCGAGGCCGGGTCGCCGATGTGCACGGGTGCGCCGTGCACGGCCGGCGTGCGGGCGGAGATCTGCACGGCGTCGGCCACGCGGTCCGCGGGGATCGGGCGCATCGACACGACCATCTCGCCGCGCAGCCGTCCGGCCGGCGCGCAGTCCACGGCCGTGCGGTACATCGGCACGTTGCGCCCGAGCTCCTGGTGACGGATGGGGATGCCCGCCTCGACGAGACCGGTCTCGAACGTGAAGCTGCAGCCGATGAGGAACGCGACGAGGTCGGGCTGCTCGGCCCACGCGGCCGTCGCGTCGGTCACCTCCTCCGCGAGCTCGCCGTCGCGCCAGATGCGGTAACGGCCGATGTCGGTGCGGATGTCGCTGCCCGGCGCCAGCCGTGACTCCACCTGGCCCTGCTCGATCACCTCGAGCACGGGGCAGGGCTTCGGGTTGCGCTGCGCGTACAGCAGCGTCTCGAACGCCCAGTCGGCCGGCACGGCGATGAGGTTCGCCTGCGTCAGTCCCGGCGCGACGCCGCTGGTGGGCGCGGAGTGTCCCGCCCGGTGCGCGGCGCGGGCGGCGCGCGCAGCGGTGAGCTGGTCGGTGGTGGCGAGCACGGACATGTCAGACTCCGGCGAACGGGGCGATCGTGATGCCCTCGGCCTGCAGCAGGCGCTTCGTCTCGGCGGCCATCGCGACCGAGCCGGGGCTGTCGCCGTGCACGCAGATGGACTGGGCGGACACCGCGACGTCGGTGCCGTCGATCGCCCGGATCACGCCGTCGGCGGCGAGGCGCACCATGCGCTCGGCGACCGCGGTCGGGTCGTGCAGCACGGCGCCCTCCTCGGTGCGCGACACGAGCTGTCCGTCCGGCTGGTAGGCGCGGTCGGCGAAGGCCTCAGCGGCCACCGCGAGCCCCGCCCGCTGTGCGACGTCGAGCACCACGCCTCCCGCGAGCCCGAGCAGCACGAGCGAGGGGTCGACCGCACGGATCGCCGCCACCACGTCTTTCGACTGCCGCTCGTCGCGGGCGATCGTGTTGTAGAGCGCGCCGTGGGGTTTGACGTACGAGACCCGACCGCCCACCGCGGCCGCGAGCCCCAGGAGTGCGCCGAGCTGGTACTCGACGTGGGCCTGGAGCGTCGCGGAGTCGATGTCGACCTTCGTGCGCCCGAAGTTCTCGTAGTCGCGGTAGCCGGGGTGCGCGCCGATCACGACGCCTCCCGCCACGGCCGCAGCGAGCGTCTCGCGGATGCCCTCGGGGCTGCCGGCGTGGAAACCGCACGACACGTTCGCACTCGTGACGATGCGCAGCATGCTGGCGTCGTCGCTGACGATCCGGTCGGGGACGTTCTCACCGAGGTCCGAGTTCAGGTCGATGGTCGCCATGTCGTCACGCTCCGATTCCGAGGAAGGCGAAGATGGGGCCGATCGAGACGGCACCCATGTACCAGGTGAGGGCGGTCACGACGGTACCGGCGATCAGCAGCCACATCGGGTACTTCCGGTCGCCGAGCAGGTCGCGCCGGAACCAGCCGATGTACATGAACACCGTGAGGCCGATCGGCAGGATCAGGCCGTTGAAGCCGCCGACGAACACGAGGATCGCCGCGGGGGCCGTGCCGATCGCGAGGTAGACCCCGAGCGAGACGACGATGAAGGCGACGGTCGCGAGCTGCAGGGGCCAGCCGCCGTGCAGCTTCGCGGTGAACGTCGACAGGAACGTGGCCGAGGTGTAGGCGGCGCCGATCACGGAGCTGATTGCGGCGGCCCAGAAGATCGCGCCGAAGATGCGCAGACCCGCGTCGCCCAGCACGGCGCCGAACGCCTGCCCGGCCGGGTTCGCGGCCTGCGACGAGAGGTCGAGTGCCACACCGGAGGCGACGACCCCGAGGATGGCGAGGAACAGCACGTACCGCATGATGCCGGTGACGAGGATGCCGTTGGCCGCGGCGCGCATGACGGGCTTCGCGTACTGCGGGCCGACGTGGCCGGAGTCGAGGTAGCGGTGCGCACCGGAGTAGGTGATGTAGCCGCCGACGGTGCCGCCGACGATGGTGGTGATGGTGGCGAAGTTGAGCTGGTCGGGCACGAACGTCTGCCGCAGCGCGTCGCCGATGGGCGGCTGGGCGATCAGGGCGACGACCACGGTCATCACGATCATGCCGATGCCGAGGACGATGAGCACGACGTCCATCACCTTGCCGGCCTTCTTCACCAGGAAGATGATGATCGCGAGCGCCGCGGTGAGTGCGCCGCCGATCTTCGGGTCGATGCCGAGCAGGGCGTTGAGACCGAGGCCACCCCCGGCGATGTTGCCGATGTTGAACGCGAGGCCGCCGATCACCACGAGCACGGCGATGACGTGCCCGGAGAACGGGATGGCGCTGTTGGCGAGCTCGCCGGCGCGCTTGCCCGAGGAGGTGATCATGCGCCAGATGTTCAGCTGCACCGCGATGTCGACCAGGATCGACACCAGGATCGCGAACGCGAACGCGGCCCCCATCTGCGCCGTGAAGGTGGCGGTCTGCGTGATGAAGCCGGGCCCGATGGCGCTCGTGGCCATGAGGAAGATGGCGCCGATGACGGCACTGCGTCCCGCGCGCTTCTTCGCGTGGGCGGCGCGGGCCTCGTCCTCCGGGGAGAGGGCGGCGGTGGACTGCTCGGACATAGGGGGGTCCCATCGTCGTTGGTGGGTGTCGGATCGATACCCAGTGTAGAACGGACAGACACCGATTGTTCAACAATCATGTTTCCGTCGTGCTACAGCGCGATTGCCGTCGTGTGATTCCCGCCGAGACCCGATCCCGGCCCGCCGCCCGCCCCGCACCTACGATGAAGGCATGAACCAGCAGGGCCCGCTCGCCGACGTGCTCCGTCAGCTCATCATCGACGGCGACGTCGCCCCCGGCTCCCGCCTGTCGGAGTCCGCCCTCGCCGAGCGCTTCGACGTGTCGCGCAACACGCTCCGCGAGGCGTTCCGGGTGCTCGCGGAGCAGGGCCTGGTCGAGCACGTCCCGCACCGTGGGGTCTCCGTGGCTTCCCCGTCGATCGCCGACGTGATCGACATCTATCGCGCCCGCCGCATCATCGAGTGCACGGCCCTGCGCCAGTCCGAGCCGGAGCACCCCGCCGTGCAGCGCATGAGGGAGGCGGTCGCGGCCGCCGAGGCCGCCGTGGCCGACGTCTCCCGCGACGACGCCGCCGCGTGGCGCACGGTCGGCAGCGCGAACATGGCGTTCCACGTGGCGCTGGTCGACCTCGCCGACAGTCCGCGCCTGGCTCGCACGTACCGCAACGTCGCGGCCGAGCTGCGTCTGGCCTTCTTGAAGATCGACGACCCGCGGGCGCTGCACGAGCCGTTCGTGCGCAAGAACCGCGCCGTGCTCGACACCTTCCTCAGCAGGGGCGCCGAGGCGGGCGCCGCCGAGCTCGAGCGCTACCTGGTGCAGTCCGAACGGGTGGTGCTCGGCGCGTTCGCACGCATGCACCTGGACTGACGCACCGGGCGCCGAGGTCAGGCGTTCGGGTCGGGCCGGAGCGCCCAGGTGGCCCGGGGCCGGGGCTCGCCGGTCCCCGGCGGCACGTCGAGGGGCATCGGGGCCGCCGGTTCCGGCAGTCCGTAGCGCCGGTGCAGCCAGCGCCGCGCCTCCTCCAGCGGATACGTGTCTCCGAAGACGCAGTACTTCACGAACACGCCCTCGAGGGTGCTGCGGAGCATGACCTCCTCCAGCGCGGGGTCGTCGGCTCCGCGCGCGCGGAACACCTCGCGCACAGCGTCCTCCGCCGCGGTCGCCGCCTCGGCGTGACGCTGCTCCGATTCCGCGAAGAGCCGGTGCGTGGAGGGCTGCTGCTGCATCGCGAGCACGGCGCGCTGGAGCGGCATCGCGAACGCGGTGGCCATGAGGGCGCCGTCGATGATCGCGGCCAGCATCTCGTCTGGGGTGCCGTCCACCCGCGCGAGCCCGAGCACGGTCTCGAACCAGCGGTCGATCACCGCGGCGACCAGCTGCTCCTTGCCGCCGAAGTGGTAGTTGACCAGGCCCTGGGCGACGCCGGCTCGCGAGGTGATCTGGGCGATGCTGGCACCGGCGACTCCGCGCTCGCTGAAGACCGCGATCGCCGCCTGCAGGATGTTCTCGCGGGCGCGCTCGCGCGCCTGGCGGTTCTGCTCGTCGGTTCGGGCCATGCGGCGACCACCTCCCGGGGTCACAAGAATATCGCCGCTCCGTGTAGCGTGTACGTTGAACGTCTGTTCAGTTCATGCGTTCGCGGGGTTCGCCCCCACCCGACGCACGGGTGCATCCCTGGCCATGAGGGGGCGTCAGGGCCGCACCCGTGCGCGCGTCAGGCCGAGCCGCGCACCACGAGCTCGGTGGGCAGGATCGTCGTCTGCGGCGGGTCCTCCCCCGCCAGCCGCGACAGCAGTACGCGGGCCATGGTCTCGCCCTGCGCATACATCGGCTGGCGCACCGTGGTGAGGGCCGGATCGGTGCTGACCGCCACCGAGGAGTCGTCGAAGCCGACCAGGGCGATGTCCTCCGGCACCCGCACCCCCGCCGCGCGCAGCGCCGTGAGCGCTCCGCGTGCCATCAGGTCGCTCGCCACGAAGATCGCGTCGGGACGACCGGACGCGAGCAGCCGACGAGCCGCCTCCGCACCACTCGCCTCACTGTAGTCGCCCTCCTCCTCGGCGCACGGCGCGAGACCCGCATCCACGAGCGCATCCCGGAAGCCCTGCACGCGGTCGGTCGAGGAGATCATCGACAGCGGACCGGAGATCGTGGCGATCCTGGAACGCCCGATGTCGATGAGCCGCTGCGTGGCCACGCGCGCCCCGGCCACGTTGTCGACATCGACCACGTAGTCGCCCGCGCTGCGGCGCACCGGCCGCCCGCCGAACACGACCGGGACCGCATCGGCGATCCGGTCAACAAAGCCGTCGCTCGCATGGTGCGACACGATGAGGGCGCCGTCGACGCCACCGTTGCGCACGAAGCTCGTCATCTTGTCGCCGGGGTCATCGCTCGCGATCAACAGGTTGAGCAGGTAGTCGGAGCTGCCGAGCGCGCCGGTGATCCCGGCGACGATGGCCGCGAAGAACGGGTCGCCGAAGAACCGCGTCGTGTCTTCCGGCACGATCAGCGCGATCGCGTGCGTCTGTCGCGAGGCGAGAGAGCGGGCCGCCCGGTTGGGCACGTAGTTGAGGTCGTCGATCGCGGCGCGCACGGCCGCGAGGGCCTCGGGGCTCACCGCCGTCGAGCCGTTCACGACCCGCGACACGGTCGAGCGGGAGACACCCGCCGCGGCCGCGACCTCTTCGATGGTCGCCCTGGGCGACATCACCGCACGCTCTCTTCCATGGCCCTATTGTCGACCACGCGATGCCCCGCCGGAGACCACGGATCGCCGGGCGACGCCGCGCCGCCCGCCCCGATCAGGCCCTGGCCGGCTCACCGGGGACGGGCACCAGCTCCCTGGCCGCGATGATGCGACGGTACTCGTGGGCCGAGTCCTTCAGCGTGCGCTCCTGGGTGTCGTAGTCGACGCGCACGATGCCGAACCTCTTGTCGTAGCCCCACGCCCACTCGAAGTTGTCGAACAGCGACCAGTAGAAGTAGCCGCGCACATCCACGCCCGCCTCGACCGCATCGAGCACCGCGTCCAGGTGCAGGCGCAGGAACTCGGTGCGGTCGGCATCGTGCACGCGCGTCTCACCGTCCTCCACCACGGGCTCGTCGTCGTAGGCGGCGCCGTTCTCCGTGACGTACAGCACGACCCCGGCGGGATCGGCGTACTCGGCCCACACGCGCTGCAGCAGTCGCGTGAGCCCCTCCGGCTGCACCTCCCAGTGCTGCGCCGTGCGGGGCAGCCCGCGCTCGACCGCGTGGATACCGTCGCTCGACGGGTACGGGCTGCGCGTGGGCCGGGAGGTCGCCGGGCCGCCCTCCTCGGCGGTCGCGGTCGTCGCGGGCACCGTGCCGGAGACGAGGTCGCCGTGGTAGTAGTTCACGCCCTGCGTGTCGATGGGCTGCGCGATGGTCTCGAGGTCGCCGTCGCGCACCGCGGCCTCGAACCGCGCGACCGCCTCGGGGTCGACCGCGCGGATGTCCTCGACGACGTCCGCCGGGTAGGAGCCGCGGTAGATCGGGTCGAGGAACCAGCGGTTGAACTGCCCGTCCAGGCGCCGGGCGGCATCCACGTCGGCGGGGTTCTGCGGGTCGGCGGGGTCGGCGACGGTGTGGTTCAGCGTGATGCCGAGGTTGAGCGACGAGTCGCGCCCGCGCAGCTCCTTCACCGTGGCGCCGTGGGCGAGCAGCAGGTGGTGCGACGCGAGCAGCCCCTCCGCGATGCTGGTGTGCCCCGGCGCGTGCTCGCCGCCCGTATAGGAGAGGAACGACGAGCACCACGGCTCGTTCAGCGTCGTCCACACGTTCACGCGGTCGCCCAGCGCGTCGTGCACGGTGCCCGCGTACTCCAGGAAGCGGTCGACGACGTCGCGGTTCGTCCAGCCCCCGCCCTCCTGCAGCGCCTGCGGCAGGTCCCAGTGGTACAGCGTGAGCCAGGGCAGGATGTCGGCCGCGAGCAGCTCGTCGACCAGGCGGCTGTAGAAGTCGACGCCCGCCCGGTTCACGGCCCCGCCGTCGGGCCGCACGCGCGACCACGACGTGGAGAACCGGTACGTCTGCAACCCGAGGTCCTTCATGAGCGCGACGTCCTGCGGGTACCGGTGGTAGTGGTCGCACGCCACATCCCCGTTGTCGCCGCCGACCACCGCGCCGGGCTCGCGCGCGAACGCATCCCAGATGGAGGCGGTGCGTCCGTCCTCGAAGGCGGCGCCCTCGATCTGGTAGGCCGCCGTCGCCGCGCCGAAGAGGAAGTCCGAGGGGAAGGCACGCGTCATAGGGGTCATCCTTTCACCGCGCCCGCCATGATGCCACTGACCAGCTGCCGCCCCGCCGCCACGAAGAGCACGAGGAGCGGGAGGGTCGCGAGCACCGCACCGGCGAGCACGATCGAGTAGTCGATGTAGTAGCCCGACTGCAGCTGGCTGAGGGCCGTCTGCAGCGTGGGGTTCTGGGGGGAGAGCACGATCAGGGGCCACAGGTAGTCGGTCCACGCGGTCATGAACGTGAACAGGCCGAGGATCGCCATGGCCGGACGGGCGGCGGGCACCCCGACCGTCAGGAACGTGCGGAACTGTCCGGCGCCGTCCATGCGGGCCGCCTCGATGAGCTCGTCCGGGATCACGTCCACCAGGTACTGCCGCATGAAGAACACCCCGAACGCGGTCACCAGGGTCGGCACGATCACCGCGCCGATGGACCCGGTCCACCCGAGCTCGCGCATCAGCATGAACAGGGGGATGATGCCGAGCTGCGTCGGGATCGCCATGGTCGCGATCACGAACACCATCAGCCCGTCGCGTCCCCGGAACCGCAGCTTCGCGAAGGCGTAGCCGGCGAGGGTGGAGAAGGTGACGACCGAGAGCGTGATGATCGAGGAGATCAGGACCGAGTTGCCCAGCGCGAGCCAGAACGGGATCGCGTCGAACACCTTGGCCGCGTTGGCGAGGAAGTTCCCGCCCGGGATCAGCGGCAGCGTCTCCCCCCTGGTCGCGTTGGTGCCGCTGGCGACCACGAACGACCACCACAGGGGGTAGGCGCTGCCGAGCACGAAGGCCGCGAGCAGCCCGTAGGTGAGGAATCCCGGGCGGCTGCCGATGCCGGCGGTGCCGGATGCGGCGCCCCGACGGCGGCGGATGCGCTCCGGGACGCTGAGGGCCTGCGTGGCGGTCATCGCGCCTCCTCCTTGCTGGTGCGGGCGCGACGGCGGGCCGCGCGGTTCTTCGGGGCGTCGCCGGTGGAGATGCGCCGCGAGACGAGGAAGTTGATCAGGCCGATGCCCACGATGAGCAGGAACAGCAGGATCGCGACCGCGGAGGCCTCGCCCAGGTTGCGCCGGAAGAAGGCCAGCTCCCACAGGAACAGCACCGTGGTCTGGAACTGCCGGTCGCTGCCGCCGATGCCGCCCGCGGTGGAGACGTCGAACAGCCGCGGTTCCGCGAAGATCTGCAGGCCGCCGATCGTGGCCGTGATGATCACGAAGATCAGGGTGGGGCGGATGGTCGGGATCGTGATGGAGAAGAAGCGCCGCGCAGATCCGGCGCCGTCGAGCGCGGCCGACTCGTACAGGTCCCGCGGCACGGCCTGCATCGCGGCGAGGAGGATGAGGGCGTTGTAGCCGGTCCACCGGAAGTTCACCATCACCGCGATCGCGATGTGCGACAGGACCGTGTCGTGCTTCCACTGCTGATCCGCGATGCCGATCAGGTTCAGCAGGTTGTTGGCCAGGCCGTCCGCCTCGTTGAAGATGCTCGAGAAGATGATGGCCACGGCGACCGGGGTCACCACGAACGGGATGAGCACGCTCATGCGCCAGAACGTCGGGGCGCGCAGACCGCGGTCCAGCAGGTAGGCGATCAGCAGGGCGACCGCGAGCTGCGGGATCGCGGAGAGCAGGAAGATGCTGAGCGTGTTGCGGATCGAGTTCCAGAACATGCCGTCGCCGAGGATCTCGACGAAGTTGCCGAGCCCGACGAAGTCGCCCTCGCCCTTCAGCAGGTCCCACTCGTGCACGGCCACCCACACCGTGTACAGCAGGGGGAAGAGGCCGACCAGTCCGAACAGCAGGAAGAACGGCGAGATGTAGAAGTACGGCGACGCGTTCTGGTCGAAGCGGGAGAGGCGGTGCCGCCAGGGCCGCTTCGCACCGGTGTCGGCGGGCGGACGCTGCGACGACGCGGGCACCGTGTCGGGGCGGTCGTGCGTGAGTGTCATGGGGTGTCCTCGTTCGGTGGGGGCGCCCTTCGTCTCGCTCGGCTCGCTCAGGAACCGGAGGCACCGGTTCCTGAGCGAGGAGCGCCGGCGACGAGACGAAGGACGCCCCGGGTGATCAGCCGACCAGCTCGTTCAGCAGGCCGATGGCCTGGTCCCACGCGCCCTGGGTGTCGGTCTCGCCGCGGTCGAGGCTGCTGAGCGCCGGACCGAACACGTTCTCCTGGATCACGGAGTCGTCGGCGCCCTTGAACTGCGCGACGACGCCCTTGGCACGCTCGGCGAGGATCGCCCCGGTCGGCGCGTCGTTGAAGAACGCGTTGGGGGTGGCGTCTGCGGCGAGGGTCTCCTGCGCCTTCACGGTCGAGGGGAAGTTGCCCGCGGCGGCGGACTGCTTCACCTGCTGCTCGGGCTGCGTGAGCCAGTCGGCGAGCTCGGCCGCCGCCTTCTTGTGCTGCGAGGTCTCCGGGATGGAGAGGAACGCACCACCCCAGTTGGCCGCGCCACCGGGGAACACGTCGGCGAAGTCCCAGCCGGTCGAGGCGTCGCCGCCGCCGGCCTCGATCTGCCCCTGCACCACGCCGAGCATCCAGCCCGGGCACACGAACGTCGCGAAGGTGCCGTCGACGAACGACTTGCCGCCGTTCCAATCCCACGCGGTCTGCGCGGCGGACTGGCCGCCCTCGGTCGCGGCGCCCAGCAGCTCGAAGCGCTTCTTCAGCTCGTCGTTGCCCTCCACGTTGAGCTCGCCGTCGGCGGTGTAGTAGCCCTCGTCGAGCTGGTTGACCATGGCGTTCCACACGAAGCCGGAGTGGTCGTACCAGGCCTTGCCGGTCTTGGCCGTGTAGTCGGCGCCCACCTGGAAGTAGTTGTCCCAGTCGCCGTTCAGCAGCTCGGCGACGGACTCGCGGTCGCTCGGCAGACCAGCGGCCTCGAACGCGGCACCGTTGTAGCAGATGCCGCTCGGGCCGATGTCGGTGCCGTAGCCGATGACGCGGCCCTCGGCGTCGGTGGCCTGGCCGTACTTCCAGTCCACCCAGTCGTCCTTGCGGTCCTCGATGCCGTAGTCGCGCAGGTCGACGAACGTGTCGGACACGTCCATGATCGCGCCGAGCCAGCCCTCCTCGATCGCCACGATGTCGCTGAGGCCGGAGCCGGCGGCGATCTTGGTGAACGCGTCGGTGCGGGCGTTGCCGCCGGTGTCGATGTTGGTGGCCTCGATCTTCACGTTCGGGTGCGCCTTCTCGTACTCGTCGTAGAGGTCGTCGTAGCCGAAGGTGCCGAACGTGGTGACGGTCAGCGTGATCTCCTCGTCGGCGCTGCCGGCGTCACCGCCGCCGTTGCCGCCGGAGCAGCCGGCGAGGGCGAGGGCGGCGACGGATGCCAGGGCGACGGGCGCCAGGATCCGGGTGCGGGCACGTGTGTTCACAGTTCACTCCTTTGTGGGTGGTCGTGCGGTGTGGTGCATCGGGATGGCATGGGAGCGCTCCCACGGCCATGGTGTGCAACCATATGGGAGCGCTCCCACAGTGTCAAGCGCGGAAGCACCCGGGAAGGCGGCGTACCCTTGACCGGTGCCCGAAGCCACGCTCTCCCCTGCCCTCATCCGCGCCGAGTCGCTCATCCGCAGCATCCCCGACTACCCCGAGCCCGGGATCGTCTTCCGCGACATCACCCCCCTCCTGGCCGACGCCGAGGCACTGCGGGTCACGACCGAGGCGATCATCGAGCCCTTCGCCGGGCAGTTCGACGTGGTCGCGGGCATCGAGGCGCGCGGCTTCATCCTCGCCGGCGCCGCCGCCATCGCCGCCGGGGTCGGGCTCATCCCCATCCGCAAGGCCGGCAAGCTCCCGCGTCCCGCCGCCTCGGTCGACTACGCCCTGGAGTACGGCACCGCCACGATCGAGATGCACGACGACCTCCCGGCGGGCTCCCGCGTGCTGCTCATCGACGACGTGCTCGCCACCGGAGGCACCCTCGCCGCGGGCCGACAGCTCGTCGAGCGTCTGGGCAGCCACGTCGCCGGGATCTCCGTGCTGTTCGAGATCGACGGCCTCGGCGGCCGCGACGCGATCGGCGACCTGCACACCGTCTTCCACTCCGCCTGACCCCGCGGGGAGCGCCGGTGCGAGGGCAGTAGACTGGGGACGCCCGTCCACCCGCGACTCCTGGAGCCGTCATGCCCACCATCGTCGTCGACGTCATGCCCAAGCCCGAACTGCTCGACCCCCAGGGGAAGGCCGTCTCCGGCGCTTTCGCCCGCCTGGGCGTGGACGGCTTCACCGACGTGCGCATCGGCAAGCGCTTCGAGCTCACCGTCGATGGCGAGGTCACCGAGGAGGTGCTCGCCGAGGCGAAGCGCCTCGCCGACGAGGTGCTCTCCAACGCCGTGATCGAAGACGTCGTCGGCATCGAGGTGGCCGAGTGACCACGCGCATCGGGGTCGTCACCTTCCCCGGCTCGCTCGACGACGTCGACGCACAGCGCGCCGTCCGCCTCGCGGGCGCCGAACCCGTCGCCCTGTGGCACGGCGCACACGACCTCGAGGGCGTCGACGCCCTCGTGCTGCCGGGCGGTTTCAGCTACGGCGACTACCTGCGCGCCGGGGCCATCGCCGCCCTCTCCCCGATCATGACCGAGGTCAAGGAGGCCGCCGCGAAGGGCCTGCCCGTGCTCGGCATCTGCAACGGCTTCCAGATGCTGGTCGAGGCGCACCTGCTGCCCGGCGGACTGATCCGCAACAACCACCAGCACTTCGTGCGCCGCGACCAGCGCCTCACCGTCGAGAACGCCGACACCGCGTGGACGAACGCCTTCCGCACCGGCCAGGAGATCGTCATCCCGCTGAAGAACGCCGACGGCGGCTACATCGCCGACGAGCAGACGCTCGACCGCATCGAGGGCGAGGGCCTGGTGGCGTTCCGCTATGCGGGCGTGAACCCGAACGGCTCGCTGCGCGACATCGCCGGGCTCACCAACGAGGCGGGCAACGTCGTGGGGCTCATGCCGCACCCCGAGCACGCCACCGAGCCGGGCTTCGGCCCCGACACGACCGCGGCCATGCGCAGCGGCGTCGACGGCCTGGGCTTCTTCGCGAGCGCGATCGCCGCGGTCGCCCGCGTCGCCGCCTGACGCACGGGCGCACGCCGAAGCCTCAGCCGCGCGACCTCTGACGCACGGGCGCCCCGCAGGTCGGCCGCGGCGTCACTCGCCCGAGGACGCGGCGGCCGCGGGAAGCGCGAACGGGTTGTCGGCGGCCGCCGCCAGCAGGTACCACGCGGTCGTGCCCGTGTGCAGGCTCGCGTAGTAGAGGTCGCCGAAGCCGGAGTCGAGTCCGTCGGTCGAGGTCGCCACGATGCCCTTGCCGTCGCCGTTCACCGCATCGCGCTGCGCCAGGCGGATGTCCGCGAGCAGCTCGTCGGCCTGGGCGGCGTCGCCCGCGGCATCGCGCAGCCGGAGGGCCAGGGCCAGGTGCCCGCTGCCCTCGAACCACGCCTTGGACACGTCCACATCGCTGATCGAGGGGCCGCGGTACGGGCCGTCCGTGGCCATCAGGTGCCCGAGCGTCCAGTCCAGGGCGGCACCGTAGCGGGCGTCCCCCGTGCCGAGCGCGCTCCAGGTCTGCGCATCGAGCGGGACGGGACGGGTGTTGACCGTGCTGCCGTCGAGCAGGGTGCCGGTGTCGACGTGGCCGTCCGCGCTCTGCATCGCGGCGACGAATCCGGCGGCGACGGCCGAGCGCTGCGCCCACACGGCGTCGCCCGTGAGCTGGGCGAGCTGGGCGAAGAAGCCCGCGACGTCGGTGTTGTGCTCCGTCGACTTCCACTCCAGCGAGGCCCCGGTGTCGGTCTGGCCTCCCGTGTAGCCGTACGGCGCCCTGGTCATGTCGGCGGTGTTGTCCTGGATCCAGTTCGCGGTGCGCAGCGCGCCGTCGAGGTACCGCTGCTCGCCCGTCGCGTGGAAGAGGCGCGCGAGGGCCATGCCCACCCAGGCCTGGTTGCCGGTGAAGCTGCCGGGCCCGGTGATCTCGACGCGCCCCTGACGGATGCCGTGGGGCTCGTAGGAGGCGCGCGTGCGCCCGTCGCCGATCGGGTCCTCCTCCTGCACGAACAGCAGGGTGTCGCCGATCGCGCGGGCGCGGCGCAGGTCGTCCGGCAGGCCGCGGGCCGTGTAGGCGATCACGACCAGCGCGTCGTCGTACACGAACGAGGGGGTGAAGTCCCACGTCGGGGTGGTGAAGAAGCCGCCCTGATAGCTGCGCGGGAGGCAGTGGCCCGCGCCGTCGCAGAACTCGTCCACCCGGGCGTCGAGGAACTCGTAGGCGAGTGCGACGGATGCCGCGGGGTCGGCCGTCACGTCGGTTCCGGTCTCGGCGCGCGGCGCACGACTGTCCGACATCGCGGGCGCGGCGCCGAGCAGGACCACGGCGGCGACGAGCGCGGCGACGGCGCTGATCGGGGCGGAGCGGCGCACGGCGACCAGGGGCGACACGACACGAGCGGTGCCCGGTCGGCGCGGGGGACGGGACGGAGCGGGGGGCACGGTACCGAATGTGCCAGATCGCGACACGCCGCTGAAGAGCCTTTCGTCCACATCTCCCGTGCGATATGGCGAGGGCCCGCGCGTGTAGCAAAGCCGACCCGGGGGTGCAAGGCGTTTGCGGCCTCTCGGCAACGATCCGACGATGGGAGCCAGTCCACGATCCCCCGGAAAGGACGACCATGTCCCGCGACCAGTACACCTTCACGAACCCCGCCGAGCTCTACGCCGACATCCAGCCGCAGAAGCAGCACATGCCGGAGCCGGGCCTCGACGCCGACCTGACCCCGAAGGCCGACCTCGGCGAGGACACCTACCGCGGCACGGGCCGTCTCACCGGACGCAAGGCCCTGATCACCGGGGGCGACTCCGGCATCGGCGCGGCCACCGCGATCGCGTTCGCCAGGGAGGGCGCCGACGTGGCGATCTCCTACCTGCCCGAGGAGGAGGCGGACGCGAGCCGCATCGCCGGGCTCCTCCGCGACGCCGGAGCGACGGTCGCCACGATCCCCGGCGACCTGCGCGACCCGGAGTACTGCCGCACGCTCGTGGCCGAGGCCGTGGCCGCCCTGGGCGGGCTCGACATCCTCGTCAACAACGGCGGCAAGCAGGTGTACCGCGAGTCGCTGACCGACCTGACCGACGAGCAGTTCGACGACACGTTCAAGACCAACGTGTACGCCATGTTCTGGATCACGAAGGCCGCGCTCCCGCACCTGCCCGCCGGGTCGACCATCATCAACACCACGTCCATCCAGGCGTACTCGCCGTCGGACATCCTGGTCGACTACGCCTCCACGAAGTCCACGATCAACGCGTTCACGAAGGGTCTCGCCCAGCAGCTCGCGCCGAAGGGCATCCGCGTGAACGCGGTGGCGCCGGGCCCGATCTGGACGCCGCTGCAGCCCAGCGACGGACAGCCCCAGGAGAAGATCGAGAAGTTCGGCGAGGACACGCCCCTCGGCCGCATGGGGCAGCCGGCCGAGCTCGCGCCGGCATATGTGTTCCTCGCGTCGCCGGAGTCGAGCTACGTGATCGGCGAGACGCTGAACGTGAACGGCGGCATGCCCACGCCGTGACCGTGCCCCCATCGCCCGGCCACTGTCGGCGACGGGAGCCGCCGGGCGATGGAAACAGCACGCCACCGACCGGGTACGCGGACTGCTCCGAACCGATTCGATCCGCGTGGTGGTGAGAGTGTAAGCGTTTGCAGTAGCCTGTTCGCATGGCACAGCTCGAACAGTTCGCAGCCCCCGGTACCGAGTGGTGGCGCAGCGCCGTCATCTACCAGATCTACCCCCGCTCCTTCGCGGACGCGTCGGGCGACGGCATCGGCGACCTGCCGGGGATCACGCGCCGGCTCGACTCCCTGCAGGAGCTCGGCGTCGATGCGATCTGGCTCAGCCCGTTCATGACGAGCCCGCAGCGCGACGCCGGCTACGACGTGGCCGACTACCGCGACGTCGACCCGCTGTTCGGCACCCTCTCCGACTTCGACGACATGCTCGCCGCCGCACACGACCGCGGCATCCGCGTGATCGTCGACCTGGTGCCCAACCACTCGTCCGACCAGCACCCGTGGTTCCAGGCGGCCCTCGCCGCGGGACCGGGCAGCCCGGAGCGCGCGCGCTACATCTTCCGCGACGGCAGGGGCGAGAACGGCGAGCTGCCGCCCAACAACTGGGAGTCGGTCTTCGGCGGCGGCATGTGGCAGCGCGTGACCGAGGCCGACGGCACGCCCGGCCAGTGGTACCTGCACATCTTCGACGCCACGCAGCCCGACTTCGACTGGAACAACGAGGAGGTGCAGGAGGAGTTCCGCTCCATCCTGCGCTTCTGGCTCGACCGTGGGGTCGACGGCTTCCGGGTCGACGTGGCCCACGGCATGATCAAGACCGAGGGGCTGCCCGACTACACGCCCCCCACCGACGCCGACTCCATGGGCGGTGGCGAGTCGAACGTGCCGTACTGGGGCCAGGACGGCGTGCACGAGATCTACCGCGACTGGCACCGCGTGCTGGCCGAGTACGACGGCGACCGCGCGCTGTGCGGCGAGGCCTGGATGCCGACGCTCAAGGAGACCGCGCTGTGGGTGCGGCCCGACGAGATGCACCAGACCTTCAACTTCCCGTACCTCATGACCGAGTGGGACGCGAAGGCCCTGGGCGATGTGATCCGCGAGTCGCTCGACGAGTTCGGCGCGGTCGGCGCCCCCAGCACCTGGGTGCTGTCGAACCACGACGTCGTGCGCCACGCCTCGCGCCTCGCCCTCACGTCCGAGAACCCGCAGGGCGAGGGCATCGGGCCGAACACGCCCGACAAGCCCGACACCGCGATCGGCCTGGCGCGCGCCCGCGCCGCCACGACCCTGATGCTGGCCCTCCCCGGCTCGGCGTACCTGTACCAGGGCGAGGAGCTCGGGCTGCCCGAGGCCATGGAGATCCCGGACGAGTTCCGGCAGGACCCCACGTGGTTCCGCACCAACGGCGAGCGCTACGGCCGCGACGGCTGCCGCGTGCCGCTGCCCTGGGAGGCCGAGGCCCCCGCGTTCGGCTTCAACGACACCGGGCTGTCGTGGCTCCCGCAGCCCGCGGACTGGGCGGCCCATGCGCGCGACGTGGAGGAGGTCGACCCCGCGTCGACCCTCGCCCTGTACAAGCGCCTGCTCGCCGGGCGCCGCGAACACGGCTTCGGCACCGGCTCCCTCGTGTGGGAGGACGCGGGGCCCGACGCGGTCGCGTTCCGCCGCGGCGAGGTGCACGTGCTCGCCAACCTCGGCACCGCCCCGCTCCCGCTGCCGGACGGCGCCCTGATCGTGCTGCGCAGCCAGCCCTTCGACGGCCCCGACCTGCCGGTCGACACCGCCGTCTGGTACACCACCGCGGCCTGACCCGCCCGTTCCCGTCGCGGTCGCAGACGCTGCCCGCAGCGCGCGACCGCGACGGAACAGGAACCCCAGGAGGACCCATGGCGAGCATCGACGAGGTCGCCCGGCTCGCCGGCGTCTCCACCGCGACCGTCTCCCGCGCGCTGAGCGGACGAGGGCAGGTCTCGGAGTCGGCGCGCGAGCGCGTGCGCGCGGCCGCGCAGTCGCTCGGCTACGTGGTGTCGTCGCGGGCCTCGAGCCTCGCCTCCGGCCGCACCCGCAACATCGGCGTGGTGGTGCCGTTCCTCGACCGGTGGTTCTTCAGCACGGTGCTGTCGGGGGTGTCCGCCGCGCTCATGCGAGCCGGCTACGACATCACGCTCTACAACATCACCGCCGACGAGGACGTGCGCCGCGATGTGTTCGACACGTTCCTGCGGCGGCAGCGCGTGGACGCGGTGATCGCCGTGTCGATCGAGCTCGACGAGGACGAGACGCAGCAGCTGCTCGACCTCGGACTGCCGGTGATCGCGATCGGCGGCCCGAACCCGAAGCTCGACACGCTCACGGTCGACGACGTCGCGGTCGCGCAGCTCGCCACGGAGCACCTCATCGGACTCGGCCACACCCAGATCGCGCACATCGGCGCGAACCCCGAGTTCGACCTCGACTTCCACATCCCCACCAACCGCCGACTCGGGTTCGAGCGGGCCCTCGCGACCGCCGGGATCCCGCTGCAGCCGGCGTTCCTCGAGCCCGCCGACTTCACAGTCGAGGGCGGCTACCGGGCCGCGAAGCAGCTGCTGGGCCGCCCCGGCCCGCGCCCGACCGCGGTGTTCGCCGCCTCGGACGAGATGGCGATCGGGGCGCTCCTCGCCGCCCGCGACCTCGGGTTCCGCGTGCCGGAGGACCTGTCGATCGTGGGCATCGACGGCCACGAGCTCGGCGAGTTCTTCCGCCTCACCACGGTCGACCAGTTCCCCCTCGGGCAGGGCGAGCGCGCGGCGGACGCCGTCCTGGCGAAGCTCGCCGATCCCGAGGCCGTACGGCCTCCGGCCGCGCTGCCGTACGAGCTCAACGTGCGCGGTACGACCGCCCGCCTGGTCTGACCCGCCGCGGCCGAGACGGCCCCCGCGGGAATCACCCTGGTGATCCTGCGAGAGCCACCTGTCCCCCCCTTTGCGCCCTCGATACCGTGCCGAGCAGACACGTGTTTCGACCGGAGGGAGACATCATGGCTCGGGAGTTCCAGGGGAAGATCGAACTCGACATCCGCGACTCGACGCCTGACTGGGGGGCGTACGAGCTCACCAAGGCGCCGGAGGGTGCGCCGAACGTGCTGGTGATCCTGTTCGACGACACGGGTCTCGCGGCGTGGGAGCCGTACGGCGGGCGCATCCACATGCCCACGCTCCAGCGCCTCGCCGACAACGGCCTCACCTATTCGCAGTGGCACACGACCGCCCTGTGCTCGCCCACCCGGTCGACGTTCCTCACCGGACGCACGCACCACCAGAACGGCTACGCCACGATCTCCGAGACCTCAACGGGGTTCCCTGGCTACAACGGGCACATCCCGAAGTCGAACGCGCCGCTCGCGCGCATCCTCCGCGACAACGGCTGGTCCACGTACTGGGTCGGCAAGAACCACAACGTGCCGATCAACGCGATCTCCAGCGGCTCGGACCGCAGCGAATGGCCGCTCGGGCACGGCTTCGACCGGTTCTACGGCTTCATCGGCGGCGAGACCAACCAGTGGTACCCCGATCTGGCCGTCGACAACCACTACATCGACCAGCCCTCCCAGCCCGAGGACGGGTATCACCTGTCCAAGGACCTCGCGGATCAGGCGATCCGGATGCTGCGCGACACGAAGCAGTCGAACCCGGACAAGCCGTGGTACCTGTGGTTCTGCCCCGGCGCGAACCACGCCCCGCACCACGCCCCGCAGGAGTACATCGACAAGTACAGGGGCATGTTCGACGACGGCTACGAGGCGTACCGCGAGTGGGTGCTGCCGCGCATGATCGAGCGCGGCATCCTGCCGGAGGGCACGCAGCTGACCGACATGAACCCGATGACGCCCGGCACGTTCGCCGAGGTCGACAGCGTGCGTCCGTGGGCGGAGCTGACCGACGAGGAGAAGGCGCTGTTCTCGCGGACCGCGGAGGTGTACGCGGGGTTCAGCGAATACACCGATGCGCAGGTCGGCCGCATCATCGAGCACCTGGAGAAGTCGGGACAGCTCGACAACACGCTCATCATCTACGCGGCAGACAACGGCGCCTCCGGCGAGGGCAGCCCGAACGGCTCGATCAACGAGAACCTGTTCTTCAACGGCTACCCCGAAGACGTCGCACGCAACCTGACGATGATCGACAAGCTCGGCGGGCCCGACGCCTACAACCACTACCCGACCGGCTGGGCGATGGCGTTCTCCACGCCGTTCCGCATGTTCAAGCGCTACTCCTACGCGGGCGGCTCGGCGGACCCGCTGATCATCCACTGGCCCGCGGGGATCACGGCGCGCGGCGAGGTGCGCAGCCAGTACCACCACTGCACCGACATCGTGCCGACGATCCTGGAGGCGTGCGGCGTCGAGGCGCCGACCGTCGTGGACGGCGTGGAGCAGACGCCGATGCCCGGGGTGCCGATGAACTACTCCTTCGACGCCGCGGACGCCCCCACCACCAAGCAGACGCAGTACTACGAGATGCTCGGCACGCGCGGTATCTGGAGCAAGGGGTGGAAGGCCGTCGCCGAGCACGGCCCCGTCCCGATCGGCCTGGGGCACTTCGACGAGGACCGCTGGCAGCTGTTCCACGTCGACGAGGACAGGGCGGAGGCCGTGGACCTCGCCGAGCAGTACCCCGAGAAGCTGGAGGAGCTCACGGCGCTCTGGCTCGAAGAGGCCAAGAAGTACGACGTGCTGCCCCTGAACGACCTGGGCGTCGCCGACTTCATCAAATACGAGTACCACCTGCCGGTGCCCGCCGACGGCCGCTTCACCTACTACCCGGAGACGACCGAGGTGCAGGAGCAGCTCGCCGCGCGCACGCAGCAGGTGTCGTTCAAGATCCTCGCCGACGTGGACTTCACCGCGGCGACCGAGGGCGTGATCGTCGCCCAGGGCTCGCGCTTCGGCGGCTACAGCCTGTACGTGCAGGACGGCACGCTGTCGTTCGTGTACAACTTCCTCGGCATCCCGCCCGAGCAGCGGGTCGGCACCGCCGCGCCGACCGAGGGCCGCCACATCGTCGGCGTCGGCTTCGAGAAGGAGGGCAGCGGCGACCACGGCGAAGCGCTCGGCACGCTCACGCTCTACGTCGACGACGAGGCCGTCGAGTCGATCCCGATCCGCACCCAGCTCGGCCGCTACGCCCTCACGGGCGAGGGACTGAGCGTCGGCTACGACTCGGGCGACACCGTGACCACCGCCTACCCCAACCGCTTCGCCTTCACGGGCGGTGAGATCCACCAGGTGGTCTACGACGTGGCCGACGACCACTACGTCGACGTGGAACGGGAGTTCGCCGCGAAGCTCGCCAGCGACTGAGGCCCCGCGACTCCGGCGCGCTACCGCACCGTGCCGTCACGCCAGGTGCGGTAGCCGCCGTCGAGGTTGCGCACGTCGCGTCCGTGCTGCCGCAGCAGCCGCGTCGCGATGTGACCGCGGAGCCCCACCTGGCAGTGGACGACCAGCGGCCCCGCCGGCAGCTCGTCGAGGCGGTCGCGCAACTCGTCCAGCGGGACGTTGAGCGCGCCGGGGATCGCGCCGGCCGCGTGCTCCGCGGGGGAGCGCACATCGATGAGCACGGCCCCGGCGCGCACGGCGTCGTCGAGCCCGTGCCACTGCACGGTGGGGGTGGTGCCGGTGCGCGTGTTCTCGGCCACGTAGCCGAGCATGTTGACCGGGTCCTTCGCCGAGCCGAACTGCGGCGCATAGGCGAGCTCGAGCCGGGCGAGACCCGCGGCCGTGACGCCCGCCTGCATCGCGGTGGCGATCACGTCGATGCGCTTGTCGACCCCGTCGCGACCCACCACCTGCGCGCCGAGGATGCGGTCGCTCGCCGGGTCGGCCAGGAGCTTCATCGACAGCGTCTCCGCACCGGGGTAGTAGCCCGCGTGCGAGCCCGGGTGCACGTGCACGACGTAGAACTCACGACCGGCGGCGCGGAGCTGCCGTTCGCTCCAGCCGGTCTTGGCGAGCGCGAGCCCGAACACGCCCACGATGCCGGTGCCGACGGCCGGTGACGCAGCCTCGACCCGGCCCGCGATGAGGTCGGCCACCATCCGGCCGTGCCGATTCGCGAGTCCCGCCATCGTGATGAGTGCGGGGCCGCCGCCCACCAGGTCGCTCTTCTCGACACCGTCGCCCACCGCGAACACGTCGGGGGCGCTGGTGCGGCAGGCGTCGTCCACCGCGATCCCGCCGGTCTCGCCGATCCGGATGCCCGCGTCCCGCGCGAGCCCGACCTCGGGCACCACTCCCGACGCGTCCACCACGAACTCGGCGGCCACGACGGTCCCGTCGCTCAGGGTCACGGCACCCGGCGCGGACGCGGTGACCTCGACGCCGAGCCGTACGTCCACCCCGCGCACCCGCAGCTCCTCGGCGAGCGGTGCGGCCATCTCGGGGTCGAGCGGGGAGAGCAGCTGGGGCCCGCGCTGCACGAGCGTGACTGCGGCGCCACGGGCGACGAGGTTCTCGACGGCCCCCAGCCCCGTGTAACCGCCGCCGACCACGACCGCGGGCAGGCCGGGTCGTGCCGCGGCGTGGATCGCGTCGGCATCGTCGACCGTGCGCAGGCTGCGCACGGGCGGTCCCGCGTCGGGCTCGTCGCGGCGCGGGCGAGCGCCGGTGGCGAGCACGAGGCGGTCGTACGGCTGGCGCATCCGCTGCCCGTCGGGCCCTTCGACCTCGACGACGCGGCGGTCGGTGTCGATGTGCACGACCTCGTGGCGCACGCGCACGTCGAGCCGGAAGCGGCGGTGCAGCGACTCGGGGGTCTGCAGCAGCAGCGCCTCGCGGTCCTGGATCACCCCGCCCACGTAGTACGGGAGGCCGCAGTTGGCGTATGACACCTCCGGCCCGCGCTCGAAGACGACGATGTGCGCGGACTCGTCCAGTCGGCGCAGTCGGGTGGCGGCGGACATCCCGCCAGCGACCCCGCCGACGATCACGACCGTGAGGGGCGCGGCGCTCATCGGCCGAACAACCGCGACAGGAAGCCGCCGGTGGGCTGCTCGTCGGCGTGTCCGCCGCACCAGTCCGACCTCGGTACGGTCTGGCGGACGGCGTCGACGTGCTGACCACATCCCGCCCAGGTGGTCTTTCCGCAGGTTCGGCAACGGACGGCTCGGCACATGGGTGACTCCTCTCGATACCCCGGTGGGTATCCATCACTATACCCCCGGGGGTATGATGGAGTTCTCAGCCGACGATCAGGGAGCCGCCATGTCCACCACCGATGCCGAGACGCAACGCAAGATCGCCAACCGCCTCAAGCGCGCACAGGGTCAGCTCGGCGCCGTGATCGCGGCCGTCGAGGCCGGCAGCGACTGCCGAGCGGTCGTCACGCAGCTCTCCGCCGTCACCTCCGCGCTCGACAAGGCGGGCTTCCAGATCATCGCCACCGCAATGAGGGACTGCCTCGACGGCCCGGAAGAGGAGGACGGCGTCTCCCTGCCCGAGCTCGAGAAGCTGTTCCTCTCGCTCGCCTGACGGCAGGCCGGACCGCCGCCGGGCGGTCGGGGTCAGACGGCGGGGACGTGCGGCAGGGCGTGGAACCGGCGGTCCACATACACCAGCGGGCGGGCGGGTCGCCCCGGCAGCACCTCCAGGACCTCCGCGATCACGACCGTCGAGGAGCCGACGGGCACGGTGTGCAGCGGGCGGCAGCGCAGCGCGACCCTCGCCTCCGGGAGGTGCGGCTCGCCGGTCGGCAGCGTCGTCCAGCCCTGCCGCGACGTGAACCGCTCGGCACCGCTCACGGCGAAGCTCTGCGCGAGGTCGGAGTGCTCGTCGTCGATCAGGTGCACCACGAAGCTCGGCGCGGACAGGATCGCCCCGGCGCTCCCGGTCGCCCGCGTGACGGAGAACATGATCGCGGCGGGATCGACCGCCACGGACGACACGCTGGAGGCGGTGAGGCCCACCGGACCGTCGGGGCCCTGGGCCGTGATGATCGCGACACCGGCGGGGTGCGCGCGGAACGCGGCCTTGAGTCCCTCGCCGACGGCGGACGGGACGGGGGCGGCGGGGTGGGGGCGGGGGTCGATGGTCATGCGGGGAACTTCCGGGTCACCCTTCCACCGTAAGACCTCAAGCGCGCTTGAGCTCAAATCGAGCGACTTCCGTCCGCCTCAGCCGATGCGGAACCCCGCCGCCCGCAGCACCTCCTCGCGCGAGCTCGGGCCGACCAGCAGCGTGAACGCGCCGGGCTCCACCCGGCGCACACCCGCCGCATCGACGATCGTGCACTCGGCGGCGGGCACCTCCACCCGCACCCGCACCGACTCCCCCGGCGCCACGTCCACCTGGCGGTACGCCTTGAGCTCCCGATCGGTCCAGCTCACGCTCGTGACCTCGTCGCGCACGTACACCTGCACGGTCTCGCGCGCGGGCCGGGCTCCCGTGTTCGTCACGGTCACGTGACCCACGACCGTGTCGTCCGGGGTGAGAGCCTCCGCCTCCAGCTCCAGGTCGGAGTACTCGACCGTGGTGTACGAGCGCCCCTCGCCGAACGCCCAGGCGGGCGACTGGGTGAGGTCGGCGTACCGGTCGCCGTGCTGTCCGCGGATCTGGTTGTAGTAGGTCGGCTGCTGCCCCACGTGGCGCGCGAACGAGATCGGCAGTCGGCCGGACGGCTCGACCAGGCCCGCCATGACCTCGGCGAGCGCGCGACCACCCTGCATCCCGGGGTTGGCCGCCCAGATCACGGCCGCCGCGCGCTGCGCCGACGCCGGGAGCACGAGCGGCTTCGACGCGAGCAGCACGATCACGACCGGCGTGCCGGTGTCGATCAGCGCGTCCAGCAGCGCGTTCTGGCCGCCGATGAGCTCGAGCGTGGCCGTCGAGCGGCCCTCACCCACGAGCTCGATCCGGTCGCCGACCACCGCGACCACGACGTCGGCGGCCTCGGCGTCGGCCACGGCCTCCGCGATCAGCGCCGCGTCGGGCGCACACGGCCGCACCACCGGCGGCCGCGGCTGCTTGTCGGGGAAGTGCGTGCCCCGCGGGTCGTCCTCGAGGGTGAGGATGTCGGCGCCGCGCGTGTGCGTCACCCGCCAGCCGTCCACCGCGCGCAGCCCGTCGAGCACGGTCGTGATCATGTCGCGCGGCTGCCCGTCGAGCCACCCCGCCTGACCCGAACCTCCCGCCCAGTCGCCCAGCTGCGTCTGCGCGTCGTCGGCCAGGGGTCCCGTCACGGCGATGCGCAGCGGGGCCGCGGGGTCGAGCGGCAGCACGCCGTCGTTCTCCAGCAGCACGAGGGAGCGTCGCGCCGTCTCCAGGTTCAGCTCGGCGTGCGCGGCGCTGCCCACCACGGACGACAGGTCTGCGCGCGGCAGTCGCGGATCCTCGAACAGCCCGAGCTCGAACTTGAGCGTGAGGATGCGGGCGACCGCGTCGTCGAACGCGTCGTCGGGCAGCAGCCCCTGCGCCACCGCGTCGAGCGCGCCCTCGAAGAATCCGGGCGTGGTCATGACCATGTCGTTGCCCGCCCGCACCGCGGCCGCGGCCGCCTGGGTCAGGTCGGGCTGGATGCGCTGCTCCCACACCATGCGCCCGACGTTGTCCCAGTCGGTGATGAGGGTGCCGGTGTAGCCCCACTCGTCGCGCAGTACGTCGCTGAGCAGCCAGTCGTTCAGGGTGATCGGCACGCCGTCGGTGGTCTGGTAGCCGAGCATGAACGTGCGGCAGCCCTCGCGGGCCACGCGCTCGAACGGCGGCAGGAACCAGGAGCGCAGCTTGCGGCGCGAGATGTCGGCCTCGCTCGCGTCCCGTCCGCCCTGCGTCTCGGAGTACCCCGCGAAGTGCTTGGCGGTCGCGAGGATCGCGGTCGGGTCGTCGAGCCCGTCGCCCTGGTAGCCGCGCACCATGGCGCTCGCGAGCTCGCCGATCAGGAACGGGTCCTCGCCGAACGTCTCGTTGATCCGGCCCCACCGCAGGTCGCGCGCGATGCACAGCACGGGAGAGAAGGTCCAGTGGATGCCGGTGACCGCGACCTCCTCCGCGGTGGCCCGCGCGACGCGCTCCAGCAGCCCGGCGTCCCACGTCGCTGCCATGCCCAGCTGGGTGGGGTAGATCGTCGCACCCGGCCAGAACGAGTGGCCGTGGATGCAGTCCTCGCCCACGAGCAGGGGGATGCGCAGGCGGGTCTGCGCCGTGAGCTCGTTCGCCCGCACGATGCGCTCGGGAGACGTGTGCAGGATCGAGCCGACGTGACGCCGCAGCACGTGGTCGTCGAGATCGTCGCGGGCGTCGAGCTGCAGCATCTGCCCGACCTTCTCCTCCACGCTCATGCGGGAGAGGAGGTCGGCGACGCGCTCGGGGATCGGCAGGGAGGGGTTCTGGTACGGGAGGGTGGTCGTCGGGAGCAGAGAGGTCATCACTTCGTGTTCTGTGTCGTCGTATCGGTGGTGTCGGTCGTCGGCAGGGGGACGGAGCGCACGGCCGTGACCGGCGCGTTCACGTCGAGCCCCTTCTTCTTCATGGCCCGTGCGCGCTCTCCGGCGGAACGCAACCGCGGGTTCACATACTCGTCGATCCCGAAGTTGATCAGCGACAGGGCCACGCCGATGATGGCGATGCAGAGCCCCGCGGGCACGTACCACCACCACAACCGGGGGAAGGCGCCGTTCTGCTGCGCCCAGAACAGGATCGTGCCCCAGTTGAGGTTGCTCACCGGAATCACCCCGATGAACGCGAGCGTCGTGAGGCCGAGGATCGCGGCGGTCACGGTGCCGACGAAGCTCGACGCGATGAGCGCCATCAGGTTCGGCAGCATCTCGACCGTGATGATGCGGCGCAGCGGCTCGCCGTTGGCGCGGGCGGCCTGGATGAAGTCGCGGTTGCGCAGCGACATGGTCTGCGCCCGGAGCACGCGCGCACCCCACGCCCACCCGGTGAGCCCGAGCACGGCGGCGATCACGATCAGCGGCGGGTTGTCGAACTGCGACGCGATGATGATGATCAGCGGGATGCCGGGGATCACGAGGAAGACGTTCGTCAGCGCCGACAGCGACTCGCTCTTCCAGCCGCGCACGTACCCGGCGATCACGCCGACCGTGATGGCGATGATGGTGGCGATGAACGCGGCGAGGAAGCCGACGACGATCACCCCGCGCGTGCCGTAGATGATCTGGCTCAGCACGTCCTCCCCCATGTGCGTCGTCCCGAGCCAGTGCTCCCACGACGGCGGCTGGCGGAGCGCGGAGCGGTCCTTCTGGGTGGGTCCGTACGGGGCGATCCACGGGGCCAGGATCGCGACGAGCACGAAGATCCCGAGGATGATGAGCCCGGCCAGAGACTTGGGGTTGCGGAACATCGCGAACGCCTGGCCGAGCTGCGACCGGAACGTCGCGCGGTGCGGGTCGCCCGACGGCGCGGTGCGCAGGGTCGCGGTCTCCGGCATGCCCGAGGCGACCGGCGAGCCGTCGGGGGCGGTGCCTGCGGCGGTGGTGGGAACGGTCATGTCAGGCCTCCGTCTGGCGGGTGCGCGGGTCGAGGTAGGCGTAGACCACGTCGGCGAGGATGTTGGCCACGAGCACCGACAGCGTGATCACCAGGAACACGCCCTGCATGAGCGCGAAGTCCTTGGCGTTGGTGGCGTCGAGCAGCAGCTTGCCGACACCGGGATAGCTGAACACCATCTCCATGACGATGGTGCCGCCCACGATGAAGCCGATCGACAGCGCGAAGCTCTGGATCTGCGGGAGCACGGCGTTGCGGGCGGCGTAGGCCCACAGCACGCGCCGGTTCGGCATGCCCTTCGCCTGCGCGACCGTGATGTAGTCGTCGTCGAGCACGGTCAGCATCATGTTGCGCATGCCGAGCACCCAGCCACCCAGCGAAGCCACCACGATGGTGAGCGCGGGCAGGGTGCCGTGCATGATCACCTGCCCGATGAAGTCCAGGCTCCACTCCGGCGACTGCCCCTTGTCGTAGGCGTGCGACGACGGGAACCACTTGAGCGTCGACGAGAAGACGGCGATCGCGATGAGCCCGAGCCAGAAATACGGGATCGTGTTGAAGAAGGTGGTCACCGGGATGATCGCGTCGAGCTTGCTGCCCCGCTTCCATCCCACGATGGCCCCGGCGACCGTGCCGATCGCGAACGAGATGATCGTCGCGATGCCGACCAGCCCGAGCGTCCACGGGAGGGCGGAGGCGAGCACCTCGGCGACCGGACGCAGACCGTGCAGCGTGGAGATGCCCAGGTCGCCGCGCAGCAGCATGCCCCAGTACTCGACGTACTGCTGCCACACCGATTTGTCGGAGTCGATGCCGAGCAGGATGCGCAGGGCGTCGGCGGCCTCCGGGCTCACGTTGGGGTTGCGCGCGAGATACGAGCTCACCGCGTCGCCCTTCATGAGCCGGGGCAGGAAGAAGTTGATCGTGATCGCCGCCCACAGGGTGAAGAGGTAGAAGCCCGCGCGCCCGGCGAAGAAGCGCCACGGCACGCGACGCCGGCCACGGTCGACCGCCGTCGCGGTGGTGCCGACCTCGAGGGCGTCGCTCGCGACGAGGTCGTTGTCGTCCAGCTGGGGGAAGGCGGTACTCACCGCGCACCTCCGTTCGTGGTGGCGGCGAAGTGCTTCTCCGGGTCGGGAGAGGCGGCGCGCAGCTCGCGGGTGTAGGGGTCCTGCGGGTTCAGGATGACGTCGTCGGCGGTGCCGTACTCGACCACGCGGCCCTGGTTGAGCACCATGATCTCGTCGCTGAAGTGGCGGGCGGTGGCCAGGTCGTGCGTGATGTAGAGCACGCCGAGTCCCTCGTCACGCTGCAGCTCGGCGAGCAGGCTCAGCACGCCGAGACGGATCGACACGTCGAGCATCGACACGGGCTCGTCCGCCACGAGCAGCGACGGGCGGGAGGCGAGGGCGCGGGCGATGGCCACACGCTGCCGCTGGCCGCCCGACAGTTCGTGCGGGCGGCGGTCGATCACGGCGTCGGCGTCGAGCCGCACGCGGGCGAGCAGGCGCCGCACCTCGGCATCGGTGTCCTTCTTCGGCACGACGTCGTCGAGGCGGATGGGCCGCTCCAGGTGGTAGCGGATGGAGTGGGAGGGGTTGAGCGAGGCGAACGGATCCTGGAACACCATGCGCAGCTGCTGGCGGTAGCTCCGCAGCCCCCTGCCGCGCCGTGGGATCGGGGTGCCGTCGAGCAGCACCTCCCCACTGGTGGGGGTCTCGAGCTGGGTGAGGATCTTCGCGATCGTGGACTTGCCGCTGCCGGACTGCCCGACGAGTCCGATCGTGCGGCCGGACTCGAGGGTGAAGCTCACGTCGTCGAGGGCCTTGATCTGGCCGGCGCCGCGCACGGTGTAGCTCTTGGTGACGTGTCGGAACTCGAGCGTGGTCATCGCACCAGCACCCCTCTCTCGCCGGTCAGCCGGGGGAACGACGACAGCAGCCGCCGCGTGTACTCGTGCTGCGGCGCGTTCCAGATGCGCTCGGCCGTGTCGAGCTCGACGATCTCGCCCTCGCGCATGATCGCGATGCGGTCGCTGATCTCGAGCAGCAGCGGCAGGTCGTGGGTGATGAAGACGACCGAGAACCCGAACTCGCGCCGCAGCTGCGAGATCTGCTTCAGGATCTCGCGCTGCACCAGCACGTCGAGCGCCGTGGTGGGCTCGTCCATCACCATCAGCTGCGGGCGCAGGGCGAGCGCCATCGCGATCATCACGCGCTGGCGCATGCCGCCCGACAGCTCGTGCGGGAAAGACCGGTGGCGCTGGCGGCCGACCTTCACGATCTCGAGCAGCTCCTCCGCCTCGGTCCTGCGCTGGCGGCGGTTCATGTCGGGACGGTGGATCTCGAACACGTCCTCCAGTTGCGAGCCGACCGTGGCGACCGGGTTGAGGGCGTTCATCGCGCCCTGGAACACCATCGACACCTTGTCCCAGCGGAATCGCTGCATCGCGTCGACGTCGAGCGCGTTGATGTCGATGTCCGCTCCGGAGGCATCGTGGAAGGTCACACTGCCTCCGGTGATGACGGCGGGAGCACGCAGCAGCCGCTGCACGCCGTAGGCGAGCGTGGTCTTGCCGCAGCCGCTCTCCCCGGCGAGCCCGAGGATCTCGCCGCGCTGGAGTTCGAGGGTCACGTCCTTCACCGCCGCGACGGGCGGATCGACGTCGTACACGACCGAGAAGTCGCGCACGGTGAGCAGGGGGTCTGGCATGGGGTGTCCTTCATGGGAGGCGTCCGTCGTCTCGTCGCTCCGCTTCTCGCTCAGGAACCGGTCGCCGAGGGCGAACCGGTCCCTGAGCGGTCGGAGCGAGACGACGGGTCTACTCGGCGGGCTTCAGCTTCGTGAGGATCTGCACGATGTTCGGCTGCGTGGGGTCGGCCGACGCGTACGTGTCGGTCTCCGACGGCCAGCCGACGTAGTTGCGCGTGTTGAACTCGCCCAGCAGCGGGTGGGCGCCCAGCGGGATGGCCGGCACCTGCTCCGAGAAGATCGTCTGCAGCGTGTCGATCGCGGCGGTGCGCTCCTCGTCGGACGACGCGTTCGCGTACGTGTTCAGCGCCGTCGTCGCCGCGGGGTCGTCGAAGCGGCCGAAGTTGAAGCCGGCCTTACCCTCGGGGGAGATCCACCGCGGGTCCATGGTCGAGGTGTACAGGCCGTAGGCGGTGCCGCTGTCCTCCAGCCAGTGGATGATCGCGGAGAAGGTGCCGTTGTCGCGGGGGTCGGCCCAGCCGCCCCAGTCGGGCATGTCGATCTTGACCTCGGCGCCGATGCCGTCCTTCACGTCTTCGGCGATGAGCTCCTGCGCGGTGTTCCAGTCGCTCCAGCCGGACGGGACGGAGAGAGTGAACGACACGGGCGTGCCGTCCGGGTCGATCAGGGCGTCGTCCTTCCAGGTGTACCCGGCGGTCTCGAGCAGGTCGCGCGCCTTGTCGGCGTCGACCTTGTAGTCCACGCCCTGGAACTCGGGCTGGATCTCGTCCTCGAGGATCGACGACAGGCCGGTGACCGACCAGACGGGCTCACTGGCGCCTTCGCGGGCGATGTCGACGTAGGCGTCGCGGTCGATCACCCAGGCGAGCGCCTGCCGGAAGGCCGGGTCGTCGAACGGCTTCTGCTGCAGGTTCATGAACAGCGTGGCGGAGCCGGTGGTCGGGGAGGCGAGGAACTGGTTGTGCTCGGGGTCGGCCGAGAGGAACTGCTCCTCGATCTGCGGGATGAACGCCTGGGCCCAGTCGGCGTCGCCATTGGCGAGAGCCGTGGTGAGGGCGGTGTTGTCGCCGTAGGAGACGTAGTGCAGCTCGGGCACGGCGAGGTCGCCGCCCCAGTAGTCGTCGCGGGCGTCGAGCGTGACCGACTCGGTCGACCAGTTCGCCATCGCGTAGGGGCCGGTGCCGACGAGGTCGTCGCCCTTGACGGGGTCGGTGGCGGGGTCGTCGAACTTCTCCCAGATGTGCTTCGGCACGATCGGCACGTGCAGCACGCGCGCCTGGTTGACGTACTTGGAGTCGCCGAAGCTCAGCACGACCGTGTCGCCGTCGACCTCGGCTCCCTCGTACTTGAGGCCGGCGGTGTCGAGCGCGGGGATCGAGGCGGTCTCGAAGGAGAAGACGATGTCGTCGGCGGTGAACGGCTCGCCGTCGCTCCAGGTGACGCCCTCGCGGGGGACGACCGTGAGCTGCGTGTAGTCGTCGTTCCACTCGAGGCTCTCGGCGAGCCACGGCGTGGTTCCGCGGTCTCCCGTCTGGTTCACCAGGGCCAGGGTCTCGAACACGACCTTGGCGTAGCCGTACTTCGACGCGGCGGAGTCGCCGACGAACGGGTTGTTCGACTCGGTGGTGATGGCGCCGTCCGGCTTGGCGATGGTGAGGGCGGCGCCGCCGGCTGCGGCGTCGTCCGACCCTCCGGACGAGCATCCGGCGAGGGCCGAGACCCCGAGTGCGGTGATCGCGGTAGCGGCGATCAGAGACGTTCTGAGCTTCATTGCTTCTCCTTGGGCACGGTCGTTGTGCGGCGGCGGTTTGCTTACTGTCGAGAAAGTAAGCTGAGGTGAGGTTACCGAGGAGTAAGTTGGTTGGCAAGCGGGGCCGGTTGAGGAGAGGACGACGCATGTCGGAGAGCGATCACGCCGTGCGGGTGCGCCCGGCGACGCGGGAGAAGCGCGAGCAGATCCTCAAGGCGGCCATCGAGATCTTCGGCAACAAGGGCTCGACCAACGGCACCCTCGCCGACGTCGCCGAGCAGGTCGGCATCACGCACGCCGGGGTGCTGCACCACTTCGGCTCGAAGCAGAAGCTGCTGCTCGAGGTGCTGGCCTACCGCGACCAGGACGACGTCGCCGGGCTCGCCCAGAAGCACATCCCCGACGGTCCCGAGCTGTTCCTGCACCTCGTGCGCACGGCCCTCACGAACGAGAAGCGCCCAGGCATCGTGCAGGCGTACACCGTGCTCTCGGCGGAATCGGTGACCGACGACCACCCCTCCCGCCCCTACTTCGAGGACCGCTACACCACCCTCCGCCGCGAGGTCGCCGCCGCCTTCGGCGAGCTCTGCGCGCAGGAGGGTGTGACCGAGCCCGACACGATCGCGGCGGCGTCGGCCGCGATCCTCGCCGTGATGGACGGCCTGCAGCTGCAGTGGCTGCTGCACCCGGACGCGGTCGACCTGGCCGACGCGAGCGCCTTCGCGATCCGCGCGATCGTGAACGGCGTGCTCCACCCCGGGCCGGAACTCGAGTCCTACGCCCGGCCCTGACCGCGGGCTAGGCTCGGCCCATGGCCATCGATCTCGAAGCGCTCTACATCGACCTCCATCAGCACCCCGAGCTCTCGTTCCAGGAGACGCGCACCGCGGGCATCGCCGCCCAGCACCTGCGTGATCTCGGGCTCGACGTGGAGGAAGGCGTCGGCGTGACCGGCGTCGTCGGCGTGCTGCGCAACGGCGACGGCCCCGTGGTGTGGGTGCGCGCCGACATGGACGCCCTGCCCGTGGAGGAGCAGACCGGCCGCGCGTACGCGAGCACCGCCAAGGGCGTCGACCCGTCCGGCACCACCGTGCCCGTCATGCACGCGTGCGGCCACGACATGCACGTGACCGCGATGATCGGCGCGGTCGAGAAGCTGGTGGCGGAGCGCGAGGACTGGTCGGGCACGCTCGTGGTGCTCATCCAGCCCGCGGAGGAATACGGTGCCGGCGCCAGGGCCATGCTCGACGACGGCCTGCTCGCCCGGTACCCGAAGCCCGACGTGGTGCTCGGCCAGCACGTGACCCCGCTCCCCGCGGGCGTGATCGGGGTGCGCAGCGGCACGCAGATGGCCGCGTCGGACGGCCTCACCGTCACCCTCCACGGCCGCGGCGGCCACGGCTCCCGGCCGCACGCCACGATCGACCCCGTCGTGATGGCGGCCGCCACGGTGATGCGCCTGCAGACCATCGTCTCGCGCGAGATCGACCCGCAGGGGGTGGCCGTGGTCACGGTCGGATCGATCCACGCCGGCCTCAAGAACAACATCATCCCGGCCGAGGCGAAGCTCGAGCTCAGCCTCCGCTACCCGAACGACCAGGTGCGCGAGAAGGTGCTCGCGAGCGTGGAGCGCATCGTGCGCGCCGAGGCCACCGCATCCGGCGCCGAGCGGGAGCCCGAGATCCGCACCGACCACACCCTGCCCGCCACGATCAACGACGAGGAGGCGACCGAGCGCGTCACGACGGCACTCCAGCGTGCGCTCGGCGAGACCGCCGTGATCGACCCCGGGATGTTCACCGGCAGCGAGGACGTCTCCTGGTTCGCGCGGGACGCGGGCGTGCCGCTCGTGTTCTGGTTCTGGGGTGGCGTGGATCCCGCACGGTTCGCCGAGGCCCTCGCCGCCGGCCGCCTGGAGCAGGACATCCCCACCAACCACTCGCCGTTCTTCGCCCCCGAGATCCACCCCACGATCGAGGTCGGCGTCACGGCCATGTCGGCCGCCGCGCGCGAGTTCCTGGGCGCGTAGCGGGGCGACACCCGAGCTGGGTGGCTCCGGAGCGGCGACGCGGATCAGTGGCCGCGGATCAGATCCCGCGCACTGTCACGCGCTCGCGGCCGAGCTGGCTGCTGCGGTTATTGAGGCACCGCGTGCACAGCAGCTCCACGCGGCGCGGGTGCCCGCCACCGCAGACGCACTCGGTCGTCACCCGCCACGCGGCCGCCCTGCCGCACGACACCGGGGCGTCGCGACCGGTGTCGACGGCGGTGTGAGGGGTGTCGGACCCGGTGTGCGGACACTCGCAGCGCGGACCCTCGTCGAGGTCGGGCAGGAGCGCCGGGTCGGTGTGCGGACGGTCGTCCGTCGCGGGCGACGTGCGGGCGGGCGAGGCGGCGGAGGTCATCGCCGTCATGCTCCCACGATCCGCGGCACGGCGCGACGGGTGCCCGGGTCACACGCCCACGATGCGCGGAGCCGGCGGGGGCGGCGGGGCGAGCTGCCGGCGCGGGACGCCGTGCGCCTCGCGGTGCAGGCGCTCCATGCGGCTGTCGAGCTCGGCGGCCGCATCCGCCGCATCGGTCAGGCTCTGCACGAGGTGCGAGGGCACCTGGTTGGAGAACTTGTAGTAGATCTTGTGCTCCAGGCTCGCCCAGAAGTCCATCGCGATCGTGCGGAACTGCACCTCCACCGGCACCGAGAGCGCGCCGGTCGACAGGAACACGGGCACCTCGATGATCGCGTGCAGGCTCTTGTAGCCGTTCGCCTTCGGCTGCGCGATGTAGTCCTTCACGGTGCGCACGGTCACGTCGTCCTGCGCGGTGAGCAGGTCGAACAGCCGGTACACGTCGGCGACGAAACTGCACGTGACCCGCACCCCGGCGATGTCGGTGATCTCGGCGCGGATGCGCTCGAAGTCGGGCTCGTCGATCCCCTTGCGCGCGAGCTTCTCCACGATGCTGTCCGGCGACTTCAGGCGGCTCTTCACGTGCTCGATCGGGTTGTAGGCGTGGTCGTGCGTGAACTCGTCGCGCAGGATCGAGATCTTCGTCTCCACCTCCCGCATGCCGAACTCGTACTCGCGCAGGAAGCGCTGCAGCTGATCGCGCAGCTCCTTGGCCTCGCTGATCATGGCTTCGTCGACCGGGATCACGCTCATGGGATCGACGTTATCGATCCGTGATCGGAAAGCGCTGTGGATTATCACGGTCACGCGGGAGCGTCCGGCGCGTCCCGACCGAGCCCGGCCTCCCTCGCACGCACGATCAGCGCGCTGCGATCGGGCACCGCGAGCTTCGCGAGGATGCCGGACAGGTAGTTGCGCACGGTCTTCGACGACAGCACGAGCCGCCGGGCCACCGCCTGGTTGTCGAGGCCGCGGGCGATGAGGTCGAGCACCTCGCGCTCGCGGTGCGTCAGCTCGGGGAACACCACGGGCCCGGTCGTGCGCGCGCCCGACAGCAGGTCGATCGCGCGGCGCCCCACCTCGGCCGTGAGCAGCACGTCACCCGACGCCACGGCGCGCAGCCCCCGCTCGATCTCGTCCGGCAGCGCGCTCTTGAGCAGGTAGCCCCTGGCTCCGGCGCGGAGGGCGGCGAACACCGAGTCGTCATCGCCGAGCATCGTCACGATGAGCACGCCGATGCCCGGGGCCACCCGCACGATGCGCCGCGTCGCCTCGATGCCGGATCCCGCCCCGAGATCCACGTCCATGAGCACCACGTCGGGCTGCGCGGCCAGCACACCGTCGACCGCCTCGTCCTCGGTGCCGGCCCTGCCCACGACCCGGAACCCCTCGATCGACTCCAGGAAGCTCGACATGCCGAAGGCGAAGACCGGGTGGTCGTCCACCACGAAGATGCGCACGGCACTGTCCGCCGCGTCCACCGCGCTGGACTCCTCTGGCATGCCGCTCACGCTAGCGCTCCCGCCCCGCGGCGCACCACCGCGGGCCCACGCTGCTCCGGGGGGCGACGTGCGGGGAGGGACACCCGGCGGGAGCAGCCCCCGCTCCCGCCGAGTCCGCCGTGCGAGCCCGCAGCCCGCCGGCGGTCGCCTCGCCCGCACCGGTCCCCATGATCCCGCTGCGGCGACCGCGACCCGGTCCCCTCGTGCGCTCGTCGACCCGATCGACCGCGCATGGTCCCCTCCTCCTGCCGACCCGCGTCGGCACGGTGTCCTCCACCGCCACCGACGCTAGGGGTCCCTGCGTCCCGGCTCCGAGGGCACCGTGTCCCGACCGCCCGGGAGATCCGCCCCGGGACGCCCCGCGACCCTGGTCAGGCCGCGCCCCCTCCGGCACACTGAGGCTCGGAGAGGAGCGCCGATGAGCGGAGCCGCCGCCCCCACGGCGCGAGCGCACGGACCCTCGCGCGTGCTCGGAGTGGCGACGACGGCTGCGCTCCTGCTGGCGTCGTGGGGTCCCGCGCTGATCGGTGCGCTGCTGTGCCTGCACTCGTCCGGCGGCATCGAGGCCGTCGGCACGCTCAGCGCCGCCCTGGCGTTCGGCGGTGCGGCCGCACTCCTGCCCGTCCGCGGCGGTCACGGCGGTCGCGGCGGCCCCCTGCTCCCGCTCACCCTCGCCACGACGGGGGTGGGCGGTGGGGCGGCCACGCTTGCGGCGGGACTGCGCGCGGCCGGGGTCGACGGCGGGCTGTGGCTCGACCTGCTGGGCGTGGCGTGGATGCCCGGTGGTCTCACGGTCGCCGGGGCGCTGGGGGCGGCGGTGCTGCTCCACGCCCGTACGCTGCTCGCGGCGGGCGCCGCACTGTCCACGGCCCTCGCGGTGTCGAGCGCCGTGGAGCTGGACCGCGGGACGCCGCTTCCGTTCACGGCCGCCCTGTGGATCGTCTGGCTGGCGCTGGCGCTGTGGTCGGGTGCGACGATCCTGTGGGTCGCCCGGCGACGCTCCTCCCCCGACCGGGAGGCGGCCGTATGGCTCGCGATCGCCCACTTCGCCCTGCTGCTGTGCGGCGTGGGCGGCTTCACGGTCGCGACGGACGGCGGCGGCTCCCTGCTCGGCACCGCGTTCGCCGCGGCCGTGCTGCCCGCGTGCGTGCTGTTCGCTGCGGCCTCGTTCGTGCTCACCGCGATCGCCCGCGCCCCCGACGCCGTGGAGCCGGCGCGGGCCCGGTTCGCGGTCGGAGTGCTCCTGGTGTCCGCCCTGCTGGCCGCCTACGGTGCGGTCGCCGCGACGATCGCGCAGCTCGCGCCACTGCCGCCCACGAGCGCGGGCATGGTCGCCGTCGTGCTGATCGCGGTCGGCGCGGAGCCCGTGCGCCGCGGCGTGCAGCGCGCCGTTGACCAGCTGCTGTACGGCCGCTCCGCCGAGCCGCGTGCACTGCTGCGCACCGTGAGCACGGAGGCGGGCGGCGGCAGCGGCCGCGCGTCGCTGGAGGTGCTGGCCGAAGCGCTGCGCCGGTCGCTCCGCCTCGGCGGGGTCGCGATCGCCTCCTCCGGCCCCGAGCACTCCCACGGACAGGCCGGCACGCTCGATCCCGCAACGCGGGAGGTGGTCGCCCTGCTCGCGGCCGGCGGCGCGTGCGGGACGGTGGAGGTGAGCGGCACCTCCGGTCGGCGCGTGGAGCCGCGCAGCCTCGCCGCGCTGCGCCGCATCGGCGGGGTGCTGAGCGTGGCGGTGCTGCTGGCCGACGCCGACGAGGGTCTGCGCGTGGCCAGAGACGGCGCGCGGCGGATCGCGGCCAGCGAGCGGCGGTTCGCGCGGGCCGAGATCGAGGCAGGACTCGAGCCCGTGCTCGCCCGGGTGCGCCGGGCCCTGCGCGCGCTCCCGGACTCTCCGCGACCCGACCTCGTGCTGCGTGATGCCTCGGCCGCACTGCAGGCGGCGACCACCGAGGTGCGCGACCTCGCCCGCACCCTGCTGCCCGGGGCGCTCGACGCCGGCGACCTGACCGGCGCGCTGAGCGAACTCGCCGCGCGCTTTCCGGAGCCGGCGCTGCACGCCGAGGTGCGGCGGGCGCCCGAACACCCCGAGCACCTGTACCACCTGGTCGCTGAGGCGATGCTGCGTGCCCGCCGGGAGGGCGGGGTCGAGCGGATCGAGGTCACGGTGGGCCCCGCCGACCGCGCGGTGCTGCGGGTGGTAGGGGCCGCGGTGCGGGTCGACCCGATCGTGCGGGCGCTGCACGCCAGGGTCGCCGAGCGCGTGCCCGGGGAGGAGCCGACCGGGCGCCGCGCGGTCACGGTGACGGCGGTGCCCGCATGACAGGCGGCGGTGCTCGGCGCCTCGCGGGGGTCGCGGTGCTCGCGAGCGCCTGGGGTCTGGCGGCCGCGTCGATCCTGCTGGCGTGGCGGTTCGAGCTCCCGGCGGCCCCCGTCGCCGGCACCTTCCTCTCTCCGGCCCCGCCGGCCGCGCAGGCCCGGTTCGACGACATCGGCCTCACGGTCGCGGCGGTGTACGCGCCCCTGGCCGCGGTGCTCCTGGTGCGTCGTCCGCAGCCGGTCGCCGTGCTGCTCGCGGTGCACGCCGTGGGCTCGGGGCTCGCCGCGTTCGGCGTGCAGTACGGCCTCTTGGCGGTGGAGAGCGGCGGGCTGCCCGGGGGCGCACTGCTCGCCTACGCGGGCGGCTGGGCGTTCGTCCCCGGCACCTTCCTGACCGCGGTCGTGCCGCTGCTGCTGCTCCCCGGCCGGCGCGCCGCCCTCGACCGTGGGCTGCTGTGTCTCGTGGTGACGGCGGCCGGCGTGGCCACCGTCGCGTCCCTCACCCAGCAGGGCGCCGGACCGCTCGACAACCCGCTCGCCCCGGACTGGCCGTGGTACCAGGCGATGCTGCCCGGCGCCTACGGGGCCGCGGCCGCCGTGACGCTGTGCGCCTCGACCGCGGTCGCCGTGATCGTGCTGAAGCGGGCACTCCGGTCACCGCGGTCGCAGCGGTACGCCCTGATCTGGCTGCTGGTCGGGCATGTGTTCCTGACTGCCTCCTACGTGGTCACGGTGCTGCCCGCCTCGCTCCAGCTCGCAGCCCCGCTGTGGGTGTTCGGCACCATCGCGCCCATCGTCGGGCAGATCTTCTATCCATCGGCGGTGCTCGTGATGGGTCTGCAGCATCGGCTGCGCGGCGTCGACGTGACAGTGAGCACGGTGCTCACGACCAGCATCCTGGCGGTGCTCGCCGCGACGGGCTACCTGCTGATCGTGACAGCGATGGAGACGGTCGGCCCTCCGACGCCACTGGCCGTGTTCGCCACCGCGGCGCTGGTCGCGATCGGGCTGCTGCCGATGCGGCGCCTCATCCGCCGGCGGGTCGACCGCCTCGTGTACGGCGACGCCGGGGCGCCCGAGCGGCTCGTGGACACGCTGGGGGCGGAGGTGGGCGAGATCGCCACCGGCGCGGACGGCCTGCGCGCCCTGGCGACGGCGCTGCGGGCCACGCTGCGCCTCGGTTCGGTGCGCCTCCGGGTCGCGGCGGACGACGCGGGCGGTGACGGCGAGCACCTCGGCACCACGGACGTCGTGGTGGGGGATCCCCGCGGCACGACCACGGCCTTCGCGGTGGACGGCGACCCCGGTGTCGTGCTGGAGGTGACCGGGGAGGTCGACGGGGTGCCCGTCGGGCGCAGGACCACCGAGGCGATCGCGGATCTGGGCCCGGTGATCGGCGTGGTCGTGCGGCTCGCGGAGGCATCGACCGCCCTCGCCGAGGCACGGCGGACGGCGGCGGAGGCGCAGCACGCGGAACGACGGGCGCTGCGCCGGGAGCTGCACGACGGGCTCGGGCCCGCGCTGTCCGGAGCGGGGTTCTCGCTCGCCGCGGCCACCAACCTGCTCGCACGGGGTGACCGGGCGGCGGCGGAGGAGACGGCCGCCCGCGTCGCCGAGCTGCTGGAGGCGCAGACGGCGACCCTCGCCCGGCTCGCCCGCGGCGGCACGACCCCGGTGCACGACCTCGACGGCGAGCTGCGGCGCCTGGTGTCCGCACTGGGCGCGGCGGGGGCGGCCGTGCGTCTCGTTCCGGGTGCCGACCCCGATCTCGACCCCGCCCGTGCGGGCATCCTGCTGCGCATCGCCGCGGAGGCACTGCTCAACGCCGTGCGGCACGCCGGCGCGCGCGAGGTGGTGGTCACGCTCGGCGGCCCCGGCGAGCGGCTGCTGTGCGTGCAGGACGACGGCCGCGGGCTCCCCGATCGTCGAGGGGCCGGCGTGGGGCTCGCGTCGATGCGGGAGTGGGCGGACGAGGCGGGGTTCCGCGTGGGCTGGGACCGACCGCCGGGCGGCGGCACCCGGGTGAGCGTGCACGCCGCCGCGGTCAGCCCCGGCTGAGGCCCGCCGTCACGACCTGCCGGGCAGCGGGGTGCCGGTGGCAGCCGCCCGGTCCGTCGCGGTGTCCCCGGACGAGACCCCGCGGCGCCCCAGCAGCATCCACAGCGAGGCGAACGCGAGCCCGAGGCCACCGACCGGCCCGGCGAGCCCCGGGACGCCGGTGAGGATGTACCCCGCCGCGATCAGCAGCACCAGGGCACCCAACAGCGTCCCGAGGACCCGCGAGGCCGATCGCTCGAACCAGGCCATGGCGGCGAGCGCGGCCAGTGACACGAGCACACCGAACCACGGGATGAACGCGCCGAAGTCGGTGAGCGCGTAGAACACCAGCAGACCCTCGTCGCCGAAGCTGCCGAACTCCGGGCCGCCGTGGCCATACAGCCCGAGCGTCCCCTTCCACGCGTAGCCGAACGTGAGCCCGGCGGCCGAGGTCACGAGTCCCGCGGAGAACACGCGCGCCGCGACCGAGGTGGATCCCCGTTCCACTCGCACGCGCCAGGCTCCGTGCAGCACCAGGAGGCACGCCACGGCTGCGAAGCCGAGCAGAAAGCCGATCTTGTTGCCCACGGGGTCGAGCGCCGGCATGTCTTCGGCCGCCGCGGAGAGGATGCCGCCGCGGGCGTAGTCGGCCTCCGACCACGGTCGCACGTCGAACACCACGGTGGCGGTGACCCCGAGCAGGCCGGCGGCCACACCCCAGAGCAGCCACAGTCGGCCGCCGCGGCGGGTGGGTGGTCGGTGTCCGCGGGGGCGGGTGGCGGTGTCGGTCATGGGTGGCTCCTGTTCGCTCAAGGCGCCCGGACGGACGCACCGTCACTCTGCGCCGTCCCGCGTCCCGGGAACGAGGGTCGTCGATCACGGATCCGCGGGCGATCGACCGGGCGGCGGGGAGGGCGACCGGTCAGGCCGACGCGGCGGGCGCCGACGCCTGCCGCTCCCGCGCGTCCTCCACGTCCTGCCCGGAGAGGAGCCCGGGGAGCCCGCGGCCGCGACGCGTGGTGAACAGCAGCACGACCGCGACCGGGTAGAGCACCGAAGAGATCAGGTCGAACGGGAAGCCGAGCAGGGCGAGCGCGCCGATGCCGCCGATGCCGCCCGCCCACCGCAGCAGGCGCGCGAGCATCATCGGCAGGCGCGAGCCGGTGTAGCGCAGCTGCACCGCGACATCGCCGACCGAGCGACCGGTGACGAGGATCAGAACGAGCCACAGGCCCGAGGCGGCCACCGTGCTCACCAGCTCCGACGCAGCGCCGTCGAGCACCGCCGCCCGGTCGTCCACGACGTACGCGAGCCAGAGCTGCACGGTCACGGCGACGACAGCGCTCACGAAGAAGTACGCCAGACCGTCGCACAGCATCGCCAGGGCCCGGCGTCCGCGCGTGACCGCGCGCGGCTGATCCGCATCCGCGGCGGCGCGCGAGCCGCGCAGGGCGCGCGGCACGACGAGTGCGAGCGTGCAGCCCACGACCGCGCCGATCGTGTTGGTCATCAGGTCGCCGACGTCGAAGAACCGGTACGCGCACGGGTACAGTCCCCACACGCCGGTCAGCTGCGTGGTCTCGACCAGCAGCGAGAGCCCGAGACCGGCGAGCAGGGCGACCACGACCCCGCGGCCGGCCAGCACCCGCACGAACGTCCCGAGCGGGAGGAACAGCAGCACGTTGAAGGCGAGCTGCAGGAACGCCGGGTGACGCAACGGCTGGGGAGACGCGAACGCGCGCTGCAGATCGTGCACGACCGACATCGGGTCGATGATCGCGCCGACGCAGCGGATCGCGTCGGGGTCGGGCAGAGGCAGCAGCGTGTACGTCCAGATCGCCCAGAAGTAGATCAGGGCGGCGAGCCACAGCATCGTCCGTCCGAAGCTGAGCCTCCCGCGGCGGCGGTAGCTGATCGCGACGAACGGCACGAACAGCACGATGCCGACGGCCATTCCGATCGCGATCGCGATGACACCCAGAACGACCTGCTCCCCCATGGAGAACAAGGCTACGCGGTGCCCGTAAGGATTCCGTCAGGGTGCGGAATGCGACCGTAGGGATTCCGTAAGGATCTTGTGAGGGCGCCGCGCGCGGGCGTAGTGTCGCCGGACGTGTCAGAAGAAACCCGACTCGGCGCGGACGCGCCGCCGCGAGCGAAGCGCATCCTCATCGGCGACCCGCTGACGAGCGAGCAGGTCGACGAGCAGCTGCTCCCCAAGCGCATGGCGCTGCCGATCTTCGCCTCCGACGCACTGAGCTCGGTGGCCTACGCGCCGCAGGAGCTCGTGATGATCCTGCTGATCGGCGGGCTCACGTTCCTGTCGTTCACGCCGCTCGTCGCGATCGCCGTCGTGGTGCTGCTGCTCGTGGTGGTGCTCAGCTACCGTCAGCTCATCAAGGCCTACCCCTCGGGCGGCGGCGACTACGAGGTCGCGTCGAAGAACCTCGGCGAGATCCCCGGCGTGATCGTCGCGGCGGCACTCCTGGTCGACTACGTGCTGACCGTCGCGGTGTCGGTCGCCTCGGGCGTGGACAACATCATCTCGGCCGTGCCGGGGCTCGACCCCTTCCGCGTCGAGCTCGCGGTGGGCTTCGTGATCCTCATCATCATCGTGAACCTGCGCGGCGTGCGCGAGGCGTCGCTGGTGTTCGCGATCCCGACGTACGTGTTCATCGGCTCGGTCGGCATCATGATCGTCACGGGCCTGATCCGCACGGTCTTCGGCGACGCCCCCGTCGCGTCCAGCGCGGACTTCAGCGTGCAGGCGGAGAGCCTGAGCCAGGCGGCCGTCATCCTCCTCATCCTGCGCGCGTTCTCGAGCGGATGCTCCGCGCTCACCGGCGTCGAGGCCGTGTCGAACGGCGTGCCCGCGTTCCGGGCGCCCAAGGTGCGCAACGCCCAGTCCACGCTCGTGCTCATGGGCACCATCGCGATCTGCCTGTTCTCCGGCCTCACCGCCCTCGCGCTCATCACGGGCGTGCACTACGCCGAGAACCCGTGCGACCTGATCGGCTTCGACTGCACCACGCCGCAGCCGAGCCTGATGGCGCAGATCGCGGCCGCGACGTTCGGCGGCGGCAGCATCCCCTTCTTCATCGTGCAGGCGGCGACCGCGTGCGTGCTGCTGCTCGCGGCGAACACGGCCTTCAACGGCTTCCCGCTGCTGGGCGCGGTGCTCGCGCGCGACGGCTACGCCCCCAAGTCGCTCAACACCCGCGGCGACCGCCTGGTGTTCTCGAACGGCATGATCCTGCTCGGCATCGCGGCGATCGCGGTGCTGGTGGTGTTCCAGGCCCGGCTGACGACACTGATCCAGCTGTACATCATCGGCGTGTTCGTGTCGTTCTCGCTCGGGCAGATCGGCATGGTGCGCCACTGGCGACGCGTGCTGCGAGAACCGGCCGCGGGACCGCGAGACGGCGCAGCGGCGACCGACCGCCGCTCGGCGAAGGTGGGCCTGCTGATCAACTCGGCCGGGGCGACCCTCACGGTGCTGGTGCTGGTCATCGTGACCATCACCAAGTTCACGCACGGCGCCTACCTGGTGTTCTTCGCGATCCCGGTGCTCGCGTTCCTCATGATCGGCGTGAAGCGGTACTACCGCGACGTGGAGCACGAGATCGCGATCGACGACACCACCCGCTTCGGGGCGTCGGGCGACGTCGCGATCGTGCTCGTGAACCACCTGCAGAAGCCTGTCATGAAGGCCATCGACTACGCGATCGCCGCGAAGCACGACAAGACCCTCGCGGTGCACGTGGCGGTGTCGGCCGACGACGCGGCGGCGCTGCAGCGCGAGTGGGCGGAGCACCTCGTGCCGGTGCCCCTCGTGATCGTCGAGTCGCCGTACCGTTCGTTCGCGCAGCCGGTGACGCAGTTCATCCGCCAGTACCGCGAGAAGCACGGCTCTTCGGTCGTGACCGTCTATCTTCCGCAGTACATCGTGGGCCACTGGTGGGAGTCGTTCCTGCACAATCGGCGGGCCCGACGCCTGGCCAACCAGCTCATGCTGGTGCACGGCGTCTCGATCACCCTGGTGCCGTGGCTGCTCGACTCGTCCGAGCTCATCTACGGTCGCCGCTCCCGCCCGCTTCCCGGCCAGGAGCGCGCCGGCCGCCCGGTCGTGGTGTCGGGCCGCCGCGCCCACCGCCCCGCCGGTCCCCCCTCGACGGACTGAGTCCGGCGGGTTCCGCGCGCGCCGGCTCAACCGAGAGCGCCGGGTCGAGGCCGCACCTACCATGCTCCATGGCAGTCATTTCGGATCACACTGTCGTCATATGAGGTAGTCTGGAGGGGTGAAATGAGCGCGCGCACTGCCCACGGGAGAAGAACGATGTATCTCGTGCTGGCTCTCGCCGTGATCAGCGCCGCCGGGAACGCGGTGGTCTACGAGTTCCTCTCCGGGGAGAATCCGATCTTCCTGCTCAACGTCGCGATCTCCCTGCTCGTCGCGGTCGCCCTGCTGTTCCCCGCGCTGCGCCGGAAGCTCTGGCCGCGGAAGTGAGGAGTCAGGACCCGTCGACGACGGCGCCGAGGATGCCCGCGGCCTCGGCGTACCGGGAGGGATCGGCGTTCGCGTAGGTGAGTCGCACGTACGCGCCAGCGGGCTCCGCCGGGAACCACTCTCCGCCCGGGGCGATGAGCAGGCCGCGGAGCTCGCACTCCCGCACGACCCGGCCGACGTCCGTCCCCTCCGGCAGCCGCGCCCACAGGTTCAGGCCGCCCGCCGGCACGTTCTCCACCGTCACCGCGGGCGCGTGCGCTGCGAGGCTCGACACCAGCAGGTCACGGCGCGTGCGCAGCTGTTCGCGGAATCCGCGCAGGTGCGTGCGCCAGGCCGGCTGCGTCACCACGTCGAGCGCCGCGGCCTGCAGCAGCCCGCTCACGTACATGCCCTCGGCAGCCCGGTCCACGAGGATCCGCTCGCGCGCCGGGCCTCGGGCGATCACCGCCGCCACGCGCAGCGCGGGCGAGACGCTCTTGGTGAGCGAGCGCACGTACACCACGTGTCCGTCGTCGTCGGCCGCGGCGAGGGGATGCGCGTCGGCGTCGATGCCGAGGTCGTGCGCCCAGTCGTCCTCGATGAGGAACGCCCCGTGCCGCCGCACGATCTCGAGCACCGCCTCCCCCGTCGCCACGGACCAGCGTGCGCCGCTCGGATTCGCGAACGTCGGCTGGGCGTAGAACGCCCGCGCTCCCGTCCGCGCGAACGCCCGCTCCACCTCGTCCGGATCGGGGCCGGCGGGTCCGGAAGAGATCGGCACCAGTGCGACCCCCGCCTGCTCCGCCGCGAGCAGCGCACCCCAATACGTGGGCGACTCGATCAGCAGCGGCCGCCCGGTGCCCACGACGGCCCGGAAGATCGAGCTGAGACCGCTCTGGCTGCCGGCCACGACCAGCGCGTCCCTGGGTGAGGGTGCCGCGATGCCGGAGGGGACGGTCGCCGCCAGCTCCGCGGCGAACCATGCCTGGAGCTCGGGGAGACCGGCGGCCGGGGAGCGCGTCACCGCGGCGGGGGTGCGCGACGCCCGGACGAGCGCTTGCCGAACCAGGCGCTCCGGCAGCAGCTCGGGCGAGGGATAGCCCGAGTGCAGGCCGATGACGTCCGGGGCGGCGGTGCGCTGCGTCGCGGAGAGGCCAGAGGAGCGCATGGGGGCGGGGCCGAGCGCGGCGGTCTGCCAGCTGTGGTCCAGCGCTCTGGGGGCCCGCGCGGCCCGGACGAACGTGCCGACCCCCGGCCGCGTGTCGATCAGACCGCTGCGCGCGAGCTGCTGCACGGCGCGCTGCACCGTGACCGGGCTCGCCCCGTACTCGGCGACGAGCGCACGACTGGACGGGAGCCGGGCACCGGGGGCGGCCGACGCCACCCAGGCTCGCAGTCCGCGGACGATGCGCTCGGTGCTATCCTGACCCATGACAGAACAGAGTAGCGCTACTGCCCTTCGTCCGACAGTGCTATCCGGATACGCCGGCCCCGCCTGGGGGCTTCTCGGGGTCATCGCCTTCTCGTTCACGCTGCCCCTCACCCGCGTCGCGATCGGCGGGTTGTCGCCCCTGTTCATCGGGTCGGCGCGCGCCGTGGTCGCGGCCGTCCTCGCCGCGGGCGTGCTCACTCTCGCGCGGTCCCGCACACCCACGGCCCGACAGTGGGCACGCCTCGCGGTCGTCGCGGGCGGCGTGGTCGTCGGCTTCCCGATCCTCACCTCCTTCGCCCTCACCACGACGCCCGGAAGTCACGCCGCGGTCGTGATCGGCCTGCTCCCCGCCGCCACCGCCGTCGCCGTCGTGGTGCGCACGGGAGAGAGGCCGGCGCGGTCGTTCTGGGTCTTCGCGGCCGCCGGCGCCGCGTGTGCCGTCGTGTTCGCCGTGGCACAGGGCGGGGGACTCGGCACCCTCCACGTCGCCGACCTGCTGCTCTTCGGGGCCGTGCTCGCCGCGGCCGTCGGCTACGCGGAGGGCGGCCTGCTCGCGCGCGAGCTCGGGTCGTGGCAGACGATCTCCTGGGCGCTCGTGCTCGCCGCTCCCCTGATGGCCGCGCTCGCTGTCGTCGCCGCGGTCGCGCAGCCACCCGCCGCGACGCCCGTGCAGTGGCTCGCGTTCGCGTACCTCGCCGCGGTCAGCATGTTCCTCGGCTTCTTCGCCTGGTACCGCGGACTCGCGATCGGGCCGATGGCGCAGGTGAGCCAGATCCAGCTCGTGCAGCCGGTGATGGGTATCGCGTGGGCGGGGTTGCTGCTGCACGAGCAGATCGGCTGGCCCACGGTCGCGGGAGGACTCGCCGTGATCGCCTGCGCGGCCCTCGCCGTACGCACCCGGCAGTCCGGGGCCGCGCGGCGCGGAGCCCGCCCTAGGCTGAGGGCATGACCGAAGGCGTTCCCTGGCCCGTCCGCACCCCCCGGCTGCAGCTGCGTCCGTGCACCCCCGACGATCTCGACGCGATGTGGGGGTGGCGACGCCTGCCCGAGGTGAACCGCTGGTTGGGCCTCGCGCCCGACACGATCGAGGCGTTCCGCGAGCGCCACCTCGAGCCCGCCCGACTGGCGTCGCTGTACCTGATCGAGCGCCTGCCCGAGCACGAGGGTGACGCCCCCACCCCCATCGGCGACCTCATGATCCGCATCGAGGACGCCTGGGCGCAGCTTGAGGTCGCCGAGCGCGCGAAGGGCGTGGAGGCCGAGCTCGGCTGGGTGCTCGACCCCGCCTCCACGGGCCGCGGCTATGCGACCGAGGCGGTGCGGGCGGCGATCGAGGTGTGCTTCGGCCCGCTCGGCCTGCGCCGCGTGCACGCCGGCTGCTTCGCCGACAACGAGCCCTCCTGGCGGCTCATGGAGCGGCTCGGCATGCGCCGCGAGGAGCACAGCCGCAAGACCGCCCTGCACCGCTCGGGCGAGTGGCTCGACGGCATGAACTACGGTCTGCTCGCCGAGGAGTGGCCGGTAGGGAGCTGACCCCCGGCACTAGCCGGCGACGAGGGCCAGCACGGCGACCGCGGCGATCACCGTGGGCACCGCCGCCACCGTCCCCCACGCCATGAAGCGGCTCCAGCGGATCTCCACGCCGAGCGCGGTGATGCGGTGGTGCCACAGCAGCGTCGCGAGCGAGGCCCACGGCGTGATCAGCGGGCCGAGGTTCACGCCGATCAGCAGCGCCATGAGCGCGACGGGGTCGCCCGCCGCGGGCTCGAGCACGAGGTAGGCGGGGAGGTTGTTGATGGCGTTGGCGCTCACGGCACCGAGCGCCGCGAGCCGCAGGAGGTCACCGAACCCGTCGCCCGCGATCGGCGCGGTGAGCACGTCGAGCGCTCCCCGCGCGTGCAGCGTCTCCACCAGCACGAACAGCGCGGCGGCCAGCGCGACCGCCTGCCAGGGCACCAGTCCCCACCGCAGAGCCCTGCGCCGCCGCACCGCGAACACCGCCACGAGCGCGACCGCGGCGACCGTCGCCGGGATCCACACGTCGTGGCTCAGGGCGAGCGCGGGCATGAGCACCACGAGCACGCCCGTCGCGGTCCAGAACAGCACCGGATCGGCGGGGCGCCGGGGCGGGGGCGTGCGGTAGCGCGAGAACACGGTGCGCCGGTGCACGAGGGTGAGCAGCAGCACGGGGACGAGGATGCCGACGAGGGTCGGCGCCCAGCTCAGCGCGACGAACGCGGCGGGCCCGTCGCCGATCTGACGCGCCGCGAGCAGGTTCGTGAGGTTCGACACCGGGAGGGCCAGCGAGGCCGTGTTCGCGAGCCAGACGGTCGCCAGCGCGAACGGGATCGGCGGGACACCGATGCTCTGCGCGAGCACCACCACCACGGGCGTGACGATCACCGCCGTCGTGTCGAGCGACAGGAAGACCGTGCTCACCACGGCGAGCGCGATCACCAGCAGCCACAGCAGCGCCACCCTGCCCCGACCCCACCGGGCGAGCCGCTGCGAGACCACGTCGAACACCGCCGCGTCCCGCGCGAGCTCCGCGACGATCGTGATCGCGACGACGAAGCCCAGCACCGGAGCGGTCCGCAGCCCGAGCGCCTCGGCGTCGGCGCTCGGCAGGAACCCGGTGACGACGCAGACCGCCGCGACCGCGACGAGGGCGAGCACCAGCACGGCCCCTGGCCTGATCCGGTGCGCGCGCGTCCCCACCTCGCGAGCATAGGGCCCACCGTGAGAAAGCCGCATGCATCGGCGGACGTGGCGTAGGGGAACCGTGAGGATCGACGGAGGCGGCGACGCCCGGGAGTTGGATCGGGGTCGTGCTCGACATCATCTACCTCGCGCTGACCCTCGCGCTGTTCGCCCTCGTGTCCCTCGTCGCGAAGGCGGTGGACCGCGCATGATCGTGTTCGAGATCATCGCCGCGGTGCTGGCCGTCGCCGCGATCGTGTACCTCGTCGTCGCCCTGGTCGCCCCGGAGCGGTTCTGATGGACGCGACGATCCTGTTCGGGGTGCTCCAGGTCGCGGCCGTCGTGGTCGTGCTCGTGCTGCTCTACCGCCCCCTCGGCGACTACATCGCCCACGTCTACACCTCCGCGAAGGACCTGCGGGTGGAGCGCGGGCTGTACCGCGTGATCGGGGTCGACCCGCGCTCGGAGCAGACCTGGCGCGCGTACGCCCGGAGCGTGCTGCTGTTCTCGCTCGTGGGCCTCGTGCTCGTCTACGCGCTGCAGCGGCTGCAGGCGTTCCTGCCGGAGTCGCTCGGGCTCCCCGCCGTGCCCGAGGGCCTCGCGTTCAACACGGCCGCGTCGTTCGTCGCGAACACGAACTGGCAGTCGTACTCGCCCGAGCAGACCATGGGCTACACCGTGCAGCTGGCCGGCCTCACGGTGCAGAACTTCGTGTCGGCGGCGGTCGGCCTCACGGTCGCGATCGCGCTGGTGCGGGGTCTGTCCCGCCGCGGCTCCGCGACGATCGGCAACTTCTGGGTCGACCTGACCCGCGGGCTCGGGCGGCTGCTGCTGCCGCTCGCCCTGATCGGCGCGGTCGCCCTGCTGGCCGGCGGCGTGATCCAGAACTTCGCGGGCTTCACCGACGTGACCACGGTGTCCGGGGGCGCGCAGACGATCCCCGGCGGACCCGTCGCGTCGCAGGAGGCCATCAAGCTGCTCGGCACGAACGGCGGCGGCTTCTTCAACGCGAACTCCGCCCACCCGTTCGAGAACCCCACCGGGTGGACGAACCTGATCGAGGTGCTGCTGATCCTGGTGATCCCGTTCGCGCTGCCGCGCACCTATGGCCGCCTGGTGGGCGACCACCGCCAGGGCTACGCGATCGTCGCCGTGATGGGCACGATCTTCCTCGCCTCGACGGTCGCCCTCTCGGCACTGGAGCTCGCCGGCCGGGGCGCCGCACCCGAGCTCGCCGGAGCCGCGATGGAGGGCAAGGAGCAGCGCTTCGGGATCCTCAGTTCGACGCTGTTCGGCAGTGCCAGCACGCTCACCTCGACGGGCGCCGTCAACTCGATGCACGACTCGTACACGGCGCTCGGCGGCATGATGCCGATGCTGAACATGATGCTCGGCGAGGTCGCCCCCGGCGGGGTGGGCTCGGGGCTGTACGGCATGCTCGTGCTCGCGATCGTCGCGGTCTTCGTGGGCGGGCTGCTCGTCGGCCGCACGCCGGAGTGGCTCGGCAAGCGCATCGGCCCGCGGGAGATGACGCTCGCGAGCCTGTACATCCTCGTGGTCCCGGCGCTCGTGCTCGGCGGCACGGCCCTGAGCTTCGCGATCCCCGGCATCCGGGACGACGTGGAGTCCACGAGCATCCTCAACCCGGGCGTGCACGGCATGAGCGAGGTGCTGTACGCCTTCACCTCGGCCGCGAACAACAACGGCTCCGCCTTCGCCGGGCTCACCGCGAACACCCCGTGGTTCAACACGGCCCTGGGCGTGGCGATGCTGCTCGGCCGCTTCCTGCCGATCGTGCTGGTGCTCGCGCTCGCCGGGTCGTTCGCGGCGCAGGAGCGCATCCCCGCCACGACCGGGACCCTGCCCACCCACCGGCCGCAGTTCGTCGGCCTGCTCCTCACGGTGACCGTCGTGGTCACCGCCCTCACCTACTTCCCCGTGCTCGCACTGGGACCGCTCGCCGAAGGACTCTGACATGACCCTCCTCACCACGCCGTCCGCGCCCGAGAGCGCCACGGCCCCCGCCCCCGCTGCGACACCGCGGTCGTTCGGCTGGTCGCAGCTCGTGCAGGCGCTGCCCGGCGCCGTCCGCAAGCTCAACCCCGCCACGCTCGTGCGCAACCCCGTGATGCTGCTCGTCTGGGTGGGTGCGGCCTTCACGACCGTGCTCGCGATCGCGGAGCCCTTCCTGGGCGGACCGGCCGACTCCGGTGGCTCGCCCGTGCCGCTCGCGTTCACGTGGGGCATCGCGGTGTGGCTGTGGCTCACGGTGCTGTTCGCGAACGTGGCCGAGTCGGTCGCGGAGGGCCGGGGCAAGGCGCAGGCCGCGAGCCTGCGCAAGACCCGCACCAGCACGATGGCCCGCCGCGTGGTGCGCCACGATCCCGCGGCGGATCCCGCGGCCGAGCGCGCCGAGACCGCGGAGGTGTCGTCGGCGGAGCTGCAGCGCGACGACGTCGTGATCGTGACCGCGGGCGAGCTGATCCCGGGCGACGGCGACATCGTGGCGGGGATCGCGACCGTCGACGAGTCGGCGATCACGGGCGAGAGCGCCCCGGTCATCCGCGAGTCCGGCGGCGACCGCAGCGCCGTCACCGGCGGCACCCGGGTGCTGTCCGACCGCATCGTGGTGCGCATCACGTCGAAGCCCGGCGAGACCTTCGTCGACCGGATGATCGCGCTGGTCGAGGGCGCGAGCCGTCAGCGCACCCCGAACGAGATCGCGTTGAACATCCTGCTCGCGAGCCTGTCGATCGTGTTCGTCGTGGTGGTGCTGGCGCTGAACCCGATCGCCTCGTACGCCGCCTCCCCGGTGAGCATCCCGGTGCTGATCGCTCTGCTCGTCTGCCTCATCCCGACCACGATCGGCGCGCTGCTGTCGGCCATCGGCATCGCCGGGATGGACCGCCTCGTGCAGCGCAACGTGCTGGCGATGTCGGGCCGCGCGGTCGAGGCCGCGGGAGACGTGACCACGCTGCTGCTCGACAAGACGGGCACGATCACGTACGGCAACCGGCGCGCGCACGAGGTGCTGCCGCTGACGGGCGTCGACGCGGAGGAGCTGCTGCGGGTCGCCGCACTGTCGTCCCTGGCCGACCCCACGCCCGAGGGCGCCTCGATCGTCGAGCTGGCCACCGCGCGCGGCCTCCGGGTGGAGGCGCCGGAGGACGCCGTGGTCGTGCCGTTCACCGCGCAGACCCGCATGAGCGGACTCGACCTCGCCGACGGCACCGAGATCCGCAAGGGGGCCGGCTCCGCGGTGTCGGCCTGGCTGGGCCGCGGGACCGACGCCGAGCTGACCTCCCTCACCGACGGGGTCGCGAGCAGCGGCGGCACACCCCTGGTCGTGGCGGTGCGCGCCACCGGCGAGGACGGGCGCGTGCTGGGCGTCGTGCACCTCAAGGACATCGTGAAGGACGGCCTGCGCGAGCGCTTCGACGAGCTGCGCAGCATGGGCATCCGCACGGTCATGATCACCGGAGACAACCCGCTCACCGCGCAGGCCATCGCCGCGGAGGCCGGGGTCGACGACTTCCTCGCCGAGGCCACCCCCGAGGACAAGCTCGATCTCATCCGCCGCGAGCAGCAGGGCGGGCGGCTGGTCGCGATGACCGGCGACGGCACCAACGACGCCCCCGCGCTGGCACAGGCCGACGTGGGCGTGGCGATGAACACGGGCACGTCGGCGGCGAAGGAGGCGGGGAACATGGTCGACCTGGACTCCGACCCGACCAAGCTCATCGACATCGTGCGGATCGGCAAGCAGCTCCTCATCACGCGCGGCGCGCTGACCACATTCTCGCTCGCGAACGACATCGCCAAGTACTTCGCGATCATCCCGGCGATGTTCATGGGAGTGTTCCCGGGGCTCGCAGCGCTCAACATCATGCAGCTGCACTCGCCCGCGTCTGCGGTCACGAGCGCGATCATCTTCAACGCGATCGTGATCGTCTTCCTCATCCCGCTCGCCCTGCGCGGGGTGGCCTACCGCCCCGCGAGCGCCTCGCAGATCCTGCAGCGCAACCTGCTCGTCTACGGCCTCGGCGGCGTGATCGCGCCGTTCCTCGGCATCAAGCTCATCGACCTCGTCGTGAGCCTCCTCCCCGGCTTCTGACCCCCGCGCGAAAGGCACACCATGTCCTCCACCACCCGCACCACGATGCGCACCGCCGGGGTCGCCGTCCGCGCGATGCTCGTGCTCACCCTCGTCCTCGGCGTCGGCTACACCCTGCTCGTCACCGGCATCGGTCAGCTGCTGCTCCCCGCACAGGCGAACGGCTCGATGCTGCCCGACGACCGCGGCAGCGCCCTGATCGGACAGTCCTTCACCGACGCCGACGGCGAAGCCCTGCCGCAGTACTTCCAGTCGCGCCCGTCCGCGGCGGGCGACGGCTACGACGGCACCGCCTCGGGCGGCAGCAACCTCGGACCGGAGAACCCCGACCTGGTCGCGACGATCGCCGAGCGCACGGCCGAGGTCGCGGAGCGCGAGGGTGTCGACCCGTCCCTGGTGCCCGCCGACGCCGTGACCGCCTCCGGCTCCGGTCTCGACCCGCACATCAGCGTCGCCTACGCCCTGCTGCAGGTGCCGCGGGTGGCCGCCGCGCGCGACCTGCCCGAGGACGAGGTGCGTGCGCTCGTGGAGTCTAGGATTCAAGGGCGGGACCTGGGGTTCCTCGGCGAGGAGCGGATCAACGTCGCCGAACTCAACCTCGCACTGGACGACCGGGAGGGTGAATGAGCGCAGCGCGCACGGATCGCCCGCCGGAGCACCAGCGCCGGGGGCGCCTGCGCGTGCTCCTGGGCGCCGCCCCCGGGGTGGGCAAGACGTTCGAGATGCTCGCGGAGGGGCGGCGCCTGTTCGACGAGGGCCGCGACGTGGTGATCGCGGTCGTGGAGACCCACGGCCGGGCGGCCACCGCGGCCCTCACCGCCGGGCTCCCCGAGGTTCCGCGACGCGTGGACGAGCACCGCGGGGTGGTGCTGACCGAGCTCGACCTGGACGCCGTGCTCGACCGCGCACCGGAGATCGCCCTGGTCGACGAGCTCGCGCACACGAACATCCCCGGTTCGCGCCACCCCAAGCGCTGGCAGGACGTGGAGGAGCTGCTGCGGGCGGGCATCGACGTGGTGACCACCGTCAACGTGCAGCACATCGAGTCGCTGAACGCCGTGGTGGAGAAGATCACCGGCATCGCGCAGCAGGAGACCATCCCGGATGCCGTGGTGCGTGCAGCCGACGAGGTCGAGGTGGTCGACCTCGCCCCGCAGACCCTGCGCGACCGGCTGTCGGCGGGCCTGGTGTATCCCGCGGAGCGGATCGACGCGGCACTGTCGAACTACTTCCGTCTGGGCAACCTCACCGCGCTGCGCGAACTCGCACTGCTGTGGCTCGCCGACGAGGTCGACAGCGCGCTGCGCAGCTACCGCGCCGAGCAGGGCATCGAGGGCTCCTGGCAGGCGCGCGAGCGGGTGGTCGTCGCGCTGACGGGCGGCCCGGAGGGCGAGACGCTGCTGCGCCGCGGAGCCCGCATCGCCGCACGGTCGGCCGGGGGCGAGCTGCTCGCGGTGCACGTGACCGCCCAGGACGGCCTGCGCGGCGAGACCCCGGGCGCCCTGGCCGCACAGCGCGCGCTCGTGGAGTCCCTCGGCGGCACGTACCACCAGGTGGTCGGCGACGACATCCCCGGCACGCTCGTGGAGTTCGCCCAGGGTGCCGACGCCACGCAGCTCGTGATCGGCGTGAGCCGCCGCGGCCGCCTGACGGCCGCGCTGACCGGACCGGGCATCGGCTCCGAGGTGATCCGGCGTTCGGGTGACATCGACGTGCACATCGTGACCCACGCGGCCGCGGGCGGGCGACTCGCGCTGCCCCGCATCACCGGCGGGGCACTGGGATGGCGGCGCCAGGCGCTCGGTTTCGGCGTCGCGCTCGTGTTCGGCCCCCTGCTGTCGTGGCTCATGTTCACCTTCCGCAGCCCGGAGTCGATCACCGCCGAGGTGCTCGCGTATCAGCTGCTCGTGGTCGTTGTGGCGCTGATCGGCGGCATCCGCCCCGCGGTGTTCGCCGCCGTGCTGTCGGGCATCACGCTCGACTTCCTGTTCGTGGCGCCGCTGTTCACGATCACGATCGCGCACCCGCTGCACGCCCTCGCGCTCACGCTCTACGTGGTCATCGCGATCCTGGTGAGCATCATCGTGGATCAGGCCGCCCGCCGGGCGAGGACGGCGCAGCGCGCGACGGCCGAGGCGGAGCTGCTGGCGGCGGTCGCGGGCAACGTGCTCCGCGGCGACAACGCCGTGCTGGCGCTCGTGAGCCGCACACGGGAGGCCTTCGGGCTCAGCGGCGTCCGGCTGCTCACGCCCGACGGGCAGGTGCTCGCCAGCGACGGCGAACCGGTGCCGGACGGCCGCGCCACGACCATCCCCGTGGGGGCAGCGGGCGGCGGGCCCCGCGCCCTGCTGGAGCTGAACGGCGAGCCCCTCGCGGGTCCGGAGCGCCGGCTGCTCGACGCGATCGTGGCGCAGCTCGCCGCGGCGATCGAGCACACCGACCTGCGGGCGACCGCGCGCGAGGCGGAGGCGCTGGCCGAGACCGACCAGGTGCGCAGCGCCCTGCTCTCGGCGGTGAGCCACGACCTGCGCCGGCCCCTGGCGTCGGCGGTCGCGGCGATCGGCGGTCTCCGGGCCGCGCAGGGCCTGTCGGCGACCGACCGCGCGGAGCTCCTCGCCACCGCCGACGAGAGCCTCGCGACCCTGTCGACCCTGGTGACCGACCTGCTCGACGTGAGCCGGGTGGAGGCGGGCGTGCTCGCGGTCTCGGCCTCGCGCGTGGACGCGGCCGGTCCCGTGCTCGCGGCGGTCGACGAGCTCGGTCTCGGGCCGTCCGAGGTCGACCTCGCGCTCGACCCCGCCCTGCCCGCGCTGTTCGCCGACCCGGTGCTGCTGCAGCGCGTGCTGGTGAACGTGATCGCGAACGCCCACCGTCACGCCCCCGAGGGCAGCCGGGTGCTGGTCACCACCAGCCGTCTGGGTGAGCGCGCGGAGATCCGCATCGTCGACCGGGGCGCGGGCGTGGCGCCCGAGCGCCGCGACCGCATCTTCCAGCCGTTCCAGCGCTTCGGCGACACCGACAACACGACCGGCCTCGGCCTCGGGCTCGCGCTGTCGCGCGGGTTCACCGAGGGCATGGGCGGTACCCTGACACCCGAGGACACGCCGGGTGGCGGACTCACGATGGTCATCTCCCTGCCGCTCGCCGCAGGGCCTGCCGACACGGAGGGCACGGAGTGAAGCTCCTCATCGCCGACGACGACCCCCAGATGGTGCGGGCGCTGCGCATCACGCTCGCCGCGCACGGCTACGAGGTGGTCGTCGCCGCGGACGGCGCCGCCGCGATCGCCGCCGCGGCGCAGTCGCACCCCGACCTCATCATGCTCGACCTCGGGATGCCGCGGCTCGACGGCATCGAGGTGATCCAGGCGCTGCGGGGGTGGACGACCGTGCCGATCATCGTCGTCTCCGGTCGCACGGGTTCCGCCGACAAGGTCGAGGCGCTCGACGCCGGGGCCGACGACTTCGTCACCAAGCCGTTCCAGGTGGACGAGCTGCTGGCGCGACTGCGCGCGCTCTCCCGCCGCGCGGTGGCCGCCAACGGCGAGTCGGTCGTGGCCTTCGGCGACGTGGTGGTGGATCTGGCGACCAAGACGGTCACCCGCTCCGGTACCCGCGTGCACCTGACGCCGACCGAGTGGCGCATGCTGGAGCACCTGGCACGGCACCCGGGGGCGCTAGTCACCCGGCAGGATCTGCTGAAGGAGATCTGGGGCAGCGCGCAGGTGTCCGACTCCGGCTACCTGCGCCTGTACATGTCGCAGTTGCGCAAGAAGCTCGAGAGCGAGCCCTCCTCGCCCGTGCACCTGCTGACCGAGGCGGGCATGGGCTACCGGCTGGTGCTCTGAGGCGCGAGGGTCGCCGGGGTCGCTCGACGCCGGCGCACGACGGCCACGACCCCCACGAGCACCAGGACCGCGGCCACCACGATCGCGGCGATGGCGGTCGGCGTGCTCTGCGGCTCGCCGGTCAGACGACCGACCGCGAGCCAGGCGAGCCCCCACGCGGTGGCGAGGGCGGGCGCGAGACGCCCGGTGAACCACGCGCTCGCGGCACCGATGAGCAGCACCACGGCGAGCACCGCGATGGCCCACACCTCCGCCTGCTGCTCCGCGCTCTCCGGGACGGTCTGCGTGAGCCAGGCGGCGGTGTTGGCGACGGTGGCGATCGTGACCCAGCCGAAGTGGAGCCCGTTGGCGCCGTCGGTGAGCACGCGGTCGACGGCGCTGCGGGCGGGGAATCGTCCCAGCAGCACGATCACACGCGCGAGCACGGCGAGCAGCAGCGCGATCACGAGCACCGTGAGCCACAGCGTGAGGTAGCGGGCGGTCACGAGCCACAGGCCGTTGAGCACCATCGACAGGGCGATCCAGCCGCCGACGGCCTCCTGCCGGGGGTCCTGGCGGCGGGCGGGGAGGGCCTGCCACGCCGTGTAGGCGAGCAGGCCGAGGTAGATGAGCGACCAGATCGAGAACGCCGGTCCGGCGGGCGCGAGATACGAGCCCTGAGCGGACAGCGCACCGTTCTGCAGTTCGTCGACCGAGGTGCCGCCGAATGCGCCGGCACCGATGGCGGCGGCGATCAGCATGAACACGGCCGCCGCGATCACCAGGCTCTGGCGGAGGATGCCTTTCGTCGAAGTCTCCATGCCGCGACTCTAGGGTGACGGCACCTCCGCCGCAGTGCCCTTGACAGCCCCTCCCCCGATCGCTAACCAGGTAAGAGACTTGTGCCACCCCGCGTCATTCACCCGGCGAGTAAGATGTTACGTTTGACAGCACTCTGTTCCGCACGACCTGGGGGTGACCGCCGTGAGGATCGCACTCGTCTGCGACTACGCACTCGACCGCATCGGAGATGCGCAGGCCGTCGTCCTGCGCGAGGCGGAGCTGCTGCGCTCCGCGGGCGACGAGGTGGTGGTCATCGGCGCCGCGCAGCCGGGAAGCGCGCCACGCCCCGTGCCGCCGGGGGAGGCACCGATCCTGATGGCCGCCGCGTGGGTCATCCCCGGCGTCGAGATGCCGGCGATCCGCAACAGTCGTGCCCTGCGAGCGCGGCTGCGGCGCCTGTTCCGGGAGCGGTCGATCGACGTGGTGCACGTGCACTCGGAGTTCGGCCTCACCGCCGCGGCGATCCGGGTGGCCCAGGAGCAGGGCATCCCCGTCGTCCACACGGTGCACACCTTCTTCTGGCAGGGACCGGACCTGCGACGATTCGACCGGGTCGCGGCGGCGGCCGTCCGCGGACTGGCCCGCGTGCTGCGCGGACGCCCTCCTCGCACCGCCCTCGCCGACACCCCCCGCGCGATCGATGCCGCGGTGCGCAGCGTCACGCTCGACGCCGCACTGGAGGCCGACGCCGTGATCTCGCCCTCGGCGCATCAGGCCGAGGCGCTGCGGATCGCCGGGCTGCCGGAGGTGGAGGTGGTGCCGAACCCGATGCCACCGCGCGCGATCCCCGGGGTGCCGCTCCAGGCGGTCGAGCTGCCGCTGCAGGTGCTGTGGGTGGGCCGGCTCACCCTCGAGTCGGGGATCCTGGAGTTCGTGCGCGCGGTGCGACGGGCCGGGGAGGACCTGCCGCCGGGGTCACTCGTGGCGCGGATCGCGGGAGACGGACCGCTGTACGCCGAGGCGCGCGAGGTCGCGGGGACCGCGGCGCCAGACAGCGGCAGCAGCATCCAGTTCCTCGGTCGCGTCGAGCCGGAGAGCATCCAGCCCCTTCTGCGTGACTCGCACCTGCTGGCCGTCACGTCGTTCGGGCTCGACCCGCAGCCGGTCGTGGTCGCGGAGGCGTTCCGGGCGGCGCGGAGCGTGCTGTACGTCGACCCTCGGCTGCGGGAGGGCCTGGCCGAGGCGGGGATCCTGTGCGGCTCACCCGATGCGAAGGGCATGGCGGCGATGCTGCGCGAGCTCGTGCACCACCCCGGGATCGTGGTCGAGCGCTCGCTGCGCACCGTGACGGCGTCGCACCCGTTCCAGCCGGAGCAGCACCTGCGGGGCGTGCGCGAGGCCTGGGATACGGCGGCTCGGCGGGCGGCCGACGACGACACCTGACGAGAGGTGCCGAAGCTCAGGCGGTGGCGAACGCCGCGTCGATGAGCACCTCGGCTGCCCGGCGCGCGTGCACCGCCGCCTGCGGGTCGGCCGAGATCGCCGCGGTGCTCTGCGCCCCCTCGGCGAGGATCGAGAGCTGGGCGGCCAGCGCGGCCGGGGCACCGGTGTCCGCGACCAGCGCGGCCATGTACTCCTGGAACGAGGCCTTGTGCGCGCGGACGATGGAGGCGACCTCGGGGTTCGTCCCGCCGAGCTCGCCGAATGCGTTGATGAACGCGCAGCCGCGGAAGCCGTCGCTGCAGAACCAGTCCTCCAGGTAGCCGTAGACGGCGAGCAGCCGCGCGCGGGGCCCGTCGCCCGCGGCGGCGACAGCGGCGGAGAGACCCGACTCCCACTCGGTGTGCCTGCGGGCGAGGACCGCCGAGACGATATCGGTCTTGGCGGGGAAGAGCGAGTAGAGGCGACGCAGCGACACGCCGGCGGCCGTGCGCAGCTCGTCCATGCCGACGGCCGCGTATCCCTTGCGGTAGTAGAGCTCCTCCGCGGCGGAGAGGATGCGCTCGCGAGCGTCGTCTTCGGTCATGTGCAGAAGTCTACTTGACATGAGAACGCTCGTTCTCTAGATTGGACACATCGAGCGAGAACGATCGTTCTCACCGGAACCGAAAGGACCAGGATCATGGGCTACATCACCGTCGGGAACGAGAACAGCACCCCGATCGAGCTGTACTACGAGGACCAGGGATCCGGGCAGCCCGTCGTGCTGATCCACGGCTACCCGCTCAACGGGCACAGCTGGGAGCGCCAGACGCGTGAGCTGCTCGCCCAGGGCTACCGCGTGATCACGTACGACCGCCGCGGCTTCGGCCAGTCCTCCAAGGTGGGCAGCGGTTACGACTACGACACCTTCGCCGCCGACCTCAACACCGTGCTCGAGACCCTCGACCTGCGCGACGTCGTGCTCGTCGGCTTCTCGATGGGCACCGGCGAGCTCGCCCGCTACGTCGGCCGCTACGGGCACGAGCGCGTCGCCAAGCTCGCCTTCCTCGCCTCGCTCGAGCCGTTCCTCGTGCAGCGCGACGACAACCCCGAGGGCGTGCCGCAGGACGTGTTCGACGGGATCGAGGCCGCCGCCAAGGGCGACCGCTACGCCTGGTTCACCGAGTTCTACAAGAACTTCTACAACCTCGACGAGAACCTCGGCACCCGCATCAGCCAGCAGGTCGTCGACGCCAACTGGAACCTCTCGGTCACCAGCGCCCCGGTCGCCGCCTACGCGGTCGTGCCGACGTGGATCGAGGACTTCCGCGGCGACGTCGAGGCCGTGCGCGCGGCCGGCAAGCCCACGCTCATCCTGCACGGCACGAAGGACAACATCCTGCCGATCGACGCGACCGCCCGCCGCTTCCACCAGGCCGTCCCCGAGGCGACGTACATCGAGGTCGAGGGCGCGCCGCACGGCCTGCTCTGGACCCACGCCGACGAGGTCAACGCCGCCCTGAAGGACTTCCTCGCGAAGTAACCCCCCCCCTCCCCGCTCTCCCCACCCACCCCGGCTCGGAGATCGAAAACGCACCTCCGGACGCCCCCGGGGGTGCGTTTTCGATCCCGCCACGGGACGAACGGACAGGGCGGGCCGGGGAGCGGGGTCAGGCGTCGCGCGAGCGCCAGAGCAGCCAGACGAAGTACGGGGCGCCGACCAGCGCGACCACCAGGCCGGCCGGCAGCTGCGCGGGCGCGATGACCGTGCGACCGATCGTGTCGGCCACCGCGACCAGCAGCCCGCCCAGCAGCACGGCGACCGGGATCACCCGCGCATGCCGCGCCCCCACCAGCGCCCGGGCGGCGTGCGGCGCCACGAGCCCCACGAAGCCGATCACCCCGATCGCCGTGACGCTCAGCGCGGCGAGCACGGCCGCCACCGCGAGCAGCAGCAGGCGCACCGGCTCCAGCCGGATGCCCACCAGCCGCGGCGTGTCCTCGTCGAGCGACAGGACGTCGAGCTCGCGGCGGCTCGACACCACGAACGGCAGTGCGATGACCAGCACGATCACCAGCGGGAGGATCTGCTCCCACGCGCGACCGTACGTCGTGCCGGACAGCCACGTGTAGATCCGCGGGGTGTCCCACGGGTTCGACCGCAGCAGGAAGAACGTCGTGAGCGAGACCGTGAGGTACGACACCCCGATACCCACGAGCAGGAACCGGTCCGCGCTCAGACCTCCTCGCCACGACAGGAGGTAGACCAGGGCGAACGCGAGCAGCGAGCCCGTCACGGCACCCGCGATCATGCCGCCCGTCGACGACGCCGCGCTCGTGATCACCAGCACGGCCCCCAGCCCGCCGCCACCGGTGACCCCGAGGATGCTGGGGTCGGCGAGCGGGTTGCGGCTCACCCCCTGGATCAGCGTGCCGGAGAGGGCGAGCGCGCCTCCCGCCACGACCGCGGCCACGACCCGCGGGGCCCGCTCGTCCAGCGCGAACGCGATCGGCGGGGCCGCCTGCCCCTGCAGCCACAGGGCGATGTCGCCCGTCAGCAGCCACGTGTGACCGGCGAGCAGCCCGAGCAGCAGCACCCCGGCCACCCCGAGCGCCACGACCACCAGGGTCACGCGGAAGCGCACGCGGCTGCGCACACCGAAGCGCACGCGCGGCGGCTCGCGGGTGGGGCCGGCGTCGCGCAGCCGTCGGGCCATGAGCACCAGCACGATCGCGCCCAGCAGCGTCGTCGCGACCCCCGTCGGGATGAGGATCGCGGCCTCGGCGCCGATCAGCGCCCGCAGCAGGGCGTCGGCCAGGATCACCACGATCGCGCCGAGCAGCCCCGCGGCCGGGATCAGCAGCAGGTGCCGGTTCAGGCTGGGCACCACGCGGGACAGCAGCCGCGCGAGCACCGGCGCGCACAGTCCGACGAAGCCCATCGGTCCCGCGAGCGTGACCGACACGGCCGTCAGCGTGACCGCGAGGAGGATGCCGATCGCCCGCGTGGAACGGATCGGCACCCCGAGCGACGAGGCCGTGTCGTCGCCGAGCGCCAGGATGTCGAGGCGTCGGGCGAGCACCAGCGCCAGCACGGTGACGACCACCACGACCGGGGCCGCCTGGAGGAACGCGGTCAGCCCGAGCTGCGACAGGCTCCCGCTCCCCCACGCGAGCAGCCCGGTGGTCTCCTCGTCGAACAGGATCAGCAGGGTCGAGGTGCCCGCCTGGAAGGCCAGCGCCAGGGCCGTGCCGGCGAGGATGAGGCGCGTGGTGGACGAGCCGGCACCGCCCGCGAGCCCGAGCACGATCCCGGCCGCCACGAGCCCGCCCGCGAACGCCACCGCTCCGGACGCCCACACGGGCACGGCGATCCCGAACGCGGCGAGCGCCGTGACCGCGAGGTACGCTCCCGCGGTCACCCCCAGCGTGTCGGGCGAGGCGAGCGCGTTGCGGGCGAGCGACTGCAGCAGGATCCCCGCCACGCCCAGGGCGACCCCGACCGCGACGCCCGCGGCCAGGCGCGGGATCCGCGAGCCCCACAGCACGTCGGCCGGGGGCAGCACGGCCCCGCTCGTGCCCTGCGTGAGATGCCAGCCGGCGACCGCGACCAGCAGCACCGCGAGCAGGACGAGCACCCCGACCCCCGTCAGGAGGGCCTTCGGCCCGCGGCCCTCCGCCTCGACGGAGACGACGGTCGCGCGACGCTCCGGCGCCGCGGGATCCGTCGTGTCGTCGAGGCGGAGGGTCTCGGTCACTTCGAGAGCACCTCGACGAAGCCGTCGACGATCTGCGCGGTCGAGCGGGGGCCGCCGAACGTCCAGATGCCCGCGGGGAACGCGGTCAGGCGGCCGTCGGCCACGGCGGGCAGCGAGGTCCAGGCCGGGTTGTCGGCGAGGGCATCCATGATGTTCTCCGAGTCGGGGTCTTCCGTACCGGTGTAGAACAGGTTGGCGTCGCCGACCGTGGTCATGCCCTCCACGTCGGTCTGCCCCAGGCCGTACACCGGGTCGACCGTCCCGGTCCAGGCGTTCACGAGTCCGAGCTGCTCGCCGACCTCGCCGACGAGCGAGCCCTGGCCGAACGGCCGCAGGGCGACGTTGCCGCCGTCGACCCAGCCGTCGAAGAACACGAAGTCGCGTGTCGCGAGCTCGCGGTCCGCCAGCTCGGCCTTCGCGTCGTCGAGGTGCTGCTGGAACTCCGCGGCCACGTCGTCGGCGCGCTCCTCACGACCCGTGACCTGCGCGATCAGGTCGAGCGTGTTCAGCATCTTCGCGATGGGGTCCTTCGCATCGGCGCCCACCGTCGCGAGCACCGGCACGTCGTACTCCTCGAGCTGGGCCACGATCGGGTCGTCCGTCCCGCGCACCTCGACGATCACCAGGTCGGGGTCGGTGCCGAACAGGGTCTCCAGGTTCGGCTCCTGCCGCGTGCCCACATCCACCACGTCGTCCGGCAGCTTCTCCGCCGACACCCACGTGGAGTAGCCCTCGGCGTCGGCGACGGCGACCGGGGCCACACACAGCGTCAGCGCGTCCTCGATCTGCTGCCACTCCAGCACCGCGATGCGCTCGGCCGGCCGGTCGAGCTCGACCGTGCGGCCCAGGTCGTCCGTCACCGAGACGGCACCGGTCGAGGTCGCGGTCGCGTCGTCCGCGCAGCCCTCGCTGGTCGAGACGGGCGCTGCGGCGTCCGAGGCGGACGGCGTCTGCGTGGTGCCGCACCCGGCGAGCGCGAGGGTCAGCGCACCACCGAGGGCGAGCACGGCCAGGGGGGTCTTCTTCATCGGGTGTTCCTCCAGGGGTGGGGGTGGATCAGAGTGCGGTGCCGGCGCGATGCCGGGCGTGATGGCGGCCGCGCGGTCGCACGCGCACCAGCCCGGTCTCGTCGTCGACGACGGTGTCGATGCGCAGCCCGTAGACCTCCGACAGGTTCTCGCCCGTGAGCACCTCGACGGGGGTCCCGGCGGCGTGCACGCGCCCGCGATGCAGCAGCACCACGTCGTCGGCCACCGAGGCCGCGTGGTCGAGGTCGTGCAGCACCACGCCGAGGGCGGTGCCGTGGTCGTCGGCGAGCTCGCGCACCAGGTCGAGCGTCTCCACCTGGTAGCGCAGGTCGAGGTGGTTGGTCGGCTCGTCGAGCAGCAGCACCCCGGTGTCCTGGGCCAGCGCGGTCGCCAGCCACACGCGCTGCAGCTCTCCGCCCGACAACTGGTCGACCGGGCGGGCGGCCATGTCGGACAGCCCGGTGAGCGCGAGCGCGCGGGCCACGGCTGCCCGGTCGGCCTCGGTGATGCCGGCGAAGCGACCGCGGTGGGGGTGCCGCCCGTACGCGACCACGTCGGACACCTCGATGCCGGACGGGTGGGGACGCGACTGCGACAGCATCGCCACGGTCTTCGCGAACTCCTTCGCCGACAGGGCGGCCGCATCCCGCGGCTCGTCCCCGCCGACGCGCACCGTGCCGCCGTCGATGCGGTGCAGGCGGGCGAGGGCGCGCAGCACGGTCGACTTGCCGCTGCCGTTCGGGCCGATCAGCGCCGTCACCCGCCCGGGGGCGAGGCGCAGCGACACGTCGTGCACCACGCGGGAGCGGCCGTAGCCGAGCACCAGGGAGTCGCCCTGCAGGGCGGGCCGCCCGTCGGTCGCGGTCACGTCAGCCCCGCATCGCCACGCCGCGGCGCCAGTAGCCCATGAACGCGACCTGGCGGCGGTCGATGCCGAGGTCCTTCACCAGGTGCCGGCGCAGGGTCGTGACCACGCCGCTCTCCCCCGCGATCCAGAAGTAGCGCTCCACCGGGGTCGCGGTCGCGGGGTCGATGTCCTCGCCGAGACCCGAGTACTCCGGCGTCTCCCACAGCAGGTCTTCCGTCTCGACGTCCTTCACCCGGATCTCGTCGGTCGCGTCGGCGTCTCCGAGGTAGCCGAGCACCGCGGGGATGAGCCGGAGGCCGTGCGGCTCGCCCACGTCGCGGGGCAGCCAGTGCACCTCCACCCCGGCGGGCGGGTCGATGCGCAGCACGTCGGCCGGCGACGGCACCTCGATGAACGCGACACCGCGGAGGTCGCGCGGAGCGTCCTCCAGGATGCGGGCGATCGCGGGGGCGGCCGTCTCGTCGCCCGCCAGCACCACGGAGTCGGCGCGCCCAGGGCGGTACTCGGCACCGCCGTGCGGAACGACCCCGCGCCGCGGACCGACGAGCCACAGCTCCTGCCCCACGGCCGCCGTGCTCGCCCACCGCGATGCGGGCCCGGTGAGCCCCGGCTCCAGGTGCAGCACGAAGTCCACGTCCACCTCGGTCGTGTCGTCGGCGGCCACCCGCAGCTCGCGCACCGAGTACGTGCGCATCGCGCCGCGCTCGGCCTCGGGCACCGCGAGGTAGGAGCCCCACCAGTCGTCCGTGGAGCGGTCGATCTCGGGCAGCACCCCGGACGCGGGCGGGAACACGAGCTTGATGCGACTGTCGAACACCGCGCCGGGGGTGCCCAGTTCACGCAGGTCGTCCCCGCCGAGGGTCACCCGCACGAACGAGGGCGACACGCGTTCCACGGCGCGCACCTCGGCGCGGGTGAGGAGGTAGGTCGGGCGTTCGGTCGTGGTCGTCTCAGCGGACATGATGCCTTCCGATGGGGGTGACCATCGGCTTCCCGGAGACCGGGTCGACGGTGATCTGGTTGGGCAGCCCGAAGACCTCTTCCACGAGCTCGGCGGTCACCACGTCCTGCGGCGACCCCGTGGCGTGCACGCGGCCGTCCTTCATGGCGACGAGCTCGTCGGCGTAGCGGGCGGCGAGGTTGAGGTCGTGCAGCACCATCACGATCGTGGTGCCGCGGGCGACGCTCAGGTCGGTGAGCAGGTCGAGAACCTCGACCTGGTGGGCGACGTCGAGGAACGTGGTCGGCTCGTCGAGCAGCAGGATGTCGGTCTCCTGCGCGAGGGCCATCGCGATCCACACGCGCTGACGCTGTCCGCCGGAGAGCTCGTCGACGCTGCGGTCGGCGAGGTCGCTGATGCCCGTGGCGTCGAGCGCATCGGCGACGACCTCGTAGTCGTGCGCGCTCCAGCGCGACAGCGCCCGCTGGTGCGGGTGGCGTCCGCGCCCGACGAGGTCGGCCACCGCGATGCCCTCCGGGGCCACGGGCGACTGCGGGAGCAGCCCGAGGATGCGCGCGACCTCCCTGGTCGGGCGGGTGTGCACGGACGTGCCGTCGAGCACCACCTGGCCGGCCACGGGCGACAGCAGCCGGGCGAGGGCGCGCAGCAGGGTGGACTTGCCGCAGCCGTTCGCGCCGACGATGGTCGTGATCTTGCCCGGGGCGATCTGCAGGTCGAGCCCCTCGACCACGGTGCGGTCGCCGTAGGAGAGCGTCACGCCCTCGGCGGACAGGGTGTGGGCGGCGGTCACAGGGAGCCTCCGGTGCGGTTGGTGCGGATGAGGAGGTAGATCAGGTACGGCGCGCCCACGACCCCGGTGACGACGCCGACGGGGTAGCGCGTGCCGAGCGCGAACTGGCCGATGAGGTCGCCCGCCAGCACCAGCACCGCGCCGACGAGACCGCTGGGCAGCAGCAGGGTCGCGCCCGGTCCGGTGAGCCGGGCGGCGATCGGTCCCGCCATGAAGGCGACGAACGCGATGGGGCCGGTGGCGGCGGTCGCGACGGCGAGCAGCGCGACGGCACCGAGGATGAACACCACGCGGGTGACGCCGACGCGCACGCCGAGGCCGGCCGCGGAGTCGTCGCCCAGCTGGAGCGCGCCCAGGGCCCGCCCCTGCGTCAGCAGCAGCGGCACCAGCACGACCGCGGCGATCGCCATCGGCAGCACCCGCTCCCACGAGGCGTTGTTGAGGCTGCCGGTGATCCACTGCATGGCGGTCTGGATGTCCCAGTTCGCGGCGCGGGAGAGCAGGTAGGCGATGACGCTCTGCAGCATCGCCGCGACCCCGATCCCGATCAGGATCAGTCGGGCGCCGGCGAAGCCGCCCTTGATCGCGAGCAGGTAGATCGCGAGCGCGGTGACGAGGGCGCCGGCGAGTGCGAGCAGCGACACCATCGGGCCGTTGAGCGAGAGCACGACGATCCCGAAGACCGCGGCCGCCCCGGCGCCGTGCGAGATCCCGATGATGTCGGGGGAGGCGAGCGGGTTGCGCAGCATGGTCTGGAAGGTGACGCCGGCCATGCCGAACGCGAGCCCCGCGAGGATGGCGAGGATCGCCCGTGGCAGCCGCAGGTCGCCCACGGTGAACGACGCCCCCGGCACGGTCTCGCCCAGGATCACGCGGATCACCTCGTCGAGCGGATAGAACGTGTTGCCCACCATGAGCGCGACCGTGAACAGGGCGAGCACGACCACGGCCAGCGCGACCGTGACGAGCGCGTGCCGGCGGTGACGGGCCCGGCGTCCGGCGATCACCCTGGCCGTGCGGGCGGCCGCGGACTCCTCCGCGCGGACGAGCGTGTGCTCCGTGGCGCTCACAGCTCCCTCACCCTCTGTCGGCGGACGATCCAGATGAAGAACGGCGCCCCGATGATCGCGGTGATGATGCCGACCTGGATCTCGTCCGACGACGGCGAGATCACCCGGCCGACGATGTCGCTCGCGGTCAGCAGGGCCGCTCCCGCGAGGGCCGAGAAGGGCAGCAGCCAGCGGTGGTCGGTGCCCACGAGCAGGCGGCACAGGTGCGGCACGATGAGCCCGACGAAGCCGATGGGCCCGGCGATCGCGGTCGCGGCTCCGGCCAGGATCACCGAGCCGAGCGCCGAGACCGCGCGCGTGCGCGCCACGTGCTCGCCGAGCCCCGTGGCCATGTCGTCGCCGAGTGCGAGGGAGTTCATGCCGCGGGCGGTCAGGAAGCACAGCAGCGCGCCGACCGCGAGCACGGGGGCGGTGATCGCGATGCGCGGCCACTCGGCTCCCCCGACCCCGCCGATCTGCCACGACTGGAAAGTCTGCAGCAGATCGACCCGCGGCAGCATGACCGCGCTGATGAGCGAGGCGAACGCGGCCGAGGTCGCCGCGCCCGCCAGGGCGAGCTTGAGCGGGGTGGCGCCGCCGCGGCCGAGCGACCCGACGGCGTAGACGAACACCGCGGCCGCCGCGGCGCCGGCGATCGCGAACGCCATCTGGCCGTACGGGTTGCTCAGCCCGAAGAACGCGATGCCGAGCACGACCGCGAACGACGCCCCGTTCGAGATGCCGAGGATGCCGGGCTCGGCGATGGGGTTGCGGGTCACGGCCTGCATGGTCGCCCCGGCAAGCGCGAGCGCGGCGCCCACGAGCAGCGCGAGCACCGTGCGCGGGAGGCGCTTGATCACCGCGGCCTGCCCGATCGTGTCGGACTGTCCGCCCAGTGCGGCGAGGATGTCGTCGAGGGTGACCGCGCGCGCCCCGAACGACACCGAGAGCACCGCCAGCACCAGCAGCACCACGACCCCGGCGCACAGCCAGAGGGTGCGCGCCAGCACCGGGCGCCGCAGGGCGGCGGCGTCCGGTGCGAGCACGGGTGCGGAGATCACGGTGACTCTCGGCGGTGGTGCGACGCGGTTACGGCGCGAGCGGTGCGGCCAGGATCGCCAGGTAGTCGTCGAGGCCCCACGGGATGGACAGCGGCGACGGGTTCGCCGAGGCGGCGATGGGCGTGGCGTTGGGCAGGATCGCGACGCGGCCCTCGGCGATCGCGGGGATCTTCGACAGCAGCGGGTCGGCCTGCAGCGTGGCGAGGGTCGTGTCGTCGCCGTAGGTGACCAGCACGTCGACGTCGTCGAACTTCTGCGCCTCCTCGGCGCTCACCTCGAGGTTGAACTTGTCGCTGCCCACGCTCTCCTCCACGATCGCGGGGAACGGCAGACCGAGGGAGTGGAGGTACCCGGGGCGCGTGTCCGCGGCCGTGTAGTAGCCGATGGTGCTGAGGTCGCTCGGGTCGAAGTAGGCGAACAGCACCTTCTTGTCCTTCAGCACGCTGTGGGCCTCGAGCGCGGTGTCGGCGTCGGCGTGCAGCTCATCGATCAGTGCCTCGCCCTCGTCCTTCAGCCCGAGCGCGGTGGCGTTCATCTCGATCATGTCGTCGACCGACGTGCCCCACTGGACCTCGGGGTAGGCCACGACCGGCGCGATCTTGGAGAGCGTGTCGTACTCCTCCTGCGTCAGCCCGGAGTAGGCCGCGAGGATCACGTCGGGCTCGGTGTCGGCCACGGCCTCGTAGTCGATGCCGTCGGTCTCGTCGAACAGAGCCGGGGTGTCGCCGCCGAGCTCGTCGAGCTTCTCCTCGACCCAGGGGAGGATGCCGTTGTCGTCGTCGTCTCCCCAGGTGGCCTTGCTCATGCCGACCGGGACGATGCCGAGCGCGAGCGGGACCTCGTGGTTGGCCCAGGCGACCGTGGCCACGCGCTCGGGCTTCTCGGTGATCGTGGTCTCGCCGAAGGCGTGCTCGATCGTGACGGGGAACGCGTCGTCGGAGGCGGGGTTGCCGCCCGAGGAGGAGGTCGACTCGGGGGCCGAGGACGAGCAGGCGGCGAGCGACACGGCGAGCGCGGCGGCCGCGCCGATGGCGAGCAGGCGAGAGATGCGCACAGGCGTTCCCTTCGGGATGGGAGGAGGGGTGGCGGCACGAGAACGCGCCCGGCCTTTGGTAAGCCTCGCCTAATCTAACCCGAAGTTAGGTCATCCTCAATTCGATGACACCGCACGGAGGTCCGGAGGGATGCGAAAAGCCGGTCGGATCCGATGGATCCGACCGGCTTCAGGAAGTCAGCGCACGCTCAGAGAGCGCGGATGTTCGCCGCCTGCATGCCCTTGGGGCCACGCTCAGCGTCGAATTCGACCTTCTGGTTCTCGCGGAGCTCCTTGAAACCGGAGCCGGCGATAGCCGAGTAGTGGGCGAAGAGGTCTTCCGTGCCGTCATCAGGAGCGATGAAGCCGAAGCCCTTCTCCGCGTTGAACCATTTCACAGTGCCAGTGGCCATGTGTTTTCTACTTTCTGTTAAGCCGGCCGCTGACGCGGCCTGCACCGCACCGGAAGATCCGACACGCGTGCTCGGTCACGCTACCACGGCGGACCTGCCCGACGTCGGGTCGAGGGCCTGCCGTGTGAGCGCCGCCTCCGTGCGCGTGCTGACCCCGAGCTTGCGCAGCACCGCCGACACGTGCACGCTCACCGTCTTCACGCTGATGAACAGGCGCTCCCCGATCTGACGGTTGCTGAGCCCCTCCGCGATGAGGTCGAGCACCTGCTGCTCCCTGGCGGTCAGCAGTTCCGCGTCGGCGGGCGCTGCCCCGGCACGCAGGCCCGCGGCGTCGGCGAACCGTGCGATGGCGGCCCGCAGCGGGGCATGGTCCCACTCCTCCGCGAGCGCGACGGCCTCGGCGACCACGGCGGAGGCGGCCGCGCGCTCGCCGTCTCGCACGTGCACCTGCGCGCGCTCCAGGCGGAGCACCGCGCGGAAGGTCACCGGCACGTCGTCGCCGTCAGCGCGGCGCAGCGCCTCCTCCACCTTCTCCGGTCGCGGGTCGAGCAGGGCATCGAGAATCAGCCCCCAGGCGTCGTGCTGCAGCTGGTCGGGCTGCGCCAGCCAGGCGTCGCGGATCGTGGCCGAGGCCGCCTCGACGTCGACCCCACGGGACCGCAGCTCCGCGATGATCGCCCCGCCCTCCAGCAGCAGCCGGCGCTGATGCAGCAGCGCCGGCTTCTCGTCGTGCACCATCGCGAGGATCGCGTCGAGCGCACCGGTGAGGTCGCCCTCGCTCTGCGCCACCGCGACCGTCATCGTCACGAGGTCGTACCAGATCTGGCGCTCAGAGCCGCCGGTCTCCTCGAACGCCGGCCGCCACTCGCGCAGCATCTCCGCCGCCTCGGTCGACCGGCCGCGCCACGCCAGCACCCGCACGCGCGTCATGCTCATGTACATGCGGAACACCCGCAGCGTGCCCTGCACGAAGTCGCGCGACAGCATCTCCTCGACGCGGTCGATCTCGCCGAGCTCGAGCAGCGGGACGATCATGTTCTGCGCCATGATCGTGCCCGACGTGCGCTCGACGCGCAGCTCCCGCGCGCGGCGCAGCCCGGCTTCGGCCACCGCGACCGCCTCCCGGTACCGGCCGAGCAGCGTCAACAGGTCGGAGTAGTTCACGCGGTAGCGCATCTCGGCGGTCGAGCCGTCTGCCAGCACCCTCGCCCGTTCGAACTCCCGCACGCCCGCCTCGACGGCGCCGAGGTGCGTCAGTGAGCCGCCGCGCATGTTCGCTGCGATCGACTGCTGGTCGCGCGACCCCGCGGCCGCGGCCCGGCGCTCGGCCTCGTCGGCGAGCCGGATCGCATCCTCCCGGTCGCCCGCGATCATCAGGCGACCGGCGAGCTGGTTGAGCAGCTCGGCGCGGAACGCCTCGTCGGGCACGTACTCCTCTGCGATGGCCAGCGCCTCGCGGAGCAGCGGCACGGCCCCGAGCCGCCCCAGGTTCACCAGGTACAGCGCCTTGTTGCGCAGCAGGCGGGCGTGCAGTCGCGGGTCGACCGTCGTCGCATCGACCTCGGCGAGCGCGACGTTGGCCACCGCGAGAGCGCGCTCCCCATCGCCCGCGTTGCGCAGCACCGACCCGAGCACGTGCAGCAGTTCCAGGCGCCCGAACCCCGTCGCGGCGGCGGCGTCGGGCACGAGCGGCCACAGCTCGAGCACGAGCTCGCCGAAGCGCGCAGCACTCGCGAAGGCATACTGCGCCTTGGCCTGCCGCATGGCCTCGGCGGCGGCCGTGATCGCGCGACGGTCGTCTTGCGCGAGCTGCCAGTGATACGCGAGCGCGGCGGCATCGCCCCGGTCGGCGGCCCCCTCGCTCTGCTCCTCCAGCGCCTCGGCGTAGGCGCGGTGCAGGCGGGCGCGCTCCCCCGGGAGCAGATCGTCGTGCACGGCCTCGCGCAGCAGCGCGTGCCGGAACCGGTAGTCGTCGTCTTCCACCACGATGATGCCGCTGCGGGCGGCCTCGCGCAGGGCCTCGTCGAGACGCTCCTCGGGCAGCCCGGCCAGGCGCGTGACGAGCGGGTGGCTCAGGGGACGCTCGGCGCCGGAGATGACCCGCACCACACGCCCTGCGTCGTCGCCGAGACGGTCGAAGCGTGCCAGCAGCAGGTCGCGCAGGCTGTCCGGCAGCGGGCCCTGGGAGCACCCGGCGATCTCCTCCACGAAGAACGGCACGCCCTCGGCGCGCACCTGCAGCCGCTCGAGCGCGGACGGCGACGGCGCGCGCCCGGTGATCTGCTCGACCAGCTCGCGGACGGCCTCGTCTTCCAGACGCGACACCGTCAGCCGCTCCAGCAGCCGCGCCCTTGTGGCCTCGCCGATGAAACGGCTCACCGCGTCGCCGCGACGCACGTCGTCGGTGCGGCAGGTGATGAGCAGCAGGATGCGACCGCGGTTCCACGCCCGCAGCAGGAACGACAGGATGGCCAGGGTCGAGTCGTCGGCCCAGTGCAGATCTTCCACCACGAGCACCTGCGGCGACTCCTCCGCCGCGGCCTCGACCAGTGACGCCACGGCGTCGCGCAGGCGCTCCGGGCTCGTGCGCTCGCGGTCGGCGGGGGCGTCGACGAGCTCGGGCAGCAGCATCCCGAGCGCCTCGATGCCCACGCCGACGACCGCTCGCACGCGCTCGACGCCCATCCGCGCCACGATCGACCGGAGGATGCCGGTGAGAGGGCCGAACGGCATGCGCGACGCGCCCAGGTCGAGGCACCATCCGACATGCACGTCGGCGGCGTTCGCGACCTCGGCGCCGAACTCGCGCGCCAGGCGGGACTTGCCGATCCCGGCCTCGCCCTCCACCAGCACGGCCGCGGGCACGCCGTCGCGCGCTCCGTCGAACAGACGGCGCACCTCGGCGAGCTCGGCGTCTCGCCCGACCATCGCGGCGCTGGGGGCTGGGGCCATGCCTCCATCGTCCCACCCACCGCCGACATCGGGGTCGCGGTGCGGGAACGGCAGCAGGACCGCGTCGGTCACCGGGCGACCGCGGGCTCGCACGGTCGGCACTCGCGCTCCGCGACAGTCGCGCGCGAGACGACCCCGCGCTGCACGAGGCGACGCAGCAGCCGCCGCACGGGCCGGTCCGCCCGCGGCACGATCTGGTCCGCGTGCTCGATCAGGCGGCGGCGCTGCTCGACGGCCGTCGCGATGCGCTCCTGCTCGTGAGCGGTCACCTGCTGGGTCAGATAGGGGTGCTCGAACATGATCTCTCCTCGGCGGTTCGGTGTATCCCTACACTCCGCTCTGAGGCCCCACCGCCACATCGGACGGATGCCCTATCTTCCGCGCGCCCCGGCGAGACACCCGCCTAGGGAGTGGCGACGACGGAGGCGGTCCGCGCGACGGGCATGCCGTCGAAGGGAGAACTCATGCGGCGGGCGGCCCGCTCATGACCGCGTGGACGGCGAGACGCAGGGTCTCCTTCTCGGCATCGACGCGCACCGTCTCGGAGGGCAGCGCGCGTTCAGTCGCGATGCCCGACGTCACGGTGGCGAGGAACCGCGCGCGCTCCTCGATCCCACCCGCAGCGATCGCACCCTCGTCGACCAGGGTCCTCAGCCACTGCTCGATGCGGTGGCGCCCCATCCGTTCGAGCGCGAGGTAGGTCGCGGCTTCGTCCTCGGAGGGAGGCGTGGCGACGTACGCCTCGTAGAGCGCTCCCCACTGCTGCCTGGCGCGTTCGCCCACGCCCACGTGGGAGAGAAGCAACTGCAGGCACGCGGTCAGGCGCTCTTCGGGCGTGAGGGAGCGATCGTCGATGGGGTCGTCGGGAATCTCAAGGTCGTACATCCCCGCGACCACCGTCTCGATGAGCTCCCGCTGGGTGGGGAAGAAGTGCCGCAGCGAGCCGGTGCTCACCTGGGCACGCGCGGCCACGCCCCGCACGCTCAGTCGAGCCGTGGGGTTCTCGCCGAGCATCGTCGCCGCCGCGATGAGGATCTTCGAGCGGGTCCCCGGCTCCTTCGATTCAGCGCCCATGCCCGCCTTCCGCAAACCATCGATCTATCACAGTGTGATAGCTTAGCCCCTCGTTCACTAGCACGCTGTACTAATCGAGACGAGGACCGCGACGATGGGAATCGCGAACTGGCGCAACCGCCGCGTCCGCCACGGGTCAGGAGAACCACTGCGGCGGTACCGCTGGTGGCAGATGTTCAGCCGATCGCTGCGCTCGATCACCCTGGCGTCACCGGACGGCACGGCATCCATCTACACCGTCGACGTGCGCCACGGGGGTGACATGACCGACGGGGAGGTCCGCGCCCGCCTCTACGTCGACGGCGCACTGCGGTCGTACGCGAAGATGCCCACCCGCTTCGCGGTGCCCGGCGGCCACATCGAGGTCGCGATCACCGGCTTCGGGCTCAAGCGGTGCCACTACGTGCGCACAGACGGCACCGAAGAACAGCTGTCACCCGATCCGCGATCGGCCGAGGGGCGCCGCGCCCGCCTGCACCACCGGCATCCCCGGGCGAGCCGTGCGATCGGCCTCATCTCCCTCACCCTCGTCGTCGTCGGACTCTGCGTCGAGGTTCCCCAGATCATCGAGGCTCTTTCGCAGATACCGCTGATCGCCGCATCGGTGGGCACCTTCACGTCCCCCATCCAGCTCCCCCTGCACATCAATCTGCTCATCGGGCTCGCGGCCGTCGCCGGCAGCACGGAGCGGGCCCTGCGGATGCGATCGAGCTGGATCGATGAACTCGCCAGTTGAGACCCCACGAAAGGAAACACCATGAGGAACCGCTCGCCGATCCGCAGCCGACGGAGGAACGATCATCGACGGCGATGGGTGGCACCGGTCGCCGCTGTCACCGCGGTCGCATCGCTGCTGCTGGCCGGCTGCACCGCCGCGACGCAGGACGACCGGGACGCCGCGCCGGAATCGGAAGCCCTGCAGGACTCGGACCTCGAGCGGTACAGGGGGCAGGAGCTCGACTTCGGTGCCTGTGACCCCGCGCTCGTGAGGTCGCAACCCGCCGTCCCTCAGGTCATCGATGCGGCGGAGAGCGCCGAGTGCGCGATGCTCACGGTGCCCCTGGATTACGGGGACCCCGCGGGTGAGACCATCGAGTTGGCGGTGGCCCGCATCGCAGCCACCGGCGAGGACCGCATCGGCTCGGTCGTGCTGAATCCCGGCGGACCAGGCGCGGCGGCGACGACGTTCGCCCCTCTGGTGGCCGCCCTGTGGTCGGGCGGGCCCCTCACCGACCGCTTCGACATCGTGGGCTTCGACACCCGGGGGGTCGGCCTCAGCCGCCCCGCCGTCGATTGCTACACCGACGACGAGCGAGACGCCGACGCTCCCCTCGCGGCACTCGGAGAGTGGACGGACGATTCCGCCCGCGAGATCGTCGAGAAGTGCGCCGATGGCACGGGCCGAGGCGATGTGCTCGCGCACCTCGGAACCCGCGATACCGCTCGCGACATGGACATCCTCCGAGCCGCGCTCGGCGACGAGAAGCTCACCTTCGCGGGTGTGAGCTACGGCACGCGCCTCGGAGCGGTCTATGCCGAGATGTTCCCGCAGAACGTCCGCGCCCTCGTCCTCGACGGCGCGGTCGACCCGCTCAAGAACACCCGGGAGCGTCGGATCCACCTCAGCGAGGGGCTGCAGGCGTCCTTCCAGCGCTTCGCCGACTTCTGTGCGGCCCAGGCCGATTGCCCTCTCGGCGCCGATCCCGCACGGGCGACGAGCGAGGCGCAGCGGCTCCTGCGGCCGCTTGTCGATGAGCCGCTGATCGCCGCCGATGGCCGCGAGGTCGGCTTCCTCGCCGCCGGCGAAGGCATCGTCGCCGGGCTGTACTCCGAGGCGAGTTGGCCCGCGATCGTGGCAGGGCTGGCGGAGCTGAAGGCAGGTCGGCCGGATGCCCTGCTCGCGCTGCGCGACGGGTCATACGGCCGCTCCGAGAGCGGCGAGTACACGAACTCGTACGAGGCGCTCTTCGCGATCAACTGCCTGGACGAAGAACGCTTCACCGCCGAGGAGATGGCGAGGCTCGGCGAAGACCTCAACGATGCCGTGCCGTTCCTCGACCCGGGGACCGCTCCCCCCACCCAGGACGGCTGCGAGTACTGGCCGTCCGAACCGACACTCGGCTACCCCTACGCGACGGACATCGACGGGCTTCCCGAGGTGCTCGTGGTGTCGGCCACGGGAGATCCGGTGACCCCTCACGACGGAGGCATCAGCCTCGCCGACACCCTCGGCGCACGACTGCTCACCGTCGACGGCAACCAGCACGGCACCATCGTCTCCCGCAACGAGTGCATCGACGAGATCGTCGCCGACTACCTCGTCGACCTCGAACTCCCCGAGGACGGAGCGCGCTGCGCGCTGTGATCTCCTCCCTTGCGACGCCTGGTCCCTCGCCTGCTGCTCGCGCACGGCGAGGGACACGGGCACACCTCTCACTTGCTGTCGATGTGACCGATCGGATGGCCGCCCTCCGTGAACGCGGCGCGAGCAGCGGGCCAGCTGGTGTCGTCGACGTGCAGAGCGGTCCGCAGGTAGGCGGTGCTCATCCGCTGGATGACGGCGACCCGCTCGGGGTGCTCGTCGGTGGTCTCGGCGACGTCGTACCCCACGATGCCGCCGAGGGAGTGCTCGGCACCGTGGAGCGTGAGGAGATCCGTCGCACCGGGGCTGTGCGTATAGGCATCGGTGAACCAGTCCGGTCCGCGGCTGGACATCGCGGACTGGTCGTGGTCTCCGGCGACGACGAGGGTCGGCGTGCGAAGCTCCGCGAAGGACGGACGCATGAAGGGGAAGTTCGTCCGTGCGAAAGGGTGAAGGTGGTCGCCGCCGACACCGGTCGCCGCGAACAGGATGCCTGCGGTGACGCGTCCGTCGGACATGTCGTCGCCGACCGTGCCCGAGTCGTTGAGGATCCGCGCCCCGAGCACGGACTGCGCGGTCTGTCCGCCCCAGGAATGACCGGTCGCGGCGACGCGCGTGCGATCGATGCGGCCGGAGAGACCGGGAACGGCGGCCTCGATGGTGTCGAGCTGGTCGAGGATGCGAGTGAGATCCGTGATCCGTTCGGTCCAGATCGTGGGGAACACCGGGTGCTCGAACCCGAACCCGTTGCGGCGCGAGTCCAGATGCGTCGGCTGGATCACGACGAACCCGCGGGAGGCCCAGAACGCGGTGAGCGGCGCATACCCATCGAGGTTCCAGCCGTTGCCGTGGGAGAACAGCACGACGGGAAGGTTCGATCCCGTCGCGGGAGCGGACACCCGCACGTCGAGGGGAACCGCTCGGCCGGGCGCGGACAACGCCACGGGAGCGACGGAGACGACCCTGCGTCCGGCACCGATGATGCCGTCCAGCGTGTCGACGATGGATGAGGTCACGGCGAGTTCCTTTCCGAGGGGTGCAGCGCTCTGCGATAGTGGATATCGGAGCGCTGTTCCGCAACATTACGGAACAATGCTCCGTAATGCAAGTGAGCGCCGTCGAGAGAACCGGAGCAGGACATGAGCGAGGTCGAGAGCGAGCCGTCGCACGATGCGCGGCCGCAGCGAGCGGGTCGCCCGCGCCGGAGCGAGCAGGCTCTGCTCGAGGCGGCGGCAGCAGTGTTCGTGACGTCCGGGGTCGATGCTCCGGTCCGAGAGATCGCAGCGAAGGCGGGAGTCGGCGTCGGGACGATCTATCGTCACTTTCCGACGCGTTCCGAGCTGGTGGTCGCGGTGTACCGGCACCAGGTCGAAGCGTGCGCCGACGCCGGTCCCCGCCTTCTTGCGGAGAGCGCGACCCCCGAAGCTGCCTTGCGTGCGTGGGTCGCCCTGTTCGTGGAGTTCCTGGTCACCAAGCATGGCCTGCCCGGCGCACTGCAGGGCGACAGCGCCGGATCCGACGCCCTGCACACCTCCTTCGTCGACCGTCTCGTCCCGGTGTGCGCCTCGCTCCTGGAGGCAGCGCGCGGGTCCGCGGAGGCGACGCCCGCGATCGATGCGTACACCGTGCTCCGAGGCATCGGGAACCTCTGCATCGGCGCGACCGGCGACGCGCGGTACCGGGCTGCCGACCTGGTGCAACTGCTCATCTCCGGCGTGCTCGCACCCGAAGCTCGCTGACCCCCTCGTCGAGCCGGCGTCAGCCCGCGCGCAGCGGCGAGCGCCGGGCCGAGGGACGCGACGCCTCCGGCACCAGGATCGCCAGCACGCGCACGAGCGTCGTCAGCCACAGCAGCCCCAGCCCGACCACGATCGCCTCGAGCGCCGTGACCGCGTACAGCCCGAACGGCAGCCACAGCACGACCGCCACCACCACGAGCACGCCCACCGCGATCGACGTCGCCACGAGCGCCGTCGGTCGCCCCGGTACCGCGACCGTGGTCAGTGCCGCGGCGGCCAGGAACAGCACGAGCGCCGCGAAGGCCGCGATGTCGTGCGGCAGGGGTGCCCGGTACAGGGGCAGCAGCCCCACGGCGGCGAGCGCCGCACCCGCGGCCGCCCACAGGCCCACGATCACGGCGATGCGCGGCAGGGCGTCGTCGCCCTGCAGGCGGTGCAGGTCACGGCCGATGTACGCGCCGACCGTGGCGACGAGCAGCCCGGCGACCACGAGCGTGCCGTTGAACGCCCACCCCACGCCGAGCTGCGAGAAGTTCTCCTCCCACCACCGCGGGTCGACCGCCGTCACCATCGCGAACAGCGTGCCGATCACCAGGAAGCCGAACAGGAGCCCGGCGAGGTCGGCCGTGCGCAGCCCGACCCCTGCCCCGAACGCGAACCGGCCGCCCACGGCCGCCGCGACCCCGGCGAGCAGACCGCCGCCCACCGCCCCGAGCTCGAGCCCGCGCAGCCCGACGGCCAGCACCTCCGCTGTGAGCAGCACGCCCATCACGGTCACGGCGCCGAACGCGAGCGTGAGTGCGCCTGCCGAGAGGTGCGACACGATCACCTGCCATCGCGGCATCCCGGTGGTCTCGCCGCGACGGTGCCGCAGTGTGCTCACCGCGAAGGCCCCCGCGGCGATCACCCCGGCGACCACGGCGACCGGCATCGCCAGACCCGTCTCGCCGGTCAGCGGCCTGGACGCCCCGCGCAGCACGACGAGTCCCGCGCCGACGCCGAGCACGAAGCACACGGCGGTCGCCGCGACCGCTGCAGCCTCGGCGCGCAGCCTCCGGTCCCTCTCCATGCGCTCATGCAAGCACGGGGCGCCGACGTGCGCACCCCCGACTCCGCGCACGCCGGACACGCGACGAGGCCCGGAGCCCCGCGTGCTGCGGTGCTCCGGGCCTCGTCGATCTCCGGTCGCGCGCCCTCCGGTCGCCCGCGGATCAGGCGTCGACGTCGCCGCGCCAGGCGCCCGTCTCGACGCCGCGCCCCTCGATGAACTCCTTGAAGTTCTTGAGGTCCTTCTTAACGGCGTGCGAGCCGGCGCCGACGAGCGCGCCCACCTTCTCCAGCAGCCCCTCCGGCTCCCAGTCGAGCTGCACCGTGACGCGGGTCGACGTGTCGTCGAGCTTGTGGAAGGTCACCACGCCCGCGTGCTCGGTCTCGCCGCCGACGCTGTTCCAGGCGACGCGCTCATCCGGGTGCTGCTCGGTGATCTCGGCGTCGAACTCGCGCTCCGCTCCACCCACGTTCACCTTCCAGTGCGTGTGGGTGTCGTCGGTCTGCGTGATGGACACGACCTCGTCGAGGAACTTCGGGAAGCTCTCGAACTGCGTCCACTGGTTGTATGCCGTGCGGACGGGAACGTCGACGTCGATGGTCTCGATGATCTGCACCATGGGATGCTCCTCTGCTGTTCGTCGTTCGTGTGCTTCCATTCAGGCGTCACGAGCCGGTATCGGCCACGGGGTTGACATCGCAGCGCGGATCGACGACGGTCCTCAGCTCGACGTCATCCGGCCGAAGGTCGCCTCGATGTCGGCCATCTCCATCTCGGCGGTGGCCTGGATGAGCGCCTGCAGCTCGGCGTCCGCACCCGGCGCGAACTCCTCGGGGCGCTCCAGCGCGATGACGGACGGCACGCCCTCCGGCGCCTGCTGGTCGGCGATCAGCTCGGTGCCGTCGCCCGACGGCGACATCCCCCGGAAGATGCGCCCGGCCTCGGAACGGTCGTCCAGGTCGAACGAGTACTGCTTGCTCTGCAGACCGAGGTCGAGCAGCCGCTTCACCTCGGGGAAGCTCTCGGCGTTCGTCTTGGGGATCGGCAGGCTCGTGCGCCAGTTCACCCCCAGGGTCTCGAGCGCCTTCGCATAGGCGTTCTCGTGCGCCTGGTCGCGCACGATGAGGTACGAGATCGTGGAGCGCGCCGTCTTGTTCGCCGTCATCTCGTACAGGCGGCACTTCTGCAGCCTGCCGGTCGACTCGAGCATGAGGTTGTAGAGCAGGTCGAGCACGAGGTTGCCGGAGTTGTACACGTAGCTGCCCATCCACGGGTTCCCCGCCGCGTCCACCGGCAGGGCGCCCTGCGCGCCGACCAGGTAGTGGTGGATGTTGCTGTGGTCGAGCGCGATCTCGAGCGGCACCGCGCCGCCGGCTCCCGGTGCATCTACCGGGGCGTCCTTCTTGCCCTGATACGCCGGAGAGCCGTCGAGCAGCCGGGAGATGGTCGTGCCGATCAGCTCGACGTGGCTGATCTCCTCGGTGCCGATGCCCTGGATGAGGTCGCGATACGGCTTGCCCGCTGGACCACGGAAGTTGATGCTCTGGAACAGGTACTGCATCATCGTGCGCATCTCGCCGAACTGGCCGCCCAGACCCTCCTGCAGCGCGTTGGCCGCCGCGGGGTCCGGTTCGTCGACCTCGATGTCGTTGATGAGCTGCTGCAGGTGGAAGTACATGTCGGCCTCCTCGCCGGGTCGCTTGTCGCTGGGGTGGCCCACTCTCCGCCTGGCCGGCGGATCGGTCACCCCGATGGACGGGTCCGCAGTCGGCGCGTATCATCCCGCGCCCGCGGGCGCACTAGCGTGGAGGCCATGCGCATCCCCGCCGCGATCCGCGCCTCCCAGCGGTCACCGCTGCTGCAGGTCGTGAAGTCGGCCGCCGCCACGATCGCGGCCTGGCTGATCGCGGGCTGGGCCTTCCCGGGCCAGCTGCCCGTGTTCGCGGCGATCGCGGCCCTGCTGGTGGTGCAGCCGAGCGTCAACCAGTCGCTGTCCAAGGCGCTGGAGCGCAGCATCGGCGTGATCGTGGGGGTGGTGATCGCCGTCGCGCTGGGGCTCCTCCTCGGCTCACCGAGCTGGATCGTGCTGCTCGCGATCGTGGTGGCGATGCTCGTCGCCTGGATCTTCCGGGCCTCGCCGGGCACCGGCAACCAGGTGGCGATCTCGGCGATGCTCGTGCTGGCCCTGGGGTCGTCGAGCCCGGAGTATGCGATCGCCCGCATCGCCGAGACGCTGATCGGCGTGGTGATCGGCATCGTGGTGAACGCCCTGATCGTGCCGCCCGTGCTGGTCGAGCCGGCGCGACGCGATGTCGGGCTCCTCGGGCGCGAGCTCGCGGCGAGCCTGGACCGCCTCGCCGATGCCCTCCCCGAGCCGCAGACCCCCGCGCGACTCCAGGAGCTGATGCTCGAGGTGCGGCTGCTCCGCCCGATGAAAGACGCCGCCGAGGCCGCGATCGCCGCCGGGGAGGAGTCGCTCACCCTCAACCCGCGCCGCTCGACCCACCGGGCCGACCTGGCGGAACTGCGGCAGCTGCTCGACCGCCTGTCCCCCATCGTCACGCAGACCATCGGGATGACCCGCGCCTACTTCGACCACTACGACGACCGTCTGGGCGAGGAGCCGGCGGTGGCCGCGATCGCCGAGCAGCTGCGGCGGGCGGGGCACGACGTGCGGCTCGCGGTGCAGTCGTCCGCCCCGGCGCCCGAGCCCGAGGCGCTGACCTCGGCGATCCCGGCCCTCACGGCGCCGCTGGTGGTCCGTCCGCCGTCGTCGCAGCACTGGATCCTCGTCGGGTCGCTCATGGAGGACCTGCGGCGGATCCGCGGGGAGCTGCTCGACGAGGAGTGACCGCGCGTACCCTGTGAGCATGGCCGGTATGACCGTGGACGCCGCCGTGGCCGAGCTCGCGGCGCTCGAAGATCCGAAGCAGCGCGCGGCGAACGAGAAGCGCGGCGACGACCACGGCATCAACCTCAGCCGGATGCGCGCCCTGGCCAAGCGGATCGGGACCGACCAGGCGCTCGCGACCGCGCTGTGGGCGACCGGCGACACCGCCGCCCGACTCCTGGCGATCCTGGTCTGCCGGCCGCGGGACTTCACCGCCGACGAGTTGGACGCCCTGCTGCGCGACACGCGTCCACCGAAGGTCAACGACTGGTTCGTGAACTACGTCGTGAAGAAGTCGCCGCTCACGGAGGAGCTCCGCACCCGCTGGTTCGACGACCCGGATCCCACCGTGGCCGCGGCCGCCTGGTCGCTCACGACCGTGCGCGTCGCGAAAGACCCCGACGGGCTCGATCTCGACGCGCTGCTCGACCGCATCGAGCGCGACCTCGCCGACGCGCCGCCGCGCTTGCAGTGGGCGATGAACGAGACGCTCGCGACGATCGGCATCTTCCACCGGGAGCACCGCGCCAGGGCCATCGACATCGGCGAGCGCCTGCGGGTGCTGGCGGACTACCCCACCGCTCCCGGCTGCACCTCGCCGTTCGCCCCGCTGTGGATCGCCGAGATCGTGCGGCGCCGGGAGGGCTGACGCTCTGGCGCGGCGTGGCGGGACCCGGTTCGCGCAGTGGCGGGTAACGTTATACACTTTTCTGATCGCGTGCACTCTGGGGGTGACCGCACTGGGCGGTCTCTGGTGCGCGCGGTGAAAACCACACACTGGGGAGAACCATGGCCACGCAGGATGAGCTGAACCAGCTGATCGACGACATCGCCCACGACATCAACGGCTTCAACGGCGCGTCGATCGTCGACCTGGAGTCGGGGCTGCCGATCACGTCGAGCTCGACCCGACCGGACTTCGATCTCGATGTCGCGAGCGCCTTCAACGCCGAGATCGTGAAGAACAAGAACCGCACCATCGAGGCGCTCGGGCTCGACGCCCACCTGGAGGACATGCTGCTCACGCTCGACACGCAGCTGCACCTCCTCAAGCTCATCGACGGCGGCATGTTCCTGTACATCGCGGCCGATCGGCAGGCGACGAACCTGGCGATGCTGCGCTCGTCGGTGAACCGCCACGTCACGGCGCTCGCCGCTTGACCGAGGAGGCCGTCGGGAGCGGCCTCGGAAGCTCGCGGCCACGCAGGGCACACTCCTCGGAGAAGCCGCTGAGGCGCTCTCGTTGGCGACGAGCAGACATGCCGACCCGATATCGCATGATCTTCGCGGGGCCCGTCGGCGCCGGCAAGACCACCGCGGTGCGCGCTCTGAGCGACGTGCCGCCGGTCGACACCGACGTGCCGATGAGCGCCACCGCGGCCCAGGGCGAGGACAAGACGACGACCACGGTCGGGCTCGACTTCGGCACGTGGCGGCCGACACCCGAGGTCTCTGTCGCGCTCATCGGCGTACCGGGGCAGCGCCGGTTCGCCGCAGCACGACCGAACGTGTCGCTGCCCGGCACCCGCATCCTGCTCTGGGTGCGGGGCGATCAGCCCACCATGACCTCCGACACGGCGGAGTGGTTGCGACTGTTCCCCGCCGAGCTGCATCGGCTGATCATCGTCGTCAGCCACAGCGACCACCGATCGATCGGCTCGATCCGTCGGGCTCTCGCCGACGTGCTGCAGCAGTACGCGGTGCCACCCTCGCGCGTGCTCGCGGCCGACGCCCGCGACCGCGACAGCGTGATGCGCGTCGCCAGCGCTGCGCTCGACCTTCCGGAGGAGAACTGATGAGACCACACGGTGACGCGGAGGCCGCTCCGCACGACCCGTCGCGCATGCACCCCGACATCGCCGGCAACTGGGCGCTCTGGTCGGGCATCGTGAACCAGTCCGCCATCACCCGGCTGGAGCAGCTGAAGAGCCGCTTCCCCGAGCTGACCTCGGCCGTCCTCGGCACCGCCGACGGCCTGCACATCGCGTCGATCGGACTCGACCCGCAGTCGGGCGAGCACCTCGCGGCCATGAACGGTTCGCTGTTCGGCGTGGCCCGCGCCGAGGCGGAGATCATCTCGGGCGGTACCGAACCCACGCTGTCCGCGATCGTCTCGCTGTCGGTGGAAGACAGCCAGATGGCGCTGCTGAGCTTCATCCTCGCGCCATACGGGCAGCTGCTGCTGTCGGTGTCGGCCGCGGAATCGCAGCTCGGCGCGGTCATCGTGCACGCGCGGTCCACGGCCTACGAGCTGCTGACCGCACTGGGGGTGACGGGAACGGGAGTCTGATGCAGATGCGATGATCGAGGGACCATGACTTCACCGCCGCGGCTCGAGCCCGCCACCGTTCCCGACGCGGCCGATCCGGACGCCGTGTACCTGACGTTCGTGGAGTGGGTGGAGTCGACGGGCATCCGGCTCTACCCCGCCCAGGACGAGGCGCTCATCGAGATCGTCTCGGGGAACAACCTGATCCTCTCGACGCCCACCGGAACCGGCAAGTCGCTGGTTGCGGTGGGGGCGCACTTCGCCGCGCTCGTCGGCGACCGTCGGAGCTTCTACACGGCGCCGATCAAGGCGCTCGTGAGCGAGAAGTTCTTCGCCCTGGTCGACGTCTTCGGCGCCGAGAACGTCGGCATGATCACGGGTGACTCCTCGGTCAACGCGGACGCTCCCATCATCTGCTGCACCGCCGAGATCCTCGCCAACCTCGCCCTGCGGCACGGCAGCGACGCCGACGTGGGGCTGGTCGTGATGGATGAGTTCCACTTCTACGCCGACCCGGAGCGCGGGTGGGCGTGGCAGGTGCCGTTGCTGGAGCTGCCGCAGGCGCAGTTCGTGCTCATGTCGGCGACCCTCGGCGACGTGACCGCGCTCGCTGCCGACCTGACCCGACGCACGGGCAGGGAGACCGCGACGGTCACGGGTGTCGAGCGCCCGGTGCCGCTGCACTTCTTCTACGAGACGACGCCCATCCACGAGACGATCGACGATCTGCTCGCCACCGGGCAGGCGCCGGTCTACATCGTGCACTTCTCGCAGTCGGCGGCCATGGAGCGCGCCCAGGCGCTGTCGAGCACGAAGGTCGCGTCGCGCGAGCAGCGCGACGAGATCGCGGCCCTGATCGCCGAGTTCCGCTTCACCACGGCGTTCGGCAAGACGCTGTCGCGGTTCCTGCGCGCCGGCATCGGCGTGCATCACGCGGGCATGCTCCCGAAGTACCGCCGCCTGGTCGAGCAACTCGCCCAGCGCGGACTGCTGCGGGTGATCTGCGGCACCGACACGCTGGGGGTCGGCATCAACGTGCCCATCCGCACGGTGCTGCTGACGGCGCTGACGAAGTTCGACGGCACGCGGATGCGGCAGCTCAACGCGCGCGAGTTCCACCAGATCGCCGGGCGGGCGGGGCGGGCGGGTTTCGACACCGCGGGCACCGTCGTGGCCCAGGCCCCGGAGCACGAGACCGAGAACCTCGCCGCGATCCGCAAGGCCGGAGACGACCCGAAGAAGAAGCGGAAGATCATCCGCAAGAAGGCGCCCGACGGGTTCGTGTCGTGGGGCGAGCCGTCGTTCCGCAAGCTCATCGACGCGACACCCGAGACGCTGACCTCGCACATGCAGATCACCAGCGCCATGATGCTCAACGTGATCGCGCGCGGCGGCGACGTGTTCGCCCACATGCGCCGCCTGGTCTACGACAACCACGAGACCCGCGTCCGACAGCGGGAGCTGGCGCTCCGGGCGATCGGCATCTTCCGCACGCTGCGGGAGTCGGGAGTCGTGCAGCGCACCGCCGACGGCGACATCCGCCTCACGGTCGACCTGCCGCCGAACTTCGCCCTCAACCAGCCCCTGTCGCCGTTCGCCCTCGCCGCGTTCGACCTGCTCGACCCCGACCCGTCCGCGGGGACCGGCACGGGCTCGTACGCGCTCGACATGATCTCGATCGTGGAGTCGACGCTCGACGACCCGCGCGCCGTGCTCAGCCAGCAGGAGTTCCTCGCCCGCGGCGAGGCGGTCGCGGCGATGAAGGCGGAGGGGATCGAGTACGACGAGCGGATGGAGCTGCTGGAGCAGATCACCTACCCGCGCCCGCTCGACGAGCTGCTGGACGCCGCGTTCGAGACGTTCAGCGCCGCGCAGCCGTGGATCCGCGACTTCTCCCTCCGCCCCAAGTCGGTCGTGCGCGACATGTACGAGCGGGCCATGTCGTTCGGGGAATACGTCGCGTTCTACAAGATCGCCCGGTCGGAGGGCGTGGTGCTGCGCTACCTGTCCGACGCCTACCGCGCGGCATCGCAGACGATCCCCGAGGAGCGCAAGGACGAGGACCTCCGCGACCTCATCGCGTGGCTGGGCGAGCTCGTGCGCCAGATCGACTCCAGCCTGCTCGACGAGTGGACCGAGCTCGCGACGGGCACCGACAACGGCCGCTTCGACCCGCACGCGCCGGACGAGCCGATCGTGCCGCCCGCCCCGAAGCGCCTCACCGCCAACACCCGGGCGTTCCGCATCCTGGTGCGCAACGAGCTGTTCCGTCGCGTGCAGCTGGCCGCGCGGGAGGACGTGGCGGCGCTCGCCGAGCTCGACCCCGGCTTCGGCGCCGACGCCTGGTCGGACGCGCTCGACGGCTACTTCGCCGAGCACGACGAGATCCTGACCGGTGCCGACGCCCGCAGCTCCCGGCTGCTGCTGCTCACCGAGGGCCCGACGGCCTGGACCGCGCGGCAGATCCTCGACGACCCCGCGGGCGACCACGACTGGGGCATCAGCGCCACGATCGACCTCGCCGCCTCAGACGAGGCCGGCGAGGCGGTCGTCACCGTGACCGCGGTCGACCGGCTCTGAGCCGGCGCGGGACCGACGGGCGTCAGGCCTGCATCACCGCGAGCACGTTGCCCGCCGGGTCGCGGAACCACGCGATGTCGGGCCCGCGTCCGTCGCCGCGCACGATCCCGCGGTCGTCCGAGGGGAACACGTCGTCGGGGTAGATCTTCGTCTCGACCCCCTTGGCGCGCAGCTCGTCGACCGCGGCATCCACATCAGCCACCGGGAAGTTCAGGATCGTGAAGCTCGCCGGCTCGTGGTTCGGTTTGTCGTACACGAGGATGCTGCCGCCGCTGGCGAGCCGCAGCTCGAGGAAGCCCATCGCATTCCGGGCGACCTCGAGCCCGAGGGTCTCGCCGTAGAACCGTTGCGCCGCGTCGAGGTCGTCGACACTGAAACCGCTGAACGCATCGTGCACCGTGAACGCCGTCATGTTCCCAGGATCCGCCGTCGCAGGATCCCTGTCGACCCCCTTCACGACGCAGCGCGCACCAGTCGCGTCACGAGATCGACGTAGGGCACGCCCGCGGCGGCGAACATGCGCGGCACCTGTGACGCCGCGGTCATGCCCGGCATGGTGTTGACCTCGTTCAGCACGGGCCCCCGCTCCGTGAGGAAGAAGTCCATGCGGGCCACGCCGTCGCAGCCGAGGGCGTCGAACACGGCCACCGCCGCCCGCTGCAGGGCGCTCGTCTGCGCGGGATCCAGCTGCGCGGGAACCGTGAAGCGGGCCGAGCCGTCGTACTTGGTCGCGGTGTCGAACAGTCCGGGCGCGTGGATCTCCAGGGGCGGGGCCGCCCACCGCACGCCGCCTCTCTCGCGGATCACGGCCACGTCCACCTCCCGGCCGCGCACGACCTCCTCGACGAGGATCCGCCGGTCGAAGCGCGCGGCCTCCCGCAGCGCCCCCAGCAGCTCGCCCTCCGCCGACACCAGGCTCACACCGTGGCTCGACCCGGCCGAGACGGGCTTCACCACCACGGGCTCGTCGAACTCCGCGTCGCCGAGGTCGGCCGCCCCCACCAGTCGCCCCCGCGCGGTGCCGATGCCGACCGCCTGGGCCACGAGCTTCGTGGTCCACTTGTCCATGCCGATCGCGCCCGCCCGCAGCCCGGAGCCGACCACGCGCACCCCGGCGAGTGCGCACAGGGCCGCGAGCGCACCGTCCTCCCCGAGCACCCCGTGCACGGCGGGGAACACGACGTCGACCGTGGCCAGGAGCCCGAGCGCCTGCTGCAGTGACTCTGCCGCGCTCCCGGCCGTGGGCAGCGCGTCGGACCGCCACACGCCGTCGCGGCCGATGGTCGCACACACCACCTCGTGGTCGCCGAGTCGCAGCGCTGCGGCGACCGCGGCCGCCGACGCCAGCGACACGTCGTGCTCGGAGTTCTGCCCCCCGCCGATCACCAGCACCCTGGTCGTCATGCGATCCCCCTCTCCACGCGCGGGCCGATGCCGGTGACGATGGTGTGCGGGATGGTGCCCGCCCACCTCGCCCAGTCCTGCACCGACGGCACCGCGCCGCCCTCCGGTCCGAACACGGTCGCGACGGCCCCGCGGGGCACCGCGGTCGCTCCCGTGTCGATCACGATCTGGTCCATCGACACCCGCCCGACGACGGGGTGCCTGCCGCCGTCGAGCTCCACGCCAGCACCGGGCGCGAGCTCGCGCGGGATGCCGTCGGCGTATCCGACGCCCACGACCGCGAGGTGGGTCGCCCGATCCGTCACGTGCGCGCCGCCGTACCCGACCGCGGTGCCCGCCGGCACGAACGCGCTGTGCACCACCGCGGCGGTGAACCGCGCCGCACCGGTCAGCACGGTGGTGAGCGACGGATCGATGCCGACGAGCCCGGCCCCCACGCGCACCAGGTCGAAGTGCGTCGCCGGATCGGTCAGCGCGCCGGAGGTCGCGGCGAGGTGCACGAGCACCGGACCGAAGCCGGCGCGGAGCACCGCGTCGCGGCCGTGCCGCATCCGCAGCACCGCCGCGGCGTTGGCGGCCGGATCGGCCTCATCCGCGCGCGGCAGATGCCCCATCACCCCGACCACCTCGACGCGGCCGCGCGCCGCCCTGGCCAGCCGCAGCAGCTCCGGCCAGTCGGCGAGCGGGCAGCCCCCTCGCGCCATCCCGGTGTCGAGGTGCAGGTGCACCCGCACCGGGGCGACCGCGTCCGCGATCAGCGCCCGCAGCTCGTCGACGGAGCCCACCGCCACGTCGATCCGGTCGAGCGCGGCCGCGACCGCGTCGATCCCGCCCGGGTTCAGCCACGACAGGATCGGGACGGCCAGGCCGGCCGCTCGCAGCGCACGGCCCTCGGCGACGTCGGTCACCCCGAGCCACGTCGCACCCGCGGCGACGGCAGCCTCGGCGACCGCGACCGCCCCGTGCCCGTAGCCGTCGGCCTTGACCACGGCCATGATCTGCGCGGACGTCGACTGCCGCACGCGCGACACGTTCTGCGCCACGGCCTCCGGGAGCGTACACAACCGCGGGCGCGAGAGGCGGGACGGCGGCGTGGAACGGACACCGGAGGGGACGGAGACGGGCGCGGCATCGCGCCTGGGCCGGGCAGGCGCAGGGCGGACGGGCGCGGGATGGGCGGGCGCAGGAACGGCCGGCGCGGATGCGACAGACGCGGACGCGACAGACGCGGACGCGACAGGCGCGGGCGCGACAGGCGCGGGCGCGACAGGCGCGGGCGCGACAGACGCGGGCGCGACCGACGCGGGCGCGGAAGCAGCGGCGACGGCGGGATCGCGCAGGCCCCGGGCCGTCACCCGGGTCACGAGCGCATCCTCGGGTCTTCGGTGGGATCGGCATACATCTGCGGGCAGCCGTCCGCCGCAGCGTCGGGGCGCAGCTCGTAGTGCCAGGACTCGTTCGCATAGGTCTGGCACAGGCCGTAGCGCCAGCCGCGCTGCGCCAGCCAGTCGAGTGCGGGCAGCGGTCCCAGGTCGACCGCGTCACCGGACACGTGCGCGGAGGTCTGCGGCGTCGCGACCCAGCGGCGCGCCTCCGCCTCCGAGCCGTACTCGGCGATCGCGTCCTGCAGCATCCGCTCCTGCAGCTCGGCGGAACGCCAGCCGCTGTTCACGCGGAACCCGACGCCGTCGACCTCGGCATCGCTCGCGGCCCGCTGCAGGGCGGCGAGCAGATCGGGGTCGAGGTTGCCGACGCTCGGCCGCTCCACGTCGAACACGGTCGGCTGGTCACCGTCGGCGATCGTGCCGTCCGCATCGCCGTGGTCGGTCCCCGCGCCGCCGGAAGACAGATCGGGGAACGGGGTCGGCGCCGGAGACGGGACGGTCCGTCCGGCGGCGGCCAGCGACTGCTGCACCGCGAGCGCGCCGAGGACGACGAGGGCCAGCGCCAGCAGCGCCGCACCGAGACGACGGCGACGCGACCGCGGTGGTCGGGGGTTCGTGCGGGTGTTCATGGTTCCAGTGAAGGAAGCGCGCGGTTGCGAAGGCGTATGCGCTTTTGCATACGTTCGCGATATACCGCGGTGCGTAGGATCACAGCCATGCGTGTGCTGATCGTCGAGGACGAGCCCTACCTCGCCGAGGCCGTCCGCGACGGGCTGCGCCTGGAGGCCATCGCGGCCGACATCGCGGGCGACGGCGACACCGCTCTGGAACTGTTGAGCATCAACTCGTACGACATCGCCGTGCTCGACCGCGACGTGCCCGGCCCCTCCGGCGACGACATCGCGCGGTGGATCGTCGCGTCCGACAGCGGCATCCCGATCCTCATGCTCACCGCCGCCGACCGGCTCGACGACAAGGCCACCGGATTCGAGATCGGCGCGGACGACTACCTCACCAAGCCGTTCGAGCTGCGGGAGCTGGTGCTGCGCCTGCGGGCCCTCGACCGCCGCCGCCAGCGCTCCCGGCCGCCCGTGCTCGAGGTCGCTGGCCTCCGGCTCGACCCGTTCCGCCGCGAGGTGTACCGCGACGACCGGTACGTGGCCCTCACCCGCAAGCAGTTCGCGGTGCTCGAGGTGCTCGTCGACGCACAGGGCGGCGTGGTCAGCGCCGAGGAGCTGCTGGAGCGCGCGTGGGACGAGAACGCAGACCCGTTCACGAACGCCGTGCGCATCACGGTGTCGTCGCTGCGCAAGCGTCTGGGCGAGCCCGGCATCATCCGCACCGTTCCCGGCGTGGGGTACCGGATCGAGGCGGACGCTGATGCCTAGGCGCCGGGGGATGAGCGCCCGGCTGAAGCTGACCCTCAGCTACGCCGGGATCGTCGTGGTGTCCGGGGTGCTGCTGCTCGCGGCCGTCGCGCTGTACCTGCTGCGGTACATCCCCGACGTGCAGATCATCGCCGACATCCGCGTGCCCAACCGCTCCGACCTCATCCGCGCGTTCGTGCCGGTGGCGATCGCGGTCATGGTCGCCCTGCTCGCGATCGGGCTCGGCGGCGGCTGGCTGCTCGCCGGACGCATGCTGGCGCCCCTCGAACGCATCAGCGACGCCGCCCGCCTCGCCGCCCAGGGGTCGCTGTCGCATCGGGTGCGCCTGGAGGGGCCGCGCGACGAGTTCCGCGACCTCGCCGACGTGTTCGACGGCATGCTCGAGCAGCTCGAGGCGCACGTGGCCGAGCAGCAGCGGTTCGCGGCGAACGCCTCGCACGAACTGCGCACGCCCCTCGCGATCTCGCAGACGCTGCTCGAGGTCGCCCGCGACGACCCCGACCGCGACGCGGAGGAGCTGATCGCCCGCCTGCGCGAGGTGAACACGCGCGCGATCGCGCTGACCGAGGCGCTGCTGCTACTCAGCCGTGCGGAGCAGCGCACGTTCCCGCGGCAGCTGGTCGACCTGTCGCTGCTGGCCGAGGAGGCGGTGGAGGCGCTGCTGCCCCTGGCCGACCGCCGCGGGGTCGCGGTCGAGGTGGGTGGGGCCGCCGCGCCGATGCTCGGGTCGTCCGCCCTGCTGCCCCAGCTCGTCACGAACCTGGTGCTCAACGCGATCGTGCACAACCTGCCCAGCGGCGGGGCGGTGGCCGTGCGCACGCACATGATGCCGCAGGCCGTCGCGCTCGTCGTGGAGAACACGGGCGAGCGCCTGTCGGAGCACCGGATCGCGACGCTGGTGGAGCCGTTCCAGCGCGGGTCCGAGCGCACGCGCGACGACCACGCCGGTGCGGGGCTCGGGCTGGCGATCGTGCAGCGCATCACCGAGACGCACGGCGGCACCCTGGTGCTGACGCCGCGCGCGGAGGGCGGCCTCGTCGTGACGGTGTGGTTCCCCCTCCCGTACCCGCGCTGACCGCCGGGCCGCGGCGATCTCGCTGCACCGCGTCTGCACGATAGTGTTTCGCCATGATGCCCGAAAAGCCGCGCGAACGCGGTGCTCTCTCCCGCCGCACGATCGTCCACGCGGCGTGGATCGCACCGGTCATCGCGTTCTCTGCCGCTGCTCCCGCCGCAGCCGCCTCGCTCGGCACCCCGGAGCTGACGCTCAGCGCCTTCGCCCTCGACGCGAACTACGCCTGGGGCACGGTCACCCTCTCCCGCCCCGGCACCGCCGATCTGACGCAGACGTTCGACTTCCAGGGCGACGGAGCCTCCGGCTGGGAAACGATCTACACGGGACAGTCGACGAACTCGTCGGGCTACTACGCCAGCACGCTCCCGCGGTCCGTGATCGGCGCGTACACGCAGCTCCGCGCGGTCGCCAGCGTCACCGGGTACGGCCCGGTCTCGAGCGCCCCCGTCGCCCTCTCCGACATCTGGGCCTGAGCCGTCCGGAGGGTCACCAGGGGCTGGGCTCGTAGTCCTTCAGGAAGACGCCGTGGATGTCCTCGCCCGCCTCGCCGCGCACGATCGGGTCGTACACGCGGGCGGCGCCGTCGACCAGGTCCAGCGGCGCGTGGAAGCCCTCTTCGGCCAGCCGGACCTTCGTGTAATGCGGACGCTCGTCGGTGATCCAGCCGGTGTCGACGGCGGTCATGAGGATGCCGTCCTTCTCGAGCATCTCCCCCGCGCTGGTGCGGGTGAGCATGTTCAGCGCGGCCTTCGCCATGTTCGTGTGCGGATGGCCCGGTCCCTTGTAGCGGCGGGAGAACTGCCCCTCCATCGCCGACACGTTCACCAAGTACTTCCGGTGCGCGGACGACGCGGCCATCGAGGCGCGCAGACGGCTGATCAGCAGGAACGGCGCCGTCGTGTTGGCGAGCTGCACCTCCAGCATTTCCAGCGGATCCACCTGGTCGACCGACTGCACCCAGCTGTTGACGCGGTTCACGTCGGGCACGAGCCCGCCCGCGTCGATCGCCGTGCCGTCCGCGTGCTTCTCCAGCGACGACGAGCCGGGGGCCATCGCGAGCCGGGCGAGGTCTTCGGCCGTCAGCGCCTGCCCGCCCTGCTCCGCGACCGTGCCGCCGAGCGCCGCGACCGACAGCAGCGGGTGCGCATCCACCGATGCCTGCAGCGCCTGCGGATGCGGATCGGCGGTGTGGCCGAAGGTCTCCATCTCCGGCAGCGGCCCGTCGGGCAGGGGCTGCAGCTCCGCGTCGGCGAGCAGCGAGTACGCGCCCGGTGAGCGGCGCACGGTCTGCGCGGCGTTGTTGATGAGGATGTCGAGCGGGCCCTGAGCGGCGACCGAGTCGGCGAGCCCGATCACCTGGGCAGGGTCGCGCAGGTCGATGCCGACCACGCGCAGGCGGTGCAGCCAGTCGCTCGCGTCGGGCAGGGCCGAGAAGCGGCGCACGGCATCGCGCGGGAACCGGGTCGTGATGGTCGTGTGCGCCCCGTCGCGCAGCAGCCGCAGCGCGATGTGCATGCCGATCTTGGCGCGACCGCCCGTGAGCAGGGCGCGCTTCCCGGTGAGGTCGGTGCGGGCGTTGCGCTTGCCGTGGCTGAAGCGCGCGCAGTCCGGGCACAGCTGGTGGTAGAACGCGTCGACCAGCGTGTACGGCTGCTTGCAGATGTAGCAGTTGCGCGGCTTGAGCAGCTCCCCCGCGATCGGGGCGTCGACCACGCTCGACGCGAGGTCGTTGCCGCGGGTCTCGTCGTCGATGCGGTCGGGAGCGCCCGTGGCGGTGCGGGCGACCACGGCCTTGTCGGCCTCGGCGATCGCATCGCGGATCTGCTTGCGGCGCACGCGCTTGACGTCTTTGAACATCGCGGCGGTCGCCTGGCGCACGGCGATGAAGTCGGGGTGCTCGTTGTCGATCGTGTGCAGCTCGCGGAGCACCCGCAGCGTCGTGGCGAGGTCGTCGGGGTCGATGCCGGGGCCCAGGTCGGGGGTGGCGTCGGGGGCATCGGTCATTGTGCCGATTTTACGCGAGTCGCCTGGGTGCCGACCCCGCGCCTCCGACGCCCTCCCGGCGCTCAGGCGATGCCGCCGCCGTCGACCACGAGGGCTGCGCCCGTGACGTAGGAGGAGTCGTCGCTCGCGAGCCACACCACGGCCTGCGCGACCTCCTCTGGCTCGCCCATGCGGCGCAGCGGGCGGTCGGCGGCCTCGGCCAGGAAGGAGTCCGCGTCCTGCGCGAGCTGGCGCGCCTCGTCCCGCAGCATGCCCGTGTTCACGTCGCCCGGGTTGACCGAGTTCACGCGGATGCCGGCGGGCCCGTGGTCGATCGCGAGCGCACGGGTCATGTTCACCACGGCGCCCTTGGACGCGCAGTACGACAGGGCGCGGCCGCCGCCCTTCAGACCCCAGCCCGAACCGGTGTTGACGATCGAGCCACCGCCCGCGGCCTCCATGATCGGCACGACGTGCTTGCACATGAGGAAGATGGCGCGCACGTTCACGCCGAACACAAGGTCCCACTCGTCGACCTCGATCTCGACCGCGGTCTGGCGGCGGATGATGCCGGCGTTGTTGAACACCACGTCGACCCCGCCGAACTCCTGCACGGCGGTCGCGACGACCCGCTCGATGTCGGGCTCGCGGGACACGTCGGCGGCGACCGCGACCGCCGTGCCACCGGCATCGCGGATCTCGGCGGCCACGGCCTCGGCCGCCTCGGCGTTCAGGTCGACCACGGCGACGGCGGCACCCTCCGCCGCGAGCGCGAGGCAGGTGGCACGGCCGATGCCGCCCGCGCCGCCGGTGACGATGGCCTTCTTGTTCTGGAGTCGCATGGGGGGTCCTTTCGGGGGTCAGACGGGGGAGAGTTCGGGTGCGGTCACAGGGTAGAGACTGCTCGTGCCGACGCCGGTGACGACGCGGATGTGCCCGGCGAGCCGGGCGTCGAGCACGGGATCGCCCGTGTCGACGAGCAGGGGCCGGCCGTGCAGGTCGACGAGCTTCTGCTCGGGCGCGACGACCAGCAGGGGGTCGTCGCCGAGCGCACGGAGCACGGCCGCGGAGAGCTGCTGGTTGCCTCGGCCGAGCAGGAACCCCTGTCCGCCGATCACGGTCACCACGGCCTGCGCGGCGCCGAGCGCGAGTTCGTCCCGCAGCTGCCGTTCGCTCGCGCCGCGGACGAGGAGCCGCCCGTCGAGCACGACGTCGACCCCGAGGGGCGTGCCGTCGAGGCCGAGCTGCCGCGCGATCTCGGCCGTGGTGCCGCCGGGGCCGAGCAGGTAGCGCACGCCGGGCTGCATCCGGGCGACCGCGCCGCGCGCTGCGGCCTCGACGGCGGCGGCCTCGGTCGCGGGGGTCGGGGCCTTGCGCGCCTGCGTGCGACCGGCGTGCACGGGCACCCGCACGAGTCCGTACAGCGTCGGCTCGACCCTGGCCCGGCGCATCGCGGCCTCGTCGATGTCGAGCACCTCGCGCTCCGCCGTCGGGAGCCCTCCGTGGTCGATCCAGTCGGCCGCGAGGGCTCCGGCCGCGCGCGGGCTCACCGCGAACACGGGCGAGTACATCTTCACGCCCGCGGGCACCCCGAGCACGGCCGGGGTGCCCGCGCGACTGCGGAGTTCGGTCGAGGTCCGGCCGGGAGCGGGAGCCACGGTCGCGCGACCGTCAGTTTTCTCCGGAGTTGTGAGCGCCGCAGCGAGGTCGAGCGCCGCGACCGCATCGCGCAGTGTGCCGTCACCCCCGACGACGAGGATCAGCTCGACCCCGTCCGCCGCGAGGGCCGCGACCGCCCGGGACGTGTCGGCGGCCTCGGTCCGGACAGCCTCCGCGGGGGTGGAGAGCACGCGGGGCCGGAGCCCGGCGGCGCGCACCGCGTCGGCACCCAGGACTCCTGCGGCCGTGGCCACCTCGAGCCCCGGGTGCCGCGCGGCCAGGGTCGTCAACGCCGAGGCCGCGCGCTCCTGCACACGCGAGCGCGCTCCGCGCTCGACGGCGAGGCGCTGCACCTCCGGGCCGTCGGAGCCCGCGAGACCCGCGGGTCCGCCGACGCCGGCGACGGGGTTGACGACGAGACCGATCACGACGCGGCGGCCTCCGCGGCGAAGTACTTGCGGCGGTACGCGCGCCACGTGACGGCCCAGCGCTCCGGGTCGTCGAGGTCGTCGTGGTGCGTGTGGTGCACGGTCTGGTTGTGCGGGGCGGTGCGCACGACCTCGGGGTTCTCCCTGGCCTCGCGCGCGACCTCGGCCAGCGTCGCGGCGTACTCGTCGAGCTCGCTCATGGAGTACGACTCGGTGGGCTCGAGCGTGAACGGCTGCGGCACCACGTAGGGGTGGTGGCTCGTCCAGTAGTGCATGCCGAAGTCGGTCATGCGCACGCCGATCTCCTCCGACGACACACCGGTCTCCCGGTAGAGCTCCTCCCACGAGTACCGCACCTGCTCGATGCGGCGGCGGCCGGCCGCGTACGGCGCCGAGGCCCCGGGGATCGCGAGCACCTTCGCCATCAGGTAGTTGTTGTTGAGCACCGCGGTCTCGGCGGCGGCGAGCAGCCCGTCCGCGCCGAGCGCCATGATCCACGAGTAGGCCTTCACGAGCGCGGGGATCACGCCGAAGAACGGCCCGACCGCGCCGATGGACCGCTCGCCCGCCTCGGCGACCGCGAACGTCCCGTCGTCCTCGCGCACCACGCGGGGGCCCGGGAGGAACGGGGCGAGGGCCGCGCTCACGGCGTTGGCGCCCGATCCCGGGCCGCCGCAGCCGTGCGGGGTGCCGAACGTCTTGTGCAGGTTGAAGTGGCACACGTCGAACCCGGCGTCGCGAGCCCGGGTGATGCCGAGGATGCCGTTCGCGTTCGCCTGGTCGTACGAGGCGAGGGCGCCCACGGCGTGCGCGGCGTCGACCCACTCGCGGATCGCGGGGTTGTAGATGCCCGTGTCCTCGGGGTTCGTGACCATGATGGCCGCCGTGCGCGGGGACAGCGCCGCCTTGAGCGCGTCGAGCGACGGGTAGCCGTCGGCGTCGGGATACACCGTGATGACCTCGTAGCCGGCGGCCTTCGCGGCTGCCGCGTTCGAGGGGTGGCTGAAGATCGTGGTGATGACCTCCCGGCGCTGCTCCGCCTCGCCGTTCGCCTCGTGGTAGGCGCGGATCATCGCGATGTTCGACCAGATCGCCGCGGAGCCGCCCTGCGTGTGCAGCGAGACCTCGTCCATGCCGGAGATCTCGGCGAGCATCCGCTCCAGCCGCCACACGATCTCCAGCACGCCCTGCGCGTCGGCCGGGTCCTGGTGCGGGTGCATCGCGGTCAGCTGCGGGGTGCCGGCGAGCTGGTCGTTGATCTTGGGCGCGTACTTCATGGTGCAGGTGCCCTGACCGATGTCGACGTTGAAGTCGGCGCCGAGGTTCTCCTGCGACAGGCGCAGGTAGTGCTTGAGCACGCGCATCTGCCCCATCTCGGGCAGCGCGGGAGCGGCGGGGCGGCGCAGGGCGGGCGGCAGGTCGGCGACCACGTCGCCCACGGCGCTGCGCACCTCGGGCTCCACGGCCGAGACGAGCACGCCGCGCTCGCCCGGGGTGGAGAGCTCGAAGACGATCGGCTCGTCCCATCGGGCCTGCTGGAAGCGGCGGAGTGCCGGCTTGGGGGCGACGGGGAGGCTCATCGGTTCTGCTCCTCTGCGAGCTCGGGGGCGACGACCGCGGCGAGCGCGGACGCGAGACGGTCGATGTCGGACTGGGACGTGAGCTCGGTCACGCAGACGAGAAGGCGGTGCTCGTCCACGACCACGCCGGGCTCGATGCCCTGGGCGCGGAGGGCGGACACGACCTCGGCGGCCGGCACGGGCAGCGTGACGGTGAACTCACGCAGGTGCACGGCGTCGTCGTCGAGCGTGACCCCGGGCAGCGCGGACAGGGACTGCTGCGCGTAGCGGGTGCGGGCGAGCAGCACCTCCCCCAGCTCGGCCATCCCGGCGGGTCCCATCAGCGACAGGTACACCCCGGCGGCGATGCCCCAGAGCGCGGCGGCCGTGCCGACCCACTCCTTCCCCTCCTCGCGGTGCGCGAACGAGGTGCGGTCGTAGGCGACGTCGCCGAACCCGTACTCTCCGGGCACGTCGGTGGTGGCGAGACCGAACAGGCGCGACGGCATCTCCATCACGAACCGGGGGTCGTCGTGCACCGCGATGAAGCCGCCGTGGGCTCCGCCGAACCACTGGTGCAGGCCGAGCGACTGGATGTCGCCCGTGACGATGTCGGCACCGGCGAGCGCGGGCGGCGCGAGCACGCCGTAGCCGATGGGGTCGGTGCCCACCACGAGCACGGCGCCCGCAGCGTGCGCGGCGTCGGCGATCTCGCGGAGCGCGGCCTCGACCGCGCCCGTGGCGCTGGGCGTCTCGACCCAGACCGCGGCCACGTCGTCGCCGAGGGCCGCGCGGACGGCGGCCACGTCGGCGGTACCGTTCACGGTGGGGAGGTGGTCGAGGGTCAGGTGCGCCCGGATGTAGTCGTGCACCTTCGAGGTCTTCGCGGGCAGCACGTCGCTGGCGACCAGCACGCGCGGGCGTCCCGTGAGGCGTCCGGCCATGGCGAGCCCGGTCGCGGTGGCCTGGTAGCCGTCGTAGGTCGGCACGTTCACGACGTCCATCTCCAGCAGCTCCGCCATGAGCGACTGGTACTGGAACAGCGCCTGGAAGCGGCCGTGGTCCTCGTACGGCTCTCCGGCGTAGGCGGTCAGGAACTCGCTGCGGCCGATCACCTCGTCCACGACCGCGGGCACGTAGTGGTTGTAGGTGCCCGCGCCGAGGAAGCTCAGGCGCTCCTGCGTGGAGCGGTTCTTCGCCAGGAGCCCCCGCACGTGCCGCGCGAGGTCCTGCTCGGCGACGAACGGCGCCGGCAGGTCGAGCGGGCGGCCGAGCCGCAGCGCCTCCGGCACGTCGGCGTAGAACTCGTCGACGGTCTCGGCGCCGACGGCCGCGAGCATCGCGGCGCGCGACTCGGGTGCGGTGTTGGGGATGTACGGATGCACGAACGGGGCGGTCATGCGTCCTCCTTCACGGGGATGGGGGTGGCGGTCGGGATGGTGTCGGCGCGGGGCGAGGCGAGCACGGCGACGCCGTAGCGGTCGAGGTCGAGCCGGTCGCTGTGCCGGGCGCCGGTGAGCAGGTCGACCCCGGGGCCGGGCAGCTCGACGGCGACGGGCGCGCGTCCGTGGTTGAGGTAGAAGGTGTAGTCGGTGGTGTCGTCCGCGCGGGTGACGACCTCCACGTCGAGGTCGACGTGGTCGCGCGCCGGAAGACCCGCGGTGCGCAGCACGTCACGGAACAGCGGCAGCATGCCGTCGTGGTCGATCATGGCGCTGACGTACCAGGCGGAGCCGCGGCCGACCGGGCGGCGGGTCACGGCGGGGAGCCCCGCGAGCTCTCCGCTCGCGTACGTGCCCCGGACCTCGACGTCGTCGTCGGCCTCGATCCACTCGCTCCAGCTCGGGACGGTCAGGGTCTCGCCCGCGTAGGCGATCTGCTCCGTCTCACCGTCCGCGAGCGGCCACTGCTCGTCCACCTCGATGCCGAGCAGCGTCCGCAGCGGGCCGGGCGCGCCACCGTCGTGCACCTTCTCGGTCGCGTCGACCACCCCGGAGAAGGGCCCGACGACGAGGTGGCCGCCGCGCTCCACGAAGGCCGCGAGCGCGTCGGCGTGCTCCTGCTCCGCGATGTACAGGTTCGGCACCACGACCACGTCGTAGCGGTCGAACGGACCGGCGGCACGCACCGCGTCGACGGGCTGGCCGAGGGCGTACAGGGCCCGGTGCCAGGCGCGGGCCTGCTGCGCCCACTGCAGCCGCTGCGAGGGGAGCGACTCCGCGGCGCTCGATCCCCACCAGGAGTCCCAGTCGACGACGAGGCCGACGCGGGAGCGCACCCGGGTGCCGCGCACGGCCTCCAGCTTCTGCAGTTCGAGGCCGAGGGCCTTGGTCTCGCGGAAGCTGCGCGACCTCTCGCCGCGGTGGCCGAGCATCGAGGAGTGGAACTTCTCCTGGCCGTACTTGGCCTGCCGCCACTGGAAGAACATCACGGCGTCGGAGCCGTGGGCCACGGCCTGCAGGCTCTCCACGCGGATCTTGCCGGGAGCCTTGGGCACGTTCACGTCGCGCCAGCTGGTGGCGCTCGCCGACGACTCCAGCAGCAGCCACGGCTGCCCGTCCTTGAGCGCCCGCATGAGGCCGTAGTTGAGGGCCGCACCCACGTGCGAGGTGGGGTCGGCGGGGTCGGGGTAGGCGTCGTCGGTCACGACGTCTTCCACCGCGGCGAAGTCCCAGTAGTCGAGGTCGCGGAACATGCTCATGAAGTTCGTGGTCACGGCGATGTCGGGGGTGACCTCGCGCAGCACGTCGATCTCGATCTGGAACAGCTCCAGCAGCGCGTCGGAGGAGAACCGTTCGAAGTCGAGCAGCTTGGTGGGGTTCACCGGTCCCGGCGCGCGCTTGGGGGTCTCGATGTGCTCCCACGACGTGTAGCGCTGGCCCCACACGTTCACGCCCCACGCCTCGTTGAGGCCGTCGAGGTCTCCGTAGCGCTCCTGCAGCCAGCGCCGGAAGTGGCGGGCCGACTCGGGGCACCAGCACCGCGAGGTGTGGTCGCCGTATTCGTTGGAGATGTGCCACATCGCCAGGCCGGGGTGCTCGCCGTAGCGTTCGGCCATGGCACGGGCCATGCGGGCGACGTTCTCGCGCCAGATGGGCGACGAGGGGCAGTAGGTCTGGCGGGACCCGAACTCGAGGCGGTGTCCGTCGGCGTCCCACGGCGCCATCTCCGGGTGGGCACGCAGCAGCCACGAGGGCGGGGTGGCGGTCGCGGTGGCGAGGTCGATCGCGATGCCCGCGTCCCACAGCAGGTCGATGATGCGGTCGAGCCACGCCCAGTCGTACACGCCGGGCTCGGGCTCGAGCTGCGGCCAGCTGAAGATCGGGAGGCTCACCATGTTCACGCCCGCTTCGCGCATCAGGCGGATGTCCTCGTGCCAGGTCTCCTCCGACCACTGGTCGGGGTTGTAGTCGCCGCCGAACGCGAGCGCATCCAGGCGCACGCGGCGGAGCGGCTGGTCGGCGCGGGGTCCGGACACGGAGGCTCCTCTCTGAGTCACGGGCCGCCGTGTCGGCGCTCTGGCGCATTCCGACGTCCCGCTGTATTCTGTATACAACACACTAGGTCGCCGTCCGGCCGGGCGTCAACCCATAGGCTGACGGGCAGGCGGCAGAAGGGGAAGGTCATGGCGATCGAACGCAAGAACCTGCGCTCGCAGGTGCGCGAGGAGCTGCTGACCCGTATGCGCGCCGGACTCGTGCAGCCGGGCGAGGGCATCAACGAGGTGCAGCTCGCGACCGAGCTCGGAGTCAGCCGCACACCGCTGCGCGAAGCCCTCATCGCCCTCGAGTCCGAGGGGCAGATCGAGAGCGAGAACGGCAAGGGCTTCCGGTTCGTGCCGCTCAGCGCATCGGAGTTCCGCGACCTCGCCCCCGTCATGGCCGCCCTCGAGAGCCTCGCGCTCGAGCTGAGCCCGCCCGACGAGCTGCGGACGATCGGCGCCCGGCTCAAGGAGATGGCCGACGCCTTCGCCGACGAGCTCGTGGAGCACCAGCTCGTCATCACGAAGGACGACGAGTGGCACAGCCTGATGCTCTCGGCGTGCCCCAACACCCGGCTCCTCGCGGTGATCGACAGCGTGCGCAGCTCGTTCCACCGCTACGAGTCGCTGCTCGTGCCGGAGGACGTGAAGGTCGAGCGCGTCGCCGCCGAGCACGCCGAGATCGCCCGGCACCTCGCGGCGGGCGACGTGCCCGCCGCCGTCCAGGCCCTCAAGCTGAACTGGACGAACGGCATGCAGCGCATCCTCGACAACGCCACCAGCAGCTACTTCACCGCCTGACCCGGTCACGGCTCACCGCGACAGCGTCACGGCGAGGTCGATGAACAGCGCCGCCGACCAGCCGAACGCGGTCGTGGCCGTGCGTGCCTTCTGACCCGTGCGCGGGTGGAAGTACTCGTGCGGGCCGCCGCCGTGGATCACGAGCGCCACGGTCTGCTCCCGCAGCTGCTGTGCGCGCTCGGCGAAGCCGGACGCCTCCAGGCCCTCCGCCACGAGAGCGGCCGTGTTGACCCACACCGGGCCGCGCCACATCCGCTCCTCCGAGAAGTCGGGGTCGGACGCGGCGACCGTCGGCAGGCCCCACGGCAGCGCGAACCGCTCCGGGTCGTCCACCGCGGCACGCAGCGCACCGGCGATCTGCTCCGGCAGGGTTCCGGTGAGCAGCGGCATCAGGCCCACGACGGTGTCGCTCGTGAGCGTCTCGCCGCCGCCGAACGCGAGGAAGCGTCCGCGCTCGGGGTCCCACATGCGCAGCAGCAGCTCCTGCGTCGCCTCGGCGCGCTCGCGGAACCGGCTCGCGTCGGCGCCGGGCTCGTATCGGGAGAGCAGGTCGGCGAGCTCGCGGTCCTGCCGCACGAGATAGGCGCCCAGGTCGGGGGCGGCCGTGGGAAGCGGGCCGTCGAAGATCGGGCTGTCGTCGAGACCCGAGGAATAGGGGTGTCCGTACTCGGGCATGCCGTCGTGGTCGAGGTCGCTGCCCGCGAACCACCAGTCCTGCGAGCGCACGACCGTGGCGAGCTGGCGCCGTGCCCAGTCCGGGGCGTCTTCCACCTCCAGCACCGCGCGCAGGGCCCATGCGGCGAGCGGCGGCTTGGTCAGCGGCACGGGCGCCGTGGGGTCGGCGATCTGCGAGCCCGCACGGCGCAGGTTCGCGCGGTCGCTCTCGGGCAGGTCGTCGCTCGTGGCGAGCACGCCCTCCTCGTGCACGACGTCGGGGAGCTGTCCGTCGGGCTGCGGGAACCGGAACGCGATGTCGAGCTGCTCGCGCGCGAGCGCAGGGTCGCCGTGGCGGAGGCCGACGGCGATGAAGTACGCGTCCCACTGCCACAGTCCCACGTAGCCGATCTTCGACGGCACGATCGCTCTGGCGTCGCCGAGGGAGGGCAGCTCGACGATGTTCGCGCCGAGCACCCACCAGCAGAAGGCGGTCATCTCCTGCAGGTCGTCGCGCACGCGCGGACACCGGGCGAACCAGTCGTCCCAGACGTGGGCCGTGGCGGCGAGGGCGGCCCGGTGATCGCCGGACTCGACCGTGACCGAGCGGTCGGGAGCGACGCGGAGGCGCAGTCCCTCTCCGAGCGCGTGCTCCTCGCTCCGGCCGTCCGGGCGCGTGAGCCGCACGCGCAGGCCGGGGTCGCCGCCGATGCTCAGCGTCGCCGGGTCGGCGAAGGTGAGCGTGGCACGCTGCGTCTCCGCACCCGCCCCCGGTTCCTGAGCGGGCGCAGCGAGACGAGGGGCCCCGAACGCGATCCTCTCGGGTCGCACGTCGGCCACCGGCAGCACGGCGCCGTCCGCGTCGAGCACCTCCACGAGGTCGAGCACGCGGCACTCCGACAGCCGCCGCTCGTACTCCGAGGTGTGCACGCGCACGCCGTCGACCTCGCCGAACACGAGCACCCGCGACCGGGGCAGCGTGAACGGCGCGGTGATCAGGTCGAGGTGCCGGCCGGCGAGCCCGGCGAGGTCGAGGTCGTCGGCCATCATCGCCCGCCCAGGCCCGACGCGGCCATGCTGTTGAGGATCTTCCGCTGCCCGATCACGAACACGATCAGCATCGGCACGGTCGCGATGGCCGAGGCCGCCATGACCAGCCCGTAGTTGATCGAGCCGAACTGCCCCTGGAACGAGGTGAGCAGCAGCGGCACCGTGAACAGGTCGGGGGTGTTGAGCAGCACGAGCGGGAACAGGAACGCGTTCCACACGCCGAGCGCCGTGATGATGCTGAGCGCGGCGAGTCCCGGCTTGAGGTTGGGCAGCACGATGCTCCAGAAGATGCGCCACCGGCCCGCGCCGTCGACCAGCGCCGCTTCCTCCAGCTCGCGCGGCAGGGCGAGCACGAACTGCCGCATCAGGAACACCGCGAACGGGTTCGCGATCATGCCGGGCACGATCAGCGCCAGGTGCGAGTCCACCCACCCGATCTGCGACATCAGCAGGTAGAAGGGGATGAGCGTGACCTGCGCGGGGATCATCTGTGTCGCCAGGAACACGATGAACAGCACCTTGCTGCCGCGGAAGCGGATACGCGCGAACGCGTAGCCCGCCATCGATGCGGTCAGCAGCGTGCCCACCACGACCAGCACCGCGATGTAGGCGCTGTTCAGATACGCCTGCCCGAACGGCACCGCGTTCCAGGCGTCGGCGTAGTTCTCCACCGTCCACGGGTTGGGGAGGAACTCGAGCGGGTTCTTCAGCAGCTGCGGCAGCGTCTTGAACGACGTCAGCAGCATCCACACGAACGGGAACACCATCGAGATGCCGGCGATCGTGAGCACCACGTGGAGCGCGGTGGCTCCGAGGCGACGGCGGGCGCGGTCGGCGCCGGGCCCTCCGAGACCGCGGCGACGGTAGCCGGGGGCCGTGAGGGCGACGGTCGAGTCGGTCGCGGGGGCGGCCGGCTCGATGAGCGAGGGCGTCTGGAGGGTCATGCCGGGTCATCCTCGTAGTGGACGAACTTCTTCTGCGCGCCGAACTGGATCGCGGTGATGACGAGGGTCAGCACGAGCAGGATCACGCTCGCGGCGCTCGACGGACCGAACTCGAACCGCCCGAAGCCCAGATCGAAGATGTGGTAGACGATCGTGCGGGTGGCGTTGTCCGGGCCGCCGCCGGAGACGAGCACGTACACCGTGTCGAACGTCTGCAGCGACGAGATGAACGCGATCACCGACGAGAAGAACACGATCGGGGAGAGCAGCGGCAGGCGGATGCCGGTGAACAGTCGCCAGGCGCCGGCGCCGTCGATGCGGGCGGCCTCGATGACCGAGGGCGAGATGTTCTGGAGCCCGGCGAGGAAGATCACCACGTTCAAGCCCATCGACGACCAGATCGTGACGATGCAGACCGCGAGGAGCGCGAGCTTGGGGTCCTGCAGCCAGTCGGGCGGGGTGATGCCGAACACGTTGGCGATGGTGGTGGACAGCAGGCCGTCCGCGCGGAACATCTGCTGCCAGATCATGGCGACCGCGACCGTCGACGTCACGACGGGCGCGAAGAACAGGATGAGGTAGAGCGTGCGGGTCTTGAGCCGTTCGAGCGCGACCGCGACGATCACGGCGAGCGTGAGGCCGATCGGCACGGTGATGACCGCGATCAGCAGGGTGTTGAGGATGGCGCGGCCGAGGAGCGGGTCGGTGAGCTGCTCGGCGAAGTTCGCGAAGCCCACCCACTCCAGGTCGCTCAGCCCGTCCCACTCCGCGAAGGCCAGCACCAGGCTGGCCCCGAACGGCAGGATGACGAACAGGGCCATGCCGAGCAGCTGCGGGGCGACGAACACGTAGCCCCAGCGGCGGTCGCGGCGACGCCACGCGGCCTCGGGGCGCAGGGGCGGGGCGGATGCCGCAGGCTCGGCCTGCGGCATCCGTCCGTTCTCGGTGAGAGTGGTCACCGGTCTACTTCTCCGACCGTTCCGCGACCACGTCGGCGATCGTGTCGAGCGTGGTCTGCGCGTCGACCTTGCCCTCGTAGAGCTTCTGGAACTCCTCCGCGATGGCGACGGGCAGCCCGGGGATGCGCGCCTCGGCGGGGTAGTCCTCGAAGCCGATGTCGCGCATGTCGAGGAAGGTCTGCGCGTGCGCGGGGTAGTTACCCTCCAGCACGACCTCGTCGGCGCCCTTGATGGACGGGACCGCGTTGCCGCCGCCCTCGAGGCGGAAGGTCTGTCCCTCGGCAGAGAGGAACTCGGTCCAGAACGTGAACGCGGCGTCCTTCACCTTGGTCTTGCCGTTGATCGCGAGGAACGACGTGGCGACGCCGGTCGGCGCTTCCGCACCGTCGGGGGTGGGCCAGCGCACGATGTCGTAGCCGTCCTGCTCGCCCGCCGCGCTCACGGTGCCGATCGTGTAGCGGCCCTGCACGAAGAACCCGGCCTTGTGCGTCACGAACACGCTGTCGGCACCGGCGCCGTCGGGGAGGGTGTCGGCGACCACGAAGGTGCCGTCCTGGAAGAGGTCGCCGAACTGCTGCATGGCCTCGACCGTGTCGGCGTCCTCGTTGGCGACGAACGTCCCCTTGTCGTCGTACGGGGCGTCGAGGCCCTGCGACGACAGCCAACTCCAGTGGGTGGCCCAGTAGTTCCAGTACATGGTGCCGGTGAGCCCCGCGTCGTGCAGGGCCGCGTTCATCTCGAGGAACTTGTCGGTGGTCCACTCGCCGTTCTCGGCCAGGGTCGCGGGGTCTTCGGTGATGCCGGCCGCGGCGAGCGCCTGCTTGTCGTACCAGAACACGTCGGGGTTGGAGTCGTTGGGCGCCGCGTAGACCTCGTCGTCCTTCTCGGCCGCACCGAACAGGCCGGGGAAGAAGTCGTCGTAGGCGGTCTTGCTGTCCTTCGAGTCCATCAGCTCGCGCAGCGGCATGAGCCGGTTCGAGTCGACGAACTGCCCGATCATGTCGTCGCCCACGTAGAACACATCGGGCGCGGTGTTGCTGGTCAGCTGGGCGAGCAGCTTGGAGTGGTAGTCGCCGTAGCCGGCCACGGGCTGCAGCTTGACGGTGATGTCGGGGTGGCGCTCCATGAAGTCCTTGTTGAACTCCTCGTAGCGGGTGAGCTCCTCCGGAGTGCCCCAGGTGGACCACACGACGGTGGCCTTGCCGTCGGCGTCGACGCTGCCGCCCCCGCCGCCACCGCTGCACGCGGCGAGTCCGAGTGCGAGCGCTCCGGCGGCGCCCAGGGCCAGATACCGTGTCGCAGCACGTGCCATCTCGCTACCTCTTTCATCGTTGAAGTTCGGGTCGGATCACCCCGCGGGGCTCTCCAGTATTCTGTATACAGAACGCAATCCTGTCAAGGGTGAGCCATCGCCGCACGACGAAGGGGCGGACCCCACCCGGATCCGCCCCTCCTGCCCCGTGGCGCTCAGTGCCCGGCGGCACCCACCACCACGAACTCGTTCGGGATCACGTCGAGCGTGGCCTCGGCCGCCACCTCGCCCGTGTGCAGGTCGACCGCGACGATGCGCTTCTTCGCCGGCTCGGTCACATAGGCGATGTCGCCCACCACCCGCAGGCCCGGGTGCGGGTCCTGCCACTCGGCCGGGCTCTCCCACGCGTCGATGACCGACCAGGAGTCCTGCACCGCACCGGACTCGTCGAGCACGGTGAGGCTGCCGTCGGCGCCCAGCACCACGATGTCGTCGTGGGCGCTGCGACCCACACCGCGCCACGTGTACTCGGCCGGGGCATCGACCACCGAGAGGCTCGCGGCCGCGGTGTCGACCAGCACCAGCTGCGACAGGAAGTAGCCCTCCTGGTCGGGATCCGTCTTGTAATCGCCGACCGCGACGGCGCTGGTGTCGGTCACGTAGGCGTTGCCGGTGCGCCCGAACTCGTCCGGGGCGTCGAGCTTGGTGAAGGCGCCGTCCGCGAAGAGCAGCACACCGTCCTCGCAGCCGAACATCACGACCTCCCCCTTCAGCGCGCCCTCCCCGTGCACGCTCGGGCACCGCTCGTCGCGCGCGAGCTCGGTGCCGTCCGCCGCCAGGTGCCGCACGCCGCTCCGGGCCTCCGCCGTGCCGATCGTGGACAGGACGGTGCCGTCGGACAGCTCGATGGCCACCCCGTGGTGCGCCGCCTCCGACGCGATGGTGTCGAACTCCGGCAGGGTGCCCGTGCCGACCGCGTCGGTGTCGAACACGCGCACCTCTCCGGTGCCGTCGTCGAACAGCGCGGTGCGGCCGGCGTGCGGGGTCGCGTGTCCGGCGGCCACCGCCTCGAACACCTCCCCGGTGAACTCGACGGCTCCGGAGGCGAGACCGGTGTCGAGCACGTGGAAGCCGTCCTCGGCCGTGACGAACACATGGCCGTCGTGGTCGCCCGCGCCGTTCACGCGCAGGAATCCGTCGAGCTCGGCCTCGCCGACGGTCTCGAGGGTGTCGCCGTCGAGCACGACCACGCCACCGTCGTAGGTGAGGGCGACGCGGGTCTCCGCCTCGTGATGGTCGTGCTGCTCCGGCGCGGCACCGGTGGTGTTCTCGGACGCGGGGGAGGCTCCGGCGCATCCGGTGAGGGCCACGGCGGCGATCGCGCCGAGGGCGCCCAGCGCGAGGCGTCTGCGGGGTCGGGACATGGGTTCGTCTCTCTTTCTTCTCAGGGTGCGCGGATGCGCGGCGGCGCGGGGCGCCGAGGACTCTGGATCAGCCGACGAGCTGGAGGAACACGGCCTCGAGGTCGCTGAAGGTACGGGTGATGCGCGCGTCGCCGTTGTCGATCTCGTAGACCGTTCCCGCGGCGGGATCGGCGACGTAGACGCGTCGTGCGGACACCCGCAGCTCCACGCGGTCTCGCAGCGCCGGGTCTGCGATGGTCGCCGCGAGCAGGGGCTCGGTGCGGGCCAGCACGGATCCGTCCGGCGCCAGCACGCGGAGCCGTCCCTCCGCGTCGACCGCGACCGTGCGACCGGCGTCGTCTCCGAGGGCGACGGCACGGATGAGCGGGACGTCGGAGGGGATTAGCGTCCAGGTGCGCTGACGCACGTCGAGCAGCCATGCACCCTCGTCACCGGCGACGCCGGCGAGGTCCGGCCGGTCGGCGCGACCGTCGAGCCGCGTCGCCGCGGGGGCTCCGGCCGGATACGGGATCGCCTCGCCGACGATCTCTCCGCCCACCTGCCGGGTGAAGAGCACCGCCCCTTCCGCGCACGCGAAGACCGCGCCGACGCGGGTGAGGTCGGCGTCGGAGACCGCGCCGCACGGTATCTCGGCCGCGGCGGCAGGGGCGCCCTCGCCGTCGACGATCCGGATGGTGCCGGAGGCGGTGGGCACGAGGAGCCGGTCGGCGAACGGGAGGACCGGGCCTGCGTGCGCCAGGTCGAGCCGGGCGGTGCCGAGTCCGCCGGCGAGGTCGTCGTGCGGGAGCACGACGACCTCCGCGCCGCCGAAGCCGATCGCCGTGCTCTGACCGGCCCCGCTCACCCGCACCTCTCCGTGGCCGTCCAGCGAGCCGAGCTGCCGCGGCTCGCCCTGGAACGAGTGCGTGTGGTCGCCGTGCGGCACGGTCCAGCGCCCGGTATCGACCACGTCCACGGTCGCGTCGTCGCCGTCGGTGCGGGCGAGGAACACGAGGCGCCCATCGCCCGACACCGCGGCCCTCCCGGCCCCGGCGTCAGTGAGGACGACGCGCTCCTCGGTGTCGAGATCGAGGAGGGTGAGGGCGCCCCGCTCGTCCGCGACGGCGAGGGCGAGGGCGGGCGCAGCGACCTCCGCGGCGCCGCCCGAGTCGATGCCGTGCGCATCGGGATCCGCCGTCGCAGCGGGCGCGACCGGGGAGGCGCACCCGGCGGCGGCGAGGAGGACGAGGAGGGCGGAGGGGGCGAGGGCTGCCCGCCGGAGGAGTGCGAGGTTCATGACTCTGTCACCCTATTGAGAACGATTCTCAATCTCAAGTCAGGGAGTGAGGGAGCCGACCTGTGGCCCGTCCGGTGCGACGAGCGAGCGGACGAACGTCCGAGGCGGGGCGTAGGGTCGCACCATGAGCAGCGCAGAACCCCTCCCGCGGCACGGCGTCATCCCCTCCTACCTGCTCGCGCGCCTCGCCGAGTCCGGCCGCTTCCCCAGGGCGGCAGCCGCCGCCCGGCAGACCCTCACGGCCGGTCGTCCACCGTTCCGCGCACGCATCGACCTCTCGATCGACGAGAACGGCGACCTCGTCGCCCAGCTGTCCGACGCGCCGAACCGCACGATCAGCGACGCCGGCAACACGCAGCAGCTGCCGGGCGCCGTGGTCCGCGGCGAAGACGACGCGCCGGTCGACGACCCCGCCGTGAACGAGGCCTTCGACGGCCTCGGCGCCACGTTCGAGATGCTGCTGGCCGCCTTCCAGCGCAACTCGCTCGACGACGCGGGGGCGCCGCTCGACGCGACCGTGCACTACGGCGTCGACTACGACAACGCGTTCTGGGACGGCGAGCGCATGGTGTTCGGCGACGGCGACGGCGAGGTGTTCCGCGGCTTCACCGGCTCGCTCACCGTGATCGGGCACGAGCTCGCACACGGGGTCGTGCAGCACACCGCGAACCTGGAGTACCAGGGCCAGCCCGGCGCCCTGAACGAATCGATCGCCGACGTCTTCGGCGCGCTCACCGAGCAGTACGCGCAGGGCCAGACCGCGGCGCAGGCGAGCTGGCTCATCGGCGCCGAGATCTTCACCGAGGCCGTGCAGGGCGCGGCGCTGCGGTCGATGATCGCCCCCGGCACGGCCTACGACGACGATGAGCTCGGCAAAGACCCGCAGCCCGACCACATGAGCGGCTTCGTCCGCACGACCGAGGACAACGGCGGCGTGCACATCAACTCGGGCATCCCCAACCGCGCGTTCGCCCTGTTCGCGCGCGACCTCGGCGGCAACGCCTGGGAGCGCGCGGGAACCGTCTGGTACCGGGCGCTCACGGGCGGGCTGTCGAGCACGGCCACGTTCACGGAGTTCGCCGACGCCACGGTGGCCGCGGCCGTCGCGGTCGACGAGGAGACGGCGGCCGCGGCTCGACGGGCGTGGAGCGCCGTGGGAGTCTATGAGCATGAGCGAGGACCCGGCACCTCCGAGTGACGCCCCCGTCGTGATCGCCGTCGTGCGATCGGGCGGCATCGCGGGCATCCGTCGCCAGTGGCGTGTGGAGGCGGAGCCGTCCGACGCGGACGAGTGGATCACGCTCATCGACCTCTGCCCGTGGGACCAGGACGCCGACGCGTCACCCGGGGCCGACCGCTTCATGTGGAGCATCCGCGCGCGCACGCCCTCCGAGCGCCGGGAGCGCGAGCTGCCCGACTCCGCGCTCGAGGGCCCCTGGCGGACGCTCGTCGAGGCCGTGCGCGCCGCCTCGACCCGCGACCCCGCCTGAGCCCGGCCCGCGGGCAAGCGATCAATCCCGTGTGAATGCGACCGCGGGTCGTGCGGCCGGGGTCATGATGGACTCCATGGGACTCTTCCAGCAGCGACCCGAAGAAGAAGAGCAGCAGTGGGCTCTGCCGTCCGAGCCGCTCGAACGCTCCGACGCCGACCTCCTCGACACGGCCCCCGCGGTGGACCCCCTCACGCTCGGCCTCGGCGCCCCGGCCTCCGTGAGCTCGATCGTGTTCCCGGTCGCACCGCCCGCGCCCGAGGCCGCGACGATCGAGAACAGCGACCCCGAGGACTGACCGCGCTGCCTTCTCGCGCGGCCGCGTCGGCCCCCACCGATACGGTGGAAGGATGACCATCACCGCCGCCGCAGACGGCTCCGCCCTGGGCAACCCCGGCCCGAACGGCTGGGCCTGGTACATCGACGACGCCAACTGGGCGGCCGGTGGTTCCCCGCACGGCACCAACAACCAGGGCGAGCTGCGGGCCGTGCTCGAGCTCCTCCGCGCGACCGCCGGCACCGACGAGAAGCTGCTGATCGAGTGCGACAGCCGCTACGTGATCGACTCCGTGACGAAGTGGATGCCGGGGTGGAAGCGCCGCGGATGGCGCAAGTCCGACGGCGGCCCCGTGCTCAACCGCGACCTGCTGGAGGGCATCGACGAGGCGATCCGCGGACGGGACGTGGAGTTCTCGTGGGTCAAGGGCCACGCGGGGCACCCCTTGAACGAGGCAGCGGACGAGCGCGCGAACGCGGCGGCGAAGGCGTACCAGCAGGGGCAGGAACCGCGCCGGGGCCCGGGCTTCACCCTCGCGACCGACGCCGGTGCCGCGGTCGCCGCCTCCGCCCCCGTCGCCGCGCATGCCGCGACCACCAGCTCTCCCGAGAGGACAGCCCCGGCCGCGAAGACCACCTCCGTCGCGACGGCGACCTCCGCTCCGGCCGCGGGTTCCGACCGCATCACCGGGGCGCCCACCGCCTCCGGCCCCGCCGCCACCCCCGTCTCCGAGTCGTACGCGGAACCGCTGTGGGCGGAGCCGTCCGACCTGCTCGACGGCCTCGACCGCCCCGACGACGACCCGATCGAACTGCGGATCCCGCTGTCGTCCGATGAGCACGCGCGCCTCCGCGACCGCGCCGAGGCCCAGGGCGTCTCGCTCGAAGAGGCCCTGCGTCGGCTGATCTGAGCGCACGGCGCAGCCCCCCGCGGCGCGGCGAGCGCTCGGGTGGACTCCGTAGACTCGGCGGATGATGGTGGGGACGGTGACGCGGCGGTGAGGACCCGTACGGTCTTCGGCCTGCTCCGTCTGAGCGCAGCCGCCATCTGCCTCGTCGCCCTCATCCACCGCATGGCCTGGGGCCTGGCGTCGCACACCATCGCGAGCCAGAACTTCTTCGCCTACCTGACGAACCAGTCCAACCTCGCGTTCGTGGTGCTGCTCTCGATCGCGGGGGTGCTCGCCCTGCGGCGTGCGCGAGACCCGCGGTGGCTCACGGTGGCGCTGGCGCTCGTGCTGACGTGGACGATCACGGCCGGCCTGGTGTTCGCGATCCTGGTGTGGCAGGCGGGCGTGCGCGGCATCCGCATCGACGTGCCGTGGTCGGATCAGGTGCTGCACTTCTACCTGCCGGCGGTCACGGTCGCGGCCTGGGCGCTGGCTCCGGGGCATCGGGCCGTGCCGTGGCGTGTGGTTCCGATCACCCTCGTGTATCCGGTGCTGTGGGGTGTCGCGACGCTCATCCGTGGCCCGCTGATCGGCTGGTATCCGTACTACTTCCTCGACCCGCGGCAGGTGAGCGGTCCGCCCGAGTTCGTGATCTCGTGCGCGGTGGCCCTGGCATCGTTCAGCATCGTCGCGACCGCCCTGGTGCTGATCAGCCGGATGCCGTTGCCGCGGCGGTTGCGCACCGACGCGGATCCCGGGCCCGACGATCCCCCGGACGACGACCGCGGCAGCCCGGCCGGTGCGGTCGATGCGCGCGAGCGGGTCGGCGCGTCGGCTCAGACGTAGACGGTCAGCGACGCCAGCGCCGCGTCGAACGCGTCGTCGTCGCTGAGCTCCGCGAACTCCGCGGCGGCCGCACCCCCGACGATGCCCACCAGCACGTTCTCGCCCGTGACGGGGCGCAGATTGATCCAGGTGGGGATGACCGCGTCGGTGCCGACCGCGTGCCACACGGCCTCGTCGTTCTCCCAGAAGGCCTCGTCCCACCGCAGCCACACGGTCTCGATGGACCCCATGCCGAGCGCCGAGATCGCGCCACGGTTGGCGAAGGGCAACGGCGGGTCGAACTCGATGCTGCGGTCCTGCAGCACCCCGAGCGGCACCGTCACCACCACCCGGTCGAACGACAGCGCCTCCCCGGTGCCGAGGCGCACGCTCACCCCGGTGTCGTCGTAGGCCAGGCGGGCAACCGGGGAGTTCAGGCCGACCTGCACTCCGTCGAGCGCGTGCTCCACGAACGGCACGAGGCTGTCGCGGGTGGCGGCCGGGTCGCCCGTGGGCAGCGGCGGCGCGAACCAGCTGGAGAGCTCGTCGGCTGCGGCACCCGTGCGCGCGGCGAGGATGTCGAGCAGGGCGGCGGTCGAGGGATCCGCGGGGTCGATGCCCGCGGCGGTCAGCGCGTCAGTGACCGAGACGTCTTCCGGGGCGGCCTGGGCGGCGGCGATGGCCGTGGTGACGGGCACGGGGTCGACCGGTTCGATGTCGCCGTCGGGGGTGCGCCACAGCGAGCCGGTGAGGTCGACGGTTCCCACGTCGCCGGCGCGCAGCCGGTCGAGCACCTCGGCGTCGTCCTCGCCGAACAGCCAGGCGCCGAGCTGCACCGGCACCGGCCAGGAGTCGTCGCTGCGGGTGAAGACGCGCCCGCCGACGCGGTCGCGCGCCTCGAACACGGTCACCTGCAGGCCCCGGTCGGCGAGGAGGGCGGCGGCGGTGGCTCCCGCGAGGCCCGCGCCGATCACGGCGACGCGCTCCCCCGATCCCGCGGCATCCATCAGCTCGTCGACCACGCGCTCACCCGAGGCGATGGCTCCGCGCACAGTGCCGGGGGCGTCTTCGTCGGTGGCCTCGCCCGCGAAGAAGAGGCGGTCGTCGACCGGGCGGCCGAGGGCGGCGCGGGCGTCGGCGAGCACTCCGACGGGGGTGAAGCTGGCAGCTCCCAGGGCGAACGGGTCGGTGGTCCAGGTGCTGCGGATGCTGCCGGCAGGGGCCGGGACGCCGGGCGGCGGCTCGGGCTCACGCGTGCGGGTGGGCGTCGGCGTGGGCTTCGGCTCCGGCGTGCAGGAGGCGAGAAGCACCGAGACGGCACCGGCTCCGGCGCCGAGGAGCAGGGTGCGGCGCGTGATCCTCATCGTGCCGCCACTTTATCCCGCTCCACCCCGGTCCGCGGCCGCGCCTCCGCGGCGGGCGGTCCACAACTCCCCGGAAACGGCGAGCAGGGACGCGGAATCGGCCGGATCCGCGACGGACCCGGCCGATTCCGAGGAGGTGTGGACGACGCGGCGGTCAGACCGCCAGCAGTTCGCGTTCCAGGCGGGCGAACGACGCCTCCATGCCGTCGGCCATGCCGGTGGCGAGGATCATGTCGCGTGTCTCCTTGTCGGGGTACTCGATGAGCACCGTGACGAGCGTGGCGCCGTCCTCCTCGTAGAGGCTCAGGTCGTTGACGGTCTCGGTGGGCATGCCCTGCATGCGCTCGGTGGTGACGGCGCGGCGCGGGGCGTCGATCAGCAGCGCCTCACCCTCGAACCCGAACGGCTCGCCCTCGGTGTCGCCGACCGGCGCCCAGGAGTTGCGGTACGACTGACCGACCTCGGTCGCCGCGACGCACTCGGTCATCTCCCACCCGTCCGGGCCGAGCATCCACTGGCGGATGAGCTCGGGCTCGAAGTGCGCGCGCCACACCAGCTCGCGCGGACCCTCGACGAGCCGGGTGATGCGCACGTGGGTGTCGTCGAGCAGCTCCACCCGGGTGCCCTTGCCCTGCGCGTAGTCGCGGAGGTCCTGCAGCACGGCGTCGAGCTGGCCCATCGCCATCGTGATGCCCTCGACCTGACCCATCTCGACGACCTGTTCGAGCGCGTCGACCGAGTCGAAGTGGCTCGTGGTGACCATGCGGGTGCCCTCGGGCGTGGAATCGAACGTGAAGCTCATGCGCTGCGCGGGGAAGCCGTCGAGGGGCTTTCCGTGCTCGTCGGCGAAGGAGTCGAGCACCTCGAAGCGGTGCGGCTCCTCGATGGCGAGGAACTCCCAGACGCCCGTCGACTTCTCGCCGCGAGGTCCGTTCATCGTGTAGACCGCGCGGCCGCCGACCGTGTGGTCCCACGCGGTGAAGGTGGCGGGCCAGCCGGGAGGACCCCAGAAGCGCTCGAGCTGGCGCGGATCGCTGTACGCGTTCCAGACCCGCTCGATGGGGGCGGCGAAGTCGGCCGTGACGGTCATCGTGAGGTCGTCGGCATCGGTGGTGACGTCGGTGACGGGCATGTCAGTCTCCTGGGTTCTCTCGTGCGTTGTCGGTGGTGTCGCTGTCGGGGCGACCGGCGGGCGTCTCGGCCAGCAGGTCGTCGAGCCGGGCGATGCGCGACCGCCACAGCTCTTCGTATCGGGCGAGGAGCGCCCTGGCGCGGGCGATCATCTCGGGGTTCGCGCGGACGAGCCGCTCGCGTCCCTCGGCGCGCTTGACGATGAGGTTCGCGGCCTCGAGCACGGCCACGTGCTTCTGGACAGCCGCGAACGACATCTCGTATTCGGCGGCGAGGGTCGAGACGGACTGCTCCCGCTCGATCGTCCGGCGCAGGATGTCGCGCCGGGTCGACGTCGCCAGTGCGTGGAACACACGGTCGACCTCCGCTTCGCTCAGTTCTGTTCGTGCAACCATTTGGTTGTACGTTATGCCTGGCGTGCGGGCGTGTCAAGAGGTATGTGTGGCGACGTCGCCCCGGGTCGGCGTCGCCGAGGAGGCGACGCTAGGATCGAGCCATGGAAATCGACGAGGTCGACAGAGCGTAGGCGCCGGCCACCTGGCCACTTCCCGCTGCGCCCCCTTCCGTCCCGCGACGAGCCGGGCCATCGCCCGGTCGTCGACCACCGCATCCGCCGCTGACGCGCATTCCGTTCGCGAGCACGGATGGGCATCGAACGTCCGCGTCGCGCGCCGTTTCGGTCGCACGGGGCCGCATCCCGCTGAATCCTCAGCGCGCCCATTTCCGACCCCGCTGACCCGTCAGCAGCCCGCACCGGGCAGAACACGAGAGATCCTCATGTCGACCTCATCCGTCATCACCCTTCAGAACGTCTCCTTCGAGTGGCCGGACGGCACGCTCGCGCTCGACGACGTGACCGGCAGCTTCACGGCGGGCCGAACCGGCCTCATCGGCAGGAACGGCGCCGGAAAGTCCACCCTCCTCCGCCTCATCGCCGGCGACCTGACGCCGTCGCGCGGTCGCATCCACACCGCCGGCGACGTCGGCTATCTCCCGCAGATGCTGACACTGGGACACGACGCGACCATCGCCGAGCTCCTCGGGGTGCACGACATCCTCGCTGCGATCCGTGCCATCGAGGGCGGCGACGTCGACGTGCGCCATTTCGACACCATCGGCGACGACTGGGACATCGAGCCGCGCGCGAACGAGGCCCTGAGCCAGCTGGGATTCGCCGACACCGCGCTGGATCGACGCGTCGGAGAACTGTCCGGCGGCGAAGCGATGTTGATCGCCATCTCAGGACTGCGTGTGCGACGTACGGCGATCACCCTGCTCGACGAGCCGACGAACAACCTCGACCGTCGGACCCGCGGGCGGTTGGCCGAACTCGTCGACCAGTGGCCGGGAACGCTCATCGTGGTGAGCCACGATGTGGAACTGCTCGAGCACATGGACGCGACCGCGGAGCTGCACGCCGGGAACCTCTCGGTCTTCGGCGGCCCGTACAGCGAGTTCACCGCGCACCTGGAGCTGGAGCAGGCGGCCGCGAGCCAGGCCGCACGGACCGCGCAGCAGGCGTTGAAGGTGGAGAAGAAGCAGCGCATCGAAGCGGAGACGAAGCTCGCCAGGCGTGAGCGCACCGGCAAGAAGACGCAGGCCAGCGGCGGCATCCCGAAGATCATGGCCGGCAACAGGGCGAGCAAGGCGCAGGCCGCCGCCGGATCGATGCGGACGACCCTGGACGACAAGGTGCGCAGCGCTCAGGCCGCCGTCGACGCGGCCGACGCACGCGTTCGCGCCGAGGAGCACATCCATCTCACCCTGCCTGACCCCGATGTTCCGCGTGCGCGCCGCATCGCCGAGCTCACCGACGGCGAGACGACGATCGTCATCCAGGGACCAGAGCGCGTCGCGCTCGTCGGGCCGAACGGGGCCGGCAAGTCGACGCTGCTGGAACGCCTTCTCCGCGGTGAGCCCGTCTCGGCGGGACGCCCGTCCGGGTCCCTGCTGACGGACCGGGTCGGCTACCTCCCGCAGCGACTCGACGGACTCGACGATGCGCAGTCCGCGTTCACGATCATTCAGCGTGCCGCTCCCGCCTCCGCGCCGGATACCGTGCGCAACCAGCTCGCGCGCCTCCTCATCCGTGGCGCGGCCGCCGACAGACCCGTCGGAACCCTGTCGGGCGGTGAGCGTTTCCGTGTCAGCCTGGCCCAGCTGCTCCTGGTCGAACCGCCGGCTCAGCTGCTCATCCTCGACGAGCCGACGAACAATCTCGACATCACGAGCGTGGATCAGCTCATCGAAGCGCTCGGAAGCTACCGCGGCGCCCTCCTGGTCGTGAGTCACGACGCCGACTTCCTGAGACGTCTCGGCATCGAGCTGGTGATCGGGATCGACGAGCAGGGCCGACTCCGTCGAGCGTCCCTGTGAAGCTCAGGCGGACGCGCTCGCGGGGGCGTCGCGGTGACGAGCCCGGAACTGCGCGACCTTGACGCGGTTGCCACAGGTGCGCATCGAGCACCATTCCCGGCGACCGCCCCGCGAACGGTCGACGTACACCTGCGTGCAGCCCGGCCGCCCGCACTCGCGGAGCAGCGCGGCGTCGTCACCACCGAAGAGCTCGACGGCGTTGCGCGCCACCGTCGCGAGCCCGTTCGCGGCCGATCCCTCTCGCCGGGTGGAGGCGTCGTCGAGCATCAGCCGCACGGGGGCGGAGCCGGCCCAGCGGTTGAGCACGCCGACGGCCACACTCGGCAGTCCGTGCCCCTGCAGTCGTGCGAGAGCGCAGTCGTAGATGGCTTCGCGCAGCTCGATCGCGCGCTCCAACTCCGTCCGGCTGGCCGCGGGCGCCTCGCCGATGACGCCCGCTTCGACGAACCAGGCGTCGAGCGCGGGCCCGTCGGCGAGCATCTCGCGCGGCTCCGGATCGCGGCGCGCGCGAAGCGTGCCCACGAAATCGAGAGCGAGAGTCCCACAGGGGAAGGCGTGCATCACGTAACCACTCTAACGGGTATCGAGCGGATCGGGGTAACCAGCTTGACAGGTTACTCGGGCACTGTCAGAGTGTAACCATTCCAAACGGTTACTCTCCGAAAGGCCCCCGATGTCCGTCACCCGTTTCCAGGTGTCCTCGCCGCTCTCCCCCACGGCCGCCATGGCCGTCCTCACCGACTTCAGCCCCGCTCGCACCGATGCCTGGTCGGGCATCGAGCCCGAGCACTTCCACGTGCACGACCGCGGAGCGAACTGGGCCGAGGTCACCGAAGGCAACGACGCCGCCTGGGAGCGCGGACGCTACGAGTGGGACACCGCCGCGGGCTCCGCGACGATGGTCACCCACGACTCCAAGCTGTTCGGCGCCGGCGGCGGCTGGGACTTCCGCTTCACCCCCGCGAGCGGCGGCACGCTCATCGACGTCACGCTGACCAGAACCCCTGCCGCCTTCGGCCCCCGGGTGCTCGCCGCGCTCCTGCCCCTCCTCGGCACCCCCGGCCTCAAGAAGTCGTTCACCTCCGCCTTCAGCGCCCGCTGACCGCCCCCACCCGCAAGAACAGGAACAAGCACCATGGAACTCGCCCTCGAAATCGTCGTCCTCCCCGTCTCCGACGTCGACCGCGCCAAGGATTTCTACACCAGAATCGGTTTCCGCGAGGACGCCGACTTCGCCACCGATCGCGGACTGCGCGTCGTGCAGTTCACCCCACCGGGATCGAGCGCCTCGATCATCTTCGGCGAACAGCTGACGTCGGCTCGTCCCGGCAGCGCACACGGGCTGCATCTGGTCACCCCCGACCTCGCGGGTGCCCGGCAGGAACTCGCCGACCGCGGGATCGACATCACCCCGATCTGGCACGACGCCGACGGCGTCTTCCACTGGGCCGACGGCCAGAACCGCGTCGACGGGCCGAACGAGGAGCACGACAGCTACGCGTCGTACGCCTCGTTCGACGACCCCGACGGCAACGAGTGGATCATCCAGCAGGTGATCGACCGACTCCCCGGGCGCTGATCATGGCCGAGTCGATCGACACCGAACGCGCAGCGGGCGTTCTCGAGGAACTGCTCCGCACGACCGCTGCGGCCCACGGCATCTACGAGCGCGAGCAGCTCGGCGGCGTCTACGACGAGCAGTGGCCCACCTGGTACGCGTCGTTCCTCGCGCAGGCGCTCGCGGAACACGGATACGCCCTGACGAGGTAACCAGGAGGACTGGAGCCTGTCTCGCCGGAGGTGTCGAAATGCGCGGGTGCCGTTCGTGGTGTCAGTATCCGGAGTCCTCGGGCTCCCCTCACCCCGGAAGGCGGCACCCGTGCATACTGATCCGATGATGGCGCTGCTGCTCCACGACACGGCAACGCACCAGGGGTCCGTCGCGTGGCAAAGGCGAGCGGCCCTCGCCGATCGCCGGATCGCCGTCCCGCCCGCGCCTCGCGGGAGCGGTGCACGACTCGCTCCGATCCGGCGCGTCTTCGCGGCCCTGTCGACGCGGAGGGCGTCATGACACCGACCCCCTCCCGCGCGGGGGATGCCATCACGCGGACGCATCGGGAGGAATGGACCCGGATCGTCGCCGGACTGGCGCGCCGCTTCGGCGACCTCGATCTGGCCGAGGAGATGGCCGCGGAGGCGTTCGCGGCAGCCGTGGAGCACTGGCCGGCGCACGGCATCCCGCCGAACCCGGCCGGCTGGGTGACGACCACGGCGAACCGCCGTGCGATCGATCGGCTCCGTCGCGAGGCTCGTCGCGACGAGAAGCACCGGGAGGCGATGATGCTGCACGACACAGACCCGCCGGCGTCCGCGGGCGTGGTGGAAGACGATCGACTGCGCCTGCTGTTCATCTGCTGCCACCCGACGCTGCCGCTGGAGGCCCGCGTCGCCCTGACACTGCGCATGGTGGGCGGCCTCAGCGTCGCGGAGATCGCCCACGCGTTCCTCGTGCAGGACACCACGATGGGCCAGCGCATCTCCCGGGCGAAGGCGAAGATCAAGGCCGCCCGGATCCCGTTCACGATCCCGCGCGCGGAGGACCTCCCCGCCCGCACCGACGCCGTCCTGACCGTGCTGTATCTCGTGTTCAACGAGGGGTATCTCGCGTCAGGCCCGGACTCGCCCCCGCTCCGGCGGGACCTGACCGCCGAGGCGATCCGCCTCACGAGACTCGCCCACGACCTCCTCCCCGACGACCCGGAGGTGACCGGGCTTCTCGCCCTCATGCTCCTCACCGAGGCGCGAGCCGCCGCACGCGTGTCCCCCGACGGCGAGCTCGTGCGGCTGGACGAACAGGACAGGACAGCGTGGGACCGGTCCGCCATTGCGGAGGGCCTGCAGCTCCTGCACTTCCGCGCCGACGAGCGGGAGGCCGGGCGTCCGGGACGGTATCTGCTGCTGGCCGCGATCAACGCGGTGCACGTCACCGCCGCCGACGCGCGGGACACCGACTGGGATCGGATCGTGTCGCTGTACACGCGGCTCGAGCAGATCGATCCGAGCCCCGTCATCACCCTCAACAAGGCGATCGCGGTCTCCGAGTTCGACTCCCCGCAGGTCGCCCTCGCGATGATCGAGCCGCTCGCCGAGAACCTCGACGGCCACCACGCCTTCCACGTCGCGCGTGCCGAGCTGCTGCGTGCGCTCGACCGACCGGCCGAGGCCCGCTCCGCCTACGACCGCGCGATCGCCCTCGGCGGCAACACCGCCGAGACCGCGCACCTCATCCGCCGCCGCACTCACCTCACAAGAAACGGAGACACCCCATGAGCAGCACCTACCTCGTCATCCACATGTCCGATTCCACCGGGACCCCGCTGGCCCGCGCGGAGGATCAGGAGATCCTCGAACGCTGGGCGACCGAGGGCGACGCGGCGGGGCGCCTCGGAGACGGTGGCCCGGTCGCCGGACCCGAACAGGCCAAGTCCGTCGCGGTCCGCGACGGGAAGACGATCATCACCGACGGCCCGTTCCCGGAGTTCAAGGAGTGGTTCGCGGGTTACGACCTCGTCACCGCCGACTCGATCGACGAGGCCGCCGCCTTCATGGCGAAGCATCCCGTCGCGATCGCGGGCCGGATCTACATCCTGCCGCTGGTGAAGCTCCCCTGGGACGAGTCCTGACGTGCCCCGGTTCGCGGTCCTGATCTACGCCGGCGACTCCCGACACGCCCACACGGCGACCCCGGAGGAGCTGCAGGAGTGCGACGAGCACTTCGACTCCCTGGTCGCGTCCGGCCGCATGCGGGCCGCGTACGCGCTGACCCCTCGGTCGATGGCGCGCACGCTGCGGGCGGACGGCCCGACCGACGGGCCCTACGGGTCGGGGGACGTCATCGCCGGGTTCTACATCCTGGATGCCGCCGACATCGATGAGGCCATCCATCTCGCTCGGAAGGACCCGTCGTTGCTGTCCGGCGGGGGCGTCGAGGTGCGTCCGGTGCACAGCGGCGGTCCCGTCACGCCCCCGGCGTGATCTCCGTTCACGGGGGTCCCCCTCCCTTCCCGAGCGACGCCTGGGCGACCGGGGCGACGAGCGGGGCGATCACTCAGCCGCCGCGGGCCGCGCCGCGTGGCGCGCGGCGATCGTGCGCGCGGCCTCCTCGACGACCCGTCGCTGCTCGGCGCCCGTGATCGACCAGGTGCCGTGCACGAGGCGCGGCCAGAAGACCTCGGAGGCGATCATCCCGAGGAACTGCGCCGAGGTGCGGTCCGGTTCGGGGATGTCCGCTGTGCCCGCCGCGTGCGATGCCCGAAGGAAGCGCCCCAGCGCCTCCAGCACGGGGAGCGTGCCGAAGTCGAAGGTCCGCTCCCGCACCTCGGGGAACTTCGGCGACTCGGCGATGACGGTCCGCATCAGGTCGACCATCTGCGCACGGGTCACCAGTTCCGCGTAGGCGTGCCCGAGCGCCACGAGCCCCTCCTCGAAGTCGTCCGTCGACACCTCCACGGGGTCTGGGTCGCGCGCTCCTCCGGCCGCGAGCACCGCCGCCTCGAACAGCGCCGCCTTGGTCGGGAACTGCTTGAACAGCGTGGCGGTGGAGACCCCTGCTCGCTCGGCGACGCGAGCCAGCGACGTGCGGTCATATCCGGATTCGAGGAACAGCGGTGTCGCGGCGGCGAGGATCGCCTCCCGGTTCGTCGCCGCCAGCGCTCGGTGATAGGAGGAGTCGCCGCGAGTCATGCCTCCAGTATCCCATAGTGGTGAGCGCATTGACTTCCCTCTCCAATCCACATACGGTTTGAGGCAAGTCACTCAACTCATCTCTTCGAAGGAGCACTCATGGCCACGGTGATCGTCCATGCCACCGTCACACTCGACGGATTCCTCGCCGATGCGGACGGCGGTGTCGACTGGATGTTCGGTCGACCATCCGCCCCCGAAGACGACACCGTCGTCGAGCGCGTCACGAGCCGCATCGGAGCCATCGTCGGCGGCGCGAACAGGACGCAGACGATCGACGACGGAGAGATCCCCTACGGCGGCATGCTCCGAGTGCCGGTCTTCCTCATGACGCACCACCCCCACGAGCCGATCGAGCGCGACGGCATCACCTACACGTTCGTCGTGGACGACATCGCCGAGGCCGTCGAGCGCGCCTCGCAGGCCGCCGGCGACGGGTGGGTGAGCCTGCTCGGCGGAAGCATCTCGCGCCAGTGCCTTCGCCTCGGGCTGGTCGACGAGCTCCATCTCGACGTGGCACCGGTACTGCTCGGCGACGGCATCTCCCTGTTCGCGGGCCTCGGGCAGCGCATCGAGCTGGAGAGGCTGGAGACGTCGGCGTTCGCGAGCGAGGCTCATCTGCGCTACCGCATCCTCCGCTGACTTCCATTCACGTGAATCCACCTCCGATATTCCGGCGTAGGCTGGAGGGAAGGACGGACCGTCCGAGAAGATCTCCCGGCACCGCGCCCGCCCGGAAGAGGAGTCTCTCGTGGCTCAGTACGACGTCTCGAACCGCTCGGCGATCGTGACGGGAGCAGGCAGCGGCATCGGCCGCTCGGTCGCGCTGCTGCTGGCGCAGAACGGCGCGTCGGTGGTCGTGAACGACCTGAACGCGGAGCACGCGCAGGCCGTGGTCGACGAGATCCGCGCCGCGGGCGGCACCGCCGAGGCCTCGGTCGGCGACGCGACCGACGCCGCCTGGATCGCCTCGTCGGTCGAGCTCGCGAACTCCCTCGCGCCTCTGCGCATCGGCGTCAACAACGCCGGCATCGGCGGCGCCACCGCCCCGACGGCCGACTACGAGGAGGAGGCCTGGGACAAGGTCATCGCGATCAACCTCAACGCCGTGTTCCGCAACATGAAGGCGCAGATCCCGTCGATCCTCGCGAACGGCGGCGGCTCGGTCGTGAACATCGCCTCGATCCTCGGCAGCGTCGGCTTCGCGGGATCGCCCGCCTACGTCACGGCCAAGCACGGCGTGGTCGGCATGACCAAGACGGCCGCACTGGAGTACTCGGCGCAGGGCGTGCGCGTGAACTCGGTGGGCCCCGGCTTCATCGACACCCCGCTGCTGGCGAACATGGGCGACGAAGCGAAGGAGTTCCTCGTGTCGAAGCACCCGATCGGCCGGCTCGGGCAGGCCGACGAGGTCGCGAACCTCGTGGTGTTCCTCGCGAGCGACGCCGCGAGCTTCATCACCGGCAGCTACCACCTGGTCGACGGCGGCTACACCGCCCTGTGACAGACGGAGCGGCATCCGGCGGCCGGGAACCCGAATCCCAGGCGGCCGGATGCCGCTCGATGGCGAGGCGGAGCCCCCGCTCCGTTCTCGCCGAGGCCATCACCGCGCGTGGTCCGAGAGCCCTTCGAGAGGACCACGACGGCCGGTGAGGCTGGCTTGCATCCTCCGTTTTCAGGCGGTCATCGCGTGCAGCTCACGCGATGCCAGCTCGAGCGACAGCTCGGAGTCGGTGAGGTCGAGGCCTCCGGTGGAGCTCGCGGCCTGCATCAGGCGCGCCAGGAGCGGCCGGTGCAGCTCGACCGTGGAGTCGAGGGCGAAGCGCACCGGGATGGACGCGTGCATCCACAGCGTCTCCGACTGTCCGTCTCCCGTGGGCACGGTGAGAGCGAACGGCTCGTTGCGGCGGAGCTTGGTGACGGTTGCGGCTCGGAGATGCGCGAGCACCTCGTCGTCGATCTCGATCGGAGCGGTGGCATTCGCGTACGTCAGGGTTCCCATGATCTCTCCTCGTGCAGAAAGCTGGACGAGGATAGTTTACTAGTTTAACTAGTTAAATCAAGTCGGGTCAGGGGAGGTCGCCGAGCTCGTCGGTCAGGCGCCGCAGGAACCGCGAGATCGCAGCCGCCTCCTGCTCGGTGAACTCGTCGGCGAGCGCCGCCACCCGCACCGACAGCTCGTCGCCCTGCGAATGGAGGTCGCGCAGGGAGGGACGCAGCACCTTGGACCGGGCATCCAGCGGATGCGGCGCGACCACGATCTGCCCGCGCTCCGACAGGCGGCGGATCACGCTCGTCACCGCCGCGGTGCTGATGCCGAGGAAGCCGGCGAGGTCGCGGGGGGTGAGGGGACGCTCGGCCGGCGCGGTGCCGATGAAGTGCATCGCGGCCCGGTCGGTGTCGTTGGGCTCGCGGCGGGCGGCGAGGCGGCGGTTGAGCTGGGCGTCGGCGCGACGGAAGTCGTCTACATCGCGCGCGAGCGACGACGTCGCCACATCCGTGCTGGTCTTCCCCATGCCGAGTACTCCTTCCCCGCAGCCCATGGTACCTCGACAGTCTGACAACGAGGCAGACTAGCGATTATTCCGCGCGATCGGGCACTTCCGGGATGCGATGATGGAGACATCGCCCCCGAAAGGATGCCATGCCCGAGCGATTCAGTCTCGAGGAGGCGTCGTACATCAGCTACGCCGATCTGCTCGAACGCCTGGAGGAGCGCTTCCCCTCCGTCACGCGACGCCGGATCGAGCAGATCATCGGCGCCGAGACCGACGCCATCACGGGTGGCCTCCTGCGCATCGTCCCGGCCGAGGTCGAGACGGGCGCGATGGAGATGCTCGAGCGGGAGGCCGGGTCGAGCGACGAGGGGGAGGTCGCGTGACCGACAGCAGAGGCGAGTTCCACGCCTCCGGATACTGGTACCCCGAGAGCGACACCGCCTCCACCGTCGACGTGCTGAACATGCTGCGCCGCTACCGCAGCGCCGAGACCGCCATGCGCGCCCGCACCCGCGCCTCGATGGGCATGAACGAGACCGACCTCGTGGCCCTGCGTTTCCTGCTCCGCGAACAGCGGGCCGGGCGCATCGTGCGACCGATCGACATCGCCCGGATGCTCGACATCTCCACGGCATCGACCACCACGCTGATCGACCGCCTGGAGCGCGGAGGTCACGCGCGCCGCGAGCCGCATCCGACCGACCGTCGCGCGGGCATCGTCGTCCCCACCGTCAGCAGCGATGAAGAGGTGCGCGCGACGCTCGGCGCCATGCACCGCCGGATGCTGAGCCTCGTCGATGAGCTGTCCGACGCCGAACGCGGTACCGTGATGCGCTTCCTGGTCGGCATGACGGCCGCGATCGAAGAGGCTGCGGAGGCCGACGGGGAGCATGGCGACGCCGAGGCCGCGAAGGAGATGGCCTAGAGCCCTTCCGCGATCTGCTTGATCGCGGCGAGGCGACGGTCCCACTCGCGGCCGATCGCGTCCAGCGCGGTGGCGGTGGCCGACAGCTCGGCGCCGATCACGCGGAACCGCACCTCGCGGCCCACGCGCACCGGTTCGACCAGCCCGACCTCCTGCAGCACGCCGAGGTGCTTCGCGATGGCCTGCCGCGAGACGGGCAGCCGCCCGGCGAGGGCGGACGCGGAGGCGTCGCCCTCACCGAGCGCGGTCAGGATGCTCCACCGCGTCTCGTCGGCGAGGGCCGAGAGCACGGGCAGAAGGGTCGGCGCCGTCACGTGCGGTCCTCGACCAGTGCGACGAGCTTGTCGAGCTCGAGCTCCCAGCCGGTGCGGTGCGACTCCAGGTTCGCGCGCGGGTCGGACGTGCGGTCGAACCCGCTCTCCACGACCGTGAGCTGCGTGCCGCCGTCGACCTCGTCGAGCGTGAAGGTGAAGACGGTGGAGGTCGCCTCGTCGATCCGCTCGGGCAGGCTGCCGAGCGCGTCGTCGTTGTTCCACCGGTAGGTGATGCGGCGCGGGGCGTCGAACTCCTCCACGCGCAGCGGGATCACGTCGTAGTCGGGGAACGTCATCGTCCCGGTCGCGCCCACCCCGGAGCCCGCGAGCTCTGTGCGACCGAACCAGCGCGACACGTGCTCCGGCTCGGCCACCGCCTGCCAGACCTTGCCGATGGGGGCGTCGATGCGGATGGTCCGACGGACGGAGAAGGCTTCCTCGTCGACCACCGCTGCGTCACTGCGAGTCATGTCCACCATGATGGTTCCTTTCTCGGGTCGGCGTCGGAATGACGACGACTGCAACTCTAGCGTTGCACAGCGCTCTCTCTCTTGCAACCCTTGTATTGCAGATCAGTCGCGCGGTCGCCGCCCGTCGAGGAAGCCCGACAGCAGCACCGCGACCAGGGCCGCCGCCGGGGCGACGATCAGACCGGCCGCCAGGCTCTGCGTCTCCGCGAGATATCCCACGAACGGCGGCGACAGCAGGAAGCCCAGGCGCAGCAGCCATGACACGAGCGTCAGCCCCACCCCCGGACGCAGTCCCGGCAGCTCGTCGGCCGCGTGCATGGCGGCCGGGATGAGCGTGGCGATCCCGAACCCCACGGCGGCGAACCCCAGGATCGTGCCGGGAACGCTCGGGAAGGCGAGCGCGAGCGTCATCCCGACCGCCGCGATCAGGCCACCGACCGCCGCCACCGCGCGCTGCCCGAACCGATCGGTCAGGGGGTCGCCCAGCAGCCGCCCGATGAACTGCGCACCGACGAGGGCGATGAAGCCGAGCGGGGCGATCGCGGCGGCAGCCCCCAGCGAGTCGCCCAGGTACAGCGTGGCCCACGAGTTGCCCGCATCCTCCGCGACCGCACCCGCCATCGCGATGAGGGTCAGCGCCACGATCGCGACGATCGTCCGCGGCGGCACACCTCGGCGCACCTGCCCCGCCAGCTCGCCCGGCTCGGCCGCGGCCTCCTCCGCGTCGTCGTCGCGACCAGGGAGGCAGAAGCCCAGCGCCACGAGCGCGACCGCGGCGAACAGCGCCGTCGAGATCCCCAGGCGCACGGCGAGCGGCAGGTGCAGCGCGATCGCCCCGGCGGCCATGACCCCGCCCAGCACGGCACCGATCGACCAGATCGCGTGGAAGCCGTTGATGATCGAGCGGCCGTAGCGCTTCTGCACGCGGAGGCCGTGCGCGTTCTGGGCGACATCGGTGATCGCGTCGGAGGCTCCGCCCAGCAGCAGCGCCAGGGCGAACAGCACTCCCGACGGCGCGAGGGCGGCCGACAGCAGCCCGAGGCTCGTGAGCACCGTGCCGATCACGGCGACGCGGGCCGAGCCGAACCGCCGGATCAGGACGGCCGCGAGCAGCCCTGCCGCGATGGCTCCCGCGGGGAAGGCCGCGATCGCGACGCCGTAGCCGAGGTTGTCCAGGCCGAGGGCCGACTTGATCTCCGGGTAGCGCGGGAGGATGTTTGCGAACAGGGCGCCGTTGGTGAGGAACAGCGCCGAGACGGCGATCCTGGCGCGGCGCGTCTGCCGGTCGGGCCGCGTGCGTCGAATCGATTCGATAAAAGTCACGAGTACGACTCGTACCCCGTCGGACGCCCCCTCGGCGACTGCCCCCGATCGAGGCCGCGAGCGAGGCCGCGAGCCGGACGGCTATCCGCGCACCGCGACCGCCGCAAGCCCGTTCCGATCGTCCGCTCCCCCGCCTACGCTCGGACCATGAGCGAGCTCACCCAGCCCACCGGGCGCGAAGAGATGCTGCGCGCCGTCCCCCGCGCCGACGGTTCCGCTCCCCGCGCCCTCGTCCTCGGCGCCACCGGCTACATCGGCGGCCGCCTCACCCCCCGCCTGCTCAACGCCGGCTACCGCGTGCGGGTGCTCGCCCGAGACGCCGCGCGCGCCGCGTCGTTCACCTGGGGGGACGACTGCGAGATCGTCGAGGGATCCGCCGACGACGCCGACGCCGTCGCCCGCGCGATGGACGACGTGGACGTCGTGTATTACCTGATCCACTCGATGTCCGCGGGCAAGGGCTTCGAGGAGAGCGACGAGCGGGCCGCGCACACGGTCGCCCGCGCCGCCGCCGCGGCGGGAGTGCGGCGCATCGTCTACCTCGGCGGACTGCACCCCGACGACGTGACGCTCTCCCCCCACCTGCGCTCCCGGGTGCGCGTCGGCGAGATCCTGCTCGACTCCGGCGTGCCGACCCTCGTGCTCCAGGCCGGGGTCGTGATCGGCTCCGGCTCCGCATCCTTCGAGATGATCCGCCACCTCACCGACGTGCTGCCCTACATGCCCGCGCCGAAATGGGTGCGCAACCGCATCCAGCCGATCTCCGTGCGCGACGTGCTGCACTACCTGCTCGGTGCCGCCCGCCTCGACCCCGACGTGAACCGCGCGGTCGACATCGGCGGCCCCGACGTGCTGCGCTACGGACAGATGATGAACGGCTACGCGGTCGAGGCGGGGCTCCGTCAGCGCGCGATCGCCGCGCTGCCCGTGCTCACGCCCGAGCTTGCCTCGCACTGGGTGAACCTCGTGACGCCGGTGCCACGATCGATCGCCCGACCGCTCGTGGCATCCCTGCAGAACGAGTGCATCATGAAGGACCACGCGATCGACGAGCTGATCCCTCGGCCGGACGGCGGCCTCACCCCGTACCGCCGCGCCGTCGCGCTCGCCCTCGGCCGCGTCGACGCCGACGCCATCGAGACCAGCTGGCAGGACGCGGAGGTGTCCGGCGCGCCCAGCGACCCGCTGCCGAGCGACCCCGACTGGGCCGGACGCACCGTGTTCACCGACGCCCGCTCGGTGCGCACGCACGCCTCCGTCGCGCAACTGTGGCGCGTGATCCTGGGCATCGGCGGCGAGAACGGCTGGTACTCCTCGCCGCTGCTGTGGGCCGTGCGTGGCTGGATGGACCGCGTGGTGGGCGGCGTCGGTCTGCGCCGCGGCCGCCGCAGCCGTACCGCCGCTCGGGTGGGCGATGCGATCGACTTCTGGCGCGTCGAGGCCGTGGAGCAGACCGACGCCGGGCACCTGCTGCGGCTGCGCGCCGAGATGAAGGTGCCGGGGGAGGCGTGGCTCGAGCTGCGGGCGGTGCCAGACGGCGCGGGCGCGCGGTATGAGCAGCGGGCGATCTTCTTCCCGCGCGGCCTCACCGGACGGCTGTACTGGCTGGCCGTGCTGCCGTTCCACGGCCTGATCTTCTCGGGCATGGCCGCCCGCATCACCGCCGCCGCAGAGACCCCGGCGGACGCGGAGACCCCGGCGAACGCGGAGACACAGGCGGACGCGGAGACACAGGCGGACGCGCCGCATCAGGCGTCCTGAGCCACGGCCGCCCTCACCCGCGCGGTCGCCTGAGCCGAGGGACCCGGGTGCCGTCGCGCGCCCGGGCCCTCCGCGGCGTCAGCGGACGGGCGGACCCTCGGCCCCGGGCTGCGCGGCCTCGTCGGGCTGATCCAGGGTCTCGTCCATCGCGGCGTCCACTGCGGCTTCGACGTCGGCCGGCGGGACGATGTCGATCGCCTCGGTCGCCGCCTCGTACACCTCGGCGAGGGTGTCGTCGACCGTGTCCTCGTCGATCCATGCCAGGTCGTCCTCCGAGTGGTCGTACTCGACGGGAACGAGCGCGAAGTCGTCGCCGTACTCCTCCAGTCCGGCCATCACGCTGTGCCGCACGGCGGCGCGGGCGTAGCGGTCGCGCAGGATCATCGGGTCGCGCCGCAGATCCTTCATGAACGCGATCATCATGAACGCCATGATGATGGCGAACGGCAGGGCCGCGATGATCGTCGCGTTCTGCAGCGACTGCAGGCCGCTGCCCTCCGCGCCGCTCACGAGCAGCACCGCGGCGATCACGCCGACCAGCACACCCCAGACCACCGCGACCCAGCGCGACGGCTCTGGGCGCCCCTGCTGGGAGAGCGTGCCCATCACGAGCGAGGCGGAGTCGGCGCCGGTGATGAAGAAGATCGCGATGAGCAGGATGAGCACGATGCTCGTGACCAGGGGGAACGGCAGGTTCTCCAGCACGCCGAACAGCACCTCCTCGGGCGGGTCGACCACGAGTCCGGCGCCGTTCATCTGCTGCTGGATCGCGGTGGTGCCGAAGATCGCGAACCACACGAGCGAGATTGCCGACGGCACGACGATGACCACCGACACGAACTGGCGCAGCGTGCGCCCGCGCGAGATCTTCGCGATGAACATGCCGACGAAGGGCGACCACGAGATCCACCACGCCCAGTAGAAGATCGTCCAGCTCGACAGGAACGCCTCCGCGGCCTCACCCTGCGAGGCCGAGCGGCCGATCATGGTCGGCAGGTCGCCGAGGAACTGCACCGCGACCGACGGGATGACGTTCAGGATGAGCAGCGTCGGCCCGACGAAGAACACGAAGAACGCCAGCAGGATCGCGACGACCGCGTTGATGTTCGACAGCGCGCGGATGCCCTTCGAGACCCCGGAGACGGCCGACGCGATGAAGCACGCCGTGAGCACGGCGATGACGGCGATCAGGATGCCGTTGCCGAGCGGGCCGATGCCGCTCACCAGCTCGACGCCGTGGCCGATCTGCAGCGCACCGAGCCCGAGAGACGCGGCCGTGCCGAACAGCGTCACGATGATGGAGAAGATGTCGATCGTGCGGCCGACCGGGCCCGTGGTGCGGTGCTCGCCGAGCAGCGGCGCGAAGATCGACGAGATCAGCGGGGTGCGACCGCGGCGGTAGGCGCCGTAGGCGATGGCCCCGCCGACGAGCGCATAGAACGCCCAGGCCTGCGGGCCCCAGTGGTAGAGCACCTGCGTCTGCGCGGTGTGCATGGCCTCGAGCGTGTTCGCCTCGACCGTTCCGGGTGGCGGGTTCTCGAAGAACGTCAGCGGCTCCGCGGCGCCCCAGAACACCAGCCCGATGCCCATGCCGGCCGCGAAGAGCATCGAGATCCACGAGAACATCGAGAACTCGGGCTCCTCGTCGTCACGACCCAGAGGGATGCGCCCGTAGCGGCTGAAGCCGACGAACAGCATGAACACGAGGATGATCGTCGCGATCGTGGTGAAGAAGAACCCGAAGTACTCCACGACCCATGCGAGCACGGTGCTGGTGGTGCCGGCGAGGTTGTCGCCCGCGAACACGCCCCACGCGATGAACCCGAGGGCGAACGCCGCCGCCACACCGAACACGAGCGGGTCGGTGCGGTAGGTGCGACCGGTCTCCTCGACCGAGACGCCCGGCACGAGCGCGGGGTGCACGCTGCGCGGCGGAACCGTGGTGATGTCGCGCACGATCTTGCGCGCGGCCTCTCCCGCAGTGCGGTGGGTGCCGGTGGGGGTCTGCGGACCGTCGGAGGGGGAGTGCTTCTCGACCGGGTTGTCCATGAGAACCCATCCTCCCATGCGGGCCGCCTCGGCCCGGGCCGCCTCCGCCGGAGCCGCCGCGTTCTCCTGCGGCCGGGCGGGTCTAGCGGCCGCGTCGCCCCGCGAAGAGCGCCCCGAGCAGAGGCAGCACGGAGACGCACAGCAGCGTGATCCCGAGCGGGGGCACCGGGGCGACCAGCAGCGCGCCGCCCACGAGCATCGCGGCGAACAGCACCCCGGAGGCGATGCGGCGCGCGATGCCCTCCAGCCGATCGAGGCGCCGCTCCAGTCGCGAGGTGTCGAACGACACGGTGCCGTCGTCGATGCGAGTGATGATGCGGTCGATGCGCCCAGGGAGGCGCCACGTGGTCGCGGCGTTCTCCATCGCCTGCTGGGCCATGTCCTGCATCAGGTTGCCGGACTCGTCGCGCAGCAGCCGAGCGGCGTAGGGCTCCGCCGCGTCCCACACGTTGAACGCGGGGTCGAGGCCGCTGCACATGCCCGAGGTGAGCGACACCGCCCGGATCAGCAGCAGCAGGTCTTCCGGCAGCTGGAGCGGGAGGCGGCGCACCATGTCGCCGAACTCGTCTGCGAAGTCGGTGAACTCGCGCGGGTCGACGCGGCTCAGCTCCGCGAAGCCCATGCCGCCGAAGCGGGCGAACAGGGCCGTCAGGGCGCGCTCGAGCTCGGCGGTGTCGGCGGTGGGCAGCAGCACCCCGATCTCCTTCGCGGCGGCCACGAGTCCGCGACTGTCGCGCGCGGTGACCGCGATCAGGAGCATCCGCAGCCCCTCGCGGAGGTTGTCGGGGACCTCGGCCATCATGCCGAAGTCGATGAACGTCAGACGGAAGCCCCCGTCCGTGGGAACCGGGGTGACGAAGATGTTGCCGGGATGCGGGTCGGCGTGCACGAAGCGATGCGTGAACACCTGGTCGAACATGACCTCGGCGAACGCGTCGGCGACGGCCCGCGGTTCGATGCCGGCCGCCCGCAGCGCCTCGGTGTCGTTGATCTTGATGGCGGTCACGTCGGACAGCGTCAGCACGCGGCGGGTCGTGCGCTCCCACACGATCTCGGGCGCCGCGACCCGCGGGTCGTCGGCGAAGTTCTCGCGGAACCGCTCGGCGCTGCGGGCCTCGTGCAGGTAGTCGATCTCCTCCAGGCTCGTGACGGCGAACTCCTCCACGAGGGCGGGCGCGTCCACCCGGTCGGCGACGATCCGCACCCGCGTGAGCCAGCGGGCGACCCGGCGGAGGGCGGCGAGGTCGACCGCGACGATCTCGTCGATGCCGGGGCGTTGCACCTTGACCACGACCTCGTCGAGCCCGGTGTCCTCCACGTCGAGGGCCGAGAGCCGCGCGCGATGCACCTGACCGAGCGAGGCCGCGGCGACCGGGGTGTCGTCGAACCAGGCGTAGGCGCGCTCCAGAGGGATGCCGAGCTCGGCCTCCGCGAGCGCCCGGATCTGCGGGGTGGGCACCGCGGGCACCTCGTCCTGCAGGCCCTCCAGCTCCTTCGTGATCTCGGGCGGGAGCACGTCGAGGCGCGACGACATGAACTGCCCGACCTTGATCATGAGTCCGCCGAGCTCGACCGCGAGGGTGTGGAAGCGCCGGGCGAAGCGCTGCATCCGGCGCGGGCGGGTGCGCTCCGCGACTGAGCCGAGCCCGAAGCGCGGAAGCACCAGCTCGAACCACCAGATCTTCACGAACTCGCGGCTCGCGAACGACAGGATGCGGCGGTACCTGGCGCGATGGACGCCCTGGGCTACCGCTTCCGTCATCGCGTCATCCTTCCGCCGTTCCGCGCCGGATGCCGCACGACGCGGTCAGTCCTGGGCAAGGATCGTGTACAGCCTACGGCGGGCGTCGTCGAGCACCTCGATCGCCTGCTGCACCTGCTCCGCCGAACCGCTGCGACCGACCTGCGCGGCCGCGGCGGCCAGGTCGACGCCGGCCTTGGGCAGCGCGCTGTAGCGGGGGTCGCGTCCGCGGTCCTTATCGGAGGTGGACACCCACGGCGCCGGGGTCTCGGTGGTCTCGTCGGCGACGGCACGACCGGCCTCGGTGAGCGCATAGGTCTTGCGGCCGTTCTGCTCCTCCGCCTCGATCAGCCCTTCGTCGGCGAGCAGCTGGAGCGTGGGGTACACGGAACCGGCGCTGGGCTTCCAGGTGCCGCCGCTGCGCTCGGCGATCTCGTTGATGATCTGGTAGCCGTGCATGGGACGCTCGGCGAGGAGCGTGAGCACGGCGGTGCGGACGTCGCCGCGCGCCATGCGGGAGCCGCCGGACGGGCGCGAGTCGAACGACTTGCGGAGCTGATCCATCGCCTCGAAGAGCGCGCCGGCCGGACCGTGGGGTCCGCCGAAGAGGTTGCCGAGGCCGGACGCGAAGTCACCGGCACCGCTGCCGCCGGTGTTCCCGGTTCCGCCGAACGGGTTGGAGGGGAATGCGTTGCTCATGATGACCTCCCAGTCGTGAACGATAGTTAACGATATATCGCTCACGCTGGGCGTGGGGTGGGAGTTTCGACCGGCGCGAGCAGGGCCGCGCCGGTCGCCGTCGCGTCCACCCCGAACTCGGCCGGAAGGACCCGGGCCAGCGCCGGGCCCGGCATCGCCACGGCCCGATAGGCCCGCGCCACCTCGTCCAGGTAGCGCTCACCGATGCCCGCGACACCCCCGCCCACCGCCACCACCTCGACGTCGAGCACCGCGTTGGCCGCGGCGAGAGCGCGCCCGAGGAACTGCGCCCCCTGCGCGATCACCTCCGCCGCCGTCCGGTCGCCCGCACGGGCCAGGGCATCCACCTCGCGCAACGGGAGCGGTGTCCCGGTGCGCTCCCGGTACGTCCGTTCGAGTCCGGGCCCCGACGCCACGGCCTCGACGTGCCCGGGCGCCCCGCAACCGCAGCGCCTCCCGGCGAGCTCGGCCGGCAGCGCCAGCTCGGTGTGCCCGACCGATCCCGCGGTGCCGGTCGCCCCGGTGCGGAGCCCGTCCGGGAGCACCACGGCCCCGCCGATGCCCGTGCCCACCGCGACCATCAGCAGCCCGCCCGCTCCGCGACCCGCTCCCTGGGCGGCCTCCGCGACCGCCGCCGCGTGCACGTCGTTCACGACCACGACCGCAACCCCCGTGGCGCGCTCGAGTGCCGAGCGCAGCGGGAACCCCGCCCACCCCCGGATCGCGTCCGTGGCCGAGGTGATGGATCCGTCGGGGGCGACCACGCCGGCCGTGCCGACACCGACCGCCGTCACGGGTTCGCCGTCGGCGACCGCGCGGACCGCCTCGACGACCGCCCGCACGATCGCGTCCCCGCCTTCGCGCGCCGGCGTCGCACAGCTGCGCACGGGCGTCACCCGGCGACGACCGCCCGCGGGATCGGGCTCGAATCCGGCGACCGCGATCTTGGTGCCGCCGATGTCGACCCCGACGATCACACCCGCTCCCCGGCTTTCGGGGTCGCCGCGACGAACCGGCGCGTGAGCGCGATCGGGTCGGTGATCGCCCCGCCGACGACCACGGCGAAGGCCCCCGCGTCGAAGGCCGCTCGCACCTGCTCCGGTGTCTGGTAGCGGCCCTCCGCGATGGTCGGGATGCCGGCCGCGGCGAGCGCGGCGACGAGATCGAGGTCGGGTCCGTCCTGCCGCGGCGAGTGCGGCGTGTAGCCGGAGAGGGTGGTACCGACCACGGCGGCGCCCGCCTCCCACGCCCTCCTGCCCTCCTCCGCGGTGGAGACGTCGGCCATCACCGGGAGCCCGGTGGCCTGCGCGATCCGGCCGAGCAGGCCGAAGTCCGTGCCGAGCTGCTCGGTCGTGGCGTCCACCGCGATGACGTCGGCCCCCGCCGCGGCGAGGCCCTCCGCAAGAGCGACGTCGGGCGTGATCACGTTGCGCACGCCGTTCCACACCTTGTGCAGTCCGATCAGCGGCACCGCCGTCGCCGACCGCACCCGGCGGAGGTCCTCCGGTCCGTTCAACCGCAGCCCGCTGGCACCGCCGAGCAGTGCCGACTCCGCGAGCGCGCCGATCACGTGGGTGTCGCGGGCCGGAGTGCCCGCTGACGCCTGGACCGAGGCGACGAGGCTGTCACGGAGCAGTTCGAGGGTGTCGTGTGTCACTTGATCGCTCCTGCGCTGACGCCGCCGATGAAGAACTTCTGGCCGATGAGGAAGATCACCACGGCCGGCAGCGTGAACATCACGCATGCCGCCATGAGCGGTCCCCACGCCACGTCGTTCTCCCCGAAGAAGGCGTACAGACCGATCGACAGCGTGTACGTCGACTGGTCGTTGAGATAGATGAGGGGATTGAGGAAGTCGGTCCACGCCCACACGAACTGGAAGATCGCCGCGGTGACGATGGCCGGGCGGGCCAGGGGCAGCACGATCGTCGCGTAGGTGCGGAACTCGGAGGCGCCGTCGAGGCGCGCGGCCTCGATCAGCTCGTCGGGCACCGCGAGCAGGAACTGCCGGATCATGAAGATGAAGAACGGCGTGCCCAGGAAGGCCGGCACGATCAGCGGCAGATAGGTGTTCGTCGCCTCGAGCCCGTTCCACACCAGGAACAGCGGGATGAGGGTCACCTGGGGCGGCAGCATCATCGTGGCCAGCACGAGGATGAGCAGCGGGCGGGCGCCGCGCCACTTCACCTTCGCCAGCGCATAGGCCACCAGCGGGCACGAGATGACCGTGCCCAGGATGCTCATGCCCGACACGAACAGCGTGTTGCCGAGGTAACGCCACACGGGGATCTGCGCGAACGCCTCGGCGAAGTTGTCCATGGTCCACTCGGCCGGAAGCAGCGTGGGCGGCGAGGAGAACACGTCGCCCGGCGTCTTGAACGCGGTCGACAGCATCACCAGCAGCGGGAAGAGGAACAGCAGCGCGAGCAGCGCCACCGACACCTGCTGCCGGACGCGGCGCAGCGTGCGGCGCGTGCGGCGGGGCCGACGGGCGGGGGTAGAGGTCTCAGCGTGTGCCATCGTGCACCCACTTCTTCGACGACGCGAGCACGATGAGGCTCACGATGAGCGTGACGATGAACAGCGTCCAGGCCATGGCCGAGGCGTAGCCCATCTTCAGGAACACGAACGCGTTCTGGTACAGGTACATCGCGTAGGAGAGCATCGACTGCCCGGGCCCGGAGCCGGCCTGATTGAGCCGCTCCTGCGACAGGATGTAGGGCTGCGTGAAGATCTGCAGGAAACCGATGATGCTCACGATCACCTGGAACAGCGTCACCGGAGACACCGTCGGCCAGGTGACGCTCGTGAACCGGCGCCAGACTCCCGCACCGTCGAGCTCGGCCGCCTCGTACAGCTCCTTCGGCACCTCCTGGAGGGCCGCGAGGTAGATGATCATGGTGCCGCCGACGGTCCACAGCGACATCATGATGATCGCAGGCTTGGTCCATTCCGGCTGCTGCAGCCACGCCGGCCCTTCGATGCCGAACCACGACAGGAAGTGGTTGATGAAGCCGTACTGGGCGTTGAGCAGCCAGCGCCACAGGTAGCCGCCGACCACCACGGGCACGATCGAGGGCAGGTACACCAGCGCGCGGTACAGCGGCTGGCCGCGGACGGGGGTGTTGAGCAGGTGGGCTCCGGCGAGCGCGATGCCGATCGCGAGCGGCACCCCGAACACGGTGAGCACGGCGGTGTTGGCGAGCGACTTCCAGAACACCCCGTCCGCGAACATCTGGGTGTAGTTGTCCAGGCCCACCCACTCGGGCGCCTGGAAGAGGTTGAAGTCGGTGAAGCTGTAGTACGCCGAGGCCACGATCGGGTAGGCGAACAGGAACAGGAAGCCGACGATGAACGGCGCGGCGAAGGCGAGGCCGATCAGCGTCGTGCGGCGGCTGCGGCGCCGCCGGACGGGGGCGCCGGGTCCGGCGGGAGTCGTCTCCCGCCGGACCCGGGGTGTGGTGGCCGTGGTCACGGAGCGCCGCTCACTTCGAGGAGTAGGAGGACATCCGCTCCTCGACGGTCGCGATCGCCTCCTCCGGGGTGGCCGTCAGCCGCACGACCTCGTCGAACGCGGTGGCCAGGTCGGTCGCGTACTCCGCGCTGTACGGGCGGCTCGCGAGGGACTTGGCGTTCGGCGAGGAGGCCGCCTCGGCCCAGACGCCGAAGTCCTGCAGCTCGTCGAAGGCCGCGCTGCCGGCGAGGGAGGAGCGGCCGGGGAGGTTGCCCAGCGCGACGGCGAACTTCTCCATCGGCTCGTCGCTGACGAGGTAGGCGAGGAACGTCGCCGCCTCTTCCTTGTGCTTCGAGTTGGCGGGGATGAACAGGGTGCTCGCGGTCACCTGCGTGCTGTTCTCCAGCTCGGGGGTGGCGGCGGGGATGGCGGTGACGCCCCATTCGAAGTCGGGGGCGATCTTGGCCGCGCTGGCCGAACGCCATTCGCCGTCGATGATCATGGCGACCTGGCCGCTGAAGAACGGGTCCTGCGCCGAGAGGTACTCGCCCTGACCGGAGACGAACGTGGCCATGGCGTCGGCGCCCACCGGCTCGATCACGTTGTCCTGGTACCACTGCAGCGCTTCGAGGTTGCCGTCCTCCGCCGGGGTCGGGCCGTCCTCTCCGTCCCAGCTGCCGCCGAACGCGTAGCCGAGAGTGGTGAGCGTGGTGCTGTCGTTGGCGGAGCCGAGGCCGAGCTGGGTGATCTTGCCCGAGGCGTCCTTCTTGGTGAGCTTGGGGATGGCGGCGGCGAGCTCGTCCATGGTGGTGGGCGGTGTCACACCCGCCTCCGCGAGCAGCTGGGGGTTGTAGAGCAGCTGGAAGCTGTGGATGGCGATGGGCAGCGAGTAGATCTTGCCGTCGTAGGTCATCTGCTCCATCGCGCTGGGCACGAAGTCGTCGACGTCGATGCCCTCCGCGGCGATCGCGTCGTCGAGCGGGGCGAGGATGCCCTTCGAGGCCCAGGCGCCGACGGTGTTCCCGAAGTTGTCGGAGATGTCGAACGAGCCGTTGGACGACGACATCGAGGTGAGCTGCTTCTGGGTGTCGGGGCTGGAGACGCCCTTGACGACGATGTCGTCCTGGCTGGCGTTGAAGTCGGCGATGATCGCCTCCAGGGCCTTGGCCTCCTCCCCTCCCCACAGGTACGAGAACGTGATCTCGGTGGGGCCGTCGGCGTCGCTGCCGCCTCCCGCGCATCCGCTGAGGGCCACGACCGTCGCTGTGGTCAGTCCGGCTGCGACCAGGGCGCGCCGGCGCATGTGCTGCTTCATGTGCATGGGGAGTTCTCCGCTCATCGTTGACCTTGCAAAAGGATTGGAATAGACCAATTCGGAACCGCTGAGAACAGACATTGACACACCTGGGGGCGGTCGTCAAGATTGGGTTAGTCCAAATGAGGGGGAAGCCATGACGATCGAGGGTGTGACGAAGCACGAGCGGGTGCGCCGGCATCTCGAGGAGGTCATCCAGCAGGGCCTGGCGCCGCACGAGAAGCTGCCGACCGAACGCGATCTCGCCGAGTCGCTCGAGGTCAACCGGCAGACGGTGCGCCGGGCGCTCGACGAGCTGGAGCGCGACGGGCTGGTCTACCGGCTTCAGGGCGCCGGCACCTTCGTCAGCGCCTCGCGCATCAGCAAGGCCTTCGAGCTCACGTCGTTCTCCGAGGACATGCTCGCCCGCAACATGCGGCCAGGATCGCTGTCGGTCGACGTGTCCACCGCCGCGGCGGGGCAGACCACCGGCTACGCCTTGAACCTCAGCCCGCAGTCGCCGGTGGTGCGGATCCGCCGCGTGCGCACCGCCGACGACATCCCCATCTGCCTGGAGGTGTGCTCGATCGCGGCCGACGCCGTGCCGGGGCTGGAGGAGGGCATCGTGGGCGACTCGCTCTACGAGGATCTGCGCACCCGGTTCGGCATCTCGGCCGTGCGCGCCGACCAGGAGATCCACGCGGTCGTGCTCGACGAGGAGCAGGCCGCAGCCCTGCAGACGCCCCCGTTCTCGCCCGCGTTCCTCGTCAAGCGCACCACCTACGACGCCCGTAGCCGCCCGCTGGAGTACGCCGAGTCGGTGTACCGGGGCGACCGCTACTCCTACCTCCTCTCGATCTCCCGCCCCTGAGCGTTCGCGCTCCCGACCGGCAATCCCTTCACCGACGAAAGGCTCCTCGTGTCCGACCCGACCCTCCGCCCGCGCATCGCCCTGCTCCCCCTCGACGACCGACCGGTGAACGTGAAGCTGCCCGGCGACGTCGCCGCGGTCGCGGGCGTGACGCTCGACGTGCCGCCCGCCGAGATCCTCCCCGCGTACCGGACGGCGGGCGACGCGGACGCGCTCGGCGCCTGGCTGCGGGAGCGCGCGGCCGACCCGGCGACCGTGCACCTCGTGGTGTCGGTCGACATGCTGCTCTACGGCGGACTCATCGCGAGCCGGACGAGCCACGACACGACGCGTGACGTGCTGGCGCGTCTCGACGTGCTGCGCGAGGTGCGGCGGATGCGCCCCGAGCTGCCGATCTCGGCCGTCTCCCTGGTCACGCGCGCCAGCAACTCGTACTCCGCGGCCGAGGAGCCGGAGTACTGGACGGCGCACGGCAAGGAGATCCACGCCCTCGGGGGCGACGCCCACCGGCTGCTCGGCGAGACCGACGTGCTGCCGCTGGAGGAGCTGACACCCGTGCCGGCCGATGTCGTGTCGGACTACGCGACGCGGCGCCTGCGCAACCACATCGTCAACCTCTCGACCCTCGGGCTGGTCGAGGACGAGACGCTCGACTTCCTCGCGATCACCGCCGACGACACCGCGCCGTTCGCGGCGGGAAGCGCCGAGCAGGTGTGGCTGCGGCACTGGATGCGGATGCTGCCGTCGGGCCGTCGCGTGCTCATGTACCCGGGCGCCGACGAGGTGGGGGCGGCACTCGTCGCCCGAGCTCTCGCGGGGAACGCCGGGGTGACGGTGTCGTTCGCGGTGGCGTGCGCCGACGCCGCGGGGATGGAGCGGATCCCGCCGTACGAGAACATGTCGCTGGCAGCCTCGGCGAGCCGGCAGATCCGCGCGGCCGGTGCCGTCGAGGTGGCGGCGGACGCCGACGTGACCCTGGTGCTGCACGCCCCCGACCCCGACCGGCACGACATGTTCCGCGGGCGGCCCGATGTGGTCGACACCGCGGCCGTCGCCGGCACCGTCGCCCTGGTGCGGGAGCGGCTGGAGGCGGGCGAGCGGGTCGCGCTGGCCGACGTGCGGTATCCGAACGGGGCGGACGAGGCGCTGGTGCGCGCGCTCGCCGACGCCGACCTGCTCGGGCGGCTGGAGGCGTTCGGCGGCTGGAACACGGCAGGGAACACGCTCGGCAGCGTGGTCGCGGTCGCGGCCGCCGCGGTGGTCGGCCGGGCCACGGGGTCGTTCGACGAGCGGGCGGCGCGGATCGCCCTGCTGACCCGGCTGCTGGACGACTTCGCGTATCAGGCCGTCGTGCGCACGGACTCCGGGCCGTCGCTGTTCCCCGACATCTACCCGATGGCGGACGACGCGCGGGTGGCCGAGGCGTCGCGGGTGATCCATGCGGAGCTGACGGCGCTGCTGGAGTCGATGCTCCCCGCCGACGGCGTGCGCATCGACGAGCTGACGCTGCCGTGGCGGCGGTCGTTCGAGATCGGCCTCGTGCTGCGGTAACTCAGGGCGGCCGGCGTTCGCGCTTGCCTCATCGAACGATTAACGATAGATTCCTGTTGTTTCTCGACGGGAGGTGGCGCATGGCCAAGGGAACGACGATCGCGCTGCAGGTGGTGATCGCCCTCGCCCTGCTCGGGTCGCTGGTGGTGCAGACGGTGATCGCGCCGCTCGTGTACGCCGACCTGGAGGGGGAGGCGACGTGGGCGCGCATCACGCTGGTCGCGATCCTGGTGCTGGGCGTCGCGACGATGCAGGTGTTCGGGGTGTGCGTGTGGATCCTGCTCCGGAAGGTGCGGCGGGGATCCCTCTTCTCGACATCCTCGTTCCGCTTCGTCGACACGATCATCGGGGCGATCCTGGCGGCGGCGGTGCTTGCGTGGGTGCTCGCGGCCCTGCTCGCCCCGGGCGAGATGGCGCCCGGCGTCGTCGCGCTGATCGGCGGTGCGGGAGTGGTGCTCGCCGGGATGGCCCTGCTCGTCGTGGTGATGAAGGCGCTGCTGCGGCAGGCGATCGACCGCGACGCGGAGGCGCGGGCCCTGCGGTCCGAGCTCGACGACGAGGTGATCTGATGCCGGTGGTCGTCGACATCGACGTGATGATGGCGCGCCGGAAGATCGGTGTCGGCGAGCTGGCGGAGCGCATCGGGATCACCCCCACCAACCTCGCCGTGCTGAAGAACGGCCGCGCGAAGGCGGTGCGGTTCACGACGCTCGATGCGCTGTGCGCGGCGCTGGACTGCCAGCCGGGCGACCTGCTGCGGTGGGTGCCGGACGACGACGGGGCGCCCGCGGACTAGCCCGGCAGCACGGAGTCGAGCAGCCCGGGGAAGCGGGCGTCGAGGTCGTCGCGGCGGAGGGTGAGGGTGCGGCGCCGCCCGTTGGGCTCGTTGCGGATGACGCCGGCCTCGCGCAGCACCTTCATGAAATGCGACTTGGTGGACTTCGGCAGGTTCGGGTCGGTCGCGTGGCAGGAGGCCATGTCGAGGGGACCGTCGGCGAGCTGGCGCGCGATGGCCAGTCGCTCGGGGTCGCTGAGCGCGAAGAGCACCTCGGTCAGCTGGATCTCGGAGCGCTCCGGGTGGGGCAGGTCGCCAGGCATGGTTCGAGAATAGTTGAACAATGGCGCGAGGGCGAGTACGCTCCGAGAGTTCGATGATTCTCGAACCGTCAAGGAGCCGCGCATGACCACCACCGAGCCCATCGTCACCGCCCCGCCCGCCGCGCCCCGGCACCCCCGCCCGACCGCGACGCGCACCCGGCTCGGGTTCGTGCTCGTCGTGGTCGCACAGATCCTGATGATGGCGGGAGCGAGCGCACCCTCGCCGTTCTATCCCGTGCTCGCGCACGACATCGGGTTCGCGCCGGTCGTGATCAGCGCGGTGTTCGCGGTGTACGCGGTCGCACTGCTCCTGACGCTCCTCACCGCCGGGTCGCTGTCGGACCACGTAGGGCGGCGACCTGTCGCGGTCGTGGGGTTCCTGCTGCTCGCGGGGAGCATGTTCCTGTTCTGGCACGCCGACGCCGTGTGGGTGCTGTTCGTGGCACGCATCCTCCAGGGCGTCGCGAGCGGGGCGCTGATCTCGGCGCTGTCGGCGACGGTGCTCGACTTCGCCCCCGGGGGTCGAGCGAAGACGGCCGCGCTGTGGAACGCGCTGAGCCCCGGCATCGGACTCGCGCTCGGCGCGCTCGTGTCGGCGGTCATGCTCGACCTCACCCGGGAGGCGCTGCTCGACGTGTTCGCCCCGCTCACCACGGTGTACGTGCTGCTCGCAGCGCTGTTCCTCGTCGTGCCGGAGACGGCTCCGCGGCGGCCGGGCGCGTGGGCGTCGCTGAGCTTCCGCCTGTCGATCCCCGCCGCGATCCGGGGCGACTTCTGGCGTGGAGCCCCGGCCGTCGTGGCGGGGTGGGCCACGGGCGGGCTGTTCCTGTCGCTCGGCGCGAACATCGTGGCGCGTGAGCTCGGCGGCGTCGCGCACCTGTGGCAGGGCCTCGGCGTGGTGCTGCTCGCCGGGGTCGGGGCGGTCACGGCGTTCGCGATGCGCGGGCGCTCGGCGCACACGAGCGTGCTGTTCGGCACCGCGGCGCTCGGCCTCGGCACGCTGCTGTCGCTCCTCGCGCTCGGGGTCGGATCGCTCCCCTTCTACCTGGGCGCGGCCGCGGTCACGGGCATGGGCTTCGGCACGGCGTTCTCCGGTGTGGTCGCGTCGCTCGCACCGCGCATTCCCCCGACCGAACGCGCCGACACCTTCGCGGTGCTGTACGTGCTCGCCTATCTCGCGTTCGGCGTGCCCGCCGTGGTCGCCGGGTCACTCGTCGGCGTGATCGGGCTGGAGGCGGTGTGCGTCGGGTACGGGGTGGTGGTGATCGGGCTCGCCGCGGTGGCGTTCACCCTCCGGGTGCGGGCGGGGCGGTAGCTCCGGGGGTCAGGGGGTCGTCATCGGGGTGGTCGACACGTCGATGATCCCGAGCGGGAAGGGGCTCACGACGGACCAGGACCCCGAGGTGAACTGCTCGAGATCGATCGACTGGAACCACACCTGCGACACCACGACGGCGATCACGACGAGCACGCCGGCTCCGTACATCGCGCGCTCCAGCGTCCGCAGTGCCGCACGCTCGTCGGCAGCCTTCGTCACGCGACCGAGCGCGATCAGGAAGATCGCTGCGAGGGCGACGTAGACCAGCACGTTGGACTGAAGCGCCATCGAGACGCAGACGGGGGCCTGGTCGACCGACCGACCCTCGGCATCGACGAAGCCGCCGCTGCCGTCGTAACCGCCCGGGCAGTAGCTCTTGCTGCCCGTCATGAAGGCGGAGTAGACGACGCCCGCGACCACCGTCCAGATCAGAGTTCGTCGAATGCCCGCGATCACCACGGCGCCCGGGAGTGCAGAGGCGGCGGTCTCGATGTGCTGCGACGGTGGCGGAGTGAGCGACACGGGGTCTCCTTCGCGGTCGGTCCCCTTCATCATGGCGGAGGTGGCGGCGGAGAGGAAGGGTCCAGGTGCGCACGCAGCGGCCCCGCGCGCCCGGAGGCGACGCGCGGGGCCGACTGCCGCACCTCAGCGGCGGCGCCAGACCGCGACGGTTCCCACGCCGATCACGGCGAGCGCGGCGGCACCGAGGAAGAGCCAGGAGAAGCCGCCCGTCATCGCCTCGGCGGCAGGCACGCCGGCGGCATCGAGCGCCGAGGTGCGCAGTCCCGCGATCGTTCCGAGGACCGCGAGGCCGACCGCACCTCCGATCTGCTGGCTGGTGTTGATGAGTCCGCCCGCGAGTCCCGCCTCTCCCCCGTCGACCCCGTCGACCGCGAGCTGGGTCGTGGCGACGAACGCGCCCCCGAGTCCGACGCCGATCAGCAGCGTCGGGCCGAGCAGGTGGACGAGGAAGACCGCGTCGGACGGAGCGAGCGCGAGCCACACGAGCCCACCGGCGAGCACGAGGAGCGAGGCGGCGAGCACGCGTCGAGCGCCGGCACGACCGATCAGCGCCGGGACGACGCCCGCCACGACGACCAGGGCACCGGCGAGCGGCAGCTGGGTGAGGCCGGTCGTGAGGGCGTCGTACCCGAGCACGGCCTGCATGAACACGGAGAGCGCGAAGAACAGCGCGACCATGGCGGCGCCGCCGAGCAGCATCACGACGTTGCCGAGGGCGAGGTCGCGGTTGCGGAACACCGCCAGCGGGAGGAGCGGCTCCGGCGCGCGACGCTCGATCAGGAGGAACACGGCGCCGAGCACGAGCGCGACGGCGAAGAGCCCGAGGGGCAGAGGGTGGACGAAGCCGAGCTGCTCGACCGCGCTGAACGCCCCGACGAGGGCGACAAGTGCCGCGGTCACGCTGATCGCACCGGCAGCGTCGAGGCGACCGGAGGCGCGGACCGTGTCGCGGGTGATGAGGAGCGGGACGGCGATGAGCACGACCGCCCCGACCGGGACGTTCACGAAGAACACCGACTGCCACCCGAGGGTCGCGGTGAGCACGCCGCCGAGGAGCACGCCGGCCGCGGAGCCGATGCCCGCGACGGCACCCCAGACGCCGAGCGCTCTGGTGCGTTCGGCGTCGTCGGGGAAGAGGTGCGTGAGCAGGGCGAGGGCCGCGGGGGCGAGCAGCGCGGCGGATGCCCCCTGGAGTGCGCGCGCGGCGAGGAGCATCTCGGGCACGACCGAGAGTCCCGCGAGGGCCGAGGCGACGACGAAACCCGCGGTGCCGAGCAGGAACACGCGGCGGTGGCCGTAGCGGTCGGCGAGCCGCCCGCCGAGGAGCAGGAGCCCACCGAACGCGAGCACGTAGGCGGTGATGACCCATGCGAGCGCGGCCGTGTCCATGCCGAGCTGCTGCCCGAGCACCGGAAGGGCGATGTTGACGATGGAGGCGTCGAGCACCACGAGGAACTGCGCGAGCGCGAGCACGCTCAGGGCGAGCCAACGGCGGGTGCTGCGCAGAGGGGCTGCGGCGGAGGTGAGCGGAGTGAGGGTGGTCATGGTTCTCTCTTCTCTGTCGTGTCGGTCGGTGTGGATGAGGGGAGAGTGATTACTCACTCACTCTCGCAGGCACGCGAAAGGGTGCGCCCGCGGGGGGGGTTTCATTCGGGGTGGGTGATACCCGCGGTCAGGAGGGCGACCCAGTCCTCGGGCCGTCCGTCGAGCTGCGTGGTGACGATGAGATGGCAGAGCTGCCCGTAGGCGATGAAGCGCTGCACGTCCTCGTCGCTGCCCCCGGAGCGGGACTGGACGTACGTGGTGATGCGCCCCAGCCCCGCGCGCAGCGCTTCACCGATCACCTCGATGTCGGCCACGGACTGCGCGTGCACCTGGAGCATGAGCAGCGTGCGGTCGGAGATGAGGTGCGCGTAGGCATCGCCCATCGCCTCGAGCACGCTGGCGGGCTTCTGGTCCCGCGCGGCGTCGGCACCCTCCTCGAGGGCGACGAGGATCGCGTCGAAGCACGCGTCGAGCGCGGCGACGAAGAGCGCCTCCTTGCCGGAGTACAGCTTGAACACGTAGGCCGGGGAGATCTTCGCCTCGCCCGCGACATCGGCCACGGTCGTGCCGTGGAAGCCCCGGCGCGCAAACGCACGCAGAGCCGCAGCAGCCACGAGCGGACGGCGGGCGTCGGCCGTGGAGAGGACGGAGCTTCGGGTGGCGGGCATGAGAGTGACTGTACACTCACTCTTGCGGGCGGGGCAAGAGGTGTGGTGATTGTGGGGGCTGAAGCGGCAGGGCGATGGGACTTCCGGGTCGGTGTGTCCGCATAGGCTGGATCGTCTGCCTCTTCCTCTGAGGCACCTTCCCCCTGGAGCCCCCATTGTCTGCAACGACGGCCATCGACCGCGCCCGCTATCGCGACCACCCGTCGGTGCTCACGGCGCTGAAGAACCCGCGGATGCTGACGCGCGAGGTGCTCGCCGGGCTCGTCGTGGGGCTGGCGCTGATCCCGGAGGCGATCGCGTTCTCGGTGATCGCGGGGGTGGACCCGAAGGTGGGACTGTTCTCGTCGTTCATCATGGCGGTGTCGATCGCGTTCCTCGGCGGGCGCCCGGCGATGGTGACCGCGGCGACCGGCGCCGTGGCGCTCGTGATCGCTCCGGTCGCGCCGACGTACGGGCTGGACTACTTCATCGCGACGGTCATCCTCGCCGGGATCCTCCAGGTCGTGCTCGGAGTGCTCGGGGTCGCGAAGCTCATGCGGTTCATCCCCCGCAGCGTCATGGTCGGGTTCGTGAACGCGCTGGCGATCTTCGTGTTCAGCTCGCAGTTCCCGCAGCTGATCGACGTGCCGTGGCTCGTGTATCCGCTGGTGGCGCTCGGGATCGTCGTGATGCTGGTGATGCCGAAGCTCACGAAGGTCGTGCCGGCGCCGCTCGTGTCGGTGATCATCGTCACCGGGGTGGTGCTCGCGTTCGGCATCACGGTTCCCACGGTCGGCGATCAGGGCGAACTGCCGCGCAGCCTGCCGGAGCTCTTCATCCCGAACGTGCCGCTCACGTGGGAGACGTTCACGATCATCGCGCCGTTCGCCCTCGGGGTGGCGCTGGTCGGGCTGATGGAGTCGCTGCTCACCGCGAAGCTCGTCGACGAGATCACCGACACCCACTCGAACAAGACGCGCGAGTCGTGGGCGCAGGGCGTCGCGAATGTGCTGTCGGGGATCTTCGGTGGCATGGGCGGCTGCGCCGTGATCGGTCAGACCATGATCAATGTGAAGGCCTCGGGCGCCAGGACCCGCATCTCCACGTTCTGCGCCGGGGTGTTCCTGTTCCTGCTGGTCGTGGTGTTCGGCGACTTCGTCGGGACCATTCCGATGGCGGCGCTCGTGGCCGTGATGATCATGGTGGCGATCGGGGCGTTCGACTGGCACTCGATCAAGCCGTCGACGCTGAAGCGGATGCCGAAGAGCGAGACGTTCGTGATGCTCGCCACGGTCGTGCTCGTGCTGATCACGCACAACCTGGCGGTGGGTGTTGTGGGCGGCGTGCTGGTCGCGTCCGTGCTGTTCGTCCGGCGGGTGGCGCATTTCGTGACGGTGACGCGTTCGGTTGCGGGCGACATGGTGACGTATGTCGTGCAGGGGGAGCTGTTCTTCGCGTCGAGCAACGACCTCACGACGCTGTTCTCCTACACGGACGACCCATCCCGCGTTGTTGTTGATCTGTCGGGATCGCACGTGTGGGATGCGTCGACCGTTGCCGCGTTGGACGCGATCGAGACGAAGTACGCCGCGTTGGGGAAGACGGTGGAGATCGTCGGAATGAATGACTCGAGCGGGACGATGCACGGGCGGTTGACGGGCGGGTTCGAGTAGAGGCCCCGCTCAATACCGGGAGGTAGGCGGGGCACTCGCATCGCGTTGCTCCTTCGCATCATGTACGGCCAGATCGCCTCCGGCGCTGTACAACGGGAGCCGATAGCCCTGCCGTTGATACGTCAGAATCAACTGCTCTTCCCGCGCGCACGACTCCCCGAAATATCGGTACTGTTCGGAATGAAATCCGAGCGTAAGGACGGCAATGATGCCCGAGACAACACCGCAAGGCTGGTACCCCGATCCCCACCAGCCCGAGCAGCAGCGCTGGTGGAACGGCACGGAGTGGACGACGCATACTGCCCCACTCAACCTCGCCCCTGCTGCGGCATCTCCCACCGCACCAGGCGAAACGAAGTCGTCGGGTCTGAAGATCGTCATCATCACGGCGGCCGTCGTCTTGGCTGTGGCGCTGCTCACGCGGAGTCTCGGCGTGATCTTGATGCTCGCAGGAGTCGTTCTGTTCTTCGTGGCGGTTTACGCAATCGCACGAGGGTCAGCCAGGTTCTTCCGTGTTCGCTCCCGCGGGGCCGGCTGGGCCGCGCTAGGCATCGCTTTCGTGCTGATGTTCGTCGGCACGGGAGCCAACGCCGCCCTCGGAGGCCCTGGATCCAATTCGACGAACGCAGATTCGACAAGCTCGGCTGCTAAGCCACTCGCCTCGTCCGCAACGGACGAGCCCACGCCCTCGGCGGTGCCCACAACCTTCGAAGAGGTCGATGTGTCGACTGTGATCCCGTTCGATCGCGCGACGGTCAATGACCCGCAGATCGATGTCGGCCAGACGGTCGTCACAACGGCAGGAGTTGCGGGAACGAAAGTCACCACTTTTCGCGTGAAGTACATCGACGGTGCAGAGGTCTCGCGCGAAGTCGTGAGCGAGACCATCACCGTGGCTCCCGTTTCGGAGATCACCTCGATCGGTACCCGTCAACCGGCACCTGCACCCGTGCCCCTGGTGCAGCCGGCCGCAGACTGCCACTCCAGCTACGCAGGCGTGTGCGTGCCGATCGCCTCAGACGTGGACTGCGACGGCGGGGGCGGAAACGGTCCCGCCTATGTCCGAGGACCGCTGCAGGTTGTCGGGCCCGATGTGTACGAACTCGACCGCGACGGCGATGGGATCGCCTGCGACTGAGTCGGCGTTGAGGAGGCTCGGCCCTTCGCTGCTCGCGCCGTCCCTCACGGCCGCCAGTTCGGGACGACTCATCGGTGATCATGGCGCGGAGGCGGCGAACCGCTCGTTCGCGCCCAGTCGCCCGAGTCCCTAACTGCTAGCGTCGCTCCCATGCCGAGCCAGGAGACCCTTGCCGCCCTTCGCGCCTTCGTCGCCGAGCGAGATTGGGATCAGTTCCACTCTCCGGAGAACCTGGCGAAGAGCATCTCGATCGAAGCGGGCGAGCTTCTCGAGTGCTTCCAGTGGTCTGCGGACTTCGACCGGGAGCAGGTGGAGGCCGAACTGGCAGACGTCATCACGTACTGCATCCACCTTGCGAACAAGCTTGGTGCCGACCTTGATGACATCGTCATGAAGAAGCTGGAGTCGACGAAGGCGAAGTACCCCGTGGAACTCGCGAAAGGGCGCATGACGAAGTACACCCAGCTGTCCGAGGCGCCCGAGTGACAGAGTTCAACATCCAGCGGCTCCCATTTCAACGCGACGCCGTCGATGCGTGGGCCCGTGACGACACCCGGCACACCAATTGGCCCGTCGTCTATGTGATCGAGGGGAGCACTCAGCGCACGTCGCCCGGGCTCTATGTCGGAGAAACGGTGAACGCCGCGAGCCGGATGCGACAGCACCTCGCGGGATCAAAGCGGCACGAGGCTCTCGAGTCGATCCGGGTCGTCGTTGACCACACCTTCAACAAGTCCGTGTGCCTCGACCTCGAGTCGCACCTTATTCGGTGGTTCTCCGGTGACGGCCGATATCGCATCCTCAACGGCAACGACGGCCTCACGGACGCGCAATACTACGATCGCGACCTCTACCGTGAGTCCTTCCGGGACGTGTTCGAGGCTCTCCGCGCCGAGGGGCTTTTCTCCCGAAGCATCCCGCAGATCGAGAACTCCGATCTCTTCAAGCTGTCGCCCTTTAAGGCCCTCACGGACGACCAGGGCGTCGCGATCATGGACATTCTCGAAGGCCTACTCGACGATCTTCACGATCCCTCCGCCCGGTCGACGCTCGTCGTTCAGGGCAACCCGGGAACGGGCAAGACGATCATCGCGATCTTCCTCATGAAGCTGCTCGCCGACATCCGCGACTACCAGGATCACGACGGCGTCGAGCCGGACTCGATGTTCTCCGAGTTCTTTGTTCCGGAAAATCGTGAGCTACTCAAGAGCCTTCGCATGGCTCTTGTGATTCCTCAGCAGTCGCTCAGGGAGTCCGTGAAGAAGGTGTTCAAGAAGACGCCGAAGCTCAACGCGGGAATGGTGATGTCACCGTTCCAACTGGGCGAATCGGATGACGAGTTCGACCTCGTACTCGTCGACGAGACTCATCGGTTGGGCCAGCGCGCGAACCAAGCATCGGGCGTGCAGAACAAGAAGTTCCGAGACATCAATGCAGCTCTGTTCGGCGAAGACGACCCCACTTACACACAGCTCGACTGGATCAAAGCTCGAAGCAGACATCAACTCCTGCTGGTGGATGGCGAACAAAGCGTGCGGCCGCATGATCTCGCGCCATCTGCACTCGATGCCGAGGTGAGAGCGGCGAAGGACGCGCACCGCTTTTTCCGTCTGACCACCCAGATGCGCGTACGGGCGGGAGCCGATTACGTCGAGTTCATCCGCGCGCTGCTGCGGGAGGAAGCGCCAGTGCTCCCCGACCTCGGCGAGTATGAACTCCGCCTCTTCGATGACCTCGGCGAGATGCGCGAAGCGATCCGATATAAGGACGCCGAAGTCGGTCTTTCGCGACTCGTCGCAGGCTACGCGTGGGAGTGGGTGTCCAAGAAGAACCCCGACGAGTTCGACATAGAGCTCGACGGCGAGCGCCTGCGGTGGAACGGAACAGATAAGGACTGGATCAATTCACCGGGAGCGCTCGAGGAGGTCGGGTCGATCCACACCGTCCAGGGATACGACCTCAACTACGCGGGCGTCATCATCGGGCCGGACCTCCGCGTAGACGCCACAACCGGCCGGATCGTTGCGGACCGCGAGAGTTATCGCGACAAGAAAGGCAAGGAGAACACCGGCCATCTCAGGAACTCGTTCGGCGACGACGACCTGCTGACCTTCATCCGCAACATCTATGGGGTGCTGCTCACGCGGGGGATGCGCGGGACGTACGTATATGTGTGTGACCCCGCGCTTCGCAAGCGCCTCGCCGCTGCATTCAGGAGCTAGCCCCGAACCGCTCCCCCGAGCTCACCTGCTGCGCCACCCGCCGTAGCGCCAACAGGAGCGGCTCCACCAGCACCGACCCCAACACCACGTACCGCACGGCCGCCTCCGCGGACTCCCCCGGCACCCCCGCGATCTCGGCATCCGCGATGCGTCGCGTCGACCGCAGGTATTCACGCATCACGGCCTTCGGCACGACGAAGCCCGCGCGCTCCAAGCCGCCCAAGGCCCGGGCGACCGCGTGCAGCACCGCCTCGTCGCACATCCCCGGCTTCCACCCGAGCCCCTCGACCAGGGCTTCAGCCTCCGCCAGATCGACAGACTCCTCCACCGGCGGAGTGATCGCGGCGTGGGCGGTCCCGAGCAGCGCGTTCGGACTGGCAGGCGGATCATCCAGCGCCCCGAGCACCCGGCGCGTCTCGGCGATGCTCACGCCGGCGTCGAGCAGCGCCCGGATCACCCGCAGCCGTTCGACGTGCTTCTCGCCGTACGTGGCCTGGGTCGGCGACGACCGCTCGCCCTCGGGGAGCAGCCCCTCGCGCAGGTAGTACTTGATCGTCGGCACGGTCACGCCGGTCTGCGCCGACAGTTCAGAAATCCTCATGGCCACCCCTTGACATCGATAGTAGCGCTATCCAGTATGGATAGTGACGCTATCCAATCGAAGGAGACACCATGTCCCAGGTCGTCACGGGTCGCATGACCCACCACCACGACGGCGAGCTCGTCGTGTTCCACATCGGCATGCAGATCAACCGCTGGTGGCGGCCCGACCTGTGGCTGCCTGCGTTCGTCGCGATGCCCCGGATGCTCCGCGAGCTCAGCACCGACCCCGACTCCGGCCTGCTCGGCTACCAGCTGCTCCTCGGCTCGGGCGGCCCCTACGTCGTGCAGTTCTGGTCGTCGGTCGAGAAGCTCTACGCCTACGCCTCGAACCCGAACCAGGAGCACCGCCCCGCGTGGACCGCCTTCAACCGCGCCGCCCGCAAGGCGCCCGGCGCGGTCGGGGTGTGGCACGAGACGTTCCTCGTCGACACCGCCGAGAGCGTCTACGTCTCCACCAAGCGCATGGGACTCGCCGCCGCCACGCAGCACGTCGAAGTGCCCCGCCGCCACGACCGCGCCCAGGCGCGCTTCACCGACGGACGGACGGAGGCGACGAAGCCGCTAGCCTCACCACATGCCCCATGAGCTGCCCCGCGTCTGGGTGTTCGACGTCGACGGAACCCTCGCCCTCCTCGGCGACCGCTCGCCCTACGACATGCGCAACGTCGCGATCGACACACCCCATCGTCCGGTCGTGATGGCTGCGCAGGCACTCGCGGCGCACCCCGAAGTCGACGCGCTCATCGTCGTGTCGGGGCGCGACGAGAGCGCCCGGCGCGCGACCGAATCGTGGCTCACCTTCAACGGCATCCCCTTCGACCGCCTGCTGCTGCGCCGGAAGGGCGACCAGCGCGCCGACAACATCGTCAAGGGCGAGATCCACGACACCGCCATCGCGCCGTACTTCTCCGTCATCGGCGTGGTGGACGACCGCCGCAGTGTCGTCGAGATGTGGCGCTCGCGCGGCCTGGTCTGCTTCCAGGTCGCCGATGGTGACTTCTGACCACATCCGTCCCTGCATATCGCCGCGCCTCCGTCGTTCGGGGTAGCGTGCCACTGGTCCCCTCGGCAGACAGGTGCTCCACCCGGCGCCGCCCCCGGCCGCGGACGACCCCGCGCGTGCACCCGCGCGCGGCACAGGACCTCGCGCAGCACCCTGTGCGAGCCCGACCGGAAGGCGATGATGCCCGACACCTCGAAGACCCCGTCCCACTCGGTCTGGCGGCGCAAGCCCGTCAGCGACATGACGGAGGAGGCCGCGCGCAGCGGCCTGCACAAGTCCCTCGGCCTGTGGCAGCTCACGGCGATCGGCGTCGGCGGCATCATCGGCGTCGGGATCTTCTCGCTCGCCGGACTCGTCGCACACGGCGACGCCGCCAACCCGGGTGTGGGACCGGCCGTGCTCATCTCGTTCCTCATCGCCGGGCTCGCGTCCGCGGCCGCCGCCCTCTCCTACGCCGAGTTCGCCGGCATGATCCCGCGCGCCGGCTCCGCCTACAGTTACGGCTACGTCGCGCTCGGCGAAGTCGTCGGCTGGTTCATCGGCTGGGACCTCCTGCTCGAATACGTCGCCATCGTCGCGGTGGTCGCCATCGGCATCTCCGGCTACCTCGACGCGTTCCTCTCCGGGTTCGGCATCCACCTGCCGCTCTCCGTCACCGAGACCGCCGACGTGCCGGGCGGCGCCGTCAACGTGCCCGCGATCGTCATCTGCCTGCTCGTGACGTTCCTCCTGAGCCGCGGCACCCAGACGTTCGGACGCTTCGAGCTCGTCGCCGTCGCCATCAAGATCGCCCTGATCCTCGGCATCGTCGGCCTCGGCATCTTCTACATCAACACCGAGAACTACGACCCCTTCATGCCCAGCGGCTTCGGCCCCGTCTTCACCGGCGCCGCCACCGTGTTCTTCGCCGTCTTCGGCTACGACGCCATGAGCACCGCCGCCGAAGAGGCCAAGGACGGCCGCAAGCACATGCCGAAGGCGATCATCCTGTCGCTCATCATCGCGATGCTGCTGTACGTCGCCGCGACCCTCGTGCTCACCGGCATGCAGAACTACACCGAGATCGACCCCAAGGCCGGCTTCGCCTCCGCGTTCACGGGCGTGGGCCTGCCCGTCGTGGCCGCCATCATCTCCGTGTTCGCGGTGCTGTCGATCCTCACCGTCATGCTCACCTTCCTCCTCGGCGCGACCCGCGTCTGGTTCTCGATGAGCCGCGACGGACTTCTCCCCGGCTGGTTCAGCAAGGTCGACCGTCGGGGCGTGCCGCAGCGCGTCACCTGGATCGCCGGCATCGCCTCCGCCTTCTTCGCCGGCGTCTTCCCCATCCGCGCGGTCGCCGACCTGACGAACATCGGCATCCTCGCCGCGTTCGTCGTGGTGTGCGTCGCGGTGATCGTGTTCCGCTACACGAAGCCCGACGCCCCGCGCACGTTCCGCCTGCCCTTCATGCCGGTGGTCCCGATCATCGGCGTCGGCTTCTCCCTGTTCCTCATCTCCCAGCTGCACTGGGAGACCTGGCTGCGCTTCGCCGTCTGGCTCGTGATCGGCCTGATCATCTACTTCCTCTACGGCCGCCGCCACTCCCTCATGAACCCCGACAGCCCCCGGCACCGCGCGGAGAAGAAGTCGTGAGCGGGAGCCCGCCCCGCGGAACCGCCCGGGAGCGGGGAACGGTCGTCGCGCTGGTGCTGCTCGGCACGGCGCTTCCGACGGTCGCGACCCTCCCGCTGTTCCACGACGTCGCGTGGGTCCTCTGGCTCGCTGCTCTGATACTTCTCGGAGTCGCGTTGGCTGTGGTGGGAAAGGTGCTCCGCAGACGCGGCTAGCCCGAAGCGATCACTCGTTCGTCTCCGAACCGCGGCCGCTATTCCGTCCCGGACGCGGATCCCATCCTGATCGCCGAGTTCAGGTACAACCCCGCCACGAGAACCAGCACGACACCTCCCACGAAGACGAGTGGCGGATTCGGGAACTGCCCCGCAGCGATCGACGCGCACACTCCCTGCGCGAAGAAGAACAGAGCAAGCGCGATGCTCATGCGGCGGGCGTACGTCATCCTCCACCACGGCCTCCTGGCGTCCGACTCTGCCGGCCCGCGAAACGTTCGCGCCGACACGATCGCCGCGGAAACGAGCGCCACGACGGCCCAGATGACGCCGAGCTCGAAGCTGACGGCGCTCAGAGGGACAAGGACAAGCGGAATTCCGATCACGACAACGAGGACATATCCGACCTGCCCCGAGGGCTCCTTGATGCGCATTGCTGTCTCCCTTCCCCCGACCGCGGTGAAGGGCGTGCTCGCGAAATCTGACGCGACGCATCCCCGCACAGCCCCCGCGATCGATTCGTCATGAACGCTGGCACAGGGATCGATGCGGAGTCCAGAAAGGTGCACACCCTCCGGCCGTTGTATATCGGTGGTGGAGGCTCAGCCCTGGGCGATCCCGCGGAGGAGCAGGAGCACCGTCTCCTCCACGCGCTCGGCGCTCAGGGGCTGACCGATCAGCGCGGCGTACGAGGCCATCGCGATGAACTGATCCGCGATCGCGGCGGCGTCCACGTCTGCCCGCACATCACCGGCCGCACGACCGCGCGCGATGCGGTCGCCGACCCACTCCCGGATCGGCGCCGCGAGCTTCTCGTTCAACACCAGCCCGAGCTCGGGGTCGGCCGCGGTGACCTCGATCAGCGCCCGCGCGAGCGCCACCCCCTGCGGCCGGGCGAGCCCCGCGGACACCGCCGTGAACCAGGCCCGCAGATCCGCGCCGAGGTCGTCGGCCATCGGTACCGCCACATCCGACCCGGGCAGGGTGCCCTCGAGCAGCGCCTCGCCGAGGATCGCGGCCTTCGTCTTCCACCACCGGTAGATGGTCTGCTTCGACACCCCGGCCGCCTCCGCCAGACCCTCGATCGTCACGGCCTCGTAGCCGTCCTCGGCGAGCGCGCGACGCATCGCGTCCAGCACGGACTGGCGGGCTTTCTCGCTGCGAGGACGGGGCACCCATCGAGCGTACAGAGGCGTACACTGGAACATAAGTAGACGCACCGTTGCGAAACCCGAGCAAGGAGAAAGAGCATGGCCCTCACCGCACACTCCACCATCGGCGACTGGATGAACGACCCGACCGGCGGCCCGCTCATCCGGGGACTCTTCGAGCAGACGGGCGCCGACCCCGGGCTTCTCACCCCCGTGCTCGGCCTGCCCCTGCAGCAGCTCGTCGCCATGAGCCAGGGCCAGCTCCCGCAGTCGGTCGTCGACGACCTGGTGCGCGCCGCCAACAACGGCGAGATCCCCGAAGACGACGCCTCCGAGGGGTGGACCGAGAAGGTCACCGCGGGCCGCTTCGCCGGCAAGACCGTGATCGTCACGGGCGCCGCCTCCGGCATCGGCAGGGCCACCGCCTCCCGCATCGCCCGCGAGGGCGGCCGTGTGATCGCGAGCGACATCGCCGCCGAGAAGCTCGACGCCCTCACGGCCGAGCTCCCGGAGGCCGACATCGTCACGGTCGCGGGCGACCTCACGAAGCAGGAGGCCATCGACGCCGTCCTCGCCGCCGCGGGCGACCGCATCGACGGCCTCGCCAACGTCGCCGGCATCAACGACGACTTCTCCCCCGCGGGCGAGACCCCCGACGCCGTCTGGGACCGCGTCATCGCGATCAACCTCACCGCCCCGTTCAAGCTCATGCGCGCGGTCATCCCCGTGATGGAGAAGGCCGGACACGGCGCGATCCTCAACGTGTCGAGCGAGGCCGGACTGCGCGGCAACGCCTCGGGCAACGCCTACACGGCCAGCAAGCACGGCATCATCGGCGTCACCAAGTCGGCAGCCTTCATGTACGGGCCGAAGGGCATCCGCGTGAACTCCGTCGCCCCCGGCGGTGTCGCCACCGGCATCCCGATGCCCCCGCACATGTCGGAGTACGGTTCCGGGCGCCTCGCCCCGTTCCAGCAGGCCATCCCCACCGTCGCGACCGCCGAGCACCTGGCCGCGTCGATCACGTTCCTGCTGTCGGACGACGCCGTGAACATCAACGGCGCCATCCTCGCCTCGGACGGCGGCTGGTCCGTCCAGTAACGCGACTCCCTGAGACCGACGCCCCCGCCGACCCGAACGGCGGGGGCGTTACTCGCGTGCGGGCGAGGGTCTGATGCGGCGGGTGAGAGCGGCCTGCGCCCGGGTCGAGGTGCACTGTCGTTACGATGCCCGGATGACGTACCTCGACCTGTGTGAGCGCTTCATCGAGCAGGAGTTCCCGGCGGCGGAGATCGCGGTGATCGGCGGCAGCACGGCCCGCGGCGACCGGACGGCCTCCAGCGACATCGACCTCCTCGTGATCGGCGACGCGCTGTTTCCGAACGGCGGGACGAGCCTGGCCGCGACCTACCGCTTCGAGGGAGAGATCTTCGAGGTGTTCGCGTACACGCACGACGGCTACCGGGAATGGGCGCGCGGCGGGATCGATCAGCACCGGCCCGTCATCGTCCACATGCTCGTCGAAGGCGAAGAGGTGCGCGGCGGCCAGGCCCTCACCGCCCTCCGCGAGGAGTGGGGCGCGCGACTCGCGGACGGCCCGACCGTGGACGAGCATGAACTCGCGCTGCGGCGCTACATGATCACCGACCTGCTCGACGATCTGCGCGACGCCACCGACGAGCTGGAGCGGAACGTCATCGCCTGGACGCTGTTCTCCCGGGTCGCGGAGCTCGTGCTGCTCACCGAACGGCACTGGATCGGAACGGGCAAGTACCTCCCGCGGCGGCTCCGCGACCTGGACCCCGCCCGCGCGGAGCGCCTCGCCGCACCCCTGCTCCACGGCGACCTCACCGCGTTCGCGGCACGCGCGGACGAGGAGCTCGCCCGTGCCGGCGGCCGCGTGCAGGACGGCTTCGTGCGCTGACCGCTACACCACGCCCACGAGCTCGTCCCGCACCCAGGACCGCAGGGTCGTGGGGGTCGTGGACACGAGCGAGCGCGGTTGCTCCGGGGTGAAGTCGTCGCGCAGCCCGGTGGACATGCCCAACACGGCCTCCGCCATCGCCTCCGGCATGCCCGCAGCCTTCAGGCCCTGACGCAGGTCGTCGTCGGCGATGCGCTCCACCGTGACCTCGCGGCCGAGCTCGTGCGTGAGGATGCCGGCGACCTGCGCCCAGCTCAGATCCTCCGGCCCGTGCACCGCCTGCACCCGCCGCCCGCTCCACTCGCGGTTGAGCAGGGTGAGCGCGGCGACCTCGGCGATGTCGCGCGGCGCCACCCACGGCATCGTCGAATCGAGCGGCAGCACCGTCGACAGCCGCCCGGCCCGCAGCGACTCCGCGTCGAGCAGCAGGTTGCTGAAGAAGTAGCCGCAGCGCAGATGGGTCACAGCGATGCCCAGAGCGTCGAGCGCCACCTCGGTCGCGGCGAGCCCATCGATCTCGCCCGCGCCGTGACGCCTCTCGGCACCGACGCTGCTCTGGAACACCACCCGCCCGATGCCGTTCCGCGCGACCGCGCCCACCAGGGCGTCCGTCGCCCGCGCGTAGTCGGCGAGCGGATCCTCCGACATCACCGACGGATCCACCCAGTACAGGGCGTCCACGCCCCGGGTCGCGGCGCTCACCTCCTCCGCGTTCTGCGAGTCGGCGCGGGCGATCTCGACGTGCGGCCGCAGCTCCGCCGCGATGCGATCGGGGGTGCGCGTGAGCAGGAGCGGACGGACGCCGGCGCGCACCAGCATCCGCGTCAGGTGCCGGCCGACATGGCCGTTCGGGGTCGTGACAGCGATGCGCATGAGGGATCCTCTCGTTCGATGTCCGCCCACGTTAGAACCAGATACGGCCTGATCCTGGCCGTATCTCGCGGGATCATGGAGGCGTGGACACTCCGTCGAACCGCACGCTCCGTCTCCTGTCCCTCCTGCAGACCGGCGGCGAGTGGAGCGTGCCCGAGCTCGCCGCACGCCTGGAGGTGAGTGCCCGGACCGTCCGCCGCGATGCGCAACGCCTTCGCGACCTCGGCTACGACGTGCACTCCCGACCCGGACCCGGCGCCGCCTACCGCCTGCGCCCCGGCACCCGCATCCCTCCGCTGCTGCTCGACGCGGACGAGGTCACCACGATCATCACGGCTCTGCTCGTGCTCGAGACCGGAGACCCCGCCGACCCCGCGCCCGCGGTCGCCCGCGCCAAACTCGAACAGACCCTGCCGCCCGCGCTGCGCCGCCGAGCCGCCGCCACCGCCCTGTCGGCGCAGATCCTCCAGCCGGAGACGGCCGCCGTGGACTGGGCACTCGTCGGCACCCTCGCCGACGCGGTCGCCCAGGGCTCGCGCCTCACCTTCGACTACACCGACCAGCACGGCACCGCCTCCGCGCGGACCATCGAGCCGCACCGCCACGTGCGGCGGACGTCGCGGTGGTACGTCGTGGCATTCGACCTCGATCGCGACGACTGGCGGCTGTTCCGCCTCGACCGGATGCGGCACGCGCGGATCCTTCCGGGCACGCACACCCGGCGCGACTTCCCCTTCGCGTCGGTGGAGGCGTGGCTCACGAGCGACTTCGGGCGGACGGACGCGGCGGCGCCGGGATCCGCAGGAGTGATGTGAGATGTGGTGAGCCGCGGTGCTCGGGCTGCGGGTGCGGGGTGCGGGCTACGGGTGCGGGTGCGGGGTGAGAAGGCGGAGTCTCGCGCGCAGACGCGCACGCCGCCCGGGTCCGCGGAGCGCCCCCGCATCGGTCCGCAAGGCCCTGTCCCCCCTCCCGAGCCGCCCGTACACTCCCGGGCATGCTGAAGATCGTGTCGATCGTGATCCGCGTGAACGACCTCCCGGCCCAGGCCGCGTTCTGGAAGGCCGCCCTCGACTATGTGGAGCGCGACCCCGCCGAGGACGACTGGCTCGTGCTGAAACCGCGCGACGCTGAGACGCCGTGCATCGCGCTCGACGCCCACCACTCCGAGCGGGTGCTGCCGCCGCGCATCCACCTCGACATCTACGCCGAAGACCAGGCCGCCGAGGTCCGGCGACTGGCCGAACTCGGGGCGCGCGAGGTGCACTGGGACGGCAGACCCGACGACGCGGACTACATCATCATGGAAGACCCCGAGGGCAACCGCTTCTGCATCGTCGACCGTCCGGACTGGCGCGGCTGGGAGTCCTGAGCCGGCCCGGATGCGGGCCGTGCGGGGTGGAAAACACACCGGAAGCCGCCCGGAGAGGAGCGATTCCGACCCCGCACGCCAACCGAGCCGCGGTCGCCCCCGTGCGGGGTGGGAAACGCACCGGAAGCCGCCCGGGGAGGAGCGGTTTCGACCCCGCACGCCACCGGGCGCGGGGTCACACCCCGGCGCCGCGGGCGCGAGCCGCCCGGACGAGGGCGGCGTTGCCGGGGGCATCGGTGCCGTCGGGAAGCAGCAGCACGTCCTCCAGGCCGATCCGCGTGTCGAGGCCGAGCTCCACGGCGAGGTCGAGCGCGGCCCAGGCCGACCGCTCCTCCCCGTGCAGCAGGATCGGCAGGTCGGGCTCCTCCTTGGCCACGTGCGCGACCAGGCCCTCCGCATGCGCGCGCACCACCTCGGCGGCCTCGTCGGGAAGCTCGACGAGCACCCGCACACAGTCCCCGCGCACCGGCGAGTGCCGCCACACCTCCAGGCCCGCCGCGTCCCAGATCCCCGCCTCCACGCCGATCCCGCGACGCCGCAGCAGGGCGGCCACCTCATCGGCCCCCGCCTCGTGCCAGTTCACCGAGGCGTAGTCGGGCAGCTCGGTCCACGACTCGATCGCGGCGAGCCGTCGCGACACGTCGGGCTCCGCCCATGCACCGGTCGTCACGCCCACGGGCACACCGGGGCATGCCGCGCGGACGGCCCCGAGCCACCGCTGCACGTCCCGCGAGTCGAGCGAATCGCGGCCCGACGCATCCTTCGGGTGCACGTGCACCTCCGCCGCACCGGCCTCGAGCGCCGCCGCGGCGTCTTGCGCGACCACCGTCTCGTCGGCGCTCAGCCAGGGATGCGACGCCACCTCGCGCGCGCCGTTCGCGCACACCTGCAGCAGCATCGGCGCGGTCACCACATCAGGTCGCGCGGGTGCGCCTCGTTCGGAGCGACATCCTCGGACGGCCCTTCCTCGGTGCGCACGAAGTGCTGCACCTGTCGCGCGACCGCCGCCCCGCGACCGACCTTCACCGCCTCGTCCATCGACTCGAAGCTGCTCCCGAGCGTGTGCGACTCGCCCTGGATGCGGTTGAACCAGATCCCGTTGCGCGAGAAGGTCTCGATGTCACCTGCGGCCATGCCCCTGCCTTTCGTCGTCCTTCCTTTCTACGTGGGGCGACCGACAGCGAAGAGGGCCTTGACACCGTGTTTCCGCCCACGGCGCCGGCCGCATCCGCGCACAACTCCTCCGATCCACGGCGGACCTCGCGCACCCTGACCGCCGCCCCGCGGCTTCGCTGATAACGTTCCCTTCAGATCGCGGACACCACGGCTCGGAGGCAGGAATGAGCGAGAGGGCGCACCGGCCGACCGTGAAGGAGGTCGCCCAGCGCGCGGGCGTCAGCCCCATGACGGTGTCACGCACGCTGTCCGGCGGCGTGAACGTGAAGCCCGAGGTGCAGCAGCGGGTGCTCGCCGCGGTCGCCGAGCTCGGGTATCACCGCAACGAGAACGCCCGCAGCATCCGCCCGGGTCACAGCAGCGGACTCATCGGCGTCGCGATCACCAACATCGCCAACCCGTACTACAGCACCTTCGCACTCGGCGTGGAGGAGGAGGCCGCTCTCACCGGCCGCCGCATCCTGCTCGGCAACACCTCGGAGGACGCCGCCCGCGAGGCCGAGCTCGTCGGCGACTTCCTCGGGCGTCGCGTCGACGGACTCATCGTGGTGCCCGCGAGCACCACCTCCACGCACCTCGCCCACTCGCAGAACCAGGGCGTGCCGGTGGTGCTGGCCTCGCGCCGCATCGACGGGCTCGCGGCCGACAGCGTGGTGCTCGCCGACGAAGACGGCGCGTTCCGCGGCACGACGGCCCTGATCGACGGCGGTCACACCCGCATCGGTTATCTCGGCAACGCCCTGTCGATCTTCACCGGCGAGCGCCGCCATGCCGGGTTCGTGCGGGCGATGGAGACGCGCGGCCTCCGGGTCGACCCGCACCTGGTCGCCACGAACCAGCAGACCGTCGAGCAGGCGCGCGATGCCACCCGCGCGCTGCTGCGGGCCAAGAACCCGCCGACGGCGATCTTCTGCGCCAACAACCGCAACGCGATCGGCGCGCTCAAGGAGATCAGCACACAGCTCGCCACGGGGCTTCGTGCTTCGGCCGACTTCCCCGAGCTGCTGAGCTTCGACGACTTCGAGCTCGCCGAGCTGTCGCCCGTGCCCATCAGCGTGATCGACCACGACCCGCGAGAGCTCGGTCGCACGGCCGCCCGCCTGCTGCTCGACCGTCTCGACGGCGGCGATCGCGAGGCGCCCGCCCGCGAGGTCGAGCTGCCGGTGTCGCTCCGCGGCGTGCGCTGAACCACCCCTCGCCGCGGATGTTGACACTCCTCGCCTGCGTTGATAACGTTACCAATCATCGACGAGGAGGCCGGATGGAGCTGTGCATCGATTTCGGGGGAACCGAGATCAAGCTGGCCGTCATCGACGGCGACCGCGTCCTCGCGTCGAACCGGCTCCCCGTGCGCGGCACCGCCGCCGACCTCGCCGACGCGGCCCTCGACGCCCGCCGTCTCCTGAGCGAACTCGGTGCCGAGGCCGACGCCGTGGGCATCGCCGTCCCCGGCGTGGTCGACCCCGCGACCGGGCGCATGCGGCACGCGAACGCCAAGTACGACTTCCTCCGCGACTTCGACCTCGGCACCTGGGCCCGCGCGGAGTTCGGGCTGCCCGCCGTGGTGGAGAACGACGCCCGCGCGGCGCTGATCGGCGAGACCTCCGCGGGCAGCGCCCTCGGCGAGCGCGACGCCGTGCTGGTCACACTGGGCACGGGCATCGGCACGGCCGCGCTCCTCGACGGGGTCGCGCTCCGCGGCCGCACGGGTCACGCGGGCATCCTCGGCGGACACCTCACGGTCGACCTCGACGGCCCCACCTGCCCGTGCGGCAACATCGGCTGCGGTGAGGCGCTCGCCAGCACCCGCGCCCTGCCGGCGGGCGTGAGCATGACCGAGGTCTTCACGACCGACGCGCACCCCGAGCTCCGTCACCGCTTCCTGCACGTCTGGGGCGCGGTCGTCACGAGCCTGGTGCACTCCTACGACCCGGCCGTGGTGATCCTCTCCGGGGGCATCCTCCGCGCGGGCGCCGCGATCAGCACGCCCGTCGACGAGTACCTGCGCGCACACCTGTGGCCGTCGCTCACGCCCCCGCGCCTCGTCGTGCCGCCCGAGCCGGAGCTCTCGGTCGCCCGCGGCCTCAGCGTCCTCGCCCGCGCCGCCGCGGCGGCCAGCCGGACCGCCGCCCCACCCGCACCCTCGAACCCCTCGTCGCGCCCGGCCCCATCGGGGACCCCGGAGCCGACGACCGCACCCCGCACCGCACCACCGCAGGAGGACCAGTGACCGCGCCGATCAGCGACATGCACGAAGGGCACACCACCCGGGGTCGCTACGACACCCAGCCGACCGTGGCGCTGCCGCCGGGCGAGCGCATCCTGCGCGGTGCCGAGGCGTGGGCCGCCGCCGCCGAGCTCGCCGAGGCCCGCGCCCGCGTGACCGGCACGGCGCCCGTGCTGCTGGTGGACACCTACCCCGGCGTCGACGTGCCCGCGCTCGCCGCCCAGCTGGAGGCCGCCCTTCCCGCCTGGACCCTCACCGACGTGGAGACCGCGGCGCGTCCGGTCGCCGAGGTCGAGCGGCTGATCGCCCCGAACCTCACCGACGACCGGGTCTTCGGCGTCATGAGCCACTTCACCCTGGACGACTTCTACGACGCCGAGCGCCTCGACGCCCTCGCGGCCGCGGTCACCGGAACCCCGACGGTCGTGGTCGGCTGGGGCGCGGCGCTGCTCGAGGACCGTCTGGCCGGAGCCTCCGCGACCGTGCTGGTCGACATGGCCCGCTGGGAGATCCAGCTGCGGCAGCGCCAGGGGGCCACGAACTGGCGCGCCGACAACCCCGGCGAGGACAACCTGCGCAAGTACAAGCGCGGGTTCTTCGTGGAGTGGCGGGTGGCCGACCGCCACAAGCGCACGCTGTTCGACACGCTCGACTTCGTGCTCGACGGCAACGCGATCGCCCCGGCCGAACCGCACCCCGACTCCCCCGACGCGGGCATGATCACGGGCACCGCCTTCCGGCAGGCCCTGAAGGATGCGGCGCACCGCCCGTTCCGCGTCGTGCCGTTCTTCGACCCCGGCGTGTGGGGCGGGCAGTGGATGAAGAACCTCATCGGGCTCGACCCCTCGAAGGACAACTACGCGTGGTGCTTCGACTGCGTGCCCGAGGAGAACTCGCTGCTGCTGGAGGGCGACGGCGGCGTGATCGAGCTGCCCGCGCTCGACCTGGTGTTCAGCCGCCCGGTCGATCTGCTCGGCGCCAAGACGTTCGCGCGCTTCGGGGCCGAGTTCCCCATCCGCTTCGACTTCCTCGACACGATGGACGGCGGCAACCTCAGCCTGCAGGTGCATCCGCTGACGGACTACATCCAGAACACGTTCGGCATGCACTACACGCAGGACGAGAGCTACTACATGCTCGACGTCGGCGACGACGCGGTCGTGTACCTGGGCACCAAGGAGGGCATCGACCCCGCCGAGATGCTGCAGGACCTGGCGACCGCGCAGGACGGCGAGCACCCGTTCCCCGCCGAGAAGTACGTCAACTCGTTCCCCGCCCGCAAGCACGACCACTTCCTGATCCCCGCGGGCACCGTGCACGCATCGGGGTCGAACTCGATGGTGCTGGAGATCTCGGCGACGCCGTTCATCTTCACGTTCAAGCTGTGGGACTGGGGCCGCGTGGGCCTCGACGGCATTCCCCGCCCCGTGCACCTCGACCACGGCGCCCGCAACATCCAGTGGGACCGCGACACCACCTGGGTGATGGAGAACCTGGTCGACCGCGTCGAGACCCTGCACACCGATGACGAGGTCACCGAGGAGCGCACGGGACTGCACGAGCTGGAGTTCATCGAGGTGCGCCGGCACTGGTTCGCGCAGGGCGCCGATCACGACACCGACGGCACGGTCAACGTGCTCAACCTGGTGGAGGGCGACGAGGTGCGCGTGGTCAGCCCCACCGCGGCGTTCGAGCCCTTCGTGATCCACTACGCCGAGACGTTCATCGTGCCGGCCGCGGTGGGCGCGTACCGGATCGAGCGCACCGAGAACTCGCGGAGCCCGCGCTTCGCGACCGTCAAGGCCTCCGTGCGCGGCACGCGCACGGGCGACAACTGAACATCGACACCCGACACACAGCACGAGGCATCACCGCGAGGATCCCACCCGGGAATCCCTTGCACCGCCGTCATCACCTCGGTATCGTGAGACCAGATTTCTGGTAACGATACCAATACGAACAAGGGAGTTCTGAATGATTTCGCGACGCACGATCGCCGCCGCCGCGGCCGGTCTCCTCCTCGGCACCCTGGCTCTCGCCGGCTGCTCCGGCGACTCCGGAGGCGGAGGCGCCGAGGGCGGAGAGGTCACCGGCACGCTCAACTTCTACACCGACAAGGCGGCGTGGAAGCCCGACTTCGAGTCGCTCAACGAGGTCAGCGGCGACGCCGTCGACATCACCCTCAAGACCACCGGCTACTCCGACGCCAACCAGTACGACGCCTTCATCAAGCAGTCGTTCCGCACCGACAAGTCGCCCGGCCTGTTCACGTGGCACACCGGCGACTCGCTCAAGCAGCTGGTCGACGAAGGCCTGGTCGCCGAGACCACCGACATCTGGAGCAAGGCCGTCGACGAGGGCTGGGTGAGCGAAGACCTGCGCGACAGCTACACGTTCGACGGCAAGCAGTACTGCGTGCCCATGAACATCGCCTACTGGATCATGTTCTACAACAAGGCCGCCTTCGCCGACAACGGCATCGAGGTGCCCACCACGTGGGACGAGCTGAACACCGCCGCCGAGACCCTGAAGGACGCCGGGGTCACCCCGTACTACCAGACCAGCGTGCTGTTCACCTTCCAGTGGTTCCAGCACCTCGTCGCCTCCACCGACCCCGACCTGTACGCCGGGCTCACCACGGGCGACGTGAAGTACACCGACCCCGAGATCGTCGACGTCATGAACGTGTGGCTCGAGGAGCAGGAGAACGGCTGGTTCAGCGACGCGGGCAGCACCACCGACCCCGCGGTCGGGCTCAAGCAGGGCGACTACGCCATGATCAACTTCGGCACGTTCTTCGCCGGCAACCTCGAAGGCGCCGGCATGACCACCGACGACTACGGAATGTTCGCGATCCCCGCGGTGAACGGCGACCTCGACACCACCCCGGTGGCCGTCGAGTCCGGCCCGATCTGCACAGCCGAGAACTCGAAGCAGCGCGACCTCGGACTCGCCTACGCCGAGTGGTGGATGTCGCCCGAGGCGCAGACCGCGTGGAACGACGCCCACGGCGACGTGGCGTTCAACCCGAAGGCCGAGGTCGCCGACCCCGCCCTGGCCGAGCTCGGCGAGCAGATCGCCGGCGACGACTACTCCCTCTACGACCGGTTCTTCGAGGCCATGCCCACCGAGATCGTGACCACCGCGATCGAGCAGTTCGGCGCCTTCAACGCCAACCCGGGCGACCCGATGCCGTTCCTGGAGAAGATCCAGGCGACGGCTGACAAGTACTGGGCAGAGCAGGAGTAAGCGAGCGGATGGCGCATCAGAAGACGCCGTACCAGTGGTCCGCCCGGGGCTTCGTCGCCCCGGGCGTGATCCTGGTGGCGGTCCTGCTCTACCTCCCGCTGCTGTGGACGGTGTTCCTCAGCTTCACGTCGTACAACGGCCTCGGCAGCCCCGACTGGATCGGGCTCGACAACTACGTCGAGATGTTCACCGACGCCGACTTCGTGGGCTCCGCGATGAACACCGTGCTCTGGGTGATCGGCACCCTGATCATCCCGGTCGGCATCGGCCTGGCGATCGCGCTGCTCACCTGGAACCTCGGCGGCGGCATCTGGCTGCGCCTCCCGTTCCTCATCCCCTACGCCCTCTCCGGCATCGGCGTCGGCGTGGTGTGGTCGTTCATCCTCTCCTCGGGCGGCGCGCTCGACCAGGCCCTCGCGGCGTTCGGGATCACCGACCCGCCCCGGTGGCTGCTCGACGCCCCGCTCAACACCGTCGTGATGATCATCGCCTCGTCGTGGCAGGGCGTCGGCGTGAACGCGCTGCTGTTCACGATCGGGCTCCAGGCCATCCCGAAGGAGCCCCTGGAGGCCGCGCGCATCGACGGCGCCGGCGGCGTCCGCCTCTTCACGAGCATCCTGTGGCCCATGCTGCGCCCGCTCACCGCCGTGGTCGTCGGACTCTCGATCGTCGCGAGCCTCAAGACCTTCGACATCGTGTGGGGCATGACCAAGGGCGGACCAGGCACCGTCTCCGAGACCCTCGCGCTGACGATGTACAAGGAGACGTTCGTGAACAGCGACTACGGCCTCGGCTCCGCGATCGCGGTGTTCCTGACCGTGATCACCCTCGTCGCCTCGGTGCTGTACCTGCGCCAGCAGCTCTCCCCGAAGAAGGAGATGTGATGTCGAAGATCATCCGCACCGCCGTGCTCCTCGTCCTCGGGATCGTGTGGCTGCTGCCCGCGTACCTGCTGGTCGTGAACGCGATGAAGGACCCGACCACCTTCACGTCGAAGGAGTCGTGGATCCCCACCGACTTCCACCTGTTCGAGAACTTCGGCCAGGCGCTCGAGCTCTCCGGCATCGGCGACAGCATCGTCAGCACCCTCATCTACTCGATCGTGTCGCCCACCATCGCCGTGCTCGTGGGTGCGGCGGCCGGCTTCGCGATCGTGGCCCTGCGCCTCAAGCGCGGCTTCCTGTGGTTCGTCGTGATCTTCGGCGGCACGGTGTTCCCGCTGCAGATGGTGCTGCTGCCCCTGTTCGACGCCTACTCCCGCACCGGACTCTTCGACACCCGGCTCGGCATGATCATGATCTACACCGTGATCTCGGTGCCGTTCTCGGCGTTCGTGATGCGCAACTTCTTCACCGGCGTCGCGCACAACGTGTTCGAGGCCGCGGTGCTCGACGGCGCCACCACCTGGCGCATCTTCACCCGGATGTACCTGCCGATGGCGTCGAGCGCGCTGGTCGCGATCTTCATCCTGCAGGCCACGTTCGTGTGGAACGACCTGCTGCTCGGCCTCACGCTCAGCCAGTCCGACGACATCCGCCCCATCATCACCACGCTGTCGGGCATGCAGAGCACCTACGGCGGCGCGCAGATGTCGGTCGTGCTCGCCGCAGCCGTGCTGGTGTCGCTGCCCACCGTCATCCTGTTCCTCTGCACCCAGCGGTTCTTCGCCAAGGGCCTCGCGCTCGGCCAGTACTGATCCCCCTCCGCCTCGAAAGGCATCATGAATCCCCTCATCCCCACCGTCGAGGATCTGGTCGCCGATGCGGTCACGCATCACTACGACGACATGATCGCGCCCACGGGCCTGACGAACATGCTCGGCACGGTGCGCGTCGATCATGACCTCACCGCGCTCAGCGCCGTGCAGTTCCCGCCCGTGTCGCAGGGGCTCACGCAGACCGCGGTGCTGTTCGTCGACGGCCGGCTGTTCGCGTCGTACGGCGTCGCCGTCACGCACGAGTGGCGGCCCGACCGGGTGGTGCGGCGGGCGACCGTGGGCGAGCTCGAGATCGAGACGACGACCGTGTGCGTGCCGGGGCGGACGGCGGTGGCCATCGACATCGCGATGCGCAACACCGGAGCGACCGACCGCGAGGTGCGCATCGGGCTCTCGGCCGCGGCACGCGTGACCCGCTCCGCCGACGCCTGGCTCGACGCCGAGTCGCCCTCCGAGCGCGACACCGCCACGGTCGACGGCGAGTGCCTCGTCTTCGCCTCGGCCGACGCCGCGGCGTGGAGCGTGCAGGGCCTCACCGGAGGATCCGCGGCGCTGAGCGGCGTGGCCGAGCTGCCCGACGCGTTCGACAGCGGCATCGGCGGCAACGGTCGCGGCGGCGAGCTGTCGGCCGTGCTCACCGTGCGGGCGGGCGCCGTCTCCCGCACGGCCTACGTGCAGGCGCTCGGCCTCTCGCGCGACGACGCCGCCCGCACGTACGCGCTCGTGTCGGCCGACGTGCCCGCGGCCCTGACCGCCGCGGCGGAGTTCTGGAACCGGCAGCTGCGGGCCGCGTTCGACCCCGCCGACACCGAGTTCTCGGGCGCCCTGCCGCTGCTCGACACCGCGTCCGAGCCGCTGCGGCGCCTGTACTGGTGGGCGGTGCTCGGGGTGATCTGGTTCCGCCGCGACTTCGCCGGCAACGTGCTCGGGCGGTCGTACGACACGCTGATGCCCAACTACTGGGGCACCACCACGTTCATCTGGGACTACAGCCTCAGCTCCGTCAGCCACGCCCTGCTCGACCCCGACGAGATGCGGGCGCAGGTGCGGCACTGGATCTCCCTCGACATCCACTCGCACTTCGGCACCTCCTCGCTCACGGGCGGCCCCGTCGGCCGCTGGTACTCGGTGAACGACTACGCCATGACCCGGCTCGTGCACGACTACGTGCGGTTCACCGGCGACGTGGCCTTCCTCGACGCGATCGTGGGGGATCAGACGGTCGCCCGGTCGGTGCGGGAGTGGGCGACGAACTGGAAGGAGTTACGGCGCGACACCGCGCTGGCCGACTACGGCGAGATCGACAACCTGCTGGAGTGCGTCAGCTCCTACACGCACGAGGTCGCGAGCCTCAACGCCGCGAACGTGTGGAGCATGCGCACGGCCGCCGACCTCGCCGCACTGCAGGGAGACGAGACCGCCGCGGCCGAGCTGCGCGCCGAGGCCGAGGCGCTGCTGCCCGCGGTGATCGAGCGGTATCTCCCCGGGACCGGTATCTTCGCCGCCGGGCAACCCGACGGCACGCTGCTGCCGGTGCGCCACTGCTACGACTTCAGCATCGTCGGCACCACCATCGCCGACGACCTGGCCCCGGGCGTGCGCGACGACATGGTCGCGTTCTTCCAGCGGGAGCTGCAGACCGACAACTGGATGCGGGCGCTCTCGCCCTGGGACCCCGACGCCAGCTACAGCCCGCGCCCCGACCACCAGTGGAACGGCGCCTACCCCGCCTGGCCCGCCGACGCCGGGCGCGCGCTCGCCGCCCTCGGAGCACCCGAGGTGCTGACGGCCTGGGTCGAGGGGCTCTCCCGCACCGCGAACCAGGGCCCGATGGGCCAGGCGCACTTCGTCGACGAGGCGGTGCCCGGCATCAACGGCGGCGCCCGCAAGGCCCCACCCCAGCTGCCGTACATCATCGACTGGGCGTGCTCGTCGTCGGGCGCCTGGATCGAGCTCGTGATCGAGGCGCTGTTCGGGGTGTCGGTCGCCGCGGACGGCACGGTGCGGGCCGCCGGCTGCGTGGCCGCCCTCGACCCGCACGCCGTGCTGCGCGGCCTGCGCGTCGGCGAGCGCGCGTACGACATCGACGCGGCCGGAGGGATCACCCGCACCCCTGGCCGATGACGCCCTTCCTCGCGCTCCGCTCTCTTGAGAGCCCGCGCAGCCGACGAGACGACGGGCCCCCAGCCGCACCACCCCCGCACCACCCGAACACGAAGGAGTGATCGATATGAGAAGACGCACGATCGCGGCAGGTCTCGCCGCCGCAGCCCTCGGCGCCGGAGCGCTGTTCGCCGCACCCGCGACGGCCGCCGTGCCCGCCGGCGGAGGACACGGCAGCGGCCCCGGCCAGTGCTCCCTGGTGGACAAGACGCTCACCGCCACCGCGAGCGTGAACCAGGGCCTCACCGACACGTTCACCACCTACGGCAACACGGGAGGCGAATGGACCGGCGGCGACAGCACCTACTCGCTGCCGCTCGGCAAGGGGAAGACCGGATGGTTCTTCTCCGACACGTTCCTCGGCACCGTGAACCCCGACGGCTCGCGGCCCACCGACTCCCCCTTCGTGAACAACTCCGTGGTGGTGCAGGACCGCCGGGGGAACCTGACCACGATCACCGGCGGTACCCCCGACGATCCGGCCGGCATCATCCCGCCCGAGCCCGACGGCAAGTGGTACTGGATCGGCGACCCGACCCCCGGCCGCGACGGGACCGTGCAGGTGCCGCTGCTGCAGTTCGCGCGCACCGGCACCGGCCAGTGGGACTTCGCGTGGACCGCGAACCGGCTGGCCACGCTCGACGGGCAGACGCTGCAGCTGGAGTCGATCGACGACCTCCCGTCCGCGACGGGCATCAACTGGGGCTCGTGGACGCTGGAGGAGCGCGGCACGACGTACGTCTACGGCATCGCCGACCCGGGCGGGGTGCGCTCCGCCTACGTCGCCCGCGTGCAGGACCGCGACGGCCTCACGGGCACCTGGACGTACTGGAACGGCACGGGATGGTCGGCCGCCGAGACCGACGCGGTGCCCGTGGTGCCGTACGTCGCGAACGAGTTCAGCGTCGCGCCCTACCGCGACGGCTACCTGCTCGTGACGCAGGACACCTCGGAGCTCTTCAGCACCCGCATCGTCGCGCGCACCTCGTGCTCGCCGATCGGCCCGTTCACCGACCCGGTCGAGCTGTACCGCACGCCCGAGACCGGAGCGCTGGGCAGCTACGGCGACCCCGACGTGTTCACCTACAACGCGCACGAGCACCCGAACCTGCGCCAGGGCAACCGCATCCTGGTGTCGTACAACGTGAACACGTTCGACAACGTGGGCGACGTGTACGACGACGCCTCGATCTACCGCCCGCGGTTCATCGACGTGCAGCTCAAGGTCACCGGATGACCGACGACCGCACGGCGCTCCGGGGGCTCCTGGCCTCCGGGGCGCCGGTCACCTGGGTGTGCACGGGCGACTCGATCACGCACGGCCTCATCCACACCCGCGGCGCCAGGAACTACGTCGAGCACCTGCACGAGCTGATCCGGGGCGACCGCGGGCGCGTGCAGGACACCGTGATCAACACGGCCATCACCGGCTGGCGCGCCGACCTGATCCTCGACGACTTCGAGCGCCGCGTGGCCCACTGGCGGCCCGACGTGGTGACGCTCATGATCGGCACGAACGACTGCACCACGCAGTGGCTCGACCCCGTGATCGAGGTCGCGGCGTTCGCGGACTCGATCGCGGAGTTCGTGCGACGCGTGCGCGACCTCGGCGCCGTGCCGGTGCTGCAGACCCCGCCCGCGGTCGACCTGCTCCATGCGCCCGACCGCGCCCGCATCGGCGACTTCGCGCAGGCGATCCGCGACGTCGCAGGGGCCGAGGGCGTGATCCTGGTCGACCAGCACGCCGCCTTCACCGCGTTCTCCGCGGGCACCGGTCCGGGCAACGAGGACATGCCGTGGGGGCTGCTCGACGACGCGTTCCACCCGAGCGCCGCCGGGCACGCCCTGCTCGCGCTCGGCCTCGCCGACGCCCTCGGCCTGTCCGACGCGGATGCCGCCGCGGGCACGGGCTCCCCGGTGCTCGCGGACCTCTCCGCCCGCGTGGCCGTGGCCCGCCACCCGCAGTGGCCCCCGGTCTGACGCGCGACGGCGCCCCCGGGGCGCTCGCGGGATCGAAAACGCTCCGCCGGAAGCCCCCGCGGGCGCCTTTTCGCACTCGCACCTTCAGCGAAGTCCCCCGCGACGCCTTCCGTGGGATCGGAAACGCTCCGCCGGGAGCCCCCGCGGGCGCCTTTTCAAACCCGCACCCCCGGCGAGACCCACGGCAGGACCCCCGGCGGGATCAGCGCCCGAACCTCAGCGGGCCACGTCGAGCACCCAGGTGACGCCGAAGCGGTCGGTCAGCATGCCGAAGCCGGGCGACCACGACGACGCGGCCAGCGGTTCGATCACGCTCGCCCCCTCCGTCAGCGCCTCCCAGTAGCCCTCGAGCTCGGGGAGGGTGTCCGCCCGCAGCGACTGGAAGAACGCGCGGTCGGTGAGGGTCGCGCCGTTCTCCCGCCGCGTCGAGCCCGCCGTGGTCGCCGAGTCGTCCAGCCCGGGGATGTCGTACGCCATGAGCCGGATCCCGTGGTCGCCGTCGAGCTGGCCGAACACGATCCGGTCCGCACCGGGCGCGTCCGCGGGCATGCCCACCTCGGCGTAGGTCGTGGCGTGCACGGTGCCACCGAACACCGAGCGGTAGAAGTCGAGCGCCTGCCGGGCCGTGCCGCGGAAGTTCAGGTGCGTGGTGGTGGTGAGGGACATGGGCTTCTCCTGGTTCTGCGGGCTGCCGTTCAGCGCCGCCGTGAGTCCACGATCACAGGGGTAGCGGTCGGTTTCTGTCCTCTCCCTCCCGCACAATGAAGGCATGACCGGAAGCTCCTCCCGCATGCTCGCGCTGCTGTCGCTGCTGCAGGCGACGCGCGACTGGCCGGGCCAGGAACTCGCCGACCGCCTCGGCGTCACACCCCGCACCGTCCGCCGCGACGTCGACCGGCTGCGCAACCTCGGCTACCGCATCGGATCGAGCAAGGGCCCGTACGGCGGCTACCGCCTCGAAGCCGGGTCCGAGCTGCCGCCGCTGCTGTTCGACGACGACCAGGCGGTCGCGATCGCGGTGGCACTGCAGGGCGCGAGCGCGAGCGGCGTCGATGTGACCGAGGCCGCGGAGCGTGCCCTCGCGACCGTGCGGCAGGTGATGCCGTCGCGGCTCCGGCACCGGATCGACGGCATCCGCTTCACCGGCGCGGCGGCCGAGGTGCGGGTGGACCCGGGGGTGCTGGAGGCGGCGAGCGCGGCGGTGCGCGACCGGCGGGTGCTGCGCTTCGACTACGGCGCGGCGGCGGACCGCCCCCCTCGGCGCACGGAACCCCATGCCGTCGTGGCGCGCGAGGGCCGGTGGTACCTGCTGGCGTGGGACCTGGAGGCGGCGGACTGGCGCACCTACCGGCTCGACCGGATGCGACCGCGGGTGCCGAGCGGGCCGTCGTTCACGCCGCGACCGCTTCCCGCGGAGGATGCCGCGACCTCCCTGGCGGCGCGGGCGAAGGGCTCGACCACGGAGGACCGCTGGCCGTGCGTCGGCGAGGTCGTGATCGAGCTTCCGGCGCGGGAGGTGGTGCCGCGGGTGGGCGACGGCGAGGTCGAGGAGCGGCCGGATGGGCGCTGCCGCGTGACGGTGGGTTCGTGGTCGTGGGTGGGCGTGCTCGCCGCGGTCGCCCGGTTCGATGCGCCCTTCACGGTGGTCGGACCGGAACCCCTGCGCGAGGCGGCGGAGACGCTCGCGGCCCGGTTCGCCACGGCAGCGGACCCGCCCTCCTGATCCAGGAGTACACGGACGATCGGGATACCGTGCGAGTCCATCGCGTGCTCCACACGAAGAGAGACATCGCTTCCGTCCTCACCGCCCGCATCTGACGCCCAACCCTCGCGGGAGAGCCGCCTCACCCGCGCCGGTAGACTGAAGACGCCCCGCCGGCCCCTTCCCTTGGAGTGCGCGTGACCACCCCCTCTGCACCTTCCCCCCAGCACGTCCCCGACTCGGTCGAGAACGCGATCGCGACGCCCGAGAAGGAGCAGCCGTACGGCGCGCTCGGGCTCAAGGACGACGAGTACGCGCGCATCAAGGAGATCCTCGGCCGCCGCCCCACCTCGGGCGAGCTGGCGATGTACTCGGTGATGTGGTCGGAGCACTGCTCCTACAAGTCGAGCAAGAACTACCTGCGCCGCTTCGGCCAGAAGGTCTCCGACGAGATGAAGGAACGCCTCATGGTCGGCATGGGGCAGAACGCGGGCGTCATCGACGTCGGCGAGGGCTGGGCCGTCACCTTCAAGGCGGAGTCGCACAACCACCCGAGCTTCATCGAGCCGTTCCAGGGTGCGGCCACCGGCGTCGGCGGCATCGTGCGCGACATCATCTCGATGGGTGCCCGCCCGGTCGCGGTCATGGATGCGCTGCGCTTCGGCGCGATCGACCACCCCGACACCGCCCGCGTGGTGCACGGCGTCACGAGCGGCATCAGCTTCTACGGCAACTGCCTCGGCCTGCCGAACATCGGCGGCGAGACCGTCTTCGACTCGGTGTACCAGGCGAACCCGCTCGTGAACGCGCTCGCCGTGGGCGTGCTGCGCCACGAAGACCTCAAGCTCGCCAACGCGACCGGCGTGGGCAACAAGGTCGTGCTGTTCGGCGCCCGCACGGGTGGCGACGGCATCGGCGGTGCGAGCATCCTCGCCTCCGACTCGTTCGACTCCACCGGCCCCACCAAGCGCCCCGCGGTGCAGGTGGGCGACCCGTTCGCCGAGAAGGTGCTCATCGAGTGCTGCCTCGAGCTGTACCGCGGCGAGCTGGTCGAGGCGATCCAGGACCTCGGCGCCGCCGGCATCTCCTGCGCGACCAGCGAGCTCGCGGCCAACGGCAACAGCGGAATGCACGTCTCGCTCGACAACGTGCTGCTGCGCGACCCCACGCTCACGGCCGAGGAGATCCTCATGTCGGAGTCGCAGGAGCGCATGATGGCGATCGTCGCGCCCGAGAAGCTCGACGCGTTCATGAAGGTCGTCGACAAGTGGGAGGTCGAGACCTCCGTGCTGGGCGAGGTCACCGGCGACGGGCGTCTCATCATCGACTGGCAGGGCGAGCGCATCGTCGACGTCGACCCGTCCACGGTCGCCGTCGACGGCCCCGTGTACGACCGCCCGGTCGCGTACCCCACCTGGATCGACGCCCTGCAGGCCGACGCCGCCGAGAACCTGCCGCGCGCCAACGACCCGGAGACGCTGCGCGAGCAGTTCCTGTCGCTCGTCGCGAGCCCGAACCTCGCCGACACCCGCTGGATCACCAACCAGTACGACTACTACGTGCTCGGCAACACCGCCCTCAGCTTCCCCGACGACGCGGGCATGATCCGGGTCGACGAGGAGTCGGGTCTCGGGTTCTCCATCGCGACCGACGCCAACGGCCGCTACTGCCAGCTCGACCCGTACGCGGGGGCGCAGCTCGCGCTCGCGGAGGCCTACCGCAACGTGGCCGTGACGGGCGCCACGCCCACCGCGATCACCGACTGCCTCAACTTCGGCTCCCCCGAGAACCCCGAGGTCATGTGGCAGTTCGGGCAGACGGTCGACGGCCTGGCCGACGGCTGCTACGAGCTGGGCACCCCGGTCACCGGCGGCAACGTCTCGTTCTACAACCAGACCGGCGACGTGCCGATCCACCCGACCCCGCTCGTCGGCGTGCTCGGCATCATCGACGACGTGTCCCGCCGCATCCCGTCGGGGTGGCAGGACGAGGGGCAGAACATCTACCTGCTCGGCACCACGCAGACCGAGCTGTCGGGCTCCGCGTGGGCCGAGGTCGTGCACCAGCACCTCGGCGGTCGCCCGCCGAAGGTCGACCTCGCGGGTGAGAAGCGCCTCGCGGGCCTGCTCGCTGCGGCCCGCGACGAGTGGCTGATCTCGTCCGCGCACGACCTGTCCGAGGGCGGCCTGGCGCAGGCGCTCGCGGAGGGCGTGATGCGCTTCGGCGTCGGCGCCCGCGTGTGGCTCACCGAGATCATGGACCGCGACGAGGTGGACGCCGCCACCGCGCTGTTCTCCGAGTCGACCGGTCGCGTGATCGTGACCGTGCCCCGCGAGGACGACGTGAAGTTCCGCGGGCTGTGCGAGGGCCGCGGCTACCCGGTGATGCGCATCGGTGTGACCGACAGCGAGCCGCAGCTCGAGGTGCAGGACGTGTTCACCGTGTCGGCCGCCGAGCTGCGCGAGCGCTCGCAGGCCACGCTGCCGTCGTACTTCGGCCCGACCGTGACGGAGCCGGTGGACGCATGAGCGACAACCTCAGCGAGGACTACGGCGACCTCGGCGAGAAGCGCAACCGGCGCATCCGCATCGTGGCGTGGACGGTCATCGTGGCGCTGATCCTCGGTGGCGGCGGCGCGACCGTGCTCACGATCCTCCTCGGCTGAGCCTTCATCTCACTGGCGCTCGCTCAGGAACCACGCCGGCGACAAGGCGACGGGCGTCAGCGGAAGAGGAAGCGCGTCAGGGCGACGACCGAGCCCGGGTCGTGGGCTTCGCGGCCGAGCGCCTCGACGATGATCGCCCCGAGGATGGCGCGACCGAGCTGCTCGACCGGGGCGTCGTCGGCGAGCTGCCCATCCCGGATGCCGCCGCGCAGCCGCTCGACGAGGTACTTCTCCACGCCGAGGCTCTCGCCCAGGTGCGCGCCGACCGAGGCGTCTTCGGTGGCGGCGGCGACGAGGGAGCGCAGCAGCACCCCGCCCTGCGGCTCCTCCAGGATCGCGAGGACGCTGCGCAGCCACGTCTCGACGTCGGCGGAGAGGTCTCCCGTGTCGGGCACGACGAAGTCGACCGGGACCAGGAGCCCTTCGGCCAGGCACTCGCCGATGAGAGCCCCCCGCGATGGCCACCAGCGGTAGATGGTCTGCTTGCCGACCCCGGCCTCTTTCGCGATGCCCTCGATCGTGAGCCGGTCGTAGCCCTGGTTGTGGAAGAGCCGAGCCGTGGCGGCGAGGATCGCCTCGCGGGCCGCGGTGCTGCGCACAGGGCCGCTGCGATGCACGTTCACCATGCGTTCAGGATAGCCACAGAACCCTAGACGAGACGTGCCGTATGATCTTTTCGTCTGAAGGAGATCACGTGGCCTCACTGCTGTTCCGTCTGGGTTCTTTCGCTGCGCGCAGGGCGTGGACGGTGATCGTCTCGTGGGTCGTGATCCTCGGCATCGGCGTCGGCGCCTTCCTCACCCTCGGCGGCACGCTGAGCAACAGCTTCGACATCCCCGGCACCGCGTCGGGCGCGGTCACCGACCAGCTCGCGAAGAAGCTGCCCGACACCGCGGGCGGCACCGGCACGGTCGTGTACCGCACCGACGACGGCGAGCCCTTCACCGACGAGCAGAAGCAGGCGATCTCCGACCTCGCCGCGAGCGCAGAAGACCTCGACGGCGTCGCCTCGGTGGTCGACCCGTTCGACGCCCAGCAGCAGCAGGCCGACCAGGCGCAGCAGCTCACCGACGGGCAGGCGCAGCTCGACAGCGGACGCGCCCAGCTCGACGCCGGACAGGCGCAGCTCGACGCAGGTCGCACCCAGCTCCAGGGCGGACTCGATCAGCTCACCGCGGCGCGGGCGCAGGCCGAAGCCGCCGGAGCGCCCGCGGAGCAGACCGCTGCCCTCGACGCGCAGCTCGCCGCCCTCAACGCGCAGCTCGCACAGCTGGAGGCGCAGCAGGCGACGATCGACGCGAACCGCACCGAGCTCGACGCGAACGCGGAGCAGGTCGAACTCGGCTCCCGCCTGCTCGACCTGACGGACGGCATCGGCGTCGTCTCGGAAGACGGCTCCACCGCGATCGTCAACGTGTCGTTCACCGACCCGCGCCTGGAGCTGTCCGAAGAGGTCAAGCAGGCCACCATCGCGCACTTCCAGGACGAGAAGATCGACGGGGTCACGGTCGACTTCGGCACCGACATCGCGCAGGGCGTGCCCGAGATCTTCGGCGTGGGCGAGGCCATCGGGCTCGCGTTCGCCGCGGTCGTGCTCATCGTGATGCTCGGCTCGCTGATCGGCGCCGCGCTGCCCATCGTCACGGCGGTCGTGGGAGTCGGGGTCGGCGTCACCGCCTCGCTCGCCTTCTCCGGCGTGGTCGACATGGCCTCGGTCACCCCCGTGCTCGGTGTGATGCTGGGTCTCGCGGTCGGCATCGACTACTCGCTCTTCATCGTCAACAGGCACCGCAAGCAGCTGCTCGCCGGGTCGCCCGTGCGCGAGTCGATCGGGCTCGCCACGGGCACCTCGGGCACGGCGGTCGTGTTCGCCGGTACGACCGTGATCGTCGCGCTGCTCGCGCTCAACGTCACCGGAGTGCCGTTCCTCGGGCTCATGGGCACGGTCGGCGCGGTGTGCGTCGCGGTCGCGGTCCTCGTGGCCATCACGCTCGCCCCCGCGATCCTCGGCCTCGTCGGCACGCGACTGCTGAGCCGCAAGGCGCGCGCGACGATCGGGCAGGAGCACGCGGCGGGCAAGCCCGTGCGCCGCATGTCGACCCTGCGTGCCGTGGTCACCGCGGTCGTCAGCATCGTCGCGCTGCTCATCATCGCGATCCCGTCGATGTCGATGCGCCTGGGGCTGCCGGACGGGTCGAGCGAACCGTCCGACTCCACCAGCTACCGCGCGTTCCAGGCGGTCGAGGAGCAGTTCGGCGAGGGCGCGAACGGTCCCCTCCTGGTGACCGCGACGCTGGACGACGCCGTGAGCGACGACGACCTGCTCGCCACCCAGGTGACGGTGGCGGAGAAGATCGCGGAGCAGGACGACGTGGCCGCCGTGGCACCCATCGCCACCTCCGACGACAACACGCTCCTCGCCTTCCAGGTGCTGCCGGAGGAGGGGCCGAACAGCGCCTCGACCGAGAAGCTCGTGCAGGACCTGCGTGCGCTGCCCGCGATCGACGGCGACATCACGCTCGGCGTCGCCGGTCAGGCCGCCATCAACATCGACATCTCCGAGGCCCTGGCGGCGGTGCTGCCGCTGTACCTCGTGGTGGTGGTCGGGCTGTCGCTGCTCATCATGATCGTGGTGTTCCGCTCGCTGCTCGTGCCGCTGATCGCGACCGGCGGCTTCGTGCTGTCGCTGTTCGCGACGTACGGCCTGATCGTCGCGGTGTTCCAGTGGGGCTGGGGCGCCGACCTGATCGGCCTGCACAGCACCGGGCCGATCCTGAGCTTCCTGCCGGTGATCCTCGTCGGCATCCTGTTCGGGCTCGCGATGGACTACCAGCTGTTCCTCGCCTCGGGCATGCGCGAGGCGTACGTGCACGGCGCCTCCGCACGAGATGCCGTCGCCCAGGGCTTCCGCGCGGGCCGCTCGGTCGTGATCGCCGCGGCGCTCATCATGGTGTCGGTGTTCGGCGGGTTCATCTTCTCCGAGTCGACCATCATCCGCTCGATCGGGTTCGGGCTGGCGTTCGGCGTGCTGCTCGACGCCTTCGTGGTGCGGATGCTGCTGATGCCCGCGCTCATGCATCTGCTCGGCCGTTCGGCGTGGTGGCTGCCGCGGTGGCTCGACCGTCTCATCCCGAACGTCGACATGGAGGGCGCGGCGCTGGAGCGCGACCACCCTGCCGTGCACACCGACTCCATCCCCGCGGTGCAGCCCCCGCGCACCAGGGCGGAGCGCCGCGCGCACGAGTGAGCCACGCGGCAGGCGCGCGCCGGTGTCGGAAGGCGCGCCTAGAGTGGGCGGATGAGTGAGGATCCGCGCGTGCTGCTGGAACGACTGCGCGCCGAGGCGGAAGGGCGGGTGCGCGCGACCGCGGCCACGCTCGACGAGCTCATGCACGACCGCGAGGGCTCGAACGACGACGACGAGCACGACCCCGAGGGTGTGACGCTGTCGTCGGAGTGGTCGCGGCTCACCGGGCTGGCCGAGGCTGCGGCGGTGGAGCTGCAGCAGGTGGACGACGCGCTGGCCCGTCTCGATGCGGGCACCTACGGCGTCTGCGCGAACTGCGGGAAACCCATCCCCGCCGGGCGGCTGGAGGTGCGACCGTTCGCCGAGTACTGCGTCGCGTGCGCGGAGAAGCTCGGCCGCTGACACCACGTCACGGCACGGCGTAGCACGGCGTAGCATCGCGGCATGCCCATCCACCTGGAGAACGTCGGGATCGCCGTGCGCGACCTGGAAGCCACGATCGCCTTCTTCACCGACCTCGGGCTGGAGGTGGTCGGGCGCGACGAGGTGAGCGGCGAGTGGGCGTCGACCGCGGTGGGGCTCGACGGCAACCACGCGAGGATCGCCGTGCTGCAGACGCCCGACGGCCAGGGGCAGCTCGAACTGTTCGAGTACCTCCACCCCGCCGCGATCGAGACCGAGCCCACACTGCCGAACGAGATCGGCATGCACCGCGTCGCCTTCTCCGTGGACGACATCGACGCGTCACTGGCCATCGCCGCCCGGCACGGCTGCCACCCGCTGCGCGGCGTCGCCACCTACCGGGACGTGTACAAGCTCACGTATCTACGCGGCCCGAGCGGCATCATCGTGATGCTCGCGCAAGACCTCACGAGGAGCTGAGATCGGCCGCGTGGTCACCGGTGCGGGCGTTCGATATCTGGCGCCCGAGGAGTCGCGCGGAGGAACGTCCCCCACCTCCGCGGCGCCGGAGCATCAGAGCGCGCGCGTGATCTGCTCCAGCACCGCGATGGGCTCGCGCAGCTGGGCGACCGGGACCGGGGGCTCACCGGTGAGCAGCATCCGCACGAACGCGTCGACCCCGGGCCGCACGTAGTCGGGGCCGACCTCGATGTCGCGCTCGACCGTGCCGCCCGTACCGACCGCCGTCACGTGGAACGGCACGGCCGCGTCCCCCTCGGGCCGCACGAAGTCCAGCACCACCGGCACGCCGCCGACGCGATAGCGCGCGACGACACGGCCGTCGGCCCGCTCGACCTCCACGCCCTCCGCCGCGCCGGGCAGCAGGTGCTGGGCGACGTCGGCGTGGTGGATGCCGTAGAAGAAGAGGCCGCCGTGCGGGCTGTCGGCGTCGGCCGGGCCCGAGACGGTGAGCGACTGGAGCGCGCCGACCCCGGCCACGGCGTCGGCGATCGCCGCGGTGTCGTCGAGCCAGCGGAGCGTCGAGAAGGAGGTGACGGTCGTGCCGCCACGCTCGGCCGCGGCGAGGATCGCGTCCGCGTCGTCGAGCGTCGTGGCCAGCGGCTTGTCGACCCAGACGGGAGTGCCGGCCTCGAGGAACGGCACGGCGAGCGCGCGGTGGAGCGCCCCGTCGCGGCTGGTCACGATGAGCGCGTCGACCGCGCCGTTGAGCTCCGACACCTCGGGGGCGATGCGGGTGATGGCTCCGAGCTCGGCGAGCTCCCTGGTGCGCTCCACCTCGCCCGCGACGAGGGCCGAGACCCGCACCGGGAGGTCGGCTGCATCCTCCCCGTTGAGGTGACGGACGATCTCGGTGGCATGAGTGTTCTCGATGCCGACGATCGCGACGTTCTTCGTCTCCATGCTGTCCTCCTCCACGGCGACCGGCGGAGGACGACGCTGCCGCGCGCCCGCCCGGCCGGCTCTGCGCCCACCCTAGCCGCGGTCTGCCTCGCGGCGCGGGTCCACCACCGCGGACGCTGCCGATCCGAGCCGACGGACGGCCGCCGGCGCCCGGCCCCTGCGCAGTAGGCTGAACCCATCATGGACGAGTTCATCCAGGGCTTCTGGACCTTCGCGGGGCACTACTGGTGGCTCGTCTTCCCGCTCATGGGCATGGCCGGAGGCGTGGCGAAGGCGTGGGAGCGCAGCTCGAAGCGCCGTCACGAACGCCGCCTGGAGACGCTGCGCATGAAGGCGCAGCTGAAGACCGCCGAGATCGAGGCCCGCGCCCTGGGCCGCGAGGCGAAGCGCCGCGGCCCGTCGGTGGTCGACACCACGGCCCCCGTGTCGACCGACGACCTGCTGACGCGGCTGTTCGCCGAGCACGACGAGATCACGGCCCGCTGGCTCGACTACGAGCTCGACGTGGCGAAGCTGATCGCCTTCCCCGCGATGAGCGACGGACGGCAACCGCTCACCGCCGCGTTCCTGCGCGCCAAGAAGACCGCCGACGCGCTGCGCCCCGCCTCGGCCGATGCGCCGCTGTCGGAGCACCAGATCGCGGAGTACCTGCAGGCCGTTGGCGACTACGCGGTGGCGTTCGAGATCGCCGAGAAGGATGCCCGCCGGCTGCGCGACTCCACCTTCACGGAGGCGGAGCGCAAGCGCCTCGACCGCGCCCAGCAGCTGCTGAAGGTCGCGGTCGACGAGTCGGCGACGCAGGCCGAGCGCAACGTGGCGTACAAGCGCGTGCGCGAAGAGCTCGACGGCCTGATCCTGCTGTCGGACGAGGCCGTGACGGTGCTGGAGAAGCAGGTCGCCCGCGAGCTCCCCGCCACTCCCGCCGCCCCCGCCGCGACGCCCGAGGCCCAGGCCGAACAGGAGCCCGAGCGCATCCCGGTCGCCGACCCCCTGCACCGCACCCCGCCGCAGCCGCCGCGCGACCTCGCCTGACCTCGCACACCCCCGACGGCCTCTGGCCGCGGCACGGCGCACTCAGCGAAAGGAGCCGTGCCGCGGACACAGGCCGCCGGGGTCGCGTCAGCTCAGGTGCACGCGCTCGGTCCGCTGCCGCTGCTGCCCGAGCCCCTCGATCTCGATCGTCATCTCATCGCCGTCCTGCAGATAGGGGAAGCGTCCGGAGAGCGCGACGCCCTGCGGGGTACCGGTGTTGATCACGTCGCCCGGCTCCAGCACCAGGTAGTGACTGAGCTCGTGCACCAGTTGCAGCACCGGGAAGATCATGTCGGCCGTGGAGGAGTCCTGCCGCGGCTCGCCGTTCACGAAGGAGCGGAGGCGCAGCGCCTGCGGGTCGACCTCGTCGGCGGGCACGAGCGCGGGGCCGAGGGGGTTGAACGTCTCGGAGCACTTCCCCTTCGACCACTGCCCGCCCGAGACGTCGAGCTGGTACGCCCGCTCCGACACGTCGTTGGAGATGGTGTACCCGGCGATCACGTCGCGGGCGGCCTCGGGCGACGGGAGGTAGCGGGCGGTCCTGCCGATCACCACCGCGAGCTCCACCTCCCAGTCGACCTTCTCCGCACCGGGCGGCAGCAGCACCACGTCGTTCGGGCCGACCACGGTGTTGGGGTGCTTGAAGAAGAGCACCGGGTGCGCGGGCGGCTCTGCGCCGGACTCGGCCGCGTGCGCGGCGTAGTTCTGGCCGATACACAGGACCGCGGTCGGGCGGGCGACGGGAGCGCCGAGGCGGAGGCCGTCGACGTGGGCGACGGGCAGCTCGTCGCGGCGCAGGGCCTCGCGGGTGCGGGCGATGCCGTCGGCGGCGAGGAACGCCCCGTCGATCTCGGCCGTGAGGGGCGCGAGGTCGCGGATCACCCCGGCGTCGTCGCGGACGTAGGGGCGTTCGTGGCCGGCGGGGCCGAGGCGCAGGAGTTCCATGTCGGGCTTTCGGGTCAGCGGGCGGCGGCGAACGACGGGTTGACGATCGGCACGGACTCGCCCGCGAACGACCGGATGATGTTCTGGGCCGCGTGCACCGGCAGGTCGGCGAGGGCCTCGGGGGAGTACCAGGCGGCGTGCGGGGTGAGCAGCACCTGGTCGAGGTCGCGGAGCGGGGAGTCGGCGGCGAGGGGTTCCCCCGCGAAGACGTCGAGCGCGGCGCCGCCGAGGTGTGCGTCGCGGAGGGAGGCGGCGAGCGCGTCCTCGTCGATGAGCGGTCCGCGGCAGGTGTTCACGATCACGGCGCCCTGCTTCATGGTGGCGAGGGCGGCCGCGTCGATCAGGTGCCGGGTGGCGTCGGTGAGCGGCACGTGGAGGGTGAGGATGTCGGCGCGGGCGATGGCGTCGGGGATCTCGACGGGCTCGCAGCCCGCCTCGCGCACGGCGTCGGCGGGGGCGTACGGGTCGGCGACGAGCACACGGAAGCCGAGGCCGCGGAGGCCGCGCGCGACGAGCGAGCCGATACGGCCGAAGCCCAGCACGGACACGGTGGTGGTGGAGGGGCGCACGGCGAGCGGTCGGGCGTCCACGGCCTTCCAGGTGCCGGCGCGCACGGCGCGGTCGTAGGCGGGGAGTCCGCGCGCCTGGGTCATGATCATGGCCACGGTGTGCGCGGCGACCTCTTCGATGCAGTAGCTGGGGGTGTTGGCGACGGCGATGCCGCGGGCGGTGGCGGCGTCGACGTCGATCATGTCGTACCCGATGCCGACGCGGCTGATGAGGCGCAGGTTGGGCATCCGGTCCATGAGGTCGCCGTCGATGCGTGCCCACTGCACCACGAGTCCCTCGGCCTCGGCGCCGAGCGCGGCGATGTCGTCGGGGCTGCCGGAGGCGGCGCGATCGGCGCGCAGGCCCGCGCCGCGGAGGGTGTCTTCGATGACGGTCCCTGGGAGGTCGCAGTCGGTGACGAGGATGAACGGCGCAGTCATGGGAGCGATGCTATAGCATCTAGCAAAGCGGTGTACAGCGGCTGACAGCGACCGGTTCTTGCTATAGCGTTTAGGCATGACTGTTCGCCGCGCACTCATCACCGGCGCGAGTTCCGGCATCGGAACCGCCGCCGCCCTCGAACTAGCCCGCGAGGGCGCCGCCCTCTGGATCACCTACACCGGGCGCGAGGCCGAGGCCGAGCGCGTCGCCGAGGAGTGCCGGGCGGCCGGTGCCGCCGAGGTGCTGGTGTCACGGCTCGACCTGCGCGACCCCGAATCGATCGACGCGCTCACCGACCGCATCACCGTCACCTGGGGCGAGCTGCACGTGCTCATCAACAACGGCGGAGTCTGCCCCTACACGCCCTACCCCGACATCGACATCGAGGAGTGGGACTTCGTCCTCGAGACCAACGCCCGCGGCACCTTCCTGCTCACCCGGGCGGCACTCCCCCTGCTGCGCGCCGCCGAGGGCGACCGGTCGGTGGTCAACATCGCCTCGATCGCCGGACAGGTCGGCGCCCTGCAGACCGGCATCCACTACGCCGCCAGCAAGGGGGCGCTGCTCGCCATCACCCGCAGCTTCGCGCGACACCTGGCCTCCGAGGGCATCCGCGTCAACGCCGTCACCCCCGGCCCTGTCGCCAGCGCCATCACCGACCAGCTCCAGGGCGAGGGGCGCGCGAAGCTCGAAGCCGGCATCCCCCTCGGCGCGTTCGGCCAGCCCGAGGACGTCGCCTGGATCATCGCGTCGCTCGCCTCGGAGCGCGCCCGCTTCATCACCGGAGCCACCTACGACGTCAACGGAGGAGTTCGCATTGACTGACCGCACCGCCCTCGACCGTTCCGCGCACGACACCGTGCAGGCACAGCTCGACGCGTTCAACGCCCACGACCTCGACGCGTTCGTCGCCACCTACGCCGACGACGCCGTCATCACCGGTGTCGCGCCCGAACCCATCGTCGGCGCCGAAGCCATCCGCGCGTTCTACGAACCCCGGCTGCAGAACCCCGAGCTCTCGTGCGTCATCGAGTCGAGCGTGCTCTTCGGCGCGCGGTGGGTCGTGGCGCAGGAGCAGGTGATCAACGCGGGTGTCGCGACCGAGACCATCGCGACCTTCGACGTGGTGGACGGCCGCATCGCGCGGGCGTCGATGCTCAAGGCCTGAGGCGCGGAGGCGGGGTCACCTGCGGCGGTACACGTCCGCACGGTGGGCGATGCGGCCGGTGGACGGCCGCACGGTGCGCAGGAGATCTCGCGTCATGAAGGAGCGGAGCTCCGGAGACCTCCTTCATCGCGTGAGATCTCCTTCGTTTCGAGGGGGGCGTGCAGGCCACCGGCCTCTGTCAGTCCCAGTGCGGAGCGGGCGGGCGGTACGCATCACGGCGGTGCCGGGCGCGCACGACCACGATCGTCTCTCGCGCGCCGAGGAAGAACAACACTCGGTAGTCCCCACGGCGTGCAGAGCGCAGGCCCTCGAACTCGTCGACGAGCGGCTTGCTCATGCGTTCCGGATTCTCGGGCAGGGTGAGGACAGCGAACTCGACGATGGCCTGTGCGATCTTCTGCGGCAACCGATCGAGGTCGCGCCAGGCGGAGTCAGCGAAAGCGGTGGTCCAGGTCACCGGGGCCGAACCCCGTAGCGCTCCATCGTCTCCTCCGCGCTGCGCAGCTCGCCGGCCTCACCCTGTCGCCGCGCATCGTCGACATCCTGTCGCGTGCCCGGCTCCGACAGCCAATGCAGCGTCTCGTACAGAGACTCCAGGGCGTCCTTACTCATCAACACTGCCGCGCCCCGGCCGTGGCGAGTGATCTCGATCGTCTCGTGCTCGCGCTCGACCTGGTCCACCAAGCGCGAGAGGTGGTCCTTGGCCTCGCTCAGCGGTACAGTCTGCATGCCCTCAGTGTAGCCCGACTTCTAGCCAGAAGGTGGGGTGAAGTCTGGCCTTAACCATGGCAGCCCTCGGCCGAGGCCGTCACTCGTGCTCGGGGAGGATCGGCGTGGACCAGCCGGGGTCGCGTCCGAGCTGTGCGGCCCGGGAGACGGAGGTCGCACCGTAGCGGTCGCGCAGGGTGTCGAGCACCGAGTCGAGTCGCGCCTCATCACCCCAGTCGATCGGGAGCTCCGGCTGCACGCGGTCGGCGCGGTCGAGCTGCGACAGGGAGAGGCCGAGCAGCGTGATGCCGCGGTCGGCGACCTCGGACTGCGCGGCGGCGAGCAGGGTGCGCGCCACCGTGAGGAGGATCGCGGTGCGGTCGGTCGGCGCGCCGAGCGTGCGGGAGCGGGTGGCCTTCGTGAAGTCGCCGAAGCGCAGTCGCAGCACCACCGTGCGGCACACGCGGTCGCCGTCGCGCAGCCGCCGGGCGAGCCGGTCGACGATCTGCGTGAGGATGAGGTCGAGCTCCTCCGCCGACCGCGGCCGCGAGCCGAGCGCGCGCTGCGAGCCGATCGACCCGCGCCGCCGTGTGGTGTCGACCGGGCGCGGATCCCGCAGTCGCGCGAGCGCGTGCACGTGCGCGCCCGTGGCCTTGCCGAGCATGCGCTCCGCCGTCGCCACCTCCAGCTCCGCGAGCTGGCCGACCGTGCGCACGCCGTAGCGGTGCAGCTTCTCGGCCGTCACCGCGCCCACACCCCACAGCCGCTCGACCGGCAGCGGCAGCAGGAACTGCTCCTCGCGCTCGGGCTCCACGACCAGCAGACCGTCGGGTTTGCTCACGGCGCTGGCGACCTTCGCGAGGAACTTGGTGCGCGCGACCCCGACCGAGATCGCGAGCCCGACCTCGCGTCGCACGCGCTCCCGCAGGCGCACGGCGATCTCCTCCGGCGTTCCCGCGATGCGCCGCAGCCCGCCGACCTCCAGGAACGCCTCGTCGATCGACAGCCCCTCGACCAGCGGCGTCGTGTCGCGGAAGATCGCGAAGACGTCTGTGCTCGCGGCGGAGTACGCCTCCATGCGCGGCGGCACCACGACGGCGTCGGGGCACAGCTCCCGCGCCTGGCGACCGCCCATCGCGGTGCGGACGCCGCGGGCCTTCGCCTCGTAGCTCGCCGCCAGCACGACCCCGCCGCCCACGATCACCGGTCGACCGCGCAGCTCGGGGGCGTCGCGCTGCTCGACCGACGCGTAGAAGGCGTCGAGGTCGGCGTGCAGCACGGTGGCTTCCCCACGCATCCGTTCTCCCGTCGACGAGCGGATCGTCGCACGGACCCCGGACATCGGTGCGGGCGCGTCGTCGCGCGGGGACCGCTCGGAAACCACACCGGCGACGAGACGAACGGCGCTCAGGCACCCCACCGGCGACGAGACGAACGGCGCTCAGGAATCGGCGGTGTCAGGCGTCGAAGCGGGCGCGGAGGGCGGGGTCGACGGCGATGTCGCCGAAGGACGCGGTCCAGGCGCCGTCGACCGCGATGGACTGACCGGAGAGGTACGGGGCCTCATCGGAGAGCAGGAATGCGGTGACGGCGGCGACCTCCTCCGCCCGGGCGATGCGTCCCATCGGCGGGCCCTCCGCGAGCGCGCGCTCCTCCGCAGCGGGGTCGGCCGCTCGGGCGATCTGCGCCTCCAGGTGCGGGGTGCGCACGCCGCCCGGCGCCACGGTGTTCGCACGTATGCCGAGACCGCCATATGTCACCGCGACACTGCGCGTGAGCGCATCGATGCCGCCCTTCGTGAACTCGTAGGCGGCGTGATCCACGAAGCTCGCCCGCCCGTGGATCGAGCCGATGTTCACGATCGCCCCCGGCACGCCCTGGTCCACGAACGCCGACACCGCGGTCGAGCAGCCCCACAGGTAGCCGAAGCCGTTGATGCCGATGATCTCCCGCACCACGGTCTCGTCGAGCTCGTGCAGGGGAGTGCGCCGAGTGATGCCGGCGTTGTTCACCCACCCGCCCAGTGGTGCGCGCGCACGGGCCGCGGTCGCCGCGCGCGCGTGCGCCTCGCGGTCGGACGCATCGCCGAGCACGACCTCCGCCAGCACGCCCGCCTCGACCGTGCCGGAGCCCGGGGAGCGTTCGAGCCCCACCACGATCCAGCCGTCGGCGGTCAGGCGGTCGGCGACCGCGCGGCCGATGCCCTTGCCGCTGCCGGTGACCACGACACTGCGCGGGGAGTCGGTCATGTCAGTCCCTCTCGAATCGGAACACGGCGGGGTCGAGCCCGAACCCGAGGCCCGGGGTATCGCTCGGTGTCACGGCGCCGTCGAACCGCGGGCCGCCCGTCACGAACGAGGGCGCGGGGTCGTACGGGTTCACGCCGCGCGCGAAGGTCTCGACCTGGATGCCGAGGTGTGCGGTCACCTCGGGGTAGACGTGGCCCGACACGGGTATGCGCCGCTCGGCCGCCCACGCGATCAGCTCCCGTGCGGGGGTGACTCCGCCGATCGCGACCACGTCGAGGCGCAGCGCGTCGACCTCGCCGACCTCCACCAGCGCCTTCAGCACCGCGGGGTCGGTCACCTCGTCGCCCACCGCGACCGGCAGCCCCGACTCGCGGCGGATCCGCGCGACACCGGCCGCGTCCTCCGGCAGCAGGGGATCCTCGAGCCACGTCAGGCGCGGGTCGCCCCACTGCGCGATCTCGGCGAGGGCCGTGTCGGCGTCGGGCCAGCCGAAGCCCACGTCGACCACCAGCCCGGTCGTGTCGGGCAGTTCTGCGTTCAGCAGCGCCAGCAGCTCGCGCATGTATGCCGGATCGGGAATGCGGGAGATCTTCACCTGCGACCACCCGTCCGCCTGGGCCAGCACCTCGTCCGCGACCTCCCGCGGCGTGCGCTGCGGTGATGGGTACGCGGCCACGAGCATCGCGTCGCGTGGAGCGTCGCCCGTGCCGAGCATGCGCCACAGCGGCACCCCGGCCCGCCGCGCGGCGATGTCCCACAGCGCGATGTCGACGAGCCCGATGGCCCGGCGCACGAGCCCGACCCGTCCGACGATCGCGCTCCCCCGCAGCATCCGCTCCCACGTGCTCGCCGGGTCGTCCGCGTCGGTGCCGACCGCGTGCGAAGCGACGAGCCGCTCCACGATCTCGGCCATCGGCGCCTCGCGCGACAGGCAGTACGCGACGCCGGTGGCGCCGTCACCCGCGGTCGCCCGCACCGCGGTGTACTCGCGGCGCGTGACCGTCATGGCCCCGAGCTGCAGGGGCGCGGGCAGCGGCAGCACCACCGTGGCGGTGTCGACGCGGGCGATCGCGCTCATTCGGGCTTCTTCGCGAGGGGCACGCCGTAGTCCACCATGAACCCGCCGTCGACGTACAGCGTCTGGCCGTTCATGTAGCGCGACTGGTCGGAGACGAGGAAGCTGACCGCGGCGGCGATCTCGCTCGCGTCGGCCAGGCGCTTCGCGGGGATGCGCGACAGGATCGTGTCGAGGCTCAGCGTGCCCTGCTCGACCCCCTGCCGGAAGACGCCCGTGTCGACGTAGCCCGGGGCGACCGCGTTCACGCGCACGCCCCGCGCCGCCCACTCGGCCCCGGCGGTGGAGGTGAGCCCGATCACGGCGGCCTTGGTCGTGGCGTAGGGCGCCCGGCCCGCGGAACCGCGTGAGGAGATGGACGAGATGTTGACGATGCGCCCCTCGCCGCGGTCGAGCATGCGGCGCCCGGCGGCCTGGAGGGCGGAGAACACCCCGTGCAGATTCACGTCGACCACTGCCGACCACTCGTCCCACGTGAGGTCTTCGATGCCGCGGTGCCGCTGGATGCCCGCGTTGTTCACGAGAACCTCGATGGGCCCGAGCTCGGCCTCGATCTCGCCGAACACCCGGTCGACCGCGGCGTGATCGGTCACGTCGAGCTCACGCCACAGGATGCCGGCGGGGTTGTCGCCCGCGGTGAGGCCGGGCACGCGGTCGGTCGCCACCACGCGGTACCCGTCGGCGGAGAGCCGCTGTCCGATCTCCCAGCCGATGCCGGCGGAGCCTCCGGTGACGATGGCGACGGGGCGCTGCGCGGTCATGTCTCTCCTCTACGACGGGGATTTGCTATAGCAAGTGTAGCGGCCGCGGGTCAGTCGTCGAGCAGGCTCGCGACGAGGGTCACCGCGTGCGCCTCCAGCAGCTCCAGGGCCCCGGCGGCCAGGGGGGTCTGCCAGGCCTGGTAGGCGCCGCGGTCGTAGGCCTCGCGCGTCGGGAGGTAGACGAAGCCCGGGCCGTTCGTCAGGTTCATCACCACGATGGGCGTCGTGGGGAACCGTTCCCGCAGCGTCGTCTGCAACCGGGAGTACGCCTCGCCGGGATGCCCCACGATCACCGCGTCGCCCCAGCGCCACGCCCACACCGGGTGCTGCACGGTGGGCCCGTCGATGTAGCCGTCGCGCAGGTTCCGCGCCCGGCCCAGACGCTCGTCGCGGGAGCGGGGGTCGATGTCCTTCCACTCCTCCGCCAGCTGGTCGAGCGTCGGCAGGTCGCGCAGGGGGAGCTCGACGGCCGCCACGACCCCGCGCGCCCCGTCTCCGCCGTCGACCGGCCGCCCCGCCCAGATCGCGAGCGGCGCGCCCGACTCGACCACACCGTCCAGCGTCAGCTCCTCACCGGGCAGCGGCAGGGCGTCGAGCGCGGCGAGGACCGCGTGTCCGAGCGAGCGTCCGTGCCGGTCGGCAACGGTCATGTCTCCCGTGTACTGCTCGCGCGGGGCCAGCTCGCCCGATGCCCCCTGCACGAACAGGCACGGCTCACCGGTCGCGGCCTCGACGATCTCGCGCATCGCCCCGACGTAGTCCGGCGACACCTCACGGCTCTGCCAGGCGAGCGTGGTCGGGTGGCAGGCGTAGTTCACCAGGGTCGCCCGCACCCGGCCGTCGACGCTGATGCGACCGATGGTCACGGTGTCATCGGCGGTGCCCTGCGGGTTGTAGCCCACGAGCGCCCGTCCGTCGAGGTCGAGCTCCCGTTCCGCGGCGAGGGTGCAGGTGCCCGTGGTCCACTCGATCAGTCCGGGGCGGGCGCCGTCGAGCGCTTCCCGTCCGGCCGCGACCCCGGCGGCGGACAGCGCCTCCAGGTAGCCGGGGATGAGCTCGCCCCCGGGCAGGTGCGCGTCGGCGGCGCACAGCACCGCGCCGGCGTGCGTGTGCGACAGCGACAGCATGAGCTGGTCGGGTTCCAGGCCGAGACCGTCGAGGATCGCGCCGCGCACCCCCTGCTCGTCGGCGACCCGGCGCCACCAGGTGCCGTCGACCGCGAGCAGCACGCGGAGGCGCTCGTCGGCCCCGATCACCGCGAGCGCGGTCAGCTCGAACGGGCGATGCGCCCCCTCGGAGCGCTCCCAGTCGGCGGGACCCCAGTTCTTGGCGCGGATGCCCACCGGGGGCGTGATGTCGCGCCGGGCCACACCGATGCGGGCGCGCGTGCGCGGAACGCGGATGCGGTCGCCGAGGCGCGTGGCAGCTGCCGTGTCGTTCACTCCAGGTCCTCCCTGTCGTCCATCATGGCCGTCGCTCACACGCTCAGCACGTCGGCGATCAGCACCCGGTCCCCGGCCTCGGGCACCGTGGTCTCGACCCCGCGCTCCACGGAGTCGCTGTAGAGCAGCGTGGACGGCTCCGCGAACCCGTCGGCCAGCCGCAACCGTCCCCCGACGAACTGGGAGCCGGTGATGCGCGCATGGTTCACGCCCGCGCCGATGTCGGCGTGCGCCGCACCGTTCGCGACCGTCGAGGTCACGCCGCTCAGGCGCCAGGTGACGACGCCGTCGCCGGCCGCCCGCGACAGCAGGGCGACGTCGGCCCGCTCGGTGCCGAGCTCCACGCCCTCCACGGCGATGAGCTGGTCGCGCACGGCGGTCGCCGACAGCAGCACGTCGCGCACGGTGCCACCGCGGATCGTGACCCGCGACGCGCCGAGCTCGAACGGCGCGCCGGAGGACGGGCCGCTCAGCCGGCAGTCGACGAACTCGACCGGTCCCGAGCCACGGGCCTTGGTCCCGTCGATGCCGCCGATGGTGCAGCGCACGAAGCTGACCGGGACCGTGACGGGCGTCTGCACGAGCACCTGGTCCTTCGGCAGCGCGAACGTGGAGTCCTCGATCGTCGTCGGCCGCGAGGACCGCGCCGACCGCTGCCCGATCGCCAGCAGCCCGGCGGTGCAGCCGCGCACCTGGGCCCCGTCGGCGTTGATGGTCATGGTCGCCTGCGGGTCGAACGTGGAGCGGCCGATCACCCGCACGTTCTCGAGCGTCAGGTCGCTGATCTTCGTTCCCGCGACGAACCACGAGCACACGTGGTCGCGCACCGTGATGCGCTTGGCGGCCGTGCCCCACTGCCCCCCGGAGTTGGCGATGTCCATCAGCCCGGAGTTGCCGATGAAGGTGAGGTCGTGCTCGTACTGGCCGTGCGTCGTGAACGGGTTGCCGCCCTGGTCGTCGCCGTCGCCGTGACAGTTCTCGACGATGCAGTACGCGCTCGCGGTGAGGTCGTTCAGGTGTCGCGCGTTCGACGACGTGCAGTCGGCGACCCGCCCGTAGAGGCTGTAGATCTGCTGCGTGAGGTACCCCGCGCCGCCGTAGAACACGGTGGGCGGGTTCTCGACCGAGCAGCGCTCGGTGGTGAAGTGGGTGTTCCACCGCCGCATGATCACCGGCCACCAGGTGCGGCTGGCGTGCACGTCGGCGACGTCGCAGTGGACGGCGTACTCGAAGGCGATCGGGTGCGACCCTGTGCGCTCGCGCGGATCGGGGAAGGACCCGTCGGTGGGTCCGTCGAACGGTCCGGCGCCGAGGAACCGCATGTTCGCGATGCGCACCCCGACGACCGGCTCCATCCGGCGCCAGGTGAGCCGGCGACCGGTGTCGAGCGGCCACCCGTTGAGGTAGTCGACGCGGATGTGCGTGGCGTCGAGCTGCTGCGTCACCTGCACGAACCGCTGCAGCTCGCGCTCGTCCCGCCCGCCACCGGCGACCTCGTCGCACTGCACCGCCCACCAGGTGTCGACGGCGAACGGGGTGGCGTCGGGCACCGCGACCGCGTCGGTCAGCTCCGCCCACGGCTCGGTCAGCCGGTGCTCGACGACCACGTCTGCCGCCACCCCGGTGAAGAACATGACCGCGCCGAACGGGTTGTCGGCGGTGTTCGGCTCGATCCCCTCCGTGGTGACCAGGTGCCCGCCGAAGTCGATCTCGATGTGCGAGCGGGTGAAGACGTGCCGCCGCTGGAACAGCAGGTCGGTCTGGGCCTCGATGCGCCGGACGGCGGGGTCGTTCACCAGCGCGTCGAGCGCGTCGTCGGCCGCCGTCTCGGGCCCGGTGATGCCGAAGACCCGGAAGTCGACCGTGCCGTCGTGGAGCAGCACCCACTTCGTGTGGCGCTTGCCGGCGACGACCGTGCCGCCGTTGACCGCGGTGTCGGCCTCACCGGCCCCCACGTACACGAGCAGGCCGGCGTCGCCGGGCGCGTGATACCCGGCGACGATCGCCAGCTCGCCCTCACGCGCCCGCAGCCCGGCCAGGTCGGCGACGGTCTCCGCCCTCGTGACGTCTTTCGAGCCCGCCGCGACGGGGGCCGCCTGCGCGGACGACGCGCCGACGACGGACCCGGCCGCACCGAGCGCGACGGCGCCGAGCCCGGTCATCAGGGCGCGACGCCCCGTCGAGCGCACACCCTGTTCGGTGCCGGTGGTGGTGTCGGACATGACGACTCCTTCGTTATCGACGGCGGGTCGGGACGTGGCGTCCCGTCGGTGTCATCCGCGCGCTCCCGCGGCTGTGGGGGCCGGGACGACCGCGGTGACCGCCCCCTGCGCCTGCCAGAGCGCCGCGGCCTCGGCCCGCCGGCGCCGCTCGAGCACCGGATCGGCCACCGGGATCGCGGCCATGAGGCTGCGCGTGTACTCGTGCTGCGGGTTCGCGAACAGGGCGTCGCGCGCGCCGACCTCCACGATCCGCCCGTGCTGCATCACGGCCACGGTCGACGACATGTACCGGATCACGGCGAGGTCGTGGCTGATGAAGAGGTACGTCAGGCCGAGCTCGGTCTGCAGGTCGCGCAACAGGTTCAGCACCTGCGCCTGGATCGACACGTCGAGCGCCGACACCGACTCGTCCAGCACCAGGAACTCCGGCTCCAGCACGAGCGACCGCGCGATCGACACCCGCTGGCACTGGCCGCCCGACATCGAGCGCGGGAGCCGGTGCGCGAACTCCTCGTCCAGCCGCACCCGGTGCATCGCCTCGCGCACCTTCTCGGCCCTGGTCGCCCGGGTGCCGATGCCGTGGGCGAGCAGCGGCGCCTCGATGATCTGCGCCACGGTCTGCCGGCGGTTGAGCGCCGAGAACGGGTCCTGGAACACCATCTGCATGCGGCGGCGCAGCCTGCGCAGCTCCTCGCCGCGCAGGTCGTGCGGACGCTGCCCGTCGAACACCACCGCACCGCCGTCGATGCCGCCGAGCGCGAGCACCGCCTTCGACACGGTCGACTTGCCCGACCCCGACTCGCCGACGAGCCCCACGGTCTCACCGCGGCGGATCTGGAACGACACGTCGTCGACCGCGGTCACGCGGCGTCCGGAGCCCAGCGTGAACACCTTCGTCACGCCCTGCACGTCGACCAGCACGTCGCCCGACTCCCGGGCCCGGTCGACCGCGCTGATCGTGTCGGCGGCGCCCTTCGTCTCGTCGAAGGGCCCCTCGCTCACGGACCGGGGGTGGGATGGCCCCGCACCGTGCGGTTCCGGGGTGGGCGGTGCGAGGTGAAGGGCGTCCACGGTCGGGATGGGCTGGTGCACGTCCACCGTGAGGTCGACCACGGCCCCCAGCAGCGCCTGCGTGTACGGGTGCTCGGGCGCGGCGTAGATCCGGTCGACGGGGCCCTCCTCGACCACGCGCCCGTGCCGCATCACGTGGATCCGCTCGCAGAAGCCGGCCGCGACGCCGAGGTCGTGCGTGATGAGCACGACCGCGGTGCCGTGGTCCTCCGCGAGACGGTCGAGCAGGTCGATGATGCGCGACTGCGTGGTCACGTCGAGGGCGGTGGTGGGCTCGTCGGCGATCAGCACCGCGGGCCGCGACGACATGGCCATCGCGATCATGACGCGCTGCCGCATGCCGCCGGAGAACTCGTGCGGGTACTGGCTCAGGCGCTCCTCGGGTAGCGGCACGCCGACCTCGGTCAGCAGCTCGACGGCCCTGGCACGCGCGGCCTGCCGCGACACCCGCTCGTGCAGCCGGATCGCCTCGACGAGCTGGTGCCCGATGGTGCGCACGGGGTTCAGCGACGACATCGGGTCCTGGTAGACCATCGCGATCTCGCCGCCGCGCACCTTCGTCATCTCGCGCGTGCGGAGAGTCAGCAGCTCGCGGTCGCGCAGCCGGATGCTGCCGCCGAGCTTCGCGCCGTCGTTGAGGCGCATGATCGACAGCGCGGTGAGCGACTTGCCGGAGCCGGACTCGCCGACCAGGCCGATCCGCTCGCCGGGGCGCACCGCGAAGGTGATGCCCTTCACGGGCGTCACGTCGCCGTAGGAGACGGTGAGGTCCTGCACCCGCAGGACGGGAGCGGCGTCGGTCATCGGCCCTTCCCCTTCCGGTCGCCGCCGAACTGGTCGGCAAGCACGTTGAGCAGCCAGATGGTCACGAAGATGAACAGCGCGGGGAACAGCACGTACCCGATCGACTGGTACATCTTCTGGTAGCCCTGCTGCACGAGGGTGCCCCAGGTGGCCTCGGGCGGCGCGATGCCGAGCCCGACGAAGCTCATCGACGCCTCCAGCAGGATCGCGTTCGCGGCGTTGATGGCGGCCTGCACCACGATCGGTCCCTTGGCGTTGGGCAGCACCTCCGCGAACAGCAGGCGGCTGCGCTTCGAGCCGAAGGCCACGGCCGCGGTGAAGTAGTCCTCCTGCAGCTCGCTCAGCACCGACGACCGCACCAGCCGCGCGGTCGTGGGGGTGAGCAGGATGCCGATGATGACGGCGAGCTTCACGGGGTCGGCGCCGAACGCCGAGATGAACACCAGCGCGAACAGGATCTGCGGGATCGCCATCACGGTGTCGGCCAGGCGCATGAGCAGCTCGTCGACCCAGCCGCGGGCGAACGCGGCGGCCATGCCCCAGGCGATGCCGAGCACCATCGCCACGAGCGTGGCACCGGCGGCGATGAACACGGTGAGCTGTCCGCCGTACAGCACGCGGCTGAACAGGTCGCGGCCGAGCTCGTCGGTGCCGAACAGGTGCACGGCCGAGGGCGCGGCGAAGCGGTCGGGCGACTGGGCCGCGGGGTCGAACGGCGCGATGACGGGCGCGAGCACGCAGGCCAGCACGATCAGGGCGAGCAGCGCGAGGGGGATCCACGAGGCGACGGCGAGCCGGCGGCGCGGACGGGTCGAGCGCAGGGCGAGGGTGAGGGTGTCAGCCACGGCTGCTCCTTGCACGAAGACGCGGGTCGAGCACGCCGTAGAGCAGGTCGACGACCAGCGTCGTGAGGATGAACATGGCGGAGATCAGCAGCACCACCGACTGCAGCACCGCGTAGTCGCGCTTGAACACGGCGTCGATCGCCAGCGAGCCGAGCCCGGGAACACCGAACACGTACTCCACGATCACGACCCCGCCGAGCGTGTACCCGACGATGAGGCCGAGCATGGTGAGCCCCGGGATCAGGGCGTTGCGCAGCGCGTGCCCGAGCACCACCCCGCTCGCCGACTGCCCCTTGCCGCGGGCGGTGCGGATGTAGGGGGCGTCGAGCACCTCGACCATCGACGCCCGCAGGAACCGCATCAGCAGCGGCGCGGCGGCGAAGGCGAGGGTGAGGGCGGGCAGGATCATGCGCACGAGGTTGTCGGCCGGGTCGTCCGCGAACGGCGTGTAGCCGCGGGCGGGCAGCCACTTCAGCTGCACGGCGAACACCACGATCAGCACGATGCCGATGAGGAACTGCGGCAGCGCCATGCCCGCGGTGGAGATGGCCGTGAGCACGCGGTCGACCACGCCGAGCGGGCGCAGCGAGGCGATCACGGCGGCCGGGGTCGCGATGAGCACGGCCAGCAGGATGCCGATCAGCGTGAGCTCGAGCGTGGCGGGCAGGCGCTGCGCGATGAGCTCGGTCACCGAGAACTGGTTGAAGTACGACTGTCCGAAGTCGCCCGTGACGACGCCGCCGATCCAGCGCAGGTACTGCTCGATGACCGGGGCGTCGAGCCCGGCCTCCTCGCGCAGACGCTGGAGCATCTCGGCGTCCACGCCCGGCGTCGAGCCGAGACGGGTGATCACGGGGTCGCCCGGCAGCAGCCGGAGCACCACGAACACGAGGAGCGAGGTGGCGATCAGCATCGCGATGCTGATCGCCACCCGCCGCAGGACGGAGAGGAGCACGTCAGCCCTTCAGCTGCGCGTTCTCGAGGTGCAGCTGCCCGCCGCCCTCGACCCACACGCCGTCGACCTTCGTGCTGGTCGCGGTGACCACGGTGGACTGCAGCGGCACGATCAGCGGCACCTGCTGGTTGATGATCGTCTGCACGGTGCCCCACTTCTCGGCACGCGCGGCCTGGTCGGGCTCGGCGACGGCGGCGGCGAAGGCCGACTGGAACTCCGGGTCGACCCAGTTGCACTCGCAGCGGCCCTCCAGATAGAAATTCAGCGAGTAGGCGGGCTCGGGCGGCGTGGACTGGAAGTTCGGCACGATGTAGCCGGGGAAGCTCTTGCCCGCCGGGTAGAACGAGTCGACCCAGGTGCCGACGTCGTTGTTGTCGATCTTCAGGGTGATGCCGATCTCCTTGAGGCTGGCCTGCAGGATCTCGCCGCTGGTGTTCCACTCCGGGTACTGTCCGGCGACGCCCCACCAGGTGAGGGTGCTGCCCTCGGTCACGCCGGCCTCGGCGAACAGCTCCTTGGCCTTGTCGAGGTCGTAGGAGTAGTCGGTCAGGTCGCCGCCGTACCAGGGGTTCACCTCGCCGAGGGCGTTGTTGGTCGGGGAGACCGTGCCCTGGCCGTAGTACGCGGCGTCGAGGATCGCCTCGCGGTCGATCGCGTATGCGAGGGCCTGCCGCGCACGCACGTCGTTGAACGGCGGGGAGGTGGTGTCGACCTCCCACGACGGCCACTGGCTCGGGTTCTCCGGCTTCACGAGCGCGATGTCGCCGCCAGCCTCCAGGCCCTCGACGTCGCCCTGCGGCACCGACCACAGCACGTCGATGTCGCCCGAGCGCAGTCCGGTCACGGCGGCCGTGGACTCGGCGGCCTTCACGATCCTGATCTCGTCGAGCGCGGGGGCGTCGCCGAAGTACTCGGGGTTGGGCACGAGCGTGAGGCTGTCGTCGGGTGTGAAGGCGTCGACGATGTAGGGACCGGTGCCGATGGGCTCCTTGTCGATGGTGTCGAGCGCGTCGACGTCGAGCATCTTGACCCACACGATGCCGGCGTCGAACGTGGCGATCGGCTCGGAGAGCGTGATGACGACGGTCTTGTCGTCGGGGGCGGTGACGTCGGTCACCATGTCGATCTTGTTCTTCTCCTGCGTGGCGGTCTCGGGGTCGAGGTAGTACTCGAAGGAGGCCACGGCGTCTTCCGCGGTGAACGGGTCGCCGTTGGAGAACGTGACGCCGTCGCGGAGCGTGAACGTCCACGTCTTCTGGTCGTCTGAGGTCTCCCAGCTCTCGGCGAGGTCGCCGACGATCTCGCCGGACTCGTCGGTGGTGGTGAGGCCGTTCCAGAGCAGCGGGAACAGCACCTCCTCCCACGCGAAGGTGCGGATGGCCGGGTTGAGCTGCGGGATGCCCTGGGCCGCGGCGACGGTGAGCGTGCCGCCGTCCTGGGCGGAGCCGTCGGGGGTGGATGAGGTGCTGCAGCCAGCGGTGATCAGCGCGGCGGTGAGCAGCGCTGCTCCGCCGAGAAGGACGCGACGACGCGACATGGGTGCCTCCAGGTGTCGGGTGGTGCTTCGGGTGATGCTTCGGGTAAGGGTGTTCGCTATAGCATGTAGCAAAAGCGCGAGGGCGTCTAGAGCGAACCGGATCGGCGGGGTTACGTTCTCGTTACGCCCGCCGATCCGGACGGCTCAGCGCGCGGCGGGCGCCGACTGCGGCGCCGGTGCGGGCGCCGTGGTGAAGTCGGCGCGACGGCTCAGCACGAACGCGATCGTCGCCCCGAGCAGGGTGAGCCCGGAGATGAGCAGCAGGCCCCACACGGCGGATCCCGTGGTCTGGCTGATCCAGCCGATCGCGTACGGTCCGGCGAACCCGGCGAGATTGCCGACCGAGTTGATGAACGCCAGTCCCGCCGCTGCGGCCGTGCCGGTGAGCACCATGGGCGGCAGGCTCCAGAACAGCGGCGTGGTCGAGAACAGGGCGGACATCCCGACGCACAGCGCCGCGAGCGCGAGGATCGGAGTGCCCTGCGCCGCGACCGCTGCGATGAGCGACAGGGCCGTGATGCTCAGCGTGATGCCGATCTGGAGCGGGATGTTGCCCTGCTTCCGCGCGGCGCGCTCCCACGGCAGCATCACCAGCGCCGCGCAGAGGTTGGGCAACGCCACCAGCCATCCGGTCGTGGCGTTGGAGAAGTCGCCCATGCTCTTCACGATCGTCGGCAGCCACATGCCCAGGCCGTACGCCCCGAACACGACGCCGAAGAACAGCACGATCAGCGTCCACAGCCGCCCGTTGCGGAAGACCTCGCCCAGGCGGAGGCGGCCGTGGCGCTGCTCCGTGGCCTGCGTCTCGGCGGCGAGCGTGTCGGTGATCCACCGCTGCTCGGCCGGGTTCAGCCAGCGGGCGTCCTGCGGGCGGTCCGGCAGCCAGAAGAACACGACGAACGCGAGCAGCACGGCGGGCACGCCCTGCAGGAGGAACACCAGCTGCCAGCCGTCCAGACCCCACAGCCCGTGGAGCTCGAGCATCCAGCCCGACAGCGGTGCGGCGACGGCGTTGGCGATCGGGTTCGACAGCACGAACACGGCGAGCACCTGCGTGCGGTACTGCCGCGGGAACCAGAGCGTGAGGTAGAGCAGCACGCCGGGGAAGAACCCGGCCTCCGCGATGCCGAGGATGAAGCGCGCGATCGCGAACTGCGTCTCGTCCTGCACGAAGGCGGTGAGGGCGGCGACGATGCCCCACGAGATCATGATGCGCGCGATCCACTTGCGGGCGCCGAACTTCTCCAGCAGCAGGTTGCTGGGCACCTCGAAGAGGAGGTACCCGATGAAGAAGATGCCGGCCGCGAAGCCGAACGCCGCCTCGGTGATGTTCAGCGCGGCCGTCATCTCGAGCTTGGCGAAGCCCGCGTTGTTCCGGTCGATGTAGGCGACGAGGTAGAGCAGTCCGAGGAACGGGCCGAGCCGCCAAATCGCCTTCTTCATGGCCGCGGCTCCCACCGCGGCGTCGGCGGCGCGCTCCTGGGCGGCCGAGTCAGTGCCGGACATGACAACTCCTTCGTCATCGCTGGGTTTTGCTATAGCATCTAGCACCAGCGTCGTTCTGTCCAGTCCTGTCGCGGATGCCATAGCATCGAGCGAGCGAAGAGGCCCCGCGCGACGAGCACCGGGCCGCGCGAAACCGAGAAGGGCCCCGGATGCGCAGCGTGTCGGATCAGAACATCGCCGAACAGGTCACCGACGAGCTTCGGGCCGCCATCCACTCGGGCGAGCTCGCGCCGGGCGAACGGCTGGTGGAGCGCAAGCTCGCGGAGCGGCTCGGCGTGAGCCACATCCCGGTGCGCGAGGCGCTGACCCGCCTGGCCGAGGAGCGCCTGATCACACGCGAACCCCGCCGCGGCGCCCGCGTGGCCCAGCTCACCGCGCAGGACCTGGAGGAGATCTCGAGCCTGCGCATCGTGCTCGAGCAGTTCATGGCCATCCGCGTGCAGGAGCGGTGGAACGAGGAGTCGGCGGCACGCCTCGGCGCCATCATCCAGGCGATGTCCGATGCGGCGCCCGGCGACATCGCGGAGGTGCTGCGCCAGGACCGGCTGTTCCACGAGACGCTGGCCGACCTCGCCGAGCACCGGTTCCTCGACGAGCTGAGCGCCCAGCTGCGTGGTCGGATCGCCGGGTTCATCCAGGCCGCGAACGCCGCGCTCGACCCCGCCGAGCAGGAGGAGCACGTGCGCAGCCACCAGCAGATCATCGACGCCGTGGCCAGCGGCGACCCCGATCGCGCTCGCGCCGTGATCGCCGAGCACGTGACGCGCGCTGTCGAGCGCATCACCCCGACGGTCGAGGCGGAGGCCGAGTGACCGCGACCGGCCGCCGCACCATCGTCCTGACCGGTGCTTCCGACGGCATCGGCGCTGCCGCCGCGCGTCAGCTCGCCGACGCCGGGCATCGGCTGATCCTGGTCGGGCGCTCCCCGGAGAAGACCCGCGCCGTCGCGGAGGAGACCGGAGCCGAGCATCACGTGGCCGACTTCGCGCGGCTCGACGACGTCCGCTCCCTCGCGACCCGCATCGACGCGGCCGTGGGTGACGACGGCATCGATGTGCTGGCCAACAACGCCGGCGGCATCTTCGGCGACCGCACTCCCACGGTCGACGGCCACGAGAAGACGCTCCAGGTGAACCACCTGGCGCCGTTCCTGCTGACGAATCTGCTGCTGCCCCACCTGCTCCGGGCGCGCGGCGCCGTGATCAACACGTCGAGCGTGGGCCACCGGCTGTTCGGGCACCTCGACCTGGACGACCTCGACAACCATCGCCGCTTCAGCCCCAACAAGGCCTACGGCGACGCGAAGCTCGCCAACATCCTGTTCGCGAAGAGCCTGCACGAGAGGTTCCACGCGCGGGGCCTCAGCGCCGTGGCGTTCCACCCCGGCACGGTCCGCACGAACTTCGCGGCGGACTCGTCGAGCATCATGCGGCTGGTGTACCGGTCGCCGCTGCGGCACGTCCTCCTGATCGGGACCGACCGCGGAGGGGCGACCCTGCGGTGGTTCATCGACGGGACCCCGGGCGAGACCTGGACCTCCGGCGCCTACTACGACGAGCGCGTCCTCACCACCCGGGTGAACCCGCAGGCGAACGATCCCGTGCTCGCGGAGGCCCTGTGGCAGCGGAGCGCCGAGCTCGTCGGACTCCCCGCCGCCGAGGACTGATCCCGCGGACGCCGGTCGCGTCGCCTGATCCCGCGGACGCCGGTCGCGTCGCCTGATCCCGCGGACGCCGGTCGCGCGTCGCCGGATCCCGCGGACGCCGATCGCCCGCGGTCGTGACACGAGGAGCGCCCCCTCGCGCACCGGTGTGTGAGGCACCGGCGCCCGAGGGGGCGCAGTCCTATCGAGCGGAGCGGCTCGACGCGGGGTCAGTTCCCGCGCGTGTTCACGAACGGATCCAGACCCGCGTCCTTGAACGACTCGAGCATGCCGGGGCCGTTCTCGATCTGGAGCGTGCACTTCTCCCCCGTGCCCAGGGCACCGGGCGAGTTGAACCGCACGAGCGCCTTCAGGTTCGGGTAGTCCTTCAGCGCATCGGGGATGTCGCGGTGCCAGTCCTGCGCGAGCGCCGGGTCGGACGTGTTGTACGAGGTGCCGTACTCGGACAGGATCTGCGGCTTGGTGCCCAGGCTGCCCTGCGTGAAGAAGTGGTACTTCTGATCGATCTTGTCGGCGAACGTCGTCCACCCGGTGCCGTTGCACGTGTAGAAGTTGTACGGGTCGTAGCCCACCCAGTCCACGTAGGAGTCTCCGGGGTAGCCCTGCATGATGCGGTCGTCGTTCCCGTCGCCGAGGTACCCCGTCGACACCCAGGCCCACGCGACGTTGGTCACGCCCTTGGCCTCGAAACGGTCATGGATGTGGCGGTAGGCGCTGGCGTAGTCCGCCATCGTTCCCTTCTCCTCGTTCGGGCCGTTGTCGAACTCGGGATCGAACGCGATCATGACCTGCTTGCCGAACGCCTTGACCCGGTCGGCGGCGGAATCGATGTACGAGTCCATCTCGCCCTTGGTGATGCGCGACCACGCGATCATGGTGTTGGTGTCGGAGACGCGCGACTGCCACGAGAACAGCAGCGTGCGGTCCTGACCCAGCGTCTGCTCCTCCGCGTCGGGGAACTGCCCCTGATGCACGTGGGTGGAGAAGTCGTGGTACCGCATGGTCATGTCGAATTTGCGCCCGACCTTGGCCTCGAGATCGGTGACCGAGGTCACGAGGTTCGATCCGCCCTCGGTGGCGTACACGCCCCACAGGGCGCCGCACGACGGGGCCAGCATCGCCTGAGCACCGCAGGCATCGGGGTCGCTCGTCGCCGACCCACTCCCGTCCGTCGCCGGCGCGGGCGCGGGAGCGGGGGCGGGGGCCGGCTCGGGTGCGGGAGCGGGCTCCTCGGCCGGAGGTTCCTGCTCGCTCGCCGGCGGCGCGACCTGCGTGGAGTCGTCCTCCGGAGCCGGGGCCGGAGCCGGAGCCGGGGCGGGCGCGGGAGCCACGGCCTGACCCGACGGGGTGTCTTCCCGCACGAGGTGTGCGTCGAAGCTCACATTGGGGGTCGCGTGGTAGTTGGCCAGCACCTGCACCGCGATGGTGTTCTCGCCCTCGTGGAGAAGGTTCACCGGGATCGAGAACGACACCGGGTTCGAGCGGGCGGAGGTGGTCGACGGCGCGGCGGTGGCGTAGCTCTTCGCCGTGATGTCGCCCTTCGGCGCGTTCTTGCGCCCGACCTCGGTGCCGTTGATCCACACCACGATGCCGTCGTCGGCCCAGGTGTTGAGCCACGACCACTCGGGGAGGTCCGAGGTGAGCGTGAAGCTCTTGGTGAAGAAGGTCGACAGCGGGCGATCGGTCGACGACGGGATCTTCGTCGCGACGCGTCCGACCCGCGAACCGGCGCCGAACGGAGCCTTCGCGGTGTCCCACGACGACGAGCCGGTCTGCCAGTCGGACGAGGGCGCCGTGGTCGACCGGTAGTACGACCACTCCGACCCCCTCTCGATCACGGAGGCGATGGCGTTCGACGCCGCGTCTGCGGCGGAGGCCGAGGAGGGTGCCGCGATGGCACCGGAGCCGATCACCGCGACGGCGGCGAGAGAGGCGAGCAGGGTAGAGCGGACAGGGTGAATCGAATTACGTAGTGATCTCATCATTTCGAAGGGTCAGGAAGACCGCCCGGATCTCTCGGGATGTCACCGGGTTCTTCTGGTTCGGATGCGGGCCGAGCTTTCCCCCTCGTGCATCCTGCGAACAGATAGCGGTGTCCACCCTATGCGACAGAATGTAACGCGTTACCCATATTCCAGAGCGATACGATCCTGACGGCCGCGGGAGAGCCGACGAACGGCCCTCCCGCGGCGCACCCTCACACCAGCAGATTCGCGGTGTCGACCACGCGGTCGCCCGCGTCGGGGAAGGCGGTGCGAGTCACCCCGGCCTCGACGTTCCCGGTGTGCAGCAGCGTCGACTCGGCACCGAACGCGTCGGCCCCCAGCTCGAGCCTGCCGCCCTCGAACCGGTTCCCGACCGCGCGGTAGTGCGTCGCGCCCGAGGTGAGGGAGACGTGGGTCGTGCCGCCGTCGCCGCGGAAGGTGCTGTCGCTCAGGGTCACGTGCAGCTCGCCCGCGCCCGTCCGCCCGATCCCCGTGCCGCCCTTCGCCGCGACGTCCGCACCCGCGAACTCCAGCGTCTGCCGCTCGCCCCTGGCCGCCGCGATCCGCACGTTGCGCAGGGTCGCGCCCTCGAACCGCAGCCGCTCGGACGACGACGCGAGGGGCGCGGAGTCCTCCGCGGCGGTGAGGGTCGAGCCGCGGAACGTCACGGCGCCCGCCCCGCCGATCTTCACGCCGCCGACGTTCGTGAGCACGGTGTCGACGAAGGTGACCGGGGTCGTGACCGTCGCGTTGGTGAGGTCGCCCGGAGCGACGAACGTGATGTGCGAGTCGGCGATCACGGTCGGGCGGGCGGAGTTGTCCGACGCCTGCGTGATGATCAGGGTGTCCGACGCGGTGCACCCGCGCAGCTGCGCGCCGTCGGCGTTGATCCACAGCATGCCGGAGCCCGACAGCGACGGCTTGCCGATCACCTGCACGTCCTCCAGCGTGAGGTCGGTGATGCGCACGCGCGCCACGAACCACGAGCACACGTGCTTGCGCACCGTGATGCGCTTGGCGGCCGAGCCCCACGCGGCACCCGAGTTCGCGAACGTCATCAGGCCGGAGTTGCCCGTGTAGGTCAGGTCGTGCTCGTACTGCCCGTGCGTCACGAACGGGCCCTGGTCGTCGCCGTCGCCGTGGCAGTTCTCCACCAGGCAGTAGGCGCTCGCCGTGAAGTCGTTGAGGTGCCGCGCGTTCGCGGTGTGGCAGTTGGCGACGTACCCGTACAGGCAGTAGATCTGCTGCGTCAGGTAGCCCGCGCCACCCCACGTGACGGAGGTCGGGTTCTTCAGCGTGCAGCTCTCGGTGCTGAAGTACGTGTTCCAGCGACGCTGGATGAGCGGCCAGAACGTGGCGGTGCCGTCGATGTGGTCGACGTCGCAGCGCACCGCGTACTCGAACGCCAGCGGGTGCGAGCCGGTGTACTCGTCGGTCCCTCCGCCCAGGAACTTCAGGTTCGACACCGTGATGTCCTGCACGGGCTTCACGTGCCGCCACGTCATGGTGCGGTCCTTGCCGAGCGGCCAGCCGTTCTTGTAGTTCACGCGGATGTGCGTGCCGTCGACGATCTGGGTCACCTGCACGAGCCGCTGCAGTTCGCGCTCCCAGCGACCCGAGAGCGCGTTCACCTCGGCCGCGTACCACTCGCCGACCGCGAAGAACGAGGAGTCGGCGACCGGGAAGACGTCGGCGAGGTCGGGCACGTTCTCGCCGAGCCGCGCCTCCTGCACCGCCTCGGTCACCTCGCCGCGGAAGAACATGACCGCGGCGAACGGGTCGTCCTTGCCGGCGTTCTCGATGCCCTGTGTGGTCATGAGGTGGTGGTGGAAGTCGAACGCCAGGTTGGAACGGGTGAACCGGTGCCGGCGCACGAAGTTGAGGTCGGAGTACGCCTCGATGCGGCGGACGCTCGCGTCGCCCACCAGCGCGTCCAGCGCGTCGTCGGCCGGGACGGAGGCGTCCATGATCCCGAACACCCGGAAGTCCACCGTGCCCTGGTGCACCAGCACCCAGACGCCGCCCTTGGGCCCCGCGAGCACCGTGCCGCCGTTGGCCGCAGGGCCGTCCTTCTTCACGAAGCGGTACAGGCCGGCGCCGCCGTCGCCCGGAGCCGCGTAGCCGCTCGTGCGCACCAGGTCGCCGTCCTTGCCCTTGCGAGCCGCGAGCGCCGCAGCCGTGCCGGCGTTCGCCACGGTCTTCGAGCCCGACGAGTCCTGTGGAGCCACGGGGCCGGCGGCCTGCGCTGCGCTCGGGGCGGCCGCCGCCGCGACACCGCCGAGCGCGGCGGCACCGAACCCGGCGAGCAGCATGCGCCTGCTGCGCAGCGCGGCGGTCTCGGTCATCTCCTGCTGGGTCATGCTCATCCTCCTTGCGGCGTCGTCGCCGCGGTCAGGCGTCCGGCCGTCCGGCCGAGCCGCGTCCTCCCTCGAGTCCCCCGACCCCAGCACCCCGGGCTCCCGCCCGGACGATCCACCCCGCGTCAGCCGGCGGGGTCGTCCCCGCGCGCGATCACCGCGGTCATGCCATCCACGCCAGCGCGGCGCGATCCACCGTGTGGGCGAGCGGTCGGCCCTCGAAGAACGCCGCGACCTCGTCCGCCACGATCCGGCCCTGCCGCAGCCGCCCCTCGTGGGTGCCGGCGGCGCGATGCGGCGTCACGAGCACCCCGGGGAGCGTGCGGAACGGGCTGTCGGCGCCGAACGGCTCCTCGTCGAACACGTCCACCGCGGCGCTCAGGCGGCCCGTACGCACCTCGTCGATGAGCGCGGCCTCGTCCACCAGCCACGAGCGGGCCGTGTTCACCAGCCCCGCGCCGTCGGGCATCAGCGCGAGCTCCCGCCGACCGAGGAGGTGATGCGTCTCGGGCAGCGTCGGCGCGTGCACCGCGACGATGCGGGCGCGACGAAGCGCCTCGTCCAGCGGCACCAGCTCGGCACCGAGGGCGGCGGCCGCGGCGGCGTCGATCGTGGGATCCACCAGCAGCGGCTCCGCGCCCAGCGCCGAGATCAGCGGCAGGTACGCACGACCCGTCCGCGACGCGCCGATCACCGCGATGGGCGCCCCGAGGATCTCGTGCTGCGTGCCCACCGCGGCCGCGTCGTACCAGCCGCCCGCGCGCACCCCGTGCGACAGCTCGGGCAGCCGGTGCAGCAGCGCGAGCGTGAAGGCGAGCGACACCTCGGCGACCGGGCGGGCCATGGCGTCGCCCGCCTGGGTCACCGCGACGCCCCGGTCGAACAGCTCCCCGGTCGCGAACGCCTTGACGGATGCGCCCGTGTGCGCCACGAGCTCCAGCGCCGGAAGACGCGCGAGCAGGGCGGGGTCGAACGGCGGGGCACCCCAGCTCGTGATCACGACCCGTGCCCCGCGCAGCTCGGCGGGGTCGAGGTCGTCGAGCGACTCGACCCGCACGAACCTCCCGCCCGCGGCGGCCGCGGCACGGTGCAGGCGCTCGAGGTCGGCGGGCGCGAAGAACTCCGCCGACAGCGCCTCCGGAACCGCCGCCACGACGACCGCGGGCGCCGCGGCGCTCATCGCAGCCAGTCCTCGAGGTGCGCGGCGATGAACGCGTCGTCGTTCAGGGCCGGGTAGGCACGGCGCACCCGGGCGATCTCCTCCGCCTGCCCTGGCGAGAGCCCCTCGGCCGGGTCGAGGCACCACGTGCCGTCGAGCAGGCCCTGCTGGCGCAGCATCTCGTGCACGCCCGCGATCACGCCGTGGAAGTCATTGCCCGGGTCGAACACCGCCTGGTTCACGTCGACCATGTCGGAGGCCAGCAGCCCCAGCTCGCGGTACGCCTCGGCGTCGCCCTCCATCGCCTGCCGCGCCCGCTCCAGCAGCGCGACGGCCGCCCGCGTGCCCACGGCCCACTGGCCGAGCAGCCCGCCGACGAAGCGCAGCGTGCGCGGGCCGGACGGCGAGTCCACGTGGAACTCGGACAGCAGGTCGGCGACGATCGCGTCGTCGTTTCCGGTGTACAGGGCGATGTCGTCGGCGCGACCGGACGCCGCCACCCCGCGCACCAGCTCCAGTGTGCGGTAGCGGTCGAACGGCGCGGCCTTCACCGCGACCACGGAGGGGATCGACGCGAACTCGCGCCAGAAGTCACGGCCGAGCACGGGCCCGCCGATCGCGGTCTGCAGGTAGAAGCCCACCACGGGCAGCACCTCGCCGACGGCGCGGGCGCGTTCGAGCAGGGCACGCTCGTCGGCGCCCGCGACGCGGGGACTCACCAGCACGGCGTCGTACCCCAGCCCGCGCGCGAGCTCGGCCTCGGCCACCGCCTGCGCCGTGCCGCCCGCCACACCGGCGATGCGCACGACCTCGGCACCCGCGCGGGCGTCGAGCTCCTCCGCGGCGAGCGCGAGCACGGGCTCGAACAGGGCGTGCTCCGGGTCGCGGATCTCGAACTGGGTCGTGTGCACCCCCACCGCGACACCACCGGCGCCCGCGTCGAGGTAGTAGCGCGTGAGGGCGCGCTGACGGCGTTCGTCGAGCGTGCGGTCGGCCGTCAGCGCGAGCGGGTGCGCGGGGATCACGGCACCGCGCGCGAGCGTGGCCGCGGCCTCGGGTCGCAGCACCGGCACGGTCGCGGTGTCCGCGGACGACGACGACATCAGAACTTCCCGTCCCGCACGGCCCACTTAGTGGGCTTGGCGATCATCGGCAGGCCCGCGTCGATCCAGGAGGCCTGCATGCGGATCAGCTCCTCGGCCGACACGGACGGGTAGCCGAACAGGGCCATGCAGCGGCGGGCGTCGCTGAGCAGCGCGGTCGGCTGCGGCTCTTCGACGATCGTGACCTCGCGGTCGAACAGGGTGCCGAAGCCGCGGGCGACCGACTCCACGCTCAGCAGCTCCGGCCCGGTGAGGTTGATGACGAACGGGTCGGTCGACGCGTGCACGAGGCTGCGCAGCACCACCTCGTTCGCGTAGCCCTGCCAGATCACGTTGACGTTGGCGGTGGCGACCGACACGGGCTCGCCCGCGTGCACGGCCGTGCCGATGTCGGCCAGCACCCCGTAGCGCAGGTCGACCGCGTAGTTCAGGCGGATGATGGCGACCTTCGTGCCGCGCTCCTGCGCACCGAACTCGAACACCCGCTCCCGTCCGAGGCACGACTGGGCGTACTCGCCGATCGGCGCCGGGGTCACATCCTCCGACGCGCCGCCCGACGACGCGGGCACGAACGGGTACACGTTGCCGGTGGACAGCACGGCGATCGCGCTGTCGCGGTAGCGGCGGGCCACCCGGTCGGGCAGGGCGGCGTTGACCTCCCACGCCCACGACGCGTTGGTCGCCGCACCGAACTTCGCGCCGACCATGAACACCACGTGGGGGGCGTCGGGAAGGGCGGAGAAGTCGTCGTTCTCGATCAGGTCGAACGGCACGACGGTCACGCCCGCGGCCTCCAGGCGCTCGCGGATCGCGGCGTCGCCGAAGCGCGAGACCGCGTACACGGCGTCGTCCGTCCGGCCGGCCGCGTCCATCCCGCGGCGCGCGAGCATCGCGAGCGTCGGGCCCATCTTGCCGCCGGCGCCGAGGATCACGAGGTCGCCCGATCCGCGTGCCAGGTCGGCCACGAGCGCGTCGCTCGGCGTGGCCAGGGCCTCTTCGAGCTCGGCCTCGGAGGCGAAGCTGTGCTGAGTCATGTGGTGCTTTCCCTTCTTCTCAGCCCTTGATCCCGGTGCCGGTCACGCCCTCCTGCACGTACCGCTGGGCGATCAGGTACGCGAGGAAGATGGGCAGCAGCGCCACGACGGAGCCGGCGAGCATGGTGCTGAGCGGCACGTTCTGCTGCTGCAGCGACGAGATGCCCACGGTGAGGGTGAACATCGAGTTCGACTTGGCGATGATGAGCGGCCACAGGAAGTCGTTCCAGTGCCACAGGAACACGAAGATGCCGAGGGTGGCGAGGATCGGCTTGCACAGCGGCAGCACGATCCGCAGGAAGATGCGGAACTCCCCCGCACCGTCGATCCGTGCCGCCTCGAACAGCTCGTCGGGCAGCCCCTGGATGAACTGCCGCATCAGGAACACGGCCTGCGCGTTCGCGAGCGTCGGCAGGATCAGGCCCCAGTAGGTGTCGATGCCGCCGAGGTTCGCCATCAGGATGAACGTCGGGATCAGCGTCACGTGGAACGGCACCATGACCATCGCCAGGAACGACCAGAACATGACCTCCTTGCCGCGGAAGCGCTTCTTGGCGAAGGCGTATCCGGCGAGCGCGGAGAGGAACAGCACGGCCACGACCGACACGAGCGAGTAGACGAGCGTGTTGAACAGCCAGCCGAGGATGTTCTGACCGCCGAGCACCTGCGCGTAGGAGTCGAACGAGATGTCCGTCCAGGGCAGCAGCGAGCCGGGCAGCTCGACAACCATGCCGGGCTTCAGGCTCAGCACGACCATCGCGTAGAACGGGAAGAAGCTGAGGATGCCCGCGAGGCTCAGCCAGATCCACCGCACGACCACGCCCCAGCCGGTGGGCTCCAGCGCGCGGAACGAGCGGCGCTTGCGGGGCGCGGGCTGCGGGGTCGGCGCGGCGGTCTGCGTCGGGGGCTGCAGGAGAGCGGTCATTTCTGCTTTCCGATCACGAGGCGCTGGATGAGGGCGACCACGAGGGTCATGACGAACAGGGCGACGCCGACGGCGGCCGCGTAGCCGTAGTCGAAGTAGCGGAAGCCCTGGTCGTACAGCAGGTAGACGAGCGAGTAGCTGGCGTTCGCCGGACCACCCTGGGTCATCACGTAGATCACGTCGAACACCTGGAAGGCCGCGGTGGTCTCGATCACCGCGAGGAAGAAGAACGTGGGGCGCAGGTGCGGGAGGATGATCCACCGGAACCGCTGCCAGGCGTTCGCCCCGTCGACCAGCGCGGCCTCCTCCAGCTCGCGCGGCACGTCCTGCAGCGCCGCGATGAGGATCATCATCCCGTAGCCGAACCGCGACCACACGCCCACCACGACGATCGCGGGGATCACGAGCACGGTGCTGCCGAGCCACGAGCCGCCCAGCCCGAGCGGGGCCATCAGGGCCGACCAGGGGCCGTTCGCCGAGAAGATCCACACGAAGATCGAGCCGGCGAGCACCAGCGAGGTGATGACGGGCAGGAAGAAGATCGACCGGAAGAAGCGGGCGCCGCGGAAGGCCCGTCGCACGCCGAGGGCCATCACGGTCGACAGCACGAGCGCGATCGGCACCGCCAGCACCGTGTAGATGACGGTGGTGCCCAGCGCCCGCCAGAACAGCGGATCGGCGACCAGGCGCTGGAAGTGGTCGAGTCCGCGCCACGCGATCTCGCCGGAGATGTCGTAGTCGAAGAAGCTCAGCGCCACGCCCGCGATGCTCGGGCCGAAGCGGAAGGCGATGAACAGCAGGAAGGCGGGGAGCACGAACAGGAACGCGATGCGCGCTTCCCGCCGGGCGAGCACCCGGGCGACGCGCCCTGCGGGCTTGGGTGCCGTGGTGGCCGTCGTCATTGTCGTTTCCTCACGTCGGGGGCGGAGAGGAGGGGGCGTGCGGCGGGTGTCCGCACGCCCCCGTCGCCTCACTTCTGCAGCAGCGGGGCTGCGGCGGCCGCGGCGTCCTTCAGGGCGTCGGCGGGCGACTTCTGGCCGAGCAGGGCGGCCTGGATCTCGGGCGACAGCACGCCCATCAGGGCGCGGGAGCTGGCGTCGAGCTGACCGACGGTGGTGTCGGGCACGTACTTCTCGACCTCGCCGAGCAGCGGGTCGTCGGCGTACAGCGGCTCGGTCGTGCTGAGCGCAGAGAAGTAGCCGGCGGCGGTCAGGTACGGCTCGACCACGTCGGCGCCGGTGGCGTACTCGGCGAACGCGGCGGCGGCGTCCTTCGCCTTCGAGCCCTTGAGCACCGAGAGCGAACCGACGGTGCCGTACGCGACGGACTCCTTGTCGCTGAGCGGCGCGAGCACCTTCACGTTCTCCTCGCCCCAGAACGGCGCGACCTCGGTGACCGCGTTGTTCCAGGTGCAGGCGACCTTGCCCTGCGCGATCGCGGTCTGCTCGAGCGGCACGTTGGTGGTGAGCGCCTCGGGGTCGAGCGCGCCCTCCTCTGCCAGGTCGGCGAGGAAGGTGAGCGCCTTCTCGCCGGCCTTGCTGTCGAAGCCGACCTCGCCGTCCTCGGTGTAGACCTCGCCGCCCGCCTGCCACAGCAGCGGGTAGTAGGTGAGGTTGAGGGTGTTCTCGGCGGACGCCGGGTAGTTCAGGGCGTACATGCCCTTCTCCACGAACGCGGGTGCCATCTCGGCGACGTCGTCCCAGGTCTCGGGGTACTCGGTCACGCCGGCGGCCTCGAACGCGGCGGCGTTGCAGATGAGCGGCTGGGCGCTGGTGAGGATGGGGGCGCCGAGGATGTCGCCGCCGATGGTGACGGACTCCTTGACGTTGGGCAGCAGGTCGTCCTGACGCTCGGTGCTGAGCAGGTCGTTCAGCGGAGCGATCGACTTCTGGTAGGCGGCGAGCTGGTCGGGGATGAGGTAGACGACGTCGGGACCCTTGCCGGCCGCGATCGCGGTCTGGAGGGCCTCGTCGCGGTTGGCCCACGGGAAGATCTCGTAGGAGACGTTGACGTTCTCGTTCTCCTTCTCGAACGCCTCGATGGTCGAGTCCCAGAAGTCCTTGTGCACCGCCTCGTCGGCGATGACCGGGTAGAGCCAGACCGTGATGTCCTGCTCGCCCTCTGCGGTGGTGCCTCCGCCGGCCGAACATCCGGCCAACAGGGTGGCGGCCGCGACTCCCGCGACGACGCCGGTGATCTTGCTGACGCGCATGGTGCTCCTTTGCGTAAACCGTGCTGAGTACGGTTCATTATGACATTGGGCTGGGATAATTCGTCAAGTACAAGTTCTCAGACGCTTGTTTCCAGCGTGTTTCTCGATCGTCAACGACAAAACACGATGTGAGAACCGGGTGTGCTAATTTGATCGCACCAACGACGGGGACGAAGGAGGCACCGCACATGGGCGTGACGAGTCCGCTGTCGATCGTGGCGCGCTGCGCCCTCCAGCTGCGCGACACGGGACCGGCGACCGTGAGCGATCTGTCCCGCTCGCTGGAGGTCTCCCGCACCTCGGTCGAGAACGCCGTGACCGTGCTCAGCGACTCCGGGCTGCTGGTCGACGCGCCCGCGCAGAACGGGGGAGGCGCCGGACGACCCGCCCGCCGGTACGCGTTCCACGCCGCCGCCGGCACCGTCGTGGGCGTCGACATCGGCGTCGCGAGCGTCCGGGTCGTGCTGTCCGACCTGGCCGGAGCGGTCGTCGCCCAGCGCACCTACCCCGGCGTCTCGGCGCAGACCGACGGGGCCGCCAAGCTCGCCGCCGTCATCTCCCACATCCGCGGCACCCTCGCCGACACCGGAATCCCCGCGTCGCAGGTGCGCGCCGTCGGCGTCTCCCTCCCCGGGCTCGTCGACGACGCCGGCCGCGTGACCACCTCGGTCGTCATCCCCGAGTGGTCGGGCATCGACATCGGATCGCAGCTGCGGCACGCGTTCGGGTGCCCGGTCGCCGTCGACAACGGCGTGCGTCTCGCCGCGGTCGCGGAACACCACCTCGGGGTCGCGCAGCTCGTCGACGACGTGATCTACCTGTCGGTCGGCAACCGCATCGCGATGGGCCTCATCCTCGGCGGACGCCCCCGCCGCGGCATCCACAACGCGGCGGGCGACATCGGACGCCTGGCCTTCCGCGGACTCAACAGCGAGACCGGGCAGATCCCCTGGCGCACGGCCCCCACCGCCGCGGAGGTGTTCGCCCTCGCGCGGGAGGGCGACCCCGGGGCACGCGAGGAGCTCGACGCGTTCATCGACGAGCTCGCGCACGGCATCGCCACCCTGATCCTCACGGTCGATCCCGCCATGGTCGTCATCGGCGGCGGACTCTCGGCGGCGCACGAGCAGCTGCTCGACCCGCTGCGGGCCGCGCTCCCCGGGCACCTCGGGCTGCCGTTCCAGGTGCCGGTCGCCGAGGCGCGACTGGGCGCGGAAGCCGCCGCGCACGGTGCGGTCGTGCACGCGTTCCAGCGGCACCCCGCCGAGATCTCCGGCATCGACGACATGCCCGCCCCGCCCATCACCCCCCTGCCGCACGAGCCGGTCACCGGCGACGACACCGAGGAGAAGCAGTGAGCACGTTGACAGTCGGACTCATCGGCGCGGGCGGCATCTCCCGCGTGCACGCCGACGCGTGGCGGGCGCTGGGCGTGCGGGGCTACGTGACCTCGCTCGACGGTGCCGAGGAGATCGCCGCGGAGTACGGCTTCGAGCTGGTCGCCGACGTCGACGCGCTGATCGAGCTGGTCGACCTGGTCGACATCGTCACGCCCAGCAGCACCCACGCCGACTTCGCGCTGCGCGCCATCGCCCGCGGTCGCGACGTGATCTGCGAGAAGCCGCTCGCCGCGACCGCCGAGGCCGCCGCAGAGGTGACCGCGGCCGCCGCTCGCGCCGGTGTCCGGCTGTTCCCCGCGCACGTCGTGCGGTACATGGGCGAGTACGCGCAGATCAAGGCGGGCATCGAGGCCGGGCACGTGGGCGAGCTCGCGGTGCAGCGGTTCAGCCGTGCGGGCTCCGCGCCGCAGACCGGGTGGTTCTTCTCCGAGCGGGCGGGCGGCGGCGTGATCCGCGACCTCATGATCCACGACATCGACCAGGCGCTGTGGTTCGCCGGTCCGGTCGCCAGCGTCTACGCCGTGCAGAACCCGCCGACGGTGGACGACCGCGTGCCCGCGCCCGTGACCGCGCACGTCGTGCTCACCCACCGCAACGGGGTGCTCACTCACCTGCACGCGAGCTGGGTGCAGCCCGGCATGCCGTTCCGCACGAGCGTCGAGGTCGCGGGATCGGCGGGCCGTCTGCGGTACGACAGCGCCGAGGACCACACCCTCCGCACCGACGCCGTGGTGCCCGAGGGCGACGCCGACTACCTGCCGCCGATGTCGCCCGAGGAGAGCCCGTACTACGCCGAGATCGCCGACTTCGTGGCCGCGATCCGCGAGGGCCGTGCGGCGCGCGTCGCCCCCGCCGACGGGATCGCCGCGGTCGCGGTCGCCGAGGCCGCCTACGCCTCCATCGCCTCGGGCTCCGCGGTCGCCCTCCCCGGGGAGACCGCCGCGGCCGACTCCACCGCTCCCGTTCCCGCCGCGCCCGCCACCGAGGAGGCCACCCGATGACCGCCCCCGCCCCGCTGCGCATCGCCGTCCTGTCGTTCGCGCACACGCACGCCCTCAGCTATGTGCACGCGCTGAAGGAGATGCCCGGCGTCGAGCTCATCGCGACCGACCCCGACGGCGCGGCCGCGCCAGACGACGCTCCCCGCGGCGCCGAGCTCGCCGCCGAGCTGGGCGTGGCCTACGTCGACACGTACGACGAGGCCTTCGCGTGGAAGCCGGACGCCGTCGTGATCGCGGCCGAGAACTCCCGGCACCGCGCCCTCGTCGAGCGTGCTGCGGCGGCGGGCGTGCACGTGCTGTGCGAGAAGCCGCTGGCCACCACGGTCGAGGATGCGATCGCCATGCGCGACGCGTGCGAGACCGCGGGTGTGCTGCTCATGGTCGCCTATCCCGTGCGGTTCTCCCCCGCGGTGCGCGACGCGATCGCCGAGCTGCGCAGCGGACGACTCGGGCGCATCCTCGGCGTGACCGGCATCAACAACGGCAAGCTCCCGCAGGACAGGGCCTGGTTCACCGACCCCGAGCTCGCGGGCGGCGGCGCGCTGGTCGACCACGTCGTCCACTGCGCCGACCTGCTCGACGAGCTGCTCGGCGAGCTGCTCGGCGAGCGAGCGGCGTCCGTGCGCGCCGTGTCGAACCGGGTGCTGCACGCGCAGCGCGAGCTGTCGGTGGAGACGGGCGGGCTCGTCACGATCCAGTACCCGGGCGGCGTGGTCGCCACGATCGACTGCTCCTGGAGCTGGCCGATGAGCTCGGCCACGTGGGGCGGCCTCACGCTGCAGGTCGTCGCCGAGCGCGGCACCGTCACCGTGAGCCCGTTCGCGAAGGGCGTCGCCGGGCACGACGCGCACGGTGAGACCTGGAGCCCGGTCGGCGCCGACCTCGACGCGCTGCTGCTGGAGGAGTTCGTGCGTGCCGTGCGCGACGGCCGTCAGCCGCAGCCCGACGCCGGGGTGGGCATCCGCACGGTCGAGATCGTGAAGGCCGCGCAGGCCTCCGCCGCCCGCGACGGCGAGGTCGTGCACCTCTAGCCGGCGCCCCACCCGCTCGATGCGGGGTCAGAATCGCGCCTTCAGGGCACCGCACACGCACCTTTTCGACCCTGGCACCACCGCGGCGGACACACCCGCTCGACGCGGGATCGAGACCGTCCCCGCGGAGCCCGCCCCCGGCACCTTTTCGATCCCGGCACACGGCTCACGCCCGCGGGAGGAGGTGCGCGGGCATGGATGGAGGCGGGCATGGATGGAGGCGCGGCGGTGTTGCACACGGCAGCACCGACACGGAGGAGCATCATGCGCATCGACCTGACCGGAAAGACCGCCCTCGTCACGGGCTCCACCCAGGGCATCGGCCGCGCCATCGCCACGGCCCTCGCCGACGCCGGAGCCCGCGTGGCGGTCAACGGCCGCAGCGCCGACACGGTCGCGGCGGTGGTCGCCGAGTTGCGGGAGGAGAACCCCGAGCGGAGCCTGGTGCCCGCGCCGGGCGATGTCACCACCGACGACGGCGCCGCGGCGGTGCTCGACACCACGGGCGACGTGGACGTGCTGGTGAACAACCTCGGGATCTTCGGCGCGACCCCGGCACTCGACATCTCCGACGACGAATGGCGCCGCTACTTCGAGGTGAACGTGCTCGCCGCCGTGCGGCTCATCCGGGCGACGCTGCCGGGCATGATGCAGCGCGGCTGGGGGCGGGTGCTCGACATCGCCAGCGACTCCGCCGTCGTGATCCCCGCGGAGATGATCCACTACGGCATGTCGAAGACGGCGCTGCTGGCGGTGTCGCGCGGCTTCGCGAAGGAGGCGGCGGGCACCGGCGTCACGGTGAACTCGGTGCTCGCGGGGCCCACCCACACGGGCGGCGTGGAGGACTTCGTGTACTCCCTCGTCGACCCGGACCTGCCGTGGGACGAGGCGCAGCGCGAGTTCATGCGCCTGCACCGCCCGCAGTCGTTGCTGCAGCGGCTGATCGAGCCGGAGGAGATCGCGAACATGGTCGCCTATCTCGCCTCGCCGCTCGCGTCGGCCACGACCGGCGCGGCGGTGCGGGTCGACGGCGGCTACATCGACGCGATCGTCCCGTAGTCGCCGCTGCGATCGGTCCCGGTCGCAGGCCGCCCGGACCGGGGGCCGCGTCAGGGCGCGAAGACGGTGAGGTCGTCGGCCGCGGAGGAGTTCTGCGTCATGGCATGGATGCGTCTGTCCGGACGGTCGAACCTCCGCCGCGCCCCCGTCCAGGTTCCGGGAGTATGCTGGCACGTCGGGTCGTGTGACCCCCGAGAGTCCGGAAGGCGGTGATGGCGATGTCCGACGATAGTAACGACGCCGCCCTCGCTGCGTCGCGACTCCCTGCGCTCTCGCGTTGACCTCCCGGTCCGCGTCCGCACGTCCTGTTCCGCAGCCGTCGGCGGCGTCTCCCGCCCCCTGACGAATCCGCGCACGGAACCTCCGCTGCCGTGCGCTCGCGAGAACGGAGCCGCATCATGGCGCTCATCGACAACGGCGTGTACGTCCACGGACGTCGCGTGGAGACCCCGAGGAACCTGGACGAGACCTACCGCATGCTCGACGCGGCGGGCGGCATCGCCTGGATCGGCCTCTACCGCCCCAGCCCGGCGGAGGTCGAGTCCGTCGCGCGCGAGTTCGACCTGCATCCCCTCGCCGTGGAGGACGCGCTCTCCGGGCATCAGCGCTCGAAGGTGGAGCGCTACGGCGACACCCTGTTCGCGGTGCTGCGCCCGGCCCGCTACCGCGACAAGGAGGAGTCGATCGAGTTCGGCGAGCTGCACCTGTTCGTCGGGCCCGACTTCGTGGTGACCATCCGGCACGCCGAGTCGCCCAACCTCGCCGCCGTGCGCTCCCGCATGGAGGCGAACCCGGAGCTGCTGGCGATGGGACCGGAGGCCGTGCTGTACGCGATCCTCGACGAGGTGGTCGACGGCTACGAGCCGATCGTCGCCGGTCTGCTCAACGACATCGACGAGATCGAGGACCAGCTGTTCGGCGACGGCGCGGACGACAGCGCACTGTCCCGCCGCATCTACGAGCTGTCCCGCGAGGTGATCAACTTCCAGCGCGCCGTGCACCCCCTCAGCGGGATGCTGGAGTGGCTCCGCCGCGGGTCGGAGAAGTACCGCATCGACGAGGAGCTGCAGCGGTCGCTGCGCGACGTGCTCGACCACACGATCCGCGTCAACGAGCGGGTGGACTCGTTCCGCGCGATCCTGGAGAACGCCCTCACGGTGCACTCGGCGCTGGTCGCGCGGCGGCAGACCGAGGCGGGCCTGGCGCAGAACGACGAAATCAAGAAGATCTCCTCCTGGGCCGCGATCATCTTCGCCCCCACGCTCGTCGGCACGGTGTACGGCATGAACTTCGACGTGATGCCCGAGCTGCACTGGGCGTTCGGGTACCCGATGGCGATCGGAGCGATGGCGGCGTTCGCGGTGGGCCTGTACGGGGTGTTCAAGTACAAGAAGTGGCTGTGACCGCCCCTGGTGGAACGTCCGTGACGGCACGTACGATCCACGGGGACGCGCGAAGGAGATCGACATGACGCAGCACACCCTGGAACTGCCCGACGTGGATCTCGTGTACGACGTGCACGGCCCGTTGCCCACGGCCGACGGGCGGCGTCCGCTGGTCATGATCGGTCAGCCGATGGACGCCAGCGGGTTCCAGGCCCAGGTGGCGCTCTTCCCCGACCGCACCGTCATCACGTACGACCCGCGCGGCCTGGGGCGCAGCGTGCGGCACGACGGGGGCGTCACCAACGAGCCGAAGACGCAGGCGGAAGACGTGCACGCGCTGATCGAGGCGCTCGGCGCCGGACCGGTCGACCTGTTCGCGAGCAGCGGCGGCGCAGTGACGGCGCTCGCCCTGGTCACCGCCCACCCGCACGACGTGGCCACCCTGGTCGCGCACGAGCCGCCGATCGATGCGGTGCTGCCCGACGCCGAGGCCGCCCGCCGCGCCAGGGCCGCCTACACCCGCGCGTATCAGGACCGCGGCTGGGGCGCCGGGATGGCGGGCTTCCTGGCGATGACCTCGTGGGAGGGCGAGTTCACCGAGGAGTTCCTCGCGCAGCCGCTGCCCGACCCCGTCGCGTTCGGGATGCCCGCCGACGACGACGGATCCCGCGACGATCCGCTGCTGTCGGAGCGGTCGTGGGCGGTCGTCGACTACACGCCCGACATCGCGGCGCTACAGGCGGCACCGACGCGGATCGTGGTGGCGGTGGGCGAGGAGTCGCTGACGGGGTACACCGGACGGACCGCGCTCGCGCTGGCCGAACGGCTGGGCCAGCAGGCGACCGTCTTCCCCAGCCACCACGGCGGCTTCCTGGGCGGGGAGTCCGGCTATGCGGGCCAGCCCGAGGCGTTCGCCGCCACGCTCCGTGAGGTGCTCGACGCGGAATGACGAGGGCGCTCAGTCCTCGTCGGAGCGGCTGATCTCGTCGAGGAGGTCGTCAAGGGTGTCGAACTCCATCGTCTCGGAGCCGTCGAGCGCACGCACCTCGACGCCGTCGACCTCCAACTCCTCGTCGAGCTGCACCAGGATGCGCGACTCCGGGAACTGTTTCGGAGCGACGAACGCGAGCAGCACGGCATCGGCGAACACCACGACCGACGTGGCCTCCAGGTCGTCGCGCAGATCGATCTGCTCGACCACGGGTTCGTCGTCCACCGCGTCGTCGATGTCCGACGCGACCTCGTCGACGATCGCCCGCCACCGCGACTCGTTCACCGACAGCACGCGCTCCAGCGTGGCGACCAGCGCGTCATCGTCGACCTCGTCGTGCTCGTCGAGCTCCGGATCGACGTTCACCGAGACCGTGGCGCCCGCCGCGTCGATCCCGGCGCGGCCGTACACCAGGCCGTTCTCCGCGACGGGGTCGTCGAGCAGACCGGAGTCGGCGATGCGGGCGAGGAGACGGTCGAGCGCAGACGAGGTCATCCGTCCAGTCTCCCGCATCCGGGGTCGCCGTGGTCGGCCGATAGGCTCGGAGCCGTGCCGAACGCCGAATCCCCCGCCCCCGCTTCCGCCACCGCCGACCTCCAGCGCCTGACCGCCGCCCTGGCCGATCCGGCGCCGCTGAACTGGCTGATCACGGGCGACTCGATCACCCACGGGCTGGTGCACACGCAGGGCGGACGCAGCTACCCCGAGCACCTGCACGAGCTCATCCGCGGCGAGCTCGCCCGCGTGCGCGACATCGTCATCAACTCGGCGATCAGCGGCAACCGCATCGCCGACATCCTCGACGACTGGGACCGCCGCGTCGCCTCCTGGAACCCCGACGTGGTGACCCTCATGATCGGCACGAACGATGTGTCGACCGGCGGCGAGCGCCCCGTGCTCTCGGCCGCCGAGTATGCGGAGTCGCTGCGGGAGTTCGTGCGGCGTGCGCGCGACCTCGACGCGGTCGTGGTGGTGCAGACGCCGCCCGCGGTGGACGGCCTCAACGCCCCGGAGCGGTCGCGGATCGCCGAGTTCGCCGAGGCCGTGCGGCGCGTCGCCGCGGAGGAGGACGTGCTCCTGGTCGACCAGTACGCCCGCTACGCCGAGCTGGGGAACGGCGGGGTGCCGTGGGGCCTGATGGGCGACCCGTTCCACCCGAACGCGGCCGGGCACGCGGCGCTCGCACTCGAACTCGCGCGCACCCTCGGCCTGACGCCCGCGGGCAGCCGCACCCTGCCGCTGCTCGAGGCGCAGGTCGGCGCCGCCCGCCTCAACGCCTGACCCCGCCGCGCGGAACCGCCGGAGCCACCGGAACCGCTGGCGCCCCGAGCTGCCCGAGCGCTGACCGCAACGTCGGCTCAGCGCCGCGGCGGCAGCGGCTCGATCCAGATCGCGCCGGGCACCCGGGTCTCCGCGGCGACCTCGGCCGTGGGCACCCCGTCGCGCAGGCGCAGCGCCACGACCGCGCCGTCGGCGGAGTGCACCGCCAGCAGGTGCCGGCCGGTGAGCACGAGATGTTCCGGCCGGGAGCCGCCGCCGGGCACCTCGGACACGCGCACCAGGCGGTCGCCGTCGGTCCGGGCGGTCAGGATCGTGTCGGCGCCGCGGTTCGCGACGTGCACCAGGCCGCGCACGGGATCGTGCACCACCGTGCTGGGCGCGTTCGACCCGCCGGAGCCGTGCGCGGTCGCAGGCAGCACGTCGAGCACGCGGCGCTCGGTGACCGAGGCCAGCACGAGCGTCGAGCCCAGCTCGCCCGAGAGCGCGACCCGTCCGCCGCCGAGGTCGGCCACGTGCCGGGGTCCCGTGCCCGCGGGGAGCCCCAGCGGCGCCCGCTCGGCGAGGGTCGTCGGGTCGAGGATGCGCAGCACGTCCGCGCCGAGGTCGGTCACGCCGATGCCGGCGGCGAGCGCGAGGGCGTCGTGGGCGTGCGGGCTGTCCTGTCGTTCGGGGTCGGGCCCACCGCCGGTGAACGCGACCACTCGGGCGGCCCCGGCGAAGCCGCCGTCCCGGTCGAGGTCGACCACCCCGAGCGCCCCGTTCCCGTACCCGGGGATCAGCAGGCGCCGCGAAGCCGCGTCGAACCGCACCCGGCACGGCAGCTCCACCCCCGGCAGGGCGAGGCTCTGCCGCACGACCCAGTCGGCCGCGCCGTCGCCGGGCCCGCGCGTGAGCCGATGCACTGCGCCCTCGGGGGTGAGGCCCGCGGCGTACAGGGAGCCGGACGGGTGGGCGGCGAGCGCGAACGGCCGGTCGAGCGCGACCGCGGCGTCGCGCGCCTCCCACCGTTCGGTCTCGGGATGCCAGACCAGCGTCCACAGCGCCGGGCGCTCGGACATCGCGCACACCGCGAACTCGCTCGATGCCACCGTGGGCCCTCCCGCCGTCGTCGACACGTCCCCTCCCACTATGGCGTGCGCCGACGGCCGCACCGTCCCTCACGTCGAGCGGGTGAGGAGTGCTGGACGCGCCGGGTCCCTCACCACTATGTTGACGCCTGAGAGCAGCCGTCGAACCGGGGGGTCACCGATGTCACATGTTGTCGCAACCGGAGCCGGGAAGGCCATGATGGAGCGCCGGAACGATCCGACGCACGACTACATCCTGAGACTCACCGGCAAGGACAGACCGCGGGTGCTGTTCGTCGGCACCGCGACGGGCGACGACACCGCCTACATCGTGAGCTTCTACTCCACGTACGACTCCGACCGGTGCGCGCCGCACCACCTGCCGCTGTTCCACCGTGCGGTCGACGACCTCGCCGGGTTCGTGAAGGGCTTCGACGTGATCCACGTGGGCGGCGGCAACACCGCCAACATGCTCGACGTGTGGAAGCGGCAGGGACTCGACGAGATCATGCGCGAGATGTGGGAGGACCCGGCGTCGAACGTGGTGTTCACCGGCGGCAGCGCGGGCGGGATCTGCTGGTTCGAGGGCGGCACGACCGACAGCTACGGCCCCACGCTGCAGGTGCTGCCGGAGGGCCTGGGCTTCCTGCACGGCAGCTTCTGCCCGCACTACGACGCCGAGGACCAGCGCCGGCCGCTGTTCCACGCCTCCCTGCTCAGCGGGCAGCTGTCGACCGGCTACGCGGTGGGCAACCTCCAGTCGCTGCACTTCGAGAACTCCGAGTTCGTGACGGCGATCAGCCCGGTCGACGACGCCCTCGCCCTGCGGGTGGAAGCGGTGGACGGGCAGATCGTCGAGACCGAGCTGCCCGTGCAGGTGCTCACCGGCACCGGGCCCATCGCCACCGGACCCTCCTCCTGACCGGGCCATCCTGATGATCGGGGCATCGTCATGAACGACAACGTCTTCCTCCTCATCGCCCAGCTGATCGTCGTCGTCCTGGCGATCTTCATGGGCACCCGCACCAGCGGGATCGGCCTGGGCGTGTGGGGCCTCGTCGGCGTCGCCGTGCTGGTGTTCGTCTTCGGCGAGGCGCCGGGCAACGCCCCCGTCGACGCGGTGTTCATCGTCATCACCGTGATCACGGCCGCCTCGACCATGCAGGCCGCCGGAGGCATCGACTGGATGGTGTCCGTCGCGGCGAAGGTCATCCGCAAACGCCCCAAGTCGGTGGTGTTCCTCGCCCCCGCGATGTCGTTCCTGTTCACGGTCGGCGCGGGAACGGGCAACATCTTCTATCCGCTGCTGCCGGTGATCTACGACGTGTCGTACCAGCAGAAGATTCGTCCGGAGCGGGCGCTGGCAGTCTCGGCCGTGGCCTCGCAGGTCGGCATCCTGTGCTCCCCCGTGTCGGCTGCGACCGCCTCGATGGTGGTGCTGCTCGCGCCGCAGGGCGTAGACCTCGGCGGGCTGCTGCTCATCATGTGGCCGGCCTCCATCGCGGGACTCCTCGTCGCGGCGCTCGTGATGATGCGCCACGGCAAGGACCTGGAGGACGACCCGGAGTACCAGAAGCGCCTGGCGGACGGGCAGATCAAGCCGCCGGTCGTCGACGCGCACGAGAAGACGCTGCCGAAGACCGCGGTGCTCTCCGCATCGCTGTTTCTCGCGGGCGTCGCGGTGATCGTGTTCTTCGGCCTGTTCGAGAATCTGCGACCGGTGATCGGCACCGATGACGGTGGCGACCCCGTGCGTCTGAGCGTGACCGTCATCATCGAGGTCACCATGGGCATCATCGCCGCCCTCATCTTCGTGTTCTGCAAGGTGAAGGCGGCCGACGTGCCCAAGCAGCCCACGTTCCCCGCCGGCATCGTCGGCGCCATCGCCCTGTTCGGCATCGCGTGGCTGGCGAACACCTTCGTCGCCGCGAACCAGACGCTCATCGTCGACGGACTCGGCTCCGTGGTGTCGGGGTCGTCGGCGTTCCTGGGCGCGCTGCTGTTCGCGCTGGCGCTGTTCGCGGTCGCGATGCTCACCACGAGCCAGTCGAGCGCGACGAACGCGATCGTGCCGATCGGCATCACGATCGGGCTGCCCGCCCCGCTGCTGGTGGGCCTGTGGCCGGCGACCATGGGCATCTACACGCTGCCCGCCAACGGCAGTCAGGTCGCCACGGTCGCGTTCGACCAGACCGGCACGACCAAGATGGGCAAGTTCGTGGTCGACCACTCGTTCCAGCTGCCGAACCTGGTCTACGTCGGCACCGCGATCGTGGTCGGCGTCGCCCTGTCGTTCCTGTTCGCGTGACATGACCGCGGTGGGGTGACATGACCGACGTCGTCGACCGGTCGGCGCTGCGCCAGTTCCTGCTCGGGCTGGCGCAGGGGATGAACGCCTCGGCGGAGTCGGTCGACCGCATCCGCGACACGATCGCCGCGGTGGCGCGCGCGTCCGGCGGCGACGACACCGACTTCGTGGTGCTGCCGACGATCATCATCGTGGAGACGGGCGACGAGGAGGAGGAGCGCGTCGCCATCCGTTCCGCGACCAACGCGTCGTTCCGCTTCGACCAGATCGCGGCACTGTACGAGCTGATCGCGCAGGCCCGCACCGGCGCGGTCGCGCCGCGCGACGGCATCCGGCGGCTCAACGAGATCGGCGCGATGCGACCGCGCCTCGGCTGGTTCACGCGCACGCTCGGGCACGCGATCCTCACCACCGGGCTCGCCCTGCTGCTCGCCCCCACCTGGCAGGGCGCGACCGTCGCGTTCGTGCTCGGTTTCGGGATCGGGCTGCTCAAGCTCGTGCGCTCGCCCACGCTGCAGCTCATCATGCCGATCGCGGCGGCGTTCGTGTGCGCGACCGCGGTGTTCCTGCTCGCGGAGGCCGTGGAGGTCGGCGACCCGATCCGCGTGCTGATCGCCCCGCTGGTCACGTTCCTTCCGGGCGGGGTGCTGACCACCGCGACGGTCGAGCTCGCCGCCGGCCAGATGATCTCCGGGGCGTCGCGGCTGGTCTACGGGTTCGTGCAGCTCGCACTGCTGGCGTTCGGCATCCTCGCCGCGGGTGCCGTGGTGGGGGTGTCGTCCGACTCGTACGAGCCGCTCGACGCCTCCTCGTTCCTGCCGTGGTGGGTGCCGCTGCTGGGGATCCTCGTGTTCGCGCTGGGCAACTACCTCCATTTCTCGGCGCCGCCGTCGACCTTCGGATGGGTGCTGCTCGCGCTCGTGGTCGCCTACGTGGGCCAGTGGGCGGGCACCGAGTTCATCGATCCGGCCGTGGGCGGCTTCGTCGGCGCGCTCGCGGTGACCCCGGTGGTGTTCTGGATCGCGGGGCTGCGGCACGGGGCGCCCTCGCAGCTGACGTTCCTTCCGGCGTTCTGGCTGCTCGTGCCGGGGGCGGCCGGACTGGTCGGACTGACCGAGGCGTTCGCGACCGACAACGGCCTGGCCGACTTCGCCGCCGCCCTCGTGTCGGTCATGTCGATCGCGCTGGGCGTGCTGATCGGCACGGCCCTGTACCGCGTGGTGCACCACGGCGCCGAGGAGTTCGTGCAGTTCGCGGTGGCTCCGCCGCCCGCTCCCGACGACACCCCCGCCCCCACGCTGTGGCAGCGGCTCGCGCACCCGCTGCGACGTGTGGCGCGCCGCGTCGGGAGGGCCGAGCGGACTCCGCCGCGCCCGGATCAGCGATAGCCCTCGCGGCGATGTCCGGCGGCGGGGGACGGGGTGAGCCCCGCGCCGCGCGAGGGCGACGCGGGGCTCTCGGCGTCAGAGGCTCGCGAGGATGTCCTTCATCTCCGCGATCTCGGCCGTCTGGGCGTCGACGATGTCCTGCGCGAGCGCCACCGCAGCGGCGTTCTCGCCGTCCGCGAGCTGCACCTCGGCCATCTCGACCGCGCCCTCGTGGTGCACGATCATCTGCTCCAGGAACAGCCGCGACGCCTCGGGCCCGGTCGCGGCCTCGAGCGCGGCGAGGTCGTCGTCGCTCATCATGCCGTCGCCGTGGTCCATGGCGCCGGAGTCGGCCGCGTCGACACCCCAGTCGTCGAGCCAGCCCTGCAGCTGCTCGATCTCGGGCCCCTGCGCGGCCGTGATGCGTTCGGCGAGGTCGACCACGCGCGGGTCGACGCCGTCCTTCGCGAGCACGATGTCGGACATCTCGACCGCCTGCTGGTGGTGCACGATCATCATCGACGCGAACATCGCATCCGCGTCGTTCGCCCCGGCGGCCGGGGCGTCACTCGGGGAGTGGTCCATGCCGGAGTGGTCGGCGGGGCCCGCGGGCTCGCTCGACGCGCAGCCGGCGAGCGCGAGCGACCCCGCGATCACGAGGGCGGCCGCGGTACGGGTGGTTCGATTCTTCATGGGTCTCTCTTCTCGGTCTTCTCGATCGGATGGGCGAGCGCGGTCGCGGTCGCCCCGGGCGCACGACGGCGCCTCAGGTCCGGCTGATGCAGAGCACGTGAAGAGACGGAGGTCGCGGGATCGGCAGGGTGCCGCGCGCGCGGAGGACGACCGTGGCCGCCGGTGCCGCGAGGGCCGGGGACTCCCGGTGGCGCAGGAGCAGGAGGAGCCCGCCGAGCAGGGCCAGCACGCACGCGGCGGCGCCGTCCGCTCCGCCGGCCGACGGCGCGGCGAGGTCGTGCGACGGCGGGGTGCTGCCCTCGTGCGAGGCGAGCGGCGCGGCGCGGTCGCCGCGGTCGTGGGCCGCGGAGCCCGGGCGGTCGTGGGCGGCGTCGCCCTGGGACGCCGTCGCGACGACCGCGGCGTGACCGGGGCCGTGCGCCCCGGTGGTGCCGTGCAACCCGAGCGCGTGCATGCCGAGCAGCCCGAGCAGCACTCCGCCCGCGAGCACCACCGCGAGCAGTGCCCCGCGCAGCGCCCGTCGTTCGGTCATGCCCCGATACTACCCGCAGGGGGTATGGGTATTCGGGGCATGTTCAGCGGACGACGCCCGCGCGGGCCAGCAGCCTCCGCACCGCGATCACGACCCCGGCGACCGCGACCTCCCCGACCATGCGCGCGGCCAGCGTCGCCACGAGCACCGCGGGCACCAGGTGCTCCGGCGAGAACACCGGCAGCGCGACCAGGAACAGCGCGATCCCCGCGACGGCCCCGGCCGCCAGGATCCGCCCTGCCCCCACCCGAGCGTCGCGCCGCAGCGGAAGCACGAGGTCGAGCACCAGACCGCCGAGCAGGAGCGGGACCAGCCCGAGTGGTCCGATCGGCGACACCGCGACCGTGAGCGCCCCGGCCACGAACGCCGTCAGCGTGGCGGCGCCCGGCGTGCGCGTGACCACGCGCGCCAGGAACGGCAGGGCCGTGTGCACGGCGGCGACCAGGGCGTAGGCCGGGGGCGAGGCGGCCGCGAGCACTCCGGTGACGGGAACGACCGCGAGGAACACGAGCGCCTGGATCGCACCGAGCGCCGCACTCACCAGCAGGGCGCTGGTCGGCACGCGTCGCACCGTCTTCGCCCGCCCGTCCGTCACGTCTCCGAGCCTAGAGGCCACGGCGGCCGGCCGATCACCGACGTCGCCGCGGCGTCATGTCACCCGCCCGATCGTCATTTCGGAATATTGTGGAGGCGGGGACCTGGGGAGGGGACATGACGGATTCCGTCGCGCGTGAGAGCAGGCATCTGCCGCGCGTCTCGACGAACGTGATCGGGCGACCGCGGCTCAACGCAGCCCTCGAGACGGACACCCCGCTCACGCTGCTCCGCGGGGCATCGGGCTCGGGCAAGACCACCGCGGTGGTCGGCTGGGCGTTCGTCACCTCGTCCCGCGTGGTCTGGCTCACCGTGTCCCCCGGGCGTGAGAGCAGCTCCGACCTCGCGCTGGCCCTGCTGCGCGCCCTTCGCGAACAGGCGCCAGAGGGCAGGGCTTCCGCAGACCCCCCGACGGAGGCACCCGGGGAGCTGTGGGCCGCGGTCACCGAGCATCTGTGCCCGCTCACGGAGCCGCTGGTGATCGTGCTCGACGACGCCGCCGCGCTCGACCGCGAGAGCGTGTTCGACCTGTGTCGCACGATCGCCGCGCTCCCGCTCGTGCGACTCGTCGTCGCGACCAACCGGCCCAGTCCCTTCGACAGCGCCGGGCTGCGCCTGGTGATCGACACTGCGCTTCTCGGCCCGCAGGAGCTCATGTTCGACCACGACGAGATCCGCGCGATGCTCGACCCCGCCGTCGACGATGACACGGTCCGGGCGATCCAGGAGGCGACGGGCGGCTTCCCCGCGGCCGTCCGGGCGGCGGCCCTGCACGGGGGCGGGTCGGCCGTCGTCGAGGCGGCATCCGCGACGATCGAGGACTACCTCCGGGCTCGCATCGAGCGGGACGACTTCGCCGAGCGGACCCTCGACGCTCTCGTCCGGCTCAGCATCACCGACGCCGTCGACACCCCCCTCGCTGCCGCACTGACGGGCAACCCCGACATCGTGCACGCCCTCGAGGAATCCGAGGTGTTCGGCTTCGGGCACTGGGAGCCCGGTGAGCCCCGCCTGTTCCGGCTGGCCCCGCACGCCCGCACCCTGCTGCGCCGCGAGCTCCGCCGCACACACCCGGCCGAGATCCCCCGGTTGCGGCGCCTCGCGGTGGAGGGCGCCGTGCGGCGGGGCGCTCCGTTCGAGGGGCTGCGTCTGGCCGTGGAGGAGGACGACCTCGCCCTCGCGGCACACGTGATCATGTCGGGATGGAGCCACCTGCTCGACCACGACGGAAGGGCGGTCGTGCGACTGCTCGGCGACCTCCCGATGGCACGCCTCAAGCAGGAGCCGCTCGTGGCGATGCTCCTCGGCATCTGCCTCAACGCCAACCGGCTGCGCCGCCTGCGCGGACTCCAGCTCCTGCGCCTGGCGGTCTCGGCAGCGAACGGGCGGAAGACCCGCCTCTCGGCGACCGAGCGCCTCTTCATCTGGACCGCCGAGAGCGCGGCCCTGCGGGTCATCGGCATGCCCGACCGGGCGGGATAGGTCGCGGCCCGTGCCCTCGCGCTGTTCACGGAGACCCCCGAGAGCGAGTGGCACCGCTACGCCCGGGAGATGCCGCTGCTGTGCACCCACCTCGCGCTGTCGCTGTACTACGGAGGCCGCCGCGAACAGGCGGTGGGGCTCTTGGAGGAGGCCGCGGCTCTCGCCGGTGCGCAGGGCACCGGCAACGGGTTCCACGCCATGAGCCTGCTCGCCGGTATCCACGCCAGGGCCGGAGACCTCCCGGAGGCGCGGCACTATGTCGGCCTCCTCCGCGACGGCGGTCACAGCCAGGAGCTGCTCGACGGCTACCGCGGCACGTTCTACCGCGTGGCCGAGGCGATGCTCGCGGTCGAGGACGGCGACCTCCACGCCGCGAAACAGCACGTGCGGGCGTTCCTCCCCCACCGGGCGACGAGCGAGCACTGGACGACCATGGCCGCCGTGGAGGCGTGGATCGCGCTGCACGACGGCGACGCCGCGGGCGGCCTCGAACGCCTGGAGTCCTTCGCCAGGATGCGGGGACGCGAGGGCGCAACACCCCACGCACGCCAGGCCCTCAGCCGCCCGCGGATCCTGCTGCACCTCGCGCTCGGCGACGTCCGGGCCGCCCGCAGCATCAAGCAGCGCGACGCGCCGGGCGACCGCTTCGCGACGCTGCTGGAACGCGCCAGGGTGGCCCTGGTCGACGGTCGTGCGCCGGAGGCGGTGCGCATGCTGGCGCAGACGCGGCTCCAGCCGACCACGTCTCGCGAACGCGCGGAGGCCGCGGCCGTGCAGAGCGCCGCCCTGCACCGCGTGACCCCGGCCGCCGCGCAGCCGACCACCGACGCGCTGGCCGCGCAGCTCGCCGACCGGGAGCTGCGGACCCCGATCGCCCTGCTCGGCGCCGAGGACTTCGCGGCCGTGCGCGCCGACCTGGCCCCCCTCGGCGGCGCGCCCCTGCCCACGCGTTCCGCGCTGCCGTCGTTCGCGACGCGGCCGCGACTGTCGTCCCGCGAGCAGGTCGTGCTGCACGCCCTCACCTCGGGGGCGGCGCTGCCGGACATCGCCGCCGAGCTGAGCGTGTCGCCGAACACCCTCAAGACACAGCTGCGCAGCATCTACCGCAAGCTCGACGCGGCCAATCGCACCGAAGCGCTGGAGCAGGCCGCCCGGCACGGACTGCTCCCCGACTGATCCCGAGGGCTCCCGGCCGCGCGTGGGGCGGCGGCCGGGAGCCGGCGGGGGGTCGTCAGGCCTGCATGCGACGCCGGCGCACGATCAGCAGCGCGGCTCCGGCGAGCAGCAGGGCGATCGCGAGCATCAGGACCCAGGGCGCCAGCTGTCCGCCGGTGACGGCGAGGGGCGTCAGCACCCGGTTCTCGGTCGTGCCGGCGGGCGGGGTGATCGTCTCCCCTCCGGGCGGCGTGGCCGAGGCGACGGCCACGTTCCGCAGCGAGGCGCCTGCCGCGTCGGCGTGCACGGTCACGGCGTAGGTGATCACGACGCTCTCCCCCTCCGCGAGACTGCCCGTCCAGCGCAGCGCCGTCCCGTCGATCACGGGGGCGGCCACCTCGCGGTCACCCACCGTGGCCGTCGCCGTGCCCCGCAGGTCGGCGTGCCGCAGCACTCCGGCCAGGTCGTCCCGCACGACCACCTCGTCCAGCCCGGTCTCGCCGGTGTTGGTGCCGGTGAGCGTGTAGGTCACGACGCTTCCCGTCGCCACGGCCGTGCCCGAACCGGGGTCCGAGGTCTTCGCGAACGTGAAGCCGGGGGTGCCGACCGGGTTCTCCGTGGTCGTCGGCGGGGGCGTGATCACCGCGCCACCCGGAGGCGTCGCCGTGCCCTCGACCGTGTTGGCGATGGTCGCACCGCCCGCGTCTGCGTGCACGGTCACCGAGTAGGTGATGGTGACGCGCTGGCCGACCGCGAGGTCGCCCGTCCACGTCAGCTCGTCGCCGGCCACGACCGGGGCGGGCGCGACGCCGTCGACCACGGTGGCCGTCGCGTCGCCGTTGTAGTCGGCGTGGGCGAGCACGCCCGACAGGTCGTCGTCGATGCTCACGGGTGCCAGAGCGGTCTCACCCGTGTTCACGCCGGTCACGGTGTACGTGATGACGCTGCCCGGGTCGACGCGGGTGCCGTCCGCGGGGTCGGCGGTCTTGCGCAGCTCGAAGCCGGGCGCGTTGACCGGGTGCTCGGTCGTGGCGGGCGGCGTCTCGATCGGCGGCACGCCCCCGGGCGGGGTCGCGGAGCCGGAGGCCCGGTTCGCCAGCACGGTGCCGCCCGCGTCGGCCGCCACGGTCACGGAGTACGTGAGGGTGACGGTCGCACCCACCGGCAGTGCACCGCTCCACGACAACCGGTCGCCCGCCACGGTGGGAGCCGTGGCCGGGACGCCGTCGATCGTGGCGGTCGCATCGCCGGTGAACGCGGCGTGGGCGAGCACGTCGGACAGGTCGTCCGTGATCGCGACGGGGTCGAGCGCCGTCTCACCCGTGTTCACGCCGGTCACCGTGTAGGTGACGACCGCGCCGGGGTCGACCGCGGTGCCCGTCGCCGGGTCCGCGCTCTTCGACAGCGAGAAGCCCGGACGGTTCACCGGCGTGGTCGTGGTGCCGGGAGGCGGCGTGATGACGGAGCCGCCGGGCGGCGTGGCAGACGCGGTCGCCGCGTTCTCGATCACGGTGCCGACGCCTTCTGCGGTCACAGTCACGGAGTAGGTGACGGTCACGGTCTCCCCGACCGCGAGCGACCCGCTCCAGGCGAGTGTCGCGCCGTCGACGGTCACGGCACCCGCGGACGCGCCGCCGATGGTCGCGACAGCGTCGCCGTTGTACGCCGCCGAGGGCAGCACGCCGGACAGGTCGTCCGTGATCGCGACCGGGTCGAGCACGGTCTCGCCGGTGTTCGCGGCGGTCAGCGTGTAGGTCAGCACGGTGCCGGGGTCGACGGCGGTGCCCGTGGCGGGGTCGACCGTCTTCGCGAACGTGAAGCCGGGCTCGTTCACCGGGTGCTCCGTGGTGGCGGGCGGCGGCGTGATCGGCGTGCCAGGCGTGGTCGGGCTGTCGGGTTCGCTCGGATCCGTGGGGATGAGCGGGGTCGCGGCGCCGGTGGCGGTGTTGGCGATGAGCTCGCCGCCCGCGGTGGCGTCGACGGTGACCGAGTAGGTGATCACCACGTCCTGCCCCGGGAGCAGTCGGCCGCTCCAGTTCAGCTTTCCGTCGGCCACGCGGACGTTGCCGCGGGTCGCGGTCGCATCGTCGTTCGAGCTCGCGTGGGCCAGCACGTCGCGCAGGTCGTCCGTGATCGTCGCCGGGTCGAGCACGGTGTCGCCCGTGTTGGTGCCCGTGACGGTGTACGTGATCACGCTGCCCGGGTCGACGCGGGTGCCCGACGCGGGGTCGGCCGTCTTCGAGATCGTGAAGCCGGAGCCGAGCACGGGGTGCTCCGTGGTGGAGGTCGGCGGGACGATCGGCTCACCGGGCACCAGCGGCCCGGTCGGGTCGCCGGGGTCGGGCGTGACCGGGGTGCCGGAGCCCGCGACGGTGTTGCGGAGGATCTCGCCCGAGGCGTCCTCTCCCACGGTCACGGAGTAGGTCACGGTCACGGTCTGCCCGGGCTGGAGGGCCCCGGTCCAGGCGAGGGTGCTGCCGGTGAGGGTCGCGCCGCCCGTGGTGAGGGTCGTGCCGTCGATCGCGGTCGTGAGGTCGTCGTTGTACGCGGCGTGGGCGAGCACGCCGGAGAGGTCGTCCGTGAGCGAGGCGGGGCCGAGCGGAGTCGCGCCGGTGTTGGTGCCGGTCACGGTGTACTGGATGGTCTGGCCGGGCTCGACCGTGCTGCCCGAGGCGGGCGACGAGGTCTTGACGAGCTCGAAGCCGGCGACGGGGTGCTCGGTCGTGACGGCCGGGGGGACGATCGGGTCGAAGCCGCCGGGTGGCGTGCCCGACGCGGTGACGCTGTTGGCGATGCGCTCGCCCTCCGCGCCCTCGTCGACGATCACCGAGTAGGTCACGGTCAGCACCTGGCCGGGCTCGAGCGCACCGTTCCAGGCGAGCTCGTCGCCCGCGACGGTCGCGGCGCCCGAGGTCACCGGGTCGCCGTCGATCGCGGTCGCCACGTCGCCCTGGTAGGTCGCGAAGGCGCGCACGCCGGACAGGTCGTCGCTCACGGTCACCGGGTCGAGGCGCGTGTTGCCGGTGTTCTCCGCCTCGACCGTGTAGGTGACGCGCTGCCCCGCGGTCACGGCGGTGCCGTTCGCGGGATCCGAGGTCTTGCGCAGGGCCAGGCCGGGTGCGAGGCGCAGGTTCGTGTACGTGCAGGTGACGTCGGTGCCCAGCGGACCGGATGGCTGGGTGACCTGGCCGTCGGCGGTCACCGCGACCGGGGTCGTCGAGCCGTCGGGGTTGACCTGCACGCAGACCAGGGACGCGTCGTAGCGGGCCGGGTCGGTCGTGCCGGCGGGCGACTCGGAGAGCTGGAAGGCGTCGCCCTGGTTGGTGAACACCGGACCCGCGTAGTCGGGCTGCAGGCCGGGCTGCGCGCCACGCGTCGTGGCATCGGTCTGCGGCACCTGGTAGCCGGTGGGCGACTGCACGCGCAGCGCGAACTGGTCGGTGTCGGCCTGGCGCCCGTTCGGGAGGTCCTTCTTGAGCGTGAGGGTGTTGGGGAACGTGCAGCTGGCCATGTCGGTGGGCCCGAAGTTCCCCAGCGACGTGGTGTTCACGGTCGCCCCACGGGGCAGGTCCACCTCGATGATGCGGTTGCCGCCGCCGGACACCGACACGAAGATGTGCCCGAGGTTGCCGAACGCGATGCCGTTGCCCTGCACGCCCGCGCCCATGTCGTGCACCTGCTTGGCGTCGATCGTGGCGGTGCTCGGCTGCAGCGTGCTCGGCAGGTCGGACGAGTAGATGTAGTTGTCGGCCACGAGCACGAGCTGACCGGAGGCGCTGAAGGCCATGTCGCCGTTGGCGCCGAACGCGCTGCTGCCGGTGGTCGGGCGCAGCGTGCCGACCTGCACGTAGGTCTGCGGGGTGACGTTCTCGTTCCACGCGTAGAGGTTGATGGCGCCGTTGATCGTGCCGCTGGCGAAGTAGTACACGCCGGTGACGGGGTGCACGGCGCCGCGCAGGACCGAGGAGTTGAGCGAGAACGAGGTGCGCGTGGTGGTGTCGGTCACGCGGTCGTGCTTCGCGAGCATCTTGCTGCCGGCGGCGTTCGTGACGGTGTACGCGTAGCGTCCGTTGGACGAGAGACCGAGCGCGTTGTTGGAGTGGTTCGCGCCGAGGTTGATGCTGCTGAGCGTGCCGCCGTCGCCGGGGGCGCCGCCCTGCTCGTTCACCGCGAACTCGCGCACCTCGGAGGTGCTCTGCACGTACACCGCTCCCGGCGTGCAGAGGAACGGCTCGGCTGCTGCGGCCGGCGCCGCGGTGAGCGTGCCGCCCACCACGATCATCGACGAGGCGACGAGCGCGGTGCTCACCACACCGCCGATCAGCTTCCTGGTCCGGCTCCAGCGGCTCGGCCGCTGCTCACGGGCATCACGGAATCCCACGACTTCACTCCCCATCCATCGCTGTCCGCGGCGCGTGCGCGCACACGGAAGCCCCGCCCCCTCAGGCGACCGCCGAGCACCATCGGGTATGGCGTACTCGGTCCGGGCCTCCGCCAGACTGCCCGGGTGCGCAGCTCCGTCCCGGCCGGACCGGGAGAATTCACCCCGCCTTTTCACCCCACCCGGCGGGCGGATCCCCCTCGCCGGATGCTGACGGGGACGCCCGCCGCGCGGACGCCCCCGTCACACCGCACTACTCGCGCGAACCGATCTCCTCGATCGGCCGACGCCGCAGCGCCGCGCCCGTCGCGACGCGGAGGGCGACCAGCGCCAGCGCCCCCATGCCGCCGATGATCGCGAGCGAGCCGAGGACCGGCATCGCGGGGACCGGCTGCCCGGAGATGCCGTAGCTCATCCCCATCAGCGGCGGGATCGCCACGAGCACGCCGAACACCATCGAGATCGCGGCGACGAGGATCGCCTCGACCCGCATGGTGGCACGCACCTGGCCGCGGGTCGCCCCGATCAGCTGCAGCAGCGCCAGCTCGCGCGAGCGCTCACCGGTCGCCATCACGAGGGTGTTCACCACGGCGATCGCGATGTACCCGAGGATCACCAGCAGCGCGACGAGGTTCACCCAGCCCTGCTGCGAGACCGCATCCGCCCCGGTGGCCTTCTGCCCGGACGCGGGTGCGACGAGCAGCCCGCCCGCCGCGAGCGCATCGGCCGTCTGTGCCGCGTCGCCCTCCACGGACACGAGGGCGAACGCGTCGAGCCCCGCGGAGGTGTGGGCGCGCACGTGCGCGGCGTCCATGGTGAGGGCGCCGAAGCCGAGGCCCCGCTCGTAGACCGCGACGACGGTGGCCTCCAGCGCTGTGCCGTCGCCCATCGTCCCGGTGACCGTGTCGCCCAGGCCGACCCCGAGGGTGTGTGCGGTGTCGACGCTCACGGCGATGGCACGGCCGCCGTCGAGTGCCGCCAGCGCCCCCTCCTGCACCTGCAGGTCGAGCAGCCCGTCCACGGTCGCGGGGTCGACGCCCTGCAGCACGTACTCGGTGCGCTCGAGCTGGCCCTCGATGTCGCGCGAGTCGATCACGGCCGCGCTGAGCGCCACGCCCGAGGCCCCGGTCACCCCCGGTGCCTCCCGCAGCGCCTCGACCGTCGCGGGCGAGAGTCCCGCGGGCGCGGACACCCGCAGTTCCGCGGTGACGCCGTCGCGGGCCTGCTGCGCCGCCTCGTCCGCGACGATCGCCGGTCCGCCGATCTGCACCAGTCCCAGCCCGATGCCGAGCGCGATGGGGAGGATCGCGGCCGCCAGCCGTCGACTGCCCGCCGCCGTGTTGGCGGCGGCGAGGAAGCCCGCCGCCGAGAGCCGACGCAGCAGCGAGCCGACCAGCCGCACGCAGACCGCGACCAGCCACGGGCCGAGCAGCCCCAGCGCGACGATCAGCATCAGGGCGGCACCCGCCGAGGCGCCGACGGCCGCATCCCCGCGCACCACCAGCGGCACGGTCGAGACCGAGACCCCGGCGGCGGCGAACACGATCCCGGCGATGATGCGCGGCAGGCCGATGGGTCCCGGCCCGGTCGACGACTCGCGCAGCGCCTCGATGGGGTCCAGGCGCGCGGGGCGCCGAGCCGCGATCCGGGCCGCGCCCCACGCCGCGCCGAGCACCAGCAGCAGAGCACCGGCCGCGGGGATCGGGCTCACGGCGAGCGCGAAGTCGCCCGGGATCACCCCTCCGGCCACGAACGCGGTCTGCAGCACCGTGGAGAGCAGGTAGCCCGGGGCCAGGCCGAGCACCGCGGCGACCACGGCCACCGCGAGCACCTCGCGGGCGATCAGCGCGTGCACCTGCTGCGGTGTCGCGCCCACCGCCCGGAGCAGCGCGTACTCCCGCCGTCGCGCCTGCACCGACAGCGACAGCGTGCCCGCCACGATGAACAGCGCCACGAGGATGCACGTGCCGACGAAGGCGCTGCCGATCGCGACGAGCATCGTGCGGGCGGCGCCGGAGTCGAGGAACTCCACGTCGCCGCGGGCGTCGCCGGTGCGGGCGACCACCCCGGGCAGGGCCTCGCCGATGGCGGTCGCCACGGCCTCCGCGTCCTCGCCGTCCACGAACACGCCGAGCACCTGCGGGGCGCCGCCGTGCGGGTCGAGCTCGGCGATGCGGTCGTCCGTGAGGAACACGGCCGCCCCGCGCTCGGGCGACACGGGCGCGGTCACCACGCCCACGACGCGGTAGTCCGCCGGCACGCCGCCGTGCGCGAGCGAGAGGGTGTCGCCCACCGCGTGCCCGGAGTCCGCGGTGACCACGACCTCCTCGGCGTCGGCGGGCTCGCGGCCGTCGCTGAGCGTGAAGCCCGTGAGCGCCGTCGCCGCCCAGGGGTGCGCCTCCACGACCGCCGTCGGGTCCGGGGCTCCCGAGGCCGCGAGGGGTACGGTCACGTCGGCGACCACGGCCTCGACCCCGGGCAGCTCCGCGATCTCGCGGGCGGCGTCGGCGGGCAGCGGCGCACGCTCGCGCAGTGCCACGGGCAGGTCCTCCGGCACGTCGACCTGCTGCGCGGCGCCCACCACGACCTCGGCCGCCGTGTAGCGCTGCGGGGCGAGGCCGCCGCGGATGCCCGACTCCACGAGCACGCCGAGCCCGGTGACCAGGGCGCTCGCGACGAAGATCGCCACGAACACTCCGGCGAGGCTGCGCCGGTGGTGGCGCAGGTCGGCGCGGACGAGCCGTCCGAGGCCGAGCGACGCGGCGGCCATCACCACTCCCCGAGCGTGCTCATGCGGGCGGTGATCTCCTGCGCGGTGGCGCCGTCGAGGTGTCCCGCGAACGCGCCGTCGGCGAGGAAGACCACCCGGTCCGCGTGCGAGGCGACGACGGGGTCGTGCGTGACGACGACCACGGTCTGGTGCAGTTCCCGCGCGGTGTGGGCGAGCAGGTCGAGCACCTGGGCACCCGTGCGCGAGTCGAGCGCGCCGGTCGGCTCGTCGCCGAACACCACGTGCGGGCGGGTGATGAGCGCGCGGGCGATGGCCACCCGCTGCTGCTGGCCGCCGGAGAGCTCGGCGGGGCGGCGGTGGCGTCGGTCCGCGAGCCCCACCGCGTCGAGCAGTGTCTCGAGCCACCGGTGGTCGATGGCGCGTCCGCCCAGCCGCAGCGGGAGGGTGATGTTGTCCTCCACGGTCAGCGCGGGCAGCAGGTTGTACGCCTGGAACACGAAGCCGACGTGGTCGCGGCGGAACGTCGTGAGCTGGCGCGCCTTCAGGGCGGAGATCTCGGTGCCGCCGAGGTGGACGGTGCCGCTGGTCGGACGATCGAGCCCCGCCGCACTGTGCAGCAGCGTGCTCTTGCCCGAGCCGGACGGCCCCATGATCGCCGTGAAGGAGCCCTTCGCGATGGCCAGGTTCACGCCGCGGAGAGCGGTGACGCGCGCGGCGCCGGAGCCGTACGTCTTGACGAGTCCGGAGAGGCGGAGGGCCTCGATGGGTGCCGCCTCGACGAGCGGCGCAGGGGGTGTGGTGGTCATGCTTCGACGCTAGGAACACCGAGCGGGCGGCCCCATCCCGCCCGGTCCCCGATCGATGGTGGAGCTGGCTATACCGTGCCGCGCACTCTGCTCCGGCAGACTGGCAGGGTGAAGGACGGATGGGGGCGCCGGTGGCTGCGCGACGCCGGGTATCTGGGGGTCGAGCTCGGGGCGTCGGTCGTCTCCCTCGGGCTGTTCTGCGTGATCCTGGTGCTGTTGCCGCTCATGCTCATCACGGGCGGCGTGCTGCTGATGCCGCAGGCCGTGCAGGTGCTGCACCGGTGGAGCGACGTGAACCGGCGGCGCATCGGGCGGCGGCGGGGTGAGGAGCTTCCGCCGCTCGCGCGCACGCTTCCTCGCGGCTCGACGATCGATGAGCGGCTGCGCTTCGCCTTCTCGCGCGCCACGGCCCGCGACGCCCTGTGGCTCACGGTGCACGCGTTCCCCGTGATGTGGCTGTCGCTGCTCACGCTCGCGCTTCCCGTCTCGGCCGTGAACACCCTCGCCGTCACGTGGTACTGGCAGTTCGCGCCGGCCGACGACCCGGTGGGCTCGCCGTATCCGGTCACGTCGTGGGAGCTCGCGTGGACGATGCCGCTGGTGGCCCTCGGCTACGCGATCGCCGCGGCGTTCCTGGTGACGGCGGTCGCCCGCCTGGTGGCGTTCGTGTCGGCGAAGCTGCTGGCGACGCCCGCGCGGTCGCGGTTGGCGGCCCGGGTGGACGCGCTGACGCTGAGCCGGGCGGCGGCGCTCGACGCACACGCGGCCGAGTTGCGCCGCATCGAGCGCGACCTGCACGACGGGGCGCAGAACCGGCTGGTGAACGTGGTGATGATGCTGGGGATCGCGGAGCGTGCGCAGGAGACGGGCGGCGATGTCGGAGAACCGCTGCGGCGGGCGCAGGATGCCGCGGCCGACGCCCTCGCCGGTCTGCGGCGCACGGTGCACGACATCTATCCGCCGATCCTCGACGAGCTGGGCCTGGAGGGCGCGCTCGCGTCGCTCGCCGGGCGCAGCGTCGTGCCGTGCGCGCTGGAGACCGCCGGGGTGGGCCGGGTGCCGGCGGCGGTGGAGTCGGCGAGCTACTTCGTCGTGGCGGAGGCGCTGACCAACGTGAACAAGTACGCCGCGGCGACGCGCGCCACGGTGCGGGTCGAGCGGGAGGGCGAGCTGCTGTTGATCGCGGTGGAGGACGACGGCGTCGGCGGGGCGGTCGAGCGGCCGGGTGGGGGTCTCGCCGGGATCCGTCGCCGGATCGAGGCCTTCGAGGGCACGCTCGACGTGACGAGCCCGGCCGGCGGGCCGACCGTGCTGAGGACGGAGCTGCCGTGCGGATCGTGATCGCGGAGGACGACACCCTGCTGCGGGAGGGGCTGGCGCTGCTGCTGCGCAGCGAGGGCTTCGACGTGATCGGTGCCGTGCCCGACGCCGAGGGCTTCCTCGCGCTGCTCGACGATGCCGATGCGGCGGTGCTCGATGTGCGGATGCCGCCGACCTTCACGAGCGAGGGTTTGAAGGCGGCCGCCGAGGCGCGGGCCCGCCGTCCCGGCTTCCCGGTGCTGGTGCTGTCCGCCTACGTGGAGGATCGCTACGCGGGGGAACTGCTCGCCGCGGGAGCCGACGGTCTGGGCTACCTGCTGAAGGAGCGGGTGGGCAAGGTCGCGGCGTTCGTCGACGCGCTGCGCCGCGTGGCCGCCGGGGGCACCGTGATGGACCCGGAGGTGATCTCGCAGCTGCTCAGCCGCCGTCGCGCCGACGACCCCGTACAGACCCTCACCCCCCGCGAGCGCGAGGTGCTGGGCCTCATGGCCGAGGGGCTCGACAACACCACGATCGCCGAGCGGCTGTTCGTCACGGAGACCGCCGTGAGCAAGCACATCGGCAACATCTTCGCCAAGCTCGGCCTCTCGTCGAGCGACAGCGGGCATCGCCGCGTCCTCGCCGTGCTCGCCTACCTGCGCAGCTGACCCCGTCGCACCTCTCCGAAGAAGTTCGGTATTCGGTGTTGCTAGGTACCGGTACTCAGTGTTACTTTGTACCGGTACCCAGCATCACTGAGTACTGAACCGAGAAGGAGAGGGGGACCACATGGGCAAGCAGATGACCGAGATGCTCAAGGGCACCCTGGAGGGCATCGTGCTGGCCCTCCTCGCCGAGCAGCCGGCCTACGGCTACGAGATCACCACGCGCCTGCGCGACCACGGCTTCACCGACACCGCCGAGGGCACCGTCTACGCCCTGCTGGTGCGCATCGAGCAGAAGAAGCTCGTCGACGTCGAGAAGGTGCCGAGCGAGAAGGGCCCGCCCCGCAAGGTGTACACCCTGAACGCCGCGGGCCGGCAGGAGCTGGAGGAGTTCTGGACCACCTGGAACTTCCTCACGACACACATCGAACGACTGAACACCACTCACACGAACACCCCCAGCGAGGAGAACTGACATGGCCGCCAAGTGGATCGAAGCGCTCACCGGATCGCTCGAGCAGAAGAAGCAGTACAAGCAGGCGAAGGCGCGGATCGAGGCTCTGCCCGAGCCGTACCGCACGGTCGCCAACGCCCAGCACCGCTACACGATGTACTACGGGGGGATCACCGACGGCGACACGCTCGTGCAGATCTTCCTCGACCTCGCCGACCTGTGGGAGCGCGCCGCGATCGACGGCACCCCGATCGACGACATCATCGGCGCCGACCCGGTCGAGTTCGCCGAGACCTACGCCGAGGCCTACGGGGGCACCCAGTGGGTCGACAAGGAGCGCGCCCGGCTGACCAAGGCCGTCGAGGACGCGAAGAAGAAGGAGCAGTCATGACGAACACCGCCCTCTCGGTGCGAGGCATCGAGAAGTCCTACAAGGACCTGCACGTGCTGCGCGGCGTCGACTTCGAGGTGGAGCGGGGATCGATCTTCGCCCTCCTCGGGTCGAACGGTGCCGGCAAGACCACGATGGTGCGGATCCTCTCCACGCTGCTGAAGGCCGACGCCGGCACGGCGACCGTGCAGGGCGTCGACGTCGCCGCGAACCCCCTCGGCGTCCGCGAGAAGATCAGCCTCACCGGGCAGTTCGCCGCGGTCGACGAGATCCTCACCGGGCGCGAGAACCTCGTGCTGGTCGCGAAGCTGCGGCACCTGTCCGACCCGGGCGGGGTCGCCGACCGCCTGCTGGCGACCTTCCGCCTGACGGACGCCGGTGGCCGCAAGGTCGGCACCTACTCGGGCGGCATGCGGCGGCGGCTCGACATCGCGATGAGCCTGGTCGGCGACCCCGAGGTGATCTACCTCGACGAGCCGACCACGGGCCTCGACCCCGAGGCGCGCATCGAGGTGTGGGACGTCGTGAAGCAGCTCGCGCACAGCGGCACCACGGTGCTGCTCACCACGCAGTACCTCGACGAGGCGGAGCAGCTGGCCGACCGGATCGCGATCCTGCACGAGGGCCGCATCATCGCGAACGACACCCTCGCCGGGCTGAAGCAGCTGCTCCCGCCCGCGCAGGTCGAGTACGTCGAGAAGCAGCCCACCCTCGAGGAGATCTTCCTCACCCTGATCGGACCCTCACGAAAGGACGCAGCATGAGCACGCACTTCGCCGCCGACGCGGCGACCCTCACCGGCCGCTCCATGCGGCACATCTTCCGCAGTCCCGACACGATCATCACCACCGCGGTCACCCCGATCGCGCTGATGCTCCTGTTCGTGTACGTCTTCGGCGGCGCGCTCCAGCAGAGCACCGGCACCGACAACTACGTGAACTACCTGCTGCCGGGCATCCTGCTCATCGCGATCGCGTCGGGCATCGCCTACACCGCGTTCCGGCTGTTCACCGACATGCAGAGCGGCATCTTCGAGCGGTTCCACTCCATGCCGATCGCCCGATCGAGCGTGTTGTGGGCCCACGTGCTGACGTCGCTCACGGCGAACGCGATCACCCTCGCGATCATCTTCGGCGTCGGCTTCCTGATGGGCTTCCGCACCGGGGCGAGCGTGTGGGCCTGGCTCGGAGTGATCGGCATCCTGATGCTGTTCACCCTCGCGCTGACGTGGCTGGCGATCATCGCCGGCCTGAACGCCAAGACGGTCGACGGGGCGAGCGCGTTCTCGTATCCGCTGATCTTCCTGCCGTTCATCAGCTCGGCGTTCGTGCCGACCGACACCATGCCCGCACCCGTGCAGTGGTTCGCCGACAACCAGCCGGTCACCTCGATCGTCAACACCATCCAGGCGCTGTTCGCCGAGCGGCCCGTCGGCGATGACATCTGGATCGCCCTCGCCTGGTGCGTCGGCATCCTCGTGGTCGCCTACGTGTTCGCGATCATCTCCTACCGGAAGAAGGTCAGCTGATCGTCGCCAAGCGGACCGGAACGCTCCGTCCGGGGTCTCGCACCCCGGCCGGGGCGTTTCGCTGCGCTCGGCCGCACGGTATGGCAGGCAGAGATCTCCTTCACATCATGGGGAAACCGGGTACGCGGAGACCATGAGCACGGACGCGACAGTGATCACGGCAAGACTCAGACCGATCGCCACACCACCGATCACATGCGGCGAGGCCCTCTTGATGAGTGCGATGACGAGCATGGCCACCTCGATGAGCGTGATCACGAGGAGAGCCGCCTTCGTGCCGTCGATCACGACGTTGGCGACATCGTCTCTGCATGAGAACGCGCACCCGTCCCCTCGCATCGCAGTGAGAAAGACGAGAAGCACGCCGCCGCCGGCAACCACGATCTGAGCCGCCGCCCAGAGTCCCGCAGCGACGTACCGTCGCCGTGGGACGCGCGGGAACCGCGCCTGACTGCGGGGCTCGGTCACGAGAAGTCCGTCATCATGTGTTGGACGAACGCTCGCGGATCGGACATGTAGCTCTTATAGGAGCGATGGATCCGGCTGTCAATCGGCGCCCCCGCCTGGCATCTGGCGGCTTCGCGACCAGCCCGTCGGCGAGGACATCTGAATCGCCCGACTCCGGCCGCGCGGTCTGCAGGATCTCGCGCCCGGAAGGAGCCGAGCGCGCCGACGCTCGTTCAGGGCGGGAGGTCTCCTTCACGCCCCCGGAACGCGCCGTCCTCAGCGCAGGCCGAGCGGACCGAGGATCACACGGCGACCGCTGCGCACCCACACGGCACCGTCGGCGCGATGCTCCGCGCGGGTCGCGAAACGGTACCGGTACGACACCGCTCGCACCCATCGCGGCCTCTCGCCGTGGAACGGGTCGACGCGCAGCATCCGCAGGGTCGGGCCGTCGGCCTCGAGCAGTCGCAGCAGGAACACCGTGAACCAGTCGTCCAGCGAGTGCCCGAGCGGCAGGAACCACATCAGCCAGTCCAGCCGCAGGTGGTACGGGGCGAACTGCCGCGGCACGCGCCGCACGTCTCCTGGTTTGCCGCGGAACCCGTACTCCCGCCAGTGCACCCCTTCCTCGTCGTCCGACCCCTCCACCACGATCTCGATGCGTTCCCGCGTCACCGTGCCGAAGGCGCCGTAGGCGTTGGCGAGCTGCCACCGGTGGAAACTCGCGTTCATCAGCTGCCGCCGCGCGAACAGGTTCCGCACGGCCGGCACGCTCAGCACCACGAACAGCACGCCGACGGCCGAGGTCACCACGACCCACCACAGCGGCATCCCCGACACGGTCCAGGGCAGCGCCGTCTCGGGTGCCGGCTCGGCCGCGCCCACCCCCGGCAGCCCGATCGCCGAGAAGCCGAGCACGATCGTCGCCGCGTTCAGCCACGCGAAGTTGCCGGTGAGCACGAGCCACAGCTGGGTCGCGATCACGACACCGCCGGCGACCGCGCCGACGATCTGCGGCACCGGCCCCGGCACCCACAGCGACAGGACGGGAGCGAACAGGAAGAACGGCACGACCAGCTGCGCGACGTGGTTGCCGATGACCTCCAGCCTGTGGAACCACCGCGGCAGCAGGTGCGCCTGGCGGCTGAGCGGGCCCGGCATCGGCTGCGTCTCGTGGTGGAACGTCATGGCGGTGAGGTCGCGCCACTCGCGCCCGCCGCGGATCTTGATCATCCCGGCACCGAACTCCAGGCGGAACAGCAGCCACCAGAACAGCACGATCACCACGACCGGCGGCGGCTGGTCGTTCGACCCCAGGAACGCCGCCAGGAACCCGGCCTCGAGCAGCAGCATCTCCCACCCGAAGGAATAGAACGTCTGCCCGATGCTCACGACCGACATGTACCCGAACCACAGCGCGAGGAAGCACACCATCGGCAGCCACGGCGGCCCGAGCTGCGGCACCCCCGCGACCAGCAGCACGCCCACCGCGATCCCGGCCCACGACAGCGCCACGAGCCGCCGGTCGGTGTAGCGCCAGCGCGTGAACAGCGTGGGGTGCAGCAGCTTCCGTCGCTCGCTCTTCTGCGCGACCCAGTCGAGCAGGGCCGGGGCGGGCAGCAGTCCGTGCTCGCCGAGCAGGGCGCGGAACTGGTTGAGCGTGGAGACGAACGCGACCACGTACAGCGCCGCGATGCCCCGCTGCAAGACCTCGCGGGCGAACCCGAAGTCGACCGCCGCGAACCCGTCCACGGCCACAGGCTACGCCGGCCGCCGCACGCCGGTCAGGGGGTTGCGTCCGTCGTTCGAGGGCTGCGCTCCTCGCTCAGGCGGCCGCTGAGCGAGCGAATCGAGACGACGGGCCCGAGGCGCGTCAGTTCTGCATCGCGATCTGCTGCCCCTCGACGAGCGGGTGCACGGCGAGCGCGGTGCCGTCGAGGTCTTCACGGTGCATGTCGACCCCCGTGATCTGACTGTTCTCGTACGTCGTGTAGTAGTAGACGCCCCGGTCGGTGTTGCAGCAGGACGAGTAGATCGTGATCTCGTACTTCTCCTCGTCGCCCACCTGCACGCACCCGCGCTGCTGGGCGACGGAGCCGAGGATCTGGAAGAACTGGCTCAGCGACTCCGACTCGGTGGTGCCGCAGACCGAGTTCATGCGGGTGAACACCGCCTTGATGAAGCGCGACGACGACGACAGGTCGCCGGGCAGCCCGATCCCGCCCATGCCGCGGCTGTACAGGTCGAGCGACTGATCCGGCGCGAACGTGTTGTCGGGCTGGCGGCGCGTGAGGTGCCGGTAGTCGTTCAGGCGGAAGCTCTGGATGTCGAACGTGGGATTGTTCGTGAGCACCCCCCACGGGTTGTCGTACACCTTCAGACCGTCCCGCACGCTCTCCACCACGATCGAGGCGGTCCGGTCGGCGATGATCCAGTGCAGCGGCGACAGCGGGAACTCCGCGCTGAAGGAGATGTCGACGAGGCTCACGGATCGCAGCGCGTCCTTCACCTGGGCGACGGTCTCGAACTGCCCGAGCACCCAGGGGATGAACTCGAACGGGGTGATCTCCGTGCCGCCCGCTCCCTCCGCGGGGTAGAAGGCGTTGTCGGGGAAGTTGAGTCCGGCCATGCTCAGGCCCTTCTCGTTCGTGCCGTCGTAGTACAGCGGGTAGCCGTCGGAGACGGTCGCGATGCCGATGATCGCGTGGTGGGTCGACAGGGGCGGGATCCGTCGGAACTCGAAGGGGAAGTTCCGTGGTGTCACGGTGACGGTCTCGTGGTACGAGAACTCCAGATCGAGGTTGCGCCCGAAGTAGTGGTCGGCGGTGGTGAAGCTCAGTCCTGTGCACATGGTTCCCTCTCCCGTTGCCGGGGCCCGGCCGGGTCCGCGAACGGTCATGGTCGCACCTTCCCCCGCGGAGCGTAAGGGGGGTGCCACCCGCGGCGGACGAGTGCTCTACGGTGTCGCGGTGCGCTCGTCGGCGCCGCGGATCACGAACGCGACGCCCACCAGCGCCACCACCACCGCGACGATCTCCAGCACAGGACCCAGCCCGGCCAGCGGCCCTGCGGCGCCGTGCCCGACCGCGAAGGTCGAGAAGTCCCAGAACCCGTGCAGCACCATGGCCCAGATCAGGCTGCCGGTCACGCGGCGCAGGACGTAGAAGATGGTGCCGGCGCCGAAGGCGAGGAACACCTGCTGCAGCGTGGGGGCGAGGGGCTGCCCGCTGAGCGCGTTGATGAGGTGCATGAGTCCGAACAGCGCGGAGGTCAGCAGCCACACCCACACCTCGGACAGGCGGCTGCGCAGCCCGACGAGCAGCAGTCCGCGCGTGGTCAGCTCCTCCGTGAAGCCGACCAGCAGCAGGACGATCGACGCGGCGAAGAAGGCGCCGTCGTAGGAGGCCCAGTCGGTGGAGGCGAGGTTCACGCCCAGGGCCACCGCCATCAGCACCGGGGCGATGATCGGCCAGCGATGCGCGGCGCGCGTCCGCTCGAACAGGGCGGGACGCCACCACCCGAGCAGGCTCGTCGTGATCGCCAGGAGCACCGCTCCGCCGATGAGGGACAGGCCGGCGCCCAGGAAGAGGTCGCGTCCGCTGTCGCCGAGGGCCGTGTAGGGAATGCCGGTCGCCTGCTGCACGGTGAAGACGACCGCGACGTACGCCAGGTAGATGACGAGGCCGATCCAGATCCGCGGCCGGACGCGGAGGGGTGTGGTGCTCTCGGTGGCCATCTCGTCCTCGGGTGTCGCGTGCCGGGTGGGGTTCGGGTTCAGTGAAGCGCACGCCGACCCGCCACCGCAATCGCGAAGGCAAGCCCCGCCCGGGGGAGACGTCGAAGGGAGGGCCCCCGGACGGGAGCCCTCCCTTCGTGCAGAGACGGGTCAGCTCAGCTGACGGTCCAGTCGAACTGGTCGCCGTACTTCTCCAGCCACGCGTCGACCGCGTCGGCTTCCTTGCCCTCGCCGTACTCGTTGACCACGAGGTCTTCGAGCGCACCGTACTGCTCGTCGTCGAGCTTGATCTTCTCGATCAGCTCGGCCGCCTCCGGGAACTCCTCGGCGAAGCCCTTGGTGCCGAGGAAGTGCAGGCGCTCGGCCTCGCCCATGGCGCCCTTCGGGTCTTCGAGGTCCTTCACGGGGAAGGCGTCGTTGGCCCAGAACGGACGCCACAGCGTGACGACGATGTCCTCCTGCTTGTCGGTCGCGGTCTTCAGCTCGGTCAGCATCGCCGCGGTCGACGAGGTCACCAGCTCGTACTCGCCGTCGAGCCCGTACTCGGGCATCATCTTCTGCGTCTGCGCGGTGAGGCCGGCGCCCGGCTCGATGCCGTAGATCTTGCCGTCGAAGTCCGCCCCCTTGCCCGCCAGGTCTTCGATGGAGGTGAGATCGGAGTACTCCGGCACCGCCAGGGTGAGCTTGGCGTTGTCGTAGTACGCGCCGAGGTCTTCGATGTCGTCGCCGTACTTCTTCATGTACTCGGCGTGCGTGAGCTCGGGCCAGGCCGACGGGTACATGTCGACATCGCCCTGCGCGAGACCCGTGTAGAGGGGACCCGCCTCGGTGAGCGTCTTCATCTCGACCGTGTAACCGATCTTCTCCAGCTGGTCCTGCAGGAGGTACGCGGTGCTGAGGCCGTCGGTCCAGGAGGGCAGGAAGCCGAGCGTGATGGTGCCCTTGTCGTCGGCGTCGCCGCCGCCCGCGCTGGTGCCACCGGCTCCGTCGCCGCTGCATCCGGCGAGGGTGAGCGCTGCTGCGGCGCCCAGGGCGGTGAGGGTCAGGATCTTCTTCTTCATGTGCTTCTCTCTCTTGCGTTCCGTATGTGATTTCAGGAGTGCGGACGAGCCGCGGGACAGCGGGTGGGCGGCGTGCGGGATGGAGAACGGGCCGGAACCCGCCCCCTCGGGCTCCTCTCCGACCCCGCACCCGCGCGTGGGCGGGGGCGGGGCGGGACGTCGCGGTGGGGTGGGGTCAGGCGCGAGTGAGCTCGGGCTCGACGGCGTCGGACGACGCGGGGGTCGCGGACGCGGGGGTTGCGGCGGCGGCGGGCGCAGCGCCCGAACCCGCGCCCGACCGGCGGCGCTTCCACAGGCCCCACAGCGACGAGCGGTTCTCGCCCGGAGCCCCCAGCGCGGCGGTGACCCGGTCGAGGAAGACCGCGATCAGCACGACGCCCAGACCGGCCTCGACGCCCTTCGGGATGTTGATCGTCGAGATCGCCTCGACCACCATCTTCCCGAGGCCGTCCGCTCCCGCCATACCGGCGATCACGGCCATCGACAGCGCGAGCATGATCACCTGGTTGACGCCGGCCATGATGGTCGGCATCGCCAGGGGCAGCTGGATGCCGCGGAGGATCTGGCCGGGGGTGGCGCCGAACGCATGCCCGGCCTCCACGGTCTCGGAGTCGACACCGCGGATGCCCAGCTCGGTCAGGCGCACGCCGGGAGGCAGCGCGAAGATCACGGTCGCCACGAGTCCCGGCACCACGCCGATGCCGAAGAACACGATCGCGGGGATCAGGTACACGAACGCGGGCATGGTCTGCATGAAGTCGAGCACCGGCTTCAGGGCCGCCCGGACCGTGGCGTTGCGCGCCGACCAGATGCCCAGCGGCACCGCGATCAGCACGGCCACGATCGCCGCGACGAGCACCAGGGCGAGGGTCTGCATCGCGGGCACCCACAGGTCCATCGCCACGATCAGCAGGAACGACACGGCCGTGCCGATCGCGAGCTTCCACGACCGTACGACCCAGGCGAGCAGGGCGGCGATCACGATGATCACGGCGAAGTGCGGGGTGAGCAGCAGCCGGGTGAGGCCGTCCACGAGGAAGCTCACCACGAACGACACCACGTCGAGCAGACCGTCGAGGTTCGCGGTGATCCAGTCGACTCCGGCGGCGACCCAGTCGCCCAGGGGGATGCGGAATCCGTCCATCAGCGCACCTCCTCCGTCTCGGGTGTCGTGGGCAGCGGCTCAGCCGTCCACCCGTCGTCGAGCACCGCGTCGATCTCCGCCTGCGGCATGGGCGTCATCGGCAGCAGGATCTCCTCGGTCGAGCCGGGGCCGGGGCCGAGGGCGGCGAGCAGGGTCACGCGGGGGATCACGCCCGCCAGTCGCCCGTCCGCGTCGGTCACGGCCAGGGGCAGCGGCGACTCCACCGCGGGCACGAACAGGTTCATGAGCACGTCGTCCTCGCGCACGCTCTGCAGCACGGGCTTGATCACGGAGTCGAGTCGCGTCACCCCCTGCCGCACGAGCTTCACCGCATCGCGGTCGGTGACCACACCGAGCAGTTGGCGGTCCTTGCCGACCACGTAGGTGGCCGACATGTAGGCGTCGCGCATCTGGCGCAGGGCCGTGCGCGGGCCGGCGGTCTCGGCGACCACGGGGCGCGGGCGCTCCATGACGTTCGCGGCGGTGAGCACGCGGGCACGGTCCACGTCCTGCACGAACTGCTCGACGTAGTCGTTCGCGGGGTCCATCAGGATGTCCTCCGGCGTGCCGATCTGCACGATGCGCCCGTCGCGCATCACGGCGATCCGGTCGCCGAGGAACATGGCCTCGTTGAGGTCGTGCGTGATGAAGACGATGGTCTTGTGCAGCTTCTGCTGGAGCTCCAGCAGCTGCTCCTGCATCTCGCGGCGGATCAGCGGGTCGAGCGCGCTGAACGCCTCGTCCATCAGCAGGATGTCGCTGTCGGCGGCGAGCGCGCGGGCGATGCCGACGCGCTGCTGCATGCCGCCGGAGAGCTCGGACGGCAGCTTGTCGCCCTGGCCCTCGAGGCCCACGAGCGCGAGGATCTCCTCGGCCTTCGGCTGCCGCTCGGCCGCCGCGACGCCCTTGAGCTCGAGCGGGTAGGCCACGTTCGCGGCCACCGTGCGGTGCGGCAGCAGGGCGAAGTGCTGGAAGACCATCGAGATGCGGTCGCGGCGGATCTCACGCAGACGACCCGCGGGGATGCCCGTGATGGTGTCGCCGCCGACCGTGACGGTGCCGTCGGTGATGTCGTGCAGGCCGTTGAGCATGCGGATGATGGTGGACTTGCCCGATCCGGACAGGCCCATGATGACGAAGATCTCACCGCGGTTCACGGTGAAGCTGGCGTCGATGACGGCGGCGGTGCCCGCGTCGGCGACGGCCGCGCGGCTCTCACCCGCCTTCAGTCGGCGGACGGCGGCGTTCGGATTCCTCCCGAACACCTTGTACAGATGGCGCGCTTCGAGTGCGATGTCGGACACGTTTCCCCTGCGGCTCGGCCTCGGGTGGCTGAGCCTGCTTCGGTCACGTCCGGGTGATCCTCACGAGGCCGTTCGACATCATCGCTGTGGCGGCGCGGGCGGTGGATTTCGGATCCGCCGCAGAGAGGACCGACCGTACGCCCACGCCTCTTCGCAGCACAGCTCATCGAAAGAAGGACGTGGTCGCGGACTGGTCTTCGGGCCGTCAGGCCCACAGACCAACGTAACGAAATGGCCGGTCAGGGACAAATCCTGGGCCGGGAACGTGCCCGGGTTTCCGGTGCTGACCGGGGGATAGTACGAGCGTCTAGCAATCTCGGCGACGGGGGTTCACGGGCGTCGCACACTGCGCGTCACGGTGAACTTCGGGGTGCGTCGGAGCTGCTCCGTCCGCCCGATCAGTCGCGTCAGCTCGGGGCGGTACGCGAGGCCGGAGTTGTACACCGTGAACAGCTCGCCGCCCGGCCGGAGCAGTCGCGCGGCGGCCTCGAACAGCCGGGTCGCGGCCCCCGTGTGCACGCTGCTGCCGAGGTGGAACGGCGGGTTCAGCAGCACCACGTCGAACGCCCCGTCGGGCAGGTCGGATCCGGCGTCGTCGTGGGTCACGGTGACGCGGTCGGCGACGCCGTTCGCGGCCGCGGTCGCCCGGGTCGAGGCCACGGCCGCGGCCGAGCGATCGGTCGCGGTCACCGCGTCCCCGGGGTGCGCGAGGGCCCAGGACACCGCGAGCGCGCCCGTGCCGCAGCCGAGGTCGAGCACACGGCGCGGATCCTCGGCGTTCACGACTCCGGAGAAACCCTCGTTCTCCGGCAGTTCCGGCGGGGATGCAGCCCCGGGGCGAGCGGTTCTCCGGCGTTGTGAACCGTCGAGCGCGAGCGCCTCGAGCAGCACGCGCGTGCCGATGTCGAGGCGGGGTCCGGCGAACGCGCCGCCGTGCGCGACCAGGGCGAGGCCGTCGTGCGCGGCCCGCACGGGGAAGGGCGGCTGCGCGGGGACGGCCAGCGGCTGCGACGCCACGAGCAGCCGCGACTTGCGCTCGGCCCGCTGCGGCTGCACCTCCCCGAAGCTCCGCCGCAGCACCTCGTTCTGCGCCAGGGTCATGTGCTTGACGCGACCCCCGGCCACGAGCACCGCGTCGGGCGCGGCCCAGCGGGCGACCGCATCCGCGATCTGCTCCAGTTCCGCGAGCGCCTTGGGCAGCTGCAGCAGCACGAGCCGTGCCCCGCGCAGCAGCGTCTCGTCGAGCTCGTGCGTCGTGAAGCCCTCGAGTCCCAGCTCCTCCGCGTTGCGGGCGAGGGCGCGGCGCCCGGTCGCGAGGTCCTGGTGCACCCGGATCCCCCGGAGCCCGGACGCCACGAGCGGCAGGGTGATCGCGCCGTAGTCGTCCCCGATCACGGCGATCTCGGTACCGGTGATCCCGCTGTCGAGCGCCCGCGACGCGAGCAGCAGGTCGGTGGCGTCGTGCGCCTGGAGGTTCTCGGCCTCGACGTCGGGCCAGCGGCGCAGGCGGGCGTAGGGGAACTCCGGCACCAGCCCACTGTACGCGGGCGCCGTAAGGATTCCGCATGCGTCCGCTTCACCGGATTCACAAGTTCGTGAAGCGGGCGTACGCTCCCGCGCATGAGCACCGTGATCGCCACCCAGAGCCTCACCAAGCACTACGGGCACGTGCACGCCCTCGACGGTCTCGACCTGAGCGTCGAGTCCGGTCAGGTGCACGGATTCCTCGGGCCGAACGGCGCCGGCAAGTCCACCACGATCCGCATCCTCCTGGGCCTCGCCCGCCGCACCGGGGGCGCGGTGACCGTGTTCGGCGAGGACCCGTGGCGACGGGCCGTCGAGCTGCACCGGCGCATCGCCTCCGTGCCGGGCGACGTGAGCCTGTGGCCCAACCTCTCCGGGGGCGAGGCCATCGACCTGCTCGCCCGGCTGCGCGGAGCCCGCACGCACGACGCCGCCTACCGGCGCGAGAAGGCCCGGCTGCTGGAGGCCTTCCAGTTCGACCCGCGGAAGAAGGGCCGCGCGTACTCGAAGGGCAACCGCCAGAAGGTGGCGCTGATCGCGGCCTTCGCCGTGCCGGCCGACCTGCTCATCCTCGACGAGCCGACCAGCGGGCTCGACCCCCTCATGGCGGTGATCTTCCAGCGCGAGGTCGCGCGGGCCCACGAGAACGGCGCGACCGTGCTGCTGTCGAGCCACATCATGAGCGAGGTCGAGCAGCTGTGCGACCGCGTGTCGATCATCCGCGCCGGGCGCATCGTCGAGACCGGCACGCTCGCCGACCTGCGGCACCTCACCCGCAGCGACGTGTCGTTCACGGCCCCGGGTGTCCCGCTCGACCGCGTCGCCGCGATCCCCGAGGTGCACGACGCCACGGTGCACGACGACCGCTTCCGCCTCACCGTCGACAGCGACCGCACCGCCGCGGTGCTGCCCGCCCTCGCCACGCTCGGGATCTCCGACCTCCGCGTGGCTCCGCCCTCGCTCGAGGAGCTGTTCCTGCGGCACTACGGCGACGACCTCGCGACGCTCGAGGCGGCGGAGGACGGCGGGTCCGACGCGGAGCCGTCCACCCGGCGCTCCCGCCACGCGAAGGGTCGTGCGTGATGGACCGCTTCGGGGTGCTGCTGCGCCAGCGCATCCGCCGCGACCGGGTGCAGGTGCCGCTGTGGATCCTCGGGACGGCGCTCATGGCGTTCGCGGGGTATGCGGGCGTCACGCAGTCGTACTCGACCCTGGCCGACCGGCAGAACATCCTGGCCGCGGCGCTCGCGAACCCGGTGATCCTGATGTTCCGCGGCCTGCCGTCCGGCACCTCGGAGGGCGCGTTCCTGGCCTTCGAGATCCTGCCGTGGCTGGCGATGCTGGCGGCCCTCATGAGCACGTTCCTCGCGGTGCGGCACACCCGGGGCGACGAGGAGTCGGGGCGCGCCGAGCTCGTGTGGGCGACACCCGCCGGACGACACCTTCCCACCGTCGCGACGATCGTGCACGGCCTCCTCGCCAACGTCGTGCTGGGTGCACTGACCGCGGTCGCCCTGCTCGCGACCGGGCTGCCCGTCGCCGGTTCGCTGCTCTCCGGCGCCGCGGCCGCCTCCTGCGGCGTCGCCTTCCTCGGGATCGCCCTGCTCGCGGCGCAGCTGCTGCGCACGTCGCGCGGCGCGAACTCCGCGGCTGTGTGGGTGCTCGTGGCCGCCTTCCTGCTCCGGGGCATCGGCAACGCCGCCGGGACCCCGAACGACGAGCTGACCGCGATCGCGAGCGCCTGGCCTGCGTGGCTGTCGCCGTTCGGCTGGGCGGAGCAGACGCGTCCGTACGACGTCGATGCGGCCTGGCCCGCGGTCCTGGGACTGGCGCTCGGCCTCGTCCTGGCCGCCGGGGCCCTGGCACTGCAGGGCCTGCGCGATGTGGACGCGGGCTTCGTGGCCGAACGCCCCGGCCGTTCCGCGGCGCGGCCCGCCCTCTCGTCGCCGCACGCGCTGGTGTGGCGACTCACCTCGGGCGCGGTCGTGGGGTGGGCGGTCGGCGGACTGCTCACCGGGCTGCTCGCCACGACCCTGGGCGGCGTGGTCGACCAGATCGCGGGCGAGAATCCCGCCGTGACCGACATCCTGGAGAAGATCGGCGGCGCGACCGGCGGGCTCGACGAGGTCGTGGTGACCGTGTTCTTCACGCTGCTGGGCATCCTCGCGGCCTGCTGCGCGGTGCAGACCGTGGTGCGCGCGCGGCAGGAGGAGGCGCGGGGCACGGTCGAGCTCGTGCTCTCGACCCCCACCGGACGGGTGCGGTGGCTGGCCGACCATGTGATCGTCGGCGTGGGCGCGGTGCTCATCGTGGTCGCCGCCGCCGTGCTGGGTGGCTGGCTCGGCGTGTGGTCGCGCGACGGCGACAGCGAGCTGTATCGCATCGTGGCCGTGGCGGGCGCGGGACAGGCGGTCGCGGCGGTGGTGTTCGTGGCGCTCACGGCCCTCGTGTTCGTGGTGCTGCCGCGCGCAACCATCCCCGTGGCGTGGATCCTGGTCCTGCTCGCGGCGCTGCTCGGCATGTTCGGCCCGCTGTTCGGGCTGCCGGACTGGACCGCGAACCTCTCCCCGTTCGCGGTGACCCCGGTGGTCGACGGCGACGGCGTCGACGTGCGCGGGCTGTGGTGGGTCGTGCTCGTGGTCGCCGGGGCCACGGCGGGCGCCCTGGCCCTCATGCGTCGGCGCGAGCTCGCGACGGGCGGGTAGTGCGATGACGCGGGCACCGGGCGGGGAGGCCGCGAACGCCGACGACGGGTCGGACGCGACGGCGGGCGATGCCGAGCAGCAGCGCGAGCACCGGGGCGTGGAACCGGCGGAGCAGGCGGCGGCGATGCTCACGGCGGCGGGGATGCCGCGGATGCCGGCGCGCGTGATGATGGCCCTGGTCGCGGCGCCCGAGGGCGGGTACACCGCGGCCGAGCTGGCCGAGCGGCTCGGCGTCTCCCCCGCGGCGGTGTCGGGGGCGGTGCGCTACCTGCAGCAGCTGCATTTCATCCAGCGGCGCCCGCGGCCGGGTGAGCGCCGTGACCGGTACGCGTTCGTGCACGATCCCTTCTACCGCTCGATCGTGGGCAACCTTCCCGTGTACGCGCGGCTCGCGGAGTACATCGACGACATCGCGGGCGCGCACGGCGACGATCCCGACGCGCAGGCGCGGGCGGTCGAGCTGGCCGCGTTCTTCCGGTTCCTGTCCGCGCGCATGCGGCAGATCGTGGAGGAGTGGCACGAGTCACGGCACGACCGGAGCTGATCGTCGCGATCCCGAGGGTTGACACACGCGTGGCTTACACCTCCCGGACTCGACTCCAGCCTGGCCGTTGCACCGGTCAACACACCGTGCGCACTTCGAACCGAAAGGCGCTGGCATACGAAACCATGGTCCGGTGCGCAGTAGAGTGCCCTTCTTCGAGAACCCGCTAACGGGCGCAGTCATCGATCGCGTCTCAGAAGAGGACGCACCTCTTCTCTTGTACTGCGGCGCTGGCGTAACGATTGACAGAACGGGCCATAGCTGGAGCGCGCTTATCCAGTCTTGCTTCCCGGACCGACACTCCAAGAACTACGCAAATGGGCCAAGGCGGGCGGATATTGAAGCTCTTGATTCAATCGCGCCCGAACAACTTGCCTCGAGCCTTATTCACACACTCCGAATGGTCGCCGCTGGGTCAAAGCAATCACTGCAAGACACTCTTCGCAAACGGATAAAGCGATCGCTGTATGGAACCGCTGCTAGCTGGCAAGGCGGACGGCTCTCGCGGAACATTGTGCAGCTCGCAGTCTTTCGCTCGCTTCGCGACCGCCAAACCACGATCTTCACCACTAACTACGACGACTACATCGAGCAGCGCTATCGTGAGACTCGTGAGTCCATCGAGACTCTGACCGAGGTGGGAGTGCCCGGCCTCCGCGTGACGGGCCTCGGACGCGAGGACCCCATCTACGAGATTGAGCCGCTCCGTCTTGAGCGAGACGCTTCTGGCGCGTACATAACGCTTGTCTACCTCCATGGGCGCGTCCCCTCGGCAGGCCCAGTGAGTTGGCCGATTGTGCTTGACGAGAACAGCTATGCGGCGACAGCGACTGCTGTCGGCGCTTCACTCGTGCGTGGCTTCGAGACCCACCCGCTATCCCTCATCGTTGGCAGCAGCTTGCAGGATTTGCCTCTGGTTCGAGCCCTCAGTTCCACCCGTGGAAGTGGTGAGCGGCTGGCGGTTCTTACGAAAGGAAGCCATGCCTCCGACCTCACGGCTGACGGCGATTCCCTGAGCCTGGATCTTCTTCGCGACCGTGCCGCTGAGCTTGCTGTGACTCCCATCTTGGCCGACTTCCATGGCCAAGTCGCGCAGCTAACAGGCGAGATGACTTTGCGAACTGCATTCCGGAAGGGGCGAACCGACGAGCCCCTATCTTGGAGCTACATGGAGCGGCTCGACGGCTGGTGGCAAGAGTGGTCAGCTAACTATGGGCAAGACGACCTTCTGCCCGAGCGACTTCAGGATGCACTGCAAGGCATCCTGCCGCTCTTCGACATTGCGCCGAACACAGATCCGCTGCAAACAGAAGTCGAACGCTACCGACTCGAGATCTGGGTCCGAGCATTTCCGCTCGCCCCCGAGCGGCAACTGGTTCGGTGGGCGTCATCTGACGGACGCACACTCGACGGTGCTAAAGGCAAGTGCGGGCATCTCGGAACACAGAGCTACCTTGCGCCAGTTCGCGCATTCGTCGAAGGCCGTGCGGGCACGTACGACGTCGCAGACCTGGAGAAGGGACGCGAGTCCATCGACAGGTACACGTCCAAATCGTTCCTGGCAGTTCCGATTCGAGCGCGCGACTGCGTAGTCGGAGTACTCACTCTAGCTTCGAGCAATCGACTCGCGACGGCCCGCATGACGAGGTCAAGTGAGACCACCGAAAAAGCCGTTGCCTACCTGTTGGACCTAGGTCAGCGCCTTCTCGATGCGTAGTCAGTTACTGTTCGCGTACGCCACGAAGACCTCACGCAAGTGACTTTGATCTCGGACCCGGACCGATTCTCGGGCCTCGCGAACTCGTTGCTCAGCGACCGACCGAGCAGTGGCGCGAGTCGAGGATTCGGCGGCACGGGAACGAGCCGGAACTCGATCCTGATTGCTGGTCATGCCGATGCCTCCATGCGATAACTCTATCCGCCCACATGCTCGATGTCTTCATCCTGCCTGGAAAATCGGGCGTGTCTTCAGGTCTCTCGCCGGCGAAGTAATCGCTCACCGGGCACGACCGGAGCTGATCGTCGCGATCCCGAGGGTTGACACGCGCGTGGGTTACATGGTTACTTAGTCGAGTAAGTAACCCACTAACCCAGCGGAGGACTCGTGATCGAAGAAGGCAAGCCGCTCTTCCTCCAGATCGCCGAGCAGATCGAGGACTCGATCCTCGACGGCTCACTCGCCGAGGAGGCGCAGGCTCCTTCCACGAACGAGCTCGCCGCGTTCTACCGCATCAACCCCGCCACGGCGGCGAAGGGAGTCGCGATGCTCACCGAAAAGGGAGTGCTCCACAAGCGCCGAGGCATCGGCATGTTCGTCTCGGAAGGCGCCAGGGACCTGCTCCTCGGCGAGCGCCGCGCGGCCTTCGCCGACCGCTACATCGACCCGCTCCTCGCGGAGGCCCGCACGCTGGGCCTCGGCGCGGAAGACCTCGCGGACCTGCTCCGGCAGCGCGCCGCACACACCCCCACCCCAGAAGGGAAGAACCCCGCATGACCGCCGTCATCGAGGTGCAGAACCTCACCAAGCGCTACAAGGAGAAGAGGGCGCTCGACAACGTCTCGCTCGCCCTCGAAGGGGGCTCGATCTACGGGCTCCTCGGCCGTAACGGTGCCGGGAAGACGACCCTCATGTCGATCCTCACGGCCCAGAACTTCGAATCGTCCGGCACCGTGAAGGTGTTCGGCGAGCACCCGTACGAGAACGCACACGTGCTCGGCCGCATCTGCTTCGTGCGCGAGAGCCAGAAGTACCCGGACGACGCCTACCCCAAGCACGCGTTCAAGGCCGCGAGCCTGTTCTTCCCGAACTGGGACCAGGCGTTCGCCGACGAGCTGATCGCGGAGTTCCAGCTGCCGATGAAGCAGACCATCAAGAAGCTGTCGCGCGGACAGCTCTCGGCGGTCGGCGTGATCATCGGACTCGCCTCGCGCGCCGAGATCACCTTCTTCGACGAGCCGTACCTCGGGCTCGACGCAGTCGCCCGGCAGATCTTCTACGACCGCCTGGTGGAGGACTACTCCGAGCACCCGCGCACCATCATCCTGTCCTCGCACCTGATCGACGAGGTGTCGAACCTCATCGAGAAGGTCATCGTGATCGACAACGGACGGATCCTGCTGAACGAGGACACCGATGCCGTGCGTGACCGCGCGGTGACTGTGGTGGGCGAGGCCGCGAAGGTCGACGCCTGGGCGGAGGGCCGCGAGATCCTGCACCGCGACGAGCTCGGCCGGGTGGCCTCGGTCACCGTCATGGGCCGGCTCTCGCCCGAGGAGCGCTCCGCGGTCGTCGCCGCGGGCCTCGACCTCACGCCGGTGTCGCTGCAGCAGCTCGTCGTCCGGCTCACCCAGAAGAACGACGCCGCCGCCGACAGAGCCGGTGCGGTGAAGGAGGAGGTCCGCTGATGCGCACGTTCAACGTCATCCGCCTGCAGCTGATCAACAAGGGCACCTTCATCTGGTACCCGCTCATGATCCTCGGCGCGGCCACGATCATCTCGATCCTGATCTACGCGATGATCCCCGTCGACACCCCCAAGTACGGCGGGGGCGGCCAGGCGCCGCTCTGGTACTTCTTCGCGGTGGGCATGTCGGCGATGACCCTCACGTTCCCGTTCTCGCAGGCGATGAGCATCACGCGCCGGGAGTTCTTCTTCGGCACGATGCTGACGGCCATCCTCGGCAGCGCGATCATGGGCGTGCTCTTCCTGATCGGCGGCGGCATCGAGATGCTCACCGACGGCTGGGGGGTCAACGGCTACCTGTTCTACCTGCCGTGGCTGTGGGACGCGGGACCCCTGGGCGCCTTCGTGGTGTTCTTCACGCTCGCCCTGTTCTTCTTCGTGGTCGGCTTCACCGGCGCGACGATCTACAAGAGCTGGGGTCAGCTGGTGCTGCTGATCGTGAGCATCGGCCTGGGGCTCATCCTGGTGGGGCTGGTGTTCCTCGCGACACGGCTCGACCTGTGGAACCACGTCGGCGCGACGATCATGGACCTCGGCGCCCTCGGCCTGGCCATGTGGGGCCTGGTGATCACCGCCGTCCTGACCGGCGTCTCGTTCCTCGCCTTCCGGCGGACCATCCCCTGATCGGACCACCCGGCACGAGGGATGCCGCGGCCGCGCACTCGGTGCGGGCCGCGGCATCCGTGCGTCCGGGCACTACCCGCAGACCGCAGCGGAGGCAACCCCACTCCTCCGCCGTCCGTTCGCGCGTAACGTCCAGGAGCAGAACCCGCCCGTCCGAGGAGAGAGCATGCCGTGACGCCCGAGGAACGCCGCCTCCGCGACCACCCGCGCCTGCGCCTGCGCGAACGCCGGTCGTACCTCTCGCGCACCCTGCGCGACGCCGTGCGACCGCCGCGGCTGCTGCTCGTGGCGAAGACGGCGCTCGCGGTCGGGCTCGCGTGGGCCGTTGCGCCGCACATGCCGGGCGTCACCGACGAGTATCCGTACTACGCGCCGCTCGGTGCTCTGGTGAGCATGTACCCGACGCTGATGGGCTCGATGCGCTCGAGCCTGCAGACGCTGTTCGGGCTCGCCGCGGGCATCGGCCTGGCTGCCCTGATCGTGCTCACCGTCGGTCCGACGTGGTGGACCATCCCGCTCGTGGTGGGTCTGGGCGTGCTGCTGTCGGGCACGGGATGGTTCGGCGCCGGGCGCGAGTACGTGCCGATGGCCGCGCTGTTCGTGCTGATCATCGGGGGACAGAACGCCGACGACTACTCGGTGGGGTACCTGGCGCAGATGGCCGTCGGCGTGGTGATCGGGCTCCTGGTGAACCTGCTGATCGCGCCCGCTCCCCTCGCCGCGGCGGCTGCGTCGAGAGTGGAGTCCTTCCGCACGCAGCTGGGCGAGCACCTGCACGACATCGGGTACGCGGTGTCGGAGTCGTGGCCGCCGGAGACCGCGCAGTGGGCGGAGGACGCGGCGTCCCTCGCCGAGACCACCGCCGATCTGCGGGCGGCGCTGGCCGAGGCCGACGAGAGCGTGCGGTACAACCCACGCGCGCGACGCCGGCACGTGGGGACAGCGCACATCCACGAGGACCTCTCGACGCTCGACCGGATCGCCCACCTGATCCGCGACATCGCCGATGCGACCGCCGACACCATCTGGGACCGGCCCGCCGCCATCCCGCTCGACCCCGCGCTGCCCGAGCCCCTGTCGGCGGCCTGTCACGCGGTGGCCGACGTGATCGCCGAGCCCGATCCCGGCTCGAGCGAGGCGCACCGCCGGCGGGGTGAGGCCGCGCGGGCGATCCGCCTGCTGCTGGAGCGTGTGGACGACCGCACGTTCGACGCGCGCAGCACGATGGGTCCCGGCGTGCTGACGGCGATGCACCTGCGGAGGATCCTGATCCTCAGCGGCGAGCGCCCGGACGGCGACGCGTGAGTCACGGCGACGCGTGAGTCACGGCGACGGGTGAGCCAGGGCGACGGGTGAGTCAGATGGTGTCGTCGGCGACGACGATGTCGAGCTGCCAGTAGCGACCGTCGGGGTCTGTGGCGTCGTGCGCATCGTCGGCCGCCGACAGCACGTCGTTGACCTGGCGCATCACGTCTTCGAACTCGGCCTCGGTCAGGCGGATCGTGCGCTGCACGAACGACGCGTGCACCTCGGTCGTGCGGCCGGCGACGTAGTCGGGGCTCCAGGCGAGCACGCGGCGCACCAGCTCGCCGTGCTCCTCCGCCAGGGCGGCGACCACCGCGCCGCCGAGCGCCTCATCGGCCACCGGGTTCTGCGGGTCGCCGAGGTTGAGGGCGCGCTTGCGTCCGGTCCAGACCCGGTCGCGGCGGTCGCGCGCGCGGTCGGGGGCCTCCTCGATGAGTCCGGCGTCGGCGAGCACCCGGAGGTGGAAGCTCGCGCTGTTCGCGGGAACGCCGAGCTCGGCGGCGATGTCGGCGGCCCGCAGGTGCTCGCGGCGCGCGATGAGGCGCAGGATCCGGCGGCGCAGCGGATGCGAGTAGGCCTTCAGCATCGCCGAGGTCATGAAGACGGCGTCGTCGCCCGCGCTCGTCCCCGCGTCGTCGGCCATGCCCCGATCCTACCGGCGGACAATTGCGCACCTCTAGTTGCGCAATTTATGTTGCGCATCTATGGTCGAGCCATGACCACCGCCACCACCCCCCACCGCCTGTGGCGCAACACCCGCTACCTCACCTGGCTCGTGAGCGACACCAGCAAGGGGCTCGCCGCCTCCCTGTTCGGCTTCGCCGTCCCGCTCCTGGCACTCCTCATCACGAACGACCCCGCGCAGGCGGGCATCATCGGCGCCGCCGGACTCGTCGCCCGCGTGCTGCTCACGCTCGCCGGGGGCGTGCTCGCCGACCGCCACCGGCGCATCGTCCTCATGCTGCTCGGCTCCCTGCTGGGCATCGTCCTCGCGGGCGCCTTCACTCTGCTCGCGATCGGCGACGCCCTCACCTTCACGTCACTGCTCGTGATCGACGTGCTGCTCGCCGCCCGCAGCGGCCTGTTCGACGTGGCCGGCGAGAGCGCGCTCAAGGAGATCGTGCCCGACGAGGCGATGGGCCGCGCCCAGGCCGCGAACCAGGGCAGGGACGCGGCGCTCCAGTTCGCCGGCGGCCCGCTGGGCGGACTGCTCCTCGGCCTCGGCGGCTGGGTGGTCGGTGCGGTCATGACGCTGTGCCACGCCGTCGCCGCGGTGACCGCCTGGATGCTGCGCCGGCAGACGCGACGGGCGGGGATCGCCGACACCGGAGCCGAGGACGACGCCGCACCGGCGGACGAGCCGGCCCCCCGTCCCCACGCGGGGCGCGAGCTGCGGGAAGGCTTCACGTGGCTGCTCTCCCGCCGCGACCTCGGTGGCGTGATGATCATCCTCACCATCGTGAACCTCGGGTTCAACGCGGCCATCACGACCGTCGTCTACGCGCTGCAGCAGGCGGGGCACTCCGAGCTGCTGATCGGCACCCTGAGCGCGGTGATCGGCGCGGTCATGCTGGTGGGGGCCGTGCTGGCGCCGCTGCTCGTGCCGCGCGTCCCCGCGGGTATCCTCACGGTGGGCGGCCTCGCCGTCGTCGCGCTCGGCGCGGTCACCCTGACCACGGTGCGCGAGCCCTGGGCGATCGCGGTGGTGCTCGGCGCGTCGGTCCTGCTGCTCCCCGCCCTGAACGCCGCCCTCCTCGGCTACTTCATGGTCGCGACACCCTCGCGGCTGCTCGGCCGCGCGAACAGTGCCATCGGGGTGCTCGCGATGGGGGCGATGCCCCTGGCCCCGCTGATCGCCGGGTTCGGGCTCTCCTGGCTCGGCCGCGAGGGCACGATCCTCGTGTGCGCCGGCCTGTGCCTGGTCGCGGCCGCGCTCGCGCTCGGCAATCGCGCGCTGCGTGCCCTCCCGGTCGAGGCGCGGTGGGCCGAGCACGCGGCCACCTTCGCGGCCGAGTAGCGCGAGGACGGGCGGGAGTCAGGCGCCGATCAGTCGACTGACGGCCAAGCGGTTGAGCGACACGTGCTGCTCCGCCGCGTCGATCGCCAGCCGACGGTGCGCCTCCGGTGTGAGCCGAACCAGGAACTTGCCGGAGTAGGAGCGGTCGGAGATGGCCACCGGCAGCTCCTCCCCGTTCGCCGTCATGTCGTCGAGCACATCGGCGACGAGCTGTCGGATACCCCGGAACGCGTCGCCCTGGTCCTCCGACACCCAGGACAGCGAAGGCAACTCGGCAACCGTGCCGACATACGCGGCGTCCTCCGGGGACCATCGAACGCGGTATGCGTAGTGGTCAGGCTTCACCGTCGGCATGTCCCGCTCCCTTCAGTCTGTCGATCGCCGCCAGGACCTGCCGGACCTGGTAGGCCTTCGCCGTTCCGTGATCGCTCTGGATATTCACCCGCGGGTCTCCTGCCCAAGGCATTCGATACACGCGGTGGGAGGTGCCGCGCTGCCGCGGCTCTCCGAAGTGATGATCGCAAACCTTCACGAGGTCGGCGAATCGCACGCCTTTCGGTTGCGCCCGCATGCGTGCAACGAGGCCTTCCACAGATCCCATGATCGTGGATGGTATCAATAACGATACCATCCACGATCCGGCTGTGGAAAGCCCGCCCTCATGTATCACCGGACTCTTGCCGCGCTCCTGGTAGGTGTGATCACAATGGGCTTCATGATCGACGGTGCCTCCGGCGCCGCCCCCCTCGATCCTGCATCCGACGACGGCCGGGCACGGTGGGAACGTGCCGCTGATCTGTTCGGCGCATGGCGCGAAGGCGACGGCCGCGCGATGGATGAGCTCGTGCGACTGCTGTCGCCCGTGCTCTGGCACGTCGTCCGCGCCTACGGGCTCGAACGCACCCTCGCGGAAGACGTGGTGCAGACCACATGGCTGCGGCTCGTCCGCGGTCACGGCTCGATCGCCGACCCGCGCGCCGTGTCGGCCTGGCTCACCACGACCGCCCGCCGCGAGGCGTGGAAGGCCGCGAAGGCCAACGGCCGCATCGACACGACCGAGGCCGACGACCTCGACACCCTCCTGCCCGAACAGGCCTCGGCCGAGGACCACGCGACGCTCGGCGACGAGAACCGCCGACTCTGGCTCGCCGTGCGCCGCCTGACCGAGCGGTGCCAGCGCCTGCTCCGCGTGATCGCCTTCGACGACCGCCCCGACTACGCCCGCCTCGCGACCGACCTCGGCATGCCCGTCGGCAGCATCGGGCCGACCCGCAGCCGGTGCCTCGCCAAGCTGCGCGACCTGCTCGACGCCCCGGCGCCGCACACCGGAGGGGGACGCTCATGAGCGATCACGACGACGCCCGCCTGTTCGCGCGCCTGCGCACCGTGTGGGACGAGATCGACCCGGTGCCGGCCGGACTGATCGACCGCATGGTCGCCGCGGTCGCCGCCGACGGGCTCAACCGCGAGTACGCGCTGCTGACCCTCGTGGAGGGGCAGCTCGGCGCCGTGCGGGGAGACGCCGACGCGCTCACGCTGCAGTTCAGCGACGGCACCACGAGCATCCTGCTGCACGTGACCACCACCGCGTCCGGACGGCGCCGCGTCGACGGCTGGGTCGACACCACCACCGCGCGGATCGTGCTGGCCCAGGGCGACCGCACGCGCACCACGACGCCCGCGGAGACCGGGCGCTTCCAGTTCGACGACGTGCCGCCCGGGCTCAGCCGCGTGCGGCTGACCACGCTCGACGGCGACGAGGAACGCACGCTGGAGACCCCGCAGTTCGAGCTGTGACGGCGGGCGAGGGAGCCCGCACGGAGAGGATGACCGATGGAGCAGCCCCAGGGATGGACGTGGCAGGACCGCGCGGAGGGATCGATCCGCCGCGGCACCGCTCTCGACCCGAGCACGGAACCCGTGGACGGCATCCGCGCCTTCCCCACCGCGTACCTGCCCGAACGCCTGCTGATCACGCGCACCGTCGGTGACCAGGAGGCATACGACCGCGAGGTGCGCACGCTGCGCGACGCCGCCGACACCTTCGGCTGGCGGCTCGAGATCGAATCGGCGGAGCGCGAGGTCGGCGGCGACGAGCTGGTACCGGGCGTCGCCGGGTTCCTGCGCGCGCGCCTGACCACGCCCGACGAGCCGGCCAGGGGCGAGTCGCCCGTGGCGCCGGACGCCTGGCGGGTGCTGCAGCGGGCACGGCGCCTGTCGCGGTCGACCATGCCGCGCACGAGCCTCGAGCACGTGCTGTCGATCGACCCCGTCGGCCTCAACCCCTTCACGCGCACGAACCCGTTCACCCGCACCAACCCGTTCACCCGCACCAACCCCGTGCGCGGCGCCGGTGCGGGCACCGGCGGCAGCGACGACTACCTGGAGCCGGGCCGCGGGGCACGGCAGCCCGTCTCGTGGCTGGGGCCCGCGCCCGTGCGCGCTCCAGCGCCGAAGCGCGGACGACGCCCGGTCGTCGCGGTGCTCGACACGGGCTGCGGCGAGCACGCCTGGCTGCCGTCCGACATCGTCACGCGGCACATCGAGCTCGACGGCGTCCCGGTCGGGCTCACCGAGGACGCCGACCCCGAACGCTACCCCGACCTGTACGGCCAGCTCGACGGCGAGATCGACGCGGTGGCCGGGCACGGCACGTTCATCTCCGGGATCGTGCGGCAGACCGCACCCGACGCCGACATCCTGTCGATCCGGGTGGCCGGCGCGCTCGGAGTGGTCGACGAGAGCACCCTGCTGGAGACCGTGGCGCAGGTGGTGGAGCTGCTGCGCCGGCACCAGGAGGACCCGAAGACGGGCTTCCCCATCGACGTGCTCAACCTGTCGCTCAGCTACTACCACGAGACCCCGACCGACGGGCTGTTCAGCCGCACGCTGTACGAGCTGCTGGCGAAGGCGCGCGAGCTCGGCTGCGTGGTCGTGTGCTCGGCCGGCAACGACGCGATCGACCGGCCGTCCTTCCCGGCGTCGCTGTGGCCGTGGCCGGGAGCCGACAACGGGCTGCCCGCCGACAAGGGCGCCCCGCACGTGGCCGTCGGCGCCCTCAACCCGTCGTCGCGCTCGGTCGCGCTGTTCTCCAACGTCGGGCCCTGGGTGCACGTGTACGCCCCGGGCGCGGCGGTCGTCAGCACCTCGCCCGCGTTCGTCGGCGGTGCCCAGGCGGCGACCAGGGCCGACGTCGACGGACTGGTGCGTGAGACCCTCGACCCCGACGACTACCGGGGCGGCTTCGCGGTCTGGAGCGGCACGTCGTTCGCAGCGCCGTACCTCGCCGGTCGCATCGCGGCGGAGCTCGGGGCCGTCCCGGTGGCGGGCGCGACCCCGGCCGCGGCGGCGAAGGCCGTGTCCGCCGTGCTCGCCGAGCTCCCCGACCCGCACGACCGCGGCTGACCCGCACTCTTCCCCACCGGGGTCGCGGCACGGCATCCTGGACGGATGCCCCTGTCCGCGAGCGAGCTGCATCGACGCGGCGTCGACGCGGCGAACACGCGACGGTTCGCGCAGGCCCGCCGTGCCCTCGACGCCGCAGCCGCGCGCACCGACGACCCCGAGCTGCGCGCCCGGATCGACGGCACCCGCGCCTACGTGCTGACGCAGACCGGTGACCCCGCGGCCGCCGAGGAACTGTGCCGGGCGGCCCTCGCGCGCGCGGGACTGCAGCCCGAGACGGTGGCGCTGCTCGGCGGCCAGCTCGGCACCCTGCTCATGCACCGCGGACGACTGCCCGAGGCCGAGGCCGAGCTCTCCCGCGCCATCGACGCGCTCTCCACCGCGGGGACCGAGAGCACCGAGCTCGCGAACTGCCTGATGAACCGCTCGGTCGTGCGCATGCAGCGTCACGAGCTCGACGCGTGCGTCGCCGACCTCCGCCGCGCCCTCGCCGTGTATCAGGCGCATGACGCCCGCGGCCCGGTCGCCGAGGCCACGCACAACCTCGGCTACGCGGCGCTGCTGGGCGGCGACCTCGTGGGCGCCCTCGCGCTCATGACCCGCTCCCGCCCCGCCCTGGCGGAGGCGAGCGACCTGGCCGCCGCGATCGCCGACCTCGATCGGGCCGAGGTGCTCCGCGACGCGGGCCTGACGACCGAGGCGGAGGTGCTGCTCGGGCGGGTGGCCGTGCAGTTCGGGGCGCAGCGCATGCGGCAGGCGCGCGGCGAGGCGGAGTTCCACCTGGCGCGGTCACTGCTGCACCATGATCCCGTGGCCGCCGAACGCGCGGCACGTCTGGCCGCCCGACGGTTCACCGCCCTCGCGACACCGGGGTGGACGGCGCGGGCCGAGGCCGTGCGACTGGAGGCACGGCAGCGCGCCCACCCCGACCGGGCGATCCCGGCCGAGGAGTTCGAGCGTGTCGCCCGTGACCTCGACCGCAGCGGATTCCGCACCGAGGCGACGGCGCTGCGCCTGGCCGCACGGCGCGACGGAGCCGGGCGGCTGCCCCGCATCGCCGCGTCCGCCCCCACGCCCCTGCGGCTGCGCGTCCACGAGGTGCGGGCAGCGAGGGCCCTGCACCGAGGCCATGACCGGGCGGCGCTGCGGGCCGCGGGCGAGGGCCTCGACCTGCTGTCGTCGTGGCAGCAGTCGTTCGGCGCGCTCGACCTGCAGGCCTCGGTCGCGATGCACGCGAGCGACCTCGTGTTCACCGGGCTCACGGCGGCGGCGCGCCTCGGCGACCCGGAGACCCTGTTCGAGTGGTCGGAGCGTGCGCGTCACCTCAGCCAGCAGGTCGCGCCGGTGCGGCCCCCGCACGACGCGGACCTGGCGGCGGACCTGGCGGAGCTGCGGATGCTGCGTGCGGAGCTCGCGGGTGCCGACTGGACGACCGACGCGCGGGTGCGGATGCTGCGCGACCGGGTGCGCGAGAGGCAGTGGACGGCGACCGGCTCCGGCGCCGCGCGCGAGCGGCTCGGCCTGGCGGCGGCGTCTGCGCTCCTCCCGCGCGGCACCGCGGTGTTCTCCTACGTCTTCACCGGCTCCGAGCTGCACGCCGTGGCGGTGACCGAGGGCCGGGCGCGCATCGTGGAACTGGACTGGCCGCGGGTGCGGGCGGCGCTCGACGGGCTGCGGGCCGACCTCGACATGGCCGCCCTCACCCGCGGAGGAGCGATGGGTGCGGTCACGCAGCGGTCCCTCGTCGCGCGGCTGGAGCTGCTCGACGCGGGGCTGCTCGCACCGCTGCGGCGGGCCGTGCCGCGGGCGTCGCGCGTGGCGATCACGGTGCCCGGCATCCTCGGGGGCGTGCCGTGGGCCATGCTGCCCGGCATGCGCGGGTTGCCGTTCACGCTCGTCACGTCGGTGTCGCGGTGGCTCGGAGCCGAGCGGGCACCGCGCGTCGCGTCGCCCGTCGTGGGCTTCGCCGCCGGTCCTCGCGTGCGCCGCGCCGGCGAGGAGGTGCAGCGTGCGGCCTCCGCCTGGACGGACCGTGCCTCGACGCGCGTGTACGAGGGTGCGGAGGCGACGGTGGGTGCGGTGACAGCCCTCGCGGGCGACGCGGAGCTGCTGCACATCGCGGCCCACGGGCGGCACGCGGTCGACAACCCCCTGTTCTCCGGGTTCGAGCTGAGCGACGGCACGCTGTTCGGCTACGACGTGGACCTGATCCCGCGGGCGCCGCGCACCGTGATCCTGTCGGCGTGTGAGCTGGGGCGCTCGTCGGTGCGCTGGGGGGAGGAGGCGCTGGGCATGACGCGGGTGTGGTTGCACGCGGGCACCGAGTGCGTGATCGCGGCACCCGTCGCGGTGCCCGACGACGATGCGTGCGAGCTGCTGGCGGCCGTGCACGCCGGGCTCACCGAGGGCGCTGCACCGGCGGACGCCCTGGCCTCCGCGGCCGTCACGACGGGCGTGATCGCGCCGTTCCAGTGCCACGGCGACGGATTCTGACCTTTTTCTCCAATCGGTGTATCAGAACCGCAGGCGGTGACTCCTGTTCTTCGGAAGGTGTCGCAGGCGAAGGGCCTCGAAGGAGGAGGCGCGAGGGAGGCGCCGTCGGATCTGGGGAAACAAGCGCACTGGGGAGCGCGCACGACAGGGACACCAACTGCTCTGGGGAGCCGCGGTTGCAGCCGCGACACCTCACAGGGCCTCGGCGATCTGGGGACGCCGGGGCCCTGGGGGTGCGCCCGCGCGGACTCAGGCGAGGAGCACCGTCACAGGTCGAGGAAGTCTCCCAGCCACAGCCGGACGGAGGCGAGACAGTCCGCGGACACCCTCCCCGCGACGCCCGTGATCCGTTCCCGCGTGAGCGTGCGCGGCTGCTCGGTCATGACCCAGGACGGACGGTCCAGTCCGCTCGGCCCGTCGATGCGGATGTGATTGGGCCACCCACGGTCGGTCGTGGTGATCGGCAAGCCGATCACCAGGGTGGTGACGGCGTCCAGATACCCGGCGGAGGCGACGAGGAGGACGGGTCGGTGTCCGCCCTGTTCGCGGCCGCGCACCGGTTCCAACGACACCCAGACGATCACTCCGGGGGCGAGATCAGGGTCTGCCATCAGGAGGCGTCTGCCGATTCGACCCGCTCCCACGCCGCCGTCTCGGCCGCATGCGAAGCGGCGTCCTCGGGAGAGGAGAGGGCGACCGCCGTGCGCAGCGACTCGAGGCGTCGGCGGCGATCCTCGGCGTCGGCGAGATGGGCGAGGTGAGCGCCCAGTGTCAGCCCGTCGCGAGCCGCCTGATCCTTCAGCCGATCGCGGAGCTCGTCACTCACCTTGATCGTCGTGGTCATACTTTCAGTATACCGAGCCCCCGCTGCGCGGACTCAGGCGAGGAGCACGACGTACCCGGCGGTGCGCAGTGCCTCGACCAGCGCGGGCTCGGCCCCGCGGTCGGTGATGACGGTGTGGAACAGCTCGGGTCCGCCCACCGCGGAGAACGCCTCGACGCCCAGCTTGCTGCCGTCGGTCACCACGACCGCGCGCCGGGCACGCTCGGCCATCATGCGGTTCACGGCGGCCTCGCGCTCGTCCTGCGTGGTGGCACCCGCCGCGGCGTCCATGCCGTTCACGCCCAGGAACGCGATGTCAAGCCGCACCCCGCGCAGCAGCTGTTCCACGAACGGCCCCACGAGCTCGTACGTGCGGGAGTGGATGACGCCGCCGGTGACCACGACCTTGATGTCGGGCCGCGTGGCGAGCTGTGCCGCGATGTTGACCGCGTTCGTGACGACCGTGACGCCGCCGTCGGCGGCCAGGTCCTCCCTGGCGGCGAGGGCGGCCGCGATCGCGGTCGTCGTGGTGCCCCCGGAGAGACCCACCACCATGCCGGGCGACACCAGGTCGGCCGCGGCCTGGGCGATGCTCGCCTTCTCCTGCGTGCGCAGGTGGCTCTTGTAGCGGATGGGCAGCTCGTAGGCGACCGTCTGCGCCACCGCACCGCCGTGCGTGCGCGTGAGCAGGCGCTGCTCGGCCAGGGTGTCGAGGTCGCGGCGGGTGGTGGCCGGCGAGGCGCCGAACCGGTCGACGAGCTCGTCCACCGTGACCTCACCGCTGGCGGCGAGCAGGTCGAGGATCGCGTTCAGCCGTGCCGCCCGCTTCACCGCGTGCTCCCGGAGGGGTGCTGCGGCGGGAACCCGTGACCTCCGTGGTGACGGCCGACCGCGAGCGCCTGCGGCCCTGTCGCCGCCACGCTCATCCCGCGGCCGCCGTGTCGGTCTGCAGCGCGAACAGCCGCAGCATCCGCGCCGCCTCCTGCGCCAGCGCGTCGCGGGCGGGTGCGAGGTACTTGCGGGAGTCGACCAGCCGCTCGTCGCGGTCCAGCACATCGCGCACGGCCCGCGTGAAGAAGCCGTTCAGATGGGTCGAGACGTTGATCTTGGTCATGCCCGCCCGCACCGCGTCGGCGATCACGGCGTCGGCCACCCCGGACGAGCCGTGCAGCACGAGGGGGACGTCCGCCCCGGCCGCCCCGGCGCCGCGCAGTGCCGCCCGCAGCCGCGCGATGAGGTCGAGGTCGAGCGACGCCGTGCGGTCGGTCATGGCGTGCGACGAGCCGACCGCCACCGCGAGGGCGTCCACCCCGGTCGCGGCGACGAAGGCCCTGGCCTCGTCGGGGTCGGTGCGCACTCCGGGTGCGTGCGCGCCGTCCTTGCCGCCCACCTCGCCCAGCTCGCCCTCCACGAACACGCCAGCCCGGTGTGCGCGCGCGGCGACCTCGGCCGTCAGCGCGACGTTCTCGTCGTAGGGCAGCGCGCCGCCGTCGAACATGACGGAGCCGAAGCCGAGCGCGACCGCCTCGTCGACCAGCTCCGGTCGTTCGGCGTGGTCGAGGTGCACCGCGACCGGTGTCTCCGCCCGGCGGGCCAGCGCGAGCGAGGCGAGCGCGATGGGCTCCAGGCCGCCGTGATAGTCGGCGCAGTTCTGCGAGATCTGCAGGATCACCGGGAGTTCCGCAAGGGCGGCGGCGCGCACCAGGCCCTCCGCGGTCTCGAGGTGGATCACGTTGAACGCGCCGATGCCGGTTCCGGCGTCCGAGGCGGCGGTGACGAGTTCTCTGGCGGAGACGAGGGTCACGAGGGGTCCTTTCGAAACAGGGCGGGGTCGGGGCGGGTCACGCGCAGGTGCTGCGCGAGCGCGGTCCAGCGGGGCGAGATGTCGCCGGCGAGCGGCATGAGCACGGCCGCCGCCGACCAGGCCGTCGCGCGGCGGAGCACCGTCTCGGGGTCGCGCTCGCCCTCGGCGTACAGCACGGCGCAGGCGGCGACCCCGGCGTCGCCCGCACCGGTCGGGTTCCCCGCGAGGGGCTCGTCGAGTCGCGCGTGCACGAGCTCGTCGTCGGTCACCGCGAGCATGCCGTCGGCGCCCAGCGAGAGCAGCACGAGCTCGGCACCGCGCTCCAGCAGGGTGCGGGCGGCGTGCACCGGGTCGTCGATGCCGGTGGATTCGGCGAGCTCGGCGGCGTTGGGCTTGAGCACGGTGGCCCCGGCGTCGGCGGCCCGCAGCAGCGCGGGGCCCGAGGTGTCGACGATCACGGGCACGCCGGCGTCACGCGCCACGGCGATCAGCATCGGCAGCAGCGCCTCGGGGGTGCCCGGCGGCACGCTGCCCGAGATCACGAGCACGCCCGCCGCGGGGAGCCGCTCGACCACCTCGGCCAGCACCGCCCCCCATTCCGCGTCGGAGGGGCTGACGCCGCGCTCGTTCACGATGGTGGTGTCGCCCGCGGACTCGTCGACGAGGGCGATGCTGCGCCGGGTCTCCGCCGCGACGGGCACGAGCACGTACGGGACGCCGCTGGCGCTCAGCTCGTCCGCGAACTCGGCGCCCACGCGGCCGCCCGCGGTCGTGACGGCGAGCACGGGTGCGCCCTGCGCATGCGCGACCCTGGCCACGTTGAGGCCCTTGCCGCCCGCGCGCGCGGCCCCCGCGTCGGCGCGGTGCGTGCCGCCCTCCACGAGCCGGTCGACGCGCCAGGTCAGGTCGAGCGCGGGGTTGGGCGTGACGGTGAGGATCACGTCAGCTCCCTGGCCCGCAGGGCCGCACCGATCAGACCCGCGTTGCCGGAGAGCTCGGCGGGCACGAGCACCGGCAGCCGGTGGAAGCTGAGCCGCGCGGCCAGGCGGCGCCGCAGCTCGTCGAACAGTGCTCCTCCGGCGCGCGAGAGCCCGCCGCCGATCACCACGGCCTCGGGGGCGACCACCGCGGTGAGCTGCGCGAGCGACATCGTGAGCGCGTCGAGCGCGGAGTCCCAGATCGCGGCGGCGACCTCGTCACCCGCGGCCGCCCTGGCGATCACGTCTTTCGCGCCGTCGGGCACGACCCCGGTGGCCTCCCGATAGCGCCGGGCGATCGCACCGGCCGAGGCGACGGCCTCCAGGCAGCCGCGCGCGCCGCACGGGCAGGCCGGGCCGTCGGCGATGGGCGAGTGGCCGATCTCGCCGGCGTAGCCGCCCGCGGTGTACGGCCGTCCGCCCACCAGGAGGGCGCCCGCGATGCCCGTGCCGATGACGAGGATCACGGCGTCGTCGTAGGCGCGTGCTCCGCCGAGGCGGTGCTCGGCCCAGCTGGCCGCGCGCACGTCGTGGTCGAACGCGACGGGCAGGCCGAGGCGTTCGCGGGCGAGGTCCCGCAGCGGGGCGTCGCGCCAGCCCATGTTGCTGGCGAACACCCCGATGCCCGCGTCGGCGTCGACGATGCCGGGCACCACGAGGCCGACCGCCTGCGGCACGACCTCGGGGTGTGCGTCGCGGAGCTCGGCGGCGAGCGCGTCCAGCCGGTCGAGGATCGCGTGCGTGCGGTCGCCGGCGACGACGGGCGTCGGGGTGCGCCGCAGCCCGAGCGCCGTGCCGTCGGCGTCGAAGAGGGCCGACTTGATGTCGGTGCCGCCCACGTCGAACGCGAGCGCCGGGGCACCGGGGCCGAGCGAGCGCACCGCGGCGAGGGTCTCGCCGGAGGCGTCCTTCTCGACGTCGGGGATCGCGTCCGCTCCGTCGATCGGGGTCATCGTTCGGCTCCGGTGCGTGCGCGGGTCATGCATCCAGGATGACGGATCGCGTGAGGTTGCGCGGCTGATCGGGGTCGAGTCCCCGCGCGAGGGCACGGTCGAGGGCCGTGCGGTGCAGGCGCACGAGGTCGGCGAGGGGGTCGATGGCGCGGTGCTCGAAGCGGGCGCCCGTGGCACGCACCTCGTCGGCGAGCCCGTCGGGGGCGTCGCCGAACTGCCAGGTGACGCGGCCGGGGGCGGCGATCGCGATCGGGCCGTGGCGGTAGTCCATCGACGGGTAGGCCTCGGTCCACGACTGCGACGACTCGCGCAGCTTGAGGGCGGCCTCGTGCGCGAGCCCGATGGTCCAGCCCCGTCCGAGGAACGTGTACTGCTCCGCGTCACGCAGCTCGGCGTCGACCTCGGGCTCGGCGAGCACGGCGGTCGCGTCGGCGATCGCCCCGCTCAGGTCTTCCCCGAGCGAGGCGCGGAAGAGGGCGAGGGCCGTGGTGGCGAAGCGGGTCTGCACGACCGACTGCTCGTCGGCGAACGGCAGCAGCACGGCGTCGTCGACGAGCGAGACCAGCGGGGAGTCGGGGTCGCCGATCACGCCCACTGTGCGCACGCGTCCGCGCACGCGCTCGACCAGGTCGAGGACCTCGCTCGTGGTGCCGGACCGCGTGAGGGCGACGATGGCGTCGTAGCCGCGGTCGACGAAGGCCTCGGAGGCGGCGAACGCGTCGGTCTCCCCGTGTCCCGTGGACTCGCGCAGCGCGGCGTAGGACTGCGCCATGAACCAGGAGGTGCCGCATCCGACGACCGCGACCCTGGCCCCGCGGGCGGGCAGCCGCCCCTGCTCGGCGGTGAGATCGGCGGCGCGCTGCCACATCTCCGGCTGCGAGAGGAGTTCTTCGCGCATGTGCGCGCCGGGCAGGTTTTCGGTCATCGGTCGACCCTTTCAGACGAGTAGTTGCGTATTTGTGATTCTTTCGGGTGCGTTTCGATCATAGTATGTCACCACCATCGAGCAAGATCGGGCGAATGCTTGATTTTGTTTGTTTGCCTGACAAATAATCTGTACGTTCCACCCAAGCTTCGGCTTGACCCGAGAGGTCGCCCTCACCGCGATCGATCACCACGCACCGTCGCGTGAAGAGTGTTCTGCGACTGTGCACCACCCCCGCTCCGTCGGACGGCGGCTCGCCCGCCCACCGACCACGGCACACACAGTGAGGAATGCAATGCCCATGAAGAAGTCACTGCGGTTCGGGGCGGCTGCCGTCGCGGCCGTCGCCACGCTGTCGCTCGCCTCGTGCGGATTCGGCGGTTCGGGCGGCGACAGCGGCGGGGACGCCGACGGCAAGACCACGCTCGACCTGCTCGTCCCCAGCTACTCCGACGCGACGAAGGGGCTGTGGGAAGACGTGATCGACGGGTTCGAGAAGGAGAACCCCGACATCGACGTGAAGCTCGAAGTGCAGTCGTGGGACAACCTCGAGAAGGTCATCTCCACCAAGGTCCAGGCGGGCGAGGCTCCCGACATCTACAACGGCGGGCCGTTCGCCGGGTTCGTCGGCGACGAGCTGCTCTACCCGGTCAAGGACGTCGTGTCGGACGAGGTCTACTCCGACTTCCAGGACTCCTTCATCAAGAACGCCGAGATCGACGGCACGGCCTACGCCCTGCCGCTCATCGCCTCCGCGCGCGCCCTCTTCGTCAACAACACCCTGCTGCAGCAGGCGGGGGTCGAGGCGCCCACCAACTGGGACGAGCTGCTCGACGCGGCCACCAAGGTCTCCGCGCTCGGCGGCGGGGTCGCCGGATACGGCATGCCCCTCGGCTCGGAAGAGGCACAGGCCGAGGCGGCCGTGTGGCTGTGGGGCGGCGGCGGCTCGTTCGGTGACGCGTCCGAGATCACGATCGACACCCCCGAGAACCTCGTCGGTGCCGAGCAGATCAAGAAGATGATCGACGCCGGTGCGACCCAGGCCGACCCGGGCTCCACGCAGCGCTCCCCGCTGATGGACATCTTCATCCAGGGCAAGATCGGCATGCAGGTCGGCCTGCCGCCCACGGTCGGGCAGATCGCCGACAGCAACCCCGAGCTGGACTACTCGATCGTCCCGATCCCGACCAAGGACGGCTCGCCGTTCACGCTCGGCGTCATGGACCAGCTGATGGCGTTCCAGAACGACGACGACAAGAAGGACGCGATCACCAAGTTCTTCGACTACTACTACGCTCCCGACGTGTACGTGCCGTGGGTGCGGGCCGAGGGCTTCCTGCCCGTCACCAAGTCCGGCGCCGAGAAGCTGTCCGGCGAGGAGGCGCTCAAGCCGTTCCTCGACGTGCTGCCCGACGCGCAGTTCTACCCGTCGACGAACCCGAAGTGGTCGGCCGCCGACGGTGCGTTCAAGTCGCTGTTCGGTCAGCTCCAGTCGAAGCCGGCACAGGACGTGCTGACCGAGATCCAGGCGCAGGTCGACGCGGGCTGACCCGCAGAACGGAGAGGTTCGGGTATCCCATGAGCCAGACCACAGAATCCTCGAACCTCGCGGGGGCGGCGACCGGCCGCCCCCGCACCCCCGACGCCGGGGCCGCCGGTCGCGGCCGCCCCGGCGGACGGGACCTCCTCCAGGCGCTGCCCTGGATCGCACCGGCACTGGTGCTCATCATCGGCGTGGTGCTGTTCCCCGCCGGCGTCATGTTCTTCAACTCGACGCGCGACATCTCCCTCTCCGGGCTCGACAAGGGCTCGGTCGGCTTCGACAACTTCGTCACCGTGTTCACGTTCGCGGAGTTCTGGCCCATCTTCTTCCGCACGATCGTGTGGGTCGTGTCGGTGGTCGCGCTCACCGTGGTGATCTCGCTCGGGCTCGCGCAGATCCTCAACAAGGCGTTCCCCGGGCGCCAGCTCGTGCGCATGGCCGTCATCGTGCCGTGGGCGGCCTCGGTCGTGATGACGACCATGGTGTTCTACTACAGCCTCGAGCCGTACTTCGGCATCTTCAACAAGTTCCTCTACGACATCGGTCTCTCCGACGACGCGGTCGGCTACGGGTGGACGAAGAACCCCGCGACCGCGTTCACCTGGTCGATCGTGATCGCCGTGTTCGTGTCGCTGCCGTTCACCACGTACACGATCCTCGCCGGGTTGCAGGCCGTGCCCGCCGACGCGATCGAGGCCGCGAAGATGGACGGCGCCGGTCCCGCCCGCACCTACTGGTCGATCGTGCTGCCGCAGCTGCGCAGCGCCCTCGCCGTGGCGATCCTCATCAACATCATCAACGTGTTCAACTCGCTGCCGATCCTCAAGGTGATGACCGGGTCGATCCCCGGCTACGGCGCCGACACGATCATGACCCTGATCTTCAAGTACATCGAGCTGCAGAAGAAGGTCGACGTCGCCAGCGCCCTGTCCGTCGTCGCCTTCGTCATCGTGATCGTGATCGTCGCGGCGTACGTGAAGATCGTCAAGCCCATGAAGGAGGTCTGATCATGACCGTGACCGAGACCGCCCTCGTGACCACCGCCGACTCCCGTGGTCGCCGCACCCCGCCGATCCCCGGCCGTCGGCGCCGCTACACCGCCGACCAGGTGTCGCTGCCGCGCGTGATCCTGCGCACGGCCGCGGGGTTCCTCGTGCTGGCGATCTTCGTGCTGCCGTACCTCGTGATGTTCTTCGGCTCGGTGAAGACCAAGGCGCAGATCCGCTCGGTCGACCCGACCTACCTCCCGACCGAGTGGCACTGGGAGAACTACCTCACGATGTGGTCGACGCCCGAGACGCCGCTGCCGTACAACCTGGTGTCGACGATCGTCATCTCGGTGTTCGCGACGCTGCTCGTGCTGCTGGTGTCGCTCCCGGCCGCGTACTACACGGCGCGGTTCACGTTCCCCGGCCGCATGGTGTTCCTGTTCCTCGTGATCGTCACGCAGATGCTGCAGCCGGCCGTGCTCACGTCGGGTCTGTTCCGGCAGTTCACCACGCTCGGCCTCGGCGACACGTGGGCCGCGATGATCTTCATCAACGCCGCGTTCAACCTGTCGTTCGCGGTGTGGATCATGCACTCCTTCTTCGCGGGCATCCCCAAGGAGGTCGATGAGGCGGCGCAGATCGACGGCGCAGGACGCCTGACGGTGCTCTTCCGCATCAACCTGCCGCTCGTGTGGCCGGGCATCGTCACCGCGATCGTGTTCACCTTCGTGGCCTGCTGGAACGAGTTCGCCGCGTCGCTCGTGATCCTGTCGACCGACAAGAACCAGCCGCTGTCGGTGGCGCTGACGAAGTTCGTGGGTCAGTACGAGACCAGCTGGCAGTACGTGTTCGGCGTCTCGATCGTCGCGATCCTGCCGGTGATCATCCTGTTCATGCTGATCGAGAAGCGCCTGGTCGGCGGCCTCACCGCGGGCAGCGTGAAGTAGCCCGCGCGGGCGGGTTCAGGGGCGGGGGGCCGCGGCGGCGCGCAGCTGCTGCGGACTCCAGCGCACCCCGAGCGCGGCGGTGAGCGCGGCCTGCGCGGCACCGGCGGAGAGCGGGACCCGGGGGTCGGCGTAGCGGATGGGCGGCTGCTGGGTGCCACGCGCCGGATAGCCGGACTCCTCCCGCACGCGCTCCAGGAACCGGGGTCCGAGCTCGGTCGCCGGACCGCCGATCACGACCTCGATCGGGTCGAGCAGGGCGCTGATCAGCTTGACCGCACGGGCGAGCGCACGGGCACCCTCGTCGATCTGCCCCTGGTCGGCGCGGGCGACGAGGGCGCGCACGGCCGGGAGGTCGAGCTCGTCGGTGAAGTCCTCGCCCAGCATGGGCCCGAGCGCGGCGGCGGACTCCAGGCACCCGCGCTGGCCGCACCGGCACGGGCGCGCGGCGTCTCCGAACACGACCTGCACGTGCCCGATCTCGCCCGCACGGTCGCGCGGCCCCGGGGCGAGCTCGCCGTCGAGGGTGACCGCCGCACCGACTCCGCCGCCGAGGTGCACGAACAGCCGGTATCCGGACGGCGTCTCGTCCATCCCGGCCTCGGCGATGGCCTCCGCGTCGACGTCGTTGAGCAGCAGCACGGGCGCGCCCGCGATGGCCTCGAAGCGCTCGGCCAGCGGCACGTCCTGCCACTCCAGCTGCACGCTCTCCAGCACCGTCCGCCCGTCGGTGGTGCCGGGCAGCTGCACGCCGACGGCGAGGAGCCGGGCGCCGAAGCGGGCCGCCGCCTCGGCCACCGTGTCGTCGAGCACGCGGTCGCGCGTCGCGGGGGTGTAGGCGACCGTGCGTGCGTCGAGCGCGGTCCCGTCGAGCGCGACGAGGGCGACGTGCGCGCTGGTGGGCTGCACGACGAGCACGAGGATCAGGTGGTGGGCGCCGTCGACGCTCAGGGTGGTGGCGCGTTTGCCGCCGGTGCTGACGGCCTGCTCGCCCTCGACCACCAGCCGGCTGTCGATCAGCTCGGCGACGAGCGAGGAGGAGGTGGCGGCGGTGAGCCCGGTCGCCCGGGCGATGCCGGCGCGGGTCTGGGTGCCAGACGCCTGGAACACGAGCTGCAGGGCTCGACGCAGGTTCGCACGGCGGACGGCGGCCTGGGTGTCCAGCGCGTCGTCGGTGGTGAACATGCTCACGGTCCCCCGGGGGTGGGTGCGGTGATTGACAGCGCGCACAGCGCTCCGTACGCTCGACCCAGTTAGTTTATTCATTAAACTTAGTCGTCCGGGCGGAGCGGGGAGGAACGACGTGCACTACCCCCAGATCCTAGAGCGCCCCGGCGACCGGGCACGAGTCTCGGCACCCACCCACGCGCGCGCCATCCGTGAACGCAACCGCGCCCTCGTGCTGCGCACCCTCATGGAGCAGGCGGCGGCGAGCCGCGCCGACCTGTCCCGCCTCACCGGGCTCGCCCGGCCCACGATCTCCGAGGTCGTGCGCGACCTGCTCGACGACGGCGTGATCCGCGAGAGCGGCATGAGCCAGGACGCCCGTCCGGGGAAGCCGGCCGTCATGCTCGAGTTCGACCAGCGCGCCGTGCAGGTGATCGCCCTCGACCTCAGCACTCCCGGACGGATCACCGGCGCCCTCGCGACCCCCGACGGCCGCATCGACCACCGTGCCGACCTCGCGGTGGACGACGCGGATCCCACCGCGATCGCCGCCCTCGCCGTCGACCTGGCCGGGCGTGCGAGCAGCGCCCCGCTCGGCATCGGCATCGGCGCCCCGTCCGGATCGCCCGCTCTGCTCGGCCTCGGGCCGCGTCTGGCCGACGACCTCGCCCTGCCGGTGCACGTGTTCGACGACGCCGACCTGGTCGCCGACGCGGAGCTGCGGTTCGGCGCGGTCGGCACCGACTTCCTGCTCGTGCGCCTCGGCGGTCGCATCGGCACCGCGATCCGGGTGGTGGGCGACGACGGCGCGCCCGTCGAGCGGTCGATCGGCGCCCGCGAGCTCGCCCATGTGGTTGCCGGCGGAGACCCCGGCGACCGCTGCCTGTGCGGTCGCGACGGCTGCGTGCACGCGTGGGCGTCGACGCCCGCGCTGCGCCGCCGTCTCGACGAGCCCGGCGCGGACCAAGACGCGGTGCTCGCCGAGGCCGGGGCGCGACTGGGCACCTCGCTCTCCGTGATCGCCGCGGCCGTCGACCTTCCGTCGATCCTGCTGAGCGGACCGTCCGACATCGCCACACCCGCGTTCGTCGAGGCCACGGCGACCGCGGTCCGCGCGGCGTCGCACCCCTCGCTCGGGCCCGCGGTCGCCTCCAGCACGCTCGACGACGCGGTGCTGCGCGGGGCCGCCGCCCGCGTGGTCGCTGCAGCGTTCAGCCCCCGCTGAGCCCGTCCCGCCGACACCCTGGCCCTCGCGGACCCTCCCGTCGCGAAGGGTGCAAGACTCGAGCGGTGCGCGTCTGCGCGCGGAAGCAAGCGACCCCACGGAGGCACCCATGAAGGCACTGGTGATCGGCGCGACCGGCAGCATCGGCGGCGTGGTGGCCGCGACCCTGGAGACCCGCGGCCACGAGGTGATCCGCGCTTCCCGCAGCGGCGATGAGCGCGTGGACGTGACCGATCCGTCGTCGATCCGCGAGCTGTTCGCGCGCGTCGGACGCGTCGATGCGGTCGTGGTGGCGGTCGGCTCCGTGCCGTTCCGGCCGCTCGGCGACCTGAGCCGCGACGACTACCTCGCGGCGTTCACGGGCAAGACGCTCGCCCAGCTCGACGTGGTGCGCGAGGCCCTTCCCGTCGTCGCCGACGGCGGCTCGATCACGCTGACCAGCGGGGTGCTCGCCCGGGAGCCCCTCGCCACCGGGGCCGCCGCCGCGATGGCCAACGGCGCCCTGGAGTCGTTCGTGCTCACCGCCGCCGCCGAGGCGCCGCGCGGCATCCGCATCAACGCCGTCTCCCCCGACGTGCTCGCCAACTCCCCCGGCTACTTCGACAGCTTCCCCGGCCACCGCCCCGTCACCGACGAGGAGGTGGGTCGCGCCTACGTGCGCGCCGTCGAGGGCGTCATCACCGGACGTGTGCTCGCGGTCTGACCCCCGTCAAGGGGGCCGCGCCATGCGCGTCCGTGACGCAGGATGAGAACATGACCGACCCCCGCCTCTCGACCCGCCCCTGGCTCGCCGCATACGCGGAGGGCGTCCCCGCCGAGATCGACGAGCCGACCCAGACGCTGCCGCAGATGATGGCGGCGAGCGTCCGCCGGTACGGCCGCCGTCCTGCGCTGGAGTTCTTCGGCGCGGTGACGACCTACCGCGAGCTGGGCGCGCAGATCGACCACGCGGCGGAGGGTCTGCGGCGACTCGGGGTCAGCCCCGGCGACCGAGTGGCCCTCGTGCTGCCCAACTGCCCGCAGCACGTGGTCGCGTTCTACGCCGTGCTCCGCCTGGGCGCCATCGTCGTCGAGCACAACCCGCTCTACACCGCCAGGGAACTGCGCCACCAGTTCGAGGACCACGGCGCCCGCGTCGCGATCGTGTGGGACAAGGTCGCCGACACCATCGACGGCTTCCCCGACGACGTGCGCGTCGACCACGTCGTGAGCGTCGACATCACGACTGCGATGCCGTGGTCGAAGCGCTTCCTCCTCCGACTGCCCCTTCCGAAGGCCAGGGAGTCGCGGGCCAAGCTCACCGGCTCTCCGCGCTCACGCCACGTGCGGCCGTGGAAGGGGCTCCTGGGTCACGGCCGCATCTCCCGCCGCGTGCCGGCGCCCGCGCTCGGCGACACCGCGCTGCTGCAGTACACGAGCGGGACGACGGGCACGCCGAAGGGGGCGATCCTCAGTCATGCGAACCTCCGCGCGAACGCGATGCAGGGTCGCGCCTGGGTGCCGGGACTGCGTGACGGGGAGGAGACGTTCTACGCCGTGCTGCCGCTGTTCCACGCCTACGGCATGACGCTGTGCCTCACCTTCGCGCTCAGCATCGGCGCGACCGTGGTGCTGTTCCCCACGTTCGACCTGGGCCTGGTGACGACGGCCGCCCGCACGCGCCCGCCCACGTTCCTGCCGGCCGTGCCGCCCATCTACGACCAGCTCGCCCGGGCGGCCGGACGCGGCACCATCGACCTGTCCCGCGTGCGCTTCGCGATCTCCGGGGCGATGAGCCTGCCCGTCGCGACCGTGCGGCGCTGGGAGGACGCGACCGGCGGACTGCTCGTGGAGGGGTACGGCATGACCGAGGCGTCTCCCGTCGCGCTCGGCAACCCCATGGGACCCACGCGACGACCGGGCACCGTCGGCGTGCCGTTCCCCAGCACCGAGATCCGGCTCGTCGACCCCGACGACCCGGAGAAGGACGTCCCCGCCGGCGAGCGCGGGGAGCTCTTGATCCGCGGTCCCCAGGTGTTCCAGGGGTACTGGCAGCGCCCCGGCGAGACGGCCGAGGCGCTGCTCCCCGGCGGTTGGCTGCGCTCGGGCGACATCGCCGAGGTCTCGCCCGACGGGTTCGTGACGATCGTGGACCGCCGCAAGGAGCTCATCATCACGGGCGGCTTCAACGTGTCGCCCAGCGAGGTAGAGGATGCGCTCGACGCCCACCCCGATGTCGTGGCGGCCGCGGTCGTGGGCCTGCCGCGGTCGAGCGGCGGTGAGGAGGTCGCGGCGGCCGTGGTGTTCCGTGAGGGTGCGGTGCCGGACGTCGAGGCGCTGCGCGACTTCTGCCGCACCCGGCTGACCGCCTACAAGGTGCCGCGCCGGATCGTCGCGGTGGATGAGCTCCCGCGGTCCCTCATCGGCAAGGTGCTGCGGCGCGAGGTGCGCGACCGGATGCTGCGGGACCGCTGAGGTCAGCGGCTCTCGGCGGCCTCGGTGTGGTGGCGGATGACCTCGGCGACCACGAAGTTGAACCACTTCTCCGCGAACTCGGGGTCGAGGTGCGCCTCTTCGGCGAGCGCGCGCAGCCGGGCGACCTGCTGCTCCTCGCGCTTCGGGTCGGACGGGGGCATCGCGTGCTCGGCCTTGAGGTGCCCCACCTGCTGCGTGGCGCGGAACCGCTCGGCCAGCATGAAGATCAGCGCCGCATCGATGTTGTCGATGGTGGCGCGCAGACGGAGCAGCTCGGCCTTCGGATCCTCTACGGCGGTCATCCCCCCACTCTAGGGGCGAGGGGCACCCCTGACCGGCGGGGGCCCAGCGCTATCGTGTGCACATGAGCAACGACGAGTCGCCGGCCCCCGCCTCCCACGACGACGCGCTCCCGCAGCCCTCGGACGCGGCCCCGGCACCCGTCGATGCCGCGCTCCCCGGACCGCCCGACGCCGCGGCTCCCGCGACCACCACGACCCCGCCGCGTCCGGTGGTGATCGAGCCGACCACACCCAGCCGCTCGTTCTGGACGCGCATCGACCGGCCGTTCGTGTTCGGCTTCCTGGTGACCCTGGGCGGTCTCGGCGCGTTCGTGATCGGCCTCGCCCTGTGGAACCTGTCCACCGTGCTCATCTACATCGCGCTCGCCCTGTTCGGCGCGCTCGGCCTCGATCCGGCGGTGCGCTTCCTGGAACGGCGCGGCCTCTCCCGGGCCATCGCCGTCGTCATCACGATCGTCGCCCTCATCGTGGTCTTCGGTCTGGTGCTGTGGATGATCATCCCGATCGTCGTCGACCAGATCGCCGAGTTCGTCCGGTCCGTCCCCGGCATGGTCCAGGACTTCAGCGGAACCGACCTCTACAAGACCCTCAACAACCAGTTCGGCGACCAGTTCCAAGACCTCGTCGGCGAGGTGCAGAGCTTCCTGTCCGACATCGGCAACCTCGCCACCATCGGCGGCGGAGCCCTCGCGGTGGGCGCCTCGATCGCCTCCGGCATCTCCGGCGCGATCGTGGTGCTGGTGCTGACGCTCTACTTCCTCGCGACGCTCCCGGCCATGAAGCAGGGTCTGCTGCGCCTGGCGCCCGCGCGCGACCGGGACCGCGCGAGCGACATCAGCGAGCAGATCACCGACTCCGTGGGCGGCTACGTGATGGGCATGGTCGTGCTGGCGTTCTGCAACGCGACCCTCGCCCTCATCCTGTACGCGGTGCTCGGCCTGCCGTTCCCGCCGCTCATGGCCGCGATCGCGTTCTGCGTGACGCTGATCCCCCTCGTCGGCTCTGTGCTCTTCTGGATCATCGGCACGGGACTCGCGCTGTTCACCAACCCGATCGCGGCGCTGATCTTCGCCGCGATCTACCTCGTCTACATGCAGATCGAGGCGTATGTGCTCACCCCGCGGGTCATGAACCGCGCCGTGGCCGTGCCCGGCTCGCTCGTGGTCATCGGGGCGCTGGCCGGCGGCACGCTGCTCGGTCTGCTCGGCGCCCTGGTCGCTGTGCCCGTGACCGCGTCGATCCTCATCATCATCAAGCAGGTCCTGGTTCCCCGCCAGGACGCCCGCACCTAGCCTCGACACGCACCCGGAAGCGCCCGGCCCCGCGAGGGACCGGGCGCTTCCGTGTGAGCTCAGCTCAGGCGAGGTCGTTGTCGGCCAGCCACTGCTTCGCGATCTCCTCCGCCGACTTCTTGTCGACCGTGCTCTGCACGTTGAGGGCCACGAGCTCCTCGGCCGTCAGCTTCTCGCTGATGCCATTGATCACGTCGGCGATCTCGTCGGCCACATCGCTCGACGCGATCGGCACGACGTTGGACGCCAGGATGATGTTCTCCGGGTCTTCCAGCGACACGATGTCCTCGGTCTGGAACGCCGGGTCGGCCGAGTAGATGTCGGCCACCTGGATCTCACCGGCCAGCAGCGACTCGAGCGTGGTCGGGCCCGTGGCCGAGAACGCCAGGTCCACGCCGTAGACCTCCTTGGCCTTCGCGGGGCCGTAGGGGCGCTGCTCGAACTCCGGCGCCGCGCCGATCGTGACCGGGGTGGTGACCTTCGACAGGTCGGCGATCGTCGTGAGGCCGTTCTCCTCCGCGAAGCTCTTCAGCACCGTGTAGGTGTCCTGATCGGTCGCCTCGGCGTAGTCGAGGGCGGTGAGGCCGTCGGGCAGGGTCTCCTGCAGTGCGGCGTAGACGTCTTCCGGGCTGGTGGCGGTGGCGTCCTTGTCGAGGTACTCGAGCAGGTTGCCCGTGTACTCCGGGAACAGGTCGATCGCGCCGGACTCCACGTCGGGCATGTAGGCGTCGCGCTGACCGATGCTGAACTTGCGCTCGACGGTGAAGTCGGCCGCCTCCAGCGCCTGGGCGTAGATCTCGGCGATGATCTCGTTCGAGTAGTACGCCTGCGAGCCGATCACGATGGTGTCGCTGCCACCCGAACCGGAGTCCTCCGTGGGGGTGTCGAGCGGGTTGCTGCTGGTGCAGCCGGCGAGGACGAGCGCTGCGGCGATCGCGGCGCCGCCGGCGAGGGCGAAGCGGGACGTGCGTGCGGTGAACATGGGACTTCCTCTTCTCTGGGACCTGCGGATGCTGTGGTTCGGACGGATGCTGTGGCCTCGGTGGCGCTGTGGTTCAGGCGGTCGCCGGAGCGGGCGCGGCGACGGGCGCCTTGGCCCGGCGACGCTGCGGACGGGTGCGCACGCCGCGCGGGACGGCGGCGTGCTGCGCGAGGGCGAGCAGGAGGTCGACGATGAGGGCGAGCACCGCGACGAGGATCGCGCCGCCGAGCACCTGATCGAAGCGGCGCAGGGGGATGCCCTGGATGATCGGCCAGCCGAGACCGCCCAGGTTCACGTAGGCGGCGATCGTGACCGTGGCGATGACCTGCAGGAGCGCCGAGCGCAGGCCGCCGACGAGCAGCGAGAGCCCGAGCGGCACCTCGACCTTCCAGAACACCTGCCACTCGGTCATGCCCATGGCCCGCGCCGCGTCGAGCACCCGGCGGTCGATGGCCTCGAGTCCGGTGTACGCGCCCGCCAGCAGCGACGGGATCGCGAGCAGCACGAACGTGATGATCGCCGCGAGCGGGGTGCGCAGCACGCCCAGCAGCAGCACCAGGAGCACCATGAGGCCGAACGACGGGATGGCGCGCGCCGCTCCGGAGACCGCGACGGCGATCTCCCGACCGCGACCCGTGTGCCCGATCAGCCACCCGAGCGGCACGGCGATCACCGCGGCGATCACCACCGAGACGACCGTGTAGTAGATGTGCTGCCCGAACAGCACCGGCAGCGAGTACGCGCCCTGCCAGCGGTCGGGCGAGAACAGCCACGCGAAGGCCTCCGCGAACAGGTTCATGCGGCCGATCCGATCGCCGCCGTGCGGCCGACCGCCGCCTTCGTCGCCGTCTTGGTGACCGCTCTCGTCCAGGGCATGAGCGCCCTGCCGACCAGGAGGAGCAGCAGGTCGACGATCAGGGCGATCACGACGACCGCGACCACGCCCGCGAAGACCTCCTCGATGATGCGGCGCTGCAGACCGTCGGTGAACAGGTACCCGAGGTTGCGCACGCCGATCAGGATGCCGACCGTGGCGAGCGAGATCGTGCTGACGGCCGTGACGCGCAGCCCCGCCAGGATCACCGGGCCGGCGAGCGGGAACTCGACAGCCCAGAAACGACGGAACGGTGCGAAACCGGTCGCGGTGGCGGCCTGCCGCACGTCGTCGTCCACCGAGTCGAGGCCGTCGGCGACCGCGCGCACCAGGATGGCGACCGCGTAGATCGTGAGGGCGATCACCAGGTTCGGCTCGCTGATCGCGGAGTAGCCCAGCACCGCGGGCAGGAGGATCAGCAGCGCGAGCGAGGGGATCGTGTACAGCAGGCCCGTGAGCGCGATGATCGGGCCGCGCACCAGGCGGTAGCGCCAGGCCACCCACCCGAGCGGCAGCGACAGCACGAAACCGAGCACGATCGGCACGACGCTCTGCCGCAGATGCGCGACGGTGAGGTCGAGGATCAGGCCGAGGTTGTCGACCGCCCAGTTCACGGGGCCGCCTTCGCCGCGGCCGCCTCGTCGACCACGTCGTCGGGGGCGTCGACGATCGCGCCCTGGGTGCGGCCCTCGGAGTCGACCACGACCGTGCCGCGCGGCGTCTGCTTGAGGTGCAGCGCCCGGCGGCCACGGTCGGCGCCGATGAACGCGGAGACGAACTCGTCGGCCGGATTCTCGATGATCTCGCTCGGGCTGCCCACCTGCACGACCCTGGCGCCCTTGTCGAGGATGACCACCTGGTCGCCCAGCAGGAACGCCTCGTCGATGTCGTGCGTGACGAACACGACCGTCTTGTCGAGCTCGTGCTGAAGCCGCAGCGTCTCCTGCTGGAGGTCGGCGCGCACGATGGGATCGACCGCGCCGAAGGGCTCGTCCATCAGGAGGATGTTCGGGTCGGCGGCGAGACCGCGGGCCACGCCGACGCGCTGCTGCTGCCCGCCCGAGAGCTGGCTCGGGTAGCGGTCGGCCAGAGCGTGGTCGAGGCCGACCGTGGTCATCAGCTCGCGCGCCCGCTCGTGCGCCTCCTTGCGCTTCACGCCGTTCAGGCGCAGCACGGTGGAGACGTTGTCGATCACGCTGAAGTGCGGCATGAGGCCGGAGTTCTGCATGACGTAGCCGATGCGGCGGCGCAGGGCCACCGCATCGCCGGCGAGCACGCTCTCCCCGTCGATCTCGACCTCCCCCGACGTGGGCTCGACCATGCGGTTGATCATGCGCAGCAGCGTGGTCTTGCCGCAGCCGGACGAACCGACGAACACGGTGGTCTTGCGCGACGGCAGCACCAGGCTGAAGTCGTTCACCGCGAGCGTCCCGTCGGGGAAGCGCTTGGTGACGTTGCGGAACTCGATCATGAGGGGTTCTCTCCGACGGTCGTGCGGGCGAGGGCGCGGCTCAGGCCGACACCTCGACGCCCGGGGCGAAGGCGACGTAGCCCGAGAAGTCTTTTCCGACGCGGTCGAACGCCGACGGGTACGGGTGCGGGTACGACCAGGCGAGATCCTTGTGCAGCTCTCCGTCGGCCTCGATGGAGTAGTACTGGCACTCGCCCTTCCACGGACACGTGTACGGCGTGAGGCTCTCGACGAGCACGTCGGGCGAGACGGATGCGGGCGGGAAGTACCAATTGCCCTCGATGCGGATGAGGTCGTCCTGTGCGGCCTCGGCGATCACGGTTCCTGCGAGTACAGCCTTCATGGTCCTGCCTCCTCGGATGTGGGTTCGAGCGTATAAGACGCGTCCGACATCGGGTGATGCCTTGCGCGCGGGGTCGTCAATATGAGAAACAATCCGGATCGTGTTCGGTGCGCTCGCGGGATCGGATTGCCCGGCTCACGCCGAGTCGCGCCCGTAGCCCTCCAAGAGTCGCAGCCAGATCTCGCTGATGGTCGGGTACGAGGGCACCGCGTGCCACAGGCGCGCGATGGGCACCTCGCCCACGATCGCGACGGTCGCGGCCTGCACGAGCTCCGCCACCTCCGGGCCGACGAAGGTCGCCCCGATCACGACGTCGCGGTCGGTGTCGATCACGAGTCGCGCCTGCCCGGCGAACCCGTCCTCGTACAGGCTCGCGCCGGCGACCCACCCGAGGTCGTAGTCCACGACCTGCACGGCCGTGCCCGCCTCGCGCGCCGCGGCCTCGGTGAGTCCGACGGAGCCGACCTCCGGGATGGAGAAGGTGACCTGGGGGACCGCGGCGTGATCGGCCGTCGCGGCGTGCCGGCCCCACGGGGCGTCGTCGACCTCGCCGCCGTTCGCCCTGGCTGCGATCACGTCGCCCGCCGCCCGCGCCTGGTACTTGCCCTGGTGGGTCAGCAGCACCCGCCCGTTCACGTCGCCGACCGCGTACAGCCAGTCCACCCCGGGCACCCGCAGCGTGTCGTCGGTCTCGATCCAGCGTCCGGGTTCGAGCCCCACGACCTCCAGGCCGATATCGGCGCTGCGCGGCGAACGGCCGGTCGCGACGAGCACCTCGGCGGCCGTGACCTCCTCGCCGCTGTCGAGCGTGATGGTCACGCCGTCGTCGCCGCGGCGCACCGCCGTGGTGCCGGTGTTCGTGCGCACGTCGACGCCGAGCTCTTCGAGGCCGGCCGTCACGCGCTGCCCCGCGAACGGCTCCATGCCGCCCAGCAGCCCGCTGCGCGCGAGCAGGGTCACGCGCGAGCCGAGGGCGGCGTACGCCGTGGCCATCTCGACCGCGACGACACCGCCGCCGATCACCGCGAGGCTCTCCGGCAGCTCTTCGGCGCTGGTGGCCTCGCGACTGGTCCACGGGGAGGCCTCGCGGAGCCCGTCGATCGGCGGGATCACGGCGTCGGAGCCCGTGCTGATCGCGACCGCGTGCCGGGCCCGCAGCACCCGGGTGGCGCCGTCGGCGTCGGTCACGGTGACCTCGCGCTCGCCCGTGAGACGCCCGTGGCCGCGCGCCAGGTCGATGCCGGCCGACTGCAGCCACGACACCTGCCCGTCGTCCGACCAGTTGCTCGTGAAGCTGTCGCGGCGCTCGAACACGGCCCGCACGTCGAGCGTGCCGGTCACCGCCTGCGACGCCCCGGCCACGTGCTGCGCCGCCCGCAGCGCCTGCGCCGAGCGCAGCAGCGCCTTCGACGGCATGCACGCCCAGTAGGAGCACTCGCCGCCCACCAGTTCGCTCTCCACGATGATGGCGGTGAGCCCGCCCTGCACGGCCCGGTCGGCGACGTTCTCGCCCACCGGCCCCGCACCCACCACGATCAGGTCGTACTCGTCGGTCTTGTCGGCAGTCATGCGTCGCACCTCTCCGTCGCCCGTGTCAGGCAAGTCTTGCTCATGACGAACGTCGAGTCACGGGCGCGTTGTTCCCGCCGCGCCGAAACTGCTCGGAGACGAGACGCTCCGGTCGCGTCGGCGCGCGACGGCGACCGGAGCGGCGGACGACGTCAGGCGACGGCGGCGCGCTCGCGCGTGTCCGCGAACGCCCGCGGGTACGCCCGGCGCAGCGCCACCACGATCAGCGTGGCCGCGGCGACCTTGATCAGATCGCCGGGGAGGAACGCGAGGGCCGACAGCGCGGTGAGGTCGAGCGGCACTCCCGTGACGAGGGCCTGCACGGGGATGCCGAACGCGTACACCACGAGCACGCCACCGACGAGCGCGGAGAGCGCGACCCGCCACCACGCCGGGCGACCGGTGCGCAGGACGAGCCCGATCACGACGACGCCCGCGATCCAGCCGAGCATGTACCCCGCGGTCGGCCCCACGAACACGCCGACGCCGCCGCGCCCGCCCGCGAGCACCGGCAGGCCGATCGCGGCGAGCGCGAGCACGACCAGGATCGACAGCGGGGCGACGCGCGGCCCGAGGACGAGTCCGGCGAGCATGACGCCGAGGGTCTGCGCGGTGATCGGCACCCCGCCGGGCAGCGGCACGACGACCGTGCCGAGCACGATGATGAGGGCGGCGAAGACGGCGATGCGGCCGAGCGTCGCACCGGTGTCGCGGGAGGTGGGGGTCATCGGGTGTCCTTCCTGAACGGTGTTCACCTGAACACCGTTCAACAGAGTAGGGAGGCCGATGCCCTCCGCGCAAATCACTCCGCGTCGGGAACGAGCACGACCTTCCCGCGCTGACGGCGATGCTGGATGGCGTCGTGCGCGGCGGCGGCATCGGTCAACCGGAACACGTCGGCGGGCGGGTCGACCCGCCCGTCGGCCACGGCCGCGAGGGCCGCCGTCTCGAGCGCCCGGAGGTCGGCGATGGCCCGGCCCAGCGGCACGGTCACGGTGAGCGAGTTCTGCACGATGTCGTCGCCGTCGACACGGAGGAGTTCGCCGCTCGACCATCCGATGATCACGACGCGGGAGCCGCGCCCGAGCGACTCGAGCGCCGCGCGTCCCGTCGGACCCCCGACCCCGTCCAGCAGGACCGTCGGCACCGCGCCGTCCAGGAGGCCGGTCAGACGATCCGGCCACGCGTCGTCGGTCGCATCGAGCGGCAGCAGGCGCGCGGCGGAGTGCTCGACCCGACGCCCGAGCTGCGCCACCACCGCGCGCTTCGCCTCGCCACCGTAGAGCGCGACCACGGTCGCCCCGACCGAGAGCGCGAGCTGCGCGACCTGGCTGCCCAGTCCGCCCGAGGCACCGGTGACCAGGACCACGTCGTCCGCGCCGATCTGCGCCGCCTGCCACACGAGCTGCGCCGTGCGCCCGCTGCCGATCGCCGCGACCGCCTGCGGGAACGGCACGTGCGCGGGCACCGGGTGGAGCGCAGCAGCCGCCGCGAGGGCGAACTGCGCATACCCGCCGCTGCGGAAGCCGACGTGCGCGACCACCCGCGCGCCGAGAAGGTCGGCGTCGACGCCCGCACCCACCGCATCGACGATCCCCGCGACCTCGCGCCCCGGGGTCATCGGCAGCACGGGGCGCGGCATCGACGGGGGCGCCGCGTCGCGCCGGATATCGAGGTCGACCGCGTGCACGCCCGCCGCCGCGACGCGGATGCGCACCTCGCCCTCGCCGGGCTCCGGTACCGGCACCCGTTCGATCCGCAGCACGTCGGACTCGCCGAACTCGCGCTGCACGATCGCCGCCATCGTCGCCACCGGCGCCGCGCCGTCTCCACCCCGCCGAGCGGCCGTCGTCTCCACACCCGTCACGTTCCCGCCCCTCACATCCGTGCCCGTCGTGCCCGTACCCGTCATGTCCGCACTCCTCCCGCTTCCGCCTGCCATCGCTTCTCCCGCTCTCCTCGATCCCGCGCTCCCCGGATCCGCCGTGCGGAGGATCCGGGTCGCCAGATCACGCGCGCGCCTCCGTGCTGGCACCCCCGGCGCGAACCCTCGGCGCGAGCACGGCGGCCGCCAGCGCGAGCAGCGCCGCCAGCGCGAACACACCGAGGAAGGGATCGGCGGCGGCCAGCGCGAGGAAGACCATGCTCGTCACCGCGAGGGCCAGCGCGCTGCCGAACGAGTCGGCCACCGTCATCGCACCGCTGTTGAACCCCTGCGTCTCCGGGGTCGACAGGGCGAGGGTGAGCGCGCTCGACCGCGGGCTCATCAGGCCCATGCCGGCCCCCGCCACCACCCACGCGGCCGCGATCAGCACCGCGTCCGCCTCGAACGCGGTGATCGCGACCGTCAGCAGGATCCCCCCGAGCACGAGAGCCGTCCCGAGGCGCACCGCGGTCACGCTCGACAGCCGCATGCCCATCCGCCCCTGCACGGTCGCGGCGAGCGACCACGCGAGGGCGCCGCCGGTGAGCGCGAGCCCGGCGACCGTCGGCGTCATGGCGTAGCGGTCGGTGAGCAGATACGGCAGATAGATCTGCGCACCGAAGAACGCGGCAGCGGCGAGACCGCGCACCAGGATCACCGACGGCAGGCCGCGCACGGCCCGCAAGGTGCCGCGCGGGACCAGCGGTCGCACGGCGATGAGCGCCACGACGACCGCGACGACGGCCAGCGCCGGGCCGACGCCGGGCACGTCGCCCACCAGGTTCAGGGCGAGCACCGCGACCGCCGCCAGCACCGACCAGCCGAGCCGGGCGACCGCCCACGGCGTCGCCGCGTCACCCTCGTTCGACAGCCCCCGCAGCGCCGGCACGATCATCAGCAGCGCGACGAGCACCAGCACGACGACGCCGAGGAAGACCCAGTGCCAGCTCCACAGCTCGGTCACCGCGCCCGCGATCGTGGGGCCGATCAGCGAGGGGATCACCCACGCGGCGGCGAACCCGGCGAAGATCGCGGGGTGCAGCGCCTGCGGATAGACCCGGGCGACCACCACGTACAGCGCCACCATGAGCCCGCCGCTGCCCAGGCCCTGCGCGAACCGGCCGGCCACCAGCACCTCCATGCTCGGCGCGAGTCCCGCGATCAGGAGGCCGACCACGAACAGCGCGATCGAGGAGTACAGCGGGGCGACCGGACCGCGTCGATCCGCCCAGTTGCCCGCCGCCACCATGCCGATCACGCTCGTGGCGAGCGGTCCGGCGAAGGCGAGCGCGTACAGCCGCTCGCCGTCGAGGTCGGCGCTCACGGCGGGCATCACCGTCGTCACCGCCAGCGACTCGAACGCGCCGAGGAACACCAGGGCGCACGCGCCGATCGTGATCCACACGTACTCGCCGCCGAGGATGCGGGGGGTGGGTGGCGTGGGTGGCGTGGACGGCGCGGCGCGCCCGGTCTCGGTGGTCATGAGGTCGACCGTAGAACCTCAAGTTTCCTTGAGGTCAAGCGGATGACGCGCATCCGCGACGCATCGGCTCAGCGCAGCGGGAGGATGCTCGTGGGCGCCGGGGCCTGCGCCTCATGCCGCACGCCGAGCGGCGCACCCGTGCGCTCGTCGAGGTCGAGCAGCGTCACCGTGTCGGAGCGCTGCCCGGCGACGAGCAGCTTGCCCTGATACACGAGGTGATGGCGCGGCCAGTCGACTCCGGAATCGGCGAGCGCCACCGGCTCCAGCGCCTCCCCGCTGCCGCGCACACGCAGCGCCGCGATCGTGTTGCTGCCGCGCAGCGCCGTGTACAGGAACTGCCCGTCGCGCGTGCGGGCGAGCTCGGCGGGGAAGTCACTGCCGACCTGCGCCACCGGGCTCGCGGTCGTCGCCGACACCACGCTCCAGGTGCCGTCGGCCGCCGCCGCCAGGGTGAACACCTCGCACGAGTACTCCGTGACCACGTGCAGGTGCCCGCTCGGATGCACGACCATATGACGCGGTCCCGTGCCCTGCGGCAGCACGACCTCCTGGTCGAGCGTCAGCCCGCTGCCGGTCAACCGCCAGAACCGCACCAGGTCGAAGCCGAGATCGGTCGTGACCACGCGGCCGTCGGGCAGGAACGCGGCCGAGTGCGCGTGCGAGGCGCGGTCCGGTCCGCCGTAGGGGTCGGTCGCGGCCACACCGTCGCCCGCGGGGGTCGCGGGGGCCGCGTCGGGGTCGCCCTCGCCAAACAGCGCCGCGCGCAGTGCCGCCGCCGCATCCTCCTTCGCCGGCACGAGCCGTCCGTCCGCCGCGATGCCGAACCGCACCACGCGTCCGTCGCCGTAGCAGCTCGCGATGAGGGTCTGCCCGTTCGGAGACACCGCGACGTGGCACACGCCGTCGCCCGTCGCCACCGGATCGCCCAGGGGCGCGAGGGCCGTGTCACCCGTGCGCGCGAACGCCTGCACGGCCGCATCACCCTCCAGCGCCGCGTACACCACGTCGAGACCCGGGTGCTGCGCGAGCCACGACGGCGACGGGGTCGCCGTCACCGCCCCGCGATACGCGAGAGTGCTCGCCTCGCGACCCTCGTCGCCCGCGAGCACGCCGATGCCCTCGGCGGAGCCGTCCATCGCGGGGCCGTAGCCGCCGAGCCAGAAGCGCGTCACGGTCGTCTCCCCTCGATCAGTCGAGCAGATCGTGGCGCACGATCACCTGGTCGCGCTCGGGGCCCACGCCGATCACCGAGATGCGCGTGTTGCTCATCTGCTCCAGCGCCAGCACGTAGTCCTGCGCCGTCTGCGGCAGGTCCTCGAAGGTGCGCGCGGTCGAGATGTCCTCGCTCCAGCCGGGGAAGTACTCCAGGATCGGCTTCGCGTGGTGGAAGTCGGTCTGGTTCACCGGCACCTCGTCGAAGCGCTCCCCGTCGACGTCGTAGGCGACGCACACCGGGATCTGCTCGAGCCCGGTGAGGATGTCGAGCTTGGTCAGCACGAGGTCGGTGATGCCGTTGATGCGCGTGGCGTAGCGGGTGATCGGCGCGTCGTACCAGCCGACGCGGCGCGGCCGCCCGGTCGTGGTGCCGAACTCGAAGCCCTGCTTGCGCAGCCACTCGCCCTGCTCGTCGAACAGCTCGGTCGGGAACGGGCCGGAGCCCACGCGCGTCGTGTACGCCTTGACGATGCCGACGATGCGGTCGAGCGCACCGGGACCGACACCGGAACCCGTCGAGGCCCCACCGGCCGTGGCCGACGACGACGTGACGAACGGGTAGGTGCCGTGGTCGATGTCGAGCATGGTGGCCTGGCCGCCCTCGAACACCACGACCTCGCCGCGGTTCAGGGCCTGGTCGATGAGGTAGCCGGTGTCGGCGACCATCGGGCGCAGCCGCTCGGCGTACGACAGCAGGTCGTCGACGATCTCGTCGCACGTGACGGCGCGACGGTTGAAGACCTTCACCAGCAGGTGGTTCTTCTGGTCGAGCGCACCCTCCACCTTCTGGCGCAGGATGTTCTCGTCGAACAGGTCCTGCACCCGGATGCCGACGCGGTTGATCTTGTCGGCGTACGCGGGACCGATGCCGCGGCCCGTCGTGCCGATGTTGCGCTTGCCGAGGAAGCGCTCGGTGACCTTGTCGAGCGTGCGGTGATACTGCGTGATGATGTGCGCGTTCGCGCTGACCTTGAGGCGCGACACGTCGATGCCGCGGGCCGACAGGGCCTCGAGCTCCGAGAACAGCACCTCCAGGTCGATGACCACGCCGTTGCCGATGACCGGGGTGACCCCGGGCGACAGGATGCCGGAGGGCAGCAGGTGCAGCGCGTACTTCTCGTCGCCGACGACCACGGTGTGCCCGGCGTTGTTGCCGCCGTTGAACTTCACCACCCAGTCGGTGCGCTCACCGAGAAGATCGGTGGCCTTGCCCTTTCCTTCGTCGCCCCACTGCACGCCGACGATCACGATTCCTGGCATGGGTTCTCCCCTGCTTTCGCCGGGTTTGCACCGGCCGATGAGCTGGCCCTCTTCGGGCGTCCCCATCCTATCGGGCGGCCTCCGACACCCCTCCGGCGGTGGATGCGGCTGAGGGCGGCGTCACTCGACCTCACGACGGAAGCGCACGAAGCACTCGATCGCGCTGTCGCGGCCATCCTCGCCGTCGAGGTCCGCGATGTCCTCGATCCGGGCGGTCATCGATCTGGCGAGATCGCGGATCCCCGACCCGTCGTTCTCGAACAGGGGCCCTCGCGCGGACAGCGACGACTGCGCGTCGACCAGCGACGACTCGCCCCGCTCGAGCCGCTGCATCGCGTGCGTCATCTCCGCGAGGACCGAGCGGTTGTAGTCCGACAGCATGGCTGGCCTTTCGGTGGGGATGGACGCTCAGCGCGTCCGTACGAGGCGGTTCGACGAGCGGAGCCGCTCCGGCATCACACGCGCCGTCGCCGTCGCCAGCCTGCGATCGTCGGGGTCGCCGAGAAGCGGCACGAAATCCTCGGGAAGCCAGGAATCCCGGTCCTCCGAAGGTTCCGGAGCCGGCGACGTGCGGGAGATGTGGAGGAGGCCGTTGGCGGACTCACGCAGCTCGCCGGCGACGAGATGCGGGCGCACGAGTTCGGCGTAGTCGGGAGCGAACCAGCTCAACCAGGGCGCCTCGACGGGGAGCCCGGTCCACTCGCCCCACTTCGCGCCCGCCACCGGCGGCTGGTATCTCGACGGCCGCACGTCCGCGCACGCGTAGAAGCTGCCGCAGCGCGCGGCCAGGTCAACGAAGAACGCCTCGACGGCCGCGGCCGGACGTGGCTTCACCAGTGTCGTCGCGTCGAGCACCAGCCCGAGACGCTGGCGCTCCCCGATCTGCTGATGCGACCACTCCTCGAGGTACCCGTACTCCAGCGGCTTGCGTCCGGCGATCCGCATCCGGTCCGTGGCGCACTCCTCCCGGTAGAACCGGTCGAACCCCGCTGCGCCTTCCTTCGCGAAATTCAGCGTCGGCGACCAGTGGCCGAACGCCCGGGGCAGCGCCCGCGGGAACAACTCCTCGGCCGCCGCGACGTAGTGCGCGGCGAAGTCGGCACTGTGCTCGTCGATGACGCGGAACCACTCCAGGTGCAGGAACAGCTCAGGCTCCGCGGGACGTGCGGCGGGCGGGGGCGGATCCTCGGTCTGCGCGTCGACCACCACGCCGTCGACCCGTGTGGCCAGCCGCGCCGCGAACGCGAGGGCGAGGGCCGTGTTGGCCTCGACCTCCTCGTCGTACGCCACGGAGATGCTGTAGTGCACGCGTCGCCCGGCGAGGTCGGCCCGCCCCTCCGGCATCTCCTCGCGATCCCGGCGGCTCGGTCCGTCGACGAGGAAGCAGTGGGAGCCCCCCTGCGCGCGCACCACCGCCGAGATCCCCGCGGGTTCCGCGGTCACGTCGGCACGGAGCGCGGCGTCCTCCGTGATCACTGAGACCAGGTCACGCGGTCGCAGCGAGCGCTTCCCGTAAACCTCAACGTCGTACGACACCGTGCATCCCCTCCCGTGCGCGTCTCCCCATCCTGACGTACCGCCGTGCCGTCGCCGGACCCGGGGGCGTCAGTGCCACCCCTCGGAGACCACTGTCGTCATCGGGTGCCGCCCTCACGCAGGGGGATGTCGGTGCGTGCGCCGGCTGCGACGCGGACGAAGCGGTCGATGCCCTCCGGATGCGCGTCACTGACGTTCAGCAGTGCATGGAACGGGGTCGGCGGCCGAGCGTGGACCGCAGGACCGTCCACCGGCTCCGACCAGGATCCACCTGCGAAGTGCAGCGTCCGCAAGAACGCTTCCAGGTCGAGCGGATCGTCGACCAGCACCTCTTCCGCGCGCTCGACGACGAGGACGTAGGCACTCGCCGGCAGCCATTCGTCCAGGGAGCGGAGGCAATCGCTCAGCGCCGGCCAGTTCTCGCCGAAGCCGTCGAAGAACTGGAGAGCGGCACCGAACTCGTTCATGAGTCCTTCGTAGGACCGCATCTTCCATCCGCGCAGCGTGCGCACGCACACGTCGTCCCGTCCTGGCTCCGCGTAGAACCACGAGGGGATCCATTTCTCGCGATCTGGCTCGCCGTGACCGACGTACACCCACGGGCCGCCCGTCGTCCAGAGGAAGTCCCGCGCGGTCGACGACGGACCTGCACCCGATTGTTCGAGCGTCATCGGCGTCCCTCCCCCGGCCGCGCGCCCGCCCTGGCCTGCACGTCGCGCGCCCGCGCATAGTGCGCCTCGATGCGCAGGGCCTGGGGCGAGCCCGCGGCGGGATAGCGCAGAGACGCCGGCATGACGGCGGCCGCCCTGCGGCATCGCTCGTCGACGGCGGGGTCGAACATGCCCCGGAAGTCGGCGGGGATCCAGGGGTCGCCGCTCAGTGCGCGCAGCTCCTCCGCCTCGGCGGGGTGCTCGGTCCAGCGCAGCAGGGTTCCCCGCGCCGTGGCCGTCGTTCGCGCGGGGTCGAGGTGCGGCGCGACGAGCTCGGCATACTCCGGGCCGAACCAGGTGAGCCACTGCGGGTCGGTCGGCAGCCCGCTCCACGGGTCGTCGAGCTTCACGTCCATGGACGGCTGAGCGGTTCCGTATTGCCTCGTGCTGACCTCGGCGAAAGCGAAGAAGGAGCCGGTGCGTTCGGCGAGGGCGACCACGAACGACTCGACGGCGCCGAGAGCCTTGAGCTTCACGAGCCGATCGAGCTCGAACTTCAGCCCGATCGTCTGCGTGCGCCGGCTCAGGTCGTTGGTCCAGCCGTCGATGGTCCCGTGCTCGATCGGCTTGCCGGCCAGGATGAGGGTGCCGATGTAGCAGGACTCGCGGTACATCGTGTCGAACAGGGCGTCGTCGTCGCGGGGGAACCGCCCCTGGAATGGTTCGTGCGTGCCGAAACGCGAGGGTACCCCCGGCCGGAAGAACTCGCGAGCGGTGCGGAGATAGATCGCGGCGAGGTCCTGGTCGTTCCGGTCGTCGAGCAGGCGATACCAGCGGAGGTGCAGGAAGCGCGGGCGCGGGGGCTCGGGTTCCGGCGCGGGCTCTGGTTCGCGCGGCTCGACGGTCTGCGAGTCGATCACCGTGCCGTCGATGCGCTCCGCCAGCCGCGCCGCGAAAGCCGTCGCCGCCGCCAGATCGCGCTCGTCGACACGGAACGAGAACCCTCCGTCGGACTGCACGGCATACGGCACGTGGATGCTGTAGAGCACCGTGGAGCCGGCCGCCTCCGTCCACTCCTCCGGGATGTCCTCCGGCTCCAGCAGATTGGGCCCGTCGAGCTCGAACGCCGCCGCACGGCCGCGCTTGTGCACGATGGAGGAGATCGTCTGCGAGCGCCGGTCGACCGTGGCCTTCAGCCCCCGCACCGACGACACCACCTTCGCGAGTTCCTTCGCCGTCAGCGAGACCCTTCCGTACACCTCGAGGTCGTACGACATCGAGCCACCCCCTCCGCATCGTCTGCCCCATCCTGTCGTACGCAACGGACACCGGGTGGCGGTGGGCAGGATTCCGTGCCGCTACAGTGTGCGACGGAGGTCGGTATGACACGGTGGTGGCCCTACGCGCGGCTCGCGGCATCGGCTCTCGCCGTGGCGGCCATCGTCGCCCAGCTCCTGCGCACGCTGGAGATCGCGCGCGACGCCGACACCGCGTGGGGCGGCCACCTCCCCACCGTGATCGCGAACTTCTTCAGCTTCTTCACGATCGAGTCGAACGTGCTCGCGGCGGTCGCCCTCGCCGCCGGGGCCGTGTGGGCGCTGCGCCACCGCGACACGACCGACCCCGAGCCGCGCTGGCTCGCGGTCCTGCTGATGTGCGCGAGCAGCTACATGATCGTGACCGGCGTCGTCTACAACACCCTCCTGCGCGGCGTCGCCCTGCCGCAGGGTGCCACGGTCGCGTGGTCGAACGAGGTGCTGCACGTCGTGATCCCCCTGCTGATGCTGCTCGACGTGCTGGTCGCCCCGCGTCGACGCGCACTGCGGTGGAGCGCCGTCGCGGTCGCGGCGGTCTTCCCGATCGTCTGGGTCGTGTACACCCTGGTGCGCGCGAACCTCGTGGTCTCCCCGGGGACGGGCGAGCACTGGTGGTACCCCTACCCGTTCCTCAACCCGCACCAGCCGGGCGGCTACGGGACCGTGGCGCTGTACGTGCTGCTGATCGCCGCGATCATCCTCGCCACCGCCGCACTGGTCGTGTGGGTCGGCCGCCGACGGGGTGTCGTCCGCGCGCAGTGACGGCGCGGTCAGTCGAGCGCGCGTCCGCTGCGCGCGGCGGCCCCGGCCAGCTGACGATCGAACGTCGCGAGACGGCACCCGTGATGCACGGCCGTGGCGAGCACACACGTGTCCGGCATCGTCAACCGGTGCTCGGCGCGCAACCGTGCAAGAGCCAGCGGCTCGTCAGGGCCGAGGGCCGCGACCTCGACGCCGATCTCTTTCAGGTCGTCCCAGGCCTGAGCCTCGCGACCGACCCTGGCCGGCCCGATCAGCACTTCGGCGAGCGTGAGCGGATGCACCAGGTACGGCGGCGGCGTGCGCTCGAGCATCTCCAGTGCCGCCCGGTGGTGCGCGTCGCGGTCGTCGAGCAGACCGATGAGCACACCCGCGTCGACGACGATCACTCGTCCCAGCCTTCGCGGACGCGCTCCAGGTAATCGTCGCCGTAGACACCCGAGTACCGTCCGGCGAGAGAACGGAGTCGCTGCGCCCGCCGGGCATCACCCTCATCCGCGTGCTCTTCGACAGCGCGGGCGCCCTCCTCGAGAAGGAGGAGGATCAGGGCACTGTCGCGCTCCTCCTCCGGCCACCGCCGTCGTGCCACGTCAAGGGCGCGGGCGACCTGCGGCGTGTGCGTGATGTTGGTCCGCGGGTGCTTGGTCGGCATGCGTCAAGTGTAACACCAGCAGTCTGCGGTGTAACACCGACGTCGACGAAAGCGGACATCACCCGGGTGATCGCCCGCCGCTGATCTTGTGGAGCGCGTGACCCGGTGTCACGCTACCCCTGTCGCCACCGAACCGTTGGGTGCAGCGGACGGTGGCGTCGGGCTCCGCCCTTTACCCCGCCAAGGACGGCACCCGACGAGGTGCTCTCGCGCCGCCCAGGGGGCTGATCGTCGCGAGAGCACCCCGACGAATCCGATCAGGCGGGCAGCAGCGCCTCGCGCTCGTCGTCGTCCGCCGCCGCGTCGCCGGTGAGCAGCGCCGCGCCACGGGCATCCGGGTCCACATCGAGGTAGCGGTCGAGCGAGTCGTCGAGCTCCTCCAGCCAGGGCGTGTGATGCACGGCGGCGAGGGTGCCCGTCATGACCGAGGCGTACACGCGGTCGCGGTACCCCATGATGTCCGCCTTCTTGTCGCGCTTCCACGCCAGGAAGATCTCGACGACGCGGTCGAGGTCGAACGCCGGATAGTCGGTGCACTCCAGGAGGTCACGGATGTAGTCCGCCTGGAAGCGGATCTCGGTCGCCGCCGAGTCGATCCGGTCGAAGCGCTCCCGCCACTGCGCGATCGAGGCCGCCCGCTCCGCCTCGTCGGGGAGCTCGATGCGTCCGAGGATCACGTCGCGCACGAACCACGCCTGCGCGTCGAACATGTTGAACGTGAACCACTGGTCCTGCGCGCCCAGGTACGCCAGCCGCGGGTTCTGCTGCCACAGCACACCGCGGTAGAGCCCGTCCGGGTAGACGTTGTTGGGCGACGACAGTGCGAGGTCGCCCGGGAGGAAGGGGTACCGGTGCAGGTAGCCGGTGCAGAGGATCACCGCATCCACGCGCTTCGAGGTGCCGTCGGCGAAGTGCGCCACGCTGCCGTCGAACCGTTGCACGACCGGACGCTCCTCGAAGCCGTCCGGCCAGTCGTAGCCCATCGGCGCGGAGCGGTAGCTGGCGGTGACGGAGCGGGCGCCCATCTTGAACGCCTGGCTGCCGATGTCCTCCGCGGAGTAGCTCGAACCGATCACGAGCACGTCGCGGCCGGCCAGCGCTTCGGCACCGCGGAAGTCGTGCGCGTGCGAGATCGATCCGGGGAAGGTCTCGATGCCGTCGACGTGCGGCACGTTCGGGAAGGAGAAGTGCCCGCTGGCCACGACAACGCGGTCGAACTCCTCCGTGGTCGTCGCTCCCGTGGGCAGGTGCTCGCTGGTGAGCGTGAACACCTCGCGCTCGTCGTCGAACTCCACCCAGCGCACGGCGGTCTGGAAGCGGATCAGGTCGCGCACCCGCGTCTTCGCGAGGCGTCCGGCGATGTAGTCCCACAGCACGGGGCGCGGCGGATACGACGAGATCGGACGGCCGAAGTGCTCGTCGAAGGTGTAGTCGGCGAACTCCAGCGCCTCCTTCGGGCCGTTCGACCACAGGTTGCGGTACATGCTGGAGTGCACGGGCTCGCCGAACTCGTCCAGTCCGGTGCGCCAGGTGTAGTTCCACTGGCCGCCCCAGTCGGCCTGCTTCTCGAAGCAGACCAGGTCGGGGATGTCCGCCCCCGCACGGGCCGCGGACTCGAAGGCCCGCAGCTGTGCCATCCCCGAGGGGCCGGCACCGATGATCGCTACTCGTTCACTGTTCGTCACGTATGGTCCTCACACTCGTCGTCATGTATCGGGCGCAGCCGTATCCGGGTGAGGAGGACAGTCCTTCTCCGGGGGGAGCGGAACGCTCGACCTGCCCGGACAGTGGCTGCTCTTCGACGTTAGCAGTGCCCCACCGGCGGCCTGGCGGGAAAGCGACGACGGCTGTCGCTCCCGAGGATCGCCCGCTGTCGGAGGCCGGTGGGAGGATCGGACGGTGCCGCACACCCCCACGCCAGAGCCCACGGTCGAGCAGCGCGCGCCCGACCGCCGTCAGGGCGTGCTCGTCCTCCTCGCCGCCGTGGTCACGGTGGTGCTCTGGGCCTCGGCGTTCATCGGCATCCGCGGAGCGGGCCCGCACTACGACCCCGGTGCGCTCGCGCTGCTGCGCATGGCCGTCGGCACGCTCGCGCTGACGGTGATCGCGCTCCGCCACGGCATCCGCCTCCCCGACCGGCGGCAGTGGCTGCTCATCGTGCTGTGGGGCGTCGGCTGGTTCTGCGTGTACAACCTGGCCCTGAACAGCGCGGAGCGCACGCTCGACGCGGGGACGGCGGCGATGGTGGTCAATCTGGCTCCGCTCATGGTGGTGGTGTTCAGCGGACTGTTCCTGCGGGAGGGCTTTCCTCGCCCGCTGATCATCGGCGCACCCATCGCGTTCCTCGGCGTGGTGCTGATCGGCATGAACTCCACGAGCAGCACCGGTCCGGACATCACCGGGCTCCTGCTCGCTCTGCTGGCCGCGGTCATGTACGCCGGATGCACGCTGCTGCAGAAGCACCTGCTGAGCGGGGGTGCCGACGCGACCACGCTCACGTGGCTCGGCGCGGCCGCGGGCACGGTCGCCCTGCTGCCGTGGATCGGTCCGCTCGTGGCCGACGTGCAGTCCGCGCCCCTCGACGCGACCCTGTGGGTGGTGTACCTGGGCGTGTTCCCCACGGCGATCGCGTTCACCACCTGGGCGTACGTGCTGCAGCGCAGTACCGCGGGCAAGACCTCCGCCACGACCTACGTCGTCCCGGCGCTCGCGATCCTGATGTCGTGGATGATCCTGGGCGAGGTGCCGACGCCGCTCATGTTCGTCGGTGGCGCCCTGTGCCTGCTCGGGGTGCTCATCACGCGCCTGCGCTGGCGCCGCGCCCGCTGATCCGCGGGTTCCCCGAGGCCGACGCCGCCCTGTTCGGCGGGCGCGCGTCCCGTCGTTGCGATTACGCTGGTCGGCGGAGGGGCACGACGTGGTCCCGCGTGTGAACGAGGGAGACGAACCGACCGATGACCGAGCCCGACGCGCAGACTCCGCCGACGATCTCCGCACCCCCGCCCCCGCCCGCTCCCTCCGCCGCGACCTCGCCCGCCGCCACCCCGGCTCCGACGCCCGCGCCCGGCGAGAAGCCCGCACCCACCGAGGCCGAGATGGCCCGCGCCACCGGCGTGCTGAAGACCATCTCCGACGCGTACTCGGCGAAGATGGTCGGCCAGGAGCGCCTGCGCACCAGCCTGCTCGTCTCGCTCATCGCGGGCGGCCACATCCTGCTGGAGAGCGTGCCGGGTCTCGCGAAGACCACCGCCGCGAGCACCCTGGCCGACACCGTGAAGGCGCAGTTCAAGCGCATCCAGTGCACGCCCGACCTGCTGCCCAGCGACATCACGGGCAACCAGATCTACGACGCCGCGACCGGCACGTTCCGCACCGTGCTCGGCCCCGTGCACGCCAACTTCGTGCTGCTCGACGAGATCAACCGCTCCAGCGCCAAGACCCAGAGCGCGATGCTCGAGGCGATGCAGGAGCACCAGACCACGATCGGCGGCGAGATCCACCCGCTGCCGAAGCCGTTCCTGGTGATCGCGACGCAGAACCCCATCGAGCAGGAGGGCACCTACGAGCTGCCCGAGGCGCAGATGGACCGGTTCCTGCTGAAGGAGATCGTCGAGTACCCGAGCCCCGCCGACGAGTTCGAGATCCTCAGCCGCATCGACTCCGGCGTGCTCGACCCCGACCGGCACGTGTCCAGCGCCGTCACGCTCGACGACGTGCACCTGCTGCAAGACGTCGCGAGCCGCATCTACGTCGACCCCGCGATCCGCAACTACATCGTGTCGCTCGCCTACGTCACCCGGAATCCGGCGCCGTACATCGGCGAGGAGCGCGCCCGCTACATCAAGTACGGCGCCAGCCCCCGCGCGAGCATCGCGTTCCTGCAGGCGTCGCGGGCCCTCGCCCTCCTGAACGGACGCGCGCACGTGCTGCCGGAGGACATCCGCGCCCTCCGGCACCTCGTGCTGCGCCACCGCGTGCTGCTGACGTTCGAGGCCGACGCCGAGGGCATCCGCAGCGAGGAGATCATCGACCAGATCTTCGCCTCGGTCCCCACGCCCTGACGCACCGCCATGGCCAGCCTGATCACCCAGGTGAAGAGCAAGCTCTTCATCCACTCGTCGCGCAAATCCCTGCACGCGCTCGACGGCGCCTACGCGTCGCTGCTGCACGGACGGAGCCTCGACTTCGAGGACCTGCGCAAGTACGAGTACGGCGATCAGGTGCGCGACATCGACTGGCGCGCGACCGCCCGGCTGGGCACGCCGCTGGTGAAGCGGTCGCGGGCCACGCGCATGCACACCGTGATGTTCGTGGTGGACACCGGTCGCTCGATGGCCGCCCTGGCCGCCGACGAGCGCTCGAAGAAGGAGCTCGCGATCCTGGCCACCGGGGCCCTCGGCGTGCTCACGCTGCGCCACGGCGATGACTTCACCGTGGTCTACGGCGATGCGTCCAGGGTGCGCCGCCTGGCTCCCGGTCGCAGCGAGGGCGCCCTCGAGCACGCCCTGCGCACACTCGATCGCGCGGTGGACGACGCGGCGGCCCCGAGCGACCGCGACGCGCTGCTGTCGTTCGTCACCCGCACCGTCGCCCGCCGCATGATCGTGGTCGTGCTCACCGACGAGGCCCCGGTCACCTCCGAGACCGAGCGACTGCTGCGGAGGCTGCGCGTGCAGCACGACGTGCTGTGGCTCACGCTGCGCGACGCCGACCCCGTGCTCGACCACCGCACCGGGCGGCTGCGCGTCGACGTGGACAGCCGGTGGCAGGTGCCCGACTTCGTGCAGGGCGACCGCGGCATCGTGCAGGAGCTCACGGCGCAGCGCGATGCCGACGCCGCCCGCCTCGCCGACCTCCTCACCCGCATGGAGATCAGCCACGCCGCCCTCGACGGACAGGACGACGCCGTGCCGCAGCTGCTGCGGCTGCTGAACCGGAGGTCGAATGCCCGGCTCTGACGAGCTCTACCCGCCGGCGCAGTACGGCTGGGGCTGGATGCTGCTCGCGCTCGGCATCCTGGCGCTGCTGGTGCTCGGCGCGTGGCTGCTGATCGTGCTCACGCGACCCCCGCGCACCCCGGCCCCGGCCGCCACGGGCGCGACGCCCTCGACGCTCGACGTGCTGTCGGTGCTGCGCACGGAGTACCTCGACCGCATCCAGGCCGTGGAGAACGACTACCTCGGGCGCCGGCTGTCGGCGCGGCAGGCGAACCTTGAGCTCAGCCGCGTGGTGCGCGCGTTCGTGAACGAGTACAGCGGCCTGGAGGCGCCCGTGCTCGCGCTCGACGACCTGGTCGCCCGTGGCGTGAACCCGGCCCTGATCGACGCGATGGGCCGGCACTACTACCCGAGCATCTTCCGGCAGGGTCCGGCGATCGACCCCGTGGCGGGGGCCGCGGCCGCCAGGACGGTGGTGCGCGCATGGCACTAGCGAACGTGTGGATGTTGATCCTCGCCGCGGCCGTCGTGGTGGTGGCGGTCGCGGTCGGGCTCGTGCTGGGGTTGCGGCGGCGGGGCGGTCGTGCGGCCGGTGACACCGCGCGGGTCGCGCGAGCCGAACGGCTGCGCACGCTGCCGTCGTTCCGCCAGGCGCTGTCACGGCGGGTGCTGGCGCTGTCGGGGATCCTGGCGCTCGGCGCGGTCGCGGCGCTCGTGGCCGGCGTGGTGGCCGCACGACCCATGGCCGCGCAGACCATCCAGCCGGTCAACAGCAGCCGCGACATCATGCTGTGTCTCGACGTGTCGGGGTCGATGAGCGAGGTCGACGTCGAGGTGCTGTCGGTGTTCGAGGAGCTGCTGGACGGCTTCGAGGGCGAGCGCATCGGGCTGACGATCTTCAACAGCTCGCCCGTGCAGATCTTCCCCCTGACCGACGACTACGACTTCATCCGCGAGCACCTGACGAGCATGGTGTCGAGCTTCGACTACGTCGACCGCATCCCCGAGCACTGGGTCGGGACCCTCAACGGCGACGGCGCCTCGCTGATCGGCGACGGCCTGGCGGCGTGCGCGATGGGCTTCGACCATCCCGACGACGACCGGTCGCGGTCGGTGATCTTCGCGACGGACAACGAGGTGAACGGCGCCTCGATCGTGACGCTGCAGGAGGCGGCGGCGTACGCCGCGTCGAACGGCGTGCGGGTTTTCGCGATCAACCCGGTCGAGGGCAAGGACGCCGCGGTGAGCGCCGAGCTGACCGCCGCCGCCGAGGCCACCGGCGGCGCGGCCTTCGGTCTGCGCGACACCACGACCGTGTCGGACATCGTCGACCAGGTGCAGGAGCAGGACGCGACGGCGCTGCGCGGTGAGGCGCAGGTGGTGTGGACCGACGCCCCGAACCTGTGGATCGCGGTGCTGTCGGTCGTGGCGCTCGGCTTCGTGCTGCTGGCGTGGAGGGTGCGACTGTGATCTTCCAGCCCGTCCTCCCCCTGATCCTCGTGGTGCTGCTGTGCGGTGCCGTGGCCGCCGCCGCGGTGTGGATGCTGGTGCGCGCACCCCGGGCCGGCGGCGAGCGCGTGACCGACCGCCGTGCGATCGCCGCGCACCGCTCGCTGTGGGTCCTGCGACTGCTGATGGTGCTCGCGTGCTTCGCGATGCTGCTGCGCCCTGGCATCCCCGGCGGCGCGACCCAGGCCCTCGCGACCGACACCGACGTCGTGCTGGTGGTCGACACCACCGCCAGCATCGTCGCGGAGGACTGGGACGAGGGCTCTCCGCGGCTCGACGGGGTGCGCGCCGACGTGCGCGAGCTGGTCGCGCAGTACCCGGGGGCACGGTTCGCGATGATCACCTCCGACGCGTCCGCCCAGCTGCGGATGCCGCTGACCACCGACACCACCGCGCTGATCGGTTCGCTCGACGTGCTGCGCCCCGAGGTCACCAGCCAGTCGCGCGGCAGCTCGATCGGGGTCGCCGCCGGGCTGCTGGAGGACACGCTGCGCTCCGCCGCCGAGGCCTCGCCGGACCGGTCGCGCATGGTGTTCTACCTCGGCGACGGCGAGCAGACCACGGGCACCACGCCCGAGTCGTTCGACAAGAGCGCGAAGTACACGGATGCGGGGGCGGTGTTCGGCTACGGCACCGCTGAGGGCGGTCCGATGCGGGTGACGAGCGGTGGCGTGAGCGGCGGCGAGGGCGAGTACATCCAGTACGAGGGCTCGGACGCGCTGTCGGTGATCGACGAGCAGAACCTGCAGACCGTCGCCGAGCAGCTGGGCGTGGAGTACCAGCACCGCACCGCCGACACCGAGCCCGTGCTGCCGGAGGCGCCGTCGACCACGACCAGCTACGCCGAATCGGGCGAGGTCGGCAACGTCACAGAGCTGTACTGGATCGCGGCGCTCGTGCTGCTCGCGCTCCTCGGGGTCGAGCTGCTGCGGGCGACCACGCTCATCGCGCGGCTTCGGGGACTCGCACCCGCCCGCCGCCGCGAGTCCGTCGACCGCGCACCCGCGAGAGACGGAGGCGGCGCATGACCGCGCACGACGACACGGCGGCCGCGCTGCTGCGGTCCCACCGACGCCGCCGCCGCATCCGCCGCTGGGTGGCCATCGGCACGCTGCCGCTCACTCTCGCCGCACTGCTCGTGGTGGGCAAGATCCTGAGCATGTACGCGTTCGCGCACCAGTCGATCACGTCGTACGTGGTCGACGACTTCGCCGGGTCGGAGTCCGCCGCCCGCGGCCAGGAGTTCCTGAACTGGTTCGAGCCGTACAAGGCGCCGTACAACATCGGCACCGCCCTCGCCGGTGCGGAGGAGCTGCCGGCGGCCAGAGCGGAGCTGGAGCGGGCGCTCGACCTCGCCACCGGACTGGAGGTTTGCGCGGTGCGCATCAACCTCGCGCTGGTCGTGGAGCGGATGGGCGATGCGGCCAGGGCGGACGGCGACGGTGCCGCGGCCGCGGAGCTCTACGGCGAGGCCCTCACGCTCACGGTGGAGACGCCGGAGGAGTGCCGCAGCGAGGAGGCGCAGCAGCAGTCGCCCGACCCGCAGCGCGACATGTCCGACACCCTCGACGGCGCGGAGGACCGGCTCAAGCAGAAGCAGCAGGAGCAGGAACAGGAGCAGCAGCCGCAGGAGCCTGAGGAGCAGGAGCAGGAGGAGCAGCCGCAGCCGTCCGACGACAAGCTGCAAGACCTCCAGGACAAGCTCAACCAGGGCACGCAGGAGCGCGACCAGCAGCAGGGCGACGATCCGGGCGGCTCGGGAACGGACAAGCCATGGTGAGCGACAACGAGCGTCAGCGCGCCCGCTACGTGGGCGGGGCCGAGGGCGCGCCGCCCGTCCCACCCCCCGGCGGGTATGCGGGGGCCAAGCGGCGACAGCCCGACCTCACACCTCCGCCGCTGCCCGCGGCACCGGTCGACGAGAAGCGCACCCCGGGCTCCGCGTTCGGCTGGATCGCCCTCGTCGCGGCGATCCTGTTCTCCCTGACCCTGCTCGGGGTGCTGGCCGCCGGCGGCACCGACCTGCTGTACGGGGTCACGTTCCTCGCCCTGCAGCTGGTGGTGCTCGGCGTCGTGGTCGCGGCGCTGTTCTCCCCGGGTGCACGACGGCTCGGCGCGATCGCCCTGGTGGTGACGGTGCTGCTGAACGTGGCGACCGTCGGCGCACTGAGCGCCCTGCGCACGTCCGCCTCGGGCGACTACGAGGGCGTGAAGACCGCGGAGCAGCGGCACGCGGAGGGGTATCCGGGCATCAAGGGCACCGACCCCCAGCAGGCGCTGTCGCAGCAGTCGCTGGAGGAGGTGCGGGCCACGGCCGACGAGCTGTTCGCGGATGTGCGCGCCCGGCTCACGGACGAGTTCGGCTACACGTGGACGCCGGTGGGCGCGGAAGACCTGCGGCCGGAGCGCAACGGCTACGGCGGCGAGTCGATGCTGTACGAGTTCACGACGGCCGCGTGGGCGACGAACGAGCCGGTGCAGGACTACGACCGCAAGCTCGAGGTCATGCGCGTGGTGAACGAGGTCGTGCTCGACCACGGGCTGTGGGATCTGTACGCGTTCAACGACCCGGCGAACTCGGGCATCGACCCGTCGATGATCGCGAAGCTCTACGGCAGCGACGACCCGCGCACGCAGACCACCTGGGAGTACTACACCGAGAACTACCCGGATCCGCTGCGGTTCTACGCCAACATCTACGACCTGTCGAACGACGTCGACGGCGGTTTCCGCACCTCGCGGGAGGCGCAGAGCGCCCGCACCGGCGAGCCACTGGAGGGCCTGCAGCTCGTGGTGATCGCGAGCGCCGTGCTGAGCGAGGCCGACCGTGCCGAGTTCCAGGAGAAGCTGCAGGACTACCCCGGCTTCGAGTGACCTCAGTCAGTCGCGCTGCCTACTCGTCGGTGTCCGCCTGGCGCCGGATGAACCTGTCCATGTTGGGCACCGTGAAGCTGACGTACCCCCGACGTTCGGCATAGATGATCCCCTTCTCGATGAGAGACTGCCGAACGGGACTCAAGGACGTCGCCGCGGTTCCGAGCTGCTCCGCGATCGCCGACGTGCTCGCCATGTCTCCCCCTCCCACGTCCACCATCGCGCGCAAGTACTGCCGCTCACCGGGAGTCGTGCGATCCCACCGAGCCGGGAAGAAGCTCTGATCGAGATCGGCGTTGCCTTCGGCGATTCCCGCGACGGCGATGTCACGATCGATGTTCCGATCGGGGGCGATGTCCCAGACGGCTTTCCCGAACGTCTGAAGGAAGAACGGGTACCCCTGCGCCTCGCCGAGGATCGCCTCCAACGCATCATCGGAGATCTTCGCTCCCAGCGCCGTCGCTGGGATTCTGACCGCGGCTCTCGCTTCTTCGTCCGGCAGCGCCCCGACCTCGCGGATCGTGAACCGCTCCGCGTAGGAGCGGGCCTCCGCGAGCGTGCGGCGAAGCGTCGACAGTCCCGCTCCGATGATGAAGAAAGGCCAATCCGACTGCACTGCGCGATGCTGAACGGCGAGGAGCGCCGTCAGCAGATCGACATCCAGGTCCTGCATCTCGTCGACGAAGATCGCCAACGCACTGTTGTTCTTCCTCAGCGGCTCAGCCAGGTCGGCCACGAGTTCTTCGAGATCGACTTCGAGGAGCCCGGAGTTCGCACGATGGTCGGAGCGGTCCACGCCGAGGTTCATCGACACGCCCGCGACGGTGGACGAGAACGCCGAGATCGTCGAGATCGCCGTCTTGACCTCCTCGACGGCGGAACGGAATCGAGCCATCTGCCGTCCTGCCATGGCGATGCCTCGTCCGAGCGATTGACGAACGGCCAGCCGCCCGGACTGACCCGGCCTGGCATCGAGCTGGACCGTCACCCATCCGGCGCGGCCGACCAGCTGCTGTAACTCATTGAGGAGGACGGTTTTTCCCACTCCGCGGAGGCCGTACATGATGAGACCGCCCGGCTCCGGGTCGGAAAGGGTTGAACGCGGGCTGCACCTGGGCGATCTCCATCTTTATTGATCTTTATTGCAGAATACGAATATTTCGAGTGACCTCAGTCCCCGAGGGCGAGCAGCATTCGCGCCGCCACGTATCGAGCCTGCCCGAGCGGAGTACGGGGATCGTAGCCCAGGGTCTCGATCAGTGCCGTGAGCCGCTCCTGCACGCTCGAGTGATGCCGTCCCAGACGCACGGCAGCGGCGCGCACGCTGTGCTCGTCCACGACCGCATCGAGCAGTTCGCGATTGCGGGCGTCGATGCGGCTGAGGGCCACCACGTCGGGATGCCGGGAATCGCCGTCCGCGGTCTGCGCGACCAGGAGCAGGGCGCCCAGGTCGGTCGCGTCGACGAACGGTCGCTCATCGCTGGTCAGCCGGACGGCCACGAGCGCCGCCGACCAGGACGAAGGCAGGTTCTCTGCACGCGCGACCGTGCCCGCACCGAGCCGCACCGCCCCGGAGGCCTCCCATGCGGACGCCGGCTCGACGTCGGCGGGGAGAATCGTCGCGCGCGTGAGGCCGTGGCGAGTGGCGACGATCGCCGACGGGTGCGCGGGCGACGGCGACGGATCGGGCGGCGACGCCACCACCCGCAGTGCTCCCGGGGCGAGACGCAGTCGGGGCAGCACCGCCGCCCGCTCGTCGACGGCCGCGTAGGAGCTGATGGCGAGCTCGACGGCGCCGTCCTCGCCGACCCGTCGCCGAGCGCGGATGATGCCGAGCGCGAGAGCGAGGCGTTCCAGGATCATCGCGTCGTTCGTGTGCGGCTCACCCTCCCGCTCGATCCAGACCACCGCGTCCGGGCCGCTCTCGCGCGTCGGCCAGGTCGAGGACAGCACGACGGGATCGATGCGGACGCCGTCGGCGCGGACGCGCACGACCTGCGCACCATCCCTCTGGCCGACCGTCGCGCCGCTGAGCACGGCCGCACCCCTGAGCATGCTTTCCACGCCGACGGAGCGGGAGACCAGCGCGTCGAAGTACGTCACGACCTTCAGAGTCTCGCTGGCATCGGGATCGAGGGCGGTGATCCGCCCCAGCAGATCTTGCATGTCGGGCTCCATCGCGCGGGGGTTCCACCCTACTGCGGCCGCTCCCGTCGCCGTCTCCTCGCTCCCGGCGCTGGCGGGCGACGGAACGGGCGACGGGAGCGGGTCGAGCAGGGGCTCAGGCGAGCAGGCGGTTCACCCAGTTGTCGCGGGCGGCCAGCATGGCCTGCGCGACGGCGGCGTGCGGGGCGAACATGTCGAAGCCGTGGAAGCCCCCGGCCCAGACGTGCAGCTCGGCGTGCACGCCCGCTTCCCAGAGCTTCGTGGCGTAGGCGACGTCCTCGTCGCGGAAGACCTCCGCGCTGCCGCAGTCGATGAACGCGGGCGGGAGACCGCTGAGGTCGGTGGCCCTGGCCGGTGCCGCGTAGATCGAGACGTCGTCGCCGCCCCGGCGGTCACCCAGGAGCGCCGTCCATCCGGTGAGGTTGGAGCCGCGGTCCCACACCCCGATGCCGTCGATCTGCCGCGTCGAGACGGTGGCGTCGCGGTCGTCGAGCATCGGGTAGATCAGCAGCTGCCCGATCAGCTCGGGGCCGCGCCGGTCTCGGGCGAGGAGCGCCGTGCCGGCCGCCAGGCCTCCGCCGGCGCTGCCTCCGCCGATCAGCAGGCGGGTCGGGTCGATGCCGAGCTCGTCCGCGTGGTCGGCCGCCCAGCGCAGCCCCGCGTAGCAGTCCTCCACCGGGTAGGGATCCGGGAACTCGGGGGCCAGCCGGTACTCGACGGTCACGATGACGCCGTTGTAACGCTCGGCCCAGTCCAGGAAGCCGACCACGCCGAGCCAGCGGTTCCCGATGATCATGCCGCCGCCGTGGGTGTGGAAGAAGCCGGGCCCGGTGCCGGTGCGGCCCTGCTTCTCGATCACCGACACCACGATCTCTCCGTCGTCGTGGCCGGTGATCGACACGTCGCGCCAGGTGAAGCCGCGCTCCGAGAGCACCGAGAAGATCTCGTCCTCGCCGCTGACGGGGCTCTCGCGCAGGAGCGGGATCATGTCGGCGGTGAGCGTGGGGGGCAGTTGGTCGCCGACCAGGGCGAGGGCCGCCTCCAGCTCGGGGTCGAACGGGGGACGGGCGAGCGTGTCGGTCATCAGAACTCCTTTGTCCTCGCCACCGACGCGGTGGCATGCCCCCAGGATCGTGCGGGCCGCACCCGAGGGTAACCCGCCACCTGCGGCGGATACGGGCCGATCACTCCGCCGTCCGTCGGGGTGCTGCGAGGATGGCGGGATGCGGCAGGGTGCGGTCGGGACGGTGCGGCTGGTCGAGCGCGACGGGCGCCGGCTGGTCGAGAAGCGGTTGTCCGACCCGGCGCGTCACGACACCGAGGTGCGCGCGCTGCGTGCCCTCGCGGATTCGGGGCTGCCGGTGCCACAGGTCGTGGAGGAGCGCGCCGGAGTGATCCTGATGACCGAGCTGCCCGGCGCCCGACTGGACGAGGGTGATGCGGACACGCGGCTCGCCGCACTGCGGGCGTCGGCCGTCCTCCTCCGGCGGCTGCACGACCTCGTCGCCCCGGAGGACCTGCCGCCCGCGCCCGACGACGCCGCGATCATCGCCCGGTACCGCGCCGCCGACGGTCCTGCCCTTCCCCTGGCGATCCCGCCCTCGGCCGGCGTCGTCTTCTGCCACGGGGACTGGACCGACGGCAACGTGCTCGCGGCGGACGGCCGCATCACCGGTGTCGTGGACTGGGAGGCCGCGCACGCGGGCGATCCGGTGCGCGAGCTGTCCCGCGCGGCATGGGGCGCCGCGCGCAAGGATCCCCGCTCGGCCGATGCGCTGATCGAGGGGTACGGCGCCGACCCCGCGGCGGTGCGGGCGTGGTTCCCGATCCATGCCGCGGAGCTCTGGTTGTGGTTCGCCGAGGCCGGTCCACCCGAGTACTTCGCGCAGCTCACGGCCGAGTTGCGCGCCTGGCCGGGCTGAACGAAGCCGGGCCGAACGAAGGAGCCTCGTCCGGTCCGGGCGATGGCCCTCGAACATCCACCGGCCGCTGGCTACACTGGCGCCAGACGGAGGGAGCATCCGCATGATCCGAGAGCTCGAGCCCGATCAGTCCTACGAACTGCTGACCACCACCACGGTCGGCCGCATCGGCTTCCTGCACGACGGCCGCGTGCACATCCACCCGGTCAATTACGCCCTGTCCGGCCGCGACATCCTGTTGCGCACCTCGGCGGAGGGGCTGCTGGCCGCCGTGACGACGGTGCCGGCGGCGGTCGCGTTCGAGGTCGACTATCACGACCCGCTGGGCGCCACGGCGTGGAGCGTGCTGATGCACGGCACCCTGTCGCGCGCGCCCGAGGAGGATGCGGCCGGCATCTCGGCCCGCGTGCACCCGTGGGCCGGAGAGGACCGCGACCTGGCCCTGCTGCTGCACATCGAGACGATGTCGGGCCGCAGCGTGCAGCGCGACAGCCGCACCCCGAAGGTCTGACCCCGCGTCAGGACGCGAAGGCGAGCCCCGCGGCGAGCGCGAAGCCGAGCACGGTCGCGAGCCCCGTCGACTCCTTGGCCTTGGACTGCGCCTCGGGCACCATCGAGTCGACGAGCATGACCAGCAGCGCGCCGGCCGCGAAGCCGCTCGCCCCGGAGCGGAAGACATCGCCGGTCACACTGGCGAGGGCGAACCCGGCGACCGTGGCGGCGGCGCACGCCACCGCGACCCCCAGCCACAGCAGCAGCACGCGCGACTTCGCCATCCCGCCGTCGAGCAGGTCGGCGGCGGACCCGATTGACTCCGGCAGGTTCGACACCAGGATGGCGACCACGAGCGCGATGCTCACAGGCTCCCCCGAGGCCAGACCGATGCCGAGCACGAGCTGCTCGGGAATGCCGTCCAGCAGAGCGCCGACGGCGAGCTGCCCGCCCCCGGCCTGCCCCTTCGTGCGGGCGGCGCGGGCGTCGAGGATGCGGGCGGCGACGTAGTAGCTGAGGGCGCCGAGCGCGACACCGGCCACGAGAGGGAGCGGTCCGCCGCGGTCCAGCCCCTCCTCCCACAGCTCGAACGCGATGGAGGCCATGAGGGCGCCCGCACCGAAGCCAAGCACGATGCCGAGCCAGCGCGGCGGCCAGGTGCGCAGCAGGGCCAGAACCGCACCGACGAACAGCGGCGCCGCGGCGACGGCTCCCCACAGGATCGCTCCACCCATACGCACCTCCGGCCCCACTCTGGCACGGGAAGACGACTTCGGACGCCAAGCCCCGGCGTGGCCGTCCACGACCAGAACCCGGCGCACGGCGATGCGCTCGACGTCACGCGCGGGCGGGCGCTGGGACTGGCGGGCGGCACTCGGTGTGCAGATACGCCTGATCTGACGCACGGAAAGGCGACACGCCGCCCGCCGATAGACTGGAAGGCATGTCCAAGGTCCTCCAGTCCCTGCCCGTCGGCGAGCGCGTCGGCATCGCCTTCTCCGGAGGACTCGACACCTCCGTCGCCGTCGCCTGGATGCGCGACAAGGGTGCGGTGCCGTTCACCTACACGGGCGACCTGGGGCAGTACGACGAAGACGACATCGCATCGATCCCCGGCCGCGCGCTGGAGTACGGCGCCGAGGCCTCCCGGCTGATCGACTGCAAGACCGCGCTGGTCGAGGAGGGCTTCGTCGCGCTGTCGTGCGGCGCGTTCCACATCCGCTCCGGCGGCAAGACCTACTTCAACACCACGCCCCTGGGCCGCGCCGTGACGGGCACGCTCCTGGTGCGCGCGATGCGCGAGGACGGCGTCGACATCTGGGGCGACGGCTCCACCTACAAGGGCAACGACATCGAGCGGTTCTACCGCTACGGCCTGCTGGCCAACCCGCGTCTGCGCATCTACAAGCCGTGGCTCGACGCCGACTTCGTGACCGAGCTCGGCGGACGCAAGGAGATGAGCGACTGGCTCGTCGCCCACGACTTCCCGTACCGCGACTCCGCCGAGAAGGCGTACTCGACCGACGCGAACATCTGGGGCGCGACGCACGAGGCGAAGACGCTGGAGCACCTGGACGTGTCGCTGGAGACCGTCGACCCGATCATGGGCGTGAAGTTCTGGGACCCGTCCGTCGCGATCGAGTCCGAGGACGTGTCGGTCACGTTCGAGGGCGGCCGTCCCGTCGCGATCAACGGCGTCGAGTTCGCCGACCCGGTGGCGCTCGTGGTGGAGGCGAACGCGATCGGCGGACGTCACGGCCTGGGCATGAGCGACCAGATCGAGAACCGCATCATCGAGGCGAAGTCGCGCGGCATCTACGAGGCCCCGGCCATGGCGCTGCTCTTCATCGCGTACGAGCGCCTGGTCAACGGCATCCTCAACGAGGACACCCTCGCGACCTACCACGAGCAGGGCCGCCGCCTCGGCCGCCTCATGTACGAGGGCCGCTGGCTCGAGCCGCAGTCGCTCATGCTGCGCGAGTCCATCCAGCGCTGGGTCGGCTCGACGATCTCCGGCACGGTCACGATCCGCCTGCGCCGCGGCGACGACTGGACGATCCTCGACACGGTGTCGCCGAACCTGTCGTACGGCCCGGAGAAGCTGTCGATGGAGCGCGTCGGCGACGCCGCGTTCGGTCCGGTCGACCGCATCGGTCAGCTCACGATGCGCAACCTCGACATCGCCGACTCGCGCGCACGCCTCGAGCAGTACGCGGGACTCGGCCTCGTCGGCGGCGCCACGGGCGAGCTCGTCGGTCGCGTGACCGCGGGCGAGTCCGCCGAGATCACGGGCGCCGTCGAGGGTTCGGTCTCCGAGGCCGACGAGACGCTGGCCGATGCGGTGGACACGGCATCGGAGCGCGCGGCCTTCGACTCCGGCACCGACTGAGCACGGTCACGGCGAAGGGGCGCTCCACGCGGAGCGCCCCTTCGTCGTGTCAGGCGTCGGCCGGCGGCACGTCCACGTGGCGGCTGCGCTCCTCGGCGCGGTCGATGACCGCCGGGAGCACGGTGTCGAACAGGGTGATGAGAGCGGCGCGCGTGCCGACCGCGTCGCGCTGCGTCATGGCGAGACCGATCCCGGCGGTGGCCGAGCGGAGTGCCGCGAAATCGAAGTCGCCCCTCGCCTGCGCGCTGAAGCGACGGATCTGCGGGCCGAGGAACTCGATCACGTTCGAGCGCGTGGCGTTTCCCTCGATGCGCGCGTACGCCACCGCGATCGTGCGCAGGGCGGCGCTGAACGCGGCGACGTCGGACGCATCGACGGCAGACGTCATGTCCTCCAGCAGCTCCGACAGATAGGTCACGTCGTCGTCGCCCATGAGCGGGGTGGCGTGTCGCACCGAGCCGATCCAGACGTCGCCGAACAGGGCGATCGCGTCGCGCACGTCGTCGAGGTCGATCGGAGCGACCCGGGTGAAGCGATTGCGCTGCATGTCCACGAGGCCCAGCTCGGCAAGGCGGTCGAGCGCATGCCGCACGGGCGTCTTCGAGGTCCCGAGAGCGTCGGCGAGCTCGTGATCCCGCAGCCGCTCCCCCGGTCGCAGCTCGCCCGTCACGATCGCTTCGCGCAATCGGTCGTACACGTCGTCGCTCATCGTCCGCCGCTCCAGCGGACTGTCCATCCCAGGCACACCGCACCCCTCTCCGTCATGGCGGTTCCCCCCGCCTCCTCGGACACCGCTGCCGTCGGATTCGCTCCGATCCACAGGGCCCCCCTGAATCCGCGCCCGAGCGCAACGCGTAACATAACACAGTTGAAATGGGAAGGACCGACATGTCAGCGCGGCCGTAGTGACCAGCAATCCGAGAACTATCTTGCACAACCTTGTGCATGAAAAGTATCCTGGATGCATGACCACCCGTGCCCCCCGCCGCGACGCCGTGGAGAACCGCGCCGGCATCCTCGCCGCCGCCCGCGCCGCCCTCGCCCTGGACCCGCACGCCTCGATCGACGCCATCGCCCGCAGCGCCGGCCTGTCGCGCCGCACGCTCTACGGCCACTTCGACGACCGCGAGGCACTGATCCGCGAACTCGTCTCCAGCGGCGCGCAGCGCTTCAACGCCATCGCCGCCTCGGTCGACGACGCCGACCCCCGCGTCGCCCTCGCCCGCCTCGCCTCCCTGCTGTGGCGGGAGGCCGTGCACGTGCAGGTCGCCGCGGCCCTCGCCCTCGACGAGGCGCACGTCACCCACACGGCCGCGGCGCTCTCCCCGCTTCGCGACACCCTGGCGGCCCTGGTGCGGTCGGGGCAGGACGCCGGCAGCTTCCGCACCGACCTGAGCGGACCGACGCTGGCGCGGCTCATCGAAGAGATCGCCCGCACCGTCGTCTCGCGCACCGAGGCCGCCGACCCCGCCACGGGCGACCTCGCCGTGCGCGCGGTCCTGAGCATCGCCGGGCTGTCGTGGCGTGAGGTCGACGAGCTGCTCTCCGACCACCCGGAGCTCGCCGCGACCGGGCAGGAGGTCCGCGCATGAGAATCGCCCTGCACGAGGTGAGCAAGGGCCGCAACGGCCAGGCGCTCCCGGTCACGAGTCTGGAGTTCCACACGGGGGCCGTGCGCTACGCCCTCGCTGAGACCGAGCAACGGCCCACCGTGCTGGGCCTCATCGCGAGCGGGCGCATGCGCCCCGACAGCGGGCGGGTGAGCATCGACGGGGCGAGCGACGCCAAAGACCTGCGCCACCGCGTCGCCCTCGTCGACGCCCCCGACGTCAGCGACCCCCACCCCGACATCACGCTCGCGGGGGTCGTGGGCGAGGAGCTGATGTTCGCCGGGGCGGGTGCCACCCCGCTGCACGCGCGGCGCTGGCTCGCGCGACTCGGGTTCGAGGAGCTCGCGTCGGTCCCCATCGGGAACATCGACCCTGCCGCGCGCGTGCGCCTGCTGTGCGAGCTCGCAGTCCTGCGGCGCGGTGTGGAGGGCATCGTGCTCGTCGCCCCCGACCGCCACGGCGGAAGCCCGGACGGCTGGTGGCGCATCGCGGGCGAGTTCGCCGACCGCGGCTACGCGATGCTCGTGATCGTCGGGGGCTCGGCCGCCGTGGCCCTCGAGCGCATGCACGAGCTCGACGCCGTCAACGCCTCCGGCCCCGTCGAGCCGCTGGTCCTCGCCGCACCCGAGCCCACACCCGAGGCCGAGCCAGCACCCGAACCCGAACCCGAGCCCGCACCCGAGCCAGCACCCGAACCCGAAACCGAGCCGGCACCTGCACCCGAGCCAGCACCCGAGGCCGAACCCGAGGCCGAAGCCGAGCTCGAGGCCGCACCCGAACCCGAACCCGCACCCGAACCCGAACCCGCACCCGAACCCGAGGCCGAGGAGAGAGGAGACGCGCGATGAAGGTCCCGTCCATGATCGCCGCCGAGCTCCGGCGTCTCACCGCCAGCCGGATGGGCATCCTCGCCCTGGTCGCCCTGGTCTGCGTGCCCATCCTCTACGGCGGCCTGTACCTGTGGGCCAACCAGGACCCGTACGCCAAGTTCCCCGAGGTGCCCGTGGCCCTCGTGGTCGACGACGAGGGCGCCCCCGCCCCCACGACGGGCACGGAGTCCGCGACCGGCGAGACCGTGAACTACGGCGAGGAGGTGGCCGAGAACCTCCTCGACGGCAACGCGTTCGACTGGCAGCGGATGACCGCCGATGAGGCCGCCGACGCACTGCGCCACGGCACGGTCGACTTCACCGTCACCATCCCGTCGGACTTCTCCGCCGCCCTCACCTCGGCCGCGGGCACCGACCCGCACCAGGCGCGCATCGAGCTGGAGACCAACGACGCCAACAACTACCTCGCTTCCTCCATGGGCACGCAGGCGGTCGAGAAGATCCGCAGCTCCGTCGCCGAGATGGTCGGCAGCGAGGCCGCCGAACGGCTGCTCACCGGGCTGAGCGACATCCGCGACAGCCTCGTGTCGGCGACCGACGGCGCGAGCCAGCTCGCCGACGGCGCCGGAACCGCCGCGTCGGGGAGCTCCGCCCTCGCCGACGGCACCGCCCAGCTCGCCGACGGCACGGCGCAGCTCGCGAGCGGCGCCCAGACCCTCGCGAACGGCGCGCAGCAGGTCAGCGCGGGCAACCGCCAGCTCGCCGACGTGGCCGACCGTGCGGGCGCCGCCGTGCAGGAGGCCACCGCCGCCCTGCCGCAGGTGCGCTCCGACATCGCCACGGCCCTCGCCGACCAGGGCCTCACCCCCGAGGAGATCGACCGGGTGCTGGCGCGGCTCGACCCGCTCGGCACCCGCCTGGAGGAGGGCAACGCGCAGGTGCAGGCCGCGGTCGGCAAGGTCGACCAGCTCGCGGCCGGCGCCGCCGCCCTCGCCTCCGGTGCCACGGACCTCGCGAGCGGCGCGGGGACGGTCGCGACCGGCGCCGCCTCCGCGAACGCCGGCGCCGCCCAGCTGCGCGACGGTCTCGCCACCCTCTCGTCCGGCACCGTCGAACTCCGCGACGGCCTCGCCGACGGGGTGCAGCAGATCCCGGAGTCCACCCCGGAGCTTCGCAGCCAGCAGGCCGACACCATCGCCGACCCCGTGAAGGTGTCGAGCGACAAGGTGGCGTCCGCGGAGGACTACGGCGCCGGACTGGCCCCCTTCTTCGCAGCACTGTCGGCCTGGATCGGCATCTACGCGCTGTTCCTCATCGTGAAGCCCATCTCGCGCCGCGCCGTCACCGCCCTGCACTCCCCCGTGCGCATCACGCTCGCCGGCTGGCTCACACCCGCCATGCTCGGCGCCGTGCAGATGCTCGGGCTCATGGGCATCCTGGCGCTCACGCTCGGCTTCACGTTCGACCACCCCCTCGGCACGCTCGGGGTGTTGATGTTCGCTTCTGCCACGTTCGCGGCGATCATCCTGGCGCTGAACGTCTGGCTGGGCTCGGTCGGACAGTTCCTCGGCCTCGTGCTCATGGTGCTGCAGCTGGTCACCGCCGGCGGCACGTTCCCCTGGCAGACGCTGCCCACCCCGCTCGCCGCCCTGCACCACGTGCTGCCGCTCGGCTACGTGGTCGACGCGATGCGGCAGCTGATGTACGGCGGCGACTACGCCCGCGCCGGGTGGGATCTGGCCGTGCTCGGGGTGTGGCTCGTCGGTGCCCTCGTGCTCGCGGCGATCGGGGTGACGCGCATGACGCATCGCCGCACGCTGCGCGATCTGCAGCCCAGCCTGATCGGCTGACGCGGTCGCTCGCCGCGGGACGTGCCGCGGCGAGCGCGGGCGGGCTAGGATGCGAGAGCGCGGCCCTGAAACGTGCACCGGGGCTCGGTGGGACTGAGTCCCAACCGCGACCCGAAAGAGTTCTCGACGATGATGACCGTTTCGCCGGTGTCACCCGCACCCTCCCGCCAGTCGCTCGGTGTCCGCATCGGGCGCATCGCGTTCCTCGTCGTCGCCGCGATCGTGGTGATCGCGGTGGCCGCGGCGTTCTTCGTGACATGGACCATCCAGCGCTCGTTCCCGCAGACCTCGGGCACCCTGCGGCTGGACGGCCTCGCCGCCGAGGTGACCGTGCAGCGCGACGCGAGCGGGATCCCGACCATCACCGCCGACTCCTCGGAAGACCTGTTCTTCGCGCAGGGGTTCGTGCACGCGCAGGACCGCTTCTTCGAGATGGACTTCCGTCGGCACGTGACGTCGGGCCGCGTGGCCGAGCTGTTCGGTGCGTCCCAGGCCGGCACCGATGCGTTCCTGCGCACGCTCGGCTGGCGCAAGGTCGCCGAGGCCGAGGTCGAGGCGATGGACGACACGACCCGCGGCTACTACGAGGCGTACGCCGACGGTGTGAACGCCTACCTGTCGTCCCGGTCCGGAGCGGAGCTGTCGCTCGAGTACGCGGTGCTGGGCCTGCAGAACCCCGACTACGAACCGGAGCCGTGGGAGCCGGCCGACTCCGTCGCGTGGCTCAAGGCCATGGCCTGGGACCTCCGCACCAACGTCGAGGATGAGACGGAGCGCGCGCTGCTCGCGGGCGCCCTCGCCGACGGCGGCGACCCGGAGGACACGCACGCCCTGCTCGCGAAGCTGTACCCCTCCTACCCGTTCGACCGGAACCCGGTGATCGTGCCGCAGATCTCCACGGTGGAGCCGCTCGACACCACCGCAGACGCCGCCGCGTTCAGCCTGCCGCCGAAGGACGGCGAGGTGCAGCAGGCCGTCACCACGATCGAGTGGCAGGAGACGGCGAACGTGATCGAAGCCGCGAGCGTCCTGGTCGGAGACGCCGGCGAGGGCATCGGCTCCAACTCCTGGGTCGTCTCGGGAGAGCTGACCGCGTCGGGCATGCCGCTGCTGGCGAACGACCCGCACCTCGGCGCCTCCCTGCCCTCGGTCTGGTACCAGGTGCAGCTGAAGTGCTCGACGGTCGACGCCGACTGCCCGTTCGACGTGGGGGGCTTCTCGTTCTCCGGTCTCCCGGGCATCGTGATCGGCCACAACCAGCGCGTCGCATGGGGCTTCACCAACCTCACCACCGACGTGACCGACCTGTACGTCGAGCGCATCGAGGGCGACGCGTACTGGCGCGACGGCGCGCTCGTGCCGCTCGAGGAGACCACCGAGACCATCGCGGTCGCTGGTGGCGACGACATCGAGCTCACGATCCGCTCCACCGTGCACGGCCCCATCATCTCCGGCCTCACCGACGACTTCACCGCGATCGCCGACGCGCCGGACCCCGCGCTCCGGGCCGAGGGCACCGCCCCCGCTCCACCGGGAAGCGACGCCGCCGAATACGCCCTGAGCCTGCGCTGGACGGCCCTCGACCCCGGCACCACCGCGACCGCGATCTTCGCCCTCTCCACCGCGCAGGACTTCGACGACTTCCGCGCCGCCGCCGCCCTGTTCGACGTTCCGGCGCAGAACCTCATCTACGCCGACGTCGACGGCAACATCGGCTACCAGACGCCGGGGCGGCTGCCCATCCGCGGGGCCGGCGACGGGTGGATGCCGCAGCCGGGGTGGGACAGCGGCTACGACTGGACCGGCTACATCCCGTTCGAGGAGCTGCCCGTGGCGTACAACCCCGCGTCCGGCTACATCGTGACCGCGAACAACGCGATCGTCACCGACGACTACGAGTACTTCCTGTCGCGCGACTGGGACCAGGGGTACCGCGCTGCCCGCATCGCCCACCTGATCGAGCGCCGCGCGGCCGCCGCGCCGCTGACCGCGGAGGACCTGCGCGACATCCAGATGGACGGTGAGATGTGGATCGGCAAGCAGCTGGTCAGCGCCATGGGCGACGTCGAGGTCGACGGTACCGGACCGCGGACGGCCGTCGAGCTGCTCCGCACGTGGGACGCGCAGAACGACAAGACCTCCGCGGCCGCCGCGTACGCGAACGTGCTGTGGTCGCGCCTCGTGCAGAACCTCTTCGCCGAGCGCGCCGTGCCCCTGCCCACCGACGGCCAGGGACGGCTGTTCACCGTGGTCGGCGACCTGCTCGAAGACCCGTCCGACCCGCTGTGGCGCAACGACCGCATCGACGTCGACGGCATGCCCCAGATGCTGGCCCGGTCGGCCGAGGAGGCGTACGACGAGCTCGCCGCGCTGCAGGGCACCGACACGACGCGCTGGAACTGGGGCGACCTGCACGCCATCACGCTCCGTAGCGGCACGTTCGGCTCGTCCGGAATCGCCCCGATCGAGGCACTGTTCAACCGCGGACCCTACCCGGTCGGCGGCGGCGCATCGGTGGTGGACGCGACCGGCTGGACCATCGGCGAGTCGTACGCCACCACGACCGTGCCCTCCATGCGGATGGTGGTCGACCTCGACGACCTCGACGCCTCCACGTGGATCCATCTGACGGGTGCCTCCGGTCACGCCTACCACGAGCACTACGTCGACCAGACGGAGGACTGGGCCTCGGGCGTGCAGCGCCCCTGGGCGTTCACACCGGGCGCGGTCGGCCGGTCCGCGCGCGACACTTTGATCCTGGCCCCCGCCGGCTGAGAGACCCGCAGAGGTTCCTCGGCTAGCGTGGACCGGTGCCCTCCAGTTATCTCGCCCCGAAGGGGACGACCGCGACGCTGCTGGAGTTCGAGCACGGCGGCGCGACCCTCATCGCGGAGAGCTTCGGCGAGGGGCCGCACACCTACCTGCTGCTGCACGGCATCGGCATGGGCCGCAGCGTGTACCTCGACCTCACCCAGCGGCTGAACGGACGCGTGATCGCGCTCGACCTCCCCGGGTTCGGCGAAGCGCCCGAGCCCACGCGCACCCTCACCATGCAGCGCCACGCCGACCTGGTCGCCGCGTATCTGCGCCACGTCGACGCGGAACCCGTGGTGGTGATCGGGCACTCGATGGGCAGCCAGATCGCGGCCGAGCTCGCCGCCCGGCACCCCGAGCTCGTGGCGGGGGTGGTGCTCGCGGGACCGACGGTCGACAAGGCCGCGCGCAACATCGGGGCCCAGGCGCGCTACCTGCTGCAGGACCTCGTGGGCGAGCGGCCGCTCGTCATCTGGCGCGGCGCGCGCGAGTACCTCCGCGGCGGTCCGCACCTGATCCGCAAGATGCGGGCGACCATCGTGCATCAGCCCGAGAAGGCCTTCCGCCGCATCCACTGCCCCGTGCTCGTGCTGCGCGGGGAAGACGACCCGCTGGCCCCGATGAGCTGGTGTCAGGTCATCCTCGACGCCATCCCCGGCGCGGAGCTCTCCGTGATCCCCGACCACGGGCACGGCACCCTCATCAGCGACTCCGAACCCGCCGCACGCCTGATCGAGGCGTTCGCCGACCGTACCTGACGCGCGGGCGAGGTCAGCCCGCGGCGGGCGGCGTCTGCTTGGACTCGGCGAGCTCGTCCACCACGAGCCCGCGCTGCTCGATCGTGCCGTTGCGATACGCCTGCCGTCCGACCATGTGCGCGGACAGGGGCGCCGTGGCGAACTGCATCAGCACCACCGGGGCGACCAGCACCAGGCCGAACAGCACGCCGCCGATCGACCGCTGCGACAGCGCGATCGCCACGCAGATCACCAGCAGCCCGAGCACCTGCGGCTTGGTCGCGGCGTGCAACCGCGTCGGCACGTCGCGGAAGTGCAGCAGCCCCACCGCGGCGGAGAGGCACAGCAGCGCACCGATCAGGATCAGCACCAGCACCGCGACGTCGATCACGGCGTCGGGGATCATCAGGCCGAACACGTTCATGGCGTCGTGTTGTCCCTTCTCGCGACGAACCGGGCGACCGCGATCGACCCGAACACGCCGACGGCGGCGATGATCAGCAGCACCGGGATGTTGCGGGTGTGACCGTTGATCGCCATCTCCGCGCCCAGCACGCACATGACCTCGGTGAGCAGCACGTCGGCGGCGACCGCGCGGTCGAGGATCGACGGACCACGCACGATGCGGATGACGGCGAGGATCGCGGCGACACCGAACACCGCCATGATCACCAGGAGCAGCACGTTCATCGGGCACCCCCCACCCTGGCCGGATCGATGCGACCCGCGCGCTCGTCGGCCTTGAGGCGGCGGTACTGCGACGGGTCGCCCAGCGCGCGCACGACCCGCTTCTCCCAGCCGAGCACCCCCTGCCGCTGCTCCTCGACGTCTTCCTTGCTGCGCACGCCGATCACGTGCAGGTAGAGGATGCGCCGGTCGCGGTCGGCCTCCACCACGAGCGAACCGGGGATCAGCGACGACACCACCGCGACGTGCGTCATGACGAGGTCGTCCGCGTACCGCAGCGGCACGGCGACGATCGCGGTGCCCGGCTGCCGGCGGAAGTCGAACACCTGCACCGTGACCGACAGGGCGCCGCGCAGCACTGCCCAGAGGAACTGCACGATGAACAGCGCGGCGTACCAGAGGTTCACGCGGCCGGACAGCTCGACCGTCGGCAGCCGGAACACGCGCGTCACGAAGATCGCGACCACGAGCCCGGTCAGGAACGAGAGCACGGTGAACTGCGCCCACAGCAGCATCCACAGCACGATCAGCCAGGCGAGGAACGGCAGCTGCATGCCGATGTCGCGCCACAGGCGCCGCGTCTCCGGCCTCATCCCTCCACCTCGTCTTCCAGTTGGACGAGGTTGACCGGCTGCAGCAGGCCAGCCCCGATGCGATCGCACAGAGCGTACAGCGGACCGGCGAAGATCGTCAGGGCCACCGTGACCGTGACCATGCCCGCGGTGGCGACCGTCATGATCTTCGGGATGCGCCTGGTCTCCTGCTGCTCGTCGGCCGCGGGTGCGCCCGTCAGGTAGGAGATGCGTCCCTCGGTCTCGGTGGAGTCCTCCTCCTCGCGCCAGAACGCCAGGTTCCACGCCCGCATGAGCGCGTACAGCGTGAGCAGCGAGGTGATGATGCCGCCGAAGATCAGCACGATCATCAGGGGCGTGCCCACGGAGGCGGCGGCCTCGAACAGCGCGAACTTGCCGATGAACCCGGAGAACGGGGGCAGACCGCCGAGGTTGATCGCGGGGATGAAGTACAGCACCGCGATCACGGGCGCGATCTTGAGCAGCCCCTTCACCCGCAGGATCGAGGTGCTTCCCGCCCGACGCTCGATGAGTCCCACGGCGAGGAAGAGGGTGGTCTGCACCACGATGTGGTGCACGATGTAGTACACGGTGGCGCCGATCGCCGCGGGCGTCGCGATCGCCAGGCCGAAGATCATGTAGCCCACGTGGCTCACGAGGGTGAACGACAGGATCCGTTTCAGCTCCGCCTGCGCCACGGCACCCAGCACCCCGACGACCATGGTCGCCAGCGCGATGATGAGCAGCAGCGTGTCGATGCTGTTGGAGGCGAAGAGCTGCGTCTCGGTGCGGATCAGCGCGTACACGCCGACCTTCGTCAGCAGTCCGGCGAACACCGCCGTGACCGGGGCCGGCGCGGTCGGGTAGGAGTCGGGCAGCCAGAAGGAGACGGGGAAGATGGCGGCCTTGATGCCGAAGGCGACCACGAGCATCAGGTGCAGCACGAGCTGCGTGTCCTGCGGCAGCTCCGACATGCGCTCGGCGATCTGCGCCATGTTCACGGTGCCGAGGGCGCCGTAGATCATCGCGATCGAGGCGAGGAACAGGATCGACGACACGAGCGAGACGACGATGTACACCGCACCCGTGCGGATGCGCGACTCGGTGCTGCCCAGCGTGATCAGCACGTACGACGCGACGAGCAGGATCTCGAAGCCGACGTAGAGGTTGAACAGGTCGCCCGCGATGAAGGCGTTGAAGATGCCGGCCGCGAGGATCAGGTAGGAGGGGTTGAAGATCGAGATCGGGGTCTCGTCCGCGCCGTCTGCGACGCCCTGACCGATCGAGAAGAGGAGGACCGCGAGCAGCACGACGCTCGACACGAGCACGAGCAGCGCGGCGAGCCGGTCGACGTAGAGCACGATGCCGAACGGCACCGGCCACCCGCCGACCGAGACCGCGAGCGGGGATCCCGCATCGACCACGACCAGCAGCACCGCGGCGATGACCGAGACGATCGCGAGGGTGGCGACCGTGACGAGCACCTGGAGCCGGGCATTGCGCCCGAACACGAGGGTGACCGCGGCGCCCAGCAGCGGCAGGGCGACCAGGAGCGGGACGAGCGTGGTCATGACCTGCCCTCCCCGTCTGTCGTGTGGTCGTGGTCTGGATCCTCGTCGGCCTCGGGTTCGGGTTCGTCCTCCCGCTGCGCGCTGTACGGCGAGTCGTAGGGGGCGTCGTCGTGGATGTCGGGGTGGTCCCGCATGTGCAGCACCGTGATGGGCGCGGTCTGCACGCCGACGAAGTCGGTGGTCGCCTCGTCGTCGTCGGTCTCCGACTCGTCGTCCATGAGGTCTTCGTCGGCGTCGGTGCGCTCGCGCAGGGCGATGTCGGCCTCGTCGTCCTCGACCGTGTCGGCCTGGCCGAGCTGCCAGGAGCGGTAGATGAGGGCGAGCAGGAACGCCGACACCGCGAAGGTGATCACGATGGCGGTGAGGGTCAGCGCCTGCGGGAGCGGATCGCTGAGGTCGCCGTTCGTGCCGAAGAAGGGGGCGTTGCCCGGCACGCCCATCACGATCAGCAGCAGCAGGTTCGTGGCGTTGCCGAGCAGCAGGAAGCCGATCAGCACCCGGGTCAGGCTGCGCTCGAGCATCGCGTAGACGCCGCACGCGAAGAGCACGGCCATGATCGCGATGAGGGCCAGGGAGACGTCCATCAGCCGTTCCCCCCTGTCCGTGAGGTGAAGTCGATCGCGGTGCTCTGACCGGGGCGGAGCGCGGACTGCCGGTCCACCTCGGCGCCGAGGCTGCGCAGCACGTCGAGCACGAGCCCGATCACCACGAGGTACACACCCACGTCGAAGATCGTCGAGGTGACGAACTCCATGTGACCGATGCCCGGGATCTCCCACTCCCAGAAGGTGCTGGTGAGCGGCGCCATCCCGAAGAACAGCGGCACCACGGCCGTGCCGACCGCGAGGATGAGGCCCGCCCCGAGCAGGCGTCCGGCGTCGGTGGGTGCGGCGGCACCGAGCTCCCAGCGGCCGCCGGCGATGTAGCGCATCACGAGCGCCATGCCCGCGACGAGTCCGCCGGCGAAGCCGCCGCCCGGCAGGTTGTGACCCGCGAACAGCAGGAAGATCGACACCACGATGATGGTGTGGAACAGGATGCGCACGATGACCTCGAGCAGGATCGACCTGTTCTCCGGCTTCATCTTCTGTCCGCCGACCAGCCAGGCGCGCGGGGCGCTGCGGTTCTCGGACGTCTGGAAGCGCACGCCGTCGGTGGTCTCGACGAGCGGACGGCTGCGGGCGGCCTTGCGCACGGAGCGCGGCAGGGTCTTGGTCGCGGCGAGCAGATCGGCGCGGTGGGTCACGAAGACGAGGGAGGCGACACCGGTCGCCGCGAGCACGAGAACCGACAGCTCGCCCATCGTGTCCCAGCCGCGCAGGTCGACCAGGGCCACGTTCACCACGTTCTTGCCGTGGCCGATCTCGTAGGCGATCTGCGGGAAGATCTCCGAGATCGGGTCGGCGACGCGCGACTGGGTGGCCACGATCGCGACGAACGCCATGGTGAGGCCGACGCCGATGCCGAGCAGCGCCCGGGGGATGCGGCTGACCGAGGCGTTGTGCTCGCCCATCCGCGCGGGGAGCCGCCGCAGCACCAGGGCGAACGTGACCATGGTGACCGTCTCGACGAGGATCTGCGTGAGCGCGAGGTCGGGTGCGCCGCTGGTCGCGAAGAGCACGACCATGCCGAGACCCGTGACCGAGGCCAGCACGACGCCGGTGTACCGCTTCCTAGCGCGCACCGCCACCACGCCCGCGACCGCCATGATCGGCGCGACCGCGAGCTGTGCCGGGGTGTGCCAGAGCGACAGCTGGTAGCGGTCGATGTCGCTCGCGATGAGCGCGGTGACCTCGGCCGCGACGAACACCACGAAGATCGTGCCGACGTAGACGGGCAGCGAGCCGCGCTGCGTGAGGGTGGTGCTGAGCACGGACAGCCGGTCGATGCCGCGCATCACGAGGTAGTAGGCGTCGGCGGCGGTGAAGGGCAGCAGGCGCGGGCGACGGTCCCAGCCGCTGCGTCGCGTGAGCAGGAACAGCCCGATGCCCAGCAGGACCGTGAGGATCGAGATCCCGAGCGCTGGTTCGAACCCGTGCCAGAGCGCGAGGTGACCGGGGCCTTCGACGGCGGCGCCCTCGTGGTCGAGGCCGGGGTTCGCGGTGAGCGCGTAGGGCTGCAGGGCGATGTCGAGCGCGGGGGCGCCGATGCCCGCCGCGAGGGTGACCCCGGCGAGGATGATCGGCGCGGAGAGGAAGCCGACGGGCGGGTCGGGCCACGCGGTGTCGGGCAGCCGCTCGCCGCGGTCGTCGCGTTTGGTCCAGAACGCTCCCCACAGGAAGCGCACGCCATATGCCGCGGTGAGCATGGAACCGAGGACGACGCCGATCAGCGCCACGAGTCCCCAGATCGAGCCGCCCTGCGCGTCATCCAGGAGCGCCGTGAGCGTGGACTCCTTGGCGACGAAGCCGATGGTGGGCGCGATGCCCGCCATCGACGCGACCGAGATGAAGGCCGCGGTCGCCATGACCGGCGCCTGCCGTCCGACCCCGGAGAGCTCGGTGATGTCACGCGTGGAGAGCTGCCGGTCGATCACGCCGACGATCAGGAACAGCGCCGACTTGAACAGGGCGTGCCCGATCACGAGCGCGAGTCCGGCGAGGGCGGCGGCCTGCGTGCCGTAGCCGACCACGACGGCGAAGAACCCCAGCTGGCTGACGGTGCCGAAGGCGAGCACGCGCTTGAGGTCGGTCTCGCGCAGCGCCTGGATCCCGCCGAGCAGCATGGTGAGGATGCCGAGGCTGATGATGATCGGTCGCCAGGTGGCGCTCAGCGCGAAGATCGGGGCGAAGCGCGCGATGAGGTAGATGCCGGCCTTCACCATCGCGGCGGCGTGCAGGTAGGCGCTGACCGGCGTGGGGGCGGCCATCGCACCGGGGAGCCAGAAGTGGAACGGGAACAGCGCCGACTTGCTGATGGCGCCGATCAGCAGCATCACGATGGCGGCGTCGACCAGGGGCCCGGTGGGGGCGAGCGCGAGGATCTCGCGGATGCTCGACGTGCCGGCGTCTACGACGAGCAGCACGACGCCGACGAACATCACCAGGCCGCCGAGGGTCGTCACCAGCAGAGCCTGGAGCGCGGCTCGACGGCTGGCGGCGCGGCGGCGGTAGTGCCCGATCAGGAGGTACGAGAGGATGCTCGTCACCTCCCAGAACATCACGAGCATCACCAGGTCGTCGGTGAGCACGAGGCCGTACATCGCGCCGGCGAAGCCGAGCAGCACCCCGGCGAACTGGCCGATGCCGGCCGCGTCGTCGTGGAAGTACCAGCGGCAGTAGAGCAGCACGAGCGCGCCGACGCCGGTCACGATCAGGGTGAGGACCCACCCGAGCACGTCCATGTTCATGGAGAGCGAGAGCCCGAGCTGCGGGATCCACGGCACGGATTCGAACGGCACAGGGCCGTCGAGCACCTGCGGCGTGAGCACCAGCGCGTGCACGAACGCGGCGGCGGGGACGAGCGCGGCGACGGCGAAAGCCTGTGCTCCCAGCCAGCGCACCAGAACGGGCAACAGCAGCGACCCGAGGAGGAACACGGCGAGGAGCATCAGCATATACGCGGCTCCTCGGGGCTCGTCGGCCTTGCGGCTCAGGCGGGCGGTGTCCGTCCAGTTTACCGGGATGATGGGGCCGGGCGGTTCGCGGGTCTGCGCGACGTGCCAGAGTGTTCGCATGCACGGGGGCGCACGGAGGGAGCTGGCGGGGTGGCTCACGGCCCTCGCGATCGCCCTCGTCGCGGCGGGTCAGCTCGCCGCATCGCCCCGCTCCTCGCTGCTCTTCCGTGACGGGGATTCCCTGGTCGTGGGACTGATCTCGCGCGCGATCCTCGATGGCGGCGGGGTCGGCGAGTGGGCGCTGTCGAGCGTGCTGTTCCTTCCGGAGTCCGCCGTGCACGTCGCCCTCGGCGCGCTGCTGCCGCTCGACGTCGGTGGCCTGCTCGCGGTGAACGCGGTGGTCAACCTGCTCGGGTTCTACGGCGTGGCGCGGCTCGTCGCCGGTCGTCGCCGCGCGGGTGCCGCCCCGGTCGCGTGGTCGCTCGCGGCGCTCGGGGTGTTCGCGCTTCTCGTGTTCACCGAGGTGTCGCCGTCGCGCGATGCCCTCGAGCTCGCGTCGCTCTCGCTCACGACCACCTACTACGCCGCGACCACGATCGGAGCGGTCGCCGCGGTCGGTCTGGCCCGCCGCTTCCTCGACCGCCCGGGCGGCGGGGTCGTGCTGCTCTGGGCCCTCGGCGCGACGGCCGCCGTGTCCACGCTGACCAATCCGCTGTTCGCGGCCTGGGCCACGGTGCCGCTGCTGGCCGTGCTGGTCGTGCTCGGGTTCTCCGTCCGGAGCCGGCGGTCCGCGCTGCTGCTCGGCGCTGCCCTGCTCGGCGGCACGCTGCTCGGCTTCCTCTGTCGCATTCCGTTCTCGGCATGGATCGCGAACACGGGCGCCGGCTACGTGCAGCCGTGGCGCTGGCGGGAGTCGCTCGAGCTGTACGCCGGGCTGTTCGCGGGCCGGCTCTCGACGCCGCCGGGGGTGCTCGCGCTGGTCGTGGTCGCCGCCCTCCTCGCCCTCGCGGTGGTGCGCATGCGGCGGGCATCGGCGCCCGGCGCGCGGCTCGTCGCCGCGGTCGCGTGGGTTGCTCCCGCCCTGGTGCTGCTCGGGGCGGTGGCGCTCGGCACCCAGGCCGCGCGATACCTCCAGCCGCTGGCGTTCGCGCCGGTCCTGGCCCTGGTCGCCGATCCGCGCGCCGTGCTGCCGTCGTCTCGGCTCGTGCGCGGTGCGGTCGCGGCGCTGGGTGCCCTGCTGCTCCTCGCCGCCGGACTGAGCGTGCCGCGACTGGCGGCCGCCGCGCAGGCACCCGACGCCGACCTGACGTGCGTCACCGACTGGGTCGACGCATCGGGGCGCACGGGTGCCGGGCAGTTCTGGACCGTGCGGCTGCCCAAGCTGCACCTCGACGACCCGTCACGCCTGGTGCAGGTCGACCACGCGCTGAACGGCTACGCCTGGCTGGTCGACCGGCGGGACTTCGCGGTGGGCGAGGTGTCGTTCCTGGTGGAGGACGCGCAGACCGTGCCGTGGCAGCTGCCCGCCGGGGTCGAACCGGTGGCGACGATCGAGTGCGGGCGGTACCGCATCCTGGACTTCGGCGAGACGGCGCTGCGCCTCGGTCCCGCGCACTCCTGAGGGCAGGCGGCTCAGCGCGCGGGGGGCGGCGCGGTCGTGGTGCCCGCGCGGAAGCGGCACGAGAGGTCCTGCGTCTCGCCCGGCTCCCCGCGGAGCATGCGCGCCACCTGCTCCCCCGCCGCGCGACCCTTCTCGACCGCGGGCTGCACGCTCGTGGTGAGCGTGAGGTCGCCCAGGCCGTCCAGCGCGATGCCGTCGAACCCCGCCACCGACAGGTCTTCCGGCACGCGCAGCCCGAGCTCCTCCGCCGCGCGGATCACGCCGACCGCGAGCAGGTCGCTCTGCGCGAGCACGGCCGTCGGACGCTTCTCCGGGTCGGACAGCAGCATGCGGCCCACCAGGATGCCCTCGTCGATCAGGCTGCCCGACGCGGAGATCGCCGGGGCGTCGGGGAAGATCTCGCGCATGCCCCGGAGCCGGTCGACCGTGACGTCGACGGTCGCGGTGGCGAGTCGCTCCGGCGTGATGAGGGTGCGCTCGCGGTCGGCGTCGAGCGCGAGCGTGACCAGTGCGACGTCGCGGTGCCCGAGGTCGCGGACGTGCCGGGCGACGTCGGCGGAGGCGGCCACGTTGTCGAGTGTGATGCGCGGCACGTCGAGCCCGGCGTCGCCCTCGATCACGACCACGGGGAGGCCGCGCCCCCGCACGATCTCGAGTGAGGCCCGCGTGCGCCCGGAGCACCCGATCAGCACGACCGCGTCGACCGGGGCGCTCGCGATCGCGGACCCGTCCTCGCCCGGCTCGTCGCGCATCAGCAGGATCCCGGCGCTGAGGTCGGCGAGTCCATCGGTGAGGCCGTCCATCATCGCGGTCGTCACCGGGTCGAGGAACGCGGCGCGCAGGTGGCCCTCCAGCACGACCGCGACGATGCCGCTGCGGCCGCGACGGAGCGAGGCGGCGCGGGGGTCGGGTCCGGTGTAGCCGAGCTCGGTCGCCGCGGCGAGAACGCGGTCGCGCGTGGCGGGGGCGACCTTGGCCTTGCCGCTGAAGACCACGGACGCGGTGGAGGTCGCGACCCCCGCCTCGCGCGCGACATCCGCGATCGTGGGTCGGCGCGGGGTCTCCCTGCTGCTCATACTCCGAGGATAGCCGGGATCTGTACTCCGGCGTCGAATCGATTCGATATAGGCTGTGGGTCATGGACACCGCCCTCACCCGTTCGCAGTTCGTGCGCTGGCGCACCGCGATCTTCGCTATCTTCCTCGCCAGCGGCCTCTCGATCGCGACCTGGGCATCGCGCGTGCCGGGTATCAAGGAGGCCCTCGGTCTCGACAACGCGCAGGTCGGACTGATCCTGCTCGACATGGGCATCGCCTCCATCCTCGGCATCTCCACGAGCCCCGCGGTCATGGCGCGTACGGGTGCGCGTCGCGGCATGCTCCTGTCGATGCTCACGTTCGCCGCCGGCATCGCGCTCGTCGGACTCGGAGCCACCGTGTTCGCCTCTGTCCCCCTGGTGCTGGTCGGCATGGTGCTGTTCGGCTTCGGCAACGGCTGCGTCGACGTGATGATGAACGTCGAGGCCACCGCGATCGAACAGCAGATGGGCCGCACGATCCTTCCCGTCTTCCACGCGTTCTTCAGCTTCGGCACCGTCCTGGGCGCCGGTATCGGTGCGCTCGCGGCGCACCTTCGCATCGACGTCGGCACGCACGCGATCTCCGTCGGGGTCTTGATCGCCGTGATCGCGGTGATCTGCTTCTTCCAGGTGCCGGTGCGAGAGGCGGCCCTCGACCCGGAGGAGCACGAGAAGCCGCCGTTCCGCCAGCGCCTGCACACCGCGCTGGAGGCGTGGCGCGAACCGCGCACCTACCTGCTCGGCACCGTCATGCTCGGCATGTCGTTCGCCGAGGGCGGCGCGAACGACTGGATCGCTCTCGGCACCGAGCAGGGACACGGTCTCGCCGAGGGTTCCGGTGCCGTCGCCCTCGCCGTGTTCTCGACCGGCATGACCGTCGTGCGCCTGTTCGGCGGCCCCCTGGTCGACCGCTTCGGCCGGGTGCTGGTGCTGCGCATCCTCGCCGCGACGGCCGCCAGCGGCATCCTGCTGTTCATCCTCGCGCCGACGCTGCCGCTCGTGCTGCTCGGCGCCGCGCTCTGGGGTGTCGGCGCCTCGCTCGGGTTCCCGCTCGGAATGTCGGCCGCGGCCGACGACCCGGCCAAGGCCGCCGCCCGCGTGAGCGCCGCGGCCACGATCGGCTACGTCGCGTTCCTCGGCGGCCCGCCCGTGCTCGGCGTGATCAGCGAGCACATCGGCCTGCTCAACACGCTGTTCATCCTCGTCGCGCTGGTCGTGGTCTCCGGGCTGTTCTCCGGGGCCGCCCGCCCGCTGCGCGACGACGAGAAGACCCCCGCCACGACCGCCGCCCGGAGCTGAGGCTCAGCCGCCGCGCGCCCGGACGAGTGCCGCCGCGTGCGAGCGGCTGCGCGCGCCCAGCTTCGCGAGCACGTTCGACACGTGCGTCTTCACCGTGGGCACCGAGATGCGCAGCCGGGCGGCGAGCTGCGCGTTCGACCAGCCCTGCAGGATCCCGTCGAGCACCTCCTGCTCCCGCGCGGTGAGCTCGCCCAGGGCGGGGGTGGCGGCGGCGGGCGGACCGTCGACCGCGGACTCCGCCACCGCGGCGAGCGCACGCCGGGTCACGCGCGGGTCGAGGGCGCCCTCGCCCGCCGCGACCCCGCGCACCGCCTGCACCAGCGTCGGCGCATCCACGGTCTTGAGCAGGAACCCCACGGCCCCGGCGCGGATCGCCGCGAGCACGAGCTCGTCCTCGTCGAAGCTGGTGAGCACCAGCACGTCCGCCAGACCCCGGTCGACGATCTCCCTCGTGGCCGAGACGCCGTCGCGCCCCGGCATGCGCAGATCCATCAGCACCACGTCGGGGCGCAGGGCGGCGGCGTTGCGCACGGCCACCTCGCCATCGGCCGCTTCGCCCGCCACCACGATGTCGTGCGTCTCGAGCATGATGCGCAGTCCCGCGCGGATCGCGCCGTGGTCGTCCGCCAGCAGCACCGTCGGGGCGCTCACGACCGCGCTCCCGCCGGCAGCCGCGCCTCCACGGTCCAGCCGTCGCCGTCGGGCCCCGCCTGGAACGCGCCCCCCAGCGCCGCCACCCGCTCCCGCAGCATCTGCAACCCCCACCCCTCGCTGTCGTGCCGCATCGGGGCGACCGCTGCCGTCCCGCCGAGCGACCGCACCCGCACCAGCGCCTCGTCGCCGGAGCGTGCGATCCGCACCTCGACCTGCGCACCCCGCGCGTGCCGCACGCAGTTGCCGAGCGCCTCCCGCACCACCCGCACGACCGCCTGCTCGCCGCCCCCGCCGAGATCGCCGAGGTCGCCGAGCTCCGCCGCGTCGAGGCGGACCGTCAGCCCCGACCGCTGCGCCTCCTGCACGATGCCGTCGAGGTCGGCCCAGCTCGGCGTGGGCATGAGCGGGCCGCCGCCGCGGCGCAGCACCGAGATCATCGACCGCAACGCACCGTGCGCGTCGAGGCCCGCGTCGCGCACGGCCCGCAGCGCCGCCCGGTCGTCGGAGCGGTCCGGACGCGTCGCGAGCGCCGCCTCGGCCCGGATCGCCATCGCCAGCACGTGCCCGGCCACCACATCGTGCAGCTCGCGCGCCATGGCCTCCCGCTCCCGCTGCACGGCCTCGGTGCGGTCGCGTTCCGCGGCGGCGGCAGCGTCCTCGGCGCGTTGACGATGCAGCTCCGCCAGCTCGTGCGCCTGCGAGACCGCGACCGCCCACCAGTAGTCGGTTCCGAATATGGCCCCGAACTGCACGCCGAACAGCACGGCCACCGGCACGTCGACGTCGGCGAACAGCAGTGCGGCGAAGAACAGCGCCGCGGTCGCCGTGCCCAGAGAGATCAGGAGCACGCGGCGGCCGCGCGGTCCGGCGCGGAACGCCGCCATCCACAGCACGTCCAGCAGCACGACCAGGGTGCCGACGCCCCCCACGGTGAGCAGGTCGGCGAGGAACAGCACCGTCACGAGCACCAGCACTGTCCACGGCCGTCGTGCCTTGCCGAGCGAGAGCACGCATGCCGGAACCGCGAGCACCAGCGCCCACCACGGCGACACGTCGTCCGACAGCAGCGAGAACGGACCCCAGAGCCCGTGGAAGCCGAAGGCGGCCATGACCACGGAGAGCACCAGCGCCCCGAGCGGATCTGCCCACCAGCGGTGGCGCCGATACCAGGCGCCGAGACCGCCCTCGCCCGGTTCGTGCATGACCTCATGCAACCACGGTGACCGCGGGGTCGCATCCGACGAAGGGATGAGGGTCGTGCGGCAGACGGTACTTTCGCCCGATCCGCCCGGCCGCGCCGGCCGTGACGGTGGAGGCATGGAACTCTTCGGCGGACTCCCCCTCCCCCTGTCGCTCGCGGTACTGGCGCTCATCGACGGGCTCAGCGTGGGCACCCTGCTGATCCCCGTCTTCCTGCTGCTGCACCCGGGGCGCGTGCGCGCCGGTCGCATCGTGCTGTATCTGGTGACGATCGCGGGGTTCTACCTGGCGGTCGGGCTGCTGTTCCTGTGGGGACTGGTGAACCTGGCGGACGTCGCCTCCGACTTCCTCGCGTCCCCGGCGGGGATGATCACGCGGCTGCTGGTGGGCGTCGCGCTGCTGATCACCGCGTTCGCGATGCCCACCTCGAAGCCCGCAGCGGTCGGCGATGGGGAGCGGCAGCCTCCGCGGGTGTCGCCGTGGACCGGCAGGCCGTCCGCCTCCGGTCGCGCCTCCGCGGCGACACCCGACCCGGCCCCGCTGTTTCGAGCGGCCGCCTCCGACCCGGAGCCCGAACCGCGATGGACCGGCGCGTCGTCCGATTCGCCCGTCGCCGCCACGGGTTCCGCTCTCGAACGCCCCGAGTCCGCGACCACGGGGCACGCACCCGCGCGCCCTGGACGCCTCATGCGGTGGCGCGAACGCCTGCTCGACCCGCGCACGCGAGGGTTCGCGGTGATGGCGGTCGCGATCGCCGCGGGGCTCGTCGAGGTCGCCACGATGCTCCCCTACCTCGTGGCCATGGCGATGCTCGCCGACGCGGGTGTCGACACCCCGTTCCGCGTGCTCGCGCTGGTCGGCTATTGCGCGCTCATGATCGCGCCCGCCCTCGTCCTCCTGGTGCTGCGGCTCGTGGCGGCGCCGCTCGTGCAGCGCCCGCTGGAGCGCTTCGCGGCGTGGATGGAGCGCACGGGCGCCGAGAACACGGCATGGATCATCGGCATCATCGGGTTCCTGATCACGCGGTCGGCCGCCACCGAGCTCGGGCTGTTCGACGCGCTCGGCGCGATCCTCTGAGCCGGTCGGCGCAGCGTCGGCGACGAAGTAGGCTCGTCGGGTGCGTCTCGTCATCGCCCGCTGCTCGGTGGACTACTCCGGCCGGCTCAACGCCCATCTCCCGCTCGCCACGCGCCTGCTCGTGCACAAGGGCGACGGGAGCCTGCTCGTGCACTCCGATGGGGGAAGCTACAAGCCCCTCAACTGGATGAGCCCGCCCTGCTCCCTCGCCACGGAGGTCCCGGGCGAGGAGGAGGCGACCGCCGGCGTCGTCGAGGTGTGGCGCGTCACGCACAAGAAGACGGGCGATGCGCTGCGTGTGCAGATCTACGAGATCATCCACGACTCGCAGCACGAACTGGGCATCGACCCCGGGCTGCAGAAGGACGGCGTCGAGGCCGACCTGCAGCGCCTGCTGGCCGAGCAGGTCGAGCTCATCGCCGAGGGCGCGACCCTGGTGCGCCGGGAGTATCCGACCGCCATCGGTCCGGTCGACCTGCTGGTGCGTGACGCGGAGGGCGCTGCGATCGCCGTGGAGGTCAAGCGCCGGGGCGACATCGACGGCGTGGAGCAGCTGACGCGCTACCTGGAGCTGCTGGGCCGCGACCCCCACCTCTCCCCCGTGCAGGGCGTCTTCGCCGCGCAGGAGATCAAGCCGCAAGCCCGCGTGCTCGCCGAAGACCGCGGCATCCGCTGCCTGGTGCTCGACTACGACGACATGAAGGGCATCGAGTCGGGCATCCCCCGGCTGTTCTGACGCCGCTCGCCGCGGTCAGCGCACGGAGATCAGCCGTCGCGGTGGCCCTTCCAGCCGGGCGACCGCGATCCTGACCTCGGTCACCTCGTGCTCGATCCCCGTCAGCCGTTCCTCCAGGGCCCCGAAGCGCGCGCCCATGCCGGAGAATCGCTCCTCCACCATGGCGAACCGCGCATCCGACGCCGCGAACCGCGCATCCATCCGCTCTTCCATGCCCGAGAATCGCCCCTCGACCATCGCGAACCGCTCATCCATCCGCGCATCCGACGCCGCGAACCGCGCATCCATCCGCTCTTCCATGCCCGAGAATCGCCCCTCGACCATCGCGAACCGCTCAGCCATCCGCGCATCCGATGCCGCAAACCGCGAATCCATCCGCGTGACGAGCCAGCCGAAGCCGCTTGCCATCGCGACGATGATCGTCACCGTCGACCCCAGGATGGTGATCACTTCCATCGACACGAACATCTCCCCAGTCTCACTCGCGTTCCCGCCGCTGTCACGACCCTACGGTGCAGCATTCCGCCGTTCGCGCCGCGGCCACGCGATCCGGGGAGCACGCGTGAGACTGCACACCCGTGCAGCAGGACCGGGCAGGCGTCCGCGGACCCATAGGCTGGAGAGATGGCCCCCTCCCCTTACACCTGCGTGCTCTGGGACGTCGACGGCACGATCGTCGACGCCTCGGTCGGCATCCTCCGTCGGCTGCACGTCGCCCTCACGCACTTCGGCCGTCCCGCCCCGACGCGGGAGGAACTGGTGCACTGGATCGGGCCGCCCATGTTCCAGTCGTTCCAGGACCAGGCCGGCATGACGCCCGCGGAGTCCGCCGAGGCCGTGGCGTTCTACCGCACGCTGGGAAAGGCCGACGGTTACACCACGGACGTGCGCACGTATCCCGGTGTCGCCGAGCTCATCCACGACCTGCATGCCGCGGGAGTGCCGCAGGCGACCGCGAGCTCCAAGCCGGAGAACCAGGTCGATGCGCTGGTCGACCACTTCGGTCTCCGGCCCGCCTTCCTCACGACCGTCGGCGCGACTCCGGACGAGGCGACGCTCGCGTCGAAGACCGACATCGTCGCCGAAGCCCTGCGCCGCCTGGGCGCGCTCGGCGTCGACACGTCACGCCCCGTCCTCGTCGGCGACCGCCATCACGATGTCGAGGGCGGCAAGGCCAACGGCGTCCCCGTGATCTTCGTCGAGTGGGGCTTCAGCGACCCGCACGAGGGAGACGACGCGGCGTTCCGCGTCGCCTCGGTCGACGAACTGCGGGCTCTGCTGCTCGGCTGAGCCCGTCACCACTGACGCAGAAAACGGAACTCCCCGTCGAAAGGACGCTCGAGTGCGTTCTTCAGACGGGGAGTCCCGGTGTCGTCCGCGTCAGAGCGGACGGATGTTCTCTGCCTGCAGGCCCTTCGGACCCTGCGCCACATCGAACTCGACTCGCTGGTTCTCGTCGAGAGACCGGTAGCCGGATGACTGGATGGCGGAGTAGTGCGCGAAGACGTCAGCGCCTCCGTCGTCGGGGGAGATGAAGCCGAAGCCCTTCTCCGAGTTGAACCACTTGACCGTGCCCTGGGTGCTCATGTACTGCCTGTTCTGCTGATCTAGAAGCCGACGCAGGGGTGCACCGACATCGCTAACGCTAGTGGAGGCGACCCCGGCGGCAATAGGAGAGGCAAGAAGGTAATCCAAATGTTGCATGAGCGTCATGCGACCAGCGCGGCGGGGCTCTCTATCCGCTCCCGGAAAATGGTGTGGCCCTCACCGCGGGGGGAGCGATGAGGGCCGAAGACGACCGGAGGGTGCGTCAGAGACAGCCTAGCCCCTTTCGGACCTCCTTGTCCCCCTTTTGGGGGACAAATCCGAAAATTGGTGGGAGAATGAACGAGAGCGGCCCCCTCGAGTAGCCCATTGGGGACTGAACTACTCGAGAGGGCCCAATCGCATACACGGATCGTCGTGCCCCTGGGGTGGGCCGTCCGTCTCCTGGGGAGAGACGGAGACGATCAATCCCCTGTGCATGCACCTTCACCATAGGGGAGGACGACCGTTCCCGCCACGGATCCTCGCCGCCGGTAGCCTGAGGCGGTGACGATGCTGAACAAGGACATGACGCTGTGCATCTCGCTGTCCGCGCGACCCAGCAACAACGGAACCCGCTTCCACAACCACCTCTACGAGGCACTGGGGCTCAACTGGATCTACAAGGCCTTCGCGCCGACCGATCTGGCCCAGGCGATCGCCGGTGTCCGCGGACTCGGCATCCGCGGATGCGCGATCTCCATGCCCTATAAGGAGGATGTCATCGCCCTCGTCGATCGGATGGACGCCTCCGCGCGCGCGATCGACTCCGTCAACACCATCGTGAACGACGACGGGGTACTGACCGCCTACAACACCGACTACTCGGCGATCGCGACCCTGATCGCCCGCAACGGCATCGACCCGCGGTCGTCTGTGCTGCTGCGGGGTTCGGGCGGCATGGCGAAGGCGACCGCTGCGGCCCTCCGCGACGGGGGCTTCACCGACCTCACGATCGTCGCCCGCAACGAAGCCCGCGGGCGTGCCCTCGCGGACCAGTACGGATTCGACTGGCGTCCGGAGCCCGGCGACGCGACAGCGGACGTGCTCGTCAACGTCACGCCGATCGGCATGGCGGGCGGGGGCGAGGAGCACGCGCTCTCGTTCAGCGAGCAGGCGATCGCGGCATCGACGGTGGTGTTCGATGTTGTCGCGCTGCCGGCGGAGACCCCCGTGGTGGCTGCGGGGCGTGCGGCGGGCGCCACGGTCATCACCGGTGCCGAGGTCGCGACCCTGCAGGCGCTCGAGCAGTTCGTGCTCTACACCGGTGTGCGTCCGACACCGGCCCAGGTCCAGGCCGCCGAAGACTATATGCGATCCGGGGCATGAATCCCCGCGCAACCGATCACCCGGCACGCCCTTCGGCCAGATAGGCCAACCGGTGCAGCGTCTCGGCGTTGCGCCACCGCAGGATCGGGGCGGTCAGGAAGCGGGGGAGCAGGGTCGCGGGGCCCTTCACGGGTTCCTCGTCGATGCGCACCTGGCAGCCGGTCGCCGTCGACCTCGCCCGCAGGGTGACCTGCGCCTCGCCGACCGGCCAGCCACGCGCACGCAGCACCGCCCGGTGCGGCGGATGCCACTGCAGCAGTTCGGTCGTATCGTCGAGCAGCGCGGGCCACACGCCGACCGAATGGTGCAGCTGCGCGCCCGGAGCGGGCCAGGCCGCGTCGACATCGCGCATGCGCGACGCTCCGACGACCCAGGCGGGGTACAGCCAGCCGTCCGCCAGCACACGGAACACGTCCTCGGTGGTGCACGCCAGGTCTCGGGTGTTCGTCGCCATGGTTCCTCCGTTCCGCCGCCAGTGTGACGGGTGCGCACACCGCCTGCACAGGCGCTTGACAAGCGTCGTCCCCTCACCGCTAGCACAGTCCATCGCCGAACGCTCCCCCCTGGAGGACCGGTCCCAGCGCTGCGAGGGTCAAGTCATGCTCCACAGACTCACCGGCCGGATCTCGCACGGCGTCGAGACGATCGTGCGCGACGACTCCCCGTTCCTCCTGACCCGCGGCTACGACTTCGGAGCCCGCATCTGGCGGCGTGCACGACCGGGCGCCCGGTCTGCCCCGATGCGCCTGCTCGGCGACGAGGCCGCCCTCGTCCGCGGCGCCGAGGGCATCGACCTGTTCTACGACGAGAGTCGCATCGTCCGGCACGGCGCGATGCCCGCGATCGTGCAGGAGACGCTGTTCGGGCACGGCTCCGTGCACAGCCTCGACGGCGACGCCCACCGTCACCGCAAAGCGACGTTCGTCGCGGTCGCCTACGAGGACGAGCAGGTCGCTCGGCTCACGCCCTGGCTCGAGCGGGAGTGGGCGCGGGAGCGCGACGCCTGGCTCGACGGCGGCACCCGCAGCGCCTATGACGCGGCCGTCGGGGCGTTCGGACGCGCGATCATGGGCTGGGCGGGCCTTCCGGGGACGCCCGCCGCGAAGACGCGCTGGGCCGCTCGGCTGGCCCAGATCGTCGACGGGTTCGGCGCGCCGTACTCGCCCGCCTACCTCGCCGCGACCGCGAACCGGATGTGGTCCGACCGGCACGCTCAGCGCCTCATCGAGGCCGTCCGCGCCGGAACGCTCGCGGCTCCCGAGAGCACCGCGCTCGCGCTGTGGGCCGCGCACCGCAGCGCCGACGGCACCCTGCTTCCCGCCAGGACCGCGGGCATCGAACTGCAGAACAGCATCCGGCCGATGATCGCCGCCGCCCGGTTCGTGGCGTTCGCGGCGAAGCAGCTCCACGACCACCCGGAGTGGCGCGCCCGCATCGCGGCCGAGACCGCGGAACGGCAGGCTCTCGTGGGCGGCGCTCTCGCCACCCGGTTCGCGCAGGAGGTGCGGCGCACGGGACTGTTCGTGCCGATGCTCCCGGGTCGTGCGCTCACCGACATCGAGATCGACGGCGTGCGCGTGCCGAAGGGCGGTCGCGTGGTGCTCGACATCCTCGGCACCGACACCGACGAGCAGTCGTGGGCGCACGCGCACCGCTTCGCCCCGGAGCGCTTCACCGACGTGACTGACCACGAAGAGGTGAAGACGTTCATCCCGCAGGGCGGGGCCGACGTCGCCTCGGGACACCGCTGCCCCGGCGAGAAGCTCGTGGTCGCGGGACTCACGGCTGCGATCGCGGTGCTCAGCGACCCGCGGCTGCGCGTGCTCGACGAGGGCCTCGCGGTGAACCGACGACGGCTGCCCACCAAGCCCGCGTCCGGCGGACGGGTGCGCGCGGCCGGCTCCGGCCGCGGCTGCCCCTTCCACTGAGCGCGGGATCGCATGCGCCACGGCACCTGTCAACCGGGTGTTCACACCGACCGGCGACGCGGAGGCTGGGACGACCACAGTCGACCGGAGCAGAGGACATCATGAAGGCACTGACCTGGCAGGGCAAGCGCACGGTGACGGTCGAGGAGGTCCCCGACCCGCAGATCCAGCAGCCGGAGGACGCGATCATCCGCGTCACCTCATCGGCGATCTGCGGCTCCGACCTGCATCTGTACGAGCTGCTCGGTCCATTCCTGGATCGCGGCGACATCCTCGGGCACGAGCCCATGGGTGTGGTGGTCGAGGTGGGCGCGAACGTCACCTCGCTGCAGCCCGGAGATCGCGTCGTCATCCCGTTCAACATCGCGTGCGGGGAGTGCTTCTTCTGCCGTCGCGGCCTGCAGTCGCAGTGCGAGACCACGCAGGTGCGCGAGTACGGCAGCGGAGCAGCCCTGTTCGGCTACACCAAGCTCTACGGCCAGGTGCCGGGCGGACAGGCGGAGTACCTGCGGGTGCCGCTTGCGGACTACAACCACATCAAGGTCGCGCCCGACCTTCCCGACGAGCGCTACCTGTTCCTCAGCGACATCCTCCCCACCGCGTGGCAGGGCGTGGAGTACGCGCAGGTGCCGGAGGGCGGCACCCTCGCCGTGATGGGCCTCGGCCCGGTCGGGCAGTTCGTCGCCAGGGTGGGCCGTCACCGCGGGCACCGCGTCATCGCCGTCGACCCGGTGCCCGAGCGGCGGGCCATGGCCGAACGGCACGGCATCGAGACGCTCGACCTCACCGACACCGTCGTCGCCGAGATCCGCGACACCACCGAGGGCCGCGGGGCCGACTCCGTGGTCGACGCGGTGGGGCTCGAAGCCCACGGGAACGGCGGCATCGAGTTCGTGCAGAAGGCCGTGGGGCTGCTGCCCGATCCCGCCGCGCGACAGCTGCTCGACAAGGCGGGGATCGACCGCCTCGCCGCGGTCTACGCCTCGATCGACGCGGTGCGACGGGGCGGGACCGTGTCGCTGAGCGGCGTCTATGCGGGTGACGCCGACATCCTGCCGATGAAGACGATGTTCGACAAGCAGGTCACGCTGCGGATGGGGCAGTGCAACGTCAAGAACTGGATCGACGACCTGCTGCCGCTCGTGGAGGACGCCGCCGATCCGCTCGGCGTGATGGACCTCACCACGCATCACGCCCCGCTCGACGACGCACCCGACCTCTACCGCACGTTCCAGCAGAAGGAGGACGGCTGCATCAAGGTCGTGCTGCATCCGTCCACGGTGTGACCGTGGGGTGATCAGTCCTCCGGGCGCCGAGTGCCGATGCCGGGCTCGTCGTTGTGCTCGGACTCGTCCGGCACGGAGGCGTCGGATGACGGGTCCACGCGGGCGGCCTGCCCGGCGCCCGCGTCGGCCCCCGCACCGCCCGCCGGCACGTTCTCGATGAGGTCGGCGTCGTCCCCGCCCCGCTCGGCGAGGTGCTCCGAGATCGGACCGGCACCGGGTCGGGCGGACCCGGCATCGGGGGACGGATACGTGGGGTCGGTGGGCTCCGCGCCGGACTCGACCCTGTCCTCCTCCTCCGGCTGCATGCGCTCCGGATCGTTCAGGTGGCCCTCGTCGTGCGTCATGGCGTGCTCCTCTCGTCGGATGAGACGTCCAGGGTGCGCCGGATGCCGCGCGAGGGGAGGGCCGTTGACAGCACCTCGTCGCGCGGGTATCCGGCGCACCTCTCGGACGCGCATCCGCAGCGTCCGCCGCGATGCCGCCGTCCGGGGAGTCCTCAGCCCTTCGCGCCCTTGCGGGGCTTGAGGAACTCGTCTGGAGCGTTCTTGGCCTTCTTGGCGGCCCGCTTCTCCTTGAGTGAGAGCTGCGGGGCCTTCTTGCTCGCTCGACCCTGGGTGGACTTTCCGGACATGTGCGCTTCCCCTTTTCGTGGCTGGCGTAACCCCTGACCATACCCGGAACGGCATAGAAGTCAAATTTCCTGCTGAGCGGCAAAAAAAGCGTCGCCGTCGGCCGGTCGGGAACGGCGTCTCGCGAGGGAGCGGTCGGGGTGATGGCACGGCCGCCGGAAGCGATCGAGGCGCTAGCGTGTGCGCTCATGAGCGTCTACCGCGACCTGGGACTTCGACCGCTGATCAACGCGTGGGGCACGGTGACCGCGGTCGGCGGCTCGCTCCTGGCGCCCGAGGTGCTCGACGCGATGCGCGAGGCCGCCGGGGCCTACGTCGACCTGCACGCCCTGCAAGCTCGGGCGGGGGAACGCATCGCCGCCGCGCTCGATGTGGAGGCCGCCTGTGTCACTGCGGGAGCGGCCGCGGGGCTCACGGTCGCCACGGCCGCCGCGATGACCCGCGACCACCCGGAGCAGCGCGCCCGGCTGCCGCGCGCCTCCGGACTGCCGGACGAGTGCCTGATGCTGCGCGGCCATCGCAACCGCTACGACACGGCGGTGGCGGTCGCGGGTGCCCGCGTGGTCGAGGTGGAGGACGCGACGGGGGCGAGCGTGGAGGAGCTGCGCCGGGCCCTCAGCGACCGGACCGCGCTCCTGCTGTGGATGGCGGAGGCCCGGTCGCTGCCCGGCTCGCCGCCGCTCGCGGAGGTCGCCGCGGTGCTGCACGAGCACGGCATCCCGCTGGTGGTGGACGCCGCCGCCGAGGTGCCGCCGCGGGCGCTGGTGCGGCAGATGCTCGACGAGGGTGCCGACCTCGTGGTGCTCAGCGGTGGCAAGGAGGTCCGCGGACCGCAGTCGTCGGGGATGATCCTCGGTCGGCGCGAGCTGGTGGCCGCGTGCGCGGCCGTCGCCTATCCGCACCACGGTGTCGCCCGGGGGATGAAGACCGACAAGGAGACGATCGTGGGGCTGGTGGCGGCGGTCGAGCTGTTCGCTCGGCGGGACGAGGCCGTGGAGCAGGCCGCCCGGGAGCGGATGGTGTCGGAGCTGGTCGCGGGGCTCGCGGGGTGCGCGGATCTGCGCGTGCGGCGCCACGTGCTGGAGCGCCCCGGCATCCAGCCCGCCTCGATCCCGCGCGCCTACGTACGGCCGCTGCACGCGACGGCAGCGGCGGTTGCGGAGCGTCTGCGCTCCGGTGATCCCGCGGTCGTGGTGGGCGTGGACGGCGACGAGATCGCACTGAATCCGCAGTGCCTCACGCCGGAGCAGGTGCCGGTGGTGGTGCAGGCGGTCATCCGGGCGTGCGCGCTGGTGTCATGAATTTTCATTGACGGTCGCGCGTTCGTAGTTTAGTTTCGTCGTGAACAGGCCGCCCACGATCGAGAGATGCTCATGCCCGCGCTGCGCGACCCCGCCCTGAGCCGCCTCGCCCACAGCCTGCTGTGGCCCGGATTCGCCGGACGCACCGCCCCCGACTGGCTCCGGCGAGCGCTCGACCAGGGTCTCGCCGGCGTCGTGTACTTCGCGCAGAACCTCGATCCCGCCGACCCGGATCAGCCGCGCGCGCTCTCGGCGGAGATCCACGGACGACACCCCGGGGCGCTGATCGGCGTCGACGAGGAGGGCGGCATCGTCACCCGCCTGGAAGCGGCCGCGGGCTCATCAACGCCCGGCAACGCGGTGCTCGGCCGCCTCGACGACATCGACCTCACCGAGCGCGTCGCCGCCTGGACCGGGCGGCTCGTGGCCTCCGCGGGCATCGACGTCGACCTGGCGCCGACCGTCGACGTCAACGCCGACCCGCGCAACCCCGTGATCGGCGTCCGCTCGTTCGGCGCCGACCCCGACGTCGTCGCCCGCCATGCCGCCGCGGCCGTCCGGGGGATCCAGTCCGCCGGGGTCGCCGCGTGCCCCAAGCACTTCCCCGGTCACGGCGACACCGTCACCGACTCGCACCTGGCGCCGGCGACCGCCGATGTGACGCTCGAACAGCTGCACGCCGTGCATCTGCCGCCGTTCCGCGCCGCGATCGAGGCGGGCGCGAAGACCCTCATGACGGCGCACATCCGCGTGCCCGCGCTCGGCGACGCACCGGCGACCCTCAACCCGACGAGCCTGCGCCTGGCCCGCGACCTGGGCTTCGACGGGGTGCTCATCACCGACGCGGTCGACATGGCGGCGATCCGCGGCACGGTCGGCTCGGGGCCCGGCGCGGTCGGGGCCCTCGCCGCGGGCGCAGACCTCGTGTGCATCGGCAACCCCGCCCTCAACCCGCAGGTCGGCGGCGAGCGCACCGACCAGGTCGAGTTCGAGGAGGTGCTGCACGCCGTGTACGAGGCGCTGCGGTCGGGCGCGTTGCCTGTCGCGCGCGCGGAGGAGGCGGCGGCGCGGCTCGCCGAGCTCTCGGCCTGGCGCCGCGACCACGGGGACGACGCCGAGCGCCCGGCGGCCATTGAGGGCGCAGACCTCGTCGCCCGGGCGGCCACGGTGGTCGGTGATGTGCGCCTCGGCAGTGCGTCGGCGACGGTGGTCGACGCCCGCACGAAGCGCAGTGTCGCGGTGGGGGAGGCGTCGGACTTCTTCACCGTGGCGCTGCGCGAGCGGATGCCAGTGGAGCGCGCATCGCTCGCCGGACTCGATGCGACGGCGGCTGCCGCACGGGCGGCCGCGGTCGCCGCGGACCGGACGGAGGAGGTGGTGCTGCTGGTGAATCAGCCGCAGAGCAGTCCGTTCGAGGCGGCCGTGCAGGATGCGGTGCTCGCCGTGCGCCCCGACGCCGTGGTCGTGTACGCGGGGTGGCCCGCAGAGGGTGATGTGCGCGCGGGTCGGGCGGTGCTGGCGCTCGGGGCGTCGCGTGCGTCGGCGGTGTACGTCGCTCGGGTGTTGTCCGGAAGCGCCTGAGACGACACACCGCTCGGCATCCGTTGTTTTGAATGACTCAAAACAACGTGCTACGGTCGGAGGGAACCGGACGGCCAGACCGAGGCTCCCGCGCCGCACTCGACGGTGATCAGGGGAGCACCGCGGGCCGCAGAACCGCACGACCGCACAGGGGGCGAGACCCCCGCTCCGGCGTGCGCGCCGCCAGGGGCCGCCGGCCCCTCCGCGCGAGCCTGCCCTCCGGACGAGAGAGGAACACGCATGAAAGAGTCACGACCCGCCGCCCGCCCCGGCATCCGCTTCATTTCGATGCCGCACGCCCTGGGACGCGGCGCCCGCGAGGACATCGTGTGGGAGGCGCTCGAGCGCATCGACGGCAAGCCGACCCCGGACGTCGGCACGATGCAGGCCGCGATGGGCAACGAAGCTGAGATCCGGCTCGTGCACGACACGGTGCGCGCGTACCTCGACGCCCGTGGCGTGCGGGACACGGCCGCCTGGGCTGCGCGCATCGGAGCGGCGGAGTGAGGCCGCTGGGCCCGCGCGCCGCCGGCGCAGCGGTGCTGCAGGTGCGCGGCGAGTACGCACTGCCGGTGACGCCGATGGATCTGCACACGACACCTCCGCGACCGAACGACGGCGGGATCGTGGTGCAACTGCGGTCGTCGGGTCTCGGCGGCAGCTCCTACGTGGTGGCTCCCGCCGGTGCTGTGCCGAGCGCGATCGTGCTGGAGTACGGCGACGGCCGGGAGCGGCACTGGCGTCGTGGACGCGGGAGCTCCGCTGATGTGGTGCCGTATGTGCTGGTGGACGACTCGGGCTCGACCGGGTACGTGACGGAGAACAGTTGCCTCAAGCAACAAAAGGCGTAGACTGAGGGCATGGCGAACGCCCAGAGCATCGCCGACATCCACGTCGCCCTCGTGAACGTGGTGTCGACGTGGAGCGAGAGCGACGTGCAGACCCAGGTGGCCGAGAGCGTCGGCGTCGCCCTCGACCCCACCGCCATCCGCGCGGTGTATCTGCTCGGGCTGCACGGGGGGGCGCTGGGGTTCGGTGCCCTCGCCGAGCACGCCTCGATGTCGCGCCCGACCACGTCGAAGCTCGTCGCCCGCATGGCCGCGCAGGGCGTGGTCGACCCGATCCGCACCGGCCGCACGGTCGAGGTGCGCCTCGCACCCGCCGGCGAGCAGGCCTACGCACGCCTGGTCGACGCCGGTCACCGCCTGGTGGCAGACGCCCTCGCCGGCTGGGACGCGGACGAGATCTCCGCGTTCCGGCACCAGCTCACGCGCTTCGTCTTCGCCCTCGCCGGCACGCCGTCGGCACCGTCCATCCAGGAGGAATCATCATGACCCGCACCTACGTCGTCACCGGCTCGGCATCCGGAATCGGAGCCGCCACCACCTCGCTGCTGCGCGCCCAGGGGCACACCGTCATCGGTGTGGACCTCGCCGGCGCCGAAGTGGCGGGCGACCTCTCCACGCACGACGGCCGCATCGCCGCCGCGGAAGCCGCGATCGAAGCCGCGGACGGCAGCATCGACGCCGTGATCGCGTGCGCCGGCATCGCCGCCCCCATCGCGAAGACCATGGCGATCAACTTCTTCGGCGTGACCGAGTTCCTGGAGGCCCTGCGCCCCACGCTCAGCCTGGCCGACACTCCGCGTGCGGCCGTGGTGTCGTCGATGGCGTCGCTGCAGCCGGTGTCCGCCGAGCTCGTCGACGCCGCCCTGGCCGGTGACGAGGCCCGCGCGCTGGAGATCGGCGACCGGCTCGCCGCGACCCCCGAGGGCGGGTTCCTCAACTACTCGTCGAGCAAGCGCGCGGTGTCGCGGTGGGTGCGCCGCGAGTCGGTGACGCCCGCGTGGGCCGGAGCCGGCATCCCCCTCAACGCCGTCGCCCCCGGCACCGTGATCACCGCCATGACCGCCGGTCTGCTCGGGTCGCCCGAGGGCCTGGCGCAGGTGGACGCCGCCGTGCCGATGCCGCTCAACTACCACCAGCCGGCGTCGTCCATCGCAGAACTGCTGGTGTGGCTGACCAGCCCGGCGAACACGCACATGGCCGGTCAGACGATCTACTGCGACGGCGGGGCCGACGCGGTGCTGCGCGGCGACGACATCTGGTCGTGGAACGACGCCCCGCAGAGCTGACGCGACACCGCCGGCGGGAGCCGCGGCCTGACCTAGACTGACCGCATGGGGGAGTTGTGGCGCCGGATGTCGCCGCGCTCCTGGGGTCGTCTGTTCTTCGGAGCGCAGGCCCTCGCCGGCGCCGCGTGGTGGATCGCGGTGTTCGTGTGGCCCGGCATCCGCACCGCGACCCTCGGCTCTCTCGACGCGCCGCTCGTCGCGCTGCTCGACATCCCGCTGTTCGTGCTCGGGTCGGCCCTCGCGGCAGCGGGACTGCGCGCCGCGGTGTGGTCGACCACCGGCTGGACGACCCTGGTCGCGGCCGGCATGGCGCTGTACGCCACCGTCACGGGCGCGGCCGGATGGGGCGCGCTGCTCATGGCGGCCGCGGCGCTGGGGTCGATCGGCGCCGCCGTGCTCGTGCTCACCGGCCGGGTTCCGTCCGAGTGGCTGCTGCGGGGGCCGTTCCGGTTCCGGCTCGCGGCGACCGCCCGGCCCGTGGCGCATCTGTCCCGCACGGCCGTGCAGATCCTCGTGTTCTCCGCCGTGTTCCTGGTGGCACTGCCCGCCGTGATCGTCGTCGCCGAGCATCGGTGGGGGCTGCACGTGCCGTTCCCCGTGGCCGTGCGCATCGCCGGTGCGGTGCTGTTCGCGCTCGCGTTCGCGCTGTCGATGTGGTCGGCCGCCTCCATGTCGGTGCGGGGCGAGGGCACCCCCCTGCCCTCGGCGATGCCCCGGCGGCTGGTGGTCGCCGGGCCCTACCGCTTCGTGCGCAACCCGATGGCGGTCGGCGGCATCGCGCAGGGCGTGGCGGTCGGCCTGATGGCGGGCTCGTGGCTCGTGGTGCTGTACGCCCTGTGCGGGTCGCTGGTGTGGAACGCGCTCGTGCGACCACTGGAGGAAGCCGACCTGGAGGCGCGGTTCGGTGCCGACTTCCGCGCCTACCGCGACCGCGTGGCCTGCTGGATCCCGCGGCGTCCGCGCATCACCGCCTGACCGATCCCGCGGGGGAACCTCCCGCCCGGGAGCCGTGCAGCAACCCGTACGCGCCGAGCACCGGCGAGCGCACTGTGCGGTCGGGGTCGAGCGGCCACGCCTGCTCCGGCACCGCGAGCAGCAGCACCCACCCCGTCCGCTCGGCGGCCGCACCCCACCCGCCCGGCACGGCCCCCCGGCGCATCGCCTCGGCGTAGGCGGGCCCGGGCACCCCGAGGTCGCGCAGCCGCAGGCCGTCGTCGCCGCGGAACTCCACGCCCACCCGCCGCACCGGTGCGACCGGACCGTTGACGGGCGGCTCCAGGGTGCTCCACCCGTGCGCACGCAGCACCTCCGCCACGGTCTCGTCCGCGTCGGGCGGCAGAGACAGCAGCAGGCACGGGGCGCCGTCGCCGCCGACATCGACCACGGCGAACGTGAACGTCAGGCGGGGTAGTCGCTCCGGGCGGCGCCGGGCACGGCGGACCGCGCCGAACCCGACCACGACGGCGAACGCCCCCAGGGCCGCCGGTGTGCCAGCGACGAGGAACGCGACCACGACCACCCCCGCGCCCAGGGCCACCCGCGCCCCGCGGTGCCTGTCGGCGTCAACGGTCGGTGTGTGCGCCATGCTCCGGGCCGTCCCCCGCGGTGCCGTCCGCGTCCGGAGCCTCCACCGCCGCGTGCGACCCGTGGGCGCTGTCGGCCGCGTGCACCTCAGCCCTGGTGAGCGGCAGCAGCCTGTCTTCGAAGAACCACCGGGACACGGCGGCGCGCAGGTTCTGATGCCACGGGATGCGCCCCTTCGCGTTCGGCCGTACGACCAGCGGCTGATACGACTCCACGTCGATGAGTTTCCAGCGCTCGTACTCGTCGACGGGCTCGTGCACCTCGACGAACTCGCCGCCGGGCAGTCGCACGATGCGACCCGTCTCGAAGCCGTGCAGCACGATCTCGCGGTCCTTCTTCTGCAGCGCCAGGCAGATCCGCTTCGTCAGGACGTACCCGAGCACGGGACCGAGGATCAGCAGCGCCTGGAGTGTGTGGATCACGCCCTCCATCGTGAGCATGAAGTGCGTGGCGATGAGGTCGGACGACGCCGCCGCCCACAGCACCGCATAGAAGAGGACGCCCGCGACACCGATCGCCGTGCGCGTGGCCGCGTTGCGCGGTCGTTCTGCGATGTGGTGCTCGCGCTTGTCGCCCGTGACCCACGCCTCGATGAACGGATAGAACAGCACGGTGAGGATGAACAGCCCCATCACGGCCACCGGCACGATGATGCCGAACGACCAGGTGCGGTCGAACAGCACCACGTCCCAGTTCGGCGGGGCGAGGCGCAGCGCACCGTCCGCGAAGCCGATGTACCAGTCCGGCTGCGTGCCCGCCGAGATGGGCGAGGGGTCGTACGGCCCGTACACCCAGAACGGCAGGATCTGGAAGAAGGTGCCCAGCAGCGCGATCACGCCGAACACGAGGAAGAAGAACCCGCCCATCTTCGCCGCGTAGACCGGCATGATCGGGTAGCCCACGACGTTCGCGTTCGTGCGGCCGGGGCCGGCGAACTGGGTGTGCTTGTTCACGATCATCAGGATCAGGTGAAGGGCGATCAGCGCGATGACGAGCATCGGCAGGATCAGGATGTGCAGCGTGTAGAGCCGTCCGATGATGTCGGTGCCGGGGAACTCGCCGCCGAAGAGGAGGAACGAGGTCCAGGTGCCGATCAGGGGCAGTCCCTTGATCATGCCGTCGATGATGCGCAGACCGTTGCCGGAGAGCAGGTCGTCGGGGAGCGAGTAGCCGGTGAAGCCCTCCGCCATCGCCAGGATGAACAGCGCGAAGCCGATCACCCAGTTGAGCTCGCGCGGCTTGCGGAACGCGCCGGTGAAGAACACCCGCAGCATGTGCAGGCCGATCCCGGCGACGAACACCAGCGCCGCCCAGTGGTGCATCTGCCGCACGAGCAGCCCACCGCGGATGTCGAACGAGATCCGCAGGGCCGAGTCGAACGCGCCCGTCATCTCCATGCCGCGCATCGGGGCGTACGCACCGGTGTAGTGCGTGGGGACCATCGACGCCTGGAAGAAGAACGTGAGGAACGTGCCCGTGATGAACACCACGACGAACGCCCACAGGGCGATCTCGCCCAGCATGAACGACCAGTGGTCGGGGAACACCTTGCGCCCCAGCTCCTTCATCAGTCCAGAGATGCTGGTGCGCTCGTCGAGGTAGTTGGCGGCGGAACCGACGAAACGGCCTCCGAGGGGTCGTCGGGAGGTGTCGTGGTCTGCCTGGTCGCGAGTGCGCGTCGTGGCCATGGGGTCCTCTTCGGGTGGTCAGGTGAGCGGGAGCCGGGGAAGGAGAAGGGGGCGGGCGGGCGTCAGTGGTCGGCCCGGAGCTGGGCGGCCCGGCGGCGCAGGCCGCTCATGCGCCGCTCCAGGGCGCGCAGGCGTAGCCACGCGTCCACGTCGCGCGTCTCGAGCGCCGCGAGATCGCCCTCCGTCAGGGCATGCAGCCGGTCGACCGTCAGATCGTCGTAGCGCACCCCGTGGCGGTATCCGCGTGCGAACGCCCGCGAGATCCCGAGGATGACGAGGAGGATGATCACGCCGATGATGGATCCGAAGAGCGCGTCCACGGAGTCTCCCTTCGCTGTGTGCCGGAGGCACGTCGGCGGGAGAGCGCGGCGCCAAGAGGGTCGCGGTGTGCGGCGAAGCGGAGGCGGGGACGGTTCCACCGGCAAGAAGCGACACGAGACGACCTTCATGGTCAGTCTTGTCGCTTTGCGGGTACTGCGCCCTCGTCCGCAGGTCCGGAACTCGGACCTGCGGCCACCGTAGCAGAGGTCGTGGAGGCCCGGCCAACCCGGGTCGCGCGTGCACAGGTGCTGTTGCGGTTCCGCCGCTACCCTGGGAGTGTCCCCGGTCACCGGGGCGGCGGACGAGGGAGCAGTACCCGCACACGACGACTGACTCATGAGGGAGTCGTCATGTCCAGGGAGAGGCCGACCGGCGAGGAGCCGACCATGAGCCGACCGTCGATCAGGCAGCTGGTCACCCCCGTCGATGTGGTCCGCGTGGTGCTCGGCTGGGGTGCGTTCGGTGCGCTGCTGATCGCCCACCCGTTGCTCGCGCCGCCCGTGCCCGGTCCGCTGCTGGTGGTCGCGCTCGTCGGCATCGTCGCGGTGATCCTGGTGTGCGCGTTCGGCGTGGTGAAGCAGGCGGAGGCCCTCGCGCACCGGCTGGGCGACCCCTACGGCTCGCTCGTGCTCACCCTGTCGATCGTGCTGATCGAGGTGATCCTGATCTCCGCGGTCATGCTCGGTCCCGGCGAGCACGCCACGATCGCCCGCGACTCGGTGATGGCCGTGTCGATGATCATCTTGAACCTCGTGATCGGGCTCGCGCTGCTGCTGGGCGGGCTGCGTCACCGCGGGATGGCGCACAACCGCACCGGCACGTCGGCGTACCTGGCGATGCTGGTGGTGCTCGTGGCGCTCGGGATCGCCCTGCCCGGGCTCATCGGCGACGACGGCGCGTACACGGTGGGGCAGGAGATCCCGATCATCGTGCTGACGCTCGCGCTGTACGCGTTCTTCCTGTTCCGGCAGATGGGCGCGCAGGCGGAGGACTTCACGGAGGTCGACGAGCGACTGCGGACCGCGGCTCGTACGGAGGAGCCGCGCCCCGGCATCCGGGAGGTGCTCGCCGCGCATCGCACCGAGGTCGTGACGCGGCTGCTCCTGCTCGTGGTCACGGTGGTGCCGATCGTGCTGCTGTCGCACGACATGGCCGCGCTGCTCGACGACGGTCTCGCCAGGGTCGGGGCGCCCGTGGCCCTCGCGGGGCTCCTCATCGCGGGCATCGTGTTCCTGCCCGAGTCGATCACGGCCGTGCGGGCCGCCCTGAACGGTGAGGCGCAGCGCGTCACGAACCTCTGCCACGGCGCGCTCGTGTCGACCGTGGGGCTCACGATCCCCGCGGTGCTGGTGATCGGCATGCTCACGGGGCAGACGGTGGTGCTGGCCGAGTCCCCCGCGAACCTGCTGATGCTCGGCGTCACGCTGCTGCTGTCGGTCACGACCTTCTCCGCGAAGCGCGTGACGGCGATGCACGGCGCCGCACACCTCGCGACCTTCGCCGTATACGTCCTCATCCTGTTCAGCTGACGGGGGGGGTCGCGGCCGGAAAGAAGTGTGTAAGGAACTCCCCGGAGCGGCAAGGCGCGGTCGGCGGTCGACGGGGACGGCGGCGACACCCGAGATTGGAGGGACACACCCCTTCCTCCACACCCGGACGGTCCGCATGAAGACGAAGCTCCTTGTCACCCTCGCCGCGACGGCGCTGCTCGTGGGGGGATCGCTCGCCCCCGCCCACGCCGACGAGAGTCTCCACCCGGATGTCGTCTACGCGCTCGAGCACGTCCCCGGGGGCGTCGTGGTGGACGCGTACACCGCGGAGTGGCCGGATCTCGGCATGGAACTCTCCGTCCCGTCGCCCTTCCAGCGGGCCGTGGGAAGTTGCGCGACCGGACAGTACTGCGCCTATTCGGAGCCGAACCGCGGAGGTACGCGCCTGAGCTTCAGCGTCTGCTCGATCGTCAGCACCGCCGGCCTCAGCACCGTTCGCTCGATCGCCAACGCCCGGTCCTCCGGGACCGTCCAGGCCCGCAACGCCGCGAGCACGGTGCTGGCGTCGGCGGGCGCGGGGGTCACGGCGAACGTCGTCGGTGCGGTCACGAACCTCCGTTGCCTGTTCTGATCGTGCCGCTACCCTGTTCACACCGGATCGCGGCGTGAGGGAGGGGCGCATGTTCCACTTCACGTTCACGCACCCGCTCGCGCTGGCGACCGCGGCGCCCGGTTCCGGCGATGCCGCCGGCTTCCTGCGCGTGGCACCCGGACGCGTTCGGCCCACGTCGCGCGCGGCAGAGCACGACGGCGCCGGCGCGAAGGCGGTGGTGTACCGAAAGCTGTTCGACCAGTACTGGCCCCGCATCCACCGCCACCTGGAGTGCTTCATCGACGACGCGGAGGAGGTCGAGGAGCTCACCGCCGAGGTGTTCCTGATCGCCTGGCGCAAACTCGACCCCGCGAGCCCCATGGGGTTGCGGTGGTTCCTGCGCACCGCCGACAACAAGCTCCGTGATCGCAGTCGGCGTGCGCGCTCCCGCGCCAGTGCGATCGACGCGCTCACGCGCGGGCTCAGCAACCCGGCCGAGCCGCTCGACCCGATGGAGGCACTGGCGCTGCGGCGCGCCCTCCGGTCGCTGAGCGCCAGGGAGCGGCAGGTCGTGGTGCTCACGTACTGGGACGAGCTCAGCGCCGGTGAGGTGGCCGAGGCGCTGCACACCAGCCCCGGAGCCGTGTGGACCACCCTGACGCGGGCACGCACCAAGCTGCGCGCCCGGCTCGAGACGGGACGGGCGCGATGAACATCTCCGACACCGAGCTCGACCGCCTGTTCCGTGCGGCGAACCCGGCGCCGCGGACGACCGACGACAGCGGCCTCACCGCGGCCGAGATCGCGATCCGCGAGGGCATCATCCGCGGCGACTACCGCCCGCAGAGGCGCCGCCGCCGCCCGGCCCTGGTGTGGGCCGGAGTGGTCACGGCGACAGCGGCCGTCGCGGCTGCCACGGTCGTCGCGGTGTCGGTGCTGGTGCCCACGCAACCCGCGGTGGCGCTCACCCCGCCCGCCCTGCACTACACGGCAGCCGGTACCGCGGCGGAGGTGTTCGCCGACGCGGAGCGCACCCTGATGGTCGACGCCGCGGTCGCGCAGGCCCCGGTCGTGCACTCGGTGTCGTGGAACTGGAGCGTCGACCTGGCGGACGAGCACGTCGAGGTCGTGCCCCAGGAGATCACCCTGGAGTGGGGTCCCGGTCAGCCGACCGTCTCGACCATCGTCGCGGGGGAGCCGTACTGGCCCGACGGCGAGCGTCCGGATGGCATCGCCGCGAGCCCGTACGCGCCCGGCGAGCTCATCGACACCGTGGCCCTGTCACCGGAGGAGTTCGCTCTGCCGACCGCGGTCGCCGGACTCTCCGGAAGCTCGCGCGCCGAGCTCGACGCGGCCCTCGGTGCATTCGGGGCCACGTCGGCGTCGTCGTCCGGGGAGCTGCTGGCCGCGATCACCGGCTTGCTGCAGTACTGGACGCTGACGGACGCCCAGCACGCGGCGCTGCTGGAGCTGCTCGACGAGGCAGGGGGCGTGACCGTGCGGGGCGAGACGACCGACCGCCTGGGGCGCGACGTGATCGGCGTGCAGGTGTCCTCGGTGGTGCCCGAGCGGGTGGAGACCGCGTTCATCTCCGTCGAGTCGGGCCGGATCGTCGGTGTGGAGAGCGAGCTCGTGGCGCCGCTGGAGGGTCTGCCGGCCGGCGTGGTGTCGTACACGATGTGGGATGCCGCGCGCTGAGAGGCGGCCGTCGCGACCCTCCGGAGAAGCCGTGTAAGGAACACGGCACTCGTGCAAAAGGGCTTCCCGTGCACGCCCCGATCCGCGCGCACACTGAAAGCTCGCGGTAAGGACATCGGCGTCAGGGCGACGGCAACATCGAGAACAACTCGGGCCTCGTGTACGGCGTCACGTGGGATCCCGCGTCGGCGAAGTTCATCTGACCCCTCACCCCTGGAGCGTTCACCCGTGTCGAAACACCTTCGTCTCGGCGGCGCGATGCTGGTGGCGGCTGCGACTCTCGCAGCCGCCACCGGCTGCGTCTCCGACACCCCCGCCGCCGAACAGACGCCGACGGGCAGCGTGGAGAAGAACATCTCCGCGTGGACGCTGCCGCTGGACCCCTACGTCCTGACCGACAAGATGCTCAAGAAGGCCGCCTACGCGGGTGCGCTCGTGATCGCCGAATGCCTGGAGGAGAAGGGCACGCCGCTGCCGGTGCCGTACGTCGACTTCGACAGCGCTTACGAGGGCCGCGAGACCACGCGTTCCGCGCTGACCGAGGAGGTCGCGAGCACGTACGGATACCACCTCCCGCAGGAGGCGCTGCCCCTCGAGGTGCTGCCGTGGGAGGCGTATCGCACCGCCGACCTCGATGCGGCGACCGCCGCGGTGAGCGACGAGTGCTCGGCCGAGCTGCAGGGGCGGATCCCCGGGTACTCCTCCGACATGATGAACTTCTCCTCCATGTTCGTCGGGTCGGCGTTCGAGGGCGCCCTGGCCGACCCGGCCGTGAGGGAAGCGGCCGATCGGTGGAACGAGTGCATGGTGCCCCTCGGTGTGGAGGATCTTCCCGCCCTTCCGATCGACATGCCGTCCGACTCGGTGCGGCAACGGTTCACCACGAGCCCCCTCAGCGGAGACGACCCGAGCACGGGCGACATCACGCGTGAGGAGGTGCGGCTCGCGCTGGAGGATGTGGATTGCCGGGAGTCGTCGGGCTTCCAGCAGGCGTTCTACGACGCGCTGTGGGAGCGGGAGGCCGCGTCGTACGAGCAGAACGCGGAGGCCTTCGAGTCGCTGCGGGCGAAGGTCGCCACGGTGTCGGCGGAGATCGACGCGACGATCGCCGAGCTCGCGACGGCGGAGTGACGGCCGGATGGTGAAGGAGGCCGCCGTCCCCCGCCGGTCACGTCGCGTCGTCCTGATCACGGCGTCCGTGCTGGTTGCCGGTGCCCTGTTCGCCGGCGGATGGGCGGCGGCGCTCGTCTTCCGGTCTCCCGCGCAGATCGACGCGGCCGCTCAGCCCCCCGATCCCTCCCTCATCACCGCGACGGTGGTCCGCGGTCAGCTCGCCGATGTGATCAACGCCCAGGGCACCGTCGCCAACGTCGATGAGATCTCCACCGCGGTGCCGACGCCGGACGGCGGCGGGAGCGTGACGCTGTCTCCCGTCACACCGGGGCAGCAGGCCTCGGCGGGGACGCTGCTGCTGGAGGTGAACAACCAACCCCTGTTCGCGATGCCCGGGTCGTTCCCCTTCTTCCGCGACATGAAGACGGGCGACACGGGGCGCGACGTCCTCCAGCTGCAGAACGGCCTGATCGCGGCGGGCTATGCGCTCACGGCGGACGGTGCGTTCGGACGCGCGACCGCGGAGGCGGTGGCCGGACTGTTCCGGGCGAACGGCTACGCGGTGCCCCTGGTCGACCCGGCGGCGGATGCCACGGACGGCGATGCCGCTCCGGTGGTCCCGGCGACGCCGGCTCCTCCGTCCACGAAGGTGGTGTCGGCGCCCGCTGCCGCGTTTCTGGTGGTGCCGCAGCTTCCAGCCGCGGTGCTGGCGATCCCGGCGACCGGCGCGCTGCCCGAGAAGGCGGCCGTGGTGACGTCGTCCGGAGAGACCGTGGTCAAGGCGACGGTCGTCCCGGCGGTCGCCGCTCAACTCGAGGAGGGGATGTCGGCCACGATGCTCGCGGGCTCGACCACGGTCGCGCTCACGCTGCTGCGCATCGTCGAGGTCGAGAACGAGGACGGCGAGAGCTCGTTCGACGTGCTGTTCGCGTACACCGACGCGAGCCAGCGCCCGCAGCAGGCCGGAGCAGAGGGGCTCGTCAGCATCACGCGGGAGATCGTGGCGGAGGAGTCGCTGCTCGTGCCGTCCCGCGCCGTCCTGTCGCGCGGGGAGAGCCGCTACGTGCTCGTCGCGAGGGAGGGCGGGTTCGTCGAGGTCGCGGTCTCTGAGCGGGGGGCTCTGGACGGCACGAGTGCGGTGACGGCGGTCGACGACGGCGAGCTCGACGCGGGCGACGAAGTGCGGGTGCAGTAGTGCCGACGCTGTCGCTCGACCGCGTCTCGCGGGTGTTCCCGACGACGCCGCCGGTCGTGGCGCTCGACGGGGTGGACGTCGTCTTCGCGCAGGGCGAGTACGTGGCCGTGGAGGGCGAGTCCGGCGGGGGGAAGTCGACGCTGCTGGGAATCGTCGGACTCCTGGACCGTCCGTCGTCCGGCCGCTACCTGATCGACGGGGACGATGTGGCGGGGCTCTCCGATCGTGCTGCTGCCGCGGCCCGATCGGACCTGCTCGGCTACATCTTCCAGAGCTTCCATCTGCTCGACCGGCGCACCGTGGTCGAGAACGTCGAGCTGCCGCTGCACTATCGGGCCGTGGACCGCGACGAGCGGCGTGGGCTCGCGCTGCGCGCGCTGCAGGATGTCGGGCTCGGGGAGTTCGCGCAGAGCCGTCCCGGCGTGCTGTCGGGCGGGCAGCGGCAGCGGGTGGCGATCGCGCGGGCGATGGCGGCGCGGACACCGATCCTCCTGGCGGACGAGCCGACGGGAAACCTGGACTCGGAGAACAGTGCCGCGGTGCTCGAGCTGTTCGACGAGGTGCGGCGGTCGGGCACGACCCTGATCGTGGTGACGCATTCCGCTGTGGTCGCCGAGCGGGCGGACCGGCGGGTGCGGGTGGCGGACGGGCGGGTGGTGTCCGATGGGTCGCGGCGTGCACCCGTGGGGGAGGACGGCGCACGCCGCCACCCGCCCGTCAGCGGACCGCATCCCCCGGGCCGCGCCTCGACCGTGCGGTTCGGCGACCTCGTTCGCGACGCCTGGCGCAACGTGACGAGTCGCCCTGGTCGCACCCTGGCCCTGGTCGCCGCCCTCGCGGTCCCCCTGGCACTCGCACTGACGACACTGGGGCTGGCGTCGTCCGCGAGCGTGCAGGTGTCGAGCGATTTCGACACCGTCGCCGCACGGGAGGTCGCGGTGCAGGCGCCGGGCGACGGGGTGTCGCCCACGCTGACGACGTCGCTCGACGCTGCGGCGACCGAGCTCACGGAGTTGAACGGGGTCACCTCGGCCGCTGTCGTGGAAGACTCCGGCACCCACGCGGTGCGGGTGGGTGCGCCGCGGCCTGAGGTCGAGACGGGGGTGTTCGCGGCGGCCGGTGATCCGGTCGCCGCGCTGCGGCTCGAGGTCGACTGGGCGGAGGGGGCGGACGCCCTTGGTCCCGGCGAGGTGCTGGTGGGCACGCACCTCGCGGCGAACCTGGGCCTCGGCCCGGTCGAGCGGGCGCCCACCGTGAGCATCGACGGGGAGACGTTCGTGGTGGCCGGGGTCGTGTCGTCGTCGCCACGGCGCACGGATCTGCTGGGCAAGGCGATGATCCTCGCGGCGGCCGACGCGGCACCCCCCGTCGGCTCGGTGTCGGGCTACCTCGTGACGCGCGCGGGTGCTGCCGGCCAGGTCGCGGCGGAGGCCCCGGTGGCGTTGGATGCGTTCCGGCCGGAGCGCTTCGACGTGTCGCAGCCGCCGGCGCCGAGTGCGACCCGCGAGAAGGTGGAGGCCAGCGTCGGCATGAGTCTGGCGGTGCTCACGGCCGTGGCACTGGTCGGCGGCGTGCTGTCGATCGTGCTGGCGACGGTGAGCTCGGTCGCGGAGCGGCGCGCGGAGATCGGACTGCGGCGAGCGCTGGGGGCCAGACGGCTGCACGTGAGTGCGATGCTGGTGGCGGAGTCGATGCTGCTCGGCGTGCTCGGCGGGCTGGTGGGGGTGGTCCTGGGGATGTCGGCGATCCTGGCCGTCACGCTGGCGCGGCAGTGGACGCCGGTGTTCGACGTGCGACTCGCGCTCCTCGCCTTGGGCGGCGGTGTCGCGATCGCCTGTCTGGGCGCGATCGCCGGGGCCGTGCGAGCCGGGGCGGTCCTTCCGAACGCGGCCCTGCGCTCGTGAGCGTGTGCCCGAGTCCGCGACGCTCTCAGTGTTGCGTTCGCGGGTGCGTCGCCCGCTGCATCACCCGCGCGCGCATCGAAGGCGGCGATCACCGCGATCATGTCCTGTCCGCCCAGCCCCGCCCGATTGGCCTCGTCGAACAGGTCGCGGCTCGCGTGGATGAGGGGGTGCGCGGTCCCGGCGGCGATGAAGCCCACGGTGCGTGTGTCCATCCCCGCCTCCTCTCAGGTCAGCCGGTCGGCGCAGTGGACCATTTGTTGCGTTCCGCATGAAGAGTTCGCGCTGGCTAACGGCCCTTCACATAGTGGCCGAGCCGCCCTTCACGAACCAGGAAGAAGCCGAACGCCGTTCCCGTAAGCGTGCCCACGGAGAAGGAAAGCGCGATCTCCGCGGATCGGAGCGCCAGGCTGGGCAGCTCAGTGGGCGCGGTGATCGTCGCCGTAAGGAATCCCGCCATCCATGCCGCCGCGACAGCGGGCAGCGACCAGGCCACGCTCTCGATGAGGTGCTGAAGGTAGAGAGTTCCACGGCTCGCGCCAGCGTGCAGATTGGATGCGATCTCTACGCGACGGAACCAGACGGCCATGGCCGACAAGACGAAGCCGACCAGCGCTGCAAGGTAAGGCGCGTACCGGGTGATCCGAGACTCGTACTCGGTGGACCCAGCGAACGTGAGACCGTACTTCGTGTTCAGCTGAGAGACGATGGGTTGCTCGCTGGCCGCGGCGCCAGCTGCCGCAGGCGTGACGGAGGTGAGAAGCAGCTGTCGGAGGTCAGACCGTTGCGGCCAGGACAGCACCCAGCACTCGTCGAATGCCCCATCGCTTGCGCTGGTCGGCGACAGCACCGCCCAGCCGAAGCCCGCGCGGCGACCGTCCGGCGGGTACGGGTAGGTGCCGCGGACAGGCGTGGGAGCGCCCGCCGTCAGAGGCAGAGCAGTCGACCCGAGATTCGAGGCGACATCCGTGCTGACATAGACTCCAGAGCCGCCGTCCTCCGCTCCAAGTACCCGTGCGAACGCAGGGGTCGTCGTATACAGGTCGAGCGGCTCGCCAGGTAGGGTTCCGGCTGTCACCTTGCCTTCCGGGCGCATCGCGCCGGCGGCGAGAACGTTCGGGGTGTCGGCGAGCGCATCGCAGGATGCTCCGTTGATACGTCCGGGGAGCGCCAGAGTCATCACGGCCGCGCCGGAGCCGCGATACTCGATCGCGTCGTCCACCGTCCGCGAGATGGTGAGGACGTCGGAGAGAACGGCGACGGTCAGGGCCAGAGTTGAGATAAAGAACAGCGCCCCGAGGCGGGACGTGCCTGAGGTGAGGTTGCGGATGATCTCCCGAAGCAGCGCGTGTGCTCTCATTCGGCGAAGGCCCTCGGCGAGTACTGGGCGAGGTCAAGGTTGATGTCGCAGGCATCCCGCGTCTCCTCATCGTGTGTTGCGACGATGACGATGGTGCGGGAGGACGCGACGTTCGAGAGGACAGCGTTTACGACATGGGCGGTTGCGCGATCCAGCTGCGCGGTCGGTTCATCGACGAGGAGAAGGTCCGGTGATGAGGCGGCCGCCCGCGCCAGCATCAGTCGTTGCGCCTCGCCACCCGAGAGGTGGCGAAACTGTCTGTCGCGGACATCGTGCAAGTTGAATCGCCCGAGGAGCTCGAGGGCGCTCTCATCCGCCTCATCGGCGCGCATGCCGGAAGCGATGAACGGGAACGCGACGTGGTCGATCGCGGTTCGTTTCGCCACGCCGTAGGGGTTCTGGAAGACCCAACTGGTCGAGTCCACGCCGTCCATGCTCACGTGGCCGGCCGCTGGCGCGGTCCACCCCGCGAGGATCGCCATCAGCGTGCTCTTCCCCGACCCGGATGCACCGGTCAGCGCGTAGATGTGCCCCGGCGTGAACGTGTACGACAGCCCCCGGAACAGCCACGCATCACGCGAGTACGCGTGTCCCAGGTCCGACACCTCTACCCGCATGTCGGCCGTTTGCCGGGTTGCGCATCGACCGAGGCGGGCGATTCGTCTGCCGAGAAGACGACGAAGGAGTTGCCGAATTCCGACCCGACCACCGTGACGACCAACGGATCGTTGTCGACGAACACGCAGGAGGAGCCCGTGGAATCCGTCATGACAGCAGTTGCGGGGATGGCCGCGACCTGAACAGGTGTCTGCAGAACCACCGTGCCTTTGAGGGTCAGCGACGTTGCCTCCGGGGATGCGCTTGCCGCTTCCCGGAAAGCATCGGTGTTGCGGACGGCGTCGCTGGTCACCTCGGGCGGCAGTTCGCCCGCATCGCCCAGCGCTACCGGCTCCGGGAGGAGATCCAGATACCGTGCGCCGGGAAGCCGGCCTTCGGGGAGCGACACCGCAGAGATGACGACCCCGGAGTCGACCGTGGCGAGTGAGCCGCCCGGCGCCACGGAGCCACTCAACTGCGCGTCGCATTTCTCCACCGTCACGGCGGGAGAGGGGAGCCAGACGACGAGGTCTCGTGTCAGAGCCCCGTCGAGCTCGACGCCGACGGTCTTCGCGAGCGTGGTCAGCGTTCTCATCTCGTCGCGCGAGAGTGCGGAGTCGACGTTGGCAGGTTGCCCCAGACGAACGAGTTCCTCTTCGAGCGCCCGCACGTCCTGTCCTTTGTCTCCGGGAACGAGATCCCGCCACAGGGGTACAGAGGTCGAGAGGCTGAGCAGGTTGACGCCATCGACCGCCACAGACGACGTTGCCGAGCTCAAGGTCGTCCCTTGCGTGCACGCCCACGACGTCACGGTTCCGGGGCGGTTCACCGCGATACTCATCGGCGGCAAGATCTCCGCCGTGAGTTCGACGCTTCGCGGATCATCGAACTCCTGCATCGTCACGGCGATGGTGGAGAGTTCGTCCTCACCCTTCAATGTGCCCGGGGTGTTCGCGGTCAGAAGCGAATAGGCCAGGCCGATGCCGAGCGCCGCGCCCACGACGAGCGTGCACCCGACGATCGTCAAGCTCGAGGAGACGGAACCTCTCATTTGTTGAAGGAGAAGTCCGCGTTGCACGCTTCGAAGATCGCGAAGCCGTGTTCATCGGTGAAGGGGAACGCCAGGTTCGGGGCGTCCTCGAGGTACTGCTCCTCCGTGTAGGACGCGGGAACAGCCTTGTTGCGGATCAGGCACTCGGTGAGCAGCTGGGTCGCGGGAACGTTCTCCGGGTTGGACGTCTGGGAACGATAGAGGTACCCGACCCAGGCCTCGCCGCTTTCCTCTTCACACCCGCCCATTCTCTGATTGGCGATCTCGCCATCCATCCCACCAGCGTTCACCTCGTAGCTCCCGTTGGCCTTGTACTCCGTCAGGGAGATGCCGTTGTCGTCGAGGCACGTCTCAAGCGTTTTCAGTACCTGCGACCATTCCTGGTCCGTGATCTGCTCATCCTCGAGGATCGCCTTCACGTCGTCTGTCTTGCTCTTCTTCCACGCCTCTTGGTACTCGGCGGCGAAGTTTCCTTGAAAAGCCGGCACCCCTGCGGTGCTTTCCGCCTCGGTTGAACTCGATGAGTCGGGTGCCTCTCCCGCACTGCACCCTGTCATGAGCGCCATCAGCACGCTCGCCGTCATCACGAGCCGAAGCGAGCGGGACTTCATTCTCATCACATACCTCTTTACTGGGCGCCGGTCGTGGTTTCGGCTATGCGGTGGCCGCCGAACGGCCCCCGCAATACATCGCAGTCGCGAGGAGTCTCACACGACTACCTGACTGTTCGGATCGGACCGACGTGGATGTCGTCGGTCCGATCCTTGTGAGTTCAGCGAACACGACACGGTCGTGGCGGTGGGCTGAGAGACCGTGGCGGGCTGCGTCAGCTCAGTACGTGAACCAGTAGGCCTCGTTGCCGAACGCGGTTCCGGGCTGCCATGCGCGGGCCCAGATTCCGCCGTTCTGGTCTGAAGACCGAACGATGGAACCCGTGCTGTTCTTCACGCTCGACCGATGCTTCTTGGAGGCGTGGTAGTAGCTGCTGTCGTTGCCACGGTTCGACCCGTTCAGGTTCTCGTGCACGCCGTACCAGTGCTTGCCTCCGCCAGCAGCCGCTCCTTCCACCTTGGAGCTTGCGGCCCAGCCGTAGCCCAGGTCGTGGGCGCTCGCGGACACGGTTCCTCCGGCCACGATGCCGACTGCCAGCAGACCCGCCAGCAAGGATGCAGTGCGCTTCTTCATCGAAATAACCAATCTGTCATCACACACGGATGGCGATTTACCCCCCGGTCAGAGAACGGTCCCGCATGGCCACGCCGAAGTCTCGCGTAGCTCAGCTTCTCGCCTCGTGTGACGACTCTCCCAGGATTGGTGTCTTCCGCGGTCGGCACCGCTGGCCCCTTTTTGGGTGCTGCGACGAGTTCCTTACGAACCTTGTTGCACACCGGATCCATGTCGGTGGCGCCCGACAAGGCACGGTGAGCTCGCATAAACGTCGAAAGAGCCGGTCAAGAACAATGCCTGACCGGCTCTTTCACTCGCTGTGCGCGAGGGGGGACTTGAACCCCCACGTCCATACGGACACTGGCACCTGAAGCCAGCGCGTCTACCATTCCGCCACTCGCGCGAGTGTCTCGTTCCGAAGAACTCAACTTCCCGAGGATATCACGCGTTTTCGGTCGCGTTGCACACGCCCCGGGGGGCCGCGGCGGCGTTCCCCCAGGTCACCTGGCTACGATGTCCCTACCGGTCGGCATGCCAGAGGAGCCCAGTGGGACTACTTGACAGCTTTGAGAAGGGTCTCGAGCGCGCAGTGAACAGCGCGTTCGCGAAGACCTTCCGCAGCGGCATACAGCCGGTGGAGATCGCCTCGGCTCTGCGCCGCGAGGCCGACACGAAGGCCGCGGTCGTCAGCCGCGACCGCATCCTCACCCCCAACAACTACGTGGTGCGGTTGAGCCCCGACGACGCCGACCGCATGCGTGGTCTCGGCGGCGCCCTCACCGACGAGCTGCACGCACTGCTCACGACGCACGCGAAGTCCCAGGGCTACAGCTTCGCCGGGCCGCTGTCGCTCACGCTCGAAGCCGACGAGAAGGTCGCGACGGGCACGGTGCGCGTCAACTCCGGCACGGTCGAGGGCCGCGTCGACTGGCAGGCCGTGGTCGACGTCGACGGCCGCCGCCACGCGCTCACCCGGGCTCGCACGGTGATCGGCCGAGGGTCCGACGCCGACATCACGATCGCCGACGCGGGCTCGAGCCGCAAGCACGCGGAGATCCTGTGGGACGGCGAGCGCGCCATGCTCCGCGACATGGGCTCCACGAACGGCACGAAGGTGAACGGCCAGAAGCTGCGCGAGGCCGCGCTGCCCTCCGACACCACGATCACGATCGGCCGCACCGACCTGGTGTTCCGCATCGTCCCCGTCGCCGCCCCCTCGCGCCCCCCGCGCCCGGGCGACGACGCGACCAGGGCGTTCGGAGCCTTCTGATGAGTGAACTCGTCCTGCTCCTGCTCCGCATCGGCTTCCTCGTCCTGCTGTGGTTCTTCGTGTTCGGTGTCGTGTACTCCCTGCGCGCCGACCTGTTCGGGGTCAAGGCGCGCAAGCTGCCCGCCGAGGCCGCCGCCGGCGCTCCGGTCGCCGCCGCGCCGGCCGCCCCCGCGAAGCCCTCCTCGTCGTCGCGCCCGTCGTCCGGCCCCGCGACCGTGGCGACCGCGAAGCGTCTGGTCATCACGTCGGGGCCGAAGGCGGGGCTGGAGCTTCCGCTCGGCGCCGACTCGATGACGATCGGCCGATCCAGCGAGTCCGCCCTCGTCATCCGCGACGACTACACCTCCAGCCACCACGCCCGCCTCCTCCTGCGCGGGGACACATGGGCGATCCAGGACCTCGACTCCACGAACGGCACCTTCGTCGCCGGGCAGCGCGTGACCGGGGGACCGGTCGCCCTCAGCCTCGGCACCCCCGTCAAGGTGGGCGCCACGACGTTCGAGCTGAGGGCCTGACGCCGGCATGGTCTTCGAGGGCTCGAGCGTCGCGATCTCCCACACCGGGAAGGTCCGCTCCAACAACCAGGACTCCGGGTACTCCGGGGCGAACCTGTTCGTCGTCGCCGACGGCATGGGCGGTCACGCCGGTGGAGACGTCGCCTCGAGCATCGCGATCCAGCGCCTGGAGCCCCTGGACCAGCCCTACTCCTCGACGGAGGATGCGCAGGCCGCGCTGCAGGCCGCAGCGACGACCGCCGCGGGCGACCTGATCCGTGCGGCGAAGGACCGACCGGAGCTCGCGGGCCTCGGCACCACGCTCAGCGCGATCATCATGGTCGACGAGTACGCGGTGATCGGGCACATCGGCGACTCGCGCATCTATCTCTACCGTGACGACGCGCTCACGCAGATCACGGCCGACCACACGTTCGTGCAGCGCCTGGTCGACTCCGGTCGCATCACGCCGGAGGAGGCCCGCTACCACCCTCGCCGCTCGGTGCTCATGCGGGTGCTCAGCGACATGGACTCCGACCCCGAGCTCGACATGTTCGTCATGCACACGCAGCCCGGCGACCGGTGGCTGCTGTGCTCCGACGGACTGTCCGGTGTGGTCGACGAGGCGCGGATCCTCAAGGCCATGCAGCTGGGGCTCGCCCCGGGTCGCACGGCCGACAACCTCCTCAAGCAGGCGCTCGACGGGGGCGCGCCCGACAACGTCACGATCGTGCTGGTCGACGTGGGCGGGCAGCATCCCATCCACTCGGGCACCGCGACGATCGTCGGCGCCGCCTCCAACCCGTCCGGTGTGTACGTGCCGCCGGTGCGCGCACCGCGCAGCAACTGGCTGCACCCGGTGCGTCAGGCCGCGAACGAGCCAAGCCACTTCGAGCCGGCGCCCGAGTACCTGGAGGAGCTGATCGAGGAGGACCGGCGCCGTGCCAAACGCCGCCGCCTCGGCTGGATCGCCGGAGTGCTCGTGGTGATCGCGATGCTGGCCTTCGCGGCCTTCGCCGCCTACAGCTGGACGCAGACGCGGTACTTCATCGGCGCCGACGACGACAGCGTGGTGATCTTCCAGGGCGTGCAGCAGAACATCGGCCCGATCACGCTGTCCACCCCGGTGGAGGACACCGACATCCTCCTCGCCGACCTACCGCCGTATCAGCGAGCCTCGGTCGAGCGCACGATCTCGGCCCGCTCGCTGTCCGACGCGATGGCTATCGTCGACCGGCTGCGCACGGGCGCCGAGGCGAACGTGATCGAGCAGACCCCGCTGCCCACGCCGGCGCCCACCCCGAGCGACACTCCGGCGGGGGGTGACGGATGAGCACCGACGTGCAGGCCGACACCACCGTCATCAAGGCCCTGCGGCGCCTGCGCATGCCGCAGACGCAGCGCAACCGGGAGTTCTGGCTGCTCCTGTTCGCGTGCGCCATCAGCGGCGCCGCGCTGACCCTCGTGCAGCTGGGCGCCCTGGGCGTGATCGACCCGATGATCCTGGCGATCGGCGGCGGTCTGGCCGTGCTGGCGTTCGCCCTGCACATCGTGCTGCGCTTCGTGGCGTCCGACGCCGACCCCTTCGTGCTGCCGATCGCGACCCTGCTGACCGGGCTGGGCGTGGCGATGATCTACCGGATCGACATCGCGTTCAAGAACACCGGGTGGGACGCCTACTCCACCAAGCAGCTGGCGTGGACGGCGATCTCGCTCGCCGGTGCCATCGCGGTCGTGATCCTGCTGCGCAACTATCGTGTGCTCTTCCGGTACACGTACATCTTCGGCCTCGCGGGCATCCTGCTCCTGCTGCTGCCGTTCGTCCCCGGGCTGCGCATCGCCGACGCGAACGCGCAGGTGTGGGTGTCGCTCGGCGGCATCTTCGCGTTCCAGCCGGGCGAGCTCGCGAAGATCTGCCTCGCGATCTTCTTCGCCGGCTACCTCGTGCGCACGCGCGAGAGCCTCACGTCGGTCGGCAAGCGCGTGCTCGGCATCACGTGGCCGCGCATGCGGGAGCTGGGCCCGGTGCTGGTCGTGTGGGCCATCTCGCTGGGGATCATCGTGTTCCAGCGCGACCTCGGCACGGGAACGCTGATCTTCGGCATGTTCGTCGCGATGCTGTACGTCGCCACCGGCAAGACCAGCTGGGTGCTGATCGGGCTGGGACTCGTGGTCGCCGGTGTCGCCGTCGCCACGCAGATCCTCAGCTACGTGCGCGGCCGCTTCATCAACTGGCTCTTCCTGTTCGACTCGTCGCAGGTCGACCCCGACGTGGCCGGATACCAGCCGATGCAGGGCCTCTTCGGTCTCGCCCGCGGCGGCCTCATCGGAACCGGATGGGGCCAGGGACGCCCCGAGATCACGCCGCTCGCGCACAGCGACTACATCATCACGAGCCTCGGGGAGGAGCTCGGGCTGATCGGGCTGTTCGCGATCCTGTGCCTGTACATGGTGTTCGTGAGCCGCGGTGTGCGGATCGGTCTCGCGGGTCAGGACGACTTCGGCAAGCTGCTGGCGACGGGACTGTCGTTCACGATCGCGCTGCAGGTGTTCATCATGGTCGGCGGTGTCACCCGACTGATCCCGCTGACGGGTCTGACCACGCCGTTCCTCGCGGCCGGCGGCTCCTCGCTCGTCGCGAACTGGCTCATCGTGGCGCTGCTGCTGCGCATCTCCGACGGCGTGCGCCGTCAGCCCCGGGTGGTGATCGGCTGACATGACCAGGGAACTCCGCCGCCTCAGCATCATCATGCTGTTCATGTTCATCGCGCTGTTCGCCGCGACCAGCTGGATCCAGGTCGTCGAGTCCGACAGCCTCGCGCAGAACCCCCACAACAAGCGCACCCGTCTGGACAGCTTCGAGATCCAGCGCGGCGCGATCATCGTCGACGGCGCGGCGATCGCGAGCTCGACGCCCAGCGACGACCAGTACCGCTTCCAGCGCGTGTACACCGATCCGGCGCTGTGGGAGACGGTCACGGGGTACTTCAACCCCGCGCTCGGCTCGACCACCGGCATCGAGAAGGCGATGAACGCCGACCTCTCCGGCACCGGCTCCAACGCGTTCTTCTCCGAGATCGAGCGCATCCTGTCGGGTCAGCCGCAGCGCGGGTACAGCGTCGAGCTGTCGCTGAACACGGCCGCGCAGCGGGCTGCCGCCGAGGCGCTCGACGGTCTGCAGGGCGCGGTCGTGGCGATGGACCCGAAGACCGGGCGCATCCTCGCGATGGTGTCGACCCCCGGCTTCGACACGAACCTGATGGCGACGCACGACGCGAACGCCGCGAACGCCACCTATGACCAGCTGGTCGCCGACCCGGGCAAGCCCCTGTCGAACCGCGCGATCGCCGGCGACCTGAACCCCCCGGGCTCCACGTTCAAACTCGTCACGGCGGCCGCGGCATACGCGAGCGGCAAATGGACGCCGGAGTCCACGCTGCCCAACCCCGCGCTGTACACCCTGCCCGGCTCGTCCAACCGCGTGTCCAACGCGTGGGGCGGCACGTGCGGTCCCGGTGCGACCGTGACGATCGCCGAGGCCATCCGCCTCAGCTGCAACATCCCGATGGCGGAGCTCGCCGTGGAGCTCGGCGACGACGCGATCCGGGAGATGGCGGAGAAGTTCGGCTTCAACCGGAGCTTCGACACGCCGCTCGCCTCGACCCCGTCCAGCTACCCGCGGGCGCTCGACGACGCGCAGACCGCGCTCAGCGGTTTCGGGCAGGGACAGGTCACCGCGACACCGCTGCAGATGGCGATGGTGTCGGCCGGCATCGCGAACGACGGCGTGGTCATGAACCCGCAGATGGTGGATGCCGTGATCGGCAACGACCTGTCGGTGATCAAGGCCTTCCAGAACAGCGAGTTCGGGCGGGCGATGGAAGCCGATGTGGCGAACGAGATCACCTCCGCCATGGTCGCCAGCGTCTCAAACGGCGCGGCCCAGGGTGCAAGAATAGACGGGGTCGACGTGGCCGGTAAGACGGGCACGGCAGAGAACGGAAACAGGCCGCATACGCTGTGGTTCACCGGGTTCGCCCCGGCGGACGACCCATCGGTCGCCGTGGCGGTCGTCGTCGAGAACGGCGGCGGGCAGGGACAATCAGGGAGCGGTGACACCATCGCCGCTCCGATCGCGAAGAAGGTCATAGAGGCGGTGCTGGGCAGATGAGGCCGACGCAGGGTGTGTCGTTCGGTGGTCGTTACGAGCTGCAGTCGCGGATCGCGATCGGCGGCATGGGCGAGGTCTGGGAGGCGACGGATCACGTCATCGGGCGTACCGTCGCGATCAAGATCCTCAAGGACGAGTACATGGGGGACCCGGGGTTCCTCGAGCGGTTCCGCGCGGAGGCACGGCACGCCGCCCTCGTCAACCACGAGGGCATCGCCAGCGTCTTCGACTACGGCGAGGAGAACGGCAGCGCCTACCTCGTCATGGAGCTCGTGCCGGGTGAGGCCCTCTCCACGATCCTCGAGCGCGACGGCGCGCTGAGCGCCGACAAGACGCTCGACATCGTGGCGCAGACGGCGTCCGCCCTGCAGGCCGCGCACGCCGCCGGCCTGGTGCACCGCGACATCAAGCCGGGCAACCTGCTGATCACGCCAGACGGCCGCGTCAAGATCACCGACTTCGGCATCGCTCGCATCGCCGACCAGGTGCCGCTGACGGCGACCGGTCAGGTGATGGGAACCGTGCAGTACCTGTCGCCCGAGCAGGCGTCCGGCCACCCCGCATCTCCCGCGACCGACACGTACTCGCTGGGCATCGTGGCGTACGAGTGCCTGGCCGGCAAGCGTCCGTTCACGGGCGAGTCGCAGGTGGCGATCGCGATGGCGCAGATCAACGAGCAGCCGCCGCCGCTGCCGCCGACCGTGCCGATCCCGGTGCAGAACCTCGTGATGGCGATGATCGCCAAGAAGCCCGCCGACCGCCCGTCCTCGGCGGCGACCGTCGCGCGGGCCGCACAGGCGCTGCGGCGCGGAGACCTGAACTCGGCGGCGATCGCTGTTCCGGCGATCGCGACGGGCGGGATCGCCGGCGACGACGACGCCACGCGCATGCTGACGGCGTCGAACGACGGTGCCACGCGCATCCTCCCCACCACCGCGCAGCTGCCCACCGAGGAGGCCGTCGCGGAGGAGGAGAAGAAGAAGAAGAAGCGCAGCGCCTGGACCTGGCCGCTGATCGCCCTGATCGCCCTGCTGATCATCGTGCTCGTGGGCACGTTGTGGGCGATGTTCGGCAACCGGGGGGAAGATCCGAAGCCGTCCGACTCGCCGACCACCGCGCAGACCACGCCGCCCCCGTCGCCCTCCACGAGCCCGACGCCCGAGGTGACGCGCGTCGACGTGGCTGCGCTGAACCTCAACGGCATGGACTGCGCCACGGCGACCGCGACGCTGGCCGACGCGGGCTTCACGAACAACGTCACGTGCGCCGACGGCGACCCCGCCCCGAGCGACGCGGAGGTCGGTCAGGTGTACCGGGTTCAGCCCACCGGGAACGTCGAGACCACGACGCCGATCGCGTTGACCGTGTACGCCGCACGCACCCCGCTGCCCACGCCGACCGACACCCCGACGCTCACGGGCGACCCGGTCGCGGGCAGCACGGTCACGGTGGCCTGGGGCACCGGTTTCACGTGCCCGAGCGGCACCACCCTGTCGGGCTACGTCGTGTCGCTGCAGAACGGCTCGTTCGTCTCGGGCGGCCCGAACTTCCAGCCGACGCAGCGCAACACGCAGGTGAAGGTCGGCGACGCGGTGGGCCAGCAGCTCATCGTCACCTACCAGGCCATGTGCTCGGGCGGCGACCAGCGCACGTCGAACGCGTCGCCCCCGCTGTCGGTCACCATCACGGCCCCGGACGATGGCGAGGGTGACGGTGGTGGCGGCGCCGAAGGGTAGCCTGTAGTCCAGCTGTTTTGTAGTTTCAGGGGGGTCATCCGTGTCGACAGAGCCACAAGTCATCGCGGGCCGGTACCGCGTCGACGAGCTCATCGGGCACGGCGGAATGGCGAAGGTGTACCGCGGGTACGACCTGACCCTCGGTCGCGAGATCGCGATCAAGATCCTCGACCCCGAACTGGCCAGGGACACGAGCTTCCGCACGCGGTTCCGGCTGGAGGCGCAGGCGGCGTCGCGCATGTCCCACCCGTCGATCGTGCGGGTGTACGACGCGGGCGACCCGTCGACGAGCGACCCCTCGTCCGATGAGCCGCCGTACATCGTGATGGAGCTCGTCAAGGGCACCCTGCTGAAGAAGATCATCGCCGAGGGTCCGGTGCCCGTGGCCGACGCCGTCCGCTACGTCGACGGGATCCTCGAGGCGCTGGACTACTCGCACCGCGCGGGTGTGGTGCACCGCGACATCAAGCCCGGCAACGTGATGGTGACCGACAAGGGTCAGGTCAAGGTCATGGACTTCGGCATCGCCCGCGCGGTGTCCGACTCCTCCTCGACGGTCGCGGAGACCACGCAGATCATCGGCACCGCGGCGTACTTCTCGCCGGAGCAGGCCAAGGGCGAGCCGGTCGACGCCCGCGCCGACCTGTACTCCACCGGCGTGGTGCTGTACGAGCTGCTCACCGGGCGCCAGCCGTTCCGCGGCGAGTCTCCGGTCGCGGTGGCGTACCAGCACGTGAGCGAGACACCGATCCCTCCGTCCGAGGTGAACGAGGAGTCCCCGGCGGCGCTCGACCCGATCGTGCTGCGCGCGCTCGCGAAGGACCCGTACCAGCGCTTCCCCGACGCGGCGCACTTCCGCGCGGCCCTCGACTCGGCCGTGACCGGTGCCGCCCCGACGCGCAAGCAGATCGGCGCGCTCACCAGCGAGCTGTATGGCCCGAACCCGCGTCAGGCGCAGGAGACGGCGCGGTCGCTGCGGCAGCTCAGCAGCGACACCACCATGACCCGCACGCAGTCGGGCCCGCCGGTCGCGTGGATCTGGGCGGGCGTCGCGCTGCTGGCGGTGCTTCTGGCGTCGGTCCTGTTCTGGGTGGTCACCATCAGCATGCGGCCGTCCGAGGTGCCCAGCACGTCGAGGGTCGTGCCCGACCTGACCAATGTGGCGTCGGAGCGTGCGCAGGACGACCTGGCCAAGCTCGACCTCTCGTCGAAGATCGTCATCGAGTCCAGTCCCGACATCGCCGAGGGCAACGTGATCCGCACGGATCCGGAGAGCGGGGTGTCGGTCGAGCAGGGGTCCACCGTCACGCTCTACGTGTCGTCCGGCGAGGAGACCGTGGTGGTGCCGAAGCTCGAGGGCATGTCCCTGGCCGCGGCCACCGAGGCGCTGGAGAAGGCGGGGCTGCAGCTCGGCACGGTCACCCAGCGCAACGACAAGGGCCTCGCGGCGAACACCGTGATGACGGCCAGCGAGAAGGCCGACACCGAGGTGGCGCCGAACACGGTCGTGAACCTCGAGGTCGCCAGCGGCAAGGTCACCCTGTCGGATGTCGTGGGCTGGTCGGTCGATTCCGCATCGAAGGCGCTCACGGATCTCGGGCTCACCCCGGTGCCGATCGAGGAGAGCGACTGCCCCGCCACCGACCCGGCCACCGTGCACTCGATGTCGGTCGCTCCGGGCGACGTGCCGATCAACTCCTCGGTCGAGCTGCGCTACTGCACCGGTTCCTGACGCGCAGCCGTCCGACACCCGGGGTCAGCGCGTGAGCGGGTGCAGTCGTTCTGCTCGCGACACGGCGTCCGGGTCGCCGCACAGTCGCAGCCAGTTCGCCAGCAGACGGTAGCCGCCCTCGGTGAGCACGCTCTCCGGGTGGAACTGCACCCCGTGGAACGGGAGCGTGCGGTGTTCGAGCGCCATCACCGTGCCGTCCGCCGTCCGTGCGGTCACCGCGAGCTCGGCGGGCAGGTCGCGCTCCGCGAGGGCGAGGGAGTGGTAGCGGCCTGCCGTGAACGGCGAGGGGATGCCGTCGAACAGCGCCGAGCCGTCGTGCGCGACCGCCGACACCATGCCGTGCATGATCTCCGGGGCGCCGGTCACGGGGGCACCCAGGGCCGCGCCGATCACCTGGTGACCCAGGCACACGCCGAGCGTGGGAACGGCGGAGCGGGCGGCGAGGCGTACCGCATCGAGCGAGACGCCGGCGTCGTCGGGCGAGCCCGGCCCCGGCGACAGGAGCAGCGCGTCGTGCGCGGTGAGCAGTCCCTCGACCCGCGCCGCATCGACCTCGTCCGCCTCGACGATCGTGGTGTCGGCACCGAGCTCGTGGAGATAGCCGATCAGGGTGTGCACGAAGCTGTCGTGGTTGTCCACGACGAGCACGCGGGTCATTCGACGTCGACCTCACCCGGGGAGATGAACGGGCTGATCCAGGGGAACACGTACCAGAACAGGGCGTAGAGCACGGCGGCGACCACGACCAGCAGGATGAGCACACGCAGCCACCAGGGACCGGGCAGCAGGCGCCAGAGTGCGGCGTACATGGGTGGTGTCTCCTGATCGTTCGTGGTCACACCGACGGAGCGGCGGGAGGGGGAGGCGGGTCGGTCAGTGCGGACGGCGGCCCTTCGGCGCGCGGCTGGAAGCTCTCGAACACGCCGTAGGCGACGATCCGCTCGGCGAGCGAGTACAGGGGGGAGCACGCCGTGAGGGTGATGTACTGCTCGCCGGTCTGCTGTGCGGGCATCTGCGGCACGTCGGCCAGCACGTCGGTCTGCGTGGGCGTGACGTACTCGAGCGTGCGGAAGCGGTACGTGTACCAGCCGTCGGGGGTCTCGACCACGATCGCGTCGTTCAGTTGCAGCTTGTCGAGCTGGTTGAACGGCTTGCCCCAGGTGGTGCGGTGGCCCGCGAGGGAGAAGTTGCCGACCTCGCCGGGCATCTTCGAGTCGGTGTAGACCCCGATGCCCTTCTGGTCGAGCGTCCTGGCCCGGCTGGTCCCGCCGTAGATGCCGAAGTTGTACTCGGCGCCGAAGCGCGGGATGTGCATCTGCCCGAACCACGCCCCGTCGGCGGGGGCGGCGGGCACCGGCGCCTGGTACACCGTGGTGCCGTCGTCGGTCTCGACCTTCGGCGGCAGTGCGGGGGGATCGGCCGCCGCGAGCTGCTGCGAGATCGCCGCACCCTCGTCGTTCTTCTGGGCGGCGATGATGATGTCGCCGATCCACATCTGCCATGCGACGAAGAGGAGGACGAGGACCCCGGCGGTGAGCAGCAGTTCGCCGAGCACGCTCGCGAACGTGGCGCGCGACCGGGGCCGCTGCCGACGTCCGTGGCGCCCCCCAGGCACGGCGGATGCAGTCATGGCGTGATCTTATCCGTCGACACTGAACACGGGCTCGTGCGGAGGCACGCGTCTGTGACCGCCTCTCGTGGGCGCAGAGGTCTCCCGGGTACAATGACGGCATGGCACGTGACCGCAAGACCGAAGAACCCGTCGTCGAGCGCGCCGAGGGCGACGCCGCTCCCAACGCCGTCTGGTTCAAGCCGGTGATGATCGGCTTCATGCTTCTCGGTCTCGCGTGGATCCTCGTGTTCTACATCTCGGGGATGCAGTTCCCGATCCCGGGCCTCGACAACTGGAACCTCGCGATCGGTCTCGGCATCGCTCTCATCGGGTTCCTCATGACCACACGCTGGCGCTGACCAGCCCCTTCTCTTCCGAAGCCCCCTCGCCGCGCGAGGGGGCTTCGTCGTGCCGGCGGTGGTGTGCATCGGGCTCCTCGCGCTCGATTCGGATTTTCCGAGATTCTCCGGTAAAGTCTTGGAGGTTGACGGGGCTATAGCTCAGGCGGTTAGAGCGCTTCACTGATAATGAAGAGGTCCCAGGTTCAAGTCCTGGTAGCCCCACCGTTCAATTCAAGAAATCCCTCACGGGGCCTTAGCTCAGTTGGTAGAGCGCCTGCTTTGCAAGCAGGATGTCAGGAGTTCGAATCTCCTAGGCTCCACCACCTCGGGTCTCCTCTCTCCCGCGCACCGACCCCCTTCCGGTCGTGCTTCGGCATCGATCCTCACCACCGTGGCGTCGTGCTGCCGGTGTGCTCCGACTCATCCAGGCCGCGCCCCGTCGGAGCCCGGTCGGACCGCCCCACGATGTGGGTGCGCCCGACCGGGCCCCGTCGCTCGGCCCCCCGGTCGAGCTATCCGATGTCCGTCGGGCGGCGGCGCGCTCCCCTCCGGACGACGACCAGCGTGACTCCGCCCAGGATCAGGGCGAGCGCGAGCAGTGCCGCGGCCGTCTGATCCCGACCACCCGTCGTCGGCAGTCGTGCGGGTTCCGGTGTCTCCGGATCCGTGGGCGTGCTCACCGTCGACGGGTCGCTCGTGATCGGATCATCGGTCCCCGTACGTCCCGTGGCGGTAGCGACGTTGGTCAGGTCGCCACCGGTCGCTTCCGCCGCGGTCACGACATGGTCGGCCGTACAGAGAGCCTGCTCACCGGGCGCCAGAGGCACGAGCGGGCACGTGATGGCGTCGCCGCGCTCGTCCAGCATCGGGTCGTCGATGCCCAGATTCTCGATCGTGACGTTGCCCGTGTTCGCGACGGTGAAGGCGTAGTGGATCACTTCTCCCTCGTCGGCGGCGCGGTCCCGGTCGGCGTCGTCGATCACGGCCGTCTTCACGAGGGTCATCGACGGCACCTGATCAGTCGGCGTCACGACGGTGTCGGGTTCGGACGGGACGGGGTCGCCTCCGGGAGGCGTGCCGGTCGCGGTCGCGGAGTTCTCGACCCCGCCCGCGTCGACGTCGGCCTGCGTGATGACGTACGGCGCCGCGGTGCAAATCGCGACCTCTCCGGGGGCGAGCGTGGTGACGTCGCAGGTGACGGTGCCGACCTTCGGGTCGTTCACCCCGACATCGGCCAACGGGACGTTGCCCGTGTTCGTGATCGTGAACGAGTACGCGATCGTGTCACCCACATCGGTCAGGCCGTTGCCGTTGACATCCACGGGGGCGCCCGCGGTCTTGTCGATCGTCGAACTCGGGGCGGACGCGACAGCCGGGGTGGTCGTGCTGTCGGGGTTGGACGGGACCGGGTCGCCGTTCGGATCCGTCCCCGACGCGGTGGCGATGTTCGCCACCTCACCCGCCTGCTCATCGTCGGCCGTGACCGTGTAGGTCGGTGCGGTGCAGTTCGCGACCTCGCCCGGGGCAAGGGTCGTGACATCACACGTCACCGTCCCGACCTTCGGGTCGCTCACGGCGATGTCGGTCGCCGTCACGGTCCCCGTGTTCGTCACGGTGAAGGTGTAGTCGATCGTGTCGCCCTCATCCGTGATGCCGTTCGCGTTCACATCCACCGGAGCACCGGCGACCTTGTCGAACGACAGTGATGGCACCTGATCGACCGGCGTCACCACCGTGTCGGGCTCAGACGGCACCGGGTCCTCCCCGGAAGGTGTACCCGTCGCGGTCGCGGAGTTCTCGACCCCGCCCGCGTCGACGTCGGCCTGCGTGATCGTGTACGTCGCCCCGCAGGTCGCGACCTCACCCGGGGCGAGCGTCGTGACATCGCACGTCACGGTGCCGACCTTCGGGTCGTTCACACCCACATCCGCGAGGGGAACGTTGCCGGTGTTCGTGATCGTGAACGAGTACGCGATCGTGTCGCCCACATCGGTCAGTCCGTTGCCGTTGACATCCACCGGGTCACCCGCGGTCTTGTCGATCGTCACCCCCGGGGCCGAGGCCTCCGACGGGGTCGTCGTCGAATCCGGGTCGGAGGGGACCGGGTCGCCGTTCGGATCCGTCCCCGACGCGGTGGCGGTGTTCGCCACCTCACCGGCCCGCTCATCCGCCGCGGTCACCGTGTAGGTCGCCGCCGAGCAGCTCGCGACCTCACCGGGGGCCAGGGTGGCGACATCACACGTCACGGCACCGGCCTTCGGGTCACTGACCGCGATGTCCGTCGCAGTGACCGTACCCGTGTTCGTGACCGTGAACGTGTAGTCGATCGTGTCGCCCGCATCCGTGATGCCATTGGCGTTCACATCCACCGGGGCACCGGCGACCTTGTCGAACAGCAGCGACGGCACCTGATCGACCGGCGTCACGATCGTGTCGGGCTCCGAGGGGACCGGATCCTCCCCGGGAGGCGTACCCGTCGCGGTCGCGGAGTTCTCGACCCCTCCCGCGTCGACGTCGGCCTGCGTGATGACGTACGGCGCCGCGGTACAGGTCGCGACCTCGCCGGGAGCGAGCGTCGTGACGTCGCAGGTGACGGTGCCCACCTTGGGGTCGTTCACACCCACATCCGACAACGGGACGTTGCCCGTGTTCGTGACCGTGAACGAGTACGCGATCGTGTCGCCCGCATCGGTCAGGCCGTTGCCGTTGACGTCCACCGGGTCACCCGCGGTCTTGTCGATCGTCGAACTCGGCGCGGACGCCTCCGACGGGGTCGTTGTCGAATCCGGGTCGGACGGGACCGGGTCACCGCCGGGCTCCGTCCCCGTGGCGGTAGCGGTATTCGCGACCTCGCCCGCCGCCTCATCCTCGGCCGTGACCGTGTAGGTCGCCGCCGTGCAGCTCGCAACGGCCCCGGGCGCCAGGGTGGTGGCGTCACAGGTGACCGTCCCGACCTTCGGGTCGCTGACGGTGATGTCGGTCAGGGTCACGTTGCCGGTGTTGGTCACCGTGAACGTGTAGTCGATCGTGTCGCCCTCATCCGTGATGCCGTTCGCGTTCACGTCCACCGGAGCACCCGCGGTCTTCTCGAACGACAGCGCCGGCGCGGCCGGGACGGCCGGGGTGGTGGTGCTGTCGTCGTCGGTGGGTGCCGGGTCGCCCGCGGGGTCTGTCGCCGAGGCGGTCGCGGTGTTCGCGACCTCGCCGGCGGCCTCGTCATCCGTGGTGACGGTGTACGCCGGGGCGGTGCAGGTGGCGACCGCGCCCGGTGCCAGGGTCGTCACATCGCAGGTCACCGTGCCGACCTTCGGATCAGCGACCGCGACATCGGTCAGGGTCACGTTGCCGGTGTTGGTCACGGTGAAGGTGTAGTCGATCGTGTCCCCGGCGTTGGTGAGGCCGTCCCCGTTCACGTCGACCGGCGTGCCGGCCACCTTGTCCAGCTCGAGCGCCGGGGTCTGGTCGGTGGGGGTGGTCGTCGTGTCGGGCTCAGACGGAACAGGGTCCTCTCCGGGCGGGGTGCCCGTGGCCGTGGCGGAGTTGTCGACGGAGCCGTTGTCCACGTCGGCCTGCGTGATCACATACGGTGCCGCGGTGCAGTTCGCAACCGCACCGGGGGCGAGCGTGGTGACATCACACGTCACCGCGCCGACCTTCGGATCGTTCACCGTCACATCGGCCAGCGGCACGTTGCCGGTGTTGGTCACCGTGAACGTGTACGCGATCGTGTCGCCCACATCGGTGACCCCGTTGCCATTCACATCCACCGGGGAACCCGCGGTCTTCTCGATCGTCGAACTCGGAGCCGACGCCTGCGACGGCGTCGTCGTCGAATCCGGGTCGGACGGAACCGGGTCACCGTTCGGAGCCGTCCCCGACGCCGTCGCCGTGTTCGCCACCTCACCCGCAGCCTCATCCGCCGCCGTCACCGTGTACGGCGCCGACGCACACGAAGCGACCGCACCCGGCGCGAGCGTCGTCACATCACACGTCACCGCACCCACCTTGGCGTCCGTGACCGCGACATCCGTCACCGTCACGTTGCCGGTGTTCGTCACCGTGAACGTGTACGCGATCGTGTCACCTTCATCCGTGATGCCGTTCGCATTTACATCCACCGGCGTCCCCGCCGTCTTCTCAAACGACAGCGCCGGGGTCTGGTCGGTGGGGGTGGTCGTCGTGTCGGGCTCAGACGGAACAGGGTCCTCTCCGGGCGGGGTGCCCGTGGCCGTGGCGGAGTTGTCGACGGAGCCGTTGTCCACGTCGGCCTGCGTGATCACATACGGTGCCGCCGTGCAGTTCGCAACCGCACCGGGGGCGAGCGTGGTGACATCACACGTCACCGCGCCGACCTTCGGATCGTTCACCGTCACATCGGCCAGCGGCACGTTGCCGGTGTTCGTCACCGTGAACGTGTACGCGATCGTGTCACCCACATCGGTCACCCCGTTGCCATTCACATCCACCGGGGCACCAGCGGTCTTCTCGATCGTCGAACTCGGAGCCGACGCCTCCGACGGCGTCGTCGTCGAATCCGGGTCGGACGGAACCGGGTCACCGTTCGGAGCCGTCCCCGACGCCGTCGCCGTGTTCGCCACCTCACCCGCAGCCTCATCCGCCGCCGTCACCGTATACGGCGCCGACGCACACGAAGCGACCTCACCCGGCGCGAGCGTCGTCACATCACACGTCACCGCACCCACCTTCGGGTCCGTGACCGCGACATCCGTCACCGTCACGTTGCCGGTGTTCGTCACCGTGAACGTGTACCCGATCGTGTCACCCTCATCCGTGATGCCATTCGCATTCACATCCACCGGCGTCCCCGCCGTCTTCTCGAACGACAGCGCCGGCGCCGGCGTGACGACCGGAGTGGTCGTGCTGTCGGGGTCGGAGGCGACCGAGTCGCCGTCCGGGTCCGTGCCCGCGGCGGTCGCGGTGTTCGCGACCTCGCCCGCGGTCTCATCGGCAGCGGTGATCACGTACGGCGCCGCGGTGCAGTTCGCGACCGCACCGGGGGCCAGGGTGGTCACATCACACGTCACCGCGCCGACCTTCGGGTCGTCCACCGTGATCTCCGACACCGCCACATTGCCGGTGTTGGTCACCGTGAACGTGTACGCGATCGTGTCACCGGCGTTCGTGATGCCGTTGCCGTCGACGTCCACCGGGGCGCCCGCGACCTTGTCGATCGTGAGAGCCGCGGCCGAGGCGACGACCGGGGTCGTGGTGCTGTCGTCGGCGGTGGGGGCGGGGTCGCCGCCGGGGTCGGTGGCCGCGGCGGTCGCGGTGTTCGCCACCTCGCCCGCGGTCTCGTCCGCTGCGGTGACGGTGTAGGGCGCTGCCGTGCAGGTGGCCACGGCCCCGGGAGCGAGAGTCGTGACGTCACACGTGACGGTGCCCACCTTCGGGTCGTCGACGGCTACGTCGGTCAGTGTGACGGTGCCGGTGTTCGTGACGGTGAACGTGTACGCGATGGTGTCGCCCTCGTCGGTCAGGCCGTCCGCATTCACGTCGACCGGTGTGCCCGCGGTCTTGTCCAGCACGAGCGACGCGGTCTGGTCGGTCGGGGTGCTCGTGGTGTCGGGGTCGGAGGTGATCGCGGGTTCTCCGGGCGGGGTGCCCGTGGCGGTGGCGGAGTTGTCGACCGAGCCGTTGTCGACGTCGGCCTGCGTGATCGTGTACGTCGCGGCGGTGCAGCTCGCGACCGCACCGGGAGCGAGGGTGGTCGCATCACAGGTGACCGCGCCGACCTTCGGGTCGTCCACCGCGACATCGGCGAGCGGCACGTTGCCGGTGTTGGTCACGGTGAAGGTGTAGGCGATCGTGTCGCCGGCGTCGGTCACCCCGTTGCCGTTGACGTCGACCGGAGCACCCGCTGCCTTGTCGATCGTGAGACTCGGTGCCGAGGCGACGACCGGCGTCGTCGTCGTGTCGGTGTTCGACGGGACGGCGTCACCGCCCGGGTCCGTGCCTGCGGCCGAGGCGCTGTTCGCCACCTCACCCGCCGTCTCGTCCGCGGCGGTGATCGTGTACGGTGCCGCGGTGCAGCTCGCCACCGCTCCGGGAGCCAGCGTGGTGACGTCACACGTGACGGCGCCGACGAGGGCATCCGTGACCGCGATGCCCGCCACCGTGACGTTGCCGGTGTTGGTGACGGTGAAGGTATACGCGATGGTGTCGCCCTCGTCCGTGATGCCGTTGGCGTTCACATCCACGGGGGTCCCCGCGGTCTTGTCGAACGACAGCGCCGGCGCCTGGTCGGTGGGGGTGGTCGTGGTGTCGGGGGTGGTCACGACCGGGCCGCCCGTCGGGTCCGTGCCGTTCGCGGTGGCGGAGTTGTCCACCGAGCCGTTGTCCATGTCGGCCTGGGTGATCACGTACGGGGCGGCCGTGCAGGTCGCGACTCCCGTCGGCCCGAGCGCCGTGACATCACAGGTCACCGTGCCGACCTTGGGGTCGTTCACGGCGATGTCCGACACGGTGACGTTGCCGGTGTTGGTCACCGTGAACGTGTACGCGATGGTGTCGCCGACGTCCGTCGAGCCGTTCCCGTTGACGTCCACGGGTGTTCCCGCGGTCTTGTCGATCTCGAGGGCCGGTGCGGGTGCGACCACCGGAGTGGTGGTGCTGTCGTCATTCGACGGGACGGCGGTGCCGCCGGGATCGGTGCCGGTGGCACTCGCGGTGTTCGCGACCTCGCCCGCGTCCTGATCCGCGGCAGTGATCGTGTAGGCGGGCGCGGTGCAGCTCGCGACCTCACCGGGAGCCAGGGTGGTCACGTCACAGGTCACCGCGCCGATCTTCGGGTCGGTGACGGTGATGCCACTCATCGTGACGTTGCCCGTGTTGGCGACGCTGAACGTGTAGGCGATGGTGTCGCCCGCGTCGGTGATGCCGTTCGCATTCACATCCACCGGGGCGGCGGCCGTCTTGTCGAACAGCAGTGCCGGGGCCTGCTCGGTGGGTGTCGAGGTGGTCGACTCGTTCGAGGCGATGGGGTCGCCGCTGGGGTCGGTGCCCGCCGCGGTGGCGCTGTTGTCGACGGCGCCGGCATCGGTCTCCGCCTGGGTGATGACGTAGGGCGGCGCGGTACAGGTGGCCACGGCATCGGGTGCCAGGGTCGTGGCGTCGCACGTGATCGCGCCGAGCTTCGGGTCGGTGACGGCGATGTTCGCGATGGTGGTGTTACCGGTGTTCGTGACGGTGAAGGTGTAGGCGATGGTGTCGCCGGTGTCGGTGGTCCCGTTGCCGTTGACGTCGACCGGGGTGCCCGCGGACTTCACGAGATCGAGGGTGGACAGGGCCTGCACGGTGTCGGTCGTGCTGATCGGCGTCGGCTCCTGGGTGGAGCTGGCGCTGGCGGTGTTGGTGTACGAGTCGATCGTCTCCGGCGCGGGAGTGTCCACGGTCACCTGGTAGGTGACCACGAGCGATTCGCCCGGAGGGATCGTGAACGGATCCGTCGGTCCGACGAGCGACCCGGCGACGGGATCGCCGCCGACGAGGTCGGGGTTGGTCCCTCCCGCCGCGTTGTCGCGCACGGTGGTGCCCTGCGTGGCGACGGTGGACCCGGGCACATAGGTGACGCCCGCGGGGAGCACGTCGTCGACGGTGACGCCCGTCTGCGGGATCGTCCCGGCGTTGGTCAGCGTGATCGAGTAGGTCAGCGTCTGTCCGCCGTCGACGATCCCGTCGGCGTCGTCGTTCGTCTTCGCGATCTGCATCGCCGGGGGAAGCACCTCGATCGGTGCGGAGAACGAGTTCGCCGTCTCGCCCACGATGTTCGCGGAGAGAGCCCCCGGCTCGATCGTGTTGGTCTGGGCGCCGGGTGTGACGCCGATCACCGGCACGGTGATGGTGCAGCTTCCCGGCACGATCGCCCCGTTCGGCCCGGTGGCCGCGGGGATCGAAGCACCGCTCAGGCTGACGGTCGTCCCGCCGGGGGGCGCCGTGAGTGTTGCGGCGGTACATGTCGTCGTCGCCGTGCCCGTCGGTGCGATGCGGATGTTGGAGGGCAGGTTGTCGGTCAGCGCCGCCCCGGTGATGCCGGTGGTGGGGGCGAGGTTGGTGTTGTTGATCGTGATCGTCAGGGTGGTCGTCTCGCCCTGAGCGATCGGCGACTTGGCGAAGGACTTGGAACCCGAGAGCGGCGGCAGGCAGGAGAACGCGGGGGTGTGGCCGTCGGGAGCGTTCTGCAGGGCCGTCTGATTGGCGGTGTAGGTCCAGGTGGCCGGAGCCCCGGTGGTCACGAGCCGGTCCAGCGTGCCCGTGGGCGTGGAGTATCCGGCGATGTAGACCTCGTTGCTGATCGGCGAGGCCACGGGCACGCGCATGTTCGAGCCACCCGCGGTGAACGTCCGCAGCAGCGCCCCGGTCGACGCGTCGTACACGAACGTGTGTCCGGCCTCGCCACTGGCCACGAGGTAGTTGGTGTTGGGGACGAACGTGAGTCCGTGGATCTGCTCGGTGGTCGTGATGGTGCGCACGAGGGCCGACGGCGCGGTCCTGTTGCGGATCGGGATCGACAGGACGGTCTCGCTGGCGGCGGCGATGTACGTGGCGTTGACGGCGACCGTGTGCGCCGGAGCCGCTCCCGCGATGACGCGGGACGTCGTCGTCGAGGTGCTGCTCATGTCGATCACGGAGATCCCGCCGTTGGTGCCGTCGTCCTTGGCGACGAACAGCTCGTTTCCGTAGGCATCGACCCATCCCGGACGAGAACCGGCGGCGCCGACCGTGATCACGCGGGACACGGTGTTGGTCGCGGTGTCGATCACGCTGACGGTGTTGGACCCGATGTTCGAGATGAACACCTGCGAGCCGTCGGCGGAGCTCCACGCGCCGACCGACGCGGAGAACGACGGGTGGTTGATCGTCGTGACCGCGAGGGTCGCGGTGTCGATCACCTGTACGGACCCGTTGCCGTTCGCCACGTAGACCCGCGATCCGTCCGGGAGCGACGTCACACCGTAGGGGGTGCCGCCGACGGGGATGTTCCGGATGTTCGTGTCGGTGCCGGTGTAGATCATCGAGACGGAGCCGGAGCCCGTGTTGACGAAGTACCCGACGCCCTCCGTACTCGTACAGGAGAACTGGAACTGGGCTTCGGCCGGCTTGGGCGGCGCGACGACCGTCACGAGGAGGCTGGCGAGCAGCGCGAGCAGGGCGATGATCGCCCAGCGGCGTCTCGTCTCGTTCCGTCCTGCAGTCGGCGCGATGAAATTGTGGTGTTCTGAGGCGAACATCCGACCCTCCGGCAACCCCCGCCAGATGGAATCAGCAATCGCCGGAGCACGGGGCTCCAGCACTCAGCAGGCTAGCCCCGCCGGAAATGCGACGATAGGTGACTTTAGGAATTCACCGTGATGACTTTAGGTATTCGCTGATAGCCGAAGGTCACTGCCGAGCGGCGGAGACGAGGGCGTGCGGGGCCAGGTTCACCCGCTCCGCTCCGGTGTCCGTCACGATCACGATGTCCTCGATCCGGGCGCCCCACCGACCGGGGAAGTAGATGCCCGGCTCGATGCTGAACGCCATCCCCGGCCGCAGCACGAGGTCGTTGCCGGGAGCGATGTAGGGCTCCTCGTGCACCGAGACACCGATCCCGTGGCCCGTGCGGTGCAGGAACGCCTCGCCCAGTCCGGCCTCGGCGAGCACCGTGCGCGCGGCGGCATCGACCTCGGCGGCCGTCGCCCCGGGACGCACGGCATCGACCGCGGCCTGCTGCGCCCGCACGAGCACGGCGATGCGTTCGGCCTCCTCCGCGCCGGGGTCGCCGACGACGTAGGTGCGTGTGCTGTCGGAGTTGTAGCCGCTGGGCACCGCACCGCCGATGTCGACCACGACGATGTCGCCCTCCTCGATCACCCGGTCGGAGACCTCATGATGCGGGTCGGCCCCGTTCGGACCGGATCCGACGATCACGAACTCGACCGTGCGGTGGCCCTCCTCGACGATCGCGGCGGCGATGTCGCCCGCCACCTCGCGTTCCGTCCGTCCGGCGCGCAGCCACTCGGGCACGCGGCGGTGCACGGCATCGATGGCGGCACCCGCACGCCGGAGCTCCGCGATCTCCGCGTCGTCCTTGATCATCCGCCCCTCGCGCAGCACCGGGGTCGCGAGCTCCACCCGCACCCCCAGGCGTTCCGCGATCGGCACCACGTGGAGCGCGGGCAGCGCGTCGGAGACCCCGGCCCGCTGGACCTCGCCCGCCGCCGCGAGCACCAGGGCATACGGATCCTCCCCGTCCACCCAGTCGGCGATGGTCAGACCGAGTTCGCCGGCCGCGGTGCTGCGGATCTTCGCCAGCTCCATGCGCGGCACCACGATGGTCGCGCGCGCGTCGGGGGTGAGCACCAGCGCCGTGAGCCGTTCGATCGTGTCCCCCTCGACCCCGAGCAGGTACTGGAGGTCGGGCCCCGGTCCGACGACCACGGCGTCGAGTCCGGCGTCCGCGGCGAGCGCGGCTGCACGGGTGAGTCGGGAGGCGTAGACGGAGGCGGGGAACGGGGGAGTGCTCACGGTTCCACGGTAGTGCCGGGGTGCCGTCGCTGTCTCGGCTTCGGAGCGCTTCAGCTGATGGCCTGGCGCAGCCGGTCCGCGAGGAACTCCCGGTCCTTCGGCGTCAGGTCGATCACAGCGTACGCCGTGGGCCACACGGTGCCGTCGTCGAGGTTCGAGATCGGCTCGAACCCGAACGTCCCGTAGCGCACCTTGAACTTGCTCGCGGGCTGGAAGAAGCACAGCACCTTCCCGTCTCGACCCCACGCGGGCATGCCGTAGTACGTGCGCGGCACCAGGTCGGGGGCGACTTCGGAGACCAGGTCGTGCAGCTTCCGCGCCAGCGTCCTGTCGTGCTCGTCGAGCTTGTCGATGGCCTCCGTGATATCGGCTTCGCCGGCCGCCCTCAGCTCCTCGGGCGACTTCTTGGCACGCGACCGTCGGGTGCGGGCCTCCTTCGCGGCGGCCTGCATGGCCTCGCGCTCCTCGGCGGTGAAGTTCTTCTCGTTGTCGGCGGCCATGGTTTCCGTCCTCTCGGTGTGGCTGATCTCCACAGAATAGGAACCATCCGAGCGCCGTCGCTTCTCGATTCGTGATCGATGTGCGCCGGCCGACACGTGGTCGGAGCGTGGCGTGCCCGGCGGATAGGGTGTGAGCCATGGACCTGCGCGTCGCCGCATACGGGGTCGTCACCGATGAGGGTGGCCGGCTCCTCCTGGCGCGCTGGATCGAGGGGCGTCGCACGGCGTGGACCATGCCGGGCGGCGGGCTCGAGCCGGGCGAGGCCCCGGAGGACGCGGTCCGCCGGGAGTTGCGCGAGGAGACCGGGTACACCGTGCGGGTCGGCGCGCTGCTCGGTATCCATTCGCGGGTGATCCCGGCAGGGCGGCGGGTGCACAAGGCGGCGGAACCACTCCACACACTGCGCATCGTCTACCGCGCCGAGGTCACCGGCGGACGGCTGCGCTTCGAGACCGAGGGCTCGACCGATAGGGCCGAGTGGTTTCCGCTCGCGGCCGTCGCGGGGCTGCAGCGGGTCAAGCTGGTCGACATCGCCATCCGGATGGCGGGACTCGCCTGAGCGGTCGCGGTCAGCGCTCCTCGGGAATGGAGATGTCGGCGACGGTGGCGCCGTAGGCGGCGATCAGGTCGTCGGCGTCCACGAACAGGCTGTAACCGTGCGCACCCGCTCCCATGGCGATCCGCTGCCCGACGATGGACTCGTCGGCGTACACAGGCCAATCGGTCGTGCTGCCGATCGGGACGATCGTGCCCCGCTCATACCCCGTGGCCGCGAGGGCGAGCTCGGGTTCGGGCAGTCGCAGCTTGTTGACGCCGACCACGGCACGCAGCTTGGGCCACGAGATCGACCGACCGCCGGGGACCAGGGCGAACAGATAGGTGTCGTCGGAGCGCTTCACCACGAGGGTCTTCACGATGCCGGACGGCGGGATGCCCAGGATCTCCGCGGCCTCATGCAGGCTGCGCGCCTGCGGCCGCTCGCGGATCTTGATGTCGAGTCCGCGGGCGGCCGCAGCATCCCGCACCCGCGCGTGCGGGTCGGGGGTGGTCACGCGTCGGGAGCCGACAGCGGGTCGTCGGCGACCCAGAGCTCGTCGTCGGCGCGGAGGGCCTGCCAGGCGGCGTAGAGCACTCCGACGGCCGCAGCCGCACCCAGCACGATCGCGATGACCGAGCCGAGGCCGGGGCCCTTCTTCGGAGCGACGGCCTTGCGGGCCTTGTACTCGATGCCCTGACGCTTCGCGTTGGCGACATCCCACGCGGTGAGCGCGGTGCCGACGACGCCGCCGACGATCGGCACGACCTTGTCGTCGACGACGTGCCTGCCGACCTTCACGCCGCGGTCGACCACGGGGGCGACACGACGGTTGTAGGTGTCCTGGACGGCGGGGACGAGCTGTTCCCGATTGAAGTTGCCGAGCTGACGGCCGGCCTCTCGGGCGACGTCGGCGGCGTGGCCGACGAGCACCTGCTGGTCCTCCCACAGCTGGTTGGCGTCCTTCTGAAGACGACGAAGCTGCTTCTTCCGCTTGCGGCTGAGGCTCACGATGCTCTCCTGTCCATTGGAGTACGGGTTCCCCATCTTGCCACGACACCCTGGATGGGGGGAGGGAATCGCCCGCCCCTTGCATCATCCGCCGAGGGGATGTACAGACCCGGGCCACTCATCGGAAGCTCTGCGAGAATGAGGGCATGGTTCATGCTTCCCACGTCGCAACTCTGCACACCAACCACGGTGACATCGTCATCAACCTCTTCGGCGACCACGCTCCCAAGACGGTCAAGAACTTCGTCGGCCTGGCCGACGGCACCCAGGAGTGGACGCACCCCGCCACCGGCAAGCCGGGCGAGGGTCCTCTCTACAAGGACGTCATCTTCCACCGCATCATCCCCAACTTCATGATCCAGGGCGGCGACCCGCTCGGTCAGGGTGTGGGCGGCCCCGGCTACAACTTCGATGACGAGATCAACGGGGAGCTCGACTTCAACGAGCCCTACATCCTCGCGATGGCCAACGCCGGCCTGCGCCGCAACGCCATCACCGGCAAGGTCGAGGGCACGAACGGCTCGCAGTTCTTCATCACGACCGACCCGACCCCGTGGCTGCAGGGCAAGCACACCATCTTCGGCGCCGTCGCCGACGACGCCTCGAAGAAGGTCGTCGACGCCATCGCCGCCGTGCCCACCGCGGCCGGCGACCGCCCGGTCGAGCCGGTCGTGCTGCAGTCGATCGACATCGTCGCCGCCTGACGGAAGCCACGGCCGATCCGGATGTCGACGCCCGAGTTCACGAGTAATCGCGACAACTTCTGCTACCGGCATCCGGATCGGCAGAGCTTCGTGCTCTGCCAGCGGTGTCTGCGCACCATCTGCCCCGAGTGTCAGACCCAGGCCGCCGTCGGCGTGATCTGCCCGGAGTGCATGGCGGCCGAGCGCAAGAACCGCACTCCCGCCCAGAAGAAGGCCGCCCGACGCTGGGGGAACCGCGGCGGTGCTCTGGCGATGACCCGCGGCGGCAAGCCCGTCGTCACCTACGTGCTGCTGGCGATCACGTCGTTCATCGGCCTCGTGCAGCTCATCCCCGGGCTCAACCAGCCGATCACACAGGCGCTGGGCTTCTACGCACCGTTCCTCTACCCCAACCTGTTCGCGGTGCCGTTCGAGCCGTGGCGACTGCTGACGGTGCTGTTCGTGCACGGCGGCTTCGTGCACCTCGCGCTCAACATGCTGGCGCTGTGGATGCTCGGCCAGAGCCTCGAACCCATGCTGGGGCGGGCGCGCTACCTGGCGCTGTACCTGATCAGCGGACTGGGTGGATCGGTCATGGTCGCGATCCTCGCGCCGGGCTCATGGACGGTCGGAGCATCGGGCGCCATCTTCGGTCTCCTCGCGTCGCTGTTTATCATCGGCCGCCACATCGGGGCGAACGTGACCGGGATCCTCGTCATCCTCGCGATCAACTTCGCCTTCGGGTTCTTCGCCGGGGGGATCTCCTGGCAGGCGCATCTGGGCGGGGCGATCGTGGGCGCGATCGTGGCCTTCATCTATACGCGCACGAAACGCCGTGAGCAGCGCGTGTGGCAGATCGTTTTCCTCTCGGCCCTGGTGGTTCTCCTGCTCGTGATCGTGGCGTTCGTTCCGCCGCTGCTCCTTTTGGCCTGATCCCGAGTTGTTAACAGAGTTGTTAACGCCTGTGAATAACATCGGTGTAATTCTCCCCATGCTGTGGAGAGAACTGTGGATAACTTCGCCGACGCCGTGAGCGACGGCGCCGAGGGGCCGGCACTCTCCGAGTACCGGCCCCTCCGTGCTCCCTCGTCTCAGCGCCCGGGTCGGATCGTCACGTTCCCCGCTGCGAGAGAGACGTCGATCGTGTGTCGCGCGTTCGACCCCTGATCGACGGTGGCATCGAGCGAGCCGGCGCTCACGTCCTGGGTGAGGCTGTACTCCACGTCGGGCAGCGTGAGGTCGACCGATCCCGCGCTCGCATCGACCGATGTGCGCGCGGGCGCCGAGCCCGTGAGCTCCACCGTGAGATCGCCCGCCGAGATGCCCAGGTCGGCCTCGGCCACCGAGTCCAGCACGATGTCGGCGCGCCCGGCGTTCATCTGCACGTCGAGCGTCTCCGCCGCGCCCTCGACGTCGAGCGACCCCGCGTTCACGTCGAGCTCGAGGTCACCGAAGTCACCCGTCACATCCAGGCTGCCCGCGTTGAGCGTGAGGTTCGCATCCAGACCGGCGTCGCGCAGGCTCTCGGGCAACGTCAGCACCGCGACCTCCTCGTCGCCGAACCAGTTGCCGAACCACCAGCCGAACACACCCCGCGGGCTCTTCACGACGAGTTCGTCGCCCTCCCGCTCGAACGTCCAGGCCTGCCCGCGGCCGTTCGTGACCGCCAGTTCGGCGTCGTCCACGTCACCGAACTCCACCCGCACGCTGCTCGCGTCGGCATCGAGGTCGACGCCGTCGATGCCGTCCACGCCGACGGTCTGGACCGAGTCGGGTCGGCTCGATGACATCACGGAGCCCGCGGCTGCGGCCGCCGCCGTGCCTCCGGCGCCGAGCAGGGCGAGGCCGCCCACCACGGCGGTGATCACGAGGATCGCCGTGGCGCCCGAGGAACGTCGGGGCTCGGTACCGGAGCCGCCCGGCACCATCGGTGCGGGCTCGGCCGGGGCGTGAGGTGCCGTCGCAGGGGGAGGGGTGAGCGGCGTGTGGCCGCCCTGGGGGCCCTGATCTTCGGTGGTCATCGTGCCATTCCTGTCTGTCCGGTCGGCGGCGTGGGGCCGCCCGTGTTCTCGATGTGTGCCAGGGCCGCCAGCACGCGACGGTTTCCCGACTCGTCCTGCTCGAACCCCAGCTTCTGGAAGATGGAGGTGATGTGCTTCTCGACACTCGCCTCGGAGACGAACAGCAGTCCGGCGATCGCTTGGTTCGACTTGCCCTCCGCGATCAGTGCCAGCACGGTGCGCTCACGTTCCGTGAGGCGCAGCATCCGGTCGTCGCGGTTGCGTCGCGTGAGCAGCTGCGCCACGACCTCCGGGTCGAGCACGGTCGCTCCGTCGGCGATCCGCTGCACGGACTCGATGAACTCCGCGACGTCGGCGACCCGGTCCTTCAGCAGGTAACCCAGGGGCCCTCCCTGCGCCGCGATCAGGTCAGACGCGTAGCGCTCCTCCACGTACTGCGACAGCACGAGGATCGGAAGGGACGGATGCGTCGCCCGCAGCGCCAGCGCCGCACGGATCCCCTCGTCGGTGAACGTCGGAGGAAGCCGCACGTCCAGGATGCAGAGCTCCGGGTCGGCGGATGCCACGGCCTCCGCCACACCGTCGGTGTCGGTGAGCGCGGCCACCACCTGATGACCCGCGTCTTCCAGCAGACGCACGAGCCCCTCCCGCAGCAGGACCGAGTCCTCGCAGATCAGGATGCGCATGGCACGTTCACCTCCAGGCTGGTCGGACCACCGAGCGGGCTGTCCAGGCGGAACGTTCCGCCGGCGGCGAGGATCCGGTTCGCGATGCCGTCGAGGCCGCCGCCGGGGAGCACCTGCGCGCCGCCCACGCCGTTGTCCTCCACGCGGGCCCACAGCACGTTGCCCTCGCGCAGTCGCACCGTGACCCGGGCCTCGCTCGCGCGAGAGTGCTTGGCGGCGTTGGTGAGGGATTCCGCGATCGAGAAGTACACCGCGGCCTCGGCCTCACGACTGCACCGCCCGTCCATCCGCACGTCGAGGTGCACGGGGATGTGCGAACGGCCGGCGAGTGCGGACAGCGCCGCGTCCAGCCCGCGGTCGTCGAGGACCGAGGCGTGGATGCCCCGCGCGAGCTGCCGCAGCTCGGTGATCGCCGCCTTCGTCGAGGTGTGCGCCTCCGAGATGAGGTCCTTGGCCGCGTCGGGATCGGTGTCGATCTTCTGCTGGGCCAGGCCCAGGGTCATGCCGACCGAGACGAGACGCGGCTGCACGCCGTCGTGGAGATCCCGCTCGATGCGGGTGCGCTCCACGTCGGCCGCACGCACGGCTCCCTCCCGCTGCGCCGTCGAGGCACGCACCCGCTCCGTGAGCTCGGTCTCCCGACTGCGGGCGACGATCGCCAGGGACAGGGTGCGGTGCAGGAATGCGAGTCCGATGATGCCGGCCGCCGATGCGGCGACGCCCAAGATCCCGATGAGCGGAGCCCAGGCGACGGGGATCCCGGCACCGCCGAAGGGTCCCATGATGCTGTCGGCAGAGGTCAGGGGGGCGAAGGAGATGATGATCGACCACACGAGGCTCCAGGCCAGGCGGAGCACGACCCAGCCCAGCACTGCCGAGATGGCGAAGTTCGCGACGGCACGCCACATGCGTCCGTCGACGGCCTGTCGCCCGAGGGCGCGGAGCCAGCCGGCGAAGCCGGGACGATCGCGCGGCTGCAGTCGCAGGGGCGCGAGCGGGGTGCGGTAGAGACCGGCGACGCGCGCGACCTCGAACCAGCCGAGGCCGTAGAGCGCGTAGACGAGACCGACGAGCAGGACGATACCGATGCCGGCGACGAACACGAGGCCGATCCCCGTCCCGAGCAGTGCGCCGAGGGTGGCGAAGATCCCGCCGCCGAGGACGCCGATGCCCGCCAGATGCAGGACCGTGAGGAAGAGGCGCAGCGGTGGCTTCGCCGGAGCGGCGGCCGGAGGCGCAGGCTGAGTGGTCATGTTTCCACGGTACGGGGGAGGGTGCCACGCGGGCACCGAGGCAGCCGGACACTCCGGTTCGGGTTTTCCCTACCCGGGACCGCCCTCGCCACTGTCCTCGTCTGCTTCACTGGTGGCATGACAGCCCACGAGGGAGAACCGCACGGCACCGGAGTGGGTCAGCGCCTCAACTGGCTGCGCGCCGGTGTCCTCGGAGCGAATGACGGGATCGTGTCGGTGGCATCGCTGGTCGTGGGCGTCGCCGGTGCCACCACCGATAACGCCGCGCTCCTCACCGCGGGCGTCGCCGGTCTGGTGGGTGGGGCGATCTCCATGGCTCTGGGCGAGTACGTCTCCGTGAGCAGCCAGCGCGACAGCGAGCGCGCGCTCATCGCCAAGGAGAAGGAAGAGCTGCGCACGATGCCGGAGGAGGAGCTCGCCGAGCTCACCTCCCTGTACCGCGACCGGGGGCTCACGGAGGACACCGCGCGCCGTGTGGCCGAGGAGCTCACCGCGCACGACGCTCTGTCGGCACACCTCGAGGTGGAGCTCGGCATCGATCAGGACGACCTGGTCAACCCGTGGCACGCGGCGCTGTCCTCCGCGATCGCGTTCACGCTCGGCGCGCTGCTCCCCTTGCTGGCGATCCTGCTGCCCCCGCCCGACTGGCGAGTCCCGGTGACCTTCGTCGCGGTGTTGATCGCCCTGGCCGCGACGGGCACGATCTCGGCGAGGATCGGAGGATCCGCGCCGGGCCGAGCGGCACTGCGGCTCGTGATCGGCGGAGCGCTCGCGCTGCTCGCGACGTGGCTGATCGGCACGCTCCTCGGAACGACCGGGGTGGTCTGAGCCGCCGCGCCGTGCACACGACGAAGGGCGGGTGCCGCAGCACCCGCCCTTCGTCGTGACTCGCGTCAGTTCGACATGAAGCCGACGAGCAGGCCGCCCGTCACCTTCACGGCGAGGTTGTAGATGCCGGCGATCACGGCGCCGAGCACCGTGAAGACGATCAGGTTCAGGATCGCCACGACCGCGGCGAAGGCCATCACCTGCGGCAGGCCGACGACCTCGGACAGCACGAACGCGTTGTCCGTGATGCCCTGGAGGAACTCATCTGCGGTCGACATGATGCCCGTCGCCTGGAGCACCAGGAAGATGAGGAAGAAGGAGACCATCGTGACGACGGCGAGAGCCACGGCTCCCAGGAAGGAGAGCTTCACCGCTGACCAGAAGTCGACGTACACCAGGCGGAGGCGAACCTGCTTGCCACTGGTCTTGCGGGTCGACTTCTTCGCCAGCTTGTCGGCCACTGTGCTCATGCGTCTGTATCCTCGGGTGTCTCTGTCGTCTGGGGGGCCTCGGTGTCGACATCCGCTTCGGCCTCGTCTTCTGCGAGACCGCGCTCACCGTTACGGGCGATGGCGAGGATGCGGTCGGCCTCCGTCGTGCGGGCGAACACCACTCCCATGGTGTCTCGACCCTTCGCGGGGACCTCGGCCACGGCAGAGCGTACCACCTTGCCGCTGGACAGAACCACCAAGACCTCGTCGTCCTCCGCGACGATCAGACCACCCGCGAGAGTGCCCCGATCGTCGTTCAGTTTCGCGACCTTGATGCCCGTTCCGCCACGGCCCTGGACCCGGTATTCCTCGACCGCCGTGCGCTTCGCGTACCCGCCGTCGGTGACCACGAAGACGAACTTCCCGGCGGCCGCGACCGAGGCGGACAGCAGGCAGTCGCCGTCGATCTTGAACTTCATGCCGCGCACACCGGCGGTCGCGCGGCCCATGGGGCGCAGTGCCTCGTCGGTCGCCTCGAACCGCACCGACATGCCACGGCGGCTGATGAGGAGGATGTCGTCCTCGGCGTTGACGAGCAGCGCGCTGACGAGCTCGTCCTCCTCGTTGAGCCGGATCGCGATCACGCCGCCCTGACGGTTCGTGTCGTACGCGTCGAGTCGGGTCTTCTTCACCAGACCGTCGCGGGTCGCGAGGACGAGGTAGTCGGCGACCTCATAGTCGCGGATGTCGAGCACCTGGGCGATGCTCTCGTCGGGCTGCAGGGCGAGCAGGTTGGCGACGTGGGTGCCCTTCGCGTCGCGACCGGCCTCTGGCACCTCATACGTCTTGGCGCGGTAGACGCGGCCCTTGTCCGTGAAGAACAGCAGCCAGTGGTGCGTGGTGGTGACGAAGAAGTGCTCCACGATGTCGTCGGCGCGGAGCTGGGCGCCCTTGACGCCCTTGCCACCGCGGTGCTGCGAGCGGTAGTTGTCGCTGCGCGTGCGCTTGATGTAGCCCTCGCGCGTGACGGTGACGACCATCTCCTCTTCGGCGATGAGGTCTTCCATGGAGACGTCGCCGTCGAAACCGTGCAGGATGTGCGTGCGACGCTCGTCGCCGAAGCGGTCGACGATCGCGGTGAGCTCCTCGCGGATGATCGTGCGCTGCCGGCCCTCGTCGGCGAGGATCGCCTTGTACTCGGTGATCTGCGCCTCGAGCTCGGTGGCCTGGTCGATGATCTTCTGGCGCTCGAGGGCCGCGAGGCGACGCAGCTGCATCTGCAGGATCGCATCGGCCTGGATCTCGTCGATGTCGAGGAGCTTCTGCAGGCCCTCGTTCGCGTCGGCCGTGGTCTGCGATCGGCGGATGAGCGCGATCACCTCGTCGAGGGCATCGAGCGCCTTCAGGTAGCCGCGCAGGATGTGCATGCGCTTCTCGGCCTCGTTGAGGCGGAACTGGGTGCGCCGCACGATCACGTCGATCTGGTGCGCGATCCAGTTGGTGACGAAGCCGTCGATCGCGAGCGTGCGCGGAACACCGTCGACGATCGCGAGCATGTTCGCGCCGAAGTTCTCCTGCAGCTGCGTGTGCTTGTACAGGTTGTTGAGCACGACCTTCGCGACCGCGTCACGCTTGAGCACGACGACGAGGCGCTGACCGGTGCGGTCGGAGGACTCGTCACGGATGTCCGCGATGCCGGTGATCTTCCCGTCGCGCGCGAGGTCGCCGATCTTCACCGCGACGTTGTCGGGGTTCACCTGATACGGCAGCTCGGTGATCACGAGGCACGTGCGGCCCTGGATCTCCTCGACGTTCACGACCGCGCGCATCGTGATCGAGCCGCGTCCCGTGCGATAGGCCTCGTGGATGCCCTTCGTGCCGAGGATCTGCGCGCCGGTGGGGAAGTCCGGCCCGGGGATCCGCTGGATCAGACCGTCGAGCAGCTCCTCGCGGGAGATGTCCGGGTTGTCGAGGGCCCACAGCGCCGCGTCCGACACCTCGCGCAGGTTGTGCGGCGGGATGTTCGTGGCCATGCCGACCGCGATGCCGACCGAACCGTTGACGAGCAGGTTCGGGAACCGGGCCGGCAGGACCGTGGGCTCCTGCGTCTGACCGTCGTAGTTGTCGGTGAAGTCGACGGTCTCCTCTTCGATGTCGCGCACCATCTCGAGCGCGAGCGGAGCCATCTTCGTCTCGGTGTATCGGGGGGCCGCCGCGCCCATGTTGCCGGGGGAGCCGAAGTTCCCCTGGCCGAGCGCGAGCGGGTACCGCAGCGACCACGGCTGCACCAGGCGCACCAGAGCGTCGTAGATCGCGGAGTCACCGTGCGGGTGGTACTGCCCCATGACCTCGCCGACCACGCGGGCACACTTCGAGAACGACTTGTCCGGGCGGAATCCGCCGTCGTACATGCCGTAGATCACGCGGCGGTGCACGGGCTTGAGGCCGTCGCGCACGTCGGGGAGCGCGCGCCCGACGATCACGGCCATCGCGTAGTCGAGGTAGCTGCGCTGCATCTCCGACTGCAGGTCGACCTGGTCGATCTTGCCGTGGTCGTGGCCCTCGTTGATGTCGGGACGTTCTTCGTCAGTCATGTGTTCTCTTCAATTTCCGGTCGTTGAGCGAGCGAGGAGGCGAGCTCGCGCTCAGATGTCGAGGAAGCGGACGTCCTTGGCGTTGCGCTGGATGAAGCTGCGTCGCGACTCGACGTCCTCACCCATCAGCACGCTGAAGATCTCGTCGGCGGCCGCGGCGTCTTCGATGGTCACCTGACGCAGGGTGCGCGTGGTGTGGTCCATCGTGGTCTCCCACAGCTCCTTGGCGTTCATCTCGCCGAGACCCTTGTACCGCTGGATGCCGGCGTCCTTCGGGATGCGCTTGCCGTTGTCGAGCCCGTACTTCAGGAGAGCGTCGCGCTCGGCGTCGCTGAACACGTACTCGTGCGGGGCGTTCGACCACTTGAGGCGGTAGAGCGGCGGCATCGCGAGGTACACGAAGCCGGCCTCGATGAGCCCGCGCATGTAGCGGAACAGCAGCGTGAGCAGCAGCGTGGTGATGTGCTGACCGTCGACGTCGGCGTCGGCCATGAGCACGATCTTGTGGTACCGCGCCTTCTCGATGTCGAACTCCTCGCCGATGCCCGTGCCGAAGGCCTGGATCATCGCCTGGACTTCCTTGTTGCCGAGCGCCTTGTCGAGGCGCGCACGCTCGACGTTGAGGATCTTGCCGCGCAGCGCGAGGATCGCCTGCGTGTGCGGATCGCGGCCCTGCACGGCCGAGCCTCCGGCCGAGTCACCCTCCACGAGGAAGATCTCGCTGATCGACGGGTCCTTGCTCGTGCAGTCCTTGAGCTTGTCGGGCATGGCCGCAGACTCGAACACGCTCTTGCGGCGCGCGGTCTCGCGAGCCTTGCGGGCGGCGAGTCGGGCGGTCGCGGCGTCGATGGCCTTGCGGATCACGTTCTTCGCCTGGTTCGGGTTGCGCTCGAACCAGTCGCCGAGCTGGTCGCCGACGACCTTCTGCACGAAGGCCTTCGCCTCCGTGTTGCCGAGCTTGGTCTTGGTCTGGCCCTCGAACTGCGGCTCCCCGAGCTTGATGGAGATCACGGCCGTGAGGCCCTCGCGCACGTCGTCGCCGGAGAGGTTGTCGTCCTTCTCCTTGAGCAGGTTGTTGGCGCGGGCGTAGCGGTTGACCAGCGTGGTCAGTGCCGCGCGGAACCCCTCCTCGTGCGTGCCGCCCTCGTGGGTGTTGATCGTGTTCGCGTAGGTGAAGACGTTCTCGGTGTACGACGTGGTCCACTGCATCGCAACCTCGAGCGAGATCTTGCGCGTGGTGTCCTCCGACTCGAACGCGATGATCTCGTCGTTCACGACCTCGGCCTTGCGCACCTTGTTGAGGTACTCGACATAGTCGACGAGACCGCGCTCGTAGAAGAACACGTCGGACGGCTGCGTGGTGACGGCCTGCCCGTCCTCCTCCGTCTCGTACGCGGAGTCCGGGCGCTCGTCGGACAGCTCGATCCGCAGTCCCTTGTTGAGGAACGCCATCTGCTGGAAGCGCGTACGGAGCGTGTCGTAGTCGAACTCGACCGTCTCCTGGAAGATCTCTGCGTCCGGCCAGAAGGTGATGCTGGTGCCGGTCTCGTCGGTCGCGGCACCCTTCTCCAGCTTCTGCTGGGGGACACCGCCGTTCGCGAAGCTGTGGTTCCAGACGAAGCCCTTCTGCTTCACCTCGACGTCGAAGCGCGTGGAGAGCGCGTTCACCACCGAGGAGCCGACGCCGTGCAGGCCGCCGGAGACCGCGTACGCGCCGCCGCCGAACTTGCCACCGGCGTGGAGGATCGTGAGCACGACCTCGACCGTGGACTTCGACGGGTCGGACGAGTGCGGGTCCACGGGGATGCCGCGGCCGTTGTCGACGACGCGGACGCCCCCGTCGGCCAGCAGGGTCACCAGGATCGTGTCCGCGTAGCCGGCGAGGGCCTCGTCGACCGAGTTGTCGACGATCTCGTAGACCAGGTGGTGCAGACCGCGCGGTCCCGTCGATCCGATGTACATGCCGGGGCGCTTGCGGACGGCCTCGAGGCCTTCGAGGATCTGGATCGAGTCGGCGCCGTACTCTCCCGGCTGCTGCTTCGGGCGGTTGGCGGACGACTCGGTGGTTCCCTCGGGTGCGGGGGTTCCCCCGGTGTTCGATTCCGTCTCGTCAGCAGGGGATTCAGGCGTCATCAGAGGGCATTCTCCAGATCGATAGCTCGAACTCCCATTCTAGCCGGGTTTCGAGTCGATATGCCGCTCAACGGCCGCGTGTGGCCCTCTGAGCGTGTCAGACCCCTTGCATGGTGCCCTACCCGTAGGTATCGCGCGGGCCCCGTCCTGGAACGACTCTGGGACCCCATTTCCAGGAGGGGACGTCCGGTCCGATGAAGCGGAGGTTCTCGACGCCCGCTTCCGGATACCGTCTCCCGATCTCCGTCAGAATCGTCGCGCGCATGAACTGCAGGTTCTTCGCCCACGCGGTCGAGTCGCACTTCACCGTCAGCAGTCCACGCTCCAGCGACACCGGCTCGGAGTGCTTCGCGGTGTCGGCGCCGGCCAGGTCGGCCCATTGCCGGACGAGGTCCTCCCTAGCGAGCGTGGTCTCCCACCCCGCGTCGCGGCTGAGCCGGTCGAGCACATCGCCGAGCGTTCCGGGGTCGCGGCCCGGTGTGAAGGGGGCGTTGTCGTCGTCGACCGTGATCCGACGCTTGCGCTTCCAGTTCTTCGCACTCGGCGTCAGACCGCGCAGACGCAGGTAGGTGGCGACAGTCTCGGGAGCTTCGATCACGGCGTCGGCGGCCACGTCACTCATCCGGTGCCTCCCGCTCGTCGGTGATGGTGCCCGCCGTGATCCGCACCACGTGTGCGTGCAGCACCTCGGGGATATCCTCCTCCACGGCCGCGGTGACGACCACCTGTTCGTAGCCCGCGGTGAGGGACGCGAGGCGCTGGCGTCGATCCGCGTCGAGCTCGGCGAACACGTCGTCGAGGATCAGGACCGGATCACCCGCGGGTGACTCGCTGCGCAGCAGTTCGGCCGAGGCGAGCCTCAGCGCGAGGGCCACCGACCAGGACTCCCCGTGCGAGGCGTACCCCTTGACCGGGAGGTCCCGCACGCGCAGCACAAGGTCGTCGCGGTGCGGACCCGACAGCGTGAGCCCGCGGTCGAGCTCCTGGGTTCGCTTCGCTGTCAGGGACGCGCGGAACAGCTCGGCCGTGCGAGCGACGTCGATGCGCTGCTCGGCCGCGGCCGACGACACCTCCTGCTCCTCGGCGTCGGCATCGTCCTCCGGATCGGCACCGGCCACGGACAGCGCCCACTCCAACCGGGGCCGGTGGTCGGCGCCGGCGATCGCAGCGTAGGCCTCGGCCACGGGCTGCTGCAGATCCGCGGCGAGACGCTGGCGCGCGGTGATGATCTCGGCGCCGAGCGCGACCAGCTTGTCATCCCACACGTCGAGCGTGCTCAAGCCCTCGCCGCGGACGCCCCGCGCCCTGGCCGACTTCAACAGGGCGTTGCGCTGCTTGAGCACGCGGTCGTAGTCGCCGAGCACCGCAGCCATCCGGGGGGTGCGCTGGATCAGCAGCTGATCGACGAACCGTCGTCTGGCTGACGGATCACCACGGACGATCTGCAGGTCTTCCGGCGCGAAGAGGACGACGTGGGCGTAGCGTGGCAGCTCGTTCGCCTTCGATGGCGAGCCGTTGATGCGGGCTTTGTTGGATCCCTGCCGGTTCACCTGCACCTCGACCAGCACACGCCGTTCGCCATGGGAGAGCCGCGCGCGGATGACCGCGAAGTCCTGTCCGTCTCGCACCAGCGGCGCATCCGACGACACCCGGTGCGAGCCGAGCGTGGCCAGGAAGACGACGGCCTCCGCGAGGTTCGTCTTGCCCTGTCCGTTCCGTCCGACGAGGACGTTGGGGCCGCGATGAAGAGCCAGATCAGCGGTCGCGTAATTGCGGAAATCGACCAGGTTCAGGTGCTCCACAATCACGGAGCCAGCCTACCTTTCGGGTCGGACATCCTCCCCGCCGCCGGGGCGACGCGACGCGCTCAGCGCAGGAGCAGGTTCGGCTGCAGCAGGTACTTGAACGAGTCCAGGCCCGCCTGGTCCACCGACGTCTGGCTGGTGATCAGGACCGGGCTCAGCTTGTTGGCGTTGTCGCTCGACGTGAAGGTGACCCGCACGAACTCGCTCTTCACCGCGCCGAGCGCCTCGATCAGGTACTGCGGGTTGAGGCCGAGCGTGACCTCGTCACCGCCGGACAGGATGGCGTCGACCGATTCGGACGCGCGTGCGTGCTCGCTGCCGGACGCATCCATCGTGACGCCGTCGGCCGAGAAGGTGAAGCGCAGCGGGGCGGCGCGGTCGAGCACCAGGGACACGCGGCGGACGGCCTCGATCAGGTCGGCGGTGTTCACGACCGCGTAGTGATCCGTCTGCTCGGGGAACAGACGACGCACCGGCGGGAAGTTGCCCTTGATGAGCAGCGAGGTGACGGTCTTGTTGCCCGCGGTGAACGCGATGATCTCGCGGTCGCCCGCGCCGGAGAACGCGATCTGGATCGTGCCGGCGTGCCCGAACGTCTTCCCGACCTCGAGCAGGGTGCGGGCCGGGACCAGCGCGGTGGCCTCGACGGCTTCTCCGTCCCACGGCACATCGCGCAGCGAGACCCGGTAGCGGTCGGTGGCCACGAGGCTGAGCGTCTGGCCGGTCACCTCGAGCTGCACGCCGGTGAGGACCGGCGTGACGTCGTCACGCGAGGCCGCGAAGCCGACCTGGGCGATCGCGGTGCCGAACTCATCGGCGGGGACGACACCGGAGCTGCCGGAGACCTCGGGGATCGAGGGGTATTCCTCGACCGGCATGGCCGCGAGCGTGAATCGCGCAGAGCCGCAGGTGACCGCGATGCCCCCGTCGTCCTCGACGGCGATCTCGATCGGTGCGTTCGGCAGACGACTCGCGATGTCGGACAGGAGTCGGCCGTGCACCAGGATCGTCCCCGGGGTCTCGACCGTGGCCTCGATGGTCGTCCTGGCGGATGCCTCGTAGTCGAAGGCCGAAAGGGTGAGCCCTGAACCGTCTGCCTCGATCAGCACACCGGCCAGGATCGGCTGCGGGTTGCGCTGGGGGAGGAGCTTGACGACGAAGGACACAGCCTCGCTGAAGACATCGCGGTTGACCTGAAACCTCACGGGTGCTCCCTTGTCGTCGTCATGACGGGTCGTCGTCGGGTCCTGCCAGTGCAGGGCTTCCCATGCTAGCCCTACAGTCCCGCGGATCCCTACGCCGGAGCACCGGCGACGCACCTGTCGGGTTGTCCCCACCGTCTGGTGATCGGATCGCCCCTTGAATGACTTAACTCCTTAACGGTGTTAACCGCTGTGGATACTGTGGATAAGTCGGTGGAAAGCAGACGCGAGTAGGGAACTACACGACTGTCACTTGTGGAGACGCTGAGGAATCCGCGGGTTATCGAGGATGTGGAGACTCGAGGGCTCGTGACGGTTATCCACAGGTTTCCCCATTCGGCCCACATCCTGAGCGCCGCGATCACGAATCATCCACAAGTTATCCACATGTGCATAGACGCATTTATCGGAGACGTCCGGCCGTTGTCAAGAACGACGAAGGGCGCCGTCCTCGACGGACGACGCCCTTCCTCCGGTTCCGTCAGCGACGGCCGAGCTGCGTGGTGATCTCCGTGACCTGGTTGTAGATCGAGCGGCGCTCCTTCATGAGCTCACTGATCTTCTTGTACGCATACATGACCGTGGTGTGATCCCGGTTTCCGAACAGCTGCCCGATCTTCGGCAGAGAGAGGCTCGTGCGCTCACGGCACAGATACATGGCGATTTGCCGGGCGGTCGCGATCTGCTGCGACCGGCTGGAGCCATAGAGGTCGTCGACCGTGAGCTTGAAGTACTGGGCGGTCGCCGTGATGATGTCGGTCGGCGAGATGATGTTGTCTTCCGCCGTGTCGATGATGTCGCGAAGCACGGTCTGCGCCAGCGAGATGTCGAGCGCGGAACGGTTGAGGCTGGCGAACGCCGAGACACGGATCAGCGCACCCTCGAGCTCACGGATGTTGGACGACACCACGGTGGCGATGTACTCCAGCACCTCGTCGGGGATGTGGAGCGCTTCGCTCTGCGCCTTCTTGCGCAGGATCGCGATACGGGTCTCGAGGTCGGGCGCCTGGACGTCGGTGATCAGTCCCCACTCGAAGCGGCTGCGCATGCGATCTTCGAAACCGGTCAGGTGCTTCGGTGCCACGTCGCTCGTGATCACGACCTGCTTGTTGTGGTCGTGCAGCGTGTTGAACGTGTGGAAGAACGCCTCCTGCGTCTCGGCACGGCCCTGGAGGAACTGGATGTCGTCGATCAGGAGGATGTCGACATCGCGGTACCGGGCCTGGAAGGCGGCACCCCGGTTGTTCGCGATCGAGTTGATGAAATCGTTCGTGAATTCCTCGCTGGACACGTAGCGCACCTTCACGCCGGCGTAGAGGGACTGGGCGTAGTCGCCGATCGCGTGAAGGAGGTGGGTCTTGCCGAGTCCGGAGTCGCCGTAGATGAACAGAGGGTTGTATGCCTTGGCCGGTGCTTCGGCGACGGCGACCGCGGCGGCGTGGGCGAAGCGGTTGGACTGGCCGATGACGAAGTTGTCGAAGGTGTACTTCGGGTTCAGCCGTGACTCGTGGCGCAGCTGCGTCGGCTGCTCCATCGGCGACTCGCGCGGCTGCTCCTGGCGACCGAAGTCGGCGACGGCGATCGGCGCGGTCGGCTGATCGGCCAGTTCGTGGTTCACCACGACCCGGTACGACGTGACCTCGTCGCCGATGTGGGCGAGGGCTTCCATGATCGGCAGCCGGAGACGCTTGTTGATCTGCGCGGCGGTCAGATCGTTCGGCACCTCGAGATACAGCGTCGCGGCCATCACTCCCGCCGGGACGGCGAGGCTCAGGAACCCCTGCAGCTGAGGAGTGACGCGATCGTCGGCTTCCAGCAGCTCCTGCACCGTGGTCCAGATCGGGACGTCGGGCTGGGCTGGTGAGGACATGGTGCTCCGGACGACGGTTCGGGTCGCGGTCGACGTGCCGTGCCCCTGTGGATAACTTCGGATGCCACGGTAGTCACACCGGCCACGAACGGCAACCTGCCCTTGAAAACACGGGGGCGTGTTGTGCGCATCGGGCGCGTCCGGGTTGTGGATAATGGCTGTGCGGTTCGCGAGAGGACTCGAGCGTCGCAGGGCGCTAATTTGCCCTGTGCGCCGCCAAGACGTACCCTTAGTCGGTTGACTTATGCCTTTTTGGGCAGTTCCCCATGTCTCCGGTCGAAGTGAATCCGGTGGCAGCATTCCCGGAGTGATCTCATGAGCAAGCGCACCTTCCAGCCCAACAACCGTCGTCGCGCCAAGAAGCACGGTTTCCGTGCTCGCATGCGTACCCGCGCCGGCCGTGCCATCCTGTCGGCACGCCGCGCGAAGGGCCGCACCGAGCTCTCTGCGTAAGCAGCCGTGCTCGCCCGCCCGTTCCGTCTGACCCGCGGGAGCGACTACCGGATGGTCGTTCGACGCGGATCGCGTTGTGGCGGGGCGCGCGTCATCACCTCGATCCTGTCGACGGGTGAGCGGCGTGAGCCGCGGTTCGGTTTCATCATCAGCAAGCAGGTGGGCACCGCCGTGGTGCGCAATACCGTGCGTCGGCGTCTGAAAGCCGTCTGCGCGGAGGCGCTCCGGCGTGTTCCTCAGGGCACGGATGTCGTCATCCGTGCCCTTCCTGCATCCTCCGTGGCGTCGTTCGCCGAGCTGCGCACCGACGTCGAGAGGTGCCTGCAGCGTCTGGCTCCGAGCGAGGTCTCCTCATGACCGCGCTTCCCGCCTCGTCGGTCGGGACCGGGGAGATGCGCGGACGCGACATCGTGCGCAGCATCCCGCTGCTCCCGCGGAACGCGGTCATCGCCTTCCTGTCCGGGTACCGCAAGGTCATCTCCCCGCTCTATGGCGATGTCTGTGCGTACTACCCCTCCTGTTCCGCCTACGCTGTAGGTGCGGTGCAGCAGCACGGTGCCGTGCGCGGAGCCCTGCTCTCCGCGTGGCGCATCCTCCGCTGCAATCCCTGGACCAGCGGAGGCGTCGACGACGTCACGCCGCACCAACACTTCCGCTACGACCTGACCTCCCATGGTTTCGTCGTTCCCTCCCGAAAGGACTGACCGGTGGGTCTTGACCTCCTGCTCGCCAGCACCACCCCCAGCCCCGAACCGGCTGCCGGGGGGTTCGACCTGCTCGGCACGATCCTCTGGCCGCTGAAGTGGGTCGTCGAGCTCATCCTGGTCGCCTGGCACTGGCTGCTCACGGCCGTCGGCCTTCCTGCAGCCTCCGGTATCACGTGGGTGCTGTCGATCGTCGGCCTCGTCGTGGTGGTGCGCGCGGCGCTGATCCCGCTTTTCGTGAAGCAGATCAAGAGCCAGCGAAAGATGATGGAAATTGCTCCTGAACTGCGAAAAGTTCAGGAGAAGTATCGCGGGAAGAAGGATCAGCTCTCTCGCGAGGCCATGAGCCGCGAGACGATGGCGCTGTACAAGAAGCACGGCACGACGCCGATGTCGAGCTGTCTGCCGCTCCTCGTTCAGATGCCGATCTTCTTCTCGCTCTACAGCGTGCTGAGCGATGTCAGCAAGCACGCGCGAGACAACATCGGCGGTGTCGGTCTCCTCAGCCCCGAGCTGACGAAGGAGTTCTACGACGCGAAGCTCTTCGGCGTCGCCTCGTTGCACGAGACGCTGGGCAACGCGATCGATGCGCAGAACACGACGGCCATCATCATCCTGGTCACGCTCGTGGTGCTCATGATCGGGTCGCAGTTCTTCACGCAGCTGCAGATCATCTCCAAGAACCTGTCGCCCGAGGCCAAGACCGGCCAGGCGTACCAGATGCAGAAGATCATGCTCTACGTGCTGCCGCTGGGCTTCATCTTCTCGGGCGTCTTCTTCCCGCTCGGCGTCGTCGTGTACTGGTTCATCTCCAACCTGTGGACCATGGGGCAGCAGTTCCTCGTCATCCGTGAGATGCCGACCCCGGGTTCTGAGGCGGCGAAGGCCCGCGAGGAACGCCTGGCGCGCAAGGGCAAGGCCATCGATTCGTCGGGCAAGGTGGTGCCGATGTCGGTGTACGAGGCCGAGCAGCAGCGTCTGCTCGAGGAGGCCGAGAAGGCCAAGGCAGAGGCACCGAAGCGTCAGCAGCCCGTGGGTAAGAAGCGGGCGAAGAAGAAGGGAAGCGGTTCATGAGCGAGGTCGTGACCGGGAGCACGGAGCCGACGGTGGCGCAGCTGGAGCTCGAGGGCGACGTCGCCGCCGACTACCTCGAAGAGCTGCTCGACATCGCCGACATCGACGGCGATCTGAACCTGGATGTGCGTCAGGGCCGCGCCTATGTGTCGGTGGAGGCCGAGGGCGATGGACTGTCCGTGCTCTCTGCACCTGACACGGTCCAGGCGCTGCAGGAGCTCACTCGACTGGCGGTGCAGAACAAGACCGGTTCGTTCTCCCGGCTGATCCTCGATATCGGTGGTTCGCGCGACACCCGGCGTCGGCAGCTCGAAACGCTGGTCGACGCCGCGGCCGCGAAGCTCGACGAGGGGTCGTCGCAGGCGTCGCTTCCCTCGATGTCGAGCTACGAGCGGAAGCTGGTGCACGACATCGCTGCCGACCGCGGCCTCGTCTCCGAGTCGTACGGTGAGGGCGCGGACCGCCACACCGTGTTGCGTCGTCGGTGATGTCGGCGTCGGACTCGTCCACCGAACCCGGCGCACCCGAAACCGGTGTGGTCGAAGCAGAGCCGGCCGTCGCCGCTGAACTCTTCGGCGACCGTATCGACATCGCGCGACAGTTCACGGCCGCTCTTGCTCGTGAGGGTGAGGAGCGGGGCCTGATCGGACCCCTCGAACTCCCGCGGTTGTGGACCCGTCACATTCTGAACAGCGCGATCGCCGCGCCCCTCTTCCATGGCACCGTGGCGGACATCGGGTCGGGCGCCGGGCTCCCTGGTCTGGTCCTGGCGATCGCGCGACCGGATGTCACCTGGACACTGGTCGAGCCGATGGAACGCCGGATCACCTGGTTGAACGAGCAGGTCGCGGCTCTGGAACTCGACAACGTCACAGTGCTGCGGTCGCGCGCGGAAGACGTGAAGGCGGGCGATGGATTCGACGTCGTGACCGCTCGCGCCGTGAGCGCGCTTCGGACTCTCCTTCCCCTCACAGCTCCACTGGTCCGTGACGGAGGGGAGCTCGCCCTGCTCAAGGGTGCGAACGCGGCGAACGAGATCGAGGCTGCGCAGAAGCAGATCAAGAAGTACCGCCTTTCCGACGTGCGGGTAGAAGTCCTCGGCGAGGGAGTGCTTCCCGAGACGACTCGCGTCGTGCGTGCGCGCGTGCGGTGACATCGCCGTTTCACGTGAAACATCCGGCCTGACGAGGCGTACTCGGCACGACTATGCCGCGGAAGTTTCGGCGGTTGCCGGGGGGTGCGGGCTGCATCCGACGTGCGGGAGCGGGCGACTCTCGCCGCCGGGGAGGACCTGGCGCCGCCGTGTCTTCGTCACGCGCCGAGCGGCGTGTTTGACCGAGCGCGTCCAACACGGACAGCACGGCGACGGTCGGTCCGGTCGGGCGAGCGTGACGTCGGCGACTCGCGGTCGCGCGATGCGAAGCCTGCGATGGGTCCCGCCCGGTGTGGGGTGAGATCCTATGTGGCCACGTTTCCTCCCCTCGCGGTTAGAACGTGGTGCCCGACATGCGAACAGATCCCTGACCGCCGACGGAGCGTCAGCCGTTGGTGAGGGGTGTGACGGCGGCATTCGTAGACACACACGCCCAGCGCAGTTGCACGGCGGATCGACATCGTGTGCGATGCAGCTGGTGATTGACCGGGCGCGGGCTCGCGAGGTGGGGATGTGGTTGACCGCGCCACCAGCCGCTGGTTGCAGGCCCCGCGCCCTTCCCCGGTGCCTGACGTGCTTACGGTTCGAGCGCACCGGCAGCCCGTTTCACGTGAAACATCGACGTCAGCACCTCAGGCGGAGGCTATGTTTCACGTGAAACACGGCGAGGTCGGGCAGGTGACGGTGACGTGGCTTGCATCGCGACCGAGTGGTCTCGGTGCGGCCCTCGGTTGAGATCGATGGGCAGCGCGGTGCTGGTGGATTGATGAGCAGATCGGAGGGCGTATAGGGGGTGAGCACCGCTGTTCGTGCGCTGCGGATGAACTCCGGTCCGGTGGGTCGCAATCGTAGGGAGGGACTGGCCGCGGTGCCGACGGGGGCCGCGGGGTGGTGCGCAGCCTGTGCCCGCGGCGAGTCGTGTGAGAGTTTCCGCGGCCGCGGATTCACTGGGTGTCCCCAGAAGGAGCGGTGTCGGGGGAACGCAGGTCTACTTCGGCGCCCTGTATGTCGGGTGGTGCGGGCCTGACCGCGGTAAGACACTGCAACCGATGATCCGAGCGGATACGACGAGGAGCCCGAGTCCGGGAGTCATCGACGCGGGAGATGGCCATGTTGCGTGAGCTTCATGGTGGTCAGCTCCCGGGAGGGGAGGAGGCTTTGGGGTGGCGGGAGATCGGATGCGCCGGGCACGGCGCGGTGGCGCGCTTATAAACACAGCGGAACGGGCGGGGACTCGAGATGTGTGGGCGATCGGTGGCGCAGTCGGTAGGGCGCGAGGGAGTGCGCGGGTGCGTTCGTTGCGCAGCGTCAGGAACTCCGGTAGTCGGGGCGCTCCAGATGAGGGTGGTGAGGCGCCTCAGAAAGGGGCTGTCACGGGCCGAGGAGTCGAGGCGTCCCTGCGGTCGAACGGGAAGGTCGAACGGGAAGGTCTGATGGGCGCCGGGGGTGACGGCGGCGCGCCGACGAGGGGAAGACGATGGGGGGTTGCACCTCTGGTGCTGAGGGTTCGCTGAGCTGGGGTCGACAGTGACCCGTGTGGTGAGGCTTCGATGAGCTGAGGTCCACAGGGCTCCGTGTACTGAGGCTTCGATGAGCCGGGGGTCACAGTTCCCCGGTTGGGGGTGGGGGAGGGCAGGGACGAGCGCGAGGTGCGGCGGCCGGGTGGGACGACGTGGTGCGGGCGTGCAGGGTCGGGGTATTCCGCGCGTGCGGTTGCTCAGGTGAAAGGAGTGGGGCAGGGCGCGGATGACGATGGAGTGGGGGACGTGTGGGTGCGGTGCGGGGGTCGTGTGGGGTGTCCTCTGGGTGGGGAGAAGCATGAGAGTCGGTCGGAGAGGGACGCGGGGCTCAGCTGGGGATGTCGTGCGGGCCTTGCTTGCGTGAGGGGTGGGCGTGCGGTGCGGATGACGATGGCGTGGGGAGTGGAGGGCATGTGGCACCCGGCGGCACGGTGTCGGCGGAGTGCCCGGGTGCGGCGAGGGACATCAGGGGCCAGCTGCACGAGCCGTGAGTGCAGAGCATCTGCCCGAATCGGGCCGTTCCGCACCGGAAGCTGTGGGGCGAGGCACGGGGAGACGGGACTGCACGGCCATGAGCGGGGCTGCCGAGTCGGGAGCGGGGGCCTCCGACCGGGTGTCGCGGGCTGGTGGCGAGTCGTCGGTGAGCGCAAGACGGACGAGCGGGCGCGACCGTGGAAGGTGCGGTGTTTGTGCGGGGGAGGAGGTGGGCGTGAGGAGGAGGCGGGTCTGGGGAAGAGGCGGGCGTAGGGAGTAGGCGGGCGTAGGGAGGAGGCGGGCGTGGGGAGGAGGCGGGCGTAGGGAGGAGGCGGCCGTTGGGGACGAAGCGGCCGCTGGGGAAGAAGCGGCCGTCGGGTAAGAAGCGGCCGTTGGGAAGAAGCGAGCCTGGGGAAGAAGCGGGGTGGGGAAGAAGCGGGGTGGGGAAGAGGCGGCCGCCGAGGGTGGAGGCTGCGGGCCCCGACAACACGGAGGTCCGTCGGCTCACGAGACGCAGTGGACGACCGACCGCACCAGGGAAATGCGCGGACGTGCGGTGTTGGCCCGATGGGGGGCAAGCCCGGACGGAGACGGGACCGCGTGTGCTGGATCGCGGGGAGGGCTGGGTGAGCCGCGAGGTCGGGGCCATGAAGGGCGAGACGACGCGGTCGCTGACGGACCGACCACGCCGCGGAACAGGCGCGGTGTTTCACGTGAAACGGTGAAAGGCGCTCATGCGGGCGGCGTTCGCCGGGGGGGGGGTAGGTCGGCGCTTCTTCCAGAACCGTCGCGGGTGGGGAAGGAGGTGCTGAGGGGGCAGCTCACGCGGCGGTTCATGTAGACGTGATCCTGGATGCCCCTGGTCGGGGATCTCCGGCGCGAGCGAGGAGGCCCGGGAGCTGTCTCAGACAACCGATAGCGGCCATCGATGCGGCACCGGGAGCGCGCGCTGCTCGCTCGCTGCGCCGAGGAACTCCCGGAATCGATGCGGCTGCCGGTCGTGAGCCGGTACGAGCCGCGGACGGAAGTGCGCTCAGCGTCGATGCTGACGGGCGCGCGCGGTTCGAGGTCCGTCCCTGCGGTTAGAGTGGGATGCGGCCCCGAAAGGAGTGGATGTTTCACGTGAAACAGTCCGAAAAGACACCGGCTAACGACTCGTTCGGGATGGATACCCCGCTTGCTCGCGAACTCGCCGACCTCTCCGCGCGCCGCAGGGCCCTCGAAGCCGTTCACGTGGAGTTCACCGGGCAGACCCGGGTGCTCACCGTGTCGAACCAGAAAGGCGGCGTCGGCAAGACCACGAGTGCGGTGAACATCGCCTCCGCGCTGGCCGGACTCGGTGCCTCGGTTCTCGTGATCGACCTCGACCCCCAGGGGAATGCGTCCACGGCACTCGGGGTTCCGCACAACGCGGACACGCCGAGCGTGTACGACGTGCTGATCGATGAGTTCCCGCTCGCGGAGATCGTGCAGCCCAGCCCGGAGAACCCACGACTGTTCTGTGCTCCGAGCACCATCCACCTGGCGGGCGCCGAGATCGAGCTGGTGGCGCAGGTCGCGCGGGAGCATCGGCTCCGACGCGCTCTGCAGGACTACCTCGTCGACCACCCGGTGGACTTCGTGATCATCGATTGCCCGCCGTCGCTCGGGCTTCTGACGATCAACGCCTTCACCGCAGCCTCCGAGGTCTTCATCCCCATCCAGTGCGAGTACTACGCGCTGGAGGGTCTGAGCCAGCTTCTGGGAAGCATCCAGATGATCCAGAAGCACCTCAACCCGGCTCTGCACCTCTCCACCATCCTGCTGACGATGTTCGATGGCCGTACCCGGCTGGCGCAGCAGGTTGCGGAAGAGGTTCGGACGCATTTCCCCACCCAGGTGCTGAACACCGTCATCCCTCGGTCGGTCCGCGTGTCCGAGGCCCCCAGTTTCGGCCAGACGGTCATCGCGTACGACGGACAGTCCGCCGGCGCGATCGCCTACCGCGAGGCCGCTGTCGAGATCGCGTCGCGTGTGACGCAGAGCAAGGAGAAGTAATGGCGAAGCGCACTGGACTCGGCCGGGGCATCGGTGCCCTCATTCCGACCGCGGATCAGGCGGAGCGACCCGTCGACGTGTTCTTCCCCGGCGCGAGCCTGCGCCCGGACACGACCGACTCCGGCGCAGCCGCGGTTGCGGAAGCTACCCTCGAGGCGGTCCCCGGCATCCACCTGGTGCAGGTCGACCCGCACGCGATCGTGCCGAACCCGCGTCAGCCGCGGACGCACTTCGACCCGGAGGACCTGGCCGAACTCGTGCACAGCGTGCGGGAGTTCGGGGTGCTCCAGCCGGTGGTCGTGCGCAAGAACGGCGACGGCGACTACGAACTCATCATGGGGGAGCGTCGGACGCGGGCCGCACGCGAAGCCGGGCTCGACGCGATCCCGGCCATTGTGCGTGACACCGCCGACGAGGACCTCCTGCGCGATGCGCTCCTCGAGAACCTGCACCGCTCCGAGCTGAACCCGCTGGAAGAGGCATCGGCCTACCAGCAGCTGCTCGAGGATTTCGGCATCACCCAGGAAGAGCTCGCAACCCGCATCGGCCGGTCTCGTCCGCAGATCAGCAACACCATCCGCCTGCTCAAACTGCCCGTCCCCGTGCAGCAGCGCGTCGCCGCAGGAGTGCTGTCGGCCGGTCACGCCCGCGCGATCCTGAGTCTCGACACGCCGGAGGCGATGCAGCGCCTTGCCGACAAGGTCGTGAACGAAGACCTGTCGGTGCGCGCGACGGAGGTCGCCGCCAAGGCGCAGCCGAGCGCGGGGAAGACCCCGAAGGCCACGCCGGGAGCGCGACGGGCCTATCTGGACGAGGTGGCGGGCAAGCTCGGCGATCGCCTGAACACGCGGGTGAAGATCTCGCTCGGGACGCGAAAGGGCCAGGTCACGATCGATTTCGCGTCGATCCAGGACCTCAACCGCATCCTGGAGGAGCTGGGCGAAGAAGGGTACGGCTCCGCGCGCTGACCCCGCACGGTGTCAGGGAGGGCCTAGACTCGCGTCATCTTGACGATGCGGGGGTAGGTCATGAGCAGAGCAGCTGACGCGGCGAGCATCAAGCGCCGTGTGATCGCGGTCAGTATCGCCGCGGCATTGGGTGGCTTCCTCTTCGGCTTCGACACCGCGGTGATCAACGGTGCCGTCGACGCTCTCGCGGGCGACGTGTCCGGGTTCGACCTCGGTACCGGCCTCAAGGGCTTCGCCGTGTCGTCCGCGCTGATCGGTTGCGCGGTCGGCGCCTGGTTCGCCGGCCCGATCTCGAACAAGTTCGGGCGCATCCCGGTCATGGTCGTCGCAGCCGCCATGTTCTTCGTCTCCGCGATCGGCTCCGGTCTGGCCTTCAGCGTGGTCGACCTCATCATCTGGCGCGTGATCGGCGGACTGGGCGTGGGGGCAGCCTCGGTCATCGCTCCGGCGTACATCGCCGAGGTGTCGCCGGCCGCCATCCGTGGGAGACTCGGCTCGCTGCAGCAGCTCGCGATCGTCACGGGTATCTTCGCCGCCCTCCTCTCCGACGCGCTGCTCGCGGGAATCGCCGGCGAAGCGGATCAGCCGCTGTGGGGGCTCACCGCCTGGCGCTGGATGTTCATGGTCGCGGCCATCCCCGCGCTCGTCTACGGGCTCGTCTCGCTCCGGCTGCCGGAGTCGCCGCGTTACCTGGTGCGCAAGGGCGAGACGAAACGCGCCGCAGAAGTGCTCCAGACCGTCACCGGCACGATCGACACCGAGGCGAAGATCAAGGAGATCACCGGGACGATCGACACCGAGCGCGCCGAGTCGCTGCGTGACCTGCGAGGAAATCGCCTCGGGCTCAAGCCGATCGTCTGGATCGGCATCCTGCTGTCGGTGTTCCAGCAGTTCGTCGGCATCAACGTCATCTTCTACTACTCCACGACGCTCTGGCAGTCGGTCGGGTTCGACGAGTCCAGCGCGCTGCTGACCTCGGTGATCACCTCCGTGACGAACATCGTGGTGACGATCGTGGCGATCCTCCTGGTCGACAAGGTGGGCCGGCGGATCATGCTGCTCGTCGGTTCGGTCGGCATGACCGTCACCCTCGGACTGATGGCGGTCGCGTTCTCCTTCGGCACGCTGGACGCGCAGGGCACCGCGACGCTGCCCGACCCCTGGGCCACCGTCGCCCTCGTCTGCGCCAACGGATTCGTGGTGTTCTTCGGCGCCAGCTGGGGACCCCTCGTCTGGGTGCTCCTCGGCGAGATCTTCCCGAACTCGATCCGGGCTGGCGCACTCGCCGTCGCGGCCGCCGCGCAGTGGGTCGCGAACTTCTTCATCTCCACGACGTTCCCGGCCTTCGCGGAGATCGGACTCACCTTCGCCTATGGGTTCTACGCGTTCTTCGCCCTGCTGTCGTTCTTCTTCGTGTTCTTCAAGGTGCCCGAGACCAAGGGTCGGGAGCTCGAGGACATGACCGAGGACGCGAAGGTCGAGCGCCGACGGGGTCCGGCACGCGCGTAGGCTGGACGGATGACCGAGTCCGTCCCACGCCGCGCCAGCCTGGAAGTGCTGCGCGCCGAAGCGGCCGACGAACTCGCCGTGCTGATCCAGGAGCGGCTGCTGGGCGGGGAAGACCCGTGGGAGTTCATGGAGGAGCTGCCGAGCGTCGACGAGCTCGTGGTGTACCTGCTCCGCGCTGACAACATCGCCGCGAACGACGGTGTGCGACCCAACGCCGCGCGTCACTACCGGGTGCTGCGACAGATCGCCCTGGAGTACCCGGAGCTCACCCGGGCGGTGTGGGGGCTGCTCGACGAACAGCAGCGCCATCGCCGGTGGGATCCGCGCATCGCCGACGCCTCCTGACGGCTCTTTCGATTCCTCCGCGCGGCGTCCGCACGCACCGGCGGTGAGGCTCGACACGCGTGGATGCGTGGGGCGTTGCAACGGCGTGTGCGCGCGATGCGGCGGCGCGGGAAATGCGTGGGCTGGGCGGGCGAGGGGACGGCATCGGGCGATACACGGGCGTGCGGGCGCGACGTGGCGGGGCGGGCGATGCGTGAGGCGGGCGCGATGCGGCGGCGCGGGGGATGCGTGGGCCGGGCGCGCTGCAGCGCGGGGGGCGGTGTGGGGGCAGTGCGAGGTGGGTGCGCGGCCGGCGCCGGGGCGAGGGAGGCGGATGATCAGGGACGGGCGCGACGCACAAGACTTCTGAACATGATTTTCATAAATCGCTTCATGCTGGTAAAAAGGTGACAGCAACGCGGCGGGGCGGGCACTGACCGGCACTTCCGTGTGTTCATGAAAGACAAGGGAGTTCGCCATGACGTCACGCCTACGCATCGGAGCGGAGCGTGCAGCAGACCGGGCCGACCTGATCCCCGGGAGCAGGATCGGCCTGCTCACCAACTTCACCGGGACCATGCCCGACCTGTCCCGGAACATCGATGCGTTCACGACCGCGGGTGTGCGACTGCATCACCTGTTCGGCCCCGAGCACGGTCTCGACGGCTCGGTGCAGGCGGGGGAGAGCACCGCGATCGAGCGCGACGAACGCTCCGGGCTCCCGTTCAGCGACACCTACCTCACCGAGGGTGCGGCGCTGGACGACATGATCGCCGCGTCCGGCGTGGATGCCCTCGCCTTCGACATGCAGGACATCGGGGTGCGCTTCTACACCTACATCTGGACCATGTACGACGCGATGCGCAGCGCCGCGCGCCTCGGGCTGCCGTTCACCGTGCTCGACCGACCGAATCCTTTGGGCGGCGCCGTGCTCGCGGGCCCCGGGATCGAGGGCGAGCGCTTCACGAGCTTCGTGGGGCGCAGCGACATCCACCAGCGCCACGGCCTCACCGCCGGGGAGCTGGCACGCCTCTTCGCGCGCCGCGACCTCGCCGCGGAGGGCCTCGAGCTCGACCTGCACGTGGTGACGCTGACGGACTGGGACCCCACGCGGGACTGGACCGCCACCGGACTGCCGTGGGTGCCGCCGTCGCCCAACATCCCCACGCTCGACTCGGTGTACGCGTTCGCCGGCACCGGGCTCGTCGAGGGCACGACCCTGAGCGAGGGGCGCGGCACCACGCGGCCGTTCGAGACCATCGGCGCTCCGTTCCTGACGGCCGCGTTCGCGGAGGACATGCGCGGACGCGAGCTGCCGGGTGTGCTGTTCCGCGACATCGCCTTCCAGCCGACGTTCCACAAGCACGTGGGGGAGACCGCTCGGGGCGTGCAGCTGCACATCACCGACCACCGGGCGTATGACCCGGTGGGGACCGCCCTGGCGGTGCTGGAGGCCGCCCGTACGTCGGCGCCGGAGGACGTGCACAGCCTGGATGCGGGACAGCGGCTCGATCCAGGCGACTCCGGCTACGCGCTCGACCGCCTGTGGGGGTCCACCAGCCTCCGTGAGGCGCTGAACGCCGGGCGGGACCTGGCGGCGCTGTCCGCGGGGCCTCAGCGGGTCGCGGACGCGTACGGCGACGACGTGCTGCTCTACCCGCGCTGAAAACTATTTCCGTCATGTTAATCGTGACCAAAACTTATTGACATCGACGCGACGGTGAATGTACTTTCATTCCCATCGCGCTGCCGCACCCCCCTTCACCCGAGGAGATATCAATGGAGAGCATCGTCCGGACCTTCCGCGCGGGAGACGGCCCCGAGATCGCGCGAGCCTGGACCGAAGCGGCCCCCGCCGACGGCATCAGCTACGAGCGGTTCCGCGACCTGATCCTGCTCGACCGCAACTTCAACGCCGACGGACTCTTCCTCGCCGAGTCCGACGGCGACATCGTCGGCGCGGTCTACGCCGTCCGCCGCCAGATCGCGGCCGACGGCGACGACCTGGAGCCCACCTCGGGCTGGATCCCGTTCTTCTTCGTCGTCCCGTCAGCCCGACGCCACGGCATCGCCACCACCCTGATGGCCGCCGCGAAGGAGTGGCTGCGCGGGCACGGCGTCGAGACCGTCTACTTCTCGTCGTACACGCCCAACTACTTCCTCCCCGGGCTCGACGCCGACCGCTACCCCGAAGCCGACGCGTTCCTGCGCTCCGTCGGCTTCCAGACGCAGTACACCTCGGTCGCCATGGACCGTACGCTCAACGACTACGCCATGCCCGACGACGTGCGCGCCCGCATCGCCGAGCTCCGGGACCAGGGCTGGACGTTCTTCTCACCGACGGGCGACGACCTGGTCGACCTGATCGAGATCGCCGGCACCTTCAACGCCGACTGGTCGCGCGGTATCCGCGAGGGCGTGCTCGGCGGACAGTCGCTCGAGCGCATCATGGTCTGCCGCAACCCCGAGGGCGCCATGCTCGGCTGGGCCATGCACGGCACGTACGAGAACGTGCTGGAGCGCTTCGGCCCGTTCGGGGTGCTGCCGGAGAGCCGCGGCACGGGACTCGGGAAGATCCTGCTGCACCTCACGCTCGAGCGCATGCGTGCCCTGGGCGCCCACAGCGCCTGGTTCCTGTGGACCGAGGAGACCTCCGCCGCCGGACACCTGTACCTGAACACCGGGTTCGAGATCACTCGCACCTTCACGATCCTGCACGCCCCCACCGCCGCCTGACGCGGCCCACCCGAGAGGAATCACATGAAGTCTGCAGCACAGCGTCACCGCCGACGCCTGGTGACCACCGTCGCGCTCACGGGCGCGGCCGCGCTCGCCCTCGCCGGATGCACCACCGGGGCGGAAGGGGGCGGAGACGACGGCGTCGTGAAGCTCACCTTCCTCAGCCACTACGGCAGCGACCCGTTCAAGACCGGGATCGGCGACCTCATCGACCAGTGGAACGAGGAGAACCCCGACATCCAGGTGACCTCGCAGGCCGTCAACTTCGACGAGCTGCTCACCACCCTCAACGTGCGCCAGACCGGCGGACGCGGCGCCGACATCGTCAGCTCGTACTCCCTGTGGGGTGGGCAGCTGCAGGCCAACGGCGTGCTCTCCGCTCCGCCCAAGGACGTCGCGGCCGACATCACCGACAACTACAGCCCCGCGGCGCTCGCCTCGGTCACGACCGGTGACGGCGAGATCCTCGGATACCCGACCGAGTTCAACACGTACGCGCTGTTCTACAACAAGCAGCTCCTCGCCGACGCGGGCTACGACGCCCCGCCGGCGAACTGGGACGAGCTGGTCGAGGCCGCCAACGCCACCACGAAGAAGGACGGCTCGGGCAACACGATCGTGCAGGGCCTCTCCCTCATCCAGGACGGCGACAACCACACGGTGCACCCGTTCCTGTCGCTGCTCGACTCCGCCGGTGGCGAGTTCCTCGCGGCCGACGGGAAGTCCGCCATGGACGACAAGGCCGAGGACGTGATGCAGCTCGAGTCCGACCTGGCCGAGACCGGCGCCACCTCGACCTCGATCATGCCGACGAAGGCGTTCCCCACGGGCGGCGTGGCCATGGCCGTGCAGGCCGGCTGGTGGATCGGCAGCCTGAAGGCCTCGATGGGCGACGACTACGCCAACGTCGGCGTCGCCCCCGTGCCCGGCCCGGAGACCGGTGACGTGGGCTCCCTCGCCTACAGCTTCTTCACCGGCGTGAACTCCGGCAGCCAGCACCAGGAAGAGGCCTGGAAGTTCCTCAGCTGGCTCAACTCGCACGAGAACGAGGACGGCGTCACCGCCCTCGGCGACTTCCTCGCCACGCAGGGGCTGATCCCGCCGCGCACCACGGACGCGGAGATCCTCGGGCCGAAGTACCTCGCCGAGGAGCCGAACCTCGAGGCGATCTACGCCGCCGCCGACTACGCGATGGCCGAGTCGAACGCGTCGAACGCCTACGAGGCGAAGACCGCCACCAACACGGCGCTCAACGACATCATCGTCAACGGCGCCGACGTGAAGACCACCTTCTCGAAGCTGGTCAAGGAGATCGACGCCCAGTAGCACCACCGGAGGGCGGGGACCACGCGCGTCCCCGCCCTCCACCCCGAGACCACCCACGGAGGGCCGATGGCCAACCCCACTCTCATGACGGCGGCGCAGGAAGCCGCGGAGGACACGATCGCGGTGACGACGGTCGGGAAGAAGGCCAAGCCGCGTTCGCGTCGGTTCCGCCGCGAAGCCCGTGCCGGCTACCTGTTCCTCGCGCCCTCCCTGCTGTTCTTCACCGTCTTCCTGATCCTGCCCACGTTCTTCGCGATCTTCCTGTCGCTGTCGACCTGGGGCGGATACGACCTCACCAAGATCGAGTTCACCGGGTTCCAGAACTACCTGGAGATCCTGCAGATCGACAGCACGTTCGTGCAGCCGATCCTCATCAACACGTTCCTGTTCGCGATCATCGCCGTGATCCTCGCGGTCGGCGGCTCGGTCGTCGTCGCCCAGCTCATCGAACGCCTCAAGTTCCAGGGATTCTGGCGGTTCCTGTACTTCCTCCCCGTCGTGGCCACCGTGGTCGCGATCGGCAATGTGTGGAAGATGCTCTACCAGCCGGCCGGCCTCATCAACGCGGTGCTCAACGCCCTCGGCGTGAACTCCATCGGCTTCCTGTCCGACCCGAACCTCGCCCTCCCCGCGGTCGCCGTGGTGCAGGCGTGGGCCTCGATCGGCGCGGCCGTGCTCATCCTCACGGCGGGCATCAAGGGCATCGACAAGACCATGTACGAGGCCGCGGAGATCGACGGCGCGAACTCCTGGCGCACGTTCTGGAGCATCACGCTGCCGCTGCTGCGGCCCTCCCTGGTGTTCGTCTTCATCACCCAGTGCATCGCCGGCTTGCAGTCGTTCGCGCTCATCATCGTGATGACCAAGGACGGCGGACCCGCGAACGCCACGAACGTCGCCGCGTTCGAGATGTACCAGCAGGCGTTCAAGTTCGGCGCCTGGGGTACCGCGAGCGCCATGGCCATGGTGCTCTTCCTGATCATCTTCATCATCACGCTGCTCCAGCTCTGGATCAGCCGTCGCACCGGAGGAGACGACTGATGGGCGTCCGTCAGCGCAAGCGCCACCCGTTCCCGTGGATCTCCTACCTCGTGGTCGCCATCGGTGGCGTGATGATGGTGGTCCCGTTCTTCGACACGGTCTTCAGCTCGCTGAAGGGCCCCGGTGAGTACGGCATCTTCCCGTACCGGTTCTTCCCGGAGAACTGGACCTGGGACAACTACACCGCCGCGTTCGAGCAGCTGCAGCTGGACAAGCTGTTCTTCAACAGCACGGTCGTGACGCTCGTGGTCACCGCGTCGGTGCTCATCACCTCCGCGATGGCGGGCTACGCGCTCGCGAAGCTGCGGTTCCGCGGTCGCGACGTGATCTTCCGGTTCGTGCTCGCGACCATGATGCTGCCGCCGTTCCTGCTGCTGATCCCCGACTTCCTGATCATGCTGAACTGGCCGCTGGTGGGCGGCAACAACATCCTCGGCCAGGGTGGCTTCGGCGGTATGACGAACAACATCGTCTCGCTCATGCTGCCGTTCCTCGTCAGCGGGTTCGGCATCTTCCTGATGCGCCAGTTCATGGTGGGCGTGCCCGACGAGATGCTCGAGGCCGCGCGCATCGACGGTGCGGGGGAGTGGCGGCTGTTCTTCAACATCGTGCTGCCGCAGGCGACGCCGGTGGCCATCACCCTCGGCGTGATCACGTTCGTCGGCCAGTGGAACGAGTACATCTGGTCGTCGCTGATCGCCTCCGCCAACCCCGACCTGATGACGCTGCCCGTCGGCATCCAGATGCTGCAGAGCTTCATCGACCCGAACCGCACCATGCCGATCGTGATGGCCGGCATCGTCATCAGCACCCTCCCGGTGCTGCTGATCTTCCTCTTCCTGCAGAAGTACTACGTCCGCGGCGTCATGCTCAGCGGAATGAAGTGACCCCCACGAAACGGAGTGATGACAATGGGTAGGACCGTACTCGCCATCGGCGGGCACATCGGCGACATGGACCTCACGGCGGGTCCGACCCTCGCCAAGATGGTGCAGGAGGGGGACCGGGCGATCATCCTCGCGTGCACCTACGGCGAGCGGGGCCACCCCACGATCGCGCCCGACGAGTACCGGAAGCAGAAGGTGGCGGAGGGCGAGGCCTTCGCGGCGGCGATCGGTGCCGAGTTCCGCGTGCTGGACTACTCCGACGGCTTCCTGCCCGACGACGACTCCGCCGCGGAGCAGATCGCTGACATCATCCGGCAGGAGAAGCCCGAGATCCTCATCACGCACTGGACCACGAGCATCCACCGCGACCACGAGCGCGCGGCGATCCTCGCGGAGCGCGGCCGGTTCCTCGCGTCTCTCCCCGTGGACAGCCCGTACGGACGCCACGGCATCTCGCAGTTCCTGCACGCGGACAACTGGGAAGACGCGGAGGGTTTCACGCCCGACCTGTACGTCGACATCCCCGACGCCGCGTTCGAGACCTGGCGGGCGGCCATCCAGGGCCAGGCCTTCGCCCGCGGAGAGACCTACGGGTTCCGGTACATCGACTACTACAGCGCAAACATGCTCGCGAAGGGCTGCCTTGCCGGCACCACCCGGGCGTGCGGCTTCAAGCGCGGCGACAAGGGCGCCGAGCTGGCAGGGCCGTGAGCCCCGAGCGCTCGACCGAAGGGCCGGAGGTGCGTCTGCGCCTCCGGCCCTTCCGCGTGGGCGACGAGGACGACCTTGCCGCCGTGTGCCTGCGCACGGGGGACTCGGGCGCCGACGCCACGGGCCTCTACCGCTCGCCACGGCTGCTGGGGGAGGTGTTCGCGCTGCCCTACGCGGCGTGGAGCCCCGAGACGTGTCTCGTGCTCGACGCCGGCGACCGCGTACTCGGGTACGTGGTGTGCGCGCCCGACACGACCGCGTACGAGCAGTGGTTCCGGCACGCGTGGTGGCCTCCCCGCGAGGCGCGGCACCGGGGCGACCGTGCCGACGGGGGCAGGGATGCGACCATCGTCGCGTTCGCCCGGAGGATCGGCGAGGGTCGGGTGCCGTTCGTGGACCGCTACCCCGCGCATCTGCACATCGACCTGCTGCCCGAGGCGCAGGGCCACGGGTGGGGGCGGCGGTTGATCGACACGCTCGCGACGCTGCTGCGCGACCGGGGCGTGCCGGGGATGCAGCTGACCGCCGGGACGCGCAACACCGGCGCCATCGCGTTCTACCGTCGCCTCGGCTTCGCGGAGCTGCGTCGGACGGACGACGGGGTGACGTTCGGGATGCTTCTCGACGACGTGACCCCGCGGCACTGAGGGCCGGGGACGCAGAAGGGGCCGCACCCCCGGGAGGTGCGGCCCCTTCTCGTCGTCCGGGGAGGATCAGCCGATCACCTGCCCGTGCTCAGTCGTCCTGGGTTCTTCGTCAGTCTTCCGGTTCACGTCTTCTCGGAGGCGGCGAAGCTCCGCATGGACGCTGTCTCGAAAGCGCCGGATCATCACGATGAGCGCGACAAGGAGGATTGCCGGAGAGGCGACAAGGAGGACGCCTACGCCAACGATCATCGGGTTCATCGCTTGTCTCCTGTCCGCCTGTTGAGCACTCCAGCAACTGCCGAGCCAGGCAGTCTTCATGTAACACGCTAGTCGCGAACGACCGATCCACGCCACCCAATGGAGACTGGTCCATAACGCCGCGGCACTGAGGGGCGGGCACGCAGAAGGGGCCGCACCCCCGGGAGGTGCGGCCCCTTCTCGTCGTCCGGGGAGGATCAGCCGATGAAGTCGGCGAGATCCTTCTCGAGGGCGAACTTCGGCTTGGCGCCGATGATGGTCGTCTTGACCTCGCCGCCGTGGAAGACCTTCATCGCCGGAATCGACGTGATCTGGTACTTCATGGCGAGCTCGGGGTTCTCGTCGACGTTGAGCTTGAGGATGGTGATCTTGTCGGGGTTGTCGGCCTGGATCTCGTCCAGCACCGGCGCGACCATACGACACGGACCGCACCACTCGGCCCAGAAGTCCACCAGCACGGGACCATCGGCCTGCAGCACGTCCTGCTCCCAGGTCGCCTGGCTCGTTGCCTTTGCACTCATCAGAGTTCTCCTTGTTCGAGGTTCGCCTGCTACAACAACGGGCGAGGGGAAAGTGTTCCCGGCGCTGATCAGGCCGTGATGACCTCGGCGGCCTCCGCGGCGGGGACTTCGACCGAGGCGTCCTCCAGATCGGCGAGGAAGTGCTCCGCGTCGAGCGCGGCGACCGTGCCGGTGCCGGCGGCGGTGATGGCCTGACGGTAGGTCGGGTCGATCACGTCGCCCGCCGCGAACACCCCGGGGACCGAGGTGCGGGAGGAGCGGCCGTCGACCCAGATCGTGCCCTCGGACGTGAGCTCGAGCTTGTCGTGCACGAGGTGCGTGCGCGGGTCGTTGCCGATCGCGATGAAGAGGCCGTCGAGGGGCAGGTCGCGCAGCGAGCCGTCGACCGTGGACCGCAGCTGCACACCGGTGACCGCGGTCTCGCCGAGGATCTCCGCGACCTCGCTGTTCCACACGAACTCGATCTTCTCGTTCGCGAACGCCCGCTCCTGCATGATCTTCGAGGCGCGCAGCGTGTCCTTGCGGTGGATCACGTACACCTTGTCGGCGAAGCGCGTGAGGAAGGTCGCCTCCTCCATCGCCGAGTCGCCGCCGCCGACGACCGCGATGGTCTTCTGGCGGAAGAAGAAGCCGTCGCACGTGGCGCACCAGGACACGCCGAAGCCCGACAGGCGCTCCTCGCCCTCGATGCCGAGCTTGCGGTAGGCCGAGCCCGTCGCATAGATGATGGTCTTCGCCTCGTGCGTGGCGCCGGAGCCGAGCGTGACCTTCTTGACCGGGCCGGCGACATCGAGCTCGGTGACGTCGTCGTACAGGACCTCGGTGCCGAACTTCTCGGCCTGCTCCTGGAACTTGGCCATCAGCTCGGGGCCCTGGATGCCCTCCGGGAAGCCCGGGTAGTTCTCGACCTCGGTGGTGTTCATCAGCTCACCGCCGACCTCGACCGAGCTCGCGATGAGCAGCGGCTCCAGGTTCGCGCGTGCGGCGTAGATGGCAGCCGTGAATCCGGCGGGGCCGGAGCCGATGATGATGACCTGACGCATGTGATCTCCGTTAGAAAGGCGGTGCCGTCGAAAGACGTCCGACTGCTTCAACCCATGGTAACCGCGGGGCATTCCCCAGCGGCAGGCGCGCGCGGGCCTCAGCGACCAGGGAGGAAACGGCGCATCAGGCCGCCCGCCGCCTTCAGCTCGGGCGCCCGCATCGCCGCCAGCAGCGCGATGTAGACCGCGACCACGACGAGGCCGATGATCGCCGTGCCCACGGCGCCCTGGATCTTGTCCGAGGCGGTCCAGCCGCCGGCGCCGCCCATCAGCTGGAACACGCCCCACCCGGCGAAGCCCGCGGGAATCGCCGCCACCGCGAAGCGGCCGATCGAGGTCGCCCACGTGCGCACGCCGAGACCGCCGAGGCGACGATGCAGAAGCCAGGTCGCGACGATCGTCTGCAGGGTGCTCGCGACGGACTGGCCGAGGGCGACCGCGGCCGCGAGCATCGTGATAGGGATCACCCCGGCCTGGTACAGCCCGCCCGCGAGCAGCGCCGTCGCGACGATGAGGACGCACTGGAAGATCGTGAACCAGAACGGCGTGCGGGTGTCGTCGTAGGCGTAGAAGGTGCGCTGCACGATGAACAGGATCGTCAGCGGGATCAGGCTCACGAGATAGCACAGCAGCACCAGCGCGGCGGCCTCGGCGTCGGGCGCGGAGCTCGTGAACACGCGCGACGCGGGGATCGCAGCGGCGGCCACGGCGGCGACGGCCGCCACGATGAAGAACAGCAGCGTGCGGATGCTGCGCGAGATGTCGGCGCGCACCTCGGGGTCGCGTCCGGCCGCGGCGTGCTCGCTGATCTGCGTGAAGTAGGGCGTCCCGATCGACAGCACGATCACGGAGTACGGCAGCATGAAGATCAGCCACGCGTTCGCGGTGACCGTCGCGGAGGCGCCCGAACCGGAAGCCTCGCTCACGATGTTGCCCTGGAGCACGCCGGCGGCCAGGCTCGCGAACGCCATCAGGAAGGTCCAGCCGGCGAGCTTGCCGACTGTGCCGAGGCCCACGCCGCGCCAGTGGAAGTCGGGCTTGAGGGCCAGCCCGGTGCGCCGCCAGAACACGAGCAGCACCAGCGCCTGCAGCGCGATGCCGAGCGTGGCCGTGCCGCCGAGCGTGGCGATCATCGCGGGCGTCCACTCCGCCGCCTTCGTCGGCACCGGGGCGAACAGCGCCCCCAGGATCAGGAAGCCGATGATCGAGACGATGTTGTTGACGACCGGTGCCCACGTGAACGGGCCGAAGATGCGTCGCGCGTTGAGGGCCTCGCCCAGCAGCGCGTACAGGCCGTAGAAGAGGATCTGCGGGAGGCACCAGTAGGCGAGCGCGGTCGCCAGGGCCTGCGCCTCCAGCGGCGCCCGGCCAGCGACGAGCACGACCAGCCACGGCGCGGCGATCGTCGCGACAGCGGTGGTCGCGACCAGCACGACCGTGCCGAGCGTGAACAGCTTCGAGATGAACGCGTTGCCGCCGTCGGCGTCGGCCGTGGCCTTCACGATCTGCGGCACGATCACCGCCGTCAGCACGCCGACCGAGATCAGCGAGAACACGCTGTTGGGCAGGGTGTTGGCGAAGGTGAAGGCGTCGGCGGCCTCCGAGCCCACGGCGCCGAGCACGCCCACCAGCACGATGCTGCGGAGCAGACCGGTGAGGCGTGACACCAGGGTGCCGGCACCGATGATGGCGCTCGCGCGTCCGAGGCTCGTCACGGGGTCTCCTTCGTCGGCGGGGCGTCGCGGTCGAGTGCGCGCTCCTGCGCCGCCGCCTCGGCCTCCTTCTCCTCGATCAGCTCGTCGACGGCCACCTCGACCGCGTGCTCCTCGATGGCCTCCCGGCGCTTGCGGCGCACCGTGCGCACCACGCCGAGGGCGATGAGCAGCACGGCGAGGCCGCCGAACACCACGAGCCCGATCGTCTCCCCCTCCGCGCGCACCGCCACCCGCACCGACTGCTCGGACTGGATGGGCACGCCCGTGGGGCTGGACAGGCTGAGCCGGAGGTCGAGCTCGCCGCTGCCCACCCGCGCCGACACGGGCACCTTGACCCGCGTGCTCGACTGGGGCTGCACGACCGTCTCGATCATGGGCTTCACCTCGAGGCGCGGGTCGCTCGGCGAGGCGGACAGCCGCACGGTCACCGGCCACGGGAGGTCGTTGCGCACCGCGATCGGCAAGTCGGCGTTCGCGGTGAGGAGCTGGATGGTGCTCGACGGGGGGATGCTCACGCTCGACAGGGTCGTGGTCGTGCGGGCGCGGTGGGCCGCGACCTTCTCGGCAAACGCGGCGTCGGACGACCCCACCGCGATCGTGCGCAGGATGCGCATCCGCTCCGGGGCGAGCAGCACGTCGGGCTCGCTCAGGATCGACGAGAACGCGGTGAGCGACTGTTCGTCGGTGAGCAGGTTCACGAGGTCGGCCGAGCGGGGGGCGGCGGCCGCCTCCGGCAGCGTGACCGCGACGGGAGCGGCGGCGCGGACCGTCGACAGCTCGAACCCGACGGAGTCGGCGGCGGAGATCGCGTCGCGCAGTGCGTCGGCCGTGCGGGTCTCGTCGCGGTCGAGTCCGACCAGCAGCGGTGCGCCGCCCGTGGCGCCCTGCGCCAGGAACAGCTGCGCGGCGGCCTCCGCGAGCAGACGCTGCCGCACGACCGGATCCGACGCCCCGGCGGCGCCCGAGAGCGCAGCGGACGTCGCGGCGTCGGTCACCAGCAGGTCCTGTCCGCCCGCGGTGGCGTATGCGGCGGTGGGTCCGCCGACCGTGTCGGACGACACGACCGTGGTCGTGCCCTGGCCGAGGTACCCCGCGAACGCCGTCACGTCGGCCTGGGTGAGGTCCTCCTCCGGCCACACGATGCGGGGGAGAGCGCCGTCGACCTCGGTGAGCGTCGCGTCGTCGGGCAGGGCGGGCGCGTTCGTGCTCCCCGGCGAGGGGCTCGGTGTCGACCCCGGCGCGGACGTGGGCTCGGCGGTGGCCTGCTGCTGCGGGAACGCGGCGGGGTCGAGGAGGGCGGCGAACGGCAGCGGGGACAGCAGCGCGCTCAGGCCCGTCTGCGCCTGCACCGTGACGTCGGCATCACCGAACTGCAGCGCGAACCGGGGGTTGGGGAGCTCGTCGAGCCGCGTCAGCCACTCCCTCGCCGACTCCGGTGCCGCGGTGCCGAGGGCGCGGATCGACGCGAGGATCGCGGGGTCGATCGCGAGTACGGCCGTGGTGCCGGAGACCCCGTCGAGCTGCGCCGTGAGCGCGCCCTCCGGTGCGGTCAGCGTCGTGAGCTCCTCCGCCGTCAGCAGGGCGCCGCCGGCCGGGGTCGCGGTGACGGGCACGAGGACGCCGACCGGGCTCGCCGAGGACGCGTTGACCACCAGCACGCTCGTGGCCGTGGTGTCCCACGTGGCCGCGCGCTCGCCGCCGGTGTCGCCCGTGCGCGCCCCGGTCAGTGCCGCCCGCAGCGGGTAGACGCCGGGGGCCAGGGTCTCGATGGTCTCCTGCGGCACGAACACCGTGGTCGTGGCGATGCCGTCCGGGTCGGCGGCCTTCGACGCCTCGTCGCCGAGCGAGACGAAGGAGCCGTCCGTCTCACCGTCGTCGAGCCAGTCGCTCACGGCATCGGAGGTGGGGAGGGGCGTGCTGCCGAGCTCGATCTCGACCCGTCCGGCGCTCAGCTCGGTCTCGGTGCCGTTGGTGATCGTGACGACCGCTGACGTGGAGGTGCCGGGGGCGACCACGCCCCGCAGCCCGGCGGAGACGTGCAGCTCGACCGTGCGGGTGTCGTCGTCGCCCTTCTGATCCGCGGCGGCCGCGACCGCGGGAACCGCGACGGCGCACACGGAGGCGGCGATCACCGCGGCCGCCAGCCGTCGCAGGCGCACACGGAGGCCCGTGTGGGGGGTGATCGCGGTCATGAAGGTCTTCCTCGAACGCCGGGGAGGGGCGGATCGTGAGTACTGACCCTGCGATTCTAGGAGGCGCGAGGGAGGAGAACCCTGAAGACGCGTAGAGTGACGGCCGTGTCCGACGCCCCCGCACCCGTCCCCGACCCCGTCCGCAGCGCCCGCCTCGCCGCCGATCTCGACGCCGCCGACCTGCGGTCGGACCCGCTCCGGCAGCTGTGGGGCACGGAGGCCGACGACGCGCTCGGCCGCGGCATGCGCGAGCCGATCCTCCGCGCGATCGCCGACGACGACGGTGTGCTCGCGACCCTCGGCCGCCTGTTCGTGCTCGGGCTCCCGCAGCCGGAGGCCGCCGTCGCGTCGGCCCTCCCGACGCTCGGAGTGGATGGACTCGTGGCCCTGGGGCTCGCGCGCGTCGAGGGCGACACGGTCGCACCGTGCGCGCTGCTGCGCCCGCAGTCGTTCGTCGACGCCGACGGGGTGGGCGAGTGGTGGATCGCGAGCGACCTCGATGAGGTGGCGCTGGACGGCCCCTTGCCCGCCGACCACGTGCTGGGCGTGGGCGGGGCGTCGCGCACCCTCGCGGAGACCGTCGTGCCGGTGCAGGTGGAGCGCGCGCTCGACCTCGGCACGGGCTGCGGCATCCAGGCGCTGCTGGTCGCCCGGCGCGCGGGCACGGTGGTCGCGACCGACATCTCCCGCCGCGCCCTCGCCTACGCCGAGCTCAACGCGCAGCTCAACGGCGTGACGAACATCGACTTCCGCCACGGCAGCATGTTCGACCCGGTCGCGGGGGAGGCGTTCGACCTGATCGTGTCGAACCCGCCGTTCGTGATCACCCCGCGCACCGAGGGCGTGCCCGCGTACGAGTACCGCGACGGCGGGCTCGTCGGCGACGCGCTGGTGGAGACGTTCGTGCGCGCGGCCCCGGCGCACCTCACCCGCGGGGGCATCGCGCAGCTGCTCGGCAACTGGGAGTCCCGGCAGGGCGTCACCGGGCTCGCGCGGCTCGAGGCGTGGGTGCCCGCCGACCTCGACCTGTGGGTGATCGAGCGCGAGGAGCTGACGCCCCTGGCGTACGCGGAACTGTGGATCCGCGACGGAGGGACCACGCCCCGCGATGCCGCGTTCGTGCCGCTGCTCACCGCGTGGCTCGACGACTTCGCGGCCCGCGGCGTGACCGCGGTCGGGTTCGGGTACGTGCTGCTGCGCCGCGGCGGCGGCGAGCCCCTACGGCGGGTGGAGCGGCTCGGACAGTCGGTGTCGAACGTGGGCGCGGCGCTCGCCGCGGGGCTCGCCGCGCACGACGTGCTCGCGGCGGGGCTGCCGTCGACGCTGCTCGTGGCGCCCGACGTGACCGAGGCCAGACACCTCATGCCGGGCGACGACGACCCCAGCGTGATCGAGCTGCGGCAGGGCGGTGGCTTCGCGCGCACGGTGGGGGTGGACTCCGCGCTCGCCGGGTTCGTCGGCGCGTGCGACGGGGAGCTCACGGTGGCGCAGATCGTCGGCGCGCTGGCCGACCTGTTCGACGTGCCGCTGGCGGACCTGTGGGCCGACCTGGAGCCGAAGATCCGCTCCCTCGTGCGGGACGGCTTCCTGACACCGGGGGAATAGACGCGGCATCCATGCGTTCGAATACATCATGAAGGCTTTCGGATTCCTCTCCTTCGGGCACTACGCAGACGTGCCCGGCTCGGCGACCCGCACCGCGGGCGACATGCTGAAGCAGACGATCGAGATCGCGGAGGGGGCCGACGAGCTGGGCGTGAACGGCGCGTACGTGCGCGTGCACCACTGGGCGCGCCAGGCGGCCTCGCCCATGCCGCTGCTGACCGCCATGGCCGCGCGCACCGAGCGCATCGAGGTCGGCACCGGCGTGATCGACATGCGCTACGAGAACCCCTTCCAGTTCGCGGAGGAGGCCGCCGCGCTCGACCTCATCGCCGACGGCCGCATCGCCCTCGGCGTGAGCCGTGGTTCACCCGAGACCGCGCTGCGCGGCTACGAGACGTTCGGCTTCCGCGACACCGAGGACCCGGAGCGCGGCAGTGTGCTGGCGCGCGAGAAGTTCGAGATCTTCCTGCGCGCCATCGACGGGGAGCGCCTCGCCCCGGGCGACCCGCGCATGGTGGGTGCCGGGCAGTACCTGGCCATCGAGCCGCAGTCGCCCACCCTCCGCGACCACATCTGGTGGGGCTCCGGCTCGCGCGCCACGGCCGAGGAGACCGGACGCCAGGGCCTCAACATGATGAGCTCCACCCTCGTGACCGAGGCCACGGGACAGCCGTTCCACGAGCTGCAGCGCGAGCAGATCGACCTGTTCCGCGCCGCGTACAAGGAGGCCGGGCACACCGGGACCCCGCGGGTGTCGGTGAGCCGCAGCGTCTTCCCGCTGATCTCCGACATGGATCGCGCCTACTTCGGGCTGCGCAGCGAGGAGAACGGCGACCAGATCGGCGTGATCGACGGGTTCCGCTCCACGTTCGGCAAGACCTACGCCGCGGAGCCCGACGTGCTCATCCAGCAGCTGCTCGCGGACGAGGCCGTGATGGCCGCGGACACCCTCATGCTCACGATCCCCAACCAGCTCGGCCCGGAGTACAACCTGCACGTGCTGGAGGCGTTCGCGGAGCACGTGGCCCCGGGGCTCGGGTGGAAGCCGAACACCGAGGGACCCGTGCAGGGCGACCCGGTCGCCTGACGCCGGTCGCCCCGCGCCGTCCGCGGCTCGGATCAGCCCTTCGCGGGGCCGAACAGCTCCTCGCCGTGCTCGTGCAGGAGCTTGTACGCGTCGGCGAAGGTCTGCGGCTCGGGCTCGCCGGGCGTGCCGTAGCGCGCGATGAGCAGGCCGAGCAGCCCGCGTGCCGGCGGGGTCAGCGGCTTGAGGTGGTCCGCCTCGTTCGGCTGCGGCGTGCCCTCCTCGGGGTTCGGCGGCGTGTAGGCCGGGGTGGTCACGGGCCAGTCGGCCGGATGCCGCGGTCTGTCGAGGTTCACCACGTTCATGAGCGTGTTCGCCGACTGGTCGCGGTCGTTGAGCGGCTTCAGGCCGTGCAACCGCGACAGCGTCGCGGTGACCGAGCCGTGGTGCATCTCGTCGTGGATGATGGTGCCGCGGCGGGTGTACGCCGACACCGCGATCGCGGGCACCCGGCAGCCCAGACGGTCGAACGTGAAGCCCATCTCGCCGGCCTTCGTGTCGGGCGTCGGCTTCGTGGCGGCGGGCGGCGGCACGTGGTCGTAGCAGCCGCCGTGCTCGTCGAACGTGATGAGCAGCAGGGTGTTCACGGCGTTCGAGCCGTCGGGCGTCGCACTCGTGCGCACCGCCTCGTAGATGTCGTGGATCAGGCGGTCACCGGCGCGCACGTCCGAGATGGCGCTGTCGAACACCGGCTCGCCGTCGACCACGCTCTCCCGCGGCGACCCGAACGGCGGGTGGAAGTCGTTGTGGTCGTAGACCATCCGCGGCTCGATGAACGCGTAGGCGGGGAGGGTGCCGTTCTTCGCGTCGGCGTAGAAGTCCTCCATCGTGCCGAAGTGCTCGGTGCGCCAGTACTTCTCCAGCACCGCGGCGTGCAGCATGCCCGTGAACGACACGAGCTGCAGCTTGTCGATGTAGATCTTCCAGCTGACCTTCGCGTCTTCCAACCGGTTGAACACGGTGGGTGCCGCGGGGGCGTCGATCCACTTCTTGTAGCCGCCGCCGGCCTGGTTCGTGACGAATCCGTGCGAGGTGGACGCGTGGAAGAACGAGCGGTTGCAGAACGTCTGCGAGGGGACGGCCGCGTACCAGTGGTCGAACACGGCGAACTCCGACGCCAGGGTCGACAGCACCGGCAGCATCTCGGGCGAGAACGAGCCCATGATGTGCCGGGCCTCGTCGACGCTCGGCTCCTTGCCGCCGCGGAGCCGCCGGAAGTTGATGATGTAGTCCTCGAGGAAGCCCGACATCGTCGCCTTCTCACCGTGCGTCGGGGCGTTGAACGGCGCGGACATCTGGTCGACGAACAGGTCAGCGTTGGTCTTCGGGTCGACCGTGCCGAAGATCTGGGTGTTGACGTGCGGGTACTCCTCGCCCGGGTCGGGGTCGGGCAGGCTCATGATCCGGTCGGTGTCGCCCTGGTAGACATGCGCATCGACCACGGTGCCGTCGGCGGCCGTGTTGCTGTGCGAGCCGAACGCGAGACCCTCGAACGTCTCGCCCTTCGGCAGCGTGTCCTTCGTGTAGAGGTAGCCGAGCAGGTTGTCGAACGAGCGGTTCTCGCCCATCACCACGACCACGTGGTCGAAGCCCGGCTCCTTCCGCGGCGTGAGGGCGGCGAACGGATCATCGCCGGTCGCGAAGCCGTCGCGCGGGTTGTTCCCCGCCACGGACGCGCCGATCGCCGCGCCTCCGGCCCCGCCGATGACGGCCCCCGCGAGTGCGGCACCCCCCACCTTGAAGAACCCGCGGCGGGACGTGTCGCGGGGGGCGGGAGACGGGGAGGGGGAGTCTTCGTCGGCCATGCGCCGATCCTATGACCGGGCGGGGCGGCTCCGCAGGGGTTGGGCGCTGTTCACAACTCCGGAGAAATCGAGCCCCATGGCCGGATCGCAGCGCAGGAGACGACGTGTCGCCCGAGAACTCCGGAGTTGTGAATGGTCGAGGGCGGGTCAGGCGGCGGGGATCCAGAGCACGGCGCCGTCGCGCCAGCCGAGGCCGGCGGGGCCCTCGGGGATCGGCTGCTCGTGGCGGGGGCGGACGACGCGCAGCCGCTTCCCGGCGAACTCGACGATGTAGACCACGTCGGCACCGCGGTACACGTGCGCCACGACCTCGACCGCCACCGGGGCGTCCGCGCCGACCGCCGGCGCCAGGTGCAGGTCCTCCTGACGCAGCACCACCTCGCCCGAGCCGTCGGCGCCCGCACCGGTCAGCGGCACCTGCACGCCCGTGCCGTCGACCGTCGCGGTCACACCGGAGCGGGTCGCGGGGAGCAGGTTCGCCGCCCCGATGAAGTCCGCCGCGAACGGGGTGCGCGGGGAGCCGTACAGCTCGGCGGGCGCACCCTCCTGCTCGATCACGCCGCCGTTCATCAGTACGATCCGGTCGGACAGGCTCATGGCCTCCTCCTGGTCGTGCGTGACGAACACCGTGGTGAGGCCGAGGGTGCGGTGCAGCTCCTTCAGCTCGACCTGCATGTCTTCCCGCAGTCGCGCGTCGAGGTTCGACAGGGGCTCGTCGAGCAGCAGCACCCGCGGCTCGAACGCGATCGCTCGGGCGAGGGCCACGCGCTGCTGCTGGCCGCCGGACAGCTGGGCGGGCATGCGGTCGGCGAGGTGACCCATCTGCACGCGCTCCAGCGCCCGCACCGCGAGCTCCTTCTGCTCGGCCTTGGGCTTGTCGCCGGCCATCCGCAGCCCGAAGCGCACGTTCTCGACCACGCTCATGTGCGGGAACAGCGCATAGCTCTGGAACATCATGCCGAGGTGCCGCTTCTCGGGCGGCAGCTTCGTGACGTCCTGTCCCGCGATCTCGATCGTGCCGCTGGTGGGCGACTCGAGCCCGGCGATGCAGCGGAGCAGCGTGGTCTTGCCGCAGCCCGACGGACCGAGCAGCGAGACGAACTCGCCGGACCGCATCGAGAGGTCGATGCCCTTGAGCACCTTCGTCCCCTTGAAGTCCTTGGTGAGTGAGGTGATGGTGAGCGTTGTCATCAGACGAACAACCTTCCCAGGCCGATGATGCGTTCGAGGACGATCATGAGGACGACGGTGAGCAGGACCATGAGGGTCGAGACGGCCGCCACGGTGGGCGACGTGCTGAACTCCAGCTGGCCGTAGATGGCGATGGGCAGCGTCTCCAGCTGCGGAGTGCGCAGGAAGAGGGCGATGACCGCATCGTCGAACGAGATGTTGAAGGCGAAGAACGCGCCGGCCGCGATGCCGGGGCGGGCGATGGGGAGCACGACGAGCCGGTAGCGGTTCCAGGTGCTGGCGCCGAGGGTGCGCGCGGCCTCCTCGGTGAAGTGGTCGGCGCGCGTCATCACCCCGGTCACGGTGCGCATCACGTACGGGATGGCGATGACCACGTGGATCGCGATCAGCACGCCGACGTTCGGCGAGCCGATCGTCAGGGACGCGATCGACAGCGCACCGATGGCGAGGATGATCGTGGGGATCGTCAGCGGCGACATCAGCAGCGCCTGGATCGCGGCCCCGCCGGGGACGCGGAAGCGGGTGAGCGCCAGCGCGGCCGCCGTGCCGATCGCCGCGGCGACGATCGCGACCGTCACACCCACCACGAGGCTCAGGCGGAACGGCTCCAGGTAGGTGTCGGAGGTGAGCGCCTCCACGTACCAGTCGAGCGTGAAGCCCTGACCGGGGAACGTGAGGAAGCGGTTCTCGCCCACCGAGGCGCCGGCGACGACGAGCAGCGGCACGAGCATGTACAGCGTCACGACGACGCCGAGGAGGATCGCGAGGATCCGGCCGAGGATCGGAACGGAACGGACCATGGTCACACCTTCTGCTTCCCGAGCCGGGACGTGGCCGCGAGCACGAGCATGACGCCCGCGAACAGCAGCACGGCCTGCGCCGCCGCGAACGCCCAGTCGAGGTTGGTGGTCGCGTCGACGTAGATGGTCTGCGCGAACACGGGGATCTGCGAGCCGCCGATGAAGCGGGGGGTGATGAACGAGCTCACCGACAGCACGAACACCAGCGAGGCGCCCGCGACGATGCCCGGCACCGACAGCGGCAGCACCACGTGGCGCAGCGTGCGCCAGAAGCCGGCGCCGAGCGTGCGCGACGCCTCTTCCAGCTGCGGCCTGATGCCGGAGATCACGCCGAGGATGCTGAGCACCGCGAACGGCAGGAGCACCTGCACCATCGCGATCACCACGCCCGTCTCGGTGCCGAGGAAGCCCTGGGTGCCGCCGACGAGGAGCTCCGCGCCGGGGATCTGCATCATCAGGCCCGACGGACCCATCAGCACCACCCAGCCGAACGTGCGCACCACGACGCTGGTCATCAGCGGCAGGATCACCACGATCAGCAGGAACGAGCGCACCTTCGAGCCGGCCCTGGCCATGATGTACGACAGCGGGATGGCGATGACCAGCGTGATCACCGTCTGGATCACCCCCAGGCGGAGCGAACGCAGCGCCGCCTGGAGGTGATATTCGCTCGCGAACAAGCGGGTGAAGTTGTCGAGGGTGAACCCGCCTGCCGGCGATTGCACGCTCATGAGAAGCATGCCGGCCACCGGGGTGAGGAAGGCGAGCGCGAGCAGCACGATCGCCGGCAGGAGCAGGAGCCAGGGCTCCCTACGGGTTCGGACGCTCATTTGGTGATCAGCGCATTCCACTCGTCGGTCCACGCCTGACGCGACGCGGCGATGTCGCCGGGCGCGTAGACGACGACGTCGTCGAGCTCGTCGCCGGTCAGCACGGACTCGGCCGCCTCGTCCGACAGCTCGGCCTTGGTGTTGACCGGGGAGTAGCGCATGTTCTCCGCGAAGACGGCCTGCGCCTCCGGGCGCAGCTCGAAGTCGATGAACAGCTTCGCCAGGTCGGGGTTGTCGCGACCCTCGACCACGTTCGCGGTGATGAGCGACGCCGTCGCACCCTCCTCGGGCACGATGAACTCCACCGGGAGACCCGCGTCCTGCAGCGTGCCCGCGTAGTCCATGGCGTACGGGGCGAGCCAGGTGTCGCGCTGGGCGAACGCGGTCTGCAGGTCGGGCGAGGTCGGCACCACGATCGCGTCGCCCGACGAGGCCAGGGCCCCGAGCTCCGAGATCGCCTCGGACGGGTCGTCGATGCCGCCGCCGAGGGTGTCGGCCACCCGCAGCATCGACAGCACGCCGTACGTGTTCGAGAAGTCGGTCAGCGCGATGTGACCGGCGTACGCGTCGTCGAACAGGTCCTCCCACGAGGTGGGCGCCGGAGCGTCCGCCTCGGTGTTGTAGACCAGGCCGATCGGGGCGAGCTGGATGACGGGGCCCTCGCCGCGCTCGAGACCGGCGGTCGCGATGTCGATCAGGTCGCCGGACTCCGACAGGTCGTCGGCGGCGATCGGCGCGATGAGGCCCTGCTCGGCGGCGGTGAACTCCTGGCCGCCGGAGAAGTGCACGACGTCGATCTGCGGGCTCGCCTTCTGGGCGGTGACCTGCGCGAGCGCGTCGGCGCTGTACAGGGTGATCAGCTCGACCTTCGCGCCCGTCTCCTCTTCGAACGGGTCGACGACGGCCTCGATGAAGGCCTTCTCCCAGTCGCCGCCGAACGACGTGACGACCAGGGTCTCGCCGGCGAACTCCTTCTCGCCGCCGGACGCGGAGGACTCGTCGTCACCGGCGGCACAGCCGGCGAGGACGAGGGCGCCGGTGGCGACGAGCGCTCCGGCGGTGAGGATTCTGCGGGTGTTCATGCACTGCTCCTTCGGGATGGGTCCAGCACGGGGGGAGGGGTGACGCCTAGAGGCGTCCGAGGGTGAGCTGCTTCGCTCCGTCGATGCGGATCGCGGCGCTCTCCTGAGCGAACTCCGCGAGTCCTTCGGTGATGCCGGCCCAGATGTTGACGGGTGTCCATCCGAGCGGGCCGAGAATACGGGCACCACGATCGTAGAAGACGCCGATCTCATACCACTCGAACGGCAGTCCGCCCATCTGCATCGGGCGCTGCCAGTACCACTGCAGATCACCGGGTGCGGGCACGACCTGCTGGTTCTCGGCGGGCACGGCCTCCGGGTCGAAGTTCTGCGCCTCCTCGGGCAGTCCCATCATGACCTCGGGCCCGGCGTACATCGCGTGCATGGTCTGCATGGTGACCGGCTTCTCCAGCGCGCCCCACATCGCCTCGCACGTGCGGGGGGCGAGGTCCTCGAACAGCGTGGCGACGGCGCGGACGCCGTTCTCGTACTCGAGGAAGATCTGCTTGGTCATCGGGTTCCTTTCTTTGCGGCGGAGGATTCCGCCGCTCGTTCACGGGCGGCCTCGACGAACGCCGCGAACAGCGGGCGCTCCTCGGCGGCCTCATCGGGGTCGATCATCTTCTCGGGGTGCCACTGCACCGCCCAGAAGGGCCAGTCGCCGTCGGTCTCGACGGCCTCGACGATGCCGTCGGGCGCCCAGGCCACGGGCCGCAGGCCGGGCGCGGACCGATCGACGGACTGGTGGTGGATGGTGTTCACGGTCCGCTCGGTCGTGCCGTACAGGGCGGCGAGGCGGCTGTCCTCGGCGAACACGACGGGGTGGCGTGCCGAGAGCTGCTCGTCGGCGCCGCGCACCGGATGGTGATGCTCGGTGGCGGGGATGTCGACGATCAGCGAGCCGCCGAAGGCCACGGTGCTCACCTGCAGGCCGCGGCAGATCGCGAGCACGGGGAGGCCGCGGTCGCGGGCACCGAGGGCCAGGGCGATCTCGTAGCCGTCGCGGGCGGAGTCGTACGTCTTGTCGTCCTGCGGGGCGGCGCCGTAGCGGGAGGGGTGCACGTCTTCCCCGCCGGAGAGCACCAGCCCGTCGAGACGGTCGAGCACCTCGTCCACCCCGCCGGTGGGCGGCAGCAGGACGACGGCGCCGCCGGCCGCCTCGACCGGCGCGGCGTACTCGGCACCGAGCGTGTGGGCCGGGCGACCCGTGCCGAGGTCGGTGTCGATGAGGCGGCGCCACGTGGTGATGCCGATGAGCGGGCGGGTCACGACAGCTCGATCCAGGTGGTCTTGAGGTCGGTGAACTTCTCCATCGCGTGCAGGCTCTTGTCGCGCCCGAAGCCGGAGCCCTTGACGCCCCCGAACGGGATGGTCATGTCGCCCTCCTCGAAGCAGTTGACCCACACGACCCCGGCGCGCAGGCGCCGCGAGAGGGTGTGCACGGCGTTGAGGTCGGTGCTCCACAGCGCGGCGGCGAGCCCGTACTCGGTGCCGTTGGCGATGGCCAGGGCCTCCTCCACGTCGTCGTACGCGATGACCGAGAGCACGGGGCCGAACACCTCGCGCTGTGCGACCTCGTGCTGCGGGGTGACCCCGAGCACGACGGGGGCGAAGTAGCTGCCGCCGTCGACCGCGGCGAAGCGCTCGGGGCTGCCGGCCGCCAGCTCGCCGCCCTCGGCCTGTGCCCGCTCCACGAAGCCGGCGATGCCGGAGAGCTGCTTCTCGCTGACGATCGCGCCCATCGAGGTGCCCACGTCGAACGGGTCGGCCGGGAGCGTGGTGCGGGCCACGTCGGCGGCGATCTCCAGGGCGCGGTCACGCTGCGCCCGCGGCACGAGCAGCCGCGACGAGGCCGTGCACATCTGGCCCTGGTTGTAGAAGCAGCCGTCGGCGGTCGCCCGCACGGCGCGCTCCAGGTCGGCGTCGGGGAGCACGAGGCTCGCGGTCTTGCCGCCCAGCTCGGGCCACACCCGCTTGCCGTTCGAGGCGGCGGCGTAGCCGAGGAACCGGCGGCCGACCTCGGGGGAGCCGGTGAAGGTGACGACGTCGACGTCGTGGTGCTCGCCGAGGGCCCGGCCGGCGATGTGCCCGGCACCGGGGGTGACGTTGAGCACGCCGGCGGGGATGCCCGCCTCGTGCGCGAGCTCGGCGAGGCGGAGTGCGGAGAAGGTGGTGTGCTCGGCGGGCTTGAGCACCACGCTGTTGCCGACCGCGAGCGCGGGGGCGAGCTTCCACGCGGTCATCGTGAGCGGGAAGTTCCACGGTACGACGGCGGCGACCACACCGGCGGGTTCGCGGGTGACGAGGGCGAGGCTGCCCGGCGCGGTGACGGGCAGCTCGTCGAGCACCTTGTCGACGGCCTCGCCGTACCAGCGGAAGCAGTTCACCACGGCGCGCAGTTCGGTCTGCAGGGCCTCGCGCACGGGCTTGCCCATCTCCAGCGAGATGGTGAGGGCGAGCTCTTCGGCGTTGTCGTGGATGAGCTGCGCGAACGCGATCAGGCGCTGCCCGCGCTCGCGGGGGGCGATGCGCGACCAGACGCCGGAGTCGAACGCGGCGCGGGCCGAGCGGACGGCGCGGTCGACGTCGGCGTCCGAGGCGGCGGCGATGGGCGGCAGGGCGCGACCGTCACGCGGGCTGACCGGGGCGAGCGGCTCGGCGGTGCCGTCCTCCCACGCGCCGTCGATGAACATGCGGGTGCGCAGGGTGAGCGTCGCCGCGCGGTCCGCCCAGTCGTCTCCAGTAGCCGTGAACACGATCGTCCTCTCCAGGGGTGATGGCCCTGGAGAGGATACTCGCCCTATTTCGCCACTAGGTCAAGCTATAGCGAACGATCTCGCCATTTCTTTACACTCCCGTAACAGAATCGGCCTATAGCCGGATGGCTCCCGTCGGCATGTCCTGCGCCAGCGCCTCGGGCGCCTCGTCGACGATCAGCGAGCCGCGAAGCACCGGGGTGATCACGACGAGCGACTCCACGACCTCGAGCCCGTCGTGCCCCGCGACCGCCGGTCCCGTGAGGAAGTCGTAGAACGCGTCGGCATCGGTCACCAGCACGTTCATGAGCAGCTGCGAGGTGCCCGTCGTCGCCACGATGAACTTCACCTCCGGAGCCGCGGCCAGAGCCGTGCCCACCTTCTCCAGCCGGTCCATCGGCACGCGCAGCCACACGAGCGCCTCCAGGCCCAGCCCGAACAGGCTCGGCACGATCTCGGTGCGCGGATGCATCAGGCCGCGCCGGTTCAGCGACTCCATGCGGCGCCGGGTCGTGGTCACGTTGAGGCCCAGGGCGCGGGCGAGCTGCGCCACCGGCATCCGCCCGTCCTTCAGCAGCAGCCGGATCAGCGCCTCCTCGTCGGCGCTCAGCGCATCGGCCGGATCGACCTCCGAGCCCGACGACTCGTCGAGCATGTGCACCTGCTCGTCGGTCAGCACGCCCACCCGCCAGTCGTGCCCCGAGCGGAAGAACTTCAGCACCGTGGTGACGTTGATCGACGCGATGCCGTCGACCTCCGGGAAATCGGTGAACAGCAGCTCGCGGATCGACGCGTCGTCGTGGGGGAGCAGCATGCCCGCGATGTCGCTGCTGCCCTCCAGGACCGACACCGAGGAGGCGTCGGTGCGCCGCGCGAGCGTGCGGGCGACGTGCCACAGCGCGTGCGGCTCGGTCGTGATGCGGAACAGCACGGCCCGGGCGTGCAGCACCCTCGCCGGGTCGACGTAGGTGGAGACCCGTACGAGGCCGCGATCGAGCAGACGCTGTCCACGGCGGGCGACCGTGCGCTCCGGCAGGTCGATGGCGCGCGCGATCTCACCCCACGACGCCCGCCCGTTCACCTGTAGGGCCGCGGCCACGATCCGGTCGGTCTCGTCGGCCATCACATCGTTCGCGGGCACGGGTTCTCCTTCGCGGGTTCGGGCACGTGAAGGTTATCCCAGGACCACGACGCGCGAAGGCGCCGCCGGAGCCGAAGCCCCGGCGGCGCCCTCGGTCACGCGGGCGGCTACTCCGCCTCGGCGGACTCCACCGTCGAGGCCTCCGTCGCCAGCGCACGACGGCGGCGCAGCGCGAACAGGCCGAGGCCCGCGGCGAGCAGCACGACCGCGGCGACGATGTACGGCACGCTGTCGGCACCGGTCGTCGCGAGATCGCCGTCGCTCGCGCCGCCCGAGCCGCCCTGGCCCGGAGTGGTCGCCCCGCCGCCCGCGGCCGCGGTCACGGTGATCGCGGCCGTGACCTCGGTGCCGTCCGGCAGGATCACGGCGAGCGTGTGCGCACCGGCCGGGGTGGCCGCGGGGATCGTGACGGTGCGGGAGAACGACCCGTCGGCCGCGGCCGTCACCGTGCCCAGCGACACCGGGTCGCTGCGGAGCTCCAGCTGCAGCTCGGCACCCGCCGCGAAGCCGCTGCCCGAGACCGTGACCGTGCCGCCGGCCGCGACCGTGGTCGCGCCCAGCTCGACGGACGCGGGCTGCTCGGGCTCCGGCTCCTCGGTCACCGGGGGAGTGACCCCGGCCTCGGTCACCCACTTCTCGCCCGCGTCGGACTTCGTCACCGTGAACGTGTCGTACACGGCGCCCACGGGCAGGTCGGTCGACGCGGACGCCGTCTTCTCCGCCAGGTACGACCGGTACACGAGCTGGTTCTTCGACACGTCGATCACCTGGTACGTGGTCACGCCCTCGCCGCGCAGCACCTGGGTGGCGCCGTTGTTGGTCCAGACGTTCTTCTCCGGCGTCTCCAGGTCGTAGTGCTTCGCGCCCGAGTTCGACACCACGTACACGGGTCCCGTGGTGAGGCCGGGGGTGTCGGTCGCGTCGGTGTTCACGTAGCCGCGGGCGTACGTGTGGTCGTGGCCCATCAGCACCAGGTCGATGTCGTTGCGCTGGAACACGGGCAGCCACTCGGCACGCAGCACCGGCTCGTCACGGCCGGCCGACGCCGAGAACACCGGCTGGTGGAAGGTCACGACGTTCCACTTCGAGGGGCTGTTCTGCAGCAGCAGGTCGAGCCACGCCGCCTGGAACCGCGTCCACAGCGTGCCGATCTGCGACGACGGGCAGTCCGCGCCCGAGCACGACGGGAGGCCGGCCGGGGTGAGGAAGGTCGTGTCGCGCGTCGCGTTCAGCGTGATGAAGCGCACGCCCTGGTAGTCGGTGTAGTACGCGGTCTCCGCGGCGAACGCGCTCCAGTGCTCGAAGAACGCGCGGTACTGCTGCGCCACGGGGGAGTCGCCCTTCGCGAGGTCGGCCAGGGCTCCGATCGAGCTCATCGAGGGGTTGTTGTGCGGGTACTCGAAGGCGGCCTTCCACGCCGTGAGCAGCTTGTCGCCGGAGTACTCGTGGTTGCCGGGGGCCGCCATCACGTTGGTGCGGACGGCCGAGTCCTCCATGCCCTTGAACCAGTTGAGCCACTCGTTCTCGTTGCTCGACGTGTTGATCAGGTCGCCCGCGTGCACGGAGCCGATCGAGCGCGGTGCGTTCGCCTCGGCCTGCTTCACAACGCTCGGCCACGTGGTGTCCAGACCGATCTGGGCGTCGCCGTAGTACAGGAACTGGAAGTCGGTGGCGTTCGGGTCGGCCGTGCGGAAGGTGAACCAGTCGCTCCAGCTGCCGGGGAGACCCACGCGGTAGCGGTACTCCGTCGCCGGGGTGAGTCCGGTCACGGTGGCCGAGAAGTGCTTGTTCGGGTTGCCGTTCACGACCCCCGCGTCGTACGCGTCGACGACGCGCGTCTCACCGCCGGCCGCCGCGCCGATCTCGACCTGTCCGACCGTGTGCGAGGCGTCGCCCGCGAGCCACGAGAACGACTGCGACACCTCGGGCCGCTCGGTCGGGGTGAGGATCACGCGCGTGGGCGGGGCGATCACCGGGGTACCGGGGTCGGACGCGGGCACGAGCGTGAGCGACGACATGTCGAAGTAGATGTCGGAGCTGGTGGCGCGGTCCTGGAACAGCGACACCGCGATGGTGTTGGTGCCGTCGTGCAGCAGTGCGCCCTCGGCGCTGAACGTGCTGGTGAGCGGGTCGCCGTTGGAGTCGCCCGCGTACTCGACGTTGGTGGTGTCGGTGATGCGGCCGTCGACGTAGCGCGCGACCTCCGTGCCGTTGATCCACACGACGAGCGCGTCGTCGTAGGTGACGGTGCTCTGCAGGGCTGCGACCTGCTCGGCGACGCCGGCCTCGAGCTCGAACGTGGTGCGGAAGAAGTACGTCGGGACCGTGGGCGCCTTCACCCCGTCGAGGTAGTGGTTCAGGAGCGTCTTCGGCGTCTGCGGCCCGACAGCGCCGAGCTTGCCGTTCTTCGCGCCGAAGCTGCCCGGAGCGGTCTTCCAGGCGCTGTCGTCGAAGGCGGGCAGGGTCCAGTCGCGCAGGGCGGCCGGGGCGGGCGACGGGTCGGTGCCGTCGTCGAGATAGTGCCAGGCGGTGTCGCCGGTGATGAGCGAGCCGGTGGGCACCTCGGGGTCGGGTGCGGCGAGGGCCGCGGGAGCGACGACGGCGCCGCCGAGCACGGCGAGCAGCGCGACGGACGTGAGTCCGCGACGCCGCCACCGCACCGCAGGGGTGGGGGAGGTCATGTCAGTCCTTCGTGGGTGGGGTTCCGTGCTCAGCCGCACGGGGCCCGCCCAGCCCATCGAAGCCGGATGACCGTCACCTGACGCCGAGACGACGGGGAGGTGAACGCGGGCGCCCCGGTACGCTGGAACCCATGCTCAACATGGCCGACGGCCTCGCCCGTCTCGGCGCGCTCGCCGAGAATCCCGTCGTCCGCACCCTCGCGCAGGCGTTCGCCGAGGCCGGGTTCGAGCTCGCCGTCGTGGGCGGACCGGTGCGCGACGCCCTGCTCGGCCGGGAGACGCACGACCTCGACTTCACCACGAACGCCTCGCCCGACCAGATCCTCGCGATCGTGAAGCCCGTGGCCTCGGCGCACTGGGACATCGGTCGAGCGTTCGGAACGATCGGCGCGCGCGTGCGGGGCGAGCAGGTCGAGATCACGACGTACCGCGCCGACAGCTACGACGGGGTCACCCGCAAGCCCACGGTCGAGTTCGGCGACACGATCGACGGCGACCTCGTGCGGCGCGACTTCACCGTGAATGCGATGGCCCTCCAGGTGCCGGCGGTGAAGCTGATCGACCCGACCGGAGGCGTGGAGGATCTGGTGGCCGGGGTCCTCCGCACGCCCGCCGATCCGCGGGTGTCGTTCGGCGACGACCCGTTGCGCATGCTGCGGGCCGCCCGCTTCAGCGCCCAGCTCGGCTTCCGCGTCGACGACGACACCGCCGCCGCGATCACCGAGCTCCGCGAGACCCTGGCGATCGTCAGCCCCGAGCGCATCCAGTCCGAGCTCGTGCGGCTGATGCAGACCGACGACCCGGTGCGCGGCATCCGCGTGCTGGTCGACACCGGCCTCATCGAGGAGTTCCTGCCCGAGGTCAGCGAGCTGCGCCTCGAGGTCGACGAGCACCACCACCACAAGGACGTGTACGAGCACTCGCTCACGGTGCTGCGCCAGGCGATCGCGCTGGAGCACTCCCGGCACCCCGGCGCCGCGCCCGACGTGCCGCTGCGCATCGCCGCCCTCCTGCACGACATCGGCAAGCCGCGCACCCGCAAGCTCGAACCGGGCGGGGCCGTGACCTTCCACCACCACGACGTGGTCGGCGCGCGCATGGCCCGCAAGCGCCTGCAGGCCCTGCGCTTCGACACCGCCACGACCGACGCCGTCGCCGCCCTGATCGAGCTGCACCTGCGGTTCTTCGGCTACGCGGAGGGCACCTGGACGGACGCGGCCGTGCGCCGGTACGTGCGCGACGCGGGCGACCTGCTGGAGCGCCTCCACATCCTCACCAGGGCCGACGTGACCACGCGCAACAAGCGCAAAGCCGCCCGGCTCTCCGCGGCCTACGACGACATCGAGTCGCGCATCTCGGCGCTGCGCGAGCAGGAGGAGCTCGACGCGATCCGCCCGGAGCTCGACGGCAACCGCATCCAGCAGGTGCTGGGCATCCGCCCGGGCCGCGAGGTGGGCGAGGCGTACAAGTTCCTGCTCGACCTGCGCCTCGACGAGGGCGTGCTCGGGCCGGAGGTCGCCGAGCAGCGCCTGCGCGAATGGTGGGCCGCCCGCGGCTGACCGCCCCCTCCCCGTGCGGGGCTCAGTGCAACGGCGGACCCACGACCGCGGCGCTGTCCGGCGGCAGCGTGAGCAGGCCGTCCGCGCGCGTGTGGGCTCCGGTCGACACGAGCTCCACCGCCTCGTCCGCGACCGCGAAGACCGCCCGGGCGGGGGAGAGGTTCACCAGCACCGACAGCGCCCCCCGGTCGATGCGGTACACGCGATGCTCCGGGCGGCCGTCGGTGGCGCGCACCTCGACCCTCGCGTGCGTCGTGTCGGGCTCCGTCAGCTCCGGCCGCTCCCGGCGCAGTCGCGCGAGGTCGCGGTACAGGCGCAGCAGTCGCGTGTGCTCCGGTCGCTCGACCTCCGCCCAGTCCAGGTGCGAGCGGGCGAAGGTGCCGGGGTCCTGCGGGTCGGGCACCGCCGCCGGATCCCACCCCATGCGCGCGAACTCGGCCGTGCGGCCCTCCGCGACCGCGCGGCCCAGCTCCGGCTCCGGGTGCGAGGTGAAGAACTGCCAGGGCGTGGTCGCCCCCCACTCCTCGCCCATGAACAGCATGGGCGTGCCCGGGGCCGTGAGCGTGAGCACCGCGGCGACCGCGAGGCGATCGGGCGAGAGCGTGGCGGAGAGCCGGTCGCCCGCCGCCCTGTTCCCGACCTGGTCGTGATCCTGCGCGAAGGTCACCAGCCGCCACGACGGGACCTCGGGCGGGATCGGTGCTCCGTGCGGGCGGTCGCGGAACGTGGAGAACGTGCCGTCGTGGAAGAAGCCCCGGTCGGTGACCTTCGCCACGGCCTCCGGCGATGCGAAGTCCTCGTAGTAGCCCGTGGTCTCGCCGGTGAGCGCGACGTGCACCGCGTGGTGCCAGTCGTCCGACCACTGCGCCGTGAGCCCGTACCCTCCGGCCTCGCGCGGCAGGATCAGCGTCGGGTCGTTGAGGTCGGACTCGGCGATCAGCGTGAGCGGACGGTTCTGCTGCGCCGACAGCGCGTCGACCCGCTCCGACAGCTCGCGCAGCAGATGCACGGGCCGGGTGTCGTGCAGGGCGTGCACGGCGTCGAGCCGCAGGCCGTCGACGTGGAAGTCGCGCAGCCACATCAGGGCGTTGTCGATGATGTACGCCCGCACGGCCGGCTCGTCGAGGTCGACCGAGTCGCCCCACGTGGTGCTGTCGCCCTCGCGCAGGTACGGACCGAACAGGGGCAGGTAGTTGCCGCTCGGGCCGAGGTGGTTGTACACGACGTCCTGCACCACGGCGAGGCCCCGGGCGTGCGCGGCGTCCACGAAGCGCTGATACGCCGCCGGGCCGCCGTACTCCTCGTGCACCGCGAACCAGAGCACGCCGTCGTAGCCCCAGTTCCACCGTCCGTTGACGGCGTTCACGGGCAGCAGCTCGACGTGGGTCACGCCGAGCTCGACCAGATGGTCCAGCCGGGCGACCGCCGCGTCGAGCGTGCCCTCGGGTGTGAACGTGCCCAGGTGCAGCTCGTAGATCAGCCCGCCTGCGAGCTGCCTCCCGGTCCAGTCGCTGTCGGTCCACGCGAACGCGGCGGGGTCGAACGCGGCCGAGGCCTCGTGCACGCCGTCCGGCTGCCGCCGCGACCGGGGGTCGGGGCGCAGGTGCTCGTCGTCGTCGATCAGGAAGCCGTAGCGCTCGCCGTCCGCCAGGATGCCGTCGCCCCGCCACCAGCCGTCGGCCGCAGCCGTGAGCTCCGTGTCGGTCGCGGTGCCGTCGGCCGCGAGCCGCCGCAGCCGCATCCGCCGTGCCCGCGGAGCCCACACCTCCATCACGACCGTGCTCCCCTCACCGTGCGTGTCCCCCTCACCGCGCGAGCTCGATCAGCGCCACGGGATACGTGTCCAGCAGCTCGGCCAACCGCACGGGGCCCGGGGCGATGCGGCGCCCCGTCAGCAGGTCGGTCCCGGGGATGTCCGGCCGCATCATCACGGTGTCGCCCCAGCCGCCGCGCCGGGCGAGGCCCACGGGCAACCGCGTCGCGATCGCGGTCGCCCCGCCGCGGTGCACCGCGACGGCATGCGCAGCGGCCGCCCCCTCGACCACGGCCGGGCGGTAGAAGCGGAACAGCTCCGGGTTGTCGCGGCGCAGGCGCAGCGCCCGGGAGGTGACCAGGAGCTTCGCGGCGCCGGAGTCGTCGATCGGCGGGAGGATGCCGCGGGCGACCTCGGCATCCAGCTCCCTCAGCATCCGCGCCCGCAGCGCGAAGTCGACCGGACGACGGTTGTCGGGGTCGACCAGCGACAGGTCCCACAGCTCGGAGCCCTGATACACGTCGGGCACGCCGGGGCCGGTGAGCTGCAGCAGCTTGGCGGCGAGCGAGTTCGAGCGGCCGTGGCCCGCGATCTCCGCGACGAAGCGGTCGAGGATCGGGGCGGCGTCGCCCTCGACGGCCTGGGCGACGGCCGCGAGACCCTCCTCGAACGCGGCGTCGGGGCGCTGCCAGGTGGTGCGCTCCGCCGCCTCGCGCGCGGCCTTGGTGGCGTACGCCAGCAGACGCTCGGACGGGATCGGCCACGCGCCGACCGCGGCCTGCCACAGCAGGGCGTCGAGCGGACCGTGGCCCGTGGTCGCCACGGCCCGCAGCTCCTCCAGCACCTCGGCCCATCGCTCCGGGACCTCGGACAGCACCGCGAGCCGCGCCCGGACGTCTTCCGAGCGCTTGGTGTCGTGCGTGGAGAGCGTGGTCATCGAGTACGGCCAGGCGGCGAGCCGGGCCCGCTGCGCCTCGTGGAACTCCTCGACCGTGACCGCGGGGATCGACGGGTCGGCCCCGACCTCCGTGAGCGTGCCCAGCCGCGTGTACCGGTAGAACGCGGTGTCCTCCACGCCCTTCGCCATGACAGCGCCGGTCACCTGGGGGAACCGCTGCGCGACCTCCAGCGACGTGTCCCTCAGCAGGGGTTCGAGCTCGGTGAACGCCGCGTCGAGGTCGGGGCGCCGCCGCCGCGCCTCCGCGAACGCCGCGCGCAGGTGCTCGCTGCCCTCGGGCAGATAGGCGCGGTACACCGGGAAGCACGCGACCAGCTCGGCGAGGGCGTCGTCGGCGTGCACGATGCCGCGCGGCAGGGTGCGCACGAGGCGCCGCACCTCCGCGACCAGCAGGGTGTCCGCGATCATCCGCTTCGTGTCGTGGATCAGGTCGGGCCATGCCAGTGCGGGCAGAAGCCCCGTCTCGGCGCGCAGTCGTGCGTCCAGGCGGTCGAGTGCGGCCACGCCGTCGCGGTCGACGAACAGCCGGTCCAGCTCGGCCAGCGCGTCGTATCCCGTGGTGCCGTCCGTGCGCCACCAGGCCGGCAGCGCCTCGCCCGGCTCCAGGATCTTCTCCACGAGGGTGTACGCGCGACCGGTCGCGTCGGCCAGCTGCTCCAGGTAGCCGCCCGGGTCGACCAGGCCGTCCGGGTGGTCGACGCGGAGCCCGTCCGCGAGGCCCTCGCGCAGCCAGCGCAGGATCTCGCGGTGCGAGTCGGCGAACACGTCCGGCAGTTCCACGCGCACCCCGGCGAGCTCGGACACCGCGAAGAAGCGCCGGTAGGTGAGGTCGGTGTTCTGGTCCTCCCAGTACCGCAGCTCGTAGTGCTGGGCGGCGAGCAGTCGCGGCAGGTCGTCCGCGAGCGCGGCGGTGCCGGGGGCGAGGGGCAGCTCGTGCTCGAAGTAGCGCAGCACGCCGTCGGGGGCGTCGGCGGCCGGGGTCGCGTCGACCACGAGCTCGCCGTTCGCGCGGGCCTCGTCGGGCGCGGAGCCGAGCAGCGGCAGCAGGATCCGTCCGCCGCCGGCCGCCCAGTCGATGTCGAAGGCCGCCGCGCGCCTGGTCTGCCGCCCGAGCCGCAGCACCTCCCACCACCACGGGTTCTGTCGCGGCACCGCGACGCCCACGTGGTTGGGCACGATGTCGACCAGCATGCCCAGCCCCGCGTCGTGCGCGGCCGCGGCGAAGCGCTCGAGACCGGCCTCGCCGCCGCGGTCCGCGTCCACGCGGGTGTGGTCGACCACGTCGTACCCGTGGGTGGAGCCGTGCACGGCCGCGAGCAGCGGCGAGACGTACACCCACGAGGCCCCGAGGTCGGCGAGGTACGGCGCGAGCTCGGCCGCCGCGTCGAGCGGGAGGTCCCGGCTGATCTGCAGGCGGTACGTCGACAGTGGCCGTCGGGTCATGCGTCGGCCTGCTCGCTCTGCGAGCGGAGCGAGGCGTCCACGGAGTCGTCGGTCGCGAGGGGTTCGCCGTCGATCTCGCGCAGCACGATCATGGCCTTGCCCTCCAGCGGGATCGTGGCGCGGGCATCGAGCGGACGGGTGTCGTCGATGTCGCCGGCGGTGTCGACGGCCACCGACCACTCGCGGCCGTGGCGTTCGTCGGGCAGCACCAGCTCGACGGGTTCGTCTCCGCTGTTGAAGTACACCAGGAAGTTCACGTCCTCCACCGGGCGGCCGCGGCGGTCGTTCTCGCGGATGCCGCGGCCGTTGAGGAACATCCCCACCGAGCGTCCGAAGCCCGAGTCCCAGTCCTCCGGTGCCATCGGGCCGCCATCGGGCCGCAGCCAGACGACATCCGGGATCCGCTCGCCGTCGTCCGCGCTCGCCGGTCGCCCGTCGAAGAAGCGGCTGCGGCGGAAGGTCGGGTGCTCGCGCCGGAGTCGTGCGACCGCGGCGGTGAACTCCACGAGCGGCAGGTCGGCGGCGTCCCAGTCGATCCAGGTGAGCTCGTTGTCCTGCGCGTAGCCGTTGTTGTTGCCGTGCTGCGTGCGCCCCAGCTCGTCGCCGTGCGAGATCATCGGCACGCCCTGCGACAGCAGCAGCGTGGCGAGGAAGTTGCGCTGCTGGCGCGCTCGCCGCCGGTTCACCTCGACGTCGTCGGTCGGGCCCTCGACGCCGTTGTTGTCGGAGCGGTTGTGCGATTCGCCGTCGTTGTTGTCCTCGCCGTTGTCCTCGTTGTGCTTGTCGTTGTACGACACGAGGTCGCGCAGCGTGAAGCCGTCGTGCGCGGTGACGAAGTTGATCGACGCGACCGGCCGCCGTCCGGAGTGCTCGTACAGGTCGGCCGAGCCGGTGAGGCGGGCCGCGAACTCGCCCAGCGCCTGCGGTTCGCCGCGCCAGAAGTCGCGCACGGTGTCGCGGTACTTGCCGTTCCACTCCGACCACTGCGGCGGGAAGTTGCCCACCTGATAGCCGCCGGGCCCCACGTCCCACGGCTCGGCGATCAGCTTGACCTGCGACACCACCGGATCCTGCTGCACGAGCTCGAAGAACGCGGCGAGGCGGTCGACGTCGTAGAACTCGCGGGCGAGCGTGGAGGCGAGGTCGAAGCGGAACCCGTCGACGTGCATCTCCGTGACCCAGTAGCGCAGCGAGTCCATGAGCAGCTGCAGGGCGTGCGGGTTGCCGGCGTTGAGGCTGTTCCCGGTGCCGGTGTAGTCGGTGTAGTAGCGGCGGTCCTCTTCCAGGCGGTAGTACGCCTCGTTGTCGATCCCGCGCATCGAGAGGGTGGGCCCGAGGTGGTTGCCCTCGGCGGTGTGGTTGTAGACCACGTCGAGGATGACCTCGATGCCGGCCTCGTGCAGGGTGCGCACCATGGCGCGGAACTCCTGCACCTGCTGGCCGTGCTGACCGGTCGCCGAATAGGCGTTGTGCGGGGCGAAGAACCCGAGGGTGTTGTAGCCCCAGTAGTTCGACAGACCCTTGTCCTGCAGCACCGAGTCGTTGACGAACTGGTGCACGGGCATGAGCTCCAGCGCGGTGACGCCGAGGCGCTGCAGGTGCTCGACGACGGCGGGGTGGGCGATGCCGGCGTAGGTGCCGCGCAGCTCCTCCGGGATCTCGGGGTGACGCTGGGTGAGGCCCTTCACGTGCGCCTCGTAGATCACGGTCTCGGCGTACGGGGTCTTGAGGCGACGGTCGCCCGCCCACTCGAAGAACGGGTTGATCACGACGCCCTTGACCATCGCGGCGGCGGAGTCGTCGTCGTTGCGGGAGTCGGGGTCGCCGAAGTCGTAGCCGAACAGCGACTGCCCCCAGTCGATGTCGCCGGCGACGGCCTTGGCGTAGGGGTCGAGCAGCAGCTTGTTCGGGTTGAATCGCCGGCCCTGCGCGGGGTCGTGCGGGCCGTGCACGCGATACCCGTACAGCTGCCCCGGCTGCACGGTGGGCAGGTAGCCGTGCCACACGTACGCGTCGACCTCGGTGAGCGGCACCCGGGTCTCGGTGCCGTCGTCGTCGAACAGGCAGAGCTCCACGCTCTCCGCGCCCTCGCTGAAGAGGGCGAAGTTGGTGCCCTGTCCGTCGAACGTCGCGCCCAGCGGGTAGGCCTCGCCCGGCCAGATCTCGCGGCTCATCCGGCGAGGGCGTGGTGGCGCGAACCGGCGGCCATGGCGCTGACGATGCCGACGGCGTGGTCGAACTCGTAGACCTGCGCGACCTCGACGGCGCGCGCATAGGGGTGACCGAGGTAGCAGACGTAGAGGGGCGGCACGACGTCAATGTAACCCACGGGCGAGGCGGGGTCGACGACATATCTGTCGAAGTCGATCCGCTCGCAGGACGGCTCAGCGGCACCGGCGGACGGAGGCGTCTGCGTGCGCTGCGGGGAGCCAGTGGGGATGGGGGTCTCGACGTTCATGGCGTCTCTCCTGACTCGTGGGTGTGACCTCACGATAGGAAGCGGGACGGATTCGGAGAACGCCATTGCCAGGGCGGCCCGGAGGGGGTATGGGACCCGCCCTCCGGGCCGCCGGGCGCTCAGTTCTCGCGGCGTCTCTCGAACTCGGAGAACACGACGCCGGACTCGTACGCGGTCGTCTCCACGGCGTCGAACCGCTCGGGGCGATACGGGCGCTCGCCGAAGAGGGGGATGCCCGCGCCGAAGAGGAGCGGCTGGCGTTTGAGCACGAGCCGGTCGATCTCGTCGGCGAGGGTGGCCGCGAGGGCGCCGCCTCCGCACAGCCAGATCGCACCGCCGTCCTCCTGCTTGAGCCGGCGAACGACCTCGACCGGGTCTTCCGCCGTCACCTCCAGGTTCTCGGCCTCGGCCGTGTGCGCGCGGCTGAACACGATCTGGCGCAGGTGCCGGTACGGGCTCGGCAGGCCGCCCACCTGATAGGTGTTCCAGCCCATCAGCACGGTGTCGAACACGTCGTTGCGCTGCTCGATGCCCAGCGCCTCGGCGGCGACCGTGGGGATCGTGTCGGCGAACCGGGCGTTGATGCCGTCCATGTGGTCGCCCTCGACGAGGAAGGCGTCGAACTCTCCGCCCGGGCCGGCGATGAAGCCGTCGAGCGTGACGGCCACGTAGTACACGAGGTCTCGCATGATTCTCCAATCACTACATCTGTCGCGGTTGAGACTACAACAGCCGTAGTGATTGCGCTAGGGTCGAGACATGGTCAAGAACGAGTCGCGTCGCCGCGTGATCGCCGACGCCGGGCTGACGGTGCTGGCCCGCGAGGGCTCGCGCGGACTCACCCACCGGGCCGTCGACGTCGAGGCGCAGGTGCCCACCGGGACCACGTCGAACTACTTCCGCAGCCGCGAGGCCCTGATCGAAGGACTCGTCGACCGCATCGGGGAACGGCTCGCTCCGACCCCCGAGGATCTGGAGCGTCGCGCCGCCGGCACCCCCGGCCCCGCGCTGTTCGCCGACTACGTGCGCGACATCGTGCGTCGGCTCACCGGCGACCGCGACGTGACGCTCGCCCTGTTCGAGCTGCGCCTGGAGAGCGCCCGGCGCCCCGAGCTCGCGGCCGTGCTCGGCGCGTGGCAGCGCGCGGGCTTCGACGCCGACGTGGCCTTCAACACCGCGGCGGGCCTGCCCGGCGGACGCGCGGAGATCGCCCTGTTCCACTACGCGATCGACGGCCTCCTGCTCGACCGCCTCACCACCCCCATCGACCCTGACACCTCGACCGATGCCGTGATCGACGCCCTGGTCGCGGGCCTGCTCCGCTGAGCCTTCGAGCCCCTGCCCGGGAGGAGTCCCGCGGGGGCGCGAGGCGATATTCCGCCGCAGGTCCAACGCTCCTACACTGAGGGCACGCCCGTTCTCGACGAAGGAGATCGCGTGTCTGCACCGTGGCAGGGAACCCACGGGTCTCTCCCCGAGGCCCCGCGCCTGCTCGTCGAGCGTGCGCACGAGGAGCTCATCGCCGGGAACCTCGACGACCGCCGCCTGCAGGAGGTGCGCCCGCTCGTCCGGGAGTCGTGGGAGCGGTCATGGCGGGGTCGCGTCGGACCGGAAGGGCTTCCGCCGCTCGACCTGCACGCCGAGGAGCTGGAGGAGTACCGCCTCGCGCATCCGCTCGCCTCCGCGATGGACCTGATCCGTGCCCTGCTGCTGCCGGGCTCCTCGGAGGACTCCGGGGTCGTGATCGCCGTCGGCGACCAGGCCGGGCGGCTGCTGTGGATCGAGGGCGACGCGCAGCTGCGCTCGCTCACCGACGGCATGGGCTTCGTGGCGGGGGCGAACTGGTCGGAGGCCGCCGTGGGCACCAGCGCACCGGGCACCGCGCTCGCCCTCGGGCAGTCGGTGCAGATCCGCGGCGCCGAGCACTACAACCGGCTCGTGCACCCGTGGTCGTGCAGCGCGGCGCCCGTGCGCGACCCGGAGACCCAGCGGGTGCTCGGCGTGATCGACATCACCGGCGGCGCCGAGGTCGTCACCCCGCAGGCCCGGCTGCTCGTTGACGCGACCGCCCGTGCCGTCGAGTCCGAGCTGATGGTGGCCCGGCTGCGGCGGCGCGCCGAATCCCCGCGCAGCCGTCCCTCCCCGAAGCCCCGAGCGACGGCGACCGCCCGCGCGCGGCTGCACGTGCTCGGCCGCGACCGCGCGCGGCTGGAAACGGAGTCCGCGCACGAGGAGGCGGTGATCGAGCTGAGCGCGCGGCACGCCGCCATCCTCCTGATGCTCGCGGTGCACCGGCAGGGGCTCTCCGCCGAACGGCTGTGCGAGCTGGTGTACGGGCCCGACGTGTCGCCCGACACCCTGCGCCCGGAGATGGTGCGGCTGCGGAAGGTGCTGGAGCGCACGGCTCCCGACCTGGTGCCCGAGTCCCGCCCGTACCGGCTGCCCGTGCCGCTCGAGACCGACGCCCACGACGTGCTGTCGCTGCTCGACCGCGGCGCCCACCGCGTCGCGCTCACCGCCTACCGCGGCGCCGTGCTGCCCGAGTCGACCTCACCGGGCGTGGAGGAGTTCCGCGACACCGTGCGCGCGGCGCTCCGGGAGGCGATGCTGTCGGAGGCGAGTCTCGACGTGCTGCTCGCGTACGCGGACATCCCCGAGGGGCGGGAAGACGCGGAGGTGCTGCGGCTCGCGCTGGAGATGCTGCCCGCGCGCTCGCCGCGGCGGGCGGGCCTGGTCACCCGCATCGAACGCGCTGTCGGTGGCCCCGCGTAGCGTCCGGGCATGACCGAGATCCGTCCGTTCCGCGTGCACGTGTCCGACGAGGTGCTCGACGATCTGCGCGCCCGCCTTCGACGCGCGCGGCTGCTCGACGACTCACCCCGGCGCATGCGCTCCGGCATGAACGCGGCCTGGCTGCGTGAGCTCGTGCAGTCCTGGGCGGAGTGGGACTGGCGGGCGCGGGAGGAGTGGCTCAACGGCTTCCCGCAGTTCCTCGCCGAGGTCGACGGCACCGACATCCACTTCGCGCACCTGCGCTCCGAGCGGCCCGACGCCCCGGCGCTGCTCCTCATGCACGGCTGGCCGCACACGTTCGCGCTGCAGCTCGACGCCGCGGCGCTCCTCGACGACGTCCACGTGGTGGTCGCCAGCCTGCCCGGTTTCGCGTTCTCGCAGCCCTACGCCGACGGTCCGGCCGACGAGCGGCGCTTCGCCGCCACGATGCACCGGCTGATGACCGAGGTGCTGGGCTACGACTCCTACGTCACCTACGGCGAAGACGTCTCGGCGAACGTGAGCGATCTGATCGCCGTGTCATACCCCGATCGGGTGGCGGGCATCGTCGCGACCCATGCGCACTTCGGCACGCCGGAGGAGCGGGCGGCCAGCGACGACCCGGAGGTGCAGGCGTTCTTCGCCCGGCTCGACGCCGAGCACGGACCGAACGGGTCGTACGGGCACGTGCAGTGGGCGCGGCCCGACACCCTGGCCGCGGCGCTCAACGACTCCCCGGCGGGGCTGCTCGCGTGGATCGCCGAGAAGCTGTCCGAGTGGGCCGACACCGACGGCGACGACCCGGCGGCCGTGCAGGCCGTGATCTCGCGCGACCGCATCCTCACCGAGGCGATGATCTACTGGGTCACGCAGAGCATCGCGAGCTCCTTCCGGCCGTACTACGAGGGCGCCGACACTCCGGCCCCGATGCCGCCGGTCACGGTCCCCGCCGCGGTGTTCATCCAGCGCCACGAGCACGACTACCCCGAGGGGCTCGCCCGCGGCTACTACCGCGACCTGCGCGTGTTCGAGCGGCTCGAGCACGGCGGCCACTTCACGATCGCCGAGGTGCCGGGGGCGATGGCCGAGCGGTTCCGCGCCTTCCTCGCCGCGCTCCCCTGAGGCTGCAACCTCCTGCAACGTTGCGCACGGGGCTGCAACGGGGAGCCGCCTACCGTCGGAGACAGCCGCTGAGCATCGAGGCCGCGGCCCACCCGTCGAAGGAGACCCCATGACCATCGTCGAAGAAGACGTGTCCCTCGCCTACGCCGCTCCGGGGCAGCCCGGTGCCGTGGCCACCTATCGCCCCCGCTACGGGCACTACATCGGCGGCGAGTTCGTCGAGCCCGTGAAGGGCCAGTACTTCGAGAACATCAGCCCGGTCAACGGCAAGCCCTTCACCGAGGTGGGCCGCGGCACGAGCGAAGACGTCGACCGCGCGGTCGACGTGGCGTGGAAGGCGTTCGCCACCTGGGGCAAGACCAGCCCCGCCGAGCGCTCGGTGCTGCTGAACCGCATCGCCGACCGGATGGAGCAGCACCTGGAGGCCATCGCGGTCGCCGAGACCTGGGAGAACGGCAAGCCCGTGCGGGAGACCCTCGCCGCCGACATCCCCCTCGCGATCGACCACTTCCGCTACTTCGCCGGGGTCCTGCGGGCGCAGGAGGGCGGCATCAGCCAGCTCGACGAGAACACCGTCGCGTACCACTTCCACGAGCCGCTGGGCGTGGTCGGACAGATCATCCCGTGGAACTTCCCGATCCTGATGGCCGTGTGGAAGCTGGCGCCGGCGCTCGCCGCGGGCAACTGCATCGTCATCAAGCCGGCCGAGCAGACCCCCGCCTCGATCCTGTTCCTGTTCGACCTGATCGGCGACCTCATCCCGGCCGGCGTCGTGAACATCGTGAACGGGTTCGGCATCGAGGCCGGGGCGCCGCTCGCGCAGCACAAGCGCATCCGCAAGGTGGCGTTCACGGGCGAGACCACGACCGGGCGGCTGATCATGCAGTACGCGTCGCAGAACCTCATCCCGGTGACGCTGGAACTGGGAGGCAAGAGCCCGAACGTGTTCTTCGAAGACGTCGCGCGCTCCACGACCGACCCGTTCTACGACAAGGCGCTCGAGGGCTTCACGATGTTCGCGCTGAACCAGGGCGAGGTGTGCACGTGCCCGTCGCGGGCGCTCATCCAGCGCTCGATCTACGACGGCTTCCTCGCCGACGGGCTGGAGCGGGTGAAGAAGGTCGTGCAGGGCAACCCGCTCGACCCGGCGACGATGATCGGCGCGCAGGCGTCGAACGACCAGCTGGAGAAGATCCTCAGCTACATCGACATCGGGAAGCAGGGCGGGGCGCGACTGCTCGCGGGCGGTGAGCGGGCCGACCTCGGCGGCGACCTGAGCGACGGGTTCTACGTGCAGCCGACCGTGTTCGAGGGCACGAACGACATGCGCATCTTCCAGGAGGAGATCTTCGGCCCTGTGCTGTCGGTCACCTCGTTCGACGACTTCGCCGACGCGATCTCGATCGCCAACGACACCCTGTACGGTCTCGGCGCCGGGGTGTGGAGCCGCAGCGGCGACACGGCCTACCGCGCCGGCCGGGCGATCGAGGCCGGCCGGGTGTGGACGAACACGTACCACCAGTACCCGGCGCACGCCGCGTTCGGCGGGTACAAGCAGTCCGGCGTCGGCCGGGAGAACCACAAGATGATGCTCGACCACTACCAGCAGACGAAGAACCTCCTGGTGTCGTACGCCGAGGGCCCGATGGGCTTCTTCTGATCCGCCTCCCGGGCGGGCGCGGCAGCGTCCGCCCGGGATACTCCGGTCGTCGAGCGAGCGACCCGCGAGCGGCGGGGTCTCGCTCGACGACCGGCACTACGGAAGGACGGGCACATGACGGAGAGCACCCCCGAGCGGGTCGCGGTGACGGAGCCCGCGGCCGCACTCGTGCGTGAACTGACCGCGCAGCACGGTCCGCTCATGTTCCACCAGTCGGGCGGCTGCTGCGACGGCTCCGCGCCCATGTGCTACCCCGTGGGGATGTTCCTCACCGGTCCGGGCGATGTGCTGCTCGGACGGCTCGACGTGGGGCTGACCGAGCCCGTGGAGGTGTTCATGTCGGCGTCGCAATTCGAGTACTGGAAGTACACGCACCTCACGATCGACGTGGTCCCCGGCCGCGGCGCCGGCTTCAGCGTGGAGGGCCCGACGGGTCTGCGGTTCCTCATCCGCTCGCGCATGCTCGACCCCGCCGAGCTCCTCTCCCTCGGGCTCGCCTGATCGTACGGTGATCTGCCGTACACTGGGGCGATGAGTACTCCCCTGAAGAACGCCCGCCTGGAGTTCCGCGTCACCTCGGAGCAAAAAGCGGCGATCGAGGAGGCGGCTGCCATCGAGGGCCGCACGGTGACCGACTTCTCCGCTGCGGCCCTCGTGGAGCGGGCGGAAGAGGTGATCCAGCGCGACCGTAGGATGCTCGTCGACATGGTGCGCTTCGACGCATTCATCGAGGTGATGGACCGCCCGGCGCGGTCCATCGACGGGCTGCGCACGCTCCTGGACCGGGAATCTGTGTTCGTTGACTGAGTTCCTCACGCCGCGGCCGCTCGCCGTGGGCGACGCGCTCGCCGACTTCCGGTGCGGGGTGGAGAGCCTCGATATCTGGCTCCGCGGGCGCGCGCGTCGCAACGAGAAGAGCGGCGCATCGCGCACCATGGTCTCGGTCACGCGCGAGGGCCGGGTGGCCGGGTATTACTGTCTGTCCGCGAGTTCGCTCGACCGTGCCGAGGGTCCCCGTCCGGTGTCGGCAGGGATGCCGTCGTCCGTGCCGGTCGTGCTCCTCGGTCGGCTCGCCGTCGATCAGGAGTTCTCGGGACTCGGGCTCGGGGCCTCGCTGCTGCAGCACGCGACCCTCCGTGCGCTGGAGGCCGCGGCCACGATCGGCATCCACGCCGTCCTGGTGCACGCGATCAGCGACGAGGTCGTGCCCTTCTACGAGCGCTTCGGCTTCACGGGCTTTCCCGGAGAGCGCCGCACGCTGTACCTGCTGACGAAGGACGCCCGCGCGACGCTCAGGCGGTGAGGCCGTCGAGCATCGCCCGGGAGGCGCGGGTGCGGGCGCGCAGCGCGTCGGCGAGGGCGGCGACCGCGGGGAGCCGCAGCGACTCGGGCCGGGCGACCATGTAGTAGGGCAGCTTCTCGGCGAACACCGACGGCAGCAGTCGCACCAGGTCGTCGTGGCGGTCGGCGGCGAAGCACGGCAGCAGCCCGATGCCCGCGCCCGCCCTGGTCGCCTCCACGTGCACGAACACGTTCGTCGACGTGAGGCCGTCCTGCATCCCGGGCACGAGCCGGCGCGGGAGGTCGAGCGCGTCCACCTGCAGCATCGAGTCGACGAAGTACACCAGGCGATGCCGCTCCAGCTCCTCCCGCGTGGCCGGCGTGCCCGTGCGCGCGAGGTAGTCGCGCGAGGCGTACATGCCGAGCGTGTAGGTGCCGAGCTTCACCGCGTGGGCTCTGCGGGTCTGGGGTGCGCCGACCACCACCTCCAGGTCGAGCCCGGCGCGGTGCTCGGCCGCCCGACGCGTCGCGGCGACGATCTCGACGGTCAGCCGCGGATGCTCGAGGCGCAGGTCGGCGATGGCGGGCGCCGCGATGTAGGCGCTGAAGCCGTCCGTGGCCGACATCCGCACGACGCCCGCGACCGGGTCGGGGGTCTCACCGCCGCCGTCGTCGAGCTGCGACAGTGCGGCCTCGATGCGTCCTCCGGTCTCGGCGGCGCTGCGCCCGAGGTCGGTGAGCTCCCATCCGGATGCGGACTGAGCCACGACCCGTCCGCCGAGGGCGTCTTCCAGGGCGGCGATGCGCCGGGCGACCGTGGTGTGGTCGAGGCCGAGGTGCGTCGCGGCGCTGGTGTAGCGGCCGGTGCGGGCGACCGCGAGCAGCACGAGCAGGTCGTCAGCCCGGGGTCGCCTCGTCGCCTCCATTCTGCAATTATGCACAAGGGCTGCGCGTGACTGGGCATTGCTGCAGCCTTAGCGCCCGCCGACACTGGTCGGGAGGTGTCACCGTCGACACCCGAAGGAGAGACATGGCATCCCCCACTGCTGCATCCCCGACCGCCGCACCCCCGTCGAAGCTCAAGCGCGTCGTCGCGGCCTCCATGGCCGGCACCGTCGTCGAGTGGTACGAGTTCTTCCTCTACGCCACCGCCGCGAGCCTGGTGTTCGGCACCTACTTCTTCCCCGCGACCGGATCCCCGCTCGACGGCATCATCGCCGCCTTCGTCACCTACGCGGTCGGCTTCATCGCGCGCCCGCTCGGCGGCATCGTGTTCGGGCAGATCGGCGACCGCTTCGGCCGCAAGCCCACCCTGCAGGCCACGATCATCATCGTCGGCGCCGCGACCTTCCTGATGGGCTGCCTGCCCGGGTTCCAGAGCATCGGCTACTGGGCCCCCGCGATGCTCGTGGCCCTGCGGTTCATCCAGGGCTTCGCGGTCGGCGGCGAGTGGGGCGGCGCGGTACTGCTGGTCGCGGAGCAGAGCCCCGACCGCTCGCGCGCGTTCTGGTCGAGCTGGCCGCAGGCCGCCGTCCCGGTGGGCAACCTGCTCGCCACGCTCGTGCTGCTCGTGAGCTCGTGGGTCATGAGCTCCGCCGCGTTCCTCGAGTGGGGCTGGCGCATCGCGTTCTGGCTGTCCGCCGTGATCGTCCTCGTCGGCTACTACATCCGCCGTCACGTGGAGGAGGCGCCGATCTTCCTGGAGGCGAAGGCCCAGGTCGAGACCGAGAAGGCCACCTCCTACGGCGTCGTCGAGGTGCTGCGCCGCTACCCGGTCGGCATCGTGCAGGCGATGGGCCTCCGGTTCGCGGAGAACATCGTCTATTACATCGTCGTCAGCTTCACGATCGTGTACCTCAAGACCGTGCACGAGTACGACACCAGCCAGCTGCTGCTGGCGCTGCTGATCGCACACGTGGTGCACTTCGCGGTCATCCCGCAGCTCGGCCGGCTCGCCGACCGCTGGGGCCGCAAGCCCGTGTACCTGACCGGCGCGATCCTCAGCGCGACGTGGGCGTTCTTCGCCTTCCCGCTGTTCGACACCCTCAACCCGGTGCTGATCGTGCTGGCGGTGACGATCGGGCTCTGCTTCCACGCGTTCATGTACGCGCCGCAGCCGGCCGTGATGGCGGAGCTGTTCCCGACGCGCATGCGCTACTCGGGCGTCTCGCTGGGCTCGCAGGTGACGGCCATCCTCGCCGGCTCGCTCGCCCCGATCCTGGCGATCCAGTGGCTGCGCGACTTCGGCTCCTGGCTGCCGATCGCGATCTACATCGTGATCGCCTGCGTGGTCACGGCCATCGCCGTGCTGTCGCTGCGCGAGACCACCGGCATCTCCCTGCAGGCGATCGACGACGAGGACGCGGCGCGCACCGCGGCGCGACTGGACGCGGAGAAGGCCACCGCATGACGGATCTGCGCGGACGCCGGGCCCTCGTGACGGGCGGAGCGAGCGGGATCGGCGCCGCGTGCGTGCGCGCGTTCGCCGCCGCGGGGGCCCGGGTGACCGTCGCCGACATCGACGGCGACGCGGCGCGGGCCCTCGCGGCGGAGGTGGGCGGGGAGGCGTGGCAGGTGGACCTGTCCGACGTCGCCGCGCTCGCCGACGCGCGGATCGACACCGACATCCTCGTGAACAACGCGGGTGTGCAGCACGTCAGCCCCATCGAGGAGTTCGATCCGGAGCGGTTCTCGTTCCTCCTGCGGCTGATGCTGGAGGCGCCGTTCCTGCTGATCCGGGCCGCCCTCCCCGGCATGTACGAGCGCAGGTTCGGGCGGGTGCTGAACGTGTCGAGCGTGCACGGCCTGCGGGCCTCGCCGTTCAAGGCGGCGTATGTCGCGGCCAAGCACGGGCTGGAGGGCCTGTCGAAGGTCACGGCGCTGGAGGGCGCGGCCCACGGGGTGACGAGCAACTGCCTGAATCCGGGCTACGTGCGCACGCCGTTGGTGGAGAAGCAGATCGCCGATCAGGCGCGACTGCACGGCATCGCGGAGGACGAGGTGCTGGAATCGGTGCTGCTCACCGAGTCCGCGATCAAGCGGCTGGTGGAACCGGAGGAGGTCGCGGCGCTCGCGCTGTGGCTCGCGGGCGACGCGGCGGGCATGATCACCGGAGCGAGCCACACGATGGATGGCGGCTGGTCGGCGCGCTGACGCGCAGGCGCGTCAGGGGCGTGTGACCTCGGCGAGCACCGTCGTGCGCAGCCAGTCGGCGTAGCGGGCGGGCGTCCACCCGGACTGCGCGACCAGCTGCTGGTAGCTCTCGGGCGACAGCAGGAATGACAGGGCATCGGCGGTCGCGTCGGTGTCGGTGGCCGCGGGGGCGATGCCGCGCCGCACCAGCTCCGCCACGAACCCGCGGTAGTCCGCCGCCCGGTTCTCCAGGATGCGGCGGAGCGCTTCGTCGACGACGGGGTCGGACAGCGCGGCCCCGAGCAGGACGGTCCACAGGCCGTGCCCGCGCTGGTTGGCCGTGGTGATCTGCGCGAGCACGCCGTCGAGGAACGCGTCGTCGGGCAGGTCGAGCAGTCCGGAGGCGACCTCCGTCTCCACGAGTGACTCCGCGGCCTCCGACCCGGAGAACGTCACCTCGAACGCGGCGATCAGCAGCTCGGCCTTCGCCGCGGTGGTCTTCACGGTCTCGGCCGACACCCCGGCCTCGCGGGCAATGGCCGCGATGGTGGTCGCCTGGTAGCCCTGCGACGCGAAGAGCCGGGCGGCCGCGGCGACGATGCGCGCTCGCGTCTCCTGGGCCTGGCGGGTGCGCAGGGCGGACGTGTAGGCACGCGGGGCGGCTTCAGCCATTGACTTTCCTCAAGGGGTGATGAATACTTCGACGGTACAGTCAATCCTAACCGAAGGCACGCCATGTCCAGCTACCTCCTCACCTGCACTCCCGCTCACGGTCACGTGCTCTCCCTCCTGCAGGTCGCCCGGCACCTGGTCGACGCCGGGCACGAGGTCGGATTCCTCACCAGCGCCCGCTACGCCGACCGCGTGCTGGCCAGCGGCGCCCGCTTCCTTCCGCTGCCGCCCGAGGCCGACGTCGACCTCGACGACGCCGACGGCGCGTTCCCCGAGCGTGCGGGTCTCACCGGCCCCGCAGCACTCCGGTTCGACATGAGCACGCTGTTCGTGCGGCCCGGTGCCGCCCAGCTCGCGGCCGTGCGCGCCGAGCTCGCCTCCCGTCGCATCGACGCCGTCCTCACCGAGCCGCTCTTCGTCGGGGGTGCGCTGCTGCAGCTCCTGCCCGCGGCCGAGCGGCCGCCCGTGATCGCGCTCGGGATCTTCCCCCTCGGAGCCCGCAGCGTCGACACCGCGCCGTTCGGGCTGGGCGTCACCCCGATGCGCGGGCCGCTGGGGCGCCTGCGCAACGCGGCCCTGCGGCTCGTCGCCGAGCGCGCGATCTTCGGCGGGGTGCAGCGTGAGGCCGACGACATGGCGCGGCAGACCGTCGGCCGCGACCTCGGCGGCTTCGTGCTGGACTGGGCGGGACGCACCGACGCCTACGTGCAGTTCACGGTGCCCGAGTTCGAGTATCCGCGCGGCGACCTGCCCGACACGGTGCACTTCGCCGGACCGCTGCCTACGACCGCGTCCGACGCCCCGCTGCCGGACTGGTGGGACGACCTCGACGGCGACCGCCCGGTCGTGCACGTCACCCAGGGCACCATCGCCAACTCCGACTTCACCCAGCTCGTGCTGCCCGCGGTGCACGGGCTCGCGCCGTCCGACCTGCTCGTGGTGGTGACGACGGGCGGGCGCCCGAGGAACAGCCTTCCCGCCGACCTGCCGGAGAACGTGCGGGCGGCGGAGTACCTGCCGTACGACCGGCTGCTGCCGAAGATCGACGTGCTGGTCACCAACGGCGGGTACGGCGGCGTGCAGCAGGCCCTCGCCCACGGGGTGCCGATCGTCGTCGCCGGCCAGACGGAGGACAAGGTGGAGGTCTCGGCGCGCGTGGGCTGGTCGGGCGCCGGCGTGAACCTCCGCACCAACACCCCGGCGTCCGCCCAGATCGCCGCGGCCGTGCACCGCGTGCTGGCGCAGCCGTCGTTCCGCGTGGCGGCGGAGCGCATCGGCACGTCGATGCGCTCGGCCGATGCGTGGTCGACCCTGGATGGGGTGCTCGACCGGGTGACGCGGTCGTGGCCGGCGCGGGAGACCGTCGCGGAGAGCTGAGCGCGCGGTCCATTCCGGCGCATGGACGCAACAGGACGCAACGTCGACCGGTATACCATCCTGGGCAGGCGCCTCCCGGTGTCAGTCCCCAGCTGACCTGGCGGGCGCGACGGCATCGCCGTCATGCGGAGGGAACGTCGGAATTCCTTTCGATCCCGAGGGGGGATGGGGTGGGAGTCGATCCCCAGACGACACCCACCCCCACTTCGCACGCGGTCAGTTCCAGCGCGTCAGCAACCAGAACGCCGCGAAGCCGATCACCACGATCAGGGGAAGCCACGTCCCGGTGCGCTTGAGGCGTCGTCCCTGCGGCGCGACGCCCGGCGGCGGAGTCAGCAGGCCGACCGGCGGAGCGAACGGCAGCGCGTGCCCGCCGGAGGATCCCGCCGTGACGGGCGGCGTCCCCTGCACAGCCAGCCGATCGTCGCGCCATCGCGCCCACTGGTCGAACTTCGTCAGCAGCGCGCCGACCGCGCCGAACAGCCACGCCCACGTCGCCGGATCCAGCGTCGACGCCTTGCGCTGCGTGTACAGGAACAGCCAGTCGTCGACGATCTCCACGTCGAGCTGTGCGGCGTTGTCGATGAACCGCGCCATGATGTCGGGCGTGAAGAGGTAGAGCGCATCCTGCTCGTAGCCCTCGGGGCAGTACAGGGTGAAGTGCCGGTCGAAGTCGCCCTCGAGCGACAGCCGCTGCGCCCGCTGGAACGACGCCGGCAGGTTGGAGCCGAAGCCGTTGTTGCCCGTCGCGTCGAGCACGATGTTGGGCAGCGGCACGTCGAGCTTCACGGCCACGTAGCCCCAGCGGTAGGTCGTGGAGTTCTTCCCCGACTGCACCGTGTACTGGTAGTTGCCGAACTCCACGAACCGCGGGTGGCTGCCGCGCACCAGGTCCGTGGCGAGGCGCGACCGGCCCAGCTGGAAGATCATGCCGGGCAGCGGCGGGTCGTCCACGCGCGGCTCGTACGTCATGCCGTTGGCCTGGGCGAAGCGGTGCAGCCGGTAGCGGGTGGCCTGACCGTTGCGCACGGCCATCCAGATGAGCACGCCGACCGCGGCCGCGAGCAGCACGATCAGCACGAGCGGGATCGCGGCCGCGCCGGGGGATCCGGTGGATGCGGCCAGGCTCAGCACCACCGTGATCAGGATCGGCAGCATCACCAGCCCGGCGATCGACACGGCGACGATCGCGATGATGGAGGACACCGCCATGCCCGATGTGCGCCGCGACCGCAGCTCGGCGGCGAAGGCGCGCACGGCGGCCGGGTCGACCGGTTCCGTGAGGGGACGGGCGTCGAAGCTCGGCGCCGGAGCGGGCGCCGTCACCGGTTCACCTCGTCGGCGTCCCACGTGAGGTCGGCGCCCTCGCGCAGGGCCAGCGCCTCCAGCCGCTCGTCCGTGCAGATCGCGCGGATGAGCTCGGGCGAGCCCGCGACGATCGTCGAGTCGAAGTCGATCTCCGAGACCATGACCCAGGCGCGGTCGTCGGGCCACAGCAGGCTCGGACTCTGCGCCGACGGCGGGAACCCGTGCTCCTCGGCGGCGAGGTCGCGCCACGGCGCCCGCAGGACCCAGTCCGGATCGGCGAACTCCGATGCTCCGGCGGTGAACGGCACGTGGTCGCGCTGGGGGAGCCGCAACCGGGGCCCCTCCGAGATCTCGCGTGACAGGATGCCCTCCTGCCAGGTGGGCTTGCGGAAGCCGTTGTTGAACGGATCGTGGGTGCTGCGCTCCAGCATCGCCCGGTGGTGGGGGTCGTCGTCGAACCCGAGGAACGCGCGCGACGGCGTCTGTCCGAAGAAGCCGACCAGCCCGCCCCATCCCTCCCACAGCGCCGCGACCCCCGCGTCGGGTGTCGCGGTGTGCGCGGCGAGGTGGCCCGCCACCACGGACAGCAGGTCGGGGTCGAGCTCCCCCTCCGCAGGGGCGTTGTACTCGCGCCCGTCCGGGCCGATCCGGGTGCGCCAGTCGCCCTCGACCGGGGTGCGCACGATCCGCTGCCACTGTGCGAGTGCGTGCATCGTGGTGCCGAAGACCGCGGCGGTGTCGGCCCAGGTCACGCGCTCGCCGGAGAACTGCGCGTCGAGCCGGCGGCGCTCGGGTTCCGGCAGGCGCTCCCACTCCTCGGGGGTGGGGTACGGGCGGTCGGGCAGGGAGCGCACGACCCCCGGATGGAACACGCGCGCGTAGGCGGGGAACCCGCGCGGCACCACGCCGTGCATGCTCGCGGTCACGTCGTCGTCGAGGCGGTCGCGCAGCCAGGCGCCGGGGCTCGGGTCGGCCATCCACTCCATGCGACCCACGGTACCGGCCGGGCCCGGGCGCCCGGCTTCCCGCGCGGCGGCGTCTGCGGCATCCTCCATAATCGAGGGGTGACTGCGACTGCGACCCTTCCCTCCCTCGACGGCCGACGCTTCCGCATGGTGTCGTCCACCACCTCTGCCGTCGACCCCGACGCCCCCAGCATCTTCGAGTACTTCGAGCGCGACGGCGCCATCTGGGGCGGGTATGAGGGCGACACGGTCACGTTCGGCAAGTTCGTCGGAACCCGCACCGCCGACACCATCTGGGTGTCGTTCGTGCACGTGCTCAAGACCGACGGCACCGTCGTCACCGGCGACGGCGAGAGCGAGCTCGAGCTCACCGACGACGGCCGCATCCGCCTCGTCGAGCACTACGAGATGCACGGCCTGCCGCAGCTGAGCGTGGTCGAGGAGATCCCCGCCGCCTGACCCGGGTCAGCGGGGCGGCCTCGTGCCGGGTTCATGATCACCCGCGAGGTCCGCTCGTCCAGTAACGTGTTACCTGCGCGCACTCGGGTGAGTGAGGGGAGGCGCGCGACGGGCGACGGGCGAAGGTCGAGGTCGACCGGAACGGAGTCACGCGCATGGACGTTTCCGACGAGGAACCCCCACGCGATCCGGCGGTGACGCGGCGAAAGATGCGGCGCCTCGCGCGGCTCGTCGTCTGGGTCCTGGCGATCGCCTCGGTGTGGACGGGCATCGCACTGACGGTCTCGCGAACCGTGACCGTCTGGGAGCCGGTCGACGGGTCGGCGGGAACCTACGCCGCCCATCCGGTCGACGTGACCGGGGTCGGGCTCGCACTTCTCGTGGTGGGTCTCGTGATCCTCGCTGCGCTGCTCATCCTCGAGGGATACGGCCGGAGCGACACCGAGCGCTGACCCCGGGTCAGCGGGGCGGGAGGGTGTCGCGGCCGGGGGAGGCGGGCGTCCAGCGGGTCATGCCGAGCGGCACCTCGGTGTCGCGCTCCGGGAGGTCGGCGGGCAGCAGGTAGGGGCGGCGGACCACCTCGTCGAGCACCACGACGCTGACCACGGTGCGCACCTCGGGCAGCTGCGCGATCACCCCGGTGGAGAACTCGTGCACCCCGCTGACGTCGACCGCGCGGATCAGCAGCATCGCGTCGTGCTCGCCCGTGGTGATGGCGCACCACTCCACGTCGGGCATCTCGATGATGCGCTCCCGGAACGAGGCCCAGGCCTGCGGCATGACCGTGACGAACACGAGCGCGCCGATCGACAGTCCGGCCTTGGCGTGATCGACGCGGGCGCTGAAGCCGGTGATGACGCCGTCGTGCACCAGGGACTCGACCCGGGTGTACGCGCTGGCGCGGGAGATGCCGACCTTCTCGGCCAGTGCGGCGATCGAGACGCGACCGTTATCACGCAGCACATCGAGGATTCTGTACGCCGTCTCATCCAGTGGGGCGGCACTTCGTCCAGAAAGCTTCGACGGATCCGCATCCTTGCTGGACATATTGCTCCTGACATCCGAGGTTCTGGACAAAGCGTGCCGATGTGACCCGCACTTGCTGGACACATCGTCGCATATGATGCGAATCTGATCACCGGTCGTCCACATCGGACATCACCGGAACCCGAATGTACTCCTCGCCCTTGGAGGCCCTCATGTCGTCACGCCGTTTCACGCCGGTCATCGCGCTCGGAGCCGTCGCGCTCCTGGCGCTCGCGGGTTGCTCGGGAGGGAACTCGGCGAACAACTCCGACGCGTCCCAGGGCTCCGACTCGCTCGTCATCGACACCGCGTTCTCGATCGAGACCGCCGACCCTGGTCACACCTACGACCCGACCGGCAACATGATCGCGAAGGCCCTGTACGAGACCCTCGTCGACTTCGAGGGCTCCGACGTCTCCACGCCGGTCCCCGGTCTCGCCTCGTGGGAGCAGAACGACGCCGCGACCGAGTTCACCTTCACGCTCGAGGGCGACCGCGTGTTCTCCGACGGCTCGCCCGTCGAGGCGAAGGACGTCGTGTTCTCGCTGCAGCGCATCCAGGGCATGGAAGACGCCAAGCCCAACTTCCTGCTCGGCGGCCTCACCATCACCGAGGTCGACGACAAGACCATCCGGTTCACGTCCGAGACCCCGCTGCTGCAGCTCCCGGCCATCCTCGCGAACCCGGCCCTCGGCATCGTGAACTCCGACGTGGTGATCGAGAACGGCGGCGCGATCGACGGCACCGACTCGGCGCAGGAGTTCCTCGACGGCGAGTCCGCGGGCTCCGGGCCGTTCGTGCTCGACACGCTCGACCTCAGCTCGCAGGTGGTCCTGAAGAGCAACGACGAGTACAACGGCGACGAGAAGTCGGCCTACAGCCGCGTGGTCGTGCGCAACGTGTCGGAGAGCGCCACGCAGCTCGCCAACCTCAAGGGCGGCGACTCGATGGTCGCGATGGACCTCAACGGCGACCAGGTCGCGGGCCTCGGCGACGACATCACGGTCGACTCGGTCCCGTCGGGCCAGACCATCTTCCTGCTGCTGAACCAGTCGCCCGCCGTGGCCGGCGAGCTGGCCAACGTGAAGATCGCCGAGGCGATCCGCTACGCGCTCGACTACGACGCGCTGCTCGAGCTCGCCGGTGCGGGCGCCGTGCAGGCGACGGGCGTGATCCCGCCCGGATTCGAGGGTGCACTCGACGGCGGCGTGGAGCAGGACCTCGACAAGGCGAAGGCCGCGCTCGCCGAGGCCGGCTACACCGGCCAGACGCTGAAGCTGCAGTTCCCGAACGACTACCCGGTCGGCGGCGTGGAGTTCACCCCGCTCGCGGAGCGCGTGCAGGCGCAGCTCGAAGACGCCGGCATCACGGTCGAGCTCGCCCCGGCCCCGTTCGCGACCGAGCTCGACGCGTACGTCAACGGCACCGAGGGCTTCGGCCTGTGGTTCTGGGGTCCGGACTACGCCGACTCGGCGAACTTCCTCCCCTTCGCTCCCGGTCTGAAGGTCGGCCTGCGCGCCGGCTGGGCGGCCGAGGCCAACCCGGAGATCGCGGGCATCGCGGCGGGTGCCGCGAGCGCCACCGACCCCGCGCAGCGCGAGGCCGCGTTCACCGAGTTCGCCGAGGCGATGCAGGAGCAGGGTCCGTTCGTGCCGCTCATCGTCCCGGGCCGCAACATCTCCTCCGCGAGCGACGTGACCGGTGCCGTGTACAACTCCGTGTGGGAGATGGACATCGCCGAGATCGCCCCGGCCGGCTGAACGGACCTTCCATGACGACAGTGGCCGTGCAGAGGCAGGCGCAGCGGCGCCGTTCGCCTCTCGTCGGATACCTGCTGCGGCGGGCCGGGACCTCCCTGCTCCTGTTGGTGGGCGTGACGATCGTCACGTTCGCGCTCACCAACCTGGTGCCGGGAGACCCGGTCTCGGCCGCCCTCGGTGAGGGCGCGTCGCAGAACCCGGCGACGCGCGAGGCGTTCATCAAGGCGAACGGACTCGACCAGCCACTGTTCGTGCAGTACTTCATCTATATGGGGAACCTGCTCCGCGGGGACCTCGGCACGTCGCTGGTGACCGGACGCCCGGTCACCAGCGACCTCGCCACCGCGGTGCCCGCGACGATCGAGATCGCGATCGGGGCGATCATCGTCAGCCTCGCGGTCAGCATCGTGCTCGGCACGCTCGCCGCCTACCGCCGGGGCCTGGTCACCGACCAGGTCATCCGCGTGGTCACCCTCGTCGGCCTCAGCGTCCCCACCTTCTGGCTCGCGCTGGTCAGCTTCTACGTCTTCTTCCTGGAGCTGCGCATCGCGCCGGGCTCGGGGCGCATCTCGCCGTCGATCACCCCGCCGCCGCGCGTGACCGGGCTCTACACCGTCGACTACCTGCTCAACGGCGACGGCGTCGGCTTCTTCGACGCGCTCGCCCACCTCGCTCTTCCCGTCATGGTGCTCTCGCTCGTGACCATCGGCCTGCTCACCCGGTTCATCCGCACGTCGGTGCTGGAGGTGCTGGGCAGCGACTACGTGCGGGCCGCCCGCGCCAAGGGCCTCCCGGCCATGCGCGTCATCCTCGACTACGTGCTCCGTGGAGCCTCGCTGCCGATCCTCACCGTGGTGGGCGTCGCATTCGGGGCCCTGCTGTCGGGCACCGTGCTCGTGGAGTCGGTGTTCGCGTGGCCGGGCCTGGGCACGTACGCCTACAACTCCGCCGCGAACCTCGACCTGCCCGGAATCATGGGCGTCGGCCTGGTCGTCGGCGTCATCTACCTCCTCATCAACTTCATCGTCGACCTGCTCTACGGCGTGCTCGACCCGAGAGTGAGGATCGCATGAGCCGCATCGACGCCGCCGCCGGCCCCTGGCGCTTCCGCTTCCGCTGGCCCCGCGCCTGGCGCACCCCGCTCGGCATCATCGGCACCGTGATCGCGGCGGCCTGGATCGTCATCGCCTTCACGGCGCAGTGGTGGGTGCCGTACCCGCCGAACGCGCAGGTGCTGCCGCGACTGCAGGAGCCGGGCATCGACACGATCCTCGGCACCGACGGCAACGGCCGCGACATCTTCTCGCGACTCATGACCGGAGCGACCGTGAGCCTGCCGCTCGCGCTCATGCTCGTGATCGCGGCGATGATCATCGGCACGCTGATCGGCGCCGTCGCGGGCTACTTCGGCCGCGCGGTCGATGAGACGCTGATGCGCATCACCGATCTCTTCATGGCGTTCCCGACCGTGATCCTCGCGATGGTGGTCGCCGCGTCGCTCGGCCCGTCGCTGTTCAACGCGGTGATCGCGGCGATCGTGGTGTCGTGGCCGCAGTACGCCCGCGTCACCCGCAGCATCGTGCTCGGCCTGCGCGGACAGAACTACGTGATCGCCGGACGCCTGCTCGGCCACTCGCCGCTGCGGACCCTGTTCGTCGACATCCTCCCCAACATCGCCGGGCCCGTGCTCGTGCTCGCCACGCTCGACATCGGCGCCGCGATCCTGCTGCTCTCCGGCCTCTCCTTCCTCGGCCTCGGCGCGCAGCCGCCCACCGCCGAGTGGGGGTCGATGATCTCGGGGGCCATGCAGAACTTCGACGCCTGGTGGCTCGGGGTGTTCCCCGGTCTCGCGATCCTCACGGTCGTGCTGGCGTTCAACTTCCTCGGCGATGCGATGCGCGACGTGCTCGACCCGACCGCCGAGGTCACGCACGAGAAGGAGGCCGACCACCAGGCCTCCGCGACGGGGGTGCCCGCATGACCGCCGCGCTGAGCATCCGCGATCTCACGGTCGACATCGGCCGCCCGCTCGTGAAGGGTGTGTCGCTCGAGCTCGAGGCCGGGCGCATCCACGGCCTCGCGGGCGAGTCGGGCTCCGGCAAGACCCTCACCTCGCTCGCGGTGCTCGGGCTGCTGCCGCGGCAGGCCCGCACGGGCGGCTCGATCACCCTCGCGGGGGAGGAGCTGCTCGGCCTGAAGCGCCGCGGCCTCAACCGCATCCGCGGGAAGCGCATCGCGATGGTGTTCCAGGACCCGTCGGCGTCGCTGCACCCGCAGCTCCCGGTCGGCCGCCAGCTCACCGACCACATGCGCGTGCACCTCGGCCTCACGGGCGCCGCGGCGCGCGAGCGGGCGGTGGAGCTGCTGCAGACCGTGCAGGTGCCGAACCCGGCGGAGGCGCTGAAGCGCTACCCGCACCAGTTCTCGGGCGGGCAGCGGCAGCGCATCGCGATCGCGTGCGCCCTGGCGTGCGACCCCGAGGTGCTGCTGGCGGACGAGCCCACCACGGCGCTCGACGTCACGGTGCAGGCCGGCATCCTGCAGCTGCTGCGCGACCTCGCCATCGAACGGAACCTCGCCGTGCTGCTCGTGACGCACGACCTCGGCGTGATGAGCGCGATCGCCGACACCGTCGCGGTCATGAAGGACGGCCGCATCGTGGAGCTCGCCGACCGCGAGACCCTGTTCCTGCACCCGCAGCACGAGTACACGCGGATGCTGCTCGCCGCCCTCCCCGGCTCGCGCATCGAGGCGCCCGCGGTCGACGCGACGGACCAGGTCGATGCGGTCGACCCGATCGAGGAGGATGCGCATGAGTGAGGTCAGCGTCCTCGACGCGCGCGACGTGGTCGTGCGCTACCCGGGCAATCCGCCGGTGATCGCCGTGAACGGGGTGTCGGTCCGCGTCGCCGCGGGGGAGACCGTCGCGCTGGTCGGCGAGTCGGGCAGCGGCAAGTCGAGCCTCGCCCGCGCCGTCGTCGGCATCGAGAAGACCGCCGCCGGCACGGTCGAGTTCCGCGGGGCCCCGGTCGCGCCGCTCGGCATCCGCCGCCGGTCGACCGCCCTGACCGGGATCCAGATGGTGTTCCAGGACCCGTCGACCTCGCTGAACCCTCGCCGACGCATCGGCGACCAGATCTCCGACGGCATCGCCACCGCCCGAGCGCGCGGTGCCGCCGGATCCACCGTGGAGGAGTGGCTCGAACGCGTCGGGCTGCCCGCGAACGTCCGCACCCGCTTCCCGCACCAGTTCTCGGGCGGGCAGAAGCAGCGCATCGCGATCGCCAGGGCCCTGGCCGCGCGGCCCTCGCTGCTCGTGGCGGACGAGCCCATCTCGGCGCTCGACGCGTCGACGCAGACGAGCGTGGCCGGACTGATGCGCGACCTGGTGGCCGAGTCCGGCGCCGGCATGCTCTTCATCTCGCACGACCTCGCCGTGGTGCGCCGCATCGCCGATCGCACCCTGGTCATGTTCGCGGGACGGGTGCTCGAGTCGGGCCCCACGGAGCAGCTGTGGTCCGCGCCGCAGCACCCCTACACGCAGGCCCTGCTCGCGGCCATCCCCGAGCCGGACGGCGCCGGCCGCATCCCCGACGCCCCCTCCACGGACGACCGCGGCGTGTGGGCCGAGGTCCCGCCCGTCGCCTACTGACGCGGGGCCGGACGACGAAGGGCCGGGGCGCATGCCCCGGCCCTTCGTGTCATCCCCGGATCACACCGGGGCGACGATGTTCTGCTTCACGTCCCACTCGGTGATCTCCATCGCGATCTCCAGCGACTGGCCCTCGACGGACGCGGTGCTCTTCGATGCGAGGTTGACGTAGTCGGCGGTGACCTCGAACGCCACGTCGACCGTCGTGCCCTGCTGGTCGACCGAACCGGTGATCAGGAACACCTTCTGGCCGAGGCGCTCGCCGGTGCCGCTCACGGTGAAGTCGCCCGCGAGGGCCTCGGCCGCGGCGGCGGGGTCCATGGCGGCGACGTCGGCCGCGCTCGTGCTGAGGCCCGCGATGATCGGGTCGCTGGAGTCCGGGTCGGCCGGCTGCCAGTCGCTCGACGGCGACTTGACCCACACGTCGTCGCCGATCGCGACGATCGAGCCCATCGGCGAGATCGACTCGAGGGCGTTCTCGGAGGGGTTCACGCGGGCGGTGCTCTCCATGCCCAGCACGCTCGTCTTGGCGGCGTAGCCCGCGGAGTCGGCCATCGCGTCGGCGATGCACGTGCCGAGCGCCGTGCCGTCGACGGTCGCGCCCTCGGCCAGCTCGGGGCAGTCCGTGGCCGGTGCGTCGGCCTCCTGCGATGCGGCCGTGCTCGGCTTCGCGTCGGCCGGCTTGTCCGATCCGCCCGCCGAGCATCCGGTGAGCATGACGGCGGCGGCGAGAACGACGCCGACCCCCCACTTGTTGACGCGCATGGCGCCCCCCTCCAGTCATGTGCCCGATGACGGTCATCGGGCACGCCCTCCAGCATGCCAAGCCGCGGGCCGATCGGTGGGAGGCGGCTCGGAGGAATGTCCGCTAGACTGTCGAGGTTGTCTGCCTTCCGGCACCCACTCGGGTTCCACGGGCAGGCACGTGCACACACCCTCCTGCTCCCGGGAAAGTCCCGAGAGCCGTTCTAGTCCGAAGGAGGTGGGTAAGTGACGCACCAGTACGAACTCATGGTCATTCTGACCCCCGAGATCGACGAGCGCCAGGTCGCCCCGACGCTCGACAAGTTCCTGAAGGTCATCACCAACGATGGTGGCTCGATCGAGAACGTCGACATCTGGGGCAAGCGCCGTCTGGCCTACGAGATCCAGAAGAAGACCGAGGGCATCTACGCCGTCGTCAACTTCACCGCGACCAGCGCCGCCACGCAGGAGCTCGACCGTCAGCTCAAGCTGAACGAGCAGATCATGCGCACCAAGGTCCTGCGCGCGGAAGAGGCTCAGGCGATGATCGCGTCCGAGGCCAAGCGCTCCGAAGAGAAGGCTGCCCGCAAGGCCGCCAAGGCTGCGAAGGCCTAAGTCTCATGGCCGGCGAAACCGTCATCACCGTGGTGGGAAACCTCACGGCCGACCCCGAGCTGCGGTACACGCAGAACGGGCTGCCGGTGGCGAACTTCACCATCGCATCGACGCCGCGCAACTTCGACCGTGCCGCGAACGAGTGGAAGGACGGCGAAGCGCTGTTCCTCCGCGCGTCGGTCTGGCGCGAGTTCGCGGAGCACGTGGCGGGCTCGCTGACCAAGGGCATGCGCGTGATCGCGCAGGGCCGTCTGCGTCAGCGTTCCTACCAGGACCGCGAGGGCAACCAGCGCACCGCGATCGAGCTGGAGGTCGACGAGATCGGCCCCTCGCTGCGGTACGCGACCGCGCAGGTCACCCGTGCGGCCTCGAGCGGTGGCGGTGGCGGGCAGTCCCGTCCGCAGCAGCAGCAGGTGTCGGAGGAGCCGTGGTCCACGCCCGGCTCGTCGACCAGCGCCGACGCCTGGAGCACTCCGGGCAGCTTCGGCGACGACACCCCGTTCTGATCAATTCTCCGGATGCGCGCGTGCGCGCAGCGTCCGATCATCATCACTAAGGAAGAGCAATGGCTGGAAAGTCGAGCGGCGACCGCCGCAAGCCGCGGAAGGGCGCGAAGAACGCCGCCCCCGCGAAGTCCATCCGGGTCGGTGTCATCGATTACAAGGATGTCGCCACCCTCCGCAAGTTCGTCTCGGAGCGCGGCAAGATCCGCGCCCGTCGCATCACCGGTGTGTCGGTGCAGGAGCAGCGTCTGATCGCCACGGCGATCAAGAACGCCCGCGAGATGGCGCTCCTGCCCTACGCTGGCGCCGGCCGGTAAGGGGTACTGAGATGGCAAAGCTGATTCTCACGAACGAGGTCGCCGGGCTGGGTAGCGCCGGTGACGTGGTCGAGGTCAAGAACGGGTACGCCCGCAACTACCTCATCCCGCAGGGTTTCGCGACCGCGTGGACGCGCGGTGGCGAGAAGCAGGTCGCGTCGATCCAGGCCGCACGCCAGGCGCGTGCGATCCACGACCGCGACGAGGCCGTGGCCCTGAAGAACTCGCTGGAGGCCGCCAAGGTGCGCCTCGCGGTCAAGGCCGGCAAGGAGGGTCGTCTCTTCGGCTCGGTCAAGACCGCCGACGTGGCCGACGCGGTCGAGGCCGCCGGTCTCGGTGCGATCGACAAGCGCAAGGTGCACATCACGTCGCCCATCAAGGCGACCGGTGAGCACGAGGCGACCGTGCGTCTGCACGAGGACGTCACCGCGGTCATCACGCTGCAGGTCGTCGCCGCCAAGTAAGGCACGTCTGTCGAACGCCCTCCGTCCTCCGGGACGGGGGGCGTTCGTCGTTCTCCGGCCGCGACGCGTTCGGTGATCTTGGATCCAGAATGCAGAGTTTGAGGGCTTCGATCCGATAGCCTCTGACCCATGGTGAAGTCAGGGGACGCGGCCGCGTCTGCGAAGGATCGCGCCGATGCGCTGCAGAAGCTCGCCCAGCGACACGGGGCCGGGTATCGGTCGGTCGGCGCGATGGCGTACGACATCATCCGCGACGCGATCCTCGATGGCACGCTCCCGCCCGGCATGAAACTGCGCCAGGAGACCCTCGCCGAATCGATCGGCATCTCCCGCCTCCCGATCCGCTCCGCCCTCATCCAGCTCGAGGCCGACGGGCTCGTGGTGTTCCACGCACGCCGCGGCGCGATGGTGCGGGCACTGTCCACGGAGGAGGCCGGGGAGGTCTACCACCTGCGCATGCTGCTCGAGAAGGAGGCGCTGCGCCTGGCGATGGCGGAGATCACGCCCGAACGGGTCGAGCGCCTGCGGGAGCTCGCGAAGACCGCCGACGACATCTCCGAGGGCGGCGAGTTCGTCGAGGCGCGCACCGAGTTCTACGCCACCCTGTACGACGCGCAGGCCCGCCCGCTGCTGTGGGAGATGATCGAGCAGCTGCGGCTCAAGCTCGGGCGCTACGTGCTGGGGTGGCGGCTGGGGCCCGCGGGCTCGCACGACCACTCGCACACCGAGCTCGTCGACGTGGTCGCGGCCGGCGACGCGAAGAAGGCGCTGGGCGTGCTGGAGGCCCACCTGACCCAGGTGCGCGACGGCGTGATCGCCCTGCTCGACGACGCGGCCGCGGAGGGCGCGGACAACTCCTGACGCGGCGCACGACTCGCGGCGGGCGACTCCGCCGACACACCGCTCCGCAGGCGCAGGACCGCCCGTTGCTCAGGTGACGGTGCCGCGGCGCGCGAAGCGGGGCTCGCGCCACACCTCGGTCTCCAGCACGTCGTGCAGCACGTCGACCGCATCCCACACGTCGGCGTAGGAGGTGTAGAGCGGGGTGAACCCGAAGCGGATGAGGTCGGGCGCCCGGAAGTCGCCGATGACCCCGCGCTCGATCAGGGCCTGCATCACCGCATAGCCGTCGTCGTGGCGCAGGGACACCTGGCTGCCGCGGCGGGACGACTCGCGCGGTGTGACCGACACGATGCCCCAGCGCTCTGCGAGCCGCGCGTCGACGAGCGACAGGAACAGCTCGGTCAGCCGCAGGCTCTTCTCGCGCAGCAGCTCCAGGTCGACGTCGTCCCAGATGTCGAGGCTCGCCTCCAGTCCCGCGACCGACAGCAGCTGCGGTGTGCCGACGCGGAACCGCTCGATGCCGGGCGCCGGGGCGTAGTCCACCGTGAAGTCGAACGGACGGGCGTGGCCGTGCCAGCCGGTGAGCGCGGGCCGGGCGGCGGCGTGATGGCGGGACGCGGCCCACAGGAACGAGGGTGACCCCGGGCCGCCGTTGAGGTACTTGTAGGTGCAGCCCACCGCGAAGTCGGCCCCGGCGGCGTTCAGGTCGATCGGCAGCGCCCCGGCGCTGTGGCACAGGTCCCACACCACCAGCGCCCCGGCGGCCTGCACGCGGCGCGTGACCTCGGCCAGGTCGTGCAGCCGCCCGGTGCGGTAGTCGACCTGGGTGAGCACGACCACCGCCACGTGGTCGTCGAGCATGTCGTCGAGCGTGGGGCCGTCGTCGGCGATCAGCCGCCGCTCCAGGGGTTCGCCGCCGCCGAGCAGCTCCTGCACGGCCTCCAGCATGTACAGATCGGTGGGGAAGTTGCCGCGCTCGGCGACGATCACGCGCCGCCCCGGCCGCATGCGCACCGCCGCGACCACGGCCTGGAAGAGGCTCGCCGACGTGGAGTCGCCGAGCACGACCTCGCCCTCCGCGGCGCCGATCAGCGGGGCGATCCGGTCGCCGACCGTACGCGGCTTCGCGAACCAGCCGGCGTCGTTCCAGCTGCGGATGAGCCCGGTGCCCCACTCCTCGGTGATCACGCGCTGCACGTGCGCCGGGGTGTGCCGGGGGAGCGCGCCGAGGGAGTTGCCGTCGAGGTAGATCACGCCCTCCGGCAGCACGAAGCGGTCGCGGAACGACCCGAGCGGATCGGAGGCGTCGAGCGCCTCGCAGGTGGCGCGGTCGAGGGCGGGGCGGGTCGTGGCGCTGGGCGGGGTCGTGGTGCTCATGGGGCGGGTCCGTTCGGGTCGTGCGGTCAGCGGCCGAGGAAGCGCAGGGCGTTGTCGCGGAGGATGGCGGTCTTCTCGGCGTCGTCGAGGAAGGCGGAGCGGTGGACGACGTCGCCGACCGGTCGCTCGCCCAGGGGATACGGGTAGTCGCTGCCGACCATCACCTGCGAGGCGCCGAGCGTGTCGACGAGCAGGCGCAGTGCGGCCGGGTCGAACACGACGCTGTCGACACTGAACCGGTCGAGGTAGGCGGAGGGCGGCTGTGCGCTCACGCCGATCACGTCGGGCCGCTGCCGCCACGCGTTCTCGAAGCGGCCGAGCCAGAACGCGAACGAGCCGCCACCGTGCGCGAACGCGAGCCGCAGCGACGGCGGAACGCGGTCGAACACTCCGCCGAGGATCAGCGCGATGATCGACAGGTGCGTCTCGGCGGGCATGCCCGTGAGCCAGCGGGCCATCCAGCGATCGAGTCGCGGCGAGCCGGCCATGTCCCACGGATGCACGAACACGGGGATCCCGCGCTCGGCGCAGTGCTGGAGGAACGTGACGATACCGGCGTCGTCGAGGTCGCGGTCACCGACGTGGTTGCCGATCTCGACCCCGGCGTGACCGGAGGCGATCGCGCGGTCGGCCTCGACGCACGCGGCATCCGGATCCTGCAGCGGCACCTGCGCGAACGGGATGAGCCGATCGGGTGCGGGGGCGCAGATCTCCAGCGCCAGGTCGTTGAAGAGGCGCGCGACCTTCACCGCCTCGTCTCCCGACTTGTCATAGGAGAAGAACAGCGGAGTGGGGGAGACCACCTGCATCTCCACCCCGTCGGCGTCCATGTCGGCCAGGCGCACCTCGGCATCCCAGCAGTCGTCGCCGATGCGACGGAACTCGGACTCGCCGAGCATGATCATCGCCTCGCGCTCGGAGTCCACGCGCAGGGTCGGCCAGAGCCCCGGCCCGACCTGCGTGGACAGGTCGGGCCAGGCGCTCGGCACGAAGTGCGTGTGGACGTCGATCGTGCCCAACGCCGCGTCAGCCCTTGCCGGGATGGACGGTGCCGCACTCGGGGCAGGTGCGCCCCTCCTCGCTGTCGTAGAACTCGCGGAACACCGGCGGCAGGTCCTCCACGATGTCGCGCACCTGCAGCTCGACCTCGTGCACCTTGGTGTTGCAGTTCGGGCAGAACCACGCGAACTTCTCCAGCGTGCCCTCCTCGCGGATGCGCTCGATCACGATGCCGATCGACCCCTCCTCGGGGCGCTGCGGGGAGTGGAACACGTTGCCGGGCAGCAGCCACATCTCGCCCTCGCGGATGTCGATGCGCTGCGGGCCGTCCTCCGTCTGGATGTTCACGTGCATGTTGCCGCGGTACTGGTAGAACCACTCCTCGTACGGATCGAAGTGGAAGTCGGTGCGCTGGTTGGGGCCGCCGACGACCTGCACGATGAAGTCGCCCATCGGCGTCCAGGCGGCCTTGTTGTTGACCGGCGGCTTCAGGAGGTGCTCGTTCTCCGTGATCCAGGCGGCGAAGTCGATGACGGGTGGGATGGTGCTCATTTCTCCTCCTCGAGAGTGGCAGGGGTGGTGCGGTCGGGGCGCCTCGCGATCGCCTGGATCTCGAGGCGCAGGTGCGGATGCGGCAGGGCGTGCACGGCGACCGTGGTGCGGGCCGGGCCCTGCTCGTCGAAGTACTCGGCCCAGACGGCGTTGTAGGGGGCGAAGTCGTTCATGTCGACCAGGAACGTCGTGGCCTGCACGAGGTCGTCGAGGTCGCAGCCCGCGGCGGCCAGCACCGCGCGGATGTTCTCGATCACGGCGCGGGTCTGCACCGCGACGTCGAGCCGGGTCGCCCCGAACTCGTCGACCTCGGCGCCCGCGATCGTGTTGTCGGGGCGGCGGCTGGAGGTGCCCGACACGAACACGAGGTCGCCGCTGAGCTTGGCGTGCGGGAAGCGTCCGCGCGGGGTGGCCTTGCCCTCCACGAGGATGCCGCGGGACTCGGTCATGATGCGCCCTTCGGGCCGGACGACGCGGAACCGTCGTCCGTGCGGATCGTGACGCCGCCCAGACCGGTGACCGTCGCCTCGACCACACCGCGGTCGGGCAGGGGAACCGCGGCGGTCGCGGCCCCGGCGAGGAGCACCATGCCCGCCCGCAGCACGAAGCCGTGGCGGGCGCCGAGTCGAGCGGCCGCGAGGACGGCGCGACCGGGGTCGCCGAGGATCGCGGCGGTCGAGCCCGTCGCGGCGATGCGGCCGTCGACCTCGAGCCGCACGGCCCGGTTGTCGATGGCGCCCGCGCGGTCGAGCGGCGTCCAGGGGCCGATCGTGTAGGCCGCGGCGGAGGCGTTGTCGGCCACCACGTCGGCGAGGCTGAAGCGGAAGTCGCGGTACCGGGAGTCGATGATCTCCAGGGCGGGGGCGACCGCGGCCACCAGTTCCGACAGCGGCCGGTCGACCGCGGATGCGTCCAGGTCGGCGCGCAGGAGGTAGGCGACCTCGGGCTCGATGCGCGGGTGGATGGCGGACCGCCGCGCGAACACGCCGTCGTCGTCCAGGCGCATGGCATCGGTCAGGGTGCCCAGGATCACGTCGTGCACACCCATCTGCTGCGCCTTGGCCTGACTCGTGAACCCGAGCTTGACCCCGGTGATGTGCTCGCCGCGGGCGACCCGTCGGGCCATGAGGGCGTGCTGCGTGGCGTAGGCCGTGGCGAGGTCGACCTCCTCCGTGGGCGACAGCTGGTTGATGGGCGCGGCCGTGCGCTGGGCGGTGTCGAGAGCGGCGGCGTAGACCGCGTCGGTGCTCATGAGGCCGCCCCCGCGGAACGCGCGGCGACCAGGTCGAGCGCGACATCGACGATCATGTCCTCCTGGCCGCCCACCATGCGCCGTCGTCCGAGCTCGACCAGGATGTCCCGCGCGTCGAGGTCGTGCTTCGCGGCCGCGCGCTCGGCGTGCAGCAGGAAGCTGGAGTACACGCCCGCGTAGCCGAGAGTGAGCGTCTCGCGGTCGACGCGCACCGGACGGCGCTGCAGCGGACGCACGAGCTGCTCCGCGGCGTCCTGCAGGGCGAACAGGTCGCAGCCGTGCTCCCACCCGAGCAGATCCGCGACGGCGACGAACGCCTCGACGGGGCAGTTGCCCGCTCCGGCGCCCTGGCCCGCGAGCGAGGCATCGACGCGGTATGCGCCGTGCTCGACGGCGGTCACGCTGTTGGCGACGCTCAGCGAGAGGTTCTCGTGCGCGTGGATGCCGATCTGCGTCGCGGGGTCGAGCACGTCGCGATAGGCGTCCACGCGCGCGGCGACATCGTGCATCGTGAGGCGTCCGCCGGAGTCGGTCACATACACGCAGTGGGCGCCCGCCTGCTCCATGATCCGCGCCTGCTCGGCGAGCCCGCGCGGATCGTTCAGGTGGCTCATCATCAGGAACCCCGACACGTCCATGCCGTGCTCGCGCGCCCACGTGATGTGCTGGATCGCGACGTCGGCCTCGGTGCAGTGCGTCGCGACCCGCACGCTCGCGACGCCGAGGTCGCGGGCGCGGGCGAGGTCGTCGATCGTGCCGATGCCGGGCAGGATCAGGGTCGTCAGCACCGCCCGGTCCAGGACCTCGGCGGCCGCCGCGATCCACTGCCAATCGGTGTGGGCGCCGTGCCCGTAGGCGACGCTGGACCCGCCCAGACCGTCGCCGTGCGCGACCTCGATCGCATCCACGCCCGCCGCTTCCAGGGCCCGGGCGATGTCGCGAACCTGGTCGGTCGTGTAACCGTGGCCGATGGCGTGCATGCCGTCGCGCAGCGTCACGTCCTGCACGTACACGCGCGGAGTCGAGCCGGTCATGCGGGAACCCCCGTCCGTCGGGCGACGAGTCGCTCGGCGGTGCGCAGGGCGGCCGAGGTCATGATGTCGAGATTGCCCGCGTACTCCGGAAGGTAGTGCCCGGCGCCGGTCACCTCCAGCAGCACGGTCACGCGCGTGCCGCGGAACGCCCGGTCGAGCGCGGGGACGTACCCCTCGTCGACCGCGTCGAACTGCACGTCCTGCGCGAGCCGGTAGCCGCCCACGTACCCCTGCACCGCGGCGACCATGTCGGTCACCGAGGTGCGGACGGCGTCGCGGTCGAGCGTGGCGGGGTCGCCCTCGACCAGGCAGTACACGGTGTCGCGCATGATGAGCGGGGGGTCGGCGGGGTTCAGCACGATGATGGCCTTGCCGCGCTCGGCGCCCCCGATCACCTCCAGCGCGCGGGCCGTGGTCTCGGTGAACTCGTCGATGTTCGCGCGGGTGCCGGGTCCCGCGGACTTCGAGGCGATCGAGGCGACGATCTCGGCGTATGCGACCGGGGCCACGCGCGACACGGCGGCCACCATCGGCACGGTCGCCTGCCCGCCGCACGTGACCATGTTCACGTTGGTGGCCCCGGCGTGCGCGTCGAGGTTCACCACGGGCACCACATAGGGGCCGATCGCGGCGGGGGTGAGGTCGACCATGAGCCGTCCGGCGTTGCGCACGAGGGCGTCGTTGCGGGAGTGCGCGCCGGCCGAGGTCGCGTCGAACACCAGCTCGACATCGGCGAACTCAGGCATCGCGAGCAGCCCGTCCACCCCCTCGTGCGTGGTGGCGACACCCAGGCGGCGGGCCCGCGCGAGGCCGTCCGAGTGCTCGTCGATCCCGGCCATCGCCACCACGTGCAGCGTGGTCGACAGCCGCTTCACCTTGATGAGCAGGTCCGTGCCGATGTTGCCGGAGCCGATGATGGCGATTCCCGTGGTCATGCCGCCGCCCCTTCCGTCGTCGTGCCGGAGGCCGTGCCGTGGAAGTCGGCGCGCACCTCTCCGAGTCCGTCGAGCCGGGCGCGGAACACGCCGGCCGTCGCGTCGACCATGGGCCCGAGCGCCCCGGACAGGATCACCTCGCCCGCGCGCAGCGGCTGTCCGCGCCGGGCGACCTCGCGCGCCAGCCAGGCCACCGCGATCACGGGGCTGCCCAGGCACGCGGCGCCGCTGCCGGTCGAGACGGGGCGCCCGTCGCGGTCGAGCGTCATGCCGAGCGCGGTCAGATCCAAGCCGTCGAGCCGGCGGGGGGTCGTGCCCAGCACGACCGCGCCGCTGGAGGCGTTGTCGGCGATGGTGTCGGTGAGGCGGATGTCCCATCCCGCCACCCGGGAGTCCACGACCTCGATCGCGGGCAGCACGAACTCCGTCGCCCGCAGCACGTCGGCGACGGTCGTGGTGGGGGAGTCGAGGTCGCGCCCGAGCACGAACGCCACCTCGGCCTCGGCGCGCGGCTGCAGGAAGCGCCCGAGGTCGAGCGGCTCCCGGTCGGCGTGGATCATGTCGTCGAGCAGCACGCCGTAGTCGGGGCTGTCCACGCCGAGCTGCGCCTGCACGACCGGCGAGGTGAGGCCGATCTTGCGCCCCACGATGCGCCGGCCCCCGTCCACGCGACGGGCGATGCCGAGCGACTGCACGGCGTACGCGGCGTCCTGGTCGGTGTCGCCGAGCAGGTCGCGCACCGGAGCGCACGGGCGACCGGTCTCGGCCGCCCGCCGCAGCCGCTCGTCGGCGGCCCGCACGGCCTCGGTATCGAGGAGCCGGGTCACAGCTGCACGCACACGTTCGTCGGCTCGGTGTAGAACTCGAGCGAGTGGTGGCCGCCCTCGCGACCGATGCCGGAGAGCCCCACGCCGCCGAACGGGCTGCGCAGGTCGCGCAGGTACCAGGTGTTGACCCACGACATGCCCGTGCGCATCTGCTGGGCGACGCGGTGACCGCGGGTGAGATCGGTGGTCCAGGTGACGGCGGCGAGCCCGTAGTCGGTGTCGTTCGCGAGCCGGATCGCCTCCTCCTCGCTGTCGAACGGGATGAGGGCGGCGACCGGGCCGAACACCTCCTCGCGCACGGTGCGGTGGCTGTTGTCGAGCCCGGTCCACAGCGTCGGCTCGATCCAGGAGCCGCCGTCGAGTCCGTCGCCGAGGGTCGGCACCCCGCCACCCGCGAGCACCGTGGCGCCCTCCGACACCGCGAGGTCGAAGTACGACTGCACCTTCTGCCGGTGCGCCTGCGAGATCAGCGGGCCCGTGGTGGTCGCGGGGTCCTCCGGCCGACCGAGGCGCAGCCGCCCCGCGTGCTCGGCGAGCCCGGCCGCCACGTCGTCGAACACCGACCGCTCGACGTAGATGCGCTCGGTGCACAGGCACACCTGGCCCGTGTTGAGGTAGGTGCTGCGGGCGAGTCCGGCCACCGCGGCGTCGAGGTCGGCATCGGCGAACACGAGCGCGGCGTTCTTGCCCCCGAGCTCGAACGACACCGGACGCACGCGCGGTGCGACGGCCCGCATGATCGCGGAGCCCGTGGAGGACTCGCCCGTGAAGGTCACGCCGTCGATGCCGGGGTGCTTCGTGAGGGCCTCGCCCGCGGAACCCGCGCCGAAGCCGTGCACCACGTTCACCACCCCGGCCGGCACCCCCGCCTCCGCGAGGATCTCGGCGAGCAGCGTGGCCGACGACGGCGTCTCCTCGGACGGCTTGATCACCACGGTGTTGCCGGTGGCGAGGGCCGGCGCGAGCTTCCACGTGAGCAGCAGCAGCGGCAGGTTCCACGGCACGATCACCGCGACCACGCCGAGGGGCTTGCGCACCGCGTAGTTGAGGGCGCGGCGGCCGTCGGGCAGTTCGGTGAGGAACGAGTCGAGCCCGGTGGCGGAGACCGTGTCGGCGAAGGAGCGGAAGTTCGCGGCGGCCCTGGCCACGTCGAGGTCGCGGGCGAGGGACTCGGGCTTGCCGGTGTCGCCGACCTCTGCGGCCACGAGCTCGTCGGCGCGGCGGTCGATCGCGTCGGCCACGCCCCGCAACAGGCGGGCGCGCTCGGCCACCGTCATGCGACCCCACGGTCCGTCGAACGCGGCACGGGCGGCAGCCACGGCACGGTCGACCTGCTCGGCCCCGGCCTCGTGCACCTCGGCGATCAGCGTGCCGTCGATCGGACTGATCTTGGCGAACGAGCCGATGCCCTCGACGCGCTCGCCGGCGATCAGGTTGTGGATCGCGCGGGGCGCCCGGCCCTGCTCGGCGGCAGGGCGGGGAGGCGTCATCGTCTCGGAAGGCATGCGCTCAGGCTAGGAACGTCGAAGGGATGCCGACAAATACTCTCTTGATGCACTGCCATGCCCCCACGGCTATAGTCCCGCTCATGGTCACCGATCGACTGCTCGACGGCCGGGTCAAGATCCGGCACCTCGTCCTCATCACCGCGATCGCCGACGAGGGCACGCTCGTGCGCGCGGCCGAGTCGCTGCACATCACCCAGCCCGTCGTCACGCGCGGACTGCGCGAGGTGGAGGAGGTGCTCGGGGTCGCACTGTTCGAGCGCCTGCCGCGCGGGGTCAGACCGACGCCGTACGGGCACGCGTTCATCGAGCGGGCCCGGTCCGTGCTCGCCGAGCTGCGGGCGGCGGGGGAGGAGGTGCGGCTGCTGCAGTCCGGGCAGCTGGGCACGGTCACGGTCGGCACGCACCTGGCGGGGTCGAACCTGCTGCTGCCGCGGGCGATCGCGGGGCTGAAGGCCGAGCATCCCCGGCTCACGGTGGTGGTGCGCGAGGGTACGCCCGACACCCTGCAGCAGCTGCTGCTCGCGGGTGACCTCGACCTCACGGTGGGGCGGCTGTCGCCCACGGTGCCGGTGCGACTGGAGCAGGAGCGGCTGCACCTCGAGCCGATCCGCCTGGTCGCGCGGGCCGGGCACCCGGTGCTCGGTGGCGCCAAGGCGCACTCGCTCGCGGAGCTCATCTCCTACCCGTGGATCTTCCCCGTGGCCCAGACCGCCCTGCGCGCGGAGCTGGAGGCGGTGTTCTTCCACGAGGGGCTGCCCCTGCCTCCCGACCGCGTGGAGTGCACGTCGATGCTGACGCTGCGCACGCTGCTGATCTCGACCGACGTGATCGCGGCGCTGCCGATGTTCATCGCGGTCGACGACCGCGAGCTGCGGATCCTGCCCACGCCGCTCAGCTCGATCCGGCGTTCGGTCGGCGTCACGCTGCCCAAGGACCGGGCGCCCTCGCCCGCCGCGACCGCCCTGCTGACGCACCTGCGCGAGGAGGGCGCGCGGCTCGCGGCCCTGGAAAGCGAGTACACGGAGGGGGAGCCGCGACCCCTCGGCTGATATGCCCGGATGGTCATGGCTCTGACCCGTATGGATATTGGACAGCATCGCGGCACCGGGTGAATCTGAGGGGGACGACACGACGTCGTGACGATCCCACCCGATTCAGCCAATGGAGGCGACATGGCCGGCTCTCCCTACGTGCCCGATGCGAAGAAGTACCGTCCGGAGGACTTCGAGCGCGTCGCCGGAGAACCGGCCGATCCCGACCCCTCCACGTGGGGCATGCAGCCCGACGGCACGTTCCTGCCGCCCGCCCACACCCCCTCCGTCCCGCGCGACGTGTTCGTCGACTGGCCAGGCCAGCTCGACTACCGCGACCCGGAGACCTACACGCTCAACGCGAAGGCCGAGGCGTTCTACCCGATCGTGGTGAACACGAGCCACTCGTGGCAGTGCATCTACGACTGGGACGGGCGGCGGCTGATGCTGCACTACGGCGGCGGCAACCACTGGAAGCTGTACGACATCACCGACCCGCGCGACCTCACGATCGTCGACGAGGAGCAGTGGGGCTGGGGCGACCCCCGCCCGCAGTTCGGCGCGACCACCGTGCAGTGGAACCAGGAGCTCGGCGCGTACATCGCGATCCAGGCGAGCGAGACCCCGCGGTACTTCCTCCAGGGGCGTGTCGCCAACAAGTGGCTCGACGACACGGTCGAGGGGCAGCTGAAGGAGTGGGAGGGCCTGCGGGGCTTCCGCACCTGGCGGATGGACGGCCCGAGCCCGCGCGAGTGGACGCTGCTCACCGAGGTGTCGACCGACCCGAACCACTCGCCCGGCGAGATCCAGGAGGGCAACGGCGTGCTCGACCTCCCGGTGTACTACGGCGACAAGTACCTGTTCGTGGCCACCGCGCCCGACAACACCTTCACCAACCAGCCGTACCGCACCACGCTGTGGACCGCGGGCCACGCGGCCTACGACGTGTCCGACCCCGCGAAGCCCGAGCTGCTGTCGACCTGGTGGGTGCCCGGCTCGCGTGCCGGCGAGGAGGACGACTCCCCGTACCTGGCCGACAACGACCGCTGGAACAACAAGACCTCCTGGTTCGGCTCGCGCATGGGCGTGTTCCTGCCCCGCTCGGTCGAGTCGGGCTGGAAGTACGGCTACGCGGCGCAGGGCGGCCAGGGCTTCTTCGTGCTCGACGTCTCCGACCCGACGGACATCCACCACGTGGGCTGGTGCCCGCTGCCGACGAGCGTCGCCGGCACCGAGGGCGACAACGTCGACACCACCCAGGTCGAGGAGACCGGGTACGTCTACGTCTCCGGCTATCCGATGAACACCGACTGCTACGAGCCCGCCAAGGAGATCTACCAGATCGACGTGAGCGACCCGACGAACCCGCGGGTCGTGCGCACGCTGCCCCGGCCCACGCCGCCCGCGGAGGCGGCCTTCACCGACTGGGCGCAGCGCCGCGGCTCGTTCGGTCCCAAGCGCTCCGGCTACTTCACCAACACCGGCACGCCGCACGGCGGGGTCATCCCGTACGCGTTCTACGCCGCCGGTCTGCAGATCTTCGACGTGCGCGACCCCGAGGACCCCAAGGTGGGCGCCTACTTCGTGCCGCCGATGGGACTGAAGGACGACGACGATCTCGCCGCACCCGTGCACGGCATCTTCGTCGAGTGGGACCGCAACCTCATCTGGCTGTTCGCGAACCACGGCATCTACGCCGTGTCGACGCCGCTGCTGGGGGAGCCCGTCACCGGGATCCCCTCCGCCGACGGCTGACCCCGGCCCCCGGAACTCCGGCGTCCGTCCTGCACTCGGGGGCGAACAGGACGGACCCCGGACCACCCGCCCCCCGTGACGCCCCACCCGAAAGCAGCTCATGACGCAGACAGTCCGGCCGTGGCCCGCCCTGTGGGCCCTGTGCATCGGCTTCTTCATGATCCTCGTGGACACGACGATCGTGGCGATCGCCAACCCGGTCATCCTCGCGGCGTTCGACGCCGACCTCACGACGGTGATCTGGGTGACCAGCGCGTACCTGCTCGCCTACGCGGTGCCGCTGCTGATCACGGGCCGCCTCGGCGATCGGTTCGGCCCCAAGCGGGTGTACCTCGCGGGACTCGTGCTGTTCACCCTCGCCTCCCTCGCGTGCGGCCTGTCCGGCAGCATCGAGATGCTGATCGCGGCGCGGGCCGTGCAGGGCTTCGGCGCCGCGCTGATGACGCCGCAGACGATGGCGATCATCGCCCGCGTCTTCCCGCCGCGCGGCCGGGGCCAGGCGATGGGGGCGTGGGGTGCCGTGGGCGGCCTCGCGACGCTCGTCGGGCCGATCCTGGGCGGCGTGCTCACCGACACGGTCGGCTGGGAGTGGATCTTCTTCGTGAACGTCCCGGTCGGCGTGGTGGCGTTCGTCGTCGCGTGGCGGCTGGTGCCGGATCTGGACGGCCACCCCCATCGGTTCGACCTGCTCGGCGTGATCCTCTCGGGTGCCGGGCTCTTCCTCCTGGTCTTCGGACTCCAGGAGGGGGAGGTGTACGACTGGGGTGTGATCGCCGGTCCGGTCACGGTGTGGGGGCTGATCGCCGCGGGCGTCGTGCTGCTGGTGCTGTTCGTGGTGTGGCAGCGCGTCAGCCGCGCCGAGCCGCTGATGCCGCTGGCCCTGTTCCGCGACCGCAACTTCTCCGTCGCGAACGCCACGATCTTCCTGGTGGGGGTCGGCATCACCGCGATGCCCGTGCCGCTCGCCTTCTACTTTCAGGTCGCCCGTGGCCTCGACCCCACGCTCGCGGCCCTCATGCTCGCGCCGATGGCGGTGGTGTCCGGGGTGCTCGGGCCGTTCGTCGGAAAGCTCAGCGACCGGGTCGGACCGCGCTGGGTGACCTTCGCCGCGTTCACGATCTCGGCGGTCGCGATGGCCTGGTACGCCGCGACCATGACGCTCGATGCGCCGTTCTGGCTGCTGCTGCTGCCGTCGGCGCTGCTCGGGGTCGGGGTGTCCGGCATGTTCGGGCCGCTGGCCTCGACCGCCACGCGCAACCTGCCGCACACGCAGGCCGGGGCGGGCTCCGGGGTCTACTCGACGACGCGGCAGATGGGCTCCGTCATCGGTTCCGCCCTGCTGGCCGTGCTGATGAACGTGACCCTGGCGGCGCAGATCCGCGGGTTCGTGCCCGGTGCGATCCACCCCGGCAGTGTGCTGTCTGACGAGGACGGCGCGGGGCTGGCGCGGGCGATGTCGCAGTCGCTGCTGCTGTCGGCCGTGGCCTTCGGGGTGTGCGCGCTCGTGGTGCTGTTCTTCGTGAGGCCGCGGCCGTGGGGTGCACCCGCCGCCCCGCAGCCGGTGGCGGCGACGACGGGAGAGGGACGATGATGGCAGCGATGATTGTGGATCCAGAATCCAGAACAGGGGCCCGGGAGAGGACGCCGATGACCGCGAACGCCGGGGGCGGACGACTCGTCGTCGACGCCCTGAAGAAGGACTACGAGCTCGACGGCGCCGCCGTCCCCGTCGTGAAGGACGTCACGTTCACGATCGAGCCCGGCACGTTCTACTCCCTCCTCGGGCCGTCGGGCTGCGGCAAGACCACGACCCTGCGCTGCGTCGCCGGGCTCGAGCGCAGCAACGGCGGAGTCATCTCGCTCGACGGGGGCGTGCTGTCCACCGGCACCCAGCACGTGTCGCCCGACAAGCGCGACATCGGCATGGTCTTCCAGAACTACGCCATCTGGCCGCACATGACCGTGTTCGCCAACGCGATCTTCCCCCTCCAGGTCGCCGGCTCCCGGCTGCCGAAGCAGGAGGCGAAGAAGCGCGCGATGGAGGCACTGGAACTCGTGCAGCTCGACCACCTCGCGCAGCGCCCCGCCACCGCGCTGTCGGGCGGGCAGCAGCAGCGACTCGCGCTCGCCCGCGCGCTCGCGCACCGTCCGCGGCTGCTGCTGCTGGACGAGCCGCTGTCCAACCTCGACGCGAAGCTGCGCGACACCATGCGCAACGAGCTGCGCAGCCTGCAGCGCAGCCTCGGCATCAGCGCCCTCTACGTCACCCACGACCAGTCCGAGGCGTTGTCGATGTCCGACCGGGTGGCCGTGATGAACGGCGGCCGCATCGTGCAGGAGGCCGCCCCGCGCGAGCTCTACGACCAGCCGGCCGACCGCTTCGTGGCGGACTTCGTGGGCCGCGTGAACATGGTGCCCGCCCGTGTGGTCGACCGCGACGGCAGCGGTGACGCGGTGGTCGAGGCACTCGGCACCCGGCTGCACACGCCCGTCCCCGACGGGGTGACGGCGGGCGATGAGGTCACGCTGACGCTGCGGCCCGAGGCGGTGCGCTGGCATGAGACCGCGGTCGAGCGCCCCAACGTCGTCCCCGTGCGCATCGTGCGGGTGGAGTTCCTCGGCGAGATCGTCGAGTACGAGGCCGAGGTGCTCGCCGGCGGCGAGACGGTCGGCACGATCGTCGGCCGCGGAGCTCCGCTGGCGACACCCCCCGAGGGCGGCAGGGTCTTCCTCGAACTGGTCCCGCACGCCTGCCGCGTGCTGGCCGCATGACGCAACCCGCACCACACCCGAGATCACGCACCTGATGTCAGAGAGGACATTCGGATCATGAAGAGAACACTGGGAGCCGTCGCCGGAGCGGCGGTCGTCGCACTCGCCCTGAGCGGCTGCGGCACGCAGGCCGAGGCGGGCGACGGCGAGAGCTCGCTGAAGGGCGACGCCGCCGCGGCCACGTGCGACGCGGTCGACGTCGGAGCCATCACGCGCTGCGAGAACTTCTACGACGACTACTGGCCCGAGATCGACAAGCAGCTCGACGCCCTCTACGAGCAGGCGAAGGAGGAGGACGGCGGCACCCTGGTCATCTGGGACTGGTACGAGCTGTCGCCCGACGTGATCGCGCAGTTCAACGAGCGCTTCCCCGACATCAAGGTCGAGACGCGGGGCCTCACCTACAACCTGTCGTCGGCGATCATCTCGGCCAAGGCCACCGGGTCGCGCAACACCGACGTCGTCTCCGGATCGATCACCTCGATGGCCGCGATGTACGACGAGGGCTTCTGGGAGAAGGTCGACTGGCAGAGCTTCGGCGTGCCGGAGGAATACCTCACCCTCGGTGCCCCCGAGCTCATGCCCGACAGCATCAACGGCTCGCTGCTGCAGTACAACACCGACAAGATCGCGGAGGTCCCGGCGTCGCTCGACGGCCTGCTCGCCCCCGAGTACACCGGCAAGGTGTCGGTCGCCGGCTACAACGCGGTGGTCTTCGCGGGCTACGGCATGGCCGAGGGCGAAGACGCGATGCTCGACCTGATCGACGAGCTGATGTCGTCCGGCACCATGAAGCTGCTCGAAGACCAGGGTGCCCCGCTGTCGAGCGGAGACGTGCCGGTCGCGCTCAACCAGACCCTGTTCAACCCGAACCCGTCGCTGCAGGTGGCGCCGTTCGAGCACTCCGGGGTGTGGGCGCAGTTCTCGGGCGTCAACTCCGACGCGAAGAACAAGCCGGGCGCCGCGCTGTGGACCCTCTGGAACGCGTTCGACCCCGACTGGATCCACCTGCGCATGACCGACGAGCGTTTCGCCAGCACGCAGGTGCCGTTCGCCGGGCTCCCCGCCGCGACCTTCGGAGAGGCCACGGGCCTCATGAAGACGAACGCCGATGCGCTGCTGCTCGGCCTCGACAGCGGTGCCGAGACCGAGACGCAGGACACCCGCGACGACTGGCAGGCCATGATCAACGCGGCCGACAAGGCGCTGAACGGATAACCATGTTCCAGGCACGACGGACCACGGGACGCCGGCGTCCCACCTCGATGACGATCGCGATGGTCGTCTCCGGGATCGTCATCTTCCTCCTGCTCGCGGTGCCGCTGATCGTTCAGGTGATCACCGCGTTCCGTGGTCCGTTCCTGCCCTTCGGGGTCTCGTCCGCCCAGTGGGGCGTCGAGAACTTCGTCACCCTGTGGCAGCTGCGCGAGGACTTCTGGGGCGTGCTCGGCGCGACCGGGGCTTTCGTCGGCGGCTCGACCCTGCTCACGCTGCTGATGGCGTTCGGCCTGGCCTGGGTCACCGTCCGCACCGACGCCCCGTGGCGCCGGCTCATCTCGGTGCTCGTGATCGTGCCGTACATCATCCCGCCGATCGTGAAGGCGCAGGCGTATCTGCTGATGCTGTCGCCCGAGTCGGGTGTGCTGAACCAGCTGCTGCGGCTGCTGCCGTTCGCGAGCGACGTGCCGATCGACCCGTATGCGTTCCCGACGATGATCGTCATCCAGGCGCTCACCAACGTGACCTTCCCGTACCTGATGATCGTGCCGATCCTGACGAACATGGACGGGTCGCTCGAGGAGTCGGCGCGGGTGTCGGGCGCGTCATGGCCGCAGACCCTGCGGCGGGTGACGCTGCCGATGCTGTGGCCGGGGCTGCTCGGGGTGACGGTGCTGACGTTCATCCTCGGCCTCGGCAGCCTGGAGGTGCCGCTGCTGTTCGGCCAGGAGTCGGGGCGCAGCATCTTCGCCCTGAAGCTGTGGACGCTGATCAGCTCGAACGCGGGGGAGCTGCCGCAGTACGGCCTCGCCGCCGCGTGGGGCCTGGTGTTCCTGGTGATCACCACGATCGCGTTCGCGGTGTACCTGAGGGCGACAAGGAACGCGGAGCGCCGCGCCTCCGTGTCGGGCAAGGGCTTCCGGCCGTCGACCATGCGGATGGGGCCGTGGAAGATCCCGGTCATGGTGCTGGTGGCCGTGTTCGTGCTGCTGACCGCGGTGCTGCCGCTGCTCGCGCTGCTGTGGGCGGCGATCACCCCGTACCCGGTGGCGTTCTCGATCGACGCGATGCTGAGCCGCACCGACTTCGGGGCGTTCGGGGTGGTGCTCGCCGACTCCGAGTTCTGGGTGTCGCTCGGGCGCACGGTGCTCATCGCGGGCGGGAGCGCCACGATCGCGGTGGTCTTCGCGACCGTGCTCGCGTACGGCATCGCCCGCAGCAAGAAGACCGGGTGGATGAAGGCGCTCGACCTGTTCGCGTCGTCGTCGGTCGCGATCCCCGCGACCATCGCCGGCTTCGCGATGTTCCTCACCTTCATGGTGCTGAACCCCTACATCCCGCTCGCCGGGACGCTGTTCGCGCTCGTGATCGCCTACTCGTACCGGGTGTCGATCGCGTACCGCTCGTCGTACAGTGCGACGCTGCAGATCAGGCCCGAGCTGGAGGAGGCGGCGCTCACCAGCGGGGCCAGCAGGTTCCAGGGGTTCCGCCGCATCATCGCGCCGCTGCTGATGCCGACCGTGATGGCCGTGTGGATCCAGATGTTCATCCTCGGCACGAACGAGTTCACGCTGCCGGCGTTCCTGGCGACGCCGTCGTCTCGTCCGCTGTCGATGTACATCTACGCCATGATCAACCCGCGGTCCGCGCAGCTCTACGCACCCGATCAGGGTGCCGCGATGGCGCTGATCTTCACCCTCATGGTGTTCGCGATCGGCTACGGCCTGCAGTGGGTGCTGTCGCGCCGCGCGATCGGTCGCACGCGCAAGACCGTCGCCGCCGGCCTCCCCGACCTCGCCGCCGCGGCGCCCGCCCCCGCCGACTCCGCCACCGTGACCCTCGCCGTGCAGCGCCGTCGCCGCTGAGTGGGCGGTACAGGCGGGTCGGTCGCGTCGGCTGTCTCCTGGACGATCGGTCTTGCCGCCCTCCTCGGATGGCGGAGGGCGTGACTCCGAAAGAGGACGGGTCGAGTACCGCGGCCGCGTATCGGCCCGGCCTTCCGGGCATCGAGTTCGTGCTTAGTGACGGAATACTGCTGAGCCTGCATCGACGAGCTCCTGCGGTTTGACGGGGAACTCTCTGCGGCGTCAGCCTCTCCTGAAGCCGAGTCCCCCGAACGGCGGACAGACAGGTTCGAATGCGCGTCATAGCTTGAGCTGCGGCGGGTCGGCTGCTCACGGTGAGCGCGATGGATGGAGAAACTGTGCGTGTACATCAGAATCGGCGGATTGCGCTTGGCGCGTGTGTGGCGGTGAGCCTGCTCGCGACCGGGTCGCTGGGCTACATCGCTGGCTCCGCTTCGGCCCGGCCGGCTTCGACCCTCAACGGGACTCTGACGTCCGAGGCCTCGAGCGGCATAGAGGCCGTATCAGCCGGCGGTGAGGCCTCGACTCTGACGGGTGAAGCCGCCGAAGCCTATGAGGAGAACACGACTCCTATCGACCAGACCGACGTGACGTTCGACGAGAACACGGCGTTGTCGAGGGCGGAAGTTGAGGAACGAAAAGATGCACTAGCCGACCACTATTCAGTGGGACAGCCACTGAGCGCTGAGGACCTTGAGTTCATGCGCGCGTACTTGATAGACGCGGAGCCTCCCGCAAGTGCCAGTTCACCCGCGATCGAGGCTGCGGCATACGGCGGTGCCGAAGCCCGCATCGTCCCCGCTGCGTTGTACAACCTCAATCAATCGTTCAACGTGACAAGATCGGGGGCTGGCGCCACAGCGAACGCTAGTGGCCGCATTACTGGTGGTATCAATCTCGTGGATGCCAACTGGGGCGTTTCGTGGACGACCAAGCGCACGGGTGGCAAAGCGCTGACCAAGATCACGAGTTCGGTGAAGGCAGATGCATTCGGGGCGGTGGCTGCTTGGCCGTTTGTCGGACTGATCTACTCGAAGTCTTACAGCGCCACCTCACCAAGCGGGGCGAGTAGTTGGTCGTTCTCCCGGAACGGAAGAGTGACGGGCGCAGTAGCGTACATGCAGATGGATTGTCGGTCTTACGTATACACCACCTCCGGGTCGTTTGCGCTGCCGTAAGGAGTACGAAGATGGACGCGTCACTTTTCAGCTGGTCGGGGCTGATCATCAGCTTGCTGGTCGTCGCGGCGATTCTCGCTGTCGCCTTCATTCTCGTGCGCGGCGTTGTTCGTTTCATCCAGCGACGAACTCGGCATCGTGCGAATGGAGGCGCGTTGGACGAGGGGCTGTAGTTCGGTCAACGAATGACGAGGGTGTGGGTGGTGTGTTCAGGCACGCCACCCACGCTTTTGTGCTCGACGCCAAACGCATGGCGCCGACCCCGGGAGCAACAAATCTCAATCCCACAGCTAGCCGCTTGACTTTTGGATCCAGTATCCATTCAATGGAGACAGCGACGACGCGAGAGGAGGGGCCATGCACATCGGGTACGCCGCGATGCTGGAGCAGGTCCAGCCTTCCGCCGTCATCGAGAACTGCATCGCCGCCGAGGCCCACGGGTTCCGCGGCATCATGGCCACGGACCACTTCCAGCCGTGGCTCCCGCGACACCGGGCCTCCGCGCACGTGTGGACCATGCTCGGCGCGATCGGCGCGCACACCACGGGCGACCTGGGTCCCGGCGTCACGACCCCCGGGTTCCGCACGCACCCGGCCGTGGTCGCGCAGGCCGCCGCCACGCTGGCCACCCTGTACCCCGGCCGCGCGTGGCTCGGGGTCGGTTCCGGCGACGCGCTGAACGAGCACATCACGGGCGGCTACTGGCCCGAGCCCGCCGAGCGCATCGACCGCATGTTCGAGGCCGTCGACATCATCCGCAAGCTCTTCACCGCCTCGCTCGCGGGCCGCGACACCCGCCACCGCGGCGAGCACTTCCGCATGGAGTCCACCCGGCTGTGGACCATGCCCCCGGCCGCGCCCCCGGTGTTCGTCGCCACGGCGGGCCCCGTCACCGCGCGCCGCGCCGGCCGCAACGCCGACGGCCTCATCACGGTCGCGGCCGAGGTCGAGCGCCTCGCCCCGCTGCTCGCACGCTTCGCGGAGGGCGCGAGGGAGGCCGGGCGCGACGCCGACACCCTGCCGCGCGTGCTCCAGCTGCCGCTGTCGTGGGCGCCGACCGAGGAGCAGGCGCTCGCCCAGGCCCACGCCGAGTGGCCCATCGCGGCGCTGCGCATGCGGCGAGGCGACGTGCGCTCGCCCTACGACTTCGAGCAGCTCGTGCGCGGCGTGACTCCCGACGACATGCGCGCGTCGATGCTGATCTCCGCCGACCCCGACGTGCACCGCGCGCAGATCCAGCGCTATGCCGACCTCGGCTTCACCCGCATCTACCTGCACAACGTGGGGCCGAACCAGCGGGAGTGGCTCGAGGTCTTCGGGCGCGACGTGCTGCCGAAGGTGCGCGCATGACCGCCCCCGGCCTGCACGTGTTCGCCCTCCCCGGCATGGGCGAGGTGCGCCCGGGCGACGACCTGGTCGCGCTCATCCTCGCCACGGGCGTGGAACTGCTGCACGGCGACATCCTCGTCGTCACGTCGAAGATCGTGTCCAAGGCGGAGGGGCGCTACGTGCAGGCCGCCGACCGGGAGGCCGCGATCACGGCGGAGACCGTGCGCCTCGTCGCCTCCCGCACCCACGACGGCCACACCATGCGCATCGTCGAGAACCGCCTCGGCATGGTCGCCGCGGCGGCCGGAGTCGACGCCAGCAACACCCCCGACGGCTGGGTGCTGCTGCTGCCCGAAGACCCCGACCGCTCCGCCCGCGCGCTCGCCGCGGGGCTGCGTGCCGCGACCGGGGCCGAGGTCGGTGTGCTCCTCAGCGACACCCTCGGGCGGCCCTGGCGCGAAGGACAGACCGACGTCGCGATCGGCGGCGGCGGCGTGCACATGGTCGCCGACCTCCGCGGCACCACCGACCAGGCGGGCAAGGTGCTCAGCGTCACGACCCCGTGCGTCGCAGACGAGCTCGCCGCCGCCGCCGACCTCGTCAAGGGCAAGGCCAGCGGGAACCCGGTCGCCGTCGTGCGCGGCCGCGGCGACCTCGTGGGTCCGCTCGACCTGCCCGGCGCGTCGAGCATCGTGCGCGGCGCCGACCGCGACCTCTTCTGGCTGGGCACCGCCGAGGCGCTCGACCAGGGCTACCGCGACGGCTATGCGGCCGCGCGCGCCGAACTCTCCCCACCCGAACAGAAGGATGCGACATGACACTGACCCTCGGATACAAGGCCAGCGCCGAGCAGTTCGACCCGCGTGAGCTGGTCGAGATCTCGGTCGCGGCCGAGGCGCACGGCATGCAGTCCGTGTTCGCGAGCGACCACTTCCAGCCGTGGCGGCACACCGGCGGTCACGCGCCGTTCTCGCTCACCTGGATGGCGGCTGTCGGCGAGCGCACGTCGAGCATCCGCATCGGCACGTCCGTGCTCACCCCCACCTTCCGCTACAACCCGGCGGTGCTCGCCCAGGCGTTCGCGAGCCTCGGCTGCCTGTACCCCGACCGGGTGATCCTGGGGGTCGGCTCCGGCGAGGCGCTCAACGAGATCGCCACCGGGTTCCGCGGCGCCGGTGAGCAGGACTGGCCCGAGTTCAAGGAGCGCTACGCCCGCCTGCGCGAGTCGGTGCGGCTCATGCGGGCGCTGTGGTCGGGCGACCGCGTGAGCTTCGACGGCGAGTACTACTCCACGCACGACGCCTCCATCTACGACCGGCCCGAGGGCGGCATCCCCATCTACATCGCCGCGGGCGGCCCGATGGTCGCCCGCTACGCCGGCCGCGCGGGCGACGGCTTCATCTGCACGTCGGGCAAGGGCCAGGAGCTCTACGTCGACCAGCTGCTGCCCGCCGTGAAGGAGGGCCTGGAGCAGTCCGAGCGCTCCTTCGACACGTACGACCGCATGATCGAGATCAAGCTGTCGTACGAGGAGACCAGGGAGGCGGCGCTGGAGAACACCCGGTTCTGGTCCCCGCTGTCGCTGTCGAAGGAGCAGAAGCACGACATCACCGACCCGGTCGAGATGGAGAAGGCCGCCGACGCGCTGCCCCTGGAGACCATCGCCAAGCGGTGGATCGTCGGCAACGACCCCGACGCGGTCGCCGCCGAGATCCAGCAGTACATCGACTGGGGCTTCAACCACCTCGTCTTCCACGCGCCCGGTCACGATCAGCGCCGGTTCCTGCAGCTGTTCGAGCGCGACATCGCGCCGCGGCTGCGCGGGTGAGGGCGCGGCCATGACGGGCGGTCTGCGTGCCGGTGCGTCACCGCACGCCCCGGCGCGGGAGTGGGTGGTCGTGATCCCGGTGAAGCGGGCGGAGTTCGGGAAGACGCGACTGCGGCTCCCGGGCGTCGACCGCGAGCCGCTCGCCAGGGCGATCGCGCTCGACACGGTCGAGGCCGCCGCGCTGTGCCCGCGGGTCGCGGAGGTCGTGGTGGTCACGAGCGACGAGGTCACCGCGGCCGCCCTGCTCCCGGTGCCCCGCGTGCGGATCGTGCGCGACCGCGTCGAGGGACTGACCGCGGCGATCGCGCAGGGGGTGTCTGCGGCGTCGACGCGGCTCCCGCGGGCCGTGCTGCTCGGCGACCTCCCGGCCCTGCTGCCCGACGAGCTCACCCGGGCGCTCGACTACGCCGCAGCCCACCCGCGGGCCTTCGTGCCCGACGCGGAGGGCACCGGCACCGTGCTCGCGACCGCCCGCGCCGACGTGCCGCTGCGGCCCTGCTTCGGCGACGACTCGGCCGCCGCGCACCGCGCTGCCGGGTTCGCCGAGGTGGGGTTCCCCGTGCTGAGCGGGCTGCGCCGCGACCTCGACCACGCCGATCACCTCCGAGCCGCCCGGCGGTGCGGTCTCGGTCCGCGCACGGCGGCGCTCCTCGCCCCACGTCTCGTGCTGGCATCATGACCGGGCCGGAGGACCCCGGCCCGTCCGGCGTCGGTGTCGGGCGGGCTGAGCCCGCCTCGTCCGCGACCCCGTCGGCGCGCGGGGATGCGGTCGCCGGAGCGGCCGCCTCGACCGACGTCGAACCCGGGCCCGAGGCCGCCCCGCGGATCGTCGTGCTCGCCGGGGGCGTCGGCGGCGCGAAGTTCACGGTGGGGGTGCGCGAGGCCGCACGGCGATGCTGGCCGGACGGCGCCGGGGGCACGCGCGCCCGGATCACCGTGATCGCGAACACCGGCGACGACCTGTGGCTGAGCGGCCTGCGACTCCAGCCCGACGTCGACTCGATGGTCTACGCGCTCGCCGGGGTCAACGACACCGCGCGGGGCTGGGGCCGGGCGGGCGAATCCGAACGCACCGCCGCCGAGCTGCACGCCTGGGGTGCCGGGTGGCCGTGGTTCACGCTCGGCGACCTCGACCTCGGCACGCACATCGCCCGCACCGGGTGGCTGCACGAGGGCGCGACCGTGACCGAGGTCGTCGCGCGGCTCGCGTCGCGCTGGCCGCTCGGGGTCGCGCTGCTGCCGATGACCGACACCGAGGTCGACACGCACGTGGACACGACCCTCGGGCGCATGCACTTCCAGGAGTGGTGGACGCGCCACCGGGCGACCGTCCCCGCGCAGCGCTTCGACAACCCGCGGATCGAGCGCGCGACCCCGGCGCCGGGCGTGGTCGAGGCCATCGCCGCGGCCGACGCCGTGCTCTTCGCCCCGTCGAACCCCGTCGTGTCGCTCGGGCCCATCCTGGCCGTGCCCGGGCTCGCCGCGGCCGTGCGGGCGGCCTCCGGTCGGGTGGTGGGGGTGTCGCCGATCATCGCGGGATCCCCCGTGCGGGGCATGGCCGATGCGTGCCTGGCCGCGGTCGGCCTTCCCCCCACGGCCGATGCGGTCGGACGGCACTACGGCCCCCGTGCCACGGGCGGCCTGCTCGACGCGTGGCTGATCGGCGAGGAAGACGCCCCTCTCGCGCCCGACCTCGAGGCGCGGGGGCTGCCCGCGCCCGTGCACCCGCTGTGGATGCGCGACCTCGACACCGCCGCCGCCCTCGCCGCGGCCGCTCTCGGGGAGGCACTCGGGGAATCACCCGGCTTATTTCCGGCCGTGCCGCGAGAGGCGCAGCGGCCCCGGCCCTAGCCTGGAGGCGCAGTCCCCGAGGCGAGGAGAGCGGCCATGAGCGAAGCGACCGAGACCACCGAAGTCCGTCACCCCGACGACGGCAGGAGACGGATCGTGAAGGTCGTCGGCGTGCTGGGCATCGTCGGCGGCATCGTGCTGATCGTCGCCGGCATCGTCGTCTGGATCATGGTGTCGTCGCAGCTGCGGGCGGAGAACATCACGATCCCCGACGACGCGATGGCCTTCCAGGGGCAGACGGTCGCCGGACCGCTCACCGCCTACGTGCAGGCCGACATCATCCAGCACCACGCGCTCGAGGCGTCCGACGGCAAGACCTACGCGGAGCTCGCGATGGACGACCCGGTGCGGGCCACCCTGATGAACGCCTCGTTCCTGCGGGCGTCCCTGTTCACCTCCGTGGTGTCGTTCGGCGTCGCGGCGTTCGCGATGGGCATCGGCGTGCTGTCGATCCTGTTCGGCTGGGCCCTGCGCTCGCTGGCGGTCCTCCGCCCCCGCTCCGCCTGAGCACACGCACGCGCGGGGTCACCGCAGCACGGCGGGCTCGGGGTCGAACACGACCAGCGGGCGGCCGCTGCCCGCGCGGGACAGCACCTGCGCGTCGACCTGCCAGACGCGGGCGATGAGCTCCCGCGTCAGCACGTCGCCCGGGGTTCCCGCGGCCTGAACCCGTCCGTCCGCGATCACCACGATGCGGTCGGCGAAGGCGGCGGCGTGGTTGAGGTCGTGCAGTGCGGCGAGCACGGTCATGCCGTCGTCGGCGAGGTGACGGAGCAGTGCGAGCGCGTCGAGCTGGGCGCGGATGTCGAGGTGATTGGTCGGCTCGTCGCACAGCAGCAGCGACGGGCGCTGGGCGAGCGCCCTGGCGAGGTTCACGCGCTGGCGCTCGCCGCCGGAGAGCGTCGCGGCGTCGCGGTCGGCGACGGCGAGGGCCCCTGCGCGGACGAGGGCGTCGTGCACGGCCGCGGCGTCGCCCTCCTCGCCGTCGAAGGACAGCCATCCGCGGTGGGGCAGCAGCCCGAGCGCCACGATGTCGCGTCCGGTCAGCCCCTCGGCCGCCGACCACTCCTGCTCGACCAGGGCCACGCGTTGCGCACGGGCGCGGCGGCGCAGGTCGGGCAGCGACACCCCGTCGAGCGCGAGAGCCTCCACCTCGCCGCGGAGGGTGCCGGCGATCAGGCGCAGCAGCGTGCTCTTGCCGGAGCCGTTGGGGCCGAGAAGCGCCGTGACCGCACCGCCGGGCGCCGTGAGGGACAGGTCGCCGAGGATAGCCCGGTCGCCGTGGCCGAACCGGAGCCGCCGCGCGTCGAGGCCGTCGGTCGCCGGGCTCACGAGCGTGCCGTCCGTGGGCGCTGACGCGGAGCGGATGCGGGTCCGGCGCCCGGCGCGCTCAGCCCACCAGTCGCCCCGCTCATGCCCTGGCCTTCCGCATGCGCAGCATCAGGGCGGCGAACACGGGCCCGCCGATCAGCGCCGTGACGATGCCGACCGGCAGTTCGCGCGGATCGAACACGGTGCGGGCGATCGTGTCGGCCCAGATGAGGAACACGGCCCCCGCCAGGAACGACACCGGCAGCAGCACCCGGTGCCGTGAGCCGACGACCGCGCGCACCGCGTGGGGCAGGATCAGCCCGACGAAGCCGATCGATCCGCTCACGGCGACCAGGGCCCCGGTGAGCAGTGCCGTGCAGACGAACAGCAGCACGCGCAGCCGGGTGACCGGCAGGCCGAGCGCCTCGGCGGCGGTGTCGCCGAGCACCAGGCTGTCGAGCGGGCGGGCGGCCGCCAGCAGCGGCACGGCGCACACGAGCGCGGCGGTCCCGGCCAGCGCGACCGAGGACCAGTCGGCGCCGCCGAGGGAGCCGAGCAGCCAGCTGAGGATCTCGCGGTAGCTGTCGGTCGTCGCGCTCCAGAAGATCACGAGGCTGGTGAGCGCGCCGAGCACCGCCGACACCGCGAGCCCGGCCAGCACCACGGCGGTCGCGGAGGAAGCGCCGGCGGCCCTGGCCAGCCCCAGTGTGAGCGCGAGGGCGAGCAGCGCGCCCGCGAACGCCGCGAACGGCAGGGCCACGGCGGCGCCGAGCACGATCACGATCACGGCGCCCGTGGACGCTCCCGACGACAAGCCGAGCAGGTACGGGTCGGCGAGGGGGTTGCGGGTGAGGGCCTGCATGACCGCGCCGCACAGCGCGAGGCCGCCTCCCACCGCGGCGGCCGTGAGCACGCGGGGCACCCGTCCCTCCCACACGATCGCGTCGCGGATCGGACTCAGCCCGCTCGCGGCCCCGGTCAGGTGCGACCACGCGCTCGCCAGCAGCTCGGACGGCGTGATGTCGGCGGGACCGATGGCGACCGCCGCCACGACCGACCCCGCGAGCGCGAGCAGCAGCACCGCGGTCGCCGAGGCCGCGCGCCCCCGTCGCCGTGCCGGGCGGGCGACCGCGGCCGGGGCCGCCGTGCGCAGCGGCGCCGCCGCGACGCTCACAGCTCTCCGAGCCGCGCGACGATCGCGGCCACCGCGTCGACGTTGCGGATCCCGGCCTCCGTCGCCGGGAAGTCCACGACCACGTACCGCTCGTTCCGCACGGCGTCGAGCTGGGCGGTCACCGGGTTCGACGCCAGCAGCTCCTGCTTCGACGCGGCGGTGTTCCACGCGGCGTCCACCAGCACGATCACGTCGGGGTCGGCCTCCGCGATCAGCTCCCACGAGGTCGAGGTCCAGGTGTCGTGCACCTCGGCGAACACGTTCTCCAGCCCCGCGGCCGCCATGATCATCTGCGGTGCGCCGATGCCCGCGCCGACGAAGGGCTGGTCGCTGCCCGACGAGTACCAGACGGCGGAGAGCCCGCGGTCGTCGGGGGCGATCGCGTCGAGGGCGGTCCGCTGATCCGCGACGAGGGCCGCCGCGGCCTTCTGCTCGCCGAGCAGCTCGCCCGCCTCGGTGAAACCGTCGAACACGTCGTCGAACGTGAGCGGGTCGGGCATGTAGCCGGGCGCCTTGCACGCCGCCGGGGCGACGTAGGTGGCGATGCCCAGCTGCTGCAGGTCGTCGCGCTCGCCGGCGCCGTCGACCGAGAAGTTCGACTCCCATCCGGCGAACACCAGGTCGGGTTCGAGCTCGAGCACGGCCTCCTTCGACGGCACCTTGTCCGACACGGTGGGGATGCCGTCGGCCTCCGCCGCGAGCGCCTCGGGGAGCGGGCCGTCGGTGAAGGCGGAGCCGATGATGCGGTCGCCCGCGCCGAGGGCCAGGGCGAGTTCGAGGGTGGAGGACTTGACCGTGAGGATGCGCTGCGGCGGTCCGTCGAGGGTCACCTCGGTGCCGCAGTTGTCGAGGGTCGCACGGGGCCGGTCGGCGTCGGCGGCTGCGGGGGAGGCGGGGCCGCTCGCGCAGCCGCTGAGGCCCGCGGCGAGGAGGAGGGCGAGGACGGGGGTGGCGCCGAGCGCGCGGGCGGTGGGGGTCATGGTTCTCCGGAGGACGTGGGCGGGGAGGCGCGGGTGTGTGCGCGGTCGCAGTCCAGGTCGGGACCACCGGCGCCGGCCAATCGGGTCGGCGCGATGCGGTCATGCTAGCTCGGATTCTGGATCCAATCAATACTGGATTCTGGATCCAAAATGGGTCATGATGAAGAAGCCCCACCGCCGCGGCGCACATCGCCCGATCGCGACGCCGCGTTCAGCCGAGAGGAATCCATGCAGACCACACCCGTCTCGTTCTTCAGCGAGGGCTCCCGCATCTCCGCGATCTGGCGGACCCCCGACCATGACGGCCCGTACCGCGCGATCGTGCAGGGGCCCGGCTGGCTCGGCCTCAAGGACGCCAAGCTCTACGTCCGCTACCACGAGGCCCTCGTCGCGGCCGGCTTCGCGGTGCTCGTGATCGACTACCGCGGCTTCGGCGACTCCGACGGCGACCGCGGCTACCTCTCGCCCGCCTGGCAGCTACAGGACCTCGTCAACGCCGTCACCTACCTCACCACGCGCGACGACGTGATCGCCGACGCCATCGGGGTGTTCGGCACCGGCGGCACCGGCGGTGGCAACGCGGTGCTGCTCGCCGACGTCGATCCGCGCGTCAAGGCCGCCGTCAGCCAGGTTCCCGTGGCCGACGGCGAGGACTGGCTGCACCGCATGCGCAGCGAGTACGAGTGGCTCGACTTCCAGAAGTCGCTCGACGACGACCGCCGCCGGCGCGTCACCACGGGGGAGGGCCGCATCGTGCACCCCCGCGAGGAGATCATGATCCCCACGGCCGAGCGTCGCGCCACCACCATCAAGGCCGACGTCGACGACCGCATCCCCTCCGCCGTGCCGCTCGCGTGCGCCGAGGGCATCATCGCCTACCGCCCCATCGACGCCGCGGCCCGCCTGACCACGCCGCTGCTCGTGATCGGCGTCGAGGGCGATGCGACCACGCCGACCGATCACGCCGAGGCGCTGTACGAGGCGGCGCGCGGCCCCAAGCAGCTCATCATGCAGCGGCACACCACGCACTACGCCGCCTACGACACGTACTGGGAGCAGACCACCCCGGTGATCGTCGGCTGGTTCGACACGCACGTGCGCCCCGCGCATCTCATCCACCGGACCACGCCGTCGCCCGCGATCGGCGAGTCCATCCAGACAGAATCCGTTCAGGAACAGGAGGTCGCGCGATGAGCGTCGATCTGAAGATCACCGGCGGCACCGTCGTCACCCCCGCAGGACCGGTCGTCGCCGACCTGCTCGTCGCCGACGGCCGGGTCGCCGGCATCGTCGCGGCCGACACCGACATCGACGCCGCGCGCACGATCGACGCCACCGGCAAGCTCGTGCTGCCCGGCATGGTCGACGTGCACGTGCACACCCGCGAGCCCGGCTACGAGCACAAGGACGACATCTACACGACCAGCCTCCAGGCCGCGGCCGGCGGTGTCACGACGATGTTCGGCATGCCCAACCTCAAGCCGCCCACGACCGACGTCGCCACCCTCACCGACGTGTTCCGGCGCTACGAGGAGTCGTCGATCGTCGACTGGAACCACAACCCCGCCCCGACGAAGTTCGACGAGATCGCGGGCATGAGCGACCTCGGCATCCGCGCCTACAAGATCTACATGGTCGTCGACACGGGCCGCGACTACCCGCACCCCTCCGGAACCGGCATCCACGACCACGGGCACCTGCTCGAGATCATGGACCACATCGCCCAGACCGGGAAGCGCTTCATCGTGCACCCGCACGACCAGGCGCTCATGGACTACATCGAGGGCGCCTACCTCGCCCGCGGCGAGAACACCCCGCAGGGCTACGCCTCCGCCTACGCCGCGCGCGAGGGCGTGATCTGGGACACCGCGATCGACGTGGTGCTGCGGCTCGCCGAGGCCTCCGGCTGCCCCGTGCACATCGCGCACATCCAGACCCGGCGCTCGATCGAGGCCGTGCGCCGCGCCAAGCAGAACGGCATCGACGTCACATGCGAGGTCAACCACTGGGCGCCGTTCCTGTCCACGTGGGACGACGTGGAGACCCTCGGTCCCTACGCCCTGAGCTACTGGGTGCCCGACGACAACCGCACCGCCGTGTGGGAGGGCATGCGGGACGGCACGATCGACATCGCCGCCAGCGACCACGCCCCGCACACCCGCGAGGAGAAGGAGGTCGGCTGGACCAAGATGTGGAGCTCGCACACGGGCACCCCGGGCATCCAGTACTACTACGAGCTCATGCTCGACGCCGTGAACAAGGGCGAGCTCGACCTGCAGCGTGCGATCGACATGGTCGCCCACATCCCCGCCGCGAAGTTCGGCCTGGAGGGCGTCAAGGGCTCCCTCACGATCGGCGCCGACGCCGACATCGTGATCGCCGACCTGGCCGACGAGTGGACCATCACGAACGACGACGTGCTGTCGAAGATCGGCTGGACCCCGTACGACGGGCGCACCATCAGCGCCCGCATCCAGCGCACGCTGGTGCGCGGAGAAGACGTGTACGTCGACCGCGAGGTCGTCGGCGACCCCGCCTTCGGAAAGCTCGCCGCCTCGGCGGAAGACAGGGCGGCACTGGCCGCAGAGAGGAACTGACATGAAATTCGGACTGCTGCTGCCGCACTTCGGCGAGGAGGCGAGCAAGGAGAAGCTCCTGGAGGGGTCGAAGCTCGCCGAGAGCTTCGGATTCGACTCCGTGTGGGTGCGCGACCACCTCGTGTTCGAGCCGCACGGCGAGATGGAGAAGCCCAACCGCACGTTCTACGACGCGCTCACCACGCTCACCGCCATCGGCGCGGTGACCGAGAAGATCGAGCTCGGCACCGGGTCGCTCATCCCGTTCCGGCACCCGCTCGTGACGGCGCTGATGGCCGGCACCATGACCCAGCTGCTCGGCCCGCGCCTGATCCTCGGCTTCGGCGCCGGCACGTTCGACCACGAGTTCGAGGCGATCGGCTGGGGCGACCTGGACCGTGTGGAGATGGTGCGCTCGAACGCCGAGATCCTGCGCCGCGTGTTCACCGAGAACGACGTCACCTACGACGACGGCATCTTCTCGTTCGAGAACGTCACCATCGAGCCCAAGCCCGTCGGCGGTCGCATCCCGTTCTGGTACTGCGGCGCGACCCCGCGGTCGGCCCGCCTCGCGGCGGAGTTCGCCGACGGCTGGATGCCCGGCCGCACGGGTCTGGCCACGATGGAGAAGCGCATCCAGACCATGCGCGAGATGACCGACGAGAACGGCCGGCCGATGCCGACCATCGCTGTGATCCCGCCCACCTCCATCGAGGACACCCGCGAGGAGGCGCTCAAGCACGTGAACATCCCCGGCCTGCTGGCGTGGGCGAACAAGGCGAAGTTCGCGGTGAAGCCGCCGTCCGGCAGCTTCGAGACCGTGGAAGACCTGGAGGGTCAGCTCATCGTCGGCAGCCCCGACGAGGCGGTCGATCAGATCCGCCGGTTCGAGGAGATCGGCACCGAGCACCTGGTGTTCGACTTCCGCTTCAAGTTCGATCGGTTCTTCGAGCAGATCGAGCTCCTCGGCACCGAGGTGCTTCCTAAGCTGCGATAAGCCGCGCACCCGAGCGCGGCGACAAGACGAGAGGTCGACGATGACTGACGTGAAAGACACCGCACCCTCCGCCACGGACCCGTTGATCTCGGTCACCGGACTCTCCGTGAGCTACGACGTGGCGCGCACGGGGAAGAAGCTGATCGCGATCGAGAACGTCGACCTCGACGTGTTCGAGGGCGAGTTCATCACGGTGCTCGGCCCGTCGGGGTGCGGCAAGACGACGTTCATGAACGTCATCGCCGGCCTCGTCGCGCCGAGCACCGGGTCCGTCCTGGTGGATGGCACGGAGGTCGACGGCCCGGGACCCGACCGGGCCGTCGTGTTCCAGGACTACGCGCTGCTGCCCTGGCGCACGGTGTTCGACAACGTGAAGTTCGGGCTCGAGATGCAGAAGGGCCTGCGCACGGCCGACTGGCGCGAGCGCGTGCAGGAGGCCATCGACATGGTGGGCCTCAAGGGCTTCGAGTCGTCGTACCCGCGGGAGCTGTCCGGCGGCATGCAGCAGCGGGTGGGTCTCGCCCGGGCGTTCGTCGCCGAGCCGCGCATCCTGCTGATGGATGAGCCGCTGGGCGCCGTCGACGCCCTCACCCGCGAGGTGATGCGCGACGAGATCGAGAAGCTGATCGAGAAGACCGGCAAGACCGTCCTGTTCATCACGCACTCGATCGAGGAGGCGATCCTCCTGGGCGACCGCATCGTGGTGTTCAAGAGTCACCCCGGCGCGATCAAGGAGATCATCACCACGGGGATCGAGCGGCCGCGCTCCGAGCGGTCGGTGCAGCACGATCCCCGCTTCCTCGAACTCCGCGACCACCTCTGGGAGGCGCTGGAGGGCGAGGCCACGGCGGCAGCGGTGTCGAAATGAGCGCGCTGCTCGCCACGGGACCGAACCTCGGACGCGGCGGGGTCGCCGCCTGGCTCGCGGGGCTGAGCACGCGCGGCAAGGCCGCGGTCATCGCGGTCGAGGTCGTCGTGCTCCTGCTGCTGTGGCAGCTCGTGGTCGGAGTCCTGGGCTGGATCAACCCGGTCTTCCTGCCGCCCCCGCTGTCGATCGCGCAGGGTTTCGGGGAGATCATCGCGAACGGGTCGCTCGCCGCGAACGCCGGGATCTCGGCGCAGGCGTGGCTGACCGGCTTCGCGCTCGCCGTGGTCGTGGGCATCCCGGTCGGCCTGCTGATGGGCTCGTCCCTCCCGGTCGACCGCGTGGTCGGTCCGATCGCCTGGACCATCTACGCCACCCCGTCGATCGCATACCAGCCGCTCGCGAAGGCCTGGTTCGGCTTCGGCATCGGACCGGTCATCTTCCTCGTCACGATCAGCGCGATCTTCCCGATCCTGCTGAACGTCGCCGCCGGCATGCGCACCACGAACCCGTCGATCATCCGCGCCGCCCGCGTGTACGGCGCGGGCCGCCTGCGGCTGTACCGCTCGGTGTACCTGCCGTCGACGATCCCGTTCCTGTTCGCCGGTCTCCGCCAGGCGGTCGTGCTCGCCACGATCGGCATGGTCGTGGCCGAGCTCGCCGGGTCGTCGAGCGGCATGGGCGCGCTCATCATCCGCGCCTCCAACACGTATCAGACGGATCAGGCGTTCGCGGCGATCGCGCTCGTCGTGGTGTGGAGCGTGGGCATGACCCAGGTGGTCACCGCGATCGAGCGCGGGGTCGCGCCGTGGACGAGGAAGGGCAAGCGATGAGCGTCATGTCGGCCACCGGCACCGTGCGGATCGTGCGTCCCCGGCGCGTGGTGCGCGCTGGCGAGGGCAGGTGGACGCTGCTGCTGATCGCGGTCGTGGCCGCCGTGCTGCTCGTGTGGGAGGCGGCGGTCACCTGGTTCCAGTGGGTGCCCGAGGCGTTCCTGCCCGCGCCCAGCGCGATCGCCGTGGCCTTCGGGCGGCTCATGGTCGACCCGGAGTTCTGGGGCGCCTTCGGCTTCAGCGTCACGAACCTGCTCATCGGCCTGGCCATCGCGATCGTCGTGGGTGTGGTCGTGGGGCTCGCGGTCGGCTGGTCCCCGGTGCTGCGCTTCATGGTGGCCCCGTTCCTGTGGGTGCTCTACTCCACGCCCAAGGTCGCGCTCGCTCCGCTGTTCATCCTGGGCCTCGGGCTCGGCAGCGAGTCGAAGATCGCCCTCGTGATCCTGCTCGCGGTGTTCCCGATCCTGCTGAACACGATGGAGGGCGCGGTCACCGTGAACCCGTCGCTCGTGAACGCGGCGCGCGTATACGGCGCGAAGGGCATCGGGCTGGGGTGGAAGGTCGTCTTCCCGGCGACGCTGCCCTACAGCCTGTCCGGCATCCAGCGCGGTGCAGCCCTCGGCTTCACGGGCGAGGTGCTCGGCGAGTTCCTCGGCGGGACCGGGGGCCTCGGTCACCTGCTGGAGTTCGCGGCGTATCAGTTCCGCATGGACGAGGCGATCGCGATGGTCGTGGTGATGGTGATCATCGCGAACCTGACGCTGTTCCTCATCTCGGTGCTGCGCCGCAGGCTGGCGCCCTGGTACGACGAGCGGAAGATCGTCGGCTGACGCCGCCCCCGACTCCCGGCCCCCGTCTCATGCGCGACGGGGGTCGGGTCCGCCTTCTCGCTTCGCCGAGTGGTACGCTTTTCTGTACCACTCAGGAGGTGACGAGATGACGGCGATCTCCGCGACCGAGGCGCGGAAGAGTCTCTTCGGTCTCATCCAGCAGGTGAACGACGACCATGCTCCGGTCGAGGTCGTGTCCCGCCGCGGCAACGCCGTGCTCATGTCGAAGGACGACTACGACGCGCTCACGGAGACAGCCTACCTGCTGCGCAACCCCGTCGGCGCGGAGCGGCTCCTCTCGGCACTCGAGCGCGCCCGCCGAGGTGAGTCCGAGCAGCACGACCTGATCGACGAGTGAGCAGGCGGCTCGCCTTCGACCCGCACGGGTGGGAGGACTACACCGACTGGCAGGGCCAGGACCGGAAGACGCTGCGACGGATCAATCAGTTGATCGCCGATGTCCTCCGTGACCCGTTCGAGGGCATCGGCAAGCCGGAGCCCCTGAAGCACGTGCTCTCCGGCGCCTGGTCCCGCCGCATCGACCAGACCCACCGCCTCGTGTACTACGTGAGCGACGAGCAGATCGTGATCCTCCAGGCCCGCGATCGCTACTGACCCGCGGACGCGACGAGGCCCCACCGCCATGCGCAACGGTGGGGCCTCGTCCGGGGTCGTGCGGCTCAGGGGTAGGGGAGCGTCGCCGGTCCCTCGTTGTCGAGCCCGAGCAGCTCCTGCGCCTTGAACAGGTGCGCGAGCTGCGCGTCGTCGAACTCCAGCGGCTCGAGCTTCTGCGTCTCGATCGTGGTGTCCCAGGCGTCCGCGTCGAAGTACAGGTTCGGGCAGGCGAGGTGGCCGTCGAGGATCCAGACGCTGTCGGAGTCGCGGAGCTGCTGAACGTCGAAGTCGTTGGCCTCGTAGATGTCCAGCGCCTCCTCCGCGTTCTCCGGGAACTCGCCCGGTGCGGGGGCCGTCATGAAGTCGGTGGCCTTGAGTGTGGCGCGCAGGAACCGCACGAGCGAGTTCGGGTTCTCCTTCACCCAGGCCGTGCCGGCGATCTGCACGTCGTTGGCCCAGTTGCGCAGCGACTCCACGACGATGTTCGCGCCGTGCTCTTCCAGTGCCGCACGGTCGTCGGCGTAGAAGGGCTGCAGCGAGATGCGGTCGTTCACGAAGAACTCGGTCCACGATTCGGAGCCGGGTCCGGGGTAGACGACCTCCGCGTTGATGCTCTCGAGGTCCCAGCCCTCTTCCGCGAGCACCTGTGCCCGCTGGAACTCGGCCGGGTCGCCGGGGGTTCCGGCGAGGACGATCGAGGTGCCGTCGAGGTCTTCGACGCTCTCCACGTCGGACTGGGCCGCGAAGTCGAAGTTCTGGCGGCAGTAGTGGCCAGACACCAGGTCGATCTCCACGCCGCCGCGGATGGCGTCGATCACGGTGCCGGTGGACTCCACGCCGATGTCGGCGCTGCCGCTCGCGACCGCGGCGGTGACGTTGTCGGCGGTGATGACCTCGACGGTGAGGCCCTCCTCCTCGTAGTAGCCGAGGTCGGTGCCGAGGACGAACATCGAGTACATCGTGACGTCGGGGAAGGGGATGGCCACCGTGATGCTGGTGTCTTCGGCGGCGCCGGGTTCCCCGTCGCCGAGGTCGACCGGGCCGTCGGGTGCGGGTGTCGGCGAGGTGCAGCCGGCGAGCAGCGTCAGTGCTGCTGCGCCTCCGGCCACGGCGAGGCCGAGCCTGGTTCTTGTCGTGCGCATGACTCTCCATTCGGGCAGTGCGTGCGCCCCTTCGTGAGGGGGGCGTCTCACGCGGATTTTGGGATACGGTATCCAATTTGGTACCGGCTGTCCATGCTTCGGCCGATATCGTGCTGACAACGGGGTCTGGACGACCACGATGAAAATTGGATACAGTATCCGAAACAGTCCCACGATGAAGAGGTGACCATGCGTGCCGCCGTGCTGAGCAGCCACGACCTGGACGGCCTGACCGTCACGGAGTCGGCGGTGCCGTCGGCCGCTCCGGGCGAAGTGCTGATCCGCGTCGAGACCGTGGGCATCAACCAGCTCGACCTCAACGTCATCGCCGGCGTCGGCCCCGGAGCGCACGCCCGGCTCCCGCGCATCCTCGGCATCGACCCGGCGGGGGAGATCGTCGCCGTCGGCTCCGGCGTCGACCCCGAGCGCCTCGGCCAGGCCGTGGTCGTCAAGCCCAACATCGCCTGCGGCACGTGCCCCCGCTGCCACGCCGGAGACGAGGCCGACTGCCCATCGCAGACCGTCGTCGGCGTGCACCGCGACGGCGGCGCCGCCGAGTTCGTCGCGGTGCCCGCGCGCAACGCGATCGACCGCCACGGCCTGACCGCTGCCGACGCCACGGCTGTGGTGCACAGCGCCCCCATCGTGCTCAACGCCCTGCGGATCGCCGCGTTCGCCGCCGACGAGCGGATCCTCGTCACCGGTGCGGGCGGAACGCTCGGTCGCGCAGCCGTCGCGATCGCGCTCGCCCGGGGAGCCCGCGTGGTGGCGGCCTCCCGCCGGCCCCTGACGCCGGTCGGCGACGAGCGGCTCCTGCACGCGCCCGATCCCGCCGCCCTCGCGGACGCCCTCGCCGCGGAGGACGGCTTCGACGTGGTGCTCGACGTCTCCGGCCACGGCCCCACGCTGAGCGCCGGGGTCGCTGCGCTCGGCTGGGGTGGACGGGCCGTGTTCTGCTCGGCCTCGGTCGACCCCGACCTGCGGATCGATGCGCGCGACTTCTACCTGCGCCGCAAGCGCCTCGCGGGTGCCGCGAGCGCCCGGTACGACGACGTGGCGGAGGCCCTCGCCCTCGCCGCCGCCGGAGTGCTGCCGCCGCTCGCGGGCGCCCGGTACGCGCTCGACGACATCGCCACGGCCTACCGCGACTTCCCCCGCGCCGGCGACGGGAAGGTGATCGTGGATGTGCGCTGACCACGGGTATCGAAGAGGAGACCAGACGTGACGAGTACTGCACTGCCGGGCGCCGGGGCGCTCGCCGGGATCCGGGTGGTCGAGCTGGGCCAGTACATCTCCGGCCCTTTCGCGGCGAAGCTCCTGGCCGACCTCGGTGCCGAGGTGATCAAGGTCGAGTCGCCGGAGGGCGACCCGATGCGGCGGTGGGAGGGTCGAGCGACCATGAGCCCGCAGTTCGCCGCGTACAACCGGGGCAAGCGCGGGGTGGTGCTCGACCTGAAGAGTCCGCAGGGGCTGGCGGCGCTGTTCGCCCTGGTCGCCGACGCCGACATCGTGCTCGACAACTTCCGACCGGGCGTCGCCGAGCGGCTCGGCTTCGGTCCGGAGGCCCTGCACGCGCACAACCCGCGCGTCATCACCTGTTCCATCACCGGCTTCGGCCCCACGGGACCCTCGGCGAAGCGTCCCGCGTACGACACCGTGATCTCCGCGACCGGCGGTATGTACAGCCAGGTCGTCCCGGCCGACACGATCCGACCGCTCGGCCCGGCGTTCTCCGATCTGCTGTCGGGGATGTCGGCCGTGCAGGCGGTGCTCGCGGCCCTCCACGCCCGCGACGTGAGCGGGGAGGGCGAGCACGTCGAGGTGTCGATGGTGGGTGCGCTGCTCGACTTCCTCACCGAGTCCGCCTCCGCGTTCCTGGAGACCGGGCAGGTGTCGTCGCCGGACTCGCGTCCGCGTCGCGCCCAGGCGTACGCGTGCCGCGGCTCCGACGGCAAGGCGTTCGTGATCCACATGTCGGTGCCGGAGAAGTTCTGGACCGGGCTGCTCGACGTGCTGGAGCGGCCCGACCTCGCCGACGACCCCCGGTTCGCGACCAGGGAGGGGCGCGTGCGGAACTACGACGAGCTCGACGCGGTGCTCAAGGAGATCGCCGCCACCCGTCCGCGCGCCGAGTGGCTGGAGCGCCTGGCCGCGCACGACATCCCGCACGGCCCGCTCAACACGATGGGCGACCTGTTCGACGACCCGCAGATCGCGAGCATGGGCCTGGTCGAGGAGATCGCGGGACCGGGCGGCGCGGTGCGCGTGCCGGTGCCGAGCACCCGGTTCCACCGCAGCGGCCGGCCCGAGCTGGTCTATGCGCCCGCGCTCGGGGCCGACACCGAGGAGCTGACCGGCCTGCGCATCGCGACCGGAACCCTGAACGAAGGAGCGGCCTGATGCCCGGCATCGACGACCTGGTGGCGATCGACGTGCACACCCACCCGCAGACCGAGGAGTTCATCGCGGCGATGGGCACGCGGCACACGCAGATGGCCGCGCACTTCGGACGGGAGCGGCCGGTCGTGTCGTTCGCCGAGCAGGCCGACCAGTACCGCGACCGCAGGATGATGGCCGTGATCGTCAACTCCGACTCGGAGACGACCAGCGGGATCAAGGGCGCCCCCAACGACCTGCTGGGCCGGGCGCAGCGAGACCACCCCGACGTGTTCCTGGCCTTCGCGGGCATCGACCCGTGGAAGGGCGAGGCGGCGATCGCCGAGATCCGCCGCATGCACGACGAGTACGGCATCAAGGGCGTGGGCGAGCTGAACCCGTCGCGGCAGAGGTTCCTGGCGAACGACCGTCGGTTCTGGCCGATCTGGGAGACCTGCGCCGAGCTCGGGCTGGTGGTCATGTTCCACTCCGGGTTCCCCGGTGCGGGCGCCGGCACCCCGGGCGGCGGAGGGTACCGGCTGGAGAACGCCCGCCCCGTGCCCTACATCGACGACGTCGCGGCCGAGTTCCCCGAGCTGAACATCATCAGCGCGCACCCGGCGTGGCCGTGGCACCTGGAGAACCTGGCGATGGTGTGGCACAAGTCGAACGTGTACCTCGACCTCTCCGGCTGGGCTCCGAAGTACCTGCCGCCCGAGGTGGTGCGCTACGCGGACTCGCTCATCTCCGACCGGGTGCTGTTCGGCTCGGACTGGCCCGTGATGACCGCGGACCGGTGGATGGCGGAGTTCGACGAGCTCGGCTTCAAGGAGGAGTCGCGCCGCAAGATCCTGATCGACAACGCGCGGAAGCTGTTCCGGCTGTGACCGCGGAGAAGGGAGCCGACCGTGGCTGAACTGGTGCTGGCGGCGGCGACCCCGCACAACCCGCTGCTGTGGCGCGCGATGCGGGAGCCGTATCCGCCCGACCTGGTCGCGGTGGAGGCGAACTTCCGGCGCATCCGTGAGGCGATCGCCGAGGCCGAGGTCGACGTGCTGATCGTGCTCGGCACCGACCACGTGCGGCAGTTCTTCGCCGACAACTCGCCCGCGTTCATCGTCGGCAAAGCCGCGTCGTACCACGGCACGTACGAGAATGAGGTGCGCACGTTCGGCATGGAATACGCCGAGCTCACCGGGCATCCCGAGCTCGCGGCGCAGATCGCCGGACGCGAGGTGCTGCCCGAGGCGATCGACTTCTCGGTGTCGCACGAGTGGCGGCTCGACCACAGCTTCGTCCTCCCGCTGCAGTACGTGCGGCCCGAGCTCGACCTGCCGATCGTGCCCATCCACGCGAATGCCATCCTGCCGCCGCTGCCCTCGGCCGCGCGGTTCGCCGCGCTCGGACATCACCTGCGCGCCGCGGTCGAGTCGTGGGACGGCGGGGCCAGGGTGGCGCTGCTCACCTCGGGCCACATGGCCACCGACGTCGGAGGGCCGCGCACGTTCAACGGCTCGCCCGACCCCGCGTTCGACGCCGAGGCGGTCGGGTGGATGCGCGACGGCGACCTCGACGCCGCGATCGCCGGCTGCCGGTTCGACCGCATCATGGCGGCGGGCAACGTCACCTACCAGTACGTGAACATCGTCACGGCGCTCGCCGCGATGCAGGGCCGCCCGGCCGAGCTGGCGGAGGCCACCACGTCGCGTTTCGCCTCGAGCCCGTTCTTCCTGTGGAGGTCTGCATCGTGAGCAGGTACATGATCGGCAAGTTCATGCGGGCGGTCGAGATGAGCACGGCCAACGTGAACGCGTACGTCGCCGACACCGAGGGCTTCGTCGACCGGTGGCTGGCGGGCGGCGCCGGGCCGGATGCGGTCGCCGACGACCGGGAGCTGACGCCGCAGGAGCGGGCGGCCTTCATCGCGCGCGACTACGGGGCGCTGTACGGGCTCGGGGCGCATCCGTACCTGCTGTGGCACTTCACGGAGGCGGTGTACGAGCACGAGTACACGGAGGGCTTCGGCTGGCGCGAGCTCGTGGAGCGCTACCGGGCGGCGATCATCCCGCACGGCGAGGTCGACGACATCCTCTGAGGCGGGCGGAGAAGATCCGCTCTTGACAGGATTTCCGCACGTGCTGTTTATTTAGCTACGTGCAAAAAAAACTATCCGAGGTCCGGCTCGACGCCGCGGCGATCCGCGCGCACCACCGTCGCGTGCTGCTGCAGCTGCTGCGCTCGCACGGCCCGCTGTCGCGTCGCGATCTGTCCCGCGCCTCGGGCCTGAGCGCCGCCGCCGTGATGAACGTGGTCGTGGAACTGGTCGACGCAGGCCTCGTGGCGGAGGAGATCCCCGCCACCCGGGAGGCCAGGGTCGGCCGCCCGAGCACCGACGTCGCCCTCACCGGCACCCACCACGTGCTCGCACTGCAGATCGGCGCCGGGTTCCTCCAGGCAGGAGTGGTCGAGCTCACCTCGCGCGTCGTGGCGTCCGAGCAGATCCGCTTCCCGGTCCCCACCGCGCCCGAGGCCGTGCTCGACCTCGCGGACGAGCTGCTACAGCGGGTGATGGACACGGCGGGCATCTCGCTGGAGCAGGTGCTCGGCCTCGGCGTCGGCGTGGCCGGCATCGTCGACGCGAGCCGCCGCGTGAACATCTCCGCCCCCACGCTCGGCTGGACCGACGTGCCGATCGCCGAGCACTTCGAACGCACCCTCGGGCTCGACGTCGTGCTCGACCACAACGTGCGCGCCATGGCCGCCGGCGAGTCCCGCTACGGCACCGGCCAGGGGCTCGAGAGCCTCGCCTTCGTCTACGTGCGCACCGGTGTCGGCGCCGGCCTGATCCTGGGCGGCGCCGAGTACCGCGGCGGCACGCACGGCGCGGTCGAGATCGGTCACCTGCGCGTCGAGCAGGACGGCCCCACCTGCACCTGCGGCGGCCGCGGCTGCCTGGAGACCGTGGTCAGCGATGGTGTGCTCCGGCGGCGCATGATCGACGCCGGGCTGCTCGACGACGACCGCGCCCCCGACGACCGCACCTGGACGGAGGACTTCGTCGCCGCCGTCGAGGCCGCCGACCCGCGGGCACTGGAGGTGCGCGACGACCTCGTCCGGCACCTCAGCACCGCGCTGCTGAGCATGGTCAACCTCCTCAACCCGCAGCAGATCGTGCTGGGCGGACTGCTGTTCGACCTGGCCCCGGTCGTGATCGAACCCGTCAGGGCGGCCCTCGCGGAGCAGGTCATGCCCGTGCTGCGCGACGGCATCCGCGTCGAGCCGCCGCGCTTCGGTGCCGACGCGGGCATGATCGGCGCCGCCACCATCGCCCTGGACACCTTCGTGTTCGGGCCTCCCCTCCTTCCGACCGCCCCGGTCGGCTGACACCAACGGGCTCCCACGCAACGAAGGGAAAGAGCCATGATCGACGCCACACCCGAGACGGCGACCACGACGCTCTCGGTGCCGCGCGCCACGAGAGCGCGCCGCACGACCGTCCGCACCGAGAAACCGCTGACGCTGCTCTACCTCTCCACCCTGGTGCTCGGCATCGCGGTGTGGTGGATCATCGCGGTCGTCAGCGACAACCCGCTCGCCCCCACGCCGATCGCCGTGGTGCAGAGCTTCTGGGAGGGACTGCTCGACGGCAGCCTGCTGCTGAACACCGTGGCGAGCGTGCAGCGCGTCGTCATCGGCTTCCTCCTCGGCGTGATCGTCGCCGTCCCCGCCGGCTTCATCATGGGCTGGTATCGCTGGGGCCGCGGGCTGCTCGAGCCGTGGGTGCAGTTCTTCCGCACCGTGCCGCCGCTCGCGCTCATCCCGCTCGTGATCGTGTTCCTCGGCATCGGGGAGCCGGCGAAGATCTTCGTCATCTTCCTCGCGTCGTTCCTCTCGTGCGTGCTCGCCACCTTCCAGGGCGTGCGCAACGTCGACACCACCCTCGTCAACGCGGCTCGCGTGCTCGGCGCGAGCGACGGCACGATCTTCCTCCGCGTGGTCGTCCCGGCCTCGCTGCCGTTCATCTTCGTCGGCACCCGCGTCGCCCTCGGCGCGGCCTGGGCCACGGTCGTCGCCTCGGAGCTCATCGCGGCGGCCTTCGGTCTCGGCCGCATGATGCAGGCCGCCTCGCAGTTCCTCGACACCCCGCGCATCGTCGTGGGCATCATCCTCATCGGCGCGCTCGGGTTCGCGATGGACCGTGCCCTGCTCTTCGCCGAGAACAAGCTCACCGCCTGGCAGGAGGTCCGGAAATGACCGCGATGATCTCGATCCGCGGGGTCTCGAAGCACTACGAGACCAGCCGCGGCACGGTCCGCAGCCTCGACGACGTCGACCTCGACGTGGCAGACGGGGAGTTCATCACCCTCGTCGGGCCGAGCGGCTGTGGCAAGAGCACCCTGCTGAACCTGATGGCGGGGCTCCTCGACCCCACCGAGGGGGAGGTGCTCGTGGGCGGCCGACCGGTCACGGGGCCCGGGCCCGACCGGGGCGTGATCTTCCAGCAGTATGCGCTCTTCCCGTGGCTCACGGCCCGGCAGAACGTCGAGTTCGGCCTGCGGATCCGCGGCATGAAGAAGGCCGAGCGCGAGCAGGTGGCCCAGCACTACCTCGACCTCGTGGGCCTGGGCGACTTCGCCGGCGCGCTGCCGAAGGAGCTCTCGGGCGGCATGAAGCAGCGCTGCGCGATCGCCCGCGCCTATGCCGCGCAGCCGTCGATCCTGCTGATGGACGAGCCGTTCGGCGCGCTCGACGCGCTGACCCGGGTGAGCATGCAGGAGAACCTGCTCGAGACGTGGCAGCAGGAGCGGCGCACCGCCGTGTTCATCACCCACGACGTGGACGAGGCCGTGTTCCTCGCCAACCGCGTGATCGTGATGAGCCCGCGGCCCGGACGGATCACCGAGGTGATCGACGTGCCGCTCGCCTACCCGCGCACCGAGGAGATGCGCTTGTCTCCCGAGTTCGCCGCCCTCCGCGCCCGCGTCTGGCGCGGCGTGCACCACCAGCCGGAACCCACCACCGCCTGACCCGGCGGATCCGCACCCGCACGACCCACCGCACTCCCACCCGATCACGTAAGGAACCCGATGATGCGCTTCCCCACCCGGACCCGTCGCGCGGCCGTCGCCGCCGCGGCCGTCACCGCACTCACGATCGCCCTGTCCGCCTGCACGGGCTCGGCCGAACCGGCCCCCTCGTCCGACGCCGGAGGCGAGGCCCGTGAGCCGGTCTCCCTGAACGTCGGCTACATCGACACGAGCATCAACGGCGTCGGCGTGATCGCCGCCGCGAACGAGCTGGGTCTGTGGGAGAAGTACGGGCTGGACGTGACGCTGACGCCGTTCACGAACGGCCCCACCCAGATCCAGGCGATGCAGGCCGGCCAGATCGACGTCGGGTACATCGGCGCCGGGGCGACCTGGCTTCCGGCGACCGGACAGGCGACTGTGATCGTGCCCAGCGAGACCTCGCTCGGCGACGTGGTGCTCGCCCGCCCGGGCAGCGGCGTCGAGGATCCGAAAGACCTCAAGGGGCAGCGCGTCGGCGTGCCCGAGGGCGGGTCGGGGGAGATGATCCTCGCGCTCACGCTCCTGGAGGCCGGGCTCACGTTCGACGACGTCGAGCGCGTGGTGCTCGACCCGCCGAGCGTCGTCAGCGCCTACGTCGGCGGGCAGATCGACATCGCCGCGATCTTCTCGCCGCTGAGCGCGCAGATCCTCGACAGCGTGCCGGACACCGTGACGGTGGCCGACAACGCCTCGTTCCCGGAGACGTCGTTCCTCGGGTCGTGGGTCGCGTCGAACGAGGCCGTCGACGGCAAGGCCGACGCCCTGCAGCGCTTCCTCGAGGTGTACGCCGAGGTGAACGACTACCGCATCGACGACACGGAGCAGGTCGTCGAGTGGGCCTCCGCCGCGTCCGGTGCCCCGGTCGACCAGCTGACGCAGCAGGCGAGCATCTCCGGGTGGACGCCGTCCGACGAGATCCTCGCGAACAACGAGGACGGCACCACGTTCGAGCAGTACGAGTCGATCATGCGGGTGTTCGTCCAGTCCGGTCGCATGGAGGACATGACCGATCCGGCGTCGTTCGTCAACACCGAGCTGTTCGCCGCCGCCATGAAGGACCGCTCGTGACGGGTCCCGTCGGGCTGGGCATCGTCGGCTCCGGTTTCGTCGCCGAGTTCTACCTCCGGGCCCTGGCGGAGGTGCGCGACCACGAGGTCGTCGCCCTCGCCGCGCGCTCGCCCGAACGGGGCAGAGAGCTCGCCGACCGGTTCGGCGTGCGCGACGTGGTCGCCAGCGTTGAGGAGCTGGCCGCCCTTGCCGATGTCGACATCGTGGTCGTGGCCGTGCCGCAGGACGCGCACCTCGACGCGGTGACGGCGGCGGCCGCCGCGGGCAAGGCCGTGATCTGCACCAAGCCGCTCGGGCGCAGCGGCTCGGAGGCCGCGGCGTGCCTCGCCGCCGTGACCGCCGCGGGCGTGTGGCACGGCTATGCGGAGACCGCGGTCTTCTCGCCCGCGGTCATGCACGCCAAGGCGATGGTCGACGCGGGCGGCATCGGTCGGGTGCTCACCGTGCGCGCCCGCGAGGCCCACGGCAGCCCGCACAAGCACGCCAGGGAGATCGCGCGCATGGGCGGAGGGCCGCTGCGCGGTCTCGGCTGCCACGGTGTCGCCGTCGGGCGCTGGTTCCTGGAGGGCGCGACCCCCGTGGAGGCCTTCGCGTGGGGGGACCGGCTCGACCGCGACGACGTGGACTCCGAGGACAACGCGGTCCTGCTCGTGCGGTTCGACGACGGTCGTGTCGCCCAGGTCGAGGCCGGCTGGACGCATCGCCCCGGGCTGGACAACCGGCGCGAGATCCATGGCTCGGACGGCTGGCTCGGCGTGGACGAGACCGGCCCCGGTGCCCTCGCGGCGTTCGCGGGACAGGAGCTCGGTTACGTGGGGGAGAAGGCCGGCTCGACCCGCGGCTGGCTGCGGCCCGTGCTCGACGAGCCGCGCACGTACGGCTACCACGGCCAGTTCGCGCACTTCATCGAGAGTTTCCGCGCGGGTGTCGCGCCGCGGCAGACCCTGGCCGACGGCGTCATCGACAACGCGGTGATCGACGCGGCCTATCGCTCCATGACGACCGGTCGCTGGGAGCCCATCGACCTCTCCGGGCTCACGGCCCCTCCCGCCGAGATCGTCACCGACGCGTACCACCGCCCCGCAGAGAGAGAAGCACGATGACCGCCCGGCGACCGAACATCCTCATGATCCTCACCGACGACCACGCCACGCATGCGATCGGCGCCTACGGGTCGGTGGTGAACACGACCCCGCGCATCGACGAGATCGCGCAGTCCGGTCGTCGCGTCGATCACTGCTACTGCACGAACTCGCTGTGCACCCCGAGCCGCGCCAGCATCCTGACCGGCACGTACAGCCATGTCAACGGCGTCTCGACCCTGGTGACCCCCATCGACGCGAGCCAGCCGACGTTCGTGTCGCAGCTCAAGGAGGCGGGCTACCGCACGGCCATCGTCGGCAAGTGGCACATGGGGGAGGGGCCCGGCCATGATCCGCAGGGCTTCGACTACTGGGCGGTGCTGCGCGATCAGGGCGAGTACTTCGATCCGCAGATCCTCACCGCCGACGGCGTGCACATCGAGAAGGGTTACGCGACCGACATCATCACCGACCTGTCGCTGCAGTGGCTCGAGTCGCTGGAGGGCGATGAGCCGTGGTGCCTGCTGATCCATCACAAGGCGCCGCACCGCGCGTGGGAGCCCGACGAGGCGCACGCCCACCTGTACAGCGATCCGATCCCCGTGCCGTCCACGTTCACGGACGACTACGCGGGCCGGGCGAGCGCGGCGAAGCATGCCACCATGCGCATCGCGGAGCACCTGACGCTGGACGACCTCAAGGTGGAGCCGCCGCAGGACCTGACGCCCGACGAGCTCGCGCTGTGGAAGTACCAGCGGTACATGGAGGACTACTTGCGCTGCGTGGCCTCGGTTGACGACAACGTCGGACGGGTGATCGACTGGCTCGGCGCGCACGGCGTGCGGGATTCGACCCTCCTCACGTACAGCTCCGACCAGGGCTTCTTCCTCGGCGACCACGGGTGGTTCGACAAGCGCTTCATGTACGAGGAGTCGATCCGGATGCCGCTGCTCGTGTCGTGGCCGGAGCGGATCGCGCCCGCGGCCCCGATGGAGCAGATCGTGACGAACGTCGATTTCGCGCAGACCTTCCTGGATGCCGCCGGGGTCGATGCGCACGAGCGGATGCAGGGGAAGAGCTTCCTTCCGCAGCTGACCGGATCGGACGAGCCGACGCGCGACGCGTTCTACTACCGCTATTACGAGAACGACGACGAGAACCACCATGTGCTCGCGCACTACGGCATCCGCACGGAGGCCCACAAGCTCATCTACTTCTACAGCGACGGGATGGGTCTGCCCGGGTCGTCGCCGTTCCGGTTCGCGCCGGAGTGGGAGTTGTACGACCTGGAGGCCGACCCGGACGAGCTGGTGAACGTGTACCACGACCCCGCCTACGCGGAGGTGCGCGAGCAGCTCAAGGTGCGGCTGTGGGAGCTGCAGGCCGAGCTGGGCGACCAGCCCCACGCGAGTCAGCCGATACCCGCGCTGACGAGCTGAGCGCAGGCGTGAACGGATGCCCCGTGGCGGTTCGCCACGGGGCATCCGCGTGTCGCGCGGCCGTCGCGCTCGGCAGAGGAGGTGCGGGGGACGCACCGCACGAGCGGACGCTGCCGCGCACCGGCGGAGCCGTGTCTCCTCCCCCGAGGACACCGGCGCCGCCGGGGCTCAGCGCCTACGCCGTGCGACGGCGCAGCAGGCCCGCACCTCCCAGAAGCAGCAGGGCGGCGATCGCCCACAGCGCGGGCGACGGTGCACCGCCGGTCATGGCGAGACCGGTGGCCTCACCGGAGACGGCTGCGCCCGACGCCCAGGCCATGCCGGACGCGCCCGGAGTGGTGCCGGGGTTCGTTCCGGGGGTGGTGCCGGGGTCCGTGCCCGGGTCGGTTCCGGGGTCGGTTCCCGGGTCCGTACCGGGGTCCGTGCCCGGGTCAGTTCCGGGGTCGGTTCCGGGGTCGGTTCCGGGCGTGGTGCCCGGGCCGGTCACGGTGCTCTCGCCCACGACCGAGATGGCGTTGCCGCCGATCGTGATCGGAAGCGTCACGGGCAGACCCAGCTGGGTGCCGCCGAGGATGCCGCCCTCACCGGTGGTGATCCCGCCGCCGGTCGCCGGAGCGGTCGGGGTGGTCCCGGTGCCGGTGGTCCCGCCGGCGACGGTGGCGTCGTCGAGCACGGAGATCGCGTTGCCCGTCACGCCGATGGGGGCGGTGACGGGTGCGGTGACCTGGGTGCCGCCGAGGATGCCGTCCTCACCGGTGGTGATCCCGCCGGCCGCGGGTGCGGTCGGGGCCGTGCCTGTGCCGGTGGTGCCGCCGGTGACGGTGGCGTCGTCGAGCACGGAGATCGCGTTGCCCGTCACGCCGATGGGGGCGGTGACGGGCGCGGTGACCTGGGTGCCGCTGGCGGTGCCGTCCTCACCCGAAGTGGCGGGCGTGCCGCCGGTGGCGGGTGCGGACGGGGTGCCGCCGGTGCCGGTGTTACCGCTCGTGGCGCTGTCTCCCAGGAGCGAGATGGCGTTGCCGGTCACGGTCACGGGGGCCGTCACCGGGGCGACGACCTGGGTGCCGCTGGCGGTGCCGTCCTCACCCGAGGTGGCGGGGGCGCCGCCGTTCGCGGGTGCGGTCGGGGCCGTGGTGCCGGTACCGGTGGTGCCGCCGGTGGCGGTGGCGTCGTCGAGCACGGAGATGGCATTGCCGGTCACGCCGATGGGGGCGGTGATGGGTGCGACGACCTGCGAGCCGCCGACGACGCCGTCCTCACCCGAGGTGGCGGGGCTGCCGCCGTTCGCGGGTGCGGTGGGAGCCGCGCCGGTGCCGGTGCCGCCGGTGCTGGCGCTGTCGCCGAGCAGCGAGATGGCGTTGCCGGTCACGGTCACGGGAGCCGTCACGGGGGCGACGACCTGCGTGCCGCTGGCCGTGCCGTCCTCACCGCTGGTGCCCGCATCGACGCCGGTCGCGGGAGCCGGTGCTGCGGCCTCCGCGTCGGTCGAGGCCGACTCGGCGTCGCCCAGGAGCGACAGCGAGTTGCCCGACACGGTCACCGGGGCGTTCACCGCGAGCAGGGCCTGCGTGCCCGAGAGCACACCGTCCATGCCGTCGGTGTCGAGGGAAAGCACCCCGGCCGCGTCAGGGGCCTGGGGAGCCGCGCTCTGGGGTGGAGCGGCGGCCGGGGTGCTGGTCGTGGAGTCGTCGGTGAGGCTGATCGCGTTGCCCGACACGGTGACGGGCAGGTTCACGGTCACGACCGCCTGGGTTCCCGACGCGGTGCCCGAGCCGCCGTCCGTCTCCGCAGCGGGTGCGGGAGCCGGAGCGGGCGCCGGAGCGGGCGCGGGGGCTGGTGCCGGAGCGGGCGCGGGGGCCGGAGCCGGGGCCGGTGCGGGAGCCACCGCATCGCCGAGCACGGAGATCGCGTTGTCCACGACCGTGATCGGCGCTGTGATGGGTGCCACCGCCTGGGTGCCGGAGAGCAGTCCGTCGTCTCCGGATGTCTCGGCCGCATTGGCGGCCGTCGCGCCGAGCAGGGTGATCCCGCCGGCGAGGAGCGCGCCCCACAGGGCTCGCTTCGCGTAAGTACGCATGATGGTTCTCCTGACATGACTGGGGTGTCTGATGGGTGCACGCGATGAGGTGCGCGCGCAGCACGGCATCTGCCATCCGCGGGGATGGCGCGACAGTCAGTCAGTCAGGTGAGACGTCGGTGTCGGCGACGGGCGAGCCGGGAAGGGCATCGTCCGAGGCGCCGGCAACCCGCTCCCAGGCGCGGAGCGGGAGCACGCCGTCGTCGCCGAGGCGAGCGTGGGCGTACGGGGTGCCTCCGCCGGAGGTGGCGGAGGAAGACGGAGCGGCGGGGGCACCGGGGGGTGCGTTGCCGGGCGTGGGGGTGTGATCGCCCGCGGCAGGGTCGGCGGGCGGCGTGGCCCCCTCGGCGCGTTCGTCGGAGGCGCCGGAGATCGCGGCGGACACGCCGGGCGTCGTTGCGCCGGGCAGCGCGGACGCGGGCGCGGACGCAGAGGTGAGAGCCACCGCGGCGGCGGGGAGCGATCCGTCGCTCACCGGCGGAATTCCGGGCTGTAGGCCGTCGATCACGGGCGGCACGGTCTCGTCGACGGTGCCGCCGATCACGCCGGTCACCTCATCGACCACGCCCACCACCTCGGTCACGAGGTCGGACGCGCCGGAGTCGACGACGATCCCGCCGACGATCGGAAGGCGGCCGACGGCGTCGAGGATCGGTGCGGTCACGCGCGAGATGGGCGAGTCCGCGAGGAGGTCGGTGGTGGTGTCGACGACCGACGAGGTCGCGTCCGTGACCGTGCCGAGCACGGGCGCCGCGACCGACCCCACGACCGGCACGCTCTCGACCGTCTCCGTGACCGTCTCGACGACGGCGGGCGCGGCATGCACGGGGGCGACCGCCTGCGAGACGACGGGGGCGACCACCTGCGTCACCACCGGGGCGACCACCTGCGTGACGACGGGCGCGGCCACCTGGGTCACGACCGGGGCGACGACCTCGTTCACGACGGGTGCCGTCACGGCGGTCACCGTCTGCGTGACCGCGGTGGTCAGGGAGTCGAGCGGGCCGGGCTTCTGCTCGTCCGCGTGAGCGGATCCGCCACCGGTGAGCACCGTGAGTGCGGCCCACGCGAGCGCGCCGAGGCCACCCCAGAGAACGACGGCGGGTACGCCGCGTCGGGTCGCTCGAGCGCTCACGTCGTCCTCCCCCTCTGAAGGCAACGCCATATCGATACGGGTGTGTCGATGGGGAGCAGAATACTCGCGGGGTCCCACCCTGTCCAGGCCCATTTACAACCGCGACGGGTGGTGTCAGATCGTGACGCGCCCGGCGGATTTCCGGCTTGACTTTCCCCAAGTTCTACACATGTCGCTCCGGCAGGGGAAACCTTCAACGCGCGATTTAAGCTCGTTTCCATCCACAGGGTGGGGAAACGAGAAATCCCAGTTCAAGCGTCATAAAAAAGTTCTTCTTCACCACACTCCACCGGGTTATCCACACCCGTTCTGCACAGACACTCCGCGTTTCTCCGCACGCTCTCCACATGGTTATCCACAGGCTGTGTTGCACCGTGTGGAGACCGCTCATAGCGTGGTCGAGCGACCGAATGTCGGGGGCCCCTGTTTGTCTGGAACCGGCCGCCGCGCGGGCGTGGAACCACCGACGACCACTCGTCATCCGCTGTCGGAGTTCCGCATCGGAACCGTCGCATCGAAGGGAACACTGTGTCGATCGCCGACATCTCGGAGGAGCGCCTGGGAGGGCAGCGTCCGCCCGAGCGCACCCCGCCGCACGACCTCCTCGCCGAGCAGAGCGCCCTGGGCGGCATGCTGCTGTCGAAGGACGCGGTGGCCGACGTGATCGAGACCCTCAAGGGCGCCGACTTCTACATCCCGAAGCACGAGCTGATCTTCGAGGCGATCCTGTCGCTCTACTCGCACGGCGAGCCGACCGACGTGGTCGCCGTCACCGACGAGCTCATCAAGACGGGCGAGCTGAGCAAGGCCGGCGGCGCCGACTACCTGCACACGCTCACCTCGATCGTGCCGACTGCCGCGAACGCCGGCTACTACGCGGGCATCGTGTCGGAGCGGGCCATCCTCCGCCGGCTGGTCGACGCGGGCACCCGCATCGTGCAGCTCGGCTACGACGGCCAGGGCGACGCGACCGACATCGTCAACAACGCGCAGGCCGAGATCTACTCCGTCACCGGTTCGGAGACCGCCGAGGACTACGTGCCGCTGACGGTCGCGGTCGACGCGGCGGTCGAGGAGATCGAGGCGGCGAACGGCCGCGACGGCTCCATGACGGGCATCCCGACCGGTTTCCGTGAGCTCGACGAGCTGACCAACGGCCTGCACGGCGGCCAGATGATCGTCGTCGCCGCCCGACCGGCCATGGGAAAGTCGACGCTCGCGCTCGACTTCGCGCGCGCCGCCTCCATCGGCCATGACTTCCCCTCCATCTTCTTCTCGCTCGAGATGGGCAAGAGCGAGATCGCGATGCGTCTGCTCAGCGCCGAGGGAGCCATCCCGCTGCAGAACATGCGCAAGGGAACGCTCGACCCGCGCGACTGGACCACGGTCGCCGCGACCCGCGGCCGCATCAACGACGCGCCCCTCTACATCGACGACAGCCCGAACATGACGCTCGTCGAGATCCGCGCCAAGTGCCGGCGGCTCAAGCAGCGTGCCGGGCTGCGCATGGTCATCATCGACTACCTGCAGCTGATGACCTCGGGCAAGCGCGTCGAGTCCCGTCAGCAGGAGGTCTCGGAGTTCTCGCGAAGCCTCAAGCTCATCGCCAAGGAACTGCAGGTGCCGGTGATCGCGCTGTCGCAGCTGAACCGTGGTCCCGAGCAGCGGCAGGACAAGAAGCCCGCCATCAGCGACCTGCGTGAGTCGGGCTCGATCGAGCAGGACGCCGACATGGTGATCCTGCTGCACCGCGACTCCGTGTACGACAAGGACGTGCGTCCGGGTGAGGCCGACCTGATCGTGGCCAAGCACCGTAACGGCCCGACGGCCACCATCACGGTCGCGTTCCAGGGCCACTACTCCCGCTTCGCCGACATGGCCCCCGGCGGCGACTTCAACTGACGTGTGCACGGAACGTCGGTCGCCCGGGCCCGTCGCGCTGGCGCGGGCGGGCGCATCCTGACAAGCTGACGGGATGAACCGCACCCGCGCCATCGTCGCCGTCGTCGCGGGGGTGGCGGTCGCCGGTGTCGCGGCCCTCGCCGTCCCGGCTGTCGTCTCCGCCGTCTCCGCGCCATCCGAGACGTTCACGCACGCGCCCGCACCGGCCCCCGCCGCGGTCGACGAGTCGGAGTCCGCACCGGGCGAGGGCGACCTGGTCGATCTCGGTGACGGCGTCTCCGTGCCCGCGGGCGGTCCGGGGGAGTGCACCACGAACTCGCTCATCAACATCGTCGCCCAGGACGGAGAGGCGCCGCATGCGAAGCTGCTCGGCGACCTCGTCGAGATGGGGGCGTCCGACCTCGCGAACGGCACCCCCGTGCTCGGCGACGACGGGAAGGTCTTCGCCTACGAGGTCGCCCCGGGCGACAGCCTGATCGCGATCGGCCAGCGGTTCTGCATCGACTACGTCACCGTCTCGATGTACAACCACGTCGACGGCATGACCGTGCACCCGGGCGACGTGCTGATCCTCCGACCCGACCCCGCCCTCCCGTGGATCGACCAGTACGGGCCGTTCCGGGCGGAGGCCGGCACCTCCACCATCCCCTACGCCAACGCGTTCATCGAGTTCTCGAACGCGATCGCCGCGGGCGACCTGGGCGCGGCGCGCGTCGTGTGGCAGCGCCTCGGCCCCGACGTCTCGCCGGAGGGGCAGGCCGTGGTCACGCAGGCCCTCGCCGACGAGGACTGGGACGTGCTGCACCAGCTCTTCCCCTGACCTCGCGCCACAGGCCCTTGTGGCTCCCGCCCCGGCGGGTGTAAGACGGAGCCAGTCGAAGTGGACTGGGGTTCGACATGGGGACGTGGACGCGCGCACGGCGTCGTGCGCTGGCGGTGGTCGGAGCGACCGTGATGCTGGTCGGCGCGCTCGTGCCCGCCGTCGCCTCCGCCGCCGACGAGACCTTCACGATCGTGGTGCTGCCCGACACACAGGGCTACACCGTGTCGAGCACGTACGAGCAGACGATGGCCGCGCAGACGCAGTGGATCGTCGACTCCCGCGCACAGCTCAACACGAAGTTCGTGATCCAGGTGGGCGACCTCGTCGAGTCGTGGCCGAACGTGAACCACTGGGAGCGCGCGAGCCGGTACATGAAGACGCTCGACGACGCGGGCGTGCCGAACTCGGTGCTGCCGGGCAACCACGACCTCGACATCACGACCGGCGAGTCGAGCACGTACGACACCTACTTCCCGCCGAGCCGGTACTCCGCCGCCTCGTGGAACGGCCCGACGGTGTCGTACGGCGGATACCTGGGGCAGAACCAGTTCGGGCCCGACGGCATCGACCGCAAGAACAAGGACAGCTACAGCCTGCTCACGGTCGGCGACACGAAGCTGCTGCTGCTGAGCCTCGAATTCGAGTCGCCCGCCTACACCCTCGCGTGGGCCCAGCGCGTGCTCGACGCCCACCCCGACCGCAAGGTCATCCTCGCCACGCACGGCTTCATCAACACGGGCGGCACGCGCGCCACGCACGTCATCCGCACCGACGTCACCCCGGTGTCCGCGGTGACGCTGTGGAACGACTTCGTGTCGCAGAACTGCTCCATCTTCCTTGTCGTCAACGGCCACTGGCACGACGGCGACATCGGCGAGGCGCGACGCACCGACCCGAACTCCTGCGGCACGCCCGTGCACCAGATCCTGTCGAACTACCAGAGCCGCGCGAACGGGGGCAACGGCTGGCTGCGGTACTACACGTTCGATCCCGCCGCGGGCACGGTCGACGCCTTCACCTATTCGCCGACCCTCCAGCAGTACGAGACCGACGCCGGGAGCCGCTTCACCCTCCCGGTCCACCTGGAACCCGGCACGGATGAGGTACTGCTCGCGGGCGGGTCGACGTGGAAGTGGCGCAACTCGACGCAGGCGTGGCCGACCGGGTGGACGACCCTCGGCTTCGATGATTCCGGGTGGGGTTCGGGGAGGGCCCCACTCGGATGGGGCACCGGTGCCGTCACCTCGATCGACCTCGGGCCGCCGAGCACCAACCGCGCCCGCGCGATGCTCTTCCGCACCACCGTGGCCCTCGCCGACATCGACGAGCTCAGTGGCGTGACCGTGAGCACCCGGGCCGACGACGGGGTGGCGGTGTGGGTCAACGGCACGCTGCTGGGCACCTCGCACCTGCAGTCGACCGCGCCGACCAGCGCGACCTATGCCGACGCGGTGCGCTCGACGAGTGTCGCGACCGCCGACCCCGCCGTGTTCGCGGTGCCGTCCGGACTGCTGCGCGAGGGGGCGAACGTGATCGCCGCCTCGGCCCACGTGAACTACCGCGGCACGCCGGACAGCACGTTCGACCTGGTGATGACCGCACGCCGCACGACCGTCGACCCCCCGCAGGACCCTCCGGGCGCCCCCGCGGCCACCGCGACCGCCACGTCTCCCACGAGCGTGGACATCGCGTGGTCGCCGGGCCCCGGAGGTGCGGTGAGCGGTGTGGAGGTGTCGCGCCCTGGCATGACGACGCTCACGGGGACAGGGGCGACGGGGGTGGTGACGGACGCGGCGGCACCGGCGGGGAGTGCGGTGTCGTACGCGGTGGTCGCGATCGGGCCGGACGGTGCGCGGTCCGCCGCGACCACGGTCTCCGTCACCACACCTCCCGCGGCGACGCCCGTGCCGGTCACGCTCGTGCGCAGCGACGCCGCCTGGCGCTTCCGTTACGCGGCCGGAGCCTGGCCGACCGGATGGACGGGCGTCGCGTTCGACGACACGGCGTGGGGGCAGGGCGCCGCACCGCTGGGCTTCGGCAGCGGCATCACGACGGTCGTCGACGTGCCACCCCCCACCACGCAGCGCCCCATCAGCATGCTGTTCCGCACGTCGTTCACCGTCACCGACCCCGCGAAGCTCTCCGAGCTGGTGCTCACGGCGCGCGCGGACGACGGGGCGGTGGTGACGGTCAACGGAGTCGAGGTCGGTCGGCTCCGCATGCCGACGACGACCGTCACCTCGACCACGTACGCCACCGCGGCGCCGAACACGGCCGCCGCGGTCGCCTCACCGCTCGTGATCCCGATCCCCGCGTCGTCGCTGCGCGCCGGCGTCAACGTGATCGCCGTGTCGACGCACCTGAACTACCGCTCGACTCCCGGCGTCTCGTTCGTCGCGACGCTGGAGGGCAAGACCCTTCCCTGAGCCGCGTGCTCGCGCAGGGCGAGGTGCACGCGACAGGAATGCGCGTCGGTGAACGGCAGCACGCGATCGATCACGACCGGTCCGCCCGCGCGCTCCAGCAGTGAGCGCAGCAGCTCCTCGTGCACGCGGCAAGCGACCGGTCCGTCGTCGGCGAGCAGGGCGTGGAAGCGGCACGGTGCGAGCTCGATCGTCAGCGCCTCCTCGTCGACCTCGGGCTCCAGCCCCACCTCGTCCAGGTGGTGGTAGATCGCGTCGAGCTGGTGCGTCGCGTCGGTCGGCAGGGTGGACTCGGTCGCCGGGAGCACCGCGCGCATGAGATCGCCGTGCCGGATCGCCTCACGCAGATGCCGCTCCGCGACCTCGTTGCGATCGGTCGCTGTCACCACCGCGAAGCGCAGCCGGGGTCGTCCACGGCGGCCGGTGTGCTCGACCTCGGAGCGCACGTGCCCCTCCTTCTCGAGGATCCGGAGGTGATCGCGGAGGGTGTTGACGTGCAGGCCGGTGATGGCGGACAACTCGGCGAGACCGATCCCCGGGGTGTCGAGCAGGGCGTCGAGGACCCGCAGGCGACTCGACTGGGCAAGACCGCGGTAGGCGTCGATAGGACGTGGCATGTTACCTATTATCCGCGCAGGTCGGAGAACGGGCGAATTGCACGGCCCGCGTCTGCGCAGGCTCCCGGCCGCCTGGGTAGCGTGGGGCCATGACCGGCGGGCGTCTGACCACAGCACTGCGACTGCTGCTGCCTGCGTTCCTGCTCGGCGCGATGGTCGCCATCTCGTTCCTCGAGGCGCCGCTCAAGTTCCTGGCGCCGGGCGTGACCATCCCGATCGGACTCGGCATCGGGCGCCTGGTCTTCACCGCGCTCAACGTGCTCGCGGGTGTCGTGCTCCTCGTGCTAACGGTCGTCACGGTGCGGGCGCGCGCCGGGCGCACCGTCGGGGTGCTGCTCACCGCGATCTGGGTCGTGTTCGCCGTCGAGGTCGCGGTGATCCGCCCCGTGCTCAACCGCCGCAGTGATCGGGTGATCGCGGGGTCTGCCGCTCCCGGGACCGACGGGGCGCACTATGCCTACATCGCGGCCGACACGATCCTGGTCGTGCTGCTCGTGGCGCTCACGATCGTCACCGTGCGCTCGGTGCTGCCCGATCCTGCGGCGACGCCGGCTCCAGGAGTGTCCGTGCGCAGTCCCGGGCCACGAGGAACGGACCGTTGAACGTCCCCATCCCGACCGTGACGATCGCCCCTTCGTAGAGCAGCATCATCGCCTCGGCAGGCCGGTCCGGATGGTCGAAGCCCGCCTCGGCGAGCAGCTCGTGGAACACCGACAGCAGCCACGTCTTCTGCCGCGACGCCTCGGCGAGCACGAGGCGCTCGTCGTCTCCGCCGTCGATCTCCGCGCGGGCGTTGATCGCGCTGCACCCCTTGGGGCTGTTCTCGTCGGACCAGGTGATGGCGGCATCGAACACGGCGAGCACGCGGTCGACGCCCGGCTCCGGCACGCGGGCGAGGTGCGCGGCGACGTGATCGCGCCAGCGGGCGTCTCGGTGCTGGAGGTAGGAGACGACGAGCGCCTCCTTCGAGCCGAACCGGTCGTACAGCGTCTTCTTCGTCACTCCGGCGGCCGCCGCGATGGTGTCGACGCCGACGGTGTGGATCCCCCGTTCGTAGAACAGCCGGGACGCCGCGTCGAGCACGCGCTGTGCTCCCGGGGTCAGGGGAACGAGCTGCGGGGTCTCCTGGGGCATGACACGAGTATACCGCCCTGTATAGTCAGGATCATGAGTAAACAGATCGGTATACTTCACGGGGCGTTGACCGTGGCCGCCGCCGTCGCCTTCGTCGCCACGTGGAGCTCGGGTTTCGTGATCGCCGCCTTCGCCACGGCCGACACCTCCGCCCTCACCCTTCTCGTCTGGCGGTTCGTCCTCCTCGCGATCGTGCTGCTCCTTCTCGTCGGCGCGACCCGGGCGGCACGGGGTGTCACGCCGCGCGAACTCGGCGTCCAGGCCGCGATCGGGTTGTTCGCGCAGTTCGGCTACTGCGCCGCCGTGTGGGGCGCCGTCGCGGCCGGCATCGCCACCGGGACGGTCGCCCTCATCGACGCCGTGCAGCCGCTCGTCGTCGCCGCCCTGGTCGGCCCCCTCCTCGGCCTGCGCGTGCGCGGCGCCCAGTGGGCGGGGCTCGGAGTGGGTGCCATCGGCGTGGCCCTCGTCGTGCACTCCCAGCTCGGCTCCGCCGCGGCCACTCCCGCGGCCTACCTGCTGCCCGTGACCGCGATGGTGTGCCTCGTGATCGGCACGTTCCTCCAGCGGCGGTCGTCCGCGCACACGGGGGTCCTCGTGACCCTCGCCGTGCAGGTCACCGTCACGGCCGTCGTGCTGCTCGTGATCGCCCTGCTCGCCGGAGCGCTCGTCCCTCCGGCCACGGCGGGGTTCTGGATCTCGGTCGCGCTCGCCGCCGTGTTCCCGACGCTCGGCGCCTACGGTCTGTACTGGTGGCTGCTGCGTCGCGTGGGCATCACCGCACTGCAGGCCCTGCTGTTCCTCATCGCACCGGCCACCGCACTCGCCGGGGCACTGCTGCTGGGTGAGCCGTTGACCGTGCTCACCGTCGCCGGCTTCGTCCTGTGCGCCGGGGGTGTGACGCTCGTGCTCGCGGGCGAGCGGGAAGCGCGGACCGAGGGGGCGGAGGCTCAGGGCCGGACGCGCACCGCCCGGCCCTCGAACGCGACCACGTCGCCATCGTGCAGTTGACGACCACGGCGGCGGTCGACCTCACCGTTCACGGTCACGAAGCCGTCGATGATGACCTCCTTCGCGTCGCCGCCCGAATCGAGCAGACCGGCGAACTTGAGGAACTGGCCGAGGCGGATGACCTCACCGCCGATGGAGACCTCGTCGATCGGATCGGAGTTCGTCATGCCTGCATCGTATCGGCCGCCCGCCGCGTCTCAGTCGTCGAGGTCCGTGCCGACCACGGCGAAGGAGGCATCGAACTCGATGTCGACCGAGCGGTTGTCCGCCGTGAGCACGGAGGCGTCGTAGGGGCTCACATCGTCGGCGTCGACGTCGAGGTCGGTGATCATGCCGTCGGCCTCCGCGAGCGCGGCCTCGACCAGCGCCCGGATGGTCTCGTCGTCGAGCGTGAGCGTCGGCCCCGTGTCGTCGTCGTCCGCCTTCTCGGTCGCCACGACGGACGCCTTCAGGTCGTCGTCCACGCGCACGTCGCTCTCGTCGCCCGTGGCCGTGGTCAGCTGCACCTCCCACGTGCCGTCGCGCTTCGCGTCGATCGAGGTCACCTCGCCGTCCGCGGCTCCACGCGCCGCCTCGGCGATGTCGAGCAGCTCGTCGATCGAGGCGGTGCCGATACCGGTCACCGGTCCACCCGCACCGGCCGGCCGGTCGTCGCGGTCGCCCTCGCGCGGACCGTCGTCGTCGCGGGGGCCGTGGTCGCCGTCGCGGTGGTCGCCGTGGCGCGGTCCCTCCATCGACGGGTGGTCGTCGTCGCCGAACTCATCGCCGATCGCCGCGCCGACAGCCACCCCGCCACCCGCGAGCAGCACGGCCGCGGCGATGCCACCGCCGATGAGCAAGGCGCGCTTGCGTCCGGGCTTCGCCGGGGGAGTCGCCTCGCCTGCGGGCGCCGTGGAAGCGGGGGCGGGCTGTGCGGCGGCGGGCGCGGTCGGCTCGACCGGAACGGTGGGGGCGTCGGCGGCGGGGGTCGCGTCGGGCTGCGCGGGGGCCGGGCTCTGCGCGGCGGCGGGCTGCTCCGGGGTGCCGGGCTGCTCCGGGGTGGGGTTCTCGGGGGTGGGGTTCTTGTCGTCCATGTCCCGATGGTCTCGCGGGGGCGCTGAAGCCACCCTGAAGCGTCCTGAAGCGCTCTTCAGGAATGCCGTGCGGCGCCTCAGTCCGCCGAGGGCAGGGTCACGACGAACCGCGCCCCGCCCCATCGCGAGTCGTCCACCGTGACGGTGCCGTGCGCCGCGGTCGCGATGCTGCGGGCGATCGCCAGGCCCAGACCGCTGCCGCCCGCATCACGGCTGCGCGCCTCGTCGAGTCGCACGAACCGCTCGAAGATCCGCTCCCGCTCGGCCGCCGGCACGCCCGACCCGTCGTCCTCCACGGTCAGGAACACGTGCTGCTGCACCGTGGTGACCCCGATCGCCAGACGACCGCGGGCGTGGCGGGCGGCGTTGTCGGCGAGGTTGCGCACGAGCTGCGCGAGCAGCCGGGGGTCGCCCGACACCCGGGCGGCGCCGATGCCCGACCCGTCCACGTCGAGCCCCGCCGCGCGCAGGCGTCGCACCTCGGTGAGGGCGATGTCGTCGAGGTCCACCGGCTCCGCGGCACCCGCCACCCCCTCGTCGAGGCGGGCCAGCAGCAGGAGTGACTCGACGATGCCTTGCAGGCGCAGGCCCTCCTCCGACACCACGTCGGCGAGCTCGCGGATGCTCGTGACCTCGGGGTGCGACTGTGCCAGCTCGGCGTGCTGACGGATGGTCGCGAGCGGCGACCGCAGCTCGTGCGAGGCGTCGGACACGAAGCGGCGCTGGGCGGTCGCGGCGGCGTCGAGCCGGTCGAGCATGCCGTTCATCGTGGTCGCGAGGGACGCGATCTCGTCGCCCGTGTCGGGCACGGGCACGCGGCGGTCGAGGCGCTCGGCCGTGATGCCGTCGACCTCCGTGCGGATGCGCGAGACCGGACGCAGGGCTCGCCCCGTGACGAGCCAGGTGGTCGCGGCGACGAGCACCAGCAGGGCGGGGACGGCGACGGCCAACAGTGTCGCGACCGTGGCGAGCGTCTCCGCGTCGTCTTCCATCGGCACCGCCAGCACCAGGCTCTCACCGTCGTCGAGGTCGTCCGACACGACCACCATCCGCTCGCCGTCGATCACGAAGCTGCGCGGGTCGTCATGCACGGGCAGCGACCCCGACCCGAGGAGCTCCTGCGCCTCCTCGCTCGCGCGACGCACGGTCCCGTCGCGTCCGATCAGCTGCACGATGTCGTCGTCGAGCAGCTCGGGACCGGGGCGCCCCGGACCCTCGAAGCGCTGCACCAGCTCCTCCAGGCGCTGCTCGGCGGCGCGCTCCCTGGCGCCGTGGATGCTCGCGCTGAGCACGCCGTAGAAGGAGAAGGCGCCGATCAGCAGGGCCACCGCCACGACCACCGTCGCGCCGAGCGTCGTCCGGCCGCGCACCGAACGGAGGAACCGGCTAGCCACCGTCGGCCGCCAGCCGGTAGCCCGCCCCGCGGATGGTCTCGATGGCCGCGCGCCCGAACGGCTTGTCGACCTTGCGCCGCAGATGGCCGACGTACACCTCGACGATGTTCGGGTCGCCGTCGAAGTCGTCGTCCCAGACCCCCGCGATCAGGTCGCGCTTGGAGAGCACCTGGCCGCGGTGCCGCATCAGGTGCTCGAGCACCGCGAACTCCCTGGCCGTGAGGCTGATCGGCGTGTCGCCGCGCCATACGTGATGCGCCGCGGGATCCAGGCGCAGATCCCCGGCCTCCAGCACGGTCGGACGGGCAACGGCCCCGCGGCGCACCAGGGCCCGCAGCCGTGCGACCAGGATCGCGAACGAGAACGGCTTCGTGACGTAGTCGTCGGCGCCGGTCTCGAGGGCCTCGACCTGATCCCACTCGCCGTCCTTCGCGGTGAGCATGAGCACGGGCGTCCAGTTCTCCTCCGCCCGCAGCGCCTCGCACACCTTCCAGCCGCTCATGCCGGGCATCATCAGGTCGAGCACGATCGCGTCGTACCGCGTCTCCCGTGCCCGCCACAGTCCGTCGACCCCGTTGTGTGCCACGTCGACCGCGAAGCCCTCGGCCTCGAGCCCCCGACGCACGCCCTCCGCCAGGCGCACCTCGTCGTCCACCACCAGGATCCGCATCACCCCAGTGTGGCGGCTCGACGCTGAATCGCCGCTGAAGCGCGGCGTGCAGCGGGGTCAGGCGAGTGCGGCCTGCACCCGCCGGATCACCGCGCCGAGGTCGCCCGCGGCCAGCAGCCCGGGGCCGAGCGGTCCGGCGGTGTCGGTGCCGAGGAGGGGCAGGGAGCGCAGGGCCGAAGCTGCGGCGGGGGAGAGGAGGGCGAGCTGCTGCGTCACCTCCCGGTCGCGGGCGCGGGGGTCGTCGGGATGCGCGAGCCCCACGGCGACCGCGGCATACGCGGCCGCCCCGAGTGCATGCGCTCCCATGTGCGCCACCCCTGCGGCCTGGGCGGCGGCACGCGCGGCCGCTCGTCCGGCCGGGGTCGCGGCACTCCCGGCCGCCCGGCCTGCCACGAACCGCCGCCGGATCTCACCCGCGGCGGAGAGCTCCCCGCGCGCGAAGGCCCTGGTCCTGGCGATGGCGTCGCGCGGGCGGTCATCGCCGGGGGCGTCCGCCTCGAACAGCGGCAGCACGCGGTCGGCGCAGTCCGCGGCCCACACGGCGACGGTCCGGCGCTGCCCCTCGGTCATGCCCTGAGCGGTGCCCACCGTCACCGCCCTCGGCCCCACGACAGCTCAGGGAACTCGCTCCCCGGCTGCGGCGTCATGGCGAGCGCGCCGTCGAACGATCGCACGGCCTCGATGATCTGCTGTCTGTCCATGCTTCAATGGTCCGGTTGCAGTGCCTATGGAGTCTTGGCTGCGGAGAACAGGGGGTTACGGGTGAGCAACCCTCCAGAGCGGGTCAGGAGCACGGCGGAGATCGGCCGGAGCGTCGGCTATTCGGTGCAGCAGGTCCGCGACCTGGAGCGGCTCGGCATCATTCCCCCGGCGGCCCGCGCGGCGAACGGCTACCGGCGCTACGGTGCACGGCACGAGACCGCGGCGCGGGCGTACCGGGAGCTGGCCGCGGCCATCGGTCCGGTGGCGGCCCGCGCGCTCATGCCGATGCTCATCCGGTCCTCGGTCGAACGGGCCGCCGAGCGCATCGATGCCCTCCACGCCGACCTCGCCGACGAGCGCAGCCGGGTGCGGGAGGCGCTGCGCGGTCTGGAGGTCGCGGTGTCCGACGCCGACGACGTGTTCGACGACGCCGACGAGATGACGGTCGGTGAGCTCGCCCAGGCTCTCGGCGTGCGGACCTCGGCGCTGCGCCACTGGGAGCGCGAGGGGCTCATCCGTCCGATGCGCGACGGCAGGAGCGCCCGCCGCTACGGCTCGGGCGCGATCACCGAGGCCCGCGTGGTCGCCGCACTCCGGTCGGGCGGCTACGGGATCCCGGCCATCACCCGGATCCTGGAGGAGCTGCGGGCGCACGGCGAGAGCGGAGGGCTGCAGAGCATCCTCGCCGCCCGGCTCGACGCCCTCACCCGCCGCAGCGTCGCGCTGCTGGCGGCGGCGGGCAGCCTGCATGCACTGCTCGCCGACACCGACCGCGCGGGCGGCGCGGACACCGCGACGTCCGCCGGAGCTGGCGGTCCGGGAGGGGAGGATCCCGCGGCCAGCGCCCCTAGGCTGGACGTATGACCAAGAACATCTGGACCGTGCTCGGCGTGATCCTCGCTGTCGTGATCGCGTGGTGGATCGTCAGCGCCCTGTTCTCGGTGCTGTGGTTCATCGCGAAGCTCGCGATCGTCGCGGTCGTGGCCGTCGTGGTGTTCCTCGTGCTGCGGAACCTGTTCGCCCGCGACGCCGACTGACGCCGCTCAGGCCCGCGCCGCCGCCCCCACGCGGTACTGCGCGGCGCGGTGCGTGTCCTGCACGCGGTCGCCGCGCCCGTGGAGCTTGTGGCGCAGCGTGCCGGGCGTGTACTCCTCGGGGTACGCGCCGCGCTCGCGCAGCACCGGGATCACGTGCTCGATCACGTCCTGCCACGTGCCGGGCGTGACCGCGTAGGCGAGGTTGAAGCCGTCGATGTCGGTCTGCTCCACCCACGACTGCAGTTCGTCGGCGATCTCCTCGCCCGAGCCGACGACCGTGGGTCCGAGTCCGCCGATGGCGTTGTGCCGCCCGAAGTCGCCGACCGTCCACTCCCGGCCGAGATCGGCCTCCTCCTTCAGGTGCTGGAGCACCGACTGGATCGCGTTGGACTCCACGTTCCCCACGGGCTCGTCCTCGCCGTACTGCGACAGGTCGACGCCCATCCAGCCCGACATGAACGTGAGGGCCCCCTCGGGACTCGCATACGACAGGTACTCCGCGTGCTTCGCGGTCGCCTCCTCGCTCGTCGCCGCGGTGATCACGGTCAGCAGCGTGTAGATGCGGGCGTCGTAGCGGTCGCGTCCCGCCGCCTCGAGGGCGTCGCGGATGCGCTTCACGGTGCCGGCCAGCACCTCCTTCGACGGGGCGGCGACGAAGATCGCCTCGGCGTTCTCGGCCGCGAACCGCACGCCGCGGGGGCTCGCACCGGCCTGGTAGATGACGGGGGTGCGCTGCGGCGACGGCTCGGAGATGTGGATGCCCGGCACGCGGAAGTGCGTGCCCTCGTGCCGGATCGGGTGCACCTTGGCGGGGTCGGTGAAGATGCCGCGCTCGCGGTCCTCGACCACGGCGTCGTCCTCCCACGACCCCTCCCACAGCTTGTACAGCACCTCGACGTACTCGTCGGCGTGGTCGTAGCGGTCGTCGTGACCGAGCTGATCCTCCTGGCCCATGTTGCGGGCGGCGCTGGGGAGGTAGCCGGTGACGACGTTCCAGCCGATGCGGCCCTGCGTGAGGTGGTCGAGCGTGCTGAGCCGCCGTGCGAACGGGTAGGGGTGCTCGAACGCCGTGCCGGCCGTGATGCCGAAGCCGAGGTGCTCGGTCACCGCGGCCATCGCGCTCACGAGCAGGATCGGGTCGTTCACCGGCACCTGGGCGCCGTTGCGGATCGCGGCCTCGTTGGTGCCGCCGTACACGTCGTAGGTGCCGAGCACGTCGGCGATGAAGATGCCGTCGAAGGTCGCGCTCTCCAGCAGTGTCGCCAGCTCGGTCCAGTACGAGATCGTGTTGTACTGCCGCGACCGGTCGTCGGGGTGCCGCCACAGCCCGGACGACTGGTGGGCGACGCAGTTCATGTCGAAGGCGTTGAAGCGGATCTGTCGGGTCATGCGACCCATGAAACGGGACACACGGGGCCGCGGTCGAGCACCGCCGACACGCACCGAAACAATCGCGAGGGCGGCGGTCAGGGTCAGCGGTCGTAGACGTCGCGGCGGGTCAGAGGGCGTCCTCGTCGAGGCGTCGAGGGCTGGGGTCGGGAGGCAGGATCTCGATCCCGTGGTCGGCACGGCGCTGCGCCCGCCACCAGATCACGAACCCGACCGCGGTGAACACGCCGTAGAACACGTACATGAGGCCGGTCGCGTAGTAGCCGGAGCTGAACAGCAGCGGCACGCCGACCACGTCCACGGCGATCCAGATGAGCCAGAACTCCGTCCACCCCTTCGCCATGCCGTACGTGGCCAGGAGCGAGCCGACGAACGTCCAGGCGTCGGCCCACACCGGCTCCCACGACCCGAGCGCGCGGAACACCGGGGTGAGCGCGACCGTGCCGACGATCATCACCAGCACGATTCCGATGCGGGCACTCGTGGGTGCCCAGCGCGGCACCACGCGGCCGCCCTCGGCGTTGCGCCAGCGGATCCAGCCGTACACCGCGACGGCGATGAACATGACCTGCCGGCCGGCCTGGCCGAGCAGGTGGGGGAGCGAGGGGTCGGGGCTGAGCGCCGAACCGAGGAACACGGTCAGCAGCAGCAGGTTGCCGACGATGCCGACCGGCCACGCCCACACCTTGCGCCGCATGCCGCCGAGCGCGCTCGCCAGTCCGAACGCGTTGCCCACCACTTCGCGCACCAGCAGGGTCTGCCCGCCCGGCAGCAGCCACTGCGAATTGAAGGCGTCGACGAGCCACTGCAGCAGGTCCACCGGCGTCAGTCCTCGGTGCCGGGGCGCGCGTCGGGCGAGGGGCGGTCGTCGAGCACGAGCTGCAGCATGCTGAGGTCGAGCCAGCGGCCGAACTTCGCGCCCACCTGCGGCATGCGTCCGACCTCGCGGAAGCCGAGGCGCTCGTGCAGGGCGATCGACGCCGCGTTCCCGCTCTCCACCCCGCCGATCATCACGTGCATCCCGGCGGTGCGCGCGTGAGCGATGAGCTCCTCCATGAGCGCTCGGCCGATGCCGCGGCCGCGCTGATCACCCCGCACGTAGACGGAGTGCTCGACCGTGAGCCGGTAGCCGCTGTGCGGCCGCCACTGCGCGTACGACGCGTAGCCGAGCACGCCGGTGTCGTCGGCGGCGACGATCACCGGGTACCCGCGGGTGGTCCGGTCGGCGAGCCACGCGGCGCGGTCGGCGCGGTCCACCGCCTCCTCGTTCCAGATCGCCGTGGTGTGCACGACGGCGTGGTTGTGGATCTCGGTGATCGTGTCGAGGTCGGCATCGTGGGCTGGCCTGAGCTGCACGGCGGTCATGGGGTGCTCACCAGCAGGGTCGAGACGGGGATGCAGTCACGTTCCGCACTCTATCGGGGGTGACCAGCGCATCGCGTCATGGACAGGGTGGGGAACAGGCCCGCGGGGTCGAGGCCGACGGATTCGGCGCGGCCCGCCGGGGGTGAAGCGCAGCGCCCGGGCTGGTCGGGCGACCCGCCGTGGCCCCGGCGGTCAGCCGATGCGCTCGGAGTCGGACAGCGCAGCGCGGACGAGGATCGCGCGCCGCATGTCGGCCACGATCGGTTCCGAGAAGCGGGCGCGGTAGCGGCTCTCGCTCACGGCCGAGAACACGAACGGCAGCGCCGAGACGATGGCGACCAGCGTCGCCGCCTTGAGGAGGTTGACCGTGAGCGGAAGTGCCACGCCCTGCACCACGAGCGGCTGCACCACGAGCGCGTGCACCGACGTGGGATCACCCAGCCAGGTCTGCGCGAGATCCGGAGGAACGGCGATCGCCCCGATGAGCACGAGCAGCACGGCGAGCAGCAGAGCGAAGACGGCCGCCTGGACGAGGTGCGCGAGGGTCATCGCGAGCAGCATGTTGATCCGCTGCGGACGGCCGACGGTCGACGCCGGATCCGTCGACGCCGGGCGGCCCTCGGCCGGTGTGCCCCGCAGCAGGTCGCGCTCCTCGTCGACGGTGAGCGCGAGCGTCGCCGGGTCGACCTCGGTCGCGCTCACCTGCAGCACGACCGCGCCGGCGAGCGCGGCCACCACCAGTGCCAGGAGCCCGAGCGCGGACCACGACAGCACGGATGCCATCTGCCAGACCTCGACCGAGAAGAACGCGAACAGCACGAGCATGAGGATGACGGGAAGTGCGATGGTCGCCATGTGCCCGATCGCGGCGAGGTTGCGGGCTGCGAGCCTCGTGGCCCACGACAGCAGCGCGCCGCCGCCGAACGCGACCAGCAGCACGCTCCCGGCGACGATCGAGAGGGCTTCCGCGACCGGCGCTGCGGGCGCGCCCTCGGTGACGCCTCCTTCGAGCATCACGCCGGCAGCGCAGAGAGCGATGACCACCATCGCGGCCGCCGTGCGTCGAACCCCGCGCAGGTGGCGGAGCGTGACGCGCACCACGGCGAACCCGGCCCAGGCGAGGACGAGACTGGTCAGCAGCGCGGCGAGGATCGCGAACGCGAGGCCCGTGCCGTCCTTGGTCTCCACGAGCAGGTGCAGGGCGAACGAGAAGTCGTCGATCCCGTCGCCCGCGAGGGTCCAGTAGACGGACGCGGCGGCGATGAGCGGCGCCGACCGCGGCACGATGTCATGGAACCAGCGACGCCAGGGCACGAAGGTGGGGAGCCCCTGCGCCCGGAACCACCGGTCTGCAGCGAAGGAGGTGACGGTGATCGGCGACGGCGGACGTGGGCGCATCGGTGAAATCTAACATTTCACCCTCGGCATCCTCTGGTGCGACCGGTCTCCCCGGGTGCGACGCGCTCAGGCGTGGACGTCGGCGGGGGAGGTCTCGCCCTCGTGGAAGCTCGGCTTCTTGCCGAAGAGGCGCGCGATGCCCAGCACGATCCCGACGATCACGAGGCCCCACACGAGGCCGGCGATCGCGGAGATGAGGGTGTCGACGATCCACACCACGACGCCGCCGAGGGGTTCGAGCGCGTGCTCGACCGCGTGCAGCACGTCGGCCGGGGCGTGCAGGCCGACCTCGCTGAGGTTGATCAGCACCAGGTGACCGCCGACCCAGAGCATCGCGACCGTGCCCAGCACGCTGATGAAGCGGAACACGGCCGGCATCGACCGCACGATCCGGGTGCCGGTGTGGCGCACCCGCTGCACCGGGTTCTTCGCCATCTTCAGCCCGATGTCGTCGATCTTCACCAGCAGCGCGACCACGCCGTACACGGCCACCGTCATCAGCAGCGCGATCACGGCGAGGATCGCCAGTGTCGACCAGACGTCGAGGCCCTTGTCGAGGCTGGCCAGCGAGATGAGCATGATCTCGGTCGACAGGATGAGGTCGGTGCGGATGGCGCCGAACACGAGCTTGCGCTCGTCGCGCGCGCCCTCGTCGGCATGACCGTGCTGCACCCCGAACCACTCGAGCACCTTCTCGGCGCCCTCGAAGCACAGGTACGAGCCGCCCAGGATCAGCAGGTACGGGAGCACCCACGGGGCGAACGCCGTGAGCAGCAGCGCGATCGGGATGATGATGACGAACTTGTTCACCAGCGACCCGAGCGCGATCTTCCCCACCACCGGGAGCTCACGCGCCGGCGTGATGCCCTGCACGTACTGCGGGGTGACGGCGGCGTCGTCGATCACGACGCCGGCGGCCTTGGCGGAGGCCTTCATGGCCGCGCTCAGGATGTCGTCGACGACGGCGAGCAGTCCAACGGACATGGCAGTCCTCTTTCCGGTGGGGGGAAGGTCAGACTACCGACTCCCGGGGTCAGGCCCGTGCGTCCTCCGCGGTGGCGAGCACGCGCTGCAGCGGCTGGTAGTGCTCGATCACGGCCCGGCGGTACCGCTCCACGTCGCCGGCGCGTGCCGCGTCGAGCATGTCGCCGTGCGCCTGGGCGGTCTGGGTGATGTCGTCGGGCTGGGCGATGCCGAGCTGCGGGAGCACCGCGGTGTGCACGTCCCAGAACGCGCCGACGAGCTGTCCGACCAGGCGGTTGTCGATCGCGCCGAACAGCCGGGTGTGGAAAGCCCTGTCCTCTTCGAGGAAGTACTCGCCGCGCCCGGCCTTGTCGACCATGTCGGCCACGAGCTCGTCCAGCTCCGGATCCTCCTGTGCCTGGGCGGCCTCGACCACGCGCTCGGCCATCGACAGGTCGAGGGCGAGGCGCACCTCCACCACCTCGCGCAGCGCCTGCAGCGACCCCTCGGGCGAGAGCACGCCGCGGAACACGAGCGCCTCCACCATCGGGTCGAGCGACATCGGGCCGACGTAGGTGCCGTGGCCGTGGCGGACGTCGACGATGTCGAGGGTGGAGAGCGTGCGGATGGCCTCGCGGACGGAGGAGCGCGACACGTCGAGCTCCTCGCACAGCTCGGCCTCGGTGGGCAGCGGGTCGCCGGGGGTGAGCCCGCGCGTGAGGATGAGCTGCTTGATCTGGTCGGCCGTCGTGGCACGGCGCATGCGCGATGCCCTCCCCGTGGTGGACTTCATGGGGCCCCTCTCGTGCCTGACAGAAAACGCTCCGATCATCTCACTCTTGTGATCTGATCGAACGTGTGTTTAGAGTACATCAGACATCAGATGTCCTCAAGATGTCCCCCCTTCACCCTGGAGCACACATGAACCGACACATCACCCGCCGCCGCGCGGGTCGATTCGCGATGGCGGTCGCCGGCACGGTCGCCGCGTCCCTCGCCCTCGCCGGCTGCGGCGGCGGCGCCGCCAGCACGCCGGACGAGAGCCCCGCCGCGAGCGAGGTCGACCCCGACGGCATCATCGAGGCCGGCATCTCCTACACGCTCAACGGCAGCTTCGACCCGATGGTCGCGTCCGGCGCCGTCACGGTCTCCGCCAACTGGCACATCTTCGAGGGCCTCGTCGACCTCGACCCGGTCACGCAGGAGGCCGCCCCCGCGCTCGCCGCCGACTTCCCGACCAAGGTCGACGACACCACCTACGAGATCGACCTCCGCGAGGGCGCCACGTTCCAGAACGGCGACCCGGTCACCGCCGACGACGTGGTCTTCAGCTACGAGCGCGTGCTCGACCCGGCCAACAACTCGCTGTTCCGCTCGTTCGTCGACTTCATCGACACCGTCACCGCCGTCGACGAGGACACCGTCCGCATCACCACCGACTACCCGTTCTCGCTGATCGACGACCGCCTCGGCGTCGTCAAGATCGTGCCGAAGGCCGTGGTCGAGGCCGACCCCGAGGACTTCGGTGCCCACCCGATCGGATCCGGCCCGTACTCCCTGGTCTCCGCGGTGCCCGAGGACAAGCTCGTCTTCGAGCGCTACGACGACTACAACGGCCCGCGCCCCGCGCTCGCCGCCGGCATGAACTGGAACCTGCTCGCCGACGCCTCCGCCCGCGTCACCGCGATGTCGACCGGCACCGTGCAGGCCATCGAGGACGTGCCCTACATCGACGCCGACGCGCTCGCCGCCTCCGCCGACGTGGAGAGCGTGCAGTCGTTCGGCCTGCTGTTCATGATGTTCAACACGAAGGCCGCGCCCTTCGACGACGTGCGCGTGCGCCAGGCGCTGCACTACGCGCTCGACATGGACAAGATCATCGAGACCGGCATGCTCGGCAACGCCACCCCCGCCACCTCGTTCCTGCCCGAGGACTACCCGAACTACCACGAGGCGTCCACCGTCTACACCTACGACCCCGACAAGGCGAAGGAGCTGCTCGACGAGGCCGGGGTCTCCGACCTCGCCATCACGCTCCGCATGACCGACACCGGCTGGGTCAAGGAGGTCGCCCCGCTCATCAAGGAGTCGCTCGACGCGATCGGCATCGACACCACGCTCGACATCAGCCAGTCCGCGTCGATGTACGAGAAGATCGACTCCGGCGACTACACCGTCGCCATCGCCCCCGGTGACCCGTCGGTGTTCGGCGTCGACCCCGACCTGCTCATGAACTGGTGGTACGGCGAGAACGTCTGGACCCAGACGCGCACCGCCTGGGCCGACTCGCCCGAGTACGCCGAGCTGCGCACGCTGCTCGACACCGCCGTGACCCAGGAGGGCGACGAGCAGCAGAAGACCTGGGACCAGGCGTTCGACCTGATCTCCGACCAGGCCGTGCTGTACCCGCTGTTCCACCGCAAGCTGCCCACCGCCTGGAGCAGCCAGGAGCTCGTCGGCTTCCAGCCCGTCCCCACCACCGGCCTGTCGTTCCTCGACGTCGGCGTGGCGGCGAAGTAGCCCCGGCCCCACCCCGCGGGGGCGCGCTCGCCCGAAGAGCGCGTCCCCGCCACCACCCCCACCCGGAAGGAGCGGCACGTGTCCAACACGCTCCGCCTCATCGGCCGGCGACTGCTGCAGCTGCCGCTGATGATCCTCGGCATCACGTTCCTGGTCTTCTTCGTGATGTCGTTCTCGCCCGTCGACCCGGCGCGCACCGCGCTCGGCGAGACCGCGTCCCCCGAAGCCCTCGAGGCCTACCGCGAAGAGCACGGACTGAACCTTCCGCTGTTCGTGCGCTACGTGAACTTCCTGTTCGGCCTCGTGCAGGGCGACCTCGGCACCTACTCCGCCCGCAGCCTGCCCGTGATCGACGAGGTGGCCCGCGCGTTCCCCGTGACCCTGGCGCTGACCTTCCTCGGCCTGCTCATCGCGGTGATCGTGGCGTTCGCGATCGGTGTGCTCGCCGCCGTCTACCGCGACCGCTGGCCCGACCAGGTCATCCGCGTGTTCGGCGTCGCCGCCCTCTCCACGCCCTCGTTCTGGCTCGCGATCCTGCTCATCCAGCTCTTCACGCTCGGGCTCGGACTGCTGCCGGCGTCCGGCCCCCTGCCCGACTCCTGGACCGATCCGTCGGGCTGGCTCGCCCGCATGACGCTCCCCGCCGTCGCCCTCGCCGTCCCCGTGATCGGCCAGCTCTCGCGCGTCGTACGCACCTCGATGGTCGAGGAGCTCGACCGCGACTACGTGCGCACCGCGCTCGGCGCCGGGATCCCCCGCGTGATCGTGGTCGGCCGCAATGTGCTGCGCAACGCCCTCATCACCCCCGTCACCGTGCTCGGCCTGCGCATCGGCTACCTGCTCGGCGGGGCCGTGGTGATCGAGATCATCTTCGCGATCCCCGGCATGGGAACGCTGATCCTCAACGGCGTCACCAACAACGAACCCAACCTCGTGCAGGGAGTGACGCTCGCGGTCGCCCTCGCGTTCGTCGTGATCAACATCATCGTCGACCTCCTGTACGTGCTCATCAATCCTCGAATCCGGGCGGTGTGACATGCGACGCAGACTCACGGAACGACTCTCCGTCCCCGGCCTCCGCTGGGGCCGCCTCTCCCTCGGCTCGATCATCTGCCTGACGGTGCTCGCGCTCATCGCGCTGGCCGCCGTCCTGGCGCCGCTGATCTCGCCCTACGACCCGCTGGCCTCGGGCACCCCCGTGCAGCCGCCGAGCCCCGAGCACTGGTTCGGCACCGACCGTCAGGGCCGCGACATCTTCTCGCGCCTGGTCTACGGCGCCCGCTACTCGCTCGTGATCGGCCTGGGCGCGACCCTCGTGGCCCTCGCCGTCGCCTGTGTGCTCGGCACGATCGCCGCGACCGCGCCCAAGTGGATCTCCGAGACGCTGATGCGCGTCATGGACGTCATCATGTCGTTCCCCGGCATCGCGCTCGCCGCCGTGTTCGTGGCCGTGTTCGGCAAGTCCCTCCCGGTGCTGGTCCTCACGATCGCGTTCCTCTACGTGCCCCAGCTGACCCGCATCGTGCGCGCCAACATCCTCGACCAGTACGGCGAGGACTACGTCTCCGCCGTGCGGGTGATGGGAGCGGGCACCCCGCGCATCATCGTGCGGCACGTCGCCCGCAACGCGATGGCCCCCGTGCTCGTGTTCGCCACGGTGCTCGTCGCCGACGCGATCGTGTTCGAGGCCTCGCTGTCGTTCCTCCAGGCCGGGGTGCCCGACCCCGAGCCGTCCTGGGGCAACGTGATCGCCGCCGGCCGCAACCTCCTCATGAGCGGTGCGTGGTGGGCGACCTTCTTCCCCGGCATCCTCATCATGATCACGGTCCTGTGCCTCAACATCCTGTCCGAGGGCATGACCGACGCGATGGTGTCGCCGCGCGCCCGCAAGGTCACCGCGGACGCCGCGAACACCGAGGAGTCGACGCAGGAGCTGGAGGCCGCGGCCGCCCCCGACGACACGCACGTGATCCCCACCGTCGACACGTCCGTGAACCTGTCCGTGCCCAGCGGCGTGCCCGACGTGCTCGTGCCCACCGCCGAGACCGTGCCGCTCGCCGCACGCCTGGCCGAGCTGCGCGCCCGCGAGCTCGACCGCACCGACCGCCTCGTCTACACGGGCGATCAGGCGCCGCTGCTCGAGGTGCAGGACCTGTGCATCTCCTTCCCGCGCCACGGCGACGTGAACGTGGTCGACCACGTCAGCTTCACCGTGCGCCCCGGCGAGACGATGTCGCTCGTGGGCGAGTCGGGCTGCGGCAAGTCCATCACCTCGCTCGCGATCATGGGCCTGCTCGACCCGAAGGCCGACATCCGCGGACGCATCCTGTTCGATGGCAAGGACCTGCTGCAGATGTCCCCGAGGGAGCGCAACGCCCTCCGCGGACACGACATCGCGATGGTCTACCAGGACGCACTGAGCTCGCTGAACCCGGCGATGCTGATCCGCTCGCAGATGAAGCAGCTGACCTCGCGCGGCGGCACCCGCACCGCCGAGGAGCTGCTGGAGCTGGTCGGGCTCGACCCGCAGCGCACCCTCGCCTCGTACCCGCACGAGCTGTCGGGCGGTCAGCGGCAGCGCGTGCTGATCGCCATGGCCCTCACGCGCGACCCGCGCCTGGTGATCGCCGACGAGCCCACCACGGCCCTCGACGTGACCGTGCAGGCCCAGGTCGTGGAACTGCTGATGCGGCTGCAGCGCGAGCTCGGCTTCGCGCTCGTGTTCGTGTCGCACGACCTCGCCCTGGTCGCGGAGCTGTCGCACCGCATCACCGTCATGTACGCGGGGCAGGTGGTCGAGCAGGGCACCACGCGCGAGGTGCTCACGCAGCCGGTGCACGAGTACACGCAGGGCCTCCTGGGGGCCGTGCTGTCGATCGAGGCCGGATCCGACCGGCTGCACCAGGTGTCGGGCGTCGTGCCGTCGCCACGCGACTTCCCCGCGGGCGACCGCTTCGCGCCGCGCTCGTCCGACCCCGCCCGGTACGCGGGTGTGGAGCCCGTGCGGCGGCACATCGAGGGCACAGAGCACTACTACTCCGCGCATCCCGACGATGCGCCCGTCGAGGCGATCGGAGCAGGACGATGAGCGACCCCGTCATCCAGCTGCAGGACGTGCACGTCCGCTACAAGACCCGGGCGTCGTCGCTGTTCCGGCCCCGCTACGTCGACGCGCTCGACGGCGTCTCCCTCACGGTGCGCCGCGGCCAGACCCTCGGCATCGTGGGCGAGTCCGGATCGGGCAAGTCGACCTCGGCCAAGGTGCTGATCGGACTCGAGAAGCCCACCAGCGGGCAGGTCGTGTTCGACGGCGAGCCCGTGCGCTCGTTCACCCCCGCCGTGCGCAAACGCCTCGGACGCATCCTCTCGGTGGTGTTCCAAGACCCCGCGACCGCGCTGAACGCCCGCATGACGGTGCGCGACGCGCTGCTCGACCCGCTGCAGGTCCACCGCCTCGGCACCGCCGCGACCCGGTCGCGGAAGGTGCGCGACCTGGTCGGGCTCGTCGGGCTCCCCGCCTCCGCGCTCGACGCCCTGCCCAGCCAGCTCTCGGGCGGGCAGCGGCAGCGCGTCGCGATCGCCCGCGCGCTGGTGCTCGACCCGCAGGTGATCGTCGCGGACGAGCCCACCTCCGCGCTCGACGTGTCGGTGCGCGCGCAGATCCTGAACCTGCTCACCGACCTGAAGGAGCAGCTCGGCCTCGGCATGGTCTTCATCTCCCACGACATCCAGACCGTGCGCTACCTCTCCGACGAGATCGCCGTGATGAACAAGGGGAAGGTCGTCGAGTTCGGCGACGCGGCCCGCGTGTTCGACGATCCCGCCGATCCCTACACCAGAACGCTGCTGGGCGCCGCGCCCTCGCTGCTCGAACCCCACCACTGAAACGACCGGAACACACACATGTCCTCTGCTTCCCCCGCCCCTTCGTTCTCCGGCGTCGTCCCTCCCGTCGCCACCCCGCTCCTCCCGGACGGCACGATCGACCACGCCTCCCTCACCCGGCTCGTCGAACGGCTGATCGACGAGGGCGTCTCCGGCCTCTTCGCGCTCGGCTCGACCGGGGAGACCGCGTACTTCACCGACGACCAGCGCGTCGAGCTGCTGCGCACGATCGTCGCCGCGAACGCCGGCCGGGTGCCGGTGATCGCGGGCGCCATCGAGCTGACCGCCCCGCGCATCATCGAGACCGCCCGCCGCCTGGTCGAGGCGGGTGCGCAGGCCATCGTCACCACCGCCCCGCTGTACACGCTCAACTCGGCCGCCGAGGTCGCCGACCACTTCCGCACCATCGCCGCCGCGATCGACGCCCCGCTGTGGGCCTATGACGTACCCGTCCGGGTGCACACGAAGCTCGGGGTCGACCTGCTCGTGCAGCTGGGCACCGAGGGCGTGATCCAGGGTGTGAAGGACTCCTCGGGCGACGACGTGTCGTTCCGCCGCCTGGTCGCCGCGAACGAGGCGGCCGGCCGCCCGCTGCAGCTGCTCACCGGGCACGAGGTCGTGGTCGACGCGATGGCCCTGGTCGGCGCGGCCGGCGTGGTCCCGGGCCTCGCGAACGTCGAGGCCGCGGGCTACGTGCGCCTGTGGAACGCCGCGCAGCAGGGCGACTGGACGGCCGCCCGCGCCGAGCAGGAGCGCATCAACCGCCTGTTCGACATCGTGTTCCAGCCGCGGGGCCTCTCCGGCGACGCGACCGGGGTCGGCGCGTTCAAGGCGGCCATGCACGCCCGCGGCATCATCGACCACGCGACCATGGCCGACACGGTGCAGGCGCTCGACGCCGACGCGGTCGCCGGCATCCGCGCCATCCTCGACGAGCTCGGGCTGCTCCCGGTCGCGGTGTGATGGGCGAGGTCGTCCTCGCCGTCGACATCGGCGGCACCAAGACGGCCGCGGCGGTCGCCGACCGTTCGGACGTGCTGCTGCGCACCGAGGTGGCCCCCACGCCCGCCGCCGAGGGGCCGGCCGCGGTCGTCGCGACCGTGGCCGCGCTGGCCGAGCGGCTGCTCCCCGATGGCACGACGCTCGCGGGTGTCGGCATCGGCACGGCCGGGGTCGTCGACGCGTCGACGGGCACCATCGTGTCGGCCACCGACACGTTCGCCGACTGGCCGGGCACCCCGCTCGCCGCCCTCGTGCGCGCGGCCCTCGGTCCGCGGCTGCAGCCCGACGCCGTGGTCGCCGTGCAGAACGACGTCGACGCCCATGCCGCCGGGGAGCACCGCCACGGCGCGGCGTCCGGGGCCGCGAGCGCCCTGATCGTCGCGGTCGGCACGGGCGTCGGCGCCGGGCTGATCCTCGACGGCCGCGCGGCGCGCGGCGCCCATCACGTGGCGGGCGAGATCGCGCACCTCCCGACACCCGGGGCCGAGCATCTGCGCTGCCCCTGCGGTCGCCGCGGTCACCTGGAGGCGATCGGCTCCGGCATCGGCATGCACCGGCACTTCCTGTCGCTCGGTGGCGACCCCACGATCCGCGACGCCCGCGGTGTCGCGACCGCGGCCGCCGCCGGAGACCCCGTGGCCCGGCGCGCGCTCGAGGAGTCCGCGGCCGCCGTGGGCCGTGCGCTCGCGGGTGCCGCCACGATCCTCGACCCGGAGCGCTTCGTCGTCACCGGGGGCGTGCCGAACATCGGCGAGGCGTGGTGGGGTCCGATGCGCGCCGCGTACCGCGCCGAGGCCATCGACGCGCTGCAGTCCACCCCGATCCTGCCGGGTGCGCTCGGCGATGACGCACCGCTGCGGGGAGCCGCCGCATCGGCCTGGAGGAACTCATGAGATTCACCGACACCATCGACCGGCTGTGCGGCGGCCTGATCGTCTCGTGCCAGGCCTACCCCGGCGAGGCCATGCGCGACCCGCGCACCATGGCGCAGGTCGCCGCGGCCGCCCTCGCCGGCGGTGCTGCGGGCATCCGGGTGCAGGGCATCGACGACATCCGCGCGGTCGCCGACCTCCCGGTGCCGGTCGTCGGCCTGTGGAAGGACGGCGAGTCCGACGTCTTCATCACCCCGACCCTGGCACACGCGCAGGCCGTGGCGGATGCCGGGGCCGACATCGTCGCGATCGACGGCACCCGTCGACCGCGGCCGGACGGCCTCACGCTCGCGCAGACGATCGCCGGGCTCCGCGCCCACACCGACGCGCTGATCATGGCCGACTGCGGCTCGCTCGACGACGCGGTCGCCGCGGAGGAGGCGGGGGCGGACCTGCTCGGCACCACGCTCTCCGGGTACACGGGCGAGCGGCCGAAGACCGACGGGCCCGACCTGGAGCTGATCGAGCTGATCGCCGGGCGCTGCACCCGTCCGATCGTGGCGGAGGGCCGCGTCCACCGCCCGGAGCACGCCGCCGCGGCCCTCCGCGCCGGTGCCGCCTCCGTGTGCGTGGGCACCGCGATCACGCACCCGTCCACCCTCACGTCGTGGTTCGTCGACGGCATCGCGGAGGCCAGGGCGTGACCGCACCGCTGCTCGTCAGCGCCTACCCGCTCTCGCCCGCCCACGCCCAGTGGGATCCGGCGCTGGAGGCCGAGCTGCTGCCGGCGCTCTGCGCCCTTCCCGGGGTCGCGGGGCTCGAGGTGCCGTGGATGGGCGGCCTCCACCCGCACGACGACGACTGGTTCCTCGCGCACGTGCCCGGGGTGCCGCTCGCGGTCACGCCCGTGCCGTTCGTGATGCGCCGCGTGGGGGAGGACCCCCGCTACGGTCTCGCGTCGCCCGACGCCGAGGGCCGTGCGGCCGCGGTCGCCGATCTGCGCCGGGTGGCCGCCGACGTCGTCCGGCTCCGCGACGAGAGCGCCGCCCACGTGGCGGTGGTCACGCTGCACACCGCGCCGCGCGCGACCGGAGACGCCGCCGCCCTCGCCCGGTCGCTCGACGAGGTGACCGCGCTCGACTGGTCCGGCGCCGTCCTGGCGATCGAGCACTGCGACGCGCACGTGCCGGACCGGACGCCCGAGAAGGGGTTCCTGCCCCTCGCGGACGAGATCGCCGCGATCCGTCTGGCCGACGTCCCGGTGGGGCTGTGGCTGAACTGGGGGCGCTCCGCGATCGAGCTCCGCGATGCCGACGCGGTCACCGCGCAGATCGCCGACGCCGCGGCGTCCGGCCTGCTGACCGGGCTCGCCCTCTCCGGCGCCGCCCCCGTGGAGAGCCCCTACGGGTACCCGTGGATCGACGCGCACCTCCCGATCGCGGAGACCCACCCCGCGTCGCGCTCTCTGCTCGACCGCGCCCACGTCGCGGCGGCCCTCACCGCCGCCGGCGACGTCGCGTGGCTCGGCCTGAAAATCGCGCGACGCCCCGACGACCGCACGGTCGCCGACATCCTCCGCACCGCCACCGCGAATCTGGACCTCGTGCGCGCCTCCGCCTGAGCCGTCGAAAACTCACAGCCCGCTCCCAGCCCCGCGGGACCAAAACGGGGACGGTACGGGTTCTCCTCTATGACGCCGCAGCCAGCGGCGCCGGACAAGGAGCCACTCATGTCGAACGACTACGGCAAGACCCCCGAGGCGGTCAGCGCCCTGACGAACCTGCAGTACGAGGTGACGCAGCAGGACGCCACCGAGCCGCCCTTCCGCAACGCCTACTGGAACACCCACGACGACGGCATCTACGTCGATGTGGTCTCCGGGCAGCCGCTGTTCTCGTCCCGCGACAAGTACGACAGCGGCACCGGCTGGCCGAGCTTCACGCGCCCGATCGACGCCGAGGCCGTGACCACCAAGACCGACCGCACGCTGTGGATGACCCGCACCGAGGCCCGCTCGACCGGAGCCGACAGCCACCTGGGTCACGTGTTCGACGACGGACCGGCGGCCGAGGGCGGCCTGCGCTACTGCATGAACTCCGCGGCCCTGCGCTTCATCCCGGCTGACAGGCTGGAGGAGGAGGGGTACGGTCGCTACAGCCGCCTCTTCGCCGCGGACCCCACCACGACACCCGACACCCCCGACACCGCTGAGGAGCAGTCATGACCGACACCGGAACCATCACCCGCACCCCCGGGACCGAGACCGCCGTGCTGGCGGGCGGCTGCTTCTGGGGCATGGAAGACCTGATCCGCCGCCAGCCCGGGGTGCTCGACACCCGCGTGGGCTACACCGGTGGCGAGAACGACCACGCCACCTACCGCAACCACCCCGGTCACGCGGAGGCGGTCGAGATCGTGTTCGACCCGACCCAGACGACCTACCGCGACATCCTCGCGTTCTTCTTCCAGATCCACGACCCGTCGACGCTGAACCGTCAGGGCAACGACATCGGGTCGAGCTACCGCTCCGCGATCTTCCCGCTCACTCCCGAGCAGGAGCAGGTCGCGCGCGACACGATCGCCGACGTCGACGCCTCCGGGCTGTGGCCGGCGAAGGCCGTCACCACCATCGAGCCCGCCGGGCCGTTTTGGCAGGCCGAGGAGGAGCACCAGGACTACCTGATCAAGTACCCGAACGGCTACACGTGCCACTTCCCGCGCGCGGGCTGGGTGCTGCCGAAGCGTGAGGACGCCACCGCGAGCTGACCGCGGTCAGCCCTCGGCGAAGAAGGCGAGCGCGGCTTCCTTGAAGTCGCGCGAGCCCGGCGCGTTGAAGTGATGCCGGTTCGGGATCTCCACGAACCGGCCGTCGGGGGCCGCGGCCGCCAGTGCCCGCGAGCCCTCGATGATCGCGTCTTTCGACCCGGTCGCGAACAGGATCGGCCGGGTCGGGGCGTCGGCCGGGTCGGGGTCGATCGTGCCCGAGCCGCGCAGCCCCTCCGCCAGCGCGACCAGGGCCCGCAGGTCGTTGCCGGGCACGCGCTCGGTCAGGGCGATGTAGTTCTGGGTGGTGCGGTCGGTCACCGGCGTGCCGTCGGCGAGATACGCCCGCACCTCGTCCAGGTCGAGCCGGGCCAGGGGGATGCCGTCGGGAACCCCTCCGAGCACCGCCCGGCCGATCCGGTGCGGGAGCTCCCGCACGACCTCCCAGCCGACGCGCGCACCCAGCGAGTAGCCCAGGTAGAAGGCGTCGTCGACGAGGTAGGTGTCCATCACCGTCTCCACGTCGGTCGCCAGGGCGCGGATCGCGTAGGCGTCGGCCTCGTGCGGCTTGTCGCTCTGGCCGTGCCCCCGCTGGTCCAGGGCCAGCACGCGGTAGCCGGCCGCGGTGAGCTCGCGCACCCAGCCCGTGAGCACCCAGTTGTCGCGCGCGCTCGACGCGAAGCCGTGCACCGCCACCACGACCGGGGCATCGAGCTCACCCCACGTGTAGGTCGCCAGCCGGGTGCCGTCGGGGGCGTACACGTGCTGGGGAGCGGGCATCGCGGTCAGGTCGGAGAGGGGAACGGCCACCCCTCCATCCTGCTCCCTCTCGCGCGGCAACGGCCGCACCGACGACGAACCCCCTCCTGCGGGCACGGTGCAGAAGGGGGCGTTCGTCGGGGTCCCCGCCGGCGGCGCCCCTCCCCGGATGACGGAGGGAGGGGCGCCGACCCGGGTCAGACCCGGTCGCGGAGCGCGGCGCCGAGCTCGGCGTCCACGTTCGTCCAGTACTGGAAGAAGCGCTCGCGGATCGCGTCGATCGTGATCGAGCGGCCCTGGCCGGTCAGCGTCTCCAGGAAGCGGGCGCGCTGCTCCCCGTCGAACACCTCGCGGTAGAGCGTGCCGGCCTGGCCGAAGTCGTCGTCCTCGGCGTGCAGGGTCGCCGCGGAGCGGGTCAGCTCGCCGTCGGCCGCCCAGTTCGCCTCGACACCCTTCGCCGGGTCGGCCTCGGGGCCGCCGGCGGGGCCGAACGAGTTCGGCTGGTAGGTGCGGTGCGCGGCGTCGTTGTACTGGTACCGCATCGAGCCCTCGTGCTGGTAGTTGCGCACCTCGGCCGCGTGCGGCTGGTTGACCGGCAGCTGGTTGTAGTTCGCGCCGATGCGGTGACGCTGCGCGTCGGGGTACGCGAAGATGCGGCCCATCAGCATCTTGTCGGGGGAGATGCCCGTGCCGGGCACCTGGTTGCCGGGCGCGAAGCCCGCCTGCTCGATCTGCGCGAAGAAGTTCTCCGGGTTGCGGTTCAGGGTCAGCGTGCCGACCTTGATGCGCGGGTAGTCCTTCTTGGAGATCGTCTTGGTCAGGTCGAACGGGTTGAAGCGGTAGTCCTTCGCCTCGTCGTACGGCATGATCTGCACGTACAGGTCCCACTTCGGGAAGTCACCCTGGGCGATCGACTGGAACAGGTCGCGGCGGTAGTGGTCGGCGTCGGTGCCGGCGAGCTTCTCTGCCTCCTCCGGGCTCATCGCCTCGACGCCCTGGTGCGCCAGGAAGTGGTACTTCACCCAGAACAGCTCGCCCGCGGCGTTCACCCACGAGTACGTGTGCGAGCCGTAGCCGTTCATGTGGCGCCAGCTGCGGGGGAGCCCGCGGTCGCCCATGAGGTACGTGACCTGGTGGGCGGACTCGGGCGAGAGCGTCCAGAAGTCCCACTGCATGTCGGCGTCGCGCAGACCGGAGTCGCCCAGGCGCTTCTGCGAGTGGATGAAGTCGGGGAACTTGATGGCGTCGCGCAGGAAGAACGTGGGGGTGTTGTTGCCCACGATGTCGAGGTTGCCCTCGGTCGTGTAGAACCGCAGCGAGAAGCCGCGCACGTCGCGCCAGGTGTCGGGGGAGCCCTGCTCGCCCGCGACGGAGGAGAAGCGGATCAGCGTCTCGGACGTGGCACCGGGCTGGAACACCGCGGCCCTGGTGTACTGCGACACGTCCTCCGTGACGACGAACTCGCCGAACGCGCCACCGCCCTTGGCGTGCGGGTTGCGCTCCGGCACCCGCTCGCGGTTGAACGAGGCGATCTTCTCGACCAGGTGCTGGTCGTGCAGCACGGTGGGGCCGTCGGCACCGACCGTGAGGGAGTGGGTGTCGCTCGCGATGGGCGTACCCGTCTGCGTCGTGGTGGCCGGACGGTTCGACCCGGTGGGGTTCGACATGGTGTTCTCCTTCTGCGCGCGGGCACGCCGAACAGCGCCGTCGGGGGACGGGCGGTCGGAGGCGGGCCTACGCGGCGTTCTGGCAGCTGGGGCACAGGCCCCAGAAGGTGACTTCGGCTGTCTGGACGGTGAATCCCCCCGTGGAGGAGGGGGTGAGGCACGGCGCCTCGCCGACGACGCAGTCCACATCGCCGATCGCACCGCAGGAGGTGCACACGACGTGGTGGTGGTTGTCGCCGATGCGCCGTTCGTAGAGCGCCGCGGATCCTGCCGGTTCGATCCGGCGGATGAGCCCCGCCGTCGTCAGGTCCGCGAGGATGTTGTGCACCGACTGGATCGACGTGGTCGGCAGCGACTCGGAGACCGCGCGGTAGACGCGCTCCGCATCCGTGTGGGCCATGGAGCCGAGAGCCTCGAGAACGGCGACGCGGCCCGCGGTCGCACGCAGCCCGGCGCCTCGCAGCGCCGAGTCGAGGTCTGTCTCCATGTCCTCGACTCTACACGTTCTTTTGAGTGACTCAAAAAGAGCATGCCGGCATGGCGAGTCGCCCCGGCGGCCGCGGGCCTCAGCGCCGCGTCACCGTGAAGCCCCGCCCCCGCACGCGCACGCGGCCGCCCGGGGTGCCGTTCCCGCGCGGTGCTCCGCTCTCGTCGTAGGCCGTGCCCGCTCCGGGTGCCAGGGGTGCCACGCGCTGCTGCTCCGCGGTCGCGTTGGCGTACAGCACCGCCGCGCCGCCCGTGGTCGCGTACACCGCCGTGGTCACGCGGGGTTGCACCACCAGCGCGTCCAGGCGCAGGTCGCCGCGGCTGGTGCAGCGCACGGTCACGGGGCCGTCCGGGAGTCCGCCGCCGAGCAGCTGCGGCACGAGCATGCCGTCCGCCTCCGTGAGTCCGCGGTCGCCCGTGCCCCCGGCCGCGGTCTCGGTGCTCCACAGCCGCCGTCCGCCGCGCCGCGCCTCCCACACCGCGGTCCCGGCGTCCGCGGCCTGCCGCCACACGAGCCCGTGCAGCACCCCGCCAGGCTCGGTGAGGTCGAACTCGACCCACTCGCCCTCGGGCACCCGCACGAACGCGCCGCCCGCGAGGTTGCCCTCGCCGGTCCACGCGCCGTCCGCGGGACGCTCGACCGTGCACCCGGGCGAGAGCCGTGCGGTCTCGGCGTCGAGCGCCCGCAGTCCCGCGAACGACGACAGCCCCGTGATCGAGGTCGCCAGCCGCGCCACGTCGGGGTTCGCGTCGAGCAGCTGCATCGTGAGCAGGCCGTGGATCGTCGACTCCGCGCCCGAGTTGCGGTTCACGCGGCCGTCGGTCTCGACGCCGTCGAAGGTCACGCCGGTCGCGGGGTCGTACACCGGCACACCCGCGGTGTTGGCGCCGAAGAACCATCCCGCCGCGAGCCCCGCGATCACCCGCAGTCCCTCGCCGCCCGCGCTCGCCGCCTGCAGCGCCCCGGCCACGCGGCCGTGTGCGCCGTAGGCGATCTGCGCCTCGGCGGGCAGCGGCGCCCACGCGTTGTGCGGTCCGCCCGAGGTCAGCACCTGCGGCGTGAAGCGGGCCGCGTCCGCCACGGCCGCGGCGGAGAGGTCGGGGCGTCGCAGCACGCCGCCCGCCCTGGCCAGCGCCTCGGGAGCCGCCGCGCCCCACGCGTGCCAGAACCCCAGCGAGCCCGTCCACGGCAGCACGGCCCCGAACGGCCAGTCCTGATCGGGGTCGGTCGCCATGGCCGCCACGCCCTCGGCGTACGTCTGGAGGGCCGTGCGACTGCGGTCGTCTCCGGCCTCCGCGGCGGCGGCGAGCCCGAGCATCGCCTCCGCGGTGGCGTCGGCGCCGCCCGCGATGAGCCACGCCGGCAGGTCGCGTCCGTCGCTGCGGACCCACTGCCCTGCACGGCCGAGCGACTCGCGCGCCAGCGCGTCCAGGCACAGGTGCAGCCGCGCTCGCAGGAACTCCGCGAAGGCGGGATCCTCCGTGCGGAACGCGGTGTATCCCTCTCCGAAGGCCCACACGGTGCGGGCCAGCCAGTACGACTCCGCCGAGTCCGAGGGGTCGGGCAGCTCGACCGGGATCGCGCTCGGCGTGAGTGTGCCGTCCTCCTGCTGCCACAGCACCACGCGTCCGGCGTTCGGCCCCGACACGGTCTGGAGGAACGCGAGGGAGCGGAGCACGTCGCGGGCGTCGTCGCGGCTCTGCGGGTCGCCCGTGGCGCGCCAGTCCCGCAGGAACACCACCGCGGCGCGGGCGATGTCGTCGGCGTTGTACGCGCCCTGCGACCAGTAGCCGGTGGCGGCGTCGCGCGTGCCGCCGCCGACGGGACGGTAGCCGCCCGCGCCGTCGGTGTCGGCGTAGGTCCACGGCGCCCGCACGACGGGGCGCTCCGCGATGCCCTCGGTGGTGTGCGTGTCGCTCGCGACGACCGGCACGTCGGCCAGCAGGAACCGCAGGTGCGCGAGGTTCGTGAGGCGGCGACCGCGGGCGCTGGCCGGGCGGAGGGCCGATCCGGCCGCGGTGCCTTGGGCCACCGCGGCGTCGACGGGCAGCAGCGCCAGGGCGGACGTGGTCGCGGCGAGCGTCAGGAAGGTGCGGCGCGTGGTCTCCATGGCCTCACTCCTCGCCCTCGGCCTCGCGCAGCGCGCGGCCCCACGGCTCCGCGGGGTCGTGGATCGCGACGGCCAGGGTCGTGTCGGACTGGCCGTAGTACGCGAACCACTTCCCGTGGAACTTCACCAGTCCCTCCACGAAGGTCACGTTCGACACCAGGCCGTGCAGATCCTCGAAGCTCTGCGGGCGCAGCCACGGCTCCTGCATCCGGGCGATGACCTTCGTCGGCTCGTCCGGGTCGATGGCGATCTGCCCGCAGCGGTAGTCGACGTCGACCGTGCCGTCGTCGTGCACCGTGCGTGTGGCGCCGTTGGTGAGCATCACCAGCAGCCCGTTGTCGGTGACCACGGGCGAGGTACCGATCTCCACCAGCGCCTCGTCCCAGGTGCCGGGCGTGGGCGTGTACATCGGCTCGGTGTCGGGGGTGCCGGGTGTCCAGTGGATGAGGTCGTCGCTGGTCGCCCAGTAGATGCCGCCCTCGCCGAAGTACATCCACCACTTGCCGTGCATCTTCTGCGGGACGATCACCCCGGCCTTCGACCAGTTGAACCCGCGGGGGTCCATGGTCTTGAAGGTGTCGAAGTCGTCGAACAGCGGGCCGTGCCTGGTCCAGGTGCGCAGATCGGTCGAGGTCGCCAGGCACAGCTGCGCGCTGTGACGGTCCCAGCCGGTGTAGGTGAGGTAGTAGGTGCCGCCGATCAGCGCGATGCGCGGATCCTCGCAGCCGTAGCGCTCGTAGTCCTCGACGGGGGAGAGGATCGGCGCGTCCTCGCGCGTGAACGTGACCCCGTCGCGGGAGCGGGCGAGCCCGATGTGCGACACGATGTCGTCGGCGTGCGCGCGGTACAGCAGCAGCACCTCGTCGCCGTCGACCAGGGCCGCCGGGTTGTAGAGGTTCGCCGACTCCCAGCTGTCGCCGCGCGGACGCAGGATCGGGTTCCCCTCGTAGGGGGTGAACGGACCGAGGGGGAAGGATGCTCCGGTGAACATGGATGCCCTTTCTGGCTAGCCCTTGACGGCCGCGCCGAGGTCGGTGGCCTTGAAGAAGCGCTGGAAGACGATGAACAGGATGACGACGGGGAATGCGAGTGCCGTGGCGCCCGCGAGGATCGCCCCGTTCGGGTTGGCGGTTGACTGCGCGACGTTGGAGATGTAGTTCGCGAGCGACACGGCGAGCGGCTGCAGCGACGCATCCTTCGTGATGAGGAACGGCCACAGGAACTCGTTCCACGGGCCGATGAAGGTGACCAGCACCACGGTCACCAGCACGGGGCGGATCAGCGGGATCGCGACCGAGGTGAGCAGGCGGATCTCGCCCGCGCCGTCGATGCGCGCGGCCTCGAAGATCTCCGTGGGCAGCGCCCGGAAGAACTGCACGAAGATGAACACCGCGGTCGTGTTGATGAGGAACGGCAGGATCATGCCCAGGTACGAGTCGCCCAGACCGTAGTTGCGCGTGATCTGCACGTACAGCGGGATCATCAGCAGCTGGAACGGCACCATCTGCACGAGCAGCATCAGCACCCAGATCACGCCGCGGCCGCGGAAGTCGAGCCGGGCGATCGCATAGCCGGCGAGCAGCCCGAACACGACGGTGCCCAGCAGCACGCCGAGCGTGAAGATCATCGAGTTGACGAGCGAGCCGACCAGGTCGATGCGCGAGTCGATCGCGATGAAGTTGTCGACCGTCCACCCGCCCGTGGGGATGAGCTGGCTGGGCGAGTTCGTCGGGTTCTCCTGGAACGCGCCGACCAGCATGAAGTAGAACGGGAAGGCGAAGCCGATCGCTGCGATCGTGAGCGCGATCACGCTCAGCACGCGGGGCAGGGTGTTCTTCCGGCGCATCATCGCTCCCTCGTCGCGCGGTTGGCGGCCAGCGACAGCATCCCCACGAGCACCACCAGGATCATGCCGATCGCGGCCGCGGTGTCGGGGTTCTGCTGCTGGATGCCCAGCTGGTAGATGAGCAGCACCGGCGTGGTGGACGCGCCGTCCGGCCCGCCGCCGTTGGTGAGCAGGTACGGCTCGGTGAAGAGGTTCGCCCCGGTGATGATCGAGAGGATCAGCACGAGCGTGGTCGCACTGCGCACGCCGGGGACGGTCACGTTCCAGAACCGCGCGAGGGCGCCGGCGCCGTCGGTCTCGGCGGACTCGTACAGCTCCTTCGGCACGTTCTGCAGCGCCGCCAGGTACAGCAGGATGTAGAAGCCGAGCTGCTTCCAGGTGACGTAGAGCGCGATCATCGGCATGGCCAGCGCGCTGTTCACGAGCCACGACGGGTCGGGCGCGAGCGGCCCCAGGATCGTGTTGACGAGCCCGTTGCCCGAGAACAGCAGCATCCACACGCCCACCAGCGAGACGCTCGCGGTGAGGTACGGCACGTAGAAGGCCACGCGGTACGCGGCCACCCAGCGGATGCCGGTGTTCAGGGCGGCTGCGAGCACGAGCGCCAGCACCGCCGTGAGCGGCACGTTGATCACCAGGAACACGAGGGTGTTGCGGAACGCTCCGAGCACGCGCGGGTCGGTGAGCACCGTGACGAAGTTGTCGAAGCCGACGAAGGGCCGGTCGACCTCGGCGCCCGGCGCGGTGAAGAAGTAGTCGTGGAAGGCGATGTAGATGGCGAAACCGAGCGGATACGCGAAGATCGCGATCACGAACACGAGGTACGGCAGCGCGAAGAGGCCGCCGATCGGCTGCGCACCCAGCCACCGGGTGCGCAGCCGTCGGTTGTCGGTGGTCATGTCACTCGGCGACGAGCTCGTCGACCTTCGCGGCGGCGTTCTTCAGGAAGTCGGAGGTCGACTCCTTCGCGAAGATCACCGCGGACGAGTACTCGTCGCGGAACGCCTGCCAGGCCTCCACCGAGTTCGGGATGCTGGGCACGTCGGCCGTGTTCTCCGCCTGCTCCGCGAACGCCACATAGTCCGGGTTGGCGGAGAAGTAGTCGGCGTACGTGTCGGTGAGGTCCGTGCGCATCGGCATCTGGCCGGTCGCCTCGAGCAGCTGGCCGTCGGCCTCCTCGCTCGTGGAGAACTTCAGGAACTCCCACGCGGTCGCCTGGTTCTCGCAGGCGGTGAACATCGACACGCTCTTGGAGTCGGCGAACGTGGTGGGGTTCTCCCGGCCGTCGCTGGTCGGCACGGGCATGAAGCCCACGTCGACCGTCTCGGCGTACGACGGGATGGCCCAGGGGCCGGCGAGCTGCATGGCCGTGGTGCCGGCGGACATCGCGTCGTCGGTCGCCGCCTCGTTCGGCGCGAGCTTCTCCTCGTACACGGTGGCCCAGAAGTCGGCCACGGTCTTGCCGTCGTCCGAGTCGAACGTGGCCTTGCCGTCCTCCACGAGCATGGTGCCGTCGGTCTCGGCGAGGTACAGCGGATAGAAGTCGAACCACGGCTGGTAGAACTCGCTCGTCGGCGCGGGCCAGATGGCGCTCTGCACGCCCGAGTCGACGATGGCGCGCGCCCCCTCCAGGAACGCGTCGTACGTGTTCATCTGCGGGTCCGCGGGGTCGAGCCCGGCGGCCTGGAACAGGGTCTTGTTGTACATGACCATGACCGGGTTCGACTTCCACGGCAGCTGGTAGTACTTGCCGTCCGTGGCGTAGGGCTCGACGTCGCCGCTGCGCTCGGTGATGTAGTCGCTGCCGCCGTCCATCGAGCTGAGGTCGACCAGGCCGCCCTGCTTGACCCAGCCCGACACGGCCGCCGGCGCGACGTTGTAGACGAGGCACGGTGCGGTCCCGGCGGTGATCGCCGCGGTGATGGCCTCCTCCGAGGACGAGCCTGCCGGGATCTCCTGCGCGGTGACCTTCTCGTCGGGGTGCTCCTCGTTCCAGGCGTCGACGACCGCCTGACCCCAGGCGACCTCCTGCTCGTTGTTCGACAGCCAGATGTCGATGGGGCCGGTGCCCTCGGCGGAGCCTTCGCCGCCTCCGCCGCCGGACGAGCATCCGGTGACGACGAGCGCGACGGCGCCCACGAGTGCTGCTGCGCGGATCTTCTTCATGGTGTCCTCCTTGACGCGATGGGTGGTGCGGGGGCTCAGGAGCCGGTGCTCTCCCGGAAGTGCACGACGTTGCAGTCCACGACCTCGGTGCGCGGTTCGGCGCCGAGGATGCTCTCCTGCAGCAGCCGGGCGGCCGCGCGGCCCCGGGCGGCCGGATCGGACGACACGCTCGTGAGCGCGGGGGAGAGGTGGGCGGAGAGGTGGTCGTCGTCGAAGCCGGAGATGGCCAGGTCGCGGGGGATCGCGAGACCCTGCGAGCGGGCGAGGGAGAGCCCGGCGATGGCCATGGTGTCGTTCGAGTAGAGGATCGCCGTGGGGCGGTCGGGCAGCGCGAGCAGTTCCTCGGTCACGTCGCGCCCGCTCGCGGCGGTGAAGTCGCCCTCGCGCAGCAGCTCGTCGGAGCCCGCGGCCTCGGTGTAGGCGGCGGCACGGGCGGCCGAGTGCACGTAGTCGAGCGGGCCGGACACGTGGGCGATGCGGGTGTGCCCTGCGGCGCGGAGCCGGTCGAGGATCTCGCGCATCGGCGCGGCGTCGTCGGTGCGCACGCACGAGAACGGGCTGGGCTGGTCGTAGGCGCCGACCAGCACGGTGGGCAGCCCGAGCTCGTCGAGGAAGGGCACGCGCCAGTCGTCGGTGCGCAGGTCGAGCAGCAGCGCGCCGTCGGCCCGGCCGCGGGCGAGCGTGCGGTACGCGCGCTCCTCGGCCTCGCGACCCTGCACCACCTGGAGCACGAGCGCGGTCTCGGTCTCGGCGAGCACCGACTCGACCCCGGCGATGAACGCGGGGAAGAACGAGTCGTTCGCGATGACCTCGGGGTCGCGCGCGAGGACGACGGCGATCGCGTTGGCGCGGCGCGTGGCGAGGGCTCTGGCGCTCTGGCTCGGAGCCCAGTCGAGCTTGCGGGCCGCGGCGAGCACCTTCGCCCTGGTCTCCTCGGAGATGGGGCGGTTGCCGCTGAGCGCGTGCGACACGGTGGCCTTGGTGACGCCGGCCTCGCGGGCGACGTCGGCGATCGTGGTGCGGCCCATGCCGCCTCCTCGCGGGTGTCGGGCTCACTCGGGTGCGTGAACCGGTTTGACGAGTGTAAACCGGTTTGATGACAAGCGTCAAGAGCGGGATCGCGGACGAGCGGAGGGTCAGACGAACCGGACGGTCTGCTGCAGGCGCGTGCGCACGTCGAACAGCTCGTTGCCGCCGATCGCCCTGGCCCCCGGCACCCCCTGGCGCAGCATCATCGCCAGCGCACTGCGCCGCACCACCACGACCGGAACCCCGCGGCTGCTGCCGAGCGGGGTCACCGCCTGCGCCAGATCGTCGTCCGGCAGCACCACGATCGCGCCGCCGAACCTGACCTTCGCGGCCTTCGCCACCTGACGCATCCGGCCGAGCGCCGCCGTCACCGGAGCCCTGGTGCCCAGGCTCGGGCCGGTGATCTCGCCGCGGCGGAAGCCCACCACCCCGCCGAAGTCCTCCGACATGATGCCGTACAGGCCCGAGGGACTGAGCACCACGTGGTCGAGCTTGTCGTCGGGCGTCTGCCCGGCCGCGACGTCGTGCCACACGGTGAAGCCCATCCCGAGGTCGGACACCGTGCGCGCGGTCGCCTCCTCCGCGAGGGCGTCGGCCAGCATGCGCCGCAGCTCCCGCGGTGCGGCCCGCACGAGAGCCGGCGCGTACGGGTCGGGCACCTCCACCCCGTGGCCCGCCCACTCCCGGATGAGCGTGAGGTAGCGCTCGCGGCGCCAGCCGCCGGGCTGTCCGTACGACCGCGCCCGCGGACGGGTGTCGGTGCGCGCGGTCTGCGGTCGCCAGCCGCTCCACTCGGCGCCGTCGTCGGTCACGCCCGTGCGGCGGTCGTAGGCCGCGCGACCCTCCGCCGTGCCGATCAGCTCCCACGCCCGCTGCACCTGGATGAACACCGCGGCGTCGCCGCCCGTGTCGGGGTGCGTCTGGCGGAGGCGGAGGCGGTAGGCCCGGCGCAGCTCCGCGTCGTCGACGGACGGGTCGACCTCGAGGATCTCGTATGGCGAGGCCGAGAGCGGACTGTCGAACATCGCTCTCCTTCCGCGACCGCGGCGTCCAGGATAGCCGCCGCGCGTATGCGCCCGCCGGGAGTGCCGGTCAGGCGGGCACGTCGACCACGCGCTCGACGCCGGTCTCGAGGCGCACGGCTCCGGCCGACGCGGCGGCGAGGTCGTCGGACAGTCGCGGCAGCTCCTCCGCAGGAACCCACAGCTCCAGGCGCGCGGCCTCTCCGTACTGCGGCGTGCCGAGGGTCGCGCCGTGCTGCTGCGCCCACTCCCGCAGCAGGTTGTCGTAGCGCCCGGCGTCGGCGTGGGGCACCTCGACCGTGGTCTGGGTCAACGCCCGTCGGTGCACGAGCGCCGCGCGGTCGAGGGCTTCCGACACCGCGGAGCCGTACGCGCGCACGAGCCCGCCCGCCCCGAGCTTCACCCCGCCGAAGTAGCGCGTCACGACCGCGACCACGTCGGTCAGTTCCCGCCGGCGCAGCACCTCCAGCATCGGCACTCCCGCGGTGCCCGACGGCTCGCCGTCGTCGGAGGAGCGGGCCTGATCGCCGCGCAGCCCCGTGACCATGGCCGTGCAGTTGTGGTTCGCGTCCCACGCGCGCTTGCGCACGCCCGCGATCACGGTCTCCGCCTCGGCCACCGACGCCACGGGCGCGACCAGCGTCAGGAAGCGCGACTTGCGGATCACGAGCTCGTGCTCCACCGGGGCCGCGATCGTCGCGGGGTAGGGGTGGGCGGCGGTCACGGCCTCACGATACCGAGGTCGTCCGCCGCCTCCGTCGAACGATGGACGCACGGGCGGGCCGTCGGGGGAAGAATGTGAGCATGTCGTCGCCAGAGCCCGCACCGCGCCCCGGCACCGGTCGGTGGTCGTGGGCGACACTGGTGGGCTCGATCCGCGTGGGTCAGGCGGTCATCACCGCGGTGCTGCTCGCGGTCGGCGTGGTCAGGGCGGCGATCGACGGCGTGCCGCTGCCGTGGGTGCTCGCCCTCGGGCTGGTGTTCCTCGGGTGGTACGGCGGCGGGCTGCTGCTCGGCGAGCGCACGGCCGACCGGCGCCTCGCCACCTGGTGGCTGCTCGGCCTCGCCCTCATCTGGCTCGGGGCCGTGGTCGTGTCGCCGGAGTTCGTGTGGCTGGCGTTCGCGCTGTGGCTGCTCGCCGGGTTCATCCTGCCGCTGCGGTGGGCGGTGCCCCTCAGCGTGCTCGTGCTCGCGGTGGTGATCCTCGCCCCGGTCGTGCACACCGGAGAGACGACGTACGCCAACGTGATCGGTCCTCTCGTGGGCGGGGTCTTCGCGCTCGGCATCTCCCGGGGCTACCTCGTGCTGGTGCGCGACGGCCGGGAGCGACGGCGGCTGATCGCCTCGCTCGTGGCCACGCAGGAGGAGATGGCCGCGGTGCAGGACGAGCTCGCCCGCATGCAGCGCGAGTCGGGGGCGAGCGCCGAACGCACCAGGGTGTCGCGCGACCTGCACGACACCGTCGCGCAGAGCCTGTCGTCGGTGGGGATGCTGTCGCGCGCGGCGCTCGCGGGCGACGACCAGGAACAGCGCACCAGGGCGCTCGAGCAGATCGGCGCGCTCGCAGCCGAGGGGCTGGCCGACGCGCGGCGCATCGTGAACGACCTGATGCCCGCGGAGCTGGAGTCCACCGCGCTCGCCGACGCCCTCGCGCGGATGCTCGACCGCCTGTCCGACGAGACCGGCATCGACACGACCCTGCACGCCGACGACGAGCTGCCGCCGCTGGGCATCGACGCCGAGATCGCGCTGCTGCGGACGGCGCAGTCGGCCCTCGCGAACGTCCGCACGCACGCCGGCGCCTCCCGCGTCGTGGTGACCCTGGCGGATGCGGGCGACGCCGTGCGGCTCGACATCGTCGACGACGGGGCGGGTTTCGACGCGTCCCGGTGGGATGCGCGCGGCACGTCGGGGGCGGGCGGCGGCTACGGGTTGCGCTCGATGCGGGCGCGGCTGCGGGAGCTCGGCGGAGGCCTCGACGTGGAGAGCGCCCCGGGCGACGGGACGGCCCTCTCGGCGCACGTGCCGCTGCGGACCGCGGGCCCCCGGGAGACGGGAGCGCTGCGGTGACCGCGGTGCGGGTGCTGCTCGTCGACGACCACCCCATCGTCCGCGCGGGGGTGCGGTCGCTGTTCGACCACCGCGACGACGTGGAGGTCGTGGGCGAGGCGGCGTCGGGGGAGGAGGCGGTCGCCCTCGCGCGGCACCTGCACCCCGACGTCGTGCTGTGCGACCTGCGGCTGGGCGCGGGCATGGACGGCGTGCAGACCACGGCGGCTTTGCGTGCGCAGGACCCCGCCCCCGCCGTGCTCATCCTGACCACGTTCGACCGCGACGCCGAGATCCTCGGGGCCGTCGAGGCGGGCGCCGCGGGCTACCTGCTGAAGGACATCGCCCCGGACGACATCGTGCGTGCGGTGCGTGCGGCCGCGTCGGGCGGGCTCGTCCTCACGCCGGAGCTCAGCGAGCGCGTCGGCCAGGTGCTGCGGGCACCCCGGGTGCGTCTGACCGACCGGGAGCTCGACGTGCTGCGGCTGCTCGCCACGGGCGCCTCGAACCGCGAGATCGCGAAGACCCTGTTCGTGACGGAGGCCACGGTCAAGACCCACCTCGTGCACGTGTTCGAGAAGCTCGGCGCGGACAGTCGCGCCAGGGCCGTGGCGATCGCGCGCGAGACGGGCGTGATCTGAGCCCCGCATCTCCACCGTTCGATGGATCCGCGGATTCCCGGCCCGACGGAGGCTGGGGGTGACCCGAAAGGAACACCCATGCGCCGACTCTTCTACGCCGCGTTCGCCTCCATGCTCGCCGGGGTCGCCTCCGGCCTCTTCTACCGCGAGTTCACCAAGCTCAACGACTTCCCCGAGGGCGCCTCGACGCAGCTCGGGCTCGTGCACACCCACCTGCTGGTGCTGGGCTTCGTGGTCTACCTGATCGTGCTGCTGCTGGAGCGGGCGTTCACGCTCTCCGCGAGCCGCCTGTTCGGCTGGTTCTTCTGGCTCTACACCGCCGGACTCGTGCTCACCTCGGCCATGCTGCTGTGGCACGGCTCCCTGACGGTGCTCGGCCTGGAGTCGTCCAAGATGATCGCCGGCATCGCCGGACTGGGCCACATGCTGCTCACGGCCGGGATGGTGCTGCTGTTCCTCGCTCTGCGCAAGCGCCTGCCCGCCGCGCGACCCGTCGCAGCACCCGTGTCCGCCACCGCGAGCGTCTGACCTCGCCGCAACTCCCCAGAACCGCGGCGTCACACGCGAATCGGCGGGCTCCCCTCCCGGGGGCCCGCCGATTCTGCGCAGTCGCGTGCGTCTAGTGTGCGTCGATGCTCTCGTCGCGCAGGTAGGCGATGTGCGCCTCGTGCCGGGCGATGTGATGGGGCGACTTGCGCACGAACACCCACGCGACGATGAGGATCGCGAACCAGATCGGCGTGACCAGGAGGGCCGTCAGCGTGTCGGGCTGGGTGGTGAGCGCCCACAGGATGAAGACGAAGAAGGCGAGCACCACGAACACCATGAACACGCCGCCGGGCATCTTGAACGCCGAGGCCGCGGCCTTCTCCGGACGGGTGCGCCGGTACTTCAGGTAGCTGCACAGGAAGATCGTCCACACGAACATGAAGCACACCGCCGACACCGTGGTCACCATGTCGAACGCGGTGCCGATGTCCTTGCCCGCATAGAGCAGCACCACGCCCGACAGCAGCAGGATGCAGGAGAGGAACAGGGCGTTCTGCGGCACGCGACGCTTCGACAGGCGGGCGAACATTTGCGGCGCATCGCCGTCCTGCGCGAGGCCGAACACCATGCGCGAGGTCGAGTAGATGCCCGAGTTCGCGCTCGACATGGCCGAGGTGAGCACCACGAGGTTGACGACGGTCGCGGCGATGCCGAGGCCGGCGAGGGCGAACATCGCGATGAACGGGCTCTCCCCGGCCACGTACTCGGTCCACGGGGTGACCGCCATCAGCACGATCAGCGCGCCGACGTAGAACAGCAGCACGCGGATCGGGATCGCGTTGATCGCTTTCGGGAGGTTGCGCTTCGGGTCTTTGGTCTCGGCGGCGGCGGTGCCCACGAGTTCGATCCCGACGAACGCGAACACCGCGATCTGGAAGCCCGCGACGAAGCCCATGAACCCGTGCGGGAACATGCCGCCGTGCTCCCACAGGTTCGAGAAGCTCGCGGTGCCGGCGTCGTGCTGGAAGCCGGTGAACACCATCACCAGACCCGTCGCGATGAGCGCCACGATCGCCACGATCTTGATGAGCGCGAACCAGAACTCCATCTCGCCGAACGCGGCGACGGTCGGCAGGTTCAGCGCGAGCAGGATCACCACGACCAGCAGGCCGGGGATCCACAGCGGGATGCCGGGGATGAGCGCATCCGTGTACCCGGCGATCGCGATCACGTCGGCGACGCCCGTCACCACCCAGCAGAACCAGTAGGTCCAGCCGGTGAAGAACCCGGCCCAGGGCCCGAGCAGATCGCTCGCGAAGTCGCTGAACGACTTGTACTTCAGGTTCGACAACAGCAGCTCGCCCATCGCCCGCATGACGAAGAACAGCATGAACCCGATGATCATGTAGACGAAGATCACCGAGGGCCCGGCGACCGAGATCGTCTTGCCGCTTCCCATGAACAGGCCGGTGCCGATGGCGCCGCCGATGGCCAGCAGCTGGATGTGCCGGTTGCTCAGTGCCCGCCGCAGGTGCTGCTCGCTCCCCGCATCGGCGGTGGCCCCCGTGCTGTTGATCGCCCCCGTGTCTTCCTTCGTCACGCTGTCTCCTCCGGTCTTCGTCGACACGCCGCGACACTCGCGTGCCGGCGACTGATGCAGAGTAACCACCGCGGTGCGCTCGCCCGAAATCGGCAGAGAAGCTCCGGCATTCCGCCCCCCCGGTGTTCCCTCGTCCCGAAACGATTCGATAAACTGGTCGCTCCCCGATCCGCCCTTCGTCTTCTGCGAGCCGCTCTTCATGGCCACCACCCTCACCACGGGCCGTCCGTGGCGTGTCATCCTCGCCTTCTCGATCCCCCTCCTGCTCGGCAACGTCGTGCAGCAGCTGTACCAGTTCGCCGACGCGATCGTGGTCGGGCGCCACCTCGGCGTCCAGTCGCTCGCGGCGGTCGGCGCGACCGGCAGCCTCCTGTTCCTGCTGCTCGGGTTCGCGTGGGGCCTGACGAGCGGCTTCGCGATCCCGGTCGCCCAGGCCTTCGGCGCCCGAGACGATGCCGCCGTGCGCCGCTCGGTCGCGACCGGGGTGCTGCTGAGCGGCATCACCAGCGTCATCCTCACCGTGGTCGCGCCGCTCATCGCCGGGCCGATCCTGGCGCTGCTGCAGACCCCGTCCGAGCTCATGCCCGAGGCGACGGTGTTCACGCAGATCAGCTTCCTCGGCGCGGGCGCGACCATGTTCTTCAACTACCTCTCCGCGATCATCCGCGCGATCGGCGACTCCAAGACCCCGCTGGTGTTCCTCACGGTGTCGTGCGCGCTCAACGTGGGGCTCGTCGTCCTGATGGTGGGGCCGCTGGAGTGGGGCGTCGCGGGGGCCGCCCTGGCGACCGTGGTCGCGCAGGCCGTGTCGGTGATCCTGTGCCTGGAGTTCGTGCGGCGCCGCCTGCCGATGCTGCACCTGCGCCGCGCCGACTGGCGCATCACCGGCTCCGACATCGCGGAGCATCTGCGTCTCGGCCTGCCGATGGGCTTCCAGGCGTCGATCATCGCGATCGGGACGCTCACGGTGCAGGTGGCACTGAACACCCTCGGCGCCGACGCGGTGGCGGCGTACACCACGGCCTCGCGTGTGGACAGCCTCGCGGTCGCCCTGCTCTCGTCGCTCGGGCTCGCCGTGTCGATGTATGCGGCGCAGAACCACGGCGGACGGCGGCCCGACCGCATCCGCCGCGGCGTGGTCGAGGCGACGTGGATGGCGGTGGCCGCCGCGATCGTGCTCGGCGGACTGCTCATCGCGTTCGGCGCTCCCATGGTGCGGCTGTTCGTCGGAGAGGGCTCCGACGGCGTGGTCGACATGGCGCACCGGATGCTCATCATCAACGGCTGCGGCTACTGGGCACTGGGCATGCTGTTCGTGCTCCGCGGTGCGCTCCAGGGGCTCGGGCACACGCTCGTGCCGACCGTGACGGGCGTGATCGAGCTGGTGATGCGCGTCGGGGCGGCCGTGGTGCTCGGGGCCATGATCGGCTTCGACGGCGTCGCGCTCAGCAACCCGCTCGCCTGGGTCGGCGCGATCCTGCTGCTGGCGCCCGCGTACGTCCGTGCCCACCGCGGTCTCGCGAAGCTCCCGGTCGCTCCGGCCGAGGCGACCGAGACCTCGGCGATCGCGATCGTCGGGCCCACCGACGGCTCGATGGTCGTCGACGCCGTGGTCACGCAACCGGTGCGGGTCGTGCGCCCTCGGCGCCTGCGCTGGCCCGTTCGCCGCTGACCGCATGCCTCCGGAGCGCCCCGCGGTCCTCGCCAGGGCCGCGGGGCGTTCGTGTGCGTTGCCGATCCAGCCGATATATCCCTCTGGAGGATGATGCGGATCGGACTTGAGACGGATGGCCCCGAGGGGACACACTTCTAGTGTCGAGAATGCGGGAATTCCGCAGACCGGGGGGTCAACATGACGACATTGAGGGTGGCCAGCGAGCTGGCAGCGGTCCTGATTCCGATCGGGTACGTGGGCGCGGCGATCGCCGTGATCTGCGCGATCGTCGCCGGGATCGCGATCGCGCGGGGTGCCGGTGGTCTCACCGGCGGGGCCGTCGGGGTCTGGATCGTCGGGGCGCTGCTGAGCGTCACCGCGTCTTTCGGCAGCCAGTGGCTGCCGCTGATCATCTCGGGCTCCGCACTCGTGCTGATGCTCACGATCGGCGGCGTCGTGCGCGGCATGGTGGGTGCCGCGGGGCTGACGCGCCGCAGCGAGGCGCCGGCCGAGGCGCTTCCGGTGGCCGCGGCTCCCGCGAAGACCGGGACGCCGAAGGTCGCCGCGGTCGTCAAGGCGGCGACGTCGTCGACGCCCACGTCGCCCGTCGCCGTCGTCTCCTGAGCGCTCAGCGGTAGTCGCGGTCGCGGTGCTGCCGTGAGTCGTCGCCCGACGCGACGCGCTCGGCCTCGCGCGCCCGCAGCTCCACGCGACGGATCTTGCCCGAGATGGTCTTCGGCAGCTCCGGCACGAACTCGATGATCCGCACCCACAGGTGCGACGACAGGCGCTCGTGCGCGTACGCGAACACGGATCGTGCCGCGGCCGTCTCGTCCGCCGCATCCGCGGTCAGGCACACGTACGCCTTCGGCACCGCGAGCCGCGTCGGGTCGGGGCTGGGGATCACGGCCGCCTCGACCACGAGCTCGTGCTCCAGGAGCACCGACTCGAGCTCGAACGGCGAGATCTTGTAGTCCGAGGCCTTGAACACGTCGTCGGAGCGCCCGATGTAGGTGAGGTAGCCGTCGTCGTCGCGCACCGCGATGTCGCCCGTGTGGTGGTATCCGCCGGCGCGTGACTCCGCCGTCTTCTCCGGGTCGTCGTAGTACCCCGCCATGAGTCCGAGCGGCGCGCGCGACAGGTCGAGCGCGATCTCGCCCTCCCGCTCGACCACCGCGCCCGTGGCGGGGTCGAGCAGCACCACCGGGTATCCCGGCAACGGGCGGCCCATCGAGCCGATCTTCACCGGCTGCCCGGGGGAGTTGCCGATGCACGCCGTCATCTCGGTCTGGCCGAAACCGTCGCGGATGGTGCCGCCCCAGGCCTCCCGCACCCGGTCGATGACCTCGGGGTTCAGCGGCTCGCCGGCGCCCACCAGCTCGCGCGGAGGGTGCGTCAGGCGGCCCAGGTCGGCCTGGATGAGCATGCGCCACACGGTGGGCGGGGCGCAGAAGGTCGACACGTGGTGGGTGTCCATGACCTGCATGAGCGTGTTCGCGTCGAACCGGGCGTAGTCGTAGACGAACACGGTGGCCTCGGCCAGGAACGGCGAGTAGAAGCTCGACCACGCGTGCTTCGCCCACCCGGGCGATGAGATGTTGAGGTGCACGTCGTCGGGGCGGACCCCGAGCCACCACATGGTCGACAGGTGCCCGACCGGATACGAGACGTGGGTGTGCTGCACGAGCTTCGGCCGGTTCGTGGTGCCCGAGGTGAAGTACAGCAGTGCGGTGTCGGACGCGGGGGTCGGGCCGTCCGGCTCGAACGCGGCGGGCGCGGCGGCGGAGTCGGCGTAGCGGGCCCAGGCGGGCGGGGCCTCGCCGACGCCGATGCGGAGGATGTCGGGGCCGAGATCGTCGACCCGTTCGGCGAGAGTCCCGAGGGTGACGACGGCGCTGGCGCGGCCGTGCTCCACGCGATAGGCGAGGTCGGTGGCCGACAGCAGCGTGGACGTCGGGATCGACACCGCCCCGATCTTGGTGATCGCCAGCATCACCTCCCACAGCTCGATCGTGTTGTTGAGCATCACGATCACGTGGTCGCCGCGGCGGATGCCGAGCCGCGTGAGCCAGGACGCGACCTGGTCGGAGCGAGCGGAGAGCTCGCCGTACGTCCACGACCGCAGGCGAAGGTCGGCGTCGACGATCTGCACGGCGGGGCGCTGCGGATTCTCGGCGGCCACCACGTCGAACCACTCCAGGGCGAAGTTGAATTCGTCGACCTGCGGCCACGCGAATCCCGCCCGCGCGGCGGCATAGTCCGTGGCGTGCTCGAACAGGAAGTCGCGCATCTCGCGGACGGCGTTCGTGGCGGCGGTGGCACTGCGGCTCATGGTGCTCCTTTGCTGGCGTGCACTCCATCTTTCCGCGTCGGCCCGCCGGACGGCACGCCCCGCGCCGCTTCTCATGTCCTCCCATCGACCGGAGAGAAGGTATACCAGTGTCCTCATTTGACGACGCTAGTCTGGTGGGAGCTCCAGTCAGGCGAGCCAGAGGAGGGCGATGGTGGAGGCGACGAAGAGGACTCCACGCCCGCGCATGAGTACCAATGCGCCCCCTGCCGTGTTCGTCATCGGGATGCTGATGCTCCCCGTGGCATTCCTCGCGGCGGCCCTGTTCCTGCCGTCGCCCCTCGGTGTCCCGGTTGGGATCGGGGCAGCGATCGTTGTCGGCATCACGACCAACCGGCTCACTGCGACACAAGTGCGGAGAGAGGCAGAACGGGTAAGAGCGGTCGGTGACGGGAAGGGGATGAGCTAGCGGGGGAGCAGGCCGGTGCCGTCGCGGAGCTCGAACACGAGCTGGGTCTCGGTGCCGCGCACGACCGGGTGGATCGTGATGTGTTCCAGCACGATGTCGCGCAGCGCCGTCGCATCCTCCACCGCGACGTGCACCAGGAAGTCGTCGACGCCCGCGACGTGGAACACCTGCAGCACGCGGGGCACCGCGACCAGGGCGTCGAAGAGCGCCGTCACCTTCGGCCCGGTGTGATTGGCGAGGCGCACCTTGATGATCGCCTGCAGCGGGTATCCGAGCGCCGCGCCGTCGACCCGCACGCGGGTGTCGCGGATGATGCCGCGCTCGCGCAGTGCCCGCACGCGGTGCGCGCACGTGGACTCGGCCAACCCCAGCCGATGCGCGAGAGCCTTGTTCGTGATCTCGGCATCGCGGGTCAGCGCCGCGAGGAGCTCCAGATCGGTCTCGTCGAGTTGCGCTTTCGCCAAGGTGCCGCCCTCCCGCTCGCCGGATGTTGCACAGAATATCGGATGAGGCCTCCTTTCCCGCAGATGCTGTCGAATTCCGGCGGTTCTCTCACGTTTCCGGCAACGTGGAGGCATGACCGCACCGCTGCATCCCGACACGATCGCCGTCCACAGCGGCCGCTCCGACCTGGAGGGGCTCGGCGTCCACGCGCTGCCGATCGACCTGTCCACCACCAACCCGCTGCCCGATGTCGAGCGCGGGGGCGACTCGTACGAGGCCATGGCCACCGGGGGCCGTCCGCCCGCCGATGGCAGCATGGTCTACGCCCGACTCTGGAACCCCACGGTCGCGCGCTTCGAGGAGGCCCTCGCCGAGCTCGAGCACGCGGAGGCCGCGGTCGCGTTCGCGTCGGGCATGGCCGCCATGACCGCGGTGATCCTCGCCCGCACCGGTGCGACGGGCACCCGCCACGTGGTCGCGGTCCGTCCGCTGTACGGCGGCACCGACCACCTGCTGGGCTCGGGGCTGCTCGGCGTCGACACCACGTACTGCCGCCCCGAGGAGGTCGCCGCGTCGATCCGTCCCGACACCGGGCTCGTGGTCGTCGAGACGCCCGCCAACCCCACGCTCGACATCGCCGACATCGCCGACGTGGTGCGCCAGGCCGGCGGCGTCCCGGTCGTGGTCGACAACACGTTCGCCACCCCGGTGCTGCAGAACCCGATCGACCTGGGCGCGGCGATGTCGCTGCACAGCGCCACCAAGTACCTCGGCGGCCACGGCGACGTCATCGCCGGTGTCGTCGCCTGCGACGAGGAGACCGCAGAAGCGCTGCGCCGAGTGCGTGCGGTGACCGGGGGGCTGCTGCACCCGCTCGGCGCATATCTCCTCCACCGCGGGCTCACGACCCTGCCCGTGCGCGTGCGGCAGCAGCAGGACACTGCTCGCCGCCTCGTGCAGTGGCTGATCGACCGACCAGAGGTCGCCGAGGTCTTCTACCCGGGGCTCGACGGGGATCCCCGCGGGATCCTCGGCCGGCAGATGCGCGGCACGGGCGCCATGATCGCGATGCGGATGCGGGGCGGGTACGCGGCGGCGTCGGCGGTGGCGTCGGCGACCTCGCTGTTCACGCACGCCGTGTCGCTCGGGGGCGTGGACTCGCTGATCCAGCACCCTGCCGCTCTCACGCACCGTCCGGTGCCCCCGGAGGCACGACCCGCCGCCGACGTGCTGCGGCTGTCGATCGGCCTCGAGAACGCGGACGACCTGATCGCCGACCTGGACCGCGCGTTCGCGGTGCTCGCCGAGCGCTCGACGGGCGAGGGCGCCGGCCCGGTCGCGGTGGCCGGCCGCGGCGCCTCCCTGCCGGGCTAGCGGCGACGGCGCGGGGCGGCGTTCGCGGGGTGGGGGCGCGGACGCCGCTTTGTGCATCCACCACAAGAAACTGAGTCCCGCGTGCGCTGGGACTTGGTATCGTCCGGCAATTCCGGTGCGGCGGGGGACCGGGGCCCTACAGTCGCCCGTGGCAACGACGCCACACACCACCCGGGAGTCCTCAATGACGAGTGCAACACCCCACGCGCACGGCCTCGGCATGCGCATCGCCGTGATCGTGCTCAGCCTGCTGCTGGCCGCCATGATCCTGCTGTTCTTCGCCACCACGAGCAAGATCGCCGCCGGCGCCGCGGAGCTCGCCGACGGCACCACCGCCGCGGAAGACGGGTCGGCGCAGCTCGCGGCCGGTGCCGCCGAACTGTCCGACGGCGCGCAGACCCTCGCCGACGGGACGCAGGATCTCGCCGCGGGTGCCGCGAGCGCCGAGGACGGCTCGCAGAAGCTGAGCGATGGTGCCACCACCGCGGCAGCGGGAGCCACGGCCCTCGCCGCGGGTGCGGGCGACCTCGCCGCGGGCGCCGCGAACGCCGAGGCCGGTGCGAGCCGCCTGAGCGGTGGCGCGCAGACCGCGCTCGCCGGATCGCAGGACCTCGCGGCCGGTGCCGCCGCAGCCGATGCGGGCGCGCAGCAGCTCGTCGCGGGCGCCACCCGGCTGTCGGCGGGCGTGACGGGTGCGCACCAGTACACGACCGGCGTGCTGGCGGGTGCCACCACGCTGAGCGACACCCTCCGCGCCGGAGTGACGACCTCGGTGCAGACGCTCGCCCATCCCGACACGAAGACCGCGCTGCAGAACGCCGCGACGGCCGCTCCCGGGCGCTCGCAGCAGCTCGCGGACAGCCTCGCCGGGATGCTCGCCGCCGACCCGACCAACGTGCAGCTGCAGCAGCTCGCGCAGCTCGCGGCCGGTGTCGATCAGGCCGTCGACGCCCTCGCGGCCCCGGCCGCCGCCGCACCCTCGCTCGCGCAGGGACTCATCGGCGCGGCCGACGGTGCCGCGCGCGTCACGGCCGGGGTCAACGCCATCGCCAACGGCGACCCCGCACTCGGCTGGCCAGGAACGGTCGCCCTGGTCGCTCCGGAGGGCGCCCCCGCGCTCGTCGCCGGCACACAGGCGCTCCAGGCCGGAACCGCCCAGCTCAGCGCCGGAGCCACGAAGCTCACGCAGGGCCTCGGCACGCTCTCGACCGGTGCCTCCACGCTGCACGCCGGCACCGTGCGACTCGACGACGGCGCCGGCCGGCTCGACGAGGGCGCCAGCACCCTGGCCACCGGCATCGGCACGCTGCAGTCCGGCGCGAGTGCCCTCCACACGGGCATGGGCGAGCTGAGCGCCGGAGCCGACGCGGTCGCGGACGGATCGGGCGACCTGGCCGCGGGCGGCGGGACGCTCGAAGCGGGCGCGGCCGACCTCGCCTCCGGCAACGGGCGCATCGCCGACGGCTCCGGCACGCTCGCCACCGCCACGGCGGGCGCCGCGCCGTCGATGCTCCCGTGGATCCTCGGGGTCGCGCTCGCCGGGCTCATCGCGATCGGGTTCTGGGTGGGGCACCGGATCAGCCACCGCCGCGCGCTCGCCCTGGCCGCCTGACCCCTGACCCCTTCTCTTCTGAGCGGACGCCGTTCCCCCCGGCGGCGTCCGCTCAGAGCTTCGGCAGCCGGACCGTCCCGGTGGCGATGCGCTCCGTGGGCATGCGATCGCGGTTGTAGGTGATCTCGCGATAGCCGTGCGGGGTCGGCATCCCGTCCTCGTCCAGGCTCACGAACACGATCTCGTCGATCGTGAGGATGCGCTTGCGGGTGATCATGTTGCGGGCGACCGCGCGCATCGTCAGCGACGTGGTGCCGAACCGCGTCGCCTGCAGGCCGATCTCGATCAGGTCGCCCTGCACCGCCGACGCCTCGAACGTGATCGCGGAGATGTGCTTCGTCACGGCGCGGTAGTTGCCCAGCTGCACGATCGCGTAGATCGCCGCCTCTTCATCGATCCACTTCAGCAGGCTGCCGCCGAACAGCGTGCCGTTCGCGTTGAGGTCTTCGGGGCGCACCCACTTGCGGGTGCGGAAGTTGATCCCGTCTTCCGACCACTGCCATTCCGGTGCCTTCTGTCTCGCCATGTGCTCGAGGCTAGGAGCGTCGTGAGTCGGGGGTGTTACGCGCGGCTTTCGGGCAGCGCACACGCCCTCCGCCCACGGCGGATCCGCCCACGGCGGAGACCGACCCACCGGCTCCCGGAGCGACGGAGGCTGGGGTCATGAGCGACGAGAAACCCATACCCCAGTTCAGCCAGGAAGCCCGGCGCGCGCTCTTCCACGAGCGCGTGCTCGTGCTCGACGGCGCCCTCGACGACGACAACGGCACGCTGCTGATGACGCAGCTGCTCAGCCTCTCGGCAGAAGACCCCGTCGCCGACATCGCCCTGTGGATCCACTCTCCCGGCGGATCCGTGCCGTCGATGCTCGCGATCCGCGACCTCATGCGGCTCGTCCCCAACGACGTCTCGACCCTCGCGCTCGGCCTCGCGTGCAGCGCCGGACAGTTCCTGCTGTCGGCTGGCACACCGGGCAAGCGTCGGGCGCTGCCGCACGCGCGCATCCTCATGCATCAGGGTTCGGCGGGCATCGGCGGATCCGCGGTCGAGATCGAAGCGCAGGCGGACGACCTCCGTCACATGCGCGACACCGTGCTCGGACTCATCGCCCACGACACCGGTCAGCCCGTGGAGCGGATCTTCGAGGACTCCCTGCACGACCGCTGGTACACCGCCACGCAGGCGCAGGAGTACGGCTTCATCGACCGGATCGTGGAGTCGACGGCCGACATCATGCCGCGACGCCGCGCGCGCGTGGGACTGGGGGCGGACGCATGAGCAGCTACACGATCCCCAACGTGATCGCCCAGCACCCCCGCGGCGAGCGGGTCATGGACGTGTACTCGCACCTGCTGGCCGAACGCGTCATCTACCTCGGCACCGGCATCGACGCGGGCGTGGCGAACGCGCTCATCGCACAGCTGCTGCACCTCGACGCCGACAGCCCCGACTCCGCGGTGCAGTTCTACATCAACAGCGAGGGCGGCGATCCCGGGGCGGCGCTCGCGATCTACGACACGATGCAGCACATCCGTCCCCGCATCGCCACGACCTGCGTCGGCCAGGCCATCGGTCCGGCGGCGCTGCTCGTCGCGGCAGGGGCGCCGGGGGAGCGGGCCGCTCTCGCGCACGCGCGCATCGTGCTGCATCAGCCCGCCGGGCAGTCGCGGGGTGCGATCCCCGACCTCATCCTCGCGGCCGACGAGGTGGTGCGGGTGCGGTCCGACATGGAGGCGATCCTGGCCAGGCACAGCGGTCGCACCCTCGAGGAGCTCCGCGTCGACACCGACCGCGACCGGGTGTTCACGGCCGTGGCGGCGAAGGAGTACGGCCTGATCGACACCGTGCTCGGGCCGCGCGACGCGGGGTGACGCCCGGACCCGGGGCCGGCGCTGCGGTGCCGCGTCGGCCCCGGGGCTCCACCGGGCGGCGCGTGCGGGCGGGGCAGGCGTCGCGGGCGACGGCGAACCCGGGCTCCACCGGGGAGGTCAGGCCGCGAGGGCGAAGGCGCCGCGCGAGGCCGAGACCGCAGCCGATGCCGATGCCGAGGCCGCAGTCGCGCGCAGGTCGTCGGCCACGGCGCTGGTCAGCTCGACCAGGCTCGTGTCGAGGGCTCCGGCGATCGCGGCGATCATCTCGCTCGACGGCTCCTTGAGCCCGCGCTCGACCTCGGAGAGGTATTGCGGCGACACCCCGGCCTTCTCGGCGGTGGCGGTGAGGGTCTCCTCGCGGTCGTGCCGCCGACGGCGGAGCTGGTCGCCCAGCAGCTGCCGCCACAGCGGCTCGGGGTCGCTCGGCTGGGGACGGGCGGGACGGGGAGCGCGGGGGAACGGGACGATGTCGGCCATGCCTCACGATAATCCGGGCGCGCGGCGGGGTTCGAGGCGTTCTGCTCAGAGCAGAACGCCTCAGAGTGCGGCGGTCACACCCGGGAGCAGCTTGGTGAGGATCGACTGGAGCTGTTCGCGTTCCGCGGGGGTGAGCGGGTCGAGCACCAGCTCGCGCACCTGCTCCACGTGCACGGGGGCGGCGGTGCGCAGCATCTCCCTGCCCGCGGGGGTGAGCGCGGCCGACAGCGTGCGCTTGTCAGTACTGCACGACGTGCGCTCGACCCAGCCCCGCTCCTCCAGCGAGTCGAGCGCGTGACTCAGCCGCGAACGGCTCAGACCGGCGATGCGTGCGAGTTCCGTCATGGTCACCGCGCCGTCGTCGCGCCCCGCGAGCGTGACCATGATCGCGTAGCGTGCGTGATTCAGGCCCACCTCGTCCTTGAGAGTGCGGTCGAGCACCTGGGGCAGCAGCTGCACGAAGCGGATGACGGGCAGCCACGTCGCCATCTCCGTGTCGTCGAGCCGACGCTCCGAGCGCTGGGCCGTCATGGTGTCCTCCCCGCCGGTCACGCCGCCGACAGGTCGATCGTGTGCGCGGTGTGGTCGCGCTTGGCCTGCAGGTAGCGCGAGTTCGACTCCGACAGGTGCACGCCGGTGGGCACGCGCTCGGTCACGCGGATGCCCAGCGCCTCGAGCTGCACGGCCTTGTCGGGGTTGTTGCTCAGCAGACGGATGCCGTCGACCCCGACGGCGCGGAGCATCTGGGCGGCGACCGTGTAGTCGCGCTCGTCCTCGCCGTGACCCAGGGCGACGTTCGCCTCGTACGTGTCGAGACCGGCGTCCTGCAGCGCGTAGGCGTCGAGCTTGGCGTAGAGGCCGATGCCGCGGCCCTCCTGGCGCAGATACAGCAGGAACCCGCCCTGCTCGGCGATCCGCTCGACCGCTTCGCGCAGCTGGGGGCCGCAGTCGCAGCGCTCGGAGCCGAACACGTCGCCGGTGAGGCACTCGCTGTGCGGGCGGACGAGCGGGGCATCGCCGCCCTCGGCCGCGCGGTCGAGCGCCGCGCGCCAGTCGCCGAGGCCGAGCAGCAGGTGCTCCCGTCCGTCGACCAGTCCGTCGAAGGTCACGACGTCGGCCGTGGTGGTGTACCCGTCGCCGAAGCGCAGCGGCACCCGCACGCGGGTCCGTTCGGTGGCGGCCGGCGCGACGGTTGAACTTTCAATCATGCGGGGTGCAACGCCCGCCGCCCGCTTCTATTCCCGACGGGGTCCGCGAATAAACCCGGGCATCTCGCTACTCGAAGGAGAAGCGACGTGACATCATCGGCCCCCGACGGCGGAACCGAGGAGCGGATGGTCGGGGTGGAACGCGGAAGCATCATGCTCGGAGCGGGCACTCTCGCTTCCCGGGTAACCGGTCTCCTGCGGACGGTCGTTCTCGTTGGTGTGGTCGGCTCGAACAGATCGGCGGTCGCCGACGCGTTCTCCGTGGCGAACCAACTTCCTAACAGCATCTTCGGGCTGATCTCCGTCGGTATCCTCACGGCCGTGATCGTGCCCCAGATCGTCCGAGCATCGCGGCGCCAAGACGGCGAGGAGTTTGTATCGAAGCTGGTCACGATGGGCGGAGCTATTTTCCTGCTGATGACGGGCGCGGCCGTCGTTGTGGCACCCTGGCTGGTCTCCTTGCAGTTGCGCCCTGAGAACACCGCTCAGATCGCCCTCGCCACCGCGTTCGCGTATTGGTGTCTCCCGCAGATCTTCTTCTACGGCTTGTATGCGCTGCTCGGTGAGGTGCTGAATGCCAAGGGCATTTTTGGCCCGTTCGCCTGGGCGCCGGTGGCGAACAACATCTTTTCGATCATCGGATTCCTGCTCATCGGTATGGCATTCGGCGAGAACCTTGCGCGAGTGGCGGAATGGAGCCCGGGCATGATCGCGTCACTAGGCGGCGTAGCGACCGGCGGCATTGCCCTGCAAGCGCTGGTCCTCCTTCTCTTCTGGAGGAGAACCGGTATCCGGCTGGAGATCGACTTCCGGTGGCGGGGCGCCCAGCTGGGCGATCTTGGCCGCGTTGCGAGCTGGACTCTTCTTATGGCATTGGTCAGCCTCGGCGCGGGCTTCTATCAGAGCTGGGTCGCAAACGAGGCATCCGGCCAGGGCGCCGCGTCGGCCGTGATGAGCAATGCCTGGCTCGTCTTCATGCTGCCGTATTCGATCATCGTGCTGTCGATCGGAACCCCCTATTACACGCGATTGTCCGAGCACGCGTCGCTCGGCGCATATCCCGAAATGAGGCGGGACATTTCGCGGAGCATCAGAACGCTGGGGTTCTTCTTGTTCGCAGCACTGGCGGCCTTAGTCGCGGCTGCCGTGCCCGCTTCGCGCGTCTTTACGAATTCGCCACACGATGCAGCGGAGGCCTCTCTCGTCCTTTGTTGCTACTTGTTGAGTCTGGTACCGCTCGCCGTTCTATTTATCGTGCAGCGGACCTTTTATGCGCTCGGAGATACACGTACGCCGTTCTGGTTCACGCTCTTCCAGACCGCAGTCGTGATCGCGACCGCCAGCCTCGCGTGGCTGCTCCATGAGCTGCATATCCTCCCGGTCACATCTCTTGCAGCAGCCGTCGCTCTGGGGCAGTCGGTCGCGTCGATCGGCCAGAGCGCAATCGCCGTGGTGTTGCTCCGGCGGAGACTCGGCGGTCTTCACGTCCAAGATTGGGTTCGCCCACTGGCGCGGTGTCTCTTGGCGGCAGTGCCAGCGACACTCGCGGGGTGGGCGTTGTATCTCGCACTCGGCGGTCAGGCTGGTTGGTTCGTCAGTGACAAGCTCCCGGGTGTTCTCGGGACGATCGCGATCGGTCTGCTCAGTGGGGCGGTCTACGTCTCGGCATTGGCGATGTTCCGCGCACCTGAGCTTGCCGCTGCGCTGGCGCTGATTCGTGCGCGCTTCCCGCGACGCTTCTCGGCCGTGTCGTCGGATGACGCGACGAACCGAAGACGCACGGGGAGTCGGTAGCCTCGCAGCATGAGCGACCTCGTCTCCGCGACCGAACTGCACGACCTCCTCGCCGGTGAGGCGCCCGTCCGCGTGATCGATGTGCGCTGGCGTCTCGATCGACCGGAGGCCGGGCACGCCGACTACCTCACCGGTCACATCCCCGGCGCGGTGTTCGCGGCTCTGGACACGGAGCTGTCCACGCACGGCGAGCCGGACGCGGGGCGCCACCCACTGCCGTCGACCGCCACGCTCCAGGCGGCCGCGCGCCGGTGGGGCGTGCGCGAGGGCGACACGGTCGTGGCGTACGACGACACGAAGGGGCTCGCGGCGGCTCGCGCGTGGTGGCTGCTCCGGCAGGCCGGTGTTCCTGTGCGCGTGCTCGACGGCGGGCTCCGCGCCTGGACGGCCGCCGGGTACGGCACCGCGACCGACGACGTGATCCCGGAGCCGGGCGATGTGGTGCTCGACGAGATCGGCGACGACGCCCTCACGATCGACGAGGCCGCTGCGTTCCCGGAGTCGGGCGTGCTCCTCGACGTGCGCGCGCCCGAGCGCTACCGCGGCGAGACCGAGCCGCTCGACCCGGTGGCCGGACACATCCCCGGTGCCATCAACCTCCCGACCGGTCTGCATCTCGATGCGGACGGCCGGGTGCTCGACCGCGACACCGTGCTCGCCACGCTCGAAGGGGTCGGCGTCACCCGCGGCACCCCTGTTGCGGCGTACTGCGGCTCCGGCGTCACCGCGGCGCACACGGCGCTCGTGCTGCACGAGGTCGGCATCGACGCCCGGGTGTTCCCCGGCTCGTGGAGCCAGTGGTCGAACACCCCCGGTCGTCCGGTCGCGACGGGCGATCAGCCCGGCTGAACCTCCGCGTCCGCGGGCTCGTACCCCCAGCGCAGCTGGAGGGCGCCCGGGCCGAACGCGCGCCGCACCTGGTGCACGGAGGTGCCGCGGGTGAGCGGGACGGGCGAGACCGAGCGGCCGTCCGGGGTCTCCACGACCTCTTCGCACCAGTCGGGCACCGCGTCGGGGTGGAATCGCGTCCACACCAGCAGCTCCCGGCACTGGCGGCCCACCGCGTGCCCGGTGTCGCGCGACGGCGGCGACCCCGGCGGGTACTCCACCGACCACTCGACCATCGCCGTGTCGGGCGCCTCGAGGGGCACGTCCAGCTCGAACAGCGCGCCGTGCACCTCGCCACCCGGGTGCGAGTAGTGGCGGGTGAAACGGCCGCCCGACACCGCCCGAAGGATGGGGGCGGGGGAGGGCAGCCCCGGCATGATCTCCAGGAACGGGATGGCATGGATGGTGCCGGTCGTGGACTGCACGATGCTCCTGGTGGAGCAGAAGGACACGTTGCCTCGCTCGTCGACGTCGGTGACCGAGTGCGTGGTCAGCTCGCGTGACGTGTCGGGATACGGGCTGCCCATCGCCGTGTAGGCGTCGATCACGGCCTGCTCGATCTCGCGGTGGTCGATGGGGAAGCCGCTCACCCCGAGCGGTCCGGTGCGGTTGGGGCGGAGCAGACGGCTGAGTGCGGCGTCCTCCAGGCCGAGCAGGTCCTCGATGTCTGCCAGGGCCGCGAGCGACTGCGCGCCCTCCGGCCGGCGAGACCCGGAGCGCCAGTAGCTCAGCGTGGCCATCGACACCCGGTTGCCGCGTGCCTTGAGCTGGCGTTGCAGCCAGGAGAGCGTCACGGGTCTCGCGTTGATCGCGTCGCGCAGTGCCCTGGCGAAGGCGCTGCGCCCGGGTGGGCGCGGCACGCCACCGTTCGTGTACTCCATCACAACCCCCCGTCCGGTATGTGAAGAACACTTCCCTAGAGTGAGCATAAGACCGCGCGAGCACGCTTCAGGGGACCGAGCGAGCACGTGGGTCACTGGGCTCTGACGTGTGGGGGAGGTGCCCGACCCCGCGACCGTCCGGCCCGACGCAGTGACGCCCCCCGTGCTGCGTATGTCGTGAAGCCCGGCAATCGATCTGGGGAGATCCGCCGGGCTTCACGCGCATCCGCCCGGCGCTGGCGTCTCCCGCCCCCGCGTAGACTGGGGGGAAACCCCGGAGGACTCTGCATGTCTGCCCCTGCTCGCGCGTTCACCATGCGCCACGTGCAACTGCTGCGCGCACTGTTCGCGGCCGTCGCCGCCCTCATGATCACCTTCTCGTCGGATCACTCCGCCCCGGTGGGGCTGTCGGTGTTCAGCGGGTTCGTGCTGGTGACGGCGCTCGTGCACGTGCTGGCCGCCTGGCTGGTGCTGCCCGCGGGTTCGCGCTGGTCCTCCATCCTGCTCGCCGTGGTGAGCGCCCTCGCCGGCATGGCGAGCGGCGTCCCCGCCTGGCGCACGGACGACGTGTTCTTCGTGGTGGTGATCTCGTGGGCGGTGCTCAGCGGCGGGATCGAGCTGCTCGCGGGCATCCGGGCGCGTCGCGTGGGCGGGATGCTCGCCCGCGACGCGATCACGGTCGGCGCGCTGACGCTCCTGCTGGCGGTGGTGATGCTGCTGATCCCGGCCGGGTTCGTGCAGGAGTACACGATCGACGCGGCGGGCACGTTCGTGCTCTCCGGCATCATCCTGGGCGTGGGCATGTTCGGCGGTTATGCGGCGATCGTCGCCGTCTTCCTCGGCATTGCGGGACTGACCCCGAAGCGCGCCGACGCGCCGGAGGTCCCCCACGACGACCAGAGCGAGCCGGTCCAGCACGGAGGAGAGCGATGAGCGACGAGAAGCCCACCCGGCGGGACATCCTGCGTCCGCTCCACCTGCTCGGCATCGCGCTGGGCTGCGGCGTGTTCGCGATGGTGGTCACGCTGGTGTCGACCGGTGCCTTCACCCTGCGCGTGAACACGGCCATCGCGAACGGCACGTACGAAGGGCTCACGCCGCTGGCCCTGAGCCTGGTCGTGGGTGGCTCCGCGTTCATCGTCACCCTGCTGATCCTCGCGATGCTGATCCTCGCGGTCGACCCGGCCGATGTGACCAAGACCATCGACCGGCCGGTGCTGTACGACGCGGAGCCGGGCGAGAAGCCCGACAGCGACGACCAGGCCCCCGGGCGCTCCGGCACCGCGAAGTGACGACCCTCGGCCGCCCGTCCGTCGGAATACTCCGGCGGGCGGGCGGCTTGTGCCTGACGTGAGCACCCCCATCGATCGCGCCTCCGTCGGACTCCGCTCGGAACGCGGACCGGTGCTCGCGGCGCTGATGCTCTCGACGGGTCTCATCGCGATCGACGCCACGATCCTGGCCACCGCCGTGCCCAGCATCGTGCGCGACCTCGGCAGTTACCAGCAGTTCCCGTGGCTCTTCTCGGTGTACCTGCTCGCCCAGGCCGTGAGCGTGCCCATCTACTCGCGCTTCGCGGACACGGTCGGACGCAAGCCCATCATCCTGCTCGGCATCGCCCTGTTCCTGCTCGGCTCGGTCCTCTGCGGTCTCGCGTGGAGCATGCCGGCGCTCATCGCGTTCCGGGTGGTCCAGGGGCTCGGCGCCGGAGCCGTCGCCCCCATGTCGATGACGATCGTCGGCGACATCTACACGGTCGCCGAGCGCGCGAAGGTGCAGGGCTACATCGCCAGCGTGTGGGCGGTGTCGTCGGTGGTCGGACCGGCCCTCGGCGGCGTGTTCGCCCAGCTCGACGCGTGGCGCTGGATCTTCCTGATCAACATCCCCCTGTGCCTGCTCGCCGCGTGGGTGCTGCTGCGGCGGTACACGGAGCAGAAGCAGACGCAACGGCACCGCATCGACTACCTCGGGGCCGTGCTGCTGACGGTCGGCCTGACCGGGGTGATCCTCGGGCTGCTCGAGGGCGGCAACGCCTGGGAGTGGCTGTCGGCGCCGAGCGCGCTGTGCTTCGGGGCGGGGATCGCGGCCCTGGTGCTGTTCGCGCTGGTGGAGCGGCGGGCACCGGAGCCGATCGTCGACCTGCGGCTCGTCTCGCGCCGGCTCATCCTCACCACGACCCTGGTGTCGCTCGGCGTGGGGGCGCTCATGATCGGCGTGACCAGCTTCGCGCCCACCTACCTGGAGGGCTCGCTCGGCATCGTGCCGCTGCTGTCGGGCCTCGCCGTGGCCGCGCTCACGCTCGGGTGGCCCATCGCCGCGGCCAACGTGGGGCGGTTGTACCTGCGCATCGGCTTCCGCCGCACCACGCTGATCGGCATGAGCATCGCCTCGGTCGCGGCGATCGTCCTGGCCTCGGTCGCGTCGTGGCCGAACCCGTACGTGCTCGCCGTGATCGCGTTCGTGCTGGGCTTCGGCCTGGGGTGGAGCGCGGCGCCGACCCTGATCGCCGCGCAGTCGTCGGTGGAGTGGGGTGAGCGCGGTGCCGTGACCGGCATGAACGCGTTCGCCCGCTCGGCAGGCAGCGCGGTCGGGGTGGCCGTGTTCGGGGCGATCTCGAACGCGATCATCTCCCAGGGGGCAGGGCCGGACGACCCCGGCACGATCGTGCACGCGTCGGTCGGGGTGTTCATCGCGGTCGCCCTGACCGCGCTGCTCACCCTGCTCGCGGCGTCGTTCATGCCGCGCGACCGCGTGGAGTCGTACTCCGGCTGACCGCGCGCGGGCTCAGCGGGCGAGGCGCTCGGCGATACCCGTGTAGGTCGCGGGGGTCAGGGCGAGCAGGCGCTGCTTGGCGGCGTCGCCGATCTCCAGACCCTCGACGAATGCCGCGAGCTCGGCCGCGCCGACGCGGTGCCCGCGCGTGAGCTCCTTGAGCAGCGCGTACGGGTCGGTGATGGTGGAGCGCCCGGCGACCACCTCGGCCCGGATGACCGTCTGGATCGCCTCGGCCAGCACCTCCCAGTTGCCGTCGAGGTCGGCGAGCAGCACGTCGCGCGAGAGCGAGATCGCGTTGAGTCCCCGGCGCAGGTTGTCGAGCGCGAGCAGCGAGTGCCCGAACGCGACACCGATGTTGCGCTGCGTGGTGGAGTCGGTGAGGTCGCGCTGCAGGCGGCTCGTGACGAGGGTCTGCCCGAGCGACGCGAACAGGGCGCCGGAGATCTCCAGGTTCGCCTCGGCGTTCTCGAAGCGGATCGGGTTGATCTTGTGTGGCATGGTCGACGAGCCCGTGGCACCGGCGACCGGGATCTGCGCGAAGTAGCCGAGCGAGATGTACGTCCAGATGTCGGTGGCGAGGTTGTGCAGGATGCCACCGGCGTGCCGCACGCGGTCGTAGAGCTCGACCTGCCAGTCGTGCGACTCGATCTGCGTCGTCAGGAGGTTGAAGCCGAGCCCCAGGCCCTCGATGTACTCGCGGGCGATGGTGGGCCAGTCGGCGTCGGGGTCGGCGGACAGGTGTGCCGACCAGGTGCCGGTCGCGCCGGAGAACTTCGCGAGGTAGTCGGTGCCGGCGATCTGCGCACGGACGCGCTCCAGCCGCCACGCGAACACCGCGAGCTCCTTGCCCATGGTCGAGGGCGTGGCGGGCTGGCCGTGCGTGCGGGACAGCATCGCGGCGTCGGCGTGCTCGACCGCCAGCTCGCGCAGCTTCGCGATCACGGTGTCGAGGGCCGGGAGCCAGACCTCCTCGACCGCGCGCTTGACGGTGAGGGCGTAGGAGGCGGAGTTGATGTCCTCGCTCGTGCAGGCGAAGTGCGTGAGCTCGGCGATCGCGTCGAGTCCGAGCGTCGAGAGACGGTCGCGCACCAGGTACTCCACGGCCTTCACGTCGTGCTGCGTGACGGCCTCCTTCTCGGCGAGCCAGTCGATCTCGGCCTGGCCGAAGTCGCGGTACAGCGCGCGCAGGCGCTCCTTGTCGGCGTCCGACAGCGGGCTCGTCTCGAAGAGCGAGCGGTCGGTGAGCGCGATCAGCCATTCCACCTCGACCTCGACGCGCGCGCGGTTGAGCCCGGCTTCGGAGAGGAAGTCGGCGAGTCCGGTGACGGCACCGCGGTAGCGACCGTCGAGGGGGCTCAGGGGCTGCGGCGGGAGCGAGGGCTGGAAAGTCAGGGGAGTCCTCCTGATCGGGCCCCTCAGAGTCGGGGCGTGCGGGGCGGGCGCAGAGCGGGTTCGAGCTGGCGGAACAGCCCCCGCGTGGCGGTCTCAATCATACCGAGCACCGAATCGAACATCTCGGCGCCCGCGTAGTAGGGGTCCGGCACGTCGGGGCTCGGCGCGTTCGGGTCGAACGAGAGCAGGAGCGTGACCTTGCCCTCCTCGTCTTCGTCGCGCGCCCACTCCCGCAGGATGCGCTCGTGCGTGCGGTCGAGCGCGACCACGAGGTCGTTCTCCGCGAACGACGCGAACGTGAACTGCTTGGCGCGGTGCTGCGAGCCGTCGTAGCCGCGGCGCGCGAGCGAGTCGATCGTGCGGTGGTCGGCGCGCTCGCCCAGGTGCCAGTCGCCCGTGCCCGCGCTGCGCGAGACGATCCGCGCGCCGAGGCCCTGGCGTTCCGCGAGGTCGCGGAACACGACCTCGGCCATGGGGGAGCGGCAGATGTTGCCCGTGCAGACGAAGATCACGCGGAAGGGATCCTGGGCTGTCACGGTGACCATTCTGCCGGTCGGGGCGCCTCCTGCACAGCGGCGGCCTCCCGGGACCCGCCCTTCCTGCACGTCTGTGCATCCGCGCGATCTCTTCACGGGCGCTGCGAACCGGGTCGGGAGCCATGTCGGCACCGGCGCAGGGTGGAGCCATGACCGCGTTCACCGCCACCACCTTCGACACTCCACCGCACGTCTGGGCCCGCATCCGCGCCTCGAGCCATCTGGGCGATGCGCTGCACGCGCTGAACGATGCCGTCGGCACGCTGCGCGCGGTGGTCGACGACACGGCGTGGGAGTCCGCAGCGCTCCGGGCGCTGCACGAGGGGATCGAGCGGCAGCACCACGCCGCGTCTGCCGAGGTCGAACGGCTCCGCGGTGTGCGCGACCACTGCCTGGGAGGCGACCGGTGGGCGGGCTGAGCATCGACCACGGCGGAGTGATCGCGGTCGACACCGAGGAGCTGCGGGCCGTGGCTGCGCGGATCGCCGCGGCCGCGGGGGCGTGCGGACGAGCGGCGACGGCGGTCGAGCAGGCCCGAGTCGCGGTGTCGTCCGATCCCGAGGCCTTCGAGGGGGTGCCGCTCCCCGCGCTGCGCGCCGCGGCCCAGGTGCTGCACGAGGTCGCCGCCGAGCTCGCACACGCGGCGGACGGAGCGCGACGCACGGCCGACGTGTTCGAGATCGTGGAGCTGCGGGCGAAGGTCGAGGCGCTCGCTCACACGGATGCGGGCGCGGCCACGGCGGCGCAGGCTCGGCTCGACCGTCTGCTCGCCGCCGACCCGGCTCTCGGCCTCGTCGCGACCGCGCTCGTGCTGCAGTGGACGACCCGTCCGCTCCTCGGCCCCGGGCTGCTCCTCGGCGGGCTCGGGCCGTCGGTGGCTCCGGCGGCGGCGGTGACCCAGTTGCTCGGCTCGACCACCGGTTTCGCGAAGGTGCAGCCGGGGGAGCGCCTCCGGGGTCACGCCGATCCGGTGCGCGTGACGGCGGTCGCCCGGTCCGCGCCGCGGGCTCCTGCCGACCTCACCGCGGCGCTGCGCCGTCTTCCGGAGAGCGGCGGCGCCCAGGTGGCCGTCGAGCGCTACACGATGAAGGACGGTGCGACCCGCTACGTGGCGTATCTCTCCGGCACGCGGTCGGTGTCGCTCGCGCCGACCGGGACGGAGCCGTGGGACATGCGCTCGAACGTGCAGCTGTACGCCGGTACGCGGTCGGCGTCGTACCAGGCGACCCTCGATGCGCTCGCAGCGTCGGGGGCGCAGCCCGGGGATCGTGTGGACGTCGTGGCGTACTCGCAGTCGGGCATGATCGCCGCGCACGTCGCGATGGAGAGCGACTTCGACGTGGAGCTGCAGATCACGGCGGGCAGTCCGTCGGAGCCGACGCTGGACGACGATCAGACGCTCGTGCAGCTGCGCCATGCCGACGATGTGGTCTCCCGGCTCGCGACGGGCGGCTCCGCTGAGGGCACGGGTTCGGCCGACAGCTTCACGGCCAGCAGGCTCGTCGAACCGCTGCCCGGCCCGGACGATCTGGGACTGGGGTCGCACGGGATCGAGGAGTACGAGGAGACCGCCCGCCTGGTGGACGCGTCGTCTGACCCGCGCGCCGAGGCCCTCGGCCGGTACTGGACCGAACTGGGCGAGGCCACCGAGGTGGAGCGTACGGAGTACCGTGCCGAACGCGTCGGATGAACTGCTGCGGTCCGCCACGGTGCGGCTAGGCGAACGCGAACGACTCCACGAGCGCGTACCCCTGGTCGTTCGACACCCGCACGGTGAAGTCCGTCTGCGGGGCGGGGTAGGGCAGGGCGCGCTCCTCGCCGGGCGCCAGCACCACGGTGTCCGTGGACTCGGGGCTGCCGTCGCTGCCCAGGTCGAACGCGACGGTCACGGTCATGGGCGCCGTCGAGTCGTTGCGCACGTGCACGGTCAGCACGCCGGAGCCGTCGTCCGGGTCGATCCGCGCGGTCAGTCCGAGCGGAGCGCAGTCGAGCTCCACGCGCTGCTGGAACCGGAGCCCCTCGTCGGTGCTCGCGCGGATCGTGTATCCGCCGTTGGGCACGAGCCCGAAGCCGAACGGGCGGGTCTCCCCCGGGGAGAGCAGGGGGCCGGGGCCCGCGTCCGGCTGAGCGCCGTCGGCGGTGAGCTCGAGGTACGTCTGGAGGGGATCCGCGGTGTCGTTGCGCAGCATGAGGGTGATGCGGTCGGCGGACTCGCACGCGGTCACGGTCCAGGCCGTCAGCTCCGGGGTCGCGCTCGCCGCGGCGACCGGGGCCGCGGCAACGGCCGCGACCACGGGAACACTCCAGGCCGCGGCGACCACGGCGCGCCGCGTCACGCCCGCCGCCGCATCTCGTCCCTGCCGCTCGCCGAGGGGCTGCGGCTCGAACGGCCCCACGTCAGTCGCGGCGCGAGCGCTTGCTCTGCGGACGCAGGATGGCGCCGAAGATCCCGTTGATGATCGAGATGATCAGGGCGGCCAGCACGCCCCACCAGAACGAGCCGACCGACAGCCCCCAGCCGAAGCTGCTCGTGATCCAGGCCGTCAGCCACAGCAGGAAGCCGTTGATCACGAAGCCGATGAGCCCGAGCGTGAGGATGTACAGCGGGAAGGCCACGACCTTCACGACCGTGCCGATGATGGTGTTCACCAGGGCGAAGATCGCGCCGACCGCGAGCAGCGTGAGCACGAGCTGCAGGGTCTCTCCCGGGGGGAAGGCGGTCACGGTCACCTGAAGGACCGGGATGAGGGTGACGACCCAGATGGCGAAGGCATTGACGACGACGCGGATGATGAAGCGCATAGTCCGTTCAGTGTCCCACGGCGACCGCGAGCTGTCAGCCTAGACTCGACGCGTGACCGAGCCCATCCTGCCCCGCATCCGTCCCGCCATCGCCGCCCTCGCGCCGTATCGGCAGGGGAAGCAGGCGGGGCCCGAGGCCTTCAAGCTGTCCAGCAACGAGAACCCGTTCGAGCCGCTGCCCTCGGTCGTCGACGCGCTGCAGCGCACCACCCCGATCAACCGCTACCCGGACGCCACGGCCGGGCGGCTGCGGGAGCGTCTCGGGGCGCGCTACGGCGTGCGGCCCGACGAGGTGCACGTCGCCTCGGGGAGCGTGTCGATCCTGCACCAGCTGATCCTCGCGACCGCATCGGCCGGCGACGAGGTGGTCTACGCGTGGCGGTCGTTCGAGGCGTACCCGAGCCTGCCGCTCGTGGCCGGGGCGACCGGCGTGCAGGTGCCGCTCACGGCCGATGCGCGGCACGACCTCGACGCGATGGCCGCGGCGGTGACCGACCGCACGCGCGCCATCATCCTGTGCACGCCCAACAACCCGACCGGCCCGATCATCACGGCGTCGGAGTTCGACCGCTTCATCGACCGCGTTCCGGCCGACGTGCTCGTGATCCTCGACGAGGCGTACGCCGAGTTCGTGACCGCACCCGACGCCGTCGACGGTCTCGCCGCCCGCGTGTTCGAGCGGCACCCGAACGTGGTCGTGCTGCGCACCTTCTCCAAGGCGTACGGCCTGGCCGGTCTCCGCGTGGGCTACGCGATCGGGCACGAGAAGGTGCTCGACGCGGCACGCACCACGGGTATCCCGCTGTCGGTCACGTCCGCCGCCGAGAGCGCCGCGATCGCCAGCCTCGACGCCGAGGACGAACTGCTCGAGCGCGTCGCGGTCATCGTGGAGCGCCGTGAGCGCCTGGTGGCCGGGCTCCGCGCGCTCGGCTGGGACGTGCCCGACTCGCAGGCCAACTTCGTGTGGCTGCCCACCGGGGAGCGCACCGACGAGGTGGCCGCCGCTTTCGTGGCCGCCGACCTCATCGTGCGGCCTTTCTCGGGCGACGGGATCCGCATCTCGGTCGGCGAGGAGGAGTCGCTCGACCGCGTGCTGGAGGCCGCCGCAGCGCAGCGCTGACACCCCGGGATCCGCGGAATCTCGGGCTTCCGCGAAGATACGAGGGGGCCCTAGGTATGCGTGACCCGGAATGCCGGCACGGGTAGCGTGGGGCCCGTGAGCACCCCAGAGACCCCCCTCGTACGCGTGCTGGACGAGACCGGAAAGGTCGCGCCCACGGCGGAGGCCGAACAGTATCTGCCGCTCGTCGAGGCGATCCCCGACGCCGAGCTCGAGCAGTTCTACCGCGACATGGTGAGCATCCGGGCCATCGACACCCAGGCGACGAACCTGCAGCGCCAGGGGCAGCTCGCCCTCTGGCCCCCGAGCCGCGGCCAGGAGGCGGCGCAGGTCGGCTCCGGTCGCGCCGCCCGCGCGCAGGACACGATCTTCCCGTCGTACCGTGAGCACGCGGTCACGCGCATCCGCGGCGTCGACCCGCTCGACATCATCAAGCTGATGCGCGGTGTCTCGCACGGCGGCTGGGACCCCACCGAGCCGAAGAACGGCAACACGCGGCTGTACACCCTGGTGCTGGGCTCGCAGGTGCTGCACGCGGCGGGCTATGCGATGGGGGTCGCGTTCGACGGACGCTCGGGCACCGGCGACCCCGAGCGGGACGAGGCCGTCATCGTCTACTACGGCGACGGAGCCTCCAGCCAGGGCGACGTGCACGAGGCCATGGTCTTCGCCGCGAGCTACCAGGCTCCGACCGTGTTCTTCCTGCAGAACAACCACTGGGCGATCTCGGTGCCCGTGACCACGCAGTCGCGCGTGCCGCTCGTGCAGCGCAGCGCCGGATACGGCATTCCCAGCGTGCGCGTCGACGGCAACGACGTGCTCGCCAGCTACGCGGTGTCCCGCGTGGCGCTCGACGAGGCCCGGGCGGGCGGCGGTCCGCGCGCGATCGAGGCCGTGACCTACCGGCTGGGTGCGCACACCACGAGCGACGACCCCACCAAGTACCGCGGCAACGACGAAGAGCTGATGTGGGAGGGACGCGACCCGATCGTGCGCATGCGCGCGTTCCTGGAGAATCGCGGCGCCTCAGCGCGGTTCTTCGACGAGGTCGACGCGGAGGCGGCCGACGCCGCGGAGGATCTGCGCGCGCGCACGGTGACCCTCGGCATGCCCGACCCCGACGAGATGTTCGACCACGTGTACAGCGACCCGCACCCGCTGATCGATCAGCAGAAGGCGTGGCGTGCGCAGTACGAGGCCTCGTTCGAAGGAGACGCCCGGTGACCCTGGAGACGATGCCGCTCGGCAAGGCGCTGAACGCGGGGCTGCGCAAGGCGATGGAGGACGACCCGAAGGTCCTCCTGATGGGTGAGGACATCGGGAAGCTCGGGGGCGTGTTCCGCATCACCGAGCACCTGCAGCGCGACTTCGGCGACCGGCGGGTGCTGGACACGCCGCTGGCGGAGTCGGGCATCGTCGGCACAGCGATCGGCCTGGCGATGGCCGGGTTCCGTCCGGTGGTCGAGATCCAGTTCGACGGGTTCGTGTTCCCGGCGTTCGACCAGATCACGACGCAGCTCGCGAAGCTCACCAACCGCCACGCGGGTTCGCTCAGCCTGCCGATCGTGATCCGCATCCCCTACGGCGGCCACATCGGCGCGGTCGAGCACCACCAGGAGAGCCCGGAGGCGTACTTCACGCATACCCCCGGTCTGCGCGTGGTGTCGCCGTCGACCGCGAACGACGCGTACTGGATGATCCAGGAGGCGATCGCGTCGAACGACCCGGTGATCTTCCTCGAACCCAAGAGCCGGTACTGGCCCAAGGGGGAGGTCGAGCTCGACGCGTCGGCCGTGCCGCTGCACTCGTCCCGGGTGGTGCGCACCGGCAGCGACGTCACCCTCGTGGGCCACGGCGCGATGGTCACCACGCTGCTGCAGGCCGCGGCGCTCGCGGAGGCCGAGGGCACGAGCTGCGAGGTCGTCGACGTGCGGTCGCTGTCGCCGGTCGACTACGACCCCATCCTGGGCTCGGTGCGCAAGACCGGTCGCATGGTCTACGCGCAGGAGGCTCCCGGTCACACGAGCCTCGGCAGCGAGATCGCGGCGACCGTGATGGAGCGCGCGTTCTATGCGCTCGAGGCTCCCGTGCTGCGGGTGTCGGGTTACGACACGCCGTTCCCTGCCGCCAAGCTGGAGGGCGCGTACCTGCCGGATGCCGACCGCATCCTCGAGGCCGTCGACCGCTCCCTCGCCTACTGAATCCGGTCCACGAGAGGATCACGCATGAGCACGCAGAACTTCCCCCTTCCCGATGTCGGTGAGGGTCTGACCGAGGCGGAGATCGTCGCGTGGAAGGTGGCACCGGGCGACCGGGTCGCCATCAACGATGTGATCTGCGAGATCGAGACCGCGAAGTCGCTGGTCGAGCTGCCCTCTCCGCACGCGGGCGTCGTGGGTGAGCTGCTCGTCGACGAGGGAGCGACGGTCGAGGTCGGGACCCCCATCATCACGTTCGTGACGGATGCCCGCGACGACGCCGGTCCCGGCGCCGTCGTCACGGCCGAAGCACCCGCTCCCGAGGAGGGTGGCGGCTCGGTGCTGGTCGGCTACGGTTCGGGGGGCGGGGCGACGTCGCGCCGCAAGCGTCCGGCCGAGCGCCCCGTGCGGTCGTCGGTGGGCGTGATCGCGAAGCCGCCCATCCGCAAGCTCGCCCGCGACCTCGGCGTCGACCTCACCACGGTCACCCCGACGGGTGCGGACGGCGAGGTCACCCGGGACGACGTGGTGAAGCACGCCTCGCAGGCCAGCGTGTTCCGCAACATCGAGACGCCCGAGTGGGGGAGTGTGCGCGAGGAGACGGTGCCCGCTCCATCGGCGGCGCCGTCCGGGTTGGCGCGGGGCCTCACGGCCACCCGGCCCTCGGCGGCGGGCGACGACCGCACCGAATCGATCCCGGTGAAGGGCGTGCGCAAGGCCACGTCGTCGGCGATGGTGCAGAGTGCGTACTCGGCACCGCACGTGACGGTGTGGAAGGAGGTCGACGCGACCCGCACGATGGAGCTCGTGAAGCGCCTCAAGGCGTCGCCGGACTATGCCGACATCAAGGTCTCGCCGCTGCTGCTCATGGCACGCGCGGTGATCTGGGCGGTGCGACGCACCCCGATGGTGAACGCCGCGTGGATCGATACGGAGGCCGGGGCCGAGATCGCCGTCCGTCACTACGTGAACCTGGGCATCGCGGCCGCCACGCCGCGCGGCCTGCTCGTGCCGAACATCAAGGACGCCCAGGACCTCAGCATGAAGGAGCTCGCCCGAGCCCTGAACCGGCTGACGCTGACGGCGCGGGAGGGCAAGACGCCTCCGGCCGACCAGCAGGGCGGCACCATCACCATCACGAACATCGGTGTGTTCGGGATGGATGCGGGAACGCCGATCATCAACCCGGGCGAGGCGGGCATCGTGGCGATGGGCACGATCAGTCAGAAGCCGTGGGTCGTCGACGGTGAGGTGCGTCCGCGCTGGGTGACCACGGTCGCCGGCTCGTTCGACCACCGTGTGATCGACGGCGACGGCATGAGCCGCTTCGTCGCCGACGTCGCCTCGGTCCTGGAGGAGCCCGCGCTCCTCGTGGACTGATGTGAGACGGCGCCGAGCTCTGAGCGGTGGAGGGCTTCATCGCGGGAGACGAGCTGCGCGTCTCGGTCAGGGAGGTGTCGCGCTCCGGACGATCAGGATGCGCGGGTCGTCCGCCCGTCGTCGGCGCTCAATCGACGAGACCTCAGACGTCGTCAGCGCACCCAAGCGGCGCGTTCGCGGTCCGCGAACTGCCGGAACGTCGTGGCGGGTCGTCCGGTCAGTCGTCGTACCGATCGGTTCGGGAAGGCGGAGACGTTGAAACGGACGACACGGTAGATCATCTTCTGCACGTCGATGTAGTCCTGCGGGTAGCCTTCCTCGGCGAGCCGAGCGAGGTACTCGTCCTCGCTCGGCCGGAGGTACCGGATTCGACGGCCGAGAACGTCGGAGAGGATCCGGGCGACGTTGCGATAGGTGAGGGTCTGCTCTCCGTTCAGCGTGTACTTCTTGTTGTCGTGCCCCGGCGAGGTGAGCACCGCGGCAGCGACCGCTCCGATGTCGTGTGCGTCGATGAATGCCGTGAAGGCGTGTCCGGCTGGCAGGAAGATCTGATCACGGTCGCGGATGTCGTCGCGGTATGTGGTCGAGAGGTTCTGCATGAAGAAGTTCGGACGGAGGAACGTGTACGGAGCACGGATTCTCTCCAGGTACTTCTCCACGCGGTAGTGCGGAACACCCTTGTTGTGCTCCACGCCCTGTAGTGAGAGGAACACGATCTGACGGATGCTGAGACGCCTGGCGGCGTCGATCAGAGGAAAGAGGTACCGCTCGACGTTTTCGATCGGTGGCGGACGCATGAGGAATAGGCGATCGCACCCTTCGAGGGCCTCTCGCATCGCGTCGGCGTCGCCGCCGAAGTCGAACACTCGCGCCTCTGCCCGCGGCGGCAACTGCTCCGCCGCGGAATCGCTGCGGACGGCGGCGACGACGCGCTCACCCTTGCTGAGGAGGCCGGAGGCGACGGCAGCGCCTACCGAGCCCGTCGCGCCGGTAACGAAGACCCCTGCTCTGAGCTCAGACATATCTGTATGATACAACTATACGCATGGACCTGGCCAGGATCGATGATGCGTTGCTCGCGATGCGCCGGATCTGGGCTCCGACGACCTCCGGGCGCCCGGCTCGCGGCGCGTCGCCGACCGTCGACCTCTCGACGGTGCTCCTCGTGCATGCCGTGGGCGAGGGCGAAGGTGTCCTGACGGTCACCGAGGCCGCGGAGCGTCTGGGAGTCACACCGACGACAGCGAGCCGGTTGTGCGCTCGCGCCGTCGACGGGGGCTATCTCGACAAGGTGTCCGCCGTCGCGGATGCTCGTCGGCGCGGACTCACGTTGACCGAGAAGGGTCGGCGGCTGCGGCGAGAGTCCGAGACCTTTCGCCTCGAGTACCTGCAACGTGTGCTCGAAGGGTGGACGTCCGACGAGGTCCACACCTTCTCCGTTCTCCTTTCTCGTTTCGCCAGCGTTGTTGCCGTGAACCCGCCGACGCCGCCTCCCCCTTTCCTGAACAATGAAGGAGCTTCCTCATGAAGGTCGCTGTTCTCGGCGGTACCGGCCGCACCGGATCCCTCCTCGTCGACGACCTTCTCGAAAGGGGACAGCAGGTCGTCATGCTCGTGCGGGACGCGAAGAAAGCGGCAATGGTCGCCGACCGCGTGACCCTCATCGAGGGTGATGTCCGCGATCCTGACGCTGTCGCCCGCACCATCGACGGTGCGAACGCCATCGCTTCAGCGCTGGGTCCGGTAGGCAAGGACGCGACGCTGCTGCGCGACACGGCCGGCATCGTGACGTCCGCCATGGCTGAGGCCCATATCAGCCGCTACGTCGGTATCAGCGTGGCCGGCCTCACTCTTCCCGCGGACCGCAAACGTCCGCGTGACAAGGTCATCTCCTGGCTGTTGAACCGACTCGGGGGCGAGCTCGCGAAAGACAAGATCGAAGAGTATTCGGCATGGGCGCACAGCGGCCTGGACTGGACTCTCGCCCGCGTGCCCCGGTTGATCGACGGACCGCTCAGCGAGCTCGACGTTGACCCGCATGTATCGGGGAGGCGGACGACGCTCACGCGTGCCAATCTCGCCCGCTTTCTCTGCGATGCCGTCGTGGACGGCGGCTACTCACGCTCGGCCCCGTTCCTCAGCGACCGCTGAGACGCCTGCCGCCGGCCAGCCAGAGGTCCCAGCCGAGGAAGGACGTCTGATTCGGTGTCCGCGCTCAGTGAGTCGCTGGTGCGCTCGATGTAGACCAGAACGCGCGTCCTTGCGGTCACGAGAACACTGACGGGTCTCCCGCCGGCGGGAGCGCTTTGCGCAGGAGCGCGGTGAGGAGCTCCTGCTCCTCGTCGGACAGTCGCGCGAGCGCCTCCCGTGCGAACGAGAAGGCACGCCCGAAGTCGCGGTCGAGAGCGTCGCCCTTCGGGGTGCGGGCCACCATCCGGACGCGCTTGTCCTCGGCGGCGGCCTCTCGGTAGGTGAGGCCCGCGCCGTCGAGGCGACGGACGATCTGCGTGATGTTCGACGCGTCGCACTCGAGCTCGACAGCGAGCCCGCCCATCGACCGGGACCGGGAGAGCCGCCCGAGGACGCACGCCTGGGCAGCGCTGAGTCCGACGGATTCGGCGGCGCGGTCGAAGGCCTGCTCGTACGCGTTTACCAGGTCGAGGAGAAGCTCTTCGGCCTCCGAGGTCCCGGTCGCGACGCGGTGGGTGACTGCCATGCCCCGATCCTAAACGCTTGAGGCGATCAATCAACCGCGGAGCTCGGGAGCCTCGGCGGGCAGCAGCGGGCGCATGAAGGTGCGCTCGTAGCGGAGGACGCAGCCGCTCTCGTCGCGGATCCGGTCCGCGGCGATGAACTCCGGATCGACGCCGAAGCGCTGCCGGTAGACCTCGTAGGCTGCGAGCGAGGGGAACGTGAACAGCGCCAGCGCCTCGTCGCTCTTCCCCTCCGACGGCAGGAAGTACCCGTGGTGGATGCCGCCGTGGCGAGTCACGAGATCCATCCACGCGCGGGCGAACCTCTCGAATGCCTCGATGCGGGCGGGGTCGACCGTGTACGTCACGACGCAGGTGATCACGGACACACCTTACGGCCGACCCGCGACCGCCGGCGGGAGGAGCCCGTGGTCGCGGATGATCAGCGCCAGTTTGCCGACGTAGTGATCGCGGAGCGCGCGGTGGGCATCCCGCACCTGCGACAGCGGGAATCGCCGGGCGACGTGGGGCGTGAACGACCCCGACTCGATGACGGCGTTGAGGCGGTCGAGCGCGGCTCGCGAGCGGTCGCCGTCGAACGAGAGGATCGGCACGGCAGGCGCGGTGACGGGCAGCGGATGGACTCCGTGCGGCCACGCCACCCGCCCCGACGGCGCGAGGGCCTGCAGGGCGCGCTCCGCCATGGGGCCGCCCGCCGTGATCAGGGCGCCGTCGATGCCGTCCGGGGCGAACTCCTTCGCCGCGACCAGTACGTCCTCCGCGCGACCGTCGACGACCGCGTCGGCACCCTGCTCGCGCGAGAGGGCGACACCATCCGCGCCGGACGACGCCGCGAGCACCCGCAGGCCACGCTGGCGTGCCAGCTGCACCGCCATGTGCCCCATGCCGCCGCTGGCGCCGAACACCAGGAGCGTCTGTCCGCGGTCGAGGTCGAGTGCATCGAGGCCGCTCTGCGCGGTGAGGGCGTCCCACGCCATCACGCCCGCCTGCTCGAGGGACAGACGCGCGGGTACGTGCGCGACGTGCTCTTCGTCGACGACGCCGTACTCTGCGTAGAAGCCCCCGCGGGGCACCGGGGTGGATGCCGCATAGACCCGATCGCCGACCGCGAAGCGCGTGACCTCGCTGCCGACCGCCGCCACGGTCCCCGCCGCGTCCCACCCGAGCACGTAGGGAAAGCGCGACGGGATGCCGAAGACTCCGTCGTAATCGCCGCGGCGCTCGACCGCGTCCCACGAGGCCACGGCGGCGACGTGCACACGGAGGAGCACGTCGCTCGGGCCCATCTCGGGGACGGCGATCTCGCGCGACCGGAGTTCGTCCTCGTCTCCGAACCGGTCGAGCACGATCGCGTTCATGCGCGGGGGAACGGTCGGCGATGCGGGCATGGGTGCTCCTTTACTTGAGTGACTCAACTACATCACAAGTGCTTGAGCCGATCAAGCACTGACGCCGACCCTTCATGCGGGTCCCCCTGCCGGTGGATGTGCGTGCCCGCGGGCCCTCCCTACGGTGGAAGCACAGCGCACGACCACACGGCAGGGGATGATCGATGCAGCGCAGCGAGGGGTTCGGAGACCCGGCGACGGAGCTGGCGACGCTCGCCGGCTCGGCTGAGGCTTCCGTCGCGGCAGCCCTCCGCGGAAGCTCCGGGGAGTGGACGCAGGTGGCCTATCCGGTGGAGGCGACACGCGCGCGCTTCGAGATCGGCTCGGTGAGCAAGGCGCTCACGGGCTCCCTGTTCGGCGTGCTCCTCGCCGCCGGCGACGTGGACGCGGAGCGGCCGATCGACGACGCGCGCGGTGAGCGCCTCCCGTGGCGAGGGGCCGCGCCCACGCTGCTCGACCTGGCGACCCATCGCTCCGGACTGCCGAACACGCCGCGGCGGCTCGTGCGGCGCGAACTCGCCACCGCGCTGGGGTTCAGCGTCAAGGACCCGTGGCGCGGTGTGGACGACGACCACTACCGCGAGCTGCTGTCGGCCAGCGCCGGACGCGCGCGTCGAGACGGCCGCTTCCGCTACTCCAGCATGGGCGTCGGGCTCCTGGGCGACGCACTCGCCGCGGTGACCGGGGTGCCGTTCGCGGAGCTGATGCGCGAGCGGCTCCTCGATCCGCTCGGCATGACCAGGACCGGACTCGATCGGCCGACCGCGGGTCCGGATGTGGTGGAGCGGCCCACGAACGGCAAGGGCGTCGGGCTGCCCTACCTGAAGGACGCGATGCCGGCCGCGGGCATGTACGCCTCCACGCTCGACGACCTGCAACGGCTGGCGGACGCGTTGCTCGGCCCGGCGCCCGTGGAGGTCGCCGAGGGACTGCGCCTGGCCGTCACCCCGCACCACCGCCTCAAGGACGACCTGCAGCTCGGGCTCTGCTGGTTCCTGGTGGGCTCGGGTCCGGCGCCCGTGATCGAGCACACCGGGGGCACCTGGGGCTCGCAGGCTCAGTTCACGGTGCAGCCGGGCACCGGCCGGGCGGTCGTCGCGCTCACGGCCACCCCTCGCCGCATCGACTCCTTTGCCGCCCGCTACCTGGCCGCCGGAGCGTCGGCGGTCGAGTCGCGCGCGGACGAGACCGCCGAGGCGCACACTCCCGAGCCGCCGGAGGCGACGGCGGCGTCGCCCCGCACCCCGTGACCTGGGCGGTCGCGCTCTAGGCGGTCGTGCGCAGGCGCCGGGCCGCGAGCAGCGGGACCGCGTGCTCCCGGGCGGCGCGGCGGGCGGTCGCGACGGCGCCCACCGACACGACCTCTGCACCGAGCGACGACGCGAGGATCTCGGGCGCCGGCAGGTGCAGTTCCGCGGGGAGGATGCGGCGGGCGGCGGCGAGCACCGGCTCCACGCTCTCGGCCACCGCGCCGCACACGATCACGCGGGCGGGGTCGTACATGCTGCCGAGCACGCCGACCACACGGGCGACCGTGGCGCCCACCCGCTCGGCGACCCGCAGCGCGTCGGGGTCGCCGGAGGCGGCGAGGGTGAGCACGAGCCGCGGCTCCACGGGGCCGTCCGCCACGAGCCGTCCGAGGGAGCCGTCGGTCGCGGCCTCTCCCGACTCGACGGCGGCGCGTGCCTGGTCCTGCAGGGCATAGCGGAGCCCGAACGCCGAGCCGACGCCGACGATGTGGTCGAACACCACGCCCTCGCCCACGCCGCCGTGGGCCCCGTGCAGCACGTGCCCGTCGACGACGACTCCGCCGCCGAAGCGTTCGCTGGCGAGAAGGGCCACGTAGTCGCGGCAGTCCTGCGCGGCGCCGAGCGTGCCCTCGGCGATCGCGGCGAGCTGGGCGTCGTTCTTCACCTCGACCACGGGTGCCCAGTCGCGCAGGGCCGCGGCGAGGCCGGGGTTGGTGCGCTCCCAGAAACCCTGGGGGTGCGGCGGGGAGATGCCGTCGCGGTCGACCGGGGCGGCGACGCCGACGCACACCGCGAGCACGTGGTCCGCGTCGACCCCGGCCTCGCTGCGGGCGGCCTGCATCCGCTCGACGATCGTGGCCCGGCGGGCCTCGGCGCTCTGGGTCGGGTCGAGCTCGGTGCGGTGATGCACGAGCGTGCGGTCGAGCGGGTCGGCGACCGTGACCGCGAGGTGGGTGTCGCCCGCGTCGACGCCGATCACCACGCCGAGGTCGGGGGAGAGGGCGAACCGTCGGGCGGGGCGTCCGGCGCGGTAGTCGCCCGTGGCCCTGGCGTTGGGCAGCTCGCGCAGCACCTCGGCGCCCACGAGGGTGTCGATCGCGTCGATCGCGGTCGAGCGGGTGAGGGAGGTGCCGGCCATGGCCTCGGTGGCGGTGAACTCGCTGGCGGTCCAGGCGAAGTCGAGGACGGCGCCGACGCTCGCGCGCCCGGTGCCCAATCCCGCCGAGACCTCCGCCACTCCCCTTGACCTTTCTGTCGCCCAGATGAGACAGTACCTCCTGACGGACTAGATTCGCTCACTAGATTTAGTCCCCAGATCTACCGACGGAAGGACAACGGTGTCTGCACGACGAACACGCCCGCTGCGCGGGATCGCCGGAGCGCTCGGCCTGGTTCTCGCCGGCGTCGCGCTCACGAGCTGCGCGGCAGGGGACGGGCCGGAGACCATCCGGTTCACCTTCAGCAAGCGCGAGGCCATCCCGTTCATGACCGACCTGGTCGCGGACTACAACGCCTCCCAGAACGACGTCCGCGTCGAGATCGACACCTCGGGCGTCGACGTCGTCTCTGCCAGCTTCGTCCGTGGCAACCCGCCGGACATCATGCTCGCGAACTACAACTACGAGGTCGCCCGGTTCGTGCAGCGCTGCGCGCTCACCGACCTCTCCGACACCGAGGCCGCGGCGGGCATCCGCGACGACCTGCAGCCGCTGATGGACCAGTACGGCTCGTGCGAGGGCCGAACGAGTGCCCTGCCGTACTCGGTCATGGCCGCCTCCGTCATCTACAACACGCAGATCTTCGACGAGCAGGGGCTCGAGGTGCCGCAGACCTGGGACGAGCTGATCGCCGTGTGCGACCAGCTGCGCGAGGCGGGCATCGACCCCTTCTACGGCACCTTCAAGGACGACTGGACCGTGGCGCAGGGCTGGTACGACTACGCGGTCGGCGGTTCCCTCGACGTGCTCGAGTTCTTCGACGCCCTCGCCGCCGAGGGTACCGACGTGGGTCCCGACTCCGAGGTCTCGTTCCAGAAGGACTTCGCCGAGCCGATGGACAAGATGATGCAGCTCGCGAACGACTACACCAATGAAGACGCCCCGAGTCGCGGCTACGGCGACGGCAACCTCGCCTTCGCGAAGGGCGAGGCGGCGATGTACCTGCAGGGGCCGTGGGCGTTCAGCGAGATCGCGAAGACCGCTCCCGATCTGCCCCTGGGCACCTTCCCGCTGCCCATGACCGACGATCCCGACGACCTCGCGGTGCGGGTGAACATGGACCTCGCGGCGATGATCCCCGTGGAGTCCCGGCACCAGGAGGCCGCCCGCGACTTCCTCGAGTACCTCTACCTCCCCGAGAACATCGAGGAGTACAACGCCTCGCAGCTCGGATTCACCCCGACGACCGACGCGGCAGCGCCGGACGACCCGCGCATCGAGGGCATGATCCCGTACTACGACGACGGCAAGATCTACCAGGGCCCGTCCGTGCTCGTTCCGAAGACCCTGCCGATCTTCAACTATGCGCAGGCCATGGTGCTCGGCGCCGCGCCGTCGTCGATCCTCCGCACGATGGACGCCGACTGGGCCCGTATCGCCTTCCGCGCTCCCATCCCGACCTCGCAGGATTCCGCATCGGCCGAGACAGAGGAGTCCGCGCCATGACCACCACCACCGCCACCGACACCGGTGCCAGCACCACCGCGATCGTGACGGGCGGCGAGCGGAAGCTCCGCCGGCACACCCGCCGCGTCGAGCCGATCTACTACCTCTTCCTGCTGCCGACCCTGGTGATCTTCACGCTCGCGATCACCGTCCCCGGCGTGATCGGCATCTTCTTCAGCTTCACCGACTCGATCGGCATCGGTGAATGGAGCTTCAACGGCCTCACCAACTACATCGCCCTGTTCAGCGATCCCGCGATCCTGCAGAGCTACCTGTTCACGTTCGGCTTCTCCATCGCGACCGTGATCGTGGTGAACGTGATCGCGTTCCTCCTCGCGGTCGGGCTCACCTCCCGCATCCGCTTCAAGACCGGACTGCGGACGATCTTCGTGATCCCGATGGTGATCTCGGGCATCATCATCGCCTACGTCTTCAACTTCCTGTTCTCCAACTCGCTGCCCGCGGCGGGGGCCGCGACGGGGATCGAGTGGCTGCAGACCAGCCTGCTCGCCAACCCCGACCTCGCGTGGGTCGCGATCGTCATCGTCACCGCGTGGCAGGCCGTGCCCGGCACGCTGCTCATCTACATCGCCGGTCTGCTGTCGGTGCCGGGCGAGGTGTACGAGGCGGCCAGCATCGACGGGGCCAGCCGCACGCAGCAGCTCACCCGCATCACCATCCCGCTCGTCGCCGGGTACGTCGTGATCAACGTGATCCTCGGGTTCAAGGGCTTCCTCAACGCCTACGACATCATCGTCGGCCTCACGAACGGCGGTCCGGGCACCGCCACCCGCAGCGTGGCCATGACGATCATCGCGGGCTTCAACGGCGGCGACTACGCCTACCAGATGGCCAACGCCACGATCTTCTTCATCGTGGCCGTGCTCATCTCGGTCTTCCAGCTCTCGCTGACCCGCGGAAGGAACACGTTCTGATGACCACGCAGACCCTCACCACGGCCCCGGCCGGCGGCCGGAAGAAGCGCGAGAAGATGGAGCGCGTCAACTGGTCGGGCACCATCATCCTGATCCTCTGCACCGCGACGGTCCTCATCCCGCTGTACGTCACGATCTCGATGGCGTTCAAGACCACCGGTCAGGCCGTCGACGGCAACGCGTTCTCGTTCCCCGCGCCGTTCAGCTTCGACGGATTCGTGCAGGCCTGGAACCTCACGAAGTTCCCCGTCGGTGCCGGCATCTCCCTGCTCGTCACGGCGGGAACGGTCGTCGCCACGATCGTGCTCGCGGCCTTCGCCTCGTACGCGATCGTGCGCAACTGGGACCGCCGGCTGTTCCGGTACTCCTTCTTCTACCTGCTCGCGGCGATGTTCATCCCCTTCCCTGTCGTGGCGCTGCCGCAGATCCAGCTCACCGGACGCGTCGGACTCGACAACCCGTTCGGCGTGATCATCCTCGCCACGATGTTCCAGCTGAGCTTCAGCGTGCTGCTGTTCACGGCGTTCCTGCGGTCGATCCCGATCGAGCTGGAGGAGAGCGCCCGCATCGACGGGGCGACCACGTGGCAGACCTTCTGGCGGCTGATCTTCCCGCTGCTCGCGCCCATGAGCGCGACCGTCGGCATCTTCGCGTTCCTCTACGCCTGGAACGACTTCATGATGCCGTCGCTCATCATCTCCGACCCGGCACTGCAGACGCTGCCGGTGCGGCAGAACCTCTTCCAGAACCAGTTCAGCAACAACTACAACGTCGCCTTCGCCTCGTACCTCATGGCGATGGCCCCCGCGATCGTCGCCTACCTCTTCACTCAGCGCTGGGTGATGGAGGGCGTCACGCAGGGTGCCGTCAAGGGCTGACGCCGACCACCGCAAGAAAGCAAGGAGTTCCACCCCTCATGACCGATTCGCTGCTCACCGAGACCCGCGAAGACGACAAGACCGCGACCTGGTGGCGCCAGGCCGCCGTCTACCAGATCTACCCCCGCAGCTTCGCCGACGCCGACGGCGATGGACTGGGCGACCTCCCCGGCATCGTCTCCCGTGCCGACTACCTCGCCGAGCTCGGCATCGACGCGGTGTGGCTGAGTCCCTTCTACCCGTCCGAACTCGCCGACGGCGGCTACGACGTGGCCGACTACCGCAACGTCGACCCGCGCCTGGGCACGCTGGCCGACTTCGACGCGATGGTGGAGGCGCTGCACGCGCGCGGCATCCGCGTCGTGGTCGACATCGTCCCCAACCACACCTCCGACCAGCATGCGTGGTTCCAGGAGGCGCTCGCCGCGGGGCGTGGGTCGGCCGCGCGGGAGCGCTACATCTTCCGGGAGGGCACGGGGCCCGACGGTGCGGAGCCGCCCACCGACTGGATCTCGATCTTCGGTGGCAGCGCCTGGGAGCGCGTAGCCGACGGTCAGTGGTACCTGCACAACTTCGCGGTCGAGCAGCCCGACCTCAACTGGGACCACCCCGAGGTGCGCGCGGACTTCCTGACGACACTGCGCTTCTGGTCGGACCGCGGCGTCGACGGGTTCCGCATCGACGTCGCCCACATGCTCACGAAGGACCTCACCGAGCCGCTGCCGTCGCGCGCCCAGCTCGACGCGATGGACCGCACCTCGGGCACCCACCCGATGATCGACCGCGACGACGTGCACGAGATCTACGCCGAGTGGCGTCGGGTGTTCAACGAGTACGACCCGCCGCGCACCGCCGTCGCCGAAGCGTGGGTGGAGACGCCGGAGCGCCGGGCGAAGTACGCCTCCGCGGAGGGGCTGGGCCAGGCGTTCAACTTCGACCTGCTCGTGGCCGACTTCGATGCGGGCGACTTCCAGCGCATCATCGCCGACAACCTCGCCCAGGCGCACGCGGCAGGGTCGTCGACCACCTGGGTGCTGTCCAACCATGACGTGACCCGCCACGCCACGCGGTACGGCCTTCCGCCGCTGCGCGGTCGCGCGGTGAAGCAGGGCACGGAGTGGGTGCGTGCCGGCGGCCCGGAGGACGGACTCGACCGGGAGGGCGGACTGCGTCGGGCGCACGCCGCGACCCTGCTGTTGCTCGGCCTCCCCGGCAGCGCGTACCTGTATCAGGGCGAGGAGCTCGGGCTGCACGAGGTGGCCGACATCGCGCCGGAGCAGCGGCAGGACCCCGGGTTCTTCCGCGGGGCCGACTTCGATGGTCTCGGTCGCGACGGGTGCCGTGTGCCCCTGCCGTGGACGGCGTCGGGCAGCTCGTACGGGTTCGGCGAGGGCGGCGCGCATCTGCCTCAGCCGGCGTGGTTCGCCGCGGCTGCGGTCGAGGTGGAGGATGCCGACCCCGGTTCCACGCTCAACCTCTACCGCGAGGCTCTGCGGCTGCGGCGGTTGCTGCAGACCGGCGAGAGCCTGGAGTGGAGGGAGACGGGTCGTGCGGACGTGCTGCGGTTCCGTCGTCCGAACGGCTGGGAGGTCGTGACGAACTTCGGCACGGAGCCTTTCGAGCTCGGAGCGGCCGCGGAGGACGCGGTGCTGTCGACCGTGGCGCTGGACGGCTCCGCGCTGCCCGCGGAGGCGACCGCATGGATCGCGCCGCAGGGGCTCGTGGGGTGAGTCGGGGCTGACGAAAGGCGGAGGGCGTGGTCGCACGCTCTCCGCCTTTCCCGTCCGCGGAGTGTTCGATTTGATAATGGTTCTCATTAGCGTTTACGCTGGCATCATGAAGAAGCCCGCGCTCACTCTCGCCCTCGCCTCCGTCGCCGCCCTCTCGCTGGCCGGATGCTCCAGCCCCGCCGCGTCGGGGCAGGGCGACGACGGAACGATCACCGTCGTGGCGAGCACCAACGTCTACGGCGACATCGCCGCGCAGATCGGCGGCGACCGCGTCGACGTCGAGTCGATCATCACCTCCGCCTCCCAGGACCCGCACTCCTACGAGGCCAGCGCCCGCGACCGGCTCACGCTCCAGAAAGCCGACCTCGTCGTCGAGAACGGCGGCGGCTACGACGCCTTCATCGACAGCCTGCTGCAGGACGCCCAGGACCCGCACGTCGTCACCGCCGTCGAGTACTCCCACGACTTCCCCGGCAACGAGGGCCATGAGGAGGACGCCCACGACCACGCCGACGACGCCGCCGCCGACGAGTCGCACGACCACGAGCATGCCGAGGGCGAGGACGGTCACGACCACGAGGGCCACAACCACATCGAGGGCTTCAACGAGCACGTGTGGTTCGACCCGCACACGATGATCCACGTGGTCGAGGCCATCGCCGACGAGCTGACGGCGCTCGACCCCGACGGCGCGGACACGTTCGCGACCAACGCCGACGAGCTGGTCGCCGAGCTCGAGGGCTTCGAGTCCGACCTCGAGACGCTCAAGGCCTCCGCCGAGGGCAAGACGGTGTTCCTGACCGAGCCGCTGCCCGGCTACCTCGCCGCGGCCGCCGGTCTCACCGACGTGACGCCCGAGGGCTTCGCCGAGTCGGTCGAGGAGGGCAGCGACGTCGCGCCGGCGGTACTGCTCGAGTCGCTCGATGTGATCGCGTCCGGACAGGTGACCGCCCTGCTGACCAACGCCCAGACGGGCGGTGCCGAGACCGAGCGGGTCGAGAAGGCCGCGGACGACGCCGGAGTGCCGGTGGTCGCCTTCACGGAGCTGCTGGAGGACGGATCGTCGTACTCTGAGTGGATGCGTGACGCGATCCAGAGCCTCGCCGCCGCCGTCCAGTCGTGAGCGGCGCGGTCGACCGCGCGGCGCCCGTGCTCGAGATCGCCGACGGGGCACTGCACCGCGGAGACCGCGAGCTCTGGTCGGGCCTCGATCTCACGGTGCAGCCGGGGGAGTTCATCGCCGTGCTCGGACCCTCCGGGTCGGGCAAGACGACACTCCTGCGCAGCATCCTCGGCCTCCAGCCCCTCTCCCGCGGCACGATCCGCGTGGCAGGTGAGCCCGTGCACCGCGGCAACGCCCGCATCGGCTACATCCCGCAGCAGCGCGCGATCGCTCCCGACACCAGCATGCGTGCCAGGGATCTCGTGGCGCTCGGCGTGCAGGGCAGCCGGTTCGGCCTCCCGTTCCCGCACCGCGGCGACCGCGCGAAGGTCGATGCACTGCTCGACGCGGTCGGCGCCGTGCACTACGCCGACCGTCGGGTGGGGTTGCTGTCGGGCGGAGAGCAGCAGCGGCTCCGCGTGGGACAGGCGCTCGCCGACGAACCGGCCCTGCTGCTGTGCGACGAGCCGCTGTCGAACCTCGACCTCGCGAACCAGGTGGGCGTCACCGACATCATCGACCGCCAGCGGCGCGAGCGCGGTGCGGCGGTGCTGTTCGTGACGCACGACATCAACCCGATCCTCGGCCGGGTCGACCGCATCCTCTACATCGCCGGCGGGCGCTTCCTGCTCGGCACCCCGGACGAGGTGCTGCAGACGCGCGTGCTCAGCGACCTGTACGGCACACCCGTGTTCGTGCTCCGAGCGGGCGACCGGCTCGTGGTCGTGGGTGTCCCCGACGCCGAGCCCCACCACCTGCACGACGACCACGACCACGGAGGGACCGCATGACCGCCGCCGCCCTCCTCGTCCCTGCCGTCGGGTGGGACGAGATCTTCTCCTTCCAGGACTACGGCGAGCTCGTCGCCCTGCTCGCGAACTCGATCATTGCCGGTGCGGTGCTCGGTATCGTCGGTGGCCTGATCGGCGTGTTCGTGATGCAGCGCGACCTCGCCTTCGCGGTCCACGGGGTCAGCGAGCTCTCCTTCGCCGGTGCCGCGGCCGCGTTGCTCTTCGGCGGCAGCGTGGTGTTCGGCTCACTCGGCGGGGCACTGGTCGCGGCGATCCTCATCGGCGTGCTCGGTGCGAAGGCGCGTGACCGCAACTCGATCGTCGGTGTGCTCATGCCGTTCGGCCTCGGCCTCGGCATCCTCTTCCTGTCGCTGTACGACGGACGCAGCGCCAACCGCTTCAGCCTCCTCACCGGTCAGATCGTGTCGGTGTCGAGCCCTGACCTGGGGTGGCTCATCGGCATCAGCCTCGTCGTGCTGCTCGGGCTGCTGGTGATGTGGAACCCGCTGCGGTTCGATTCGCTCGACCCGGAGTCGGCGGCGGCCCGCGGTGTGCCGACCCGCGCGGTGAGCCTGCTGTTCATGGTGCTGCTGGGCCTGATCGTCGCGGTGAGCGTGCACATCATCGGAGCTCTGCTGGTGATGGCGCTTCTGGTGACACCGGCCGCCGCGGCCATGCGGGTCACAGCGGGTCCGGTCGCGGTGCCGCTGCTGGCCGCGCTGTTCGGCTTCGTCTCGGCGGTCGGCGGCATCCTGCTCGCCCTCGCCGGCACCCTCCCGGTGAGCCCGTACATCACGACGCTGTCGTTCACGATCTACGTCGTGTGCTGGATCGTGCAGAAGACCCGGTCGCGCGTCCGTCGCGTCTCCGCCTGAGCCGTCGGCGAATGGTGCCGGGCCGTCGCCCTGACGGACGACGGCCCGGGCTGGAGTCACTCGTCGGACGGGGGCCGGTTGCGGCGCACGAGCCACCGTGTGACGTCGAACACGAGGCCACCGGCGAGGAAAGATCCCGCGATCAGCATTATCATGCGCAGTCCGTCGTCGGCGGTGGTGACCGCCCCACTGAACGCCATCCAGGTGCCGATGGCGACGAACGCCCACCCAGCGATCATGCGTCCCGAGGGGCGCGAGGCGGAGGGTGTCGAGTGAGCGCTCCTCTTCTCCATCGTCGGCTCCTCCGTCTTGGACTACTCTTCTAGCGTACGCGTATGACGGCTATCCGCTGTCATGCGTAGGCAATCATCCCAATATGCGCGCGCGGCACGTGTCGCGATCCGATCCGGAGAGTGACTCCGGTCCCGCCCCCGTCCGCTCCCAGCCCTCGCCAACCCCCTCCGGCCTAGAATCGAAGGCATGGCTCAGCGGAACACCTGGCAGCGCGAACGCGTGCGCGAAGCACTCGCCGACGCCCGCGGTTTCGTCAGCGCACAGAGCCTGCACGCCTCCCTCCGCGACGACAACACCGGCATCGGCCTCGCCACGGTCTACCGCGCACTGGCAGGGCTCGCCGCCTCCGGTGACGCCGACTCGCTGCAGAGCCCCGAGGGCGAGGCGCTGTACCGTGCCTGCTCCACGCAGGGGCACCACCACCACCTGATCTGCCGGTCGTGCGGGCTCACGGTCGAGATCGAGGCGAAGGACGTCGAGCAGTGGGCGCACCGCACCGCCGCTCTGCACGGGTTCACCGACGCCGCGCACGTCGTCGACATCTTCGGGCTGTGCACCCCGTGCGCCAACAAGCGCGAGGCCGGCAGGACAGCGACAGCGTGAGTTCCCCGGCACGAACGGCCTCCCGTCCGGGCCACACGCACCGACACGCGACACCGCCGCGGTCGCCCTGGATCGGCCTCGGTCTCGGCGCCGCGATCGTGGCGGCGCTGTTCCTGATCGACCTGCTGCTCCCGTCGCTGTACCCGGCATCGCTGCCGACCAGGGCGCAGGACGGCCTCACCCTGGCGCTCAGCGTGCTGATCGAAGCACTGCCGTTCGTGATCCTCGGCGTGCTGCTGTCGATCGTCGTGCAGGTGTGGCTGCCCGCCGACGTCATCCACCGCTGGCTGCCACGCCGCGCGTGGGCCCGGCGCGCGGTGCTGTCCCTCCTCGGGATGCTCATCCCGGTGTGCGAGTGCGGCAACGTCCCCTTCGCGCGCGGTCTGATGATGCGCGGCCTCGCCCCGGCGGAGGCCCTCACCTTCCTGATCGCCGCGCCCATCGTCAACCCGATCGTCATCCTCACCACGCACGCGGCCTTCGGTTGGGACGGCGGCATCCTCGTCGCGCGCCTGGTCGGCGGCTACCTGATCGCGAACCTGATCGGCTGGATCTACAGCCTGCACCCGTCGCCGGACTCGCTGCTCACCCAGCGCTTCGTCGACACGTGCGAGCGCGTGACGCACGAGCCGGGCACCCCGATCCGCCGCAGCCTCACGCAGTTCCTTGTCGAGCTGCGGGCGGTGATGCCGGCGCTCGTGATCGGCTCAGCGCTCGCGGGAGCCGTGCAGGTGCTGATCCCGCGCGACGTGCTGCTGGCGATCGGGTCGAACCCGGTGCTGTCGATCGTGGCGATGATGCTGCTCGCGATCGTGGTCGCCATCTGCTCCAACGTCGACGCGTTCTTCGCGCTGTCGTTCGCGTCCACCTTCTCCAGCGGGGCGATCGTGGCGTTCCTGCTGGTCGGGCCGCTCGTCGACATCAAGATGCTGGCGCTCATGCGCACGACCTTCACCGCGCGCACGCTCGTCGGGATCACCGCGGTCGTGCTGGCCGCGGCCTTCGCGATCGGGATCGGGGTGAACGTCTTTGTCTGAGCAGCAGACACCGCGCGCTCGAGCCCTCGCGACCCGATGGCTGGGCGTCGGACTGGCCTCCGCGGTCGCGGTCGTGACGCTCGGGCTCGCGGTCACCGGGCGCCTGACGCTCTACATCAGCCCCGAGTCGGTCTGGTTCGCGAGTGCGGCCGCCGTGGTCACGCTCGCCGGGGCGGTGTGGTCGTGCACCCTGCCGCTCGGGACCGAGGACGACCACGGCCACGACCACGGCGACGCCACCGCGGAGCCCGAGCACGCGGACGACGAGGCGTCGCGCACGACCGTGACTCCCCGGCGGACCCTGGCCGGAGTCGGCGCGGTCGCGGGCGGTGTGGTCGCCACCGGGGTCGTGGCCGCAGCGCTCGTGCTGCCGCCCGCCTCGCTGTCGGTCGAGCTCGCGATGTCGCGTGCGGGGGAGCAGGCCACGCTGTTCGCCGGGGCGGACACCGTGGCCCTCGGCGTCGCGGACACCTCGACGTTCGGCATCGGCGACTGGGCCAGTGTCTTCGCGGGGGCCACGAACACCGCGGCGTACGACGGGGCCCCGGTCACGCTCACCGGCTTCGTCACCCCGGCGGGGAAGGGCGACGGCGTGAATCTCACCCGGCTCGTCATCACGCACTGCGTGATCGACGCGCAGACCGCGGCCCTGCCGACCGACGTCGACCCCGGTGAGTATGAGACGGGGCAGTGGGTCGAGGTGACGGGCACGGTGCGCGCCGACGCCGACGGCACGCTGCGCATCGAGCCGACGGACGTCGTCGCGATCGACGAGCCGAAGGACCCCTATGAGTACTGACGACGAGCGCCGCGAGACGCCCGCCGTCCCGCGCACGCGCGCCGAACTGCGCGCCGCGCGGGAGGCGGCGGAGCGTGCGGCCGCCGAGTCGGTCTCCCTGGTCGAGGGGGAGGGCCCCGCCCCCGCCCCCGAGGCCCCTTCCGCCGAGCCGGATGCGCCCGCGTCGCCCGCGTCGACGGAGCCGTCTTCGGTGGTGCCCGCGACTTCCCCCGCCGTGCCTGAGGCGCCCGCCGCTCCTTCCGTCGAGCCGGATGCGCCCGCCGCGGTCCCGTCGACGGGATCCTCCGCGTCCGCCTCCGCGATCCCGTCCGCCGGATCGTCTGTGCCCGCGGTGCCGCTCGCCCCCGAACCCGTGTCCGCCGCCGCCGCGCCGCCCGCGACCCCGACGCCGCCCGCGGCCGAGTCGTCAGAGGGTGCCGCGCCGGGCTGGCGTCCCGCCGATGGCCCGCCCGCGGCGAGCGACCGCGCCGGTGCGGCGGCCGGGCCGCGGATGTCACGTCGGTTCCTGCTGACGATCGGTGCCGTGCTGGGTGTGCTGGTGCTGGTCGGCACCGGCTTCGGCGTCGTGAGCCTGCTGCAGGGTCCGCGCATCTCGGAGGTGCAGGTCGACGCGGCCCAGGCGATCGAATCGTCCGGCAGTCGCCTGATCCTCACCGCGAACCAGCCCCTCGCCGCGGTCGAGGCGGACCAGGTGTCGGTCGAGCCGGCTGTGCCGTTCACGGTCGACGCGGCCGGCCGCGGGATCGGGGTGCGCTTCACGGTGCCGCTCGACGACGACACGACGTACACCGTGACGGTGTCCGATGCCGTCGGTGCGAGCGGTGGTCCGTCCGCCGAGCTCACGACGAGCTTCACCACGCCCGCTTCGACGATGTTCCTGCTGCGGCGCGACGTCGACGGCGACGACACGATCTTCCGCACCGACCTCAGCGGCGAGAAGGCGGTGCCGGTGTTCTCGCATCCGCGGATCAACGACTTCCGCGCCACCTCCACGCGCCTCGTGGCCTCGGTCGAGGAAGACGACGGCTCGCACCTGCTGGTGATGGACCGCGACGGTGAGGACCAGCGCGAGCTGACGCTGCCCGGCGACGGCTATGTCCGAGAGATCCAGGTCTCCGAGCGCGGCAACCTCGTCGGCTACAGCTACTCCGACCGCGAGCTCGGCGACAGCGAGGGCCGCGCGAGCGTGCTCGTGACCCAGTCGCTGAGCGGCGACGACGAGCCGCAGATCATCGAGGTCGCGGGCGAGGAGGCGAGCGTCTTCGTGTGGCAGTTCGTGCCGGACAGCGCCGCCGTGCTCTTCATCGACTTCGACGGCGCGCTCGCCCTCGTCGACCGTTCCAGCGACGCGGGAGTGCAGTCGCTCGGGCTCGCCACCACCATTCAGGGCATCTCGCGCGGCACCTACACCGCGATCGTGGAGCGTCTCGACGGCACCGTGGTCGAGCTGAACCTCACCGACGGCTCGGAGCAGCCGCTCGCGGCCTCGACGCCCGACTACGGCACGGCCACGACGATCACGCCGTTCCCCGGTGGCACGCTGCGGCACGTGGTGTCGCGCGACGATTCGGGTCTGCCGATCGGGCAGGCGGTGGTCCGCGTGGACGACGACGGGGTCGCAGAACCCCTGGTCGAGGTGGGGTCGAGCGACGCCATCCTCCAGGCGTGCGCGTCGCCGAGCGGGCAGTACGCGGCCGTCGTGGTCGCCCCCGATATGGCGAACAACCCCTACGACGGCATGCTGCTGCCGCTTCCGGGGCGGCTGGAGACCCACCTGATCGACCTGGACTCCGGGAAGGAGCTCGTGGCCCTCACCGGCTTCGACGCCTCCTGGTGCCAGACGGCGCCGCGGTTCTGACGTGTCGGCCGTTCCGCTGCGACGCGTGACCCGCGACGACGTGATGCGCTCCGCCGTCGAGGTGGCGCCCACCCTGCTCGGCGCGGAACTGCGCACCGTGGTGATCGAGGGCGGTGTGCCGGTGGAGGTCCGCGTGCGCGTCACCGAGGTCGAGGCGTATCACGGCCAGGGAACGGGCGACCGCGTCGACCCCGGCTCGCACGCGCGCATGGGTCGCACCGCCCGCAACGCCACGATGTGGGGCGAGCCGGGCCACCTGTATGTCTACCTGAGCCACGGGATCCACTCGTGCGTGAACGTGGCGTGCGGTCCGGAGGGGCAGGGTGACGGGGTGCTGCTGCGCGCCGGAGAGGTGGTGGCCGGTGAGGACGCTGCGGCCGTCCGCCGCGGTGCCCCGCTCCCGCTGGGGCGAACGGCCCGACGCGACCTCGCCAGGGGGCCGGGGCGACTGGGCCAGGCGGTCGGCCTGCGCCACGCGCTGCACGACGGGATCGACGCGGTCACGGGCGCGGAGCACAACGGCGCCCGCGCGGAGCTGTGGCTCGGCGCGCCGGTCGCGGATGTGTCGCAGGGGCCGAGGGTCGGGGTCGCGGGGGTCGCGGGGACGGACGCCTTCCCGTGGCGGTTCTGGATCCCGGGCGACCCGACCGTGTCGGCGTTTCGGTGGGGGCGCGGTGCCGCCGAGGCCGCGGCACTGGGGGCGACCCTGCCCGTGCTAGACTGACTCTTTGTCTGCGCACGCTCCTGTGCGTAGTTCGCATGCTTCCCCTTCCGCGGCCGAGAGATCGGCGGGTCGAGGTTGCGTGCAGACAAGGGATCTTGGGTGGGGCCGTCCGGCCTCACGGTAATGAAGGAGTCATCATCATGGCAGCAGTGTGCCAGGTGACCGGAGCTGTTCCCGGCTTCGGTCACAACGTCTCGCACTCGCACCGCCGGACGAAGCGCCGCTTCGACCCGAACGTGCAGAAGAAGACCTATTTCGTGCCCTCGCTCGGTCGTAAGATCACGCTCAACGTGTCCGCCAAGGGCATCAAGGTGATCGACGCGCGCGGCATCGAGAACGTCGTCAAGGACCTCCAGGCGAAGGGTGTGAAGCTCTAATGGCCAAGAAGGCTCAGGACGTCCGTCCGATCATCAAGCTGCGTTCCACGGCGGGTACGGGTTACACGTACGTGACCAAGAAGAACCGCCGCAACACCCCCGACCGCCTCGTGCTGAAGAAGTACGACCCGGTCATCCGTCAGCACGTCGAATTCCGAGAGGAGCGTTGATCCATGGCTAAGAAGAGCAAGATCGCGCGCAACGAGCAGCGCAAGGTCATCGTCGAGCGCTACGCCGAGCGTCGTGCCGAGCTGAAGAAGACCCTGGTCGACCCGAACGCCACCGACGAGGCCCGCGAGGCCGCTCGCGTCGGCCTGCAGAAGCTGCCGCGCAACGCGTCGCCGGCTCGCGTGCGTTCGCGCGACGTCATCGACGGCCGCCCCCGCGGTGTCCTCACGAAGTTCGGCATCTCGCGTGTCCGCTTCCGTGACATGGCACACCGTGGCGAGCTGCCCGGCGTGACCAAGTCGAGCTGGTAAGTCACCGCCGTCGACAGGGGCGAGGATCTTCGGATCCTCGCCCCTTTCGCGTGCCCCCGCGTCTCCGTCGTCTCGCGGCCCGGGTGAGCGCCGACGCGCTCCGGCGATCGCGAGAGTGCCGCGAGATCGGGCAGACCGGCAGGGGTGGGTGGCGCTCGCGGACGCCGATCCCGTGATCGTCGGCGCCGTCCCGCGCGAGGGCATGAGCCTCCCGAATTCTGTGACACGTGTGACCAAAGTGGCGCGACACGCCGGGTAATTGGTCAAAACCCGCGAAATGACGCGGAAATCCGGGTGGTGGTTGGTACATTCAAGGCGGTCACTCGACCAACGGGAGGCACCCGCCTCTCGCACCCACAACGATGCGACGGTCCTTCGTCGCTGGAGGATGACATGGCTGACAAGTCCATCACCAAGACCGAGCTCGTCGCGAGCATCGCTTCCGCCACCGGCCAGAGCCAGGCCACCGTCTCCGGTGTCCTCGACTCGCTGTTCGCCACGGTCTCCGACGCTGTCGCCAAGGGCAGCAAGGTCTCGATCCCGGGCTGGATCTCCTTCGAGCAGGTCGACACCGCTGCTCGCACGGGCCGCAACCCGCAGACCGGCGCCGAGATCAAGATCCCCGCTGGCAAGCGCGTCAAGGTGACCGCCGGCTCCAAGCTCAAGGCTGCCGTCAAGTAAGACCGCACCCGTTCGAAGGCCGCTCCCGATCCGGGAGCGGCCTTCGTGCTTTCCCCCCGTCCAGCGCGCCTAGGCTGGAGGGGTGAGTTCCCGCACCGAGACGCCGAGCACGACGTCGGCGTATCGCGTCGCCGGCGTCGTCATCCTGCTGGCGGCGGGTCTCGTCGCCCTCGTGTGGGCGCTGCTCATCGGCGGCGGTGCCAAGCCGCCCCTGCTGCAGGACCCGGGGCCCGTGGTGCTGTGGGGCACACCGATCGCCAAGCTCGTGATGAACCTCTCGGGCGCGCTCATGCTCGGGTCGCTCGTGCTCGCTCTGTTCGCACTCCGCGCGGGCGAGCGGTCGTTCGACAGGGCCCTGAACATCGCGTCGATCGGTGCCGCGGTGTTCACGGTCTCGGCCGGTCTCGCCGGCTTCCTCGCCTTCATGGCGGCGTTCAACCCGAAGCTCAGCATCGAGCGGGAGTTCGGTGCACAGCTCGGACGGTTCCTGCTGGAGCTGCCGCTCGGACAGTCGTGGCTCATCACCACGATCCTCGGCGCCGTGATCACGGTGCTCGCGTTCGCCTGGCGGTCCTGGACGCCCACCCTGATCACGGCCCTGCTCGCCGCGGTGTCGTTCCTGCCGCTGGCGACCCAGGGCCATGCGGGCGACCTCGACGGCCACAACATGGCGGTCAACTCGATCCTGCTGCACACCATCGGGGCCGCGGTGTGGCTGGGCGGCCTGCTGCTGCTGGTGCTGCTGCGCGGAGAGCCGGGCATCGACCGCGCCCGCCTGGTGTCGCGCTACTCCTCGCTCGCCATCGCGGCCTTCGCGGTCGTGGCGCTCTCCGGCTTCACCCGGTCGATCGTCGCGGTGGGGTCCTGGGAGGCGGTGTGGTCGACGCCATACGGCACGATCGTGATCGCGAAGGCCGTGCTGCTGGTCGGCATGGGCCTGCTCGGCGCCTGGTACCGCGCCCGACTCATCCCGAAGCTCGACGGTGACCGCGCCAACCGCTGGTTCTGGCTGCTGGTGCTGGGCGAGGTCGCGCTGATGGGGCTCGCCTCGGGCGCCGCGGCGGCCCTCGCGCGCACCCCTCCCCCCACGGGCGAGACCGCCGCGTTCGCGCAGACCCCGGCGCAGATCCTCACCGGCTCCCTGCTTCCCCCCGAGCTCACGCTCGCGCGGTGGTTCACGGCGTGGGACATCGACGTGCTGTGGCTGGTGGCTGCCGGGTTCGGGCTCTTCCTCTACCTCGCGGGCGTGCGGCGGCTGCGGCTGCGCGGCGACCGCTGGCCGATCCACCGCACCGTCTTCTGGGTGCTCGGCATGCTGATGCTGGTGTGGGTGACGGGCGGGCCCATCAACGCGTATCAGGAGTACCTGTTCAGCGTGCACATGCTCGGGCACATGATGCTCTCGATGGCGATCCCGCTGCTGCTCGTCTCGGGTGCACCCATCACCCTGGCGTTGCGCGCGATCCACAAGCGCGACGACGGCACCCGCGGCGGCCGCGAGTGGATCATGTGGGCCGTGCACTCGCCGTTCGCGCGCGTGGTGACCCACCCGTTCGTCGCGGCCGCGATCTTCATCGTGTCGCTGTGGGCGTTCTACTTCACCGACCTGGTGCGCTGGTCGATGTACGAGCACCTCGGGCACGAGTGGATGGTCATCCACTTCCTGATCTCGGGCTACCTGTTCGTGATGAGCCTGATCGGTGCCGACCCCGTGCCGTACCGGCTGCCGTACCCCGGCCGGCTCATCACCCTCATCGCCGTGATGGCCATGCACGCGTTCTTCGGCATGGCGATCATGATGCAGGAGGGGCTGATGGTCGCCGACTGGTTCGGCGCGATGGGCCGCGACTGGGGCGCCGATCCCATGACCGATCAGTACGTGGGCGGCGGCATCGCCTGGTCGATCGGAGAGATCCCGACGCTGATCCTCGCCATCACGGTCGCGATCCAGTGGAGCCGCAGCGACACCAAGCTGCAGAAGCGTCGCGACCGGCACGCCGACCGCACGGGGGACGCCGAGCTGGAGGAGTACAACGCGCGCCTCGCCGAGCTCGCGGCGCGGGACCAGCGCGCGGCGGAGCGCCAGGCCCAGCGCGACCGGCGCTGATCCCCGGCGTCAGTCCTCGGCGGGCTCGTCGGGAGAGCCGACCCTGATCGACGCGGAGCCGTCGGGGAGGATCGCGATGGTGCCGTTCACGCGGAACGGCACGTCTTCCGACACCGGCTCGACCGAGCCGTCGAACAGCGACTGGATCTCGACCTCGACGTGGGCCACCGCATCGGCCGGCGGGATCTGCCACTGACCGTCCTCGGCGGGGACGACCGCGATCTGGGGCTGACTCGTGATCGACCAGGTGGGCGGCGCGGAGATGCGGTTCGTCACGCGCAGGCCGAACGGGCACGCGGTGGGCTGCAGCACCTCCTGGGTCGTGCACTGCGTGAGGAACTCCTCGACGCGCTGCTGCACCACCGACACGAACTCGGGAGTCGGCTCGGTCTGCACGTCGAGCGGCGTGACGGCGAGCGGCTTGTCGGCGAGCACCCCGTGGCCGGACGACGTCGAGATCGCGGTGTCGACCGTGACGGAGTAGACGCCGGGGGTGAACACGAGCAGCGGCAGGGGGTCGAGCGGCTGGGCCTCGGCCCCCGCGACGGACACCTGCCGACGATCGACCTCGAACCCGTTCACGGCGAAGCGGTCGGAGCCGCGCACGGTGAGCTGGACCACCGCGAGAGGGCTCGTGGTGAACCGCCAGTCGGGGGTGACGCCGGCCCAGCCGTCCTGCTGCACCTGGAAGGTCGTGGTGCCGTGATGGCCACCGGCCGTGTAGCCGACGGTGACGGCAGTGCCCTCGCCGGAGGGCCGTTCGGACTTCACCTCGATGTCGGTGAGGGGGCCGAGCGCGGAGCGCCGCAGCATCGCCTCCGAGGCGCGAGGGTCGATGCCGGCCTTCTCGAGCGTCTCGCGGTCGATGGCGACACCGGGCACCCGGAGCGCATCGGCCGCGCGGCCGGATGCGAGCAGGTCGAGGTAGCGGACCACGAACGCCGAGGGGCCGTAGAACTGCTGGTAGAGGGTCGCGCCGCCCGCCCCGATCGCGGCGAACAGCATCACGCCGACGACGGCGAGCATGGTCAGATCCACGCCCAGGCGCGCACGCCGGGGCGTGCTCCTCCCGGCCCGCTCCATGGCGTCAGTCTAGGAGGGAGTCCTGGGGGGACGCCGAGCGTCGGCGCCCCGCGGCTCCCGGCGCGACGTAGCATGGGTGGGCGCCCCCGTCCGCCCCTGCAGCCCTGAGAGAACCGTGTCCCTTCCCGCCCTGTCCGAGGAGCAGCAGGAGCTGTTCCGCCTCATCGAGGACACCGGGGAGCACGTGTTCATCACCGGCCGCGCCGGCACCGGCAAGTCGACGCTCCTGCAGCACTTCGCCTGGAACACGAAGAAGCAGATCGCGATCTGCGCGCCCACCGGCGTCGCCGCGCTGAACGTCGAGGGGCAGACGATCCACTCGCTGTTCCGGCTCCCGATCGGGCTGATCGGCGACGCGGACATCGACCAGAACGATGCCACCCGGCGCATCCTGAATGCGATCGAGACCCTCGTGATCGATGAGATCTCGATGGTCAACGCCGACCTCATGGACGCGATCGACCGCTCGCTGCGGCAGGCCCGCGGACGCAGGGGCGAACCGTTCGGCGGTGTGCAGGTGGTGATGTTCGGCGACCCGTACCAGCTCGCGCCGGTCCCGCCGCGCGGCGACGAGGCCCGCTACGTTAAGGACCACTACCGCTCCTTCTGGTTCTTCGACGCGAAGGTGTGGTCGGGCGGCTCCGGGCTCTCCGACCAGGAGGGCCTGTTCCAGGTCGACACCAGGGCCGAGCTGCACGTGCGGGAGCTGGTGCAGATCCACCGGCAGTCCGACGACGGGTTCAAGGCGATGCTCAACGCCGTGCGCTACGGCCGGGTGACCGCGGAGATCGCCGGGGTGCTGAACGCGCAGGGTGCCCGCACGCCGCCCGACCCCGAGCCGGGCGAGGTGCCGATGATCACCCTCGCGACGCGCAACGACATCGTGAACGGCATCAACGGCCGTCACCTCGCCGCCCTCCCCGGCAAGGAGCAGACCGCGCGCGCCGAGATCAACGGCGACTTCGGACGCGGCGAGGCCGCCCTGCCTGCCGAGTCGGAGCTCAAGCTCAAGGTCGGCGCGCAGGTGATGTTCCTCCGCAACGACACCGCCATGTCGGGCGAGCCGCCGCGCTGGGTCAACGGCACCATCGGCACCGTCACCCGCATTCTCGGCGGGGCCGTGCGGGTGGAGATCGACGGCGAGGAGGTGGAGGTCGAGCCGGCCGTGTGGGAACGGTTCCGCTACGCCTACGACCCGAACACGAAGAAGCTGTCCCGCGACGTGGTGGCGGAGTTCACGCAGTTCCCGCTGCGGCTCGCGTGGGCCGTGACCATCCACAAGTCGCAGGGCAAGACCTATGACCGCGCGATCATCGACCTCGGCTCCGGGGCGTTCGCGCCGGGGCAGACGTATGTGGCGCTGAGCCGTCTGACCTCGCTCGACGGGCTGTACCTGTCGCGACCGTTGCGGCCGAGCGACATCCGTGTCGACGAGGACGTACGGCGCTTCATGCGCGACGCGTGGCTGGCGGCGTCGACGCCGGAGCTTCCCACGGGCTGAACCGCGGTGGACGCCCTTCGTCTCGCGGGCGCTCGCTCAGGGACAGGTGAGGGCGCTCAAGCGGCGGCGCGGGCGCGGTCGAGGTCTTCGAACAGCTCTGTGTTGAACCGGTAGGCGAGCAGCACCTCGTCGATCACGCGCTCGCGCTCCGCCTCGTCCCACGGGGCGGCGTCGAGCTGTTCGCGGTACACGTCCTTGAAGGCGGACGGATCGGCGATGTCGTCGAACAGGTAGAAGCCGACGCCGTTGGTCTCGAAGCCGAAGCGGCGGGACATGACGCGGCCGATGAAGATGCCGCCGGAGAGGTCGCCGAGGTAGCGCGTGTAGTGGTGGGCGACGAAGCCCCCGGCCCAGGTCGCGCCCACCTGGCGGATGCGCTCCACGTAGCGCTGCGTGGTGGGCAGCGGCGTGATCCGGTCGCGCCAGTCCGCGCCGAGCAGGAACTCGAGGTCGGCCTCGAGCGCGGGGAGGCGGGTGAGCTTGTCGCTGAGGAACACGGAGGCGACGGGGTCGGTGCGCATGCGGTCGCCCGCGCTCTCGAGGGCCTCGTAGATGAAGTAGTGCTGCGCGACGAGCGCGATGTAGTCCTCGCGGGATCCCTCGCCCTTGAGCAGGTCGGACATGAAGCCGGCCGTCTCGCTGCGCGAGTGCGACCCGGAGGAGCGCTCGCGGAGGGCGGCGGAGAAGGAGAGGATCTCGGGCATGGCCCCAGTGTAAGGGCAGCCTAACCTTGGACGGAAGTCCGAGTCGGTGCGGAGTCAGTCGTGCGGCCGCGGCTCGACGCCCAGGCGCGCGCACGCCGCGTCGTACAGCGCCACGACCTCGCGTCGTACCTCGGGGCGCTCCGTGATCGGGCCGCCGGGCCACGGCACGCGCAGCGTCGAGGTGGAGCCGCCGCGGGTGACCTCCCACACGCCGGCCTCGCCGTCGAAGCCGGTCATGACGGACGCCGTCGGCTCCTGGTCGGCGGGCTCGGCGAAGGCGCGGGCGATCAGCAGGTTGTCGTCGGTGTGGTCGCCGTTCATGTGGCGGAGCACGGCGGCGATCACGTCGGGAGCGAAGTCGTGGGGCACCCTCACACCCTACGGGCCGCGATCGGCGCGGTCCCGCGAGGCGGACTTCCAGCATCCTCGCTCTAGACTCGGGAGATACGTCCTCGGGGGTTCCTTCACATGCAGCTTCTCTCGTCGCGCCGGTGGCGCGCCGCAGCGGCCACGGCCGTCGTGCTCGGGCTCGTCCTCACCGGTTGTTCGTCCGAGGACTCCTTCAGCTACACGCCGCCCGACCAGGTCGACGCCTCCCTGCCCGACGACACCGTCGCGGCGATGCAGACCGCGGTCGACAACGCGCTCACCGCGTCGGGTGCGTCCGGAGCCATCGTCGGCGTCTGGGTGCCGTGGAGCGGCAGCTGGGTCGCGGCGGCCGGCACGCAGGACAAGGAGGGCGGAGCCGAGCTGACGACGGACATGTCGTTCCGCATCGCCGACGTCACGCGCCTCATGACGTGCGACGTGCTGTACGCGCTCGCCGACGAGGGCACCGTGGAGCTCGACGCGAAGGTGCCCACCTACGTCTCCGGCGTCGCGGACATGACCGACGTGACCCTGCTCGACCTCTGCAACGGCACGAGCGGCGCCGGGTCGTCCGAGGAGACCGCCAAGGCCGCCTGGATCAACACCCCCGAGCGCGTGTGGGCTCCGCTCGAGCTCGCCGGCTACGGCCTCGGCCGCGCCAGGGTGGCCCCGCACACGACCTTCCGCGACTCCGACGCGGGCTACCTGCTGCTCGGCCTCGCGCTCGAGCGCGCCACCGGCATGACCGCGCGCGAGCTCATCGCGGAGTACGTCACCGAGCCCCTCGGCCTCACGCAGACCGAGCTGCCCACGCCGCAGGCCGCCCCGCCGGTGCCCGAGCCCGCCATGAACGGCCACTACATGTCGGCTGTCGAGGGCGGCTTCAACTGCGCGGCCCCGGTCGACATCACCACGCTCTCGTCGAGCTCCGGCTTCACCGACTCCGGCGTCGTGTCGACCATCACCGACCTCGGCCGCTACGCCCAGGCGGAGGCCGCGCAGGCGCTGCGCACGAAGGAGGAGCCCGCGCGCTTCGGCTCGCCGCTGCCCGTGTCCGACACGGCCGCGTCGTGGTTCCAGGCCACCGGCGGTGCCTACCTCGTCGGCTCGATGGTCGGCCAGCACGGCTGGACCCCCGGCTATGCGACCGCCGCCTACTCCGACCCGGCCACCGGGTTCACGGTCGCCGTGGTGCTGAACGACTCCACCGCCGGGGCGCTGTTCGCCCAGCAGCTGTCGTGGGAGCTCGCGGCCATCGCGTCGAAGGCTCCCGCCGCGTCCGGGCAGACCGCCCCCGACTTCGGGCTGCCGTTCACCGCGGAGCAGTACCACCAGGCCACCACGGACGCCGCGCTCCCGTGCGTCGCGCCCGCGGAGGAGTGAGCACCGGCTGATCGGAAGGGGTCGTCGTGGCGATCGTCGACAACGCGATCTACGTGGACGGCGTCCGCACGGAGAACCCGCGGACCCTCAGCGAGACGTTCGAGCGCATGCGCGAGCGACGCGGCATGAGCTGGATCGGGCTGTATCGGCCGAGTCCGGAGGAGATCCGCGCCGTGGCCGACGAGTTCGCCCTCCACGAGCTCGTGGTGGAGGACGCGCTGTCCGGCCACCAGCGTTCCAAGCTCGAGCGCTACGGTGACGTGCTGTTCATGGTGCTGCGACCCGCCCGCTACCTCGACGACCTGGAGGAGGTCGAGTTCGGCGAGGTGCACGTGCTCGTCGGGCCGGACTTCGTGGTGACCATCCGCCACGCGGAGGCCCCGGATCTGGCGCGGGTGCGCCGCCGCCTCGAGGCCGACCCCGCGCTGCTCTCCCACGGGCCGGAGGCCGTGCTGTACGCGATCCTCGACGAGGTGGTCGACGAGTACGCCCCCGTGCTCGCCGGCCTCGAGAACGACATCGACGAGATCGAGAGCCAGCTCTTCGAGGAGGATGTGGACGCCACGCAGCGCATCTACGACCTGGGCCGCGAGGTGATCGACTTCCAGCGTGCCACCCAGCCGCTCGTCGGCATGCTCGAGGCGCTCCTGCGCGGTTCCGACAAGGACCGGGTGAGCGAGGAGCTGCAGCGGTACCTGCGCGACGTGCTCGACCACACCCTGCGCGTGAGCGACAGGGCGACCACGTTCCGCACCGTGCTCGACAACGCGCTCACGGTCGAGTCGACCATCGTCGCGCGCCGCCAGAACGAGGAGATGCGGCGCATGACCGAGCTCAGCATCCGGCAGAACGAAGAGGTGAAGAAGATCTCCGGCTGGGCGGCGATCCTGTTCGCCCCGACCCTGGTCGGCACGATCTACGGCATGAACTTCGACCACATGCCCGAGCTGCACTGGCTGCTCGGCTATCCGATGGCGCTCGCGCTCATGGTCGCGATGGGCCTCGGACTCTACGCGGCGTTCAAGAACAAGGGATGGCTCTGACGCCGTGGGATGATCGCAGGATGGAACTCGTGGCGGGAATCGACTCCTCGACCCAGTCCTGCAAGGTCGTCATCGCCGACGCCCTCTCCGGTCGGGTGATCCGCGAGGGGCGTGCGCCGCACCCGCCGGGCACCGAGGTCGACCCGGAGGAGTGGTGGCGGGCGCTGCAGGCCGCGATCGCCGCGGCGGGCGGGTTCGACGACGTGCGGGCCTGGGCGATCAGCGGGCAGCAGCACGGCATGGTCGCGCTCGAAGGCCGGGGACGGGTCGTGCGACCGGCCCTGCTGTGGAACGACCTGCGCTCGGCAGACGCGGCGGCCGCCCTGATCGCGGAGCACGGCGCCGCCGCCCTCGCCGAGCGCACGGGCCTGGTGCCCGTGCCGTCGTTCACGCTCACCAAGGTGCGGTGGCTGCGCGAGCACGAGCCGGAGCACGCCGCGCAGGTGCGAGCGGTCGCCCTGCCCCACGACTGGCTCACCTGGCGGTTGCGCGGCTTCGGACCGGACGCGCCGCGCGGAGCCGACCTCGACGAGCTGATCACCGACCGTTCCGAGGCCTCGGGCACCGGGTACTGGACGGACGCGGGCTACGACCGCGAGCTGTTCGGCGCCGCGCTCGGCCGCGACGCGATCCTGCCCCGTGTGCTCGCGCACGACGCGGCCGTGACCGATGCGGACGGGCGCCGCGTCGGCCCGGGGTCGGGCGACAACGCCGGTGCGGCGCTGGGGCTCGGCGCGGCCGTGGGTGACGTGGTGGTGTCGATCGGCACGAGCGGCACGGTGTTCGCCACGAGTGCCCACCGCACGATCGACCCGTCGGGCATGGTCGCGGGCTTCGCCGACGCGGCCGGGGGCCACCTGCCTCTCGTCGCGACCGTGAACGCGGCACGCGTGCTCGACACGCTGGCCACGCTGCTCGCGGTGGACCACGAGGAGCTCGGGCGGCTCGCGCTCGCCGCCGACCCGGGTGCCGGGGGACTGGTGCTGGAGCCGTACTTCGAGGGGGAGCGCACGCCGAACCTGCCCGACGCCACGGGCACCCTGTTCGGCATGACCCTCGCGGCCACCACGCGCGAGAACCTGGCGCGTTCCGCGTTCGAGGGCGTGCTGGGCGGCCTGCGCTACGGCCTCGACGCGATCCGCGCGCTCGGGGTGCCGACGGCGCGGGGCATCCTGATCGGCGGCGGCGCCCGGTCGGCGGCGGTCAGGGAGATCGCGCCGCTCATCCTCGACATCCCGATGACGGCACCGCCCGCGGGTGAGTTCGTCGCCTGGGGCATGGCGCGTCAGGCCGCTCGCACGCTCGGGCACGAGCTGCCGCCCGCGGCCTGACCCACGCGGCTCAGGCCTCAGCGGCGGGCCGCAGCAGGTCAGACCACGCCGCGGTGCCGTCGAACACGAGGTCGGTGCCGACCACGGCCCAGTCGGCGCCGACCACGGCCAGGGCCTCCGCGTGCTCACGGCGCACGCCGCCGTCCACGCCGAGGGGTCGTGCGGGCGCGGCATCGCGGAGGGCCGAGAGCTTCGCCAGCACCCGCTCGTCGAACGTGCTCCCGGCCTGCCCCGGCACGATCGACATGCACAGCACGGGCAGGTCGAGCGGCACGGCCGTCGCGGGCGTCTGCGGGGAGACGGCGAGCCCGGCGCGCACGCCCCGGCGTTCGATCCGCGCGACCGCATCCTTCCAGTCGGCGCTCTCGACGTGCACGAGCACGAGGTCGCAGAAGTCGGCCCACGCGTCGACCTCGCGCGCGGAGCGGTGCGCCATCACGTGCGCCTCGGCCGTCATGCCCGCCTGCGCGGCCAGCGCGGCGGCGGCGTCCGGAGTGAAGCCCCCGGCCGCGGCGAACCGTCCGTCGGTGGTGTCCCAGTGCAGCCGGCCCAGGCCCGCGTCGCGCAGTCGCAGTGCGGTGTCGAGGCGGTCGTCCGGGGCCACGGACCACAGCGACCCGGCGATCCGCATCACTCGTCGTCCGCCAACACGGCCTGGGCGAGGGCGTGGTCGGTGAACAGTTCGCTGATCAGTCCCACCCGCGACACCGTGCGGATCGCGTCGGCTTTCGCTGCTCCTCCCGCGACGGCGACCACGCGCGGCACTTTCTGGAGCTGCTCGTACGAGATGTTGATGCAGCGGTCCTGGAACTCCGTGTCGACGGGGGTCCCGTCGCTGCGGATGAGGATGCCGGCGATGTCGGCGACGCACCCCTTGCTGAGCGCGTTGGCGAGGTCGTCGATGGGCAGCACGTCGCGCACCTGCGACACGGGCGGGTCCCATGCTCCGACCGACAGCAGCGCCGTGGTGACGGAGGGGAAAAGGTCGATCGCCGAGCGGATGTCGGGGTGCCGGCGCAGGCTCATCGCGGTCTCGCGGTCGTCCACGATGAGCGGCGAGAAGATCGGGTACACCGCGCCTCCCGCGCGACGCGAGGTCTGTCGCACCACCTCGATCGGGGAGGAGGCGAGGTCGCCCGCCACGACGCCGGTGAGCTGCACGATCGACAGGCGCGGCAGGTGCGCGAACTGGCTCGCGGTGGCGGTGAGCGTGCGACCCCAGGTGACGCCGAGCACCTCGTCCTCCTGCAGCGTCTCGCTGAGCGCGCGGGCGGCGGCGGCGCCGATCTGGCGGCGCACGTCATCGTCGTCTCCGTGTGAGCGCACGACGAGGCAGCGCTCCAGGCCGAGCTTGTCCTGCAGGCGCTGGCTCAGCTCCACGTCGGGGAGACCCCAGTCGTGGATCTCGATCGTGACGATGCCCTCCTCCTTGGCGCGGCTGAGCAGGCGGGCGACCTTGAAGCGCGAGATGCCGAGGGCGTCGGAGATGTCGACGCGGGAGCGGTCCTCCAGGTAGTGCGCCCGGGCGACGGCCGCCATGAGGGCGCGATCCTGATCCACGCTCTTCGTCGCATCGCTCATTTGAGCGTTGAAATCACGAAACTGTGACATATGTGACGGCTGCCTTTCCTCCGGCTCGCGACGGTTCCTATGCTCAAACGTACATCCAAGCATCACAGATGAGCGCAGCATGTGCGAGGCGCGATCGAGGGAGAACGTGTTGAACGTCGATGACGACATCCTGGCGGTAGCGCGCGGGCGGCTCCAGGCCGAGGCCGAGGCGGTGCGCGCACTGATCGACACGATCGACGGCACCCTGGTCACCGCGGCCTCGATGATCCTGTCCGCCACGGGCAAGCTGTTCATCGGCGGCTCGGGCACCTCCGGCACGGTCGCCCGGCGCATGGCGCACATCCTGTCCGTCACCGGCACGCCGTCGCTGCCGTTCTCCCCGATGGACGGGCTGCACGGGGCCTCCGGCGCCATCACCGCCGACGACCTCGTGCTGCTGATCTCCAACGGCGGCGCCTCCGACGAGGTCGTGCAGCTCGCCCGCATCGCCCGCGGCCGCGGCGCCCGCGTGATCGCCCTCACCCGCAGCCACGACACCCCCCTCGCGCGGCTCGCCGACCACAGCGTCGCCGTGGCCGTGCACCCCTCGGCCGACATCGGCGGCATCGTGGCCACCGGCATCACGATCGCGCAGTCCGCGTGGGGCGACGCGCTCGCCGAGGTGCTCATGCGCGGTCGCGGCTACACGTGGGCGGAGTTCATGACCACGCACCCCGCGGGCGCCGTCGGACGCCTCGAAGACCTCCCCGCCGACCCCTCCCGCCTCGCCGTTCCGCCGCTCGAGGAGGTCGCGCGATGATCGACGTGGTCGCCGGAGTCGACAGCTCCACCCAGTCGTGCACGGTCGAGCTGCGCGACGCCGCCACCGGGGCGCTCGTCGCCACCGGGCGCGCCCCCCACCCCGTGACCCACCCGCCCGTCAGCGAGCAGGACCCCGAGGCGTGGTGGGCGGCCCTGGTCGCCGCGATGGCCGAGGCCCGCCGCGGCGCCGACGTGCGGATCGTCGCGGTCGGCGTCGGTGCGCAGTGCCACGGCCTCGTCGTGTCGGATGCCGACGGACGCGTCCTGCGCCCCGCGCGACTGTGGAACGACACCACCTCCGCCCCGCAGGCCGCGGCGCTGCTCGCGCGTCACCCCGCCGCCTGGTGGGCGCAGCAGATCGGGATCGTGCCGTCGGCGGCCATCACCGTGTCGAAGCTCGCGCTGCTGGCCGAGACCGAGCCGGAGACCCTCGCCCGCGCGCGTCACCTCTCCGTGCCGCACGACTGGCTCACGTACCGCCTCACCGGGCGCCGCGTGACCGACCGCTCCGACGCCTCGGGCACCGGCTACTACTCCGCCGCGACGGGACGCTGGCGCACCGACATCCTCGACGAGGCGGTGGGCGAGCGCGACTGGGCGCCGCTGCTGCCCGAGGTGCTCGGACCGGACGAGGCCGCCGGGCGCATCCTCCCCGCCGCGGCCGACGCGCTCGGCATCGACCGCGACGCGCAGGTCAGCGCGGGTGGCGGCGACCAGCACCTCGCCGCCCAGGGCATCGGGCTCGGGGAGGGCGACGTGGCGTACAGCCTCGGCACCTCGGGCGTCGTGTTCGCGACCACGCCCGACCCGGTCGCCGACGTGACCGGGGCCGTCGACGGTGTCGCCAACGTGACCGGCGGCTACCTGCCGCTCGTCTGCACGCTCAACGCCACCAAGGTGACCGACACGATCGCGCGGCTGCTCGGCGTCGACCACCGCGAGCTCACCGACCTCGCCCTCGCCGCCCCGCTCGACCCTGAGCGACCCGTGCTGGCCGCCTACCTCGACGGGGAGCGCTCGCCCCGGCTCCCCTCCGCCCGGGGCATGCTCGCCGGACTCACCACCGCGACCGGACGCGAGCAGCTCGCCCTCGCCGCGTTCGAGGGCGTCGCGCTCGGACTCGTCCGCGGGGAGCGGGCCCTCGCGGCGCTCGGCATCCCCACCACGGGCCTCACCATCGCGATCGGCGGCGGCGCCCGCTCGCTCGCCTACCGGCAGGTGATCGCCGACCTCACGCAGCGGCCCGTGCACACCGTCGACGCGCCGGAGGGCACCGCGCGCGGCGCCGCGATCCAGGCCGCCGCCGTGCACCGCGGCGAGACGGTCGCCGCCGTGACCGCGGCCTGGCGCCCCGCCACCACCTCGGTGACCGAGCCCGCCGCCGACCGCAGCGACGTGTGGGACCGCTACCTGCACCTCGCCGACCTGCAGGCCGAGCCGGCCGCGGCCCACCCGCTTTCCCCCGAGAGAGAGGACACTCATGTCTGAGATCCCGTCCACGATGACCGCCAGCGTGCTGCGGGGGGTGAAGGACCTGGTGCTCGAGGAGCGCCCCGTCCCCACGCCCGCCGCAGACGAGGTGCTCGTGGAGGTCGCGAGCGTCGGCGTCTGCGGATCCGACGTGCACTACTACGAGCACGGACGCATCGGACCCTACATCGTCGAGACCCCGCTGATCCTCGGCCACGAGGTGAGCGGCCGGATCGTCGCGGTCGGCGCCGACGTCGACCCCGCCCGCGTCGGGCAGCGCGTCGCCATCGAGCCGCAGCGCCCGTGCCGCCGGTGCGACTTCTGCCGCGCCGGCGACTACAACCTCTGCCCGCAGATGGAGTTCTACGCCACCCCGCCGATCGACGGCGCCTTCTGCGACTACGTGCTGATCCAGGACGACTTCGCCTACGAGGTGCCCGACGCCATCAGCGACAACGCCGCCGCGCTCATGGAGCCGCTGTCGGTGGGCATCGCCGCCGCGCAGAAGGGTGGCATCAAGGTGGGCGACACCGTGCTGATCGCCGGCGGCGGCCCCATCGGCATCATCGCCGCGCAGGTCGCGAAGGCGTTCGGCGCGGTCGACGTCGTGGTCGCCGACATCAACCCGGCCCGCCGCGAGCTCGCCGCCTCCTACGGCGCCCGCGTGGTCGACCCCGCCGCGGAGTCCACCGTCGAGCTGGCGGCGAACGTCTTCATCGACGCCTCGGGCGCCACCCCCGCGATCGTCAACGGCATCCGCTCCACCCGCGCGGGCGGCACCGTGGTGCTGGTGGGCAGCGCCGACGAGTTCCCGCTCTCGGTGCCCGAGGTCGCGATGCGCGAGCTCAACGTCACCGGCATCTTCCGCTACACCGGCACCTGGCCCATCGCCCGCGCCCTGCTCGAGTCCGGCCAGGTCGAGCTCGACTCGCTCGTCACCCACGTGTACGGCATCGAGCAGGTCGAGGAGGCGCTGTCGGGCGAGGGGTCGGTCGACTCGCTCAAGCGCATCGTCCTGCCCCGCACCCGGCGCGTGGACGAGCCGTCGGTCAAGGCGGCGTCATGAGCGAGACGCTGCTGTCGGTCGAGGGGGTGTCGAAGTCGTTCCCCGGGGTGAAGGCCCTCGACGACGTCTCCTTCGACGTGCGCCCCGGCACCGTGCACGCCCTGTGCGGCGAGAACGGCGCCGGCAAGTCGACGCTCATGAAGATCATCAACGGCATCTACCAGCCCGACGCCGGGACGATCCGGGTGCGCGGCGAGGAGGTGCGGATCAAGAACCCCATCGACGCCCGCGCCCGCGGCATCGCGATGATCTCGCAGGAGCTCAACTACGTGCCGGGCATGACGATCGCGGAGAGCTTCTTCCTCGGCCGGCTGCCGATGAAGTACGGCAAGGTCGACTGGCGGTTCATCCGCAGCGAGGCCCGCCGCATCCTCGCCGAGGAGGGCCTGGACTTCTCGATCAACCGGCGCCTGGGCACCCTCACCGTGTCGGAGATCCAGACCCTGGAGATCCTGCGCGCGGTCTACCACAGCGCCGACGTGCTGATCATGGACGAGCCGACCTCGGCCATCGCGCACAAGGAGGTCGAGTCGCTGTTCGCGAAGATCCGCGACCTGCGCGCCCAGGGCAAGTCGATCATCTACATCTCGCACAAGATGGACGAGGTCTTCGAGCTCGCCGACGACATCAGCGTGCTGCGCGACGGCACCGTCGTCAGCTCGCAGCCCGCCGCGGACATCACCTCCAGTCAGGTGATCGCGCAGATGGTGGGCCGCGACCTCGACCACCAGTCCTACCCCAAGGAGCGGGTCGAGATCGGCGACACCGTGTTCCGCGCCACCGGGCTCTCCGCCGCGCACATGTTCGAGGACATCGACCTGCACATCCGCGCGGGCGAGATCGTCGGGCTCGCGGGGCTCATCGGCGCCGGACGCAGCGAGGTCATCCGTGCGGTGTTCGGGCTCGACAAGCTCGACGCGGGCGAGATCGAGGTCGACACGAAGACCGTGAAGATCAAGAACCCCACCCACGCGATCAAGGCCGGCGTCGCGATGCTCTCGGAGGACCGCCGCCTGGTCGGCATCGTCCCGCAGCTGAGCATCATGAAGAACGCCACGCTGGCGAGCCTGCGCAAGGTCATCCGCGGGGGCTTCGCGCGGCGCCGCGAGGAGGAGAAGCTCGTCACCGAGTACTTCCAGAAGATGAACGTCAAGGCGCCCAGCCTGCAGACGCGCATCGCGAACCTCAGCGGCGGCAACCAGCAGAAGGTGCTCCTCGCCCGCTGGCTGATCGCCGACCCGAAGGTGCTGCTGCTCGACGAGCCCACCCGCGGCATCGACGTCGGCGCCAAGTTCGAGATCTACAAGATCATGACCGAGCTCGCCCGCCAGGGCCGCGGCATCCTCATGATCTCCTCCGAGCTGCCCGAGCTCATCGGGATGTGCGACCGCATCTACGTGATGTCGGCCGGACGCCTCACCGCGGAGCTGACGCCCGATCAGTTCTCGCAGGAAACCATCCTCACCTACGCCATGAATGAAATCGAGGTGGCATGACAATGCTCCAGAACCTGAAGAGACTCGAGGTGAACCGCTTCTCGATCTACATCATCCTGCTGGTGGTGATCGTCGCGGCGAGCTTCCTGAGCCCGAACTTCCTGAGCTCCGACAACATCTTCAACGTGCTCCGCCAGGTCGCCGTGATCACGATCCTCGCGTTCGGCGCGATGACGCTCATCATCGGCGGCATGATCGACCTGTCGGCCGGTGCCGTCATGGCGTTCGCGGGCGTCGTGTCGGTGCTGGTCTACAAGTCGACGGGCAACCTGCTGCTCGCGATCCTCGCCGGCATCCTCATCGGCATGCTCTGCAACCTCGTCAACGCGTTCCTCGTGGCGACGCTGAAGACCCCCGCGTTCATCGTGACCCTCGGCATGATGCTGATGGCGCGCGGCGCGGTGCTCGAACTCACGCAGGGGCAGAACGTGCTGCAGCTGGGCGACTTCATCCTCATCGGCCAGGGCAACCTCGGCTGGCTGCCCATCCCGGTGCTGGTGCTCATCGGCGTCACCATCGTGATCTGGTACCTGATGAACCAGACGCGCTACGGCCGCTCCGTCTACGCGGTCGGCGGCAACGAGGAGGCGGCTCGCGCTGCCGGGATCTCGGTCGAGCGGGTGAAGTACCAGGCGTTCCTCGTCAACGGCGCCCTGGTCGGCATCGCGGGCGTGATCTTCATGTCGCGCGTCAACGCCGGGCTCCCCAACGCGGGCGTCGGCTACGAGCTGCAGGCCATCACCGCCCCGATCATCGGCGGCACCAGCTTCTCGGGCGGCGTCGGCACGGTCATGGGCACCCTCGCGGGCGCGCTGATCGTCGGCATCCTCGGCAACATCATGAACCTCATCGGGATCGGCTCGTACATCCAGCAGATCGTGATGGGCGCCATCATCGTCGTCGCCGTCGCCTACGACGTCTTCAGCAAGCGCGGCAAGGCGAAGACCACCATCCTCAAGTCCGACGCGAAGGGCGACCCCTTCCCCGTCGGAGCCTCCTCGTCCGCATCCGATCCGGGAGGCGGCAGGACCTCGTCCTGACCCCTCCGTCCATCGCTTCACCCACCCACAGAAAACAGGAGAAGACAATGAAGAGTCTTACCCGCAGGATCATCGCGCTCGGCGCCGCTGCCGCCGCGGCGATCAGCCTCGCCGGCTGCGCCGTCACCACCGGGAACCCGGCCGGGAACGGCGGCGGAGGCGCCTCCGAGGACAAGGACGAGTACCGCGTCGCGTACATCGCCCGCGCCCAGGCCGACTCGTTCGCCGCGTGGCTCGCGAACGAGATGAAGCAGGAAGCCGGCAACTACGACGACATCACTCTCGAGGTGTTCGACGGCCAGGCCGACGACGAGATCGAGAACAAGATGATCGAGAACGCGATCGCCAACCGGTTCGACGCGATCATCATCCAGGCGAACAACGCCGACGCGCAGCTGCCGTACATCCAGCAGTCCATCGACGCGGGCATCGTGACCATCACCACGAACCCGCGCGTCGAAGGCCTGAGCGGCGGCAACTCGGTCGACGCCGACCCGTACAAGCAGGGCGCCGTGGTCGCCGAGCTCGCGGTCGAGCAGATCCCCGACGGAGCCAACGTCGTGGTGCTGAACGGCCCGGCGGGCAACTTCCACAGCACGGCCCGCCGTGACGCGTGGCAGAAGGAGTTCTTCGAGAAGCGCAGCGACGTGAACATCGTCGCGGAGGACATCGCGAACTGGAACAAGGACGAGGCCATGACCCTCATGGAGGACTGGTCGCTCGCGAACCCGCAGATCGACGCGATCATCTCGATGAACGACAACATGGCGTCGGGTGCGCTCGAGGCCGTGAAGGGCAAGAGCGGCTTCGACGGCATCCTCGCGTTCGGCGTGGACGGCACCCCCGAGGCCACGCTGCTCATCGAGGCGGGGACCATGACGGCGACCTCGCTGCAGAACGCCCGCGAGCTGGCGCAGCTGAACCTCAAGGCCGTGCACGACCTGCTCACGGGCGCCGAGGACGAGGTCAACGTCGACATCGGCAACCCGCTGATCACGAAGGACAACGTGCAGGAGTACATCGACCTGTACAAGGAGGCCGGTCTGCTGGACCAGTGACACCGCGTCGGGGGAGCGGGCGACCGCCCGTTCCCCCGGCCCGTGCCCCCGCCCGTCCCCTCCCCGAAAGACCCCGATGCGCGCACTGACCGCCGCCGACGCTCCCGTCCGGGTGCGCGAGCTCTCCCGCGACGCACGTCCGTTCCTGCTCGGCGTCGTCGGGCCGCCCGGCGCCGGCAAGTCCACGCTCGCCGCCGCCCTGGGGGAACCGGTGCTGCCGATGGACGGGTTCCACCTCGCCAACGAGCACCTCGACCGTCTCGGACTGCGCGACCGCAAGGGCGCCCCGGAGACCTTCGACGTGCACGGCTTCGCCGCCCTGCTCACCCGACTCCGCGCGGGCGAGGCCGTGCTCGCCCCGCGTTTCGACCGCGACCTCGACGCCGCGGTCGCCGGCGCCCTCCCGCTCTCCGCCTCCGACCGCGTGATCGTGGTCGAGGGCAACTACCTGCTGCACGACGCGGGCGGTTGGGAGCGCGTGCGCCCGCTGCTCGACGAGGTCTGGTACCTCGACGTGCCCGACGGACTGCGCGTGCGCCGCCTCGTCGCCCGTCACGAGGCCCACGGCCGCTCCCACGACGACGCCGTCGCCTGGGCGACCCACGTCGACGGCCCCAACGCCGACCTCATCCGCGCGACCCGCCACCGGGCCGACGCGATCCTCACCCCGACCGAAGGAGACGACGCATGAGCGTCATGGACACATTCGCCCTCACCGACCGCACCGCCCTCGTCACCGGCGCCACGCGCGGCCTCGGACGGGAGTTCGCCCGCGCGCTCGCCGAGGCCGGAGCCGACGTGGTCGTGCACGGCCGCGACGAAGCGGCGGCACGCGAGACCGCGGCGGAGATCGAGGCCGTGGGGCGGCGGGCCTGGGTGGTGCTGGGCGACCTGACCGACCGTGCGTCGGTCGACCGCATCGCCGCCGAGGCCATCGACGCCGCGGGCGGACGCCTCGACATCCTCATCAACAACGCCGGGGCGTGCATCCACCGTCCGGCGCTCGAGGTGACCGACGACGAGTGGTCGCACGTGATCGACACGAACCTCACGGCCCTGTGGCGGATGTCGCAGACCGTCGGCGCGCACATGGTCGCCCGCGGCTCCGGGTCGATCGTGAACGTGGGCTCGATCTCGGCGCAGATCGTGAACCGTCCGCAGTTCCAGCCGGCGTACAACGCCTCCAAGGCCGCGGTGCACCACCTCACCAAGTCGCTCGCGGCCGAGTGGGCCCCGTCCGGCGTGCGGGTCAACGCCGTCGCGCCCGGATACATCAAGACCGACATGTCGCCGGTGGACGAGCCGCGCTTCCGCCGCTTCTGGATCGAGGACTCGGCTCAGCAGCGCTACGCCACGCCGAGTGAGGTCAGCCCGTCCGTCGTGTTCCTCGCCTCCGACGCGGCGAGCTTCATGTCGGGCACCGTGCTCGTGGTCGACGGCGGCTACACGCTGTTCTGATCGCGGCGCACACGCGAACGCCCGCTCCCGGGGGAGGAGAGCGGGCGTTCGTGCGTGCGGGGTCAGTCCTCGCCGTCGGCCTCGGGCATGCCGGGGCCGGGGCCCGGGCGCACTTCGGCGTCGTCGCGGATGTCGACGCGCGTGGTGCCGTCGTGCTCGCTCACGTCGATGCGGGGGGCGGCGTCGGCCTCGGTCGCATCGGGAGCCGAGGTGAGCTGGTCGTGCCGGTTCTCCTCGAAGCTCTCGCGGTCGTCGCCGGTGCGGTCGTGGTCAGGCGTGCTCATGATGCTCCTTCTGGTCGTCGGTCGTCGAACGGGAACGCGTCCAGCGTGCCACGGCGTACAGCACCCCGCCCACCGCGAGCAGGATCGCGCCGAACAGCCACACCTGCGCACGCTGCTGGGTGAGCAGCAGGATGCACGACCCGACGCCCAGCACCGGCACGAAGGTCCACACGCGGAAGTGGTCGTGCTCCACGCGGTCGCGCCGCAGCACCAGCACCGACACGTTCACGCTGAGGAACACGACGAGCAGCAGCAGCACCACGGTCTCGGCCAGAGTGGCCAGGTCGCCGACGAGCGTGAGGCCCATCGCGACGAGGGTCGTGGTGAGGATCGCGACCCACGGGGTCTTCCGCTTCGGCAGCACGCGTCCGAGCACGGACGGCAACAGGTTCTGCTCGGCCATGCCGTACGTGAGGCGGCTGACCATGATCATGGTCAACAGGGCGCCGTTGGCCACGGCGATGAGGGCGATGAGGCTGAACAGCCACGACGGCACGTTCACCCCGGTGGCCTCCACCACGGCGAGCAGCGGGCCGCTGGACTCCTGCAGTTCGGACGACGGGAGGGCGATCGCGCTCGCGAGCCCCACGAGCACGTACACGACGCCGGCGGTGATCAGGGCGGCGAAGAGCGCCCGCGGGTACGTGCGGCGCGGGTCCTTCACCTCTTCGATCATGTTCGCCGAGGTCTCGAACCCGACGAACGAGTAGTACGCGATCACGGCTCCGGAGAGCACGGCGATCGCCACGTTCGACCCCTCGGGCGCGGCCATCGCGCGCGACACGTCGCCACCGCCGCCGCCCACGAAGATCGCGACGACGACGATCACGATCACCAGACCGCTGAGCTCGATCGCGGTCATCACGAGGTTCGCGCCCATCGACTCGCGGATCCCCCGGGCGTTCAGCAGGCCGACGAGTGCGAGGAAGGCGATCGCGACGGGGATGGTCGGCAGGTCGACGAAGGTGCTGAGGTAGTCGCCGGCGAAGGCGATCGCGAGCCCGGCGGCACTGGTCACCCCGGCCGCGAGCATGCTGAAGCCCACCAGGAACGACACCAGCGGGCTGTGGAAGGCACGCTCCGCGAACACCGCGGCGCCGCCCGCGCGCGGGTACTTCGTGACGAGCTCGGCGTAGGAGCCCGCCGTGAGCAGCGCGAGCAGCAGCGCCAGCACCAGGGGTGCCCACAGCAGGCCGCCGACCTTGCCCGACAGCACGCCCATGAGCGCGTAGATGCCCGCGCCCAGCACGTCGCCGAGGATGAAGGCGTAGAGCAGGGGCCCGGTGATGGCGCGCCGCAGCTTGGTGGGCGCCTCGGTCGCGGGCGCAGTCTGGGAGGTCATGCTCGCACGCTAGGGGTGCGGGCGGCGACGGGCGACGGGCTTGACAGGGGTGCGGAACATGCGCGAAGCCTTCGGCCTTGCACCGTCCTCAGGTGCGACAGCGCCCCGTCCAGCGTTTTCCCAGAAAAGACCGCGCGGCTCCGCCTCCCGGCCCACCGCGGCCGCTATCCTCAGTGCCGCAAGGCGGGTCGTCGGCTACGAATTGCCGAGCGGACGGGGTGGCCGCCTTCGGTTCCACAGAAAAGGGCACACTCATGACCGGTACACCGCGGAAGGCCATCGCCGAAGCGATCGCCACCTTCCTCTTCGTCCTCGCGATCATCGCGGCCATCAACAGCGGCAGCCCGCTGACGCCGCTCGCGATCGGCTTCACACTGATGGTGCTCGTGTACTCCACGGGCCACATCTCCGGCGCTCACCTGAACCCCGCCGTCTCGCTCGGCGTCTTCCTCCGCGGCGGCCTGAGCGTCGCCGACTTCATCGCCTACCTGATCGCCCAGTTCGTGGGTGGCGCGCTCGCCGCCCTCGCCGCGCTCGCCGTCTGGCCCGCGGGCGACAAGGCCATGGTGATCGAGGTCGGCCCGGCGTTCCTGGTCGAGGCGCTGTTCACGCTCATCCTCGTGTGGGTCGTGCTGAACTCCGCCACGTCGAAGGACACCGCGGGCAACTCGTTCTACGGCCTCGCGATCGGCGCCACCGTGTTCATCGGCGCCGCGACCGTCGGCTCCATCTCGGGCGGCGGCTTCAACCCCGCCGTGGCCCTCGGCCTCTCGGTCAGCGGCCACTTCGCGTGGAGCTCGCTGTGGCTCTACATCGTGGCCCCGGCCGTCGGCGCGATCATCGCCGCGGTCCTGTTCCGCGTGCTCAACACCGACGACGCGAAGAAGATCGCCGCCGCCGAGTGACACCGTGACACCGGAGCGCCGCATCCCCTCGGGGGTGCGGCGCTTCTGTGTGTCAGGGGTCAGGGGTCAGGGGGGCGACCGTCCGGAGAATAATCAGCGAGCGATCAGGTGGGCTCTCTGACGCCGTGGCATCCTGCGGAGGCCGAGCGGGGGCCGGTAGAACGCGACCGGCGAAGATCGACCCGAGATAGGGGGACCCTCGCATGGGAACCGAAGGAATCAGCAGACGGACTTTCGCCAAGAGCGCGGCCTGGGTGGCCATGGCGGCGCTCGCCTCCACCGCCGCACCGGTCTCCGCGGCCGCGGACTCCGTCCCGGATGGAGTGACCGTGTCGTTCGTCGGCTTCGACTCGCCTCCGGCGGGGAGCGATCGCGATACCGGCGATCCGACATGGCCGGAGAACTACCTGCTGGAGGCGCGCTTCCGTCTGCAGCTGGCGCCCGGGGTCTCTCTTCCTGCGGGATCCCGCCTGTTCATCGGCGCGGACGCCGGGATCTTCCCGTCGGGCTTCGCCTTCTTCCGCGGCCCGGCCGTCGGAGCGAGCACCTCGGACGGCCTCTGGGTGCGAGACCCCGACGAGTACTACACGGAGAACTACAACCCGAACACCGGCTCGCGGAAGTTCGCGTACGCGGTCTACCGCCTCGCGCGCGACCTCGCAGCGCCGGCGGACCTGACGTTCTCGGTGGCGGGGGTGAGCAACGCCGCCCTCCCGACGGGATGGAACGCGCAGACGGTGCTCGTGGCCGACCTGGTGTCGGCCAGCTCGTTCAGCGCCGGTGCCGCGCATCACCGGGCGCTCTCATCGCCCTTCCGGATCGTGGACGTGCCCCCGGACCCGAAGGCCGACACGAACGGAACCGGAGTGCCCGGGCTCTACGCGTACCCCCGCGCGACGGCCGCGGGCCGAGTCGCCGAGTTCAGCACGCTGCTGCGGGTGATGCCGACGATGACCGCGAACATCTTCTGGAGCCACCAGTTCGGGATCTCTGGAACGTCGGGCGGCTACACCGGCGTGCAGACCTACGGGAACACGAACGGAAGGCAATGGCTCTTCTCCCTCTGGGGGGCGACCGACGCCGAGGTCAATCCGAGCCTGCACGGGGTGATGGCCGGCGACACCGACGGTGCGCCCGGCCGATCCGTCCGGGTGTTCCGTCCGTGGACCACCGGTCGGACGTATGTCTTCCGCGTCGCGGAGATCCCCGGACGCCCCGGCTGGTGGAACTCGACGGTGACCGACACGGCCGACGGCACGAGCTTCTCGATCGGCAACCTGTTCGTGCCGCAGCAGGGTGCGCTCATCTCACCCCAGGCGTCGTGGGTCGAGTACTGGAACTGGAACGATTCCACAGCCCAGTGCCTCGATCAGGAGAACAGCGACGCCGTGTATGCACCGCTGAGGCTCGATGGCCTGCTCGTGCCGTACGTGGTGGGCAAGTCCAATCCGCCGTGCTCGGGCGGCTCGGTGACGATCACCCCCGACGGGTCCGCTCGCCTGCGGGCCTACCCCGGCACCTGACGGCACCGACACCGGAGCGCCGCATCCCCCGGGGATGCGGCGCTTCTGTGTGTCAGGCGGACGCGCGCTGGGTGCTCTCCCGCTCCACGAGGCGGAAGTCGACGGGGTCGGTGCGGGCGTTCTCGCCGCGCACGAGAGCGACCGCTCGCTGCGCGATGCCGCGCTTGTCGGGCGCGATGGTCGTCAGACGAGGAATGGAGTACTGGCCTTCGGTGATGTCGTCGAATCCGGCGAGCGCGATGTCGGCCGGCACCCGCAGCCCGGCGTCGTGCAGCGCGCGGAGCACGCCGATGGCGACCTCGTCGGTCACGCAGAAGACGGCATCGATCTCCTCGCCCCCGGCGATGCGATCGGCGAGAGCCCGCCCGGCGTCGTACCCGTCCCGCGTCGTGAAGTCGGCGGCGTGGGCCTCGCGCACCGCGGGGAGTCCCGCGGCGCGCAGGGCGGCGGTGTACCCGGTCCTGCGCAGCTCGTTGAATCGCGGTGCGGGGCCGGCGACGCCGACGTAGGCGATCCTCGCGCATCCCGAGTGGATGAGGTGGCCGACCACGGCCTCGGAGGCGGCGATGTTGTCCACCGCGATCGAGCCGACGCCCGAGCCGGCGAAGTGCTCTCCGATCAACGCGAGGCCCACGCGGCCGCCGATGCTCCCGATGTCGGCGGAAGTGAGTTCGAGCGGGCTCACGATCAGCCCGTCGGGTTGGAGCGCGATGAGGCGTTCGATCTCGGCCATTTCGCGCTCGCGGATGCCGTGCGTCTGCGCCACGACGGTGCCGATGCCGTGCGCCGCCGCCTCCTCGACGATGAGCGTGCAGAGTTCCCCGAAGTAGCCGACCCCCATCTCCGGGACGACAAGCGCCACCACGCCGCTGTGTCCGGTCCGCAGCTGCTGCGCGGCGCGATTGGGCACGTATCCGAGCTCCGCGATCGCTTGCTGCACACGCGCGCGCACGTCGTCGCTGACGTACGGGAACCCGGTGACGACGTTCGAGACGGTTCGCCTCGCCACGCCCGCGCGGCGGGCGACGTCCATTTGAGTGACCACGGCACCTCCTCCGCCGCCGACAGTAGCAAGTCGCACGCCGACCACGGAAACCGCTATCGTGGCACCGTATTGCCACGTGGCAATACCAACTCCCGCTTCGAGAGGACTGACGATGACGTCACCCCGACCCCTCTCCGCCCCGCGCCCGTCGAGCCCGCGCCCCCAGCGCCTCGGCGTCCGCGTCTGGACCGCCCTCGTGGTCGTCGGCCTGGTCGGCCAGGTCGCGTGGACGGTGGAGAACATGTATCTCAACGTCTTCGTGTACGAGCGCATCACCCAGGACCCGACCGTGATCGCGATGATGGTCGCGCTGAGCGCCGTGGCCGCGACCGTCGCCACCCTTCTGATCGGAGCGTGGTCGGATCGCACGGGTCGTCGTCGCCTCTTCGTCGCCGTCGGATACGTCGCCTGGGGGGCCTGCACCGCGGCCTTCGGTCTGCTCTCACCCTCGGAAGGCGCCGTCGCCGCGCCCTTCGTGCTCCTCGCCGTGGTCGGGATCATCGCCCTCGACTGCGTCATGAGCATGATCGGCTCCGGAGCCAACAATGCGGCCTTCGGTGCCTGGGTCACGGATGTCACCACGCCCCGCACCCGCGGACGCGCGGACGCCGTGCTCGCAGCCCTGCCCCTCCTCGCCATGCTGGTCGTGTTCGGTGCTCTCGACGGACTTACTCGCGCTGGCGAGTGGCGGACCTTCTTCGCCGTCGTCGGGGGAGTGACGGCGGTCTCGGGGCTCCTCGCCTGGATGCTCCTGCGCGATGCGGCACCCGCCGCGACCCTCGATGTCGCACCCGTGGCCGTGCGGCTACTGCGCGGATTCCACCCCTCGACGGTCCGCGCGCACGCGCCGCTCTACCTGTCGCTCGCCATGCTCGCTGTGATCGGCACGGCGGCGCAGGTGTTCCTGCCCTACGTCATCATCTACCTGCAGTACGGGCTGCGCGTGGAGTCCTACGCGCTGATCCTCGGAGTGTCCCTGCTGGCGGCCGCGACCATCAGCGTGGTCGGCGGGATGCTCATGGATCGGCTCGGCAAGCGCCGCCTGCTCCTGCCAGCGACGCTGCTCTTCGCGGTCGGGCTCCTCCTGATGTTCTTCGCGCGGGACACGGTGAGCGTGATCGTGGCGGCGGCGCTCGCGCTCGGCGGGATGATGCTGGCGACCGCTTCGGCCTCTGCCACGGCTCGAGACGAGACCCCCGACGGGCAGGCCGGGATGGTCCAAGGTCTCCGGATGGTGACGGGCACGATGATCCCGATGATCGTCGGACCGTTCATCGGCGCCTGGGTGATCGTCGGCGACGGGCGCACCTACCTCGACCTCGGCGTCGAGCGGCCCGTGCCGGGGCCCGCGATGTTCCTCGCGGCCGCCGCGATCCTGGCCCTCGTCCCCGCCCTGGCCGCCTGGCGGACGCGGCGCGAGAGGACGCCCCGGTGACCTCGGACGCCCCGCTCGCCGCGTATCCGCGGCCGCAGCTCCGGCGCGACGGCCACCGGATCCTCAACGGCTGGTGGGAGTGCGCCTTCACCGATGCGGGCGCGGCGCCGACACGGTGGGATCGCCGCATCCTCGTGCCGTTCTCGCCGGAGACCCCGCGCTCGGGAGTCGGCCGCCAGCTTCAGTCGCACGAGTCGCTCTGGTACCGACGCCGCTTCACCCACGCCGCGAGGCCCGGCTACCGCACGATCCTCCACTTCGGGGCGGTCGACCAGTCGTGCCGGGTGCGGATCGACGGCGTCGAGGTCACGACGCACGTGGGCGGCTACCTGCCGTTCGCGGTCGATGTCACCGAGGCCCTGCGCGCCGACGACGACCACGAGATCGAGGTCGAGGTGCGTGATGTGAGCGATGGCTCGCACCACTCCGTCGGCAAGCAGCGCCTGAAGCGCGGAGGCATCTGGTACACCGCGCAGTCCGGCATCTGGCAGACGGTCTGGATGGAGGAGGTCCCACCGACGTACGTGACGGGGTTGCGGCTGAGGACTCCGGACGTGCGGGTCGGGATGGCGACAGCGACGCTGGAGGTGACGGTCGAGGCGTCGGCGCCCGGAGCTCCGGTGACCGTGGCCGTGCGCGCCGGAGAGACGGTCGTCGCGTCCGCGGAGGGGGTCGCCGGCACCGCACTGCCCCTTCGCCTCCCTCGACCGCGGCTGTGGAGTCCGGAGGATCCGTTCCTGTACGACCTCGACATCGCCGTCGGCGACGACCGGGTGGCGAGCTACGTCGGGGTGCGCAGCGTCGACGTCGACCGTGACGCCAGGGGGATGCCGCGGCTGCGCCTCAACGGCGAGCCGTACCCGCACATCGGCGTGCTCGACCAGGGGTACTGGGGAGACGACCTGTACACCGCGCCCGACGATGACGCCCTCGTGGCCGACATCGTCGCGATGAAGGAGCTCGGCTTCACGATGCTCCGCAAGCACATCAAGGTGGAGTCGCTCCGCTGGTATCACCACTGCGACCGGCTCGGCATGCTGGTCTGGCAGGACGCGGTCAACGGCGGGTCGACCTACCGCCCCTGGGTGATCACCGCCCCGGTAGCCTCCCCGCACATCCGCCTCGCCGATCGATGGCACCGGATCTTCGGACGCGCCGAGGCCGCGGGGCGGGAGGAGTTCCTCGACGAGCTCGACGAGATGGTGGACCTGCTGCGCAACTCGCCCTCCGTGGTCACCTGGGTGCCGTTCAACGAGGGCTGGGGGCAGTTCGACGCCGCCCGGGTCGTCGAGCACCTGCGGCGCCGTGACCCCGACCGGGTGATCGACCACGCGAGCGGGTGGCACGATCAGCGCTCGGGCGACCTGCGCAGCCTGCACGTCTACTTTCAGCCGATCCGGCCGGCGCGGTGGTGGGGTCGCGACGGCCGTGCCCTCGTCGTGTCCGAGTTCGGGGGGTACAGCCTGAGGCTCCCCGGCCACCGCTACCCCGCACGTGAGTTCGGCTACCGACGCCTGAGCTCTCGGGAAGACCTCACCCGCGCGTACGAACGACTGCACCGGCGCGAAGTGCTCCCGGCGATCCCGCGGGGGCTGTCGGCCACCGTGTACACCCAGCTCGCCGACGTGGAGGACGAATCGAACGGCCTCCTGACAGCCGATCGCACATCGCTGAAACCGGACGCCGCGACCGTGCGCGCCCTCAACACCGAGTTCCGGCGCGTCTTCGACGCCGCGACTCGAGAACGGAGCCCCGAATGATCGAGCGCGAGATCACCGAGCGTGTCGCCCTGACGACCCCGGACGGCCGCTTCCACCCCGCCGCCCTCGGATGGTCGCGCACCCCGCTGCACGACACGTCCGCACTCGGCAGGCGCGCCTGGGGCCGGAACAAGCGCTGGGAGTACTGGAACGTGATGACTCCGCAGCACATCCTCGCCCTGACCGTGTCCTGCATCGACTACCTGTCGCTGCATTCGATCTGGGTGCTCGACCGGACGACGGGCGTGTCGTCCGACATGACGGTGGTCGTACCCGGCGCCCGGAGCGCGACACTGCCACCGTCGCATGGCGAAGGGCCTGCACGCGCCCGCACGAGAAGACTGTCGCTCGACATCGACGACCTGGGCGCGGCGGGGACGCGCCTGCGCGGCACAGCACCCGGTGTCGAGTTCGACATCACGGCCTCCCGGCCGGACGGGCATGAGTCGCTCGGCGTCGTGGTTCCCTGGCACTCCGCGAAGGGCATCCGGCGCTTCCAGTACACGGTGAAGGACGTCGCCCGGCCAGCGCACGGGTCGCTCACGGTGAATGGGGCGACCCACGCGATCGCCGAGAACGCGTGGGCGGTGCTCGACCACGGGCGCGGACGATGGCCGTACGACGTCAGCTGGAACTGGGCGGCCGGGAGCGGCACGGTGGACGGCCGGGTCGTCGGCCTGCAGTTCGGCTCCCAGTGGACCGACGGCTCCGGGGCCACCGAGAACGCGGTGGTGGCCGACGGGCACCTGTCCAAGATCAGCGAGGAGCTCGTGTGGGAGTACGACCGCACCTCCGATCGACGGCCCTGGCGCATCGGGGGCGAGAACGCCGACCTGACCTTCACCCCGTCGTACGCGAAGCGCTCCCGGACCCGCGCGCTGCTCATTTCGAGCCGCACCGATCAGCTGTTCGGGGTCTGGTCGGGGTGGGTGCTCGACGACCGCGGGGAGCGCGTGGTCGTCGACGGGATCGAAGGGTGGGCCGAGGACGTGCGGAACCGGTGGTGAGGCTGCTCCGCTCAGCGTTCGAGGAGCAGCGCCGTGCCCTGACCGACGCCCACACACATGGCCGCGGCGCCTCGGCGGACGTCGTCCGCCACCATCCGCGACAGCAGCGTGACCACAATCCGGGCTCCCGACGAGCCGAGCGGATGCCCGAGAGCGATCGCGCCGCCCCACGCGTTCACGAGGGCCGGGTCCCACTCGAGTCGGTCGCGGCAGGCGAGCGCCTGTGCGGCGAACGCCTCGTTCAGCTCCATCGCGCCCAGATCCTCCGAGCGCCAGCCTGCTCGGCGCAGTGCCGCGGTCGCCGCATCGACCGGGCCCATCCCCATGATCGACGGGTGGAGGGCCGACGCGGCGTGCGCGACGATCCGAGCCCGCGGGGTCAATCCGTGCGTCCGCACCGCGGCCTCGCTCGCGAGCAGTACGGCCGATGCCCCGTCATTCAGGGTGCTGGCGTTGCCGGCCGTCACGATCCGTCCACCGGCGACCACGGGGCGCAGGCGCGCGAGGGCGGCGGCGTCGGTGTCCCGCCGCGGTCCTTCATCGGCCATGACGGGGCCGGTCGCGGTGTCGACGGCGACGATCTCCCCGTTGAACCGCCCGGCGTCGACCGCTGCGATCGCCCGACGGTGGCTTTCCAGGGCGAAGTCATCGGCCCGTTCGCGTCCGATCCCGAAGCGCTCGGCGACGAGCTCCGCCGTCTCGGGCATGCTCAGGGTGATGTCGTCGTCGTCGCGTTCGAGGCGCGGATTCACGAACCGCCAACCGATCGACGTGTCGAACTGCGCACCCGGGCCGGCGAACGCCCGGTGCGGCTTCGCCTGGACCCACGGCGCCCGCGACATCGACTCGACCCCTCCGGCGACCATCACCTCGGCCGCCCCGGAAGCGATCAGGGCATGCGCGGTGGTGATCGCCGTCATCCCCGACGCGCAGAGCCGGTTGACCGTGAAGGCGGGGAGGGAGACGGGGAGGCCAGCGAGCAGGACGGCCATCCGCGCCACATTGCGGTTGTCCTCGCCGGACTGGTTCGCCGCTCCCAGTACCACCTCGTCGATCGCGGAGGGGTCCACGCCGGACCGCTCGACCACCGCGCCCACCGCCAGGGCGGCGAGATCGTCGGGGCGCACGGATGACAGGCTCCCCCCGTAGCGGCCGACCGGCGTGCGGACGCCATCGACGATGTAGACGGCGGTCATCGCGCACCACCGTTGACGTACACGGTCTGGCCGGAGACATAGGCGGCGTCGTCGCTCGCGAGGAAGGCCACCACGGCGGCGACGTCGTCGGGGCGCCCCACTCGGCGCAGCGGGGTCACGGATGCGGCCTGCTCCTGATGGGCAGCCGCGTCCATCCCCACCCGTTCGGCGGTTCGCGCCGTCATCGGCGTCGCGATGTAGCCGGGCGCGACCGCATTCACGCGGATGCCCAGCGGGCCGAGCTCGATCGCCGCGGTCGCGGTGAGCCCCTGGATCCCCGCCTTCGCTGCGGAGTAGTTCGCCTGTCCCCGGTTGCCCAGGGCCGACCGGCTCGACAGGTTCACGATGGCTCCCGCGCGCGCGGGGACCATCTTCCGCTGCGCGGCGCGGAGGCCGAGAAAGGCCGTCGTGAGGTTCGTGCGGAGGACGAAGTCCCAATCGTCGACCGACATCCGGAACAGCAGGTCGTCGCGCGTGGCACCCGCGTTGTTGACGAACACGTCCAGGCGTCCCTCGGCATCGACGAACCCGTCGACCGCACGGGCGACGAGCTCGGCGTCGGTCATGTCCGCGGCGAGGGCCACGGCGCTCCCGCCGGAGTCCCTCGTCGCCCCGTCGTCGGAGATGGCGGCGGCCGCGTGGAGGGCGTCGCTGTGCACGAGATCGAGCACGCCCACGCGCGCCCCCTCCCGCGCGAGCCGAAGAGCGGTGGCGTGACCGATGCCTCTGGCGCCTCCCGTCACGATCGCCGTACGTCCGATGAACCGCATGCGGAACCTGCTTCCTGTCGTCGTTCTGTTGTGGGGGATAGGGGCGGTCGGGCGTCAGCGGAAGGCGGAGATGCCCGTGATCTCGCGTCCGATGAGCAGCGACTGCACGGTGTCGGTGCCCTCGTAGGTGTAGACGACCTCCATGTCTGTCAAATGGCGGGCGACGTGGTTCTCCAGCAGCAGTCCGTTTCCGCCGAGGATGTCGCGGGCCTCGGAGCACACCCAGCGCCCGCGATCCGCGGTGAACATCTTGGCGATCGACGCCATCGGCCCGGTCAGAGCGGACTCCGCGGACAGCTCGGCGAGGCGGAAGCACATGAGCTGCATGGCCGTGACCTCGGCGAGCATCTTGGCCAGTCGCTGCTGGATGATCTGGTGGGCGGCCAGCGGCTTGCCGAACTGCACCCGGGACCGCGCGTAGTCGACGGCGATGTCGTACGCCGCCATCGCATGTCCCGTCGCCTCCCACGATGCCCCGGAGCGGGTGCGGGCGAGGACCGCTCCGGCGTCGCGGAACGAGGTGGAGCCGGCGAGGAGGTTCGCGGCGGGCACGCGGACCGCATCGAGGGTGATGTCGGGCTGCAGGATCGCCCGCTTGCCGATCTTGCCGGTGATCACCTCGGCGCGATACCCGGCCGGGTGCCGTCCGTCCGCGCCCTTCTCGATGACGAACGCCTTGACCTGGCCGTCCGCGGTGTCCCGCGCCCACAGCACGACGACGTCGGCGCTGTGGCCGTTGCCGATCCAGCGCTTGGCTCCGGTGAGCACGAAGCTGTCGCCGTCCCTCGTCGCGCTCGTCTCGAGCGCGACGGAGTCGGAGCCGTGTCCTGGCTCGGTGAGGGCGAAGGCCCCGATCTTCTCCAGGCGCGCCATCGCGGGCAGCCACCGCTGCTTCTGCTCCTCGGAGCCGAGCAGGTCGATCGTGCCCATGCTCAGTCCCGACTGCACACCGAGGAAGGTGTTGATGCTTCCGTCACCGCGTGACATCTCGAGCGCGACGAGACCCGCCGCGAGCGGACTGAGCCCTGGGCAGCCGTACCCCCGGATGGTGGTGCCGATCACGCCGAGCTCGGCGATGCCGGGGATCAGGTCGGCGGGGAACTCGGCCCGCTCCCAGTGCTCGTTGATCGTGGGGAGCACGCGCTCGCGCACGAAATCCCGCACACGAGCCACGATCGCGCGCTCGTCCGTATCGAGCCGGTCGTACAGGCGGAGGAAGTCGGTTTCGGGGGGAGCGGTGGTCAGGAGGGTCATCGGTGGTTCCTTCGAGCTTGCCTTTTCAGTAGTTCGGTGTAATCCTTACACTAAATACGCCGCACGAATCCCATCCGGACAAATGTGCGCGGACCTGACGACTTCGACGAGGATGCGCATGACCACCACCTACGACGTGACGGCCCTCCCGGGTCTCGTCGGCACGGAGCTCGGCGTCAGCGCGTGGACCACCATCGACCAGGACCGCATCCAGCGCTTTGCCAGCGCGACCGGCGACGAGCAGTGGCTGCACACAGACGCGGCGCGTGCGGCGCGAGGACCGTTCGGACGCACGGTCGCCCACGGCCTCCTGACGCTGTCCCTGCTTCCCGCGCTCGCCGCACAGGCCTACACCTTCTCCGGGGCGGTCGGTCGGGTCAACTACGGATACGAGCGCGTGCGCTTCCCGGCGCCGGTCGCGGCCGGCAGTCGCGTGCGCGACAGGATCGTGCTCGACGCCGTGACCGCCCTCGACGGCGCGGTCCGCGTGCACACCACGCACACCGTGGAGATCGACGACGATGGCGACCGTCCCGCCTGCGTCGCCCGCGCCATCACCCACCTCGTCCTCGGCGGTGCGCGATGACGAACCCCCTCGCCGACGAACGCCCCGGGCCGCTGCAGGGCATCGTCGTCGCAGACCTCTCTCGCATCCTCGCCGGCCCCTACTGCACCATGCTCCTCGCCGACATGGGCGCGACCGTCGTGAAGATCGAGAGCCCGGACGGCGACGACACCCGCCGGTTCGCGCCGCCCGTGCACGAGGGTGTCGCCACCTACTACCAGTCGGCGAACCGCAACAAGCGCTCCCTCGTGCTCGATCTCGCCGACGACGGCGACCTCGCGATCGCCCGGGACGTCATCGCCCAGGCCGACGTGGTCGTCGAGAACTTCAAGGCCGGCGGGTTGCGGCGCTTCGGGCTCGACTACGCGACGCTCGCCGTCGATCGACCCGACCTCGTCTACGCCTCGATCACCGGATTCGGCACCGGGGCCGGGGCGCACCTCGCCGGCTACGACCTCATGGTCCAGGCGCTGAGCGGGTTCATGGACACCACTGGCGCGCAGCACGGCGAGCCGTTCCGAGGTGGTTTCGCACTGTTCGACGTGCTGACCGGACTCCACACGGCCGTCGGCATCCTCGCGGCGCTGCGGCATCGCGAGCGAACGGGACTCGGGCAGCTCGTGGAGACGAACCTCCTGTCGGCGGCGCTGTCGTCGATGGTGAACCAGACCCAGGCGTACGCCGCGGCGGGCCACGTGCCCCGCCGCATGGGCAACCAGCACCCCAGCCTCTACCCGTACGAGCCGTTCCCGACCTCTGACCTGCCGCTCGTGATCGCCGTGGGCAACGACGCGCAGTTCGAGCGCCTGTGCGCCGTGATCGGGCGCGACGACCTGGCGACCGACCCGCGCTTCGCCGCACCCCAGCTGCGCAACGCCCACCGCGACGCACTGCGCCCCGAGATCGTGGCCGCGCTTGCCGACCGCGGTGCCGCCGAGTGGTTCGACCTGCTGACCGGGGTCGGTGTGCCCAGCGCGCCGATCCAGACGATCGAAGACGGCATCCGCTTCGCCGAGCGGATCGGACTCGAACCCGTAGGCCTCGCGGGAGACGCCCTGCCGATCGTGCGCAACCCGCTCACGTTCTCGCACACACCCGTGGACTACCCGCTGGCCCCTCCGTCACTCGACGAAGGGGGAAGCGAGCTGCGGGAGCGGCTGTCCGCCGTCACGAGGGAGAAGACCCCATGAACCCATCCGCCTACGCGGCCGTCGACACACTGCTCGGCCTCGAGGAGCGTCTGAGCCCCGAGGACCGCGCCTGGGGTTCGCGCGCGGCCGCCGTCGCCGCAGACGTCGTCCTGCCGACGATCGACGCAGACTTCGAGGAGGCGCGGTTCCGCGCCGAGATCGTGCCCGCCTTCGCGGACGCCGGGCTGTTCGGCATGCACCTGGAGGCACCGGGGTGCGCCGGAGCGAGCCCCACCGCCTACGGCCTGGCGTGCGCGGCGATCGAGGCGGTCGACAGTGGATGGCGGACACTCGTCTCCGTCCAGGGCTCCCTCACGATGACGGCGATCGCGCGGTTCGGCTCCGACCGGCAGCGCGCGTCCCTGCTCCCGGAGATGGCCGCCGGCCGCCTGCTCGGATGCTTCGCGCTGACCGAGCCGCAGGGCGGGAGCGACCCCGGAGCGATGACGACCGTCGCCGAGCGCGACGGCGACGGGTGGGTGCTCTCGGGGGCGAAGCGCTGGATCGGCTTGGCCACCGTCGCCGACATCGCGATCGTGTGGGCCCGCACGTCGGACGGGGTGCGCGGATTCGTGGTCCCCACTGACGCTCCCGGCTTCACCGCGACACCGATCCTGCACAAGCACGCCATGCGCGCCTCGATCCAGTGCGACGTGAACCTGGACGAGGTCCGACTGCCGGGCGACGCGATCCTCGAGCGGGCGACAGGACTCGGCGCGCCGCTGACCTGCCTCAACGAGGCGCGGTTCGGAATCGCGTGGGGCGTCCTCGGCATCGCACGGGAGTGCCTCGCCCTCAGCGTCGACTACGCCGGCCGACGGACCTCGTTCGGCGGGGTGCTCGCCGGCAAGCAGCTCGTGCAGGCGCGACTGGCCGAGATGATGCTGGCCTACCAGGGCGGAATGCTCACCGCGCTGCACCTGGCGTCGCTGAAGTCGGAGGGGCGGATGCAGCCCGCACAGGTCAGCATCGCGAAGCTCGGCAACGTGCGCTCGGCGATCGCGATCGCCCGGTCGGCACGCGAGCTCCTCGGCGGGGACGGCGTCACGGCCGACTACCCCGTGATGCGGCACATGGCCAACCTCGAGGCCGTGCGCACGTACGAGGGCACCGACGACATCCACGCCCTCTCGATCGGGCGGGCGCTCACGGGCGTCTCCGCCTTCTAGGAGGGGCCATGGTCGAGATCGCCGATCGCACCAAGCTGGCGCTGCGCGCCGCCCAGCTCTACTACCTGCGCGACCTGAAGATGAAGGCCATCGCGGACTCGCTCCACATGAGCCGGTCCTCGGTGTCGCGACTGCTGTCCTACGCCAGGGACACCGGGCTGGTCGACATCCGCATCAAGCACCCGACCGACGGCATCTCCCGGCTCCAGCACGAGATCCGCCTGCACGACGGCGTCACCGCCTACATCATCCCCGCATCGACCGGGATGAGCGTGCGCGAACGCAACGCCCAGGTCGCCCGCCACGCCGGACGCATCCTGTCGGCGATGGTGGAGTCGTCGTCGACTATCGGGGTCGCCTGGGGGAACACCATGGCGGCCGTCAGCCATCACCTCGTCGACCGCCCGCTCACCGACGTGACCGTCGTGCAGTTGAACGGCGCCGCCTACGGCGAGAATTTCGGGCTCGGGTACGTCGGCGACATTCTCCAGCGCTTCGCCGAGGCGTTCAACGCGCACGTCGAACCCCTCCCCGTACCGGCGTTCTTCGACGACCCGCTGACGAAGACCGTCCTCTGGCGCGAGCGGAGCGTGGCACGGATCCTCGCCCTGCAGCAGCGGATCGACATCGCCGTGTTCGGCGTCGGCGACCCGCACTCCACGATCCCCGGTCACGTGTACCGCAACGGCTACCTGAGTGACGCCGACCGCGAGGAGCTCGAGGCCGCCGAGGTCGTCGGGGACGTCGCGACCGTGTTCCTCCGCGGCGACGGCACGCACGCGGGCATCCGCCTCAACGAGCGCTCGAGCGGCCCCGACCTCGACACCCTCCGTCGCGCCCCCCGTCGCGTGTGCGTGGTCAGCGACCCCAGCCGCATCCCCGCTCTGCGCGGCGCGCTGGCCGCCGGCCTCGTGACCGATCTGATCATCGACGAGCACTCCGCCAGAGAGGTCGCCAGCACATATGTGCAGGGCGCTTGACGGTCGGAAGCGGCCGCCGCGAGCATGACCAGGCCTGTGACCACACCCCACAGGTGCCGCCCCCCGAAGGCGGAACCCGAGAGAAAGAGAATGCAATGATGCAACGACGCAGGCTGCGTTCGCGCCGCCCGATCACCCTGGCCGGCGGGGCGATGATCATCACCACGGTCCTCCTCGCCGGCTGCGCCGCCGGTGGCTCGGGGGAGGAGCCTTCCGCCGACGGTGGTGGGCTCGGCACCGATGACGAGCGGATCGATCTCAAGATCCTCGTCAACGACGCCTACGCCAGCCAGTGGCAGGACAACCTGATCCCCGAGTTCGCCAAGGACTACCCGAACATCGACGTCACGATCGACGGTGTGCCGTACAACGATCAGCTGGCCAAGACGATGCTCGAACTGACCAACACCGATGCCACGTACGACATCGTGATGGCGGACGACAACTGGACGCCGCAGCTCGCCTCGACGGGCGGGCTCATGGACCTGCGCGGCGACGAGCTGGAGCAGTGGACCGCCGACGACTACGACTGGGACGACTTCTACCCGGCGGCCCTGGCGGCCGGCGAGTTCGACGGCAAGCAGTACGCGGTACCCGCGCGGTCGAACATCCTCATGATGCTCTACAACAAGAGCCTCTACGAGTCGGCCGGCGTTCCGCTCCCGACCCCGGACCTGACCTGGGACGAGTACCTGGATCAGGCGCCCGACCTGGTGCAGGACACCGACGGCGACGGCACCGACGACGCCTGGGCCGTCGGCACGTACTTCGTGCGCGATGGGCTCACGCCGACCATCTGGCAGACGATCATGAACTCCAACGGCGGCCAGATCCTGAACGAGGACAACACGGAGGCCGTGCTCGGCGACGACGCCGTCGAGGCCATGGACATCCACCGCCAGCTGCTCGACGTCGCCCCTCCCGGGGCGGTGAGCTGGCAGTTCAACGAGCCGCTCGAGGCGTTCCGACAGGGGCGCCTGGCGACCCTGTTCACTTGGGGCTCGGTCTACCGCGGTTCGGCGGTCGACCCGGCCACGACCACGCTCACACCCGAGCAGGTCGGCATCCAGACCCTGCCCGCGGGCAGCGAGGGCCCCGGCGCGCACCGCGGGGTGTGGTCGATGGGCGTCAACTCCAAGACCGACGTCCCGGAGGCCGCCTGGACCTTCGTGCAGTGGCTGACCTCGAAGAAGGGTGAGCAGTGGCAGACCAACACGCTCGGCGTCTTCCCGGCGCGTGCCAGCACCCTGGAGACCACGCCGGAGCAGGAGTGGCTGTCGCCCGTCTACGAGGCCCTCGAGGTGGCGTGGCCCGCGATCGAGGCCGGACAGATGTGGCGCCCGCACATCGTCGAGTCCGACGCCGTGCAGCAAGTCCTGGCAACGGAGACCGGCGAGTTCATCCCCGGCAACATCACGGCGAAAGACGCCGTGAAGCGGATGAACGACGGCATCGACGATCTCCTCGAGTAAGACGGGAAGACGACTGGTGATGACAAGCGCCCGACGACGTATGAGCCGGTACGGTCTCATCGATCTCGCGAACAGGTGGACGTTCGTCCTGCCCGCCGTGATCCTGATGGCTGCCCTGCTCGGCTACCCCATCCTCTACACGCTGCAGATCAGCTTCTCGGAGCTCGATCTCGCCACCTTCACTCCCCGCGAGTGGGTCGGGTGGGAGCACTACGTCGAGGCGTTCACGGACGAGAAGTTCCACAACTCCCTCGTCGTGACGGGGATCTATCTGGTGTTCGCTCTTCCCATCCAGATGATCCTGGGCTTCGGCATCGCCTTCCTCGTCAACGCCGAGTGGAGAGGGCGCGGCCTCATTCGCGCCCTCTTCCTCGTGCCGCTCGCCGTCGCACCGGTCGTCGCGGGCGGTGTGTGGAAAATGCTGCTCGACCCGCTTTGGGGCGTCTTCAACTGGATCGGCGGCCTGTTCGGTCTGCCGGCGGTGGACTGGCTGGGTGACCCGACGATGGCGATGGCCACGGTCATCATCATCGACACCTGGCGCTGGACGCCGTTCATCATCCTGGTGGCGTCGGCCGCGCTGCTCACGCTCCCGAACGACGTGCTGGAGGCCGCCTCGGTCGACGGCGCGAACTGGTGGCACAAGCTGTGGCACGTGTCGCTCCCGCTGCTGGCGCCGATCATCGCCGCGACCTTCGTCGTGCGCTGGCTCGGAGCGATGAAGATGTTCGACATCGCGCTCGTGGCCACCCGCGGCGGCCCCGGCCAGGCGACCAACGTGGTGAACCTCTACATCTACGAGCAGGCGTTCCGCTCGCTGCACTTCGGCGAGTCCGCGGCCATGGCCGTGATCGTGCTGGTGATCACCATGATCCTGATGTTCGTGTTCCTCCGAGGGACCCGCAAGCTGGAGGAGAAGTTTTGAGCTCGTCGACCCTCACCCCCGCCCCGCTCGACACGGCGACCGCGATCGGCGCCGTGCGGCCGACACCCGCACGCCGGTCGCGACGCCGCCTGGGCCACCGCATTCGCATCATCGCCGGCATCGTCATCTGCCTGCTCTTCCTGCTGCCGGTGATCTGGATGATCCTCACGTCGTTCAAGCTTCCGCGCGATATCTTTACCACGCCGCCGACCCTCTTCACCGAGCCGACGCTGGACAACTACCTCAACCTCGCCAACTACGACATCCCGCGGCGGATGCTGAACACGGTGATCGTGTCGCTCGGCGCCGGGCTGCTCGCGGTGTTCGTCGGCTCCATGGCCGGATACGGCATCGCCCGGATGAAGCTCGCCGGCGGCGGGATGATCGGCGCCCTGATCCTCGCCACCCGCGGAGTGCCGCCGATCGCCCTGGCCGTTCCGCTGTTCCTCGTCGCGCGGAACCTGGGGATGACCGACCAGCACCTGACGCTCATCCTGGCCTACTCGACGTTCCTCATCCCGTACGTCATGTGGCTCATGCGCTCGTTCTTCCTCGCCATCCCGAAGGAGCTGGAGGAGTCGGCGATGATCGACGGCACCTCCCGACTCGGCGCGTACTTCCGCATCATCCTGCCGATCCTGACCCCTGCGCTCGTGTCATCGCTCATCTTCAGCGTGATGATGGCGTACGAGGAGCTGCTGTTCGCCCTGGTGCTCACCAACCGGAACGCCTCGACGATCCCGGTCGCGATCCAGGGCATGGCCGTGGATACCGAGAGCGGGGGCATGTGGGGCCTGCTCACCGCGGCGGGGACGGTGACGGTCGTCCCGGTCGTGATCTTCACGCTGCTCCTGCAGAAGTACCTGATCAAGGGTCTCGCCGACGGCGCGACGAAGGGCTGAGACGGTGACGGTGTTCGAGCGAGACGTGCCTAAGTCCGAACGCGAGCTGACCCGAAGGGTCGACCTGTGCCTGCCGGGCGGTCGGCTGAACCCGGCGGCGGTCGGGTGGTCGCGGTACCCGCATCTGCGTGCCAATCTGCGGTGGTGGGGCCGCCGGAAGCGGTTCGAGTACTGGGCGATCTCGACGCCCGAACTCGTCTTCGCGTTCAGCTTCTCGCACGCCGACTACCGTGCCGGGCTCGCGATCTACGCCCTCGACCTCGCGTCGGGCGCCGAGGTCGTCGACGGCGAGGCTGTATGGTTCCCCGGCCGGGCGGACCTCCCCGAGACGAGCGGGGACACCCCGATGGGGAGGCGCACCGCCAGCACCGCCGTCGCCATCACCCCCACTGCCGAAGGGACCCTCCTCGAGGTGCGCGGCACCCGCGTCACCGCCCGGATCCAGGTGCTCGAGGAGAAGGGGCACGAGTCCATGGGCGTGGTCGTGCCGTGGACCTCGCGCCGATTCCAGTACACCCGCAAGGACAACTGTCTGCGCGCGAGCGGCTGGGTGGAGGTCGACGGCGTGCGACGCACGGTCGACCCGTCCGAGGCATGGGCGGCGCTCGATCACGGTCGTGGGAAGTGGCCGGCGAAGGTGCTGTGGAACTGGGGGAGCGGTGCCGGGTACACCGACGGCCATGAGATCGGCATCCAGCTCGGTGCGAAGTGGACGAACGGCTCGCCGTCGACCGAGAACGCGCTGCGCGTGGACGGCGTGATCGAGAAGCTCAGCCACGACGTCGAGTGGACGTACGACACGGAGGACTTCCTGAAGCCGTGGACCTTCCGCGGCCCGCAGGTCGACCTCGTCTTCACGCCGGCGCACCACCGTCACTCGCTCACGAAGAAGCTGCTGTTCCTCAGCCGCGAGGATCAGTGCTTCGGCCGCTGGGACGGGGAGATCCGGCTCTCGTCGGGAAGCGTCTACCGTGTCGAGAACGTGTTCGGGTGGGCGGAGGAGGTCCAGCGCCGCTGGTGACACCTCGCGGCGAGGAGCCGTATCGGAACGGTCAGGTCCAGGAGGACGCGCGGATCACCGGCTTGTCGAGGTTGCCGCGTTCTTCGACGATGCGCTCGAACGCCTCGAGGTGGCGGTCCATCGCGCGCGCGGCGCCCTCCCCGTCGCGGGCGAGGATGCGCTGCACCACCTTGGTGTGCGCCGCCTTCGCGAACACGAGGTCGTGGTCGTCCAGACCCTCGTCCGGCGTGTGCCAGCCCGCGATCGAGACCACGATCTTCTGCGCGACGCGGAAGAATTCGTTGCCGGTGCATTCGGCGATGAGGTCGTGGAAGTCGATGACCTCGGAGAGCGGATGCGGTTCCTCCGCCACCGCTTCGCGCAGCCTCTCGCGTTGCGCGTCCGTGGCGTTGACCGCGGCGAGCCGCGCGCACTCCCGTTCGATCAGGCGGCGGAACGCGAACGCGTCGCCGAGCGTCGCCTCGCTCATCGCGAGGTGTACGGCGATGGTGCGCACGGTCGACTGCAGGTCGAGCTGGCCGACGCGCAGCCCGCCTCCGGGTCCGCGGCGCGACACGATGAGGCCCTCGGCTTCGAGCAGCCGCAGCGCCTCCCGCACGGTCGCGCGGCTCAGGCCGGACGTCTCGATGATCTCGGCCTCGGACGGGAAAGGCGTGCCGGCGGCGAGCTTTCCGCGCACGATCGACGTGCGCAGTTCGTTCGCGAGGATGCTGCTGGCCTTCGGGACGGTCGTACGCGGGAGGTGATGGTCCGCGGAGGACGCTCCGCGTGCCACCGTCATGACAGCTCCGCCGGGAAGCCCGTCACGACCGTCTTCGGGTGCAGGTAGTGCTCGATGCCTTCCGTGCCGTTCTCGGCGCCGAGCCCGCTGAGCCCCACCCCGGAGAACGGCGCGACGGCCGTGCTGACGAGGAAGCTGTTGATGCCGAGCATCCCGGCCCGCACCCGCTCGCTGAGCAGCCGGGCGCGGTCGAGCCGCGTCGTGAAGATGTAGCCGGCCAGCCCATAGTCGGTGGAGTTCGCCACGCGCACCGCCTCGTCGAGGTCGTCGTAGGCGATGACTACGGCGACCGGCCCGAACGGCTCCTCGGTGCGGACCCGGGCGTCCTGTGGAACGTCGCGGAGCACGGTGGGCTCGTAGAAGTGTCCGCCCAGCTCCGGGGCCGAGCGCCCGCCCGTCTCGGCGACAGCGCCGCGGGCGAGCGCATCGTCGATCAGGGCCGCGAAGTCGTCGTGACGTCGACCACTGCACAGCGGCCCGACGTCGGTGCGCTCGTGCGTGCCGTCGCCGAGGGCGAGCTCCCGCGTGGCAGCCGTGAACGCATCGACGAACTCGTCGTGGATGCTCCGCGCCACCAGGAAGCGGGTGGGGGAGATGCACACCTGGCCGGCGTTGCGGAACTTGGTCTGCGCGCAGAGGCGGGCGACGGCGGGCACATCGACGTCGTCGCAGACGACGACCGGACCGTGGCCGCCGAGTTCGAGGGAGACGGCGGCCATGTTCTGGGCAGCGAGGGTCATCAGGTGCTGACCGACGCGCACGGACCCGGTGAGCGAGACCTTGCGGATGATCGGCGAGGCGATCAGATGCGCGCTGATGGTCGCCGGATCGCCGGTGACCGCGGCGATGACTCCGGCGGGGAAGCCCGCGTCCTGCACGGCCCGCACCATCGCGAGACAGGCGGAGGGCGCCTCTTCGGCGGGCTTCAGGATGATCGGGCACCCGGCCGCCAGCGCCGGAGCGAGCTTGCGTGCGGCGAGCATCACCGGGAAGTTCCAGGGGGTGAAGGCCGCCACGGGGCCGATCGCCTCCTTGCGTACCTCGATGCGGATGGCGGCGGACGTACCGTCCACGGTCCGGCCGTAGATGCGCCGCGCTTCGTCGGCGTACCACTCGAACTGCTCCGCTGCGGAGAGCACTTCCGCGCGCGACTCGCGCAGCGGTTTCCCCTGTTCGGCCGTCAGGAGCGCGGCGATGTCGTCCACGCGGTCGACGATGGTGCGGGCGGCGGTGCGCAACAGCGCCGAACGCTCCCAGGCCGGGGTGTCCGCCCACGCTTCGCGCGTACGGTCCGCCGCCGCGAGGGCCGCGTCGAGGTCGCCGGCCGTCACCATGGGGGCCGTCGCGACGATCGACAGATCGGCGGGGTTCTCCACCGTGAGCGTGCCGCCGTCGGAAGCGGCGCGCCAGGTGCCGTCGATCAGGATCGACTCGGATCGGATGGTGCTCATCGGACTCTCCTTCGGCCTACCTTCCCATTCAGCCACAGGGACACGGAGAACCGGTGGCCGGCTCCCTGCACGTGTGTGCAAGTCGTGCGCGGAGCCTCTGCGCAACACGGGCCGATTCCTAAACTTGCAGTGGCGTCCGGCCGGGGTCATCGAGAGCGCTGTGGAGGCGATTCCCCGATGTCCTCGTGAGCGGTTTACTGACCTTTCCCGTTCGCATCCGGCCGGACGTCTTCCTCTTTGTACCACCGTCGTGCCGCCGAGGCCGGGTGTGCGTGGTCAGCCGAAGGCCGCGTCGCGGGTGAGGCGGCGGCCGAGGCGGCGGCGCAGCGCGGCGGACACCACGGCGACCACGGTGCCGACCGCGACGCCGATGAGGGTCTCGAGCACGCGGTCGGTCAACAGCGCGTCGACCGGGGTGGGGGCCGCGAGGTGCACCATCAGCAGCGCGAGCGGGGTGACGAACACCATCGCGATGCCGTAGTTGCGGCCGATGAACAGCTCCGCGACTCCCTGCAGCACCACGACCAGGGCGATCACGGCGATCGGCGCAAGGTCGAGCGCCAGCACCCCGGCGGCGACGAGCACCCCGAGCAGTGTGCCGACCAGGCGCTGGATGCCGCGGATGATCCGGGCGTTGAGCTGTGCGCCGCTCACGGCCGCGACCGCACCGACCGCCGCCCAGTACCAGTGCGTGCCGCCGAGCAGCAGCCCCGCGATCCCGGCACCCACGATGGCGACGGCGACCGAGACCGCCATCTCGACCGCGACGGCGCCCACGGTGGGGCGCACCTTCGGCACTCCCTCTCCCGTGGTCCGCGTGGCGACGGCGACGAGCGCGGTGAGGGCCAGACCGAACAGGACGCTCGCCCCGCCCACGAGCAGCACGGAGCCGAACGAGCCGGCGGTGGCGGGAATGGTCGCGCACGCCCCGGTCGCGAACACCGTGAACAGCGGCCCTGGTGGGTGCCACTGCATCGTGTACGCCAGCAGGGTGACGGCGGCGGCGACGAGCGCGACCACGACCACGCTGACGACCGTCGGGGCGGCCAGGACCGACAGCGCCGTGCCGATCAGCATCGCCGCAAGCAGCACCCCGCCCGCGCTGGCCTGCATGCGGATGCGGTCGCGGAACCCGTCGTGGCGGCCGTAGAGCGCGGCGAAGGCGCCGAAGCTCGCGTAGATGCTGAGGTCGAGCCGGCCGAGCGCCCAGAGCACGAGCAGCGGGACGGCGACGCTCACGGCGACTCGGATCGCGACGCGATGGTCGCCGCGGTGCGGGCCGACGCGCAGGACCCCCGTCCACACCCGCCCCTGCGATTCCGCCACCGATCCAGCCTACGTCCGCGCCCGCGGCCCCCGCGCCGTGGGAGGCTGGACGGGTGACCGCCGCCCCGCCTCCTCACCGCACGCTGCTCGTCGGTTTCGGCAAGCTCGGCGCGCGGCTCGCCCCGCGGCTGGTGGCGGACGGGGGAGAGGTCGTCGCCCTCCGCCGCAGCGACGGGCCCCTGCCCCAGGGGGTGACAGGCGTCATGGGTGATCTCGCCGCCCCGCTGCGCGAGCCCCTGCCCGCGGTCGATGCCGTGGTGGTCACGCTGCCGCCGGGCACGGGCGCCTCCGCGTACCCGTCCGTGCTCGCGCATCTCGCCGCGGCCCTGCCCTCCCGGCCCGCGCGCACGGTCTTCGTCTCGTCCACCGGGGTGTTCGAAGGCGCGGGCAGCCCGACCCCGCTCACCGAGCGCGACGCCCCGGAGCCGGTCACCGACCGCGGTCGCGGGCTGCGGGAGGGTGAGCGCGCTGCGGTCGACCTCTTCGGCGCCGTGGTCGTGCGGCCCGCGGGCATCTACGGTCCGGGGCGCGACTTCCTGGTGCGCCGCGTGCGTGAGGGGGCACCCGTGAACCCCCGGCGCCGCACGAACCGCATCCACGAGACCGACCTCGTCCGCACGCTCGACCTGCTGCTGCGGATGCCCGAGCCGCCGTCGCTCGTGCACGCGGTGGACGCGGCTCCCGCCCCGCTGGGCGACGTCGTGGCGTTCCTCGCCGCGCGCCTCGGGCTGCCGGTGCCGCCCGACGACGGCGGCAGCGTGAACGGTTTCGTCTACGACGGCGCTCTGCTTCGTTCGCTGCTCGGCCACCTGGACTACCCGTCGTTCGAGGACGGCTACGCCGACATGCTCGAGCGCGGCGCCTGACCCCCGCCACATCGGGGCTCTGGGGTGTGGACCGGCCGGGAGGCCGACCCCAGGACGCGCCAGGGTGACCGTCTGGTGCTAGCACAGAACGGTCACCACCCGCCGTGATCGAGCGATCTCCGTGCGCTCGGATTGACTTGTCTGACGTCTGATATCTAGCGTCGGAGTGTCCGAGCTATGCACCAGCAACAAAGGAGTTCCTCATGGCTTTCCCCTACCCCGATAAGGGAACGCGCGCCCGCCTGCGCACCATGACCCTCGCCGCGGCCACCGCGGTGAGCGTCATGACTCTCGCCTCCTGCGCCGGCACGAGCCCCGACTCCGATACATCAGCAGGAGACGGCGAGCTCAGCGGCGACGTGGTCTTCTGGCACAGCTTCACGCAGGGCCCGCGCGCCGAGTACATGGAGCGGATGGCCGAGGAGTTCGAGGCCGAGCACCCCGACATCGACATCACCATCGAGACCTTCAGCTGGGGCGAGTTCCAGACCAAGTGGACCACCGGCCTCGCCGCCGGGCAGGTGCCCGACCTGTCGACCGCCCAGCCCAACCAGGTCGTGCAGATGATCGACGTCGGCGCTCTCGCCCCGGTCGACGACGTGATCGACGCGATCGGGCGCGACCGGTTCACCGAGGCGGCGCTCGGCGAAGGCACCCTCGACGGTGTCTCCTACTCGCTGCCGATCTACTCGCACGCCCAGGTCATGTGGTACCGCGCCGACCTGCTCGAAGCGGCCGGCCTTGACGTCCCGGAGACCTGGGACGAGCTGAAGGAGGCGGCCGTCGCGCTCACCACCGGTCCCGACCAGTACGGGCTCGCGGTCCCGATGGGCACGAACGACCTGATGGGCACGCGCTTCCTCAACTTCTACCTGCAGTCGGCGGGCGAGAGCCTGCTGAATGAGGACGGCCGCGCCAACCTCACCTCCGACGCGGCCATCGACGGCATCGAGTACTGGGTCGACATGTACGAGAAGACCTCGCCGGAGGGCAGCGTCAACTACAACGTGCTCGACCAGGCGACGCTGTTCTACCAGGGCAAGACCGCCTTCGACTTCAACTCCGGGTTCCAGATCTCCGGCGTCGTCGGCACCTCGCCGCAGCTGGAGTCGGTGATCAAGGCCGCGCCCCTGCCGCGCCTGAAGGCCGGCGACGAGGTGTACGGCGGAGAGACCTCCAACATCGCCACCGTCGTCTGGGAGAAGAGCGACGTGCAGGAGGAGGCGAAGGCGTTCCTGGAGTTCCTCTACCGCGACGAGGACTACATCGACTTCCTCCACTCGGTCCCTGGCGGCATGCTGCCGTCCCTGCAGGACATCGCGGAGAACGAGGCCTACCTCGACGACGAGACCCTGCAGCGGCACGCCGACAGCGTCGCCGTGATCAGCGAGGCCGTGCCGGCCGGGACCGCCATCGGCATGGAGACGGGTCCGCTCGTGCAGTCCGGCATCCTCACCAGCCAGGCCGTCATCGAGAAGATGCTGCAGGACATCGTCCTCAACGGCACCGACGTCGAGACCGCGGCGAAGGCGGCGGAGGATCAGCTCAACCAGCTGTTCGTCTCGTCCGGTGTTTCGTTCTGAGCCCCGCCCCGGGTCCGGTCGCCCCGCGCGACCGGACCCCGGGTCCTCCGTGATCATGCGCTCCCGCCGCACCGTCCATCTCACCGGCGTGCTGTTCGTCGCGCCGTCGCTGCTGATCGTCGTCCTGCTGCTCTTCTACCCGGTGGTGTCGAGCGTCGTCTACAGCTTCACCAACCGCCACCTGCTGCGCCCCGCCGTCGACTTCGTCGGCATCGACAACTTCGTCGCCGTGCTGCAGAGCGAGCAGTTCTGGAACGCCTTCCGGGTGTCGCTGCTGTGGACCGTCGCGTCGATCGCCGGGCAGCTCCTCGTGGGGTTCGTGGCCGCGATCGCCCTCAACCGCATCCGCCACCTCACCGGCCTGTTCCGCACGCTGCTGATCATCCCGTGGGCGTTCCCGGCCATCGTGATCGCGTTCGGCTGGCGCTGGATCCTCAACGACGTGTACGGCTTCCTGCCCAACCTGCTCACGCGGCTCGGCCTCACCGCGCAGAACGTGAGCTTCCTGTCCAACCCCGACGCGGTGATGCTGACCGTGCTCGCCATCAACATCTGGTTCGGGGCGCCCCTGTTCATGGTGAACATCCTCGCGGCGCTCAAGACCGTCCCGGCGGAGCAGTTCGAGGCCGCCACCGTCGACGGCGCGAACGCCTGGCAGCGGTTCGCGTTCATCACCCTCCCGCACGTGAAGAAGGTGGTCGGACTGCTCGTGATCCTCCGCAGCATCTGGGTGTTCAACAACTTCGAGCTGCTGTTCCTGCTCACCGGCGGCGGCCCCGCCGGGCTCACCGAGACCCTGCCGATCTTCGCGTACCGCACCGGCTGGGGGCTGCAGCAGCTCGGCGTCGCCTCCGCCATCACCGTGCTGCTGCTCGTGTTCCTGCTGCTCCTCGGAGGCCTGGCCTTCCGACTGCTCAACCGCTGGGACCGGAAGGACGCCTGATGTCGACGAGAACCCTGCGGCGCCTGTCCGCCGCCCCCGCCTATCTGTTCCTCACCGTGCTCGCGGTCGTGTCGGTGTTCCCGCTCGTGTGGATCATCACATCGAGCTTCAAGAGCTCGGGGGAGCTGGCCACCGACCCGATCGGCTTCTGGCCCGACTCGTTCACGACCGACCACTACACCCGCGTGCTGTTCGACCTGGGCATCCTGAACAACCTCGGTAACAGCCTGTTCATCGCCCTGTCGACCACCGTCGTCACGATCGCGGTGAGCTCGACGTGCGCCTACGGCATCGTGCGCTTCTTCCCGCGCGTCGGGCAGAAGCTCACGCAGATCCTCATCAGCACCTACATGTTCCCGCCGATCCTGCTGGCGGTGCCGTACACGCTGATCATGATCTCGCTCGGCCTGATCAACACCTACGCCGGGCTCGTGCTCGCCTACCTCTCCTTCTCGATCCCGTACGCGGTGTGGATGCTGACCGCGTTCTACCAGACCGTCCCGGTCGAGATCGAGGAGGCCGCGCAGGTCGACGGCGCCGGAAGGTTCCGCGTGTTCGCGACCATCGCCACGCCCATCGTCGCGCCCGGCATCGTCGCCACCGCGATCTACACGTTCATCAACTCGTTCAACGAGTTCCTGTTCGCGCTGCTGTTCATCAACAGCAGCGACCGCATGCCCATCACGGTCGCCCTGTACTCCCTCAGCGGCTCCGAGGTGCTCGACTGGGGCGCCATGCTCGCGGCGTCCGTGGTCGTGGTCGTGCCCTCCGTCGTCTTCTTCCTCGTCATCCAACGCCACATCGCCGCCGGGCTCTCGGAGGGGTCCGTCAAATGAACACATCCGTCGCATCGTCCACCGCCCGCCCCGAGCCCCGCGAGGAGGTGCGCTACGGCCTGGTCGGCTCCGGCTACTTCGGGCTCGCGCTCGGCCGTGGCTTCGACCGCCTGCCGGGCGCCTCGATCACCCGCGTCTTCGACCCGGAGAACGCCGCCGGGGCCGTGCGGGAGTTCGGCGCGGTCGCCACCGCGAGCATCGAGGAGCTGTGCCGCAGCGACGACGTGGACGCGGTGATCGTCGCGTCGCCGAACTGGGCGCACCGCGAGGCCGTGGTCGCGGCGGCGGAGGCCGGCAAGCCGATCTTCTGCGAGAAGCCGATGGCGCTGTCGTTCGAGGACTGCTCGGCGATGGTCGACGCGGCGGACGCGGCCGGGGTGCTGCTCATGTCGGGCCACGTGATGAACTTCATGAACGGCGTGCGCCGGGTCAAGCGGCTCGTCGCCGACGGGGTGCTGGGGGACATCGTGTACTGCCGCGCCGCGCGCAACGGGTGGGAGGAGCCGCAGCCGTCCATCTCGTGGAAGAAGCGGCGCGAGCTGTCGGGCGGACACCTCTACCACCACATCCATGAGCTCGACGTGGTGCAGTTCCTCCTGGGTGTCCCTGAGACGGCGACCATGGTGGGCGGCAACGTGGCGCACCGCGGCGAGCAGTTCGGCGACGAGGACGATCTGCTCCTCATCACGCTCGAGTTCCCCGGCGGGGCGTTCGCCACGCTGGAGTACGGCTCCGCGTTCCGCTGGCCCGAGCACTACCTGCTGGTGCAGGGCACGCTCGGCGCCGCCCGCATCGACATGACCGACACGGGTGTGACGGTGCGGCACTCCGGCCGGGAGGAGCGCTTCCTGCTGCACCGCAGCGAGGAGGAGGACGCACAGCGCACGGCGATCTACGCCTCCAGCTCGACCGACGGCGGCATCATGTACGGCAACCCGGAGACCACGCCGCCGCTGTGGTTGAGCGGCATCGTCGAGGAGGAGACCGCATACTTCCACGGGCTGCTCACCGGTGCCGCACCGGAGCCCGAGTTCGCCGCGCTCACCGACGGCTCCGCGGCGCGGTCGTCGATCGCCACCGCCGACGCCCTCACGCTGTCGCTCGCCCAGGACCGCAAGGTGCGTATCGCCGAGATCCTGGAGGGCGCCCGTGCGCACGCGTGACCTGCCGGGCCGATACGATCGCGACATCGAGGTGGGGTCGGCGGCGTGACGGAGTCGACCTGGTCGTCGCTCGGAGCGGCTGCCGCGGAAAGGGTGACGGTGGGAGCGATCCGGCTCAGCGTGCTGCACGCCGAGGCGTTCCGTTTCCCCGCTCCCTGGACGTTCCCGCCGTCGGAGCTGCCGTACTCGATCCTGCGGCTGGTCCACTCCGGCACGGGGGAGATCGCGTTCGACGGGGCGCGGCACAGCGTGTCCGCCGGTGACCTGGTGTTCATCCACGAGGGCGCCGTGCTGAGCTGCCGTGCCACGTCGTCGGACTTCGCGTTCGGCTCGATCCGGTTCTCCGCCTCGCTCGACGCGCAGGGCAGCGTCGCGGTCGGCATCGCGGTGCCGGCGGTGTCGGACGCGGGGGCGCACCCCGTCGTGCGCGCGAACTTCGACGCCGTGATCGACGCGTGGGAGGGGGCGTCCGCGGGCCGGGCGCTGCTCGCCTCGGGTCACCTGGCCGTCGTGCTCGGCACCACGGCCGAGTTGATGGCCGACCGGGGGGTGACGGTCGCGCCCCCGTCGCGTCGCCGCGGGGTGCGGGCGCCCGTCCGCGCCAGGGATCCGCGCATCGCCCGCGTGGTCGACCACCTGCTGCTGGACGTGCGCCGCACGCCCGACGTCGCGACCCTGTGCGCGCTGGCCCACATGAGCGAGTCCACGCTGCGCCGCACGTTCAAGGAGCAGACCGGGAAGACGATCGTCGCGTTCCTGCGCGAGGCGCGCATCTCGATCGCCGCGCGGCGGCTCGCGTTCGGCGACGACCCCATCGCGCGCATCGCGGAAGACGTCGGCCTGCCCGACGCGAACTACTTCTCCCGCAGTTTCCGCGAGGTGCTGCGGGTCACCCCGACCGAGTATCGCCGCCTGACCGCGCAGACCTGATCCCGCCCGCGCGACGCGAATTAGCCTGGGGTGATGACGAGCTCGAGCGCCCGTGCGGCGGTGGACGTGGTCGACTGGCGGCGGCGGGTGTTCGCCCTGTACGAGGCCGTGCGCCGCGCGGACTCCCCGGACGAGGCGCACGAGCTGTGGCGCATCGAACGCGATGAGCTGATGCTGCACCACCCGGCCACCCCGCTGCTGCCGGAGGATCGGGTGCTGTTCGAGGGGCTGCCCATCGCGCCGTACGACCCGCAGTGGCGGTTCGCACTGCCGATCCTGGAGGCGGAGCCGGCGGCGTTCGAGTTCGCGACGGGTACCGACGGCCTGGTGCCGTTCGAGCGCGTCGGTGTGGTCGAGGTCCCCGACGCCGGAACCCTCGACGTGTGGCGGCTGCGCTCGTACGGCGGCGGGCTGTTCGTGCCGGTGCGCGATGCATCAGCCGGGCATCCGGGCGGCACGTACGGCGGTGGGCGCTACCTGCTCGACACGATCAAGGGTGCCGACCTGGGCGGGGACGCCGCGCGCGGCACGATCGTGCTCGACTTCAACTTCGCGTACAACCCCTCGTGCGCGTACGACCCGGCGTGGGCCTGCCCGCTCGCACCTCCGGGGAACGTGCTGCCCGTGGCCGTTCCCGTGGGGGAGCGGTACGACGGGGCGTAGATCGCGCCCGCGTCAGCCGAGGAACAGCGGCACGAACGAGCCGATCAGCCCGAGCACCCCGACCGCGCTGAACACGATCCCGAGCGTGCGCACGACGCGCCGGGCGTGCGGCGGTTCGCCCACCCGTGCCCTGGCGGGGTTGTGGCTGCTGACGACGCCCGTGGTGAAGCCGTCGTCCGCGGTCGAGGATTCGCCGCGGCGCAGTGGTCGCTCGTGGAAGTCGCCGCCCGCGAACCACCGGGCGATCGTGGTGCCGTCGCGTTCGATGATCGCTATGTCGACCGGGAGCCACGGGCCCTCGGCCAGCCGCATGAGCAGGGCGATCAGCAGCAGCGGCACCCCCACGCCGAGCCCGATCCAGGACAGCACCTCGCCGACGAGGGCGAGGGTGTCGACGGGCGGCATGATCCCATCGTAGGGACGCCGGACCGCGGGAGCGTGCGCGCCGCGGTCAGCTCACGTTGTCCCTGAGCCACGGCAGCGGGTCGATCGCGACCGTGTTGATGTGCACCTCGAAGTGCAGGCACGAGCCGAACACGTAGCCGGTCGAGCCGACGTCGCCGAGGTACTGGCCGGCCTCGACGCAGTCACCGACCTCGACGGCGCGCGTGCCGTTCTTCATGTGCGAGTACACGGTACTCACGGCCTGGCCGTTCACGATGCTCTCGACCTGGATCGTGACGCCGTAGCCCTGGTAGCTCTCCGTGGAGCGCGAGACGCAGCCCTTCATGGCGGCGTTGATGGGGGTGCCGATGCCGGCGGCGAAGTCCTGACCCAGGTGCGACCGGCCCGGTCGGGCGGCCCCGAAGCCATCGGTGAACGAGTACGAGCCGTCGGCCATCGGCATCACCACCCGGTCGGCGATCGGGATGTCCATCGCGCTGCTGAGCGGCATGCCCGCGGCGATGGCGGCTGCGGCCGCGCGGGCGTGGGTCTCCTTGATCTCCTCCGGCGTGGTCGCCGCGAAGGAGCCGCGCGCGGAGATGGTGGCGCGGATGGCATCGGTGGCCGTGTACGACTGGGCGGCGTCCTTCAGCGCTGCCGCACCGGCGACGGTCGCCACGGCGTGCTCGCCCCCGGGGGCGAGCACCGGGAGGGCGGCCCCGGTGACCATGACGCCGACGGCGAGGACGGCACCGAGCGCCTTGATCTTCGATGTGCCCCGGCCCCGCGGGCGGTCCGTCCGCCGCGGACGCCGCGAGACCCGCGGGATCCGCGGGGTGCGGGATCCGGTGCGGGATCCGGTCGGTGAGGGGGTGGTGGTGGTCGGCTCGGCGGCGGTGTCAGGCTCGGCGGCCGTGTCAGGCTCGGCGGCGGCGGTGGTCGGCTCGGCGGCGGCGGTCGGCTCGGCGGCGGCGGCGGTCGGCTCGGCGGCGACGGCAGGCTCGGTGGTAGCGGTCGGGTCGGTGGCGGTGGTCGGCTCGCTGGCGACGGAAGTCTCTGCGGGGGAGGCGGGCGCGTCGGCTGCGGCGAGGGTCGGCTCTGCTCCGGCGGCGACCGGAGTCGCTGCTGCGGCGAGGGTCGGCTCTACTGCGGCAGCAACGGTCCGCTCGGCGGCGGCAGCAACGGTCGGTGCACCCTGCGGCTCGGGACGGAGGGCCCGGGAGCGGATGGCGGCCCGAGTGGCGGGCGGGGACGGGGTCGGCGTCACGGTCGCCGCGGGGGTCGGCTCCTCCGGCGGGGTCGGAGCGGACGTGCGACGTCGGTCGCGGCGCAGCAGGGGCCGGGGGTCGATCGCGGATGCTGCGGGGTCGAGCGGGGCGTTCTCGAGCGAACGTCCGGAGGGTAGAGCAGTCGTGACGGGGTCCTTCCGCGAGCAGATGATCTCGGGTCACGGCCCCTTCGGGAGGACCGTTACCGTCCCGTAACCTACGTTGCCGTTCGGGGAGGCGTCAAATCCTCCGTGCCGGCATTCCTGCTGCGCAGGCTCCCGATGTCGTTGCGCCGCCTGGGCCCGTGGACGAGGGCGGAGTCGTCGCGGAGCATCAGAGTGGCATCGACGAGATCGCACCAGAGGGTGACACCGTGCCGGTGCCGATCGTGCGAAGGGTATTGGAGGGGCTGACGGGAATCGAACCCGCGCTGTCTGCTTGGGAAGCAGAAGTTCTACCATTGAACTACAGCCCCGAACCCGCCCGAGAGCAGGTGAGGGCAAGCCTACCCGTCTCCGGGGCGATGGCCAAAGCGTGAACCGCGGCGTCAGGTCGTGGCGTCCGCCGTCGCGGGGGTGTCGCGCTGCTGCCCCGCGTACATCGTGCCCCACCGCGTGAGCGCGTCGACGAGCGGGGTCGCGGTCGCACCCAGCTCGCTCAGCCGGTACTCCACCTTGGGCGGGACTTCGCGGTAGACCGTGCGGGTGATCAGGCCGTCCGCCTCCAGCTCGCGCAGCTGCCGGGTGAGCACGCGCGACGTGGGGTCCTGCAGCAGGCGCCCGAGCTCACCGAAGCGCAGCACGCCGTGCTCGGCGAGCAGCGACAGGATGCTCGGCTTCCACGCGCCGCCGAGCACGGCGATCGAGACCTCCGCGTCGCAGGTCTCGGTCCACTCGCGGACGATCCTGGCCGTCTTCTCGCGCATCGCGCCTCCACAGTATCCAAACGGTAAGTACGTGACGACAATGTCGGTACTTGTGGCCTTTGCCTGTACTTTACAGACTGAGTCCGTGACCACCAGCCCCGTCGTCGTCCCCGTCCGCTCCTCTCTCCGGCTCTGGATGGCGATGGTGCCGCTCCTGCTCGGCGTCCTCATCGGCGCCCTCGCCATCAGCAGCGTGTCCACGGCGCTGCCCGCGATCCGCGACGACCTCGCGCTGACCGACACCGAGGGTCTCTGGCTCGTCGACGTCTACGCGCTGTCGCTCGCGGCGACGCTGATCCTGGCGGCGCGGATCGGCGACGCGTTCGGCCGCAAGACCATCGTCGTGATCGGGCTCGTCGGCTTCGCGGTGCTCAACGGCATCGGCGGCGTCGCCACCAGTGGCCTGCTGCTCATCGTGATCCGGGCTCTGCTCGGCGTCGCGGAGGCCTTCGTGGTCGCGGGTGTGGTGGCCACGATCGGTGCGACTTTCCAGGCGAGGGAGCGCGTGCTCGCGTACGGGCTCTGGACCGCCACCTTCGGAACCGGCAGCGCCCTCGGTCCCGTGCTCGGCGGGCTCCTCGCGGAGGGGCCCGGCTGGCGATGGCTGCTGCTGGGCAGTGTGCCGCTCGCGGTGGCCGCCGCCCTGCTCGCCCTGTGGCTCGTGCCGGACTCGCGCAGCACGCAGCCACCGTCGTGGGACGTGCCGAGCATCCTGTCGTCGATCGTCGCGCTCGGCGCCCTCGTTTTCGCGCTGCACGAGGTGCTGGCCGCTCCCGTGTCGGCCGCGGTGGCCGCGGTCGTGTCGGTCGCCAGCCTCGTGTTCTTCGTACGGCGGCAGCGTCGGCTGCCCCTCCCGCTGCTCGACCTGGCCCTTTTCCGGGTGCCGGGATTCAGCCCGGCGATCGTGCGCATCATCGTCAGCAGCGGGGCGTCGTCGGCGTCGGTGCTCCTGGTGAGCCTGCACCTGCAGGATGCGCGGGGGCAGAGTGCCGCCGAGGCGGGCATCGCGCTGCTGCCGCAGGCCGCGGCGATCGCGATCGGCGGGGTGCTGGCGCCGCTCGCGCTGCGCTGGCTGTCGGCGAACGCACTCACCGTGCTGGTGCTGCTGCTGCAGGCGTTCGGGCTCGTGTGGCTCGCGTTCGACCCCGGCATCGTGGCGCTGCCCCTCGTGCTGGTCGGGCTCGGGTTCGGCATCGCGGGGACCCTCGCCGCCGCGACGCTGTTCGAGGTGACGACCGAGGATCAGGCGGGACAGGTCGGGGCGGTGCAGGAGGTGGGCTTCGCCCTGGGCGGCGGACTCGGCATCGCGGTGTTCGGCACGATCGCGGCCGTGCTCGTGACGGGCGGCTTCCCGGTGGCGGTGGTCGCGGCGGCGGTGACCGTGACGGCGGCCGCGCTGCTCCCGCTGCTCTCGCGTCGCAGCGCCCCGGCCCTGTGACGCGGATGCCGCAGGTCGCGTGAGGCGCGACCCGTGCGGTGACTAGGCTGAGGCCGTGCTTCTCAGCGATCGCGACATCAGGGCAGAACTCGCGTCGGGCCGTGTCGGCCTGGCTCCGCACGAGCCGGAGATGATCCAGCCGTCCAGCATCGACGTGCGCCTGGACCGCTACTTCCGCCTCTTCGACAACCACAAGTACCCGTTCATCGACCCGTCGGTGGATCAGCCCGAGCTCACCCGGCTCATCGAGGTCGATCCCGACGAGCCGTTCATCCTCCACCCCGGCGAGTTCGCGCTCGGCGCGACGTTCGAGCAGGTGACGCTGCCGGACGACATCGCCGCCCGGCTCGAGGGCAAGTCCTCGCTCGGGCGCCTCGGCCTGATCACGCACTCCACGGCCGGGTTCATCGACCCCGGGTTCACGGGTCATGTGACGCTGGAGCTGGCGAACGTCGCGACCCTGCCGATCAAGCTGTGGCCGGGGATGAAGATCGGGCAGCTGTGCTTCTTCCGGCTCACCTCGCCCGCCGAGAACCCCTACGGCTCCGGCCCCTACGGCAACCGGTACCAGGGGCAGCGCGGGCCCACCGCGTCGCGGTCGTTCCAGAACTTCCACCGCACCGATGTGGGCGTGACCGATGTGGGAGCGATCGGAGGCTGACATGAGCGACGGCGACGGGCGGACCCCGGAGGAGCCCGGAACCCCGGGTGGACCTGTGGCCCCGGACGGCCCGGTGACGCCCGAGCCCCTGCTGCCTCATGAGCCCGCGGCCCCGGACGAGCCGGTGGCCCCGGATGAGCCGGATGCTGCCGGTGCGGCCGTCCCGACGGAGTCCGCGGCGATCCGCCCGGCCGACGACGTGATCCCCCCGGCCCCGCCGGAGACCCCGATCCCGGACGGCCTGCTCGACCCGCCGCCCGCCGACATCCCGCCCGCGGACGCCGTGCTCCCGCCGCCTCCGCCGCCCACGCGCCGCTCGGAGCGCGAGCGCCCGACGCCCGCGATCCTCGAGGGGGAGCCGCCCGCTGCGGCGGCCGACGACTGGTCGCAGCCGTCGCTCGCTCCGGAGGTGCCGGAGGGCGGCAGCTACCGCGTGCTCGCCGGCCTCATCTTCGTGTTCCTGTTCCTGCTGCTCGTCGCCGCCGTGGTCGCGCTCGTGGTCCTGGTGAATGCCGGGTTCCCGACCCTCGCCGACGCGGCGCCCGCGCTGATTCCGCTGCGGGTCTGACGCCGGATCTTCGGGCTCGCCGGCGTCCGGCGCCATCGGATCGGTGTCCCGGTCTGCGTGCGGTCGCCCGCGATGTCGGTCGAGGGCCTGGAATCAGGCGCGGGCGGCGGACTCCGCGGTCGAGTGTGCGGCGTGCGACGGCTCGGGGGTGGGGTGTGTAGCGTGCGTGGACTGCGCCGTGGGGCCCGGGGCGTGCGCGGGCTCTGCGTCATCGGCCACGTGCGACCGCGTCGGCGGCGTCGCTGCCGTGGCGGTGCCGAGCGCGTCGATCGCGGGCAGCCCGCCCGTGACGAGAGCCACGACCGCGTCGAGGGTGGGGTCGGCCGAGAGCACCTTCGTGTGACCGAGGCCCACCGTGCGCAGCATCCGCGAGCGGCCGGGGTGGGCGGCGTGCAGGCGCAGGGCGTCACGGTCGGGCAGGCGGCGGTCGCCGCGGTCGTGCACCACGAGCAGCGCGGTGCCGTCGGGCAACGGGTGTCGTCCGGCGTCGAAGCGCTCGGCCGCCGTGGCCTCGTCGATCGCGAGGCGGCGGTGGAACCGCTCGCGGAGGTTCTGCGCGGTGGGCTCGTCGAGGCGCAGGTCGCTGGCGAACTGGGCGAGGAAGGCCTCGGGCGCCGCGGCGCCGGCGAGCACGGCCACCGCGGGCACCGGCACGGTCGTGCGGGCGGCGGTGAGGGCGCCCAGCGCGCCGAAGGAGTGGCCGATCAGCGCCTCGAACGGGCCGTGCTCGCCCTGCAGTCGCTCGGCGACCGTCACCCAGTCGCGCACGTCGGTCGCGCGGCCGCCGGACGATCCGTGTGCCGGCCCGTCGAAGGCGAGCACGCGGAACCCCTCGGCCACCAGCTCGCGCACGAGCGGCGCGAACTGCGACGCCCGGCCGCGCCAGCCGTGCAGGAGCAGCACGGTGCGCGGCCCGCGACCCCACTCGTACGTGGTGACCTCGATGCCGCGCACCGTGACGGTGCCGCGGCGGGCGTCGCTGTGGGTCGGCGCATCGGCGGGGCGCACGCGCATGCGGGGCCCGGTGGTGAAGAACAGGCGGAGCGCCACGGCGCCCGCCAGCCGTGGCGAGACGCGGGCGAGCAGGGGGACGGTACGGGCGAGCAGGACGGGCAGGGACGGCATCGTGACTCCTTCGCCGGAACAATACGAACGATCATACGTATACTAGGCGAACGATCGTTCGTATACTAGGGGGATGTCCGAGAGCCCGATCCTGGACGGCCGACGGGTACGGGGTGATGCCTCCCGCCGCGTCGTGCTCCACAGCGCCACGAACCTGGCGTCGGTCGAGGGTCTCGACGGCCTGACGATCGGTCGGCTCGCTACGGCGTCCGGATCGAGCAAGAGCAGCATCGCCACGCTCTTCCGCAGCAAGGAGGGGTTGCAGCTCGCCACGATCGAAGCCGCCAGGGAGATCTTCCTCGCACGGATCGTCGAGCCCGCCCGTGCCGAGCCCCGCGGCGTGCGACGCCTCGCGGCGCTGCTGCGCCATTCGCTGCTCTATTCGAAGGACCGCGTGTTCTCCGGAGGCTGCTTCTTCGCCGCGACCTCCGCCGACGTCGACTCCAAGACCGGGCCGGTGACCGACGCCGTGCGCGCGGCCCTGACCGACTGGCACGGGTACATCGAGGCCCAGCTGCGTCACGCCATCGCGGTCGGAGAGATCGCGGTCGACGACGTGGACGTGCTGGCGTTCGAACTCGTCGCGCTGAACGAGGAAGCCAACTCGCGCTCGCTGCTCCTCGACGACGAACGGCCCTATGCCCTCGCCGCGGCGGCGATGCGCGGACGCCTCCGTGCTGTCGGCGCCCCCGACGACGCCGTGGCGCTCCTCGACCTCGAGATGTAGAGCCCCGGCGCGCGACAGGGCGCCTTCCCAGACGGGAAGGCGCCCTGTGGTGCGGCGGTCAGGCGGCGCGACCGCGGCGAAACCCGGCGTCGTAGCCGCGCTCGAACGCGTGACGTGCGCGGCGCTCGCCCTGGTGGCCGTGACCGCACGGCCCCTCCGGCATCGCGTGGCCGTCGTGGCCGTGGCCGTGCCCACGGCTGTGGAAGCCGTGGCGGCCGTCGGCCTCGTGACGGTCGTCGAACGCGTGACGTTCGCGTTCGCCGAAGCCGTTGCCGCGCTCGAACCCACGGGGACCGAAGCCCCGTGGACCGAAGCCGTGGCGACCGAAGCCGTGGCCGAACGGGGCGCGGAAACCGTGACCGTGCCGGTGGCCCCGCGGGCCGCGGTGCGTGCGGGGGAGGGGTGTGCCCTCCTCCCACCCGAACGCGCGGGCGATGGCCTCGAGCGATGCGAGCGTCGTGGCGAGGTCGTCCGTGGGGACGGCGTCGACGACCTTGGCGCGGATGCCGTCGACCAGGGCGCCGAGGCGCTCCTTCGCGGCGCGGCCGTCGTCGGTGAGGGACCAGCCCTCGCCGTCGGTGACGACCCACCCGCGGACGATCAGGCGGCGCAGCTTGTGCGCACGAAGCGGGCGTTCGCGTTCGACCGAGCCGTCGACGACGTTGAGCAGGCGCCAGTCGCGCCGGGTGATGCCCTCGTCGTCGAACGCGGCGGCGAACTCGGCCGCCATGAGGCGGTCGACGGCCTTGAGCCAGTAGCCGAACGGGCGCGGCGGCTGGGGAGTCTCTGTGGTGTCTGTGGTGGTGTTCATGGGGTTGTCCTCTGTTCAGGGGCGGCTGGTGGGCCGCGGTGGTGGCCGGTGGATGTCAGGTGACATATCCATGTGATCCGGCATGTACATGTAGTGTGACATGCAGATCTAAAGCATGTCAAGTCGCATGTAAAATCGAGGCATGGCCACCCGTTCCCGCGATTCCGAACCGCACGACCCCGCCGAGGCGATCGCCCAGGCCCTGTCTCGTCTCCGCGGGCGCCGGCCCGGTCAGCGCGAGCACGGACCGCGCGGACGCGGCGGACCCCACGGCTGGCCCGGCGGAGGTCACGACGGCCCGCACGCCGACGATGCCCACGAGCACTTCGGCCATCACCGCGGGCACCCCGGGATGCCGCCGTGGATGGCCGACCCCTCCGGACGCCTCGGCGGCCCCGCCCGCATGCGGATGCTCGAGGCACTGGCCTCGGCGCCCGAACCGCTGAGCGTGAGCGCGCTCGGCCAGGCGATCGGCGTGGATCAGCCCCGCGCGTCGCGGCTCGTGCAGCAGGGCGTGCAGGGCGGCTTCGTGCGTCGTGAGGCCGACCCGGACGACGCGCGCCGCACCCGGATCGCGCTGACCGACGAGGGCCGCCGGCTCGCGCGCGGTCTGCGCGGGGAGAGGAGGGAGCTGCTCACCCAGGCGCTCGCGCCCTTCACCGACGACGAGCGCACCGAACTCGCGCGTCTGCTCACCAAGCTCGCCGACAACTGGCCGCGCTGACGCCGCGACGATTCCTGCTCCGCCGGTCTCGCTCCGCCGGTCTCGCTCCGCCGGTGTCGCGCCTCCGACCCCGCTCCGCCGGTCTCGCTCCGCGGGTCTCGCTCCGCGACTCAGGCGCGCGCGAAGTCGAGCGAGGGCTCGTCGTCCACCGAGAGGGACAGCACGACCGCCTCGATCGCGTCGTGCGCCTGGATCCGCCGCTCCACCTCGCGCAGCCGACGCGCCACGTCGTGCTCGCGCGCGTCGCCCGACAGGTCGACCTCGGCCACGAGGAACAGCCGGTTCGGCCCCACGTACTCGATGTGCAGGTAGGTCACCCGTTCGATGTCGTCCAGCCCCAGCAGAGCCGTGCCGACCCGCGAGCGCAGGGTGGGGGAGACGCTCGTGCCGACGAGGAATGCGATGTTGCGTCCGATCAGGATCACCGCGACCACCCCGAGCAGCACGCCCACCAGGATCGAGCCGATCGCGTCCCAGGCGGCCACGCCGGTGAGCTGGTGCAGCAGGATCGAGCCGCCCGCGAGGACCAGGCCGACGAGGGCTGCCGAGTCCTCGAAGAACACGGCGCGGAGGGTCGTGTCGCTCGTCTCCAGCACGAAGTCCCACGTGGAGCTGCCGCGCTCGCGCGCCAGGCGGCGGGAGCGGATCATCGCCTGCGTGAACGACGCCCCCTCGAGCACGAACGCGATACCGAGGACGACGTAGGCGACGACCGGGCTCTCCACCGGGCCGGTGTCGGACAGCTCCTGGATGCCGTGCATGATCGACACGATCGAGCCCGCGGTGAAGATGCCGAACGCGGCGATCAGCGACCACACGAAGGCGTTGCGGCCGTAGCCGAGCGGATGCCGCGCGTCTTTGGTCTTCGCGCCGCGCCGGTCGGCGATCAGCAGGAACACCTCGTTGCCCGCGTCCGCCCAGGAGTGCGCGGCCTCGGCGACCATCGACGCGGACGAGGTGATGACCGCGGCCACCGTCTTCGCGATCGCGACGAGCACGTTGGCGAGGAAGGCGAGCAGCACGGTCACCCCGGTCACGCTACTCCTGCCCCGCGGGGCGGTCGCGTCCTAGCGCGGAGCCTTCACCGGCAGCAGCAGGAGGAACCCGGCGATCAGCACGATCACGATGCCGAGGATGCCGAACGCCGTCTGCGCGGTCAGGGCGATCAGCACGGTCCAGGCGGCGGAGGCCATCCAGCTCGCCGCCCGTCCCGTCGTCGCGTACAGGCCGAAGATCTCGCCCTCGCGGCCGGCCGGGGTGACGCGGGCCAGGAAGGACCGCGCGGCGGCCTGCGCCGGTCCGACGAACGCGCACAGGATGAGTCCGCCCACCCAGAACACGATCGCGCCGGCGTCGCGCAGCAGGAAGACCGCGAGCCCCGCGACGATCATGGCCGCGATCGAGCCGAGGATGATGCGCTTCGGGCCGAGGCGGTCGTCGAGTCGTCCGGCCAGGATCGTCGACACCCCCGCGACGAGGTTCGCCGCGATGCCGAACACGATGATGTCCTGCGTGCCGAACCGGAACACGGCCGTGCCGATGATCGCGCCGAACGCGAACACCCCGCCCAGGCCGTCGCGGAACACCGCGCTGGCGAGCAGGTACCAGAAGGTCGAGCGGGTCTCCGGGTCGCGGTACAGCCCCACGACGTCCTGCACCAGCAGCACGTACGACCGGAAGAAGCCGACCTTCCGCTCCGGGCGGCCGAGCGACGGTTCCGGCACGTTGAGGAAGATCGGGATGGCGAACACGATCGCCCAGACCGCGCAGCCGACCGCGATCAGGCGGTACGCGAGTCCGTTGTCGGTCGGCATCCCGAACCAGTCGAAGGTGTCGAGCACCACCACGATCACGAGCGCGATGATGCCGCCGAGGTACCCGAAGCCCCAGCCGAGGCCCGAGATGCGTCCGACGTTCTTGGGGTTCGCGATGCCGATCAGCATGGCGTTGGAGTTGACCGCTGCGATCTCGCCGAACACCGACCCGGCGGAGATCAGCGCCACGCCCACCCAGAACAGGGCGGGGACCGGCTCGACGAACCACAGCCCGAACATGCAGAGGATCAGTGCGCCCGTGCCGATGCCCAGCCACAGCTTCTGGCGTCCGGCGGCATCCGCCCGCTGACCGAGCACCGGGGCGAGCAGGAGGATGCCGAAGGCGGCGACCGTGAGGCCGAGACCGAGGCCGGACGCGAGGTCGGCCTCCGCGGCGATCCGTACCGGGTCGTTCTCGTCGAGCGCGGCGACCTCGGGCGGCAGGAACGAGGGGCTGACGAGGTAGAGCGCCGTGAACACGAACGTGAGGATCACCGTGTTGAACGGCTGGGTCGCCCAGTCCCACAGGGCCCACGAGTACACCTGCTTCTTCGGGGCGGGGGTCTCGCCGCGCAGGTCGAGGCCGACCACGGCGACGGCTCCGCTGCTCGCGGTCGCTGCGGGCTCCGGTGCGCCGCTGCGGGATTCGGGTTCGCTCATGCTCGCAGTCTGGCGGGGCCCGGTGAACGCCCGGTGACGGCGCGCCGTGTCCCGCGCCGCACCCCGGCTCAACCCACTCCGCCCGGGTCAGAGGGCGGGGCCGCGGCGGATGCGCACCGGGCCGCGCGCGGAGGCGATATCGACCGGCTCGCCCTTCTGGGTCACCACGACCTCGTCCCGGTCGGCGAGCGCGGCGGTCACGCGGCGCACCTCGTCCATCCGGTTGCGCCAGGCCTCCCCGCCGACGGCTCTGGCGACGTCGCTCGGGCAGATCGACGACCCCTCCCTCTTGCGGGTGAGGGTGCGGATGGCGGCCGCGATGCGCTCCGCGGACTCCTCGGGCGTCGGCTGCTCCCACCACGGGGCGCCGCGTTCGCCGAGGGCGGTCTTCGCATCGTGCACGCGGCGCCGCGCCTCGGGCTCCGCCGCCTTGACGGCGCGCCGCGCGGCCATCAGCTCGTCGACCAGCTCCTGGCGCAGCTTCTCCGGGATCGCCGGGTCGGTCGCCCGCCACCGGCGTCCGTTCACGACGATGTGGTGGCCATCGGGCGTGCGCTCCGGTGCCGTGGCCGCGTCCGGCTCGTCGGGCTGCTCCATGTCGGCAGTGTGCCGCGGCGGGCCCCCCAACGGCAGACCCTTGACGCGCGGCCCTCCGCGTCGGGTGCGGTCGAAGCGCGACGGACACCGGGTGCGTAGGGTCGAGGGATGGCGGCGAGCGCGGGGCGAGGAGGCGGCACGGTCGTGCTGTTCGAGGGGGCGAGCGACCGGCTCGCGTTCCTCGCCGCGGCGCAGCGCCTCGGCGAGACGCTCGACGACCTCGACCTGGTCGACCTCGACGGCATCACGAACCTCCGTTCCCGGCTCGCGGCCCTCCGCGCGGTCGAGCCTGCCGTGCGGGTGCTCGGCCTCTACGACGCGGCGGAGGGCGCGTACGTGACCCGGGTCCTGCGCGACGACGGCGCGATCGACGCCACGGGCGTGCCCGCCGATGCGGGGTTCTTCGGCTGTGAGCGCGACCTCGAAGACGAGGTCATCCGTGCCGCCGGGGTTCCGTTGGTGGAGCAGGCGCTGGCGGCGCGGGGCGAGCTCGGGCGGTTCCGCGTGTTCCAGGGGCAGCCGGCGCAGCGGGGCAGGGTCGTGGAGGATCAGCTGCATCGCTTCGCCGGGACGGCCGCGGGACGCAAAGCGCGGTTCGCCGCGGACATCGTCGGCCTGCTCCCGCTCGACCGGATGCCGCCCGCGCTGTCGGCCCTGCTCGACGCGGTCCGCCCCGCCGCCTGACCCGCGCTCGACGCGGTGCATGCCGCGTGACCCCCGACCCGGGCGACTTCGCGCTCACTCCGTGCGGAGCGGGCGGAGCGTGCGGGCGTAGTCCTCCTTGAGCACCGCGAGGTGGAGCCAGGCCTCGATCCGGGTCACTCCGGGCAGCGCGCGCAGGCGCTCCAGGCTCGCGTACAGGGCGCCGGCCGAGGGCTCAACGAGTGTCGCGACCGCGTCGAAGCGGCCGAGCGTGCGGGCGGCGAAGTCGACACCGCGACCGCGTCGCAGCTCCTCGATCACGGCCTCGTCGTCGTCGCCGAGGGTCATGCCCACGCCCATCGACAGCTGCCGGTGCGCGAGGCCGCGTGCCTCGACCGCGCTGATCTTGATGACGCCCGCGTCGATGAGCCGCTGCACCCGAGTCGCGACGGCGCTGGGGGAGAGGCGCACCTCTTCGCCGAGCGCGCGGAAGCTCATGCGGCCATCGGCCTGCAGGTGCTCCACGAGGGCTTCGTCGATCGCGTCGAGCGTGACCCCGCCGTGGTACTCCGACACGAAGAACCCCTTGATCACGGTCGAGTAGATGATGGTGTTGATGTCGAGCACGCCCGCGCTGCCGCGGATGCGGGCGAGCAGGTCGTGCAGTTCCGACATCGACCCGACGCGCACCTCGGTCACGATGTCGTGCGCGCCGCCGACGGCCGACACGAGCACGGTCTCGCTCATGTCGCGCAGGTGCTCGGCCACGACCTCGACGGCGCCGTCGGTGCGGATCGACACGTGCGCCAGGACGTGCTGGCCGAGGAAGACCGGGTCCACCGCGGCGACCACGCGCACCGTGCGGTCGGCCAGCAGCGTGCGCAGTCGTGCGGCCACCGCGGCCCTGGACTGCCCGAGCCGCTCGGCCAGGGCGCGGATGCTCGCGCGCCCGTCCTCCTGGAGCGCGCGGATGAGTTCGGCGTCGAAATCCATGGCTGCGTCCCGATCCGTCAGTTTCCCCGGTCTGCACGACGACGCGCGCAGAACCTCAGCGTAACCCCGCGTGCGACCGGCGGGAAGGCCCGCTTTGCGTGCCCAAGGGACCAGAAGTCCAGTGAATCCCCGTTCTCGCTGGAGTTCTGCGCTTGCCGCCGGGTCGTCGCGTCCCTAGCATCGTTCGCTATCCGACACCATCCGCGAAGGAGCGGGTCCATGACCACCACCCCCACCCCCCGAAGCGGCGTCCACAGCCGCGCACGCCGCGCCGGCATCGCCGCCTTCGTCGGCACCACGATCGAGTGGTACGACTTCTACGTCTACGCCACGGCCGCCGCCCTCGTCTTCGGCCCGCTGTTCTTCCCGAGCGACGACCCCCTCGCCGAGACCGCCGCGGCGTTCGCGACGTTCGCGGTCGCCTTCCTCGTCCGTCCCCTCGGCGGCATCGTCTTCGGCCACATCGGCGACAAGCTCGGCCGCCGCGTCTCGCTCGTCATCACCCTGCTGCTGATGGGCGCCGCGACCGTCCTCGTCGGCTGCCTCCCCACCTACGAGAACATCGGCATCCTCGCGCCGATCCTCCTGATCCTGCTGCGCGCCATCCAGGGCCTCGCGGTCGGTGGCGAGTGGGGTGGCGCCGTGCTCATGAGCGTCGAGCACGCCCCGGAGAAGTCGAAGACGTTCTACGGCGGCTTCACCCAGCTCGGCAACCCCGCCGGTGCGCTGCTCGCCTCGGGCATCTTCGCGATCATGGCCCGCGGCGGCGACACGTTCATCATCGATGGCGGCTGGCGCATCCCGTTCCTGCTGTCGATCGTGCTGATCGCCGTCGGCCTGTGGGTCCGCTACCGCGTGGAGGAGTCGCCGGTCTTCGAGGAGAAGATCGAGGGCCGCAAGCAGTCCATGCCCCTCGCCTTCGCGCTGCGCGTCAACTGGAAGCCGATCCTGCTCGGCATCGGCATCCTGCCCATCTCCACGGGCGGCTACTACCTGGCCACGACCTTCGCCACCGCCTACGCGACCGGCGAGCCCATCGCGATCAGCGAGCAGGTGATCCTCGACGCCATGACGATCGCCTCGTTCGTGGAGTTCGTGGTCACGCTGCCGGTCGCCTGGCTCGGCGACAAGTGGGGCCGCAAGAACGTGATGTACATCGGCCTGATCACCTCGGTGCTGACGTTCGCGCCGTTCCTGCTGGTGATGCCGGGACGGGTCGAGCCGCTCATCTTCCTGCTCGCCTCGCTGGTGCGCATCGCGATGAGCGCGACCTACGCCCCGATCGCCGCGATCCTCGCGCAGATGTTCCGCCCGCAGGCGCGGTACACCTCGATCGCCCTCTCCTACGGCGTGGGTGCCGCGATCTGGGCCGGCTTCTCGCCGTGGTTCGCGACGCAGCTGATCGCCTGGACGGGCAGCGTCTGGTCGGTGATCGCGATGTTCGTCGGCATGGCCGTGATCGCCGGGATCTGCACGCGCCTCGCGCCGCAGCACTCCGACGAGGCACCGGTCACGGCCTCGTTCACCGCCCGGACCGACACCACGGCGAACCGCCTGCCCTGATCGGCTCCGCTCCCCACCCGCAAGACCCCACCGCGAACAGGCTCCTCATGCGCAAGCTCACCCCCTTCGACCGCTCGGCCCAGGCCGCCCCCGCCCTCGTCACCGCCCGCGCCATCCACACCGCGGACGCGGCGGACACCACCGCGACCGCGATGCTCACCGACCGGGGGCGCATCGTCGCCCTCGGCACGGTCGCGGAGTGCGAGGACGTGGCGGCCAGGGCCGGGCTGACCCCGGAGCGCGTCGAGCTCGGCGACGCGGTCGTGGTGCCCGGGTTCGTCGACGCGCACGCGCACCCGCTCATGTTCGGGCAGATGATGACGTGGGTGGACTGCGGGCCGGAGAAGGCGGGCAGCATCCCCGAGATCGTCGCCCTGCTGAAGGCCGCGGCGGCCGGGCTCCCCGCCGGTCGCCCGGTGCGCGGCTACGGCTACGAGCAGCGCAACCTCGCCGAGAAGCGCCACCCCACCCGGTTCGAGCTCGACGAGGTCGCGTCCGACCGGGAGGTGTACCTCATGAACGCCTCGGGTCACGGCGGCGTCGTGAACTCCTACACGCTCGACATCAACGGCGTGGACCGCGACACCCCGAACCCGGACGGCGGCGAGTTCTTCCGCGACGCCGACGGCGAGCTCACCGGGGAGCTGTCCGACGCGGCGTGCAACATCCTGACGGGCGTGCACGGGGTGAAGATCGGCCACCACGGCCCGAACTTCCACCTGGCCGATGAGCCGGAGGAGCACCTGCGGCAGCTCGACGCCGCGACGCAGCGGTTCCTTGCGGGCGGTGTCACCTCGATCGGCGACTGCCAGGTCACGCGCCGCGAGTTCGACATGTACCTGCGGCTCGCGGAGGCCGGGCGACTCGAGCTGCGCGTGTCGATGTACCTGCTGTCGCATCTGCTCGACGAGGCGCTCGAGATGGGGCTCGTCGGACAGTTCGGCAACGCGCACCTGAGCTTCGCCGGCATCAAGTTCTACGCCGACGGCACCCTCGGCGGCTGGACCGCGTACTTCCCCGACGGCTACGTGGGCGACCCGTGCCGCACGGGCCAGCTGTACCACGAGCCCGCCGACTACGCCGAGCTGATCCGCAAGGCGCACGCCGCGGGGCTCCAGACGGCGACGCACGCGCAGTCGCCCACCGCGATCGAGATGGTCGTGTCGGCGATCGAGGCCGCGCTCGCCGAACGTCCCGATGCGGACGCCCGGCACCGCATCGAGCACTGCGGCCTGCCCACGCCCGAGCAGATCGCGCGCATGGCGACCGCCGGCATCCGTCCCGTCAACCAGACCCAGCACTACTTCAACTGGGGCGAGGGCGTGGAGGAGGCCATCGGCACCCCGGGCGAGCGGTTCAACCCGCTCGGCGAGTTCGAGCGGGCGGGCGTGCCCATGACGATCTCCTCCGACGCCCCGGTCGCCGAGCCGATCCCGCTGGAGGCCATCCAGACGGCGGTCACCCGCGTCACCCGCCGCGGCCACCGGCTCGGGCCCGACGACCTGCGCATCTCCGCGCTCGCCGCACTGCGCGCCCACACGATCGAGGGGGCCGTGTCGATCGGGCGGGAAGACGACCTGGGCTCGCTGGAAGTGGGCAAGCTCGCCGACTTCGCGGTGCTCTCGGACGACCCGCTGGCCGTGCCCGCCGAGGAGATCGCGGCCATCGAGGTACGCGAGACCTGGGTCGACGGCGTGCGCCGCCACGTCGCCGCCCGCACCACGGCCGCCGTCTGAACGAGGATACGAGCATGAGCGCCGACGCGAACCCCACCGCCCCGTACGCCGACACGGCGGGCCGCGCGGTGCTGGAGACCATCCGCGGCTACGGGGTGACGGCGGTGTTCGGCATCCCCGGCACCCACAACCTGGAGCTGTACCGCCCCCTGGCCGACCTCGGCATCCGCGCCGTCACCAACCGGCACGAGCAGGGCTCCGGCTACGGCGCCGACGGCTGGGCGCAGCAGACCGGGCTCCCCGGCGTCGTGATCACCACGTCGGGCCCCGGGCTGCAGAACGCCCTGAGCGCGATCGGCACCGCGTTCTGCGAGTCGCGTCCGCTGATCGTGCTGTCGCCCGGGGTGCCGCTCGGCGCGGAGTTCGCCGACGTGGGCACCCTGCACGAGACGAAGGACGCCACGGCCATGGTCGGCGCGATCGCGGAGTGGTCGCGCCGGGTGACCACGGCGGCCGAGGGAGTGGAGGCCGTGCACGACGCCTTCCACCTCTTCCGCACCGGTCGCCCGCGCCCCGTGCACATCGAGATCCCGCTCGACGTGCTGGAGGCCCCGGCCGACGTGCCCGCCGCCGCCCGGGCGCCCCGTCCGATGCCCGAGCGCGTGGCCGGTGACCCGGTCGCGCTCGCCGAGGCCGGGCGACTGCTGTCGGCCGCGCGCACCCCGGTGATCGTCGCCGGCGGGGGAGCCGTGGACGCGGTGCATCAGGTGACCGCGATCGCCGAGCGCCTGGGCGCCCCCGTGCTCACCACCCTGAACGGCAAGGGCGTGCTCGACGAGGGCCACCCGCTGTCGCTCGGCTCGAACCTGCGCCTCGCCGCCGCGCGAGCCGTCGCCGAGGCCGCGGACGTGCTGCTCGTGGTCGGCTCGAAGCTCGGGGAGGCGGAGCTGTGGGCCCCGCGCCTCGAGGCCCGCGGCGCTGTGATCCGCATCGACATCTCCCCGGCGCAGCGCGACAAGAACCTCACCGCGACCGTCGGGATCACGGGCGACGCGGCCGCGGTGACCGATGCCCTGCTGCCGCTGCTGCCCGACACGGCCCCGACGCCGCGCGACCTGTCGGCCGAACGGGCCGCGATCGAGGACGAGTCCCGCGCCACGGCCCCCGAGACGGTGGCGCTCGCGGAGGTGATCGCCGCGGCACTGCCCGACGACGCGATCGTGGCGGGCGACTCGTCGCAGATCGTGTACACGGCGCTGGGCAGCGTGCTGCGACAGGAGCATCCGCACTCCCTGCTCTACACGCCCACCTATGCCACGCTCGGCTACGGGCTGCCGGCCGCGATCGGCGCCGCGGTCGCGCAGACCGAGCGCCCCGTGGTCACGGTGATCGGCGACGGCGCGCTCATGTTCTGCGTGAACGAGCTCGTCACCGCGGTCGAGCAGCGCCTCGACCTCACGGTCGTGTGCGTCGACAACGGCGGCTACGCCGAGATCCGCCAGAACGAGGTCGACCGCGGCATGGCCCCGATCGGCGTGGATCTGGTGCAGCCCGACTGGGCCGCGCTCGCCACCGCGTTCGGCGCGACCGGGCATCGTGTCGAGAGACGCGACGACATCGCCCCGAGCATCCGCGCCGCCATCGCCGCGGGCGGCGTGCAGCTCGTGCACCTGCCGCAGCACGCCCTCTGAGCCCTTCGACACCCCGAACGAACAGGAACGAGAAATGACCGACACCATCGGCCCCGTCGACGCCTCCGTGAACCCGCGGTACTCCGGCATCGCCACCTTCGCCCGCCTGCCCCGCATCGAAGACGTGCCGCGCGCCGACATCGCCGTGGTGGGGATCCCGTTCGACTCCGGTGTGAGCTACCGCCCCGGCACGCGGTTCGGTCCGTCGCACGTGCGGGAGTCGTCGCGTCTGCTGCGCCCGTACAACCCGGCGCAGGACGTGTCGCCCTTCCAGCTCGCGCAGGTCGTCGACGCGGGCGACATCCCCGTGAACCCCTTCGACCTCACCGAGGCCGTGACCGAGGTCGAGCGCGCGGCGACGGCGCTCGGCGAGCAGGTGCAGCGCATCGTGACGATCGGCGGCGACCACACCGTGGCCCTGCCGCTGCTGCGCGCCGTGGCCGCGAAGCACGGGCCGGTCGCGGTGCTGCACTTCGACGCGCACCTCGACACGTGGGACACCTACTTCGGCGCGCCCATCACGCACGGCACGCCCTTCCGCCGCGCGAGCGAGGAGGGGCTGATCGACCTCACCGCCAGCTGCCACGTGGGCACGCGCGGACCCCTCTACTCCAAGCAGGACCTGGAGGACGACGAGCGCCTGGGGTTCTCGATCGTGTCGAGCGAGTACATCGAGGAGCACGGCGTCGAAGCCGCGATCGACCGGATCCTCACGCGCATCGGCGACAAGCCGCTGTACGTGTCGATCGACATCGACGTGCTCGACCCCGCGCACGCCCCCGGCACCGGGACCCCCGAGGCGGGAGGACTCACGAGCCGTGAGCTGCTGCGCATCCTCCGCGCGCTGCGCGACCGCGACATCGTGGGCGCCGACGTCGTGGAGGTGTCGCCCGCCTACGACCACGCGCAGATGACCGGGATCGCCGCGAGCCACGTGGTGTACGAGCTCGTGACGCTGCTGGCCGCCCGCCTGGCCTCCTGACACGACGGGTCAGTACAGCGCCGCGAGCAGGTCGGCGAACAGCTCCTCGGCGTCGCACTCCACGCGGCGCCGCGCGAACCAGTCGCACACGTTCACGCAGTCGCGGTGCAGCAGGTCGAGCCCCTGCGGGTTCGCGATCACGTCCACGATCTGCGGCAGGTCGATCACCCGCACCCGCCCCTGGTGCACGAGCAGGTTGTACGCGGACAGGTCGCCGTGCGCGAAACCCGCCGCGGCGAACACCCGCATGAGCTCGACCACCTGCGCGTAGTGCTCCTGCAGGGTGTCGCGGTCGGCGCGCACCTGCGCGAGGCGCGGGGCTGCGGTGCCGTCGTCATCGCCGAGGAACTCCATGAGCACCTCGGTCCCGCTCACCTGCACGGGGTAGGGCACCGGGGCGCCGAGCTGCCACAGGCGGCACAGCGCCTCGAACTCCGCGAACGACCACTGCGCCGCAGCCACCGCGCGCCCGTGCTCCGACTTGCGGGCCAGGGCCCTGGTGTCGCGGGTGTTCCGGGTGCTGCGGCCCTCCGTGTACACGGCGGAGCGGTGGAAGCTCCGGTTCTCCTCGCCGCGGTAGCGCTTCGCCGCCAGCAGCGTGCGCTGCGTGGGGTCGTCGGGAACGGCGCGTTCGAGCAGGAACACGTCGGCCTCCTTGCCCGTCTTGAGGATGCCGAGCTCGGTGTCGAGCGCGCCCGCCGAGGTCACGACCCACGCGGGCCGCGGCTCGGGGCCGCGCTCGGTCGGGGTGGCGGAGGGCCAGGTGGTCCAGCGCTGCCCGTCACCGGGTTCGACGTCGGCGAAGGACAGGGAGGTCTCGAGGGAATCGAAGGGGGAGGCGTCGAAGGACGCGGCTTCCGGGGAAGCGGAGGGATCGGTCACGGTGTGGCTCCGGGAAGGGAGGCCGCACGGCGATCAGGAGCGGGCGGCCTCGAGGGGAAGGTGGTCGGCGAAGGGCGCGACGACGACGGTGTTCATCTCATCGCCTCCTTCTGCTCGGGCTTCCCGGGCGACTCCCGGTGCGACGACGAGCCTACGGGGGTGCGCGGGCGCGTGTCCAGGGTCGGACGATCGGTCGGACGCGGCGGACGACCGGTCGGGCGCGGACGCACGGGCGCCGGAAGGGTGGAAGCATGACCACGACTGCCCCCGTCCCCACCGCGGCGCCCACCCGGGCCGACCGCATCCGCTACGGCGGACTCATCGCGCTCATGATCATGGGCTTCCTGCTCGTGACCGCCGAGTTCCTCCCCAACGGTGTCCTCACCGAGATGGCCGACGGCCTCGGGGTCACCCCGGGTCAGGCGGGGCAGACGGTCACGGTCACGGCGCTGGTGGGACTCGTCGTCGCGCCCACGATCGGGCTGATGTTCCCGCGCCTCGACCGCCGGTCGCTGCTGGTGTGGATGGCGCTCGCCGCGGCCGTGTCGAACCTCGTGGTCGCGATCGCGCCGAACCTGCTGCTCGTGCTCGCCGCCCGGTTCCTGCTGGGCGCGGCGATCAGCGCCTACTGGACCATGTCGATCACGGTCGCCGCACGGCTCGCGGGGCCGGAGCACCTGGGCCGCGGGGTCATGTTCACCTCGGCCGGGGTGTCGCTGGCCACGGTCGCCGGGGTGCCGATCGGCGTGATGCTCAGCGAGGTCGTCGACTGGCGGATGGTGTTCGCGCTCGCCGGCGTGCTGATGGTGGTGCTGGCGGTCGCGCTGCGCTGGGCGCTGCCGGCGGTGCCGGCCGAGCGGGCGTCGAGCCTGCGGCTGCTCGTCGACACGGTCCGCCGCCCCGGTATCGGGCTGGGCATGGTCGGGCACGTCCTCGTGGTGCTCGGGCACTTCCTCGCCTACACGTACGTGCGGCTGGCGCTCGAGCGCATCCCCGACGTCGACGCCTCGACCATCGTGGTGCTGCTGGCGCTGTTCGGCGTCGGCGGTCTCCTCGGCAACATCTCGATCGGGCTGGTGATCGACCGGTCGTTCGCGTTCTTCGCCGTGTTCGCGCCGCTCGTGATCGCGGCCGCGGTCATCTCGATGATCCTCTTCTCCGGGTCGATCATCGGCGTCGGCGTGGTCGTGCTCGTCTGGGGCTTCGTCTTCTCGTCGTGGCTGATCGTGATCAACACGTGGGTCGGGCACCGCATGCCGGATCGCCTGGAGGCGGGCGGCAGCCTCGTGGTCGTCGGGTTCCAGGGTGCGATCACCCTCGCCGCGGGTCTGGGCGGGCTGCTCGTCGACACGCTGAGCGTGGAGCTCGCCTACGTGATCGGCGCGGTGTCGCTGCTCGCGGGTGCGGTGCTGTTCGGCCTGTCGAACCGGCTGAGCACGCGGGGCTGACGGGGCACAAGGGGCGGCGCCGCCTCCCGCGGTTCCGGTTCACAACTCCGCAGTTTCCCGGCGATGTGTCGCCTGCCCGTCGCCCGAGCAGTCGCATCGCCGCGGATCTGCGGAGTCGTGGGCAGCCCGCCATCGAGATCGGGCTGAGACGCGATCGGTCACCGGGACGTCGGCGGCGGGGGTCGGCGCTCAGACCAGGGCGGGAGTGCGAGCGGCGGAACGCCAGGACGACGGGGTCATACCCGTGCGGCGGCGGAATGCGCGGCTGAAGCCCTCGTCGGACGCGTAGCCGAGTTCGCGCGACACGTCCGACACGGAGCGCCCGGCGTCGAGCAGGCGCTTGGCCGCGTCGATGCGCACCTCCGTGACGTAGTCGGCGGGGGAGCGGCCGACCGCGACGCGGAACCGCTCGGCGAAGGTGGAGCGCGACATGGCGCCGATGGCCGCGAGGCGCTCGACCGTCCAGTCGCGTCCTGGCTCCTGGTGGATGGCGTCGACCACGCGGTCGAGGAACGGGTCGTTCGACAGCGAGGGCCAGCCCGCGGGTGCGCAGCCGTTGGCGGCCCAGGCGCGGATGACCGACATCAGCACGGTCTTCGCCATCATGCGGCAGATCACGGGGTCGCCCTGCCGGGCGGGGGAGGCCGCGGGGTCGACGAGGCCCATGTTCTCGGCGAGCGCGGCGGCCGCGGGCTCGAGCGCGTCGAATCCGGTGACGGTGAGGAACGGCGGCAGGAGGGCGGGCAGCGGTGAGGTGGCGTCGGCGAACTCGAGGTCGACCACCATGAGCGTGGTGTCGCGGTCGGCCTCCAGCACGAACGCGGTGCGGCCGAGGGTGAGGAACGCGTCACCGGCGACCAGGTGGTCGCGGCGCTCTCGGGGCTCGAGGGTGAGGCGGCGGGAGTCGGGGTCGACGCCGAGGCGGCAGCCGTCGCCGAGGGGCGGATGCCCCTGCACGCTGCCCGATGCGAGGTAGACGAGCGTCGTGGGCCCGGCCGGGATCGGGAGCAGCCCTCCGGCGGCGAGCGGGATGCGCCGCGCCACGCCGACCCGCAGCTCCACGGCGTCGAGCACGTGCGAGAGCGCGTCCGCGTCCACTGTCACCATGCCTTCGGCAACGCCCCTCCCTCGTCCGGTATTCCGGTGGGAACGGCGGGTGCTGCGATTCGGCGCCCGCGGACGGCGCGGATACTCTGGAGGGGTACCCCACCCGAGGAGTCCCGTGTTCCGCACCCCTGGCCGTCTGTACCGTGTCCTGGCGATCGCGGAGGCGATCACCTGGACGATCCTGATCGCCGCGATCATCGCCAGGGCGGTCGGCGCCCCCGGGGTCGTGGTCACGGTCGGCGGCGGCATCCACGGCTTCGTGTTCCTCGCCTATGCCGCCACCGCCGTCCTGGTCGCGCTCAATCAGCGCTGGCACCCGGGCGTCGGCGTACTGGCGGTGGCGAGCGCCGTGATCCCCTACGCCACCATCCCGATGGAGATCTGGCTGCACCGCTCCGGTCGGCTGCGCGGCGACTGGCGGCTCGACCCCACCGACGACCCCCGCGACCGCCGCTGGTACGACCGGCCGATGCGCTGGTTCCTCCGCCGCCCGTGGGTGCTCGCGGTGCTGCTGGTCGTGGGCATCGTCGCGCTCTACGTGATCCTGCTGCTGATCGGTCCTCCCGGCGGCAAGTGAGCCGGATCCGGACTGGTTCCGGATCCTCTCCCTCCGGCCCCATGGGGGTCCGGACACTCCGTCGACCCCGGCGATACAAAGTTGAGCCGAGCCATATCAAGTTTGTTTGACACGGTCGTGCGGCCGGAGTACACTTGAGCCATCGCGACTCAGGTTTCCCTGATCGCCGCAGGTTTTCCGAACCACAACAGACTTCCCAACAAAGGAGAGAACACATGGCACGTGCTGTCGGTATCGACCTCGGAACCACCAACTCCGTCGTCAGCGTCCTCGAGGGCGGCGAGCCCAAGGTCATCGCCAATGCCGAAGGCTTCCGCACGACCCCCTCGGTCGTGGCCTTCACCAAGGACGGGGAGGTGCTCGTCGGCGAGACCGCGAAGCGCCAGGCCGTCACCAACGTCGACCGGACCATCGCCTCGGTCAAGCGCCACATGGGCACCGACTGGACCTTCGAGGTCGACGGCAAGAAGTGGACGCCGCAGGAGATCTCCGCGCGCATCCTCCAGAAGCTCAAGCGCGACGCCGAGTCGTACCTGGGCGACACCGTGACCGACGCGGTCATCACCGTCCCCGCGTACTTCAACGACGCCGAGCGCCAGGCCACCAAGGAGGCCGGTGAGATCGCGGGCCTCAACGTGCTCCGCATCATCAACGAGCCGACCGCGGCGGCCCTCGCCTACGGCCTCGACAAGGGCAAGGAAGACGAGCTCATCCTCGTCTTCGACCTCGGTGGCGGAACGTTCGACGTCTCCCTCCTCGAGGTGGGCAAGGACGACGACTTCTCCACGATCCAGGTGCGCGCCACCGCCGGTGACAACCGCCTCGGTGGAGACGACTGGGACCAGCGCCTCGTCGACTACCTGATCAAGCAGTTCAAGGAGACCACGGGCGTCGACGTCTCGGGCGACAAGATCGCGCTGCAGCGCCTCAAGGAGGCCGCGGAGCAGGCCAAGAAGGAGCTCTCCAGCTCCACCTCGACCAGCATCAACCTGCCGTACCTGTCGCTGACCGAGTCCGGCCCGGTGTCGCTGAGCGAGACCATCACCCGCGCGAAGTTCGAGGACCTCACGAAGGACCTGCTCGACCGCACCAAGAAGCCGTTCGAGGACGTGATCCGCGAGGCCGGCATCAAGGTGTCCGACATCGACCACATCGTGCTCGTGGGTGGATCGACCCGCATGCCCGCCGTCGCCGAGCTCGTCAAGCGCGAGACCGGCAAGGAGGCCAACAAGGGCGTGAACCCCGACGAGGTCGTGGCCGTCGGTGCGGCTCTGCAGGCCGGTGTGCTGAAGGGCGAGCGCAAGGACGTCCTGCTCATCGACGTGACCCCGCTCTCCCTCGGCATCGAGACCAAGGGCGGCATGATGACCAAGCTCATCGAGCGCAACACGGCCATCCCGACGAAGCGCAGCGAGACCTTCACCACGGCCGACGACAACCAGCCGTCCGTCGCGATCCAGGTCTTCCAGGGCGAGCGCGACTTCACGCGCGACAACAAGCCGCTCGGCACGTTCGAGCTGACCGGCATCGCCCCGGCGCCCCGCGGCATCCCGCAGATCGAGGTCACGTTCGACATCGACGCCAACGGCATCGTGCACGTGTCCGCGAAGGACAAGGGCACCGGCACCGAGAAGTCGATCGTCATCTCCGGCGGCTCGTCGCTGTCGAAGGAAGACATCGAGCGCATGGTGCGCGAGGCCGAGGAGCACGCCGCCGAGGACAAGGCGCGCCGTGAGGCCGCCGAGACCCGCAACCAGGCCGAGACCCTGGCGTACTCGATCGAGAAGCTGATCTCCGAGAACGAGGACAAGCTCCCCGACGACGTCAAGACCGAGGTCAAGGGCGATGTCGATGCCCTCAAGACGGCCCTGGCCGGCGACGACGACGAGGCCGTGAAGACCGCGTTCGAGAAGCTCAACCAGTCGCAGTCCAAGCTCGGCGAGGCGATCTACGCCTCCTCGCAGGCGGATGCCGCCGCCGGCGCTTCGGCTGACGGCGAGGCCCCGGCCGGTGACGCCCCCTCCTCCGAGGAAGACGTCATCGACGCCGAGGTCGTCGACGACGAGGACGAGAAGAAGTAACCATGACCGACAAGAACTTCGACGAGAACCAGAATCCTGAGTCCGCCGAAGGTCGCAGCGAGGGGTCGGACGCTCAGGCGTCCGGCCCCGCGCCGCAGAACCCGGACTCCCGCGAGGCGCAGGCCGCCGAAGGGTCGGACGAGACGCCGGTCGACGGCGCCCCCGACGACCTGACGGTGGACGACATCCTGGGCGCGACGCAGACCGGCGAGGCCGCGGCGGAAGACGCCGTGCTCGCCGACCTCGAGTCGACGCTGCTGAACGACCTCAAGCGCCTGCAGGCCGAGTACGCCAACTACCGCCGCCGCACCGAGGAACAGCGCCAGATCGAGATCGAGCGCGCCAAGGGCGAGGCCGCCAAGGGCCTCATCCCCGTGCTCGACGACCTGGGCCGCGCCGAACAGCACGGCGACCTGGTGGAGGGCACCCCCTTCGCCGTGATCGCCGACAAGGTGCGCGCCGTGGTGGAGCGTCTCGGAGTCGTGGCCTACGGCGACAAGGGCGAGGAATTCGACCCGCAGCGCCACGAGGCCATCTTCCAGCAGCCGACCCCCGGCGTCGAGAAGGCCACGGTGCTCGAGGTCGTCGAGGTGGGGTACCGCCTGGGCGACGTCGAGCTGCGTCCCGCGAAGGTCGTCGTCGCCGTCCCTGCGGAGTAGGTGATCGATGGCCAGCCAGGATTGGTTCGACAAGGACTTCTACAAGACCCTCGGGGTCACGAAGGACGTCAGCGACGCTGACCTCAAGAAGACGTACCGCAAGCTCGCGCGCAAGTATCACCCCGACTCCAATCAGGGCGATGCGAAGGCCGAGGCCAAGTTCAAGGAGATCAGCGAGGCCTACTCGGTGCTCTCCGACCCCGAGCAGCGCAAGGAGTACGACGAGATCCGCGCCATGGGCTCGGGCGCCCGCTTCACCGCCAGCGGTTCCGGGGCGGGCGGGTTCGAAGACGTCTTCAGCCGGTTCGGACAGCAGGGGCGAGGCCAGAGCGCCGACTTCGAGGACATCTTCGCGATGTTCAACCAGGGGCAGGGCAGCGGCTTCGGCGGCGGCCGGTTCGGTCAGCCGAGCGGCGGGTTCCGCGGCTTCGGCGGACCGCAGCGCGGCGCCGACGTGACCGCGCGCACCACGCTCGACTTCACCACCGCCGTGCAGGGTGAGACCATCACGCTGCAGGGTGAGGACGGCAAGCCGTTCAAGGTGAAGATCCCCGCGGGCGTCGCCGACGGGCAGAAGATCCGGCTGCGCGGCCGGGGTCGTCCGTCGCCGGACGGCGGGGAGAGCGGTGACATCGTGGTGCAGATCACGGTGCGACCGCACCCCGTGTTCACGCGCGACGGCCTCAACCTCCGCGTGGTCGTGCCGGTCACGTTCACCGAGGCCACGCTCGGTGCCACCATCGAGGTGCCGACGCTCGGCGGTGACGTGGTCAAGCTGCGCGTCGCCCCTGGCACTCCGTCCGGGCGCGTGCTGCGCGTCAAGGGCCGCGGTGTCGCGACCTCCAAGGGCACGGGCGACCTGCTCGCCGAGCTCCAGGTCGCGGTGCCGACGCACCTCGACGACGCCGCGCGCGAGGCGCTGGAGAAGTTCCAGCAGCTGGAGCCGCAGGAGAACCCGCGGGCGGAGTTGATGGCGAAGGCCCGCCGATGAGTGCGAACGCCGAGGGACGGGGGTGGAGTGCGTGATGGACGCCGACACCCCCGTCTTCGCGATCGCCGCGGCCGCCGAGCTGTCGGGCCTGCACCCGCAGACCCTCCGCCAGTACGACCGCATCGGGCTCGTGGTGCCCGGCCGCACGCCGGGCGGCTCCCGGCGGTATTCGTCGCGGAACATCGAGCAGCTGCGGGAGGTCGCGCAGCTCTCCTCCGAGGGGATGAGCCTGCCCGCGATCGCCAAGCTCCTCGACCTGGAGGACGAGAACCGGATGCTGCGCGGGCGCGTCGTCGCGCTCGAGGCCGCGCTGCGCGCCGAGCGGGAGAACCGCCCGGGCGTGCGGGTGTTCGCGGCCGGCTCGTCCGGCGTGGTCCCGATGCCCGGCGGACGACGGCTGCGTCGCTCGACCGAGCTGGTGCTGTGGCACCCGCGCGGCTCGGCGTGACCTGAGCCCGACACGTTCAGGGGATGGAAAGCCGCTCTTCCTAGCGTGGGGGCAGGGAACCCCCTGGTCCGCGCCGCGCGCGGGTGTCCTGCCACGACGGAAGAACTCCTCATGACGAACACCACTGCCCACCGCCCCGCCCCCTCGCTGGGACTCCTGATCCTCCGGGTCGTCACCGGTGCGATCTTCGCCGCCCACGGCGCCCAGAAGATCTTCGAGTACACGATCCCCGGAACCATCGGCAGCTTCGCCGGCATGGGTGTGCCGTTCGCGGAGATCGCCGCGCCCGTGGTCGCCTTCGTCGAGCTGATCGGCGGCATCCTGCTGATGCTCGGGCTGTTCACCCGCCCGGTCGGCGTGGTGCTCGCGATCGACATGCTGGTCGCGCTCGTGCTCGTGCACCTGCCCGCCGGTCTCTGGGTGGGCGAGGGCGGCTACGAGTTCGTGGCCGTGCTGGGCGCGGCCGCTCTGGCCCTCGCGCTCACCGGTGCCGGGCGCTTCTCGATCGACGGAGCCGTGCTGCGGGGCCGAGCTCCCGCCTGGCTCGCCTGACCGCTCAGCCCTCGCCCCGGTCGACGCCGACCCGCCGCACCAGCACCCACGTGTTTCCGGCGTCGCCCGGCACGTGCCGGAACTCGTCGAGCGCGGCCTGCGACAGTGCCAGGCCGCGCCCGCTCTCGCTGTCCTCGCCCGGCATGGACACGGTGTCCCAGTCGATCGGGGCGGGCGGCGCGGTGTCGCGGATGTAGGCGCGCAGCTCGTCCGCCGAGACACGCACGTCGACGCTGAACACCACGTCGGTGCGCTCGTTGTGCTGCGCGATGTTGGTGGTCACTTCGCTGACGGCCAGCGCGAACAGCACCTGGTCCTCGGCGGGGATCTCCGGACCGTCGGCCCAGAGCCGGTCGAGCGCGTCGAGCGCGCTGTCGACCAGGGCGAGCCCGGCGGGCCCGTCGACGTGGAACGCCCGGACCTCAGCGGCCATCGAACGCCGATTCCGGCGTCGGGTAGTCGCGCAGCACGCGATCCAGGTTGGTCAGGTGGAGCACCGTGCGCACGGCCTCCGGCACGGCCGCGATCCGCAGGTCGCCCCCGGCCACGCGGGCGCTCTTGAGCCCGCCGACGAGGGCGCCGAGGCCCGAGGAGTCGACGAACTCGGTGCCGCTGAGGTCGATCGCGATGCGCGGCTGCCCCGCGGCGACGAGGTCGCTCACGGCGTTGCGCAGCAGGGGTGCGCCGGACGCGGTGAGGCGCCCCGTGATGGCGACGACGGCGTAGCCGTCCCTGGTGTCAGTGCTGACGTTCATTCGACTCCTTCTCGAGGATGGCCGCGGCGGGACCGCGGTACCGGGCGGCCTGGATGATCACGCTGAGCACGACGAGGTCGTACAGCACCCAGGCGGTGTTGACGAGGGTGCCCGTGCCGTCGGCCGTGCCGAGGAACACCCGCACCACCCCGATCACGAGCGCGACGGCGAGCACGATCATGGCGGTGAGCTGCGGCCAGATCTCGCCCCACGGCACGCCGCGCGGGTCGCGGCCGTCCTTGCGGGTGACGGCGAACGACAGCGGCCGGCCGAGCACGACGTTCGCGAAGGCCGTCCAGCAGGCACGGATCCACACCGGGAACAGGGCGAGCGAATACTGCTGGCCGCGCCAGGTCTTCACGCCCTTCGCGACCACGAGGAACAGCGCCTGGTTGATGAGGAAGTACGGCAGGAACCGCGCGAAGAAGTCCACCGACCACGCGGTCACCGGGAGCACCCCGAACACCAGGTAGATCACGGGCGCGGCGAGGTAGACGATCGCCGCGAAGCCCGACAGGTAGCTCCACATCGTGGCGAAGTACATCAGCCGCTGCCCGACCGAGAGGCCGCGCTTGGCGAGCGGGTTGTCGCGCAGCATCACCTGCAACGTGCCCTGTGCCCACCGCAGGCGCTGCGTGAGCATGGTGCGCAGGTCTTCCGGGGCGAGCCCGTGGGCCAGGATCTCGTGGTGGTAGACGCTGCGCCAGCCGAGGGCGTGCAGCTGCATCGCGGTCGCCATGTCTTCCGTGACCGAGATCGTGGCGAGCGGGAGGATCGGCTGCGCCTCGTCGCCGCGGTCGAGCCGCAGCGTGTTAAGCAGTCCGCGCACGGCCTCCACCGCGGTGATGGGCGACAGGTCCGACGCCGCCAGGGCGTCGAGCCCGGCCTCGTCGACCACGACGAGTCCGAGCTCGGCGTCGTGCTGCATCGGCAGCGCGCCGATCTCGGCCAGGTCGGCGCGGATGCCGTCCAGGTCGTGCGCGACCAGGATGCGGGAGGCGTTGTCGACGGCGTCGCCGACGCGTGCCGCCACCTCGGCGACCGATTCCCCGGCGGCGAGGTCTTTCCGGCCGCGCGAGATCGCGATGCGCAGCGCCCCGAGCTCGGTCGCCAGGGCGGGGTCGGTCGCGGCCTCCGCCTCCTTCGCGATCAGGGTCTCGGAGGTCTTGAGCGCCTTCGCGGCCGACTCCGTCACCTCGCGCACGTAGCCGACGATGCCGAGCTGCATGAGCGCCTCACGCCGCAGCACGGCGTTGGAGCCGCAGAAGAACGCGGCGTTCCAGCCGTCCTTGCCCTGCTGGATGGGGCCGTAGAACAGCGGTGCCTGACTGCCGAGCGGGTCGGCCTCGTCGACGTTCACGAACCACTGCGGCGTCTGCACGAGCGCGACCTCGGGGTCGTCGGCGAAGTAGCCGAGCGTGCGGTGCAGGATCAGCGGGTCGGGCACCTGGTCGGCGTCGAGGATGAGCAGGAACTCGCCGTCGGTCTGGAACAGGGCGCTGTTGAGGTTGCCGGCCTTGGCGTGCCGGGGCTTTCCCGTCCAGTCCTCCGAGCGGGTGAGGTAGGCGACACCGGCGGCGCGGGCCTCGGCCTCCAGTTCGGGGCGCGCCCCGTCGTCGAGGATCCACGTCGTGTGCGGGTAGGCGATGCGCTTCGCCGCCCGCGCGGTGGTCATGACGAGCTCGATCGGCTCGTCGTACGTGGTGATGAACACGTCGACCGTGCCCTGCGGCGGCGACACCGGGGCCGGGCGCTCCTTGGCGCGCCACATCGTCAGGCAGAACAGGAACGTGTCGATGAGGCTGTAGGTCTCGGCGATCACGAGCGGCACGGCGATCCACCACGCCGACCAGTTCACCGACTCCAGCCAGCGCCAGGCGACGTAGTTGACGCCGAGCAGCACCGACAGCAGCGCGAGGATGCGGATGGTCGCGAACCGGGCGGTCACGAGTCCCTCCGCACCACCACGACGGTGATGTCGTCGGTGGCGCGCTCGTCCGAGTTCGCCAGCCGCAGCGCCTCCTGCACCGCGCCGTCGGGGCCGAGTGCGGCGAGCACGCGGTCGACGTGTGCGAAGGGGTCGTCCTCGTCGAGCACGTCGAGCAGGCCGTCGCTGCAGCAGATGAAGGTGTCGCCCGCCTCCAGCGTCGTCGTGATCGGCTCCCGCGGGTCGGCGACGCCCATGCCCATGCCCAGCGGCAGGTTGGTGGAGCGCAGCGGGGTCCAGGAGCGGTCGGCGCGGATCACGAACGCGAGACTGTGCCCCGCATCGATCACCTGCAGCTCCCCGGTCGAGGGCTGCAGCTCGGCGACCACCGCGGTGACGAACATCGACGTGTCGGCGAGGTCGTCCTCCAGGAGCCGGTCGACGTCGGCGACGGCCGTGGTGAGCGGACGCTCCGGGGCCGTGCGCAGCGACGCGCGCACCGTGGCCGCCACGAGCGCGGGCCCGGTGCCCTTGCCCATCGCATCGGCCAGGGTCACGCGCAGGGCGTCGCCGTGCCGCGAGAAGTCGAAGTAGTCGCCGGCGAGCATGCCCCGCGGGGCCGCGCCGGCCGCGATCGTGTAGCCCTCGACCTCGGGCAGTACGCGGGGCCGCAACGCCTGCTGCACGACCCCGGCGTGGTCGATGTCGGCGTCCTGCGCGAGCTCGGTCTGCACCCAGAACGCGAGGTCGCGGAGCAGATCCTGCTGCGAGTCGGTGAGCACGTGTGGCTCGGTGTCGAGCACGCACAGGGTGCCGATGGGCTCTCCGCCCGGGGCGTGCAGCGGGTGCCCGGCGTAGAACCGCAGGTGCGGGTCGCCCGTCACGAACGGGTTGTCGGCGAAGAGGTCGGTGGCGCTCGCGTCTTCCACCACCACCGTCCGGTCCTGCGACACGGTGTAGTCGCAGAACGAGTCCTCGCGCGGGGCCTCGTTCCCCCCGAGGCCGATCTGCGCCTTGCGCCATTGCCTGTCCCGGTCGATCAGCGAGACGCTGACCATCGGTACCCCGAACATTTCTTTCGCCAGTCGCGCCACCCGGTCCACTCGCTCGTCCGGTGGTGTGTCAAGGATCCCCAGTTCCTCGAGCGCTGCCTGGCGCCGTCGCTCGTCGAACATCGCCCGCCCCTCCTACGGTCACTTCCGGTCATCCTAGGCGGAATATCGGCGGCGTGGTGCGGCCGTCGAAGGCGCGTCCAGGTGAACCACAGGAAACGGTTCTGCGCAAGCCCCGTGGCGAAACGCTTCTCCGGTCCTACTGTCCGATTCAAGGCTCGGACCGCCGACTGCGCCTCCCCCCGTCGCGCAGCACGGGCGGCCCCGATCCGGCATCGCGCGTGCCCGGCAGCCCGGGCACCACGGTCTCTCCGGCGTGCCCTCGCACGCCGGATCATCGCAGGGAAGGAGCGGGTGGATGGCACGGACGCCACGCACGCGCGATCGCTACAACCGCCGCGAGGCCCTCGCGGGGTACCTGTTCATCTCGCCCTGGATCATCGGGTTCCTGGTGTTCACGGCCGGCGCGATGATCTACAGCCTCTACATCTCGTTCAGCAGCTACAACCTGGCCACGAACACCGCCCGCCCGATCGGCATCGACAACTACGCCAACCTGTTCGACGACCCGCGGGTGGGGGTCTCGCTCGCGAACACCCTCTTCTACGTGGTGATGGCCGTGCCGCTGGAGATCGTGTTCGCGCTGGTGCTGGCGATGCTGCTCAACCGGGTCGGCCGGGGCGCCGGGTTCTTCCGGGTGCTGTACTACCTGCCGAAGATGACCCCGGCGGTCGCGACGGCGGCGGTGTTCTTCCTGCTGCTCAACGGCAACTCCGGCGCGGTGAACCAGTTCCTCCGGCTGTTCGGCATCGAGGGGCCGCAGTGGCTGGTCGACCCGGCGTGGGTGAAGCCGAGCATCGTGATGATGACGCTGTGGACGGTCGCGGGGACGATGGTGATCTTCCTCGCGGCGCTGAAGAACGTGCCGGTCGAGCTGTACGAGGTGGCGTCGCTCGACGGCGCGGGGCCCGTCCGCAAGTTCTTCTCGATCACCCTGCCGATGATCTCCGGGGCGATGTTCTTCAACGTGATCGTGCTGTCGATCGCCGCGTTCCAGATCTTCGACCAGGCGTACCTGCTGTTCTGGCGCGACCAGAGCAACTCCTCGCCGGAGGCGTCGCTGTTCTACGCGATCTACCTGTTCCAGCAGGCGTTCCGGCAGTTCAACTTCGGATTCGCGGCGGCGATGGCGTGGCTGCTGTTCGTGATCATCATGCTGATCACCCTGATCCAGGTGAAGGTCGGCAACCGCTTCGTCTACTACGAGGGAGACCGCTGATGTCGCAGACACTGCGCCCGGAACCCGTCGAGGTCGAGCGGGAGAAGAGCCCCGGCACGTTCACCACCACGGTCCCCACGCGCGGGCGCTGGCGCCGACGGCTCCACCAGCCGAAGAGCCTCGCCGGCCGCATCGTGCTGAACGTGATCCTCGTGCTGTTCGGGTTGCTGTTCCTCTACCCGTTCGTGTGGCTGATCGCGGCGAGCCTCAAGCCGCGCGGCGAGGTGTTCGACAACGCCCTCATCCCGAAGACGTTCGTGCCGGAGAACTACGTCGAGGTGTGGAACCAGCTGCCGCTGCTGAGCTGGATGGGCAACAGCATCGCCATCGCCCTGCTGGCCGCGGGGACCGTGGCGATCTCCAGCTCGATCGTGGCGTTCGGCTTCGCGTACTTCCGCTTCCCCGGCCGCGGCCTGCTGTTCGGCCTTGTGCTCGCGACCATGATGTTGCCCGGCGCGGTGACCATGATCCCGATCTACCTGATCTGGAAGGAGACCGGGCTGCTGGGCACGTGGGTGCCGCTGTGGGGCATGAACCTGTTCGGGTCGGCGTTCTACATCTTCCTGCAACGGCAGTTCTTCCTCGGGCTGCCGCGGGAGCTGTTCGAGGCGGCGCGGCTCGACGGGGCGAGTGCGTGGGGCCTGTTCTGGCGGATCGCGATGCCGCTGTCGATCCCGTCGTTCGTGATCGTGTTCCTGTTCGAGTTCCAGGCCAGCTGGAACAACCTGCAGGCCGCGCTCATCTACCTCAACGCCGGGTCGGTCGACCAGTTCACCGCCCCGCTCGGCATCGCCTACGCCATGACCAAGTACAGCCCCACGGCGGGAGGCCACGGCGACTACCAGTACGTCATGGTCGCGTCGCTGCTGGTGACGCTGCCGATGCTCATCCTCTTCGCCTTCGGGCAGCGCTCCTTCATCGAGGGCGTCGCCACCCAGGGGCGCAAGGGCTGACAACGCACCACCGATCGAAAAGGAGCAGTCATGCGCACACGCATGTGGGGAATCACCGCGGTCACCGCCGCATCCGTCCTCGTCCTCGCCGGCTGCGGCGGGGGAGGAGGGGGAGACCAGGCCGCCGACGCCGACTTCGGTGCGGAGCCGAGCGGCACGCTGAAGGCGTGGGGGTTCGAGAACGCCGACGACGTCGGCACCTCGCGCATGGACTATGCGGCAGAGCAGTTGAGCGACGTGAAGGTCGACCTCGACGCGACGGCCTTCGACGCGCAGAAGTTCACCACCCGCATCGCGAGCGGTGACGTGCCCGACGTGGTGCAGATGGACCGCCGCTACGTCACGACCTACGCCGCGCAAGACCTCATCATGCCGCTCGACGAGTGCTTCGCCGCGCAGGACGTGACGCCGCGCGACCACTGGTACCCGTTCGTGGTCGACGACGTGACCTACGAGGATGCGGTGTGGGCGGTGCCGCAGTTCTACCAGCCGCCGGCGATCCTGCTGAACAAGGCCGTGCTCGACGAGGCCGGGGTGACCGCGGAGGAGATCGACACCTCGCAGCCCGACGTGCTGCTCGGCGCGATCGCGAAGATGTACCAGGAGTCGGGCGGCGTGCCGTCGCGGCTCGGCTTCGACCCGGTCGCCACCGGACAGGCGGGGCTGTGGATCCTCGGCATGGGCGGTCAGCTCAACGACGCCGACGGCGCCCCCACCCTGGACGACCCGAGCAACGTCGCGGGCATCGAGATGCTCAAGCAGATCACCGACGCGCAGGGCGGCTTCGCGGCGGTGAAGAGCTTCACCGACTCGTTCGACGCATTCGGCGACCAGAACCAGTTCGTGGCGCAGCAGGTCGGCTCGCAGGTGAACGCCCAGTGGTACCCCAACGTGCTCAGCCCCTACGCCGACCAGATCCAGTTGGAGGCGGTGCCGTTCCTCAACAGCGACGGGGAGCCGTTCTCGGTCGCGTCCGGCACGGCGTTCGTGATCCCCGTCGGGGCGAAGAACCCCGCGACAGCGTGCGCGTGGATGGTGAACCTCACCTCGGACGACGCGTGGATGGCGGCGGGCGACGCGCGGGCGAAGACCATCGAGGAGGAGGGCGGCATCAACACCGGGCTGTTCACCGGCTCGCCCTCGGCCGACCAGGCCATCCGCGAGAAGTTCGTGACCGAGAGCGGCAACGCGGGCTTCGACCAGGTGATCTCCACGTTCTACGACGTGGTCGACTACGGGAAGTCGTTCGGCTCGTCGCCCGCGGGGCAGGAGATCCAGAACGAGCTGAACAACGCCATCACCGCGGCGCTGCTCGGCGACAAGTCTCCCGAGGACGCGTTGAAGGATGCGCAGGACGCCGCGATGCGCGCCTACGAGAACGCCACGGCGGGCTGAACCCCGGAGGGGCGTGGGTGGGGGCGGCTTCGCCCCCACCCACGGTTGTGATGGTGATCGCTAGGAGTGCCCGACAACGGTGACGACGATCTGCACGATCCCGAACACGATGAATCCGGCGCCGCCGACGATGATCCCCTTCTCTCCGCGATGCTCGAACGTGTCGGCCACGGGCTGACCGTAGAACCGTCGGAACCACCGCAGGGCGAACCGCAGGAACGCGTGCCTCGCGAGAAGAAGTGCGACTCCGACCGTTACGATCACGAGCCCGATGACGACGCCGAGGATCATTCGACGGTGAGTCCTTTCACCTAGATCGCCGTGAGTAGCAAATGGAACTTGTGCGGAGGAAGCGTGGCCATCTGCGAAAGGGGAGCGAATCTCCCGCTGCGGACGTCGGAACCAAGGAAGGGGCGAAGGAGTCCTCGAGCGATGACGAGATTGACGTTCGTCTCGTACCAGCAGATCGATTGCCGAAGTGTGGCTCTCTGAAGCCACGAGTGGACGCACAGCCACGAGAGGGCTGCGAAGGGGACGAGGATCCACAGCAGAACCCCGCGAATCGTGAGGAAGAGGAACCACCCGAGCGTGCGCATGGATTCTCACTGATCTCCCGCATCTTCGTTCTTCGTTCTCAACCGTCGACGGAGACGGCTGACTATGACGATAGCCATCAGCAGCCCGACGACGAAGACAGCGATCAACGCGGAGGCACGATCCCCCGGAACGACGAACACGGCGAGAAGGGACCCGACGATGTACCAGAAGAAGAGCCCGGTCTGGACTCCCTCTCGGAAGAACGCGATCACCCACGAGCCGATGGAGTGCTTTTCCGCCACCGTGTCACCATCCATCTGCCGCGTTCTCGCTCCACCGGTCGACGTCACCGTCCCTGCCCAGGGCCAGGACTGAGACCTCGTCGAGGGTGACTCTCCACGCGCGCCATAATCCCGGCGGCGGCGGGGGCCGCGGCCGTCGCCGACACCCGCGCCCACCCATCGATTGAGGGCCTCCGCAATTCGCCGGGCATCAGCGATCCCGCAGACGGTCGCGCGCAAGGGTATTCGGGTTCCGTTACGAAGCTCTAGTTCGACCATGCCGCTCGCCAACCACCCGGTGTCGCTCGGCCACGCCAGGTAGAAGAACAGTCCGCTGTACTCGACGTGACGAAACCGAAGAATGCTCGCCCGGTCGTACTCTCGTCGTGAGAACCAGGACCGAACAACGACGGACCGCTCCGTCGGAATCACCCCGGTGAAAGGCAGTCGCACCCACAGCCACACGGTCAGCACCATGCTCCCGAGCAGCAGCACGGTCACGGGAAGGGGTGCGTGCAGCAGCATCGGCCCGACCAGAGCGAGAGCGGGGAGAGCCAGCGTGAACACGCTGGCGACCGCGAGTCGACCTGCCCGCCCCGCCCGGCCCGTGGGCGCCTCGTACGACTCTCGCTCACCGAGCCAGCCCGGCCGCACTCGCGCGACAGGATCGAGCGGCATCACGACGAGGAGTCCTGTCCGCCGGCGGCGCGGTGGTTCGCCTCTGTCGCTCGCGTCGGATACTCCGGGTCGAACGAGAGCAGGTCGCGGTAGCGGCGGTTGGTGAGGAGGCCCGGGTGCCGTCCCTCCACTTCCGCGCGTAGTCGAGAGAACATCTGATCCGATGCCTCGACCAGTTCCTGTGCCGAGACGAAGGCCGGCCGTTCGCTGTCGTCGGCGACGATCTCGATCCGAGTGCCTCGCGGGGCGAAGTGGAGGCACCGCTCCGATCCGAGGATCTCCAGCGTGTGCGGTTCACCGCGCTGGATCACGTGGGCCGCGTTCGTCATCTGGAGCGCGAAGCCGAGTATCGGCAACCAGCCCCACCGCATGCTGTGGTCTGCGTCGTCCGTCGTGAGCACGATGTCACCGAGGAAACGCCAGTAGCCCAGCGACACGTCGACGATCCGATCCCACGCCACGTCGTCTGCGCTCGCGTCCCGGTGTATCCGGTAGTCGAGGGTCAGCATGGTTCCCTTCCTTTCACGACGGCGAGGCAGTCCGTCATGCGATGGTCGAGAAGAGAAAGAGCACGCCGCCCACGAAGGCCACCGTTCCGATCAGGAGAAGGCCACTCCCGCCGTAGAGCAGGCGGCGGTCGCGACGTGGCAGCCCTGACAGGCCGCGATCGGTGTGCCACGTCGCACGGTGCGACCAGTATCGGCTCAACAGGAGTGCACCAGTGATGCAGGTGGCGAGACCGACGGCGACCACGCCGACGGTCAATACCTCACCCCACGGCGGCCCTATCTCCCCGAGACGCACGAGTGATGCCTCTCCTCGGCCATCGCCCAGCCGTCGAGGCAGAGAGACGGCGAGAAGGAAGGCAGCCGATCGCCACGAGGAACTGGATCAGGCTCACGCCCAGACCGACCGTGGATGCAGGCAGCGCGAGCCGCCCCGCCATCCCCGCGGCTTTCACATTCCGCCCCACGCGTTCGCGATGAACTGCGACGACGGTAGCGGAGGCCACCAGAAGCGCACCCATTGTCAGGAAGGCGACCGTCAGGAGCGTCGACATTCGTCCGGCCTGATCGTTCGATCGATGGTGAGCACCGGCGCCGAGGATTCTGTCCTCGCGATGTGAATCTCGCCCGGAATCACACCGCGCAGGATGACGGAGCCCGGACGCTGCGTCACGCGGTCCAGCACGATCGTGCCGAGTCCCTCCGGATCGTGGACGTGGAAGTGGCTGGCGCCGGTGATCGTCACGGTGAAGGGAAATCGCTCCCAGCTCGCCCTCCGAAACGAGGGGAATTTGCGGCCGCCAGTCTTCCTCGCTTCGTAGAGAAGCCGTCCGCCCTGAAGATCCACGCAGCCCGCCACCTCGAAGACGCCGGCGTTGACGCGCGCCGTATGAAGGTGAGGACGGGCTCGTCGACGTCGTCGAGGGTGATTGTCTCCACGACCCCATCATTCCCGACCGTGAGGTCGGTCAACCAGTGGCAACGGCCTGCGGGCTTCCGGGAGGGAGAAGCACGCATTCCTTCCCGCGCCGGGGTGTTCGTCGCCGGCACACCGCTGAGGTCAATGGATACTCAGGCCCAGCGCCGCGCGCATCGTCCTCGCGAGCCGGAGGACGCCGTTCCGCCTGCCGATGGTCGAGGGCAGCCACACGCGCCGACCGCTCGTCAACTCGACCTCGATCATCCGGACGGACCCGACGACAGGCAGCCATCCGACGGAGGCACCGCCCATGCCGAAGTAGGGGACCAGCTCCACAGCCGACACCTCGCCGGCCCTGAAGCGCTGGGTACGGAACCAGGAGACCACCTTCACCGCTCCAGGCGAGACCCAGACGCCGAGCCAGGCGGAACGCACGAGCGCGGCGGCGACGAATGCGTAGACGGGAAGCCCGATCCACCACATGCTGCTCTCGTGCCCCAGCAGCACGAACAGTCCGGTCGCCGTTGCTCCCCACAGAAGTGCCCCGATCCGTGCTCCGGTCGATGCGCTCTGTGCATCAGCCGCCTCCGCGGGCGCGGACGAGAACGACGCGATCATCATGACGGCCCGCCCGTCAGTCCAAGGGCGACGGTCGCCCATCGAACGGGCGAGTCGATGGAGTTCTCTGGAGCGTTCCTCGTTGCCCCGCTGCTGCAACAGCACCGCGAGATTGTGGGCCGCTGTGCGCGTCACCGGTGGCGATCCCGCGCCAGTACGCCGCTTCGGCCGCGTCGGTGCTGTCCGGCGTTTCGCTCAGGAGGTTGCCGAGGAGGAGCGCCGCTCCGTATACCTCGGTCTCGCCGGCCCATTCCGTCCATGCCCGCCCCTCCTCGACCAGCCCCTCACTCAGCAGGAGCCGCGCCAACGGAAGCGCGAACTCCGGAGACTCCTGGAGGCCCGCCGCGAGGAGGCGCTCGATCTCTCGTGGATCGCCGGGTTCCGTAGTGAGGACCAGGCTCTCCCCGAGTAGGCCCTCCAGCCGTGCGTGACCGTCCGGGCGAAGATCGAGTGCGGCTCGAAGGTGCACCACCGCCTGGTCGTGATCACCCAGCCAGTTCTCGCCCTCGCCGAGAGCAGCGAGGGCATCCCACGACCCGGCGCTCGCGGCCTCACGGAACATCGACAGCGCCAGACGTTCATCGACATCCCAGACGATCGCTGCCAGGTGAAAGAGACCATCCGCGTTGGGGTCGATCCGTTCGGGAAGGTGATCGATACTGACGTCCGGAATCAGTGCCCGGAGAAGCTCACGATCGACGTCACCGGAAGGGCGCGCGTTGTCGCGAAGGAAAGACAGGAAGCCGCGCTCGCCGAACGCCTGTACTCCGTGCATCCGTCGACGTGTCACAGGACGATGTTCTGGATCGCGCCGGCGACCCCGGCTGCCGTCATCGCCAGTCCGATACAGATGATGCCGACCCCGACCGTGCCCATCATCCACGGCGTCTGCCGACCCGCCGACGCCCGCGCATACCGCTCGCCGAGCATCGACTTCTGCGCGGAGAACATGAACCCGTTGAGACGGGCGCGGTGACGAATCACCACAATGCCCAACACGATCACCAGCACTCCGACCAGCAGATTCGGAACGACGGTATCGACACTGATGTCGGGCATTCTCACCGCTCCTGTCGATGGTGGAGTCTCCTCCGACACTGTGGCATGAATCCGCTCATGCGGGGAGCATCGATCCCCACTTCTTCTCCTCGGTCCTCTGTGGTCATGCCAGCACTCGAAACAACCCCAGGGTCAACAGGGCGCCACCGAAGAGCAGGAACCCGGTCGCGATGACGATGATGGCGCGCATTCGGGGCATTCTCCGGGAGACCTCCCGCGGGGAGAGCTGGTCCTCGCTCAGAACAACGGCGTAGCGTGCGCGTACGAACCTCAGCAGGCGCTTTCGTGCCAGGAGCATGGTGGATCCCGCCAGGAGGATGGCGATGCCACTGGCGATACACGCCACCGCGAACGTGTGCATTCCCTCACACCCGCACGAACACGCCCGCGAGGAGTGCGATGACCCCGAATGCGATCATCGCGATGCCGCACGCGCCCACCCACGCGGCGCTGCCACGTTTGGCGACCTCGCGGCCCGGGGCGCCACCGAGGGCGCGATTGGCGTCCGCGGTGATATCGAAGAGCCTTTGACGGTGGCGCACCACGAGCGGGCCGAAAACAAGGAGGACGACCCCCAATCCGAGCGAGAAGTAGTTATCCGCAGACATCAGGCCCCCTTGCTATCGACCAGGAGTGGCTCCAATTGAGATTCAAGATCCCACAGCACGGTAGCGCTGGCATCATCGAGGCCGGGTAGGCCTCTCTCATGGGTCGACGCCAACCAATCGTAAAGAACCAGTGCTTCGCTCGAGCTCAGGTAGAGCTTCAGTTCCCCTTCCGGCATTGCGTACCTTTCACTCAACGGGGAGCCCTGCCGGGTCCCAGCGCCAGCGGCGTCGTACGGACGACGCGGGCGGCGGAGTCCCACCGTGGGGACATGCTGCGCATCTCCTGATCCGTATGCGAGCCGAAGTCGGGAATCTCTCCGAGCGCCACCACGTCGAGCGAATGGAAGACAGCGCTCCTCCCACGGACCCGGAGATCTGCGCCCGGAGTCAATGCGAGATGAAGTTCCAGTCCCGCGTCGAGTGACCGGGCCGAAGAGCCCACCACTTTCCACGACGTCCTGTGACGGTCGGTGACACCGGACCACTCCAGCAGACCCACGCCTCTCAGAACGAGAAGCCCCGTGTTCGTTTCGTCGAGCTGTAGAGCGGTCCGCAGATCGCACAGGATGCCCAGAGTGGCGGTGATGGCGTCGAAGTGCACGGCATTCACCTGGGCTTCGAGAAACGCATCCTCTTCGGAAATGAAGGGGTCTTCGTCCTTCGTGTCTTCTGGAGCGTCGGCGAAAAGCAGCTCACTGAGCGTGATCACGGGGAAGCGATCGGTGCGACGGAGTGTGAGTGCGGTGTCAGATGCTCGGAGAAGGGCGCGACCGCCTGCCCGTGTCTGGTCATCGAATGCGTAGCCCTTCGGGTGAGGACGCCGCCACGTCGTCGTCGGCGGCCAGGTTCGGACTGAGGTCAAGCGCGGATCCAGGATCGGCGAACCTGGACGGGGAGATTATGTCATGCCCCCGCGGCGGCTGGTGGAGCCGCGACGCCGCTGACCGTGCACGATGCGCTCCGCCCCCCGAACAAAAGCCCTGGTGCACTGAAATCGATTTCGGTATCGTCGGCCTCCACACCCCTGTCGCTCGCCGAGGAGCCGCATGTCTGCCACCCGTGCCCGTCGCTCGACCACCCTGCTCGCCGCTGCCGCCCTGGCCGTCACGGTCACCGCATGCGCCGGGGGAGGGGCGCCCGTGGAACTCGATTCCGACCCCGACAAGCCGTTCGTGCTGACCGGGATCTCCGGGCTCACTGAGGTCGCGCAGCTGACGGGACCGGCGGGCATCAACGACACCGAGGCGGTCGGCGTGGCCGGCACCGATCTCGGCTCGATGACCACCGTGGGCGACCGCACCTGGTTCTTCTTCGGTGACACGTTCGGCGAGCGCGCACCGGGCACGACCGGCGGTCAGGGCGGGCAGTGGCGCTCCAACGTGGCCGCCTGGACGACCGACGACGACCCGACCGACGGCATCTTCTTCGACGGCTGGGTGGCCGACGGGATCGGGCTCGCGGCCCCGCTGATCGAGGGCGACCACGACCCCAACGACGGCTCCGGCGAGGTCACCAAGATCCCCACCGCGGGCTTCGCGATCGGCGACACGATCTACGTCTCCTACATGTCGGTGAGCTACTGGGGTGACCCCGGCGCGTGGGATGCGAACCGCTCCGCCCTCGTCGTCTCGCGGGATGACGGGCAGACCTGGGCTCCCGTCGAGGGCATCGAGTGGCCAGGGGACTCCGGCTTCGTGCAGTTCGCGACGGCCCCTGTCACCGCCGACGGCGAGGACTGGATCTACCTGTGGGCGATCCCCTCCGGGCGGTTCGGGGAGGTGCGGCTGATGCGGGTGCCGGCCACCGAGGAGGCTGTGGAGGACCAGGGCTCCTACTCGTACTTCGCGGGCCTCGACGGCGACGAACCGGTGTGGTCGGAAGACCTGGACGACGCGCAGGTCGTGGTCGAGGGCACGATCGGCGAGCTGTCGGTGATGTGGTCGACGTACCTGGAGCGCTGGATCATGACCTACTCCGACGCCGGCAACGCCTACATCCGCGAGGGCATCACCCCGTGGGGCCCCTGGGGCGAGCCGATCGAGCTCGTGCCCGGCGACGACTACCCGGGGCTCTACGGCCCCTACCTCGACCCCCGGTACGTCTCGGACGACGGTCGGCGCATCTACTTCACGCTCTCGCTCTGGGATCCGTACAACGTGTTCTGGTTCGCCGCTGACCTCGACCACGCCGACGGATGAGCAGCCCGCCGCCGACTATTGCGCATGAAATCGATTTCGCCTAACCTGGCGCATACCCGATCAGAGTGGATCGACGCGAGCTGGTCGGCACCCCCACCCGGCGGCAGCCGGGACACAGCATGACTCGAAGACGAGTGACGTCCTGAGGAGGACCAATGCGCAAGACACGCAGTCGCATGTGGAAGGTCGCAGCATCCGTGGTGGTGGCGGGCATCGCCCTCAGCGGATGCTCCGGGGGCGGCGGCGGGGGCGGAGGCGCCGGAGCCGAGGGGGAGCCCGACAGCGGCGAGCTCAACTTCGTCTACATGGGAGACGCCGACCAGCAGAAGGCGTTCAACGCGCTGTTCGCCGAGTTCAACAAGCAGTACCCCGACATCAAGCTCAAGGCCGTCGGAATCCCCAGCGGGAACTGGGCCACGTTCTCCACCACGGTCGCGACGCGTCTCGCCGGCGGGCAGAAGATCGACATCATCCAGGTCGCCACCGAGGGGCAGCGGCTGTTCGCCTCGAAGGGCATCCTCGCCGACCTCGCGCCCTACATCGAGCAGGACCAAGAGGTCGTCGACGACTACTGGGACGACATCAGCCCCAACCTGCAGAAGTTCAACGAGGAGTTCGCGGCGGGCCCCGACGGCGAGACCGTGTTCATCCCCGGCGGGTTCAACACCATGGCCATGTACCTCAACAAGGACGTGTTCGAGAAGGCCGGAGTCGCCATCCCCGAAGACGGCAACTGGACGTGGGACGAGTTCGTCGCGGCCGGGAAGCAGATCAAGGAGAAGACCGGCGCCTACCTCGTCGGCGCGGGCTCCGGCTACTTCGTCGACGTGATGCCGTGGCTCACCACCAACGGCGGCAGCACGTTCAACGCCGACTGGAGCGAGCCCACCTACAACTCCCCGGAGGCGGTCAAGTCGGCCGAGTTCGCCCGCAGCCTCGTCGAGATGGGCCTGGCCCCGAAGCCCGGCGGCCAGTTCGACGGCAACACCGCGTTCAAGCAGGGCAAGCTCGCGATCCTCAGCGGCGGACGTTGGCCCGTGCTCGGTGTGCGTGAGCTCGACATGGTCGACAAGACCGTGGTCGTGAACTGGCCCACCAAGACCGGCAACGGCTCGCCGGTCGGCTGGGACGCCTGGAACATCGCCAAGAACAGCGACAACAAGCAGGCCGCGTGGACCTTCATCAAGTTCCTCATGTCGGAGGAGGCCGGCAGCTACTTCGCCGAGATCGGCGGCACCATCGTGCCGGCCCGGGAGTCGGTCGCGAACTCGCCCGCCTTCACCGACAACGCCCCCGAGGGCACCATCCGGCTGAGCGAGGCGATGGACTTCGCCACCCCGATCCCCTCGATCGACCAGGGCGCCGAGGCGCAGAAGGTCATCGAGGAGGCGTGGGGCACGATCATCGCCGGTCAGGGCGAGGCGCAGAAGACCCTCGACGCGGCGCAGGCGGAGCTGGAGCAGCTGGTCGGTGAGTAGCGTCGCCGCCGCCCCCACGGTGCGGCGCCCGGGAGCAGAGCTCCTGCGGCGTCGCACCGCGACCGCGGGCTGGATGTTCGTCAGTCCCGCGCTGCTGCTGTTCCTCGTCTTCGTGGCAGGGCCGTTCGTGTTCGCGATCGCCCTGGCGTTCCTGAAGTGGGACATGCTGACCACCCCGGAGTTCGTCGGCGCCGACAACTTCGTGCGCCTGTTCTCCGACCCGATCCTGCCGCAGGTGCTGCTGAACACGTTCGTGTTCGCGTTCGCCTCGATCGTCACCCACCTGGTGTTCGGGCTGCTGCTCGCCCTCGCGGTCAACCGGGTCGCGAGCCGCGTGCTCGGCTACTTCGCCCGCGTCGCGATCTTCTTCCCGTTCCTGATCTCCTGGGCCGCGGTCGCCCTGCTGTGGAAGTACGTGCTCGACCCGACGTTCGGCTACGTGGCGCAGTACGCGGCGACGTTCGGCATCGAGCTGCCCAACTTCTTCGCCGACCCCGCCTGGGCCATGCCCGCGATCATCTTCATCGACCTGTGGCACACGGTCGGCTTCACGTTCATCATCATGCTCGCCGGGCTCCAGACCGTGCCCACCGAGCTCGTCGAGGCCGCCCGCACCGACGGCGCGACCTCGTGGCAGATCTTCTGGAACGTGACGCTGCCGCTCATGTCGCCCACCATGTTCTTCGCCACGATCATCACCTTCATCGGTGCGTTCCAGATCTTCGACCCGATCCAGATCATCACCAAGGGCGGACCGCAGAACTCCACCACGACGATCATCATGTACCTCTACGAGAAGGGCTTCCAGGCCTTCGACATGGGGTACGCGGCCGCGGTCGCCCTGCTCGTGTTCGTCATCATCATGGGCGTCACCGTGCTGCAGTTCCTCGGCCGACGGAAGTGGGTGCACGAATCATGACCGTTCTTCCCCCCACCGTGGAGCCGCGGACCGACGTGCTCACCCGCGTCGAACGACAGCGCCGCCGCCGTCACCGCCCCACCGTCGGCGGCGTGATCGTCGACGTGGTGCTCGTGGTGTTCGGCATCCTGATGCTGTCGCCGCTGTTCTGGCTGATCGTGCAGAGCTTCACCGAGCCGGAGTTCGCGTTCGCCGACCCACCGCGCTGGCTGCCGATCCCGTTCACCACGCAGAACTTCGCCGACGTGTTCGAGTACATGCCGTTCTTCCAGCAGTTCGGCAACTCGCTCGCGCTGGCGCTCATCTCCACCGTCGGAGCGCTGTTCTTCTCGGTGCTCGCCGCCTACGCGTTCGCGCGCATCGACTTCCGCGGCAGCCGCGTGCTGCTGGTCGTGATGCTGTCGGCGCTCATGGTGCCGGGACAGCTCGTCATCATCCCGATCTTCATCATGATGCGGCAGCTCGGACTCGTCGACACCCTCGCGTCGCTGTGGCTGCCCGCGCTGATCAACGTGTTCCAGATCTTCTTCCTGTCGCAGTACTTCAAGACGATCCCGCGCGAGCTCGACGAGGCCGCGCGGCTCGACGGTGCAGGACACCTGTGGATCCTGTTCCGGATGCTCATCCCGCTCTCGGCCCCCGCGGTCGCGGCCCTCGCGATCCTGGGGTTCGAGGCCTCGTGGAACGGGTACTTCGGGCCGCTCATCTTCCTGTCCAGCCCGGAGAACATGACCCTGCCGCTCGGACTCGTCACGCTGCAGAACGGCTTCGGCGCCGCACCCGCGGTGATCGTGTTCGCCGCCATCACCATGGTCGTGGTGCCGCTGCTCGTGGTGTTCCTGGCGTTCCAGCGGCAGATCGTGGAGAGCGTCGCATCGACGGGGCTGAAGGGATGAGTGCCGTGGACGCGACGGCGGCCGCGCGTGCCGCCGGTTCCGCTCCCGCTGCGGTCGACCCGGTGCTGCTGCGCCTTCCGGCCGCGGCGTGGCGGGCCCTCGCGCCGCTCGGGGTGACCGGAGCCGCGGCGCTCGCGGCCTGGGCGTTCGGGGCGGCACTGCTCGGGCCGGCGTCGCCGCTGGTGCCGCTGCTCGTGGTCGCCGCGTGCGCGGTTCCGGCCGCGTGGGCCCTCGGCGCGCTGCACGACCGGGTCTTCGACCACGCGGCCGTGCGCCTCCGCCGCCGCGTGCTCGCGGTCGCGGTCGGTGCAGGTGCGCCCGCGGTGCTGCTGGCGTGGTCGCAGGTCACGAGCGCGATCGCCGCCTCCGCCGCGGTGCCCCTGTTCGCCGTGCTCGCGTTCGCGGCGCTGCTGCTGTCCGCCGCGGTCGCCCTCGTCGCCGTGGTCGCGGTGCCCGTCGCCGCCCTCCGCGACGACGTGGGGCTGCGCACGGTCGCGGTCGTCTGCGCCGTCGCGGCGGTGCGTCGCCCGCTCGGACCGCTGGCCGCGCTCGCCGCGTCGGCCGCGGTCGCGTGGCTCGGGCTCACCTGGTTCGGCGGGCTGCTGCTGCTCGCGGCACCCCTGCTCGTGCTGCTGTCCGTCGCCGCGGCCTGGCCGGTCGCCGCGGCATCCGGAGTGGCGCTGCCGCCGCTCGTCCCCGGCCGTCGACCCGCACGAGGAGAATCATGACCGACCGCCTGTCCCCGTCCCGTCCCCACACCGAGGCCCCCGCGCTCGCGATGCCCTTGGGTGGCATCGGCACCGGCGGCTTCGCGGTGAACGCCGACGGGTCGCTGCGCCAGTGGCAGCTGCAGGGCATGCCGAACCACCTGGGCGCTCTCCCCGGCACCGGCTTCTGGCTGCGGGTCACGCAGGTCGAGCCGCCGCTCAACGTCATCTCGATGGTGCAGGGCACCCCGGTCCCGGATCCGCAGGCCTCGCTCACGACCGACGGCTTCGTGCCCGAGTGGATGACCGCGGCGGCCGAGAGCTTCAGCACGTTCGACAGCGCCGCGTTCCGGGGCACGTACCCGGTGGCCGAGGTCGAGCTGACCGATCCGCGGCATCCGGTCGAGGTGCGCATGCGCGTGCTCAACCCGATGGCCCCGCGCGACGTCGAGTTCAGCTCGATCCCGACCGGGATGTTCGAGTTCACGCTCACCAACACCGGCTCGATCGGGGTGCACGGCACGCTCGCGGGGTCGCTGCTCAACGCGATCGGGTGGGACGGCATCACGCCCATCGCCGACAGCACTCCGGGGCTGGGCGGCAACGTCAACCGCCTGCGCCGCGGCAGGGGCTGGTCGCGCGTGGTCATGGACAACCCGGGCCTGGACGAGAGCGACCGCCTGGCCGGGCAGCTCGTGCTCGCCGCCGACGACGAGACAGCGGCCGTGCTCACGCGGTGCAGCGGGCTGGAGCACCTCGACGCGTTCCTCCGCTCCCGTGCCGGGAACGACGGACGCTCCCGGCTCGCGCTCGCCCCCACGATCGGCGACCCGCAGCTCAACGCCCCGCAGGGCGGGTCGGGCCCCAGCCCGCAGGGACGGTCGTGGCTCGGGGTGGTCGGCGTGCCCTTCGCCCTCGCCCCCGGGGCCTCGCGGACGATCCGCTTCTCGATGTCGTGGCACCTGCCCAACCGGTTCGTCGACATCGAGCAGTTCGGGGCGCCGCACCCGGAGTGGGGAGCGTCCACCTTCTACCTCGGCAACGCGTACGGCCGGCGCTACCTCGACGCGCTCGACGTGCAGGCCACGGTCGAGCGCCGGTGGGACGAGCTCGTCGAGCGCACGCTCCGGTGGACCGGCACCCTCGCGGGGTCGAGCCTCGACGCGCGGGAGGTCGAGCACCTCGCCGCCCAGGCCGCGTACGTACGCAGCCCCACGTGCTTCATCGGCGCCGACGGCCGGTTCTACGGCTACGAGGGCTCGCTCGGCGACTCGACCTGGATGTGGTCGGGCGTCTTCGGCGGGTCCTGCCCGCTCAACTGCACGCACGTGTGGCAGTACGAGGCCGCGCTCGCCGGGCTGTGGCCGAGCCTGGAGCGGAACATGCGCGACACCGAGTTCGACGTGATGCAGGCGGCCGACGGGTCGATCCCGCACCGCTTGCGCGTGCCCACGTATCTGCACCAGATGACGGACGAGTTCATCGGCGGACCGGAGGAGCCCGCGCTCGACGGCATGCTCGCCACGATCCTCAAGTCGCTGCGCGACGTGCAGCGCGGGGCGGGATCGGAGTGGCTCGAACGCCGCTGGCCGCAGCTCGTGCGGTTGTACACGCACATCCGCGAGAAGTGGGACGCGGACGGTGACGGCGTGCTGCGCGGCATCCAGCCCAGCACGCACGACATCGACCTCGCCGGGGTCAACCCGTTCATGGGCACGCTGTGGCTCGCGGCGCTGCGGGCGTACGAGGAGCTCGCGCGGCGGGTGGGCGACACCGACGCCGCGGCGGAGGCGGCCGAGAGGTTCCGCTCCGGCTCGGCGGGGTACGACGAGCTGCTGTTCGACGGCACCCACTACGTCCAGGTGCTCGACGAGGGCGACCCGGAGGACTTCCAGTGGCGCACGGGTGTGCTGTCCGACCAGGTGATCGGGCAGTGGTGGGCGCATCAGCTCGGGCTCGGGCCGATCCTGCCGCCCGAGCACGTGCGCAGCGCCCTCCGGCACGTGGTCGCCTCGAATCTGCGGCACGGCTTCGCGGACTTCGCGCACCCGTACCGCGTCTATGCCGACACGGCCGACGACGTCGGGCTGCTGATGTGCACGTGGCCCGAGGGCGGACGACCCGAGGTGCCCACGCGCTACGCCGACGAGGTGTGGACGGGCATCGAGTGGCAGGTCGCGGCGCACTGCTTCTTCGAGGGGCTGGAGGAGGAGGGTCGTGCGGTGCTCGAAGGACTGTGGGACCGGCACGACGGCCGCCGCCGCAACCCCTACAACGAGATCGAGTGCGGCGATCACTACGCCAGGGCCATGGCGGGGTGGACGCTGCTGCAGGCGCGCTCCGGCGTGCGCGTGGACGAGGCGGCGGCCGAGCTGCACGTCGGCGCCGAGGGCCGCTGGCCGTGGGTGAGCGCGGCGGGCTACGGCACCGTCACCGTGGGGGAGCAGGTGGAGGTCGACGTGGTGGAGGGCGACTGCCCGTTCACCGTGGTGCGCGCCGACTGAACGCATCGAAGGGCGCCCGCGGGAAGCGGGCGCCCTTCGTCGTGCTCGGTGTCAGCCCTGCGGCGGGCGCGACGGGGAGGCGCCGATGTCGGGCACGGCTGCGCTGCCCAGGTGCACCTCCAGGTCGTCGGCGCTCGGTGTGCGCGGGCGGCGCGCGGTCGGCCGGTCGAGGTAGAACAGCGCGGTGGAGGCGATGTCGTCCCGCAGCGGCAGGTATCGCCATCCGCTGCGCCAGCCGAGCGCCTGGATGTCGACCCGCGGGATGCCGCTGGCGAAGTGGATCGGGTCGAGCACGTGCCAGCGGTACATGCCGAAGCGCTGCTGCGACACGTAGAGGCCGTCGGGCCGGATCACCTGCGGCATCCCCAGATACGGGGTGGAGAAGGCGGTGTAGCCCTGGCCGGGGATGTCGAAGTTCCACGCGCCGCCGAAGTAGTCTTCGGTGCCGGTGCCGCAGATCGTGGGGTGGTCGGTGTCGTCGTCGAGGTAGAACTTGATCTCGCCCTCACCCCACCAGCCGTTGGAGTTCACGCCCCACGCGATGTAGGTGCCGACGTACTGCCCGCGCCCCTCGATGCCCTCCAGCAGGACGTGCGGGGTGCGGTCCTCCAGCGGGTTCGAGCGCCGCCACTGCGCGTGGAAGTAGGCGTCGTCGGAGTGATCGCCCCCGACCTCGTAGGTCACCTGGTAGTAGACGCGCACGTCGACGGTTGACGTGTTCTCGAGCGTGAGCCGGGCGCCGTCGCGGAACGGCATCGGCCAGTAGGAGTTGAAGCCGCCGTGCGGGTTCGCGGCGATGGTCTGCGAGTTCACCTGGGCGAACACGCCCCATCCGTTGCAGAAGAAGTCGCCGTAGGGCACCTCGACCGCGGGCTCCGCGGCGCCGTCCCAGTACGCGCGCAGCAGCAGGGTGCGCCAGTTGTCGGTGTGGGTGGTGATCCAGATGTGGGTGATCTTGCCCGGACCCTCGATCGCGGCGAGCTCGAAGGTCTCTCCGGCCGGGATGTCGACGCTGGGGGAGATCTTCCAGCCGGGGCCGAGGTCGCGCGCGCTCGCCGCACCGGTGCCCTCGGTGGCGCGGCCGCCGCCGCCCGGCGAGCCGTCGAAGTTCTCGGGGGAGATGGACCGGGTCTGCACGGTGCGCAGCGCTGCGAGCGTGGACAGAGAGGAGGGGGCAGGCGTCATGGCCGCCAATGTAATCGATTTCAGATCGATGCACCAGAGACCTCGCGAGCGCGCGATACTGTTGCTTCACGTCCGGGGTCACCGGACAGGCAGTGAGGGTGCATGGCCACGATCTACGACGTCGCGGAGCTCGCGGGCGTCTCGCCCGCGACGGTCTCCCGCGTGTTCAACGGCACGAGCGTCTCGGAGGAGAAGGTGGCCGCGGTGCGCGAGGCCGCCGCCCAGCTGCACTTCACGCCGAACCGCGCGGCCCGCACCCTGCGCACCCAGAGCTCCGAGGTCATCGCGCTCGTCATCCCCGACATCGAGAACCCGTACTTCACCGAGATGGCGCGCGGCGTGGAAGACGTCGCCTCCGAGGCCGGGTACTCGGTGGTGCTGTGCAACTCCGACGCCCAGCTGGAGAAGGAGGCCACGTACCTCCGCATCGCGATCGCCGAGCACATGTCGGGCGTCATCATCGCGACCGCCGACGAGCACAGCGATCTGAGCGGCATCCTCGCCACCGGGCGCCCCGTCGTCGCGGTCGACCGCAGCACCACGTACGACATCGATGGCGTGGTGATGGCCAACCGGGCCGCCGGCACCTCCGCCACGCAAGACCTCATCGCCGCGGGCTATCGCCGCATCGCCTACATCGGCGGGCCCGAGCACATCGACACCGCGGCCGAGCGCGCGGCCGGCTGGCGCTCCGCGCTCTCCGCCGCAGAGCCCGACCTCGACCTGGACGAGCTCGTGCGCTTCGCGACGTTCCGGGTCGACGGCGGCCGCGCGGCCATGGAGGAGCTGCTGGCGCTGCCCGAGCCGCCCGACGCGGTGGTCGCGGGCAACAACCTCATCGGCGTCGGCGCCCTGCAGGTGCTCACCGAGCGGGGGCTCACGCCGCCCGCGGTCGGGGTCGCGGTGATCGGATCGCTGCCCTTCACCACGCTCTCGCCCACGGCGGTCACCGTCGTCCGGCTCCCGGCGCGGCACATGGGGGTCACGGCGGCGCGCATGCTGCTGGAGCGGATCAAGGGCGACACCCAGCCCGCGCGCACGGTGGTGCTGCGCAACGAGGTGCAGTCCGCGAGCACGCCCCGCGCCTGACGCCCCTGTGGGCGGGCGGGGCTCTTTCGGTGAAAGTCTCACGCGTCGGCTTGCGGCTTGAAATCGATTTCGCTTACCATGGCGAAAGGTCGGATCACCGGCCGCCCTGCGTCGAGGAGGACCATGCGCTGCACCATCGGTGTCGACATCGGCACGTCCAGCAGCAAGGGCGTGCTCGTCGACGAGGCGGGGACGATCCTCGCGACCGCGACGCGCGCGCACGAGGTGAGCCGCCCCCGCACCGGCTGGGTCGAGATGGACGGCGACGTCTGGTGGGACGAGTTCGTCGGCCTGGCCCGTGAGCTCCTGGCCGCAGTGCCGGAAGCCGAGGTGGCCGGGGTCGGCGTCAGCGGCATGGGTCCCTGCATCCTGCTCGCCGACGAGCACGACCACCCCGTCCGCCCCGCCATCCTCTACGGCGTCGACACCCGCTCCACCGCGCAGATCGCACGGATGACCGCGGAGCTGGGCGACGAAGACATCACCCGCGTGGGCGGCTCGACGCTCACGTCGCAGGCCGGCGGCCCCAAGATCGCCTGGGTCGCCGACGAGGAACCCGAGGCGTGGTCGCGCGCCCGCCGCCTCTACATGCCCGCGTCCTGGCTCGCCCGCAGGCTGACCGGCGCCTACGTGCTCGACCACCAGTCCGCCAGCCAGGTGTCGCCCCTGTACGACATCGAGCACGAGCGCTGGCACGAGCCGTGGTGGCAGCGCTACGCGGGCACGATCGAGGCCCCGGAGCTGCGGTGGGCGGGCGACGTGGCGGGCACCGTGACCGACGCGGCCGCCGCCGCCACCGGCATCCCCGCCGGCACCCCCGTGGTCACCGGCACCATCGACGCCTGGACCGAGGCCGTCAGCGTGGGCGCGCACGAGCTCGGCGACCTGATGCTGATGTACGGCACCACGATGTTCCTCGTCGCGACCGGCGCCGAGATCCTGCGCACGCCCTCGATGTGGACGACCGCCGGTGCCTTCGCCGGCACGCGCAACCTCGCCGGCGGGCTCTCGACCTCCGGCGCGCTCACCGCCTGGCTGAAGGACCTCACCGGCGCGGACTACCCGGAGCTGCTCGGCGAGGCCGCCACGTCCGGCCCCGGCGCCCGCGGGCTCCTGATGCTGCCGTACTTCGCGGGCGAGCGCACGCCCATCCAGGACCCGGATGCGCGGGGCGTGATCGCCGGCCTCACGCTGGAGCACACCCGCGGCGACCTGTACCGCGCGGCGCTCGAGGCCACGGCACTCGGCGTGCGCCACAACGTCGAGACCATGCGGGCCGCCGGCGCCGACATCCGCCGCATCGTCGCGGTCGGCGGCGGCACCCAGGGGCGCCTGTGGCTCCAGATCGTGTCCGACGTCACGGGACTCGTGCAGGAGGTGCCCGAGACGACCATCGGCGCGAGCTACGGCGCCGCGTTCCTCGCCGCCGGAGCCACCGCGGCCCCGGGTGCCGCTCCCGCCATCGACGCCTGGAACCCGATCGCCGAGACCGTGCGGCCCGACGCGGCGCTGCGCCCCTTCTACGACGCCCTGTTCGACCGCTACGTGCGGCTGTACGAGGGGACCACGTCCGTCGTCCACGACCTCGCCGCGGACCAGCGCGACGCGACCCCGACCACCCCGACCCCGGAGGCACCATGACCACGTACACCCTGCCCGCGCCCGCCGCGCGCCCGACCGCGGCACCGAAGACCGCGTACCTCATCACCTCGGGCGATCTGCGCGAGTCGGCGAACGTCGCCGGGTGGCCGACCCAGGTGGAGCTCGAAGCGGGTGTGACGGGCGTGCTGAACGACCTCGGCTGGGAGGTGATCCGGCCGTTCGGCGTCGACCCCGAGACCGGTCACGGCTTCATCTCCAGCCAGCGCATGGGCCTCGAGGTGTTCCGCGACATCCCGACCGATGCCCCGCTGGTGGTCGCGATCGCCAACTGGCAGTACTCGCACCACGTGCTCGCCGGGCTGCGCACGCACGAGGGCCCGATCCTCACGGTCGCCAACTTCGCCGGTGACTGGCCGGGGCTGGTCGGTCTGCTCGGCCTGAACGCCGGGCTCACGAAGATGGGCAAGCCCTACGCCACCACCTGGTCGGTCGACTACACCGACGACTGGTTCATCGACGGCATCCGCGAGTGGACCGAGACCGGCGCGATCACGCACGACCAGTCGCACGTGCGTCCGCTGCCCGCGTTGCCGGACAGCCCGGAGAAGCAGCTCGGTGAGGCCCTGGCCGCGCAGCTGCGCGCCGACAAGGCCATCATCGGCGTGTTCGACGAGGGCTGCATGGGCATGTACAACGCGATCTTCGACGACGAACTGCTCAACCACACCGGCATCTACAAGGAGCGGCTGTCGCAGTCGGCGCTGTACGCCGAAATGCTGACCGTGACGGAGGACGAGGCCGACGCCGCGTACGACTGGCTGATCGACCACGGCATGACCTTCCGCTACGGCGACGACGCCGCGACCGAGCTCACGCGCGAGCAGGTGCAGTGGCAGCTCAAGATGTACATCGCCGCGCTCCGCATCGCCGACGACTTCGGGCTCGACGCCGTCGGCATCCAGTACCAGCAGGGTCTCAAAGACCTGGTGCCCGCGTCCGACCTCGCCGAGGGCATCCTCAACACCACGGAGCGCCCGCCGGTCATGTCGCGCGACGGCGCCCGCGTGCTGCACGAGGGCCGCGCGTTCCCGCACTTCAACGAGGCCGACGAGGGCGTCGCGGTCGACGCACTCGTGACCGACCGGGTCTGGCGGGCGATGGGCCTCGTGCCCGACAACACGCTGCACGACGTGCGCTGGGGCGAGGACTTCGACGGGCAGTTCGTGTGGGTGTACGAGATCTCGGGCTCCGTGCCCGCCTCGCACCTCGGCGGCTGGGAGCACGCGGAGGGCTGGCGCCAGGGCCACGTGTTCTTCCCCGCGGGCGGCGCCACCATCAACGGCGTCTCGAAGCCCGGCGAGGTCGTGCTGTCGCGCGTGTTCATCGCGGACGGTGTGCTGCAGGCCGACATCTTCCGCGCCTCGGTCGTCGAGCTGCCGGAGGAGGAGACGCAGCGCCGCAAGGACGCCACCAACCCGGAGTGGCCGATCGCCCACGTGGTGCTGCACGGCATCTCGCGCGACCAGTTCATGGCGCGGCACAAGGCCAACCACGCGCAGCTCGTCTATGCGCCCGACGCCGAGACCGCAGACCGGGCCCTCATCGCGAAGGCCGCCATGTTCGACGGGATGGGGATCCGGGTGAACCTCGTGGGGGACGTGCGCGTCTGAGCCGGGCGCGGGGCGTCACTGCGAGCGCCAGAACCGCACGGCGAGGTTCGTGAGCTCCTTGTCGAGGTCTTCCACCTTCGACTCGATCCGACCGAGGCGGGCGTCGATCCCGTCGATGCGGGCCGAGAGGGTGCCTTCGACGCGACCGACCTCGGAGCGGATGACACGACTGAGCTGCGTCGTCATGAGGGTCATCCCGCCGAGCATCACGGCGGCGAAGACGCCGAGCAGCGTCCAGATCTGCGGGTCGTTCACGGGCATGCCTCCAGTGTCTGCCAGGACGTCCACGGTGTCACGGTATTCCGCAGGCACCCGTGCGCGAAGACCCCATCAGTGCGGTGACCGTCGTCGGACGGCGTCGTGGAGGAGGGGTGGGCGCGCCGGTCAGCGGCCGGGCGTCACGGCGACCGCAGGGACCGCGTCCGCACCCGTGCCGCCGGCGCCGGGGCGCAGTCCGCTCGGCGGACCGCTCAGCGCGCGAAGGGCGTAGAGGATCGTGGCGAGGTCGACGAGCTCCTGCACGAGCGCCCCGGCGACCGCGGGGATCAGGCCCGTCATCGCCACGATCATGAGCCCGACGCTCAACCCGATGCCGATCCAGATCGCCGTGAGCGCGACGCGCAGGGTGTGCCGGCCGATGGCGACCGCGTCCACGACCTTCGCGAGCGAGTCGACGAGGATCACCACGTCGGCCGCGTCGCCCGCCGCGGTCGCCCCCTTGGCGCCCATCGCGATGCCGATGTCGGCCGCCGCGAGCACCGGGGCGTCGTTGACGCCGTCGCCGACCATCAGCACGGGCCGGGGTTCGAGCTCGGCCGCGAGCCGCACCTTCTCCGGCGGGAGCAGTTCGGCGTGGACCTCCTCGATGCCCAGCTGGTGCGCCACCGACTCCGCCGTCGACCGCACGTCGCCGGTGAGCATCGCGACCCGTTCCACCTCGTGCAGCCGCAGCCACGAGACGACCGCGGCGGCCTCCGGCCGCGCCGCATCGGCGAGCAGGAGCGCTCCGGCGAAGCGTCCGTCCACCGCGACGTAGGCGGCCGCCTCGCCCGTGCCCAGCTCGGCGCGCACGGTATCGGGCGCCAGCGACGCGACGTAGGCGGGCTTGCCGACCACGACCGTGCGGCCCCGGATCGTCGCGGAGACGCCGTTGGTTGCGGTCTCGCTCGCCTCCGCGGCCGCCTCGAGGGGCAGCCCCCGCGCCTCGGCGGCGGTGCGGATGCCCGCGGCCAGCACGTGCGACGAGTACTGCTCGGCCGAGGCGGCGAGCTGCAGCACCTCGTCCGCGTCGAAGCCGGGCGCCGGTCGCACCTCGACCAGCTCCGGGCGGCCCTGCGTGAGCGTGCCGGTCTTGTCGAACGCGGCCGACCGGACGCGCGCGATCTGCTCGACCACGGCCCCGCTCTTCATGATCACGCCCGACTTCGCGGCCCGGGACAGGCCGCCGAGGAACGCCACGGGTGCCGCGATCAGCAGCGGGCACGGGGTGGCGAGCACGAGCACCTCCGCGAAGCGCGTCGCATCGCCCGACAGCGCCCACGCGGTGCCGGCCAGGACGAGCGCGACGGCCGTGAAGGGGATCGCGAACCGGTCGGCGAGACGGACGATGGGCGCGTGCGAGGACTCGGCCTGATGCACGAGGGCGACGATCTGCTGGTACTGGCTGTCGGCTCCGGTGCGCAGGGCGCGGAGGCGGATCGCCCGGCTGCCGTTGATCGCGCCGGACAGCACCTCCTCGCCCGCGTGTCGCGAGACCGGCAGGCTCTCACCGGTGAGCGAGGACTCGTCGAACTCGCCCTCGGTCGTCAGCAGCGTGCCGTCGACCGGCACGATCTCGGCCGGACGCACCAGCAGCACATCACCGACCGCGACCTCGTCGACCGGCACGTCGTGCGCCTCGTCCGACTGCGCGTCGCCGGGGTCGTGCAGCACGTGGGCGATGCGCGGCGACCGGTCGAGCAGGGCCGACAGGTCGCGGCGGGCGCGGCGGCCGGCGAAGTCCTCCAGCGCCTCCCCGCCCGACAGCATCAGCACGATGATGAGCGCCGCGATGTACTCGCCGACGGCGAGCGTCGCGACCATCGCCACGACTGCGAGGATGTCGAGGCCGACGTGGCCGCGGAGCACGTCGCGCACCATCCCGATCAGGGTCCACACCACGACCGCGGCGACGTACACCGTCGCGATCCAGCGCCCGACCTGCTGCTGATCGACCGCGTGCAGCACGCCCACCAGGGCGAACGCCAGCACGGTGAGGGTGATGACCGGATACCGCCACAGCAGACTGAGCGAACGCATGCCCCCAGCATCCCGCGGAACGGCGGCGGCGGCCAAGGGCGGATCGTCCACTCTTTCACCCGCAGAACTTAAGCGATATAGTCGGCCGCGAGTCGTGCCGATGCGGCTCGCGCTCGACAACGATGCCGAAGGAGACGAACCCCCATGTATCCGTCCTCATCCAGAAGTCACCGCCATCGGCGCGCCTTCACGGCCGCCCTCTCCGCCGCTGCGGTGGCCCTCACCGCGGTCGCCGCGACGGGCCCGGCCGCTGCGGACGCCACCGTCGACGAGGCGAAGCTGGCGGTCTACGTCGAGGTCAACTCGAACGATTTAGCGAACGTCGCCGACTACACCCTGGCCGATTCGGGTCGCCCCGCCGTGGATCTCGCGATGATCTTCGCCGCGAACATCAACTACGACGGCCAGCAGGCGTACCTGCACTTGAACGAGCGGGTGACCGAGACCCTGCAGGATGCGGAGAACCAGATCCGGCCGCTGCAGGCGCAGGGCACGAAGGTGCTGCTCTCCGTGCTCGGCAACCACCAGGGGGCCGGGTTCGCGAACTTCACCTCGTTCGCCGCCGCCGACGCCTTCGCCGCGCAGCTCGCGGACGCGGTGACCACGTACGGCCTCGACGGCATCGACTTCGACGACGAGTGGACGGAGTACGGCGCCAACGGCACACCGCAGCCCAATACCCAGTCGTTCGGGTGGCTGGCGACCGCGCTGCGCGACCGGCTCGGCCCCGACAAGCTCATCACGCTCTACGCGATCGGCCCGTCGTACACCACCACCGACTTCACGCAGTTCGACGTCGACGGGGTGCTCGACCACGCCTGGAACCCGTACTACCCGACGTACGACGCCCCGACCGTGCCGGGCCTGGACGATCGCGCGCGGCTCGGCGCCGCGGCGATCGACCTGTCGAACACGAGCGCCGCCACCGCGGCAGACTTCGCGCAGCGCACGGTCGCCGACGGGTACGGCGTCTACGTCGCCTACAACCTCACGGCGACCGACCAGTCCGCCTACCTGTCCGGGATCACGCAGGCGCTGAAGGGAGAGGCCACGGTCTTCCAGGCGCCTCCGGCAGACACGACCGCGCCCACCGTGACGTTCAAGAGCGGCGCGCAGTTCACCAAGCAGAAGGACGACGGCTACAAGCGGGTGAGCTTCCGGCTGCACGACGAGGGGCTCATCGACCGGATCGTGCTGAACGGCGTGCCGACCGACCTGGAGAACGGGGAGTCCCGCGACCTCGACGTGCTGAAGCCCGGCGTGCTCGGTGCCGTCCTCGGGGCCAACACGCTGCAGGTGGTCGACGTCGCCGGCAACAGCACCGAGGTGACGTTCACGCTGACGAAGTGACCGGCGCGAGGGCGAACAGCTCGAGCTGACGGATCGTGACCTCGGCGTCCGCGCACAGGCGGATCGCCGGGGTCACGGTCCGTGCGGCCAGGGTGAACGGGGTCGTGCGATCCGGCCGCAGCGCCTCGGCATGGGTCGCGGCCACCCGCTCCCACCCGCCGTCCGCCCGCTCGACCTCCCAGTGCCACCCGGCCGCGGGCGTCGCGGTGACCGCGGTCACGCTCACGTCGGTGATGTCGCGCGCCGCGGGGAAGCGCCACCCCACCCACTCGCCCGCCCGCAGGCTCACGCCGTCGGCCCCCGCGGGGTCGCCGTCATCGAACAGTCGCGCCGCGTGGTCGAGGCCCTGGGAGGCGATCGGGTCGCCCGCCTCCGAGGTCAGGTCCGGGTGCCACGGCTCGACGGCGACGTCGGGCGCTGCGGCCTCCAGCGCCTCCGCGGGGTCGAGCGTGAAGGTCAGGTCGAGCACCGCATCGCCGGTCAGTCGTTCCACGGGCAGGTCGGCCGTGAGGAGGGGGTCGCCGTCGAGCAGCGCCGACCGGAGCACGTGGGCGCCCGGCTCGCTCCGCTGCACGCGGATCCGCAGCGTCGACCCGTCACCGCGATCGACGCGGACGTCGTCGAACAGCGGGGAGCCGATGCGCAGCCGCCCGGAGGCGAGCTCGAGCGGATACAGGCCCAGCGCCGCCCACAGCCACCAGGCGCTCATCTCGCCGTTGTCCTCGTCGCCGGGGAAGCCCTGCCCGATGTGCGCGCCGGCGAACAGACGCCCCGCGAGGTCGTTCACGATCGCAGCGCCCGCCCACGGGCGGTCGGTGAACGCATACAGGAAGGGGATGTGGTGGGCGGGCTGGTTCGAGATCGCGCACATGCCGGAGCGCAGCGCGCGGGCCTCCCGCTGCTCGTGGATGACCGTGCCGTAGGCGCCGCCGAAGCGTTCGTCGGCGGTCTCCGGCTCGGCGAACAGCGCGTCGAGGTGGCGGCCGAGCCCGGCGGGGCCGCCGTACAGCGTCGCGAGCGCGGGGCCGTCGTGCACCGCGCCGACCGACATCCCCCACGCGTTGGTCTCCACGTTGTCGCCACCCCACACCCGGGGGTCGAAGCCGGGCGCGAACGCCCCGTGCGCGTCGCGGCCGCGGAAGAATCCCGAGTCGGGATCGAACAGGGTGCGGTACGACCGGGCGCGGTTGGCGAGGTAGCGGGCGAACGCGCGGTAGCGGGCGGCGTCCGTGGCGGTGGCGGCGTCATCGGCGAGCTGCCGCGCGAACCGCCCGAGGGCCGCGTCGCTCACGGCGTTCTCGATGCTCCAGCTCATGCCCTCCGGCACGTCGGAGGAGATGTACCCGGTGAAGCGCCCGCGACCGATGCCCTTGCGGCCGCGACGGGCGTCCGGCCCCGGCTCGCACGCGTGGCGCCAGCCGCTCTCGAACGCGGCCTCCCGGTCGAACGCCACACCCCAGCGCGCGGCGTCGGCGAAGATCTGGTCGCTCGACGTGCCCACCATGCTGTCGACGTACCCCGGGGCGCTCCACCGCGCCATCCACCCGCCCCGCCGGAACTGGGCGAGCTGGCCGTCCAGCAGCTGCCCCGTCAGGGCGGGGTCGAGCAGCGCCAGCGCGGGCCACTCCGTGCGGTAGGTGTCCCAGTAGCCGTTGTTCACCACGAGCTCGCCCTCGGCCACGGGCGCACTGGTCTCGGTCTCCCCGAACGGCGCGCGCGGCGCGAACACGTCGGCGAAGCGGTGGTCGGGCGCGGTGGTGGTGCCCGCGTTCTCGCCCGCCGTGTTCGGGTACAGGTGCATGCGGTGCAGGGCCGCCGCGATCCGGGCGCGATGCTCCTCGTCGGCGAGACCGCGGTACGGCCGCTGCCGCGGGTCGAGCGGAGGGAGGGTCACGCGGCCGAGCAGGCGGTCCCACGCGGCGGCTGCGGCGGCGCGCAGCTCCTCGAAGGATCGGGACGGCGGAGCCTCCTGGGCGAGGCTGCGCCGGGCCTGCGCGATCGACAGGAACGACACCGCGATGCGGACCTCCAGGCTGCCGCGCCCGTCGAGGTGCCCGGCGACGCGCCCGCGCCCGTCGTCGTCGAGCCGGCCGCGCGCCTCGGTCGCGCCGACCGTCGCCCCGGCGAAGTAGCAGCGGGGCGCGTTGCCCCAGTCCTCCGCGCCCTCCGGGATCCAGCCCTCGAACTCGCCGTCGTCCGTCCAGGTCAGGCGGCCGTCGCCGGCGAGCTGATCGATCACGAAGCCGACGGTGGCCGTGGGGTCGTCGGCGGCCACCCGGAACGCCGCCGCGTGCGAGGTCGCGGTCATCGCCACGTGCAGTCCGTCGCCGAGGTCGGCGGCGTACTCGTGGGGGCGCGCCCGTTCGCTGCCCGGCACGATCCACCGTCGCCGTGCCGCGCGCTCCGAGCGGGCGCGGCCGAGGAACGGCATGAGCTGCAGCACCGAGCGATCACCGATCCACGGGCTCGGCTGGTGCGAGAACTGCAGGGCCTCCAGGCGGCGGCCCTGCGGATCGTCGTGCACGAACGGGCGGTACGGCCAGCGGGCGTCTGCGGCGTCGGTCGCCGGCGTGACGAACGTGAAGCCGTGCGGCACCGCCACCGCCGGGATCGTGTTGCCGCGCGAGAACCGCGGTCCGGAGTGCGTGCCGCGGCGGGTGTCGACGCGCTCGACCGGCGGCAGGTCGGGGTCCGCCGGTCGGCGTTCCTCCACACGGACCTGCACGAATCCGGTCGCGCGGGCGGGCAGACCCTCCGCGCCCGTGAGCGACGGCGCGCCCAGCACCAGCTCGACCGTGACCCGCACCGCGCCTCCGGTCGACAGAGGGGCGAGCGCGACCGTATCGGCGTTCCACTGCTCCGGGAGGCTCCAGCGGGCGGCGAACTGCGCCTCGGGCGTGAGCGGCACGTCGTAGCGGTCGCGGACGGCGGCGTGGTCGCTCAGCCGCGTCCCGTCCGCCGTTCGCACGTCCACCGTCACCGCGAGCGCCGCGTGCGGAGCCAGGGTCGCGTCCGCCCCGTCGGCGTAGAACGCCCAGTGCAGCACGGTCTCGGGAGTGACGGTGAGGTCGGAGAGCCCCGGCACGTCCAGCCGCTGCGGCCCCAGGGCGGGATCGAAAGCGAACGCGAACACGTCGCCGGGGAGCACCCCGGCGTGCGGGCGCGACGACGGGGGATCGGCCGGACCGGCGGCCGGGGTCAACGGCGCCGCGGTCACCCCTTCAGCGCACCCTCCTGCACGCCCTTGAAGAAGAACCGCTGCGTGAAGGAGAACATGATGATGATCGGCACGAGGGCGATCATGGTGCCCGCGGCGATCAGGCGCGGGTCGACCGAGAAGCTGCTGTTCAGGTACGCCATGCCGACCGTGAGCGTGTACTTCGCGGGGTCGGAGAGCACGATCAGCGGCCACAGGTAGTCGTCCCACGCGCCGATGAACGCGAAGATCGCGACGACCGACACCATGCCGCGGATGTTGGGCCACACGATGTGCCGGATGCGCTGCCACGTGGTCGCGCCGTCGACGGTCGCCGCGTCGAGCACGTCCTTCGGGATCATGCGGCACGCGGTGGCCACGAGCAGCACGTTCATGGCGCTGATCGCTCCGGGCAGGAACACGCCCCACAGCGTGTCCGCGAGCCCGAGGGCGCGGATGGTGAGGAAGTTGCTGGTCACGGTCACCTCGCCGGGGAACAGCAGGGTGGAGAGCAGGATGCCCATCACGATCCACTTGCCGCGGAACCGCATGCAGCCCAGCGCGTAGCCCGCGAAGGTCGCCAGGATCACGTTGCTCAGCACCGTGCCGAGCGAGACGAGCAGGGAGTGCCACGCGTACAGGTACACGGGCACGATGTCGGCGACGCGCGTGTAGTTCTGCAGGGTGGGGTCGCGCGGGATCAGCTCCGGCGGGAACGAGTAGATGTTCTCCTGCGGACCCTTGAACGACGTGGACAGCTGCCACACGAACGGCCCGATCACCAGGAAGAGCACCAGGAGCAGCAGCGCGTAGCGGCCGATCAGCCCGCCGAGAGTCGGCTTGCTGAAGTCGCCGGAGCCGCGGTGCCGGAAGATGCGCTCGCGCGCGGGGCGGACCGGGGCGTCGTCGGCGCGGTCGTCGGCGCGCGGTGGGGTGAGCGTGGTCATGCGGAGACCTTCGCCTTCTTCTCGCGGTTCATGAACGCGATCGCGGCCAGGGGCACGAGCGTCAGGAGGAACAGGGCCACGCTGATCGCGGAGGCGTAGCCGATGTTGCCGTTGAGTCCGGAGCCCACCTGGCGGATCAGCATCACGAGCGACATGTCGTAGCCGCCGGGGCCGCCGGTGCTCTTGGAGAGCACGTCGAGCTCGGCGAACACGCGCATGGCCGACACCGCGATCAGCACCGAGATGAGGAGCATGGCGCCGCGCACGGACGGGATCGTCACCGAGAGGAAGCGACGGAACGAGCCGGCACCGTCGAGCATCGCGGCCTCGTGCAGCTCCTTGCCCACGTTCCCCAGCGCCGCGAGGTACACGACCATGTAGTAGCCCAGGCCCTTCCAGACCGTGAGCAGGATGGCGCAGCCCAGCAGCAGCCAGCGGTCGACGAGGAACGCCATCGGCTTGTCGATCAGACCGAGGAACTCCAGGGTCTGGTTGATGATGCCGCGACTGTCGAACAGCCAGGTCCAGATGAGGGCGACCACCACGACCGAGGCGATCACGGGGAAGTAGAAGGTGGTGCGGAAGAACGAGATGCCCGGCAGCTTCTTCTGCACCAGCAGGGCGAGCAGCAGCGGCAGGATCGTGAGCAGCGGCACGCACACGACCACATAGATGAGGCACGTCGTCAGCGCGTTCCAGAACATCTCGTCGCCGAACATGCGCTCGTAGTTCGCGCCGCCCACGAACTCGGGGGTGCGCAGCGGGCGGGCGTTCGTGAAGCTGAGGACGACGGTGTTGAGGAACGGCCACAGCGCGAACACCAGCACCCAGATCACGGCGGGGGCGAGGAGCAGCCACGGGGTGAACCACCGGTGGGACCTCATCGTCGTCCTTCGCTGCCGGGTGCCGGTGCTCGCGCTCATGGTCACTGGTCCACGCGGTTCGCGTTGGCGTACTCGACGATCTTGTCGAGCTGGGCCTTCGGGTCGGCCTCGCCGTTGACCGCGAGCGCGATCTGCTGCGTCATGTAGGTCGCCATGTCCGACGTCCACTGGAACGGCAGGGCCTTGGCGTCCTTCATCGCGCCGAACACCGTGTCGATCGCGGCGAGCTGCTTCTCGTCGGTGACGGAGGAGGCGATGTTCTCGACGACCTGGTCGCCGCCCTCGGCCGTTCCGGGTGCGGTCCCGACCGCGAGCGACGAGAACGCCACCTGGTTCTCCTGGTTCGTCGCGAACTCGGCGAACGCGAGCGCGGCTTCCTTGTTGTCGGAGTCGGCGGAGACGTTCAGGCCCTGCACGTAGAGCGGCGCGATGCCGAGGCGCGGGGTGGCGACGGTGTTCGCCAGCAGCGACGGGGCGTCCTTCTGCAGATCGGTCGTGAAGCCGGTGCCGCCGGTCGTGAAGGCGACCTTCTCCTGGAGGTAGGCCTCGGCGTTGCCGCCGTAGTCGCCGGTGAGGGCCTCGGCGGGCATGGCGCCCGCGGCGTACGCGTCGGCGTACTTCTGGATGATCGCGGCGGCCTCGTCGGTGTTGAAGTCGAACTCGCCCTTGTCGTTGATGACCTCCATGCCAGCGGCCGTGAACGTGTCGAGCGCGGGGATCGAGGAGAGCAGCTGCACCTTGCCGCCCGACTCGGTGGCCACGTCGGTGGCGAGCGTGAGCAGCTCGTCGACCGTGGTCGGCAGGTTCTGCTCCGTGACGCCGTAGGGGGCGAGCTGGGCCAGGTTCCACCACGACGCATCGCTCGACAGGTACCACGGCAGACCATAGGTGCCGTCGACGCCCGGGTACTGGCTGTAGGCCTCCCACGCGCCCGTGTTGTACGCCGACTTCAGGTCGGGGTCGGCCGTGTCGAGGTCGACCAGCTTGCCCGCGGCGACCAGCGGGTAGGCGATGTCGGGCGGCAGGTTGAGCACGTCGGGCAGGGTGTCGGCGTTGGCCTGGCTGAGGATCTTCTCCTGGTAGCCGTCGCCGGGCTGGTCGAGCCACTCGACCTTCACGTCGGGGTGCTCCTTCTCGAACGCGTCGATCAGGTCTTCGAAGTACGGCGTGAACTTCTCGTTCTTGAGCGACCAGGTCTGGAACTGGATCGTGCCGCTCAGGTCGCCGGAGGTGTCGATCGGCCCGGCGTCTCCGGCGCCGGCGCCACCGCCGGTGCAGCCGGCGAGCGCGAGGGCGCCGATCGTGAAGGTTGCCAGTGCAGCCATGCGTGCGGGAACTCTCATCGTGCTTCTTCCTCGAGGCGGGCGATTCGGCGCGGGTCCGACAGGACGGGACTACAGCGCTTTAGCTGATGAAACCATCCGAATCCATCGGTGTCAAGAGAGGGCGCGGGGAGCGCAGGCGGCGAGCGGAATCTCGTGCCGCGGTCTAGCTGCTCAAGCGTTATAGTGGTGCGATCCGCCCTCGTCGGGGGGCTCTGTCCGAAAGGTGCGAACACATGACGCAGCGTGGCGCTCTCGACGCTCCCCTGAGGTTCGGGGCGAACTACACGCCGTCGAAGGACTGGATGCACTCCTGGCTCGACTTCACGCCCGACGACGTGCGCCGCGACTTCGCCGCCCTCGCCGAACTGGGCCTCGACCACGTGCGCGTGTTCCCGCTGTGGACCGTGCTGCAGCCGAACCGCACCCTCATCCGCCCGAAGGCTCTCGACGACGTGCGGGCGATGGTCGACATCGCCGCCGAGTTCGAGCTCGACGCGGGCGTCGACGTGATCCAGGGCCACCTGTCGAGCTTCGACTTCGTGCCCGCCTGGCTGTACACCTGGCACGACCGCAACATGTTCACCGATCCGAGGGCGCTCGACGGGCAGGTCGCCCTGGTGCAGCGGCTCGCGGAGGCGCTGCGCGATGCCCCGAACTTCCTCGGCCTCACGCTCGGCAACGAGGTCAACCAGTTCTCGGCGCACACGCACCCCGCGCCGTGGCCGGTCACGGTCGACGAGGCCGGGGCGTGGATCGAGACCCTGCTCGCGGCCGCGGGGGAGGCCGCACCCGGACTCCCTCACGTGCACAGCGAGTACGACGCGGTCTGGTACATGGACGAGCACGGGTTCACCCCGGCGCACGCCTCGCGCCTGGGCGCCATGACCACGATCCACTCGTGGATCTTCAACGGCACGGCGCAGCGCTACGGCGGTCGCTCCGTCGCCGCCGACCGGCACGCCGAGTATCTGATCGAGCTGTCGCGGGCGTTCGCGACCGACCCGCAGCGCCCGGTGTGGCTGCAGGAGGTGGGGGCGCCGTCGAACTGTCTGGAGGCCGACGAGATGCCCGGGTTCCTGGAGGCGACGCTGCGCTCCTCGGCGCGGACCGAGAACCTCTGGGGCGTCACGTGGTGGTGCTCCCACGACGTGAGCCGCGACCTGGGCGACTTCCCCGACCTGGAGTATTCGCTCGGCCTGGTCGACCAGTCCGGCGCGGCCAAGCCGATCGGCCGGCGGTTCGCGGAGCTGATCCCCGAGCTGCGCGCGCGCACGGCTGCCCCGGCGCGGCCGACCGGGATCGTGGTCGAGGTGGACGAGCGCGACGTGCCGGTGAGCCGGGCCGCGCTGAGCCCGGGAGGGGCGGTGTTCCAGGCGTGGGTCGATGCGTGCACCGCGGGACTCGATCCGGCCCTGGTCACCTCGGCCGACGCGGCAGACCCCGCGGCGCTGGAGGGCCGGGGCATCCGTGAGCTGATCCGCCCCGACCTCGCGGGCGACGCGGTCGGCCGCTACGGCTCGGTCAACACCGTCGTCGACGCCTGACACCATCCGTCGGCGCGCGTCAGGACGCGGGCGGCGCCGTGCTCTCGCGCGCCGTGAGGGTGGGGGTGGGACCGGCGACGCTGGGCAGGGTCGCGCCCGCCTCGATCTGCTGCAGCAGGAGGGTGGCCGCCTGCTCGCCGAGCTCGAACGTGTCGCGCGTCATGGCGGTGATGGACGGGTTGATGAGCCCGGCGATCACCGAGTCGTCGAAGGAGGCGAGGGACACGTCGCGCGGCACGGTGCGCCCCATCTCCTGGGCGACGCGGAGTCCGGCGACCGCCATCACGTCGTTGTCGTAGACGATCGCGGTCGGGCGCTGCTTGCCGGAGAGCAGAGTGCGCGTGACCGCCGAGGCGCGTGCGGGGGAGAAGTCGGTCGCGATGACCTCGCCCGCGATGCCGTCCGCCGCCAGGCGCTCCAGCACCTCGGCGCGCAGGCGCGTGTGCTCGAGCTCGGCGGGTCCGGCGACGTAGGCGATGCGGGTGTGCCCGAGGGCCGCGAGGTAGGAGAACAGCGTCTCGGCCACCTCCTCGTCGCCGATCCAGACGCTCGGCACGTCGCCCTCCGCGGACGGCTCCGACCCGATCATCACGGCGCGGGCGTCCAGCGACGCGATGTTCGCCGCGCGCGGGTCGTCGTCGCGCGGATCGATGTAGATGATGCCGTCGACCTGATTCGACGACCGCCACTGGCGGTGCACCTCCATCTCCTCGTCGATGTCGGCGACCAGGCGCAGCTGCAGGCTGACCTTGCTCTCCGACAGCCGCGATTCGATGCCGGCGATCAGATCGGTGAAGAAGGCCTCGGAGCCCAGCGAGCGGGCGGGGCGGGCGAGTGCGAAGCCGACCGCGTTGGCACGGGCGCCGACCAGGGCGCGTGCCGCGGAACTGGGCTGCCAGTGGTGCTCCTCGATGATCGCGAGGATGCGCTGCCTGGTCTCCTCGCTCACGCCGGGGCGACCGTTCAGGGCGAAGGAGACGGCCCCGGGGGAGACGCCGGCCAGACGCGCGATGTCCGCGATCGTGACGCGTTTCCCCGAGGCCATAGGCATCACCCTACTTGATCGGTTTAGCCTCGCGGGAGCGTCGTGGGTGTGCCGTAGACTCGAATCGCTAGATCGTTTTAGTAAATCGGATAGCATCAGAACGCCCCCTCACCGTCGAGCCCGGAGAACAGCCATGCATGACGACACCTCGCTCACCGTCGGCCGCGTCAAGCGCGTGCTGGAGGAACGGATCCGTCCCGCGATCCACTCGGCCTCCGTGCCGCTGACCGTCGAGCTGCACGAACTGCCCGGGGAGCCGATCCCGCCGGCCGAGGGGCTGGCGCTCGACTTCGCGCCGGGCGCGGTCGGGTCGCTGTGGGGCCCGGCGTGGGGCACCACGTGGTTCAAGCTCACGGGGCGCGTGCCGGCCGACTGGAAGGGGCGCCGCGTCGAGGCGCTGATCGACCTCGGCTTCGACGTGAACATGACCGGCTTCCAGTGCGAGGCCCTCGCGTACCGCCCCGACGGCACCCCGATCAAGAGCATCAACCCGCGCAACCAGTGGGTGCCGATCGCCGAGAACGCCCACGGCGGCGAGCCCGTCGAGCTGTACCTCGAGGGGGCGTCGAACCCGGTGCTGCTCGACTACCACCCCTTCCTTCCGACGCAGGAGGGCGACATCCTCACCTCGTCGAAGGAGCCGCTGTACCGCCTGCGCCGCATGGACCTCGCGGTGTTCGAGCCCGAGGTGTTCGACCTGTCCCTCGACATCGAGGTGCTGTTCGAGCTGCAGGCCGAGCTGCCGGCGACCTCGCCGCGGCGCATGCGCATCCTCCAGGCGCTCGACGACGCCCTCGACGTGCTCGACCTCCAGCGCATCGTCGAGACGGCCGCCGACGCCCGCGCCCGACTCGCCGACGTGCTCGCGGCCCCGGCCGAGGCGAGCGCGCACCGCATCTCGGCGGTCGGCCACGCGCACATCGACTCCGCATGGCTGTGGCCCGTGCGCGAGACCATCCGCAAGGTCGCCCGCACCACCTCGTCCATGACCACGCTCATCGAGGAGCAGCCCGAGTTCCAGTACGGCATGTCCAGCGCGCAGCAGTACGCCTGGATCAAGGAGCACCGCCCCGAGGTGTGGGAGCGGGTCAGAGCCGCGGTCGCCGCGGGGCGCTTCCTGCCCCTGGGCGGCATGTGGGTCGAGTCCGACACCGTCATGCCCACCGGCGAGTCGCTCGTGCGGCAGTTCTCGCACGGCCAGCGCTTCTTCGAGCGCGAGTTCGGCATCCGGTCGAAGGGCGTGTGGCTGCCCGACAGCTTCGGCTACTCGCCCGCGCTGCCGCAGCTCATGCGCCGCGCCGGGTTCGAGTGGTTCTTCACGCAGAAGATCTCGTGGAACCAGCAGAACGTCTTCCCGCACCACTCGTTCCTGTGGGAGGGCATCGATGGCTCGCAGGTGTTCACGCACTTCCCGTCGATGGACACCTACAACTCGCAGCTCAGCGGCATGGAGGTCGCCAAGGCCGCGCGGCAGTTCAAGGAGAACCGCGTCACGTCGCGGTCGATCGCCCCGGTCGGCTGGGGTGACGGCGGTGGCGGCACGACCCGGGAGATGACGGGCAAGGCCGCGCGCCTGCGCGACCTCGAGGGCAGCGCGCAGGTCGTCTGGGAGCACCCGGACGACTTCTTCGACGCCGCGAAGGCCGAGCTGCCGCACCCCGCCGTGTGGGTGGGCGAGCTGTACCTCGAGCTGCACCGCGGCACCCTCACCAGCCAGCACGCCACGAAGGCGCTGCACCGCTGGGCCGAGCACGCGCTGGTCGAGGCGGAGCTGTGGGCCGCGACCGACGCCGTGCGCACGGGGGCCGCGTACCCGCAGGCGGAGCTCGACCGGCTCTGGCAGGCCGTGCTGCTGCACGAGTTCCACGACATCCTCCCCGGCACCTCGATCGCCTGGGTGCACCGCGAGGCCGTCGCCGTGCTCTCCGACGTGCTGTCCGATGCGCAGGACATCGCGGATCGGGCCCGGCGGTCGCTCGCGGGCGACGGGGACCGCGCGCTGCGGTTCGAGCCGACCTCGCTCGCGGGCGGACGGGCGCTGGGCGCGGCGTTCGTCGGGGAGTCGACCGCGAGCCCGGTGACGCTCACCGACGCGGACGGCGGCTGGCGCCTGGAGAACGAGCTCGTGTCGGTCGTGGTGTCGGGGGAGGGCCTCATCGTGTCGGCGGTCGACAGGGCGTCCGGCCGCGAGACGGTCGCGCCGGGCAGGGCCGCGAACCTGTTCCAGCTGCACCAGGACTTCCCGAACATGTGGGACGCGTGGGACATCGACCGCTACTACCGCAACAGCGTCGAGGACCTCACCGCGGTGTCGTCGATCGAGGCCTCGGTGGTGCACGGCGTCGCGACCATCGTGGTCGAGCGGCGGTTCTCGGAGTCGACGATCACGCAGACGATCCTCCTCGCGCCCGACTCGCGCACCGTGGTACTGCGCAACGAGGTCGACTGGCACGAGACCGAGAAGCTGCTCAAGCTCGCCTTCCCGCTCGACATCCAGGCGTCGCACACCGAGGCCGAGACCCAGTTCGGCTACCAGGCCCGCGTCACCCACACGAACACGAGCTGGGAGGCCGCGAAGTTCGAGACCTCGATGCACCGCTTCGTGCTGGTGCGCGAGCAGGACTTCGGCGCCGCGCTCGTCAACGACTCGATCTACGGCTACGACACCTCGCGCGAGGTCGGTGACGACGGGGTGACCACGACCGTGCGGCTCTCGCTGCTGCGCGCTCCGCGGTTCCCCGACCCCGACACCGACCACGGGCACCACGCCATCGAGGTCGGCTTCGTGATCGGCGCGGACGCCGCGATCGCCACGGCCGAGGGAATCCGGTTCAACGCGCTGCCCACCGTCGTGCGCGGTGCCCGCGAGGTCGAGCCCCTGGTGAGCGTGTCGGGCGAGGGCATCGTGGTGTCGGCGGTCAAGCTCGCCGACGACGGCTCGGGCGACGTGATCGTGCGCGTGTACGAAGCTCTCGGGCGTCGGACCACGGGCGAGCTGGCGGTCGGCTTCGAGCATCGCGAGGTGCGCGAGGTGAGCCTGATCGAGGACGACCTCGACGACGCGCGGACGGGTGGAGCGCTGCACCTGCGTCCGTTCGAGGTGCGCACCCTCCGCATCGCGCGCTGACCCCCGCGCGGGCCCGGGCGTTGTGCGCGGGCGGGGCGTGCGGGAGCATGACGGGATGGCGACGATCGACGACGTGCGGCGGATCGCGCTCGGGCTGCCCGGGGTCACCGAGGCCGTCAACGGTCACACGGGTCTGCCCGGGTGGCGCGTGACGCAGGGGCAGTTCGCGGGGCTGCGCGGCCCGACCGGCGCCGATCTGCGCCAGCTGGCCGAGCTCGGTCGGCAGTGGCCCGACGGCGAGGTGCTGTCGGTGCGCGTGGCGGATCAGGGCGAGAAGGAGGCGCTGCTGGCCGCGGAGCCGGAGGCGCTGTTCTCGATCCCGCACTTCGACGGCTACCCGGCGCTGCTCGTACGCCTGGACGTGGTGGACGCGGACCGGCTGGCGGAGCTCGTCACCGACGCCTGGCTCGCGCGTGTCCCGGCCTCCGTCGCGAAGGACTGGCTCGCCGCGCACGGCCTCGCGTGAGTCCTCCCCGCACCCGGCGGTGGACGTCGAGGGTGTCAGGCCGGAGGCAGCCGCAGCACGTCGGGCGACTCGCCGCCGGTGAGGTCGTCGGCGATGCGGATGCTCCGGGCGAGGTCGTCGAGCGCGGTGCCGAGCGTGCCGAAGCGCTCCCGGTCGGCGCACACCGCCGTCAGCGTGATCAGGTGCGTGCCGGTGTCCCACGTGTACGTCGTGAACGGGGGCGTCGCGGGCGAGGGCGGCATCGCGACCACCAGCTTCTCGCCGACCCCGAGCCGCGTCGGGAACGAGGTGGTGTCGTCGTACTCCATGGGCATCGATGCCCGGGCGATGCGCACATCGGGCGTCAGCACCTGGGCGGTCGCCATCGCCACCACCAGCTCGGGCTCGGCCTTCCACGTCCACACCAGCACGCGGCCGTCGGCCTTCTTCATGAGCATCGGGGCGGCCTGGCTCATGGCCCACGCGCCGAAGCGCGATCCAGGGCGCTCGGTCGCCCCCACCGCCGCGTTCACCTGTCCCAGCAGCATGCGGATCGCGGCCTTCCGGTGCCGGCGCCCCTTCCAACCGAGGGAGTCGGTGACGGGGATCCACAGCTGGGGGTCGGCGTCGGCAGTCAGTCGCATGCGCCAACGCTAACGGCTCCGGCTGGGCGGATGCCGGTATGCCTCGGCGGCCCGGCCAGGGCCCTCGGGTAGAGTTGCGTGCGCCCGACCAGGGCTTTCCCTTGGCCGCCCCATCGTAAGGCAGCATGTCTGTGACCCCCTCCGACGATCCGACCGAGGCGTCCCCCGACGCCGCCGAAGCCCCCCGCCCGCTGAAGATCCTGATCGGCTGCGACACCTTCGCGCCCGACATCAACGGTGCCGCCCGCTTCGCCGAGCGTCTCGCGGCCGGCCTCGTCCAGCGCGGACACGACGTGCACGTGGTCGCCCCTAACCAGGCGTACCGCCGCTCGGCGCCTCACACCGAGGTGATCGAGGGCGAGCCGATGACGCTGCACCGGCTGCCGTCCGTGCGCTGGGCCCCGCACGACTGGCTGCGTTTCGTGTGGCCGTGGCGCTCCAAGCACTACGCGCGGAAGGTGCTCGACCGCGTGCAGCCCGACGTCGTGCACATCCAGTCGCACATCGTGATCGGACGCGGCCTCGCGCGCATCGCGAAGCAGCGCGGCATCCCGGTCATCGCGACCAACCACGTGATGGCCGAGAACATCCTCGATCACACGACCATGCCGAAGTTCATCGACGACCTGGTGCTGAAGTTCGCCTGGGCCGATGCGAAGCGCACGTTCGACCTCACCCGCGCCATCACGACCCCGACGCGCCGCGCCGCCGACTTCCTCGAGAAGACGGTCGAGGTACGCAACGTCATCCCGGTGAGCTGCGGCATCGACCGCTCGCAGTACACGCCGGTGATCGCGCCGCGCGAGGAGAACCGCCTGGTGTTCGTCGGGCGCCTCACGGCCGAGAAGCAGGTCGAGGTCATCCTCAAGGCGATGACGAAGCTCGACCCCGCGTTGAACACGACGTTCGACATCGTCGGCGGCGGAGATCAGCGCAAGCAGCTCGAGAGCCTCACCGCGCAGCTCGGTCTCGCCGACCGGGTCACGTTCCACGGCCGCACGACCGACGAGGAGCTGCGCGCCCTGCTGTCGCGCGCGAGCCTGTTCGTGATCGCATCGATCGCCGAGCTGCAGTCGATCGCGACCATGGAGGCCATGGCGTCGGCGCTGCCGATCGTCGCCGCGGACGCGGTGGCCCTGCCGCACCTGGTGCACGACGGCGAGAACGGCCACCTGTTCGAGCCGGGCAACGTCGACGAGCTCGCCGCGCGACTGACCGATGTCCTCACCGCCTCGCCGGGCGAGTACGAGCGGATGCAGCACGCCTCGCTCGACGGCGTCGCGATCCACGACATCAACCGCACGCTCGACACCTTCGAGGCGCTGTACCGCGACGAGCCGCTGCCGGAGTAACCGCATGCACATCGTCTTCTTCGGCGATCAGCACCTGGACTCCCTCGGTGGCGCGCAGGTGTCGATGCGGCTGCAGCGGACCTTTCTGGAGAGGGCGGGGCACACCGTGACGGTGGTCGCGCCGCGCATGCACGCGCACCGCGTTCCCGAGGGCGACGTGCCGGCCGGTGCCTACGTCGACCTCCCGTCCGTCCCGATCACACTCGACCGCGAGTACGCGATGAGCTGGCCGGGCCGCGCCACCGACCGCGCCCTCGACCGCGCCATGACGCAGCGCCCTCCCGTCGACCTCGTGCACGTGCAGGCCGACTTCTGGGGGGCGTTCATCGGACACCGCTACGCCCAGCGGCACGGGCTCCCCGTGGTGCACACCATGCACAACCGCGTCGATGTGGGCCTCGCGGCGGTCACCCCGCTGCACCGTCCCGTGCTCGCGGTGCTCAACGCGTGGCGCCGCCGCGCGTTGCGGGGCATCGGGATCCGCGTGGGGGGCAGTGACGGCTGGTCGTACCTGCGCGGGCTCGCGGCCGGGGCCTCGGCGGTCACCGCGCCCTCCGGTCACTTCGCCCGGCGTCTGGAGCAGAACGGCGTGTTCCCGCACGTCGACGTGATCTGGAACGGCATCGACGACGACGTGCGGGCGAGCACCCTCGCCGCGGCGCCCGCCGAGCGCCGCCCGGGGCGTCCGCGCTTCGTGTGGCTCGGACGGATGAGCCCGGAGAAGCGCCTGCTGCCGTTCCTGGAGGCGTTCGTGGCCTCGGGCGTCGACGCCGACCTGGAGGTCATCGGGGGCGGCGCGCAGCGCGCGGCCGCGGAACGGATCGTCGCCGGTCGCGACGGCGTGACCTTCGCGGGGCGCCTCACCTACGCGCAGACGCTCGCGCGCATCGCCGACGCCGACGCGCTCGTCCAGACCTCCATCGGCTTCGAGACGCAGGGCATGACCCCGTTCGAGGCCGCGACGCTCGGCACGCCCTCGGTGGTGTGCGACCCCGACATCGCGGCCGAGCTCGAGGGCGGGCTGTGGGCCGTACCGGAGGCGGACCCCACCGCGTCGGAGCGCGAGCGCGAGGCGCAGCGGACCGCCGCCCTCGCGGAGACGTTGCGTCGTGCCGCCGCCGACATCGCCGCGGGCGCCGCTCCGTCCCCCGTTCCGGCGGTCGCCGAGGCGTTCCGCCAGTCGTCGCGCACCGCCGCCATGGTCGCGGTGTACGACCGCGTGCGGGACGGCCGGTGAGCGGGACCCTCGGCGTCGATCAGACGAAGCGGTAGAACATCGAGGCCAGCCAGACGGTGACGATCCCGAGCAGTCCGGCGCCGGAGATGCCGATCGCGATCCCCGCGAACAGCCGGGAGCCGGGGCGGCGCGCGGCGACGATGCCCAGCACGAGCGCGACCGCGTAACCCAGGAAGCCGACGACGGACGACGCGCCCTCGACGAATCCGATCAGCGAGTAGCCGCGGTCGCCCATGTAGAGGAACGGGCGCCCGAGGATCAGGAGCAGGTCGAGGGCGAACACCACGACCGCGACGATGAACGCCACCCGGCCGAGCGAGCTGCCACGGTCGGCGGCGGTGCGGGGCGGGGCGCCGACCGGGAACTGCGGGTACCCGGGGCCTCCCGGCGTGACGGCCGTGGGGTACGCGGGCGGGTAGGGGGTGCCGTCCGGGGTCGCGGACGGGGCGGTGGCGTACGGGTTCGCGGTCGGGCCGGTCGCACCGGGAGCCGCGGTCGTCGAGGCGGGGGCGGCCGGCGATGCGGCGGGGTGGGGGAAGGAGGGCGCGGCGCTCGGGTACCCCGGGGGCGGCGCGGCGGGGTAGCGCGGCTCGGCCGTGAGGGGAGGGGCGGGGGGCGGTGGCACGGGTGCGGACTCGGCGGGCTGCTGGGGGTCGCTCATGCCCCGAGCGTAGCCGCGCCGCCGTGGCGCGACGAGGGGGTTGTGCGACGGTCAGCGGTAGCCGTGACCCGGCTCGGCCTGCTGGTACACGTCGCGACCGGAGACCCGGCTCCAGTCGGTCGGGGTGGGGCGGTAGCCGTCGCGGCGCAGTTCGATGATCGTGGCGACGACCGCCCACCCGGCGATGGCGAGAAGCGCGATGATGAGTATCATGGCAGAAAAGCTACGCGCAGCGGGTTACCGCCACGAGTGGCAGAAACGACCCTCTACGACAGAAAACTGCCAACCGGGAGAGTGCATGAAGACGGTCGCCTGCGTCATCCAGGACGGATTCGCCCCCTTCGAGTTCGGTGTCGCGTGCGAGGCGTTCGGCCTCGACCGCTCGGACGACGGCGTGCCGAACTTCGACTTCCGCATCGTCGCGCCGGAGCCCGGGGTCGTGCGCTCCAAGATCGGCTTTTCCGTCAACGTCGAGCACGACCTGACCTTCGCCGACGAAGCCGACCTCGTGGTGTTCTGCCCCGTGCCCCGCTCGACCTGGGGTCGTATCGACGAGCGTCTGACCGATCTCGCCCGCGCCGCGGTCGACCGGGGGGCCTGGGTCATGAGCGTGTGCAGCGGATCGTTCATCCTCGCGGCGGCCGGGGTGCTCGACGGGCGCCGTGCCACGACCCACTGGATGTACGCGCACACCATGGCCGAGATGTACCCGCGGATCGACATCGACCCCGACGTGCTGTTCGTGCAGGACGACCGCATCATCACCAGCGCCGGGACGGCCGCGGGCATCGACGCGTGCCTGCACCTGCTGCGCCAGGAGCTCGGGGCCGAGATCACCAACCGCATCGCCCGCCGCATGGTCGTGCCGCCGCAGCGCGACGGCGGTCAGGCGCAGTTCATCGACCGCCCCATCCCGGTGGCGCCGTCGGACTCCCTCGCCGCGGTCGCCGACTGGGCCGTGGAGAACCTGCGCGAGGAGCTCAGCGTCGACCACCTCGCCGGCCGGGCGCTCATGTCGCCCCGCACGTTCGCGCGGCGCTTCAAGGCCGAGTACGGCGCGACACCCGCCGCGTGGCTCGCCCGGCAGCGCATCATCCACGCGCAGCGTCTGCTGGAGCGCACCGACCTGCCGCTCGAGCACATCGCCGGCGAGTGCGGCTTCGGCTCGGCGGCCGTGCTGCGGCAGAACTTCGCCAGGGTGCTCGGCGTGACGCCCACGGCCTATCGGGCGCGGTTCTCCTGCGCGGACGACGCGGTGCCCGCGGCCTGAGTCGCGGGCGCGCCGGGTCGGTGCCGGGCGGTGCGGGGTGGATAACGGGCCGGGGGAGGCGCGAGAAGGCGCGGTTTCGATCCGGAAGGCCAGGTCACTGCCCACCTCGTTCCGGCACGCCCGGGTGCCGCGGGTCAGGCGGTCCAGTGCGCGGGGGACGGGAGGGTGACGTCGCGCACCTCGACCCCCGCGGGGGTGACCGCGGCCACGGCGTACAGCAGTGACTGCGTCGGATACCCGTGCGGACGGTTGTCGCGGATGATCGCGCGGTCGTCCTCGGGTGACAGCTCCGCGGAGGCCCCGAGCAGCGCCGTCCACTCCGCGACCCAGTCGGCGCTCGCCGCGGCGGGCCCGAGGGCGCGGAACTCCGGCAGCCACGCGGTGATGCGCGGCGTCTGCTCGTCGTCCAGGTCGTCGTGCGCGATCATGTGGGTTCCGGGCGTCACCGGGGTCTCGCGCAGCGTCGCGCCGTCCCACGACACCACCCGCGCGCCGTCGGGCCCGACCTCGAGCAGGTTGAACCCGTGCATGCGGGGGAGGCCCTGCGGCGAACGGCCCGACACCGATTCGAGCGGCAGCGATCCGCGCGATGCCGCGGGGCCGGGGAGGTCGTTCACGTCGGCACGGTTGAGCAGCACCGCGAGGCGGCGCTCCTGCGGGTTCACCGCGAGCCAGGCCCCGCCCGCCCGGCGGTCGCGGATGCCGATCACCCCCGGATACTGCTCCGGCCACCACGGGCCGAGCGCGTCCCACTCGCGGTGGGGATCCTCGTCTCGCACGGCCAGGAGCCGTGCCGAACCGGCAGTCTCGACATCGATCACGACCGTGCACACCCTCCCGAGTCTAGGTCGCCCGCGCGCGCCGGGGCCCTCCCGGCGCGGCGTCGACGACGTGCGCGGGGCCGGCGTCCCCGGCCCCTCTGCGATCCTGCAGGCCCGGGCGGGGGCGGGCTGGGGCAGAATCGAGACGTGAACATCGTGGTGGGGGTCACGGGCGGCATCGCCGCCTACAAGACGGTGCACCTGGTGCGCCTGCTGACGAAGGCGGGTCACGACGTGACAGTGGTGCCCACGGTGGACGCCCTGCGTTTCGTGGGGCTGCCGACGTGGGAGGCGATCAGCAGGCACCCGGTCACCACGAGCGTGCACGACGATGTGGCGAAGGTGCGCCACGTCGCGCTCGGACAGGCCGCGGAGCTCGTGGTGGTGGCGCCCGCGACCGCCAACACGCTCGCGAAGATGGCCGCCGGGCTGGCCGACGACCTCCTGGGCACCACGCTGCTCGCGACCGAGGCGCCGGTGCTGGTGGCCCCGGCGATGCACGCGGAGATGTGGCGGCACCCCGCCACGCAGGCGAACATGGGCACGCTCCGTAAGCGCGGCGTGCACGTGGTCGGTCCGGCCGACGGCGAGCTGGCGGGTGGCGACAGCGGTCCGGGGCGGATGGCGGAGCCGGAGGAGGTGTTCGCGGCGGCGCAGACCCTCCTCACGCCCGGCGACCTCGCCGGCGTCCGGGTGGTGGTGTCGGCGGGTGGCACGCGCGAGCCGATCGATCCGGTGCGCTTCCTCGGCAACCGTTCCAGCGGGCGGCAGGGGGTCGCCCTGGCCGCTGAAGCCGCCGCCCGCGGCGCCGAGGTGACCCTGGTGGCGGCGAACGTGTCGGGCGACGTGCGCGAGGCCGCGCGGCATCCGGGCATCCGGGTGGTCACGGTCGGCACGGCCGCGGAGCTGTCCGCCGCGATGGCCGAGGCGGCCGCGGACGCCCAGGTCGTGGTCATGGCGGCGGCGGTGGCCGACTATCGCCCGGTCGAGGTGTCGGCGCGCAAGCTCACGAAGGACACCGGGGGCGTGCCGCCGATCGAGCTCGTGGAGAACGAGGACATCGTCGCCGGGCTCGCGGCCGCTCGGCGCGCGGGGCAGCTCGTGATCGCGTTCGCCGCGGAGACGCCGGAGGACGAGGCCGAGATGCTCGACCGCGCCCGCGCGAAGCAGCAGCGCAAGGGGGTCGACCTGCTGGTGGTGAACGAGGTCGGCTGGGACCGCGGCTTCGAGCGCGCGGAGAACACCGTGCACATCCTCGGTCCTGGCGGTACCGCGGCCGGCACCGCGTCGGGGTCGAAGCGCGAGGTCGCCGCCGCGGTCTGGGATGCCATCGTCCGGGAGAGGTGACGACGGGCTGGAGGCACGACCCCCGGAATGGTAAACTTGAGTCAACACGGCTCAACTTTTTATCCCGTCCCCGGACTTCGGCGGCGGGGCCGACCAGAAGGAGTACCTCCAGGAGGAGCGCATGACCACCCCGCAGACCGGATCCCCGAACCAGGAACAGCAGTCCGCCCTCGAGCAGTTCGGCATCAACCTGACCGACCGCGCCCGCGAGGGCAAGCTCGACCCCGTCATCGGACGGGACAGCGAGATCCGACGCGTCAGCCAGGTCCTCACGCGTCGCACCAAGAACAACCCGGTGCTGATCGGCGAGCCCGGCGTCGGCAAGACGGCCGTCGTCGAAGGGCTCGCGCAGCGCATCGTCGCGGGCGACGTGGCCGAGTCGCTGAAGGACAAGGAGCTCGTCACCCTCGACATCTCCGCCCTCGTGGCCGGTGCCATGTACCGCGGGCAGTTCGAGGAGCGGCTGAAGCAGGTGCTCAAGGAGATCACCGAATCGGACGGGCGCGTCATCACCTTCATCGACGAGCTGCACGTGCTCATGGGCGCGGGCGGCGGGGAGGGCTCCGTCGCGGCCTCCAACATGCTCAAGCCGATGCTGGCCCGCGGCGAGCTGCGGCTCATCGGCGCGACCACGCTCAACGAGTACCGCGAGTTCATCGAGAAGGACGCGGCCCTGGAGCGCCGGTTCCAGCAGGTGTACGTGGGAGAGCCTTCGGTCGAGGACACGATCGCGATCCTCCGCGGCCTCAAGGGTCGCTACGAGGCGCACCACGGGGTGACGATCTCGGACAGCGCCCTCGTGGCGGCCGCCGCCCTGTCCAACCGGTACCTGCCCGCTCGGCAGCTCCCGGACAAGGCCATCGACCTGATCGACGAGTCGATGTCGCGGCTCAAGATGGAGATCGACTCCTCCCCGGTCGAGATCGACCAGCTCAAGCGTCAGGTCGACCGGCTCAAGCTGGAGGAGCTGGCCCTCAAGCGCGAGAAGGATGCCGCCTCGAAGGAGCGCCTCGGGGCGCTGCGCGAGCACCTGGTCGAGCTGGAGAAGGAGCTCGCCGGCCTCGAGGCCCGCTGGGCGCGCGAGCGTCAGGGGCTCAACCGGGTCGGCGAGCTGAAGAAGCAGCTCGACGACGCCGTCACCCAGCGCGACCTCGCGATGCGCAACGCCGACTACACGAAGGCGTCCAAGCTCGAGTACGAGACCATCAAGCGGCTGGAGCGCGAGATCGCCGAAGCGGAGCAGGCGGAGGCGACCACCTCGACCGAGCCGCGCATGGTGAACGAGCAGGTCACCGAGGAGGACATCGCCGCGGTGATTGCCGCCTGGACGGGCATCCCCGTCGGGCGTCTGCTCCAGGGCGAGAGCGAGAAGCTGCTGCACCTGGAGAACGAGCTCGGCAAGCGGCTGATCGGCCAGAAGGACGCCGTGAAGGCCGTGTCCGACGCGGTGCGCCGCTCCCGTGCGGGCATCAGCGACCCCGGCCGTCCGACCGGATCGTTCCTGTTCCTCGGGCCGACCGGTGTCGGAAAGACCGAGCTGGCCAAGGCGCTCGCCGCGTTCCTCTTCGACGACGAGCACGCCATGGTGCGCATCGACATGTCGGAGTATGGCGAGAAGCACTCGGTCTCCCGGCTCGTCGGCGCCCCTCCCGGGTACGTCGGCTACGAGCAGGGCGGCCAGCTCACCGAGGCCGTGCGGCGGCGCCCGTACAGCGTGGTGCTGCTCGACGAGGTGGAGAAAGCGCACCCCGAGGTGTTCGACGTGCTGCTGCAGGTGCTCGACGACGGCCGCCTCACCGACGGTCAGGGTCGCACGGTCGACTTCTCGAACGTGATCCTGATCCTCACCTCGAACCTCGGCTCGCCGATCCTCATCGACCCCGTGCTCTCGCCCGACGAGAAGCGCGAGCAGGTGATGGCGCTGGTGCGGCAGGCGTTCCGCCCGGAGTTCCTCAACCGGCTCGACGACATCGTGATGTTCAGCGCGCTGAGCGAGGACGACCTCGCGCAGATCGTGGAGCTGTCGGTCGATCAGCTGCACGACCGGCTCAAGGACCGCCGGCTCACGCTCGCCGTCACCCCGGACGCGCGGGCGTGGCTCGCCGAACGCGGCTACGACCCGATGTTCGGTGCGCGGCCGCTGCGCCGGCTCATCCAGACCGAGGTGCAGAACAAGCTGGCCACGGCGCTGCTCTCCGGTGGCGTGCGCGACGGCGACACCGTCCGCGTGGACGTGGCGGCCGACGGCTCGGGACTCGTGCTCACGTCGACGACCCCCGAGCCCGAGCCCGCGGAGGACGACGACGACGTGATCGAGGCCGAGCTGCTCGACGACTGAGACTCCGTCACCACACGAGAGCCCCGTCCCGGAAACCCGGGGCGGGGCTCTTCGCCGTCAGTCCGACGGCCTGCTGCGGAGGCCGCCGAGGGCGTCGCGCTCCAGCTCCCGGCCGATCAGCGAGTGCCGGCGGGAGTAGGCGAAGTAGATCACCAGGCCCAGCGCGAGCCAGATCGCGAACCGCACCCAGGTCTCGGTGCTGAGGTTCAGCATCAGCCAGAAGCAGGCGATCGCGGAGATCCACGGGAGCCAGGGCGACAGCGGCACCGTGAACGGCCGCTCCAGGTCGGGGCGGCTCTTGCGCAGGATCGGCACCCCGATGCTCACGAGCACGAACGCCGAGAGGGTGCCGATGTTGATCATGTCGCCCAGCACCTGCACGTCGGTGAATCCGGCGATGATCGCGATCACCACCCCGACGATCAGCTGGATGCGGATGGGGGTGCCGCGCTTGGCGTCGGTCACGCTGAGCGAGCGGGGCAGCAGGCCGTCACGGCTCATCGCGAAGACCACGCGCGCCAGACCCATGAGCAGCACCATGACCACCGTGGTGAGCCCCACGAGGCTGCCGATCGCGATCACCTGCGCCGCCCACGTCGCCCCGACCAGCTCGAACGCACTGGACAGCGACGGCTCGTCGAGCTTGGCCAGCTCGGTGTACGACACCATCCCGGTGATGACGATTGCGACCAGCACGTAGAGCACGGTCACGATCACGAGCCCGAGGATGATGCCACGCGGCACGGTGCGCTTGGGGTCCTTCGTCTCCTCGGCGCTGGTGGCGACGACGTCGAACCCGATGAACGCGAAGAACACCAGGGCCGCGCCGCTGAGGATCCCGAACACGCCGTAGATCGACGGGTCGGCGCCGGTCATGAAGGAGAACAGCGACTGCGTCCAGGCGCTCTCCGAGGCGACGCCCTCCTGCGCCGGCGGCACGAACGGGGTGTAGTTGGCGCCGTTGATGAAGAACAGCCCCACGACGATGACGAACAGCACGATCGCGACCTTGATGACGGTGAACACGCTGTTGACGCGGCTGGACAGCCGCGTGCCGAGCGCGAGCAGCACGGTGAAGATCGCCACGATCGCGACGGGACCCCAGTCGAAGCTGAGCGGGCCGAGCTGCAGCGTCATCGGGATCTGCAGGTCGAACAGCGACACGGCGTCGCCCAGGTAGACGCCCCAGTACTTGGCGATCACCGCGGAGGCCATCAGCATCTCGAGGATGAGATCCCAGCCGATGATCCAGGCCAGGAACTCGCCCAGCGTCGAGTACGTGAACGTGTATGCGGACCCGGCCACCGGGATGGAGGAGGCGAACTCCGCGTAGCAGAGGATCGCGAGACCGCAGACGGCCGCCGCGATGATGAACGAGATGATGACGGCCGGGCCCGCGTGGCGCGCGGAGGCCTCGGCGCCGACGGAGAAGATGCCGGCGCCGACCGCGACCGCGACACCCATGACGGCGAGATCCCACACGCCGAGGGATCGCTTCAGCGATCTCTGCTCGTCGTGGGTCTCGGCGATCGACTGCTCGACGGACTTGACCCTGCGCTGGAATGCCATGCCGACGATTGTAGGTGCGGGGGGTCGTGCCGCACCCCTCACAAAAGGCCGCCCCGATACGGCGAGGCCCGGCCCCGTGCGGGGACCGGGCCTCGCCGCGGCGGAGCGCCGGCGTGCGCGCGACTCAGGCGCTGAGGAGCACGGTCTCCGCGATCGGGCGACGCACGCGCGGGGCGACCTCGCGCTCCTGCAGCGGCTCGGGCAGCGCGGCGATGTCGCCCAGCTCGCCGAGCGCGATGACGGTGGTGGGGGTGAAGCGCGGCTCCAGGTCGGCGAACTCGCGCACGACCTCCGGGTCGAAGCCGCTCATCTGGTGCACGACGAGGCCGTCATGGTGCGCCTGCACGGAGAGGTGGGCGACGGCCTGGCCGAGGTCGTACAGGGCGTGGGTGAGCGGCGTGCCGTCGGCGGTCTCGGTCTCGGCGATCGCGACGATCAGCGCCGCGGCGTTGCCGGCCCACGCCTGGTTGAAGCCCATCAGCGCGTCGACGATCTGCGCGTGGAGTGCGGTGCCGCGCCGGGCGACCAGGAAGCGCCAGGGCTGGGTGTTGTTGGCGGAGGGGCTCCAGCGGGCGGCCTCCAGGGCGGTGGCGAGCTTGTCCTCGTCGATCGCGTTCTGCGCGTCGTAGGCGCGGGGGCTCCAGCGGCCGGCGAGGACGTCGAGGACGGGGTGCTCGGTCGGGGCGGTGCGGTCGATGACGGGAGTGCTCACGGAAGTGCCTTTCGGACGGTGGGATGGATCGGACGCCGTCGTCCGGGCTACTCCCCACCCAACTCATACATGCGCATGCATATTCCCGCGCGTCAGCGGCGGATGCTCAGCGGCCGAGCGCCCACCGGGCCCGGCGCCGCACCACGCCCGCGAGTCGCCGCGCCCGCACGCCCATCGGCTGCTCTCGTGCGGCCGTCAGCAGCTTCGCGTCGTACGCGGCCCGGAGTTCGCGCGCCCACCGTCGGGTGATCGCCCGGTCGGAGAACTCGGCCGCCCTGGCCCGCGCCTTCCTCCGCATGCCCTCGACCCGCCCGGATGGCATCGCGGCGAGCTCCGCGATCCGCCGGGCGAGCCCGTCCACGTCGCCCTCGGGGAGCAGGAAGCCGTTCACCCCGTCGCGGATCATGTCGGCCGGGCCGTAGCGGATGTCGTAGGCGAGCGGGATGCACCCGGCCGCCATGCTCTCCACGAGCACGAGGGGCAGCCCCTCCGACGTCGAGGTGAGCAGGCTGAACCCGGCGGTCGCGAACTCCTCCCGTGCGTGCGGGTCGAAGCCGCGCAACCGGATCCACTCCTCGGCGCCGAGATCGCGGATGCGCGCGGCCAGCTTCGGCTCGTCCGGGCCCTCGCCGATGACGTCGGCCTCGATCCGGGCGTCCGCGGTGTGGGCCTTCGCGAGCGCCTCGATCGCGTGGCCCAGGCGCTTGCGCTTGTCCAGCGACGCGACCACCACGCCGCGGGTGGCCGGGCGGGGTGCGGAGACCGCGGGCGGCAGCGTCACCTCGTTCGGGATCGTGCGCACGCGGGCCTGCACGCCCAGGGCCGCCAGGTCTTCCACGAGGTCGCTGCGCTGCCGCTCGGTCAGCACCACGATCTCGTCGAAATCTCCCGCGCGTCGCAGGACGCCCTCCCGGGAGGCGCGGAGCGTCCGCGGGCGTCCGGCCACCCGGTGCGAGGCGTGCACGACGTGCAGGGTCGTCACGTGGTCACGGCGGTATCCCGCGACCGGTCGCGCGGCGGTCTTCGAGTCGACCAGCAGAAAGCTCGCGCGCCCCGCCGTCAGGCGGTCGAACCACCAGCGGTACAGCCCCCAGGTGGTGCGCCAGGAGCGCAGCGGGGTCCCGTCGACGCCGTAGACGACCACGCGCCGCTCCGCCCCCTCGCGCTCGGTCGCCAGGAGGGAGCCGTCGCGGCGGAACCGGTCGACCGACAGGTGGCCGTCCCCGTCTCGGCGTGCGCGGCTGAGCACCACGCCGTCGTGCTCGCGCACGGTGTCGTCGTCTTCCGGGGTCAGCAGCGGCGGCAGCGTCGGGATGACGCCCCGGGGTGCGGGCGGGGTGGCGCGCAGCTCGTCCCACAGGTTGCGGATGCGCAGCCCGTCGATCAGCTCGCCCTTCGCCCGCAGCCGCTCCGAGAGCTCGGGGTAGTCGGGGCCGTCGTCGAGGGTCAGCAGGTCGACGTCGACGCCCCCGATCCGGCGGAACGAGCGGGACCGGCGCAGCATCGCGCTCGTCATCCCCCCGTACTGCTCCGTGATGCCCCAGGTGAGGGCGAAGTGCCGGGCGGCCGGGAGGCGGGGAGGGAAGAGCGACATCTTGCCGAGGATAGCCCGGGGCTCTCCGGGGCGCGTCCTCCTCGCGGATGACCGGGCGGATCAGTCGAGGAGGTTGTGCGAGGCGGCGTCGGCGAGGGCGGCCCGCACGGCGCGGATCGACGGGGCGGCGGCCGACACCCGTCGCGCGGAGGAGAAGATCTCGCGGCGCGGGGAGCGCGGCAGCGGGGAGAGGTCGACGGTCGGGGTGTCGCCCGCCCACACCAGCTCGGGGAGCAGCCCGACGGCCAGCCCGGCGTGGATCAGGCGGATGTGCGCCGTGAGGTCGGCGAGCTCGAAGCGCACGTCCGGTTCGAACCCCGCGGTGCGGCACAGCTGCTCGGCCCAGGCGCGCGAGGCGGTGCCCGCCGGCTCCAGCACCCAGGGGGCCGTGCTGGTCGACCGGAGCGTCGTCGCGGGGTCGCCGTGCGCGGGGGAACCGGGGCGCCGGGCGAGCGCGATCGCGTCGTGCGCGAGCGCCACCCGGTCGAGATCGGCGTGGATCGGGCGGCTGTGCCCGGGATACTGCTCGGCGAGGATGAGGTCGTCCTCCCGGCCGGAGACCGCGTCGAGGGCGGACTCCGGGTCGCGCTCGGTCACCTCGACCCGGAGGGCGGGGTGACGTTCCGCGAGCGCGGCGAGGGCGCGGGGCAGGAGCGAGTGGGCGGTGGACTGGAACACGGCCAGGCGCACGGTCCCCGTCACCTCGGTGAGCGATTCCGCGACCGCGACCCTGGCGTGCTCGAGCTGGTCGAGGATGCCGATCGCCTCGGTCACCAGCACGGTGCCCTGCGGGGTGAGCTGCACGCCGCGCCCCACCCGGCGCAGCAGGGGGACGCCCACGTCGCGCTCGAGGGCCGCGAGCTGCTGCGACACCGAGGCCTTGCTGTAGGACAGTGCGTCGGCGACCGCGGAGAGCGTGCCACGACGCGACAACTCCACGAGCATGCGCAGGCGGGTGATGTCGAGCACGGGGCCTCGCGTCCGTTAAGTCTGAGTGAACAGAATCCACTCGAATCGGTTGATAGACGGAGCCTACCGAGCGGCTGGACAATGATCCAGCCGCACACGTCACCCGGGTGTGCGCTGCCGAGGAAGGTAACCCCGCCCATGACCGTCATCGACGACACCACGCCCCGCACGGAAGAGGTCGCCGCACTCGTGCAGCGCTGGCTCGCCGAGAGCGAGACCCACCCCGTCGAGCCCGCCGCTCAGCGCCTCTCCGAGGTGCTCAAAGACCCGAACGGTCTCGACTTCACGGTCGGCTTCGTCGACGGCGTCATGCGTCCGGAAGACCTCCGCGTCGCCGGCCGCAAGCTCGCCGAGCTCAGCGACATCACCCCCACGCTGCTGCCCGGCTACCTGCGTGCCGCGATCAAGGCCGGCGGCTTCTGGGCGCCCAAGCTCCCCGGCGTCGTCGTCCCCATCTCGCGTCGCGTGCTGCGGGCGATGGTGGGCCACCTCGTGCTCGACGCCACCCCGTCGAAGCTCGGGCCCGCGATCGCGAAGCTGCGCAAGACCGGCAACCGCCTGAACCTCAACCTGCTCGGCGAGGCCGTGCTGGGCGAGCGCGAGGCCGGCCGCCGCCTGCAGGGCACGTACGACTTCCTCGCCCGCCCCGACGTCGACTACGTGTCGATCAAGGTGTCGAGCGTCGTCAGCCAGCTGTCGATGTGGTCGTTCGACGAGGCCGTCGCCGACGTGGTCGAGAAGCTCACGCCGCTCTACCGGCTCGCCGCGAAGGCGGAGGCTGCGGGCAAGGCCAAGTTCATCAACCTCGACATGGAGGAGTACCGCGACCTCGACCTGACGATCGCGGCCTTCACGAGCATCCTCGACCAGCCCGGGCTGGAGGACCTCGAGGCCGGCATCGTGCTGCAGGCCTACCTGCCCGATGCGCTCGGCGCCATGCAGCGCCTGCAGGAGTGGGCCACCGCCCGCCGGGCGAAGGGCGGGGCGCCCATCAAGGTCCGCGTCGTCAAGGGCGCCAACCTCGCGATGGAAGAGGTCGACGCGACCGTGCACGGGTGGCCCCTCGCGACCTACGGCACCAAGCAGGACTCCGACACGAACTACAAGCGGGTGCTCGACTGGGCCATGACCCCCGAGCGCCTCGACGCGGTGCGCATCGGCGTCGCCGGACACAACCTGTTCGACATCGCCTACACCTGGCTCCTCGCGAAGGCACGCTGCGTGACCGACGCGGTCGAGTACGAGATGCTGCTGGGCATGGCGACCGGTCAGGCCGAGGCCGTGCGCAAGGACGTCGGCCGCCTGCTGCTCTACACGCCGGTCGTGAACCCCGCCGAGTTCGACGTCGCGATCGCCTACCTCGTGCGCCGCCTGGAGGAGAACGCGAGTCCGGAGAACTTCATGTCGGCCGTGTTCGAACTCGCGTCGAACCCGACCCTGCTCACGCGCGAGCGCGAGCGGTTCGAGCGCTCCCTCGCCGCCCTCGCCGCCGACGCCGGGCTGCCGGAGTCGCAGCGGGTTCCGGCACCGCACCGCACGCAGAACCGGGCGGACGAGCGCCCCGCCGGCGTGACCGAGGGCTTCGCGAACCAGCCGGACAGCGACCCCGCGCTCGCCGCGAACCGCGCCTGGGGTCGCGACATCCTGCGCCGCTCCGTCTCCACGACGCTGGGGCGTGACGCGATCGCCGCCGCCCGCATCGAGACCGAGGCCGAGCTCGATGCGGTCTTCACCGCCGCGACCGCCGCCGCCGAGCGGTGGGCGGCGCTGCCGGCCGCCGAGCGTGCCGCCGTGCTGCACCGCGCGGGCGACGAGCTCGCCGCGCGCCGGGGACAGCTCATCGAGATCATGGCCAACGAGGCGGGCAAGACCATCGCGGAGGCCGATCCCGAGGTGAGCGAGGCCATCGACTTCGCCCACTACTACGCCGAGCGCGCGAAGGACCTGGAGGCCGTGACGGGCGCGGAGTTCGTGCCGTCGAAGGTCACCGTGGTCACGCCGCCCTGGAATTTCCCCGTCGCGATCCCCGCGGGCGGCGTGCTGGCCGGCCTCGCGTCGGGCTCCGGTGTGATCATCAAGCCCGCCAAGCTCACGCAGCGCTGCGGTGCCGTGATGGTGGAGGCGCTGTGGGCCGCTGGTGTGCCGCGCGACCTCCTCGCCCTCGTCGACCTGGCCTCGCGCGACCTCGGCACCCGCCTGGTCGCCAGCCCGCAGGTCGACCGGGTCATCCTCACCGGCGCCTACGAGACCGCGCAGCTGTTCCGCTCGTTCCGGGCCGACCTGCCGCTGCTCGCCGAGACCAGCGGCAAGAACGCGATCATCGTCACGCCCTCCGCCGACCTCGACCTGGCCGCCGCCGACGTCGCCCGCAGCGCCTTCGGCCACGCGGGACAGAAGTGCTCCGCCGCCTCCCTCGCGATCCTCGTGGGCTCGGTCGCGGACTCGAAGCGGTTCGAGCGGCAGCTCGTCGACGCCGTGACCTCGATGCGCGTGGGGCTCCCCGACGACCCCGCCACGCAGATGGGCCCGATCATCGAACCCGCGAACGGCAAGCTGCTCACGGCGCTCACCACGCTCGACAAGGGCGAGCGCTGGCTGGTCGAGCCCCGCAAGCTCGACGACGAGGGGAAGCAGTGGACCCCCGGCGTGAAGACCGGTGTGCGCGAGGGCTCGTACTTCCACCTCACGGAGTTCTTCGGCCCCGTGCTCGGCATCATGCACGCGAAGGACCTCGACGAGGCCATCCGCCTGCAGAACGCCGTGGACTACGGCCTCACCGCCGGCCTGCACTCGCTCGACTCCGCCGAGGTCGCCACCTGGCTCGACCGGGTCGAGGCGGGCAACCTGTACGTGAACCGCGGCATCACCGGCGCGATCGTGCAGCGGCAGCCGTTCGGCGGGTGGAAGCGCTCGGCCGTGGGCGCCGGCGCCAAGGCGGGCGGCCCGAACTACCTGTTCGGCCTCGGCGAGTGGCGGGCGGCCGAACTGCCCGCCGCCGCGCCCGGTGCCGCCGTGACCCCCGCGGTGTCGGGGCTGCTCGAGGCCGCCGCGCCCGAGCTCGACCCGGCCGCGATCGAGTGGCTGCACCGCGCGGCCGCCTCCGACGAGCGCGCCTGGGTGGACGAGTTCGGGGCGGTCAGCGACAAGTCCGGCCTCGGGGTCGAGCGCAACGTGTTCCGCTACCGCCCGGTCGCCGTCGACGTGCGCCTCGCGGAGGGCGCGACGCTCGTCGACGGTGTGCGTGTGCTCGCGGCCGCCCTGCGCAGCGGCAGCCCGTTCACCGTGTCGGCCGCGGCGCTGCCGTCGCGCGTGGCGAAGGCCCTCTCCGGTGCCGGTGTCGCCGTGAAGACGGAGTCCGACGCGGCCTGGACCAAGCGCTACGCGAAGGGCGCCCGGTCGTGGCAGCGCGTGCGGCTCGTGGGCGGCGACGCCACGGCGCTGTACCAGGCGCTCGAGGGCTCGCCCGATGTGGCCGTGTGGTCGCACGCGGTGACGGGTGCGGGTCGCGTGGAGATCCTGCCGTTCCTGCACGAGCAGGCCGTGTCGATCACCAACCACCGCTTCGGCAACCCGACCTCGCTGTCCGACGGCGTCATCTGACCCGCCGCCGCACACACGCCGAAGCCCCCTGCACCTCCGCGGTGCAGGGGGCTTCCTCGTGCGGGATCAGCCGCGCAGGGCCTCGGAGAGCTTGACGCGCGAGCCCATCCGCAGCAGCGAGTTCTCGTAGATCTTCGCGCCGATCACGATCGCGGCCACGCAGCTCGCGAGCAGGATCACGAGGCTCAGCAGCGGCTCCCACCACTGCGCCTCGCCGACGAACAGCCGCATGGGCATGCCGACCGGGGCGGAGAACGGCACGTACGACATGATCGTCAGCACCAGCGGGTTGTCGTTGAACACGATCACCAGGATGTACGGCGCCATGATCAGCATCGTGATCGGGGTGGTCGTGGAGCCGATGTCCTCCTGGCGCGACACCATCGAGGCCGCCGCCGCGAACATCGCCGCGAGCAGGATGAACCCGAACAGGAAGAACACCGCGAACCAGAGGATCGGGGCACCGAGCGTGGTCAGCACCTCGCGTTGACCCGTGACGATCAGGCCGATCGTCGCCACGGCCGCCAGCGCGAGGATCTGCCCCATCGCCAGCACCGTGTTGCCGACCACCTTGCCGGCCAGCAGGGTGCGCGCGGGGATGGCCGACAGCAGCACCTCCACCACGCGGGTCTGCTTCTCCTCGACGACGCTCTGCGCGATCGTGCCGCCGAACGTCGCCGCGGCCATCATGAACACCAGGCCGAACGCGATCGCGATGAAGTACCGCAGCAGCGGGTTGGTGGTGACCGGTTCCAGGATCACCACCTCGGGCGACAGAGACAGGGCCGACACCAGCGAGCCGGGAGCATCCTGCAGGGCGACGATCGAGTAACCCGTGTGACCCTCGGTGCCGCTCGCCGGGAGCACGGCCGCGTCGACCTTCTCCGCGCGGACCAGTTCCTCCGCCTCGGCCTCGTCGGCGACCGTGGTGACCTCGACGTTCGGGATCGCCGAGACGACCGAGGCGGTGTCGGCCGTCGCCGCGACCGGCATGGTGTCGGTGTTCTTGCTCGCGAAACCGCCGAACAGGACACCCGCGAGGGCGAGCACGAGCAGGATCCCGGTGGAGATCAGGAATGCCTTGCTGCGCAGCTTCGAGCCGATCTCACGCTCCGCGACGAGCCAGATGCCGCTGGGCGTGCGCGTGGGGGAGGGGGTGGGGGCGCTCACTGGATGACCTCCTTGAAGATCTGGGCGAGGGACGGGTGCTTGGGGGCGAAGCTCGCGACGTCGCCCCGGGCGACCGCCGACTGCAGCACGCGCTGCGCCGTCTCCGGACCGTCGGCGTCGAACAGGGCGTAGCCGCCCTCGAAATCGATCACGGTGACGCCCGGCTCGGTGCGCAGCCAGCCCGCGTCACCCGCCGACACCAGCTCGTAGCGGTCGCGGGCGTGCTCGGCGCGCAGGGAGTCACGCGAGCCCGCGGCGCGGATCGTGCCACCGGCGAGGATCACGAGGTCGTCGCACAGGCGTTCCACCACGTCGAGCTGATGGGAGGAGAACAGGATCGAGGCGCCCTTCGCGGCGCTCGACTGCAGCACGCCGGCGACCACGTCGACCGCGAGCGGGTCGAGCCCGGAGAACGGCTCGTCGAGGATCAGCACCTCGGGGTCGTGCACGAGGGAGGCGGCGATCTGCGCGCGCTGCTGGTTGCCGAGCGACAGCGACTCGATCGTGTCGTTCAGCCGCTCCCCGAGCCCGAGCTCCGTGAGCAGCGCGGTCGCGCGCGCGGTGGCATCCTGCTTGGCGAAGCCGTGCAGCCGCGCGAGATACACGATCTGCTCCAGCACCTTCATCTTCGGGTACAGGCCGCGCTCCTCGGGCATGTAGCCGAAGCGGCGGCGGTCCGTGGTGGTGAGCGGGGCGCCATCGAGGTCGACGCGGCCGCCGTCCGACGACAGCAGTCCGAGGACGATCCGCATGGTGGTGGTCTTGCCGGCGCCGTTGCCGCCGACGAAGCCCGTCAGGCTCCCGGGGGCGACCGTGAAGGAGACGTCGTCGAGCACGCGCCGAGAGCCGTAGCTCTTGGTGATGCCGGAGAGTTCGAGCAGTCCTGTCATGCCCCTCACGCTACGGAGCCCCGTGTTCCAGGGCATCCCCCGTGCGGCGGACCTTCCCTCCTCAGCCGTGGGGCGGAGGGGATCAGCGGTGGAAGGCGTGCAGCACGGTGCGCACCAGGAGGCCGGCGACCAGTGCCCAGAACGCGGCGCTCACACCCAGCACCGCGATGCCCGACGCGGCGACGAGGAACGTGACGACGGCGGGCAGGCGCTCGCCGGGGTCGTCGATCGCCTGCTGCACGGCCGAGCCGAACGCGGCGAACAGCGCCAGCCCGGCCACGGCGGGGATCACGGCCTGGGGGGCCAGCACCACGAGCGTCGCGAAGGCCGCCGAGAACCCGCCGAGCACCAGGTACGACACCCCGGTCGACACCCCGGCGACCCAGCGGCGCCGCGCATCGGGATCGGCATCGGGGGAGGCCGCGAGGGCCGCGCTGATCGCGGCGAGGTTGATCGCGTGTCCGCCCGCGGTGGCGCCGAGCGCCGTGCCGAGCCCGGTCACGAGCATCGCGGGACGCCACGGCACCTCGTACCCGAAGCTGCGCATGATCGCGATGCCCGGCACGTTCTGCGAGGCCATGGTCACGATGAACAGCGGCAGCGCGACGCCCACGAGCGCCCCGACCGTGAACACCGGAGCGGTCAGCTCCACCCGGGGCAGCAGCACCGCGGGGTCGACCGCGTCGCCCTCCGCCACCAGGGTCACCGCGACCACCGCGGCCGCGGCGAGGAACGCGAACGGCACCGCCCAGCGCGGCGCGAGGCGCGCGAACACCAGCCACGTGAGCACGACCGGGACCACGCCCCACGGGTTCGCGACGACGCCCGTGATCGGTGCGAGGCACAGCGGCAGCAGCACCCCGGCGAGCATGGCCTGCGCGATCGACGGAGGGATGCGGGCGATCAGGGCGCCGAGCGCGGGCCACAGCGCCGTGAGCAGGATCAGGGCCGCGGTGACCAGGAACGCCCCGACGGCCGCCGGCCATCCGCCCTCGATCGCCCCGGTGGAGGCCAGCAGCGCGGCGCCGGGGGTCGACCACGCGACCGTGATCGGCATCCGGTAGCGCCACGCCAGCATCACGCACGCGATGCCCATGGTCACCGTCACCGCCAGCAGCCCGCTGGCCGCCTGCGCCGCGGTCGCGCCCATCGCGTCGAGTCCCGCGAGCACCACGGCGAACGAACTCGTGAAACCGACCAGTGCCGTGACCACCCCGGCCAGGATCGGGCGCGACAGGGGAGCGGTTTCCGGCATGGCTCGGAGGCTATCGCGGAGCCCGGTCCCCGGCCGCGTCAGGCGAGCCCGAGCCGGTGCGCGAGCACCACGGCCTGCACCCGGTCGCGCGCGCCGAGCTTCTGCAGGATGCGCGACACGTGCGTCTTCACGGTCGCCTCGCCGATGTACAGCGCCCGCGCGATCTCGCCGTTGCTGCGGGCATCCGCGAGCAGCGCGAGCACCTCGGCCTCCCGCTCGGTGAGCGGCTCGGCGAGCGCGGGGGTCGTGCGTGCGGAGCTCGGCACCGGCGCGGGCGAAGGGGGGGCCGGCGCGGGCACCGCGGAGAACCGGGCGAGCACGCGCCGCGTCACCTCGGGCGCCAGCATGCCGTCACCCGCGGCGAGGGCGCGGACCGCGGCGATCAGGTCCTCCGCCCCGGCGTTCTTCAGCAGGAAGCCGCTGGCCCCGGCATCCAGCGCGCGGTACAGGTAGTCGTCGCGGTCGAACGTCGTGATGATCGCGATGGCCGCGCGGACCGCCGGATCCGCGACGATCCGCTCGGTGGCCTCGATGCCGTCCATGTCGGGCATCTGCACGTCCATCGTGATGACGTCGGGGAGCAGGGCGGACGCCTGGGCCACGGCCTCCGCTCCGGTCGAGGCCTCGCCCACCACCGTGATGTCGGGCTGCGTCTCCAGGATCGTGCGGAACCCGGTGCGCAGCAGCGCATGGTCGTCTACGAGCAGCACGCGGATGGCGTCGGCGCTCATCGGCTCGCTCCCGCCGCGACCGGGGCGAGGGGCACCCGGGCCCGCACGCGCAGCCCGCCGGACGGCCGCGGCGCCACCTCCAGCGTGCCCCCGGAGGCCGTCGCGCGCTCCCGCATCCCGAGCTGCCCGAGGCCCGGTCGCAACTGGGCGATCGCGCGGCCGGTGTTCACGACCTCCACCTCGACGCCGTCGTCGTCGTAGCGCACCCGCACATCGGCCGTGGCTCCCGGTCCTGCGTGACGGCGGGCGTTCGTGAGCGACTCCTGGGCGATGCGGTAGAGGTTCACGGCGACCACCGAGGGCACCGCGGTCGGAGTGCCGACGACTGTGTACGCGGTGGGGAGTCCCGCGGCCGTCGAGGCCTCCGCGAGTTCGGCGATGTCGTCGAGCCCGAGCGTCGAGGCGCCGTCCGCGGTCTCGCCGCCGGGCGTGCGCAGCGTCTCCAGCAGCTGCCGCAGCTCGTGGATCGCGTCGCGCGCCGAGCCCTCGACGCCCGACAGGATCTCGGCGGCCCGCGCGGGGTCCTGGGCCAGCACCAGGCGCGCCGCGCCGGCCTGCACGCCCATGACCGAGACGTGGTGGGCGACCACGTCGTGCAGCTCGCGGGCGATGCGCACCCGGTCGAGGGCGACGGCCTGCGCCGCCGTCACCTCGCGCTCGCGCTCCAGCTCGGTCGTGCGCTGCTCCAGCACCGACCGCTGCTCGGCGGCGGCCCAGGACCGTTCGCCGAAGTAGTAGGCCCCGCCGAAGTAGAGCCCATTGAGCAGGATCTGGATCAGCATGAAGGCGACGTAGGGCGACATCGCCCCGGCCACCACCTCGGCCTTGTCCGCCTCGCTGATCGCGTCGCGGTACATCGTGAGGAGCAGCCACACGAACATCCCGACGATGATCGCCACGCGCACGATGAGGGCGCGGCGCCGGTCGTTCATCCACGCGCCGACGGTGTAGAGGCCGATGAACATCGCGATGTTGCCGACGTAGATCTCCGGTACCCGGATCGTGACGGCCGCGAAGTAGGCGACGGATACGACCACGGCCACGGTGCCGGGCCAGCGTCGACGGAACGCGAGCGGACCGGACACCACGACGGCGTAGAGGAGGGCGGTCCACAGCGGGGCCTGCTCGTCGCCGTACACCTGGGCGATGGAAGAGAGCGCGGCGCTCAGGATCGCGCCGACGAACAGCACCCCGGCGAGCAGCAGGTCGCCGCGGCGGTCGCGCTCGGTCGGCGTGCGGGTGAAGGGCATCCCTCCACCGTAGGGCGGCGTTCGGCGGGGCCGCATCCCCCGGACGGCGGAGGCGGCGAGGAGGGGTCTTGACCGCGCACTTGTTTTTTGCAAGTATCACCGCATGAGCCTCTTCCTCACCTGCCCGGTCGAGAGCGTCGAACGCGCGACCGCCTTCTACACGGCCATCGGCTGGACCCTCAACGAGGAGATGTCCGACCACAACGTGTCGTGCTTCGCCATCGCGCCCGGGCAGTACGTCATGCTCGGCAGCCGCGAGATGTACGCCAGCGTCGGCGGCGTCGACGAGCTCGTCGGCGGCCCCGACACCCCGTCCAAGGTCACCGTCTCGTTCGACCTCGGCAGCCGCGAGGCGGTCGACGAGCTGGTCGAGCGCGCGAGAGCGGCGGGCGGGCGCATCGGCGACACCGACGACTACCCCTTCATGTACCAGCGTCAGTTCGACGACCCCGACGGCTACCACTACTCGCCGTTCTGGATGAAGCCGGACGCCGACGCCGACGCGTGAGCGACCTCGGTGCCGCGCTCGGCGTGGTCGGGGCGCGCTGGGCGCTGCTGATCGTGGAGCGGCTGCTCGACGGACCCCAACGCTACGGCGATCTGCAGCGCGACCTCGGAGTCCCCACGAACATCCTCGCCACGCGCCTGCGCGAGCTGGAGGCCGCCGGGGTGCTCGCGCGACTGCCGCTCCGGCACAACACCCGGGCGTACGCGCTCACCGACCGCGGGCTCGCACTGCGGGAGGCGATCGAGGCGCTGCGGGCGTGGGGTGCCGCGGAGGAGGATGAAGATCCCTCGACGAGAACGGAGAAGTGACATGAGCGACGACGCACCCGGTCGCATCCTGATCGACCTGTTCAGCACCCTCGACGGCGTGGCCCAGGGCCCCGGCGGCGTGGGGGAGGACACCTCGGGCGGATTCCGGTTCAGCGGATGGCAGGCCGGCTACCCCTCACCCGGCATGGGCGCCGAGGTCGACGCGGGCATGCGGGGCCTCGACGCGCTGCTGCTCGGCCGCCGCACCTACGACATCTTCGCCTCGTACTGGCCGCAGCACACCGACGGCGAGGAGGGCCACATCGGCCGGCTCTTCGACGCGGTGCCGAAGTACGTGGCGTCGCGGAACCCCGATCTCGCGCTCGACTGGCAGGGCAGCTCGCGCGTGGGCGACGACCTGGCCGCCGAGATCGCCCGCCTGCGCGCGACCCACCGCGAGGTGCACGTGATCGGCAGCATCGACTTCGTGCACACCCTGCTCGCCGAGGGGCTGTTCGATCAGCTCAACCTGTGGGTGTACCCGCTGCTGCTCGGCACGGGGAAGAAGGTGTTCGACGACGCAGCGCTCCCGTCGGTGCTGCGACTGCTCGAACCGCCGGTCGTCGACGACGCGGGCGTGATGCTCCTCCGCTACGGCCGCACCGATCGCACCCCGGAGGTCGGCACGTTCGGCGCCTGAGGCGGGTCAGCCCAGCAGTCGCTCGATCACGCGCGCGACGCCGTCCTCGTCGTTGGTCGCGGTGACCTCGTCGGCGGCGTCCCGCACCACGGGCTCCGCGTGCGCCATCGCCACCCCGCGGCCCGCCCAGCGGAGCATCTCGACGTCGTTCAGCGCGTCGCCGAACGCGACGACCTCGGCGCGGTCGATGTCCAGGTGCGCGCACAGCCGGGCGAGCCCGGTCGCCTTCGTCACGCCCTCGGCCATCACCTCCACGAACGGCGCGCCGGACAGGGTGGCTTCGAAGCCGGTGAGCCCGAGCGAGCGCAGCGTGTCGAACAGTGCGGCGGGTGCGAGCTCCGGGTGGCGGATCACGAGCTTCAGGCTCGGCGCCGCGAGCACCTGCTCCAGCGGCACCCCGCCCATCGTCGCCGGATCGCGCTTGTGGTCGGACAGGCTCGCGATCGCCGCGTAGCCGTCCTGCGCGACGAAGGTCTCGCCGCCCTCGCGCACGCTCGCGAACAGCAGCCCGGGGATGCTCGCGCGGAGGGCATCGGCGAGCGTGCGGATCGTGTCGGACGGCAGCTCCTCGGCGAACAACATCCGTCCGTCGCCGAGGTGCACCGCGTAGGCGCCGTTGCTGCACAGCGCCCACCCGTCGAATCCGGCGTCGGCGGCGATCGCGCGCAGTCCGATCGGCTGGCGCGCGGTGACGGGCACCACGGGGATGCCCCGCTCCCGCGCCGCGTCGAGCGCCGCGCGGGTGCGCGGTGTCACGGAGGAGGAGGAGTCGAGCAGCGTGCCGTCGAGATCGGTCGCGATCAGTCGCACGTCGTCGCGCTCCGTCAGGAGAAGATCATCGGCAGGTCGTCGTCGGCGTCTGCTCCGCCGAAGTCGAGGTCCACCACCACGGGCACGTGGTCGCTGGGCTGCTCGCCCTTGCGCTCGTTGCGATGGATCGACGCGCCGGTGACCGCGTCGGCCAGCGTCTTCGAACCGAGGATGAAGTCGATGCGGATGCCCTCGTTGCGCGGGAACTTGAGCCGCTGGTAGTCCCAGTAGGTGTAGCCCTCGGGCAGCAGCGGGCGCACCACATCGGTGACACCGGCATCGGCCAGGGCGAAGAACGCCTCACGCTCGGCGGGCGAGACGTGCGTCGAGCGGCCCACCACGATGTCGGGGTCGCCGTTGTCGTGGTCGAACGGGATGATGTTGAAGTCGCCGACGAGGGCGAGCGGCAGGTCGGGGTTCGCCGACAGCTCGGCCGCGGTGGACTGCCTCAGCTGCTCGAGCCAGTGCAGCTTGTACGCGTAGTGCGGGTCGTCGAGGGAGCGCCCGTTCGGCACGTACAGGCTCCATACGCGCACGCCGTCGACCATCACCCCGAGCGCGCGCGCCTCCTGCGGAGCGTCGGGGCCCTCGTGGCCCTTGGCGAAACCGGGCATCCCGTCGAACGCGGTGCGCACGTCGGTGATGGGCAGGCGGCTGGCGATCGCGACGCCGTTCCACTGGTTCAGGCCGTGAACCTCGACGTGGTAGCCGGCCTCCTCGAAGGGGGCGAAGGGGAACTGCTCCGGCTTGCACTTCACCTCCTGCATCGCGAGCACGTCGATGTCTTCACGGACGGCGAACTCGACGGTGCGGGCGACACGGGTGCGGATGGAGTTGACGTTCCAGGTGGCCAAGCGCATGCGTCCAGCCTAGTTGCGGCCTCCTACACTGGATGCCGTGACCGCACTCGACGCAGACCGCCAGACCCTCCTCGACCTCATCACCGACGAGGCGGTGTTCCACGGCGACTTCACCCTCTCCAGCGGCAAGAAGGCCACCTACTACGTCGACATGCGCAAGCTCACGCTCGACCACCGCGCCGCTCCCGCCATCGGCCGGATCATGCTCGACCTGATCGCCGACCTCGACGTCGTCGCGGTCGGCGGTCTCACGCTCGGCGCCGACCCCATCGCGAACTCCGTGCTGCACGCCTCGGTCGGCACCGACCGTCCGCTCGACGCGTTCGTCGTGCGCAAGGAGCCCAAGGACCACGGCCGCGGCCGTCAGATCGAGGGCGCCGACGTGAAGGGCAAGCGCGTGGTCGTGCTGGAGGACACGTCGACCACCGGGCAGTCCGCGCTCAAGGCCGTCGAGGCGCTGCGCACGGAGGGCGCCGAGGTCGTGGCCGTCGCCGTGATCGTCGACCGCAAGACCGGAGCGCAGGCGGCCATCGAAGCCGAGGGGCTGGAGTGGCGCGCCGCGTTCGACCTCGACGACCTCGGGCTCGACCCGCAGTGACCCGCTACGCCCTGGCCGTCGACGTCGGCGGCACCAAGATGGAGGCCGCCCTCGTCTCGGCGGACGGCGTGCTCGTCGAAGGCAGCCGCAGCCGCCAGCCCACCGGGCGCGAGGCCACGCCCCCGGCCCTCGCCGCCGCGGTCGACGCGATCGTGCGGCACGCCCTGGCCGCGCTGCCGGCCGACGCGGAACTCGTCGGGGCGGGGATCGGTAGCGCCGGTCCGGTGGATCGCGTCGCGGGCACCATCGAGCCCGTGAACATGCCGCTCGCGCACGGCTTCGCCCTCGCGGCGGCGGTGCGGGACGCGGCGACGGCGGTGCTCGGCCGCGACCTTCCCACGACGCTCGGCCACGACGGGGGCGCCCTCGCCCTGGCGGAGTCGTGGCTCGGGGCGACCCGTGACGCGGGGGCCTCGCTGTCGATCGTGGTGTCGACGGGCGTCGGCGGCGGCTTCGTGGTGAACGGCGCCTACATCCCGGGAGCCACCGGCAACGCGGGTCACCTCGGTCAGGTGCGCCGCGAGGGAGGGCTCACGCTCGAGGAGATCGCCTCCGGCCCCGCGAGCGCCGCCTGGGCGCAGGAGCAGGGGTGGACCGGCGCGACGGGGGAGGACCTCGCGCGCGACGCGGCAGCCGGAGACGCGATCGCCCGCGCGGCCATCGAGCGCTCGGCCCGCGCGGTCGGCGAAGCGCTCGCGGACGCCGCGACCCTGGTCGACCTCGACGTGGTGGCCATCGGCGGCGGGTTCTCGCGGGTGTCGTTCGACTACATCGACCTCGTGCAGCAGGCGCTCACCGCGCACGCGGTGCACCCGTACTCCCGGCGTACCCGGGCCGTGCGCTCGGGCCTCGGCGACGAAGGGCCCCTCATCGGCGCCGCCGCCCTCGCGCTCCGTTGAACCCTCACGCGCACGCCCTCAGCGGGCGGCGGTCAGCAGGTGGCGGGGCGGTCCCTCAAGTCGCGCGACCGCGATCTTGAGGTCGGTGACGTCGGATGCGACGGCGTCGAGGCGGGTGGTGAGCTTCTCCTCGACGGTGTCGATACGGGTGGTGAGCTTGTCCTCGACGCTGTCGATACGGGTGGTGAGCTTCTCGTCGACGGCGTCGATGCGGGTGGTGAGCTTCGCGTCGACGGCATCGATGCGGCGCACGACCCAGGCCATGGCGGCGAACATGCCGGTGCCGAGGGTGAGCACGATGCCGATCGCGCTGATGACGACCGTCAGGCTGTCGGTGGACACGGATGCTCTCCTCGGGTGCGGTGTGTCTTCGACGATACGTCGCCGCGGGTGTGGCGACTCCCGGAATCCCGGCATCTGTGAGGAAGGGGAGAGAGGCGCGGATGGGGGAGGAGGAGCGCCTCAGCCGGTCGCCGACACGCGCCGTCCGGAGCGCGACGTCACGAGCATCAGGACCGGGACGACAGCGCACAGCACGGCCGAGACGACGAAGGTCGCAGGAGCCGCCGGATCCCGACCGATGAGCAGGATCACCGTGGGCACGAAGGTGCCGCCCACCGCGCCGCAGGCGACCAGGGCCCCGGTCACGGCGGCGCTCCGTGCGGGGTCGAGGCGGTCGAGGGCGAGGCCGAGGATCAGGCCGTAGCTCGGCGCGAGCAGCACGACCACCGCCGCCAGGGCCACGAGCGCTCCCACCGGCTGAGGGCCCACGAGCGCGCCGGCCACGCCCATCAGCACGGCCGCGCCCGCCGTGGCCGCGACCAGGATCGCGAGCGGGGGCACCGACGCGCGGCGCAGGGCCGCTGCCCCGAAACGGCCCGCCGCCATCAGGCCCCAGAACGCGGAGGTGCCGAGCGCCGCCGCGGCCGGTTCGAGCGTGAGCACGCGCTCCGGGATCACGGCCGACCAGCCGGAGAGCACGGTCTCGACCCCCACGTAGAGCGGCAGGGCGAGCGCGAACGGCAGCAGCACCGCGAGCGATCGCACGTCACGCGGCGCCGGGGCTTTCGCGGCGACCGTCGGCACGGGCGCGATGAGCACCGACACGGTCACCAGCGGCACCGCGGCGAGAAGGGCCAGCAGCGGACGGGTGTGCGCTCCCAGCACCACCGCGAGCGGGGTGGCCGCGGCGCACACGGCGACCGTGCCCATCAGCGCACTCAGCAGCCCGGTCGCGCTGCCCGTGCTCGCGGCCTTCGCGGCCACCGAGCCCGAGGCCTCCACGAGCCCGAAGCCGAACCCGGCGACGGCGGCGGCGGCGATGAACACGACCGCATCGCCCGCCCACGCGGCGGCGACGAGCGCCACGGCCTGCAGGGCGCTGCCGAGCAGCAGTGTCGTGCGCGGGGGGTTCCGCGTCAGCAGCGGACCCGAGGCCAGCACGCCCACCAGCAGCCCGGCGAAGAGCACGGGCACCGCGGCGCTGAGGTCGGCGCCGATGTCCCGCTGCGCCGAGGGCAGCACGGCGGGGACGAACGCCGCGGTCACGCCGAGTCCTGCGAACGCGCTGAACAGGCCGAGGCGGATCCGGCCGTCCGCGCCCGTCATGCGCCGTTGGCGCGCACGTGGTGCACGGCCGCGAACGTGTCGCGCAGCGCCTCCATCGAGCGGTCGTAGTTCGACTGGGCGACCCCGATGAAGATGCAGTCGACGACCATGAGCTGGGCGATGCGGCTGCCGAGTGCGCCGGAGCGGAACCCGGTCTCGCGCGCGGCGGTCGTCAGCACGATGTCGGCCTGCCCGGCCAGCGGCGCGCCCGCGTGGTTGGTGATCGCGATCGTGGTGGCCCCCGCCTTGCGGGCGAGGAGGAGGAACTCGATGGTGTCGGTGGTCGCGCCGCTGTGCGACACCGCGATCGCGACGTTGCCGAGGCCGAGGGTGGCGGCGGAGGTCCAGGCGGCGTGCGGATCGGACCACTCCAGGGCCGTCCGCCCGATCCGGGTGAGCTTGCGCTGGAGGTCGAGGCCGACGATCGAGCTGGCCCCGACGCCGAAGATGTCGACGCGGCTCGACGACGTGATCGCCTCGACCGCGGCGCGCAGCGACTCGGTGTCGAGCACCTTGGCGGTGTCGGCGAGCGACAGCGTCTCGGCGAGGGACACCTTCGCCACGATGTCGGCGAGCGTGTCGTTGCGGTCGATGTCGCCCGATACGGCGGGGAGCGCGGCGGTGTCGTACGTCTCGCGCTCCACCTCGCGCAGCACGTGGTTGCGCAGCTCGCGCACGTGCTCGTATCCCAGGCGCTTGCAGAAGCGGACGACGGAGGTGGTGGAGGTGTCGCAGCGGTGGGCGAGCTCGGCGACCGAGAGGCCGGCGGTGGCGGCCGGGTCGGCGAGGAAGAGATCGGCGATGCGCTGCTCGCTCGGGCGGAGCTCGGGGCGGATCGCCCGCATGCGCACCAGCACGGGGGGAGCGCCGGCGTCGTCGCGGGCGGCGTCGTGGGACATGTGTTCTCCGATCGGTGTTCATAACAGTAGAGGAACTTCTGTTACACCGACAGCGACCTTCGTGTACTTTTGGTACCACCCAGACCGACGATGTTCACGGGACGTCAGGCAGCATCGCCTGAACCCAGCCAGGGCGACGCGGTCCCAGCCAGGAGGAAACAGCATGAGCACAGTACGGCGGGCGTCATTCGGCGCTCTCTCCGCCGCGGGCGTCGCGATGGCGCTCGTCATCACCGGGTGTTCCGCGCCGGCGTCGAACCCCTCGCCCTCCGAGGGCGGCACCGCGGGCGGCGACCTCGTCATCGGCGTCACCAGCGACCCGGACACCCTCTTCCCGTGGAAGGCCACGCAGTTCCAGGCGGTCAACGTCCTGCAGAACCTGTACGGCACGCTCACCGAGTTCGACGAGGACCTGAACGTGGTGCCCGGCCTCGCCGAGTCGTGGGACGTCTCGGAAGACGGCCTCACCGTCACCTTCCACCTCCGCGAGGGCGTCACCTTCGCCGACGGCAGCACGTTCGGCTCCGAAGACGTGAAGTACTCCCTCGACGCGATCGCCGCCGAGGCCACCGCGGCCGTCGCGCGCAGCTCGCTGGCGTCCGTCACCGCGGTCGAGGCGACCGACGAGACCACCGTCACCCTCACCCTCAGCGCCCCCGACGCGGCCCTGCCCGCCAACCTCGCCGTGATCAACATGGCCATGCTCTCCTCCGACGACACCGAGGAAGCGCTCAACACCACCCCGAACGGCACCGGCCCGTTCGTGCTCGAGGACCGCACCGCCAGCCAGTCGCTCACGCTCGCCAAGAACGACGACTACTGGGGCGACAAGGCGCTGCTCGACACGGTCGAGTTCCGCGTGATCCCCGACGAGTCGTCGATCGTGTCGGCCATGCAGTCCGGCAACGTGCAGCTCGCGGTGTTCGACGACCCGCTGGTCGCCCAGACCGCCGAGGGCGCGAACGTCGAGGTCGCCACGACCCCGCAGCTCAGCTACCACGCCCTTCAGCTCAACGCCACGCGCGGCGACCTGGCCGACGTGAACGTGCGGCTCGCGATCCAGTGCGCGATCGACCGCGAGGAGGTGCTGGAGACCGCCGCGCTCGGCGAGGGCGAGGTCACCGGGCCCATCACGTCGCCGGCGTTCAAGTCCGACCCCGACGCGCGCCCGTGCCCCGAGCGCGACCTCGACAAGGCGGCCGAGTACCTGAAGAAGGCCGGCAAGGAGGACGGCGTCACGATCAAGACGATCGTGTCGCAGGGCGAGTACGCCACCTCCGTCAACGAGGCGCAGAACCTGAAGGCGCAGCTCGCCGACGCCGACATCACGCTCGACCTCGAGGTGCTCGAGTCCGGCGCGTTCGTCGACCGCTGGATCGCCGCCGACTTCGACGCCGCGGTCGCCCTCAACGGCGGACGCCCCGACCCCGACGGCATGTACGGGCGCTACTTCACCAGCACCGGCAACCTGAACAAGGTCGCGGGGTACTCCTCGCCCGAGCTCGACGCGCTGTTCGCCGAGGGCCGCCAGACCGCCGACACCGAGAAGCGCAAGGAGATCTACGCCGAGGTCTCCGAGAACCTCGAGGACAACGCCGCCTGGGTCTGGCTGTTCACCAGCTACACCTACACGGCCACCGCCACCAGCGTGGACGGCTTCACCCCGATGGCGAACGGCTCGCTGCAGTACCTGCGGACCACCTCCATCCAGTAGCGGACCGGAGGGGGCGCGGCCGCCCGCGCCCCCTCCGTCCCCCTCCGACGACAGGCACCCTCACACGCGCATGTTCAGACAGCTCCTCCGCAACAGCGTGCTGCGACGCATCCTCGCAGCCCTCGGCACCCTCTTCGGGGTCGCCGTGTTCGTCTTCCTGATGCTGCGCGCCATCCCCGGCGACCAGATCAGCTCGGGACTCGGCACCGAGGCCGCCGCGCTCACCCCGGCGCAGCGTGAGGCTCTCGAGGCCTACTACGGCCTGGACCAGCCGCTGTTCGTGCAGTTCTTCTCCTGGCTGGGCAACATCTTCACCGGCAACCTCGGCTTCTCGTCGCGGGCGCAGACGAGCGTGCTCGACCTCACCGCGGCCGCCCTGCCCGTCACGTTCGAGCTCGCGATCCTCTCGATCGTGATCGCCCTCGCGATCGGCATCCCGCTCGGCATGCTGTCGGCCTCCAAGCCGGACTCGCTCCGCGACGGCGTCGGTCAGGTCGTGGGACTCGCGGGCCTCTCCATCCCGGCGTTCCTGCTCGGCACGGCGCTGCTGGCGATCCTGGCGCAGTCGCTCGGCTTCAACCCCAACGGCCAGGGCTACGCGCGGCTGTTCGACGACCCGCTGCTGAACCTGCAGCAGATGCTGCTCCCGTCGATCGTGCTCGGCTTCGGCATCGCGGCGCCCATCATGCGCACGACCCGCACCGCCGTGCTGGAGATCCGCGCGAACGACTTCATCCGCACGGCCCGGGCGAAGGGCGTGCCGCCCCGCCGCCTCCAGGTGCGCCACGTGCTCGGCAACGCGCTGGTCCCGATCGTCACCATGACCGGCCTGCAGTTCGGCTACCTGCTCGGCGGCGCCGTCGTGGTGGAGCAGATCTTCTCGCTCCCCGGCATCGGCCGTCAGGTGCTGCTCGGCATCCAGCAGAAGGAGTACGCGCTCGTGCAGAGCACCGTGCTGGTGATCGCGCTCGCCTTCGTCATCGTCAACCTGCTCACCGACCTGCTGTACCGGGTCATCGATCCCCGGGTGCGTGCCGCATGACCGACATCTCTCAGACACCGGCCCTCGCCCCCGGCGGAGGGCGCACCATGGAGCGCGTGCGTCTCCTGCTGCGCAGCCGCAGCGGGCTCGCCGGCCTCATCATCGTGTTCCTGCTGGCGGTGCTCAGCGTCGTGTCGGCGTTCGGGCTGCTGCCCTTCGACCCGCTGGCGCAGGATCCGCCCTCGCGTCTGCAGCCGCCGTCGGCCGTGCACTGGTTCGGCACCGACCAGTTCGGCCGCGACGTGTTCTCGCGCGTGGCCGCCGGCGTCGCGAACTCGGCGCTGATCTCGGTCGTCGCGGTGGCGTTCGCGACCGTGGTCGGCACGGTCTGCGGCCTCATCGCCGGCTTCTACCGCGGCATCTCCGACGGAGCGATCACCGCGGTCACCAACGTCCTGTTCGCGTTCCCGCCGCTGCTGCTGGCGCTGTCGCTCGCCTCGGTGTTCGACCGCAACTGGTTCACGATCGCGGTCGCCATCGCGATCGTCTACGTGCCGATCTTCATCCGCGTCACGCGCGGCCCGGTGCTGTCGCTGCGCGAGGTCGAGTACGTCAAGGCCGCCAAGAGCACGGGGCAGGGCCGCATGGCCACGATGTTCCGGCACGTGCTGCCCAACATCACGTCGATCATCATCGTGCAGGTCACGCTGTCCCTGTCGTGGGCCGTGCTGACCGAGGCGTCGCTGAGCTTCCTCGGCCTCGGCACGCCGCCGCCCGCGCCGTCGCTCGGCTCGATGATCTTCGAGGCGCGCACGCTCGTCACCATCGCGCCGTGGACCATGATCGCGCCCGGCGTGGTCGTGGTGCTGCTCGTGGTCGGGCTCAACCTGCTGGGCGACGGGCTGCGCGACAGCCTCGACCCGCGGAACCGGGGGAAGCGATGACCCTGGAGGATCTCGGCGCCCTCGCCACCGAGGCCAGCGACCCCCGCTACGCGCGACTCGACCAGATGAGCGTGGCGGAGCTCGCCCAGACCATGAACGACGCCGACGCCACGGTGCCCACGGCCGTGCGGCGCGCACTGCCGCAGATCGTCCCGGCCATCGAGGCCACCGCGGAGCGCATGGCGCGGGGCGGACGGCTGGTCTACGTCGGGGCAGGGACGCCCGGTCGCATCGGGGTGCTCGACGCCTCGGAGTGCCCGCCCACGTTCAGCACGCCGCCCGAGCTGGTGTTCGCCATCATGGCCGGCGGGCCCGGCGCGATCGTGAACCCGGTCGAGGGCGCGGAAGACGACGCCGAGGCCGGAGCCGCCGCGATCGACGCCGCCGACATCGGCCCGCTCGACACCGTGATCGGCATCGCCTCGAGCGGCCGCACCCCGTACGTGGTCGCGGCCGTCCGCCGGGCGCGCGAGCGCGGGGCGCTGGGCATCGGGCTGTCGTGCAACGCGGACACACCGCTGAGCGCCGTCGCCGAGCACGGCATCGAGGTCGAGGTCGGCCCCGAGGTGCTGTCGGGTTCCACCCGCCTCAAGTCGGGCACGGCGCAGAAGCTCGTGCTCAACATGTTCTCGACCATCTCGATGGTGCGAGGCGGCAAGGCCTACGGCAACCTGATGGTCGACGTGAAGGCCACGAACCACAAGCTCCGCGAGCGCGCGATCCGCATGGTGCGCACGATCGCCGAGGTCGATCGCGACACCGCGGTCGCGGCGCTGGAGACCGCCGCCTGGGACGTGAAGCTCGCGTCGATCATGATCCGCCGCGGCGAGGACCTCGCCGCGGCCACCACCCGACTCACCGCGGCAGGCGGACGCCTGCGCACGGCACTGGAGGAGAACTGATGCGCGTCCTCGGACTGATCTCCGGCACCTCGCACGACGGGATCGACGCCGCCGTCGTCGACTTCGCGACCAGCGGGGGCTTCACCGACCACGGCGTCGACCTGACCGGCACCGTGCTCGCGGCCACGAGCGTGCCGTACGCGCCGGAGCTGCGCGCCCGGCTGATCGCCGCCCTCCCGCCCGCGCCGACCACGCTCGCCGAGGTCGCGGAGCTCGACACCCTCATCGGCCAGGCGTTCGCCGACGTCGCGGCCGACATCGCCGCGCAGGTCGGCGGGGTCGACGCGATCTGCTCCCACGGGCAGACCGTGTACCACTGGGTCGACGGCGCCCACGCCCTGGGGACCCTGCAGATCGGGCAGCCCGCCTGGATCGCGGAGAGGGTCGGGGTGCCCGTGGTGTCGGACATCCGCATCCGCGACATCACCGCGGGCGGCCACGGCGCCCCGCTGGTGTCGTTCCTCGACGAGCTGCTGCTGCGCGGACGAGCCGGGGTCACGGCGGCCCTCAACCTCGGCGGCATCTCGAACATGACGGTCGTGCGCCAGGACGGCCTGGTCGCCTACGACATCGGTCCCGCGAACGCGCTGGTCGACGCGGTCATCGTGGAGCACGGGCTCAACCCGCTCGGCTACGACGACGATGCGGCCGTGGCGCGCACCGGCCGCGTCGACGAGGCGCTGCTGTCGGCGCTTCTCGACGACCCGTACTACGCGCTGACGCCGCCGAAGAGCACCGGCAAGGAGCACTTCCACCTCGGCTACGTGCACGAGCACCTGGCCGCGCAGGGCCGCGACATCCCGGTCGCCGATGTCGTGCGCACGCTCACCGAGCTCACGGTCCGCACGGTCGCCCGCGACGTCGCCGCGGCGGGCATCGGCTTCCTCGCCGTCTCGGGCGGCGGGTGCCGCAACCCGCTGATCCTCGAGGGTCTGCGCGCCGCGCTGCCGGAGACCGAGGTCGTGCTGGCCGACGAGCTGGGGGCTCCCGCCGACAGCAAGGAGGCGATCCTGCTCGCGCTCATCGGCTGGTCCACGATGCACGGTGTCCCCGCCATCGTCCCCGGCGGCACGGGCGCCCGCGAGCCCCGCATCCTCGGCACGATCACGCCCGGCGCCGGCCCGCTGCACATGCCGGAGCCGGTCGCGGCGATCGATTCGCTCACGCTCGGGGAGGCGACGGCGTCGTGAGCGGCCACGGAGCAGGCCAGGTGCGCGGCGCGAGCGCTGCGGGGGCCGTCGCGGCGGTGATGCGCGGCGACACCGCCCCCCGCGCGGTGGTCGCCGGGGTGGTCACGCGCACCTCGCGTGACGTCGCGGTGGGTGGCCTCGCGGACCTTGCGGGAACCCCGGTCACGCGCGACACCGCCTTCGACCTCGCCTCGGTGTCGAAGGTCGCGGCCACCACCACGGCTCTGCTGCGCCTGGTGAGCACGGGCGACCTCGGCGTCGACGACCCGGTCGACCGCTTCCTCCCGGGCACCGCGTGCGCTCCCGGCACCACGGTGCGCCACCTGCTGCAGCACCGCGCCGGACTGTGGGAGTGGCAGCCGCTGTACCTCGACCCCGCCCCCGCCGACGCGGTCGTGGACGCCCTGCCGCTGCGCTACGGCCTCGACGAGGGGCGGCACTACTCCGACCTGGGCTTCATCCTGCTCGGGCGCCTCATCACCGCGGTGACCGGCCTTCCGCTCGACGCCGCCGTGCGGGAGCTCGTCACCGCGCCGCTGGGACTCGCGCACACGGGCTACGGCCCCGTCGGCCCTCCCGTCGCGTCCTCCGGCATCGGCGACGCCGCCGAGCGCCGCATGGTGGCTACGGGCGACCCCTACCCGATCCTCACGTCGCGCCGGCACTTCCCGTGGCGGGAGGACGAGATCGCCGGCAGCGTCAACGACGGCAACTGCTTCCACGCGCTCGGCGGCGTCTCCGGGCACGCGGGCCTGTTCGGCACGGTCGACGACCTGCTCACGCTCGGCGCCGCGCTCGCCGACGCCGACCGGCACACCGACCTCTGGCACCCCGACGCGGTCGCCGACTTCTTCCGCGACGGCCCGGACGCCGGTCAGGCCCTGGGCTGGCGCAGCGACACCGTGCCGGTCGACGGCCGCCCCACCCGTCTGCTGTGGCACCCGGGCTACACCGGCTGCGCGCTCGGCCTCGTGCCGGCGACGGGGACCGCGGCCGTGCTGCTGAGCACCCGTCTCCTCGCGGCCGAGATCGCCCCGACCGAGACCCTGTGGCGTGCGGCGCTGCCCGCCCTCCTGGACCCCGAAGGAACGAGTACCCCATGAGCACCACCCCGCCCGTGCTGAGCATCGACGGCCTCGCCGTCGCCTTCCGGACCGGTTCCGAGCTGGTCACCGCGATCAGCGACGTGAACATCGACATCGCCGCGGGCGAGACCGTCGCGGTGGTCGGCGAATCCGGCTCGGGGAAGTCCACGACCGCCGCCGCCGTCAACCGCCTGCTCCCCGAGAACGGCGTGATCACGGCGGGCAGCATCCGCTTCGACGGGCGCGAGCTGACCGAGCTGCCCGAGAGCGCGATGATCTCGCTGCGCGGTGCCGGGATCGGCCTCGTGCCGCAGGACCCGATGTCGAACCTCAACCCGCTCATGCGCGTGGGGGAGCAGATCGGCGAGGCGCTGGAGGTGCACGGTTACACCAGCGGCGAGGCGACGAAGGTCCGCGTGGTCGAGCTGCTGGAGATGGTGGGCATCGCCGACGCCGCCCGGCGCGCACGGCAGTACCCGCACGAGTTCTCCGGCGGGATGCGCCAGCGCGTGCTGATCGCGATGGGGCTCGCGTGCAAGCCCCGGCTGCTGATCGCCGACGAGCCCACCTCGGCCCTCGACGTCACGGTGCAGCGCCGCATCCTCGACCAGCTCGACCAGCTCACCGACGAGCTCGGGACCGCGGTCTTCCTCATCACGCACGACCTGGCGCTCGCGGCCGAGCGCGCCGACCGCATCGTGGTCATGTTCCGGGGCCGCGTGGTCGAGGAGGGCACGTCCGCCCAGGTGCTGGGCAACCCGCAGCACGAGTACACCAGGCAGCTGCTGGCCGCGGCGCCGAGCCTCTCCTCCCGGCGCGACGCCCTGCCCGCGCGCACGGCCGCGACCGACGCCGTGCCGTTCGTGGAGATCCGCGACCTGCGCAAGGAGTTCCCGGTGCGCGGCGCCAAGGCCGGGGAGCCGCAGACCTTCACGGCGGTCGACGGTGTGAGCCTCACGATCCGCCGCGGCACGACCGTGTCGATCGTGGGGGAGTCCGGGTCGGGCAAGTCCACGACCGCGAACATGGTGCTGGGGCTGGAGGACGCCACCTCCGGATCGATCCTGTTCGACGGGCTCGACCTCACCACGCTGCGCCGCAAGGAGCTGTTCGCCCTGCGCCGCCGCGTGCAGCCGGTGTTCCAGAACCCCTACGCCTCGCTCGACCCGCGGTTCACCGTGGAGCAGTCGATCGCGGAACCGCTGCGCGTGCACCGCATCGGCACCGCGGCCTCGCGTCACGCCCGCGTCCTGGAGCTGCTGGAGCAGGTGGCGCTCCCGGCCGCGATGGCCGAGCGGCTGCCGCACGAGCTCTCCGGCGGACAACGGCAGCGCGTGGCGATCGCGCGGGCGCTGGCGCTCGAACCCGAGCTGGTGGTGCTCGACGAAGCCGTGTCGGCGCTCGACGTGCTGGTGCAGGCGCAGATCCTCGATCTGCTGGCGGAGCTGCAGACGCGCCTCGGCCTCAGCTACCTCTTCATCAGCCACGACCTCGCGGTCGTGCGGATGATCTCCGACGAGGTGCACGTGATGCAGCGCGGGGTCGTGGTCGAGAGCGGCACACCGGAGCGCATCTTCGACGACCCGCAGCACCCGTACACGCGGGAGCTGCTGGCGGCGATCCCCGGGGCCTCGCTGGCGTCCTGACCGCGGCCGGAGGCGACGGCCGCGGGCTCAGCGCTGGCGGTCGTCGTCGTCCCAGGGGCCTTCCCACCAGCCGGCACGACCGTCGTCCGAGCCGCGGCCGCGACGGGAGCGCACGAACTGCACGATGATCACGGTGAGCGACGTGAGCCCGATCAGGATCAGCACGAGGAACAGCAGGTCGTTCTGGGTCATGGGCGTTTCCCCTCCGCGGCGTCCGCCACGATCTTCGCGATGCGGGCGGCCTTCGTCTCCGGTCGCTTGGCCATCGCGATGTGCGTGAGTCCGAACTTCTTCACCGACTTCGGGAACGCGTCCCAGTTCTCACGGGCGGCGGGGTCTGCGTCGAGTGCGGCCGTGAGCTCGGGCGGCTCGATGCCCGCCTCCGGTCCGTCGAGCAGGGTCCACGAGCCGTTGGCGTTCGCGACCTCCAGGGCCCGGACGCCCGCGGGGGCCAGCAGCCCGGCGGCCTCCAGCTCGGCGATGCGCGCCTTGTTCGTCGCCGCCCACCCGCTGCCGGGTCGCCGCGGCGAGAACCACTGGCCGTTCGTCTGGTCGTCGAAGCTGCGCACCGGGCCGTCGATCCACCCGAAGCACAGCGCCTGCCGCACCGCGTCCTCATAGCCGACGCCGACGGCGGAGCGGCCGCGCACGCTCAGCAGCCACACGCCCGCGGTGCGCTCGTGGTGCTCCTCGAGCCAGGCGCGCCAGGCCGCGGCGTCGGCCGCCGCGATCCGCTCGCCGTCGTCGAGGGCGCCCACGTCAGTCCTCGTCCAGCGTGGGGATCGATGCGGTGATGGTCGGCAGCAGGTCGGCGACGGAGTCGACGATCTCGTCGGGCCGGAACGGGTACTGCTCGATGCTGCGCCGATCGCTGATGCCGGTCATCACGAGCACGGTGTGCAGGCCGGCCTCGATGCCGGCGACGATGTCGGTGTCCATGCGGTCGCCGATCATGCCCGTCTTCTTGGAGTGCGCGCCGATCTTGTTCAGCGCCGAGCGGAACATCATCGGGTTGGGCTTGCCGACCACGTAGGGCTCCTTGCCGGTCGCCTTCGTGATGAGCGCGGCGATCGCGCCGGTGGCCGGCAGCACGCCGTCGATGCTCGGGCCCGTCGCGTCGGGGTTGGTGACGATGAACCGCGAGCCGTTGATGATGTGACGGATGGCCTTGGTGATCGCCTCGAACGAGTAGTTGCGGGTCTCGCCGACCACCACGAAGTCGGGGTTCGTCTCGGTCATGATGAAGCCCGCCTCGTGCAGGGCCGTGAGGATGCCGGCCTCGCCGATCACGAAGGCGGAGCCGCCGGGCAGCTGCTGGGCCAGGAAGTCGGCCGTCGCGAGCGCCGAGGTCCAGATGCGCTCCTCCGGCACGACCAGGCCGCTCTGCCGCAGGCGCGCGGAGAGGTCGCGGGCGGTGAAGATCGAGTTGTTCGTCAGCACCAGGTAGGGGATGTCGTTGCGCTCCCACCCGGCGAGCAGTTCGGAGGCCCCGGGGATGGCGTCGTTCTCATGGACGAGCACGCCGTCCATGTCGGTGAGCCAGCATTCGATGTCGTCACGGTGTGCCATGTGCTCAGCCTAGAGGCCGCGTGTTTCCGGCAGGTCTCAGGCGGTGATCCACACGACGCCGGCGCTTCCGTCGGGAAGGGCTCGCTCGACGCCGTCCAGGCGCACGCCGTCGGCGAGGACCTCGACGGTGCTGCCGACCGTGAGCCCCTCGGCCTCCAGGGCCCGCAGCAGGTCGGAGTCGCGGTCGTCGACCCGCAGCACGCGACCGCTGTGCCCCTCTGCGGCGTCGGCGAGCAGCACGAACGGCTCCCGCTCGATGTGCCCGTCGGCGTCGGGGATCGCGTCGCCGTGCGGGTCGAAGAGCGGGCGGCCCAGGCGGGCGTCGATGCCCTCGAGCAGCCGGTCGCTGATGGTGTGCTCCAGCACCTCGGCCTCGTCGTGCACCTCGTCCCACCCGTAGCCGAACTCCTGCACGAGCCAGGTCTCGATGAGGCGGTGGCGCCGCACCATCGCGAGGGCTCTGGTCGTCCCGGCTTCGGTCAGCCGCACGGCACCGTAGGGCACGTGCGACACGAGCCCCGCGGCGGCGAGCTTCTTCACCATCTCGGTGACCGACGACGGGGCGATGCCGAGCTTGGCCGCCAGCACCGACGGGGTGATCGGGGCGTCCTGCCATTCGGTGTGGGCGTAGACGGTCTTGAGGTAGTCGTCAGCTGCGGGGGAGGCCACCCGTCCAGCCTACGCGGTGGCGTCGGAGGCTCTTTCGGCGCGCGCCCACGCGGTGAGGCCGTGGATGAGGGCGCGCACGCCGATCTCGAACGTGCGGCGGGCGGGGTCGGAGCTGAGGCGGGCGCGAGCGCGCTCGGCCTCGGCGAAGGTCGGGTAGGCGGGGGCGAGGTCGCCGGGCGACATGTTGTCCGCCGGGGCGAGGGCGTCGAGGGCGGATCCGATGATGAAGGACTCCAGGGCGACGATCGCGTCGACGATGGTGTCGGTGGGCCAGCCGTCGTCGGCGAGCAGGCGGGCGATCTGCTCGTAGTCGGCGAACGAGCCCTCGTCGGCGTCGATGGGGGAGGTGGCGAGCATGACCATCGCCTGGGGTGCGGCGATCGTGGCGTCGCGGTAGCTGTGCGCCCAGGCGAGGAGCGCGTCCTCCAGTGGCAGGGCCCCGGGCTCGGGGGTGGCGAGGTCGCGGCTGATCCGCCCGCGCATCGCCCGGATCACGGCGTCGCGGCTCTCGAAGTGGTGGTAGAGCGCCGAGGTGCGCACGCCCAGGGACTCCGCGAGCGCCGTCATCGTGAACTGCCGTGGTGTGCGCTCGGCGCTGAGCCGGAACGCCGCCGTGAGGATCCGCTCCTCGGTGAGCACCCTGGTCGACGGGCGGCCCACGCTGCGCGGGGATGTCGTCATCGTGGCTCACTCCTGCTCGGTGTCTGCTACTTTATTGAAACTCTTTCAATTCGCTCGAGGAAGAACGCCATGACGGGTTTCGACGCCGACACTATCGTCACCGGCGCGCGCGTCGTGACCATGGACCCCCGCCGCCCGGAGGCCTCGGCGTTCGCCGTGCGCGACGGCCGCTTCCTCGCGGTGGGCGACGACGCGCTCGTGCGGGAACTGCGCGGCCCGCGCACCGTCGTCCACGACCTCGCGGGAGCCGCGGTCACCCCGGGGCTCATCGACGCCCACCTCCACCCGCTGCAGGGGCTCGAGCTCACCGCCGGGGTCGACCTCGGCGGCATCACCACCGGCACCGCCTTCCTGGCGGCCCTGCGCGCCGAGGCCGACCGCGCGCTGCGCGACGACCGCGACCCCTGGGTGCGCGGCTGGAACCTCGACTACGACGTCTTCCACGAGCTCCCCATGACCGCCGATGCGATCGACGACGCCGTGCGCGGGCTCCCCGCCCTGTTCATCGTGTTCGACGGGCACACCGCCCTCGCCAGCCACGAGGGTCTCCGCCGCGCCGGCATCACCGGGGCCCGCGAGACCGACGACTCCTCGTGCATCGTCGTCGACGGCGACGGGCGGCCGACCGGGGAGCTGCGCGAGCTCGCGGCGTACGAGCCCGTGCGCCTCGCCGCCCCCGCCCTCGACCGCACGCAGACCCTCGCGGCGGGCCACGAGCTGCTGCGCGGACTGCGGGACTCCGGCCTCACGGGCGGCACCATCATGGACGGCGGCTTCGCCACGCTCGACCTGCTCGACGGTCTCGAGCACGGCCCGGGTCTGCCCCTCCGCATCGTGTCCGCGATCGACCACGAGCCCGGGTTCGACGCCGACCGCACGGCGGAGAACCTGCGGATGCGCGACCGCCGCGGCGAGCGGTGGCGCGGCGGGGTCGTGAAGCTGTACGCCGACGGGGTCGTCGAGACGGGCACCGCGTGGCTGTACGAACCCGATACGGCCGGCGGCGGCACGGAGCCCTTCTGGAAGGACGCTGCCGCCTACGCCCGCACCGTGCGGCGCTACGCCGACGCCGGCTTCCAAGTCGCGACCCACGCGATCGGCGACCGCGCGGTCGCCGAGGTCGTCGACGCCTACCTCGCCGCGGGCGCGCGCTGCGCCACCGGAGCCCCGCACCGCATCGAGCACCTGGAGACCACGACCGACCGCGACGTCGCCCGCATCGCCGCCGCCGGCATCACCGCATCGATGCAGCCGCTGCACCTGCAGTGGCGCAAGGCCGACGCCTCCGACGACTGGTCGCGGCGCCTCGGCCCCGCCCGGGCCGCCCGGGCCTGGCGCGTGCGCGACTACTGGGATGCGGGTGCCCCGGTCGCCCTCGGGTCGGACTGGCCGATCGCGCAGAACGACGCCCGGATCGGCCTCGCGTGGGCCATGCTGCGCCGCCGCCCCGGCGACCGCGACGCCCCGGTGTTCGAGCCCCACCAGGTGCTCACCCCCTACCAGGCGCTGCACGGCTACACCGTGGGCGCTGCGCGGGCGCAGGGCGACGGCGACCTCGGTCGCATCGCCCCCGGCTACCGCGCCGACTACGCCGTGTGGGCGGAGAACCCGCTGCACGTCGCACCCGACGACCTCCCCGACCTGCCCGTACAGCGGACGGTCGTCGGCGGCGTCGAGCCCTGACCCCCGGCTCGACCACCCCCTCCCTTTCCTTTCACACCGAGGTGAACCCCATGCCCGAATTCGGCGCCCTCGCGCTCCTGCCCATCGCGGTGATCCTCGTGGTCGCCGTCGCCACCCGCCGCACCCTCTTCGCGCTCCTCTGCGGCACCGTCGCCGGAGCTCTGATCCTCGGCGGCTGGGGCGGCTTCGACGTCTGGGTCGAGTACACCGGCAAGGCCCTGTCGAACGAGACGGCGCAGTGGCTGCTGCTGATCGTCGCCCTGTTCGGCATCCTGATGATGCTGTTCGAGAAGTCGGGCATCGTCACCGACTTCGCCCGCTGGGTCGAGCGGTTCGTGACCTCGCGGCGGAAGTCGACCCTGCTCACGTTCCTGCTCTCGATCGTGCTGTTCGTCGACGACTACCTCAACGTGCTCACCACCGGCACGTCGATGAAGCAGGTGACCGACCGTTACCGGGTTCCGCGCACCCAGCTCGGCACGATCATGAAGATGACCGCCGCCCCGATCGCCGTGCTCGTCCCCGTGTCGACGTGGGCACTGTTCTTCTCGGGCCTGTTCGAGGCGCAGGGGGTCACCGTCGGCGGCAGCGGCTTCGGGGCCTACCTGCAGTCCATCCCGTTCATCTTCTTCGGCTGGGCGGCCATCGCGGTGGCGCTGCTGATGAGCATCGGCTGGCTGCCGAAGCTCGGCCTGATCAAGAAGGACGCGCTGCGTGCCGAGCGCGACGGCGACGTCTTCCCGCTCGGCACGACAGACGCCGAACGCCGGGCCGAGGGCGCGGCGCTGCTCTCCGAGCTCCGCGCAGACGACGCGGACGGTTCGACCGCGCAGCGCGTCGCCGTGGCGCTCGAGACGACCACGGACACCGCGCGCAAGCCGCAGCCGTGGTCGTTCCTGATCGCGATGGCCGTGCTGGTCGGCGTCACGATCGCGACCGACGCCAATGTGGTCGCCGGTACCGCGGCGGCCCTCGCGGTCACGGTCGTGCTGGTGCTCGTGCAGCGTCGGCTCTCGGTGCGCGGCGTGCTGGACGCGGCGCTCGAGGGCATCGAGAGCATGCTCTTCGTGATGGTGCTCACCGTGCTCGCGTTCATGGTGCAGGAGATGAACATCGCCCTGCAGCTCGCCGAGTTCGTGATCCAGGTGACCGAGCCCGTGCTCACCCCCGCCCTGCTGCCGGCGATCGTGTTCGCCGTGTGCGGCGTCTACGCCTACGCGACCGGGTCGTTCTGGGACCTCGCGGCCGTCATCACCCCGGTCGTGCTGCCGCTGGCGCTCGCTCTCGGTGCCGACCCGATCCTGGCCGGTGCCGCGGTGTTCTCGGGCGCCGCGCTCGGCAGCACCACGTGCCTGTACGGCGACGGCATCATCCTGGCCTCGCGTTCGATCGGCATCAAGCCGATCAACCTCATGCTGGCGATCCTGCCCTACGCGGGGATCGCGGCCGGGCTCTCGCTCGTGCTCTATCTGGTGACGGGGTTCGTCGCGGCCTGAGTCACGGATTCGCGACGGCGACCAGCAGGCCGAAGGCCACCTGCCCCGCGAAGAACACCACGAGGAAGCCGAGGAGGGCGGCGGCGAGCGACAGGCGCCCGTCGAAGCCCTCCACCTCGGCGATCCCGACCTTGCGCGCGCGGAAGGCGAGCACGAGCGTGGCGATGCCGAGGGCGAGCTGCAGCCACGGTCCGAGCGGGTCGACGACCTTCGGGAACGCGATCAGCACGGCCCCGATCACCCCGGTCGCGATTCCGATCCAGGTGAGGATGCGGACGGTGCGGCGGGCGTTCTCGGCGGGCATGGTGTTGAGCCTATCCGGGCTCATGCCCCCGTCAGGACCAGCCAGAGCAGCGCGGCGTTGAGGGCGATGAGCAGCACCGAGGCGACGACCCCGGCGATGGTGGTCCACGCGCGGTTGACCCAGACCCCGAGCGTGCGCCGCTGCGCGGTCAGCGCCACCAGCGGGATGAGCGCGAACGGGATGCCGAACGACAGCACGACCTGGCTCAGCACGAGCGCGAGGGTGGGGTCGACGCCGAGGCCGAGGATCGCGAGGGCGGGGATCAGGGTCACCAGCCGCCGTGCGAGCAGCGGGATGCGCACGTGCAGCAGCCCGTGCATGATCTCGGCGCCCGCGTAGGCGCCGACCGAGGTGGACGCCAGGCCGGAGGCGAGCAGCCCCACTGCGAAGAACGTGGCGACGACGGGACCGAGACCGGCGGCCAGGGCGGCGTGCGCGCCCTCCAGGGAGTCGGTGCCCTCGACCCCGGCGAGGTTCGCCGCGGCCAGCAGGAGGATGCCGAGGTTGACCGACCCCGCGATGACCATCGCGATCGACACGTCCCAGCGCGTGGCGGTGAGCAGGCGGCGGATGCGGGAGGCCTCGGTCCGCGTGGCCTCCTCGTGGGGCAGGCCCGCGCTCCCGAAGCGGTCGCGGGCGAGCGAGGAGTGCGCATAGATCGCGTGCGGCATGATCGTGGCGCCGAGGATGGAGGCCGCGAGCAGCACCGACCCGGTGCCCTCGAAGCGGGGCACGAGTCCGCCGATGACACCCGCGGGGTCGGGCGGGGCGAGGAACAGGCCGGCCAGGAAGCCGACCGTGATGACGAGCATCAGTCCGATGATCACGAACTCGAAGGGGCGGGCGCCGCGGCGGCTCTGCACGGCGAGCAGGATCATCGACACGGCCCCGGTGATCAGCCCGCCGAGGAGCAGCGGCACGTCGAACAGCAGGTACAGCGCGACGGCGCCGCCGATCACCTCGGCGAGGTCGGTCGCCATGGCCACCAGTTCGGCCTGGAGCCAGTACGCGCGTCGCGCCCATGGGCGCTTCAGGCGTGCACCGAGCACCTCCGGCAGGCTCTGCCCCGTGACCACGCCGAGCTTGGCGGAGAGGTACTGGATGAGCCAGGCCATGACGTTTCCCGCGATGACCACCCACACCAGGAGGTAGCCGTACTGCGCGCCGGCGGTCATGTTGCTGGCGACGTTGCCCGGGTCGAGATACGCGACACCGGCCACGAGGGCGGGGCCGAGCAGCCACAGGCTGCGCGGGGCGGTGGCGGCGGACGGTGTCACGGGGGCGACGAGATTTTTCGGCACACCGAAACCGTAGCGCAGTTTTCGGCTTGCCTAAATATCCGGATCTGGGCCACCTCGGTGACGACGATCGCTCCGCCGAGACAGGCGGCAGTGGGGCGGCGATAGCCTGGCGGGATGGATGCACGCACGCCCGAGAGCCCGGCGACGGACGACTCCGCGGCCCCGGTCCCGGACGGCGCGGGCGGGTCCCTCGCCCAGCCCGGCTACGGCGTCGGCCCGTGGCCGGGAGGACGGGACGCCTGGCCCGAGGGGGAGCAGTACGACCCGGAGCTGCTCGCCAACGGCGACACCCGCAACGTGATCGACCGCTACCGCTACTGGCGGATGGAGCGGATCGTGGCCGACCTGGACACGCGGCGGCACCCGTTCCACGTCGCGATCGAGAACTGGCAGCACGACATGAACATCGGTTCGATCGTGCGCAGCGCCAACGCGTTCCTGGCCGACACCGTGCACATCATCGGGCGCCGCCGCTGGAACAAGCGTGGTGCCATGGTCACCGACCGCTACCAGCACGTCGTGCATCACGAGGACGTGGCGTCGTTCGCCGCCTGGGCTGCGGCGGAGGGGCTGCCCGTGATCGCGGTCGACAACGTCGAGGGCGCCGTCCCCGTCGACCGGGCAGACCTGCCGCGTGCGTGCGTGCTGCTGTTCGGGCAGGAGGGTCCGGGGCTCTCGGACGAGGCGCTCGCCGCGGCCTCCGCGCACGTGGAGATCACGCAGTACGGCTCGACCCGCTCCATCAACGCCAGCGCCGCGGCCGCCGTGATCATGTACGAGTGGTGTCGCCGCCACGCCGCGGACTGAGGCGCGCGTGTTCGGCCCGCCGCGCCGCGACGGTCAGGCGGCGGCGGAGAGCCAGCGTCCCGACCGCACCCGCCAGCCGAGCGTGCCGAGCCGCGCGAGCAGGTATACGCCGAAGAAGGCCACCGCGAGCCAGATCAGGCCCGCCGCGCCATCCACTCCCGTCGCCGCGATGATCCACAGCACGGGCAGGAACGGCACCAGGTTCAGGCCGCCCGCGATCGCGAGGTAGCGCGCATCGTTCGCGCCCATCAGCACACCGTCGAGCACGAACACGACACCGGCGATCGGCTGGGCGACCGCGAGCACCAGCAGCGCCGGCTGCACGAGTGCCGCGACGTGCGGGTCGCCCGTGAACACGATCCCGAGCACGCCCGACAGTGCGGCGATGACAGCGCCGACCGCCACGCCGAACCACGCGCCCCAGGCGACCGTCCGGCCGAGGACGCGCTGCACCTGCTGCTCGTCTCCGGCGCCCAGCTCCTTGCCGATCAGCGCCTGCGCGGCGATGGCCAGGGCGTCGAGGGCGAAGGCGGCCGCGGAGAAGATGGTGAACACGATCTGCCACCCGGCGAGCTCGTCGGTGCCGACCCCGGTCGCGACCGCCACGGTCGCCAGCAGCGCCACGCGGAGGCTGACCGTGCGCAGGAACAGCCATCCGCCCGAGGTGGCGGTGTTGCGCAGGCCGTCGCGCTGCGCCCGGAGCGAGGCGCTGTGGCGGGAGGCGAGCCGCTGCACCACCAGCACGTACGCGGCGACCATGCCCCACTGCGCGGCGACCGTGCCGGCCGCGGATCCGGCGATGCCCCAGCCGAACCCGTAGATGAAGAGCCAGTTGAGCAGCGCGTTGGCACCGAAGCCGAGGCCGGCGATCCAGAGCGGGGTCATCGTGTCCTGCATGCCGCGCAGCAGCCCGGTCGCCGCGAAGACGATGAGCATCGCCGGCAGCCCCCACATCGAGATCACCAGGTACTCGTCGGCCTGGGCGGCCACGGCCTCGCTCGCGCCGAACAGCGACACGAGCCATGGCGACGACACCGCACCGATCACGGCCAGCACGGCCCCGAGGCCCAGGGCCAGCCACATGCCGTTGATCCCGACCGACACGGCCTCGCCCGGCTGGCCGGCGCCGAAGCGCCGCGCGACCGCCGGGGTGGTCGAGTACGCGAGGAACACCATCAGGCCCACGACGGTCTGCAGCACGGCGCCGGCGATGCCGAGCCCCGCGAGCGGCGTGGTGCCGAGGTGGCCGACGAGCGCGGCGTCGACGATGAGGAACGCCGGCTCGGCGATCAGCGCACCGAGTGCCGGAACCGCCAGTCGCAGGATCTCTCGGTTGAGGGAGGTGCGCGCGGCCATCCTCCGAGCCTATGACCTCGCGCCGACACCCGTGCCGTGCCCCCGGACCGCACGTAGGCTGGAGGAGAGCAGGATGCGGCGGAGGTGCATCATGTCCGATCCCCGAGACGAGGCGGCGCGGTACCTCGCGCGCCGTCGGTCGCAGGGCGACGGGGCCGACGACGAGACGACCGTCTCCTCGACGCCTGGTGCGGCGGCGGCCGTGGATCGGGCGGCATTCATCGAGAGCGCGATCCAGGTGGCGATCCGCCGCGGCGACTTCGACGACCTCCCCGGTGCGGGCAAGCCCATCGAGGGGCTCGGCACCCACCACGACCCTGACTGGTGGATCCGGCGCAAGATCGAGACCGAGAATCTCACCGGGCTCGGGCCGCCCGCGCTGCTGCTGCGCACGGAGGACCGCGAGCTCGACGGACAGCTCGACCTCCTCGGACGAGAGTCCGACGTGCGGGCGGTGCTCGAGGACTTCAACCGCCGCGTGATCGAGGCCAGGCGGCAGCTGCAGGGCGGCCCGCCCGTGGTCACGGCGCCGCGGGACGTGGAGGCCGAGGTCGCCGCGTGGCGCGAGCGCCGCTCCGCCCGCGGGGTCGCATCGTCGGCAGAGGCCGCCCCCGCGCGTCCGCGTCGCCGGCTGTTCGGGCGACGGCCGCGCTGATCCGTGTCGGGGCGTGTCCGCCCTCGACACCGTGGGGGACCCCCGTCATAGGCTGGAGCGCATGACCGACGCGCTTCCCGTGGGCCTCGCCCTCGACGAGTTCAGCCCCGACATCCGCCCGCAGGACGACCTGTACCGTCACGTGAACGGCGCCTGGATCTCCCGCACCGAGATCCCCGGCGACAAGGCGCGCTGGGGCTCCTTCCACCTGCTGGCCGAGCAGGCGGAGAAAGACGTCCGCACGATCATCGAGGAGTCGCAGGACGCCGAGGAGGGCACGCTCGCCCGCAAGATCGGCGACCTGTTCGCGAGCTTCATGGACACCGACCGCATCGCGGCCGCCGGGGTCGCGCCGCTCGCGGAGACCCTCGCCGAGATCGACGCGATCGCCGACATCCCCGGCTTCCTGCGCACCGTGGGGGCGTACGACCGTGACGGTCGCGCCGCGGTGATCGGCCTCTACGTCGACGGCGACCCGGGAGACCCGGAGCGCTACATCCCGGTGCTCGTGCAGGCCGGGCTGTCGCTGCCGGACGAGAGCTACTTCCGCCTCGATACCTTCGCCGACACGCGCGCCGCGTACCGCGCCCACCTCGAGCGCCTGCTGTCCCTGGCGGGCATCGCCGACGCCGCGGACCAGGCCGAACGCTCCATCGCCCTGGAGACCGAGCTCGCGGGCCACCACTGGGACAACGTGCGCAGCCGCGACGCGGTCGCCACCTACAACCTCAAGACCTGGGACGAGCTGCAGGAGCTCGCGGGCGTCGACCTCGCACCGTGGCGCGAGGCCGTCACGCCGTCGAACCCCTCCGCGTTCGACGAGGTGGTCGTGTCGCAGCCCAGCTTCTTCGAGGGGCTGGGTGCGCTGCTCACCGCCGAGCGCCTCGACGACTGGAAGGCCTGGCTGCGCGCCAAGGTCGTGCACGCCGCCGCGCCCTACCTGACCGACGACCTGGTGCTGGAGAACTTCTCGTTCTACGGCACCGAGCTCACCGGCGTCCCCACGATCCGGGAGCGCTGGAAGCGCGGCGTCTCGGTCACCGAGGGCGCGCTCGGCGAGGCGATCGGCAAGGTGTACGTCGAGCGGCACTACCCGCCGACGGCGAAGGCCGCGATGGACGAGCTCGTCGGCAACCTCATCGAGGCGTATCGGCAGAGCATCGAGACGCTGGAGTGGATGACGGCGGAGACCCGGCAGCGTGCGCTCGCCAAGCTCGACGCGTTCACGCCCAAGATCGGCCACCCCGAGGTGTGGCGCGACTACTCCAGCCTCGTGATCGACCGCGAGGATCTGCTCGGCAACGTGCGTCGCGCGGCGACCTTCGAGCACGACCGCAACATCGACAAGGTCGGCAGGCCCATCGACCGCACCGAGTGGCACATGCCGCCGCAGATGGTCAACGCGTACTACAACCCGTCGATGAACGAGATCGTCTTCCCCGCCGCGATCCTGCAGTATCCGTTCTTCGACGCGGGTCGCGACGCGGCGGCGAACTACGGCGGCATCGGCGCGGTCATCGGACACGAGATCGGTCACGGCTTCGACGACCAGGGCAGCCGCTACGACGGCGACGGACGTCTGCAGGACTGGTGGACCGACGCCGACCGCGCCGCGTTCGAGGAGCGCACCAAGGCGCTGATCGCCCAGTACGACGAGCTCGTCCCTGAGGGGCTGGACGCGGAGCATCACGTGAACGGCGCCCTCACGATCGGCGAGAACATCGGCGACCTCGGCGGTCTGGGCATCGCGCTCCAGGCGTACGAGCTGTCGCTGGGCGGGCAGGAGGCGCCGGTCATCGACGGCTACACGGGCGTGCAGCGGCTGCTGCTGTCGTGGGCGCAGGTCTGGCAGCAGAAGAGCCGGGAGGCGGAGACGCTGCGGCTGCTCACGATCGACCCGCACTCGCCCAACGAGTTCCGTTGCAACCAGATCGTGCGCAACATCGACGCGTTCTACGAGGCCTTCGACGTGACGCCGGACGATGCCCTGTGGCTGCCCGAGGCGTCGCGGGTGACCATCTGGTGACCATTCTCCTCAGGCTGTGAGGTGTCCCCCGGCGGTGGGGTTACGATAGCCCTGCCGCTGGGGAGCGACTCCCTTGGCATGCCGATCAGCCCCCTCCCGAAGGATCACGCGTGGCCGCACTCGAGCCTGGCGACGGGTTCCGGAACTCCCCGGTCCCCGAGTCGATGGGAGGCGCGTCCGCGTCATCGAGCGGGCGCCGTTCGCAGCAGCGCACGAGCCGTCGTCTGCCCCGTCGGGCCGCCCTCGGCCGCCGATCGTTCACGGCCACGCTCAAGGCTCTCGAGGGCCTGGCCGATGCGGGCGCCCAAGTGTCGGTGCACGTGGTCGACCTCGACTCGCACGTGCATGTCCTGGCGGGCGACGACCACGTCACCATGCCCGTCGGCGGGCTCGGGGTCGTCCCGCTGCTGATCGAGGTCGCGGCGGCGTTCGAGTCCGGAGCGCTCGACCCGCTCGAGATCGTGGAGCGCGCGAGCGTCGACGCGGTCGAGTCGTCCGGGTTGTGGCGGCACCTGCGCGCTCCCGCGCTGCCCTTGGAGGATCTGGCGGTGCTGGCCGCGACCGCGGGCGACCCCATCGCGGTCAACATCCTGTTGGAGAAGGTCGGGCACGACCGGGTGCGCGAGCGCATCGAGGGGCTCGGCCTGCGCCGCACCGCGCTGCTCGACCGGTTCCGCGACCGCCGGGGCCCCGACGACGCGCCGCAGGTGGCGGTGGGGTCGGCGCGCGAGTTCGCCGGGCTGTTCTCCGCGCTCGTCAACTCCCAGGTGGTCGACGCCGCGGTGAGCGCGCAGGTGGCCGAGTGGCTGAGCCTCAACCAGGACCTGAGTCTGGTGGCCTCCGCGACCGGGCTCGACCCGTTCGCGCACGACCACGACGCGCACGGGCTGCTGTTCGTGAACAAGACCGGCCGCGACCGCGGTGTCCGCGCCGAGGCGGGCGTGCTGGCGGGACCGCGCGCGGGCGTCGGCTACGCGCTCATCGTGTGCTTCGACGACCTGTCGATCACGCACCGCCTGCGTGCGCACGACGCGTTCCGCGTGCTGGGCGTCGAGCTCATGGAGTACACCCACTGAGGCGACCGGCAGGGCAGCTCTCGACGAACCAGCCACTCATGTCCTCCGAAAGGTGGACAGACATGTGACGCATGACGTGTAACACTCTACAGGTCCACTGCGCTCACCCTTCGTCCAAACTCGATGCGGGTACGCCCGAAGAGTTCAAGGAGATCAGCATGCGCTCAACGGATTTCGGGGTCCCGGGATCGAGCGGGAAGGTCGACCAATGAGGCGGGGTTTGCAGATGTTCCTCGGCGCTGCCGTCGTACTTTGCACGGCACTCGCGACGGTGTCGCCCGCCAGCGCGCGAGAAGACGTGGCGGCGACGCCGAAAACGAGCGGTAGCGTCGCAGGTGCCCCTCCCGCAGGAGCGGTGGGCGGGGACGCATCGATCAATGCGCTTGTATCGCGGATCAATCAACTCGTGGCCGCCTACGACCACGACGCGCACCGGTTTGATCTCGCTGCAGTGCCGAGCGAGGTCTTGAACAGCGACGAAGGGCAGGCGTTCCTCGCGGTTGTGTCTCTGGGAGAGGCTGGCGCAAGCCCCGCCGAACTGAGTGAGGCATTTGCAGAGTTGCGCGACGGACTCCGAGAAACGAACGCACCCTCGTCGGTGGAGATCGATCGCAATGGCGTCGTCTCCACCTATGAGCTCGCGCCCGGGATGACCATCGTCTTTCCGACGGCTCTGGCCGCGGGAAGTGCGGTCCGCGGCCTCATGAGGGCGGCGGTGGTTGGCGGTGCTGACCCCTGGCCGTACATTCAGCTCACGAATGCCGAGCAACAGGCAATGGTGACCGGCGCATCTGGTGCGTTGGTCGCAGCGATCTGTGCGCTGCTCGCGCCGACCACCGCCGGTGTCGGTTGCGGCGTCGGTGCCGCTGTGATCGCAATGATCGTGGGAATCATCGTCGCCAATGGGGTATGCCCGTACAACCGACAGATGAGGATCTATCCGCTGGTCGGGCCGACTGGATTCAGTTGCCAGCGATGAAACGGAGACGAATGAGGCCGGCGCTGTTCGCGACACTTGTCATCGCACCGATCGTCGTCCTTCAGGGATTCTTCGTTGCGGTAGGGCTCTGGGCTGCATCGATCGAGTTGCTGTCCGTGCTCGCAATCGATGCCGGATTCTGGGTTGTGACCTACGTCCTCTGGTCTCAATCGGGTCGCATTCGCCATTGATCCGGCCCGCCCGCAGCGCACAGACTGGAGAGGCTCGCGCACGACGCGTTCCGCGTGCTGGGCGTCGAGCTCATGGAGTACACCCACTGACGCGTCGCGCCGAGGGCGTCACTCGGGCAGCGACGGATGCTGCTCGGCGGCGCGGCGCCGCGGGATGAACAGCGACAGCACGACCGCGAGCACCCCGGCCGCGATCGCGAGCCAGAAGCACACCTCGAACGCGCTGCGCGTAGGGACGGCCACCCCGTCGACGTCGATGCTCATGGCGGCGAGGACGCCGCCCATCACGGCCGAGGCGGTCGAGGTGCCCACCGAGCGGAACAGCGCGTTGAGCCCGTTCGAGGCGCCGGTCTCGTTCGCCGGCACCGAGCGCATGATGATCATCGGCATCGCGGCGAACGTGAAGCCGATGCCGATGCCGATGAAGATGTTCGCGACGAACACGTGCCACACGGCCGTGGACCACAGCAGCACGAACACGTAGGCGAGCACGATCGCGATCGCGCCCACGGTGAACAGGGGGCGCGGTCCGACGGTGCGCTCCAGCCAGCCGGACAGCGGGGAGATCACCATCATCACCAGGCCGGCCGGCATGATCACGAGCGAGGCCGCGACCATGTCGAGCCCGAAGCCGCCGCCGACCACCGGCATCTCCAGCATCTGCGGGAACGTGACGTTCGACGCGAACAGGGCGAAGCCCATCCCGATCGCGGCGATGTTGGTGAACAGCACGGCGGGCCGCGCGGCCACGCGCAGGTCGAGCAGCGGATCCCTCGTCCTGAGCTGGTACCAGCCCCACACCAGCAGCACGGCGACGCCGCCGATCACGCACGCGAGGGTCACGGGCGACGTCCAGCCCCACTCGGCGCCGCGCGACACGAAGAGCAGCAGTCCCGTGAGGCCGATCGCGAGGCCGACGGCGCCGAGCACGTCGAGCCGACCGGGGGAGCGGAGCACGTCTTCCGGCACGACCGCGAGCACGAGCGCGAGTCCGGCGACGCCGAGCGCTGCGGCGAGCCAGAAGAGCATGTGCCAGTCGGCGTTCTCGGCGAGCAGGGCAGCCACGGGCATGCCGATCGCGCCGCCCACGCCCATGGTCGCGCTCATGAGGGCGACCGCGGTGCCCAGGCGCTCGGGCGGGAGCACGTCGCGCATGATCGCGATGCCCAGCGGCACCACGCCCGTCACGGCACCCTGCAGGGCGCGGCCGATGATCACGCCGACGATCGAGCCGGACACGGCGGCGATCACGGAGCCGAGGATCAGGATCGCGAGCAGCACGATGACCACGCGGCGCTTGCCGTACATGTCGCCGAGGCGGCCCGAGATCGGGGTGGCGACGGCGGCGACGAGCAGCGTGATCGTGACGACCCACGTGGTGTCTTCGCGCGAGGCGTTCAGCAGCTGCGGCAGCTCGGCCTGCAGCGGCACGACGAGCGTGAACATGAACGACGAACACAGGCCCGCGAAGGCCAGCACCGCGATGATCGCCCACCGGGGCGGGGTGCGGGAGAGGCGCTTCCTGGCTCTGTCGTCGCTCGCACCCACCGGCCCAGGCTATCGGCCCGTGCGCGGTGCGGGGCCGTTCGGCCGTGGCTAGCATGTGGTCATGGTCACGAGCAGCGTCGCTCCGGACGATCCCGCCGCCCACCGCGGCATCTCCCGGCGTACCCAGTCCGACATCTATCGCGCCGGGATCAGCGGCAGCCGACCGGCCGTCCCGGTCGCTCCGGCCGCGCTGGAGGAGGCGGCGCGGAAGACGCTGAGCGCCGAGGCCTTCGCGTACATCGCCGGGGGTGCGGGAGCGGAGCACACGGTGACGGCGAACCGGGCGGCGTTCGATCGGTGGCAGGTCTGGCCGCGGCCGCTGCGCGACGTCAGCGAACGCGACCTCGGCGTCGAGTTCCTCGGGACACGACGGACGAGCCCGCTGATCCTCGCGCCGCTCGGGGTCATGGAGCTCGCGCACCCCGACGCCGACCGTGCGGTCGCCCGCGCCGCCGCCTCCCTCGGCGTCCCGTACGCGCTGTCGAACCAGGCGTCGCTCCCGATGGAGCACGTGGCGGCCGCGGCGCCGTCCGGGGCGCGGCTGTTCCAGCTGTACTGGTCGTCGTCGGACGACCTGAACCGTTCCCTGCTCGCCCGCGCCGCGGCGTCCGGCTGCGAGGCGATCGTCGTCACGCTCGACACGCACCTGCTGGGGTGGCGCACCCGGGACCTCGACCTCGCCTACCTGCCGTTCACCCGGGGCCTGGGCATCGCGCAGTACACCAGCGATCCCGTGTTCCGCGAGCTCGTGCGACAGCGGGCGGCCGCCCCGAAGAGCGACGCCTCCGCGGTGAAGGTCACCCCGACGGCGGTCGCCGCCGCGCTCAGCATCGCCAGGAAGGGCGCGGCCCTCACCGAGGGCGGACGCCTGCGCGACAACCTGCGCTCGCCGTTGCCGCGGGCGGCCGTCGAGACGTTCCTCGACGTGTTCTCCACCCCCGCGCTCACGTGGGACGACCTCGCGAAGGCGCGCGAGTGGACCACGCTGCCGATCATCCTCAAGGGCATCGTGCACCCGGACGATGCCCAGCGCGCGCTGGACGCGGGCGTGGACGGCATCTGGATCTCCAACCACGGCGGACGCCAGATCGACCGGTCCGTGCCCACCCTCGACGTGCTGCCGACGATCGCGGAGCGGGTGGCCGGGCGGGTGCCGATCGTGTTCGACTCCGGGGTGCGCGGCGGCGCCGATGTCGCGATCGCCCTCGCGCTCGGCGCCACGGTGGTCGCGCTCGGCCGGCCGTACGCGTACGGCCTCGGGATCGCGGGCGAGCAGGGGGTGCGCGAGGTGGTGCGGAACGTGCTCGCCGAGCTCGACATCACCCTCGGCCTCGCCGGGCTGACCGCGGTCGCGCAGCTCGACCGCGATGCCCTGCGCGCCGTGTGACCGGGTGGACCGCGCCGTGGTTGCATGAACGGATGAGCGACGGCGCCCCACCCACGCAGCACCCGGCCGATTCCCCGTTCCACCGCCGGCTGCCGATCGGAGAGGTGCTCGACGCCTCGGCGATCGCCGACGGTCTGCCGTGGGCCTTCGAGACGGTGACGATGCGACCGCTCGAGCCGATGCTGGTGCCGGAGGAGCCGAGGGCGGGGGAGCTCGACCCGCGCGAGTGCGGGCACTGCGGTCCGAGCCCGCACACGATCTGGCACGACGACCTCTGGCAGGTGCGCGCCGGCTGGGACGTCGGCGGCCTGCCGTTCATCGGCGGCGTCGCCCCGCGCGAGCACTGGCTGCTCGAGGACGCCCCGCATGACGTTCTCGCGGCGCTGGGCCCGCTGCTGCAGCGGGTGTCGCAGGCGGTGAAGAGCGTCCCCGGGGTCGCCCGCTGTCACTTCGGACGCTGGAACGATGGTTCTGCGCACTTCCACATGTGGGCGATGGGGCGCCCCGCCGGCATGATGCAGGGGCGCGGCGCGGTGCTCGCGTTCTGGGACGAGATCCTCCCCCCGCTGCCGCCCGAGATGGCGTCGGAGCACCTCCGCATCGTCGCCGATGCGCTCGCCGCGGGCGGGGGAGAGGCGTTCCCGTACCGCTGAGGCCCGCCCGGGTTTCCGCGAACCCGCCGTGGAGGGGCAGACTGGAGCCGTGCGTACCATCCGTGACCTCGACACCGTTGAACTCATCCTCGACGCGCAGGGCCTGCTCGACTCCATCCGGGGTCCGCAGCGCGTGGTGGATGCCGGCACCCTCCGCGCCCTGCAGCAGTCGGGCAACTACGTCGTCGGGTTCTTCGACGGCGAGGGCGATGAGGAGCGCATGGTCGGTGCGTCCATCGCGTTCTTCGGCGAACCGGCCCGCCGGGCGATGCACTCGCACATCACGGCGCTGCTGCCGGAGTACCGCGGCCGCGGCTGGGGTCGCGAGCTGAAGGAGCACCAGCGGCAGTGGGCCTTCTCGCGCGACGTCGGCCGCATCACGTGGGTGTTCGACCCGCTCGTGGCCCGCAACGCGCACTTCTTCTTCTCGGTGCTCGGGGCCCGCGCCACCGGCTACTCCGTGAACCGCTACGGCATCTTCGGCGGCGGTGACGCGGGCGATGAGAGCGACCGGCTCGATGTCGAGTGGGCGCTGGCCGACATCGCCAAGCCCCCGGCCGACGGCGACGTCGTGGAGACCCTGGAGATCCCGGACGACATCGAGGCGATGCGGGTCTCCGACCCGGCGGCCGCGCACGAGTGGCGGCTGCGGCTGCGCGCGCAGATGGAGGGTCTGCTCGGCAGCGGTCTGCGGATCGCCGGTTTCGAGTCGGGGCGCGGCTACCTGTTCACCGCCTGAGCGCCTCGCCGGGTTACGGCGCGGCTCAGCGCACGCCGCGCATGAGGCGCAGCACCGGCTTCACGCTCAGCAGCATCCCGACGCCGACGAGGATCGCGATCCCGCCGAGGATCGAGAAGAACGGCACCTCGTTCTCGGGGTCGTAGAACTGCACGAGCCACCCGGCGATCGCCGTGCCCAGCGCCACCGACAGGAAGAACAGCGCCACCATCTGCGTGTGGAACACCGCGGGGGCGAGCTTGGTCGAGGCGGAGAGCCCGACGGGGGACAGCAGCAGCTCGGCGACCGTGAACACGAAGAGGATGCCGACGATCGCCAGCAGCGGCGTGGAGTTCTCGCCGCCCCCGGAGAACGGCAGGAACAGCAGGAACGCCGCGCCCATGATGATGGCGGCGAGCCCGAACTTCACCGGCGTCGACGGCTGCCGGGTGCCGAGCTTGGTCCAGATCGCGGCGAAGACGCCCGACAGGATGATGATGAACACCGGGTTGATGGACTGCACCCACGACACCGGCATCTCCCACCCGAACAGGTTCCGGTCCAGGCGCTTGTCGGAGTAGACGGTCAGCACGGTGAACTGCTGCTGGTACAGCGACCAGAACGCCACGCTGGTGAGGAACAGCGGGACGAAGCTCCAGACGCGCGAGCGCTCGGTGGCGTCGATGCGGTGGCTGGACAGGATGACCGCGAAGTAGGCGATCGCCGCGACGATCGTGCCGATGATCACGATGAGTGCGAGGTTGTCGGCGTGGATCAGCCCGGTGAGCACGCACACGGCGATGACGAGCACGGCGCCGCCCGCGATGATCCCCACCAGCGGGTAGCGCGAGCGGGGCAGGGGGTTGGGCACCTCGCGCGCCGTGTCCGGGAGCCCGCGCCGTCCGAACGCGTACTGCACGAGGCCGAGCGTCATCCCGAGCGCGGCGAGTCCGAAGCCCCAGTGGAACCCGAGCGTGGACTGGAGCAGACCGGTGAGGATCGGCCCGAGGAAGGCGCCGAGGTTGATACCCAGATAGAACAGCGAGAACCCGGCGTCGCGGCGCACGTCGTCCGGGGCGTAGAGGGTGCCGACGACGGCGGTCGCGTTGGCCTTGAGGCCGCCGGAGCCGAGCGCCACGAGCACGAGTCCGACCCCGACGCCCACGAAGCCCGGCAGCAGGGCGAGCGCGAGGTGCCCGGCGACGATCACCATCGCGCTCACGAACAGCACGCGCTCCGAGCCGAACAGCCGGTCGGCGAGCCAGGCGCCGAGGATCGTCGCGAGGTAGACCGAGCCGCCGTACGCGCCGAGGATCCCGCCGGCCGTGGCCTCGGGCAGACCGAGACCGCCCTGCGTGGCCGAGTGGTAGAGGTAGATGAGCAGGATGCCCTGCATGCCGTAGAAGCTGAAGCGCTCCCACATCTCGACGCCGAAGACGTGCACGAGGGGCCAGGGCTGCCCGAAGAAGCGGGTGTCCTCGTCGCGGGAAGCGGGCTGTCGCTCGGTGGTGCTCATGCGTGGGACGGTACTCTCCGGCGGCGACCGCGGCCAGGGGGCGCGCTGCGACCACCGATAGAATGGGGATGCCCGTGCTCACGGGCGTTCTCCGCATCCGACCATTGGAGCCACCGTGGCCGAACAGTCCCGTCTTGACAAGGTCATCGCCCTCGCCCGCCACCGCGGGTTCGTGTTCCAGGCGGGTGAGATCTACGGCGGTTCCCGGTCGGCCTGGGACTACGGACCCCTCGGCACCGAGCTCAAGGAGAACATCCGTCGCCAGTGGTGGCAGACGTTCGTGCGCGGCCGTGGCGACATGGTCGGCCTCGACTCCAGCATCATCCTGCCCAAGCGCGTGTGGGAGGCGTCGGGTCACGTCGCCACCTTCACCGACCCGCTGGTGGAGTGCCTGCAGTGCCACAAGCGCTTCCGCGCCGACAACCTGATCGAGGACTTCGAGGCGCGCAAGGGCCGCAAGGCCGAGAACGGTCTCGCCGACATCCCGTGCCCGAACTGCGGCACCAAGGGCCAGTACACCGAGCCCAAGGCGTTCTCCGGTCTGGTGAAGACGTACCTCGGCGTGGTCGATGACGAGTCCGGCCTGTACTACCTGCGTCCCGAGACCGCGCAGGGCATTTTCGTCAACTTCTCCAACGTGCTCACCGCGAGCCGCAAGAAGCCGCCGTTCGGCATCGGCCAGGTCGGCAAGGCGTTCCGCAACGAGATCACCCCCGGCAACTTCATCTTCCGCACCCGCGAGTTCGAGCAGATGGAGATCGAGTTCTTCACGCCGCCCGCCGAGGCCCCGCAGTGGTTCGACCACTGGGTCGAGGCGTGCTGGAACTGGTTCATCGACCTCGGCATCGACCCGGAGAACATGCGGCAGTTCGACGTGCCCGAGGAGGACCGCGCGCACTACTCCGCCGGCACGATCGACGTGGAGTACCGCTTCGGTTTCGCGGGCAAGGAGTGGGGCGAGCTCATGGGCGTCGCCAACCGCACCGACTACGACCTCTCCAGTCACAGCGAGGCGTCCGGCCAGAGCCTGACCTACTTCGACCAGGCGACGGGCGAGCGCTACACGCCGTACGTGATCGAGCCGTCGTTCGGCCTCACGCGGGCCATGATGGCGTTCCTCGTCGACGCGTACGTGGAGGAGCAGGTGCCCAACGCCAAGGGCGGCACCGACACCCGCACGGTGCTCAAGCTCGACCCGCGTCTGGCTCCCGTCAAGGCCGCGGTGCTGCCGCTCAGCCGCAACGAGAACCTGTCGCCGCTCGCGCGCGAGGTGGCCGACACCCTGCGCGGCTCGTGGGCCGTGGACTTCGACGACGCCGGCGCGATCGGTCGCCGCTACCGTCGTCAGGACGAGATCGGCACCCCGTTCTGCGTGACGGTCGACTTCGACTCGCTCGACGACCGGGCCGTCACGGTGCGCGACCGCGACACGATGGCGCAGGAGCGGGTGCCGATCGACGGCCTGCACGCGTACCTCGCGGAGCGCCTGCGCGGGGCCTGAGCTCCGGGTCAGGAGCCCGCGACGGCCCTGGCATACCGCTCCGACAGCAGCTGGAGTCGGGGCAGCAGCTCGGGCGGCGACTCGACCGTGAAGTCCATCATCAGCATCCCGATGTAGGCCGCGATCGTGTCGAGGCTGTCGGCGCCGGTGACGAGGATGCAGTGTTCCTCGTCGACCGGCTCGACCACGCCGACCGCGGCGTGGATGCGGTCGAGCACGGCCTCGGCGGACGCGTCGATGCGCAGTCGCGCGTGCACCTGCCAGCCGCTCACGGCGATGGTGCGCATGGCGAACGCGGTGTAGTCGCCCCCGGGCAACGGCTGCGGGTCGAAGCGGCGGCGCGTCGGCATCCGCAGCTCCATCCAGTCCACGCGGTACGTGCCCCATTCGCTCGTCTGCGGGTCGCGGGCCACGAGGTACCAGCGTCGCACCCAGGTGAGCAGGCGGTACGGCTCGACCAGCACGGGGCGGCCGTCGTAGTCGAAGCGCAGCCACTCCTGGTCGCGGATCGCTCCCGCGACGGCCCGCAGCACGGCAGCGTCGACCTCCGGGTCGGGGGCGTCGGTGTCGTTGTTCTCCGGCGCGCGGTCGACGCTCGTGCGCAGTGCGTCGACGGTGGGGCGCAGGTGCGAGGGGAGGACCTGTTCGAGCTTGGCGAGCGCTCTCGCGCCGGAGTCGGCGATGCCCGCGATGCCGGCGGCGGCGCGCAGGCCGACGGTCACCGCCACCGCCTCCTCGTCGTCGAGCAGCAGCGGGGGGAGCTTGCCGCCCGCCCCGAGCCGGTAGCCGCCGGTGGAGCCGCGACGGGCGTCGACCGGGTATCCGAGTTCGCGGAGGCGCTCGACGTCGTGGCGCACGGTGCGGGGTGAGACGCCGAGCCGCTGCGCGAGCTCGCTGCCGGATCGCTCCGAACCCGTCTGCAGCAGGGCGAGCAGCGCCAGGAGCCGTGCGGTCGGGTCCGCCATGAGGCCTCCGAAAGTCGCCGAATAATTAGGAACGTATCCAGCCTAATGGGCTTCTATCGTCGGAGACATGAACACCACGACCCTCGCCTTCCGCCCCTTCTCCGTCGACGTCTCCGACGCCGAGGTCGCCGACCTCCGCGACCGCCTCGCCCGCACGCGCCTGCCCCGCACCGCGCCCGTCGACGACTGGGGCGCCGGCACCCCGAACCACTTCCTGCGCGAGGCGCTGACCGCGTGGCAGGAGTTTGACTGGGCTGCCGCGCAGGAGCGGCTCAACGCCCTCCCGCAGTTCACCACCGAGATCGACGGCCAGACGATCCGCTTCCTCCACATCCGCTCGCGGCACGAGAACGCGACCCCGCTGCTGCTCGCACACACCTACCCCGGTTCCTCCGTCGACTACCTCGACCTCATCGACCGGCTCACCGACCCCGAGGCGCACGGCGGTCGCGCGGAGGAGGCGTTCCACCTCGTGATCCCGGATGCCCCCGGCTACGGTTTCTCGCAACCGCTCGCCTCCGCCGGGTGGACGGTGGCGAAGGTCGCCGCCGCGTACGACCGGCTCATGCGCGGCCTCGGCTACGACAGCTACGGCATCCACGGCTCCGACAACGGCGCGATGGTCGCGCGCGAGCTCGGGCTGCTGGCGCCGGAGGGCTTCCTCGGGCTGCACGTGCTGCAGCTGTTCTCGTTCCCGTCGGGCGACCCCGCGGAGTTCGAGAAGCTCGAGCCGCAGGACTACGCGGGATTGGAGCACATGCAGTGGTTCCAGTCGGTGGGTGGCTACAACGCGATGAACGCCTCCCGTCCGCAGACCGTCGCGGTGGGCCTCAGCGATTCCCCGGTCGGGCTCCTCGCCTACAGTGAGCTGTTCACCTCCTTCGGCAACGGCACATCGCTCGTGCCGCTCGAGAGCATCCTGCTGGAGGTGAGCGTGAACTGGTTCGCGAACGCCGCCTCGGGCATGAGCCGCAGCTACCTGGAGAACGCGCGCGCCGAGGCCGAGCCGCAGGTCAACCACGCGCGGACCGGGGTCGCGGTGTTCGCGGACGACTTCCAGACCATCCGGGTCTTCGCCGAGCGCGACAACGACAACATCGTGCACTGGAGCCGTTTCGACGAGGGCGGGCACTTCGCCGCGCTGGAGCGCCCCGATCTGCTCGCCGCCGACCTCCGGGTCTTCTTCGCCGACCCGCGCTGAGCTCGTGCCACGATCGCCCCCGCGCCCCCACGGGCGGGGGCGATCGCGTGCCGACCCTGGCGTCGGGAGCCCGGGGCTGCTACGGTCTCTCTCCGTGGGTACTCTGATTCGCTAGATCGGGACACTGCGTCGAGACGTCTTCTCCGCGGTGGGTCCTGAGCGAACGCGTCCTCTTGTGACGCGATCGAGGTCCGTTTCCCTGCGTCGTCCGACGCGTATCCGCGGTGCCGTCCGCACCGCAGCGAGGACCCCTCATGTTCCCTGTACTCCCTTCCCCTTCTCCCTCCACCGTCCCGGCGATCCGTCCGCACCGCGTGTGCGAACTGCGCGCGGCCGGCGTGCGCTTCGCCGCGCACCGGGTGCTCGACGGGATCGATCTCGTCGTCGGTCCCGCGGATCGTCTGGCGATCATCGGCGACAACGGCGCCGGCAAGTCCACGCTGCTCGAGCTGCTTGCCGGAACGCTCGCACCGACCGCCGGGGAGGCGCGGCTGCACCTCCCGGGCGGTGTGGCCCACGCCCTCCAGAATCCGGAGTTCCCGCCGGGGGCGACGGTCTCCGCGGCGATCGACGACCTGCTGGGCGACCTGCGCGCGCTGGAACGCGAGCTCGCGCGGGCCTACGATCAGCTCGCCTCGGCCCTTCCCGCCGAGCAGGCGCAGCGCCTGGCAGCCGTATCCGACCTGCAGGACCGTTTCGAGACCAGGGCCGGCTATGACGTCGACCACCGCATCGACGTCGCGCTCGACCAGCTCGGCGTCGGAACCCTGGACCGCACGCGTCCCGTGGCCGCGCTGTCCGGCGGGGAACGTGCCCGGCTCGCGCTCGCGGTGGCACTGTCCTCCCGCGCCGAGCTGCTGCTGCTCGACGAGCCGACCAACGATCTCGACGAGCACGCGCTCGCCTGGGTCGAGGATCGGATCGCCGCGCACCGCGGGGCCCTGGTCGTGGTGACCCACGACCGCGACTTCCTCGACCGCTTCGCGACCGCGGTCGTGCACGTGAGTGACGGCGGCATCCGCCGGTACGGCGACGGCTACCCGGGGTTCCTGCGGGCGCGGGAGACCGAGCGACGACGACTCGCGGAGCGACACGAGGCGTGGAAGGCCGAGGTCGCCCGCACCGAGGAGCTGCTCGCGACGAACGCGTTCCGCCTGGACGCGATCCCGCGCAAGCTCGAACTCGACGGCTTCGGTCACGGCGCCTTCCGCGCCCGCAGCCGCGACCACGGCGCGGTCGGGCGCATCCGCATGGCGAAGGAGCGACTGTCTCGGCTGCGGGAGGATCCGGCGCCGCCCCCACCCGAGCCGCTGCGGTTCGTGCTGCCGGACGGCCCGGCTCCGGACGCGGAGCCGTCCGGCGAGGACGACGCCCTCGTCACGCTGCACGATGTCGTGTTCCAGGAGCCGGGCCGCCGGCTCACCGTGACCGCGTGGACCGTGGCGCCGGGTGACCGCTGGCTCGTGACCGGTCCGAACGGGGCAGGCAAGACCACGCTGCTCGACCTCCTCGCGGGCGAGCTGAGCGCCGCATCGGGTTCGATCGATCGGCGCGGGGGGCTCCGTGTCGCCCGACTGCGGCAAGACGTGGGGGCGGCCGCACGGGGCTCCGCGGTGGAGGTGTTCGCGCGACGGGCGGCGGTGCCCCCGAGCGATGCCCGTGCGGCTCTGCTCGCCCACGGCCTGTTCCGCGAGGACGAGGTCGAGCGCCCGGCGCGGGCCCTGTCGGTCGGGCAGCGGCGGCGGCTCGACCTCGCGGTCGCGCTGGCCTCCACGTTCGACGTGCTGCTGCTCGACGAGCCGACCAACCACCTCGACCCGGAGCTGGTCGAGCAGCTGGAGCGGGCGCTCGACGACCACCCGGCCGCGGTCGTCACGGTCTCGCACGACCGGCGGTGGCTGCGGCGGGCACGCCAGCACGGTGCCGCCGCGGTCCGTGTCACGGAGGGTGCGGCCGTGGTGGCGTCGTGACCCGGCGGCCGCGGGGGCGTGCGGTCAGCCGGTGACGGTGACCGCCGCGCCCACGTCGCCGCCCGCTTCGGCCCAGGCGAGCGAGTGCTCCAGGATCCCGCGCAGCACCGTCAGGTCCACCTGCTCCAGGTCGGGGAGGTAGAGGCAGCCGACGCCGGTGGTGTGCGGCCCGAGCCGTGCCAGGTCGTCCGCGTGCGCATCCGTCCCCTCGAAGAGGTAGATCGTGGTGGCGGCTCGGCGCGGCGCGAAGCCGAGGAGCGGGCTGTCGCCCTCGGTACCGGTCGGGTAGCGGTAGTGGCAGGAGCCGAAGCCGATGATGGTGCCCCAGGTCTGCGGCTCGCGGCCGGTGATCTCCTGCATGAGCGCGGTGAGCGTCTCCGCGTCTCGGCGCCGAGCGGCGGGGGAGGAGCGGGCGATGAGCCCGGCTACGTCGTTCCCCGTGGGCTTCACTTCGCCGCCTTGGCCGCGGCCTTCATCGCCTTCTTGTACTCGCGCACCTTCGTGAGCGACTCGGGGGAGACGATGTCGGCGACGCTGCGGTACGAGCCGTCCTCGCCGTAGGGCGCCGAGGCCTCGCGCCAGCCCTCGCCCGTGAAGCCGTACTGCTTGCCGAGCAGCGCCAGGAAGATCTTGGCCTTCTGCTCACCGAAGCCGGGCAGCGCCTTCAGGCGCTTCAGCACCTCCGCACCGTCCGGGTCGCCCGCGGTCCACAGCGCTGAGGCGTCGCCACCCCACTCGTCGACGATCGCCTGGCACAGCGTCTGCACGCGGGCGGCCATCGACCCGGGGAACCGGTGCACGGCGGGCGTCTGGCGGAACGCCTCGAGGAACTCCTCGGGTGCCATCCCCGCGATGGCCGCGGCATCGGCCGCACCGGTGCGCTGTTCGATCTTGAGCGGACCGGCGAAAGCGGTCTCCATGGGCACTTGCTGGTCGAGCAGCATCCCCACGAGCAGCGCGAGCGGGTTCTCGGTCAGCAGGGTGTCGGCGGCGGTGTCTCCGGTGATGTGAAGGGCCATGCCCCCAGTGTCCCATCCCGGGCGGATGCCGCGGGGGCGGTGGCAGGACCGTTCAGTGCAACGTCAGCGCGTATGACGCGATGTACCTCGTGCTCGCGCGCGCGGCGCAGTGCTCATTGCTGACTCTCGATGCTCGTCTCGCGGCATCCGCTCCGGATTGCGCACTGCTGCCGTAGTTCTTCGCGCATGACTGGCGTCGCCGCCTCCGGCTGAGCGGCTACGCGCTGATTTCGGGCGACCGCGCCGTCAGGCGGAGGCGGCGTCCTCGGCGGCGGGGGCCTTGGGGCTGAGGCCGTACAGGGCGGACAGCGCGGCGGCGAACTCGTCGGCCCTGCCTTCTGCGGCGAGCTCGTGGGCGCGGACGGTCGGGGTGTGCAGCAGCACGCCGACGAGGTGCCGCAGCGCCTGCTCGACCTTGCCGTCCTCGTCGCCGCGCGCACGGGCCCGGTCGATCTCGGTGTCGAGCAGCGAGAAGATGTGCGACCGCAGGGCCACGACCGAGGGGGTCACGCTCTGGCGGGCACCCACGACGTGGAAGGTGTCCGCGGCCTCACGCACGACGGTGCGGGCGGCGTCGGTCGCCTGCAGCTCCTCGAGCGGCGCGTGCAGGCGGATGGTCTCGAGGTCGAGCAGCGCCACGCCCTCCAGGGTCGCGACAGCGGGGTCGACGTTGCGCGGCATCCCGAGGTCGACGACCAGCTGACTGTGCGAGCCCACCGGGCACCCGGCCGCGGCGAGACCGACGGGGAGCTGCAGGTGCTCCGGTCCCAGCACCGGTTCGGTGGCGGACGTGCAGGTGATGAGCAGGCTGGAGTGTGCGGCTGTGCGGGCGTAGTCCGCGGCTGCGACCGCGCGGATGCCGTGCTTCGCCGCGAAGATCTCGGCCCGACCGGAGGGCGAGTACACGGAGATGTCGACCGCGCCGCGCTCGCGCAGCGTCGCGAGGGTCACGGCCGCGTAGGCGCCGGTGCCCACCAGGAGCACGCGCTCGGCGGACCAGTCGGCGATGCGGCTGTCGGCCAGTTCGAGTGCCAGGCGCACGAGCGAGCGACCGGCGCGCCCGAGCGCGGTGACGTTCTTGACCTTGCGCTGCGCCTGGCTCGCGCGCTGGAAGAGGCGCTCGAGCTCGGGGGAGGTGGTGCCGTCCTTGCGGGCCGACTTCAGGGCCCGGCGCACCTGGCCGGCGATCTCGCCCTCACCCGACACGACCGACTCGAGGCCGGAGGCGACGGAGAACAGGTGCTCGGCCACCCGGCGCCCGGCGTGGACGGTGTAGGCGCCGTCGAGGTCGGCGGCCGGAATGCCCGTGGCGGACTCGACGGCTTCGAGCACGGCCTCGACGCCGATCGCGCCCGCGGCGGTCATCGGCTCGTCCATCTCGACGTACGCCTCGAACCGGTTGCACGTCGCCAGCACCACGGCACCCTGCACGCACGGCGTCATGCCCACCAGGGTGGGGGCGACATCGTCGGGGGTGCGGCTCAGGCGTTCGAGCAGTTCGAAGGAGGCGGTCTTGTGACTCGCCGTCACACACAGCAGCACCCCTCGATTGTACCGGAGCGTTCGGACAGGCGGACTCGGCGGCCCCATAACCGGGCAATGGGAGGATGGGGGCATGGCCCTTTCCGACGCTCCGCTGCTGCGCGCCCTCACGGGCGACCGCCCCGACACGACGCCCGTCTGGTTCATGCGGCAGGCCGGCCGCTCGCTGCCCGAGTACCGGGAGCTGCGGGTGGGCACACGGATGCTCGACGCCTGCCTCACGCCCGACCTCGCGGCGGAGATCACCCTGCAGCCGGTGCGGCGGCACGGTGTGGACGCGGCGGTGTTCTTCAGCGACATCGTGATCCCGCTGCGCCTCGCCGGCGTCGAGGTGGAGATCGAGCCGGGGCGCGGGCCGGTGTTCGCGAACCCCGTGCGCACGAGGGCCGATGTCGAGCGGATCACCGCGATCGACCCGGAGTCGCTCGACGGCACGGCGATCGCGGAGGCGGTGGGCATCGTCGCGGCGGAGCTCGGCGACACCCCGGTGATCGGCTTCGCCGGCGCGCCCTTCACGCTCGCGGCCTACCTCGTCGAGGGCGGCCCGTCGAAGGAGCACCTGCGGGCACGCGGCATGATGCACGCGGACCCCGACGCCTGGCACCGTCTGGCGGGGTGGCTCGCCCGCGTCTCCCGACGATTCCTGGAGACGCAGCGCGACGCGGGTGCCGCGGTCGTGCAGCTCTTCGACAGCTGGGCCGGCTCGCTCAGCCCCGCCGACTACCGCACGTTCGTGGCACCGCATTCGACCGCCGCGCTCGACGGCATCGGTGTCCCCACCATCCACTTCGGCGTCGGCACCGGCCCGTTCCTCGCCGACATGCGCCTCGGCGGCATCGCCGACGGGGTCGGCGTGGACTGGCGTCTTCCGCTCGACGAGGCCGCGGCGATCCTCGGACCGGACACGAGCGTGCAGGGCAACATCGACCCCGCGCTGCTCGGGGCGCCGTGGCCCGTGCTGGAGGCGCACGTGCGCGACGTCCTGGAGCGCGGTCGTGCGGCCCGCGGGCACATCGTCAACCTCGGTCACGGGGTGCCGCCCGAGACCGACCCCGACCAGCTGACGCGCATCGTCGAGCTGGTGCACGGCGCCTGAGCACGCGTCGCCCCCGGGCGCGGTGGAAGGATGGACGGCATGAGCCCTGACCCCTCCGGTGCACACACGTCCGCGGCCGAGCCGGCCGACCTGGCCGCACGCGCCGCGGAGAAGCACGTCGTCGTGATCGGCGGGGGCATGGGTGGTCTCGTCGCCGCCCGCGAGTGCGCCAAGGTCGGCATGCGGGTCACGGTGCTGGAGGCTGCCGAGGCGCTGGGCGGTGCCCTGCGTCGCGTGGAGCTCGACGGTGTGACGCTCGATGCGGGCGCCGAGAGCTACGCGACCAGGGGCGGCCTCGTCCGCGCCCTGGTCGACGAGCTCGGACTCGCGGATCGGGTCGTGCCCCCTCGCGCGGGCGGCGCCTGGCTCTCCGGCATCCCCGGCACGGGTGCGGCTCCGCTCCCGGTGGGCGGGGTCCTCGGCATTCCCGGCAACCCGTTCCAGGACGACGTGCGGCGCATCATCGGATGGTCGGGCGCATGGCGCGCCTACCTCGACCGCGTACGGCCGCCGCTGACCATCGGCCACGAGCTGAGCCTCGGGCGGCTCGTCGCCTCCCGCATGGGCCCGAAGGTGCGCGACCGCCTGGTCGCCCCGGTCACGACGGGCGTGTACTCCGCGTCGCCCGACGACGTGGACATCGACGTGGCCGCCCCGGGGCTGAACGCCGCCCTGACCCGCGTCGGCTCGCTGTCCGGCGCGGTGCTGGCGCTGCGCGGGAACGGCGGCTCCGGTGGGGCGAAGGCTCCGGGCGCCGCGGTGGAAGGCCTCCGTGGCGGCATGACCGTGCTGGTGGACGCGATCGCCGACGACCTCGCCCAGCTCGGGGCGACCGTGCGCACGGGAGTGCGGGTGCTCTCGGTCGTGTCGGAGGACGGCGGTTGGCGGGTCACGGCCGCGACGCAGCTCGACACCCCGACGCAGACGCCGGAGCCGTGGGTTGCCGAGTCGGAGCCTCTGGCCGACGCCGTCCCGGTGACGGACGAGCCGGTGGAGGAGCTTCTCCGTGCGGACGCCGTGATCGTCGCGACCGCGGAGTCCGTGGCGCGCGAGCTGCTCGCCGACGCGGTGCCGGCGCTCGCTCTGGCCGAAGCGGCCGCGTCCCCGGAGATCGAGATCGTCACGCTGCTGCTGGATGCCCCGGCTCTGCGCAGCGTGCCGCGTGGCACCGGGGTGCTCACGGTGCCCGGGAGCCACACGGCCAAGGCGCTCACCCACTCGACGGCGAAGTGGGAGTGGGTGCGGGAGGCCGCGGGCGACAGGGAGGTCGTGCGGGTGTCGTTCGGCGCGCAGGGGGAGCCCGCCGCCACCGCCGCCCTCGACGACGCGGCGGCGATCGACCTCGCGCGGCGGGAGGCGGCCGCGCTGCTCGGCGTACCGCTGGAGCCGACCCAGGTGATCGCAGGGCACCGCGGACGGTTCGTGCAGTCGCAGCCCGCGTCGCTCCTCGGATCGGGGGCGCGGCGCCAGGCTGCGCGCGATGCGATCCAGGCGATCCCCGGCCTGGCGGTGGTCGGAGCCTGGGTGGCCGGGACCGGCCTCGCACAGGTGGTCCCGGACGCCACGGAGGCGTCCGATCGCCTCCGTCGCGCGCTCCTGTGGGACTGATCGGGCGACCTCCGCGCACCACGAAGCGCACAAGCGTGAGTGACGAAGGGCCCGCTGTCAACCCTCTCCGGGATTGATGCCGAAATCGGCATACGGGGTTACGCTGGGTACCTGATCGCGGCGGAGACGTCGGCGATCGGCGTCCGAACCGGACGACCACCGCCGGAACAACGTGAGGAGACCCCATGAAGGGGAAGATCGGACTCGTCGTCGGACTCGGCGTCGGCTATGTGCTGGGCACCCGTGCCGGACGCGAGCGTTACGAGCAGATCCGGACGCAGTGGCTCAAGGTCTGGAACACGGATCCCGTCCAGGACCAGGTGGAGAAGGTCAAGGACTTCGTCGGCGACAAGGCCGCGGCCGTCCCGGGTGCCGTGTGGACGGGCGCGGTGAAGATCGTGAAGTCGGTCACGGGCAACGGCACTCCCGGCCAGAAGCTCGACGCCGTGATCGCGTCGGGCAAGGAGGCCGCCGAGGAGGTCTCGGAGGCGGCGGAGGAAGCGGTCGACGAGGTCAAGGAGCGCGCCGCTGCGGCTGACAAGCCCGCTGCGAAGAAGCCCGCGACGAAGCCGGCAGCGCAGAAGTCCGGCGACTGACATGCCCCGCGGATACCGGGATCGCGCCGACGACAGTCTGCTGACCCTGCTCGGGGATCTGCCCGAGCTGGTCACCAACCTCGTGAAGGCGGAGATCGACGCCGCCAAGGCGTGGGTCTCGCGCACGGCGAAGGATGCGGGGATCGGCTCGGTCTGGTTCCTCGTCGCCCTGTTCTTCCTGTTCTGGGCCGTGCCGGTGATCCTCGTGTTCGCGATCGCCGGCCTGTCGTCGTGGTGGCCCGTGTGGCTGTCGGCGATCGCCGTGTTCGGCATCCTGATCCTCGCCGTGCTGCTGTTCGCGCTGCTCGGCATCCTCAAGTTCCGCAAGGTGCTCAAGCGCCAGAACCCGGCGCAGGCCGTGGCCGAGGACATCCGAATCGTGAAGGAGGCCGGCGATGAGCACCCCTGAGTCGCTGCCGCGCACCGCCGTCCCCGCGGGCATCGTCGATCCCGTGACGTCGGCCCGCGCCGAGCTGAAGGCGGCGCTCGCCGCGATCGAGATCAAGGGCAACATCCCGCGCCGGGTGGAGAAGGCGTCGGCGCGTGCCGCGGTCAAGGCACGCGCGTTCGCCGATCGGAACCCGGTGGGCGCGGTCGCCGCGGCCGTCGGGATCGCCGCCGTCGTCGGCGGCGCCGTGTGGGCGATCGCTCGGGCCATCGCACGCTGACGGTCGGCCGTTCCTCGCGGTATTCCCCTGATTAGGGGCTTCTCCGTGAAAGGGGCAGACTGGGATCATGTCCGAAGTGCGCGAAGAGAACCCGTCCGGCTTCACCCTCTGGGCTGTGTGGCGACGCAATCCCGATGCTCCCGTCACCGAGAACGACGCCACGGAGCTCGAGTCGATCGTCTCGCACATCGAGGACTCCGGCGTCACCGTCCGTGGCTTCTACGACGTCTCCGGGCTGAAGGCTGACGCCGATCTGATGGTGTGGCTGCACGGCGACACCGCCGAGGAGCTGCAGAAGGCGCTGCGCCGCCTCCGTCGCACGGAGCTGCTGCGCTCGCTGCTGCCGGTGTGGAACGTGATGGGCGTGCACCGCGACGCGGAGTTCAACCGCTCGCACGTGCCGGGGTTCCTCCGCGGCGTCGCACCGAAGGACTGGCTCTGCCTGTACCCGTTCGTCCGCACCCCGGAGTGGTACCTGGCGCCGGAGGCTGACCGCCGCGCGATGCTCGCCGACCACGGGCGCAAGGGCGCTGCGTTCACGGGCGTCATCGCGAACACCGTCGCCGCGTTCGCGCTGGGTGACTACGAGTGGCTGCTGCCGATGGAGGCCGACGACGTGACCGACCTGGTCGACATGATGCGCGACCTCCGTTACACCGAGGCGCGGATGTTCGTGAAGGAGGAGGTGCCCTTCTACACGGGGCGCCGTCTGCGCTTCGACGAGATCGCCGACGTGCTGCAGTAACCGCACCATGAGCACCCGCATCCGTCTCGGCACCCGACGCAGCGCGCTCGCGCAGGCGCAGTCGGGCCATGTCGCCGCCGCCCTCGAGAAGGTCACGGGGCGTGCCGTCGAGCTCGTCCCGATCACCAGCGAGGGCGACACCAATCGGGCGTCGCTGTCGGAGATCGGCGGTCTGGGCGTCTTCGCGACCCGGCTGCGCGAGGCTCTGCTCGCCGGCCGTTGCGACTTCCTCGTGCACTCCCTCAAAGACCTCCCGACCGCCGTGCCGGAGGGTCTCGTGATCGCTGCGACGCCCCGCCGAGAGGATGCCAGGGACGTGGTTCTCACGCGTCACGGCGCGCCCCTGCACGAGCTCGGCTCGGGCAGCACCGTCGGCACGGGCTCGCCGCGACGCATCGCCCAGGTTCGGCGCCGGGCACCGCAGGCGGAGGTCGTGGACATCCGCGGCAACGTCGACTCCCGGCTCGCGCGGGTGGCCTCGGGCGAGCTCGACGCCGTGATCCTCGCGGCCGCCGGGCTGTCGCGTCTGGGGACCGACTCGCCGCTGAAGCGCGAAGAGCTCGGGCTCGCGGAGTGGCCGACCGCGCCGGGGCAGGGGTCGCTCGCGGTGGAGACCAGGGCGGACGCCCCGGAGGAGCTGCGGGAGGCGCTCTCCGCCCTCGACGATCACGACACCCGACTGGCCGTCACGGTCGAGCGCGCCATTCTGGAGGGACTCGATGCCGGGTGTCAAGCCCCCATGGCGGCGCACGCACGCGTCGAGGGCGCCGAGATCCGCATCAGGACGGTCGTGTACGCCCCGGACGGGGGTCGGCGGATCGGGCTCGACGTCACGGAAGCCCTGAACGGGGAGTATATTCATCGGAACGGCAGTGGCAATGGAGCGGATGCTGCCGATGGTGCAGGCCCGATGCACGCAGCGCGCGAGCTCGGGCTCGCTGTTGCCCGTCGGCTGCTCGATCAAGGGGCGGCCGACCTCGTCCCCCGAGAGCACCCCGATTTCTCATGACCACATCCGAAACCAAGCAGGACCGACCGCTGGACGGCTGGCGCATCCTCGTGCCCCGTGGCGGGCCCTGGGGCGACAGTGTCGCCGCGAGCCTGCGTGCCCTGGGCGCCGTGCCGGTCGTCGCCCCGCTCATCAACTTCGCCCCCACGACCGATCAGGACACGCTCGACCGCGCGCTGGAGCAGCTGGCCGCCGGTGAGTTCGACTGGCTGACGGTGACGAGTGCGACCACGGTCGACGTGCTGTTCGCGCATCGCGCGGTCGTGCCCAAGTCCACGAAGATCGCGGCGGTGGGCGAGACCACGGCCGCAGCGCTCCAGGCCGTGGGCTACGAGGTGGCGCTGGTCCCCGAGCAGGACAACTCGGCGCAGGGCATGGCTCAGCAGCTGATCGCGCTCGAGCAGGAGCCCCGGCGCATCCTGGCGCTGCGCAGCGAGATCGCGAAGCCGGTGCTGAGCATCATGCTGTCCGAGGCCGGACACGACGTGCACGGTGTGGTCGCCTACCGCACGGTGGGCGTGCCGGTCACGGAGCGCATCCGTCGCGATGTGGAGAACGGCCGCATCAACGCCATCCTCATCACGAGCGGTTCGGTGGCGGAGCAGGTGCGCGAGCAGTTCCCCGACATCCCGGACGAGACCCTGCTCGCCGCGATCGGCCCGCGCACCGCGAAGGATGCCGAGCGTGCCGGTCTGCCGGTGTCGGTGGTGGCCGATCGGCAGACCATCGACGCGTTGATCGATGCCGTGTCCCAGTTCACGCTTCCGCACGCGGCAGACGAGTTCGCGCCGTGAGCTTCCCCGACATCCGCCTCCGTCGGCTGCGCCAGTCCCGCGCTGTCCGCGACCTCGTGCGCGAGACCTCGCTCGAGCCCCGTCAGCTCGTGCTTCCGCTCTTCGTGCGCGAGGGACTGACCGAGCCGGCGCCCATCGGCTCGATGCCCGGCGTGGCGCAGCACTCGCTCGACTCGTTGCGTGCCGCCGCCGTCGAGGCGGCCGAGGCCGGCGTCGGCGGGGTCATGCTGTTCGGTGTCCCGGCGGTGCGCGATGCGGTCGGCTCCGGAGCGGACGATCCGCGCGGCATCCTGAACGTCGCGACCGAGGCCCTCGCGGCCGAGGTGGGCGATGCGCTCGTGGTGCAGACCGACCTCTGCCTCGACGAGTTCACCGATCACGGGCACTGCGGGGTGCTCGCGGCGGACGGCTCGGTCGACAACGACGCGACCCTCGAGCGCTACACCTCGATGGCGTTGGCACAGGCGCGGGCCGGGTCGCAGCTGCTCGGGCTGTCCGGCATGATGGACGGCCAGGTCGCGGTGATCCGCCGGGCGCTCGACGCCGAGGGCTTCACCGACACGCTGATCCTGGCGTACGCGGCCAAGTACGCGAGCGCGTTCTACGGCCCGTTCCGTGAGGCCGTGGACTCCCAGCTGACCGGCGACCGGCGCACGTATCAGCTCGATCCGGGCAACCGCCGTGAGGGCGTGCGGGAGGCGCTGGTCGACGAGCAGGAGGGCGCCGACATCGTCATGGTCAAGCCGGCGATGGCGTTCCTCGACGTGCTGCGCGAGGTGCGCGACGCCGTGACCGTGCCCGTGTGGGCGTATCAGGTGTCCGGCGAGTACGCGATGGTCGAGGCCGCCGCGGCCAACGGCTGGATCGACCGCCGGGCGGCGATCCTCGAGTCGCTGCTGTCGATCCGGCGCGCGGGCGCCGACGCCGTGCTGACCTACTGGGCGACCGAGGCCGCCCGCTGGCTTCGCGGCTGACCGCCCCGCGGCGTCACCGCGCGGACTCCGGCGTCGGTACGGCGGGTTAGCCTGGAAGGGATGCCCGGGAGAGCTCCGCGCATCACCGAGGAGCTGCCATGACCGACCGCAATGACGACCTGTTCTCCGCTGCCCGCGCTGTGATCCCGGGCGGGGTGAACTCGCCGGTGCGCGCCTACGGCTCGGTGGGCGGGACGCCGCGGTTCCTCGCTTCGGCGAAGGGAGCGACCGTCACCGACGCCGCCGGCCGGGAGTACGTCGACCTGGTGGCCTCGTGGGGTCCGGCGCTGCTAGGCCACGCGCAGCCCGAGGTGGTCGCCGCCGTGCAGGACGCCGCAGCGCGGGGTCTGTCGTTCGGTGCCCCGACCGAGGGCGAGGTCGAGCTGGCCGCGCTGATCGCCGACCGGGTTCGTTTCGGCGACATCCGACCCATCGAGCGCGTGCGCCTGGTGTCCACGGGGACCGAGGCGACCATGACCGCGATCCGACTCGCCCGTGGCGCGACCGGTCGCGACCTGCTGGTGAAGTTCGCCGGGCACTACCACGGCCACTCCGACGGGCTGCTGGCCGAGGCGGGGTCGGGCGTCGCTACGCTCGCGCTGCCCGGATCCGCCGGGGTGCCGGCACCCATCGCCGCACAGACGCTCGTCATCCGCTACAACGACCCCGAGGCGCTCGACGCGGTGTTCGCCGAGCACGGCCAGCGCATCGCCGCCGTGATCGTCGAGGCGTCCGCGGCGAACATGGGCGTGGTCCCCCCGCGGCCCGGATTCAACCGCCTGATCGCCGACACCGCACACGCTCACGGCGCGCTCATGATCCTGGACGAGGTGCTGACGGGCTTCCGCGTGCACCCCGCGGGGTTCTGGGGTCTGCAGGCCGCGGCGGGCGAGGACTACCTCCCCGACATCATCACGTTCGGCAAGGTCGTGGGCGGTGGCATGCCGCTGGCCGCGCTCGGCGGTCGCGCCGAGGTCATGGACCTGCTGGCTCCGCTCGGCCCGGTGTACCAGGCGGGCACGCTGTCGGGGAACCCGCTGTCGGTCGCCGCGGGTCTCGCCACGCTGCGCCTCGCGACGCCCGAGGTCTACGCCACGGTCGACGCCGCGGCGACCCGGGTGGCGACCGCGCTCGACACCGCCCTCAGCGACGCGGGCGTGACGCACGCGGTGGCGTCGGCCGGCAACCTGTTCAGCGCCTCGTTCCGCGCCTCGATCCCGCGCGACTACGCCGAGGCGCAGGCGCAGCAGTCGTTCCGCTACTCGGCGTTCTTCCACGCCATGCGCGAGCACGGTGTCGCGCTTCCGCCGAGCGTCTTCGAGGCGTGGTTCCTCACGGCTGCGCACGGTGAGGACGAGTTGCAGCGCATCGAGGCGGCGCTGGCGTTCGCGGCCAGGGCCGCGGCAGACGCCCGGCCCTGATGTATCCGTGCCCACAACGGATCGTTGCTTTCCTGTGAGCAACTTCCAGCCAACCGGGAGCGCCGCGCTGGCAGACTAAGGGGCATGGTGACGTTGCTGCTGGACCAGACGCAACTCGAAGTCGTGCTCTCGCCCATCGAACGTGCCGCCACCTTCCACCGTGAGAACGTGCGGATCCCGCGCGACACCATCACCAAGGTGCAGCTGACCGACGACGCCTGGACCTGGCTCCGCGGTGTGCCGAACCCCGGGACCCACATTCCGACCGTGCTCGCCGCCGGCAGTTGGAAGGCCGCCGGAACCCTCGACTTCGTGCTCATCCGGCGGCGTCGCCCGAGCGTCGTGATCGACCTCGAGGGCGACCCGCAGTACAACCGGCTGATCCTCACCACGCGGCACGGCCTCGCACTCACGCAGGCGCTGCGGCTCGAGGTGTCGGACGAGCCGGCGAGCGTCGAGGAGATCGTCGCCACCGCACCGACGCCCGTGTCGAAGGGCAGCCGTCGTCCGGTCATCCGCCCGCGGCCGGCCTAGCAGCCCCACGAACGACAGACGCCCTCCCGGCCGTAGCCGGGAGGGCGTCTCGTGTCTCGGGCTCAGCCGCGGTGCTCGTCGCCGTCGGTGTGCTGCTCGCGATCGTGCCCGTCGTGATCGTGCGCGTCGCTCTGCCCGTCGTCGTGACCGGGGCCTTCGCTCTGCCCGTCGTCGTGACCGTGGCCCTCGCGGTCGCGGTCGTCGTCGCTGTGCTCGTCGCTGTGATCGCCGCTGTGCTCGCCGTCGTGCTCGTCGCTGTTCTCGCCGCTGTGCTCGCCGTCGTGCTCGCCGCTGTGCTCGTCGTCGTGCTCGCCGCTGTGCTCGTCGTCGTGCTCGGGCACCGCGTGTCCCTCGCTCTCGTGCCCCTCGCCGTCCTGCACCTCGGCGACACCGTCGTGGGGCTGGTGGTGCGCGTCGGCGGTGCCGTGGTCGTCCTGACCATCGGTCGCGGTGTCGCGCGCGAGCGGGACCGTGTCGATCACGCCGGTGGTCGCGACGCTCCAGTGGGCCCCGGCGTCGTGCGTCTCTCCCGGCGCGCCGGTCGCGGGCACGCTGTCGGCGGTGCTCAGCGGGTAGTCCCGCGGCTCGTCCTCGTAGTACGCGCGTGCGGCGGCGGAGAGCAGGGAGCTGACGGCGGCCGCGCGGGGGTCTTCGTCCTCGTCCGGGGTCGCGGCTCCGTCCGTGCCGCCCGCCTCGAGCGGCGCCTCCTCGCCATCGCGGTCGCCGTGGTCGGCCTCGTCGGTCTCGTCCGCCTCCTCGGCGTCGTCCAGCTCGGCGAAGAACTCGATGCCCGCGGGGTCTTCCTCGATGGACTCGTCATCGGCGGTGATCACCGGCTCGTTGTCCGCCGGAGCCGGATCTGCGGCGGGCTCGTCGGACGCGATTCCGGTGTCGTCCGCCGGCGCCTCATCCGCCGAGCTCTCGCTGTCGTGGGCGTCATCGACGGAATCCAGCGCGGACTCCTGATCGTCGGCGAGGGGCTCGTGGCCCGCGGGCTCGTCTACCGGAGTTCCGTCTGCCCCGGTTGCGTTCTCCGGAGTCTCGTCTGCCTCGGTTCCGTTCTCCGGGTCCTCGTCCGCCCCCTCCTCGGTCGGTGCGGAACCGGTGCTCCACGCCGAACCGCCCGTTGACTCCGCGTCGTCCGAGCCGATCGGGACATCACCCTCGGAGTCCTGCTCGTCGCTGGACACATGCTCCGGGGACGCGCTGTGGTCGTCGTCGGTGGACTCCGGCGTCGTCGCGAACAGCTGTGCGAGGCTGCGTCGGGTGGGCCGCTCGGTCGGCTCATCCTCCTGGACCGGCGCGGTGCCGCCGAACAGGATCTCGTCGAACGAGGTCGCCGTCTCCGCGCGCGACTCGGACAGGGAATCGCCATCGCCGATCCGCGCCGCGTCCTCCATCGTCACGGGACGCACGTCTTCTTCCACCGGGACGACCGCGACCGGGCCGGTGGCCGCCGTGACCTCCGCCACGGTCTCGATCACGTCGGAGTCCTCCGTGTCGGCGGCGACGAGGTCTTCCGACGCGGGCTCCGCGTCGGTCGACTGCTCGTCCACGTCGTCGTCTTCCGCCGTGGCGTCCGTCGGCTCGGGCATGGTCTCGGTGGTGAGGTCGTCCGCGAGAGCGGCCGCACCACCGGCAGCCAGAGCCGATGCGGCCGCACCGGCGCCCGCTGTCGCCACGTCGGCGGAGGAATCGCTCGCCTCATGGTTCGTATCGGTCGCTGCCGTCTCGCCCGGCGCCGCCCCGCCCGCAGCGGCCGCGGTCGTGTCCGCCGCTGTGCCGAAGCGACCACCGCGCATCAGATCGATGAAGACGTCTTCCAGCGTGGGCCCGCGCTGCACGAGGGTGCTGAGGGCGATGCCGGCCTCAGCGGCCACGGCACCCACCGTGCTCGCGTCGGCTCCGCGCACGGTCAGCCCGGAGCGCAGCACCTCGATGTCGAAGCCCGCCGCCACCAGCGCCGTCGTGAGGCCGGGACGATCCACGGAATCCACGATGACAGAGCCGCCGGCCGGGTCGGCCAGGGTCTCGATACCGCTGGACAGCACCAGCCGTCCCTTCGACAGCACCAGCACGTGGTCGGCCACCTGCTCGATCTCGCTGAGCACGTGCGACGACACCAGGACCGTGCGCCCCTCGTCCGCGAGACGGCGCATGAGCAGACGCATCCAGCGGATGCCCTCCGGGTCGAGGCCGTTCGCCGGCTCGTCGAAGACCAGGGCACCGGGGTCGCCGAGCAGCGCGTGCGCGACGCTCAGCCGCTGCCGCATGCCGAGGGAGAAGCCGCCGATGCGGGAATCGGCCTCGCTCTCCAGGCCCACGAGCGACAGGACCTCGTCGACGCGGGACAGGCGGATGCCGTTGGCCTTCGCGGCGATGGTCAGCTGCCGGCTGGCCGTGCGGCGAGGGCGGTAGACCGTCTCCTCCAGCACGGAGCCGATCGTGCGCAGCGGCTGGCGCAGCTCCGGATACGCGACGCCGCCGATCGTGGCGGTTCCCGACGTGGCACGCACCTGACCGAGCAGGATGCGGAGAGTCGTGGTCTTTCCGGCGCCGTTGGGACCGAGGAAGGCGGTCACGGCCCCGGGCTCGACGCGGGCGGAGAAGTCCGAGACGGCGGTCACCTCGTTGAAGCGCTTCGTCACATTCGTGAACTCGAGCACCTGTCCTTCAGGCATCCGGCACCTCTCGTCGCGATGAACAGTTCCCCCTATCCTGCCGGAAAACCGCCCCGGAACCCGCATTCCGTGCGGAATTCCACCCCTGGTGAGAAGGTAGCCTGGCACCCGTGACCGATACCTCTGCCGCCCCCCGTGTCCTCGTCCGCACGGAAGGAGCGCTCGGACGGCTCACCCTCAATCGCCCCGAGGCGATCAACGCGCTCGACGAGGACATGATCGCCGAGATCACCCGGGCGCTGGTGGCGTGGCGTGACGACTCCGACGTGCAGATCGTGCTGATCGACGGCGAGGGCGAGCGCGGCATGTGCGCGGGCGGCGATGTGCGCCGCCTGCACGAGCAGATCGTGTCCGGTTACCCCGAGCGGTCGGCCGAGTTCTTCCGCGCCGAGTACGCGATGAACGCGATGATCGCCGAGTACCCCAAGCCGGTCGTGGCGCTGGCCGACGGCATCACGATGGGCGGCGGCATCGGGCTCGCCGGGCACGCGGCCATCCGGATCGTCACCGAGCGGTCGAAGCTCGCGATGCCGGAGACCCGCATCGGCTTCACTCCCGACGTCGGTGGCACGTGGCTGCTCGGGCGGGCGCCGGGACGGTTCGGCGAGTACTTCGGGCTGACCGGGGCGACCATGAGCGCCGCCGACGCGGTGTACCTCGGGTTCGCCGACCACGTGGTGCCCTCCGACCGCCTCGACGCCCTGCGCGACGCGCTCGCGCACCGCGCCGACCCGACGAGCCCCAGCGAGATCGTGCTGCTGTTCGACGAGACGCCGGAGCCGTCGGCCCTCCCGGCATCGCGCGCCTGGATCGACGAGGCGTTCTCCGCGCCGACCGTGCCCGAGATTTTGGAGCGGCTGCACGCGCAGGGCACGACCGAGGCCGCAGCCGTGGCCGATCTCCTCGAAGGTCTCGCGCCGACCGGGCTGGTCGTGACGCTCGACGCCGTGCGTGAGGCGCGGGGGCTGCCGGGACTGCGCGCCGCGCTCGAGGGGGAGTACCGACGGGTGCTGTGGTTCGTCAACGAGCACCCGGACCTCGTGGAGGGCATCCGCGCGCAGCTGGTCGACAAGGACCGCAACCCGAAGTGGCAGCCGGCGACCCTCGCCGAGCTGCCGGCGGACGCGGGTGCGCCGGCCCGCGACTACACGCCGCAGCCGCCGTTGTTCTGAGGGGCGGCCCGCTCGCTGACGCGGGCGGCGATCGGGCAGGCTTCCGGCGGGCCCTTCTTCGTCACCGTGCAGAAAAGTGCTGATCGCACGGGATGCGGTTCGCTGTGAGCGAAGGTCCGCCCCCAGGGGGATACGAATGTCCCCGCTTCGTGGCACGCTGTCCTATGGCCGGTCGTCGGTCGGCATCCGTCTGCCGGGAGATCCGCCGCCTCCTCCTTCCTAGAAAGTCCGCCTGTGCTGGGAAAAATCCTCCTCCGCTATCTGTCCCGATATAAGTGGCTCCTCGTGGCCGTGCTGGTCTTCCAGTTCGCCAGCGCGGCTGCCACCCTCTACCTGCCCCGCCTCAACGCCGACATCATCGACAAGGGCGTCGCGCAGGGCGACACCGCCTACATCTGGCGCACCGGTCTGTTCATGCTCGCGGTCTCCCTGGGCCAGATCGTCGCCTCCGTGATCGCGACCTTCTTCGCCGCGCGCGCGGCGATGGGCGCGGGTCGCGACATCCGTGCCGACGTGTTCGGCAAGGTCAGCGGCTTCTCCGAGCGCGAGGTGTCGCAGTTCGGCGCCGGCTCCCTCATCACGCGCAACACCAACGACGTGCAGCAGGTGCAGATGCTGGCGATGATGGGCGCGACCATGCTCGTCACCGCGCCGCTGCTCGCGATCGGCGGCATCATCTTCGCCGTGCAGACCAACGCCGGGCTCAGCTGGCTCATCGCCGTGTCGGTCCCCGTGCTCCTGCTCCTCGCGGCGCTCGTGATCGGCCGCATGGTGCCGCTGTTCCGCAGCTACCAGGGCAAGCTCGACAACGTCAACCGCATCATGCGCGAGCAGCTCACCGGCGTGCGCGTCGTCCGCGCGTTCGTGCGCGAGCGCATCGAAGAGGAGCGCTTCCGCGGAGCCAACACCGACATCATGGTCGTCGGCCGCAAGGTCGGCTCGCTGTTCGTGCTGCTGTTCCCGCTGTTCATGCTCATCCTCAACGTGACCGTGGTCGCCGTGATCTGGTTCGGCGGCATCGAGGTCAACAACGGCACCGTGCAGGTGGGCACGCTGTTCGCCTTCATGCAGTACATCGGCCAGATCATGGGCGGCGTCATCATGGCCAGCTTCATGGCGATGATGATCCCGCGCGCCGCCGTCTCGGCCGAGCGCATCGGCGAGGTGCTCAACACCGAGTCGACCATGACGCGCCCCGCGAACGGCGTCACCGAGTTCCCGACGCCGGGTGCGGTCGCGTTCGACGACGTCGCCTTCACCTACCCGGGCGCCGACGCGCCCGTGCTGACCGGCATCAGCTTCGCGGCGCAGCCGGGTGAGACGGTCGCGATCGTGGGTTCCACGGGTGCGGGCAAGACCACGCTGGTCTCTCTCATCCCGCGTCTGTTCGACGTCTCGAGCGGCTCGGTGCACGTGGGCGGCACCGACGTGCGCGAGGCCGACGTGGAGGCGCTGTGGGACAGCATCGGTCTGGTGCCGCAGCGTCCGTTCCTCTTCACCGGCACCGTCGCGTCGAACCTGCGCTACGGCCGGGAGGACGCGACCGATGAGGAGCTGTGGCACGCGCTCGAGATCGCCCAGGGGCGTGACTTCGTGGAGGAGATGCCCGACGGGCTCGAGTCCCGCATCGCCCAGGGCGGCACGAACGTGTCGGGCGGCCAGCGCCAGCGCCTCGCGATCGCGCGGGCCATCGTGCACCAGCCGAAGGTGCTCGTGTTCGACGACTCCTTCTCGGCGCTCGACCTGACCACGGACGCGCGACTGCGGCAGGCGCTGTGGCGCGAGCTGCCGCACGTCACGAAGATCGTGGTCGCCCAGCGTGTCTCCACCATCACCGACGCCGATCGCATCGTGGTGCTCGAGGGCGGCACGATGGTGGGCGTCGGCACGCACGAGGAGCTGCTGGAGACCAGCGGCACCTATCGAGAGATCGTCGAGTCGCAGCTGGGGGTGGACGCATGAGCGCGCAGGACGACAAGCGCACCGCCGCGCCGAAGCGCGGACGGGGGAAGGCCCCGGTGCAGACCGAGGAGCGCGAGCTCACGGCGGAAGAGCAGTACGAGGCCGAGCTCGCGGAGCAGGCACGGCAGAACGGCGGCGGCTGGGACAGCGTCGCGCCGGGCAAGGCCGACAACTTCGGGCCGAGCTTCGCCCGCATGATCGGACTGCTCAAGCCCTCGGCCGTGTGGTTCGTGTTCGTGTCGATCCTCGGGGCCCTGGGCGTCGTGCTGACGGTCGCAGCTCCCAAGGTCCTGGCCGAGGCGACCAACATCGTCTACCGCGGCTTCATCTCCATCCAGCTCGGCCAGCCGAACGGCGACTTCCCCGGGTTCCCCGCCGGAACGTCGCAGGACGTGGTGGTCGATGCGCTGCGCGGAGCGGGACAGGACGACTTCGCCAACCAGGTCGGCGCCCTCGGCGACTTCCGGGTCGGCGACGGCATCGACTTCGATGCTCTGCGCTGGGTCATCGCCGCCGTCCTCACGATCTACGTGGTGGCCGCGTTCCTGAGCTGGCTGCAGGGATACGTGATCAACGTCATCATGGTGCGCACCATGTGGCGCCTCCGCGAGGCCGTCGAGGCGAAGATCAACCGGCTGCCGCTGTCGTACTTCGACAGGGTGCAGCGCGGCGAGCTGATCTCCCGCGTCACGAACGACATCGACAACATCACCCAGACGATGCAGCAGTCCCTCTCCGGGGCCCTGACCGCCGTGCTCACCGTGGTCGGCGTGCTGGTGATGATGTTCTCGATCTCGTGGCAGCTGGCACTGGTGGCCCTGGTCGCCCTGCCGCTCATGGGCGTGATCTTCGGCGTCATCGGCCCGCGCTCGCAGAAGGCCTTCGGCACACAGTGGCGCAAGGTCGGCCGTCTCAACGCCCGCGTCGAGGAGGCCTTCTCCGGGCACGCGCTCGTGAAGGTGTTCGGTCGGGAGCAGGACGCGCTCGACAAGTTCAAGGCCGAGAACGAGGAGCTGTTCCAGGCGAGCTTCAAGGCGCAGTTCCTGTCGGGCATCATCATGCCCGCCATGACCTTCGTCGGCAGCCTCACCTACGTCGGTATCGCGGTGCTCGGCGGCCTCATGGTCGCGAGCGGGCAGCTGCGCCTCGGCGACGTGCAGGCGTTCATCCAGTACTCGCAGCAGTTCACGCAGCCGCTGTCGGAGCTGGGCGGCATGGCAGCGGTCGTGCAGTCCGGCACGGCGTCGGCCGAGCGGGTGTTCGACCTGCTCGACGCCGACGAGCAGGAGCCCGACGAGGCCGACGCCCCGCGGCTCGGCGACGGCAAGGGCGTGATCGAGTTCGAGAACGTGTCCTTCTCCTACACGCCGGAGCGACCGCTGATCACCGACCTGTCGTTCCGGGTGGAGCCGGGCCAGACGGTCGCGATCGTCGGGCCGACCGGCGCGGGCAAGACCACGCTGGTCAACCTGATCATGCGGTTCTACGAGCTCAGCGGCGGGCGCATCACGCTCGATGGTCAGGACATCTCGCAGATCACGCGCGACGACCTGCGCTCGCGCACCGGCATGGTGCTGCAGGACCCGTGGCTGTTCGCCGGGAGCATCCGCGAGAACATCCGCTACGGTCGCTCGACCGCGACCGATGAGGAAGTGCTCACCGCCGCCAAGGCCACGTACGTCGACCGGTTCGTGCACGCCCTCCCCGAGGGCTACGACACCGTGCTCGACGAGGATGCGTCCAACGTGTCGGCCGGTGAGCGGCAGCTGATCACGATCGCGCGCGCGTTCGTCGCCCAGCCGTCGATCCTCATCCTGGATGAGGCCACCTCGGCCGTCGACACCCGCACCGAGCTGCTGCTGCAGCACGCGATGGCCGCGCTCCGCCAGGGGCGCACGTCGTTCGTGATCGCGCACCGCCTGTCCACCATCCGCGACGCCGACCTCATCCTCGTGATGGAGCACGGCGACATCGTGGAGAAGGGCACGCACGACGAGCTCATCGCCGCGCAGGGCGCCTACTGGCGGCTGTACCAGTCGCAGTTCGAGCAGGCCGCGACCGACCTCGACGCGGAGGAGGCCCTCACGGGCTCCACGCCCCTGGTCGTCACGGGGGAGGCCGCCGACGAGACGGCACGGGAGCAGGCCGACGACGCGATCGCCGGAGCCTCGGTCGGGGCGAACGTCCCGGCCGCGGAGGCCGCGGCCGCACGAGCGCTGCTCGATGACGGCGCCGAGGGCGCGGACCCCCGCGCCTGACACCTCGGCGGCCCCGCACCAACGACACGACGCCCCGCTCCGGATCCTCGGAGCGGGGCGTCGTCGTCTGCGCGGCCGGTGAACGGCGGCGCCTGGCTCAGTCGGTGTGGACGGTGATGCCCAGCAGATCGAGCGGGTGCGTCAGGCGCCACCAGGGACTGGGGCCCTCCACGTCTTCGCGCAGCACGAGGGCCGTGTCCTCCGTGTCGAGCGGCCCGGTGGTGGTCAGCGTGCCCACGCGGTCGTCGGCCTCTCGTCGCTCGCCCAGGTCGAACGCGGCGGTCGCGGTCGCGGCGGCACCGTTCCACAGCACGACGTCCGCGTCCTCCGCGGTGACCACGTCCACCTCCTCGCCCCACATCGTGGTGACGCGACCGACCACCGTGCCCGCGGCGACGGCCGGATCCTCCGTCTGCAGCTCCGCCTCGGCCTGACTGAACAGCGCGCGGGTGGCCGCGAGCCGCGACTCGTCGTCGGCCTGATCCAGCACTGCCGCGAACAGCCGCACGGTCGTGTCGCCCACCTCCACATCCTTCGCGGTGAGGAGGTTCCACCCGACCAGGGTCCCGGTCTTGATGCCGACGACGCCCGGATCGGCCAGCATGCCGTTGGTGTTCACGACCCTCCCCGCGCCCGGAAGCTCGACCGAGGCGGTGCCGACGATCTCCGCGAACACCGGGTTGCGCATCGCCAGCTCGCCCAGCGCGATCAGCGCCTCCGGCGTCGCGACGTTGCGCTCATCGAAACCCGACGGCGTCACCACCGTGATCCCGGTCAGACCACGCTCGCTCAGCCACTCCTCGGCCGCCCTGGCGAACTCGGAGTTCGACCCCCAGATCTCCGAGGCCAGCCGATCGATGTAGTTGTTCGCCGAGCCGAGCAGCGTGCCCTGCAACAGCTGATACTCCGTGAGCACACCGTTGACCGGGACGTCGAGCGCCGACTGATCCTGGCGTCGATAGTCCCAGTAGCGCACGCTGTCGCCGCGGGTGAAACGGAACTCCGGTCCCTGCTCACCCGGCGCGAGCGGCATCCGATCCAGCACCATCAGGCTGCTGACGACCTTCGTGATGCTCGCGATGCTCACCGCATCCGGGATCGACGCCGACGTGGTCATGCCGGCGACCCCCACGGCCGCGCTGCCCTCCGCAGGCCACGTGAGCTCGGCGGCCGAGGCGGGCGTCGTCTCGAACTGCACCGCCTCCACCGCCGGGGGCACCTCATGCAGCGGCCACAGCAGCGTCGTGCCCGAATAGGCCAGGACGAGCCCGGCCAGCACCCCCAACGGCACCAGCAGGCCGGGGCGCGCGATGGCCGGACGCAGCCGGGCCCCGCGGAACAGCCCCTCGGCGGTCTGCGCCTCCGGCTCGGCGTCCAGCGAGACGGCGGGAGCGTGGGCCGCGACATCGGCGGGATCCACCCAGGTCAGCGCGGTCGCCGGGGTCGCGTCGTCCGCCCACTGCGCGGCCGTACCGGACAGGAGGGCGATCGCTGCATCGTCGTCTTCGGCCGGGGGAGCCGGCTCCGAGACCCTCGCGCGGAACGGCGGCTTGGTCAGCGGCGGCGTCGGTGCCGTGATCGTCGAGGACGCGGAGTCCGCGGCGGGCGGGGCCGACGCGACGGACGCGATCGCGGGATCAGCGGAGGGGGAGGCGTCGGCCGCGGGGCGGTCCGTGCTCCCGTCCGCGTCGCCTGCGTCGGCGGCGTCGGTCGAGGAGGCGGAGTCCGCGGCGGGCGGGGCCGACGCGACGGACGGGATCGCGGGATCAGCGGAGGGGGAGGTCTCGACCGCGGGGCGGTCGGTGCTCCCGTCCGCGCCGTCTGCGTCGGCGGCACCGGTCGCGGAGGCATCGGTCGCGGTCGCGGTGCGCGCACGGTCGCCGAACAGCGCGCCGAGACCGGAGGTCGACACGGCGGAGGCGGCGGGAACCCGCGCCGGGGGTCGCGCGTCGTCGTCGCCCGCGTCGTCGCTCCCGGTCGGTGGGGTGGTGGTCGCCCGCGCCCGCGAGCGCAGCGCGGACGTGGGGGCGTCGTCGGAGGGGGCAGCAGTCGGAGCGGGGCCGTTGCCGCCGATGCCCGTCGCCTCGCCGGCGGGATCGGATGCGGTCACCCGCTTACGGTACCGAATCCGGCCGGGAATCGGCCGCGCCGGGGCGGCGACGCGCCAACCGGCGGACCGGGTAGGATCGTCAGCACAACCACGGGAGTCCGGCGAGCCGGGCTGAGAGGGAGCGAATCGCGCTTCGACCGTCGAACCTGATCTGGGTCATGCCAGCGCAGGGAGGAGTTCCTATGAGTACGTCCACGTCCACGTCCGCATCCGCGAAGACCTCGACGGCGGCCGCGCCGCGCAGCTACCTGCGCTGGCGCATCGTCGACATCGTCGTCGCCAGTGTCCTCGGTGTCGCCGCCGGCCTGATCTTCCTCGCCTGGAACGTCGGCTACCTCGGCCCCAAGGCCCTCCTCGAACCGCTGCTCCCGGGGCTGCAGGGCCTGCTCGACGGCCCCTGGCTGTTCGCGGGCGTGCTCGGCGGACTCATCATCCGCAAGGCCGGAGCCGCGATCTACGTCGAACTGCTCGCCGCCGTCGTCTCGGCGCTCATCGGCAACCAGTGGGGCGGCTTCCTCACCCTCGAGGCCGGGCTCGTGCAGGGGCTCGGCGCCGAGCTCGTCTTCCTGCTGTTCTTCTACCGTCGTTGGTCGCTGCCCGTCGCGATCCTCGCCGGTGCGGGCGCCGCGCTCGCGGGCGGCATCAACAACCTCGTGCTCTGGTACGCCGGATCCGGCCCGGCGTTCACGACGATCTACCTGCTCAGCACCGTCGTCTCCGGCGCGGTGATCGCGGGGGCGCTGTCGTGGGTTCTGGCCAGGGGCATCGCGGCGACCGGCGCGCTCGACCGGTTCGGCTCCGGCCGCGAGGCGCGCGTCCGCGTCTGATGGGGGCCGAGCAGGCCACCCCCGCCGCCGTCGAGGCCCGAGGGTGGGGGTGGCGTCACGCGAGTCGCCTCGCCTGGGCCCTGCGCGACGTGTCGTTCCGCATCGAGCCGGGCGAGCGCGTGCTCGTGCTCGGCGCATCCGGCGCGGGCAAGTCGACGCTGCTCCACGGGCTCGCCGGTGTGCTGGGCGGCGAGGAGGAGGGCGAGAGCGAGGGCCGGCTGCTCGTCGACGGCGCCGCGGCGACCGCCACCCGGGGTCGCGCAGGACTGGTGCTGCAAGACCCCGACTCGCAGGTGATCCTGGCACGCGTGGGCGACGACGTCGCCTTCGGCTGCGAGAACCTGGGCATCCCGCGCGCCGAGATCTGGCCGCGCGTCACCGCGGCCCTCGAGGCCGTGGGGCTCGACGTGCCGCTCGACCACCCCACCAAGGCGCTGTCGGGCGGGCAGAAGCAGCGCCTCGCGCTCGCGGGACTCCTCGCCATGCGCCCCGGACTGCTGCTGCTCGACGAGCCCACCGCGAACCTCGACCCGCACGGGGTGGCGGAGGTGCGCGACGCGGTGTCGCGCCTGCTCGACACCCACCCCGCCACGCTCGTGGTCGTGGAGCACCGGCTCGACGTGTGGCTGCCGCTCATGACCCGCGTGATCGTGATCGGCGAGGGCGGCGTGGTCGCCGACGGCCCCCCGCACGAGGTGCTCGGGGCGCAGGGGCAGCGGCTCGCCGACGACGGGGTGTGGGTCCCCGGGCATCCGCCCGCGTTCCCGCCGCCGCCGCGCACGGCCCCCCGCGAGGTGCTGCTCTCGGCGCGCGGGCTCGCGGTCGCCCGGGTGAAGGGTCGCCCGGTCGCCACGGGCATCGACCTCGACGTGCACGCGGGAGAAGCCGTCGCGGTCACCGGGCCCAACGGCGCCGGCAAGTCGACGCTCGGCCTCACGCTCGCGGGACTCCTTCCGCCCGCGGGGGGAGCAGTGGTCGCCGCGCCCGAGCTCGCGGACGGCGCCGACCCCGCGCCCATCCGGTGGAGCTCGCGCGACCTGCTCACCCGCGTCGGCATGGTGTTCCAGGAGCCGGAGCATCAGCTGCTCGCCACGACCGTGCGCGACGAGCTCGCCGTCGGCCCCCGCGCGCTCGGCCTCCCCGAGGACGAGATCGCCGCGCGCACCGACGAGCTCCTCTCCCGCCTGCGCCTCGACCGTCTCGCGGCCGCGAACCCGTACACGCTCTCCGGCGGGGAGAAGCGCCGCCTCACGGTCGCGGCCGCGATCGCCACACGCCCCCGGGTGCTCGTGCTGGACGAGCCCACGTTCGGGCAGGACGCGCGCACGTGGGCGGAGCTGGTCGCGCTGCTCGCGGCCTTGCGCGACGAGGGGTCGGCCGTGGTCGCGATCACGCACGACCTCGACGTGGCCAGAGCCCTCCACGCCACCCGGTTCGACCTGGGCGGCATGCCGTGACCCTGCTCGACGCGAAGGCCCGCACCGGCGCGGTGGCCCGCATCAACCCGGTCGCCAAGCTCGGCGTGAGCGCGCTGATCGCCGTGCCGCTCATCCTCACGCTCGACCCGGTCTCGGCCGCGGTCGCCCTGGCGCTCGAGTTCGTGCTGTTCCTGTTCGCGGGCATCGGCTGGCGGGAGTTCTGGGTGCGCACGTGGCCGGTGTGGCTCGCGGCGCCGCTCACCGGGCTCACGATCGCGCTGTACGGCGAGACCTCCGGCACCGTGTACGTGGACTGGTTCGTGCTTCGCATCAGCGAGGGCTCGCTCGCCCTCGCCGTGGCGACGATGCTGCGCGTGCTCGCGATCGCCCTGCCGTCCGTGGTGCTGTTCGTGACCGTCGACCCCACCGACCTCGCCGACGGGCTCGGGCAGATCCTCCGCCTCCCCGCCCGGTTCGTGCTGGGTGCGCTCGCGGGCCTGCGCATGGTCGGACTGTTCCTCGACGACTGGCGGGCGCTCGAACTGGCGCGGCGCGCACGCGGGGTGGCCGACCGCGGGCGCCTGCGCCGTTTCTTCGGGATGGCGTTCGCGCTGCTCGTGCTGTCGATCCGCCGCGGTGCCAAGCTCGCCACGGCCATGGAAGCGCGAGGGTTCGGGGCGCCGGGGCGCCGCACGTGGGCGCGCGAGTCGCGGTTCGGGGCGGCGGAGTGGCTGCTGCTCGCGGTCGGCGCGGCCATCTCCGGCATCGCGGTCGCGGCGGCCGTGCTCACCGGAGCCTGGAACTTCATCCTCGGTCCCGGCGCCTGAGCCTCACCCCGTTTACGCGAGGGGCGGGAGATACGTCAACGCGCCCTGGTTAGCGTGACGAACGGAGTGAGAAGCCGACTCAGCCGAAAGGACTCCGCACATGAGCACTGCACCCACCGACGGTCAGCCGATCTTCACCCGGCCGGGGGAGGCCACGGTCGCACCGCGACACGTGATCCCCGACGCCGAGTCGCTCCCGTCGACCGCGAAACAGATCGTCGAGGACGAGACCATCCTCGACGGCAACGCCCGTCTGAACCTCGCGACGTTCGTGAGCACCTGGATGGACGACGAGGCCAAGCAGGTGTACATGGCCTCGTTCGACAAGAACATGATCGACAAGGACGAGTACCCGCAGACCGCCGCGATCGAGGACAACTGCTGGCACATGCTCGCGAACCTCTGGCATGCGCCGGATGCCGCCCGCAGCATCGGCACGTCCACCATCGGCTCGTCCGAGGCGTGCATGCTCGGCGGGCTCGCGTTCAAGCGCCGGTGGCAGCAGGCGCGTCGCGCCGCGGGGAAGGACGCCTCCTCGCCGAACCTCGTGATGTCGAGCGCCGTGCAGGTGTGCTGGGAGAAGTTCTGCAACTACTTCGACGTGGAGCCGCGCTTCGTGCCGATCAGCGAGGAGCACAAGACGCTCGACGGGCACGAGCTGGAGAAGTACGTCGACGAGAACACGATCGGGGTCGTGGCGATCATGGGCGTCACCTACACCGGCATGTACGAGCCGGTCGCGCAGATCGCGGCGGCGCTCGACGAGATCCAGAAGAACACGGGGCTCGACATCCCGATCCACGTGGACGGCGCCTCCGGGGCGATGATCGCCCCGTTCCTGCAGCCCGACCTGGAGTGGGACTTCCGCCTGGAGCGGGTGCACTCCATCAGCACCTCCGGCCACAAGTACGGGCTCGTGTACCCCGGACTCGGGTGGGTCGTGTGGCGCGACGCCCAGTGGCTGCCGGAGGACCTCGTGTTCCAGGTCAGCTACCTCGGCGGGGAGATGCCCACGTTCGCACTGAACTTCTCGCGCCCCGGCGCACAGGTGCTGCTGCAGTACTACCTGTTCCTCCGCCTCGGCTTCGAGGGGTACCGGGCGGTGCAGCAGGCGTCGCAGGACGTGGCGAAGTTCCTGTCGGCGGGCATCGCGAAGCTCGACGCGTTCGAGCTGTGGAACGACGGCAGCGACATCCCCGTGTTCGCGTGGCGGTTGAAGGAGGGGCATACCGACAACTGGACCCTGTACGACCTGCAGGATCGGTTGCGCATGCGCGGCTGGCTCGTGCCCGCCTACCCGATGCCCGCCGACCTGGAGGAGCTCACGGTGCAGCGCATCGTGGTGCGCAACGGCCTCAGCATGGACCTGGCCGCCGAACTGCTCGACGCGATCACCGCCGAGGTCGCGCACCTCGACGCCCTCACCGCGCCGATGCCGGGCGACCACCCCGACTCGGCGTTCCACCACTGAGGCGCGGGTCATGTCTGCACACGGTGCCGAACACGCCCCCCGTCCCGCCGTCACCCCGTCGACCCGCGTCTCCCGGCCCGCGGTGGCCGTGCTGGGGGTGGGGCAGCTCGCCCTGCTGACGCTCGTCGTGGTGGCGAGCCTGCGCTCCCTGCCGGCGATGGCGGTCTACGGCCTCGGGAGCATCATGCTCTACCTCATCCCGGCGATCCTGTTCCTGGTGCCCACGGCGCTGGTGGCGGCCGAGCTCGCGACCGGGTGGAAGGGCGGCGTCTACGTCTGGGTGCGCGAAGCCCTCGGCAACCGCTGGGGGTTCACCGCGGTGTGGCTCCAGTGGATCCAGAACGTGGTGTGGTTCCCCACCCAGCTCGCCTTCGTGGCGGGCGCGCTCGCGTTCGTCTTCCTGGATCCGTCGCTGTCGAGCTCGGGCTTCTTCACCGCGGTCGTGATCATCGTCTGCTACTGGGGTGCGACGCTGGTCACCCTCCGCGGCGGCGACCTGTTCGCCAAGCTCGGCTCGTGGGGCGGCATCCTCGGCACGCTGCTGCCCGCCGTGCTGCTGATCGTGTTCGGCGCGGTCTGGGTGTTCAGCGGCGAGAAGAGCCAGGTCCCCCTCGAGGCGTCGGCGATGATCCCGCCGTTCACCGGGCTCGCCTCGATCGTGCTGATCGTGTCGAACGTGCTGGCCTACGCCGGTATGGAGGTGAACGCGGTGCACGTGAACCAGATGAAGGACCCCGGCCGCGGCTACCCCCGCTCGGTGTTCCTCGCGGCGGCGCTCATCCTGCTGGTGTTCATCCTGCCGACCCTCGCGATCGCGGTCGCGGTGCCGCCGAAGGAGCTCGGTCTCACGAACGGCATCATGCTCGCGTTCGGGGAGTACTTCGACCACTGGAGCATGGGCTGGGCCACCGCGGTGGTGTCGGCCCTGATCGCCGCGGGCGCCCTCGCCTCGGTCGTGACCTGGGTCGCCGGCCCGTCGAAGGGCGTGCTGGCCGCGGCGGAGACGGGGCTGCTGCCGCCGCTGCTGCAGAAGAGGAACAAGGCGGGCGTGCAGTCGGGCATCCTGATGCTGCAGGGCACGATCGTGACGGTGCTCGCGGCGATCTTCATCATCGTGCCGAACGTCAGCGCGGCCTTCGTCGCGCTGATCGACATGGCCGCCGCGCTGTACCTCGTCATGTACATGCTGATGTTCGCCTCGGCCCTCGTGCTGCGGCGGAAGGCGCCGGACGTGAAGCGCGCGTACCGGGTGAAGGGGCTGCCGCTGGTCGCCGGGGTGGGCTTCGTCGCCTGCCTGGCCGCGTTCCTCCTCGCGTTCATCCCGCCGGACGGCTTCACCGCGTTCCCGCCCGCGGCCTACCCGTGGATCGTGGGGGCGGTGATCGTGGTGCTGGGTGCTCCGCCCCTGGTGTTCTACGCGGTGCGCCGTCCGTCGTGGGACCGCCGGCCGGCGGACGGCAGCCTGCCCAGCGACGCCCACCCGGAGGCCTGAGCGCCCGGAACCGACGCCGACCCGCCGCCCGTCACAGGGGCAGCGGGTCGGCGCCGTCCTCGCGGGAGCCGTACCCCCAGCGGAGCGCGATCAGCCCCGGCGCGAACCCCGAGCGCACGGTGGTGGCCGTGCGGTTCGCGGGAGGCAGCGGCACGATCTCCTCCTCGCCGCCGACCATCGTGACCTCTTCGATCCAGGTGGGCGACGGCGACCGCGCGAAGTCCACGTGCAGGAGCAGCTCGGGCGTGCGGTACATGCTCGCGTAGGTCACGAGCCGGTCGCGCGGGTAGGGGAGCGGGTAGTGCAGGGTGAACTCGATGAGCGCGGACTGCCGCTGCTCGGGCGGATCGTCGACGGCGAGGAGCATGCCGAACGCCATGCGGGAGGAGTGCGCGTGGCGCTGCACCACGCGGCACCCGGTCACCGCGGTCAGCTCGGGCCACACGTCGGTCGGCACCCCGGGAAGGTCGATGTACGGGATGAGGCCGGCTCGTCCGCTGGGGGGCCGGAGGATCGCGCGGTAGTGGATGGTGTCGACGAGGCCGTGCGCGTCGGTGGTGCAGACCGCGTGGACGGAGTGGGTGTTGAACGACGCCGCGGGGTCGATGCCGAGCGCGCGGAACGTGTCGAGGATCGGCCCCTCCCTCGTCCAGTCCTCGCAGGGTGCCCGCGGCTTGGGTGGACGTCCGGCGCGGCGGCTGTGTCCGATGCGTCGCTGCAGGGTGCCGCTGTCGAGCAGGAGCAGCGTCTCGAGCTCCTCGACCGCCGCGAGCGAGCAGACCCCCTCGGGTTGCCGCGTGCCGTTCTGCCAGCAGCTGAGGGTGGCGATCGAGACGGGGTTCCCGTGTCGTCGGAGCCGATCGCTCAGCTGCGCGAGGGACGTGCCGCGGGCCGCGATGGCCTCCCGCAGTGTCTCGGCGAACCCGGCGACGGGAGCGGGTGGCGACGGATCGAGGTGCATGAGGCCTCCTGATCGGGGGGTCGTCCCACCCATAACACCAGATCAGACATCAGATGTCGAGAGTTCGTTGCCGCATCCCGACCTGCGCGCCGCCGGCCGGGAGCGTCAGGTGGCGTTCCACAGGTCGCGGTAGTACGCCATCCGCTCCCGGTCGGGTTCGAGGCCGTACGCCTCGACGAGGGCGTCTTCCCACCCCGGGCCGTAGTTCCACCCGGTGCTCATGGCGGCCACGGCGATGTCGGCCCAACGGTCGGCGACGCCCAGCTGCGCGAGGTCCACGTGCGCGAGCCACCGGCCGTCCGCGCCGATCAGGGTGTTCGGGCAGCAGGCGTCGCCGTGGCTCACCACCGCGCGGTCGATCGGCGGCGGAGTGCGCAGCGACTCCGGCACCACGATGCCCCGGCGCTCCGCGTTCGCGATGCGCGACGGCACGCTCCACTCCCACGGGCACTCGGCCACGGGCAGCGCGTCGTGCAGCGCCCGCAGCGCCTCACCCACCGCACGCACGGCGGTCGCGGGCTCGGCCGTCCACCGGGGATCCACGGCGCTCAGGCCGTCGAGGGCCGCCGTCACCAGCCACTCGTGCGTCTCGTCCTCGCCGCTGTCCAGCACGGTCGGCGCGCTGATCCACCGCGCGGCCCAGCGCATTCGCTCGGCCTCGTCGCGCAGCGTGGACTCGAGGTTGCGCGGACCCCACTTGATGTAGAACGGCTCGCCGACGCCGGTCGCGCGGAACGTGAGACCGCCGTCGTCGTTCCGCCAGACGCAGACGAGGTCTGCTCCGCGGGACAGCTCGCGCACCCGGTCGGGGACGACGACGGACTCGGCGGGGATCGTCATGCTCCCATCCTGCCGGACGCGCGGACGCTCAGGGCCGACCGGTCGCGCGAGGAGCGGACGCCGTCTCCGGACGGGCGGTGTCGTAGGCTCGCCTCGACGCCGTCCCCTCACGCCCGGTCGCACCGGCACCACCGCGGCCCGGGTTCGTCCTGGAACCAGGAACCACCTAGGCTGGGACTGCGTTTCAGGCATGTCGCACGACGTTCGAAGGAGAACCTCACATGCAGATCAGCGGACAGGGCGCCCTCGTCACCGGAGGGGCGTCGGGCCTCGGGCTCGCCACCGCGCGTCGCCTCGCGGCGGCCGGAGCCCACGTCACGATCATCGACCTCCCCTCCTCGGCGGGTGCCGAGATCGCGGAAGAACTGGGCGGGATCTTCGTGCCCGCCGACGTCACGAGCGTCGACGAGGTCGCGGCCGCGGTCGCCGCCGCACAGGCCGCCGCCCCGCTGCGCGTGGTGATCAACTGCGCCGGTATCGCCCCGCCCGCCAAGGTGCTCGATCGCGAGGGCAACCCCGCGGTGCTCGCCGACTTCGAGCGGATCGTGCGCATCAACCTCGTCGGCACCTTCAACGTCATCTCGCAGGCCGCGGCCGTGATCGCGACGAACGAACTGCACGACGAGGAGCGCGGCGTCATCGTCAACACCGCCAGCGTCGCGGCGTTCGACGGTCAGATCGGGCAGCCCGCGTACTCCGCGTCGAAGGGCGGCGTGCACGCCATGACCCTCCCGATCGCACGCGAACTCGCCCGGCACGGCATCCGCGTGTGCACCATCGCCCCCGGCATCATGGAGACCCCGATGCTGATGGGGCTGCCGCAGGAGGCGCAGGACTCGCTCGGCCAGCAGGTGCCGTTCCCCGCCCGCCTCGGCCGACCGGACGAGTACGCCGCCCTCGCGCAGCAGATCGTCGAGAACGGCTACCTCAACGGCGAGACCATCCGCCTCGACGGCGCCATCCGCATGGCACCGCGCTGACCACCCGCCCCGAAGGAGAACCCATGTCACTCGCCGGCAAGACCATCCTCATGTCGGGCGGCAGCCGCGGCATCGGCCTCGCGATCGCGCTGCGCGCCGCCGCCGACGGCGCCAACATCGCCATGCTCGCCAAGACCGACACCCCGCATCCGAAGCTCGAGGGCACCGTGCACACCGCGGCCGAGCAGATCCGCGCGGCCGGCGGCCAGGCGCTGCCGATCGTCGGCGACGTGCGCGAGGACGACGACATCACCGAAGCGGTCATGAAGACGCAGGGTGAGTTCGGCGGCATCGATATCGTGATCAACAACGCCAGCGTGATCGACCTGTCGCGCTCGCTCGACCTCTCGGCGAAGAAGTACGACCTGATGCAGGACGTCAACGTGCGCGGGACGTTCATGCTGTCGCGGGCGGCCGTGCCGATCCTGAAGGACGCCGAGAACCCGCACATCCTGTCGCTCTCGCCGCCCCTGAACCCCAGCCCGAAGTGGCTCGGGGCGCACACGGGCTACACGCTCGCGAAGTTCGGCATGACCATGGTCACGCTCGGGCTCGCGGCCGAGTTCGCGCGCGACGGCATCGCCGCCAACACGCTGTGGCCCCGCACGACCATCGCGACCGCCGCCGTGCAGAACCTCCTCGGGGGCGACAGGGTGATGGCCGCGAGCCGCACGGCCGACATCTACGCCGACGCCGCCTACGCGGTGCTGTGCCGGCCGGCCGCGACCACCACGGGGCAGTCGCTCATCGTGGAGGACGTGCTGGAGGCCGAGGGCGTGACCGACTTCTCGCGCTACGCCGCCGTGCCCGGCACCCCCGACAGCGCCCTGTTCCCGGACATCTTCCTCGACTGACCCGGTCCGCGGGGGATCAGAAGAGCAGGTAGAGCGCGCCGAGGATCGTGAGCGCGATCACGATGCGGTCGAACACCCGTTGATCGAGCCGTCGTGCCACGCGCAGTCCGAGGAGGGCGCCGAGCACCACCAGCGGCGCGAGCAGCGCGTCCGTCAGCAGCACCGGCGCGGTGAACAGTCCGATGCCGGCGAGGAACGGCACCTTGATCACGTTGATGATCGCGAAGAACCAGGCCGAGGTGCCCAGGAACACCTGGACCGGGGTGCGCGTCGCCAGGAAGTACATCGACATCACGGGTCCGCCGGCGTTGGCGACCATCGTCGTGAAGCCGCCCAGGGTGCCGTAGGCGCCGGCGAGCACGAGTCCGCCGCGGGGCGTGACCGTCGTCTCGACGCGCGACTGCCGCCATCGTCGCCACAGGGTGACGGCGATCATCAGCAGCAGGATCACGCCGATCGCGCGCCGCACCACGTCGTCGCCCGTCAGGGCGAGGAAGGCGAAGCCGAGCAGCAGTCCGGCGATGACGGCGGGGGCGAGTCGCAGCAGTGTCGGCCAGTGGGCGTGCCGACGGTAGGCGAGGAGCGCGAACACGTCGCCCACCATGAGCAGCAGCAGCGTGGCCGCGGTCGAGGTGCGGGCGGGCAGCACCGCGGCGAACAGCGCGATCGCGAGGATGCTGCCGCCGGGCAGTGCGGTCTTGGAGATGCCGATCACGACCGCGGCCAGGCCGAGCGCCGCCCAGGCCCACGCGTCGAGCGCCATCACCGGCGCAGCTCGTCCGCGATGTCTTCGAAGCCGCGGGCGGTCGCGAGGTCGAGCGGCAGCACGCCGTCGCCGTCGCGGATGGTCGGGTCGGCGCCGCCGTCGAGCAGGGCGCGCACCACGGCGACGTAGCGCCCCGAGCCGTCACCGAGCACGATCGCCTCGTGCAGCGCCGTCCACCCCAGGTTGTTCACGTGGTCGGGGTCGGCGCCCGCATCGAGCAGGATCTGCACGGTGTCGAGCAGTCCGCGCTCCGACGCGGGGATGAGGGCGGTGCCGCCGAAGCGGTTGGTGCTGGTCAGGTCGGCGCCGTTGTCGAGGGTGAGGCGCAGGATCTCGTCGTGACCGCGGGCACCCGCGTACAGATAGGCCGAGTCCTGGATGTCGTCTTTCGCATTCACGTCGGCACCCGCGGAGATCAGCGCGCGGGCGGCCTCGACGTGGTTCGCCTTGGTGGCCGCGACCAGTGCGGTCATGCCGCCCTCGCCGCGGGCCTCGATGTCGGCACCGGCGTCGAGCGCAACCCGGACGTCGGCGGCGTCACCGCGGGCGGCGGCGTCGAGCAGGGCGGACGTGGCGTCGCGCGGGGCGGGCGTGGTATCGGTCATCGGAGCCTCCGTGGTGGGTGCGGTCGGGTGCGTGGCGGTGGTCGCCGTGCACGCCGAGGTGAGCAGGGCGACCCCCGCGAGGGCCGCCCAGAGCACGCCCCGCCGCATCCGCATACCTCTGGTATACCAAACGGCCCGGAGGCGGGGGAGCGTCAGTCCCGGACGGAGGCGAGCGCGGCGGCGAACCGGGCGGCGCGCTGCTCCAGGTCGGCCCAGTCGGACGCCGCGATCGAGGCGCCGTTGGCGAGGTCGCCGCCGGCGCCCACCGCGACTGCGCCCGCGGCGTACCAGTCGGCGAGGTTGTCGGGCTTGACGCCGCCGGTGGGCATGAGCGGGGCGTCGGGGAACGGGCCGCGGAGAGCGCCGAGGTAGGCCGGGCCGCCGAGCGAGGCGGGGAAGATCTTCACGACGTCGACGCCGAGCTCCAGCGCGCCCATGACCTCGGTGGGCGTGAGGGCGCCGGTCATCACGACGCGGCCGGTGTCGAGCATCGCGCGGGTGAGGGCCGGGAGCGTACCGGGGCTCACCAGGAACTCGGCCCCGGCGTCGGCGGCCTGTGCGGCCTGTGCGGGGGTCGTCACGGTTCCGGCGCCGATGTAGGCGGCGTCACCGTGGCGGGCGATCAGCTCGCGGATCACGGCCGGGGCGTCGGGCGTGGAGTAGGTGACCTCGATGCCGGTCACTCCACCCCGGATGATCGCCTCCGAGGCCTCCAGGGCGAGTTCGGGCGAGGGGGCGCGGAGGACGGCGAGGACGCCGGTGGTGCGGGCGCGGGCGAGACGGTCGGACATGGCGCTCCTTGATCGAGGGATGCGTCCATTCTTCCGCACCACAACTTGTCATTACAAGTTGTGCTACTTGGCGACGAGCGTCGTCTCGAAGCTGTAGAGGTCGGGGCGGTAGCAGTGGTGGCCGAACTCGATCGCGGCGCCGGACTGGTCGAACGAGATGCGCTCCATTGTGAGCACGGGGCCGCCCGCCTCGATCTCCAGCAGCTCCGGCTCGTCGTCTTCCGCGCGGCGGGCGCCGATCTTCTGCTTCGCGATGCGGATCGCGACGCCCCGGGCGCGGAGCACCTGATAGAGGCCGCGCGACTCCAGCTGCTCGGTCGAGATGTCGGCCAGCTCGCGCGGGAGGTAGTTCTCGAGCACCGCGACCGCGACGCCGTCGGTGCTTCGTCTGCGGCGCAGATGCAGCACCTCGGTGCCCGGCTCGAGCCCGAGCGCGAGGGCCACCTCGTCGGTCGCGGGGATGATCTCGTGGGTCAGCACCTGCGTGCCCGGCTCGTGGTTCGCGCTCTGCAGGTCTTCGTACAGGCTGGTCAGCTCGACCTGCCGCGTGACCGAGCCCTGCACCACCTGGGTGCCGATGCCGCGGCGGCGCACGAGCAGGCCCTTGTCGACGAGCTCCTGGATGGCGCGGCGGATCGTGGGGCGGGAGAGTCCGAGCTGCTCCGCGATCGAGACCTCGTTCTCCAGGCGGGCGCCCGCGGGGATCGCGCCGGACTGGATCGCGCTCTGGAGTCGTGTGGACACCTGGAAGTAGAGCGGGACGGGCCCCGTGCGGTCGATGTCCGCGAAGAGCTCGTGGGGCCAGGGGGTGACGACATCGGCCATGGATGCTCCGCTCTGGGTTGGGGAGTCACATTGTAGCGACAATCATACGAGCGACTCCAGACGGCGTCGAGGCGCAGTATTCCGCGGATCCCGGCCGCGCCCGCGCACGACGGCGCCGCGGGTGAGCTCCGGGATGCTTAAAGTGCTATTGTGCTGACATGACGGGAGCAGCGTGAGCTTCGGGTGGGATCCCCACCTGCTCGTCGAGCTCGGGCTCCTCGGGCTGGCGTTCGTGCTCTCGCTGGCCGTGGGTGTCGAGCGCTCCCGCAAGCAGAAGAACGCCGGGCTGCGCACGCACGTGCTGGTGGGCCTGGGCTCGGCCATCTTCACCCTCATCTCGGCCTACGGCTTCGAGGGCGTGCTCGGGCCGGAGGTGGCCGTCGATCCCTCGCGCATCGCGGCGCAGGTGGTGTCGGGGATCGGGTTCCTCGGCGCCGGCGTGATCTTCGTGCGCAACAACGCCGTGTCCGGGCTCACCTCGGCCGCGACCATCTGGGTGGTCGCGGCGATCGGCATGGCCTGCGGGGCGAACATGCCCCTGCTCGCGATCGCGGGCACGGGTCTTCATCTCCTCACGGTCGGCCCGCTGTCGCGGCTGCGCGACCGCGTGCGCCCCGAGCCCGAGCGCCTGCGCGTGACCCTGCAGTACGAGGCCGACCGCGGCGCGCTGCGCGAGGTGCTGGCGGCGGCCGAGCGGCGGGGGCTGCCCGCCACACTGCTCGGTGCCGCGCGGATCCACGGTGAGGCGGACATGCGGGCGACGCTCGAGTTCGCGGAGGCCGAGCCGGGGTCGCGCTCCGAGCTGATCGACGCGATCGCCCGCCTCGACGGGGTGCGCTCGGTCGTGGTGCAGGGGTTCTCGGAGGACGATTGATGCATATGTCATGACCTGCTAACATTCGAGACGAACCCAGGGTTCGACCATTCAATGGAGAAAGGACAACGCGTGATCCGCATCGCGAACGCGCCGGTGAGCTACGGAGTCTTCGAACTCGCTCGACCGGACCTCGTGGCCCTCCCCGACGGGGAGCAGCTCGCCCGCTGGATCAGCGAAGCCGGATACCAGGGCATCGACCTGGGCCCCGTCGGTCTCCTCGGCCAGGGCGCCGAGCTCGACGAGCGCCTCTCCCGCCACGGCCTCGACCTCGCCGGCGGCTGGGTCGACCTGCCGTTCGCGGGCGAGGACGAGGAGTTCGCCGCCGCGCTGGCAGGCCTCGACCGCACGCTCGACGTGTTCGTCACCGCCGCCGAGCGCGGCCAGGACCTCGCACCGCTGCCCACCCTCGCCGACTCCGGCAGCCCCGCCCGCAAGGCCCGCCCGGGCGGCGCCCCCGAGCTCACGCTCCGCGGTGCCGCGTGGGAACGGTTCGCCGACCGGGTGAACCGCGCCGCCGCGCGCGTGCGCGACCGGGGCCTCGAGCCCACCTTCCACCACCACGCGTGCACGCACGTCGAGACGCCGGAGGAGATCGACGCGCTGCTCGCCTCCACCGACGTCGACCTCACGTTCGACTCCGGTCACCTGCTGATCGGCGGCGGCGACCCCCTGCCCGACTACCGGCGCTGGCGCGAGCGGATCAACCACCTGCACCTGAAGGACGCCCGCACCGCCCTGCTGCACGACGCCCTGGCCGCCGACGACCCCATGCGCTCGGTGTGGGAGAAGCGCGTGTTCGTACCCCTCGGGGAGGGCGACCTCGCCGTCGACGCCCTGCTCGACGAGATCGTCGCGAGCGGGTACTCCGGATGGCTGATCGTCGAGCAGGACGTGGTGCCGCGCTCGACCGCCGACGTGGAGCGCGCCGTGGCCGAGCAGGCCGCCAACCGCGAGGCCCTGCAGCGGTGGTTCGCATGAGCGCCGCCGTCACCCGCGTCGCCGTGATCGGACTCGGCGCGATCAGCCAGAGCGTGCACCTGCCGCTGCTGCGCCGCAACGCCGAGGCCTTCGCGATCGCCGCGCTCGTCGACCTGTCCGCCGCGCGCACCGCCGACATGGGCGCCCGCTACGGTGTGCCGTCCGCCCGGCAGTTCACCTCGGTCGACGAGCTCGTGGCCGCGACGGCCGCCGGCGACCTCGAGGTGGACGCCGCCATCCTCGCCACCACCGGCTCGCACGCGGGAGACACCCTGCGGCTCGTGCGGGCGGGCATCCGGGTGCTCGCCGAGAAGCCGCTCGCCTACTCGCTCGCCGAGCTGGACGAGCTCACGGCGTACGGGCGCGAGGCCGGCCTCGACCTGCGCGACTGGGTGCGCGTCGGCTACATGAAGGAGTACGACACCGCGTCGCTGCGCGCGAAGGAACTGCTCGCCGACGTGACCCTGCGCGCGATCGACGTGCAGGTCATGCACCCGCTCGACGGCTCGCAGCTCGCCTACGCGCGGCTCGCCGCTCCCACGGGCGACGTGCCCCGCGACACCATCGAGCCCCTGATCGCCGCCACAGCCGCCATCGTCGACGGTGCCGTCGGGTCAGACCTCCCCGTCGACCTCCGCACGCTGTACACCAACGTCGTGCTCGGCTCGATCGTGCACGACGTGGGGCTGCTCCGGTCGCTCGTCGGCGGCCTCGGCGAGGTCGCGTTCGCGCAGCACTGGGGCCCGAAGATGCCGGGCTCCGTGCACGTGCGCGGCACCCTCGCCCGCGACGAGACGCCGTGGACCGTCGACTGGCACTACATCGACGGCTACCCCGACTACCAGGAGACCGTCACGTTCCACCACGAGGCCGGATCGATCGAGCTCGTGTTCGGCGTGCCCTACGTGACGAACCTCCCCACCATCCTCCGCGTGACCGAGAGTCACCCGGAGCTCGGCATCCGCGTGAGCGAATCGCGGTGGATGCAACAGGAAGCATTCGAGAACGAGCTGTACGCGCTCGCGGCCCTGGTCCGCGGCGAACGCCCCGACGGGGCGAGCGTCGAGGAGTCGGTCGCCGACGTGCGCGTCGGGCAGCGGATCATCCGCGCGCTCGCGGTCTCGAAGGGCCACGCGCTCGACCCGAGCGCCGAAGCCGCGCAGTAGCCATCCCGCAACACCCGAATCCGAGCGCCACCGCTCGGCGATCAACGACAAGAAAGGTCGGAAATGGTCACGCAAGGAAAGCGCCGCCTGCTCGCGGCGTTCGCCCTCACCACCGTCGGTGCGGTCGTGCTGGCCGGCTGCTCCGGAGGATCGGAGCCCGAGGCCGAGGAGTCGACGGGGCCCGTCACCCTGACGCTCACCACCAACTCCATCACGGGAGGCAAGAACGCCGCCGAGGCCGACTGGATCGCGGACTGGGTCGTCCCCGAGTTCGAGAAGGCCATGGAGGAGGACGGCAAGGACGTCACCGTCGAGTTCCAGCCGCAGGGCGTCGACGACGAGGACTACAAGACGAAGATCGCCCTCGACCTGCAGTCCGGCAAGGGCGCCGACATCATCGGCATGGACGGCATCTGGGTCGGCGAGTTCGCCGAGGCCGGCTACATCAAGCCGCTCGCCGAGGTCGGCGGCGACGCCGTGGACGACTGGGACGGCTGGGGACAGATCCCCGACGCCGTGCAGAGCGCGCTGTCGTTCGACGGCGACCGCTACGGGGTGCCCCAGGGCGCGGACGGCCGGGTGCTCTACTACAACAAGGACCTGTTCGCGCAGGCCGGCCTCGACGAGGACTGGGCGCCGGAGAGCTGGGACGACATCCTCGATGCCGCGAAGGACCTCAAGAAGATCGAGGGCGTGACCCCGATCCAGCTCAACGCCGGTACCGCGATGGGCGAGGCCACGACCATGCAGGGCCTGCTCCCGATGCTCGTCGGCACCGGCGAGCAGGTGTACGAGGACGGCAAGTGGATCGGCGCCACCGACGGCATGCAGGAGGTGCTCGACCTCTACAAGACGATCTACGTCGATGAGGGCCTGGGCGACCCCGTGCTGCAGCAGGAGGCCTCCGGCCGCGACACGTCGTTCCAGCTGTTCGCCGAGGGCAAGATCGGCATCCTCCTGGAGGGCGACTACTTCTGGCGCTCCGTGATCAACCCCGCGGAGGGTGTGGGCACCGCGCCCATGGCCAACCGCGACGAGGTCGTCGGCTACGCCAAGATCCCCGCGGTCGAGCCCGGCGAGGGCATCAAGGGCCAGGACTTCGTGTCGATGTCGGGCGGCACCGGCCGCGTGCTCAACCCGAACTCGAAGCACGCCGAGCTGGCGTGGGAGCTGCTCGCGTTCATGAACTCGCCCGAGGCATACGAGGCCCGTGCCGCCGGCACGCTCGCGATCTCGCCGCGTGACGACGTGAACGAGAAGCTGCTGTCGTCCGACCCGATGCTGACGTTCGTGAGCCAGGAGGTGCTGCCGATCACGGCGTACCGCCCCGGTCTCGCCGCGTACCCGCAGGTGTCGGTGCTGCTGCAGCAGGCCACGCTCGACGTCGCCACCGGAACGTCGGTCGACGATGCGCTGAAGACCTACGTCCGTGGTCTCGAAGGCGTCGTGGGACCGGACGCGATCTCCGAGTGACCATGACGAATGCAACGATGCCGGCGGGGAGCGTCCGCGCTCCCCGCCGGCGCCGCGCGGAGGACGTCGCCGGTCTGGGGCGCGCCAGGGCGACGCTGTTCGCGGCCCCCGGGCTCCTCCTGATCGGCCTGTTCCTCCTCTTCCCCGCGATCTGGACCGTCTACCTGGGGATGACGAACTACCGGCTCACCGGCTTCGCGGCCGCCAACCCGCAGTTCGTCGGCCTGGACAACTTCTCCACCGCGCTGAACGACCCGCGGTTCTGGAACTCCCTGTGGCTCACGCTCGTGTTCGTGCTCGTCTCGGGCATCATCGGGCAGACCGTGCTCGGATTCGCGCTGGCGTGGATGCTGCGCAACGTCCGTCCCGGCGTCAAGACCTTCATCGAGACGCTCGTGCTCGCGGCCTGGGTCATCCCGGCCTCGGTCGCCTCGTTCCTGTGGCTCGCCCTGCTCGACCGCCGCACCGGCACGCTCAACGCCCTGCTCGGCACCGAGGGTGCCGCCTGGCTGATCGAGCATCCGATGGAGTGCATCATCATCTTCAACATCTGGGTCGGGACCGCGTTCTCGATGCAGCTGTTCTCGTCCGCCATCAGCGCCGTGCCGCCGTCGCAGCTGGAGAGCGCCCGCATGGTCGGCGCCAACACGTGGCAGCAGCTGCGCGACGTGATCCTGCCCAACATCAAGGGGCACCTGCTCACCAACACGCTGCTGATCACGCTGTGGACGTTCAACACGTTCACGCCGTACCTGCTGACCGCGGGCGGCCCCAACGGGCAGACCGACATCCTCTCGGTGTACATCTACCAGACCGCGATCCCGGGCGGACAGCTCGGCCTCGGTGCGGCGATCTCGCTCATCATGCTCCTGATCAACCTCGTGATCGCGCTGATGTACACGCGCGTCTCCCGGGGTGCGAATCCGAAGAAGAAGAAGGTGCGCTCATGATGTCGACCATCAAGACCGTCGCGCGCGACCGGTCCGTGACCCACTTCGTCTCGCGGATCCTGTTCACGCTCGTGCTCGTGATCGTGTCGCTGTTCTTCGCGCTGCCGATGGTCTGGCTGATCCTCGCACCGTTCGACGCGACCCCGTCGCTGACCGTGTCGTGGCCGGACTGGACGCTCGACAACTTCGCGCGCCTGGCGGAGAACCCCTACGCGCTGAAGTCGATCCTGAACTCGCTGATCCTCGGCGTGGGCACGATGGCGCTGGTGATCGTGCTGGGCGCGCTGGCGTCGTACGCCATGAGCCGCATCAACATCCCCGGCCGCGACGGCATCCTCTACGGGCTGCTGCTGCTGTCGTCGATCGTGACGGGGACCGCGGCCATGGTGCCCACGTTCCAGCTCATCAACCAGCTGCAGCTCATCAACACGCACGTCGGGGTGATCCTCGTGCTCGCCGGCGGCATCCTGCCCACCGTGATCTTCATCCTCAAGGACTTCATGGACTCGATCCCGAAGTCGTACGAGGAGTCGGCGCGACTCTACGGCGCAGGGCCCTTCCGCATCCTGAAGGACGTGGTCGTGCCGATCGCCCGACCCGGGCTCGCGTTCATCGCGATCTGGACCATCGTGCAGGTGTGGGGCAACTTCCTCGTCCCGTTCCTGCTGCTGCGCACGCCCGACATGCAGCCGGCCGCCGTGCTCATGTACACGTTCTACACCGAGAGCGGCCAGGCCGACCTGCGGCTCATCTCCGCGTTCTCGCTGGTCTTCTCGGTGCCCGTCCTCCTCATCTACTTCTTCGTCAACCGCCGCTACGGCTTCCGCTTCCACGGAGGGATCAAGTCCTGATGGCCGCCATCACTGCAACCCAACTCGTCAAGGAGTACCCCGGCGGGGTGCGCGGCGTCGACAGCGTCGACGTCGAGATCGCCGACGGCGAGTTCTTCGCCCTCCTCGGTCCCTCCGGCTGCGGCAAGACCACGCTGCTCCGCTCGATCGCCGGCCTGGAGAGCATCACGTCCGGCCGCCTCACCATCGGCGACAAGGACGTCACGAACGCCGAGCCGGGTGAGCGCGGCGTGGCCATGGTGTTCCAGGACTACGCGCTGTTCCCGCACATGGACGTGGCCGACAACATCGCCTACCCGCTGCGCATCCGCCGCGTCGCGAAGAACGAGCGCCGCACCACGGCCGAGTCGGTCGCGAACGGCCTGTCGCTGAACGGCCTCATCGAGCGTCGCCCCGGCCAGCTCTCGGGCGGGCAGCAGCAGCGCGTGGCCCTCGCCCGCGCGGTCGCCACGCGGCCCGACGTGCTGCTCCTGGACGAGCCGCTGTCGAACCTCGACGCCCGGCTGCGGCTCGAGGCGCGCACGTTCCTCAAGGAGCTGCAGCGCGACCTCGGCGTGACCACCGTGTTCGTGACGCACGACCAGGCCGAGGCGCTCGCGCTCGCCGACCGGATCGCGGTCATGAAGGCCGGGAAGCTGCAGCAGATCGGCTCGCCGCGGGAGATCTTCCACCGCCCCAACAACACGTTCGTCGCGGGGTTCATCGGCTCCGTGCCCATGAACCTGCTGGAGACCACGGTCACCGGCGGCCACGTGCGCATCGGCGACACCGACGTGCCCGTGCCCGCCGAGGCTGCCGCGGACGTGCGCGACGGGCAGGCCGTGAGCTGGGGCATCCGCCCGGAGTACGTGCGCTGGTCGACCGAGCCCGTCGCCGACGGCATCGCCGCAGAGGTCGTGGTGACCGAGACCCTCGGTGCGACCAGCCTCGTGCTGGTGAGCTCCGTCGACCACAAGCTGCAGGTCGTCGTGCCCGAGGAGCTCGAGCCGCAGCCGGGCGACCGCGGCTGGATCGTGCCGCAGCGCAACCGCGCCCTGCTGTTCGACACCGAGACCACCGAGCGGATCGGCTGATGGCCGCGATCCGCACCACCCTGCGCCTCACGCACGAGATCCAGAACGCGGACCGTTACGTGCGCGTGCCGTTCGAGGTGCCGCCCGGCACGGACTCGCTCGAGGTGCGCCTGTCGTACGACACCGAGGCGGCCGTGATCGACCTCGGCTGCGAGGGTGCGGCGGGGTGGCGCGGATGGTCGGGCGGCTCGCGGCAGGACTTCGTGATCCGCGCCGACGACGCCACGCCCGGCTACCTCCCCGGTCGCCCGGAGGAGGGGGAGTGGCACGTGATCCTCGGCGTGCACCGGCTCCCCGCGGGCGGGACCGACGCGACCGTCGAGGTGCTGCTCCCCGCGGAGTCGGGCATCGACCACGGCCCGGTGCCCGCGCGGATCGACGGGGTGCCCCGGGGGAGCAGCCGCGAGCTGCCCGCGGACGCCGGACTGCGGTGGTACGCGGGTGACTTCCACGCGCACACCCTGCACTCCGACGGGCACGAGAGCATCGCGGGGCTCGCGTCGCTCGGGGTGCGGGCGGGCCTGGACTTCCTGTCCGTGACCGACCACAACACCACCAGCCACCACGCGCACCTCCCGGTCGTGGGTGCGCAGCAGGGCATCACGCTGCTGCCCGGCCAGGAGGTCACGACCCACCGCGGTCACGCGAACGCGTTCGGCGACATCGGCTGGATCGACTTCCGCCGTCCGGCCCAGGAGTGGGTCGACGAGGTCGAGCGCCGTGGCGGTGTCCTCAGCGTGAACCACCCGATCTCGGGCGACTGCTCGTGGCTGCACCCGCTGGAGCGCACGCCCCGGGCGATCGAGCTGTGGCACTCCACCTGGTACCGCGAGCTGATCGCCACCTCGCCCCTCGCGTTCCACGAGCACTGGGACAGGGGGGCCGTGCTGCTGGGAGGCGCCGACTTCCACATGCGGAGTCAGGGTGTCGGCCCGGGCACGCCCACCACGTGGGTCGCGGCGGAGGACGACTCGGCCGAGGCGATCCTCGCCGGGGTCGCCGCCGGCCGCACCGCGATCATGGGCGGCGTCGCCGTGCGCGACGGCCTCACCGTGCCCGAGCTGTTCACCGCGCCCGTGCTGCTGCGCGTGGACGGCGACCTGCTCGCGATCGACGCCGACGGGCTCATCCTCGTCGACGGTGCGGGCGAGCGTCGTGCCGTGCACGGCGACCGCGCCTCCTTCTCCGGCGATCCCGCCGCCGGCCCGTACTACCTGCTGCACCCCGACCGCAGCATCGCCGCCCTGTGCGCCTGAGCGCCGCCCGAACCCCCCGAGATACAGGAGTCCCCGCCCGTGAGCAGTGAGATCGTCGTCGTCCCCCACACCCACTGGGACCGCGAGTGGTACGAGCCGCACGACGTGTTCCGCCTGCGGCTCGTGCACATGCTCGACCGCCTGATCGGCATCCTCGAGGCGGAGCCGTCGTACCGGTTCACGCTCGACGGACAGGCCGCGGCCATCGAGGACTACCTGGAGATGCGCCCGGACATGCGCGACCGCGTGGTGGCACTCGTCGAGAGCGGGCAGCTGAGCATCGGCCCCTTCCTGATCCTGCTCGACGAGTTCGGCTGCGACGGCGAGACCATCGTGCGCAACCTGGAGCTGGGCCGCGCCGCGAGCGCCCGCCTCGGCCGCACCATGCCCGTCGGCTACCTGCCCGACATGTTCGGCCACGCGGCGCAGATGCCGCAGATCCTGGCGGGCTTCGGCATCCGGCACAGCGCCCTGTGGCGCGGCGTGCCCGGTGACGTGCAGGAGCACGCGTTCTCCTGGGTCGCGCCCAACGGCGACGCGGTGCGCTGCGAGTACCTTTTCGACGGCTACGGCAACGGCCTCGACATGTTCGCCCTGCCCGGTCAGCTCCCCGCGCTCGCCCCCGACTACGCCGCCCGCACCGCGTCGTGGTACGGCGACGACCCCGTGCTGGCGATGCTCGGCACCGACCACTCCGCGCCCCCGGAGGACCTGGCCGAGGTGATCCGCGACTACGACGCGGCCGGCGGTGAGCCCCGCCTGTCGATCGCGACGCTCGACGAGCACCTCGCGCGCTACGCGACCGACGCGGACGCGCTCGCCGCGCTGCCCCAGGTGCGCGGGGAGATGCGCTCGCACGCCCGCGGCAACCTGCTGCCCGGCGTCTTCTCGATCCGCACGAACCTCAAGCGCGAGATGGCCCGCTCGGAGCAGGCGCTCGCCGCGGCCGAACGGCTCGACCTGCTGTACGGCACGCGCGACCACCGCTCGTTCTTCGACACGGCGTGGTACCGCCTCGTGGAGAGCACCGCGCACGACTCGGTCACCGGCTGCGGCGTCGACAGCACCGCGGAGCAGGTGGGCACCCGCATCCACACGGCCGGGCACATCGCCCGCGGCGTGATCGACAGCGTGCTGCGCGACCTGGCGGTGTCGGTGAGCCCCGCCCAGCACCTGGTGTTCAACCCGTCCGGCTTCGCCCGGCGCGCGCAGGTGGAGGTCACGCTGCACGGTGTGGATCCCGCCGCCCTCGCCCCCGGCGTGCAGGTGCTCGACCCGCTGCCCACGGTGCTGGGCGACGAGCAGTTGCGCACGGCCGACCTGCCCAAGCTCCTGCGCCGCATCCACGGGCGCGAGCTGTTCGGGCAGCAGATCAACGGCTACGCGTGGGGCGAGCGGTCGCTGCGCTTCGAGGTGGCCGAGAGCCCCCGCGGGGTGTGGGATCTGGCCGCGTTCACGGTCGAGCTGGAGGAGCGCGTGGCCGCCGATGCCGCGGGCGAGGACCTGTGGCACGTGGAGACCATCGCGGATCCGCGGCACCGGGCGCTGCTCGCGGTCGACCTCGACGGTGTCGCGCTCGCGGCCGTGTCGGAGACCTCGGCCCCCGCGCCCCTCGACCCCGTGCGGGTGACCGCGACCTCGCTGTCGAACGCGGCGCTGACCGCGACCGTGAACCCCGACGGCACGGTGCGCATCGACGGCGCGGACGGCTCCGCGATCGACGGCGCCCTGGCCCTGGTCGACGAGGGCGACTGCGGTGACTCGTACAACTACGGACCGGTCGACCCCGCCTCCGCCGTGACCGCCCCGGCGTCGGTCGAGGTGACGGTGGTCGAGGAGGGGCCGCTGCGCGGGCGACTGCGCATCCGCCGCGTGTACGACCTGCCGGAGCGCCTGGACGCCGACCGTCGTCGCAGCACCGCGACCGTGCCGCTGGTGACCGAGACCACGGTCGAGCTGCGCGAGGGCGAGGGCTTCCTCCGGGTGGGCATCGACTACGTCAACACCGCGTCCGACCACCGGCTGCGGGTGCTCGTGCCCACCGGGGCCGCGGGGCTGGAGTCGTCGCGCAGCGCCGGTCAGTACGGGCTCACGGTGCGCGGGCGCGAGGCCGAGGGCGGCTGGGGCGAGTTCCCGCTGCCGACCTACCCCGCGTACCGGTTCGCCGCGGCGGGCTCGACGGCGGTGCTGGTGCAGAAGCTGTCGGAGTACGAGCTCGTCTCGACCGCGGGGGAGCAGGACGCCCTCGCGGTGACGCTGTCGCGCTCGGTGGGCATGATGAGCGTGAACCTGCACCCGCTGCGCGATGAGCCGGCCGGCTCCGAGATCCCGGTGCCGGGCGCGCAGTACCTCGGGGTGCCGGTGCACACCGAGCTGGCGATCCTGGTCGGTGCCGACGATGCGACGGCGGTGCGGGCGTCCGACCTGTTCCGGCACGAGCCGCTCGTGGTGCGGGGCACCGGAGAGACGGACGGGCCGCTGCCGGAGCCCGCGTTCCGTGCGGAGCTGTCGGGTGACGTGGTGCTCGAGTCGGCGCGACGCGTGGACGACGAGGCCGAGCTGCGCTTCGTGAACTACCTCGACGGCGAGCGCGACCTGGCGTTCGCGGCCGAGGGTGCGTGGGCGCGTACCGATCTGCGCGGTGAGGTGCAGGAGGACGCCCTGGACACCCGCGGTGCGCGAGTGGCGGGCGGCGGCGTGGTCAGCCTGCGGCGCGCGATCCGGTGACGGCCGCACGGGTGGGAGCGCAATAGTGCTAATGTTAGGACAAATGCAGCGAGAGGAGGCGGGGCGATGAGCGAGCGACCACGGGCGACCGAGATCCTCAGCATCGGACGCCTCGGCGTCGACCTGTACCCGCTGCAGGACGGCGTGGGGCTCGGCGAGGTCACGAGCTTCGGCAAGTACCTCGGCGGCAGCGCCGCCAACGTCGCGGTCGCCGCCGCCCGGTACGGCCACGACACCGCGCTGTTCTCCCGTGTGGGCGACGACCCGTTCGGGCAGTACCTGCGCGACGAGCTGGAGCGCCTCGGGGTGTCGAGCCGGTTCGTCGCCACCGACCCCGATTACAAGACCCCGATCACGTTCTGCGAGATCTTCCCGCCCGACGACTTCCCGCTCTACTTCTACCGCGAGCCGTCGGCGCCCGACCTCCAGCTCCGGCCGGACGACGTCGACGCCGACACCGTGCGCGACACGGCCCTGGTGTGGTTCACCGCGACCGGTCTCAGCGAGGACCCCAGCCGCACGACCCACCTGGAGCTGCTGGAACAGCGCGGCCGCCGGGCGCACACCGTGTTCGACCTCGACTACCGCCCGATGTTCTGGGAGTCGGCCGAGGCCGCACGCCCGTGGGTCCAGCGGGCGCTGGGCTTCGCCACGGTCGCCGTCGGCAACCGCGAGGAGTGCGAGGTCGCCGTCGGCGAGACCGATCCCGAGCGCGCCGCCGACGCCCTGCTCGACCGCGGCGTGGAGCTCGCGATCGTGAAGCAGGGCCCCCGCGGCGTGCTCGCCAAGACCGCCACGGAGCGCGTCGAGATTCCGGCGCGACAGGTCGCCGTGGTCAACGGCCTCGGGGCGGGCGACGCGTTCGGCGGTGCGCTGTGCCACGGGCTGCTCGCCGGGTGGCCGCTGGAGAAGACCCTGACGTGGGCCAACGTGGCGGGCGGCATCGTCGCCGGCCGCCGCGAGTGCTCCACGGCGATGCCGACCGAGCGCGAGATCGCGGAGGTCGTGAACGGAGATGCGTGACATGACAGCACTGACGCAAGAGGACTTCGAGCGACTGCGCACCGTGCGGGCCGAGTCCCCCCGGGCGATCCGCGAGCTGCTGGCCGCGCGCCGCCGCCGCGACATCATCCGCGGCGACGGACGGCTGTTCATCATCGCGGCCGACCATCCCGCACGCGGAGCCCTCGCAGTGGGCGCGGAGCCCTACGCCATGGCCGACCGCTACGAGCTGCTCGACCGCCTCGCGATCGCGCTGCGCCACCCGGGCGTCGACGGGGTGCTCGGCACGCCCGACATCATCGACGACCTGGCCGTGCTCGGCCTGCTCGACGACAAGATCGTGGTCGGCTCGATGAACCGCGGTGGGCTGCGGGGTGCGAGCTTCGAGATGGACGACCGCTACACCGGGTACGACGTGCCGGCGATGGTGGACTCGGGCATCGACTTCGCCAAGGCGCTGCTGCGCGTGAACCTCGACGACGACGGCACGGCGCCGACCCTGGCCTCCACGGCCGACGCGGTGACCGCGGCGGCCCGCGCCGACCTGCCGATCATGCTCGAGCCGTTCCTGAGCCGCCGCGTCGACGGCCGTATCGTCAACGACCTCAGCCCCGACGCCGTGATGCTGTCGATCGCCATCGCGAGCGGTCTGGGCGCCAGCAGCGCGAGCACGTGGCTCAAGCTGCCCGTGGTCGACGACATGGAGCGCGTGCTCGCCGCGACCACCCTGCCCGTGCTGCTGCTCGGCGGCGACGCGGGTGCCGACCCCGACGACACGTTCTCCTCGTGGGAGGACGCCCTGTCGCTCCCCGGCGTGCGCGGCCTCACGGTCGGCCGCACGCTGCTGTACTCCGCCGACATCGACGTGGCCGCGGCCATCGACGTCGCCGCCTCCCTCGTCCACCCCGGCCTGTCGGCCTGATCCCGAAGGACCCGCATGAGCTCCGACACCCCCGTCATCGGCCACTGGATCGACGGTGCCCCGCACGCCTCGACCAGCGGGCGGACCGCCCCCGTGTTCAACCCCGCCACGGGCGCCGAGACCGCCAGGGTCGCGCTCGCCGACGAGGCCGAGATCGCCGCGGCCCTCGCGTCCGCGGAGCGCGGTTTCGCGGAGTGGAGCACGTGGTCGATCGCGAAGCGGCAGGGCGTGCTGTTCGCGTTCCGGGAGCTGCTGAACGCCCGCAAGGGCGAGCTCGCCGCGATCATCACCGCCGAGCACGGCAAGGTGCTCTCCGACGCGATGGGCGAGATCCTGCGCGGACAGGAGGTCGTGGAGCTGGCGACCGGGTTCCCGCACCTGATCAAGGGCGCCTACTCGGAGAACGCCTCGACCGGGATCGACGTGTACTCGCTCAAGCAGCCCCTGGGTGTCGTGGGCATCATCTCGCCGTTCAACTTCCCGGCGATGGTGCCGATGTGGTTCTTCCCCGTGGCGATCGCGGCGGGCAACGCGGTGGTCCTCAAGCCGAGCGAGAAGGACCCGTCCGCCGCGCTGTGGCTGGCCGAGCTGTGGGCCGAGGCGGGGCTGCCCGCCGGGGTGTTCACGGTCCTGCAGGGCGACAAGCAGGCGGTCGACGGGCTGCTGCACAGCGACATCGTGCAGTCGATCTCGTTCGTGGGATCGACGCCCATCGCGCAGTACATCTACGAGACGGCGTCGCGCACCGGCAAGCGCGTGCAGGCCCTCGGCGGTGCGAAGAACCACATGCTGGTGCTGCCGGACGCCGACCTCGACCTGGTCGCGGATCAGGCCGTGAACGCGGGCTTCGGTGCCGCGGGCGAGCGCTGCATGGCCGTGTCGGTCGTGCTGGCGGTGGAGCCCGTCGCGGACGAGCTCATCGCGAAGATCACCGAGCGGATCGCGACGCTGCGGGTGGGCGACGGCGCGGGCGACGGCACCGGCGAGCCCGACATGGGCCCGCTGATCAGCGCGGAGCACCGGGCGAAGGTCTCCGGTTACGTCGACATCGCGGAGGCCGACGGCGCCCGCATCGTGGTGGACGGCCGTGGCCTGACGGTGGACGGGCGCGAGGACGGCTTCTTCTTCGGCCCCACCCTGATCGACGACATCCCCACCGACTCCCGCGCCTACACGGAGGAGATCTTCGGCCCGGTGCTCTCGGTCGTGCGGGTCGAGACGTTCCAGGAGGGCGTCGACCTGATCAACTCCGGGCGCTTCGGCAACGGCACCGCGATCTTCACGAACGACGGGGGAGCGGCCCGCCGCTTCCAGCACGAGGTGCAGGTGGGCATGATCGGCATCAACGTGCCCATCCCGGTACCCGTCGCCTACCACTCGTTCGGCGGGTGGAAGGCGTCGCTGTTCGGCGACGCCAAGGCGTACGGTGTGCACGGGTTCGACTTCTTCACCCGCGAGAAGGCCGTCACCAGCCGCTGGCTCGACCCCGCCACCCACGGCGGCATCGACCTCGGCTTCCCGCAGAACCGCTGACGACACCGACCATCCGATCGACACCGACAGGAGGCGCCATGACCGCGAACGATCCGTGGTTCCACCCGCGCGGTGCCCTCGGCCGCGACGGCTGGGAGAGCGTGGTCGACGAGGCGCTGCCGGGGTGGGCGCACACGGGCCTGCGCGTGGGCGTGCTCGCGGACGGGGAGAGCCTCGCGCTCGCCGAGACCGGGGTCGAGCGCATCGTCGTCCCGCTCTCCGGCTCCTTCACGGTGACGCACACCGAGGGCGGCGCGACGACGGAGACGACCCTCGCCGGACGGACCTCCGTGTTCCACGGTCCCACCGACGTGCTGTACCTCTCGTGCGCCGCGACCGCCGTGATCCGCGGGACCGGACGGGTCGCGGTGGCCTCCGCCCCGACGACGGTCGTGCATCCCACCAGGCACCTCCGCGCCGATGAGACCCCGGTCGAGCTGCGCGGGGCGGGGCGGTCGAGCCGGCAGGTGCACAACTTCGGCACCCCGGCGACCCTCGACGCGGAGCGCCTGATCGTGTGCGAGGTGCTCACTCCCGCGGAGAACTGGTCGTCGTACCCGCCGCACAAGCACGACGCCCGGGTGCCGGGGCGGGAGTCGCGCCTGGAGGAGATCTACTACTTCGAGGCCGCGCCCACGCGTGACGGCGGGCAGGCGGCGTCGGCCGACGCGGCGTTCGGGATGTTCGCCACCTACTCCTCGGACGCGGGCGACATCGACGTCTCGGCGATGGTGCGCACGGGCGATGTCGCGCTCGTGCCCTACGGCTATCACGGGCCAGCGGTCGCCGCCCCCGGCTACGACCTCTACTACCTGAACGTGATGGCGGGCCCCGACCCGGAGCGCTCGTGGCTCATCACCGACGACCCCGCGCACGCGTGGGTGCGCGACAGCTGGAGCGGGCAGGACATCGACCCGCGGCTTCCCTATCGAGCAGAAGGAGCGCAGTGATGCGGACGAGGCGGATGACGGTCGGCCAGGCGCTGGTGGAGTTCCTGGCGCAGCAGTGGACGGTCGACGGCGAGCACCGCGAGCGCACGATCCCCGGCATGTTCGGCATCTTCGGCCACGGCAACGTCGCCGGTCTCGGGCAGGCGCTGCAGCAGTACCACCTCGAGCAGCCGGAGCTGATGCCGTACCACCAGGCGCGCAACGAGCAGGCGATGGTGCACCAGGCCGTCGGGTTCGCACGGATGCACCGCCGCCGCGCGACGTTCGCCAGCACGGCCTCGGTGGGCCCCGGCGCCACGAACATGCTCACCGGTGCGGCCCTGGCGACCACCAACCGCCTGCCCGCGCTGCTGCTCCCCAGCGACACCTTCGCCACGCGCGTCGCCGACCCGGTGCTGCAGCAGCTGGAGCGACCGCACGACATCGGGCTCACCGTCAACGACGCCTTCCGCCCGGTGTCGGTGTTCTTCGACAGGGTGCAGCGGCCGGAGCAGCTGTTCTCCGTGGCGCTCGCCGCGCTGCGGGTGCTCACGGATCCGGCCGAGACCGGGGCCGTGACGATCGCGCTGCCGGAAGACGTGCAGGCCGAGGCGCTGGACGTGCCGGTCGAGTTCCTGCAGGAGCGGGAGTGGCACGTGCGCCGGCCCCTCCCCGAGCGCGGACCCCTGGCCAGGGCGGTCGCCGCGATCCGCGGGGCGCGGCGGCCGTTCCTCATCGCGGGCGGCGGTGTGCTGTACTCCGAGGCGGAGGGCGCGCTGCGCGACTTCGTCGAGGCGACCGGCATCCCCGTCGGCACGACCCAGGCGGGCGGCGGCGCGCTGCCATGGGATCACCCGCAGTATCTGGGCGGGGTCGGCGCCACCGGCTCCACGGCCGCGAACCGGCTCGCGGCCCAGGCCGACGTGATCATCGGCGTCGGAACGCGGTACAGCGACTTCACGACGGCGTCGAGGTCGGCCTTCCAGCACCCCGACGCGGTGTTCGTGAACGTGAACGTCGCCCCGTTCGACGCCTACAAGCACGGCACGCAGCTGCCGGTGATCGCCGACGCCCGGGAGGCGCTGGAGGCGCTGACCGCCGAGCTGCGCGGCACCCGCGTGCGCACGGAGCTCGCCGACGAGGCCGCCGCGCAGAAGCGGGAGTGGGACGCGACGGTCGACGCCGCCCTCGCCCCGACCGGCCGCGACCTGCCGGGGCAGCCCGAGATCATCGGGGCGGTGCGGGCCGAGGTCGCGGACCGGGATGTGATCGTGCAGGCCGCGGGTTCGCTGCCCGGCGACCTGCACAAGCTGTGGCGCGTCAGCGACCCGCTCGGCTACCACGTGGAGTACGCCTTCTCCACGATGGGCTACGAGATCGCGGGCGGGCTGGGCGTCAAGCGCGGCCTGGAGGCGGCGGGCGACGACCGCGACGTGGTGGTGATGGTCGGCGACGGCTCCTACCTCATGCTCAGCTCCGAGCTCGCGACGGCGGTGGCGGAGGGCATCAAGCTCATCGTGGTGCTCATCCAGAACCAGGGCTTCGCGTCGATCGGGCACCTGTCCGAGACGGTCGGGTCGGAGCGCTTCGGCACGAAATACCGCCGGTACGACGCGCAGGCCCGCAGCTTCCAGCACGGCGACGTGCTGCCGGTCGACCTCGCCATGAACGCGCGCAGCTACGGCGTCGACGTGATCGAGGTCGCCCCCGGTCCCTCCGCGATCGAGGACCTGCGGGCGGCGGTGCGCGCGGCGAAGGCGGCGGAGCGCACGACCGTGATCCACGTGGAGAGCGACCCCACGGTCTATGCGCCGGACGGCGAGGGCTGGTGGGACGTGCCGGTCGCCGAGGTCGCGTCGACCGACAGCGCCCGGCGGGCCCGCGCGGAGTACGAGCAGCAGCGCACGGCGCAGCGCCCGCTGCTCGGCTGATCCGGCCCAGCCGCCTCCCACCCGGCCCCCGGTATCCTGGAAGGATGACTGAGAACCCCCGCACGCGCGAGACGCGCCCCCAGGCAGCGCCCGCGTCGTCCCGCTCGGGGGCGATCCGTGAGACCCGTGCCCCCCAGGTGCGCCCGGCGACCGAGGGCTGGACGCAGAAGAAAGACGCCGAGGGCCGTCCGCTGCTGCAGTTCGCGAGCCCCAAGCGCGGCAAGCCGCCGGTGCACCTGGCCGACCTCACCCCGGCCGAGCGCATCTCGAAGGTGAAGGAGCTCGGGCTGCCCGGCTTCCGCGCCAAGCAGCTCGCCACCCACTACTTCCGCCACTACACGTCCGACCCGGCCGAGATGACCGACCTCCCCGCCGGGATCCGCGACGAGCTGGTCGCGGGCATGCTCCCGCCGCTGATGACCGAGGTGCGCCGGCTGGAGACCGACCGTGGCGACACGATCAAGTTCCTGTGGCGCCTGCACGACGGCGCTCTCGTCGAGTCGGTGCTCATGCGCTACCCCGGCCGCATCACCCTGTGCGTGTCGAGCCAGGCCGGCTGCGGCATGAACTGCCCGTTCTGCGCGACCGGCCAGGCCGGGCTGACCCGCAACATGTCGACCGCCGAGATCATCGAGCAGATCGTGCGGGCCAACCGGGCGATCGCGAACGGCGAGCTGGGCGGCAAGAAGCGCGACGACCACTCGATGGAGCGCGTGTCGAACATCGTCTTCATGGGCATGGGCGAGCCTCTCGCGAACTACAAGCGCGTGATGGATGCGGTGCGCATCATGGTCGCGCCGCAGCCCGACGGCCTGGGCATGAGCGCCCGCGGCATCACGGTCTCCACGGTCGGCCTCGTGCCCGCGATCAGGAAGCTCGCCGACGAGAACATCCCGGTCACCTTCGCGCTGTCGCTGCACGCGCCCGACGACCACCTGCGCGACGAGCTCATCCCGGTGAACTCGCGGTGGAAGGTCGACGAGGCCCTCGACGCCGCCTACGACTACTACGCCAAGACCGGCCGCCGCGTGTCGATCGAGTACGCGCTCATCAAGGACATGAACGACCACGCCTGGCGCGCCGACCTGCTGGCCGAGAAGCTCAACCAGCGCGGTCGCGGCTGGGTGCACGTCAACCCGATCCCGCTGAACCCGACGCCCGGGTCGATCTGGACCTCGTCCGAGCGTGACGTGACCGACGAGTTCGTGCGCCGCCTCAACGACGCCGGCATCCCGACCACCCTCCGCGACACCCGCGGCAAGGAGATCGACGGGGCGTGCGGTCAGCTCGTCGCCACCACCGAGGACGAGGCCGCCGCCGCCGCGATGGCCTGAACAGGGCTTTCCTGAGAGCGACTCCAAGGCGGGCTTCGTACCCTGTCCGGATGCCCTATTCCGCCCATCGCCCGGGTCGCTTCGACTCGCAGGGTCGGATCATCCTCGACGGCGACCCGAACGCCGAGACGGATGACCTCGACTTCCTGCGCGAGTTCGAGCCGACGGGACCCGACCCCGACCCCTTCGTCGACGCTCCGGAGCATGCCGAGTCCGTGCGGACGACGGAGGACGCCGACGCCGATGCCGCAACCGAGGAGCAGCCGGCCCGCGCGCGTCGCGCCCGCCCGCCCCGTCGTCGCCGCACGGCCGCCGAGCGACTCCGCGCCCTCGCGATCCTCGGCGGCGCGGAGGGCGAGATCCTCGACCGCGTGCCCGGCGAGACGCCCCGCTTCGTGCAGATGTTCTTCGTGCTCGCCGGCACCGCACTGGTGTCCGCGATCTCGATGCTGTTCGCGCTGACCACGGGTGTGCAGGCCGCGATCTGGCTCGCGGTGCCGCTCGCGGTGGTGTGGGCGCTCATCATCTTCAACCTCGACCGGTTCCTCACCTCGACCATGACGTCGACCAGGAACGTGTGGAAGCTCATCGGGCTGGCGATCCCGCGGGTGATCATGGCGGCCATCATCGGCTTCGTCGTGGCGGAGCCGCTCGTGCTGCAGATCTTCCACAACGACATCTCTCGCGAGGTCGCCGCGACCAACATCGTCCAGGCGCAGTCCGATCAGGAGGCGCTCGAATCGGGCCCGGAGCGCAAGGCCCTCGACGCCGCCTCCGAGCGGGTCTCGGAGCTGGAGAACCAGGCGGCGACCGGGATCGTCGCGGGCACCGACTCGTCGTCCGCCAGCGAGTCGGCCGCGCAGGCCACGGTCGACGACCTCACCGCGAAGATGACCGCGCAGCAGGCCGTGATCGACCAGGCGCGCGTGCTCTACCAGTGCGAGCTGACGGGCGAGGGCGCTGGCACCGTCCCCGGGTGCACCGGGGTGAACGGCGAGGGCGCGAGCTCGCAGGCCGCGCAGGCCCAGCTCGCCGAGGCGCAGCAGACCTACGACGCGCTGGCCGCCCAGCTGCGCACGGCCAACGACGAGCTCGCGGCCGCCGGCACCGCCGCCAAGGAGAACACCTCGACCTCCGAGACGCAGAACCGCCAGCAGGCGAAGGACGAGCTTCCGGCCGCGCGCGAGACGTATGACCAGGCGCTCGCCGCGTACAACGCCCGCGCGGATGCCGTCGCGCAGGGCAACGCGGGTGCGGTGGGGCTGCTCAGCCAGATCAGCGGACTCAACCGGCTCAGCGAGAAGGAGCCGGCCATCCTGTGGGCGCACATCCTGATCGCCGCGCTGTTCTTCATGATCGAGCTGCTGCCGGTGCTGGTGAAGGTGCTCACGAGCTACGGCGACCCGAGCCTGTACGAGAAGGCCGTCGCGATCCGCAAGCAGGTGGCGCTCGACCGGGTGACGGCCGAGGGCTTCCGCGACCGCGCCGACATCGTCACGACCCCGGGCGCTCAGGCCACCTGACGCTCGCGGCCGCTCGCGCGCCCCGCGCTGGCTGAGGGATCCGCGTCCCGCACGGGGGTCCGTGCGCCGGCGGGGGAGCCCGGTGCCGTGAACGGCCCCGCGGTGCCCGTGTCCGCGGCAGCGGCGGGGCGATGCGCGGGGGCGACGTGCGGGGCCCGGGCGTCGCGCGGCACCCCGGCACCCCGCGTGCGGGCGGACGTGAGCACGTCGTGCAGGGTCCGCGCGCGGAGGGCCGGCGTCGCGGCGACGGCGAGGACCAGGGAGCGGACGAGCACGATCGCGGCGAGCGGCCGCCCGCCGTCGCTCCCCGTGATCGCGGCGTCGAGGCGGCGCAGGGGGCCGACCAGCGCGGGGTCGTCGAGCGCACGGTCGTCGGCGAGGTGAGCGAGCAACCGGTCGATGGTCCAATCCGCGGGGATTGGCCCCAGATCCGGCGTGAGAGTAGTGGTGGAGGTGTCCATTGGTCCAGAATCGGGTCACATGGACACGGACGACAGGGCCAATGCGGCGCCGATGGACCACGGATCGGCCCCGGGTCGCGCGACTCCGCTGGTGCGAGCGGGCGAGGTGTCGACCGAGGGGCTGGCCGCTCGGCTCGGCCGCTGGACCCACGGCGACGGAACGCTGGCGACCCGGCTCGCGCGCGGCATCTCGGCGCTGATCGCGGGTGGCGAGCTCCGCGCGGGCGACCGGCTGCCGGCCGAGCGCTCCCTGGCGTCCGCCGTGTCGGTGTCGCGCGGCACGGTCGTCTCCGCCTACGCCGTGCTCGCGGAGCAGGAGCTCGTGGAGCGGCGGCAGGGGAGCGGCACCCGCGTGGCGGGGACCGGTGCCCCCTCGGCCCCTGCGCGTCCCGGTCGCGGCGAGGCCCTGTTCTCCGCGGTGCCGAACACGATCGACCTGCTGCGCACGGTGCCGCAGATCCCGGAGCTCGGCGTGCAGCTGATCCGCGACCATCAGCCGCGTCTCGACCTCGCGCTGCTGCCCGAGACCGACCCCGCAGGGCTCCCGGTGCTGCGCGAGCTGATCGCCGAGATGTACCGCGCGGAGGGCACGCCCACCACGCCCGAGCAGATCCTGGTGACGCACGGCGCGCAGCAGGCGATCAGCCTCGTGGTGAACGCGCTCGTCGAGCCGGGCGACATCGTGCTCGCGGAGGAGATCACCTGGCCCGGGGTGACCGACAGCGTGGGGCTGCGCGGCGGCACCGTCCAGGGGGTGCCGATGGGCACGGACGGCCTCGACGTGGTCGCGCTGGAGCAGGCGATGGCCCGGCTGCGCCCCGTGCTGGTGGCGCTCAACCCCCACCACCAGAACCCCACGGGCACGCGCCTGCCCGCCGCGGCCCGGCACCGCGTGGCCGAGCTCGCCGCGCAGTACGGTGTGCCGGTGATCGAGGACCGCGTCGTCGCGGGGATCTCGTTCGACGGGGTCGTGCCGCCCACGCTCGCCTCGGAACGACCGGACGCCCCCGTGATGGTCGTCGAGTCGGTGTCGAAGTGGGCGTGGGCGGGGCTGCGGATCGGGTGGCTGCGTGCCGACCCGGTGCTGGTGCGGCGTCTGCGCGGCGCCCGGCAGCTCGCCGACCAGTCCACGAGCGTGCCCGGTCAGCTGCTCGCGCTCGACCTCATCGCGCACGCCGACGAGCTGCGGCGGGCCAACAGCCGCGTGCACCGGGAGCGGCTGCGGCTGCTGGAGCACCTGATGGCCGAGCACCTGCCCGACTGGACGTACGTGGCGCCGCGGGGCGGACTGGCGCTGTGGGCCGCGCTGCCCCGGGGGGCCGCGTCGGCTCTCGCCCGCGTCGCGGCGACCCACGGCGTCTCGATCGCCGGCACCGCCGCCTTCGCCGCGTCCCCCACAGCCCCCGACGACCACGTGCGCCTGCCCTTCACGGCGCCCGATGACGTGCTCGCGGAAGGGGTGCACCGCCTGGGCGCGGCGTGGGGCGAGTATCGGGAATCCCTCGGCCGACCGGCCTGAGCGTCCGCCGCCGGGACTAGCGTTGATCCATGGTCAACTATCGCTATCTCGGCAACAGTGGTCTCAAGGTCTCGGAGATCACCTACGGCAACTGGGTCACGCACGCCTCGCAGGTCGAAGACGACGCGGCCGTCAAGACCGTCCATGCGGCGCTCGACGCCGGCATCACCACGTTCGACACCGCCGACACCTACGCCAACACGGCGGCCGAGGTCGTGCTCGGCAAGGCGCTCGAGGGCCAGCGCCGCGAAGGGCTCGAGATCTTCACGAAGGTCTACTTCCCGACCGGCCCGAAGGGCCCGAACGACACCGGGCTGAGCCGCAAGCACATCATGGAGTCGATCAACGGCTCGCTGAAGCGCCTCGGCACCGACTACGTCGACCTGTACCAGGCGCACCGCTTCGACTACGAGACCCCGCTGGAGGAGACGTTCCAGGCGTTCGCCGACGTCGTGCGGCAGGGCAAGGCGCTCTACATCGGCGTCTCGGAGTGGACGGCCGAGCAGTTGCGCGAGGGTCACGCGCTGGCGACGCAGCTCGGCATCCAGCTCATCTCGAACCAGCCGCAGTACTCGATGCTGTGGCGCGTGATCGAGGGCAAGGTCGTGCCCGCGTCGGAGGAGCTGGGCATCTCGCAGATCGTGTGGTCGCCGATGGCGCAGGGTGTGCTCAGCGGCAAGTACCTGCCGGGGCAGCCGGTGCCGGAGGGCTCGCGCGCGACCGATCAGAACTCCGGGGCCGGGTTCATCCAGAGCTTCCTGCAGGACGACATCCTCACCGCGGTGCAGCGTCTCAAGCCGATCGCCGAGCAGGCGGGGCTCACGATGCCGCAGCTCGCGATCGCGTGGGTGCTGCAGAACCCCAACGTGGCGGCGGCCCTGGTGGGCGCCTCCCGGCCCGAGCAGCTCGCCGACACCGTCAAGGCCTCGGGCGTGACGCTCGACGCCGACACGCTGTCCGCGATCGACGAGGCCCTGGGCGACACGGTGAACCGCGACGCCGAGCACACGTACTCCGTGTCCCCGAAGTCCCGCCTGGTCTGACCGGGGCAGGCGAAGGCCCCCTCCCGCGATGGGCGAGAGGGGGCCTTCGTCCGCGCGCGGGCTACTCCTTCACGGCGCCGGCCGTCAGGCCCTGCACGATCCAGCGGCTGGCGAGGGCGAACATCACCATGGTCGGCAGGATCGTCAGCACGGCCGCGGCCGACATGGAGCCCCAGTCGATGTTGAACGTGGAGATGAAGCCGTTCAGCGCCGAGGGCACGGTGCGGTTCGCGTCGGTGTTCATCAGCACGACCGACAGGAACAGCTCGTTCCAGCAGTTGACGAAGTTGAAGATGAACGCCGCGATGATGCCGGGCGTCATGACCGGCACCAGCACCCGGAACAGGGCTCCCAGGCGCGAGCAGCCGTCGATCATCGCCGCCTCCTCCAGCGCGTCGGGCACGTTCTCGAAGAAGCCGCGCAGCATCACGGTGGAGAACGGGATGCAGATCGCGATGTAGACGAGGATGAGTCCGGGCTTGGTGTCGACGAGGCCCAGGTCGGTCATCATCGAGTACAGCGGGCCGAGGGCGATGAACGCGGGGATCATCTGCGTCAGCAGGAACGCGATGAGGATCGCCCCCTTGCCGCGGAACTCGAAGCGCGCGAGCACGTAGGCGCTGAGCAGGGCGATGAGCGTCGCGACGGCTCCGGCCGACACCGCCACGATCGCCGAGTTGGCCAGGAAGACCCCGAACGAGCTCTTCTCGAACAGGCTCGTGAAGTTGTCGAACGAGGGCTCGCTCGGCCAGTACTCGATCGGGAAGCGGTTGATGGTCCCCGGCGACTTGAACGCGGTGAGCGTGATCCAGTACAGCGGGAACAGCGTGATCAGGAGCCACAGGGCCAGCCCGACCACGCGCACGACACCGCCGACGGTCACCCGCGGCCTCGGTCGCGGAGCGGCCTTCGGGTCGGGCACCGTGATCCGACGGGTCTCGGTGATCGAGGAACCGGTCCGGGTGGTCGAGGTGATGGTCATCGCTGCACCCTCCGCATCGCCATCAGGTAGAAGGCGCAGAACACCATGAGGAACGCCACGACGATGAGCCCGATGGCGCTCGCGATGCCGTAGTTGCCCTGCTGCGTGTAGTTGATCATCCACGTCGTGATGATGTGGGTCTGGTTGGCCGGGCCGCCGTTCGTCATCGCGTAGATGATGTCGGGGAAGTTGAAGATCCAGATCACGCGCAGCAGGATCGTCAGCAGCAGCGTCATCGAGATGTACGGGATGATGATCGAGAACAGCTGCCGCACCTTGCCGGCGCCGTCGAGGCTCGCCGCCTCCAGCATCTCGTCGGGCACCGACTGGAGTGCCGCGAGGATCATGATCGCGAAGAACGTCACGCCGTACCAGATGTTCGCGACGATGACGGCGAACATCGCCAGCTTCGGGTCGGCCAGCCAGGGCAGGGGGGCGTCGATGAGGCCGGCCTTCATGAGCAGGTCGTTGACCACGCCGAACTCGGCGTTGAACATCCAGCGGAACAGCATGCCGATGAGGAAGCCCGACACCGCCCACGGGAAGAACACCAGCGCCTGGTAGAGCCCGCGGAAGCGGAACCGCTTGCGCAGGGCCAGCGCGATGAGGAAGCCGATGACGAGCTGGGGCACGAGCGAGCCGACCACCCACAGCACGGAGTTCCACGCCACGGTCGGGAACGCCGGGTCGCGGAACACGGCGAGGAAGTTGTCGAAGCCGACGAACGGGGTCGACGTGAGGTCCCACAGGTTCCAGTCGTGGAACGCCATGCGGGCGCCCTGCAGCATGGGCCAGTAGGTGAACCAGCAGACGAACACGATCGCCGGGGCGAGGAACGCCAGCAGCGTCAGGGCGTGACGGCCGCGGAACGGCCGACGCCGTCCGCGTGCCGGGGAGGCCCCGCCGGCAGTGCCGACGGAGCCCCCTTCACGGATGGTGCGGGCCACGGGTCAGCCCTTCTCCGCGGCGTACTTCTCGGTCCAGAACGCATCCCACGAGGCGAGCAGGTCCTTCGTCGACATGTTGCCGAGCAGCACGCTCTGCACGTCCTGGTCGGACTTCTGGATCCACTCGGTCCACCAGCTCACGCCGCGCGGCTGGCGCACGTTGACGTAGGTGTCCGGGTCCTCGGTCATGGTGACGTAGCTGGTCCAGGGGCCCGTGGAGTAGAACTCGTCGTCGGCCGCGGCGGCGATGATCGGCACGAGGCTGTTGGCCTGGGCGAACTCGGTCGCGGGCTCGGCCGACGACAGGAACTCGACCAGCTTCACGGCCGCCTCGGTGTGCTCGCTGTTCTTCGCGACACCCCAGCCGGCGACGGCGAGCGGCTGCGCGGCCTTGCCCGACGGGCCGACGAGCAGCGGAGCGGTGTCCCACTGGTCTTCGGTGAGGGAGGAGTCCTGCACGGTCGCGATCACCTCGGGGTCCTGCAGCAGGAAGGCCGTGGTGCCGTTGGTGAAGCCGGCGACCATCTCGGGGTAGCCCCAGGAGACGGCGGACGGCGGCGACGCCTCCTTGAAGAGGTCGAAGTAGTCGTCGACCGCCTCCTGCGCCTCGGGAGCGGCGAAGATCGTCGAGCCGTCCTCCATGAGGAACGCATCTTCCGTGTCGAGCCCGTCGATCGTGTAGGCCTCGATCGCGGCGACCACGTTGCTGTTGGCGTTCTGGCCGCCGCGGAACGCGTAGCCGTAGATGTTGTTCGACGGATCCTGGATCGCGGACGCCTGCTCCAGCAGGTCCTTCCAGCTGTGCGGGGGACCGTCGAAGCCCGCCTCCTCCACGAGGTCGGTGCGGTAGAACAGCGACAGGCCGTAGAAGCCGTACGGGACGAAGTAGCTCTTGCCGTCCTCGGCGACGCCGGCGGACTTGGCGTTGTCGGTCAGCGCGTCCCAGCCGTCCCACTTCTTCAGGTCGGGGCCGAGGTCGTACAGCCAGCCGTTGTTGGCGAACGGACCGACCGTGATGTCGCGCACCTCGAGCACGTCGACGCCCTTGCCGGACTGGAGCATCTGCTGGATCTTCTGGTCGGCCTGCTCGGTGGGCGGCGAGACCAGGTTCACCGTGATGTCGGGGTTCTCCTTCTCGAAGTCGTCGAGGAGCCCGCGGATGAGCTCGGTGCGCGCCGGGTTCGTCAGGCTCTCGACCATCTGGAGGGTGACGTCTCCGTCGCCGCCGGACGAGCCGGAGCCTCCGGAGCAGCCGGTGAGTGCGAGGACGGCGACGGTGCCGACTCCCGCTGCGGTCGTCAAGATCTTGTTCTTCACGATGTGCCTCTCGGTGGGGGATGGGTGGGTGTGTTTCGGGTGGGTCGGGTCGTGCGGGTGGTCAGGGGAGGATGAGGGCGTCGGCGGGGCGGATGCCGGCGCGGCGCAGGATCGCGGGGATGCAGCGCTCGACGAACGCCTCGACGTCGGAGGCCTCGGTGTAGAGGTGCGCGGAGAGGCGGAAGTAGCCGACCCCGCGGAAGCTCGTGAAGGCGGTCTCCACGCCGACCTCGTCGAGCAGGTCCATGCGCAGCGCGTCGGCCTCCTCGCGCGTCGCGCCGAGCCCGAGCGGCAGGCGGATCAGGCGCATGGACGGCACGGGGGAGGGCAGCGGGGTGAGCGGATCCTCGTCGCCGTACGGGCGCAGCGCCTCGGCGATCAGCTCGGCCCCGGCGTCGGCGCGCTCGGCCATCGCGGCGCGGGCGTGCTCCCACCCGAACTCGGCCTCGATGAACTCGACCGCGGTGGGGGTGGCCAGGTACGTCGTGGCGTCGATCGTGCCCTGGGTGTCGAAGCGCCCGGGGTAGGGCTCGCGGGCGGCCCACGAGTCGATCAGCGGCCACAGCTCGTCGCGGTCGGGTGCTGCCGTGACGAGCAGGGCCGAGCCGCGGGGGGCGCAGGGCCACTTGTGCAGGTTGCCGAACCACCAGTCGCCGCCCGCGACCGCGGCGGCGTCGGCGATCAGGCCGGGGGCGTGGGCGCCGTCGACGAGGGTGCGCACGCCGCGCTCGGCCGCGAGGTCGGCGATGCGGCGCGTGGGCAGCAGGCGGGCGGTGGGCGAGGTGATCTGGTCGACGACGATCAGCCGGGTGCGCGGGGTGAGGGCGTCGGCGAACAGCTGCACGATCTCGTCGTCGGGCGCGAGCAGCGGGAGGGCGACGGTGCGGACGGTCGCCCCGAAGCGGCGGGCGAGGCGTTCCGCCCCCATGGTGATCGCGCCGTAGCCCTGATCCGTCACCAGGATCTCGTCGCCGTGCTCGAGTCGCAGCGCGTTGTACACGACGGTCGCCGCGGCGGAGGCGTTGGGCACGAAGGCGCTGTCGTCCGCCCGGGCGCCGACGAACGGGGCGGTGCGCTCCCTGGCGTCCTGCACGCGCTCGGCGATGCGGGGGAACCACTCGACCGGGCTGAGGTCGGCGCGGCGACGCAGGGCGTCCTGGTGTGCGACCACGACCGACGGCACCGCGCCGAACGACCCGTGGTTGAGGTGCACGACCGCGGGGTCGAGAGGCCAGGCGTCGCGCGCTCGCAGGCCGGAGTTCAGCGTGAGCGGAGCGGGGAACAGCGGAGCGGGCATCGGACCTCATCGATGAGTGGGGGCGAGTTGTTGCACAACTTTGCCACAAGGCCCCGATTTTGGCTACGAATCCGCGAGGATGAAACATAGTTGTCATACGAGTTTGTCGCGTGGAGCGGTTCCGACAGACTGCACGAGGGGCGGGGGTGTCAGGGAGGATGACGATGAGCGCACTCGACACGGCGTTGCACGGCCTGCGGGCGCTGATCGCCGACGGTGCGCTGCGCCCCGGCGACCGCCTGCCCAGCGAGGGGGAGCTGTGCGAACGGCTCGGCGTCTCCCGCGGATCGCTGCGCGAGGCCATCCGCACGCTCGCGGCGCTGGGCGTGCTGGAGACGCGCCACGGCTCGGGCAGCTACGTCAGCGAGCTGCGCGCGGCCGACCTCATCGGCAGTCTGTCGCTCACCGTCGGGCTGCTGCCCATGGCGGGAGTGCTGGAGCTGACCGAGCTGCGCCGGGTGCTCGAACCCCATGCCGCCGCCCTCGCGGCCGCCCGCATCGACGCAGACACCGTGGCGGCGCTCGCCGCGGTGCTGGACGAGATCGAGGCCACGACCGACTTCGAGGCGCAGTCACGCCTCGACCACGAGTTCCACATGCGCATCTCCGCGGTCGCGGGCAACGAGGCCCTCACGAGCCTGATCGACGTGCTGCGCTCCCGCTCCCGGGCGTACCGCATCTCGGAGCCCGACGACGCCGCGGAGCTCAAGGTGCACTCCGACGCCGGGCACCGCGCGATCCTGCGGGGCCTCGCCGCCGCCGATCCCGTCGCCGCGTCGGCCGCGGCATCCGCGCATGTCGCGTACACCGAGTACTGGGTGCGGCGGTACTCCGGGCTCGACGACGTCCCGACCGCGGAGACGCCGTCCGCCTGAGTGCGCGCCGGCGGGGTCCGCTCAGCCGAGGGTGATGTCGACCTGGATCTCGGTCGCGAGTCGCTCCAGGTCGGCCCGCAGCGCGTCGAGGTCGACCGTCGGCGGCACCTTCGCGATCACCGACGCCTCGAACAGCCGTCCGCCCGCCATCGCCGCATCGCGGGTCTCGGTCGCGAGCTCCTCGATGCTCAGCGCGTGCGCGTTCAGCACGGCCGACACCTCCCGCACGATCCCGGGATGGTCGTTGCCGAGCACCTGCATCACCAGCAGCCGCTCCTCGTCCTCCTCCGCCACGCCGCGGGTCCCGGTGAGCACCGACAGGGTCAGGAGCCCCTGACCCTGGATCGCCCGGAGCGCGGTCTCCAGGTCGCCCGCGCGGTCGGTCGGCACCGACACCTCGATCACGCCCGCGAACGTTCCCGCGAGCTCGGCCAGCGAGCTGTTCTCCCAGTTGCCGCCGTGGGCGTCGACGACGTCGGCGACCGCCGCGACGAGTCCCGGCCGGTCGGCACCCGCGACAGTGAGGATGAGTGTGGTCATGGCCTCAGCGTAGGGGGCGTTCGGCGTTCGGGACATGCCCTTGACGCGGGCGTCGTGCGCTCCGCTCAGCTGAAGTCGAGCGTGCCGCGCACGATGGAGTTCCCCGAGTGGGCCGGGTCGCCGTCGATGGGTTCGAACGAGATGTCGACGAGGTCGTACTCGTCGAGGTCGACGTTCGCGGGGATGGCGAATGCGCCGGTCGCGGCGTCGAGCACGCCGAGGCTAATGAGCGCCTTCCCGTCGTTGCGGATGAGCCAGACCTCCCGGTAGTCCTCCGACCCGACCTCGCCGTCGAGCGACACCGTGAGGGTGCGCGCGCCGTCGCGGTCCTCGTCCACCTCTGCCGTGCCGATCGCATCGGGGTGGTCGGGGAACGGGTCGAGCGTCGCCGTGGCGACCGTGACCGGCCGGAGCGCGGCCGAGATCACCGTCCACGTGCTCACGCCCACGGTGACGACGAGGACCGTGACGGCGGCGAGCACCCACCAGCGGGCGGCGGTTCTGCGCCGCGGGCGTGGGGCGGAGGACGGCTCGCCCGCTGTCGGTTCCGCCGGGCGGAGAGGGTCGGCCCGGAGCCGCTCCGGCAGGCCCAGCTCGTCGTGCATGCGCGCCCACACGTCGGCGGGCGGCGACTCCAGCTCCGCGTCGGCGACGGTCGACCGCGCGACACCCGCCGCGTGGGCGAGGTCGGCGATCTCGGCGGCGCACGCCCGGCACTGGTCGAGGTGCGCGCGCTCGCGCTCGGAGGCGACCGGCTCGCCGAGCGCGAGCAGGGCGAGCTGCTCGGGGTCAAGGTGCGACACGGTTGACCTCCAATCGGTCGCGCATTCGGGAGAGGCTCCGGCGGATGTGGCTCTTCACGGTACCCAGTGGCATGTCCAGCCGTCGGGCGATCTCCTCGTGCGTCAGGTCGTCGAAGAACGCCAGCCGCATGACCTCGCGCGCCTCGGGTCGCAGCTGCCGCATCTCGTTCGCGATCAGGATGGACTGCGACAGGTCGACCGGTGCGCTGACGAGATCGTCGGGAGAGGTGACGCGCATCATCTCCTCCTGCAGCCGCTGGATGCGGGCCCGCGACTCGTGCATGTCGGCGATGCGGCGCCGGGCGATGGTCACCAGCCACGTGCTCAGGCGGGCCTTCGACGGGTCGTACCCCGTTCTCGACGTCCAGGCCGACACGAACGTGCGCTGCGTCACGTCGGCGGCGTCGGCGCGATCGCCGAGGGAGCGCAACGCGAGCGTGAACACCACCGGCGACCACCGCCGATACAGCTCGGCGAGGGCATCCTCGTCGCCCCGGACGAAGCGCTCGTTGAGCTGCGTCTCGTCGTCGGGGTCGTCCGCGGAGGTCATGCGCGCCTCCCTTCCGTTCGGGGCGTCGGGTACGGGTGGTCAGGCGGGCCGTGCGATGGCGACGACATTATCGCGGTAGTGACCGGTCGTGCTGTCGAAGGGTCCTCCGCACGTGATGAGGACCAGGCCGGGCGGGCCCTCCCTGGCGAACAGCTCCCCGGTGGGGAGAGCCGCCTTCTCGTAGAAGGCCAGCGACTCCACCGCGTAGGTCCGGGGCACGCCGTTCGCGTCGGTCACCTCGACGGTCGCTCCGGCACCGAGCTCGCGCAACCGGGAGAGCGGGCCGATGGGGTATCCGACGGCGTCCACGTGCGCGGCCAGCACGACGAGTCCGGCCGTGCTGGCGGCATCGGCGCCGTACCGGTACCACCCCGCCACCGCCGGGTCCTCCGGGAGCTGCATCTGCCCTGTCGGCTCCACTCCCACGTCGACCACGGTCATGTCGACGCCGAGGTCGGGGATGCGCAGCCGGGTCGGAGGGGTCGTGGGCTGCGGTGCGGGCAGCTCGGCGGAGTGCGTCTCCGGGCGCAGCATCGAGGTGGGGGCGGGCGACGGCGAGCGTGGGGGGTCGGAGGGGGGATCCGACGTCATCACCTCGCCCGCCCCCACGGGGGTGCAGGCGATCAGGAGCGCCGCGCACGCGGCACCGCATCCGGCGAGGAGTCCTCGCCGGATGCGGCGGCGCAGCGCCCCCGGTCTCATCGGCGCGCGATCCGCTGACGACGCACGGCGACGGTCGCACCCGCAGCCGCGATCATCGCCAGGCCGATCAGTGCCGTCGCCAGGACGATGACGGTGTCGGCGTCCCGCTGCGCCGCGTAGCCCGCGGTGCCGGAGGGCACGCCGCCGGGGTTGGTGTGCAGTCCCGAGACCGTCTGTGCGGCGATGGCGAGGGTGCCCTCCTCGGCGCTGCCCCACGCGTACAGGATCGTGAGCACGCCGTCCTGCACCGCCACGTCCTGCGGGCCGAGCACGGGGTCGGTGGTGCCGGCGAGGGCGACGGCGGCCGAGACGTTCCCGGCGGGCAGGTTCAGCGTCGCCTCGTTCGGGTTGGTCAGATCCTCGACCACCGGTGAGCCGCCGGCGAGGATGTCGACGGCGGGCGCGGCCGCGACGTGACGGACCGTGAGCCGCCCCTGGCCGGGTGCGGTGGGGGACGTGTCGTTCGTGAAGAGGTTCAGCCCGGGGTCGCCCGCCTCGGTGAGGTGCGCGACGGCGGTGTAGTTGGCACCGGCCGTAAGGGTCAGCGTCGCCGGGCCGAGCACGGGCGCACTCGCGTCGGCCGCGTCCGGCGCGGTCAGCGCGACCTCGTAGCTGCCGGCGGGGAGTTCCAGCGGACCGGCCAGTGAGCCGGGCTGGAAGTCGTCGATGGTGCGCTCGCCGTTGACGTACACGTCGACCGGGGTGTTCGGGATGGCGTGCAGCACCGAGAGCTGGGCGCTGCCGGTGGTCGCGGCGGTCGCGGGCGTGGCCAGGGCCGCTGCGGCCAGTAGTCCGACGACGAGGCCGGCTGTGGTGATTCTTCGCACGATGCTCCTCCTTGAACAGGGGCGGCGGTCGCCACCCATTGCCCCCTTATTCCGGGCGAGGGCGGTCGGCGGATGCACCCGAACCCGATCTTGTCGGCACTCTCCGGTCCCGGTGGTGCTTTTTTAGACGGTGCCCAGAAACTGATGGACATCGATCGGGACCGCGCGCATAATCGCATCCACACACCCGGACCCGGCAAAGGAGCACGCCATGAGCGACACGAACCACCCCGCCGAACTGTTCTCGTCTTCCACCGGCCCGACCGGCGCCTCCATCACCGACTGGACCGATCTCGGCCGGGAGATGTGGGCGTACCTGACCGGCCGAGGAGCGGCGGTGAACTACACCTTCGAGGACATGACCGTCGAGGTGCCGCGCGACATCGGCCCCGACGCGCCCCGCGCCACCTGGAAGTTCAACGGCACCCTGCGGGTGACCACGAGCGACCGCGCCACCGACGGACCGCACGCCGCCTGAGCGGATACGGCCATGATCCGCCTCGACATCGACCTGGAGGTCGAGCACCGCGGCCCGGACGACGACACCCCCACGCGGTTCACCGTGCACGCGGCGGGACGCGAGGTCGTCATCACGATCGCGGACACGTCCACCCTCGGCGGCATGGGTCGCCGCGACCTCGCGCAGCTCGCCCCCGTCGCGGACGGCCTCGCGCGCCGCGGCATCCGGGTGCGGGTGGAGGGACCGCGCGGCACCCTGGTGGAGTTCGGCGACGTGCGGTCGGGACCCGTGGGTCGCGCGGTCGCGGGATCACCGCACATCCGGCTCGGCCACCTCACCACGTTGCTGACGGAACTGCAGCGCCGCGACCGCGACCGCGGCGGCGGCTCGCTGCTCTCCATCCCGCCCGGCACGCTGTTCCCGCTCGTGCCCACCGTGGTGCGCCACGTCCGCCGCCGCGTGACCACGACGCACTACCTGCCCGGCTCGGGACGCCCGCGCCTGATCTTCTCGGTCGGCTCGGGCGACTGGGACCGCAGTCGTCCGCGCGAGTTCGACCTGCTGCCCGACCGGACCGTGATCGGCTCGAGTCCCGACGCCGATCTGCGGCTCGACGGACTCGAAGCGGTGCACGCCGAGATCCGGCACAACGAGGACGACGAGTACGTGCTGTACCCGCACGCCCCCACCGGCGGCGGGTGGCCGAACCTGCCGCACAGCTCGGACGGCGCGCGCATCCTCCGCACGGGCTCGCGGATCGAGCTGGGCACCTGGCGCCTCGCCTACTACCGGGAGGAGTTCGCCGACCACGGTCGTCCGTTCGGCGGGCGCCAGGGCGGGGAATACGAGTTCCAGAAGCAGCAGCCGGTGCGACCCTACGGCTCCGGCGAGCTCGGCTGACCCGGCACCGCGAGCATCAGTCCGCCCAGACCCCGGTCGCGAGGAAGTGCTCCAGGCGGGCGCGGTGCGGGGCGAGGTCCCACCCCTGCTGCGCGACCCACTCGTCGGAGTAGTAGGTGTTGGCGTAGCGCACGCCGCTGTCGCAGATGAGGGTCACGACGCTGCCGGTCTCACCCGCGGCTCGCATGCGAGCGATGAGCTGGAACGCACCGGAGAGGTTGGTGCCGGTGGAGCCGCCCGCCCAGTGCAGCGTGCGCTCGCGCAGCAGGCGGATCGCGGCGATCGAGCCCGCGTCGGGCACCTGGATCATCTCGTCGATCACGGTCGGGACGAAGGATGCCTCCACGCGGGGGCGGCCGATGCCCTCGATGCGGCTCGGGCGCCCGGCGGGCGGGTCGACGGTCCCGGCCCAGCCGTCGTAGAAGGCGGAGCCCTCGGGGTCGACCACGGCGATCCGGGTGTCGTGCCGGCGGTAGCGCACGTAGCGGCCGAAGGTCGCGCTCGTGCCGCCGGTGCCCGCACCCATGACGATCCACCGCGGGATCGGATGCCGCTCCTGGGCGAGCTGGCTGAACACGCTCTCCGCGATGTTGTTGTTGCCGCGCCAGTCGGTCGCGCGCTCCGCGAACGTGAACTGGTCGAGGTAGTGGCCGCCGCACACCGACGCCAGGCGCTGGGCCTCCGGCGACATGTCCTCTGCGCGGTCCACGAAGTGACAGGTCCCGCCGTAGAACTCGATCAGGTCGATCTTCTCCTGCACGGTCGACCGGGGTACCACGGTGATGAACGGCAGACCGAGCATCCGCGCGAAGTACGCCTCGGACACGGCGGTCGACCCGCTCGACGACTCCACCAGCGTCGTGTCCTCGCGGATGCGCCCGTTCACCAGCCCGTACAGCAGCAGCGACCGCGCCAGCCGGTGCTTGAGCGAGCCCGTCGGGTGCACCGACTCGTCCTTCAGGTACAGGTCGATGCCCCACTCGGCCGGCAGCGGGAACAGGTGCAGGTGCGTGTCGGCGCTGCGGTTCGCGTCGGCTTCCAGCAGGGCGATCGCGGTGCTGGTCCAGTCGCTCATGTCTTCGAGCGTAGTGGGGCTGCCCTCAGCCGACGGTACCCGCGGGCGAGGCCCCGCCGTCGCCGTCGACGTGCAGCAGCGACGCCTGCGACTGCTCCTGCTGCAACTGGAACTCGAAGCGCGAACGGTCGCCGCGGTGGTAGGCGATGAAGTACTCGATGGGCGTGCCGTCCTCGCTGCGGCTGACGCTGCGCAGCCGGAGCAGGGCCGAGCCGGCGCTGACGCCCAGGTGCTGCGCCTGCTCGTGCGTGGCGACGGTCGCCTCCGCCGAGCGCACGCCGTGCGTCGCCACGATGCCGTGCATCGCCAGCAGCCGGTACAGCGACGCCTCGGTCAGGTCGGCGCCGAGCGTGACCCCGCCGACGGCCTCGGGCATCCACGTGGTCGACAGCGACCAGGGCTCCCCGTCGACGTGCCGCAGCCGCTCGAGCGCCACCACGGGCGACCCGACCGGCACTTCCAGCGCCAGCGCGACCTCCTCGTCGGCCACGGTCTGCTCGTGCCGCAGCACGTCGCTGTGCACGTGCCCGCCGCGACGCTCCACGTCGTCGTACAGGCCGACGAGGGTGTGCACCAGGCTCTCGCTCGTGCGCGGGCGGGAGACGAACGTGCCCTTGCCCTTCACCCGCTCGACCAGCCCCTCGTGCTCGAGCTGCGCGAGCGCCTGGCGCACGACCGTGCGCGAGATGCCGTAGCGCTCGCACAGGCGGTGCTCGCCGGGCAGCGGGTCGCCGGGCTGCAGGCCGTCGCGGGCGATACCGTCGATGATCAGCTGCCGCAGCTGGTCGTACATGGGGGCGGCGGAGTGGCGGTCGATCGCGTCCTCGACGGTGGTCATCAGTACGCCACCCCCGCGTGCAGGATCACGTTCGCATACGGGGTGAACTCGCCGGAGCGCACGAACGCCCGTGCCGTGCGGGTGCGCTGCTTGAACTCGACGTGCGGCACCAGGTCGATCTCGAAGCCCATCCCGGCGAAGCGCTCGCGCAGGGCATCCAGCACCTCCGGGCTCTTCTCCGCGACCTCCGCGGATACCGTGGCGCCCTCCACCACGAGCTCGGCGAGCACGGTGTCGAGCACGTCGAGGAAGGCGGGGGCGCCCGGGCGGTAGGCCAGGTCGATGCGCTCCGACCCCGGGGGGATGGGAAGGCCGGCGTCGGTCACGACGATCGTGTCGGTGTGGCCGGTCTCGCTGATCACCCGGGACAGGGCGGGGTTGATCGTGGTGGACGTCTTGCGCATCGGTGCTCCTGGCTGGTCAGTTCGCGACGGGGGCGGTGTCGCGCTCGGTGAGGAACGCGTCGACCTCGGCGCGGTGCGGAAGGCTCGGCGACGCGCCCTGCTTCGTGACGGCGAGGGCGCCGGCGGCGGTCGCCAGGCGCACGGCGTCGGTGAGGGTGCTGCCGCTCGCGAGGGCGGCACCGAGGTAGCCCGCGTAGGCGTCGCCCGCGGCCGTGGTGTCGACGGCCTCGACGGGGAACGGCGGGACGACCGTGGCGCCCTCCGCGGTGACCACGCACGACCCCTGTCCGGCGAGCGTGACGACCGCGGCGCCCACGCCCTGGGCGAGGAACCAGCGGCCCGCGCGCTCGGCCGACGCCGCGTCGGTCACCTCGATGCCGCTGATGAGCGACGCCTCGGTCTCGTTGGGCGTGACGATGTCGATGCTGCGCCAGAGGGCGGGCGGGAGCTCCGTGGCGGGGGCGGGGTCGAGGATCACGGTCATGCCGTGCTCCCGGCCACGCGCCGTGATGTGGGCGGTCAGCGCCGACGGCGTCTCCAGCTGGGTCAGCAGGACGGAGGTGGTGGGGGCGAGGGCGGTGAGCGCCTCGTCGATCTGCGCGGTGCTGAGCGCGGCGTTCGCGAGCGGCACCATCACGATGTCGTTCTGCGCCGACGCGTCGACGCGGATGTGCGCGATGCCCGTGGGGCCGGGGACCGTGCGCAGGTGGGTGAGGTCGACGCCGGCGGCCGTGAGCCCGTCCACCACGAGGTCGTGGAACAGGTCGTCTCCCACGCAGCCGACGAAGCTCGTGCGTGCACCGGAGCGTCCGGCCGCGACCGCCTGATTCGCCCCCTTGCCGCCGAGCATGAGCGTGAACTCGTCGCCCAGGATGGTCTCGCCGCGGGCCGGCAGCCGACCGGAGAAGGTGGTGACGTCGGCCGTGACGCTGCCGACGATGACGACGCCGGTGCGGTCACCGGGGTGTGCGGGTGTCATCTCGCTCCTGATCCTCCTCGACAGCGCGGGCGCTCCGGTGGCGTTGACTAGGCTCGGAGCTGTCATTACATTAGCCGAAACCGAACCTGTAACGACAGGTTCCCGCGAGGAGACCCCGATGACCCCGATCGCGCCCCGCCTGTACGTCGACAGCGCCGACGTCGACCGCGTCTCCCGGCTGCTCGCCGCGGGCGTGGTCTACGGGGTCACCACCAACCCCACGATCCTCGAACGGGGCGGCCGCACCGCCGCGGAGATCCCCGACCTCTACGCCCGATGGGTCGAGGAGGGTGCCCGCGAGGTGTTCTTCCAGACCTGGGGTGGCGACACCGCCTCCTTCCTGCGCAACGCCGAGGGCATCCGGGCGCTGGGCGACCGGGTCGCGGTGAAGGTCCCCGCCACGCCCGACGGCTTCGCGGCCGCGTCCGCCCTCGTGCGCGACGGGGCGACCGTGCTCGTCACGGCCGTGTACTCCGTGGCGCAGGCCCTCGCGGGCGCCGCGATCGGCGCCCGGTACCTCGCGCCCTACCTCGGCCGGATGCGCGACGCGGGCGTCGACGGCGAGGTCGTGATCGCGCGGATGCAGGAGATGTGCGCGGGGACCGACTCGAACGTGCTCGCCGCGTCGCTGCGGTCGGCGGAGGATCTGGTCGGCCTCCGACGCGCCGGCGTGCCTTACTTCACCGCCGCCCCCGACGTGCTCGACCAGGTGCTGTCCAACCCGGTCAGCGACGCCTCCGCCGCCGAGTTCGACGCGGCCATGGTGCGCCTGGGAGCCTGACCCGCCCCGCTCGCTCCGTCGCGGTGCGGCTCAGGCGGTCGCGGCCTGCCGCAGCCAGCGCTCCACGCCCGCGATGTGGGCCGTGGCGAGCGACGTGGCGAGAGCGGAGTCGCGCTGGGCGATGGCGTCGGCGATCGCGCGGTGCTCCGACAGCGTGCGCTCGACCGCGCCGCCCTCGGTGAGCCCTCGCCACACGCGAGCCCGCACGGTCTGGCTGCTCAGGTGCTCGATCAGGCTGGCCAGATAGGCGTTGCCCGCCATCGCCACGATGTCGCGGTGGAAGCGGATGTCGTGGTCGACGAGCTCCTCGATGCTCACGCCGGCGTCGATGCCGGCGACCTCCTCCTGCACGGCCGCGATCGCCTCCTCGCTGCCGAGCGTCGCGGCGAGCCCGGTCGCCTGCGACTCGAGCATCCGCCGCACCGCGAACATCTCCAGCATCGAGTCGTCGTCGTGCATGTCGACCACGAACGCGATCGCCTCGAGCAGCAGATGCGGCTCCAGGCTCGTGACGTAGGTGCCGTCGCCGCGGCGCACGTCGAGCACGCGGATCACCTCGAGCGCCTTGACCGCCTCGCGCATCGAGTTGCGCGAGAGCCCGAGTCGTTCGGACAGCTCCTTCTCCGGGGGCAGGCGATCGCCGGGCGCCAGTTCGCCCGACACGATCATCGCCTTGATCTTCTCGATCGCCTCGTCAGTGACAGCCATGGCGTCATCCTTGCACAGTGATCGGATGTCTACGGCAGGATGGGGGCATGCGCACCCTCGACTCGCACCTGCACCTGTGGGACCCGGAGGTTCTGACCTACTCGTGGCTGGAGGGGCCCCTCGCCGGGCGGTTCGCCGCGGAGGAGATCGAGAGCGCCCGCATCGACGGGTCGACCGAGGAGCGCGCGATCTTCGTGCAGGCGGGCACCGCGGTCGACGACGAGCTCGACGAGGTGCGGTGGGTCGCGGGACAGGCCGAGCGGCTCGGGGTGGTCGGCATCGTCGCGGGTGCCCGACTCGACCGCGGCACCGACACGACCGTGCACCTGGAGAGCCTCACGGCGGAGCCGCTGGTGGTGGGCGTGCGGCACATCCTGCAGGACGAGCCGGATGCGGTGGCGCTGTCGTCCGCGTTCGTGACGGGCGCGCGAGAGGTCGCGGCCCACGGCTGGGCGTTCGACGCGTGCGTGCGGTCGTGGCAGCTGCCCGACGTCGCGCGGCTGTCCGCCGCGATCCCCGAGCTGCGCATGGTGCTGGATCACCTCGGCAAGCCCGCGGTCGGCACCGCGCACGCTCCGCTGGCCCCGACCGCGGAGTGGGAGCGTGACCTCGCCGAGCTCGCACGCCACCCGCAGGTGTACTGCAAGGTGTCGGGCCTTCCGGCGGAGGCGGGTGGTGACTGGAGCCTCGCGCAGCTCGAGCCGTTCCTGGACACCGCGGCCGACGTCTTCGGGCCGGAGCGCCTGATGTGGGGTACCGACTGGCCGGTCTCCGCGGTCGGCCCGGCCCGCACGGACGCCGCCTCGGACGCCCCGTCGACGTATCAGCCGACCGCCCGCAGCCGCTGGGCCGACGCGGTCTCGACGTGGGCGGACTCCCGCGGCATCGACCGGACCGCCCTCTTCCACGACACCGCCGCCGCGTTCTACCGCCTCTGACCCCCCCGCCCCATCCCGTCGCGCGGTGCGCGTGCGATATGTCCCCCCCCGAAGCCCCTGCGCGGCACGTTTTCGATCCCGCACCGACTCCGCACGGCAGCCCACACGCGAAAGGGCCCGGCGGCTCAGGGAGTCGCCGGGCCCTCTCGTCGAGGAGGGTGCGAGGTCACTCGGGGCGGAGCCGCAGCTGCGCCATCCCGCCGTCCACCTCGAGGAACGTGCCCGTGGTCGAGCCCGCGCCCGGTCCCACCAGGTAGGCGACGGCCGCGGCGACCTCGTCCGGGCTGACGAGCCGTCCGTGGGGCTGTCGTGCTTCGAGGGCGGCGCGCTCGGCCTCGGGGTCGGCGGCGGAGTCGAGCAGCCGCCCGACCCAGGGGGTGTCGGCGGTGCCGGGGTTCACGGCGTTGACGCGGATGCCCTCGCGCAGGTGATCGGCGGCCATCGCGCGGGTGAGGGCCGACACGGCGCCCTTCGACGCGGAGTAGAGCGCGCGCTGCGGGAGGCCGGTGGTGGAGGCGATCGACGCGGTGTTGCACACGGCGGCGGCGGGCGACTTCCGCAGCCACGGCAGTGCCGCCGAGGTCACGCGGGCGATGCCGGTCACGTTGATCGAGAGCACGCGCGCCCACTCGTCGTCGTCGTTCGCGGCGATGTCGCCCTGCGCGCCGATGCCGGCGTTGTTGACCACGATGTCGATGCGGCCGAAGCGCTCGGCGACCGCGGCCACGGCCGCGTCGACGCTCGCGCGGTCGGACACGTCGGCCGTGAACGCGGCGAAGCTCTCGTCGGCGTTCGTCGTGTCACGGTCGAGCACGGCGATCGTGGCGCCGTCGTCGTGCAGTCGGCGGGCGATCGCCGCGCCGATGCCGGAGGCTCCGCCCGTGACGATCGCCACCAGGCCGTCCATCGTTCCGCTCACTTCTGCGCCTCCCATGCCACGAACTCCTGTCGCTGCCGGCCGAGGCCGTCGATCTCGATCTCCACCACGTCGCCCGGGGCGAGATAGGGGTACTTGCCCGACAGGGCCACGCCCTGCGGGGTGCCGGTGAGGATCAGGTCGCCGGGCTCCAGCGTCACGTACTGCGACAGGTGGTGCACGATCTGCTCGACGGGGAAGATCATGTCGCTCGTGTTCGAGTCCTGCCGCGGCTCGCCGTTGACGAAGCTGCGGAGGCCGAGGGCCCGGTGGTCCACCTCGTCGGGCGTGACCAGCCACGGTCCGGTGGGGTTGAAGCCGAACGCGATCTTGCCCTTCGACCACTGCCCGCCCGACACCGCCATCTGGAAGTCGCGCTCCGACACGTCGTTCGCGGCGACGAAGCCGGCGACGTGCGCCATCGCCTCGTCGGGGGAGTCGAGGTAGGCGGCGCGGGCGCCGATCACGATGCCGAGCTCGACCTCCCAGTCGGTCTTCTCGCTGCCGCGCGGAATCGTGACGGTGTCGTTCGGGCCGACCACGGTGTTCGGGGTCTTGAGGAAGATGATCGGGATGGTCGGCGGCTCGGAGCCGGACTCGGCCGCGTGCGCGGCGTAGTTCATGCCGATGCAGATGACCGCGCTGGGGCGGGCGATGGGGGCGCCGACGCGCATCCCCGCAGCGTCGGGCAGCTCGGGGAGCTCTCCGGCGTCGCGCGCGGCGGCGACGCGGGCGGCGACGTCTCCGGCGAGGAAGTCGCCGTTGACATCGGATGTCAGTGGGCGGAGGTCGAGGTAGCGGTCACCCTCCACGAGGACGGGGATCTCCGCCCCAGGGGTGCCGAGCCGCGCGAACTTCATGATTCTCCTGATCGTTCGGGAAGCCGCTCTGCGGCGGCCGGTCTCGTTGACAGTATAGACATCGGATGTTTACACTCCAAGGGATCCGCACGGAAGAAGTCCCGTGCATGGAGAGGAATCCCGTGAGCCGTATCGTCGCCCTCGACACCACCGACATCCGCTTCCCTACGTCCCTGAGCCTGGACGGGTCGGACGCGATGAACCCCGACCCCGACTACTCCGCCGCGTACGTCATCGTGCGCACGGATGCGGAGGACGACATCGAGGGGCACGCGTTCGTGTTCACGATCGGACGGGGCAACGACGTGCAGGTGGCTGCGATCGACGCCCTCGCGGGGCACCTGGTCGGCCGGGAGCTCGAGCCGCTGCTCGACGACATGGGCGGCACCTTCCGCGAGATCATCGGCGACTCGCAGCTGCGCTGGCTCGGGCCGGAGAAGGGCGTCATGCACATGGCCATCGGCGCCGTGATCAACGCGCTGTGGGATATCAAGGCCAAGCGCGCGGGCCTGCCGCTGTGGCAGCTCCTCGCCCGGATGACGCCGGAGGAGCTGGTCGACCTGGTCGACTTCCGCTACCTCACCAACGCCCTCACCCGCGACGAGGCGCTGGACATCCTCCGCGCCGCCGAGCCCGGTCGCGCCGAGCGGGAGCAGCAGCTGCTCGCCACCGGCTACCCCGGCTACACCACCAGCCCGGGGTGGCTGGGCTACTCCGACGAGAAGCTCGAACGCCTGGCGCGCGAGGCGATGGCCGACGGCTTCACGCAGATCAAGCTCAAGGTCGGCGCCGACCTGCAGGACGACATCCGCCGCTTCCGCAAGGCGCGCGAGGTCTGCGGCCCCGACTTCCCGATCGCGATCGATGCCAACCAGCGCTGGGAGGTATCGGAGGCGATCGAGTGGGTGAACGCCCTCGCCGAGTTCCACCCCGCCTGGATCGAGGAGCCCACGAGCCCCGACGACATCCTCGGGCACGCCGAGATCGCCCGCGGGGTGGCGCCCATCCGCGTCGCCACCGGCGAGCACGCGCAGAACCGCATGATCTTCAAGCAGCTGCTGCAGGCCGACGCGATCTCCGTCATGCAGATCGACGCCGTGCGCGTGGCCGGGGTCAACGAGAACATCGCGAACCTGCTGCTCGCCGCGAAGTTCGACGTGCCGGTCTGCCCGCACGCCGGCGGCGTCGGGCTGTGCGAGGCCGTGCAGCACCTGTCGATGTTCGACTTCGTCGCCGTCTCGGGCACGCGCGAGGGCCGGCTGATCGAGTTCGTCGACCACCTGCACGAGCACTTCGTCGTGCCGACCGACATCCAGGGCGGCTCGTACATGGCGCCCACCGCGCCCGGTACCGGCATGGAGATGAAGGCCGACAGCATCGCCGAGTACACCTGGACGGGTGCGCATGTCGGTGCCTGACCGCCTGGCCGTCCCGACGCTCGGCTACGGTGCCGCGAACGTCGGCAACCTGTTCCGGGAGCTGTCCGACGACGACGCCTGGGCCGTGCTGGACGCGGCGTGGGAGAGCGGCATCCGCTTCTACGACACCGCGCCGCACTACGGGCTCGGGCTGTCCGAGCGTCGTCTCGGCGCCTTCCTGCGCACGAAGCCCCGCGACGAGTACGTGCTGTCCACCAAGGTCGGACGGCTGCTGCGCCCCAACCCCGACCACGCGGGCGGTCTCGACACCGCGAACGACTTCCACGTGCCCGACGACCTGCAGCGCGTGTGGGACTTCTCGGCGGAGGGCATCCGCACGAGCCTCGACGAGTCGCGCGAACGCCTCGGCATCGAGCGCATCGACCTGCTCTACCTGCACGACCCCGAGCGCCACGACCTCGACCTCGCGCTGGCGGAGGCCCTCCCCGCGCTGGAGCAGGTGCGTGCGGACGGCGAGGTGACCGCGATCGGCATCGGCTCGATGGTGTCGGAGGCGCTCGCCGCGTCGGTGCGGGCCGCGGACCTCGACCTCGTCATGGTCGCCGGGCGGTACACGCTGCTCGAACAGCCCGCCGCGGTCGACGTGCTGCCGGCGTGCCGCGAGACCTCGACCGGCATCGTGGCGGCCTCGGTGTTCAACTCCGGGCTGCTCGCGTCGAACGAGCCGCGGCGCGACGGACGCTACGAGTACGGGCAGCTGCCCGACGAGCTGTGGGACCGGCTGGTGCGCATCGCCGCGGTGTGCGCCGACCACGGGGTGCCGCTGCCCGCGGCCGCGATCCAGTTCCCGCTGCAGTCCGACGTGGTGCGCTCGGTGGTCGTGGGCGGCAGTCGCCCCGCACAGCTGACGCAGAACGCCGAGTACGCTGCGCGGGAGATCCCGTCTGCACTGTGGGAGAACCTCGCCGCCGAGGGTCTCATCCCCGCCTGACCCGAGAGGAGCCGTCGTGCTCGAAGGAATCCACCCGCTGCTGACCGGCGAACTGCTGCTGCACCTCGACCGCATGGGGCACTCCGACGCCGTGGTCGTCGCCGATGCGCACTTCCCCGCGTGGGGGCTGGGCGCCCGGGTGGTCGACCTCCCCGGCACGACGACGCCCGAGGTCGTCGCGGCGATCCGCACGGTGCTGCCCCTCGACGATGCGCCCGGCCTCGACCTGATGGCGTCAGCCGACGGGGAGGTGCTCGACGTGCAGCGCGAGCTCATGGACGCGGCGGGCACGGCGGTCGACACGACCCGGTTCGTGGAGCGCTTCGCCTACTACGGCGTCGCGAAGGACGCGTATCTCCTGGTGCGCACGGGCGAGACCCGCAAGTACGGCAACGCCCTGCTCCGCAAGGGCGTCGTCGGCCACCCCTCCGCCTGACGATCGGTTCATGACTCAGGGGAACAGCGGGGACACCCGGCCTCCCGCGCGCTACCGGCGCCGGACGCGCCCCTTCTCCGGAGGTGTGACCCGGATCCGGCGCCCACGGTGCGTGCGGTGTGATGCGGGTCAGCGGCCGCGGGTGGATTCGCGGATGATGAGCTCGGCGGGGAACGGCGGGGTCGCGGGCGGGGGAGCCGCGGGGTCGGCGAGCTGAGCCAGCAGCGCTGCACCGGCCGCGCGACCGATCTCGTAGCCGGGCTGGCGGACGCTCGTGAGCGGCACGACGCTCTGGTGCGCCTCGGCCACGTCGTCGAAGCCGACCAGCGCGATGTCCTCCGGCACGCGGATGCCGTGCCGCAGCAGCTGTGTCAGCACGCCGAGCGCCACCATGTCGTTCGCGGCGAAGATCGCGTCGGGCCGTTCGTCCGCGGGTTGCGCCACGATCTCCGCGCCCGCGGTCAGTCCGTCCTCGGTGGCGAGGTGCCCGACCTCCCGCACCTCGACCTCCGCGCCCGTGCCCGCCGTGGCGTCACGCAGTCCCGCCAGGCGGTCGTTCGACTCGGTCACCGCGGGGTTGCCCAGGAAGAGGATGCGCCGCCGCCCGAGGTCGACGAGGTGCTCGCCGGCGAGCCGTCCGCCCGCGCGGTCGTCGAACAGCACGGAGGCGACGGTGGCGGATTCGCGGATCGGCCCGACCACGACGGAGCGGATGCCGCGATCGGCGAGTCGCTCCAGGCGCGGCACCACGTCGCCGAGCGGGTAGATGACGATGCCCTGCACCCGATGCGCCTCGAACATGTCGATGTTGCGCTGCTCGCGGTCGGCATCCCGGTCGCTGTTGCTGAAGAAGAGCGACCAGCCGCCCTCGCGTGCCACGTCGTCGACACCGCGGGACAGCTCGTGGAAGTACGGCAGCCAGGCGTCGAGGAGGATCAGCGCCAGGGCCTTGCTCGACCCCGCCCGCAGCTGCCGCGCCGATTCGTTCGGCACGAAGCCCAGCTGCTCGATGGCCGCCCGCACCTTCTCCCGGCTGCCCTCCCCGAGCACGTGGGGGTGGTTGAGGTAGTTGGAGACCGTCGAGGAGGAGACGCCGGCGAGGGCGGCCACGTCTTTCACGCTGGCGGGCATCGGTCTCCTTCGTCGATACGGGCCGAGGCGACCCCGGCGGCGACACCAGGCTAGCCGAGGGATTGGAACGTGCCAAGAAAGTTCTTGACAGGCCGTCGTCGTCGGACCTAACGTGTGTCGAACCCGGAATTGGAACGTGCCAAGTCCGGACGGCGACGGTGCCGCACACCCGCCGGGAGAGGTCTCATGAACATCGGCTGTCACGGACTCGTCTGGACCGGAACCTTCGACGCCGACGGCATCCGCCTCGCGGTGGAGAAGACGAAGCAGGCCGGGTTCGACCTGATCGAGTTCCCGCTGATGGACCCGTTCACGTTCGACGTCGCGGCGGCGAAGGGCGCCCTCGCCGAGCACGGTCTCGCGGTCAGTGCCTCCCTCGGGCTCTCCGCGGAGACCGACGTCACGAGCTCCGACCCGGATGTGGTCGCGGCCGGTGAGGCGCTGCTGCTGCGCGCGGTCGACGTGCTGGCCGAGCTGGGCGGGACCCACTTCTGCGGCGTGATCTACAGCGCCATGCAGAAGTACATGGACCCGGTGACACCGGAGGGGCTCGCGTCGAGCCGTCGCACGATCGCCCGGGTCGCCGACCACGCCGCCGAGCGCGGGGTCTCGGTGTCGCTCGAGGTGGTGAACCGCTATGAGACCAACGTGCTCAACACCGCGCGGCAGGCCCTGGCGTACCTGGCGGAGGTGGACCGCCCGAACCTCGGCGTGCACCTGGACACGTACCACATGAACATCGAGGAGTCGGACATGTTCGCCCCGGTGCTCGACGCGGCTCCGGCGCTGCGGTACGTGCACATCGGCGAGAGCCACCGCGGGTATCTGGGCACCGGCACGGTCGACTTCGACACGTTCTTCAAGGCGCTCGGCCGCATCGGCTACGACGGGCCGATCGTCTTCGAGTCGTTCTCGTCGGCGGTGGTCGCTCCCGACCTCAGTCGCATGCTGGGCATCTGGCGCAACCTCTGGACCGACAACGACGAGCTCGGCGCGCACGCCAACGCCTATATCCGCGACAAGCTCGTCGCGGTCGACTCGATTCGGCTGCACTGAGCCGGGTCAGCGGCGACGGGATCCTCGGTCGAGATCAAGATGTTATTACAGGTCTTCCCGATCGAATGATCTTTAGATACATTTAGATACAACTTGCACCAGCCCGGGTGCAGGACGCAGAATTGATCCGATGTTTACGGCGGAATGATCCGCCAATCGCGAGACGACCTCCAAGGAAGCAGGTGAGCGCATGAGTGGACCCATCCTCAGGGTCGAGGGGATCAGCAAGGGATTCCCCGGCGTGCAGGCGCTGAAGGATGTGCACCTCGAGGTGCGCGAGGGCGAGGTGCTCGTGCTCGTGGGAGAGAACGGCGCCGGCAAGTCCACGCTGATGAAGATCCTCTCCGGCATCTACACCAAGGACGAGGGCACCATCACGTTCGAGGGCCGCGAGGTCGAGCTCACCAGCCCGCTGCAGGCGCAGGAGCTCGGCATCACGATCATCCATCAGGAGCTCAACCTGATGCCCGACCTCACCGTCGCCCAGAACATCTACGTCGGCCGCGAGCCCACGACCGGCCCGTTCCTGTCGGAGCGCAAGCTCAACACGCAGACGGCGGAGCTGCTCCAGCGCCTCGGCATCCACCTCAACCCGCGACAGCTCGTCGGCGAGCTCACGGTGGCCGAGCAGCAGATGGTCGAGATCGCCAAGGCGCTGTCGTTCAACGCCAAGGTGCTCATCATGGACGAGCCCACCTCGGCCCTCACCGACAGCGAGGTCGAGACGCTGTTCGTGCTGATCGAGCAGCTCAAGGCGCGCGGCACCGGCATCGTCTACATCTCGCACCGGATGGACGAGCTGCGGCGCCTCGCCGACCGCGTGACCGTCCTCCGCGACGGCACATACATCGGATCACTCGACAAGGCGGAGATCACGATCCCGAAGATCATCGAGATGATGGTCGGCCGCGTGATCGACGAGGGGACCCGCCCGCAGGCCCGCGAGCACCTGAACGACCCGGTCGTGCTCGACGTGCAGGGGCTGTCGACGAAGACCCTCCTGAAAGACGTGTCGTTCCAGCTGCACAAGGGCGAGATCCTCGGGTTCGCCGGCCTCATGGGCGCGGGACGCACCGAGACCGCCCGTGCCGTGATCGGCGCCGACCACCGCGACGGCGGCACCATCACCATCGGCGGGCGCCAGGCGCGGATCGCCCAGCCCGCCGACGCGGTCAAGCACGGCGTGGGCTACCTCTCCGAAGACCGCAAGCTGCTCGGGCTCATGCTCGAACAGGACGTCACGTTCAACACCGTGCTCGCCTCGCTCGGCAGCTATGCCAACGGCATCGGCTGGATGGGCGACGGCAAGGCCAAGAACCGCACCAAGGAGTACGTGCAGCAGCTGCGCGTGAAGACCCCCTCGGTCAACCAGGTCGTCAAGCTGCTCTCCGGAGGGAACCAGCAGAAGGTCGTCATCGCCCGGTGGCTGATGCGCGATTGCGACATCCTCATCTTCGACGAGCCGACGCGAGGCATCGACGTCGGCGCGAAGGAGGAGATCTACCGCCTCATGCAGCAGCTCGCCGACAGCGGCAAGTCCATCATCGTCATCTCGTCGGAGCTCCCCGAGATCCTGCGCGTCGCGAACCGCATCGCCGTGTTCGCGAACGGGCGCATCACCGGGACGCTCCGCAACGAGGAAGCCAGCCAGGAGAAGATCATGCAACTCGCAGCCCACGGGGAGGAAGACTGATGAGCACCCCACAGCAGCCCGGAGGGTCGACGACGACCATCATCCAGACGGCCGTGAACGAGAACACCGACAAGCGCGACATCGGCGGATTCCTGAAGCGCCAGTTCCAGCAGTCGCTGGCCTTCGGCACCCTGATCGTGCTGGTCATCTTCTTCTCGATCGCCAGCCCCAACTTCTTCACCTTCAGCAACATCGCCACCGTGCTGCTGTCGACCGCGGTCATCGGCATCCTCGCCCTCGGCACCACGTTCGTCATCATCACGGGCGGCATCGACCTGTCGATCGGCACCGGCATGGCCCTGTGCGCCGTGATGACCGGCGTGATCGTCACCAACCTCGGCCTCCCCGTCTGGCTGGGCGTGATCGGCGGCATCGCGACCGGTGTGCTGATGGGCCTCATCAACGGCGTGAACATCACGTTCCTCCGCCTTCCCCCGTTCATCGCCACGCTCGCGATGATGATGATCGCCGGCGGCCTCGCCCTCGTCATCTCGAACGTCGCGCCGATCTACTTCTCGACCTCGGCGCCCGACTTCAAGAAGATCGCGCTCGGCGTGATCATCCCCGGCATCCCCAACGCCGTGCTGATCACCGCCGCCCTCGCGATCGTGGCGTGGCTGGTGCTGTCGAAGACGCTCCTCGGCCGCTACACCTTCGCGATCGGCTCGAACGAGGAGGCCACCCGCCTCTCCGGTGTGAACACGCGCCGCTGGACGATCCTCATCTACATGTTCGCCGGGGCCTTCACCGGAGTCGCGGGCATCGTGATCGCCTCGCGCCTCGACTCCGCCCAGCCGCAGATCGGCACCGGGTACGAGCTGCAGGCCATCGCGGCCGTCATCATCGGCGGCACCTCTCTCCTCGGCGGACGCGGCTCGATCCTCGGCACCGTGATCGGCGCGCTGATCATGAGTGTGCTCGTGAACGGACTGCGCATCATGTCGATCCAGACCGAGTGGCAGAACATCGTCGTCGGCGTGGTCGTCCTGCTGGCGGTCTTCCTCGACTCGCTGCGCAACCGGCAGCGCACCTGAGACCAGGGCGGCGGCGAAACCCGTGCCCGCCGCCGCCCCACCCGGCCCCGGCCGGACCCGCGGAGTCCCTCCGCACAGGCACCAGGAATGTCCCACAGCCGGCCCTGGCCGGCATCACACAGAACCATCCGGCTCGTACTCAAACAATGGAGTTTTCATGAAATTCGGGAAGAAGACCGCCTTCGCAGCCCTCGTGGCCGCTTCCGCGCTCGTGTTCGCCGGCTGTGCCGGCGGTGGCGGCGACGTCATCGAGGAAGGCTCCGGCTCCGGCAGCGGCAGCGGCGACGGCGAGATGTACATCGCGCTCGTCTCGAAGGGCTTCCAGCACCAGTTCTGGCAGGCCGTGAAGAAGGGTGCGGAGCAGAAGGCCGAGGAGCTCGGCGTGAAGATCACGTTCGAGGGCCCCGCCGCGGAGACCGAGATCGCGCAGCAGCTCGAGATGCTGACCGCCGCGATCGACAAGAACCCCGACGCCATCGCCTACGCCGCGCTCGACCCCGAGGCGTGCGTCGCCCCGCTCGAGCAGGCGAAGTCGAAGGACATCCCGGTGGTCTACTTCGACGCCCCGTGCGACGGCGACGCGGGCCTGAGCCTCTCCGCGACCGACAGCAAGGTCGCCGGTGCGCTCGCGGCCGAGCACATGGCCGAGCTGATCGGCGGCGAGGGGCAGGTCGCGATCGTCGGCCACTCGCAGATCAACTCGACCGGTGTCGAGCGTCGCGACGGCTTCGTCGAGAAGATCGAGTCGGACTACCCCGACATCGAGATCGTCGACATCCAGTACGGTGACGGCGACCACCTCAAGTCGGCCGACATCGCCAAGACGCTGATCGCCGCCCACCCCGACCTCAAGGGCATCTACGGCACCAACGAGGGCTCCGCGATCGGTGTCGTGAACGCCGTCAACGAACTGGGCCTGGAGAAGGGCAAGATCACCATCGTCGGCTTCGACTCCGGCGCCGCGCAGATCAACGCGATCAAGGATGGCACCATGGCCGGCGCCATCACGCAGGACCCGATCGGCATCGGCGCGCAGGTCGTGCAGGCCGCATACGACGCCGCGAACGGCGACGACGTCGAGGAGTTCTACGACACCGGTTCCTACTGGTACGACAAGAACAACATCGACGACGACAAGATCGCCGCGGTGCTCTACGAGTGACACCCCGCTGAACCACGGAGCCCCTCGCCTTGCGGCGGGGGGCTTCGTGTTTCCGGGACGGGAGGATCATCAGGACAGGATCTGACCGCGGAGCACGGCATCCTGTGCGGAACGAAAGGATGCACCATGCCCACACCTGCTCCCGTTCCTGCCGGGTCGAACACCGTCAACCCCTTCCTCATGACCGACGATGCCGCCCGCATCATCGATTTCGTGATCGAGGTCTTCGACGCCTCGGATGTGCCCCAGGCGCGAACGCTCGACACCGACGGCCTGATCCTGCATTCCGAGCTGCGCATCGGGGACTCGATGATCACGGTCGCCGACCGCAAGCCGGACTGGCCGTTCACCCCCGGGTTCCTCCAGGTGTACGTCGTCGACGTGGAGGCGACGCTGGCGCGGGCCGTCGCCCTCGGCGCCCGCGTCGTGAACACACCGACCGACTTCTTCGGTGACACGCTCGCAAGGTTCGTCGACCCCTCGGGCAACCTCTGGTGGGTCTACCGGCACGCCGCCCAGGAGCAGACCGACGACACGAGCGGTGAAGACGAGGCCTGGTCCACGGATGGCGCCGACACCGCCGAGGACTGGTCGAGCTTCACATCGCCGGAGTTGGACTACATCCACGAGAGCCTGGTCCAGGCGATCGCATCGCTCCGGGACCCGCGACTGCCGAGCTGACGGGATTGCAACCGTGTTGTTGATCCTCGCGCAGGTGCCCGTTGCCGAGTCGAACCGCCCAGCGGAGGTCGAAGAACATCCCGGCGGTCTCCTTCGACGCTCCGTGCGACGGCGACGGGACGGGAGTCAGCAGCCGGCTGCGGTGGGCTGCTCGTCGCACGTGTAGCGGACGAGAGCGGACCTGGCCTCGTAGATGCGGATGCTGTGGGCGGGCCCGGCGACCGAGAGCTCTCCCGCGACGGGGAACCAGCCGTTGCCCAGGTCGACCTCGGCCGTGTAGCGGACCGTGGTGACGGCGGTGTAGGTGCCGCGGTCGCGGTAGACGTGGCTCGTCGGAGTCGGGGTGAACTGCGGCTGGTGGGCGGCGGCCCAGGTGCGGCCCCCGGTGGCGGTGGTGGCGCTGGTGCCGTCGCCGAACGTGGTGTCGAACGCGACGGGGGTGAAGCGCACCGTGACGGCCAGGTCGAGGATGGTGCCCTGCTGCGTGTGCGCGGTCGCGGCGGTGACGAAGTTCGTCGGAAGCCCGGCGACCCCGACCCCACCCGGCTCGGCCGCCGTGGCGACCGGTTCGGGAGCGAACCGGGCGAGATCCGAGATGGTGAGCGGGTCGCCGTCGGCGCTGGTGACACGGACACCGTAGATCCCGCACGAAGCCTTGTACGGGTACGGCACGGTGGCGCACGGGTCGGCCGGCTTCGGCGCGGCGCTGCCGTTCTTCCGACCGCGGGGAGCGCTGTCGCCGCGCGGTGCGGGGGTGGTCTGGGTGGCGGTGACGGTGAGGCTGGAGGTACCGGCGAAGACGGATCCAGTTCCCCAGGACGCGTCGTCTTGAGAATCGCCGAAAGCCGATGACGAGGCCGCGACCGTGAGGATCACGGAGAACAGGATCGCGGCGGTGGACGCGCGCATCAACATGCGGCATCAACGTCCGGATGTGCTTGGTTGACGGTGTAGTGACGGCCCTCCGCACGGAACCTTATGCGCAACCCGTACACATCCGGCCTGGAAGGGTCGACGACTGAGATCCCGCTTGCATCCGTGAGGGTGATGCCGCTCACATCCAGGCAGGTGAATGCCTCCACCGAGGTGTAGGGCGGTTTCGCGGACAAGCCGGTAAAGGATACGACCCTGGCCTTCCCCGCGAGAACGATTCCCTCCGCGTGCATCGTGGAGTATGTCTTGCGGTCGGAAATCTCGTATTCTCCGCTGGACAAGTCGAACAGGGGCTCGAACGTGTGAGGGTCGGCCGTGTCCACTTCGTTGGCCCGATCGATGAGCTCTCGATACGTGGCCTCGGCGGCGGCGAAGGCGTCCTTCTTCGAGGCGAACAGCGGGGTCGGCGTCGGAGACGGGGAGGGTTTCGGATCGGCAGTGCAGCCGGTGAGCAGGACGAGGGAGACGGCGAGGGCGGCGAGGGCGCGCGTCGAAAGGGAGTGGGGACGAGTCACCGGGCCACGGTACGTGCAATGCCGGCGCGTCGGTCCGGGTTGTCCACAGGGGCCCGCGCGAGCACCTCGGACAGGGGGTCAGACGCGGCGGAGGAAGGTGAGGATCGAGGCCGGCTCGACGATCAGCTCCTGCAGCGCGGCGTTGAACGGCACCCCGGCGGACGCCTCGAGGTGCTCCTGGAACGCGGCCTCGTCGCGGTACACCTCGTATACGAAGAAGCGGTCGGGGTCGTCGACGAGTCGCGTGGCGTCGAACACCACGTTGCCCTCCTCGGCGCGGACGATCTCGGCGAACTCCCGCAGGAGTGCGGCGACCCGGTCGGCTGCCCCGGGCTTCGCGGTGAAGACGGCGTGCAGGATGGTGGGTTCGGTCATGGGGGCTCCTCGGGTGGAGGCGACGAGACGGCGTCGGGCGGCGCGGTCTCAGTGGTCGAGGGTGAGCAGTCGTGCGGGCGTGTGCACGAGCATACGCTGCACGGCCGCATCGCCGACCGCGTCGCGCAGTCGCGGCAGGTACCGGTCGCCGAGGTAGGCGAGCCCGGGCATCCCGCCGTAGGCGATGTACCGCGTGCGCCGGGCGACGTCGCCGCCGAGCACGATGCGGTCGCCCGCGCCGCGTTTCACCACGGCGGCGGTCAGGGCCAGCAGTTCCGCGTCGGATCGGGTGCGCGGACGAGCGAAGCCGTCGTAGCCGAGGTGGGCGCCGCGCTCCGCGAGCGACACGTGGAGTCCGGGGTCGGGGTCGCGGTCGGCGTGGGCGAGCACCACCCGATCGCTCGCCACGCCTTCGGCCGCGAGCAGATCGAGCACCTCGTGCGCCGCCGTGCAGAACTCCAGGTGCACCATGACGGGGGCACCGGTCTCGCGGTGCGCGGCCGCCACCGCGTCGAGGGTCGTGCGCTCGAACAGGCTGATGCGCCAGTAGTCGATGCCCGCCTTGAGCATCCCCGCGCGCACCGGGGCGCCCGTGGGCGAGGTCGCGACGGGCACGTCGGGCGCGGCGAAGACCGCGTCGTCGGAGGCGGGCATGCCGCGGGTGAGGTCCGCCACGAACAGCGCGGACAGCCGCTCCGCGTCCCACACCTGCATCGGGTGGTCGTCGCCGTAGTGGGCTTCGCGGTGCCGACCCGTGGTCGCGACGATGCCCAGTCCGGTCGCCGCGCTGATGCGGACCAGGGCCTCCGGGTTCCGGGCGAGCCCGAACGGCGTGGCGTCGACCATCGCGTCGAAGCCGCTCGTCTGCAACGCCGCCGCCTCGTCGCCCGACGCCTGCTCGTCGTCGAGCTCGTCGCCCGGCAGCAGCGGCGACACCTGGAACAGGTGCTCGTGGTAGTTCACGCGCCCGAGCTCCGACGCGTCGACGTCGCCGAGCACCGTGCGCACGACGGGCATCAGCGCACCGACTCCGCTGCCGCGGCCAGCCGCTCCACGGTCTCGGGCGTCAGCTCCAGCTCGAACACATCGGCCACCACCTGCGACCAGCCGTGGATGAAGTAGCGCCAGCCGTCGACCACGTGCAGGTCGCGCGACGCGCGCTGCGCCTCGGCCTGGTGCAGGAACTCCAGCGACCCGCGGTAGTTGAACTCCCACGCGTACGCGCCCGCGGGGAACACGACCGCGTCGCTGAGCGGCGAGCCGGGACGGTCCTTGCCGAGCCCCGTGGCGTTCGCGATCACGGAACCCGCGGGCGCCGCCGCCACCAGCGCATCGGCCTCCTCCGGCGCCGTCACCACGTAGCGCAGCAGGTCGTCGGCGGTGCCGTGCTGGCGGTGCACCTCGCGCAGGTGGTCGAGCTTGTCCTGCGTGCGCGCGGTCACCGTGATGCGGGCGGGGGCGTCGGTGCGCTCCGCGAGGGCCCAGCTGAGCGCGGTGCCCGAGCCGCCCGCACCCAGGATGACGACCTCCGCCCCGGTGCGGGCGAAGTGGTCGGCGGGCAGGAAGTCGTTCAGGGCGAGGTCGACCGTGATCGGATCCTTCGCGCGGCCCGACAGGCGCGAGCCCCGCTTGGCGATGCTGGAGATCTCGGAGCACGACACCGCGAACGGGTCGAGCTCGTCGAACAGGTCGGACGCCGCCGCGTACACGTTCATCTTGTGCGTGGTCACCAGGGCGCCCCGGTGGTGGGGGTCGTCGCGGATCTGCTCCACCATCGCGCGGTACTGCGCGGGGTTGGCGTCCATCGGCAGGTCGTGGCCCACGAGCCTGCGGGTCGGGAGGTCGAGGATGTCGGCCCAGAGCGGGAACACCTTCATGATCGAGGAGGACGCGGTGGTCACGCCCACGAACCCCATGTAGTCGGCGGTGGCGGCGGGTGCGGCGGGTGCGGCGGTGTCGGCGGTGGTGGTCATCGCATCTCCTGGGGAACGGGCACGGGGTGGGCGGGCTCGGCGCCGCGCAGCACGGCGATCACGTCGTCGAGCGACAGGGAGCCCATGTTGTCGACGGCCTGGGTGGTCTGCGCACCGAGGTGGGGGGTGACGATCACGCGGTCGACGAGATCGGCCGCGAGCAGCGGACTGTCGTGGGCGGCGGTGTCGCCGTCGAGCGTGTCGGCCGCGTAGCCGGCGAGCGTGCCGTCGCGCAGGGCCTCGGCCACCGCCTGTTCGTCGACCAGGTCGCCGCGGGCCGTGTTCACCAGCACCGTGCCGCGGCGCATGTCCGCGAGGCGCTCGGCGTCGACCAGCCGCTGTCCGCCCGGCGCGTGCAGGGTGATCACGTCGGCCGCGCGGAACAGCTCGTCTAGCGGGACCGGCTCCGCGCCCTGCGCCCGCACGAGCTCGACGGGAAGGAACGGGTCGGCCGCGAGCACCCGGGAGCCGAAGCCGCTCAGGCGCCGCGCGACACCCTGGCCGATACGGCCGAAGCCCACGATGCCCACGGTCGCGGCACCGAGCTCCCGGCCGCGCCGCACACCCCAGTCGCCCGCCCGCACCCGGCGGTCGCCGTCTGGCACGAACCGGAGCGCCGCGAGCATGAGCCCCACCGCGTGGTCGGCGACCGCGTCGGCGTTGGCGCCCGGGGTGTTCGTGACGGGGATACCGCGCTCCCGGGCCGCCGCGAGATCGACGGCCTCGGTGCCCACGCCGTAGCGCGCCACCACCTTGAGCTTCGGTGCCGCGGCGAGGTGCGCCTCGGTCACGGGACCGGTGCCCGCGATCCACGCGTCGGCCCCGTGCAGCAGCGACCGCAGCTCGTCGAGGTCGTGATGCGCGGGCCCGCGGAGGATGCGGTGCCCCGCCCGCGCCGCGCGCTCCACCAGGTCGAGGTCGCCGTCGGAGAACGAGCGACTGGTGACGAGGATGACGCCCATCAGCGCGGCCGTCCGGCGAACCAGGGCGCGAGCGCGGTGTAGGCGTCGGCGAACCGGGCATGCCGTTCGGCGTACACCGCGTGCCGGGCGGGGTCGGGCGTGAACTCGGCCGTGACCTCGCTCAGCGCCCGCGCCGCCGAGAAGTCGGTGAGCCCGAGACCCACGGCTCCGGTGACCGCCGCGCCGAGGCTGTTCGCCTCCTCCACGATCGTGCGCCGCCGCACGGGAACGCCCCACACATCCGCGAGCACGGAGAGGTACACGTCGCTCTGGGCCCCGCCGCCCACCGCGTCGATGCGGTCGATCACGGCGCCCGACTCCCGGAACGCCTGGATGCACGTGAGCAGGTTGAACGCGGTGCCCTCCAGTACCGCCCGCACCAGGTGTGCCCGGCCGTGATGGCGCGCGAGACCCACGAAGGCCCCGCGGGCATCAGGGTCCCACAGCGGAGAGCGCTCGCCGAGCAGATAGGGGAGGAAGTAGAGGTCGTCGGTGTCGACGTCGGCCGAGGCCTCGGCGGTCAGGCGCCCGGTCTCGGGGTGCGCGGGATCGGGCGACAGCGCCTCCGCGATCCACTGCACCGACGCGCCGCCCGCCTGCATGGTGGCCGTCGGGACGAACGAGCCGGGCACGACGTTGTCGAACGTGAAGGTGCGCATGGCCGGGTCGTGCAGCGGGGCATCCGCCGCGAACGAGATCCACGACGAGGTGCCCAGGCAGACATAGGCGCCGTCCTCGGGGGCCACGACGCCGGAGCCGACCGCGGCCAGGGGTCCGTCGCCGCCGCCCATCACCACACGCACGCCGGTGTGCAGGCCCAGGGCCTCGGCCGCCGCGGGGGTGAGGGGACCTGCGATCTGCGTCGACTCCAGGATCTCGGGGAACAGGGCCGGGTCGAGCCGAGCGGCTGCCAGCACCTCGCTCGACCACGTGCCGGCGGCCTGGTCGTAGGCGTTCATGCCCGAGGCGTCGGAACGGTCGGTGGCCAGGCGCCCGGTGAGCCGCAGCACGATGAAGTCCTTCGCGACGCACACCCGGCGCACGCGCGCCCACACGTCGGGCTCGTTGTCGCGCACCCACATGATCTTCTCGACCGAGTAGGTGGGGTTCAGGCGGTGGCCGAGGATGCCGTACGCCCGCTCGGCGCCGAGCGCGGCCTCGAGCTCGCGCTGCTGCGCCCCGGCGCGGGTGTCGGCCCAGATGATGGCGGGACGTGCGGGCTCGCCGTCGCCGTCGAGCAGCACGGCGCCCATCATCTGTCCGCTCACCACGAGCCCCGCGACGTCGGAGGGTGCGGTGGCCGTGCGTGCGAGCAGGTCGCGGGTGGCGGCGACGACCGCGTTCCACCAGTCGTCGGGGTTCTGCTCGGCGATCCCGCCCGCGGCGAAGTGCGCGGGATACGGCACCGTGACCGCGGCGATCAGGCGGCCGTCGTCATGGTGCAGCGAGGCCTTGTTGCCGGTGGTGCCGAGGTCGTGCGCGATCAGCATGGCCGGAGCCTATTCCGCGTACGGGCGCAGGTCGACGCCGGACTCCGCACGGTAGGCGCGCGAGCCCATGCCGTGCTCCAGCACCCACCCGTAGTCGTGCCCCGCGCCGCCCGGGTAGACGGCGAGGAAGGCGTAGGGCTCGTCGCCGGTGTTGACCGAGCGGTGCGCCCAGCCCGGGGGGATGTAGCCGATGGTGCCGGGGAGCATGTCGAGCCACTCGGTGCGCTCGCCGTCGAACATGAGCAGTCCGCCGCGGCCCTTCAGCGCCAGGTAGATCTCGCCCTGGTGGTCGGGGTGCTGGTGGCCCTTCGTCATCCACAGCTCGCCCGACGTGTCGCCGGGCATGATCGTCGTGATCGACTGCGGCAGCTCGCGGTCGACCTCGGGCACGGGGGAGCTGACGACGGTGTAGACCACCGGGTCGTCGCCCGATGCGGAGGCGGCCCAGGCGTCGTGATCCCGGAACAGGCCCTCGAGGTCGGACATCCGCCGCGTGAGCGTGGGGCCCTCGGGGGAGAGCGTCAGCTTCTCGGCGTCGAAGGCGATGGCCATCGGCGGGATCGGCGGGGTCTGGTACTCGGGCATCGATGCTCCTCGGACGGGATGCTGCGGCGCTGCGCAACCTGTAATGACAAGCTCACTGTACCTGTTATGACAGGTTGCGTCCAGTGCTCGCGTGCGCGGACCCGCGTGCGCGCCTGCGGCATCTCCGGGCGCTCACCGGGCGAGCACGCGCTCCAGATGTTCCCGGCCCTCGCGGATCGCCGCCGCCGTCACGGCCGCCCACCCGGGGTACTCGGCGTGCCCGGCTGGGAGTACGGCGAGCTCGACCTCGCGGGCACCGGCGGCCACGGCGAACTGTCCCTGCGGCGGCACGTACTGGTCCCACAGGGCGGCCTCCACGCGCACCGGCATGCGCGCGAAGCCGATGCTCGTGGAGGAGTCGAACCAGCGCAGCACCTCCCGCGCGTCGGGGTGGCGGCGCACGTGCTGCCGCACGGTCTCGCCGCTGCCGAGGCACCGCACGGCGAGGCGCTCGTCGTACTGCCCGAAGCTCGGCACGATGAGCGTCGCGCCCACGAAGCGCTCGTCCCAGGGCAGCGCCAGCGCACCGATGCCGCCGCCGAAGCTCTCACCGACGTAGTACAGCGGCAGCTCCCCGACGAGCGCGGACAGGGCATCGGCGGCCAGCCACAGGTCGCGCGCGCAGAGGCCGAGCACGTAGCGCTCCGGGTCGTCGATGCCGGCGAGCACGTGCTCCGCGGTCGACTCGGGTGCGCCCACCCCGGCGTTGAGGGCGCCGAGGCCGCGGGCGACCGGGAAGATCGCCGCGAGGCCCTCGGGCACGCGCGCGAGGTCGACCTCCTCGCGGCCGCCGTAGCCGTGGCTGTGGACGACGCCTGCCCGCGGTCGCCCGTCGAGGGGCTCCACGACCCAGGCCCGCAGACGCACGCCGTCGACGCCGCTGTGCTCGACCACCGACACCCTCCGCCCGTGCTCGACCGCCGACGACAGCACGACGGGAGCCGCGTCCACCGCGGCGGCCTCACGGCGCCAGCGCCGCCACCGCTCCGCGAAACCCGGCGGCGCGGGCGCGGGCGCGACCGCGCGGAGGTCGGCCTCGGTGCGTCCGTAGCGTCCGTCGAACGCGGCAGCGGGGAACCAGGTGGCGTAGGGCTCGGGGAGGGTCATGCGACGTCGGGGATCCTGTTCCGGGAGTGGGGCGGGCGGGGGTGCGTCGACCGCGGCGGGCCGAGGGGGCGCGTGGCAGACTGGAGGCCCCACCGGAAGGAGACCGCGTGCTGGTCACGGAGCGACGCGAGCGCATCCTCGCCCTCACCCGCGACCGCGGTACGGCCTCCATCGGCGAACTCGCCGCCACGCTGCAGGTGAGCGAGATGACGGTGCGGCGCGACATCGACCAGCTCGCCGAGGAAGGCGCCGTCGAGCGCATCCGCGGGGGTGTGCGCGTGCGCGGCCCGCAGCGGCTGCTCCCGGCTCCCGCGATCTCGGACGAGCGGCGCGCGATCGTCGCCGCGGCCGCCGCGCTCGTGGAGCCCGGCATGGCCGTCGGCATCTCCGGGGGAGCCACGGCGCTCGCCCTGGCCCGCGCGCTCGTGCAGGTCCCCGAGCTCACGGTCGTCACCAACGCGCTCCCGGTGTCCGACCTCTTCTCGCCGCCCGAACGCGCCGACGCGCCCTACACGCAGACCGTCGTGCTCACCGGGGGCGTCCGCACGCCGTCGCAGGCCCTCGTCGGCCCCGTGGCCGTGCGCGCGCTCGAGCACCTGCACTGCGACCTCGTCTTCCTCGACGCGCACGGCCTCGACGTGCAGGCGGGCATGACCACGATGAACCTGCTCGAGGCCGAGACGAATCGCGCGCTCATGGCCGCCGGCCGCGAGGTCGTGGTGCTCGCCGAGCACGACCGCTGGGGCGTGGTCGGTCTCACGACGGTGGCCGACCTCAGCGACATCGACCGTCTCATCACCGACGACGGGCTCGACGACGCGGCCAGGGAGGCGCTCGACGCCCACGTCGGAACCCTGCACCTCGCGCCGCGCGACGCCGGCGACGAGCGGGCGCTCGCCACGGCCCTGGCGGACTGAGTCCGCGACGGTCATCGAGCCGTGCTCGCCCGACGGACGAGCCGGGCATCGACGGTCACGTGCCGCACCGGGAGGTCGGCTCCGGGCGGGGCGGCGATCTGACGCTCCAGCTCGGTGAACGCGGCATCGACGAGCTTCTCGTGGTCGGGGGCGATCGTCGTGAGCGCGGGGACCGCGAAGCGCGCGGCGCGGATGTCGTCGATCCCCACCACCGCGACGTCGGCCGGCACCCGTCGCCCCCGCGCCTGCAGGGCAGCGAGAGCGCCGAGGGCCACCGAGTCGTTCGAGCACACGAGGCCGTCGAGGTCGGAGATGGCGGCCGCCATGGCGCCCGCCACCCGCTCGCCCTCCTCCGCCGTGAACGCATCGACCTGCGCGGTGAGGACGGGGTCGGCGGGAAGGCCCGCGGCCGCGAGGGCCTCCAGGTATCCGGTGTGCCGCCGGTCCGCCGCATCCGAGGGGCGCGCGTCGCGGCGCCCGACGAAGCCGATGCGACGACAGCCGACCGCCAGGAGATGCTCGGTGGCCGTGAACGCCGCCGCGCGGTTGTCGATCGTCACGTGCGTGAACGGGCTCACCTGGATGTGCTCGCCCAGCAGCACGAGCGGGCCCGGCGACGTGCGGCGGGTGAGGTCGGCCACCGTGAGGGAGCGCGGGATGTGGATGAGACCGTCGATCGGCGGGAGCCCCACACCGTTCGCGACGTCGATCTCGCGGCCGTGGTCGCCCTCGGTCTGGACGATGAGCACGGCGAGACCGCGCTCATCGGCGGCGCGCACGATGCGCGACCCCAGCTCGGCGAAGTAGGGCTCCTCCAGGTGCGGCACCGCGAGCGCGATGAGGCCCGTGCGGGTGGCGCGCGCGGCGGGGAGCACGCGGCCGCCGGGCGAGGTGGTCACCTGCGGCCTCCTGGAGGGACGACGGTCGCCGCCGTGCCGGCGGATGCCCTTCACGTTAGCGCTCTCCGTCACGATTGCACCCGGAACGCGACGACCCTGGCCTCCGCGGCCCCGTTCGTGCGCTCCACCACGAGGCGCGCCGCGGTGAACGGCCCGAGGTCGGCGGGGAGCGGGTGCACCCGCAGTCGATGGCGGTTGTCGTGCTCCTCGGCGACCACGCGCCACTCGCCCGCACCGGGCGCCTGCACCTCGACGCGGTAGTCGCGCACGAGCGGGGGCATCACCTCGTCGGGGCTGCGGTGGTGGTGCAGCGTGTTGAGCTCGAGGTCGACGTCGTCGTCGAACACCAGACGCACCTCCGCGGCCTCGACGGGGTGCTCCCAGTCCAGCCGGAGCCAGGCGGGCCCGTCCGCCGCGGGGTCCGACGCCCACAGGTGGGGTCCGCCGAAGGGCCGGTTGTACCCCGACGTCGCCCGCTCCGGGGCCAGCGCCTCCGAGGGCGGGCTCGTGCGGAACACGGGGCTGCGTCCGCGCAGGGGCTTCGTCGGCCACTGCACCAGCAGGCCGTCGCGGTCGACCTCGACGTTGCGGTCGTCGTTGTCGACGCGGTGCACCAGCGTGAGCACGCCGGGCGGCAGCGGAGACGTCAGGTGCGCGTGCACGCCGGGGGCGGCCCTCACCACGACGATCGCGTTCTGGGCCTCGTCCGGGGCGAACGGGGTGTCCGCGCGCACCCACGAGGGTCCGCCGGCCGGAACCTCCACCACGGTGCGGTGCTCGAGCCGCGCGGGCACGACGTTCTGCGGGCGACCCGTCGACCACACCTCGACGGTGACCTGCGTGTTGGCCTCGGCGGAGAGCAGGAGCTCGGTCGTCTCCAGTCGCGGATGCACCGGAACCACGATGCCGAGGTCTTCGACGAGCGCGTGCGGGACGGCGTCCGCGGTGGCGCTCGCCGCGGTGCCGATGGTGCGCAGCGTGCTGGAGGCGGTCACGGCCGCGGTGCGGGCGAGGTCGGAGTCGTCCTCGTTGGCGACGCCGATGAGGCTGGCGTCGGCGCGCAGCAGCGTCTGGCGCAGCTCCGCGCGGTGCTGCTCGTACAGCTCGCGCGGGGTGGCGTCGAACGCATAGCAGAGGGCGGCGGCGGTGCCCGCGGCCTCACCCATCGCGGCGCAGGTGGCCATGACCCGCGCGGCCCCGAACGCGATGTGCGTCGCGGAGATGTCGCGACCGGCCATGAGCAGGTTGTCGACGTTGACGGAGTACAGCGACCGGAACGGGATCTCGAACACCCCGTCGGAGAAGCGCTGCACCGCGCCGGCGCCCGTCGCGTACATGCCCTCGGCGGGGTGCAGGTCGATGGACCAGCCGCCGAACGCGATGCCGTCGTCGAACGACGTCTGCTCCAGGATGTCCTGCTGGCGCAGCGTGTAGTCGCCGATGAAGCGGCGGTACTCGCGCTTGCCGGGGATGTTCCCGATCCACTCCAGGGTGAGGGTGTCGGCGTCGAACTCGCCGGAGTTCTTGATGTGGTCCCAGATGCCCAGGATCACCGAGCGCAGCTCGTCGCGGATCGCCTCGTTGTCGTCGACGATGTCGAGCGTGCCACCCCATTCGATCCACCAGTAGTGGGCGCCGCTGTCGCCGCTGCGGATGATGCGGGAGGACGGGATCGGCGTCGTCGAGATGTCCTTCGCGCTCTCGGGGGCGACGTACTTGACCGGGTGCCCGAGGTCCTTCGTGTAGAACAGCAGCGTCGAGCCGAGGAACTCCCGCACCGGCTGCTCGGGGGCCCAGTCCTCGCCGAACTCGCTCCTGCTCTCCTTGCCGAGCCGGTGCCGCGCACCGACCAGGCGCCCCACCAGGCCGTCGCCCGTGCAGTCGATGAACAGCGGTGCACGGAACACCGTGCGGATCTCCGAGCCCATCGTCCACCCGGTGACCGACCGGACCCGACGGGCGTCGTCGGGTCCGGTGGCCTCGGCCTCGAGCACCTCGGTGTTGAGGAAGAGGGTGAGGTGGGGCTCCCGGCGCACGATGTCGAGCACCACGTCGTCCCAGTACACCGGGTTGCCCTCGGGGTTGCGGTACTGGTTTTCGCGGTACATCTCGCCGATGATCCCGGTCTCGCGCGCCCAGCGCTGATTGCCGTGCGCGGTCGCCCCGCACACCCACACCCGCACCTCCGACGAGGAGTTGCCGCCGAGCACCGGCCGGTTGTTGATCAGCACGGTACGTCGGCCGAGGCGGGCGGCCGCGACGGCGGCGCTCACTCCGGCGAGGCCGCCGCCGACGACGATGATGTCGGCTTCGACGGTCTGGGTGCGCATGGGGGTCCTTTCGGGGGTGGGGAGAGGGGGCGCCGCTCAGAGGGCGGCTGCGGAGGCGGCGGTGGTCACGAGCCCGTGTCCGTGCAGCCGCCGGCGTCGCCGCGCAGGGCGGACACGATCGCGGCGAGGGAGGTGCCGCCCTGCTGCCCGTCGCGCGGCACCTCGGCGTGGCGGAGGGTGCCGCCGCCCGGAACCGCGGGTGCGCTCAGGTACACCACATCGGTGCCGTCATCGCGCGTGGCCGCCCGGAGGCGCTGCTGCCCGGTGACCGGGTCGCCGACGGCCTCGACCGCCCAGCCTGACGCGCCGGACGTGTGCGACAGCAGCACCGTCTGCGTGCGGGTCACTCCGCAGTCCTGCACCGACACCACGGCGTAGACACGGGTCTCGGAGCCCGCGGTCGTGGTGTCCAGCGCGGCGATCGTCTGCACGCCGCTGCCGAGGGCGCCGGTGTCCACGAGGGTCTCGCTCGTCCAGGCCGAGCCGTTCCAGGTGGCCCAGCGCACGTCGAAGTCGTTCTCGGTCGTGTCGGCGTAGCGGTACGTGACACCGACCAGCGCGCCGTCGGCGATCGCCATCTTCGCGGTTTGCACGGCGGGCACGGCGTCGCCGATGGTCTCGCCCTGCTCGTACCCGCGCCACACGACCGCCCCGGGGGTGTCCGGACGGATCGGGGTGGGCAGGGCCTGGCCGGCGACGTCGCGGAAGCCGCCCGTGGCCGGGTCGTACACCGCGTACGAGCCGAGGTGACGGTAGGGGTCGGCGGGCCAGGGCCCCCACTCCCACAGCACGTGCACCCTGCCGTCGGCATCGACCTCGAGGTCGTCCGGGTAGAAGGAGTGGTTGACGGCGGCGGCGATCACGGTCTCGCGGGCCCACGTGCCGACGGCGGGATCGTAGTGGTACAGCACGCCGTCCCTGCGGGCCTGCGGGTCGGCGCCGACGCGGACCATGAGCCATACGTCCCCGTCCGCGCCCTGGGCGGTCACCGGGTACGAGATCGCGGCACCGGCGTCGGGCATCTCGGCGCTGACGTCGACGAGCGAGGTGACGTCGAACGGCGTCGTGGAGCGGAAGTACTTCCAGGGCTCGTGGTGCATCGACACGAACGCGTGGATGTGTCCGTCCCCGTCGACGGCGAGCGACGGCTGGTTGTGGCCGTTGTCGTCGTCGTACTCGGCGCAGACGCCCGTGGCGAGCTTCAGGCACCCCGAGGTCCACGTGCCGTCCGCGGTGCGCACGGCGACGTTCACCCGGTGCTTCGCGGCGACCGAGCCCGGCACGTTGTAGGCGAAGAAGGTGCGGTCGCCGACGACGACGAGCGGGTTCCACCAGCCGGACTGGTTGGAGCTGTCGACCGTGACGGGCAGGGTCTCGACGGTGGTGGTCGTGACGTCGGCCTGTGCGGGCACGGCGAGCGCGACGGCGGCGACCACGGCGGCGACGGCGGCGCCGGTCTTCGAGCGGAAGGACATGGCGGCGGCCTCAGCCCAGCAGCTTCTGCGCTTCGTCGCCGGCCTGGGACATGGCGTCCTTGGCGCTCTGCTGGCCCACGAGCACGGCCTGCACGCGGTCGGCGATGGCGGTCTCGATCTGCGCGTACTGGGGGAACTGCCAGAACGGGTTGGTGGTGGCGGTCGCGGTGATCTTCTCCGCGAAGCGGGCACCGAACGCATCGGACGAGACGACCTCGGACGTCTGGGCCTCTTCGGTCACGGGCGGCAGGCCCCGCAGCTCGTAGTCGCCGAGCACGGCGTCGAGGTCGCTCGTGGCCCACTGCCCGAAGTCGGCGGCGGTGCGCGCGCTGTCGCCCTCGCCTCCGCCGACGATCGCGATCGCACCGCCCCAGACGAGCGCGCGCGGGGTGTCGACCTTCTTCAGGACCGGCCGCGACTCGGGCACGAGCTTGGACGCGAGGTCCGGGTCCGGCGAGTCCTTGGTGACGGAGCCGCGGCCCACCGGGGCGTCGTCGTAGATGGCGGCACGCCCCTGCGCGAACAGGGAGCGGGCGTCGAAGCGGTCGACGTCGGCGGCGATGAGGCCCTGGTCGTACAGCGACTTGTACCAGGACACCGCCTCGATGCTCGCGTCGTCGCCGATCGTGACCTCGCCGTCCTTGACGAGGTCGCTGCCGAAGGTCTGCATCCAGATGAGGATGTCTTTGAGCTGGGCGGCCTTGGTGGAGGCGGCGTAGGGGATGAGCCCGCCGCCGAGACCCTTGAGCTTCTTAAGCGACGACTCGAAGTCGTCGACCGTGGTCGGGAACTGCGAGATGCCGGCCTTGTCGAGGATCTCGGAATTGGTGATGAGGCCGATCGCGCCGATGGTCCACGGGAACGCGTACTGCACGCCGTCGAGCTGAGTGGCCTCGAGGCTGGAGGCCGTGTAGCCGCGGTCCTTCGTGAGCGCCGAGACGTCTTCGAGCTTGCCGAGGGCGGCGAGGGAGGCGAGCCAGGCGACGTCGACGTGGGCGGCGCCCGTGAACTGCCCGCCGCGCACCTGCAGCATGAGCTGCTTGAAGTACTCGTTGTAGGGGAACGACACCTCGGTGATGCCGACCTTCTGGGCGCTGGTGTAGCCCTCCAGCAGGGCGCGGGTGGCCGGGGCCGCGGCCTCTTCGGTGAGCGACCAGCTCGAGAACGAGAAGTCGGTGGCGGTGAAGTCGCCGGTGCCGAAGGCGGAGCCGGCGGACGACGCGGGGCTGGTGGAGCCGCTGCCGCCGCCGCTCGGCATGCAGCCGGCGAGCAGGAGGCCGGCGGCGCCGAGCCCGGCGAACTGGAGGAGCTGGCGACGGGAGACGGTGGTGTTCTCGGACATGGGGGTGCTCTCTCTTCTTCGAGGGACTGCGGGTGAGGGGTGGTGCGGGTCAGCCCTTGACCGCGCCGGCGGTGAGACCGCCGACGAGGAAGCGCTGCAGGGCGATGAACGCGATGGCCACGGGGAGCGAGACCACGAGCGAGGCCGCCATGAGCTCCGGCCAGGCGGTCGACGCCTCGCCGATGAACGTGTTGACGAGGCCGGGCGGCAGGGTCTGCTTGTCGGGTCCGGCCAGGGTGAGGGCGAAGATGAAGTCGTTCCAGCCGCGGACGAACGCGAACAGTCCGGCGGCGATGAGGCCGGGGGCCGCGAGGGGCAGGACGATCGAGTGGATGATGCGCATCCGGGAGGCGCCGTCGACGCGGGCGGCCTCGATGAGCTCGTCCGGGATCGTGTCGAAGAAGCCCTTCAGCATCCACACGCACAGCGGCAGCGTGAACGTGGTGAACGACAGCACCAGCGCCGTGTAGGTGTTCAGCAGCCCGTAGGCCGAGAACACCGCGTAGAGGGTGATGAGCAGCAGCGCCTGCGGGAACATCTGCGAGGCCAGCACGAAGTACATGAGGCTGCGGCGCCCGCGGTAGCGGAACTTCGAGAACGCGTAGCCCATGTAGGCCGAGACCAGCACCGAGAGGATCGCGGTGATGACCGAGACCACGATGCTGTTGCGGAGGTAGCCGAACAGCGCGGGGTTGTTCGCGAGCGCGGCATAGGCCTCGAAGGTGATCTCCGTGGGGAAGAGCTTGGGCGGGTAGCTGAACACTTCGGTGCGCGGGGTGAGGGAGGTCGCGAGCAGCCAGTACACGGGCAGCAGCGCGAACCCGCCGAACACGACCACGGCGATCCAGGCACTGATGGTGGAGGCGCGGCGGTCGGCGCGGGCGCGGCGGCGCCGCGGGGGAGCGGGCGGGGCGGCGACGGCGGTCACCGTCTCCTCGGTCAGCACGGCGGTCATCGCTTCTCTCCCTTTTCGGACAGGCGGACGTAGACGACGACGAGCGCCATCAGCAGGACCATCCAGAGGAGCCCGATCGCGCCGGCGTGACCGAGGTCGAAGCCGTCGAACGCGGTCTCGTACACCGCCGTGGCGAAGGTCTGGGTGGAGCCGGCGGGGCCGCCGCCGGTGAGGACGTAGATGATGTCGAAGTGCTGGAAGTTCCAGATGAACTCCAGCAGGATCACGAGCCCGATGATGCCGCTCATCTGCGGGACCGTGATGGAGAAGAAGCGGCGGATGGTCCCGGCGCCGTCGATCTCCGCGGCCTCGTGCAGTTCGATCGGGACGGTCTGCAGGCCGGCGAGGAGCATGACCATCATCCAGGGGAACGACTGCCAGGTCTTCGCGACGATGACGGCGATCATGGCGGTGGTGGGGTTCGCGAGCCACGCCTGCGGGGAGTCGATGAGTCCCACGGTCTCCAGGGCCGCGTTGAGCACGCCGTAGTTGGCGTTGAAGATCCACATCCACAGGAACGACACGACCACGCCGGGGATCAGCCAGGGGATGAGCATGAGGCCGCGCAGCACCTTGGCACCGCGGATGCGCGTGTTGAGGGCGAGCGCGAGACCGAAGCCGATGACGAACGGCGCGATGGTCGTGCCGAGCGTGAAGACGAGGGTCTGCACGAGGAGCTGGACGAACTCCCCGGTGAGGACGTCGACGATGTTCTGGAAGCCGACGAACTCGCGTCCCGGTTCGACGAGGCTCTGCTTGTAGAACGCGGTGATCAGCGCGGTGATGAGCGGGTACACGACGACCGCGGCGAGGAGCGCGAGGCCGGGGGCCGTGAGGAGGAGCGCGAACATCCCGTCGGAGAGGCGACGGGGGCGGCGACCTGTTCCTATCTGTGAGGAAATGGTCTGTTCTGTCATCTAGGTCATCCTTGGCCTGGGGTGATGTGTCCGCACGCTCGCGGTGCGGTCTCGGGCTTCCTCAGTATTTCCGGCAGATTACGGGCTCGTCAACCGGAGAGCCCAAGAGTGATGAATTGGTATGAACTGTGAAATCTGTGAAGCGCTGCACATACTTAAGAATCGATCCTTGATAGTCGATTATCGATTGGGTAGGGTCCTGTGCAGCCGCCCGCTGCGGCACCGCGCGAGCTCTTCGCGCGGGAATCGAGAGTTCGGAGACGCAATGAAGCGTGTGCTGGCAGGACTGGCCCTGGCCGCCGTGTTCGGATCCGCCCTCGGCGTCGCCCCCGCGGCGTCGGCCGCGGTCGACGACGACGCCCTCTACATCGCACCGGGGGGTGACGACGACGCCGCCGGAACCAAGGACGACCCGCTCGCCACCCTCGAGGGAGCCAGGGACCGCATCCGGGCACTCAAAGCCGACGAGCAGATCCCCGCAGACGGCCTCACGGTCTACCTGCGCGAGGGCGAGTACCCGCGCAGCGCCTCGTTCGAGATCGGCGAGCAGGACTCCGGTGCCGCCGACGCCCCGATCACCTACCGCTCCTATCCGGGCGAGACCGCCACGCTCACCGGCGGTCGCGCGCTGCCCCGCGACGAGTTCGCGCCCGTCGAGGACGCCGCCGTCACCGACCGGATCATCGACCCCGCCGCCCGCGACCAGGTGGTCGCGGTCGACCTCGCCGGCCTCGGCATCACCGACTACGGCCAGCTCAGCCGCCACGGCTACTGGAAGGCCAACGACGTCAGCACCACCCCGCCGATGGAGCTCTTCATCGACGGCCAGGGCATGACGCTCGCGCGCTGGCCCAACGCCGACGCCGCCACCCCCACCGTGCAGATGGGCGACATCATCGACGTCGGCCCCGACCGCAACGACCCGGATCTGCAGAACCGCGGCGGCACCTTCACGTACGGCTACGACCGGCCCCAGTACTGGACCCAGGCCGACGACGTGTGGCTGGACGGCATCTTCGGCTACAGCTGGGAGTGGTCGTACAACAAGATCGAGAGCATCGACACCGCGGCGAAGACGATCACCCTCCGCTACGGCGAGATGTCCGGGATCATGAAGAGCTGGTTCCCCGACTTCCACTTCGCGCAGAACCTGCTGGAGGAGCTCGACGCACCGGGCGAGTACTACATCGACCGCGCGGCGGGGAAGCTCTACCTCATCCCCAACGCCGCCTTCACGTCCGGACGCGGCGACGTCACCGTCACCACGCTCGACGAGCCGATGCTGCGCGCCGACGGGGCGTCGTACGTGAACTTCGACGACCTCGTCCTGGAGTACGGCCGCGCCACCGCCGCCGTGATCCTCGGTGGCTCCCACGTCACGATCTCGCACAGCGACATCCGCAACTTCACCGACGGCGGCGTGCTCATCAACTCGCCGGGGCGATACACCTACGACGGCATCCCGGTGAACCGCGGCGGCCGCGACCACGCCGTCACCGACAGCCGGCTCACGCACGTCGGCGGCGTCGGCGTGGTGCTCCAGGGCGGCGACAAGACCACCCTCGAGCCGGGCCGCAACCGGGTCGAGAACTCCGAGATCGCCGACTTCGCGTACTACCACAAGGCCTACAACCCCGGTGTGATGTTCGACGGGGTCGGCAACGTCGCCAAGAACAACGAGATCCACGACGCGCCGCACCCCGGCATCATCGTGCACGGCAACGACCACCTCTTCGAGCGCAACGAGGTGTACGACGTCTGCAAGCAGTTCCACGACCTCGGCGCGATCTACATGAACTCCGGCAAGACGCCGCAGCAGCGCGGACACGTCTTCCGGGAGAACTACTTCCACGACATCGGCGCCGGCATGGCGGGCGTCGAGGGCATCTACGCCGACAACTTCACGTGGGACCTCACGATCGAGAAGAACGTGTTCGTCAACATGGGCAACGGCGCCATCAAGAGCGGATCCGCCGACTACATCGAGGCGCGCAACAACGTCTTCGTCGACGCCTACGCGCCCTACGACAACTACGAGCAGTGGATGGGCGACCACGAGGGCAACGTCGTCGACAAGGACTACATGCCCGCCTGGCAGCAGGTGTTCGCCGACAACAACGACTTCGTCGGCACGCCGTATCTGGAGAAGTACCCCGAGCTCGGGCACTTCTTCGAGGACGACCACTACTTCCCGAACCACAGCACGTTCGCCGAGAACGTGGTCTGGAACCCGAACCGCCCCCGCATGGCGGGCGTCAACGAGCACGGCGCCAAGGACGGCAAGAACCTGCTGAACTACGAGGACAACTGGGTGGCCGACGCCGACCCCGGGTTCGTCGACGCCGCCGGCGGCGACTACACGCTGAAGGCCGACGCCGCCGTGTTCGACCAGATCCCCGGCTTCGAGGCGATCGCGTTCGGCGAGATCGGGGTCGACGGACACATCGGCCAGACGCAGCAGCCGCAGTCCGTCCCGCTGGAGGACATCGCGTTCGACACCGACTCGGTCACGATCGACGCCGGCGACCAGGTGCGCGTGCGCGCCGTGCCGCTGCCCTGGAACGCCGACGACACCGCGGTGACCTACGCCTCCGCCGACGCCGCCGTCGCGACCGTGGACGACACGGGCGTCGTGCTGGGCATGGGCCCCGGCACCACGACCATCACGGCGACCGCGAAGGCCGACGCCGCCAAGACCGCGACCATCGAGGTGATCGTGGAGGAGGGCGACGGCGTGCTGCACTTCACCGACTTCGAGTCGGGGTCGAACGGCTGGGCGACCGACCCCAACCGCAGCATCCAGGCCGACGCCACGGGTGACAAGGTCTACCGGATCCTCAAGGGCGCGAACAGCATCCTGCCCCGCGACTTCACCGAGTTCGTGCTCGACGTCGACGTGACGACGCCGGCGACGACGCCCACCAACGCGGGGCTCATCGTGTACGACCGCAACGGCAAGGGCGGCGGCTACATCCGCTTCCGTCAGGCCGCGGCCGGCCCGACCTGGACCATCTTCGACGACGCCTGGCAGGTGGTCGCCGAGAAGGTCGTGCCCGCCGAGCAGGGCCTCGTCCCCGGTGCGACCTCGCACGTGCGCATCGCGGTCCAGGACGGGCGGATCCGCATCTCCGTCAACGGCGCGATCGCCCTCGAGGGGGCCGATCCCGCGCCGGGTGCGGCCGGTCGCGTGGGCTTCTACGTCGAGAACTACCCGTCGCTGGACTTCGACGACATCGGGTTCTCCCTCTCCGGGGTGCCCGTGACCGGGGTCATCCTCGACGCCGACGCGGTGGCGCTCTCGGTGGGGGAGCGGCGGACGGTCGCCGCGACGGTCGCCCCGCAGGACGCCAGCGACGCCAGGGTGACCTGGACCAGCGACGCCCCCGCGGTCGCCACGGTGGCGGACGGCCGCATCGCCGCCGTCGCCGCGGGCACCGCGACCATCACGGCCACCTCGGTCGCGGACCCCGCGTTCAGCGACACCCTGACGGTCACCGTCGCCGACGCGGAGTACCCGACGACCCGGCTCGACGCGCAGCTGAAGGACCCCGCGGCCTGGAGCACATCCGACCACATCGCCGTCGACGACGCGGGCGTGGTGATCAGCGGCGAGGGGGTGCACGGCTACGAGGGCGAGCGCTTCGGCGACACGCTCCTGCAGTTCGACGCGGACTTCGGTGCCTTCTCCGGAGGGTGGTACGGCTTCCAGGCGCGGTCCGACCAGACCGGTGTGCCCGCGTGGCAGAACTCCAACACCGGGTACCTCGTGGTGATCAAGCAGGACACGATCGAGTTCCAGAGCTGGACCCCCGGTCAGACGATGCTCGACGCGATCCCCAACACCGTCATCGCCCCCGACACCTCGCACCGCATCGAGTTCGGCGCGATCGCGGAGGGCGAGGGCACGCGCATCGTGTTCCGGGTGGACGGCGTGACCGTGTGGAGCATGGTCGATGCGCGGGAGAACCTGCGCATCGGAGCGGACGGCTTCTTCAACGTGTACCACTACGGCAAGACGACGGCCCTCGCCGTGCGCCCCACGCCGCCGCCCGCGAGCGTGACCGGCATCTGCTGGGCCGCGGAGGCCGACCCCAAGACCCGCTACCTGCGCGGCGAGGAGCTCGACGTCACCGGGATGATCCTCGGGGTGCGCTGGAGCGACGGCACCCTCACGACGCAGCAGGTCACGGCCGATATGGTGAGCGGGTTCGACAGCAGCAAGGTGCGTCCGCACCAGACGCTGACCGTGACCTACGCGGGCGCGACGGTCGAGCTGGAGACCTCGGTCAAGCCCAAGCTCAAGGACGATGAGGAAGAGGTGCCCCGGTGCGAGTGACGTTCATCGGAGACTCCATCACGGATGCGGGGCGCGACCGTGCCGACCCCGACTCCCTCGGTGACGGCTACGTGGCCCTCCTCGCCCCGGAGCTGCGGGCGGCCGGCGCGACGGTGCGGAACCTCGGCATCGCCGGGAACCGGGCGCGCGACCTGGCCGCCCGGTGGGACTCCGAGCTCCTGCCGACCGCGCCGGAGCTGCTGACCGTGTACGTCGGCGTGAACGACATGTGGCGACGGTTCGACAGCGACGACCCGACGTCGGCGGAGGAGTTCCGGGCGACGCTCGACCCGCTGCTGGCCGGCGTCGCCGGGGAGCGGGGCCCCCGCCTGATCCTCATGGAGCCGTACTTCCTTCCGGTGACGGAGGAGCAGCGCGAGTGGCTCGACGACCTCGACGGCAAGCGGGCGGTCGTGCGCGACCTGGCCGCGTCGCATGGCGCCGCCTTCGTGCCGCTCCACGAGGTGCTCACGGCCGCCGCCACACGGCAGCCGGTGGCGGAGCTCGCCCCGGACGGCGTGCATCCGACGCCGCGCGGATCGGCGCTGATCGCCGAGGCCTGGCGCACGGCCGCGTCCATTAGCGATAGTCGATAATGGACGTAGACTGATGGTCATGACGGATGCTCTGGGCACAGCGGGACTGCAGCGAGGACTGCTGTCGGATCAGATCTACGCGATGATCAAGGCGATGATCAAGGAGTCGACCCTCGCCCCGGGCGAGCAGCTCGTCGAGTCCCAGCTCGCGCGACAGCTCCAGGTGAGTCAGGCTCCCGTGCGCGACGCCCTCAAGCGCCTCGCGCACGAGGGGCTCGTGTCGCACGTGCGGCACCAGGGCAACTTCGTCGCGAGCTACTCCGCCGAGGAGGCCGAGCAGGCCAAGGTCGCCCGGGTCGAGCTCGAGGGCCTGGCCGGCCGGCTCGCGTGTGGCGCGCTCGACGCCGCCCGCCGCGACGAGCTCGTGTCGCTCATCGCGCAGATGCATGAGGCGGCCGAATCCGCCGACCTCGCCCGTTTCCGCGAGCTCGACTTCACGTTCCACCGCGCCGTGATCGAGGCGAGCGGCAACGTGTACCTGCCGCGGATGTGGGATCTGCTCGAGCCGAGCCTGCGGGTGATGCACGTGCTGGGCGACCCGACGTTCACCGGCGACTGGCACGAGGTGGCCGACTGGCACAAGGGGCTGCTCGACGTGCTCGACGCGGGCGATGTCGAGGCCGCGTCCGCGCTGTTCCGTCGCCACGCCGCCGGCACCCTCCTCGACGACGCCTGACCTTCCCGCGCCGTCCCGCGCGACTCCGTGCGAGCCGCCGCGCGACGAGACAGACGGCGGGGGTCAGGCGCCCGTGGGGTAGAGGCGGTCGGCGGTCGCGGACCAGAACGCCCGTTCCTCGGCGCCGGAAAGGCGGGGCAGCGCCGCGCGCGTCGCGGCGAGCACGTCCGCATAGCCGATGCTCCGCGTCGACATCGGCCAGTCGCTGCCGAACGCCAGCCGCTCCGCGCCGAAGAGGTCGAACGCCAGCCGTAGCAGGCCGCGCGATTCCTCCGCGCCGCGGGCCGAGAGGTCGAGCCCGGAGACCTTCGCCGACACCCCCGGCGCCCACGCGGCCTCGCCCAGTGCTGCCCGCCACGTGCCGTCGGGCGTCCGCGCCCCGAGGCCCAGGTGGCACACCACGATCGCGGTGCCCGGGTGCCGGCGAGAGAGGGTGGCGGCGGCGGGCAGCTGCTCCGGGCGGATCAGCAGCTCGAGCGCACGGCCGGTCGCGCCGAGGTGGTCGGCGAGCGCGTCGAGGCCGTCCACGTCGGACAGGTCGGCGGCGAACTGGGGCACCGCCGCCCGCACGCCGACGACCGCGGGGGTGACGGCGACGCCGGTCGCACCGGCCGCTCGTCCGGGCGCGGGGGAGTACTGCAGCACCACGCGCCGCAGGAACGGGTCGCGCGCGGCGGTCGCGGTCAGCCACTCCGCCTCCGCCACGGAGTCCGCGGCCTGCACCGCGATCGCGGAGGCGACACCGGCCGCGGTCAGCTCCCGTCCGAGCCCGACGGCGGAGGCGTGCCGCGGCAGGTCGAGGTCGTCGCGGAACCAGGGGATCGGCACGGCGTCCACATCCCAGACGTGCACGTGGGCATCGACGATCCGCATGTCAGGTCCCGTGCGGCGCCATCAGGCGGCGACCGCGACGACCGCGGCGCCCGCGGCACGGGGGAGCCGCCGTCGCCGCCCGCTCACACGGCCTCCTCGTCGAGTGCATCCCACAGCGCCGCGGGGAGCGCGGCGTCGAGGCCGTCGACGAACGCGTGCACCTCGGTCGGCGTCCGCGCCCCCACGACCACCGCGTCGGCGCCGTGGCGCAGCGGGAACTGCACGGCCGCGTCGGCCAGCCGCGCGTCGTGCGCCGCACACACGGCCTGCAGTCGCAGCGCCCTCTCCTGCAGCGCGGCGGGCGCCGGCTTGTACTCGTAGAACGGCGAGCCGACCGGGTCGACGAGGATGCCGGAGTTGAACACCGCCGCCGCCAGGACACCGATGCCCCGTGCGCGAGCGGTGGGGACGAGGCGGTCGAGCGCGGTGCGGTCGAGCAGCGTGAGCCGCCCGGCCTCCATCACCACGTCGAGCGGCACCTCGGCCACATAGCGCTCCAGCGGGTCGAGGCGCCCGAGCCCGACGCTGATCGCCCGCACCACGCCCTGGTCCCGCAGATCGAGGAGGGCCGGGAAGGCCGTCGCGAACGCGGCCTCCACATCGAGGGGGTCGTGCAGGTGCAGCACGTCCACCCGGTCCACGCCGAGGCGGGCGAGGCTGCCGTCGAGGCTGCGGAGGATGCCGTCGCGGCTGAGGTCGACCACGGAATCGTGCCCGCTCGCCGCACCGCGCACCGGGGCGCCTTCGGCGTCGACGAGCACCCGTCCCACCTTGGTCGCCAGCACGTAGTCGTCGCGGGGCACGCCGCGCAGGGCGAGGCCGAGCTTGCGCTCGCTCTCTCCCGAGCCGTACAGCGGCGCCGTGTCGAAGAACCGCACGTCGCGGGCGAGGGCCGCGTGCACGGTGTCGACGGCATCCGCGTCCGGCACCGGCGCGAACAGGTTGCCGATCGGGGCGCAGCCGAGCCCGGCGTCGCCGCGGGCGGCGACGGCCGGGTTCAGAGGACGGAGCTGCGGACGGAACGCCATGCCTCGTACTCCTCGCGGCTGTCGGGGGTCAGGGGGTAGTAGTCGCTCAGCCGGGCGCCCTCGTCGAGGCGCTTGCGGCTGAACACCTCCCACTCCTCATGATCCTGCGCGTCCTCGACCACCTGGGGCGCCATCGCCTGCGGGACCACGACCGGTCCGTCGTCGTCGGCCACGACCAGGTCGCCGGGCATGCACAGCGCACCGCCCACCGCCACGGGCACGTCGAACGCCCACGGCACGAGCTCCGACTGCGAGGCGTAGTGCGGGGTCGTGCCGGTCGACCACACGGGGATCCCGAGCTCGCGGATGCGGCCGGCGTCGCGGATGCGCCCGTCCACGACGATGCCCGCGCCGCCCTTGCGGGCGAAGTAGCGCGCGAGGATGTCGCCGACGCAGCCGGAGAAGCGGCTGCCGTACGCCTGGATCACCAGCACGTCCCCCGGCTGCACCGCTTCGAGCACGTGCCACAGGGCCGTGTGCCGTTCGGCGTACTCCTGGCCGTCGCCCGAGGCCATGTCCTCCCGCTGCGGCATGAACTGCAGCGTCAGGGCGGAGCCGACCACGCGCTGGCCGAGGCTCAGCGGCTCCGGTCCCTCGATGTAGCTGCGGCGGATCCCGAGGCCGTGGAGCTTGGCGCAGGCGGTCGCCGCGGAGATCGCGTCGAAGGAGTCGAGCACGTCGCGCGACGGCCGCTGGTACGCCGCCCCCCGCACGGGCAGGGGGAAGTCGGGTCGGATCAGGTCGCTCATGCGGCTCCTTCGGAGAAGAGGTGGCGCGGCGAACCGGTCGCGCGCGCGATGGTCAGGTCGAGGTCGGCGAGGTGCGCCGGTGGCAGGGTCACGACGAGGTCGTCGTCGCAGGGGAAGGTGTGCGTGACGATCTCGCCCTCCGGTCCGGCGTACGTGCCGGAGGCGCCGGGCCAGCCCGAGGCGTCCTCCGCGGTCGCGGTCACCTCCACGATGCGGTCGAGGCCGAAGCGGCCGCCGCGCAGCCGCACGGTGCGGGTGTGCACGGCCGAGGTGTTCACGAGCTGCACGCCGATCCCGCGGTTGTCGAGGCGGTGCACGAGCGCGGCGACGTCGGGCGGGAGCCCCGGCCGGCCGCGGTCGGCGTCCTCGTAGCGGAGCGCGGTGAACCCGAGCCCGCCGTTGTAGAGCACCTGCGGGGCCCCGGCGACGAGCTGCGTGAGCACCTCGGTCACGACGGGGTTGACGCGCTGCCAGAAGTGCAGGTGTGCGGCATCCGGATCGCGGTCGTCGGCGAGCATCATGGCCGTGCGCCGCGCGACCTGACCGAGCGCCATCTCGAGCGCACGCACCGGGTACTCCGGCAGGTCTCCGCGGAGATAGGCGAACCATCCGGCCTCGTGCCCCGCCTCCTCCTTGTCGCGGAAGGGCGCGACGGGGTCGGCGGAGGAGGGGAGTCCCGCGATCGCCCGCTCCAGGCGGCTGCGGTCAGCGGTCGAGCGCGACCACCACCACAGCCACAGCGGCAGGTCGAGCTGCAGCGGACCGAAGTCGAACCACCCGTCGGGTCCATAGCGGTAGGGCACGAGGACCCCGGGCTGCGTGGCTGCGGCTCCGAGCCGGGCCATCCAGCCGCCGCGCAGGCTGTAGGTCGAGTCGGCGACGGTGCCCGTGCGGCCCTCCGCGAGCACGGTGTCGAGCATCGTGCGCACGAGGTCGAGGGCGGCATCGTCGCCGGTGACGAGCGCGTGGTTGAGGGCGCCGATGAGGGCGCTCATGCCGACGGAGTGCAGTCCGTGCGGCCACGCCCACCCGTAGTGGCCGCCCCACCAGCGCCCGTCGTGGAGCTCGCCCACCGTGCCGCCGGGGCCGACGTTGTCGGGGAGTAGCCCGCCGTCGGCCCGTGTCCGCCACCCGTCGACGTACCGCTCGATCCAGTCGGCCGCGGCGGCGTCGCCGTCGTACAGCCACCGGTTCGCCGCGAGCGAGGTGGCGGCGAGGTTCACGGCGATGTCGCCCGCGGCGCGACGCTGCATCTCCTCGGCCATGCGGTGCGCGTTGTCCGGGTCGGCGAGGTCGTCCCAGGTGCGGATGCCGTCGAGCCCGTGCAGGGGCAGACCGTAGGGTCGCATCTCGGCCCGGTCGGCCACATACGGCACGATCTTCTCGTCCAGGCCCGGTCGAGCGCCCAGGGCACCGTTGTGCGGCGCGCGGATGATGGTGTGCTCCGGGTCGTAGTTGCCCTTCGCGGGATCGGTGAAGAGCGCGGAGAACCGGGCGGCGCGCGCCGCGAACGCCGTGTCGGCCGGGTCGGCCTGGCAGATGCCCGCGAACAGCAGCAGCGACTCGCCCTGGTGGAACCAGTCGTAGCCGTTGTCGTACTCGTCGGCGAGCATGCCCGCCTCCGCGAGCTGCACCGTCACGCCCTCCCAGTGCCGCTTGGCGTCGGCCAGCACCTCGTCGGGCCCGCCGAGCAGGTAGAAGGCCGGCCAGTTGAAGAACGGCTCGTAGAGGTCGTCGACCCCGTCGCGGTCCACGAACTCGGCGACGCCGCGGAGGCGGCCGTCGGGGAGCGTGTACCGGTCGCGGAAGACGCGGCGGGCCTCCTCGATCTCGGAGAAGAGGCGCCGCTGCAGCACGGCCCAGGCCGGGATCGCCCGCAGGGGGCGGGTGAGCGGATGCGCGGGCACGGTCATCCCTTCGTCGCGCCGGCCACTAGGCCGCCGATGATGTGGCGCTGCATCACGATGAAGAACACCATCGCGGGCAGCACGGCGAGCAGCAGGGTCGGGAACACCTGCGTGTAGTCGGTGGAGAACTGCCCGACGGCGGCGTACACACCCGTGGTGACGGTGTAGATGCCGGAGCTGGGCCCGAGGATGATCTGCGGACTCACGAAGTCGTTCCACACGCCGATCGAGTTCAGCACCACCGCCGTCGCCACGACCGGCTTCATGATCGGGAACACGCACGCCCAGAACGCGCGGATCGGACCGGCGCCGTCGAGGGACGCGGCCTCGTCGATGTCGCGCGGCACGCTGCGCAGGTACGCGGTGAACAGGAAGATCGTCACGGGGAGCGTCGCCGCCGTCTCGAAGAGGATGAAGCCCGGGATCGTGTTGATCAGTCCGAGCACCCGCAGCACGAACACGACGGGGATCAGCGTGACCTGCCCCGGGATGAACAGGCCGGAGACGAACAGCAGCAGCAGCCCCAGGTGCCACTTGGAGCGGCCGCGGGCGATCACGTAGGCGACCGGTGCGGCCAGGGCGATGCAGCAGAGGTTCACGAGCACGACGAACAGGAGCGTGATGCCGTAGGCCGCGATCACGTTGAACTTGCTGCTCGTGATCGCCTCCCACAGGTACTCGAACGTGAACATCTGCGGCGTGATCAGGAGCGGGTTCTCGATGATCTCCGCCTGCGGCTTGAAGGCGTTGATGACCATCGTGTACATCGGGATCAGCATGGTGATCGCCACGACGCCGAGGACGATCCAGCGGATCGCGCTCACCGCGAGCGCCGGCCGGTTGCGGGTCTGCTTCATCAGTCGGTCGCCTTCTTCTCGGAGCGGCGTCGCACCAGCGTGACGGCGAGACCGATGACCGCGGTGACGATGAGGAGGATCATGGACTGCGCGGCGCCGAACCCGAGGGCCGAGTTCGCGAACGAGTCCTTGAGGATCTGGTAGACGATCGTCTGGGTGGAGCCCGCCGGGCCGCCGTCGGTGAGGGAGAGCACCACGTCGTAGGCCTTGAGGAGCCCGACGAGGGTCAGCACCAGGTTCACCGTGAACACCGGCGCGATGAGCGGCAGGGTGATGGAGCGGAACTGCTGCCAGCGCGAGGCGCCGTCCACGGTCGCGGCCTCGTAGTACTCGGCGGGCACCGACTTGATGCCGGCGAGGAACAGGATCATGTTGAAGCCGAAGTGCGACCACACGATCGTGAAGATCACGCTCGCCTTCGCGAAGGTGGGGTCGGTGAGGAAGGGCATCGCGGGCAGGCCGACGGTGGTGAGGAACCCGTTGACGGCGCCGCTGGGGGAGAGCATCGCCGACCACAGGAACCCGATGATGAGGGCGCTGATGACGTACGGGTAGAAGAAGATCGTGCGCAGGATCGTGTTCGAGCGGCCGGGACCGGCGATGAGCGCGGCGATCGCGAGACCGATGGCGTTGCAGAGGATCGTGCCGACCACGGCGATGATGCCGGTGAAGATCGCGGCCTGGGTGGAGCGGGGGCTGCGGAACGCCTTGATGTAGTTCTCCCAGCCGACGAACGTGAAGTTGAGGCTGTACCCGTTCCAGTCCGTGAAGCTCAGCACCGCGGCGAGGATCATCGGGATGACGAACATCGCCAGGAAGACGGCCACGGCGGGCCCTCCCATGAGGATGCCGGGGAGGCGGTGCCGCCACCGCTGCAGCGCGGAGCGCTTGCGGGGGGCGGGGGTCGAGCTCATCGGCGTCGATGGTCCTGTCGGGGCGGTCGCCGCGGCCGGGGGCGGCGCGGTCGTGGTGGGCGGAGTCATGGCGGCACTCTCGTTCTCGGTGGCGCGTTGGTGGGGGTGGCGCGGATGCGGCGCCGGGGAGGCGCCAGGGACGGATGCGGTCCCCGGCGCCTCGAGCGGTCAGCCGGCGTTCGCGGCGAACCAGTCGTCCATGGCCTTCAGGACCTGCTCGGCGGAGGCACCGCCGATGAGGGCCTGGGTCTGGGTGTTGATCTCGCCCGGGTAGCCGTCGGGGAGCGTGCGCTCGCCGTAGCCGCCGCCGGTGGGGGTGTAGGCCTCGGCGGGCGTGTCGGCGACGATCTGCAGCAGCTCTTCGCCCAGCGGCGTCATGTCGTACTCGTAGCCGTCGCGGAAGTTGCCGTCGACCGCCAGCTGGTCGCTGACCGCGGTCTGGTCGGTGGTGAGGAACTCGACGAGCTTCGCCGCGGCGTCCTGGTGCTCGCTGGACTTGAGGATCGAGTACGGGCTGGCGATGTTGGCACCCATCGCGGGCTGCTCGTCGCCGTCGAACGACGGGGCGCGGAAGACCCCGATGTCGGCCGACTCGGCGGCCTTGGCCTGCGTGCCGGCGAACCAGCTGCCCATCGAGTACACGGCGGTCTTGCCCGACAGGAACGCCTGCTCGGCGTCGGGGTACTTGATGCCGAGCGCGTCGGTGGGGATGTAGCCCTCGGACACCCACTCCGCGTAGGTCTCGACCGCGTCGCCGTAGGTCTCGCTGAAGGTGTCCTCGCCGGACGACATCTTCTGGAACCATTCCGGGTCCTCGGCGATGATCGTCGGCAGGCCGAGGGCCTGCAGCGTGTGGCTGCTCATCCAGTCGCCGCCGGTCTGGATCGGGGTCCACCCCGCCGCCTTCAGCTTGCCGAGGGCCTCGGTGAGCTCGTCGACGGTGGTGGGCAGCTCGGTGATGCCGGCCTCCTCGAACGCGGTCTTGTTGTAGAAGAACAGGCTCTGCAGCTGCACGCCGATCCCGGCCATGTAGTTCTTGCCGTCGATCGAGTACTGGTCGGCGAGGGGACCGGACGAGGCCCACTCGTACCCGGACAGGTCGACGAGCTCGGGCGCGAGCTTCGTCGTCGGGGCGATCGACTGCACGACGTCGGGGGCGTCGCCGGCCGCGAGCAGGCGGGGCACGGCGGCCTCCACGCCCTCCGCGCCGGGGTTCTGGATGACGACGTCGATGTTCGGGTTGGCCTCCTCGAACGGGGCGACGAGGTCGTTCCAGAACTCCTCGGTCAGGTTCGGGGTGACGTTGACGAGCATGCGCACCTCGATGTCCTCCGAGGAGGAGCCGCCGTCGTCTCCGGCGGGGGTGGAGCAGCTGGCGAGAGCGAGCGCGGACACTGCCGCGATGCCGACGAGGGGGAGGAGTCGGGCCTTGATCATCGTTGATCCTTTCCTGATGCATGAGGGAGGGCCGCTGGCGACATTACACTAATCGATAATCGTTTGTGAAGAGCGCAGTCGATCCGCGAATGAGCGCAGCGGGACGAAGGACGGTCGCTGTTCAGGGGCCGTGGAGCGAGATGGGCTCACTCGCTCAGGAGTTGCGCGAGACGGGCGCGGGCGACCGGCGAGGCGTCGGTGTCAGGCGTGTGCGCGCCGAGCGCGGTAGGCCGCGACCGCGTTGCGGTTCGCGCACGTCGTGGAGCAGTACCGCTTGGAGCGGTTGCGGGAGAGGTCGAGTGCGATCGCCTGGCAGGTGTCGTCCTCGCAGACCGTGAGGCGCGAGCCCTCGTCCGCGCGGATCACGTCGATGAGCGCCATCACCGTCTCGACGAGCACGCGCTCGGCGAGCGGCCGCTCGTCGTGCACCGCATGGAGGTGCCAGTCCGCTCCGTCGTGCCGCACCAGCCGCGGAGTGAGCTGCAGCTCGGCGAGGGCATCGTTCACGTGTGCGGCCATCTCGTCGCGCGGGGCGAGCAGCATCGCTCGTAGCCGCGGGCGGAGGGCGCGCAGGTCGTCGAGTTCCACGCCGTCGCGGTCGATCCTCCCGGTGTAGGGGAACACCGCGAGGAACGTCTTCTCGTCGTCGATGTCGACGAGGGTGTCGGGCTCTTCGGCGGAGTTCGCGAGCCAGACCGCCGCGCGCAGCGCATCCTCGGTGTCATCGGTGAAGACCATGTTGACATCTTACTCCGTCCGCGAGTAGCGTCATCGTCCATGAGCACCGTGGCGGATGACAGGAACCGCACGCGGAGCGGTGTGCGCCTCGGGCTCCCGCTGGCCGTCGCCGCCGCGTTCGCGTTCGGCTCCTCCGGGGCGTGGGCGCGCGGACTCATCGACGCGGGGTGGACGCCCGGCGCGGCCGTCACCGTTCGGGTGGGGGTCGCCGCGCTCGTCCTGCTGCTCCCGACCCTCCTGGCGCTGCGAGGGCGGTGGCGCGCCCTCCGCCGGAACGCCGGGATGGTCCTCGCCTACGGGCTGCTCGCCGTGGCGGCCACTCAGCTCTGCTACTTCCAAGCCGTCGCCGTCATGGATGTCGGGATCGCGCTGCTCATCGAGTACACGGCTCCGGTCGCGGTGCTGCTCTGGCTGTGGCTGCGCCGCGGCGAGCGACCGACGCGGCGCAGCGTGCTCGGGGCGGGGATCGCCTTCGTCGGACTCGTGCTGATGCTCGACATCGTCACCGGTGCGCAGGTGAACGTGGTCGGCGTGCTCTGGGCGCTGGGGGCGATGGTGGGGGCGGCGAGCTACTTCGTGCTCTCGGCGAAGGCCGACACCGGACTCCCGCCGATCGCGCTCGCCGGGAGCGGGCTCCTGCTCGGTGCCGTCGGTCTGGCCCTCGCCGGCCTGGTCGGGGTGCTGCCGTTCGCGTGGACGACGGCCGATGTCGCGTACCGCTTCGGCACGGTTCCCTGGTTCGTGCCCGTCCTCGCGATCGGGCTCATCGCGACGGCGCTCGCCTACGTGCTCGGCATCGTGTCCACGAGGATGCTCGGCTCGCGTCTCGCCTCGTTCGTCGCGCTCGCCGAGGTCGTGGCCGCCCTGCTGTTCGGGTGGCTCCTGCTCGACCAGCTCCCCGGCCCGCTGCAGGCGCTGGGGGGCGTGCTCGTGCTCGCCGGCGTGGTCGTGGTGAAGCTCGGCGAGCCGCGGGTCGCCGCGTCCGAGCCTATGTATACGAATACAGCCTGAACGCGACCGCGCGTCCACCTCGAGCGGGTTTATGTATACACTGAGGGCATGGTTCTCCCTGTCGAGCGCACGTCCGCGAGCGATCGCGCCTATGCGGCCCTCCTCGACGGCATCCAGTCGGGCGCCCTCCCCGCGGGGTTCGTGCTGGGCGAGGTCGAGCAGGCCGAGCGCCTCGGCGTCAGCCGCACCCCGATGCGCGAAGCCCTCCGCCGCCTCGCCGCCGACGGACTGGTGGTGCAGCAGTCCCCCCGGGTCACGGTGGTGGCCGCCCTCGACGCCGACGACATCCGCTCGCTGTTCGAGATCCGCCGCGCGCTGGAGGAGACCTCGGCCCGCCTCGCCGCCGCCCGGGGTGACGCCGATCTCTTCGCCGCCCTCGCCGACGAGTTCTCCCACGTCGACCTGACGCGGGCCGCGGGCCGCGACGCCTACTACGCCCTGATCGCCCGCTTCGACGCGGCCCTCGACGACGCCGTCGACAACGACTACATCGCCGCGGCCCTGCGCACCGTGCGCACGCACCTGGTGCGGGTGCGGCGCATGGCCAAGGACAAGCCCGCCCGGCTCGCCGCGTCGGCCGCCGAGCACCGCACGATCGCGCAGGCGCTCGCCGCGCGCGACGGCGACCTGGCCGCCCATGCCACGCACGTGCACCTGCACAACGCGCTCACCGGCATCCTCGACTCCCTCCCCGACAGCGAAGGACACTCATGACCGTCACCCACCACGTCCGCGTGCACGCCAGCTCCGAGAACCTCGCCCGCGAGGACCAGCTCGCGTGGAAGATCGCCGAGGTCGCCGTCGACCGGGTCGAGGTCGAGCAGCCCGTCGTCGACATGATCGTCAACCGCATCATCGATAACGCCGCCGTCGCCGCGGCCTCGCTCACCCGCGCCCCCATCGTGGCCGCCCGCGCGCAGGCGTTCAGCCACCCGGTGTCGACCGGGGGTGCCGGGGCGAACCTGTTCGGCGCCGCGCTCGACCACCGCACCAGCCCGGAGTGGGCGGCGTGGGCGAACGGTGTCGCCGTGCGCGAGCTCGACTACCACGACACGTTCCTCGCCGCCGAGTACTCGCACCCCGGTGACAACATCCCGCCGATCCTCGCGGTCGCCCAGCACGCGGGCAAAGACGGCCGGGCGCTCGTGCGCGGCATCGCCACCGGCTACGAGATCCAGATGGACCTGGTGCGCGCGATCTGCCTGCACCGGCACAAGATCGACCACGTCGCCCACCTCGGCCCGTCGGCCGCGGCCGGCATCGGCACCCTGCTCGACCTCGACGTCGAGACCATCTACCAGGCGGTCGGCCAGGCGCTGCACACCACCACCGCGACCCGGCAGAGCCGCAAGGGCGAGATCTCCACGTGGAAGGCGCACGCCCCGGCCTTCGCGGGCAAGATGGCCGTCGAGGCGGTCGACCGGGCGATGCGCGGACAGACCAGCCCGGCACCGATCTACGAGGGCGAGGACGGCGTGATCGCCTGGATGCTCGATGGCAAGGACGCCGCGTACGACGTGCCGCTGCCCGCCGCGGGTGAGCCGAAGCGCGCGATCCTCGACTCGTACACGAAGGAGCACTCCGCGGAGTACCAGGCGCAGGCGCTGATCGACCTCGCCCGCCGCCTCGGCTTCGCGAACCCGGCCCTCCGCGACCCCGCGAACATCGAGTCCATCGTCATCCACACCAGCCACCACACGCACAACGTGATCGGCTCCGGCGCGAACGACCCGCAGAAGTACGACCCCACCGCGTCGCGCGAGACCCTCGACCACTCGGTGCCGTACATCTTCGCGGTCGCGCTGCAGGACGGCGGCTGGCACCACGTCGACTCGTACGCCCCGGAGCGCGCGGGCCGCGCCGACACCGTCGCCCTGTGGCACAAGATCACCACGGCCGAGGACCCGGAGTGGACGCGCCGCTACCACTCGGAGGATCCGGACGAGAAGGCGTTCGGCGGTCGCGTCGAGATCCGCCTCACCGACGGCAGCACCGTGGTCGACGAGATCGCCGTGGCCGATGCGCACCCGCTCGGCGCGCGACCGTTCGCCCGCGCCGACTACATCGCGAAGTTCCGTCTGCTCGCGGAGCCCGTGCTGGACCCGGCCGAGATCGACCGGTTCCTGGAGCTCGTGCAGCGCCTCCCCGAGCTCACGGCCGCCGAGGTCGCCGAGCTGTCGATCGTCGCGAAGCCCGGTGTGCTCGACGCCGCCCCGGCTCCCCGAGGCCTGTTCTGATGCTGTACTCCACCGTCACGCCCGCCGAGAAGCGGCGGCTGTTCCGGGAGCGCCTGTCCTCGGGCGAGCTGCTGCGGTTCCCCGGCGCGTTCAACCCGCTCAGCGCCCGGCTGATCGAGCAGAAGGGGTTCGACGGCGTGTACATCTCGGGCGCGGTGCTCTCCGCCGACCTGGGGCTGCCCGACATCGGCCTCACGACGCTGACCGAGGTCGCCGGACGCGCCAAGCAGATCGCGCGCATGACCGACCTGCCCGCGATCGTCGACGCCGACACCGGCTTCGGCGAGCCCATGAACGTGGCCCGCACCATTCAGGAGCTGGAGGACGCGGGACTCGCCGGCACCCACATCGAGGACCAGATCAACCCGAAGCGCTGCGGTCACCTCGACGGCAAGAGCGTGGTCGATCAGGACACCGCGATCAAGCGGATCCGTGCCGCCGCCGACGCCCGCCGCGACGAGAACTTCCTGATCATGGCGCGCACCGACATCCGGGCGATCGAGGGACTGGACGCCGCGATCGACCGCGCGAAGGCCCTGGTCGACGCGGGTGCCGATGCGATCTTCCCCGAGGCGATGCGCACGCTCGGCGAGTTCGAGGCGATGGCGGAGGCGCTCGACGTGCCGATCCTCGCGAACATGACCGAGTTCGGCAAGAGCGAGCTGTTCTCGGTCGACCAGCTCCGCAGCGCCGGGGTGCGGATGGTGATCTGGCCGGTGTCGCTGCTGCGGATCGCGATGGGCGCCGCGGGCCGTGCGCTCGATACGCTGAACGACGAGGGGCATCTGACCTCGACGCTCGGCGAGATGCAGCACCGCGCCGATCTCTACGACCTGATCGACTACGAGTCGTACAACCACTTCGACTCCGGGGTCTTCAACTTCACCATCACGAAGGAGTGAGCATGACCGAGCCGGACATCAAGAAGGGCCTCGCGGGGGTCGTCGTCGACACGACCGCGATCTCGAAGGTCAACCCCGAGACGAACAGCCTGCTGTACCGCGGCTACCCGGTGCAGGAACTCGCCGACACGCAGCCGTTCGAGGCCGTCGCGTATCTGCTGTGGAACGGCGAGCTGCCCACGGGGGACGAGCTCGCGGCGTTCCGGCTGGAGGAGCGGCGGCACCGCGCCCTCACGCCCGAGGTGAAGGATGCGATCGACCGGCTGCCGCTGGACGCCCACCCGATGGACGAGGTCCGCACGGCGGTGAGCGTGATCGGCGCGGTCGAGACGGCCGGCATCCGCAACGTGCTCGATGCGGTCGGCACGCCCGAGGTCAACCTGGAGCGCAGCCTGCGCCTGTTCGCGGCCCTTCCGGCGATCGTCGCCTACGGGCAGCGGCGGCGGCGGGACCTGCCGGCGGTCGAGCCGCGGGACGACCTGGACTACGCGGCGAACTTCCTCTGGATGACGTTCGGCGAGGAGCAGGACCCGGTGGTGGTCGATGCGTTCAACCGCTCGATGACGCTCTACGCGGAGCACTCCTTCAACGCGTCCACCTTCACGGCGCGCGTGATCACCTCGACGCTCAGCGACCTGTACTCCGCGGTCGTCGGGGCGATCGGGGCGCTCAAGGGCCCGCTGCACGGCGGTGCGAACGAGGCCGTGATGCACATCTTCGACGAGATCGGCGCGGCCGACCGCGTGACCGAGTGGCTCGACAAGGCGCTGGCCGAGAAGCGCAAGATCATGGGGTTCGGTCACCGCGTCTACAAGCGCGGCGACTCGCGGGTGCCCACCATGAAGGCCGCGCTCGACACCCTGGTGCGCCACTACGACCGCCCGGAGGTGGCCGAGCTCTACGAGCGTCTGGAGGGCGAGTTCGTGGAGCGCAAGGGCATCTACCCGAACCTGGACTACCCGTCGGGCCCCGCCTACAACCTGATCGGCTTCGACACCCTGACCTTCACGCCGCTGTTCGTCGCGGCGCGGATCACGGGGTGGACGGCGCACATCCTGGAGCAGCAGTCGTCGAACGCCCTGATCCGGCCGCTCTCGGCGTACGTCGGAGCCGAGGAGCGGCACGTCGAGGGGTACACGCCGGACACCGCCGCGATCGAGGTGCAGGAGCGCCCCGAGGAGGCGTCGGCCTGACCGCCGCGAGCACGATGTGACAGCGCCGCCGAGGGCTCTCGGCGGCGCTGTAGCGTGATGGAGCCCTCGGGGTCAAGGCGATGCGGCGAATTCCCGGGCGGAGTAGAACCGGATGCGGGCCGTTCGCGCCCCGCACGAAGGAGGGTTCATGTCCGCATCCGAGGTCACCGTCAAGGAGGTCCGGTCGCTCGTCCCGGCGCGCATGGACCGGCTGCCGTGGTCGCGCTTCCACTGGATGATCGTCGTCGGCCTCGGCTTCTCGTGGATCCTCGACGGGCTCGAGGTGCAGATCGTCGCCGCGAACGGCTATGCCGAGACCCTCGGCATGGGCCCCGCCGAGGTGGGTCTCGCCGGCACGTGCTACCTGCTGGGCCAGGTGTTCGGGGCGCTGGTGTTCGGTCGCCTCGCCGATCGCCTCGGCCGCAAGAACCTCTTCCTGATCTCGCTGGCGGTCTACCTCGTGGGCTCCGCGGTGGCCGGTCTCGCGTTCGCCCCGTGGTTCTTCTACATCTGGCGGTTCGTCGCCGGCGCGGGCATCGGCGGCGAGTACGCCGCCATCAACTCCGCGATCGACGAGATCATCCCGGCGAAGTACCGCGGCCGCGTCGACATCGCGATCAACGGCACCTACTGGGGCGGTGCGGCCCTGGGTGCCGTGGCGAACATGTTCTTCCTCAACACCGACCTCCTGCCCGCCGACCTGGGCTGGCGGCTCAGCTTCTTCGTCGGTCCGATCCTCGGCCTGCTGATCATCTGGCTGCGTCGGCACATCCCGGAGAGCCCGCGCTGGCAGATGACGCACGGCCGTGAGGAGGAGGCGGAGCGCAACGTCGACGCGATCGAGGAGCGCATCCGCAAGGAGGGCAAGACGATCGACCCGGTCGACGAGGACAAGGCGATCACGGTCAAGGAGTACGGCAGCGTGCCGTTCCTGGTGATCGCGAAGGTGCTGTTCCAGAAGTACCCGCGCCGTACGCTGGTCGGCATCACGATGATGGTGACGCAGTCGTTCCTCTACAACGCGATCTTCTTCACCTACGCGCTGGTGCTCGAGAACTTCTACGACACCCCGCCCGCCTCCGCGTCGCAGTACTTCATCGTCTTCGCGGTCGGCAACCTCGCCGGCGCCCTCATCCTCGGCCACTTCTTCGACACGTGGGGCCGGCGCCGCATGCTGTTCGGCACGTACGTGCTCGCCGGGCTGATCCTGCTGGTCAGCGCCTTCCTGTTCAACGCGGGTGTTCTGAACGCCGCGACGCACACGGCGTTCTGGTGCGCCTCGTTCTTCTTCGCCTCCGCCGGTGCGTCCGCCGCCTACCTGACGGTGAGCGAGATCTTCCCGCTGGAGCTGCGCAGTCAGGTGATCTCGTACGTCTTCTCCATCGGCCAGCTCGTCGGCGCGATCGCCCCGGTGCTCTACGGGGCGCTGATCGGGGCGAGCGCCGAGTCCGGCGACCGCGGCCCGCTCTTCTGGGGCTACGTGCTCGGTGCCGCGATCATGATGTTCGGCGGCGTGGTCTGCGGGGTGTTCGGGGTGAGCGCGGCGGGCAAGTCGCTGGAGGACATCGCGGATCCGCTGTCGCTCGTCGAGCCGGGGAAGAAGAAGGTCACGCCGGACGGCGCGTGAGCGTCAGCGGGCGAGCCAGCCGCGCAGGGAGCGGGTGACCCAGGGGAGCACCCAGTAGGTCATGATCGGCGTGAGCACGAGCGTGGTCGCGAGAACGCGTAGCCAGATCGGCAGGCCGTCCCATCCCGGCACCGGGCTCATGGCGTAGGTGAAGACGAGGTTGACGGGGAAGAAGCCGAGCCAGATCGACACCGCCTGCTTCCAGCGCGGCGGTGCGGGGGCCACGGCGACCGTGGTCGTGCCGTCGGGCTCGACCACGGGGATGGAGCCCGTGGACGGCTCGTCGAACCACCCCTCGATGCCGGTGCGGCGCTTGGAGCGCTCGCTGCGCACGAAGCCCTCGCCCATGGAGAGCCACCAGGTGCGCTCGCCCGACTGCTCCCAGGCGGTCAGCGACTCCTCGCTCGCGAAGCGGTAGAGCATGTGCCACACCTGCGAGTCCTCGCCCGCGCGCACCCACCCCGAGCCGAGGAAGCCCGGGTACTTCGTCGCCAGGTTCACGCCGGTCTGCACCCAGGCGGTCGCCTCGGCGATGCGCTCGGGGTCGACCTCGCGGCGGATGGAGACGGTGACGGGCTCGGACACGGGGGCGGTTGCGGACATGGTGCGGTCCTCGGGGGTGGGGGCATCGGGGTGCGGACGCCGGGTGGGGTGGGGGCGCCAGGGTCGCGGCGCCAGCACGATTCTATTTCGCCGGAGCGCGGCGGCGTCCGCACGGAGAAGACCCCCGCCGACCCGATTCGGCGGGGGTCACGCGGCGTTGGGGGCCGCGACGGGAGCGAGAGCGCTCACCGTGCGCACGGAGGACGCGATTACCCGATCCGGTCTGAGTCACTGTCCGTGCACCTGCAGTTGTAATCGGCCGAGGTGACGCGCGGGTGAACGGGGTGCGAACGGCACCGCTCGGTCGGGGATCGGCCGTGCGCGGAGATACAAGGACGTCCTCGTATTTTCACGGACGCCGGAGTAAACTCGCGATGTGCCAACGACGGCACGGAGGGATGTCACACAATGACCCGTACGATCCCGCACTTCGTGGGCGGAACGCTTCTCACCCCCGACGACGGACGCTTCGCCGACGTCTTCGATCCGAGCACCGGCGCGGTGCAGGCGCGCGTGCCGCTCGCCTCCGCCGAGGAGGTGCGCCGCGTGATCGCCACCGCCGAGGAGGCGCAGGCCGCCTGGGCCGCGACCAATCCGCAGAAGCGCGCGCGGGTGCTGCTGCGGTTCCTCGACCTGGCGCAGCGCGAGATGCAGTCGCTCGCCGAACTGCTGGCGAGCGAGCACGGCAAGACCGTCGACGACGCGAAGGGCGACATCCAGCGCGGCCTCGAGGTGATCGAGTTCTCCGCCGGAGCGCCCCACCTGCTCAAGGGGGAGTACTCCACCGGCGCGGGCGCGGGCATCGACGTGTACTCGATGCGACAGCCCCTGGGTGTCGTCGCCGCCATCACCCCCTTCAACTTCCCGGCCATGATCCCGCTGTGGAAGGCCGGGCCCGCGCTCGCCGCCGGCAACGCCGTGGTGCTCAAGCCCAGCGAGCGCGACCCCTCGGTGCCCGTCCGGCTGGCGGAGCTGTTCCTCGAAGCCGGGCTCCCGGCGGGCGTGCTCAACGTGGTGCACGGCGACAAGGAGGCGGTCGACACGCTGCTGAGCGACGACCGGATCCGCGCGGTCGGCTTCGTGGGCTCGACACCCATCGCCGAGTACATCTACGCCACCGCGGCCGCGCACGGCAAGCGGGCGCAGTGCTTCGGCGGCGCCAAGAACCACATGATCGTGATGCCCGACGCCGACCTCGACCAGGCGGTGGACGCGCTGATCGGCGCGGGCTACGGTTCGGCGGGCGAGCGCTGCATGGCGATCTCGGTCGCGGTGCCCGTGGGGGAGGAGACGGCGGACGCGCTCGCGGCCAAGCTCGTCGAGCGGGTCGCCCAGCTGCGGGTCGGGCCCTCGCTCGCGGCCGACGTCGACTACGGCCCGCTGGTCTCGCGCGACGCCGTGGACCGCGTCACCGGCTACATCCAGCAGGGCGTGGACGAGGGGGCGACGCTCCTCGCCGACGGCCGCGGCTTCACGGTGCCAGGGCACGAGGAGGGGTTCTACCTCGGGCCGACGCTGTTCGACCACGTGACGACCGACATGGCGATCTACCGTGAGGAGATCTTCGGTCCCGTGCTCGTGATCGCGAGGGCCGCGGACTACGAGGAGGCGCTGCGGATGGCGTCGGAGCACGAGTACGGCAACGGCGTCGCGATCTTCACGCGCGACGGCGACGCGGCCCGCGACTTCGCCGCCCGTGTGGAGGTCGGCATGGTCGGGGTGAACGTGCCGATCCCGGTGCCCATCGCGTACTACACCTTCGGCGGCTGGAAGCGCAGCGGCTTCGGCGACCTCAACCAGCACGGCGCCGATGCCTTCCGCTTCTACACCAAGACCAAGACGGTGACGAGTCGCTGGCCCAGCGGCATCCGCGACGGCGCCAGCTTCGTCATCCCCACCATGCACTGAACGCCCGAGGAACCGACATGACCATGACCAGCGTCACCACCACCGCCGAGGAGCGCGAGGCCATCCTCGACGCCGTCCGCGAGTTCGCCGAGACCGAGCTCGCCCCGCAGGCCGCCGAGCGCGACGAGAAGCACCTGTTCCCACGGGAGTCGCTCAACCGCGGCGGCGAGCTCGGGCTCGGCGGCATCTACGTGAGCGAGGAGTACGGCGGCACCGGGCTGTCCCGCGTCGACACCGTCGCGATCTTCGAGGAGCTCGCCAAGGCCGACCCCGCGGTCGCCGCCTACATCTCCATCCACAACATGGTGGTGTGGATGATCGACACCTACGGCGACGACACCCAGCGTGCCGCCTGGCTGCCGCAGCTCACGGCCATGCAGGAGTTCGGCGGCTACTGCCTCACCGAGCCGGGGGTCGGATCCGACGCCGCCAACGTGGCGACCAGCGCCGTGCGCGACGGCGACGACTACCAGCTCACCGGCGTCAAGCAGTTCATCTCGGGGGCGGGCGAGGCGGCCGTGTACGTCGTGATGGCGCGGACGGGCGAGCCGGGGGCGCGCGGCATCAGCGCCTTCCTCGTGCCGGGCGACGCCGAGGGGCTGAGCTTCGGCGCCCCGGAGAAGAAGATGGGCTGGCACGCGCAGCCCACCCGGCAGGTGATCCTCGACGGCGTGCGGGTGCCCGCAGCCGCGATGCTCGGCGACGAGGGTCGCGGGTTCGCGATCGCGATGTCGGCGCTCAACGGCGGGCGCCTCAACATCGCCGCCTGCTCGCTCGGCGGAGCCCAGGCGGCCCTCGACTGCGCCGTGCAGTACGTGCACGAGCGGGTGGCGTTCGGGGAGCCGCTGGCCGAGAAGCAGTCGATCCTGTTCGCGATCGCCGACATGCGCACCGATCTCCAGGCCGCGCGGCTCATGGTGCGCGACGGTGCGGAGGCGGTGGACGCGAAGGCGCCGGACGCCACGATGCGCTGCGCCATGGCGAAGCGGTTCGCCACCGACGCCGGCTTCGACGTCGCCAACCGCGCGCTGCAGCTGCACGGCGGCTACGGCTACCTGCAGGACTACGGCATCGAGAAGATCGTCCGCGACCTGCGCGTGCACCAGATCCTCGAGGGCACCAACGAGATCATGCGACTCATCGTCGGCCGGGAGATGCTGCGGCCGGCGGGGTCGGCGTCAATGCGGAGCGCCTCATGACCCGCGTGGCCTTCCTCGGCCTCGGCCACATGGGCCTGCCGATGGCGAAGAACCTCGTCGCGGCGGGACACGAGGTGCACGGCTTCGACCTCGTGCCCGCGGCCGTGGAGGCGGCGCGGGCGGCGGCCGGGATCCCGGTGGCGGCCAGCGGCGCGGAGGCCGTGACCGACGCGGAGGTCGTGATCACGATGTTCCCCGCCGGGAAGCACGTGATCGAGGCGTATCGCACCGAGCTGCTGGCGGCGGCGCGCCCCGGCACCCTGTTCATCGAGTCGTCCACGATCGCGGTCGACGAGGCCCGCGCCGCGCACGCGCTCGCGCTCGCCGCCGGTCACCGCAACATCGACGCCCCGGTGTCCGGCGGGGTCGTGGGCGCCGAGGCCGGGACGCTGGCGTTCATGGTGGGCGGCTCGGACGAGGACTACGCGGCGGCACTGCCGCTGCTCGAGGTCATGGGCAAGCGGATCGTGCACTGCGGTGGCTCGGGTCTCGGCCAGGCGGCGAAGGTCTGCAACAACATGGTGCTCGCGGTGTCGCAGATCGCCGTGGCGGAGGCGTTCGTGCTCGGCGAGCGGCTGGGGCTCGAGCACCAGGCGCTGTTCGACGTGGTGTCGCAGGCGTCGGGGCAGTGCTGGTCGATCACGACGAACTGCCCCGTGCCCGGTCCGGTGCCCACGAGCCCCGCCAACCGCGACTATCAGCCCGGCTTCGCGGGGGCGCTCATGGCGAAGGATCTCGGGCTCGCGCTGCAGGCGATCGAGCAGACCTCCACCGACGCGAAGATGGGCCGGCTCGCGCAGCAGCTCTACGCCGCGTACGCCGCGGGCGACGGGGCCACGCGCGACTTCTCCGGCATCATCACCGACATCCGCGACGACCGCGTGTAGCACCCCCGTCGCGGAGCACGGAGCGCCGGCGACCGGACGACCGGTGCCCGAGCGGGAGCGCCGGCGACGGGCGAGCGACGCGACGGGCGATACTGAAGCAGAACCACGACGGAGAGGGAGACAGATGACCGAGTACGAGACGATCCTGGTGGAGCAGCGCGGACGGGTCGGATGGATCACCCTGAACCGCCCGCAGGCCCTCAACGCGCTGAACAGCACCGTCGCCGAGGAGGTCACGGCCGCCGCGCTCGCCTTCGACGCCGACGACGGCATCGGCGCGATCGTCGTCACGGGTTCGGAGAAGGCGTTCGCCGCCGGAGCCGACATCAAGGAGATGGAGGGGATGTCGGCGGCGCAGATGCGCGAGACGGATCACTTCGGGGCGTGGCGGGACTTCGCCGCCGTGCGCACCCCGGTCATCGCCGCGGTGTCGGGCTTCGCGCTCGGCGGGGGGTGCGAGCTGGCGATGATGTGCGACATCATCCTCGCGGCCGACACCGCGCAGTTCGGCCAGCCCGAGATCAACCTCGGCGTCATCCCGGGCATGGGCGGCACGCAGCGGCTCATCCGCGCGGTCGGCTACTACAAGGCGGCCGAGCTCGTGCTGTCCGGCCGCTTCCTCGGCGCGGAGGAGGCCGAGCGGGCGGGACTGGTGTCGCGCGTCGTGCCCGCGGCGGAGCTGCTGGCCGAGGCGACCGCGCTCGCGGAGGGCATCGCGGCGAAGTCGCTGCCGTCGGTGTACGCCGCCAAGGCCGCCCTCGATGCGGCCATGGAGACCACGCTCGCGGAGGGCCTCGCTCACGAGAAGGAGGCGTTCGCGGCGCTGTTCGACACGGCCGACCAGAAGGAGGGCATGGCCGCGTTCCGCGAGAAGCGCCAGCCCGACTTCCAGAACCGCTGACCCCGGTTCACGGCTCCTCAGAGACGCGGGACTGCTGCGCGCCGCGCGGTGTGGCGCCGGTTCGCCCGGGGTCCCGAGGGGCTGTGAACGGTCAGCCGCGGAGACCGTCGAGGATCTTCGCGATCCGGCGGTCGCGCGTCGCCGGCTGCTTGGCGTCGGCGACCGCGCGCGCGTGCTCCTTGCGGGCGCTGGGGGAGAGGGCGTCGAAGGCCGCCCGCAGGGCGGGGTCGGCGTCGAGCGCCTCGGCCAGCGCGGGCGGCACGTCGACGGTGCGCTCGGCGGTGTCGAGGCGGATCACGGCGTCGACCTCCTGGTCGATCTCCACCCCGAGGTCGGCGCGAACCGCCTTGCTGAAGCCGATGAGGTTCTCGCCGCCCATGCGGGCCAGCCGCAGTCGCGCGGTGCGGCCGCCGATGGTGACGGCGACGGGGAAGCTCTTGCCGGCCCCGAACGAGGCGACCTGCTCGTCGGTGAGCTGGATCGCCGCGGCGGGACCGCGACCGGTGAGGACGGTGTGCAGGCGCAGTTCGCTCATGCCCAGAGGTTACGCCCGCCGCCCCTCGATCGCAGCGACCAGGGCGTCGTTGCGCTCGCGGATGAGCCGTTCCATGTAGCGGCCGAGCACCAGGGCGTCGACGAGGCGGCCGAGCGGCCCGAGGGGCGAGTGGAACGCGATGGTGTCGCGCATGAGGGTGCCGCGCGGATGCGGTTCGAAGACGTGCTCGTGCCGGAGGTCGCCGAACGGCCCGCGGAGCTGGCGGTCGGTGAACCGGGACGGCGCCTCGATGTCGAAGACCACGGAGCGCAGCCGGAAGGGGATGCCGAAGTGCCGCGCGCGCCAGGTCACCGTCGACCCCTCGGAGAAGCGGCCACCCGCGGGTTCCTCGATCATCGTCTCGCCGTAGCGGGCCATCGACGCGAGGTGCAGGGCCGGGTCGAGCGCGGCGTCGAACACCTCCTGCGGAGGCGCGGCGACGACGGTCTCGATCACGAACCGGGGCATCAGAGGGGCTCGGGGAGGGGGCGGGGGTCGATGAAGTCCCCGGCGTCGCGGCGCATGCGGGCGACGATCGCGACCAGTTCGGCGGCGTCGTCGTGGCTCAGGCCGGGGTCGGCGAACACGTCGGCGTTGAGCGCGGCGGTGGCACGCTCGACCAGGTCGCGTCCCTCCGCGGTCAGTGCGAGCATCGCGGCCCGGCCGTCGTGCGGGTGCGGCTCGCGCACGACGAGGCCGTCGCGGACCAGGCGCTCGGCGGTGCTGGTGACCGTGGTCGCATGCACCTGGAGGCGCGCGACGACGCTCGACAGCGGAAGCCGCCCGGTGCGGCTGAACGCGAGCAGCCGCAGCACCTCGTACCGCGCGAAGCTCAGCGCGAAGGGCTTGAGGGCCGCGTCGACCCGGGCGAGCAGCAGCTGCTGCGCGCGCATGACCGAGGTGACGACCGTCATGCCGTCGGCCGCGTCGGTCCAGCCGTGCGCGACCCACTGCCGCTTGGCTTCGGCGAGCGGATCGACGGGGAGAGGGCGAGGGCGGACCACGTCTCTACGGTACCGGCGCGTCGCGGGTTGCCTCGGACGCGGTCGCGCAGGGCGTGGCTGTCGGTTATGTATACATTCACCGCGGATTCGCGGGCCGCAGCCGGGGGTTTCCTCGGTTTTTGGCTACATAGACCGCCATGCCGATAGACTCGCCGTGTCGTGAGGAGCATTCGATGAAGATCTTCGTCCTGGTCAAAGAGGTGCCGGACACCTATGGCGATCGCAAGCTGGATCTCGAGACGGGGCTCGCGGATCGTGCGGCCGGAGACGTCGTGCTCGACGAGATCACGGAGCGGGCCCTCGAAGTGGCCCTGAGCTACGCCGACAAGAACGAGGGCACCGAGGTCGTCGCCGTCGCCATGGCACCCGAGGGGTCCACCGCGTCGGTGCGGCGCGCGCTCGCGATCGGAGCCGGTTCGGCCATCCACATCGCGGACGAGCAGCTCGCGGGCGCCGACCTGGGGCTCACCGCGGAGGTCCTCGCCGCGGCCATCCGTCGTGGCGCCCCCGGCCTCGTCATCACGGGCAACCTCTCGACCGACGGCTCCGGCGGTGTGATCCCCGCCATGCTCGCCGAGCACCTGGGCTGGGCGCAGGCCACCGCGCTCACGTCCGTGGAGATCACGGCGGACGGCGTCTCGGGCACCCGCGGTGCGGACTTCGGCGGACAGCAGGTCACGGCACCGCTGCCCGCCGTCATCTCGATCACCGAGGCGCTTCCCGACGCCCGGTTCCCGAACTTCAAGGGCATCATGGCGGCGAAGAAGAAGCCGCTGGAGGTGCTGACCCTCGCCGACCTCGACGTGTCGGCCGATCCCGCCGCCGCGCCCCGCACCATCATGACCGCGGTCGCGGAGAAGCCCCCGCGCGCCGCGGGCGTCAAGATCACCGACGAGGGCGATGCCGCCGACAAGCTCGTCGACTTCCTCGTGCAGAACAGGCTGGTGTGACATGGCGTACCCCGAGAACCCGATCCTCGTCCTGGTCGACCTCGACCCGTCGGGCAACGCCGCCAGCAGCACCGCCGCCCTGTTGGGGGCTGCGGCCGGCATCGGCACCCCCGTGGCTCTCGTCGTGGGCGGCGGGAAGGAGGCCGTGGATCAGGCCGCGGCCGCCGGTGCCGCCGTCGTGCTGACCGCCGAGGGCGATGCGACCGCGCTCACCGTGCCGCTCGTCGACGCCCTGCAGGCCGCGGTCGCACAGGTGCAGCCCGATGCGGTGCTCGTGTCGAACTCGATCTCCGGACGCGACGTCGCCGGTCGCCTCGCGGTGCGCCTCCCCGGTGCGCTCGCCGTCGACGCCGTGGGGGTCTCCCGCGACGAGGAGGGCGTCGTGGCCCACCACTCGGTGTACGGCGGGGCCTACCTCGTCGATGCGGCCGCGACCTACGGCACGCTCGTGGTCACGGTGCGGCAGGGCGCGGTCGACGCGCGGGCCGAGGCCGTCGCCTCCCCGCAGGTCGAGCAGCTGACGGTCGCCCCGTCGGGTGCGGTCGCGGCGACCGCCGGTCCGGTCGAAGCCGTCGAGGCCACGTCGACCCGGCCCGAGCTGCGCGGGGCGGCCCGTGTCGTCTCCGGCGGGCGCGGCCTGGCGTCGAAGGAGAAGTTCGTGCTCGTCGAGGAGCTCGCCGACGCCCTCGGTGCGGCGGTCGGCGCCTCGCGCGCGGCCGTCGACGCGGGCTACATCCCCCAGTCGCACCAGGTCGGGCAGACGGGTGTCTCGGTGTCGCCGCAGCTGTACGTCGCGCTCGGCATCTCCGGCGCGATCCAGCACCGGGCGGGCATGCAGACGTCGAAGAACATCGTCGCGATCAACAAAGACCCGGAGGCGCCGATCTTCGACGTCGCGGACTTCGGCATCGTCGGCGACGTGTTCACGATCGTGCCGCAGGTGATCGCCGCGCTCGAGGCGCGGAAGAAGTAGTCATGGCCACGCGGATGCTGCGACGCGGTCTGCCGCGTGTGCCCGGTGGCGAGCCGTGGCCGCCGGCCGACGTGTCCGTCGAGGTCGCGGATGCGGCCTCCGTCGGTGCGGATGAGGCGTCGGCGGCCCTCTCCGGCTCGCAGGCGCAGCCCGGGGCCGCTGTCGGTTCCGAGGCCGCGGAGGAAGGTGCGAGCGGTGTCGGCGTCGCGGCCGCATCGCCCGTGATCGAGACCAGCGCCGAGACGACCCCGCCGGCCGAGCCGAGCACGAGCTCCGCGGCCTCCTCTGTCGCCGCGCCGGCTCCCGCGACGGCCGCATCCGGGCCGTCGCGTCTTCGTCGAGGCCTGCCGCGCGTTCCGGGCGGAGAGCCCTGGCCGCCCGCGTCGGCCTCCGCCGGGCTCGGATCTGCGACCGGCGCCGAGCCCGCCCCCGTTCCCGAGGCCGCTTCGGTGACGGCTGCGCCCGGTGCCGCTGCTTCGGTGGCAGCTGCTTCGGTGGCGGCTGCGCCCGGTGCCGCGGCACCCGGTGCCGCTGCACCCGGTGGCGCGGCACCCGGGATCGCCTTGCCCGCCGAGGGTGCGGCGACTGATGCGCCCGGAGCCTCGATCGCGGGCGGCGCGCCGTCCGCCCCCTCGACCACACCCGGCGCCGCGACGGTGCGCCGGGGTCTGCCGCGCGTCGCCGGTGGCGAGCCGTGGCCGCCCGCCGGGACCGTGCCGTCGTCCGCCGGGACCGTGCCGTCGGCCATCGGGACAGCTGCCGCTCCCGCCGCTGCTGCGACCGCTCCCACGCCCGCCGCTCCCACGCCCGCCGCGACCACTCCGGCCGCTACTGGGACAGCTGCCGCTCCCGCCGCCGCTGCTGCAGCTTCCGCCGCTTCCGCCGCTGCTGCCGCTCCCGCCGCTGCCGCCGTTCCCGCTGCCGCCGCTCCCGCCGCCACCGCTCCCGCCGCCACCGCTCCCGCCGCGACCGCTCCCGCCGCCACCGCTCCCGCTGCCGCTGCCGTTCCCGCCGCCGCGACGCCGAGCACGACGGAGATCGTGCCGGCCGCCGACCTCGCGACGCCGCTGCCGTGGACGCGGACGGTGTGGAACGGCCGTGCGCCGCGTCACCTCACGACCTCTCCGGACACGGGTCGCCGCCGCCCGACCTGGACGCAGGCGATCGCGGGGCTCTTCGGTGCCGCGGCCCTGGGCGTGCTGGCCGGCGCGGCCGTCGCGCTGGTGCGGGCGCTGCTGAGCGTCCCGTTCATGCAGGACTTCCTGGCTGCGTTCCCCGGCGAGTACGAGCCGGCGATCCCGGTCGAGCCGGGCTTCGCGCCGTGGGTCAACTGGGCGCATTTCTTCAACATGTTCCTGATCGTGCTGATCATCCGCTCGGGTCTGCAGGTGCGCACCGAGAAGCGGCCGACCGTGTTCTGGACGCCGCGGAACAACCCCAAGGGAAAGATCAGCCTGAACCTCTGGTTCCACCAGGCGCTCGACATCCTGTGGCTCGTGAACGGCGTGGCCTTCGTGGTGCTGCTCTTCGTCACCGGGCACTGGGTGCGCATCGTGCCGACGAGCTGGGAGGTCTTCCCGAACGCGCTGTCGGCGGCCCTGCAGTACGTCTCGCTCGACTGGCCGCACGAGAACGGCTGGAACAACTACAACAGCCTGCAGCAGCTCGCCTACTTCGTGACCGTGTTCGTGGCGGCGCCGCTCGCCGCCGCCACCGGTTTCCGCATGTCGGGGCTGTGGCCGAAGAGGGCGGAGCGGCTGTCGAAGGCGTACCCGGTGGAGTGGGCGCGCGCGCTGCACTTCCCGATCATGCTGTACTTCGTGGCGTTCATCGTCGTGCACGTGGCACTCGTGATGCTCACCGGGTTCCAGCGCAACCTCAACCACATGTTCGCGGCGCAGGATGCGGCGACCTGGACCGGGTTCTGGGTGTTCGTGCTCTCGCTCGTCGTGATCGCGGGCGCATGGGCGGCGGCGCGTCCGCTCGTGCTCGCCCCGATCGCGAAGCTCTTCGGGAAGGTCTCCGGTCGCTGATCGCCCGACGCGAGTGGGTGTTGACAGGTCACCAAGCAAACGCTTGACTGGGGCGTGTCGCTGCCTCTCGCCTTCTTCTCCTTCGTCCGTCTCGACGACCGCTCACAGCACGCCGAGTACAACCGCTGGCATCAGCTCGACCACCGGCCCGAGAACCTCGCCCTGCCCGGCGTCGCAGGGGGAGACCGGTGGGAAGTGCGACCGACGGGTGATGGTCTGGCCACAGGGTCACTCGCCGGCGCTGTGGACTTCGTCGCCATGTACTGGTTCCGCGACCCGGTCGACGAGTCCGTCGCCGCGTGGGATGCGCTCGGGGAGGCCTCGTTCCAGTGGGGTCGCGGGCCGCTGCTCCCGGGCATCCAGCGCCCCCTGCTCGCGTTCTTCCGTCCGGTGAAGGGCTATGCCGCCCCGCGCGCTCTGGTGTCGCCCGACGTGCTGCCCTACCGCCCGAACCGCGGACTGCACCTCACCGCCACCCGCTTCGCCGAGCCGCATGGCCACAAGGCCCACGAGGCGCATCGGCGAGAGGACCGCGAACTCATCCCGGCCCTGCTCGACGTGGACGGCGTCGCCGGCGCCTGGACCTTCTCGTACAGCCACCCGCAGCGGCACTCCTCCCTGCCGTTCGACGAGAGCCCGGCCGATGAGCCGGGGTCCCTGCGCCTCCGCCTGCTCTATCTGGAGGACGATCCCGACCTCGTGACCCCGGCTCTGCGCGCCGTGGAAGAGCGGTTCCCCGGGGCGGGCGAGGTCGTGCTGTCGACCCCGGTGCACACGATCATCCCGTGGCAGGACTGGTGAGCGCCGATCTCGAACGGCGGCTGCGGGCGCTCGAGGACCGCGCAGAGATCGCCGAGCTGATCGCGCGGTACGGGCCCGCCGTGGACAGCGCGGACGCCGCCGAGGTCTCGGCGCTCTGGGCGGCGGATGGCACCTACCGCTTTGACGACACGGTTCTGGACGCGGACGGTATCCGGACCCTGGTCGACCTGCCGTCGCACCGCGAGTATCTGCGCCGCGGCTGCGCGCACGTACTCTCCGCCCCTCGGATCGAGATCGACGGGGACACAGCGGTGGCCGTGACGCACTCCGTGGTGCTGCTGCGCGACGGCGACCACTGGGAAGCGGAGCGGGTCAGCGCCAACCGGTGGGAACTGGTGCGCACGACGAACGGATGGCGCGTGCGGGAGCGCCGCAATCACCTGCTCGACGGGGATGCGGTCGCCAGAGAGCTGCTCGCTCCCTGAGTGCTCGGGCTCCGGCTCAGCCCTCGAAGCGCGAGAGCGGGGTCTCACCCGCGGCGGCGAGCCGGGCGAGCGTCCGCGCGCGCGGACCGAGGGCGCTGCCGAACCGCACGTCCCATCCCTCGTGGCTGTCGTCGCCGAGCGCCGCGCGCGCGTGATGCGGCCAGTTGGGGTCGTCGAGCGCCTCCCGGCCGAGCAGCACGAGATCGGCGTCGCCGTGGTCGAGCAGTCGATCGGCCTGCACGGGGTCCACGATCAGGCCCACCGTCGCGGTCGGCACCCCGGCCTCGTCGCGGATGCGGCGGGAGAAGTCGGCGTGGAAGGCGAAGCCGCGACGGACCCTGGTGTCCGTCGAGCGGTCGGTGGTGATGCCCCCGGACGAGGTGTCGATGAGGTCCACGCCCTCCGCGGCGAGGGCGCGCGCGATGCCGACCGTGTCGTCGATCCCCAGTCCGTCCGCGGCGCCGTCGACCGCGGACAGCCGGAACGACAGCGGGATGCCGTCGCCGATCGCCGACCGCACGGCGGCGACCACCTCGCGCGGGTAGCGGAGCCGGTTCTGCGGACTGCCGCCGTACGCGTCGGTGCGACGGTTCGACACGGGGGAGAGGAACGAGTGCAGCAGGTAGCCGTGGGCGCCGTGCAGCTCGACGAAGCGGAACCCCGCGGCGACCGCCCGCACCGCGGCGTCGTGCCAGTCCTGCACGGAGCGGGCGATGTCGGCCGCGGTGACCGCCGCGGGCACGGCGTGGCCCGGTCCTGCCGCCAGGGCGCTCGGGGCGTCGAGGGGCCAGGGGCCGTGGCCGACCGCGGCGTCGGTCTCGTCCAGGGGTGCACCGGCCCGCCACGGCTCGCGCACCGCTGCCCGCCGCCCCGCGTGGCCCAGCTGCACCCCGGGAACGGCGCCCGCGGCACCCACGACCTCGGCGACCCGACCCCACCCCGGCACCTGCTCGTCGCTCCACAGCCCCGCGTCGAACGGCGAGATGCGGCCCCGCGGATGCACGGCCGTCGCCTCGGCGATCACGAGCCCCGCACCACCCAGGGCGAAGCGTCCGAGATGCGCGACGTGGAAGTCGGTCACGAAGCCCTCACGGGACGCGTACATGCACATGGGGGAGATGCCGATGCGGTTGGGCAGCGTCACGGAGCGCAGGGTCAGTGGCGAGTACAGGGTCATGGCGACTCCGGGAGACGGGGGAGGCGGAGGACGGTGGCGAGCACGGCGGTCACGGCACCGCACAGCGCTGCGGCGCCGAAGCACAGCAGAAGCGCCTGCTCGGACAGGAAGGACGGATCGGCGGCCGAGGGCAGGGCGGTGATCGCGAACGCGAAGAGAGCGGCGACGACCGCGCCGGACAGCGTGCGGATGACCGAGTTCACACCGTTCGCGGTGGCGACCTCGTCTGGAGGGACCGAGGCGGTGATGAGCGACGGCATCGCCGCGAACGCGAACGCCACCCCCGCGCCGACCAGTGCCGAGCCGAGCAGGACGGGCAGGGCCGCGCCGTGGAACAGCATCCGCAGCAGGAACGCCGCGGCCATGAGCGACGACCCCAGCAGCAGTGCGCGCTGCCCGCCGAAGCGACTGATCACACGGGCGGCGAGGGGCGCGAGGGCGATCATCGTCACGGCGGACGGCAGCAGGAAGAGCCCGGCGGCGGCGGTCGTGGTGGCCAGGCCGTAGCCGGTCGCGGCGGGTGCCAGGGCCTCCTGGGTGGTGAGCAGGTGGTTGGCGTACATGCCGGCCGTCGCGAAGAACGAGGCCACGTTGATCGGCAGGATCGGCGCGCGCAGGCTCGTGCGCACGTCGATCAGCGGTGCCGGGTGCCGTCGCTCCCACAGCAGCCAGGCGAGCAGTGCCGCGGCCGCGAGTGCCGCGAGTCCGAGCGTCGGCATGCTGGCCCATCCCCAGTACTGACCCCGCGAGATGGCGAGCAGCAGAGCCGTGAGCCCGAGCGCGAGCAGCACGGCCCCGATGCCGTCGAATCCCCGCACGGGCCGCGTGGGGGCTTCATCGATGCGCAGCCGGATGAGCACGCAGAACACGGCGCCCACGATGGCGGAGCACCAGAACACGGCCGGCAGTCCGCCCCACGCGAGCAGCGGCCCGGCGAGCACGAGGCCCAGCGCGGAGCCCATGCCGAGCGTGCCGCTCATGAGGGCGATGCCGAGCACGGCGCGGCGGCGGGAGACGAGGGCGCTCAGGAGGGCGATGCCGATCGGCACCACGGCGGTGCCGAAGCCCTGGAGCGCTCGGCCGATGAGCACCGCGAGGAATCCGGGCACGACGGCCGCGATGACCGATCCGGCGACGAGCAGCGCCATGGCCACGAGCAGCATCCGCCGGCGGCCGTGCAGGTCGGCGAGCCGCGTCACCACCGGTGTGCCGACCACCCCGGTGAGCAGGGTGACCGTGATGAGCCAGGACGCATCGGCGGCCGTGGTGCCGAGCAGGGCGGGCATGAGCGGCAGGATGGGCACGATGAGCGTGAACTGCAGGGAGGTCAGCATGCCGCATGCGGCGAGCAGTGCGACCACTGCGCGCTCGTGGCGCTCTCGTCCCGACTCCACTGTCACCGTCCCGCTCGCGGGACCGCGTCCCAGGCGTCAGGCTAGCCGGATCTCGTGAAATGAACAAGCGATTGCTAGGGTGGTGTCATGAACGCGGTAGCGGACGACGTGGTCCCCGTCGACGAGGCGGAGCGGACGGCGTGGGATCGCGGTGAACTGCGCCCGCCCGCCGAGATCGCCCCCGGCCTGTGGTGCATCCCGGTCGAGATCCCCGAGGGCACGCTGCCCGGCACGCTCGCCTACGCCGTGCTCGGCGGCGACGGCGTGCACCTGATCGATCCGGGGTGGGACACCCCGGGCAACCTGTCCCGCATCGAGGATGCGTTCGCCGCCGCCGGCCGCGCGCTGTCCGAGCTCGCGACGGTCGTCGTGACCCACCACCACCCCGACCACCTCGGGCTCGCCGCACGGCTCCGCGACCGCACGGGAGCCCGCATCGCGATGTCGTCCGCCGAGCGACGGGTGCTGGGTGTCGTGGTCGATCCCGCGGCCACCGACCCCGCGGCCTACCGCCATACGGTCGAGCGCTGGGGCGTCCCCCGCGATCGCCACGCCGAGCTCCTGGCGTCGTTCACGCGTCCGTCCCTCACCGGCGACGTGGAGCCCGACGTGCTGCTCGCCCACGGCGACGTGCTCGACCTCGGCGGGCGGCGCCTCGAGGTCGTCGCGACCCCGGGGCACACGGGCGGTCACGTCTGCCTCGCCGACCGAGAGGCGCGACTGCTGTTCACGGGCGATCACGTGCTGCCGCGCATCTACTCGGGTGTCGGCATCGGCGTGCTGCCGGGCGATGAGCCCCTGGGTGACCTGCTCGACTCGCTCGACCGCCTGGCGCCGTTCGACGCCTTCACGGTGCTGCCCGGCCACGAGTTCCGGTTCACCGGGCTGAGGGAACGGCGGGCTCGGATCGCGGCCCACCATCTGCGTCGCACGGCCGAGGTGGCAGCGCTGGTCGACGAGCTCGGCGACAGCCCGGTGTGGGAGTACGCGCAGCGCCTCACGTGGACCGCGGGATGGCAGGGGCTCGACGGATTCTGGCTGCACTCCGCGCTGCGGCAGACCGAGATGCACCGCGAGCTCGTACGCAGCGGCCGGGCCCGCGCGTGGCTCAGCCCCGGCTGATCACGCGTCGCCGCAGCAGCCAGCGGTCGCCGTCGCGCACGAACTCGTCGGCGTACACCCCCATCGCCGCGAGCACCGGCGCCCCGTCGGTGCCGCGGTAGTAGCGGAAGTAGGCGCGCGACCGCGCCCGGTCGCCGTCCACCTCGACCGCGATGCTCGACACGTCGTGCCGCGTGTGGGTGCCCGGGCCCTGGATGCCGGCCGCACGGCGCTCGTGCACGCCCGCGAGCAGCGCCGCCCTCCCGGAGATCGTCTGCACGTCCATCGGCAGGTCGGTCGCGTCGGTGAGGTCCCAGACCGCGTCCGGAGTGAAGCACCGCACGTACTCCGCGGGGTCTCCCGCGTCGGCCAGGTGGGCGATGCGGGCGAGCAGCATCGCGATCTCCTGACGGTCGCCGATCGTGCGCAGGTCGACGTTCATGCGGCACCCCCTCCCGCCCAGCGCTCCAGGTGCGCGCGCAGGTCGGCGGGGATGCGCACGGGCTCCTGCGCGGGGGAGACCGTCACGACCGTGTTCTCGGCGCGCGCGACCGGCACGTCGTCGTCGAGTCGGGTCATGCGGAACGCGAAGCGGAACGACGAGGCGCCGATGCGTCCCAGACGCAGGTCGATGCGCACCTCGTCGAACAGGCGGGCTGCGGCCAGGTACTCGCACGTCGTGGCGCGTGACACCGTCCACCACCCGAAGCGCTCGACCAGCGTGTCCTGCCGTAGCCCCTGCAGATAGAGGAACTCCGACTGCAGCGCCTCCATCTTCGGGAACCAGGCGGCGTAGTAGAGGATCCCCGCGGGGTCGGTGTCCGCGTAGCTGAGGCGGGTCGTGTGGGAGTGCAGCACCGGGCGCTCGGGCTCCGCGCTCACTGGGTGACCGTCCAGCCCCCGTCGACCGGGAGGAAGGCGCCGTTGACGTAGCCCGCGAGCGGCGAGAGCAGGAACAGTGTGGCCCAGGCGATGTCGTCGGGCGTGGCCATGCGCTTCAGCGGAATGCGCGTGAGGACACGCTGTCCGGTCTCGCTGCTCGCGAACCCGGCGAGCCGCGGGGTGTCGGTCATCCCGGGCGCCACGCCGTTGGAGCGGAACTCGTGGGCGCGGTGGGCGGCGAGGTGGCGGACGTAGCCCATGATGGCGGCCTTCGCGGCGGAGTACCACGCGCTGTCGGTGCCCACGAGGTTGCCGGCGACCGAGGTGGTGGCGACCATCGCGGCGCCGGTGCCGGGACCGGCCGCCGCCCAGGCGTCGGTCACACGGCGCACGCTGCCCACGCAGATCTCCAGGGCACGGTCGAAGGGGAGTGTGGAAGCAGACGCGGGGCCGGCGTTGTTGTGCAGGTAGCGCACCGGGCCGAGGGTGGCGGCGGCGTCGGCGAAACCCGCGGACACGGCGGCATCGTCCGACACGTCGGCCACCCAGGTGTGCACCGCGGGGGCGACCGCGCGCACCTGCGTCGCGGTCTCCTCGAGTCCCTCGGGGTTCAGATCCCACAGGCTCAGGGCCAGCCCGAGCTCGGCGGCGCGCACGGCGGTCGCCCGGCCGATGCCGCTGCCCGCGCCGGTGATGAGCACCGCGTCTCCCGTGGTGAATCCGAGGTCGATGGCACTCATCCCGCGCTCCTTTGCCCAAGCATTTGCTTGTTTGACTCTAGCGGCGAGGTCGTCCGAAGGCCAGCCCGACTCCGCGATCAGCGCGACGACAGCACGAAACCGCGGAACCCGGCGGCGGCGACCTCCTCGCACCGGTCGATGTAGGCCTTGAAGCCGCCGATGTACGGCAGGAAGCCGCGAGCCTTCCCCGCGATGTTGGCGCCGGTGTACCACGAGGGTGCGGAGCCGAACAGCGTGCGGTCGGCGAGCTCGAGGGAGTGCGCCGTCCACGCCTCCGCCGCATCCGCGCGCGCCTCGATCGACGTGAACCCGCGGTCACGGCAGTGCGCGATCATCCGCAGCGCCAGGTCGCCCTGCTGCTCCGACGTCAGCGCCATGTTCGACAGCACGCTGGGGCTGCCCGGGCCGTTCAGCACCAGCAGGTTCGGGTACCCGGGCAGTCCGATACCGAGGTAGGTGGAGGGAAAGCCGCTCCAGTCCTCGCGCAGCGAGCGGCCCTCGCGGCCCCGGATGTCGATCGCCGTCAGGGCCCCGGTCATGGCGTCGAAGCCCGTGGCGTACACGATCACGTCGTGCTCGCGGTGCCGGGCGGCCGTGCGGATGCCGGTGGGGGTGACCTCGGCGAGAGGCTCCGTGCGCAGATCCACGAGCGTCACGTGCGGGGCGTTGAACGTCTCGTAGTAGCCCGAGTCCGTGCAGATGCGCTTGGTGCCCACGGGGTGATCGCGCGGGGTCAGCGTCGCGCGCACCTCGGGATCATGCACCCGCTCGGCGAGCTTCTCCTCGAAGAACAACCGCGCGGCGTCGTTGATCACCGGGTCGACCGTGAGGCCCTGAAACGCCTTCGCGAACAGCACGCCGCCGCGGGTCCAGCTCTCCTCGAACACCGCCCGCCGCTCCTCCTCGCCGGTCTCCGCGAAGGGCACGGGATGACTCGTCCACGGCGAGCCCGCGGCACCGTTCCACGACAGCTCGCGCCGTCGCGGTAGGGCCCGCTGCTGCTGTGCGCACTCCTCGTCGTCGATCGGACGGTTGAACGCGGGCACGCTGTAGTTGGCGCTGCGCTGATACACCGTGAGCTCGGACGCCTGCTCCGCGAGCAGCGGGATGGCCTGCACACCGGACGACCCCGTGCCGATCACGGCCACGCGCCGCCCCCGCAGGTCGACCGGGCCCTCGGGCCAGGCGGAGGTCTGCAGCACGGTGCCGGCGAAGGTGTCGCGCCCGGGGAGATCGGGCAGCTGCGGCTTCGAGAGCCCGCCCGTCGCCATCACCAGCCACCGCGCGGTCGCCGTCAGCCCGGTCTCCGTGCGCACCTCCCAGTGCTGCAGCCCCTCGTCCCAGGTCGCGGCGGACAGGCGCTGCCCGAACCGGTAGTGGCGGCGCACGTCGAAGCGGTCGGCCACGTGGTTCAGGTAGCGCAGGATCTCGGGCTGTGTCGCATAGCGCTCGGTCCATCGCCATTCGCGCTGCAGCTCGTCGTCGAACGAGAACGAGTAGTCGATGCTCTCCACGTCGCACCGCGCACCGGGGTAGCGGTTCCAGTACCAGGTGCCTCCCACGTCGTCGCCGGCCTCCAGCCCGAGCACGTCGAGCCCGGCCCGTTCGGCGTGGATCGTGGTGTACAGCCCGGCGAGGCCGGCGCCGACGACGAGGAGGTCGTGCTGGGTGGTCATGTCTGCTCCTTCGCAGGGGTGGGGGTGAGCGCGCGCACGTCGCTCCAGAGGAGGGCCGCGGCGGACGCGGCGGGGCCGTAGCCGGGGATCGTGAGGAATCCGTGGAACTGGTCGGGATGGTGTCGCTCGACCACGGGCACCCCGGCGGCGCGGAGACGCCGGGCGTACAGCGCCCCCTCGTCGCACAGCGGGTCGAGCCCGGCGGTCACGACGACGGCGGGCGGCAGATCGCCCAGGTCGTCGACCGCGAGCGGCGTGACGTCGGGGTGGACCCGGTCGGCGGTGTCACCGAGGAAGGTGCGCCAGTAGTGGGCGAGCAGCTCGGCGGTCACGAAGTACCCCGCGGCTCGCGTGCGATGGCTCTCCGTGGCCATGGCCGGGTCCAGGAACGGGTACAGCAGCACCTGGCCGACGACGGGGCTGTGGCCGCAGTCGCGGAGGGCGATCGCGGCGCCGGCGGCGATGTTGCCCCCCGAGCTGTCCCCTGCGAGGAGCAGCCCGTGCGGCGCGAGGCCCGCCGCGATCGCCCAGTCCGCGGCGGCCACGAGGTCGTCCCGGGCGGCGCCGGGTCCCGCCTCCGGCGCGAGCCGGTAGTCGACCGACACGACGATCGACTCCGTCTCCCGCGCCCAGCGTCGGCAGAAGCCGTCGTGTCCGGCGATCGAGCCGTGCAGAAAGCCGCCGCCGTGCGCGTACACGGTGGCGGGCGCGCCATCGCGGATCGTCGCGGGGCGGTACACGCGGATCGGGATCGGGTGCGTGCCGCGCGCGACCACCGCGTCCTCCGCGTCGGCGTCGTCGAGGTTCGCGGCGGGGCGGATGCGCGCATCCACGGCGGCGCGTCCCGCCAGCGGGTCCATCGTCCAGATCGGCGGGAACGTCGCGTTGAGCAGGTCCAGCATCCGGGTCGTCTCGTCCACCTGATCTCCTTCGATCGGCGTCGGTATGACTGTTAGTCATAGTACGATCAGGAATATCTCACTCAACGACGAGGAGGTCAAGTGACCGATCACGAGAACACCCCGCAGCTGCCGGAGCTGCCCGCCACGAGCTGGGCCGTCCTGGGCATCCTGTCGTTCGACACCGAGCTGTCGGGCTACGACGTCAAGCAGTGGGCCGACCAGAGCCTCGCGTTCTTCTACTGGGCTCCGTCGCAGAGCCAGATCTACACCGAGCTGCGCCGGCTGGAGGACCTCGGCCTCGCGGTCTCCCGGGTGGAGCAGACGCACGCCGCGAAGAGCCGGCGCCTGTACGCGATCACCCCGCTCGGACGCGACCACATGCGGCGCTGGACCGACGACGTGCCGCCCGAGCCGGTGGTGCTCAAGCACCCGCAGATCCTGCGCCTGTGGGCCGCGCACAACGGCGATCTCGACCGCCTGCGCGCCGCGCTCACCGCCTACCGCGACGAGGCACTGCGGACCGCTGAGGACGCGGGGGCGCACGCCAGGGGAGCCGAGCGCGAAGAGGCGTGGCGGTTCTCCGGGGTCGCCCTGGAGTGGGCGGAGCGGTTCAACCGCGACGAGGCCGCCCGCATCGACTGGCTGCTCGAGCGCCTGCAGGGCATGCGATGACGCCGGGCCGCGCGTGACCGTCCCCGGGGCTCAGAGCCCGAAGCCCCCGTCGACGTCGAGCTTCTGCCCCGTGATGAACCCGGCCGCGGGCGACGCGAGGAAAGAGACCGCCGCGGCGATGTCGTCCGCGGTGCCGAAGCGGCGCATCGGGATGTTGGCCATGGCCACGTCGAGCGCCCGCTGGTCGAGGTCGCCCGAGGCCATGAGGCGGGCCGACATGCCGTCCCACAGCATCCCGGGGCCCACGGCGTTCACGCGCACGCCGAAGCGGCCCTCCTCCGCGGCGAGCCCGCGCGCCAGTGCTTCCACCCCGCCCTTCGGGGCCACCGAGAGCCCGTCGCGGACGGGGTATCGGCGGGTGCCGGCGCTGGTCACGACCGTGAGCGAGCCGGACGCCTGGCGCAGGGCGGGCAGGAATGCCGAAGCGATCGTGAAGAAGCCCACGAGGTCGTCGTCCACCTGGCGGGCGAACTGCGCTACGGGGACCTTCGACAGGTGCACCATCGGCACGTGGGGACCGGCGGCGTGCACCACCGTGTGGATCGCACCGTGGCGCGCCACGAGGTCGTCCGCGAGGGCGCGGGCGGCCTCCTCGTCGCGCACGTCCAGGCGGTGCAGCTCGATGTCGGCACCCAGGGCCGTGCGCACCTCGGGGGCGGGCACGGAGCGGTGGGTGACGACCACGCGCATGCCCGCCGCGGCCAGGCTGCGCGCAATCGCCGAGCCGATCCCTCCGGTGCCTCCCGTCACCACGGCGACGCCGTCGAGGGGGGAGGGCTGGCGGGCGTCGATGCTCTGCTGAGTGTCCATGAGCGGCGAATCTAACAGCAGTTCCGTCATCAACCAAGCAATTGACCGGTTGGGCATTGTCCGGGTGATCCGAGTGTGATTTACTAAGCAAGCGTTTGGTCGCTCTAACTCAACGATGAGAGAGGTTCGGAAATGCGATTCAAGAGGCTCGCGGCAGTCGCCGCAGGGATCGTGGTGTCGTCCATGGCGCTCGCCGGCTGCTCCGGCGGCGATGCGGACGCCGACAACAGCGGCGGCGGGGACGCCGGGGGCGATCCGATCAAGATCGTGGTGCTGGGCGGCATGGGCGCGGAGGGCATCCTGGCGGACAACGCCACCACCGCCGTCACGGCAGCCCTCGCCTCCGTCGACGCCGTCAACGACATGGGCGGCATCCTCGACCGCGAGGTCGAGATCACGCATCTGGAGGACAACGCCGACCCGACCGTCGCCGTCACCAAGCTGCGCGAGTACATCGCCACCGAGGGCAAGCCCGCCCTCGTGATGAACTCCGGCCCTTCCACCATCACCGAGGCGATGCTGCCGATCCTCACGCAGAACCAGATCGTGTCGTTCAACATCGGCCCGACCACCGGCTCCGGCGACCCCTCGGTCAACCCCTACAGCTTCGACCTCAGCGCGTCCGTGCCCGACTACCTCGGCTCGTTCGTCGCCGAGATGGAGGATCGCGGCTACGAGGACGTGGCCATCCTGCACGGCTCCAGCGCCTACGGCGAGCTGTTCGGACAGCTCGGTGAGACCACCTTCGCCGACGCGGGCTTCACCGTCACCGGCAACGAGGGCTTCGACAACGCCGCGCTCGACATGACCCCGCAGCTGTCGGCGCTCCAGCAGGGCGACCCCGACGTGCTCGTTCTCGACGCCTACGGCGCCCCGCTCGGCTACGTGCTGCAGAGCCTCGAGAAGCTCGGCTGGGACGTGCCGGTGATGGGCAACTCCTCCGTCGCCGCGACCGGTCTGATCGCCACGCCCGCCCCCGACGGCGTGCTCGGCACCGATCAGGTGAAGAACCTCACCATGCAGGTGTACTCCAGCACCCAGTACAACCCCGACGACACCAAGGTCAACGACGCCGTGGAGCGCATGCTCGCTGCGGGCGACATCAAGTCGTCGCTGATCCTCGCGTACAACTACGACTCGGCGCTGCTGTTCAAGGCCGCCGCGGAGAAGGCCGGTGGCATCGACGACCCCGACGCCCTGGTCGAGGCGCTCATCGACCCCGAGGTGCAGAAGGCGGCCGAGACGGCGATCCTCGCCAACTACGCGTTCGAGAAGGACGCGCACAGCCCGCACGTGAGCCCGGACCAGTTCGCGTTCATCCCCCCCGGCGAGCTCGTCAACGGTCAGTTCCAGCCCTGACCCGGCCGGCGAGCGACCACGGCCGGCGGCTCGGATCCCCCGCGGATCCGAGCCGTCGGCACACGGAGCCCGCCGCCTCGAAGCCACAATGATGGAAGGACCCGACCGCAATGACCATCATCTGGTCCGGCCTCGCGCTCGGTGCGATCTACGCACTGGTGGCGATCGGCTACAACATCGTCTTCCTCTCCCAGAAGACCTTCAACTTCGCCCAGGCGGCGCTCATGATGCTCGGTGCGTTCCTCGCGTACGTCGGCATCGTCGTCTGGGGTCTGCCCTGGTGGCTCGTCGCGATCGGCGCGGCCGTGATCGTCGGCGGGATCGCCGCGCTGGAGGAGCGCGTCGCCATCCGACCGGTGAAAGACCCGCACAACCTGCTCGTCACCACGCTCGGCGCGTCGATCATCATGGAAGGCGTCGCACAGGTGATCTGGGGCGGTGAGCCCAAGCGTGTCCCCTTCTTCATGGGCGACCAGGTGCTCGAGTTCCTCGGCGGCCGCGTGTACCCCGTCGAGATCGCCCTGATCGTGCTCGTGATCGTGCTCGTGGTGGTGCTCACCCAGTTCGCGAAGCGGAGCATGACCGGCATCGCCCTGCTCGGCATGAGCGAGAACCGGGAGGCGGCCCAGCTGCGCGGCGTGAACGTGCGGCGCTTCGCCCTGCTGGCCTTCATCTTCACGGGGGTGCTCGCCGGGTTCCTCGGCGTCTTCGTCGGGCCCAAGACCTACGCGGTCGCGACCCTCGGCGCCTCGCTCGCGCTCAAGGGCTTCGTGGTGCTCGCCATCGGCGGCTTCGGGTCGCTGGGCGGCGTGCTGGTCGGGGGGCTGATCGTCGGACTCGCCGAGGCCCTCGCCACGCGCTACATCGGCGCGGACTACGCGGGGCTGACGGTGTTCTTCATCCTGATCGTGATCCTGATGGTCAAACCGACGGGGCTCTTCACCCGTCGCGTGGAACGGACGGTGTGACCATGGCCGCTCTCTGGCTGAAACTGCGTGCCGTCCCCGGGTGGCTCTGGCCGCTCGCCATCGGCGCGGTGCTGCTCGTGCTGCCCTTCCTGGGGCTCAACTACGGCGCGACCCGGCAGATCGAGCTCACGCTCATCCTCGCCCTCATCGTGCTCGGCCTGAACCTCTCGCTCGGCTACGCCGGCGAGCTCGCGATGGGTCAGGTCGCCATGTACGCCGCCGGTGCCTACGCGGCGGGTCTCGCCAACAAGGCCGGCGTGACCGACATCTGGCTGCAACTGCTGATCGGCGGAGGGGCCGCCCTGATCGTCGGCCTGATCTCCGGCATCCCCGGGCTCCGGCTCGGCAGCTGGTCGCTCGCGATGACCTCGTTCTTCCTGATCCTGATCGTCCCCGACGTGCTGTCGATCTTCAAGGAGGAGACCGGCGGTCGCAACGGCCTGGCCGGCATCATGCCCGCGACCTCCTTCGGGCAGATGATCGACGGGCGGACGTACTACGTGCTGATCGTCGCGATCGCGATCGTCGTGTTCGCCCTCATCCGCAACCTCGTCGTGTCCGACCACGGCACCGCCCTGCGCGTGCTCAAGCAGAGCCCCGTGCTGGCGTCGTCCATGGGCATCTCGGTCTTCCGCGCCAAGCTCACCGCGTACGCGATCGGCGCGGTGCCGGCCGGCATCGCGGGCGTGCTGTTCGCCAACCTCGACCTGTTCATCTCGCCGGAGGCGTTCGCGTTCTCCTTCGCGATGACGGTGCTCGCGGCGTCGATCTTCGGCGGATCCGCAAGCATCTACGGGGCGCTCATCGGCGCGGCCGTGCTGCAGTTCGGCATGAACCAGTCGACGAACTTCAGCAAGTTCGGCCTCATCATCTCCGGTGCGTTCCTGCTCATCGGAGGGGTCGCATTCACCGGCGGTCTCTCCGGGCTCGTGCGCAGCCTCGTGCGCAAGGCCGACATCGCTGCGAAGCGCAGGGTCGGCATCGAGCCCGTGCCCGCAGCCCCGGCCGACGTCGAGAGGCTCGACGGCGCCCTGCTGCGCACCGACGGTGTCTCGAAGGCGTTCGGTGGCAACCAGGCACTCTCGAAGGTCTCGATCGAGGCGGCGCCGGGCGCGGTCACCGCGATCATCGGGCCCAACGGCTCCGGCAAGACCACGCTGCTGAACATGATCTCGGGGTTCTACCGCACCGACGCCGGCACGATCGAGCTCGACGGGCGGCCCATCCAGGGGCTCTCGTCGTATCGGGTCGCGCGGGCCGGAGTGTCGCGCACGTTCCAGACCCCCAACATCCCCGAGAAGCTCACCGTGTTCGAAGCCGTGCAGGCCGGGTGCTACGCGACCGAGCGCGCCAGCGTGTTCGCGTCGGTGCTGCGCCTGCCGTCGTTCTGGCGGGCGCGTCGGGAGAACCGCGCGGCGGCCGAACGTGCCCTGGCACTGGTCGGGCTGAGCGCGCAGCGCGACGAGCCGGCCGACTCCCTCCCGCTCGGCAACCGCCGCCTGCTGGAGGTCGCCCGCAGCCTCGCGGCCTCGCCCCAGGTCGTGCTGCTCGACGAGGTCGCCTCCGGCCTCGACGAGGACGAGCTGGAGGTGCTGGAGAGCCTGGTGCGCCGGCTGCGCGACGCCGGGATGACCGTGATTCTCGTGGAGCACAACTTCCAGCTGGTGCTGCGTCTCGCCGACGACATCTACGTGCTCGCCCAGGGCGCGGTCATGGCGCACGGCACCCCGGAGCAGATCGAGAGCAACCCGCGCGTGATGGAGGAGTACCTCGGCGTCACGGCGGAGACCAACGCGGCGGGAGGCGGCGACCATGAGTGACGTGCTGCTGGAGGTGTCGGCGCTGCAGACCGGCTACGGCGACCTGACCGTGGTGCGCGACGTGTCGCTCACGGTGCGGTCGGGAGAGATCACGGTGCTGCTCGGTCGCAACGGCGCCGGCAAGACCACCACGCTGCGTGCCATCACCGGATTGAACCGGGTCACGGGCGGGTCCGTCTCCTACCTGGGGGCGCCCCTCGCCGACGCGCCGCACAAGCGGGTCGCGCGCGGGATCTCCTACGTGCAGGAGGGCAAGAAGGTCTTCCGTGAGCTGACGATCGAGCAGAACCTGATCCTCGGCGGCTTCTCGCGACGCCTCGGCAAGCGCGGCCTCGCCTCCTCGGTCGACGAGATCTACCAGCTGTTCCCGATCCTCGGCAGCAAGCGGGCCCTCCCGGCTGCGAGCATGTCGGGCGGACAGCAGCAGATGCTCGCGATCGGGCAGGCGCTCATGGCGAAGCCGAAACTGCTGATCCTCGATGAGCCGAGCCAGGGCCTGGCCCCCGTGATCGTCAAGGAGGTCATGGAGCGGGTGCACGAGCTGAAGGCGACCGGCATCGGCATCCTCCTCGTCGAACAGGCGGTGCAGGAGTCCGTCGCGATCGCCGACGAGGTGGCCGTGATCGAGATGGGCCGCACGACGCTCGCGGGCGCCGCGGCCGACGTGTCCCTGGAGGATCTGCAGCGGGCGTACTTCGGCGCGGTCGCGTGACGGCAGGCGGTCCCGGGGGTGTCCGCCGCTAGTCTGGGCGGGTGGATGACGGTGCGGGGATCGAGCAGTACTGGCGCGACGCGAGGGCGGCGCTGCCGCACCTTCCCGAAGCGGTGCCGGAGGCATGGGCGTTCGGTGCCACCCCGGCGCACGCCGACGAGCTGCTCGCGCTGGTGCTCGCCGGTGTGAAGGTCGGCACCGCGTCGTCGCTGTGGGACTACGAGGCGACCGGCGACCCGCTGCCCGAGGTGGGTGAGCTCAGCATCATCCTCGACGGACGCGGGGAGCCGCGCGCCGTGATCGAGACGACCGCGCTCGAGGTCGTGCCGTTCGACCGGGTCGATGCCGTGCACGCCTTCGCCGAGGGGGAGGGTGACCGCACGCTGGAGCACTGGCGCGAGGTGCACGAGCGCTACTGGCGCACCCACTCCGAGAGCCCGCGCGGCTACGCCCCGGACATGCCCGTGCTCTGCGAGCGGTTCCGGCTCGTCCTCCCCGTCTGACCGGGGCCGCGCCTGACCGTGACCTCGCCCGACCTCCGCTCGGATCAGTCCGGCAGCACGGCCGCGGGCGGATAGCCGAGCACCGTTGTCTGTTCGCGTCCGAACGCCGTGGTGACGCGGTGGGCGATGCGCCAGCGACCGTCCACCCGGCGATACGCCACGTCGTAGTACCCGCGCATCGCCACGCGGGGTGCGCCCGGGTCCGCAGGGTGGTCGCCGTGGAACTCGAGGTGCACGCGGGCGGTCGCCCGGTCGCCGTCGAACCGCAGCTGCGGCAGGTGCAGGAAGTGGATGCCCGAGAACGGGGCGTCGCGGCAGAACGCCTCCAGCGCAACACGACCCTGTACGAACGTGACGGGCGGCGCGTCGCCTACGGGCCGGGACTGGTACACCCCGTCGTCCGTGAAGAGCGCGCTCCACACGGCGCCGTCGCGTTCGTCGAACGAGCGCGCGTACGTCGCCTCCAGGTCGATGAGCTCCAGGCGGTCCTCCAGCAGCCGCAGCCGCCGTTCGATGTCCGCGGTCATGTCATCCTCCTCGCGCTCTCGGCTGTCGTCCGCACCCGCTCCCGGAACGCGGTGGAGGGGTCGTCCGGTCCTCGCCGTCCGCGTGGGCCGTCGCCCTCGGGATCGCGCAGGCGCCCGGCGTCGGACCGGGTCCAGTCGCGCACCGCGAGGCGCTCGACGATCCGCCAGCCGTCCGGGTCGCGGCGCAGGTGGTCGAGGTAGCGGAAGCCGCTCGTGAAGTTGCGGGTCTCGTCGTCGGCCGGGGATCCCCAGTGCACAGCGGTGCCGGAGGTCTCCGCGTACGCGTGGTCGCCGAGCAGCTCGACCGTGTGGTTGGCGGTGAGGTGCGCAGTGCCGTCGAAGACCGCGGTCCGTTCGCGCAACCAGGCCACGTAGGCGTCGGCGTCACCGGAGAAACCGGTGTGGTGGTCGACGCCGTCCGTGGCATACACCGCACGCACCGCGCCCCAATCCGCCCGGTCGACCCCAGCACAGTAGCGGAGCACGAGGGCGTGGATCTCCTGACGATCGACCAGCTCCGCGAGGTTCATGCTCGATCCGGCAGGTTGGTCCAGCCGCGGCCCTCCGCGCGGCCGTACCAGCCGGAGGCGGCGAGCGTGCCGCCGTCGACCGGAATGGTGTGTCCGGTCACGAAGGCGGCGTCGTCGGAGGCGAGGAACGCCACCACGCCCGCGAAGTCCTCCGGTCGACCGAAGCGCCCGGCAGGGAGCCAGGAGCGCAGCAGAGCGGGGTCGCGTCCGGCGAGCATCAGCTCGGCCGGTGTCTGAGGGGTGTCGGCGAGGTCGGGGGCGATCGCGTTGACGCGGATGCCGGAGGGGCCGAGCTCGACCGCCAGGCTCTTGGTGAAGGCGGACACGCCGGCGTTGTAGGCGGAGTACACCGCGTTGCCGGGGATGCCGCGGAAGGCCTCCACGGTGGACACGTTCACGATGCTGCCGCGGCCGGCCGCGATCATTCCGGGCAGCAGGGCGTGCGTCACCGCGAACACGTGCCAGAGGTTCAGCTCGTGCAACCGCTGCCACTGCTCCGGTGGGCTCTTGGCGAAGAATGACTTCGCGGGGCGGAAGTCGCCGACGTTGTTGACGAGCACCTCCGCATGACCGTGCTGCTCCTGAACGTGGGCCGCCAGGCGGGCGACCGCGTCGTCCCGGGTGATGTCGCCGACGAGCGCGGTGCAGCTCCCGCCGTCTTCCTCGATCTCCGACGCTGTCGCCTCAGCGGCGTCGGCGTCGATGTCGACCAGCACCACGTGGTCGCCCTCAGCGGCGAAGCGGCGGCTGATGCCGCCACCGATGCCGAGCGCACCGCCGGTGACGACGATCGTGCGCGGAGAGCGGGGAGGTACGTCTTCGTGACCCATGCAACAAACCTAGCATTTGGTTGGTAGCATGGACAGGCCGTCGCACCGGAGCGCGGTACGGAGGAGTGCGCAGTGAGTCTGGTCATCGATTTCGCGGGGAAGGTCGTCGCGGTCACCGGCGGCGGTCGCGGTGTCGGCCGGGGCGTGGTCGACGCGTTCCTGGACGCCGGGGCCGAGGTCGAGTTCTGCGGGCGCTCCGAGCCCGACGGGGTTCCCGAGCGCGACGGGCGCCGCGCTTCCTTCCGCCCCGTCGACGTGCGCGACGCGGCGCAGAACGAGGCGTGGATCCGCGACGTGGCCGAGCGCCACGGACGGCTCGACGTACTCGTCAACAACGTCGGCGGCTCCCCCTTCGGCCGGTTCGAGGCGGGCTCGCCCCGCTACTTCCAGGCGATCACCGAGATCAACTTCCTCTCGGCCGCCGTCGCCACGCGCGCCGCGTTCGAGCCTCTGCGCGCAGCGAAGGGCAGTGTCGTCAACATCACCTCGATCAGTGCGCGCCGTCCGAGTCCGGGCACCGCCGTCTACGGGGCGGCCAAGGCGGCACTGGAGAGCCTGACCCGCAGCCTCGCCGTCGAGTGGGCCCCCGAGATCCGCGTCAACGCGGTCAGCAGCGGGCTCGTGCACACCGAGAGCGCCGCCGATCACTACGGCACGCCCGAGCAATACGCCGAGATCGCGCGCACCATCCCGCGCGGACGTCTCGCCGACCCCGCCGAACTCGGGGCCGTGTGCGTCGTGCTCGCCTCCCCCCTCTCCGCGCACCTCACCGGTGCCGTGATCCCGGTCGACGGCGGCGGCGAATGGCCGGCCTTCCTCGCCCACACCCCGAACGCCGACATCGTGCGGCAGGCCGACCGCCTGCCCGACTCTGGAGGAACCCCCTCATGACCGAAGCCGTCATCGTCTCCGCCGTGCGCTCGCCCATCGGCCGCGCGTTCAAGGGCAGCCTGAAGGACATGCGCGGCGACGACCTCGCGACGCAGATGGTGCGCGCCGCCGTGGAAGCCGTGCCGGGACTCGACCCCGCCGAGATCGACGACCTGATGATGGGGTGTGCGCAGCCGGCCGGTCAGCAGGGGTACAACATCGGCCGCATGGTCGCGCTGCAGCTCGGGTGGGACGGCGTGCCCGGCACCACCGTCAACCGCTACTGCGCGTCCTCGCTGCAGACCACTCGCATGGCCTTCCACGCGATCAAGGCGGGCGAGGGCGACGTGTTCGTGTCGGCCGGGGTCGAGGCGGTGTCGCAGTTCGGGTCCGGCAAGGCCGACGGCATGCCCGACACCAAGAACCCGCGGTGGGCCGACGCCGCTGCCCGCACCGCGCGGGACGCGCAGGACCCGGAGTTCGTGTGGTCCGACCCGCGCGCGCGCGGCGAGCTCGCCGACATCTACATCGCGATGGGCGAGACCGCCGAGAACGTGGCCACGTTCCGCGGCGTCTCCCGGCGCGAGCAGGACGAGTGGGCCGTGCTCAGCCAGAACCGTGCCGAGGCCGCGGCCGCCCGCGGCTTCTGGCAGAAGGACATCACTCCCGTGCGTCTGACCGACGGCACGCTGGTCTCGGCCGACGACGGCCCCCGCGCGGGGGTGACCCTGGACGGCATCAGCGGGATGCAGCCCGTGTTCCGCCCGCACGGCACCGTGACGGCCGCGAACTGCTGCGCGCTGAACGATGGGGCGGCGGCGCTCGTGGTCATGAGCGACACCCGAGCCGCCGAGCTGGGGCTGACCCCGCTCGCCCGCATCGTGTCGACCGGGGTGTCGGCGCTGTCGGCCGAGATCATGGGGCTCGGTCCCGTGCAGGCCGTCGAGCGGGCGCTCGCCCACGCCCGCATGAGCATCGGCGACATCGACCTCCTGGAGATCAACGAGGCGTTCGCGGCCCAGGTCGTGCCGTCCATCGCGGACATCGGCATCGATCCGGAGCGCGTGAACGTCAACGGCGGCGCGATCGCCCTCGGCCACCCCTACGGCATGACGGGTGCGCGCATCACGACCACGGCGATCAACGCGCTGCGGGAGCGAGACGAGCAGTTCGCGGTCGAGACCATGTGCACCGCCGGTGGCCAGGGCATGGCGATGGTGCTCGAGCGCCTGAGCTGACGCCCCGGATCCCGGTCAGGCCTCTTCGGCCTGGAACACGAGGCTGTGATCCTCGCTGCCGCCGTCGCGCAGCAGCGTGAGGGTGAGCGTGGTGGGCCACGCCGCGGCGACCGGGAATCCCTGCACCCCCGCCGCGATGGTGGCGGACGAGCCGGGCGGGACCGTCGTCGAGCCCGTGGTGGGCCCGGTCATCCAGTCCAGCTCGGGTGACACCGCGACCGACCACGTCACGGTGATCGGCGTCGTCCCAGGGTTGCCGACCACCGCTCCCGGCCAGGTGAAGGTCGCGCGGTCGATGGTGACGGGCAGCATCTGCACCGCCGGGCGCGCGGTGGACGCCGCCGCCAGTGGCGCCGCGCAGGTCACCGCCACCACCGGTACCGTCCACACCGCCGCCCGCATCGCCGTGCGTCGCGTGATCCCCGCCGATCGGTCGTGTCCCCGCATCCCCGTCCTTCCCCGTGGCCGACCTCGAAGGCTACCGGCCGGGGGTCGCGCGGGCCAATCGACCGCGGCGGGTCAGGCGCGGTCGCGGAGCTCGGACTTGAGGATCTTGCCGGTGGCGTTGCGGGGGAAGTCCTCCACGAGCACGAACTCGCGCGGCACTTTGAAGTTCGCCAGGTGCCGGCGGCAGAAGGTCTCGAGTTCGGCGGCGTCGGGGCGCGGTTCCGCGTTGTGCAGCAGCAGCACGTAGGCGCGGCCGACGGTGCCGAGCCGGTCGTCGTCCACACCGATCACGGCCGACTCGTTCACCGCCGGGTGCTTGCGCAGCGCGTTCTCGACCTCGGCGGGGTACACGTTGAAGCCGCCGACGATGAACATGTCCTTCAGGCGGTCGGTGATCTTGAGGCAGCCGTGCTCGTCGAGACGGCCGACGTCGCCGGTGTGGAACCAGCCGTCCGCGTCGAGCACGGCGTCGGTCGCGGCCGGGTCCTCGAAGTAGCCGAGCATCACATTGGGGCCGCGCAGCAGGATCTCGCCGTCCACGTCGACCCCCGCGTCGTTCCCCTCCTCGTCCACGACCCGGATCTCCACGCCCTCGACCGCGGGTCCGGTGGTCTGGGCCGTGTGCTCCAGCGACTCGCCGGGGCGGGAGAGGGTGGCGACGACGCACTCGGTGAGGCCGTACGCCTGGGCCACGGTCTCGAAGCCGAGCACGTTCACCATGTCGTGGAAGAGCGTCGCGGGGGCGGCCGTGGCCCCGGCGATCGCGAACCGCAGCGACGACAGGTCGTACTCGCTGAGGCGGGGGTGGTCGAGCAGCGATGTGAAGATGGTGGGCACGCCGGGCAGCACGCTGATGCGGGCGGACTGCACGAGGTCGAGCAGGCGGTCGGCGTCGAACACGGCCAGGGGGTAGATCGTGGTGCCGGCCATGAGCGACGTGATCATGCCCGCCTTGTAGCCGAAGCCGTGGAAGAAGGGGTTCACGACGGCGTAGCGGTCCTCCGGCGTGAGGCGGGCTCCGAGGCCCCAGGCGCGCGCGACCGACAGGGTCTGCCGGTGCGCGCTGAGCACGCCCTTGGGCACGCCCGTGGTGCCCGAGGTGAACAGCACGTCCATGATGTCGTCCGGACCGACCGCCGCGGCAGCTTCGGCCACCCGTGACGGTGCCACGGCTCCACCGCCGGCGAGGAAGGCGTCCCACGACAGCAGCCCGCCGGCACCGTCGCCGTCCAGGCAGACCACTGTGCGGAGGTGCGGGAGCCCGGGGAACACGGGTCCGTCCCCGCCGCGCTCGGCCGCTGCATCGCGCAGCATCTCGCTGTAGGACTTGCCGAGGAAGCCGTCCGCCAGCACGAGCGCGGTGGCGCGGGAGCGGGCGAGGATCTCGGCGGCTTCGTGACCCGTGAAGCGGGTGTTCAACGGCACGACCGCGATCCCGACCAGCTGGGCGCCGAGCATCGCGAGGATGAACTCGTACCGGTTGGGCGCCCAGAGACCGATGCGGTCGCCGGGCGCCACGCCCTGCGCCACGTAGGCGCGGGCGACGTCCTCCACGCGGTCCCGCAGCTCGGCGTAGCCGATCGTCACGTCGCCGTCGACGATGGCGGGGTGATCGCCGAGCGCCGCCATCTCCGTGAGGAGGGCGGGGACCGTGGTGGCTTCCGAGACTGTCATGGACGTCCTTTCCCAGATCATGCGTACACTCCGAAGGGATGTTTCGGGAAACCGCTCGCATGCGGCACACTTGAGCAAGCGCTTGTGAGATTTTCTGTGAAGGAGCAGCAATGGCAACGACCAAAAGCGGAGGCCGCCAGGAGCAGAGCTCCGAGCGGCGCGATCAGATCCTCTCGATCGCCGCGCGCCTGATCGCCAAGCGCGGGTACTCCGCGACCACGGTCCGCGACATCGCCGACGAGGCTGGCATCCTCTCCGGAAGCCTCTACCATCACTTCTCCTCCAAGGAGGCGATCCTCCAGGAGATCCTGGGCAGCTTCATGACCGGGCTGCTCGATCGGTTCGAGGAGATCGTGGCCGAGGGCGGCAGCCCCCGCGACATCCTCGACAAGCTCATCGCGCACGCCTTCACGACGATCGAGAGCCAGCCCGACGCGGTCGGCCTCTACCAGAACGAGCTGTCGTTCCTCGGCCGCCAGCCCGGCTTCGAGTTCCTGCGCGAGAACAGCGAGCGCATCGAGGAGCTGTGGCTGTCGCAGATCCGTGAAGGGCAGAAGGTCGGCGTGTTCCGCGACTCCATCGACGCGCCCATCGCCTACCGCTTCATCCGCGACGCCGTGTGGTCCACGGTCGCGTGGTACCGGCCCGGCCGCGGGCACACTGCCGCCAGCCTGACCGACAACTTCCTCGACCTGCTGCACAAGGGCCTCCTCTCCGACTGAGCGGAGCCCGCGTCAGTCTGCGACCTCGCGGCTGCGGGTGCCGCGCGGGTCGAGCACGTCGCGGATCAGCCGCAGCTCCTCCGCGTCGGGCGTGCGCGTGAGGGGTGCGGCGCTCGCATCCAGCGCGAAGCCGGTGCTGTCCGCCACGAGCTGCGGGTCGACGCCGGGGTGCACCGAGAGCACCGTCACGATGCCGTCCGCGTCGAAGCCGAGCACGGCGAGGTTGGTGACGATCACGCCGAGGCGGTGGTGCTCCAGCCCGGCTTCGGCCGCACGGTCGGTGCCGACACCCGACACCATGTCCACCGACTCCACGAACACGCGGGGGCTGTGCCGGGCCACCCAGTAGTCCACACGGTGGTTGGCCGTGTTGCCCGGAGCCCCGCGCACGCCGATCAGCTGCTTGGTGGGGCGGTCCCAGTCGCCGATGAGCGAGATGTTCTGGTTGCCGTGCCGGTCGATCTGGCTGGCGCCCATCATGCTCTGGCGTCGGCCGGTCGCGAGGATGTCGAAGATGCGGCGGAACGGCGCCCACCCCTCGATCGTCGGTGCGGGGGCTGCGGTGTCGCCGGGCATCGGCGGACCGCTGAGGAAGAAGGCCTCGCCGTCGCTGAGCACCAGGTCGGGCGCCGTGGTGAGCTTGGCCAGACGGGCGCCGAGGGACGGGATGATCCCGACGGCGTGGGCGAGCACCTCGCCGGAGTCGCGGTAGGTGTCGGCGCAGGCCGCGACGCAGACCTCGGCGGTGGTGGCGACGGTCGCGGGCGTGGGGGCGACGGTGGTCATGACTCTCCTCGGTCGGCGTGGAAGCGGGCGACGGCGGCGTGGTACCCCGCCTCGTCGGTGTGCAGGTACGTGCGCGCGAACTCCGCCCACGCGTCGGGGTCCTTGGCGGATGCGGCGTAGTGCTTCTGGAACGCCTCGTCGCGGTCGTAGTCGGGCGCGCACGTGGTGAAGTGCGCCCCGCGTGGTGCCTCGACCACGGCGGAGGCGTAGAGGCGGCTGAACAGCAGCGTGTGGAACGAGCCCTCGTCGAGCAGTGCGGCGGTCGGCACGACCTTCTCGGCCGAGACGATCGTGCGCTGCGCGGCCATCGCGAACAGGTCGTCGAAGTACGGGTCGGGGCCGAGGTACTGCGCGTTGCCCTGCGGGTCGGCGCGGTTCACGTGCACGAGGGCGACATCGAGGGGGAGCGCCGGCATCGCGACGTACTCGGCGTCGGAGTAGGGGGAGCGGACGGTGCGCAGCCGAGGGTTCGCCGGGAGCACGTCGGAGCCGAGGCCCGCGCGGATCGGGAGGAAGTCGAGGCGGGCGTTCGCGGCACGCAGCCCCGCGACGAACATCCCCTCGTCGTACTCCTCGACCTCGATCGCCCCGCGCTCGCGCGCCCGCGTGAACAGCGGATCGAGCGGGATGCTGTCGAGCGACACGAAGCCGTAGACGAGGCGACGGATGCGCCCGGCCTCGGCAAGCAACCCCACGTCGGGGCCGCCGAAGGCCACCACGGTGAGGTCGGTGATGTCGCGGCGCAGGATCTCGCGCACCAGGGCCATGGGCTTGCGCCGCGACCCCCACCCGCCGATGCCGACCGTCATCCCGCTCTCGAGGGTGCCGATCGCCTCCTCGATGCTGACCTGCTTGTCCGCCATTCCCGCTCCTTCGCGCGACCGACGCTAAACCTAGCGCTTGTTTGGGAATCACAGTAGCATGCCCGGGAGGGCGAGCAGCGAGGGAGCTGGATGATGCCGGAGCAGGCGCAGGATCGACCCGCCGACCACGTCGTGGTCACCGGGGGAGCGAGCGGGATCGGCGACGCGGTGGTGCGGCTGCTCCGCGAGCGCGGACTCACCGTGACGGTGTTCGACCTGAGCCCGAGCGCCCACGACGACGTGAGCTCCGAGGCGGTCGACCTGCGTGACGAGGCGGCGGTCGAGGCCGCGATGGAACGCGCCTGGCAACGCGCGCCCGTGGGCGGCGTGGTCGTGTGCCACGGAATCCGTGGGGCGTACATGCCCGCGCTGGAGATCGGCCTCGACCGGCTGCGGCTGCTGTACGACGTGCACGTCGTCGGGGCGCTCGCCGTGTCGCGGGCCCTCGTGCGGCGTCTCGATGGAGAACCAGGGTCGATCGTGATGGTGTCGTCGACCACGGCCTATCGCGGCTGGGCGAACCAGGCCGACTACGGTCCGGCGAAGGCGGCGGAGCGGCAGCTGATGGAGAACCTCGCGGTCGAGTGGGCGCCGCTCGGCGTGCGCGTGAACGCGGTCGCCCCCGGCCACACGCTCACCCCGATGGTGCAGGAGCTGGTGGCCGGCGGCTACGACCTCGCCGCGGTCGAGCGCCGCACGCCGCGCGGCCGTCTCGCCGATCCCGAGGAGATCGCCGCCGCGATCATCTGGCTGCTGCGCGATGCCACGCACGTGATCGGCCAGTGCCTGCCGGTGGATGGTGGCTGGACGGTCGTGGGCCGATGATGCCGCAGCGCGCGCTCGGCGACCTGCGGGTCTCGGCGCTCGGGATGGGCGCGATGACGCTCACGCAGACCCCGGAGTCGGATGTCGAGCGGGGCGTCCGCGCCGTGCACGCCGCGGTCGATGCCGGCATCACGCTGTTCGACACCGCCGACTCGTACGGACCGTCGAGCGAGATGGGCGTGAACGAGCGCGCCCTCGCCGCGGCCCTGCGCCGGTACCCCGACGCGAGGGACCGCGTGGTCGTCGCCACGAAGGGCGGCCACACGCGCGGGCCCGCCGCGACGTGGTGGGTGGACGGCACGCCCGCGCATCTCGCCGCCGCCGCGCGTGCCTCGGCGCGGCGTCTCGGACTCGACGCGCTCCCGCTCTACCAGCACCACCGGCCCGACGTGCGCGTGCCCTATGCGGACTCGATGGGGGCCCTGCGGCAGCTGGTGGACGACGGGGTCGTGGTGCGGGTCGGGGTGTCGAACGTCGACGTTGCGCAGCTCGACCTCGCCCGGGGCGTCCTCGGCGACGCGCTCGTGAGCGTGCAGAACGAGTACAGCTTCCTGGAGCGGTCGAGCGAGCCCGTGCTGCGGCGCTGCGAGGAGCACGGCCTGGCGTTCCTCGCGTGGGGTCCGCTCGGCGGCATGCGCCAGGCGAAGGCGCTCGGCGGGGCGGCGGCGCCCGTGGCCGAGGTGGCGGCGCGCTCCGGCGTCAGCCCGCAGCGCGTGGTGCTGGCGTGGCTGCTCGCACGATCGCCCGTGCTGATCCCGATCCCCGGTGCGAGCCGGCCGGAGAGCGTGCGGGATTCCGTCGCGGCGGTCGAGCTGACGCTGGACCCCGCCGACCTGCGGCTGCTCGACGGCGCCGGTCAGGCGGTGCCGGGATGAGGCTCCTGCAGCAGCTCGACCCGCACGTCGTCGGGCCCGAGCACGTACACGTAGCGGAAGCCGTCGAGCGGTCCGGCCGTCGCGGTCATGACCGCCGAGAGCGGGTGGTGGCCGAGCTCCGCCAGCCGCGCGAGGCTCTGCGCGATGTCGGGCACCGTGATCGCGGGGTGGGCAGCGCCGATGTGGCCGTTGTGCGGGTCGATGCGCGCAGCGTCGACCCCGCGGTACTCCGCGAGCTCCAGGAAGACGCCGTCGTCGAGCCGCACGAACGTGAGCAGGATCTCGGCACCGGGGCGTCCGGTCGCGGCCTCGACCGCGGGGCCGCTCTTGACCAGGGGGCCGGTCACCGTGCCGCCCGTCGCGGCGGCGTAGAACGCGGCGGCCGCCGCCGTGTCGCTCACGGTGATGCCCATGTGGTGCAGGCGCGGCATGCCGTCTCCCATCTCTCAAGCAAACGTTTGTTCGATCACTATCGCGGAGGAACCCCATGAGTGCAAAACCCGTCATCGACCTGACCGGACGCGTCGCCGTCATCACCGGCGCCGCCGGAGGGCAGGGCCGCTCGCACGCCGCTCTGTTCCACGAGCTCGGCGCCGACCTGGTGCTGACCGACCTCGACGGGGCGGCCGTGCAGGAGGTCGCGACCGCGTACGGCGATCGCGCGATCGGCCTCGCGCACGACGTCTCCTCCGCCGACGCGTGGGGCGCGGTCGCCGAGGCTGCGCGCGAGCGGTTCGGCCACGTGGACGTGCTGGTGAACAACGCCGGGTTCTGCCCCGAAGGACCGCTCGCGGAAACGGCCGAGCGCGTCATCCGTCTCACGCTCGACGTGAACCTCATCGGCCCCATGCTCGGCGTGCAGGCGCTGCTCCCGCTCCTGGGCGACGGCGGCTCGATCATCAACATCGCCTCGACGGCCGGGGTCGCCGGCTACGCCAACCGCGTGCCCTACTCGGCGTCGAAATGGGGGCTGCGGGGGGTCTCCCACGCGTTGGCCCGCGAGCTGGCGGGCAGCGGCATCCGCGTGAACACCGTGTGTCCCGGCGCCGTCGACACGCCCATGATCACCGAGGACACCCGGGCGGGGGTCGGGTTCATCTCACGCATCCCCATCCCGCGCGCGGGCCGGCCCGAGGAGATCTCGGCACTCGTCGCCTACCTCGCGAGCCCGGCCAGCAGCTACTGCACGGGACAGGACTTCGTCATCGACGGCGGTCAGGTCGCCTGATGCCGTCGTACGCGTTCGACGGCGTGGTTCCGGTGGTCGACCCGACCGCGTTCGTGCACGAGACCGCGAGCCTGATCGGTGACGTCGTGATCGGTCCCGGCTGCTACATCGGACCCTTCGCGAGCCTGCGCGGAGACTTCGGTCGCATCGTCGTGGGGGAGGGGTCGAACGTGCAGGACTCGTGCGTCATCCACGCGTTCCCCGGTGCGGACGCGGTGCTCGACCCGCACAGCCACGTCGGCCACGGGGCGGTGCTGCACGGCTGCCGCATCGGGTCGTTCGCGCTGATCGGCATCGGGGCCACCGTGCTCGACGGCGCCGAGATCGGGGCGGACGCGCTGCTGGGCGCGGGTGCCGTGGTCACCGCGGGCACCGTGATCCCGCCCGGGTCGAAGGCGCTTGGAGCCCCGGCGCGGGTGGTCGGGCTCCTCGACGACGACGCGCAGGAGTGGAAGCGGAACGGCGTGCGCATCTACCAGGAGCTCGCCCGGCGCAGCCGTGAGACCCTGGTGGCGGTGGAGCCGCTGCCGGCTGCGGAGCCCGACCGCCGACGCACCACTTGGGCCGCGGACGCCGCGACACCGCTGCGCCGTCGACGCGCGGAGGGACCCCGGTGAGCACGGCTGAGTTCGCGGACTGGCTCGACATCACCCGCACGATCCTGCGGTACGGGCGCTACGCCGATCAGCGGAGGTTCGCCGACATGGCGTCGTTGTTCGTGCCGGACGGGCGGATGCTCCTGTATCGGCCGCGTGCCGATCACCCGGCCGAGACGCCGCGGGGGACGGCGGAGCTGGTCGCGGCGTTCGAGGCCCTCACGGCCTTCGTGGCGACCAGTCACGCGCTGTCTCCGAGCGATGTGGAGGTGCGAGGCGACACCGCCCGGGTGCATACGGCCTGCCTGTCGCACCACATCCGCGAGACCTCGGAGGGACGCATCCGCTTCACCCTCGCCGACCGCTACGACGACGACCTCGTGCGGGTGGACGGCCGCTGGCTGTTCCGCGAGCGCCGCAAGTACACCGACTGGACCGAGACCACCCCGCTTCGCCGCTGAGGCCGCCGTCAGGGCTGCGGTCAGAGGCGTGCGAGGGCCCAGGGCTCGGCGGCGGCGCGGAGCTCGCGCGGGGTGCCGAACAGGGTGCCGAGGGCGTGCGCGCGCTTGAACACCAGGTGCGCGTCGTGCTCCCACGTGATCGCGATCCCGCCGTGCAGCTGGATCATCTCTCCCGCGACCCGGGTGAGCGCTTCCGAGCACACGGCCTTCGCGATCGTGGCCAGCTCCGCGCGGTCGGGGGCGCCGGACGCGAGGGCGTCGGCGGCCGCGCGGGACGCGGTGCGCGCCACCTCCACCCGCACGTGCAGGTCGGCCATGCGGTGCTTGAGCGCCTGGAACGAGCCGATGGGTCGCCCGAACTGCACCCGCTGCTGCGCGTAGGCCACGGTGTCGTCGAGGGCCCGCGCCGCTGTGCCCGCCTGCACCGCCGCGACCGCCGCGAGCGCGAGCGCCCGCACGTCGTCGAGCACGGCGGGATCGCCGTCGCCGAGCGGACGGGCAGGGACCCCGTCGAACCGGAGGGTGGCGAGCCGCAGGGTCTGGTCCATCGTCGGGTCGTCCTCGCGCGCGACCGCCGCGGCGTCGAGCACCTCGAACAGGCGCGAGCCGTCGGCGGTGCGGGCCACCGCGACCAGCACGTCGGCGGGCAGCCCGTCCAGCACGAAGCCCGCCGTGCCGGTGAGCGTCCACGCCTCCCCGTCGGCCTCGGCGTGCACGTCGATGTGGTCGGGGGCGAAGCGTCCGGACGGGTCGGCCCACACGAGCGCCGCCGCCGACGATCCCTCCGCGATGCCGGGCAACAGTCGGGCGGACGCCTCCGCATCGCCCGCGGCCAGGATCGCCTGCGCCGCGATCGCGACCGAGCCGAGGTACGGCGACGGCGCGAGCGCGTAGCCGATCTCCTCCAGCGCCAGCTGCGCCTCCCGCAGTGTGAAGCCGGCGCCGCCGTGCTCCTCGGGGACGGCCATGCCGGCGATGCCGATCTCCTCGCAGAGCAGACGCCACAGGTCGGCGTCGAACCGTTGGTCCGACTCCAGGGCCCGACGCGTCGCCGCACTGTCGGCGCGTTGGCTCAGGATCCCGCGCACGAGGGCGACGAGCTCCTGCTGATCCTCATCGGGTTCGAAAGACATCACCGCTCCTTCGGAAGGATGTCGCGGGCGATGCGCGCCCGATGGAAATCCGGCGTGCCCCACGCCGCGGACAGCGCGGGCGCGAGGCCCAGCCAGATCCGCAGCGTGTGCTCGGCCGTGTAGCCGATCGCGCCGTGCACCTGCAGCGAGGTGCGCGCGGCGCGCAGCGCGGCGTCGCCCGCGGCGACCTTGGCGGCCGACACCGCCCGGTCCTCGTCGGGCTCGTCGGCGCGCAGTGCCGCGTTCCACACGAGCGGCCGCGCGAAGCTCAGCGCGATCCGCACATCCGCCAGCTGGTGCTTGAGCGCCTGGAACTCCCCGATCGGACGGCCGAACTGTTCGCGCACCTTCGCGTACGACACGGCCTCCGCGAGCAGCCGCTCTCCCGCGCCCACGAGCAGCGCGGCGGCGGCGAGGGCTGCTTCGTTCAGGGCCGCGTCGAGGGCGCCGGGCACGAGCGGGGTCGAGGCTCCCGTGGGGGAGAGCCGGGCGAGACGCCGGGTGGGCGCGACCGAGGTCAGCTCTGCGCCCGGCTCGCCCTCGTTCAGCGCGTCACCGCGGACGAGGTAGCGGTGCGTGGCCACGGCGGCGTCCACGGCGGCGGGAGCGACACCGTCGACCGCCGCGGTGGCGATGGCTCCCGCGGCGAGGGCCTGCCGCGTCCCGTCGTCCACCAGGGAGGGCAGCAGCGCGACCGTCTCCAGGTAGGGGCCGGGCACGCCGTGGTAGCCGAGCCGCTCGAACACCACCACCAGGTCGCCGAGGGTGCCGCCGAAGCCGCCCGCCTCCTCGCTCACCCGCAGCCCCAGCAGCCCGAGCTCGGCGAACTGCGCCCACAGGGCGAGCCCGGGGGCGGTGTCGCCGTCGGCCCAGGCACGTGCGACGTCGGCGCCGCCCGCGCCCTCCACGATCTCGTCGATGGCCTCCGCGAACGCGGTCTGTTCTTCCGTGGGCAGGAACCGCATCAGGCGCGCCTTCCGTCTCCGCCGCGGGGGAGTCCGAGGATCCGCTCCGCGATGATGTTCCGCTGCACCTCGTTGGTGCCCGCGTAGATGGGACCGGCGAGCGCGAACTGGTAGTCGTCGACCCAGCGCCCGCCGTCGACCGCCGACTCCCCGCGCAGCTCGGACTCCGGTCCCAGGATGCGCAGCGCGGTCTCGTGGATGTGCACGTCGAGCTCCGACCAGAACACCTTGTTGATGCTGCCCTCCGCGCCGACCGCACCACCGTCGAGCAGGGTGCTCACGGTCTGCCACGTGAACAGCCGGTAGGCCTCCGCGCCGATCCAGGCGTCCACCACGGCGTCATCCTCGCCGGTCGCGCCCCGCTCGGACTGCAGTGCGATCAGGCGGTCGGTCGCGGCGAGGAACCGTCCCGGCGCCCGCAGCGACAGTCCGCGCTCGTTGCCCGCGGTGCTCATGGCCACGCGCCATCCGTCGCCGGGAGCGCCCAGCACGTCCTCATCGGGCACGAACACGTCGTCGAAGAAGATCTCGGCGAACCCGGTCGTGCCGTCGAGCTGGGCGATCGCCCGCACCGTGATGCCCTCGGCGTCCATCGGGAACAGGAAGTACGTCAGGCCGCGGTGCCGCTGCGCTTCGGGGTCGGACCGGAACAGGCCGAACCCGCGGTCGGCCCACACCGCGCGCGAGCTCCAGATCTTCTGGCCGTTGAGCACCCATCCGCCGCGGTCGTCGTCGCGGCGGGCGGTGCTGCGGATCGCGGCGAGGTCGCTGCCCGCTCCGGGCTCCGACCACGCCTGCGCCCAGATCAGCGAGCCGTCGGTCATGGCGCGCAGGTACCGCTCGTGCTGATCCGGGGTGCCGTGCTCGAACAGGATCGGCGCGAGCAGGGAGATGCCGTTCTGCGCCACCCGGGTCGGGGCGCCCGCGCGGTAGTACTCCTCCTCGAACAGCACCCACTCCGTGATTCCGGCGTCGCGGCCGCCGTACTGCTCGGGCCAGGAGACGACGGACCAGCGGCCCTCCGCCAGCTCGGCCTCCCACGCGCGGTGCGCCGCGAAGCCCTCGGCCGTGTCCATCGAGGGCAGCGGTGTGGACGGCACGTGCTCGGTGAGCCAGGCGCGCGCCTCCGCGGCGAAGGCCTCCTGCGCGGGGGTGAGGTCGAGGTTCATCGGGATGCTCCGTCCGCGGTGTCGGCCTTGATGGTGCGCACGTCCACGCCGCCGAGGGAGTCGCCGCCCACCTCGGCGTTGTGCGCGTGGGCGGCGTGGTGCAGCCCGAACACGGAGTCCATGCCGGGGCGCAGGCCCTGCAGATCCTCCGCCTGGTTCACGGCCTTCTTCGCGAGGGCGAGCCCGAGTCGGGGCATGCGGCCGATGCGCTCGGCGAGCTCGAGCGTGCGCTGCTCCAGCTCGGACGACGGGACGACGTGGTTGACCATGCCGAGTTCGTGCGCGCGGGCGGCGGGCATCCGGTCGCCGGTGTACAGCATCTCCTTGGCCGCGCGGGGGTTGGTCACCCAGGGGTGTGCGAAGTACTCGACGCCGGGGATGCCCATCGCGACGACCGGGTCCTGGAAGAACGCGTCGTCGGAGGCGACGATGAAGTCGCACGACCAGGCGAGCATGAGCCCTCCGGCGATGCAGGCACCCTGCACCATCGCGATCACGGGCTTGGGGATCTCGCGCCAGCGGCGGCACATCCCCAGGTAGACCTCGGACTCGCGGGCGAAGCGGGAGTCGACGCCCTGGGCTCCGACGTGGTCCCACCAGATGACGGCCCTGCGCTCGAAGCTCTGGTCGATGTCGCGCTCGGGGGTGCCGATGTCGTGCCCGGCGCAGAAGTGCTTCCCGTTCCCGCCGAGCACGATGACCTTCACGGCGTCGTCGTCCACGGCGCGGGTGAACGCGGCGTCGAGGGCGTAGGTGACCTTCGAGTTCTGGGCGTTGCGATACTGGGGGCGGTTCAGCCGGATGATCGCGGTCGCGCCGCGCACCTCGTAGGTGACCACGGCGTCCGAGTCGTCGGTCATGGCGGGTTCCTCTCTGAACTCCCGGGAGCGAAACCAAACAATCGCTTGGTTTAGTTTGATACTATACGGGAACGGTCCGCCGAAGACCACGACTCGATGAGGAGCACAGATGGACGCGACGCAGCACGACGCGGACGAGCGATTCCGCGCCGAGATCCGCGGCTGGCTGGAAGAGAACCTCACCGGTCGCTTCGCCGCGCTGCGCGGCCGCGGCGGCTCCGGTCGCGAGCACGAGGACTTCGAGGCGCGCCTGGAGTGGAACCGGCACCTGGCCGCTGCGGGGTGGACGTGCGTGGGCTGGCCGGTCGAGCACGGCGGCCGCGGACTCAGCATCGCGCAGCAGGTCATCTTCCACGAGGAGTACGCCCGCGCCGACGCCCCCGCCCGCGTGAACCATCTGGGGGAGGAGCTGCTCGGCCCCACCCTCATCGCGCATGGCACGCCCGCGCAGCAGGCCCGCTTCCTGCCGCGCATCGTCGCGGTCGAGGAGCTGTGGTGCCAGGGCTACTCGGAGCCGGGCGCCGGATCCGACCTCGCCGCGGTGGCGACCAAGGCTCAGCGCACGGGCGACGAGTGGTCCGTCACGGGGCAGAAGGTGTGGACGTCCCTCGCGCAGCACGCCGACTGGTGCTTCGTGATCGCCCGCACCGAACCGGGATCGAGCCGCCACCAGGGTCTGTCGTATCTGCTCGTGCCGATGGACCAGCCCGGCGTCGAGGTGCGCCCGATCCTGCAGCTCACCGCGACCAGCGAGTTCAACGAGGTGTTCTTCGACGACGCCCGCACCGATGCCGACCTCGTCGTAGGCGGCGAGGGGAACGGCTTCCGCGTCGCGATGGCGACCCTCGGCTTCGAGCGCGGCGTCTCCACCCTCGCGCAGCAGATCGCGTTCCGTCGCGAGCTCGACGCCGTGATCGAGACGGCGCAGCGCACCGGCGCGATCGACGATGCCGTGATCCGCGACCGCCTCGTGCGCGCCCGCATGGACCTGGAGGTGATCCGCCAGCACGCCCTCCGCACGCTCGGCGGTGCCCAGGGCGACGGCGCCTCCGTCGCGAAGCTGCTGTGGTCGAACTGGCACCGCGCGCTCGGCGAGCTCGCGATGGAGGTCGCCGGACCCGAGGCCCTGCGGGTCGGCGCGGACTACGCGCTTGACGACCTGCAGACGCTGTTCCTGTTCAGCCGCGCCGACACGATCTACGGCGGTTCCGACGAGATCCAGCGCACCGTCATCGCCGAGCGCGTGCTCGGCCTACCCCGAGAGGCCCGCCCATGAGCTCTTCCGCCCCCGCCTACGTCCCCGGTCACGGCCTGCTCGACGGGAAGCGCGTCGTCATCACGGCCGCCGCCGGAGCCGGCATCGGTCAGGCCGCCGCGGTCCGCTGCCTGGAGGAGGGCGCGGCGCTCGTGGTGCTCGGCGACACGCACGCCGGCCGCCTCGCCGAGACGCAGAGCGAGCTGGGTGACCGTTTCGGCGCCGACCGCGTGCGCACCGCCGTGTGCGACGTGACCGTCGAGGACCAGGTCGCCGCCCTCCTCGACCTCGCGGAGGACGGCGGCGCGATCGACGTGATGATCAACAACGCCGGGCTCGGCGGGTCGGTGTCGATCCTCGACATGACCGACGAGCAGTGGGACAGGGTGATCGACGTGACCCTCACCGGCACGTTCCGGTGCCTGCGCGCGGTCGGCCGCCGCATGGTCGCGGCGGGCACGGCCGGCGTCATCGTCAACAACGCGTCCGTGATCGGCTGGCGCGCGCAGGTGGAGCAGGCCCACTACGCCGCCGCGAAGGCCGGCGTGATGGCGCTCACCCGCAGCGCGGCGATGGATTTCGCGCCGCACGGCATCCGCGTGAACGCCGTGTCACCGAGCCTCGCGATGCACCCGTTCCTGGAGAAGGTCACCTCGCCCGAGCTGCTGGAGCAGCTGAAAGCGCGCGAGGCGTTCGGCCGGGCCGCGGAACCCTGGGAGGTCGCCAACGTCATGGTGTTCCTCGCCAGCGCATACTCCTCTTATATGACCGGCGAGGTCGTCGCCGTCAGCAGTCAGCACGCGTGAACCCGGAGAGAAGGAACACCATGGCAGAGGCATACATCGTCGACGCGGTCCGCTCGCCCGTCGGGAAGCGGGGCGGCTCGCTGTCCGGCATCCACCCGGCCGACCTCGGCGCGCACAGCCTGAAGGCGCTCGTGGAGCGGACGGGCATCGACCCTGGCGCGCTCGACGACGTGATCATCGGCGCGACCGACACGATCGGAGGACAGGCGGGCAACGTGGGCCGCTCCGCCGTGCTCGTCGCTGGCTTCCCCGAGCACGTGCCCGGCGTCACGATCGACCGGCAGTGCGGTTCGAGCCAGCAGGCCGTGCACTTCGCCGCGCAGGCCGTGATGAGCGGGACCAGCGACCTGGTGATTGCCGGCGGTCTGCAGAACATGTCGCAGCTGCCGATCTCCTCGGCCATGGTGGCCGGAGAGGCATACGGCTTCACCACGCCGTTCGCCGAGTCGCCGGGCTGGCAGGAGCGCTACCCCGGGCAGGAGATCTCGCAGTTCGTCGGCGCGGAGATGATCGCCGAGAAGTGGGACATCACGCGCGAGGAGATGGAGCGGTTCGCGCTGGAGAGCCATCAGCGGGCGGCCAGAGCGCAGGACGAGGGTCGGTTCGACGGCGAGATCGCCCCGCTGAACGGGCTCGACCGCGACGAGGGCGTGCGCCGCGACACCTCGCTCGAGCGTATGGCGGGCCTGCAGACGCTCACCCCCGGCGGACGGCTCACGGCTGCCGTGGCCTCGCAGATCAGCGACGCCTCCAGCGCGGTGCTCGTCGCGAGCGCGCAGGCGGTGAAGGACCACGGGCTCACGCCCCGCGCGCGCATCCACCACCTGTCGGTGCGCGGCGACAGCCCGGTGTTCATGCTCACCGCGCCGATCCCCGCCACGCGGTACGCGATGGAGCGCACGGGCATGAGCCTCGACGACATCGACCTGTTCGAGGTGAACGAGGCCTTCGCGTCGGTCGTTCTCGCCTGGATGCGCGAGACCGGGGTGCCGCACGAGAAGGTGAACGTGAACGGGGGCGGCATCGCCCTCGGTCACCCGATCGGCGCGACGGGCACCCGTCTCATGACGACGCTGCTGAACGAGCTCGAACGCACCGGCGGTCGCTACGGTCTGCAGACCATGTGCGAGGGCGGCGGTCTCGCCAACGTCACCATCATCGAGCGCCTCTGAGGCTGCGCATCCGGGCCTGACGACGGACGACCCGCGGATGGCGTGCGTCCGGGCCCCGGGGGGCGCGGCTCCCCGGGGCTCAGGCGAGGACGCAGGAGGCGGCGGCGCGGAGGTGGGCCACGGCGTCGCGCACCACGCGGTCGACGAGCTCCTCGCAGCTGGGGAGGTCGTCGATCAGCCCCACCACCTGGCCGGCGGCGAGCATGCCCGCGGAGGTGTCGCCGTCGACGAGCCCGGCCTTCAGCAGCATCGGAGTGTTCGCGGCGAGGGTCATCTGCGTCCAGGAGCGCCCGGTCGCCTTCTTCATCGACACCGCATCCCGCACCAGCTGCGGCCAGCTCAGGCCGCTCAGCTTCTTGAACTCCCACGACCGGCGCAGCGTCGGCAGCAGGCGGGACACCCCGCTTCCGCCCTCCAGTCCCTCCACGAACTCGGTGCGCAGCAGGCGGTGGGGCATGCCGTCGGCCTTCGAGGTGACGACCGTGCCGTCCAGCCCGAAGTCGAGGTATCGCCGCTTCACGGCCTCGGGCACCGAACTGTCGCTCGTGAGCAGGAACCGCGTGCCCATCCCGACCCCGGCGGCGCCGTACGCGAGCGCGGCGGCGAGACCCCGTCCGTCGTGGAAGCCGCCGGCCGCGATCACGGGGATGTCGACGGCCGCGACCACCGAGGGCAGCAGGATCGAGGTGGGCACGGCGCCGGTGTGACCGCCGCCCTCACCGCCCTGCACCATCACGGCGTCCGCACCCCACGCCGCGACCTTCTCGGCGTGCCGCACGGCCCCGATCGAGGGGATCACGACCACGCCGTGGTCCTTGAGTCGCTCGATCAGCTCGCGTCGTGGGGCGAGAGCGAAGCTGGCGACCTTCACGCCGTGCCGGATGAGCAGTTCGACGCGCTCGGTGGCATCCCCGGCGTCGGCGCGCAGGTTCACGCCGAAGGGCCGGTCGGTGCGCTCGGTCACCTCGATGATCTGCCGTTCGAGCTCGTCGATGGTCATGGTGGCGGAGGCGAGGATGCCCAGCGCTCCGGCCTGCGCGGTGGCGGTGACCAGGCGGGCGCCGGCGACCCAGCCCATGCCGGTCTGCACGATCGGATGGTCGACGCCGGTCAGGCGCGTGAGCGGCGTGGAGAGCTGCGGGGGCGTGGTCATGATGCGATCACCTCTCGGTCGCGGAGTCCGCGGGGGTCGAGACGCTCGCGCACCAGGCGCAGCTCCTCGGCGGTGGGCTGCCGGGTCTCGGGGACGCCGGCGGGGATGTGCAGCGGGAAGCCGGTGGCCGCGACCACCCGGTCGAGGGTCACGCCGGGGTGCAGGCTGACGAGGGCGACCGTGTCGCCGGGGCCGGTCAGGTCGAGCACCGCGAGGTCGGTGACGATGCGGCGCACGTCGTGGAAGCGGTGGGCCCCGGCCGTGCGCGCCCTGGCCGGCCCGACGCCCGTGACCACGTCCACCCGGTCCACGAACACGCGCGGGCTGTGGCGGGCGACCCAGTAGCTGGTCGCGTGGTTGACGGTGTTCGTGGCGGCGGCCCTGGCGCCGAGCAGCTGCCGGGTGGGACGGTCGCGGTCGCCGATCGCGGACAGGTTCTGGTCGCCGTGGCGGTCGAGCTGTGCGGCCCCCATGATCACGTGGCGGCGACCGCGGGCGATCAGCTCGAACAGCTGCGCGTAGGGGAGCGGCGCCTCCGGCTCGCGGAACGGCTCGTCGACGGCGGGGGTGTCGGCGTACAGGGTGGCTTCGCCGTCGCTGAGCAGCAGGCCGGGCGCGTGCGTGAGCCGCGCGAGCCGCACCCCGACGGTGGGCACGATGCCGACGGGGCTCGCGAGGATCGTGCCCGCGCCGCGGAAGAGGTCGCTGCACGCGGCGATCGCGACCTCGGCGCGCGTGGCCGTCATGGTGTCGCCGCCTCACTCGTCCGCGGGGCGAGCTCGCCCGCCCGAAACCGGGTCAGATACGCCTCACGGTCCGCGGGCGAGGCGGCCGCGGCGGCGTAGGCGCGCTGCCCCTCCTCGTCGCGGTCGTGATGGGGCGGATACGCCGTGAACCCGGCTCCGCCCGGGGCATACACGATCCGGTCGGTGAGCGTGCGGTCGAGGAAGCGCGCCGTGGGGCCGAGCCCCGTCCACAGCGCGGCGGTGTCCACCACCTCCTCCACGCTCACCACGGTGTGCGCCGCCGCGCCCGCGAACAGGTCGTCGAAGAACAGGTCCGGCCCGAGGCACACGGCGGTGCCGGCGGCGTCGGCCCGGTCGAGGTGGAGCAGGGCGAGGTCGAGGGGCACGGCGGGCATCGCCACCAGCACCTCGGCGTCGGCGTAGGGCGATGTGATCGTGCGGATCTGGGGGTTGCGGCTGACGGCGTCCGAGCCCGCCCCCGCCCGGGTGGCCTCGAAGGGCAGGCGCCGGGCGGCGGCGCGGAGTCCGGCGACCAGCATCGCCTCGTCGTACTCCACGCTGCGCACCGCGCCGGACTGCCGGGCGTCCGCGAAGTAAGGGTCGATCGCGATGCTGTCGAGCGAGACGAACCCGTGCACGATCTCGGACGCCTGGCCGGTGGCGCAGAGCAGGCCCACGTCCGGTCCGCCGAAGCTGACGATGCGCAGGTCGCGCGCCCCGGAGAGCACGATCTGCCGCACGAGGGCCATCGGCTTACGCCGTGAACCCCAGCCGCCGACGCCGATCGTCATGCCGTCGCGGATCAGCGGCGCGAGATCGGCGGCGGATCCGGCGGTGGTCATGTCGTCAGGTTCTCGCCGGTCGCGACGAACGCGTCGCGGTGCTGGTCGGCGACGCCGGCGAGGTTGAGCTCGAACGTGAAGCCCTGCTCGAACCGGTAGCTGCGGTTGACGTCGATCGGGTCGATGCCGTTCAGCGCCTCCTTGGCGGCGCGGATGACGCGCGGGTCCTTCGCGGCGATCTCCTCCGCGAGCGCGAGCGCGGTCGCGTCGAGGTCGGCGCGTGGCACCACCGCGTCGACGGATCCGAACTCCGCGAGACGCTGCGCCGTCACCGTGCGGCTCGTGAAGTACAGCGAGCGCAGCAGATGCTGCGGCACGAGGCGGGCCAGGTGGGTGGCGGCGCCGAGCGCGCCGCGGTCCACCTCGGGCACGCCGAAGGTCGCGTCGTCGGAGGCGACGATCACGTCGCTGTTGCCGACGAGGCCGATCCCGCCGCCCAGGCAGAAACCGTTGACGGCGGCGATGACCGGAACGGCGCACTCGTAGATGGCCTTGAACGCCTCGTAACAGCCGCGGTTGGCGCCGAGGATGCCGGAGAAGCCCTCGATGCGCTGCATCTCCTTGATGTCGACGCCCGCGTTGAACCCGCGGCCCTCGGCGCGGAGGATGACGACGCGGGTCTCGGCGTCGGCCGTGGCCTCGCGCATCGCGGCGGCCACGTCGAACCACCCGGCGACGGGGAGTGCGTTCACCGGCGGGTAGTCCATCGTGACGGTGCGGACGCCGCGAGGGTGCAGGGTGGAAGTGATCGTCATCGGACACCTAACCTAACGTTTGCTCAAGCGCACCCTAGCAGTTGCTTGGTTATCGACGGAACCCTCACCGTGCATTTGCCCTAGCAATTGCTTGGTTGGTATGCTCGGGCGCATCCCACCCGCGTCCGCCGACGCCGCTCGAAGGAGAGTCGACCATGGCAGGAATACTCGAAGGCCGCGTGGCCATCGTCACCGGTGCTGGTCGCGGCCTCGGCCGAGAGCACGCGCTGGAGCTCGCGCGCCAGGGGGCGAAGGTGGTCGTGAATGACCTCGGCACGACCCTCGACGGTGACGGCGTCTCGGTCGGTCCGGCGCAGGAGGTCGTCGAGCTCATCGAGGCCGCCGGGGGAGAGGCGATCGCGAACGGCGCCGACATCGCCGACTTCGCGCAGGCCGGGGCCCTCGTCGAGCAGGCGCTCACGGCGTTCGGACGACTGGACATCCTCGTGAACAACGCCGGGTTCGTGCGCGACCGCATGCTGGTCAACGCCGGCGACGACGAGTGGGACGCGGTGATCCGCGTGCACCTCAAGGGGCACTTCGCGCCGCTGCGCCACGCGAGCGCGCACTGGCGTGCCGAGGCCAAGGCCGGGCGGCAGCCGGTCGCCCGCGTCGTGAACACCTCGTCCGGCGCCGGGCTCCAGGGCAGCATCGGGCAGGCGGCCTACTCCGCCGCGAAGGGCGGCATCGCCTCCCTCACCCTCGTGGCCGCCGCCGAGCTGCAGCGGTACGGCGTGCACGTCAACGCGATCGCCCCATCCGCCCGCACGCGCATGACCGAGGGGCCCTTCGCCGACGCGATGGCCGCGCCCGCGCACGGCTTCGATCGCATGGACCCGGCGAACGTCTCGCCCGTGGTCGCCTGGCTCGCCAGCGCGGACTGCGACGTCACCGGCCGCGTGCTGGAGATCGAGGGCGGCCGCCTCTGCCTGGAGGAGGGATGGCGGCACGGGCCCCGGCGTGACCGGGATCGGCGGTGGGACGCGGCCGAGGTCGGCGAGGCGGTGCGGGCCCTGGTCGCCGAAGCTGCTGCCCCCGAGCCGGTGTACGGCGCATGAGCGCGGGCGACTGGGCCGGGCGCGACCTCGGCGAGCAGACAGTCGGCTACGACGAGCGCGACGCGATCATCTACGCGCTGTCTGTCGGGGCCGCCGCGACCGACCTCGATCTCGTGTTCGAGGACCGTCTGCGCGTGCTCCCGTCGTTCGGGCTGACGCTCGCGCAGTGGGCGCCCGACGTGCTCGCCGAGGCGGGGGCGTTCGACGACCGCGCCGTGCACGGCTCGCAGACGCTGGAGGTGCACCGGCCGCTGCCGCGCTCGGGCGAGCTGCGGCTGTCCGCCCGCGTCGGCGACGTGTGGGACAAGGGTTCCGCGGCCGTGTTCGACGTGATCGTGGAGTGCGCCGAGTTCACCGCGACCTGGTCACTGTTCGCACCCGGTGCGGGCGGGTTCGGCGGGGAGCGGGGCCCGGCGCGGGCTGCCACCGACGAGCGACCGGCGGGTGCGACGGCCGACGTGACGACGTTCCCGACGCAGGCCGCCCTGTACCGGCTGACCGGCGACCGCCACCACATCCACATCGATCCCGCGGCGTCCGCGCGGATCGGGCAGCCCGTGCCGATCCTCCAGGGGCTGTGCACGCTCGCCGCCACCACCCTCGTCCTCGCTTCCGAGCAGGGCGCGCATCCGGCCGACCTCCGCTCGCTACGGGGCCGGTTCAGCGGTCCGGTGATCCCCGGCGATGTGCTCGAGGTCGAGTCGTGGCACGGCGGCGACTTCGAGTTGCGGCGCGACGGGACGCCCGTGATCTCCGACGGCCTGGCGGTGTTCGCATGAGCCGGGTGCTGGTGGTCGGCGCGACCGGGATGATCGGCAGTCACGTCGCCGCCGACCTCGCCGCGCGCGGTGACGCGGTGACCGTGATGGCGCGGCGCGAGCCGTCCGAGCGCGACCCCCGGGCCATCGCCGGGATGCCGCGCCTCCGGGGCGACTACACCGACGCCGGGTCCGCCGCGCTGCTCGACGGTTTCGACGCGGTCGTGTTCGCGGCGGGCAACGACATCCGCCACGTGCCCGCCGCGCAGGAGGACGACGCGTTCTGGGAGCGCACGCAGAGCGTCGGGGTGCCGCGCTTCGCCGCGCTCGCGAAGACCGCGGGCGTCGGCCGGTTCGTGCAGATCGGCAGCTACTACCACCAGCTGCACCCGGAGTGGGCGGAGCGGATCCCCTACGTGGCGGCGCGGCGCGACGCCGACGAGCGCACCCGCGCCCTGAGCGACGACGGTTTCGCGGCGATCACCCTGAACCCGCCGTCGATCGTCGGCGCCGATGAGCGCGGCCTGCGGCGGTTCGCCCGCATGATCGCGTGGACGCGCGGCGAGCTCGACGAACCCGCGCTGTTCGCCCCGCCCGGCGGCACCAACTACCTGTCGGTGCGCTCGCTCTCGCAGGCCGTGCAGGGCGCGCTCGATGCGGGCGAAGGCGGGCGGGCCTACCTGGTGGGCGACGCGAACCTCACGTATCGCGACTACTTCCAGCTGCTCGCCGACGCCGCCGGCAGCGCGCACACGATCGAGGAGCGCGACGAGGAGCATCCGTTCCAGCCCGACCGCTTCATCGTGCAGGGCCGCGGCGCGGTGATCGCGTACGAGCCGGACCCCGCGGAGACCGCCCTGCTCGGCTACGACCGGGGCGATGTCGAGCGCGCGCTGGCGGAGATCGTCACCGCGGCGGACGCGCAGCGCTGAGCCGCTCCCACAGCACGGCCGTCGCGGCGAGAGTGTCGGCGAGGGTGCCGTCCGTGCGCAGCACCTCGTCGGCAATCGCGATCCGGTCGGCCTCGGCGCCCTGTGCGCGGAGCCGCCGCTCGGCCTCGGCCGCATCGTGCCCCCGCTCCTCCCGCAACCGTCGCAGGCGCATGGCCTCGGCGGCCTCGACCGTCACGACCCGGTCGTACGTCCAGGGCAGGGGGGCGGTGGTGCGGCTGAGCAGCGGGATCTCGTGCACCACGACACCCGGTTCGCGGCGGGCCTCGGCGATGCGCGCAGCCACCTCGGCCAGCAGAGCCGGGCGCAGCAGGGCGTTGTAGCGGGAGAGGAGGGCGGGATCGTCGAACACGCGTGCCGCGACCGCCGCCCGGTCGAGAGACCCGTCCGCCGCGCGGACCTCGGCCCCGAGCAGCGCCGTGATCCGGTCGAGCAGCGCCGCGCCGTCCGTGGTGCCGGGATCGACGATGGCACGGGCGGCCGCGTCACCGTCTACGATGCGGGCACCGTGCGCGGCCAGGGCGCGCGCGACCGTGCTCTTCCCCGCGGCGATCCCGCCCGTGAGTCCGACCAGGATCGCCGCCGTCACGAGGGTTCTCCCGGTCGCGACGCGTCAGGGACGGACGAAGCGGACCTCGGTGAGCGTCTCGCCGAGGAAGGGCTCGGTGTGCGAGGCGCCGTCGAGGTGGAAGCCGTTGCGCGTGTAGAAGCGGTGCGCGCGGGGGTTGTCCTCCGCGACCCACAGGTAGAGCGGCTCGTCCTTCTCGACCGCGGCGTCGAACAGCTTCTGGCCGATGCCGGTGGAGTGGTACGCGTCGAGCAGGTAGATGAAGTAGAGCTCCCGGAAGGCGGGGGCGTCCTTGTCGCGGGCGGGGCCGGAGCCGACGAAGCCGACGATCTCGCCGTCGACGAGGGCCGCGTTCATCTTGAAGTCGGGGCCCTGGGCGGCCCAGTGCGTCCACAGCTCGGCCATGCGGCGGGGCGAGACCTTCTCCAGCGCGGCCTTGCTGATCAGGTGATCGTAGGTCTCGTGCCAGCACTGCGCGTGCACGCGACCGAGGGCTTCGGCATCCACATCACGGACCGGACGGACGATGACTTCGGGCTGGGCTTCGGCGCTCATGCGGTGACTCTACGCGCGGCCCGTGAAAACTCGAAATCGGCGCGGAGCGGGGTGACGCGCGGGTGAACGGCCTGGAGGAACCGCACAACGATATTCACGGTTCGTGCGCCGCTGGCTACGATCGTCCCTCGTGAACGTGATCTGGCGGACCCTCCTCGTGATCCTCGGCGCGCGGCGTCGCGTGCGGCAGGGGAAGACCCTCGACCCGACCGCGGTGAGCAGCGTCACCGTCACGACCCTCCCCACCGACCTCGACATCCTCCGGCACATGAACAACGGCCGCTATCTGTCGCTGTTCGACCTCGGCCGCTGGGATCACCTGATCCGCACCGGGCTGTTCGACGTGATGAAGCAGCGCGGCTGGTACGCGGTCGTCTCGAGCGAGACCATCACGTTCCGCAAGTCGCTGCAGCTGTGGCAGCGCTTCGAGGTGCAGTCGCGGTTCATCGGCCACGACGACAGGGCGCTGTTCCTGGAGCACCGGGCCGTGGTCGACGGCGAGGTGTACGCCAGGGCCATCGTGCGGGCGCGCGTGCTGCGGCGCACGGGCGGCACCGTGAGCAACGAGGAGCTGTTCGCCGCGGTCGGCAAGCCGGAGGGCGTGCCGGAGATCGACGCCTGGGTGCACGACTGGGCGGCGGCGTCCGCCCTCCCGCCCGTGCGCACGCCCGCCCCCAGCGTCTGGAACTGATCAGGCGCGCGGCGGGCGCACTGCCGATATATTGACGCTGTGCTGGCCATCCTGACGACCGCCGGGCGCGTGCTGCTGCGGCACTGGCCCGCGCTCATGGCGTGGTACCTGGCCGGGGTCCTCGTGCACTACGTGATCACCGAGATCGCCGGTTTCGTGGGTGCCACCTCGGCCACGCTGGGCTTCCTGGTGCTGCCCATCGCGATCCTCGCCCGGCTCGTCAGCCTGGTGGCCATGTTCCTGGTGCTGCGCGACGGGCTGCGCAACCTGCAGGAGGTCGCCCCGCTCCCGGAGTCCGCCGCCGACCGGCGCCGGACGTTCCTCACCGCGCTGCTCGCCGGGATCCTCCCCTTCTTCGCCGTGTACTGGGCGCAGGGCCTGCTCGGCGAGGACGTGCGCACCTACTCGGCCCGTGCCCTCGAGGTGCGCTCCGGGATCATCTGGACCGCGAGCGTCAACGGCGAACCGGCCGTCGGCTCCGAGGACACGGTGCTCAACCTGCCCCTCAACGTCTGGACGATCGCGATCATCGTCGTCGCGTTCGCCGGGCGATGGGCGTGGTCGAAGTGGTCGCCGAAACTCGCCGCCTGGCTCTCGCCCGTGGCGGTGTACTTCGAGGTCGTCTGGGTGTTCTTCTCGGTCATGGTGCTCGGCGACGTGTTCGACGCGATCAAGGCCTGGGTCGACAGCCGAGCCGCGATGGCGGTCCTGGAAGACGTGCGCGAGGGACTGCTGGACGCGGTCGCGCCGCTGCGGTGGCTGTGGGACGGGGTCGGCTGGGTGCTGTCGGAGGCCGGTCCGGTGCTGCTGGCGCCGCTGGCGTGGCTCACGATCGCCGGCGTCGTGTTCGGGCAGGCGATCGTGGCCGAGAAGCTGCGCGTCGAGAGCCGGTTCCTGTCGCGGTTCCGTCAGCACGCCGAGGCCATCCCCAACCCGCTCGTGCGCCGGCTCAGAGACCTCGGCGACGAACTCGGCGCCCGGTTCCGCCCGATCGGTCGCGCGCTGCTGCTGATGTGGCGGGCCGGCCCGCTCCTGGTCGCGTCCTACGCCCTGCTGTACGTGGTGGTGAAGGCGCTCGAGTCGTACCTGGCCTTCGGTCTCACCCGCCTGATCGGTCCGCACGACTTCGTCTTCTGGGCGGTCGCGACGCCCCTCGTGTCCCTCGTCCCGATGCTGCTGATCGAGCCCGTGCGCATCGCCGTGATCAGCGGCGCGTACGACGCCACGCTCGGGCGACTGCGACGCAAGCAGCAGGAGCGCTCCGACACCACCACCGGTTCCGCGGCCGAGGCGGAGATGCGCGCCGTCGCCGATGCCGCGGGGCTGCTGCCCTCCTCGGTCGACGCGGTCGCCGCGGCCGTCGTCGCCGCCCCGCCGCGCGATGCCGTGGGGGGTCAGAGCTCGAACGCGAACCTGAGGAACGAGCCGCCCGCGTCGTAGGGTCGCACATCCACCCAGAACGGGCCCTCCGCGTCGTCCGGCACCACGAACGGCACGACCAGCTCGTACTCTCCGGCCTCTGCGCTCAGGCACGTCTCCGGCTCGTCCGGGTCGGACAGCAGCCCGATCTCCAGACGCACGGGGCGCCACTCGCGGCCCGTCGCCCGCTCCACCAGCTTCGGGGTCTCGCAGCCGATGCCCGCGGTGCTCGCGTCGACCGGCACCGCCACGGCGATCAGCCGCGTGCCGTCGGGGACGTCGAGGCCGCTCACGTCGTCGATCTCGCCCCCGCGCACCGGGCCCCACTCGGCTCCGGCGAGGTCGGCCGAGGCGTCTTCGTCGACCGTGATCGCGGTGACCGCCCTGGCTCCGAACCCGAAGTACTGATACCACTCCTGCCAGCCGACGGCCGCGGCGGTGACCGGGGCGAGCACCGCGAGGGCGACGAGCGCGACGGCGTTGCGACGCCACCACGACGGCCGACGCGGCGCCGGTGCGGGCTCGACCGTGGGCGCGGGCGGGAGCGGCGGAGGCGGGATCGTCATCGGCGGGCCCACCCGTTCTCGTCGAGGAGGATCGCGGACTCGACCGGGAGGTCGGCGAGGTCGAGCGGCAGGTCGACGACCCCGTCGAGCAGCACCTTGCCGATGCCGGCGCCCGCGACCCCGAGACGCAGGGTGGCGCGGTCGTCCGCGACGTCGTCTGGCAGCTCGAAGGCCAGGCTCCCCGCGCGGGGGACGCCGGTCACCAGCCGCTGCTGCGCGAACGTCGTCCCGCGATCGGTGGCGCTGAACGTGCGGTCGCCGATGGTGAGCTGCGCGAGCGAGAGGGTGCTGAGGTCCTGCGTCACGGCGGACGCGGCCTCCAGGTCGACCACCAGCCAGGTGCCGTCGGCCGACCAGCCGTCCGCGTCTTCGACCCGGTCGGCCAGGCGCACGTCGGTGATCGTCACGACGAGGTTGCGCACGGCGGCCTCCTCGCCGATCCGCGTGACCCGGGGGAACGCGGCCGTCGCGGCGTCGTCCGGAAGCGTGACCTTCGACACCACCCACGCGCCGGCGAGCAGCGCCGCGGTGAGCAGCCACACGAGGACGTGCTTCTTCACGGTGCCGTCCCCTCGCCGATCCGTGCCGTGAGGGTCGCGCCGACCCGCACGTCGGTCCAGTAGTCCCCGCGGATCACCCGCGAGCCGACCGCGTGCGTGGAGTCCGGCAGGGTGAGCGTGAGCTCCTCGCCCTCCCGGTAGTCGTCCGGCCCCACGAGCCAGGCGAGCAGCAGTCGTGCGGGGACGTCGGGCTGCAGCGTCGGGGCCCCGCGTCCGTCGTCGGCCCGCGACACCTGCCCCTTCTCGTCGAGGCCCTCGATGCGGATGCCGTCGACCACCGCCGACTCGGGGACGCCCGAGGTCGAGCCGCGCGGGGCGTGGAAGGTGTTCACCGCGTCGACCGTGACCACCAGCACGCGCTCGCCCTTCTCCTCCTCGGGGAACACCCACGTCTGCCCGCGGTCGTCGCGCAGCTCCACCGCCACGACCGTCAGCTCCAGGTCGGACCCCGCGTACGTCTCACCCACCGCGACCTCGGGGATCGGGTCGACCGCGGCCGCCTCCAGCCCGCCGAACACCGCGGTGCCGGCGAGGAGCAGCGCCCCCGCGCCGGTGAGCAGCCACGGGGTCGGGATCAGGTCGATGCTGCGCCGCGCCCACCCCAGCACCCTGGCCCGGGCGGCGGACGCGTCGCTGCGGCCCTGCGGCGCCGTCCCCTCCGGCGGTGTCGTGGTCACGGCAACAGCATAGGGGCGAGGTCGTGCGGCCCGGGCTCCCGCCGAAACAGGGGCCCGGTCATAGGCTGAGGATCATGGCCGAGCTCCCGCCGGATGCCGCGTCGTCCGCCCCCCTCTCCGACCGTGCGATCGACCTCGCGCGCCGCTGGGTGATCGAGGCCGCGGCGGCCGAGGTCGACCCCGCGGCCGCACGCCTGGCCGGGGTGCTGCGCGACGCGAACGGCCTGCCCTTCACGCTCGGCTTCGTCGACGGGGTGATGCGCCCGGAGAGCCTGACCGCGGCCGCCGCCCGCCTGCACCGCATCGCGCCGATCGTGCCCGAGTTCCTGCCCTGGTACCTGCGCTCGGCCGTGCGTCTGGGCGGGGGTGTCGCGCCCGTGCTGCCGACCCCGGTCGTGCCGATCGCGCGGCGGGCGCTGCGCGACATGGTCGGGCACCTCGTGGTCGACGCGCGTCCCGCCAAGCTCGGCCCCGCGATCGAGCGGCTGCGTGCCTCGGGCTCGCGGCTCAACCTCAATCTGCTGGGCGAGGCGGTGCTGGGCGAGGCCGAGGCGCAGCGCCGGCTGGACGGCATCCACGAGCTCATCCGCCGCGCCGACGTGGACTACGTGTCGGTCAAGGTGTCGGCCATCATGAGCCGCATCTCGATGTGGGGGTTCGACGCCGTCGTCGACCGCGTGGTGCAGCGTCTGCTGCCGCTGTACCTGACCGCGGCGGACGACGGCACCTTCATCAACCTCGACATGGAGGAGTACCGCGACCTCGACCTCACGATCGCGGTGTTCACGCGGCTGCTGGAGGATCCGCGGCTGGCGCGGCTGGAGGCCGGCATCGTGCTGCAGGCCTACCTGCCCGACGCGCTGCCCGCGCTGCAGGAGCTGACCGCGTGGGCGCAGGACCGCGTGGCCCACGGGGGTGCCCGCATCAAGGTGCGGCTCGTGAAGGGCGCGAACCTCGCCATGGAGCACGTCGAGGCGCGGCTGCACGGCTGGACCCCCGCGACCTACGACACCAAGCTCGACACCGACGCGAACTACCTCCGCTGCCTGGACTGGGCGCTCACGCCCGCGCACACCTCCGCCGTGAAGCTGGGGATCGCCGGGCACAACCTGTTCGGCATCGCCTACGCCTGGCTGCTCGCGGGCGAGCGCGGCGTGCGCGACGCGATCGAGTTCGAGATGCTGCTCGGGATGGCGCAGGGCCAGGTGCGGGCCGTGTCGCGCGAGGTCGGGGCGGTGCTCCTGTACGTGCCCGTGGTCGCCCCGGCCGAGTTCGACGTGGCCATCAGCTACCTGGTGCGGCGGCTGGAGGAGAACGCGTCGTCCGACAACTTCCTGTCCGCGGCCTTCCGGCTGCACGAGGACGAGGGGCTGTTCGCCCGGGAGCGCGACCGGTTCCTCGACGCCCTCGACCGCTCCACGGACGCGACCCTGCTCCGCGGACCGCGCCGCACGCAGGACCGGCTCGCACCCGTGCACGAGTCGGTTCGCCCGGCCGCCGCGGCCCCGATCCCCGAGGCCGACCTGACGCAGGCGGTGCTGGGCATCGCCCGCGGCGCCGACGGCGCGGACACCGGGGCCTTCCTGGAGACGGCGGTGTACGCGGCCCGCGAGCGCGGGGAGGACACGGGCGGCGCTCCGGGCTTCACCAACACGCAGGACACCGACCTCGCGCTGCCCGCCAACCGGGAATGGGCCGACGGGATCCGCGGTCGCCTGGCCGATTCGACCGTGGGGGAGGCCGTGCTCGCCGCCGCCAGGGTCGACGACGCCGACGAGCTCGCTCGCCTCGTGCAGGGCGTGCGATCCGCTGCCGCGTCGTGGGGCTCGCGTCCGGCGGCGGAGCGCGCGGAGGTGCTGCTACGGGCCGCCGCCGCGCTCGACGGTCGGCGCGGGGAGCTGATCGAGGTGGCCGCGGCGGAGACCGGAAAGGTGTTCGCCGAGGCCGACGTGGAGGTCAGCGAGGCCGTCGACTTCGCCCGCTACTACGCCTCCACGTGCCGCGAGCTCGACGCGATCTCCGGTGCCGTGTTCGAGCCGGCGCGCGTGACCGTGGTCGCGCCGCCCTGGAACTTCCCGCTGGCGATCCCGGCCGGAGGAGTGCTCGCCGCGCTCGCCGCCGGCTCGGGGGTCGTGCTCAAGCCCGCCCCGCAGGCGCGACGCTGCGCCGCCGCGCTCGCCGAGGCCCTGTGGGAGGGCGGCGTGCCGCGCGAGGTGCTCGCCCTGGTCGACATCGAGGAGGGCGAGCTCGGACGGGCGCTGATCACCGACGAGGCCGTGGACCGCGTGATCCTCACCGGCTCGTGGGAGACGGCGGCGCTGTTCCGCTCGTGGCGCCCCGACCTGCCGCTGCTCGCCGAGACCAGCGGCAAGAACGCCATGATCATCACGCCGTCCGCCGACCTCGACCTGGCCGTCGCCGACCTGGTCAAGAGCGCCTTCGGGCATGCGGGGCAGAAGTGCTCCGCCGCCTCCCTCGCGATCCTCGTCGGCCCGGTCGGCCGTTCGCAGCGCTTCGCCCGGCAGCTCGCCGACGCGGTCCGCTCCCTGCGCGTGGGCTGGCCGGCGGATCCGTCGGCCGAGGTGGGCCCCGTGATCGAGCAGCCGCAGGGCAAGCTCGCCTGGGCGCTCACCGAGCTGGAGGGCGACGAGCGGTGGCTGATCGAGCCCGCCCCCGTGGACGGCGACGAGAGCGGACGACTGTGGCGGCCCGGCGTGCGCGTGGGCGTGCAGCCGGGGTCGCGCTTCCACCTCGAGGAGTTCTTCGGCCCGGTGCTCGGCATCATGCACGCGCCCACGCTCGCGCGCGCGATCGAGCTGCAGAACGCGGTCGCGTACGGCCTCACGGCCGGGCTCCACACGCAGGACCCCGACGACCTGTCGCTCTGGCTGGACCGGGTGCAGGCGGGCAACCTCTACGTCAACCGCGGCACCACGGGGGCGATCGTGCAGCGGCAGCCCTTCGGCGGCTGGAAGCGGTCGTCGGTCGGACCCGGTGCGAAGCCGGGCGGCCCGAACCACCTGATCGGCCTCGGCACGTGGCGCTCGCAGCCCGGGGGCGCGGCATCGAGCACCCTGCACCTGCGGGGACTCGACTCGCGCATCACGGCGCTCATCGAGTCGGCGCAGCCGTCGCTGGCGTACGAGGCCTTCGAGTGGCTGCGGCGCGCGGCCCTGTCGGATGCCCTGGCCTGGGACCGTGAGTTCGGGCGGGTGCGCGACGTGTCGCGGCTGGAGGTGGAGCGCAACCTGTTCCGCTACCGTCCGGGGCACGTGGAGATCAGGGCGACCGAGGACGCACGCCTGCAGGACGTGCTGCGGGTCGTGATCGCGGGGGTCCGCGCGGGGGCGGGCTTCGTGCTCTCCACCCCGGTGGGGCTTCCGGCCGGGGTGCGGCACGCGCTGGGCGACCTCGACGCGGTGGTCTTCCTGGAGTCGGACGAGGAGTGGATGCAGCGCCTGCTGCGCGCGGAGGAGGAGCCGGCGGAGGGCGCGAGCGCGGGCGCGCGGTACGACCGGGTGCGTCTGGTGGGCGGCCGGGAGGCGGTCGCGACGCTGCGGGCGTCGCTGGCGGCGGCGACCGCGGGCGACCCCGACCTGGCGGTGTACGACGCGGAGGTGACCGCGGCCGCCCGCATCGAGCTGCTCCCGTTCGTGCACGAGCAGTCGATCTCCATCACGGCGCACCGCTACGGCAACCTCGACCCCTGGAGCGCTCCCGTCATCTGACCCCGCCCCCGCCCGCCGCGCCCACCGGTGCGGGGTCGAAAAGGTGCGTTCCGCGGGCGTGTCCGGCGCGTCTTCGATCCGGCACCGCCGGGCGTGTAAAAGATTCTTGACACGGTGATCCACCGCGCATAGCCTCATGTCAAGAATCCTTTACATTCGGAGGGCGTCATGGTCTACGAGGAACGCAATGTCTGGGCGGGGCTCATCATCAGCCCGATCGTGCTCGTCGCCTACGTGGTGCTCGTGCTGCAGCAGGCGGCGGGCGGACCGCTCACCGCGGTCGACTGGTTCCCGCTCATGCTCTGGAGCATCGGCGGCGGCATCGTCGGCACCATCCTGCTCAGCGTCGCCTGGGGCATCCTGGCCGGGATGCGCGACCCCGACGGCGTCGGCCGCTCCGACATCCGCGACCGCGACATCGGCCGCATGGGCGCCCGCGTGGAGCAGGCGTTCGTGGCGATCGCCGGACTCGGCGTGATCGTGCTGTGCGGGATCGGAGCCGACGTCTTCTGGATCGCGAACACGATGTTCCTCGGGTTCTTCGTGGCCGCGGTGGTCGGCGGCATCGCCCGGGTGATCGCCTACCGGCGGGGGCTCGTGTGATGGTCAAGCCCACCCTCGTCTCCAACAGCATCCGCGCCCACCGCGAGCGGGCAGGGCTCACCCAGGCCGAGCTCGCCAAGACCGTCGGCGTGACGCGCCAGACGCTCATCGCGATCGAGCAGCAGAAATACTCGCCCACGCTCGAGCTCGCGTTCCAGATCGCCCGTGCCTTCGGCGTCGGGCTCGACGAGCTGTTCTCCTATCCGAGCGCCCCCGGAGGTGCCGCATGACCGCCCGCATGGCCGCCTGGCGTCGCGAGACCTACGGCCCCGCCGACGGAGTCGCGCTCGAACGCCTCCCCCTGCCGCAGCCGCACCACGGCGAGGTGCTGCTCCGCGTGCGGGCCACCGCGCTCAATGCGGGCGACGTGCGGCTGCTGCTCGGCGATCCGCTGCTCGTGCGACCGGCGTTCGGGCTCACCCGGCCGAAGCATCCCGTGCGCGGCATGGAGGTCGTCGGCACGGTCGTGGGTGTCGGGCCCGACGTGGTGGGCGCCGAGCTCGACGAGCACGTGGTCGGGGAGCTCGTGGGCGGCGGAGGTCTCGCGGAGTACGTGCGGGTGCCGGCCGCCCGGCTCGTGCCGCTGCCGCCGGGCGTGGAGCCCGAGGTCGCCGCCACGCTCCCGGTCGCCGGGGGCACGGCGTGGCAGGCGCTCGACCTCGGCGGGGTCGGACTGCACGGCGGCACCCCGCGGGTGCTGGTGATCGGGGCGTCGGGCGGGGTCGGCACGTTCGCGGTGCAGCTCGCCGCGCTGCGCGGGGCCGAGGTGTGGGCGTCGTGCCGCGACCGCAACCAGCCGCTGATCGAACGCCTCGGGGCCGTGCGCACGTTCGACCACCGGGTCACGCCCCTGCGCGAGCTGCCCGCGGGGCACTTCGACGCGATCATCGACGTCGCGGGCGGCATCCCGCTGCGGCAGCTGCAGCGACTGGTGGTGCCCGGCGGTCGCGTGGTGCTGGTCACCGGCGACGGCGGGCCCGTGCTGGGTCCGATCCCGCGCATGCTGAGGGCGGTCGTGCTGTCGCTCGGATCGCGGCGCATCCGCCCGCTCGCGGCGACGCCCCGGCCCGAGGTGCTCGCCCGGCTGCTCGAGCTCGTGGCGGATGGCAGCCTCGTGCCGGTGATCGCCGAGACCTACGACTTCGCCGAGGCCGGGGCCGCGCTCGCCCGGCTGCAGGAGGGGCACGTGGTCGGAAAGCTGGTCGTGCGCGGCACCTGAGCGCGGCGGCGCGGGATCTGGCGGGCGGTCAGGCGCGGGTGGCACAATGGTCACCGGCGTGCCCGAGTCGCATCTTCCCCGCACCCGCTCCCGCGCGAGCGACGGGTCGAAGGACCGCCGGGCCCCTGGACAGCGTCCGCCGCGCCCGTTCACACGAGGAGCATCCATGTCGACGCCGGAGACCGCCGTCACCACCGCCCCTGCGCGCACCGCGCACCGCCGCCACTACCTGATGTGCCGTCCAGAGCACTTCACGGTGAACTACTCGATCAACCCGTGGATGGAGCCGGCCAAGCCGACCGACACGGCCCGTGCGGTCGAGCAGTGGCAGAAGCTGTACGACCTGTACGTCGAGCTGGGCCACGAGGTCGAGCTGATCGAGCCGCTCGCCGGATACCCCGACATGGTCTACACGGCCAACGGCGGCTTCCTGATCGACGGCCGCGCGTACGTGCCCGAGTTCCGCTTCGTCGAGCGTCAGGGCGAGGCCCCGGCGTTCGCCGACTGGTTCCGCGCCAACGGCTACGACACGGTGCTGCCCGAAGAGGTCAACGAGGGTGAGGGCGACTTCCTGCTGGTGGGTGACGTGATCCTCGCCGGCACCGGGTTCCGCTCCACGGGCGACAGCCACCGCGAGGTGGGCGAGGTGTTCGGCCGTGAGGTCGTGTCGCTCAACCTCGTCGACCCGCGCTTCTACCACCTCGACACCGCCATCGCGGTGCTCGACCCGGTGCAGGGCGTGGAGAACGGCGGCCCGGAGCGCGCCAACATCGCCTACCTGCCCGGTGCCTTCGACGACGCCAGCCGGGCCGAGCTCGAGCGGCGCTTCCCGGACGCGATCCTGGTGTCCGACGAGGACGGCGCGGTGTTCGGCCTCAACTCGTCCAGCGACGGCTACAACGTGATCATCTCGCCGCGCGCGAAGGGCTTCGAGCAGCAGCTGCGCGAGCGCGGGTACAACCCGATCACGGTCGACCTGTCCGAGCTGCTGCTCGGCGGCGGCGGCATCAAGTGCTGCACGCTCGAACTGCGCGGTGCGAAGTGACCGCGGTCGAGCCGGTGACCGCGGCGGCCGCTGAGGCCACGGCGCACGCGGAGCCGCACGTCGCGCACAACTACCACCCGCTGCCGGTCATGATCGCGCGGGGCGAGGGCGCGTGGGTCACCGACGTGGAGGGCAAGCGCTACCTCGACCTGCTCGCCGCCTACTCGGCCGTGAACTTCGGTCACCGCCACCCCGCCCTGGTCGCCGCCCTCACGGAGCAGCTCGGCCGCGTGACCCTGGTGAGCCGGGCGTTCCAGAGCGACACGCTCGAGCCCTTCGCCGCGGCGCTCGCCGAGCTGTGCGGCAAGGAGCTCGTGCTCCCGATGAACACCGGCGCCGAGGCCGTGGAGACCGGCATCAAGGTCGCCCGCGCCTGGGGCTACCGCGTGAAGGGCATCCCCGAGGGCGAGGCGCGCATCGTGGTGGCCAACGGCAACTTCCACGGGCGCACGACCACCATCGTGAGCTTCAGCGACGACGAGACCGCGCACGACGACTTCGGCCCCTACACGCCGGGCTTCGACCGGGTGCCGTTCGCCGACGCCGACGCCATCGAGGCCGCGATCACGGAGAACACCGCGGCCGTGCTGGTCGAGCCGATCCAGGGCGAGGCCGGGGTCGTGATCCCGCCGGAGGGCTACCTGCGCCGCATCCGCGAGATCTGCGACGCGAAGAACGTGCTGTTCATCGCCGACGAGATCCAGGCGGGACTGGGCCGCGTGGGCGAGACGTTCGCGTGCGACCGCGAGGGCGTCGTGCCCGACCTGTACCTGCTCGGCAAGGCGCTCGGCGGCGGCATCCTCCCGGTGTCGGCCGTGGTGGGCGACCGCGACGTGCTGGGCGTGATCCGCCCGGGCGAGCACGGGTCGACGTTCGGCGGCAACCCGCTCGCGGCGGCGGTCGGGCTGCGCGTGGTGGAGATGATGCAGACGGGCGAGTTCCAGGAGCGCGCACGGGCTCTGGGTGCGCACCTGGAGGCCGCGCTGCAGCCGCTCATCGGCCACGGCGTGACCGCGGTGCGCATCGCGGGGCTGTGGGCCGGCGTCGACATCGACCCGGCGATCGGGACGGGCCGGGCGGTCGCGGAGAGGCTGTCGGAGCGGGGTGTGCTCGTGAAGGACACGCACGGCCAGACCATCCGCATCGCCCCGCCGCTCGTGATCCGCGCGACCGAGCTCGACTGGGCGGTCGAGCAGCTCAAGCTCGTGCTGGCGGGCTGAGCGCCTCACACGCACGCGAAGGATCCGCGGGCGGGCACCGGTCTCCGGTCGTCCCGTCCGCGGTTCCGTCTGCGGGAGCGCTCAGGCCGGCGGGTTGTCCGGGTCGAGCGTCTTCAGGGTGTCCTCCTCGGCGGGGTTGTCCGCGTCGAGGCCGTCCTCCGTGTTCTCCGAGCCGCCGAGCGGGGCGTGACCGGGGCCGGAGCTGCCCTGGATCGCGCCGCCGGTCGACTCGCCGCGGGAGCTGTCGCCCTGGATCGCGCCGCCGGTGCCGTCGCCCTGGCCGTCCTCCTGGGGCACGTCGACGTCGGGCGCGCCCTCTGCCGGGTCCTGGGGGTGGGGGGTGCTCATGTTGTCGTCCATGGCCCGACCGTACGGCGTGGGGTGGGTGACGCGGAGGGCGTTGACAAAACGCCGCGGTCGTCACTCGCCGTCGTCGCGGCGCACCGTGCGGATCGGCGTGGTCACGGTCGCCTTCTCGGTGAAGTCGACCGGTTCGACGGGCTGCACGACCCGCAGCGGCCGCGTCTCGTCGAGGGTGAGCAGGAAGCGGCTGGTCTCGTGCCGGTGCAGGCGCCCGGAGGTGAGCACCCACAGCACGCCGATGGCGCACGCGACGAAGCCCGCCGTGCCGCCCAGCATGATCGCGGCGCGGGGGCCGAACGTGTCGGCGACCCACCCGGCGATCGGCGCGCCGACCGGGGTCGAGCCCATGATCACGGCCATGTACAGCGCCAGCACGCGTCCGCGCAGCGCCGGGTCGGTCGTGATCTGCACGTACCCGTTCGCCGTGGTCAGCAGCGTCACGATCATGAAGCCCGTGAAGGTGAGGGTCACGGCGTAGGCGAGGTAGCTCGGCATGGCGGCCGACACGAACGCGGCGATGCCGAACCCGCCCGCGGCGAGGATCACGACCCGCACGCGCGCGGTGTCGCGGCGGGCGGCGAGCAGCGCGCCGATCAGCGAGCCGATCGCGAGCACCGAGCTGAGCACCCCGTAGCCGTCGGCTCCCGCACCGAACTCGAGGGCCATGGTGGAGGCGAAGATCGGGAAGTTCATGCCGAACGCGCCGATCAGGAACACCGTCACGAACACGACCTTGAGGTCGCTGCGCGCCCACACGTAGCGGAAGCCCTCGGCCAGCCCGCCCCGGTTGCGGTGCTTGGGCCGCGGGGCGAGCAGGTTCGCGCGCATCAGCAGCAGGGCCAGGATCATCGCGAGGAAGGTGGCGGCGTTGGCGATGAACACCCAGCCGGAGCCGATCGCGACGATGAGGAGGCCGCCCACGGCCGGGCCCACCATGCGGGCGAGGTTGAACGAGGCGGAGTTGAGGGCGACCGCGTTCGAGGTGTCGGCGGCGGAGACCATGTCGGACACGAAGGCCTGGCGGGCCGGGGCGTCGAACGCGTTGACGATGCCGAAGCCGAGCGCGAAGGCGAACATCATCGGCAGTGTCATGACGCCGGCCAGCAGCAGCGAGCCGACGGCGATCGCGAGCGCGAGCAGCGAGCCCTGCGTGGCGAGCAGGATGCGGCGGCGGTCGAAGCGGTCGGCCACCCAGCCGGTGAGGCTCACGAGCACGAGGGGCGGCCCGAACTGGAGGGCCATCGTGATGCCCATCGCGGTCGCGTCGTTGTCGGTGAGCTCGGTCAGCACGACCCAGTCCTGCGCGGTGGCCTGCATCCAGCCGCCGACGTTGGAGACCAGGGCGCCCGCGAACCAGATGCGGTAGTTGATGTTCGCGAACGAGCGGAACATGGCGCTCATCGTTCGACCACCCTCCGCATCAGGGCGCTCGCATCGCGCAGGATCGCGAGCTCGGCCTCGGTGTAGTCGACCTCGCGGAGCATGTCGGCCAGCAGCTCGTCGCGGCGGCGGATGGTCTCGACCACGATCTCGGCGCCGGCGGGCGTGATGTCGACCTGCACGCGACGGCGGTCGTCCTCGTCGGGCGTGCGGGCGACGTAGCCCTGCTCCTCGAGCCCGTTGACGATGCTGGTCATGGAGGGGGCGGTCACGCGCTCGCGCTCGGCGAGGGTGGAGATCGTGCGGCGGCCGTTCATGCGCAGATCGGCGAGCACGGCGAGCTGGGTGTCGCTCATGGTGTCGGCGGCGCGGGCGCAGCGGAGGCGGCGGGCGAGCCGGAACGTGGCCAGGCGCAGGTCTGTGGCGGTGAGGGCGAGGAGATCATCGGGCGCAGACATACTTAGTTAGTCTATCTAATATTCGGGCGTCGTGGGCGGGCCGTCGCGGATCCACCCGGCAGAATGGACGGGTGACCCGTACCCTCGCTCTCGAACTCGCCGTCCAGGACCCCGCCGGAGTGCGCATCGCCGCAGAGATCGGCGCCGCCCGTGTCGAGCTCGCCACGGCCCTCGCGCTCGGCGGCCTCACCCCCTCGCCCGGGACCGTGGAGCTAGCGCTCGCCGCCGCCGCCGACGGCCCCGAGGTGCACGTGCTGATCCGTCCGCGCGCCGGCGACTTCCACTACGACGCCGACGAGCTCGCGGTCGCCGAGCGCGACGTGCGCCACGCGATCGCCGCGGGGGCCGCGGGCGTCGTGATCGGCGTGCTCGACGCCGACGGCCGCCTCGACCGCGACGCCGTCGCCCGTCTCCGCGACGCCGCCGGGGGAGCACCCGTCACGCTGCACCGCGCCATCGACGTGACCGCCGACCCGGTCGCCACGCTCCGCACCGCGCGCGAGCTCGGGCTGCGCCGCGTGCTCACCTCGGGCGGAGCGTCCGCCGCGATCGACGGCATCGACACGCTGCGCGCCCTGGTCGCCGCGGCCGAGGGTGCGATCGAGGTCATGGCCGGCAGCGGCGTCGACGTCGCGAGTGCCCCCGTGCTCGCCGAGACCGGCATCGACGCGCTCCACTTCTCCGCCAAGCGCGCGGTCGTCGCCGAGGGTGGCGTGCGCATGGGCTCGGCGTCCGACGGCGTCGGCGGCTACGAGGTCACCGACCGCGACATCGCGGTCGCGATCAGGGACGCGCTCGCGGGGCGCGACCGGTAGGGTCGCAGCGTGACCGACACCCGCGAGTTCACCGATTCCCACGGCATCGCCATCGTCTACGACCTCCACCCGGCTGCGGGCGAGCCCCGCGGCGTCGTGCAGCTGCTGCACGGCGTGGGCGAGCACGCCGGCCGCTATCCCGCGCTGATCGCCGCGCTCACCGGCGCGGGCTTCCACGTGTACGCCGACGACCACCGCGGCCACGGGCGCACCGGTCTGCGTCAGCACGGCGACCCCGAGAAGCTGGGGCGGCTCGGCCCCGGCGGACTCCGGGCGGCAAAGGACGCGATCTGGCAGCTCACCGGCATCATCCGCGACGAGAACCCCGACCTGCCGCTCGTGCTCCTCGGGCACTCGTGGGGGTCGTTCCTGGCGCAGATGCTCGTGAACGAGCACGCCGAGGCGTACGACGCGGTGATCCTCTCCGGCTCGGCCCTGCGGACGCCGCGGTCGCTGAACCCCGCGCCGCTGAACGCCGCGTGGGCCGCCGACGACGCGACCGGATACGAGTGGCTGAGCCGCGACCCCGCGGTGTGGAAGTCCTTCGAGGAGGACCCGCTCACCACGGGCGTGCCCCTCCTGAAGCTCTTCGGTCCGCTCGACGCGGCGCGGCTCTACGGTCGTCCGGCGAAGCACCTCGCCCGCGACCTGCCGATGCTCCTCCTGGTCGGCCGCGACGACCCGGTCGGCGGTCCGCGCAGCGTCCACAAGCTCGCCGACGAGTATCGCCGCCGCTCGGGCCTCACCGACGTCACGACCCTCGTGTACCCCGACGCCCGTCACGAGATCTTCAACGAGCAGCAGCAGGACGAGGTGCGCGCCGACGTGCTCGCGTGGCTCGACGCGCACATCCCCGCCCGCTGACATCCCCGCTGCCGGGCGGCGACCCCGGTGCGAGGTCGTTATCGGCCCTCCGCCCGGCCTCGTGGGCCCCTTTTCGCACCCGCACCGGCCCGTCCGCCCCCACACCCGCACGCGACCGAGGCGGACTGTGACGCGGGATGACGCGCGGTGAAGGAGTGTGACGCGAGCGCGCCGCGCCCGGCGTCGGCGACCTAGATTCGGCTCATCCGCAGCAGGGACGGGAGGGCGCGCGGCGATGGGTTTCCGGAGCGACTGGCACGAATGGCATGCGGCGCGCGAGCGCTACGCCGGCGCGGAGTACGGGCCGTCCGCGCTCGAGTCCACGAACTGGCTCATCAGCGAGCCCGCGGCCGTCGACGGCATCCCCGGGCTCTGGGCCCTCGCCGGCGACGATGGCATCCGCGGCACCGAGCTCGGTCAGGCGGGGTCGAGCGTCACCCTCCGTGGCACCCAGACCCTGCGTCTTGGTCGCCGCGAGCTGCGCGTGTTCGACCGCAACGGAGCGATCGCGCTGCGCGTGTGGAACCCCGCGCGCCCGCAGCGGGAGTGGTTCACGGCGATCGACGCCTACGCCCCGGACGAGCGGTGGCGGCTGCCCGCCACGTTCGAGCCGACGCCGGGCGAGCGGATCCTGGTGACCTCGGTCGACGGCGCCTCGCGCGAGACGGACGTGGCGGGGCGCCTGCACTTCACGCTCGCCGGAGCCCCGCACACCCTCACGGTCACCCGCACCGGCCAGGGCACCCTGAGTGCGGTGTTCTCCGACGGCACCAGCGGCCTGGAGACGTACCGGTTCCGTTTCCTCCCGGTCGAGGAGCCCGCCGAGGACGGGACGGCGGTGCTCGATTTCACCCGCGCCTACCTGCCGCCGTGTGCGTTCTCCGACCAGTTCGTGTGCCCGCTGCCGCCACCGGGCAACCGCTACTCCACGCCCATCCGCGCGGGGGAGCGCGTGGTGGTGCTCGGCGGCTGACCCGCGCGGCACGGCGCGCCTTAAGCTGGAGTCGTGCACGGTGAATACAAGGTCCCTGGGGGCAAGCTCGTCGTCGTCGACCTCGAGGTGGAGAACGACCGGATCGCGCGGTTCCGGCTCGCCGGCGACTTCTTCCTGGAACCCGACTCGGCGCTCGACGACATCAACGCGGCGGTCGAGGGGTTGCCCGTGGAGTCCGACGCCTCCGCGATCGCGGCCGCCGTCCGCGGGGCCCTCCCCGAGGGGGCGCAGCTGCTCGGCTTCACGCCGGAGGCGGTCGGCACCGCCGTGCGACGTGCCCTGGTCACCGCGCCGGGCTGGCGCGACTTCGACTGGGAGATCGTGCACGACAGGGCCGTCTCCCCGCGCATGAACCTCGCGCTCGACGAGGTGCTCACGTCGCGCGTGGGCGAGGGGCGCCGTCGTCCCACGCTGCGCATCTGGGAGTGGGACGAGTCGGCGGTCGTGATCGGCTCGTTCCAGTCGTACCGCAACGAGGTCGACCCGGAGGGCGCGGCCCGGCACGGGTTCGATGTGGTGCGCCGCATCTCCGGCGGCGGGGCCATGCTCATGGCGGCCGGCCAGATCATCACCTACTCGCTGTACGTGCCGGCGTCGCTCGTGGCGGGCATGACCTTCGCCGACTCCTACGCGTTCCTGGACGACTGGGTGCTGCAGGCGCTGCGCTCGCTCGGCATCGACGCGGTGTACCAGCCGCTCAACGACATCGCGAGCCCCACCGGCAAGATCGGCGGCGCCGCGCAGAAGCGTCTCGCCAACGGCGGGGTGCTGCACCACGCGACGCTGTCGTACGACATCGACGGTCAGGTGATGACCGAGGTGCTGCGCATCGGCCGCGAGAAGCTCAGCGACAAGGGCACCACGTCGGCGGCGAAGCGCGTCGACCCGCTGCGCAGCCAGACCGGGCTCGAGCGGGCGGAGATCATCGACCGGTTCGTGGAGACGTTCCGCTCGCTCACGTCCGCCGAAGACGGCACGATCACGCCGGAGGAGTACGCCGACGCCGAGGCTCTGGTGGAGTCGAAGTTCTCCACCGACGCGTGGCTGCACCGGGTGCCGTGACGACCTCGGACGCGGGCGCGGGCCGTCCCGTCGCCGCGGAGGGGGCGCCGCGGGGTGCGGTCGAGATCGTGGAGGGCGACAACCTCGCCGTCGCCGCGACGCTGCCGTCCGGATCGTTCACGCTGGTGTACCTCGATCCGCCGTTCAACACCGGGCGGGCGCGCGAGCGGCAGGTCGTGACCGCACGGCGGACGTTCACGACTCCTCACGACCTCGCCGATCCGGGGGCCCCCGGCGCCGACACGCGGGATTCGCCGGCGGACCTCCGGAGTTCCGAACCCGCGGCGGCGGAGGCCGAGGTGCGGCACGGGTTCCACGGCCACGCGTACGAGCGGGTGCGGGGCATGCTCCGCGCGTACGACGACAGCTTCGACGACTACGGCGCCTTCCTGATGCCGCGGCTGGAGGAGGCGTGGCGGCTCCTGGGCGACGACGGCACGCTGTATCTGCACCTCGACTACCGGGAGGCGCACTACGCCAAGGTGATGCTCGACGCGGTGTTCGGGCGCGACTGCTTCCTCAACGAGCTGATCTGGGCCTACGACTACGGGGCGAAGTCGCGGCGGCGCTGGCCCACCAAGCACGACACGATCCTGGTGTACGTGAAGAACCCGCGCGCGTACGTGTTCAACTCCGACGACGTCGACCGCGAGCCGTACATGGCCCCCGGTCTGGTCACGGCGGAGAAGGCGGCGCGCGGCAAGCTCCCCACCGACGTGTGGTGGCACACCATCGTCCCCACCACGGGCCGCGAGAAGACGGGCTATCCGACGCAGAAGCCCGAGGGGATCCTGCGGCGCATCGTCACGGCGTCGAGCCGTCCGGGCGATCGCGTGCTCGACCTCTTCGCCGGCAGCGGCACGACCGGGGCGGTGGCGTCGGCGCTGGGCCGTGACGCGGTGCTGGTCGACGACAACCCCGAGGCGGTGCGGATCATGGCCGAGCGCATGCCGCACGCCGAGGTCCGTCGCGGTTGAGGCTCAGACCGCGAGGGAGACCTTGCGCAGCGTCTCGGTCACCGTCCACACCGTGCGCATGCCGGCCGACAGGCGCATCACCGACCCGGGCCCGACCTCGACCGACGGCAGCGCGGGCTCGGTGAACTCGATGGTCGCGCGGCCAGACAGCACCACGAACACTTCGTCCTCCTCGGTGTCGCTCGCGGCGCCCGGCGTCATCTCCCAGACGCCGACCTCCGTCCCGTCCGTGGCGTCGAGCACGGCGTACGCCGCGGTCGGCGCTCCGTCGCGCACCTCGTCCGCGGGCAGGGGCTCGTGCGCGAGGGCGACGGCGCGCGCGTCCACGGGCGTGCCCGGTGTCAGCGCGGTCACGAGTCGAACCCCATGCCGAGGGCGTCGAGCGTCTTCAGGAACGGGCCGCGTCGTCCCCCGTCGTGGTCGGCGCGGTCCATCGCGGCGCGCACCAGGTTGATGCCGATCGAGGCGGCGGGCTCGGGCGGGAAGGGGATCGGCTTCTCGCGCACCATGCGCAGCTCCGTGCGCTCGGTCTCCTCCCCGGCGAGCTTGTCGAGCATCACATCCGCGGCGAACCGGGCGGCGCCCACCCCGAGCCCGGTGAATCCCGTGGCGTAGGCCACGCGTCCGCGGCGGGCCGTGCCGAAGAACGCGCAGAACCGGCTGGAGGAGTCGATCGCCCCCGCCCAGCGGTGCGTGAAGCGGAGCCCGGCGAGCTGCGGGAACGTGGTGAAGAAGTGGGAGGCGAGGCGTCGGTGGCTCTCCATCCGGTCCTCGTACGCGGGGCGCACCTTCCCGCCGAAGTGGTAGACCGCGTCGTAGCCGCCGAACAGGATCCGGTCGTCGGCGGTGAGCCGGTAGTAGTGGAACTGGTTGGCGCTGTCGGCGAGGCCCTGGCGGTTGCGCCAGCCGATCGCGTCGAGCTGCTCCGCCGACAGCGGCTCGGTCATCAGCACGTAGTCGTACACGGGCACCGTCATGAGCCGGTTGCGCTTCAGCAGCGAAGGGAACACGTTCGTGGCGAGGGCGATGTTCTCCGCGGTCACCCGTCCGCCGTCGGTCACGAGGGTGACCGGGCCGGCGTCGGGTCCCTCGATGCGGCGCACCATCGTGTGCTCGTGGATCTGCACGCCGAGCTCGACGGCCAGGCGCGCGAGCTCCAGGCCGAGCTTGGCGGGGTGCACGAGGGCCGTGCCCTCCCGGTCCCACGCGCCGGCGAGGAACGTCGGGGAGTGCACCTCGGCCTGCACGGCGTCGCGGTCGAGGAAGCCCTCCTCCTCGCGTAGCCACTCCACCTGGTGCGGCTCCACGGCCACGGCCAGCTGGCCCGTGCGCTCGAACTCGGCGTCGAGGGCGTACCGGCGCACGGTGTCCTCGATGCCGTCGAGGTTCTGCCGCCCCAGCTCCTCGAGCCGGTCGATCTCCTCCGGCCACCGGTTCACGCCGTTCTCGTGGCCGTGCGTGATGCTGGCCTCGCAGAAGCCGCCGTTGCGCCCCGACGCGGCCCAGGCGACGCGCGAGGCCTCGAGCAGCACGACCGTGCGCCCGGGGTCGCGCTCCTTCGCCCTGATCGCGGTCCACAGCCCGGTGTAGCCGCCGCCGACGATCGCGAGGTCGGCGTGCGCCGTCCCGCGCAGCGGCGGATGCGTCGGGCGGTCGACGTCGTCGAGCCAGAAGACCGACAGGGCGGTGTCGCGCAGGGACTCGTCGATGACGGACGGCGCGGGACGCCGGCGTTCGAAGACCGTGGTGCCCATGTTCACTCCCGGGTGCGGGGACGCGTCAGCGCGTTCCCCAGTTGTAGAGGTCTTTGTACAGTCCGGCGTAGAGCAGGCTCTCGGTCTGCACGATGCCGGGGATGGTGCGGATGCGGGTGGCGATGAGGTCGATCAGGTGGTCGTCGTCCTCGCACACCGCCTCGACGAGGATGTCGAAGGTGCCGAGCGTGACGACGACGTACGCGAGCTCGGTGATCGCGGTCAGCTCCTCGGCGATCGCGCGGGGGTCGCCGGAGACGCGGATGCCGATCATCGACATGCGCCGGAAGCCGAGCTGGAGCGGATCGGTGACGGCGACGATCTGGATGATCCCGGCCTCGGTCATGCGCTGCACCCGCTGGCGGGCGGCGGCCTCGCTGAGTCCGACCTCGCGCGCGATCTCGGAGTAGGGACGGCGGCCGTCCTCCTGCAGCAGCTCGACGATGCGCTTGGAGATGTCGTCGAGGGGCGGCTGCGGCGTCGGAGTCATGTACCGATAGTGACATTCTCAGGGGGCTGTCGCAACTGATTCCGTCGTTCGACCCTCGTCATCCTTCAGATTCCGCGTTCGAGTGGCTACCATGGCGCCATGCACACCCCGTCGACGACGACCGAGCCCCTGCACAACTTCCTCGGCGGCCGCGCCGTGCCCGCGCACGGACGGGGACGGCTGCCGCTGATCGACCCGGCGACCGAGGAGCCGTACGGCGAGATCCCCCTGTCCGACGCCGCCGACGTGGACGCGGCCGTCGCCGCCGCGGCCGCCGCGTTCCCCGAGTGGCGCGACACCACGCCCGCGCAGCGCCAGCTCGCCCTGTTCCGCATCGCCGACGAGATGGCCGAGCGGGCGGAGGAGTTCGCCGACCTGGAGTCGCGTGACACGGGCAAGCCGCGAGCCACGCTGGTCGCCGACGAGATCGAGCAGTCCATCGACCAGCTGCGCTTCTTCGCGGGTGCCGCGCGCAGCCTCGAGGGGCGGGCCGCCGCGGAGTACGTCGCCGGACACACGTCGTTCGTGCGCCGCGAGCCGATCGGGGTGATCGCGCAGGTCACCCCGTGGAACTATCCGCTCAACATGGCGGTGTGGAAGATCGCGCCGGCGCTCGCCGCGGGCAACACCGTGGTGCTCAAGCCCGCGGAGGCGACGCCGCTCACCACGCTGCTGCTCGCCGAGATCGTCGCGCGGCACACCCCGCCCGGCGTGTTCAACGTGGTGCTGGGCGACCGCGACACCGGCGCCGCGCTGATCGCCCACCCGGTGCCGCAGATGGTCGCGATCACCGGCTCGGTGCGCGCGGGCATGGCGGTCGCCCGATCGGCCGCCGACGACGTGAAGCGCGTGCACCTGGAGCTCGGCGGCAAGGCCCCCGCACTGGTGTTCGCCGACGCGGCGCTCGACCGCGCCGTGGAGGGCATCGTCGCCGGAGCGTTCTTCAACGCAGGGCAGGACTGCACGGCCGCCACCCGGGTGCTCGTGCACGCGTCCAAGCACGACGAGCTCGTGGCGGCCCTGGTCGCCCGCGCCCGCACGCACGCGCGCACCGGCGGCCCGCACGACCGGGGCGTGCTCTACGGACCGCTCAGCAGCGCCGCCCAGCTCGCCCAGGTGCAGGGCTTCATCGACCGCCTCCCCGCGCACGCCACCGTGGCCACCGGCGGCCGCCGGCAGGGCGACCGCGGCTACTTCTGGGAGGCGACGATCGTGACCGGTGTGCGGCAGGACGACGAGGTCGTGCAGGGCGAGATCTTCGGACCCGTGCTCACCGTGCAGTCGTTCGAGACCGAGGAGGAGGCGCTGGCCCTCGCCAACGGCGTGCCGTACGCGCTCGCGGCATCGGTGTGGACCACGGATCACGCCAGGGCGATGCGGTTCTCGCGCGACCTCGACTTCGGGTGCGTGTGGATCAACACCCACCTGCCGTTCGTGTCGGACATGCCGCACGGGGGCTTCAAGCACTCCGGCTACGGCAAGGACCTGTCCCAGTACGGCTTCGACGACTACACCCGCCTCAAGCACGTCATGAGCGCGATCGACTGACGGGCGGCCCCGGGCCGTCCGGGCTCAGCGCGGGCCGAGGAGCTTGACGCGGCGGTGCTCGCGGAGCGTGAACTGCGGGCGCTGGTCGATCTTGGTCGCCCCGTCGAGCTCCCACCCGTGCCGGGCGTAGAACCCGTCGGCGCGGTCGTTGCCGTCGAGCACCCACAGGTAGCCGCGCGTGTGCCCGACCTCGATCATGCGGGCCTCCGCGGCTTCGAGCAGCGCATGACCCGCGCCCGTCGACCACGTGTCCGGGTCGGCGTAGATGCCGTACAGCTCGGCGTCGTCGAGACCGTCGGGGTCGCGCCCCGAGCCGAACGACGCCCACGCGATCACCGCGCCGTCGCGCACCGCCACCAGGGTGCCCAGGCTCGTGGGCAGCGGGTCGGCGAAGATCCGCCGCCACCCCTCGGCGCGCTCCGAGACCGAGAGCCCGTCGAGCACCTCCTGGTCGATCAGGCCGCGGTAGGCGGTCTGCCACGAGCGCACGTGCACTCGGGCCACGGCATCGGCGTCGTGGGCGCGGGCGTCGCGGATCACGAAGGACGTCATCCCTCCACCCTAGGTGCGTGCGGCGACGGCGGAATCGGGGTGGACGCACGCGGCCGGATGTAGCATGCTGGCCGGGCACCCGAGCCGAACCACGAGCATCGACACCTCCGAGGATCAGCCGCATGTCACGACCCCTTGCCGGACCGCAGAGCCTGCTCCGGTCGCTCAACGGCCGCGCGATCCTGGAGCGGCTCGCCGACAGCGGTCCGCAGACGCGCGCGGAGCTGATGGCGGCGACCGGGCTGTCGCGCACGGCCGTGACCCAGGTGCTGCGGATGCTGGAGGCGGGCGGTGCGGTGGCGGCCGCCGGTGTCGACCGCGGTGCGCGGGGTCCCGCCGCGGGGCGCGTGGCCCTGCACCCGCTGCTCGGGGTCGCCGCCGCGGTGCACGTGGACCATCATGCCGCCCACGTCGTGCTGGTCGATGCGACCGGGACCGTGCGGGCCGAGCAGCACGCGCCGTTCCCCTCGTCCGGGGACCGGGTCGGGCACATCGCCGGGCTCGTGGCGTCGTGCCGGGAGTCCACGCGCGGCCCGCTGCACCTCGCGGTGGTCGGGGTGCCCGGCATCGTGACGGCCGACGGCGGCATCCGCGACGACCAGGGCCCGGACGGCGGTGCGTTCCGCTCGGCGCTGCAGACGGCGCTCGGGTGCCCCGTGCAGGTGGAGAACGACGTGAACCTGGCCGCGCTCGCGGAGCTGACGGCGGGGGCGGGGGCCGAGCTGAGCAGCTTCGCCCTGTTCCTGCTCGACGACGACCTCGGCGCGGGCATCGTGATCGAGGGGCTGCTGCACCGGGGCTTCTCGGGTGTCGCGGGCGAGATCATGTACCTGCCGCAGTCGCCGCTGCCGATCGGCGCCCCCGTCGTGGGGGAGGAGGTGGTGCACGACCTCGCGCTCGGTCTGGGTCTCGACGTGCGGGCGCCGCTGCTGGCCCACCTCGAAGCCGCGCAGCAGGGCGACGAGAAGGCGCGCGAGCTGGTGGCCGAGATCGGCCGGCGCCTGGTGGTGGCGGCGGGCACCGTGGCGCTCGTGCTCGACCCCGAGGCGTTCATCCTCGGCGGCGAGGCCGCGCACCCCGCGCTCGTGGAGGCGGTCGACCGCGTCGCGGAGGAGTTCGCCGCGCAGCTGCCGCTCCGGTTCCTCGTCTCGGCGTTCGGCCCGGAGGCTCCGCTCGTCGGGGTCGTGGGCGAGGCGGCCTCCGCCCTGCGCGCGCTCGTCTTCTCCCGTCTCCTCACCCCCGCGGCCGCCACCCCCCGACCCGGCCGCTGACCCCGACAGGACCCGCCATGACCACTCCGCCCCCGCTCGCCGACCGGCTCGGCCTCCCGTCCGGCGCCAGGGCGATCATCCTCAACGCCGACGACTTCGGCATGTGCCACGCGGCGAACACGGCGATCGGGAGCCTCCTCGAGCGGGGCCGTATCGACAGCGCGACCGTCATGGTCCCGTGCGCCTGGGCGCCCGAGGCGCTCGCGTTCGCCGCCGGTCGACGCGACCTCGATGTGGGCGTGCACCTCGTGCTCACCAGCGAGTGGCGGCGCTACCGGTGGCGTCCGCTCACCGGCCCCGGCACCACCCTCGTCGACGGCGACGGCTTCTTCCCGAACGAGGTCGCCGCGGTCGAGCAGGGGGCATCCGAGGCCGACGTGGCCGCCGAGCTGGCGGCGCAGGTGCAGGCCGCGCTCGACGCCGGAGTCGACGTCACACACCTCGACAACCACATGGGCTCGGTCTACGGACTGCAGAGCGGGCGTGACTTCCTGCGGCCGGTGTTCGAGCTCGCCGCCCGGCTCGGCCTGCCGTTCCGGCTTCCGCGGTACCGGGAGGGCGCGGAGGCCGACCAGGAGCTGCAGGCGAAGCTCGCGAAGGCCACGGCCGCCGCCGATGCGCTCGGCGTGGAGATCATCGACCGGCTGTGGACGCACCCGTTCGAGCTGGCCGGTGAGGGCACGGCGCAGGAGGAGACGTACGAACGGGTGCGCGACGGGTTCCTCGACGTGCTGCGGGCCGTGCCGCCCGGCGTGACCGAGATCTACCTGCACCCGATGACCGACGGCGCCGAGCTGCGCGCCGCCGTCGACTTCGGGGCGGCCAAGCGCGGCTACGAGCTGCGGCTGCTCGACGACCCGCTCGTGGAGCAGACGATCGACGACGAGGGCCTCGTGCGGGTCGGCTGGCGCGACCTGCGCGACCTGCAGCGCGGGGCGGCCCGGTGACGGCGCTCGCGGACCGGCTGCGCGACCGTCGCCTCGACGCGGCCCCGACGCGGGCGCAGTCGATCGCGTTCGGGGCGTCCGGGTTCCCCACGCAGCTGATGACGCAGACGTTCTCCGCGTTCGTCGTCTACTTCTACGTGTCGCACCTCGCGGTGCCCGCCACCTGGGTGGCCGTCGCGATGGTCGCACACGGCATCCTGAACGCGGCGCTCAACCCGCTGGTGGGCGCGCTGTCCGACCGGATCCGCACGCCGTGGGGCCGCCGCATCCCGTGGATCGGCCTCGGCATCGTGCCGCTGGTGGTGGCGTTCGCGCTGGTGTGGATGCCGCCCGACCTGCCCGCGGACGGCCTCATCGCCTGGTTCCTGGTGGTGGTCGCGGTCTACGACATCGCGTTCGTGGTGGTGGTGCTCAACATCTCGGCGCTGTTCCCGGAGATCTTCCGCACGACGGAGGAGCGCGCGCGGGGCAACGTGCCGCGGCAGATCTTCGCGATTCTCGGCATGGTGCTCGGCACGGCGGGCGCCCCGGCACTGTACGACGCGATCGGCTGGCCGGGCATGGCGCTCGTGCTGTCCGGGGTGTGCCTCGTGCTGCTGGCGTGGTCGTTCTTCGGCGGCATGATCGAGCGGCGCGTGCCGGAGGCGGCGTCGGAGGCGATGCGCTGGCGCGACCAGCTCACCTACACGTTCCGCAATCGGGCGTTCGTGCCGTACGTGCTGGGGTCGCTGTGCGTGCAGACCTCGATCGCGGTGATCCTCGCGTCGGTGCCGTTCTACGTGCGGTACTCGCTGGGTGCGGCGGAGGGGGAGGGCAGCCTGCTGCTCGGTGCGATCTTCGTGACCGCGATCCCGTCGATCGTGCTGTGGAGCACGGTGGTCCGCCGCACCTCCCCCCGCACGGCCCTGCTGTGGAGCGTGGCGGTGTTCGGGGTCGCGGTGCTCGGGTATCTGATCCCCACGTCGGTGCTCGGAGCGGCTCTCGTCGGCGTCGCGGTGGGCGTGGGCGTGGGCGGGCTGCTGCAACTGCTCGAGGTCGTGCTGGCGCAGATCATCGACGACGACGCGACGCGCACGGGGCATCGGCGGGAGGGCGCGTACTTCGGCGTCAACGGCTTCGTCGTCCGCGGCTCCGTCGTGCTGCAGGCGATCGTCGCGGCGGTCGTGCTCACGGCGTCGGGGTTCGACGCGACGCTCGGCGAGGCGCAGCCCGACACGGTCGACGGCGCCATCCGGCTCATGCTGGCCGTGATCCCGCTGGGGTTCACCGCGCTCGCGTGGCTGTGCTTCTGGCTCTACCCCATCCGCACCCGCGACGTGTGAGGCTCAGGCGCCGGCGGCCCGCCGTGCTTCCCAGCCCGTGCGCACCATCTCGTCGACCGTGTACCGCATGCGCCAGTCGAGGTCGCGCGCTGCGAGCTCGCCGGTGGCCACGATGCGGTCGGGGTCGCCCGGGCGCCGGGGGCCGACCTCGGGCGTGAAGTCGATGCCCGTGACCCGGGCGACCGCGTCCATGATCTGCGCCACGCTGAGGCCGTCGCCCGAGCCGAGGTTGTACGCCGGCTCGAGGGGCTCGCCCGCCGCGAGGCGTTGCGCGGCGGCCACGTGCGCGGCGGCGATGTCTCCCACGTGCACGTAGTCGCGCACGTTCGTGCCGTCGGGGGTGTCGTAGTCCTCGCCGAAGATCTTCGGGGTGCGGCCCTCCAGCAGCGCCTCGAACACGATCGGGAAGAGGTTGTGCGGGCTCACGTCGTACACCGCGGGGTCGGCCGAGCCGACGACGTTGAAGTAGCGCAGCGAGGTGTGCCGGAGCGGCCGCTCGCTGTCGGCGGTGGCGATGGCCTGGTCGCGCAGCAGCCACTCGCCGATCAGCTTCGACTCCCCGTAGGGGCTCGCCGGCTTCTTGGCGGTGTCCTCCACCACGAGCGGCACGTCGGGCGTGCCGAACACGGCGGCCGAGGAGGAGAACACGATGTTTGCGACGCCGGCGGCCTGCATGGCCTCCAGGATCACGCGGGTGCCCTCGACGTTCTGCGCGTAGGTGTGCAGCGGGCGCTGGACGGAGACCCCCGCGTACTTGTACCCGGCCACGTGGATCACGCCGTCGGCGTCGTGGTCGCGCAGGGCCTTCTCGACCAGGTCGCGGTCGAGGATGCTGCCCTGCACGAACGGCACGCCCTCCGGCACGAACGAGGCGACGCCGCTGGACAGGTCGTCGAGCACGACCGGGGTGAGACCCGCCTCCGCGAGAGCGCGGACCACGTGGGCGCCGATGTATCCGGCGCCGCCGGTGACGATCCAGGACATGCGTTCCTCTCCTGCCGCGACCGTGGCGGCTCGACCACTCATTGTGTCAGGCGTCGCGGCGCGGACCTGCGGACGGGCTGACGGTGAACACGTGCGGCTCGGCGTATCCGGCCTCGGCGAACCGGGCGCGCACGGCGGTCGTCACCGCCTCGACCTCGTCGCGCGGCACGAGCGCGATCGCCGCGCCCCCGAAGCCGCCGCCGGTCATGCGCGCCCCCAGGGCACCGGCGGCGAGCGCGGCGTCGACTGCGGTGTCGAGCTCGGGGGTGGAGATCTCGAAGTCGTCGCGCATCGAGGCGTGCGAGGCGACGAGCAGGCCGCCGATGGCCCGCGCGCCCTCCGCCCGCAGCACGGTGACGGTGTCGCGCACGCGCTGGTTCTCGGTGACGATGTGGCGCACGCGGCGGAAGGTCTCGTCGTCGAGCAGCTCCTGCGCGCGGGCGAGGTCCGCCACCGCGACGTCGCGCAGCGCGGGCACCCCGAGCGCCGCGGCGCCGCGCTCGCACGACTCGCGGCGCGCGCGGTAGCCGCCGGTCGAGTGGGCGTGCTTCACGCGGGTGTCGATCACCAGCACGGACAGCCCGGCCGCGGCCATGCCCAGAGGCACGACCTCGGCCTCCAGCGAGCGGCAGTCGAGGAAGATCGCGGCGTCGGGCTCGCCGAGCATCGACGACATCTGGTCCATGATCCCGGTGGGGGCGCCGACCGCCTCGTTCTCGGCCGTGCGACCGATGCGCGCGAGGGCCACCGCGTCGAGCCCGGTGCCCCACAGCTCGTTCAGCGCGGACGACGTGGCGCCCTCGATCGCGGCCGACGACGACAGCCCGGCGCCCACCGGCACGGTCGACGCGATCGCGATGTCGGCGCCGTGGCCCGGCACCCCCGTCGCCCGGCGCAGCGCCCACGCCACCCCGAGCGGGTACGCGGCCCACTCCGGCACCGCGGGGCGGCTCCCGGGCGCGGTGGGGAACAGGCGGTCGAGGTCGTCGAGGGCGACCTCCACGGGCTCGTCCGCGAACGTGGAGGTGACGCGGAGCCGACCGTCGTCGCGCCCGCCGACCGCCGCGGCCGTGCGCTGCGGGATCGCGAACGGCAGCACGAAGCCGTCGTTGTAGTCGGTGTGCTCGCCGATCAGGTTCACGCGACCGGGAGCCGACCACACGCCGTCCGGCCCGTGCCCGGTCAGGGTCGCGAACAGGGCCTCGGCCTCCCGCACCGCGGTCATGCGGAGACTCCGTCCACGGCGTCCGTGCGGGCGATGGCGTCGCGGAGGCGCTCGGCCCCCTGCTCCGGCGTGACCTCGGCGGCCCACGCCCACATCGCTGCCTCGGAGCCGGCGAGGTACTTGAGCCGGTCGGCGGCGCGGCGGGGGCTCGTCAGCTGCAGGTGCAGGCGCACGCTGTCGCGGCCCACGCGCACGGGAGCCTGATGCCACGCGGCGATGTAGGGCGTCGGGGTGTCGTACAGCGCGTCGACCCCGCGCAGCAGGCGCAGGTAGAGCGGGGCGAGCTCGTCGCGCTCGGCGTCGGTGGTCGAGGCGAGGTCGGGCACGTGGCGGTGCGGCATCAGATGCACCTCCAGCGGCCAGCGGGCGGCGAAGGGCACGAACGCGGTCCAGTGCTCGCCGCGGAGCACGACGCGCTCGGACCGCTGCTCGGTGTCGAGGATGCGGGCGAACAGGTCGGGCGCGGTGCGGTCGATCATGTCGAGCGTGCGGGTCGTGCGCGGCGTCACGTACGGGTAGGCGTAGATCTGGCCGTGCGGGTGGGGCAGCGTGACCCCGATCTCGGCGCCGCGGTTCTCGAACGGGAACACCTGCTGGATGCCGGGCAGTGCGGAGAGGGCTTCGGTGCGGTCGGCCCACGCCTCGATCACGGTCCGGGCGCGCGTGACGGTCTGGGTGCCGAACGATCCCGCGGGCTCGGGGCTGAAGCACACGACCTCGCAGCGTCCGACCGCGGTGCGGGTGCGACCGAGGCCCGGGGCGTCGAGGTCGTCGAGCCCGCGTGGGGCGTCGGCCGCGGCGGGGGCGGTGCCCACGGCCTCGGCGAGCGCGGGGCCGAACGCGGGGGAGCGGTTCTCGAACACGGCGACGTCGTAGCGCGACGGCACCTCGGACGGGTTGCCCGGGGTCTGCGGGGCGAGCGGGTCGGCGTCGGCGCTCGGCATCATCACGCGGTGCTGCCGATTCGCGGCGACCGTGATCCAGTCGCCCGTCAGCACGTCGAGCCGCATGGTCGCGGTGTCGGGTCGCGGGGCGAGGGTGCGGGCGTCGACGGCTCGCTCCGCGCCGAGGGCGGTGCCGGGGTCGTCGTAGTAGAAGAGGTCGCGGCCGTCGGCGAGGGTCGTGGCGCGGCGGACGACGCCGGCACCGAGGACCTGCGTCCGCATCTCAGGGGAATCGGGCGTGTTCACGTCAACATGGTAGGTCTCCGCGCGTGATAACGTCAACATGACGGAGTTGTGAACGGAGGACGCGTGGCACGAGACACCCCCGTTTCCGCATCCGCCGCGCCGGACGCCGCCCGCGTCTCCATGGCCCAGGTCGCCGCGCGCGCCGGAGTCTCGGGCCAGACGGTGTCGCGCGTCGTCAACGGCAGCCCGCGGGTCGATCCGGCCACGCGTGCCCGGGTCGAGGCGGCGATGGCAGAGCTCGGCTACCGGCCGCACCGCGCCGCGCGAGCCCTGCGCACGGGCCGCTCGCACACGATCGGCCTCGTCGTCACCACCCTCGCGACGATCGGCAACTCCCGCATGCTGCAGGCCACGGCCGAGGCGGCGGCCGAACGCGGCTACGCCCTCACCGTGGTCACCGCGTCCGAGGGCGTCGAGGCGGCGTTCGCCCAGCTCGCGGACCAGGGCGTCGACGGCGCGGTCGTCCTGAACGAGGCCTCCGCGCTCGTGCCGTCCGCCCCGAGGCCTCCGGGTCTGCGCCTCGTGGTGGTCGACGCGCCCGCCGAGACCGGGGCGATCGTCGTGCACAGCGATCACGCGGGAGGGGCGGCCGCGGCCACGGCGCACCTGCTGAGCCTCGGACACGCCACCGTGCACCATCTCGCCGGGCCCGCCGACTCCTTCGCCGCCGCCGAGCGCGAGCGGGGATGGCGGGAGGCGCTCGCCGCGGGCGGCATCGCGGCGCCCGCGGTGGTCCGCGGCGACTGGACCTCGCGGTCGGGATTCGCGGCAGGCGCCGCGCTGGCTCCCGCGACGGCCGTGTTCTGCGCGAACGACCAGATGGCCCTCGGTCTGCTGCGGGCCCTGGCGGAGTCCGGACGCCGTGTGCCCGCGGACGTGAGCGTGGTGGGGTTCGACGACGTGCCGGATGCCGCGGACTACCTGCCGCCCCTCACCACCATCCGCCAGGACTTCTCCGCTCTCGCACAGCGGGCGGTGGGGGCCCTCGTCGCGGCGATCGAGGGAGCGGACCCGGCGGCGGACGGCGACCGTGCGATCGTGCCCACCCGGCTGCTCGTGCGCGACAGCACCGCGCACCGCTGAGGTCAGCCGGACGGCAGCAGCTCCTCCGCGTCGAACGCGGTCGTCGACCCGTCCGCCCACACGATCAGCCACCCGCCCTCCTGCGGGGTGAGCTGCGGCGACGCCGAGGCCACGCCGAGCAGCACCCCCACCGCCACCCAGGCCCCCGGGCGCGCCGGAACGGTGAGCCACGGTGTCGCCGTCCGCGGGGCCAGGGGTGTCACGTCGGACTCGACCCGCACGCCCGAGGCCGCCCCGTCCGTGCCGTGCAGCCCCACGAGGCGGCTGTGCCGCGCGGGCGCGCGACCGCCGGGCCGCCCGATGCCGTGCGACGCGTTCCCCGCCTCGGCTCCGGCGGACACGCTCCCCGGGCCGTCCTCGACGAGATCCTCTCCCGACAGCGCCCATCCCCCGACGCGCAGCTGGTCGCCCTCCCGCACCCGCGTCGCGGCCGCCTCCCCCTCCGCGTCGCGGACACGCACCAGCCGCACCTCCCAGGCGCCGCGCACGACCGACACGACGTCGAGCACCGGCCCCGTCTCGGTGACGCGCGCCGCCGCACCGCCGCCCACGTCGAACGCCGACACGAACTCCCGGTGCCAGTGCACCCGCCCCGACGACCCGCCGAGCAGCGTGCCCTCGTGCTGGCAGAGCGTCCCGGTCGAGAAGCCGGAGCGGTGACTCGGGCGACCGTCCCGCACCAGGGCGGCGGTGCCGTCGAGCGGCTCTGTCAGTCCGGGCGTGCGGAGCACGGGCGCGGTCGCCGTCGAGTAGCCGAGCTTGGCGTAGAGCGGCGCGTCCGGATGGCGCTCTCCCGGAACGCCGTGGTCGGTGCCGTGGTTGACGATGCGCACGACACCGTCCTCCTGGGTGCCGCTCGCGAGCCACCCGGGCGCGGCGAGCACCCGCGCGAACGACCCCGCATCGATGGGCAACGGTTCTTCCACGGCCGTCCATACCGGATGGGCGGCGGGCAGCGCGAGCGCGAACAGCCCCTTCGCCGCCCAGGACGGCGACCCCGGTCCCGAGTAGTCCTGCGCGAGCGCCCGCCACGCGCCGTGCCAGCCCAGCGGGAGCACGCCGGAGGCGTCCGGCGTCCCGCGGTCGACGAAGTGCCGCACCTGGCCGCTGATCGCGCGGCGCAGCAGGCCAGGGCCGTGCCGCGATCCGCCCGTGAAGGCCGCAGCGCCCGCCGCCGCCGCTGACGCGAACCGGTATGTGAGGCTGCGGCCCTGGATCAGCGGTCCGCCGTCGGCGCCGATGAGGTGCAGGGCATCGTCGAGGTAGTCGTCGAGGCGGGCGCGGGAGCGGGCGATCCGGGCGGTGTGCCGCGGATCGTCGGCGACCATGTCGGCCCAGATCGCGGGATAGAAGGACAGCGCCCAGCCCGCGTAGTGGTCGAACGAGCGCGCGGCGCCGTCGGAGGTCCAGCCGTGGGCCCGCTCGAACCCGTCGAGCAGGGCGAAGTCGACCTCGCGGTCCTCCGTCGAGAACGGGCCGCCCACGCTCTCCAAGAACTGCTCGACGAGGATGCGGAACCAGGCCCAGTTGTTCGGCGGGTACGAGCCTCCGATGAACCCGGCGAGGTAGTCGATCGTGCGGGTGCGTGCCGTGTCGTCGAGTCGAGCCCAGACGGTGTCCCGCGTGAGGTGGAGCCCGACGGCGAGGGCTGCGGCCTCCACCTTCGCCTGATCGACCTCGTCGGGCCGGGGCCAGCGCTCCGGGTTCCCCCGGTCCACTCCGGCGGCGAGTCCGCGCGCATACCGCGCGGCCAGGTCGCCGGTGCCGTCGGGGTCTCCGGCGATGCGGAACGCGGCGAGCAGGAAGGTGCGGCTGAAGCCCTCCAGGGCGTCGACCGCGGGGCCGAATCCGCCAGGGCGGCCCGGATAGCGCACACCGGCGCCCGTGGGGCTCGCGTGCCGGGCGGCCCCGTCGAGGATGGCGTCGGCGGCCGCCTGGAGGTGCGCGCGACCCCAGCCGGTGTACGGCGACAGATCGCGGTCCTCCGGAGGGAGGGCGAGAGTGCTCACGCGCCGTGCTCCAGGTCGGCCGGGCGCACGGGGTGGAGCGGGGGAGCCCCGGCGATCCAGGCCTCCAGCTCGTCGAGGGCCGCATCGGCGAGCCGCCGCGTCTCGCTGCCGAGCGAGCCGGCGAGGTGCGGGGTGACCGCGACGTTCGGCAGCTGCAGCAACCGCGAGTCCAGGGGCAGGGGCTCGGGTTCCGTCACGTCGAGCACGGCGTCGAGTCGTCCGTCCGCGCACTCGTCGGCGAGGGCGTCGTGGTCGAGGAGCGCTCCGCGGGCCGTGTTGATGATGGTCGTGCCATCGCGGAGGGCGGCGAGCTGTGCGCGTCCGATCATGCCGCGGGTCGCCGGGAGCGCCGGAGCGTGCAGCGACAGCACGTCCACGCGGGGGAGCAGTGTCGCCAGCGGCACGAGCTCGGCGCCCGCGGCCCTGACCTCGGCCGCATCGGCGAACGGATCCGCGACGAGCGCCTCGATGCCGGGGAACGGCCGGAGCAGCTCCACCACGCGCCGGCCGATGCGCGAGAACCCGACGATGCCGACCGTCCGGTCGAGGTTGCCGATGCGACCGCCGACGCGGGCGCCTGTGCGGAGGTCGTGCTGCGGGTCGGCCGTCCGCAGGGGCACGAGGGCTCGCTTGCCGGCGAGGAGGATCATCGCGAGGGTGTACTCGGCGACGGGGGCCGCGTTGGCGTCGGCGGCGGAGGTGACGAGGATGCCGCGGTGCCACAGTGCCTCGGACACGAGGCCGCGGACGCTCCCGGCGGCATGGAACACCGCGCGCAGCCGGGGGAGCCGGGCCAGGGCCGCCTCGTCGAGCGCGGGCGCGCCCCACCCCGTGACGAGCGCCTCCACCCGAGCGAGGCGCTCCTGCGGGGCGGCGGCGTCGACGGCGGTGACGGGAACGGGGTCGTCGATCAGGGCGAGAGCCGCGAGCCGGTTGCGACGGGGGCTGTCGAACAGGAGGTCCCAGGCATCGGGGGACATCGCGACGAGGACGGTGGGACGGGCGGACATGGTCTCCTCGGGGCCTGCGCGACGGACGTCGGCGCCGCTCCAGTGAAGGACGGCGGAGCGGTGCGCGCAACGGAGACGAACACGGTCTGTCATGATCGAACACACTCGAACAAGGAGTCCCGATGCCGATCCCACACCGCGCCCGCTCGGCCGAGCGGTGCCGTGCATCCACGACACACGGGGAGGCCGCGGCGTGAGCGGCGGGGAGGAGGCGCCGCGCTTCGGCATCTCCCGCCGCGAGCGGATCCTCGACGAGCTGCGGCGCGCGGGGGCCGTGCGGGTGTCCGCGCTCGCGCGCGAGCTGGGCGTGGCCGAGCTGACGATCCGCCGCGATATCGCCGACCTCGCGGAGCGGGGGCTCCTCACGCGCGTGCACGGCGGCGCCACGCTCCGCAGCACCCTCGACCCGGCCGCGACTCGGCCGCTGTCCGCTCCGCGACGGTTCGGCATGGTGGTGCCGTCGCTGAGCTACTACTGGCCGCAGGTGGTGGAGGGCGCCCGCGTGGCGGGGATCGAGACCGACACGCAGATCGTGCTCCGGGGGGCGAGCTATGCGGCCGCCGACCAGCGCCGACAGATCTCCGCCCTGGTCGCGTCGGGGACGGTCCACGGGCTGATCGTGGCTCCCGAGACCGCGGGCGCAGACGGTCATGCCCTCCTCGCCTGGCTGGATGCGCTGCCCCTGCCCGTCGTGCTCGTCGAGCGTCGCGCGCCCGACGTGCTCGCGCTGACGCGTCTCGAGAGCGTCGTCACCGATCATGCGTTCGGGGGCGCGCTCGCCGCGAGTCATCTCGCCGGCCTCGGCCATCGGCGGGTCGGCATCCTCACCTCGCCCCAGTCGCCGACCTCCGCCGCCCTGCGCCGCGGGTGGGGCCGTGCGGTCGAGGAGCTCGGTCTCGAGCCGGGGGTCGACCGCGAGGTCGCTCTCGACCGCATGGATCGGTCGGCGGTGGGGCCCTTCGTCGCCGCGCTCCTCGACGAGATCCGGGCGACGGCGACGACCGCGCTGCTCGTGCACTCCGACCCGCAGGCGCTCCTGCTGCAGCAGCACCTGGTCGATGCGGGGTGGCGGGTGCCGGGCGACGTGTCGCTCCTCGCCTACGACGATGAGATCGCGATGAACGGGGCCCCGCCCCTCACCGCGCTGCGCCCGCCGAAGCCGCAGGTGGGCCGCCGCGCCGTGGAGCTGCTCCGCGAACGCCTGCGCGACGGCATCGATCGCCCGGCGGAGCGGGTGGCGCTGGCCCCGGCTCTGCACGTGCGCGCCAGCACGGGGTCGCCGCCGGAAGCGTGACCCGGCGGGCGGCGCGGTGATGCGGCCGGCCGTGCGCGCCCGAGGTCCGCCGCGGTTGCGGGGTGGACGTTCTCGTGCCATGATCTCGGAAAGCGCTTACCCGCATCCTCGAATCCGGGCCGCGCATCCCCCTCCACCGAAAGGAACGGACCGAGATGGCACAGGCCACGACCCGCGAGATCGGGATCATCATGAACGGCGTCTCCGGGCGCATGGGGTACCGGCAGCACCTGGTGCGCTCGATCCTCGCGATCCGCGACCAGGGCGGCATCGAGCTCGCGGACGGCACGCGGGTCACCGTGAAGCCGATCCTCGTGGGCCGCAGCGAGGCCAAGCTGGCGGAACTCGCCGCGGCCCACGGCATCGCCGACTGGACGACCGACCTCGACGCCGCGCTCGCCGACCCGCAGTGGGAGATCTACGCCGACTTCCTCGTGACGAAGGCCAGGGCCTCCGCGATCCGCAAAGCCATCGCCGCGGGCAAGGCGATCTACACCGAGAAGCCCACGGCCGAGTCGCTGGAGGAGGCGCTGGAGCTGGCCCGGCTCGCCCGCGACGCCGGCGTGAAGACCGGCGTCGTGCACGACAAGCTCTACCTCCCCGGCCTGCAGAAGCTCAAGCGCCTCATCGACTCCGGATTCTTCGGGCGCATCCTGTCGGTGCGCGGCGAGTTCGGCTACTGGGTGTTCGAGGGCGACTGGCAGCCCGCGCAGCGACCGAGCTGGAACTACCGCACGGAAGACGGCGGCGGCATCATCACCGACATGTTCCCGCACTGGAACTACGTGCTCGAGAACCTCTTCGGCGAGGTCACGAGCGTCTACGCCCAGGCGGCCGTGCACATCGCCGACCGCTGGGACGAGAAGGGCGAGCACTACACCGCGACGGCCGAGGATGCGGCGTACGGCATCTTCGAGCTGGCGGGCGGCGTCGTCGCCGAGATCAACTCCTCGTGGACGGTCCGCGTCAACCGCGACGAGCTCGTGGAGTTCCAGGTCGACGGCACGCACGGCTCCGCGGTGGTCGGACTCTTCGGCGCGAAGATCCAGCCCCGCAACGCCACCCCCAAGCCGGTGTGGAACCCCGACCTGGAGGACGACCACGACTACGACGCCGACTGGCAGCAGGTGCCCGCCAACCAGGTCTTCCAGAACGGCTTCCGGCAGCAGTGGGAGGAGTACCTGGTGTCCTACGTCGAAGGCACCGACTACCCGTTCGACCTGCTGGCGGGGGCCCGCGGCGTGCAGTTCGCGGAAGCCGGCCTGGCGTCCAGCGCCGAGGGCCGCAAGATCGTGCTCGAACCGCTGACGCTGGACCGGGCATGAGCGCCCTCCGTCTGCTCGCCGCCGACGGGCGCACCTCCGGCGTCGAGCTGCGTGCGCCCGACGCCGTGACCCGGCCGGACGGACCACTGCGCAGCCGGGTGGCGTACGCGGCGGCCCACGTGGTGCCGAAGCCGCACGCCGACAACACCCCCGGACGCCCCGCCGACATCAACTGGGACGCGACGCTCGCGTTCCGCCGCAACGTGTACTCGTGGGGGCTCGGCGTCGCGGATGCGATGGACACCGCGCAGCGCAACATGGGGCTCGACGCGGTCGCGACGCGCGAGCTCATCGCCCGCAGCGCCGAGGTCGCCCGCGAGGAGGGCGGGTCGGTCGTGGTCGGGGTCAACACCGATCAGGTCGACGACGCGCACATCCCGCTCGATCGCATCGTCGACGCGTACGTCGAGCAGCTGCACTTCGCCGAGGAGCAGGGAGCGGGGCCGGTGCTCATGGCGTCGCGACACCTCGCCAGGGCGGCCGAGAGCGCCGACGACTACCGCCGCGTGTACCGGGAGGTGCTGTCCCGCGCGTCCGCGCCCGTGGTGCTGCACTGGCTCGGCACCGCGTTCGACCCCGAGCTGGCCGGGTACTTCGCGCCGACGGCGGCCGCGGACGGCTCGGCCGGATGGGAAGAAGCGGCACGGGTGCTGCTCGACATCATCGCCGAGCACCCCGACGCGATCGCCGGGGTGAAGATGAGCCTGCTCGACGCCGACTCCGAGGTCTGGGTGCGCGACCGGCTCCCCGCGGGCGTGCGGATGTTCACGGGCGACGACTTCCACTACGTCGGCCTCATCGGCGGCGACAGCCTGGGCTCCGGCGGTGCGACGTCGGCCTCGCACGGGCACTCGGATGCGCTGCTCGGGGCCTTCGCCGCGATCGCCCCCGTGGCGTCGGCGGCGATCCAGGCGCTGGATGCGGACGACCCCGACCGCTACCTCGCGCTGCTCGGGCCCACCGAGGAGCTCAGCCGGCAGGTGTTCGCCGCGCCGACCTACTACTACAAGACGGGCGTGGCCTTCCTGTCGTGGCTCAACGGCCATCAGCCGGCGTTCCAGATGGTGGGCGGACTCCACTCCGCCCGGAGCCTCCCGCACCTCAGTCGCGTCGTGGAGCTCGCGAACGCGGCGCTCGCCCTGGAGCGGCCGGAGCTCGCCCGTGAGCGCTGGCACGGCCTCCTCCGGCTGAACGGCGTCGACGCATGACCGCCCCGTTCCCCGACCCGCGTCTCTCCCTCAACCAGGCAACGATCAAGCACGCCGACCTCGCCACGGCGCTGCAGGTCACGGCCGAGGCCGGGCTCGCGGCGATCGGCCTCTGGCGGGAGCCCGTGCAGGACGTGGGCCTCGCGGGGGCGGCGCGCATGCTCGCCGACTCCGGGCTGCGTTTCAGCACGCACTGCCGGGGCGGCTTCTTCACGCTCCCGGCAGGCCCCGCGCGCGAGGCCGCGCTCGACGACAACCGGCGGGCGATCGAGGAGACCGCGACGCTCGCGGCGGCGGGGGCCGAGGGGTCGACGGCGGTCCTGGTGCTCGTCGCGGGAGGGCTGCCCGAGGGGTCGCGCGACCTCGTCGGCGCCAGGGAGCGCGTGCGTGACGCGATCGGAGCCCTCGCCGACGATGCCCGCGGCGCGGGCGTGACCCTGGCGATCGAGCCGCTGCATCCCCTCTACGCGTCGGACCGCGCCGTGGTGTCGACGCTCGGACAGGCGCTCGACATCGCCGCCGACTTCGACCCGGCCGTGGTGGGGGTCGCCGTGGACACCTTCCACATCTGGTGGGATCCCCAGGTGCTCGACCAGATCGCGCGCGCCGGGCGCGAGGGCCGCATCGCCACGTACCAGGTGTGCGACTGGAAGACGCCGCTCGCCGCCGACCCGCTGCTGTCGCGGCACTACCCGGGGGAGGGGGTGATCGACTTCGGCGTGCTCACCCGCGCGGTGCGGGCGACCGGCTACGACCGGGACATCGAGGTCGAGATCTTCCGCGCGGACGTCTGGGCCGCCGATCCGCGCGCCGTGGTCCGGCGCACGGCCGAGTCGTTCGCCGCGACCGTCTCCCCGCACCTGCGATGACCGCCGGTCGTGCCACCGTGGCCGGGTCCCGTCGGCGAGGGGGATTGAGATGATGAGGCCATGACGGGGATGCGCCCAGGGTTGTGCTCGGTGACGTTCCGCGCGCTCGAGCCCGCCCGGATCGTCGCCCTCGCGGCAGCCGCGGGCCTGGAGGTGATCGAGTGGGGCGGTGACGTGCACGTGCCGCCCGGCGATGTCGCGCGTGCCGAAGAGGTGGCGCGGCTCACGGCCGACGCCGGGCTCGCGGTCGCGTCCTACGGGTCGTACTTCCGTGCGGGGTCGGCCGAGCCTCTCACGGCCGTGCTCGACAGCGCCGCCGCGCTCGGGGCCGACCGTGTGCGCGTGTGGGCGGGCTCGACCGGAGCCGCCGCGGCGACGCCTCGCGAGCGCGCCGAGGTGGTCACGCGCCTCCGCGCCGCCGCGGTCGAGGCGGCCGCCCGCGGGATCGGGCTCGCCCTCGAGTTCCACTCCGGCACCCTCGCCGACACGGCCGAGGCCGCCCTCCGGGTGCTCGCCGAGGTCGGCCATCCGGCGCTGTCGAGCTACTGGCAGCCGACGGTCGGGGCTCCCGATGCCGAGGCGCTCGAGGAGTACCGGCGGCTCGCCGCCCACGTGAGCGCCGTGCACGTGTTCTCCTGGTGGCCGCGCACCGAGCGGCACCCGCTGCGCACCCGGGAGGCGCTGTGGACGCGCGTCGCCGCGGAGGCGGCTGCGGCGGAGCGACCGCCCCGCGACGCCCTGCTCGAGTTCGTCCCGGACGACGACCCCGCGCACCTCGCGGGGGAGGCCGCCGCCCTCCGCGCCTACCTCGGCCGGCCCGCATGACCCCGGCCGAGGGGCCCGAGGCGCCCGCCGGTAGGCTCTGGGCATGACCACGCCAGCCGCCCCGGCGGAGCCGCCGACCGCGCGTCGTCCTCGCCACGCCCGCGGTCCGGCGCCCACCCTGCACGACGTCGCCCTCGAGGCCGGCGTCTCGCTCGCGACGGCCTCGCGGGTGCTCAACGGGTCAGAGCGCAAGGTCGCTGCCGCGTTCCGCGAGAGGGTGGAGGCCGCCGCCGCGACCCTCGGCTACACGGCCAACGTCTCGGCCCAGGCGACCGCACGGGGGCGCTCGCCGGTGATCGCCCTCCTCGTGGCCGACATCGCCGATCCCTACTTCGGTCTCATCGCCTCGGGCGTCGCGCGCGGCGCCGACGAGCAGGGCCTCGTCGTCACCGTGGCGATCACGGAGCGCGATCCCGCCCGCGAGGCGCGGATCGTGCGGGCTCTGCGCGGGCAGCGGCCGCAGGGCCTCATCCTCGCCGCGTCACGCACGCAGGAGGAGGGGCAGGCCGAGACGGCCCGAGAGCTCGCGGAGTTCATCCGACTCGGCGGACGTGTCGTGGCGTTCGGCGCGGAGGCCGAGGGAGCGCGCCGCGTCGAGATCGACAACCGCGCCGGTGCCACGGCCCTCGGCCGCCGGATGGCACAGCTCGGGTACCGCTCGGCCGTTCTCGTGGGGGCGGCGGAGGGCGTGCGCACCTCGGACGACCGCCTCGCCGGGTTCCGCGCGGGCTTCGAGGAGGGCGGCGGCGCGGTGGCGCAGACCGTCCGCGGCGACTTCCGACGCGAGTCCGCCGCGGCGGCGATGACCGCGGCCCTCGATGCGGGCGTGCCGACGGGCACGGTCGTGTTCGGGATCAGCGACGTGGTGGCCATCGGTGCGATGGCGGCGATCCGTGCGGCGCAGCGCGAGGTCGGCGCGGACATCGCGGTGTGCGGCTTCGACGACGTGCCGTCCAGCCGGGATGTGACCCCCGCGCTCACCACGGTCCGGGTGCCGCTCAGCGACGCCGGGTACGAGGCCTTCCGGGCGATCGTCGACGACGACTGGACCCAGCCGCCGCTCGCGCTCGAGGTGGTCGTGCGCGACAGCACCCCGGGAGCGGCGTGACCCGGGTCGTCCTCGCGCCCGACAGCTTCAAGGGCAGCATCACCGCGGCTGCGGCGGCGCAGGCACTCGCCGCGGGGTGGGCGGAGGTCGAGCCCGACGCAGAGTTCGTGCATCGCCCGATGGCCGATGGCGGGGAGGGCACGGTGGCGGCGTTCGCGGCGGCCGTCCCCGGGGCGCGGCGCATGCCCGTGCGCGTCACCGGTCCCGCCGGCGACGCGCACGACACGTCCTGGCTCCTCCTGCCGCCCGACGACGGTGCACCGCACGGCACCGGAGTGGTCGACATCGCCTCCACGTCGGGCATCGAGCTGCTCGCCGCACCGCGTCCGTGGGACGCGGACACCACGGGCTTCGGGCAGGCCATCGTCGCCGCGCTCGACCACGGCGTCTCGCGGCTGGTGCTCGGCATCGGCTCCAGCGCGTCGACCGACGGCGGCATCGGCATGCTCACCGCTCTGGGCGCCCGCTTCCTCGACGGCGCGGGACGCCCGGTCGCGCCCGGAGCCCGGGGCCTGGACGACGTCGCGGCCGTCGACCTCGACGGCCTGCGGGCGGCTCCCGAGGTGCGGGTGCTCACCGATGTGACGAATCCGCTCACGGGCGCACGCGGGGCCGCGGCGGTCTTCGGTCCGCAGAAGGGCCTGGCCGATCCGGGCGACATCTCCCGTGTCGACGCGGCGCTCGCCCGGCTCGCGTCGCTGCTGGACGTGGACGCGGAGCACCCGGGCGCCGGAGCGGCGGGCGGCACCGGGGCGGCCCTCGTGCGCTGGGGTGCTGTCCTCGCCCCGGGGGCTGCCGAGGTGGCGGAGCTCATCGGCCTCGCCGACGCCGTCCGGGGCGCCGACGTGGTGGTCACGGGCGAGGGGTCGTACGACGGCCAGTCCGGCGACGGGAAGGTGCCGTCGTTCCTCGCGGGGATGGCGGCCGCGGCGGGCGCACGCCCCCTGCTCGCGGCGGGGCGCATCACGCCCGACGCCGACGTCGGGATCTTCGCCGCGACCGTCTCCCTGACGGTCCTCGCCGGCTCGGGGGAGAGCGCCCTGGCGCACCCCGCCCGCTGGCTCCGCGTCGCCGGCGCCGCCCTCGCGCGCTCCCGGTGACCCGCGTGCCGGTCGGGGATCCCCGAGCCCGCGCGCCTCGACGAACCGCGCGCGTTGACACGAGGGAACCGGCGGCATAGACTCGCAACACCGCTCGGGAATGCGCTTTCCCGAATCCTTCACGAAGATGTCGAGGACCACATGTCGTCTGCCCCCAACGCGACCATGACCCTGGCGCTGGCCGCCGACCGACCCGAGCCCGCGGGCATCGTCCGCTGGTGGAGCCGCCACTGGCACCCGCTCGTCTTCGTGCTCGCGGTCATCGCCCTGTGGTGGGTCTCGACGAGCCTCGGGTGGGTGCCGGCGTTCATCATCCCGTCGCCCGCCGACACCTGGGCGGCCTTCACCGACAACGCGGCCTACCTGGCGCAGAACACCTGGGTCACGACCTACGAGACCGTGATCGGATTCGTCATCGCGGTCGTCGTCGGCGTCCTCGTGGCGGTGCTCATGGTCTACTCCCGCGGCCTGGAGCAGACGCTCTACCCGGTGATCCTGTTCGCCCAGGTCATCCCGAAGATCGCGATCGCGCCGCTGTTCGTCGTGTGGCTCGGGTTCGGCGCCGAGCCCAAGATCCTCGTCGCCGTGCTCATGGCGTTCTTCCCCGTCGTCATCTCGGGCCTCGCGGGTCTGCGCACCGTCGATCCCGAGATCCTCCAGCTCACGTCGACCATGGGAGCGAGCCGCTTCAAGACCTTCCTCAAGGTGCGACTGCCCGCCGCTCTCCCCGAGCTTCTGTCCGGACTGAAGGTCGCCGCCACGCTCGCGGTGACCGGCGCGGTGGTCGGCGAGTTCGTCGGCGCGAACGAGGGGCTCGGCTACGTCATCCTGCAGGCCAACGGCAACCTCGACACCGCGATGCTCTTCGCGGCGCTGATCATCATGTCGCTTCTCGGCGTGATCCTCTTCGGCATCATCCAGGTCGCCGAGCGCTTCCTCATCCCGTGGCACGCGTCCAAGCGCGACGTCGCCGCGGCCACCGTCCGACTCTGACCCCCCCTCGCACCTACGAAAGAAGGCACTGATGAAGAAGTCAGGCACCATCCTCAGCTCCATCGCCCTCGCGTCCGCGGCGGTGCTCGCCCTCTCCGGGTGCGGCGGCTCCTCGGCCCCGGCGGGCGAGGGCGGCGACGACACCGACGCGCTCACCCCGGTCACGCTCATGCTCAACTGGTACCCCTACGGGGAGCACGCCGCGTTCTACTACGGGGTCGACCAGGGCATCTTCGAGGAGCACGGGATCGACCTCACGATCAAGGCGGGGCAGGGCTCGACCAAGACCGCCCAGGCCGTGGGACAGGGCCAGGTCGACTTCGGCTGGGCCGACACCCCCGCCGTCCTCGCGAACATCGACAAGGGCGTCGGGATCAAGAGCGTCGGCGTCTTCCTCCAGACGACGCCGTCGGCCGTGCAGGTCTTCGCTGACTCCGGCATCTCCGGCCCGGAGGACCTGAAGGGCAAGACCATCGCCGTCTCCGCCGGCGACGCTCCGACCACGACGTTCCCGATGTACCTCGAGGCGGTCGGGCTCGACGAGGGCGACGTGACCCAGCAGAACCTCGACGCCGCGGGCAAGATCGCCGCGATGCTCTCCGGCCAGGTGGACGGGCTCATCGGGTTCGCCCACGACCAGGGACCGACCATCGCCGACAAGAGCGGCAAGGACGTCGAGTACCTGCGCTACTCCGACGCGGGGCTGAACTTCTTCAGCAACGGCCTCATCGCCCCGAACGACACGATCGAGAACGACCCGGAACTCGTCGAGGCGCTGGTCGCCGCGACCTCGGAGGCGTTCGAGGCCGCGCAGGAGGACCCGGAGGCCGCGGTCGCCGCGATGGAGGGCAAGGACCCGCAGATGCCGGCCCAGAAGGTGCTGCTGCACCAGTGGGAGGAGACCATCGAGCTGCTGCACACCGACGCCACCGAGGGCCAGGCTCCCGGAGCGAATGCCGCCGAGGACTGGGAGGCCACGCTCGAGGTGCTGTCGACGGCGGGCCTCATCTCCGGCGACGGTGACGTCGAGACCTACTACGACGACGCGTTCACCCCCGGGAAGTGAGGTCGGATCTCATGCTCACCCACGATCAGCAGGCGCGCGCCACGGCGGCCACGCCCACCGGCCCCGCGCTGGAGGTCTCCGACCTGGCGATCACGTTCGCCTCCAAGCGCCGTCAGGTCACCGCGCTCGAGGGGGTCGACCTGCGCGTGGAGGAGGGCGAGTTCCTCTCCATCGCCGGCCCGTCCGGATGCGGCAAGTCGACGCTGCTCAAAGCCGTGGCGGGACTCACCGCTCCCAGCCGCGGCAGCATCCGCCTCCGCGGGGACGAGGTCCGCGGTCCCCGGCGGGACATCGGGTACGTCTTCCAGCGCGCGGCGCTCCTCGAATGGCGCAGCGTCCGCGGCAACATCCTCCTCCAGGCCGAGATGCGCGGGATGGACATGCGCAAGGCCCAGGCCCGTGCCGACGAGCTCATCGAGATGACCGGTCTCACCGGCTTCGAGAAGTCGCTGCCGCACGAGCTCTCGGGCGGGATGCAGCAGCGCGTCTCGCTGTGCCGCGCGCTGCTGCACGAGCCGCGGGTGCTGCTCATGGATGAGCCGTTCGGTGCGCTCGACGCCCTGACGCGCGAGCGCATGAACGTGGAGCTGAACCGCATCTGGAGCGCCACCGGGACCACCGTCCTGCTCGTGACGCACTCGGTCGCCGAGGCGGTCTACCTCGCGAGCCGCGTCATCGTGATGAGTCCGCGTCCCGGCCGGATCCTGGAGGAGCACCGGGTCGACCTCCCGGCCCGCCGCGGGTACGCCGAGGTACTGGAGACGCCGGAGTTCCACCGGGTGTCGAGTCGCGTGCGCGAGCTGCTCGGCTCCTCCACCGACGCGGACTGAACCGCCCCGGCCTCCGGTCCCACCCCTGTGCGGGATCGCGAACGTCCCCACCCGCTCCGGGGTCGTTCCGATCCCGCCGGGGTCGCCCGGGTGTCAGTCGCCGAGGGCGGCGGACACCACGGCGCGGGCCTCCTCCTGCACCTCGGCGAGGTGCTCCGGGCCGCGCAGGCTCTCGGCGTAGAGCTTGTAGACGTCTTCCGTGCCCGACGGGCGGGCGGCGAACCACGCGTGCTCGGTCTGCACCTTGAGCCCGCCGATCGCCGCACCGTTGCCGGGGGCGTGCGACAGCTTCGCCGTGATGTCCTCGCCGGCCAGCGTGGTCGCGGTGACCGACTCCGGCGCCAGCTTGCCCAGCGTGGCCTTCTGCTCCGGCGTCGCGGGGGCGTCGACGCGCTGATACGCCGAGGCGCCGAACGCCTGCTCCAGCTCGGCGTAGCGCTCCGACGGGGTCTTGCCCGTGACCGCGATGATCTCCGCCGCGAGCAGGCACAGCAGGATGCCGTCCTTGTCGGTCGACCACACGGAGCCGTCGCGGCGCAGGAACGACGCACCGGCCGACTCCTCGCCGCCGAACGCGACCGTGCCGTCGAGCAGCCCGGGCACGAACCACTTGAACCCGACCGGCACCTCCAGCAGGCGGCGGCCCAGCGACTCCGCCACCCGGTCGATGATCATTGACGACACGAGGGTCTTGCCGACTGCGGCGTCGCGCGGCCACTGCTCGCGGTGGGAGAAGAGGTAGTCGATCGCGACGGCGAGGTAGTGGTTGGGGTTCATGAGCCCCGCATCCGGGGTCACGATGCCGTGCCGGTCGGCATCGGCGTCGTTCCCGGTGAGCACGTCGTAGTCGCCCTTGCGGGCGACCAGGGACGCCATCGCCGACGGAGACGACGGATCCATCCGGATCTTCTCGTCCCAGTCGAGGGTCATGAAACGCCAGGTCGGGTCGACCTCGGGGTTCACCACGTCGAGGTCGAGGTCGTGCATCTCGGCGATCAGCGCCCAGTACTCCACCGACGCCCCGCCGAGGGGGTCGGCCCCGATGCGCACGCCCGCGCTGCGGATCGCGTCGAGGTCGATGATCGACGGCAGGTCGCGCACGTACGCGTCGCGGAAGTCGTACCCGGTGATCGCGTCCCAGTCGACGTCGGCGAACCGCTCGCGCTTCACCTCGGTGAGGCCGTCGGCGATGAGCTGGTTCGCGCGGTCGGCGATCCAGCCCGTGGCGTCGGTGTCGGCGGGACCACCGTGCGGCGGGTTGTACTTGAAGCCGCCGTCGCGGGGCGGGTTGTGCGACGGGGTGACCACGATGCCGTCGGCCCGGCCGGGGTCGTCGGTCGCGCGACCCCTGTTGTACGTGAGGATCGCGTGGCTCAGGGCGGGCGTCGGCACCCAGGAGTCGCGGGCGTCGACGCGCACGTCCACGCCGTTCGCGAGCAGCACCTCGATCGCGCTGCGCTCGGCGGGCAGCGACAGGGCGTGCGTGTCGCGGCCGAGGAACAGCGGCCCGGTGATGCCCTGCGCGGCGCGGTAGTCGACGATCGCCTGCGTCGTGGCGAGGATGTGGTTCTCGTTGAAGCTCTTCGTCAGCGAGGAGCCGCGGTGGCCGCTGGTGCCGAACACGACCCGTTCGGCCGGGACCGTCGGGTCGGGCACGCGGTCGTAGTAGGCGGCGATCAGCTCGTCGACGTCGATCAGGTCACTTTCCTCCGCGGGGAGGCCGGCACGACTGCTCATCCTCTCAGTCTGCCCCGTGATCCGGATGCGCGCATCCGCTTGACATCCGGGAGGCCGGTGCGCGAGCGAGGGCTAGGCTGAACGCCGTGACCGATCGCCGCACCTACAGCTATCTCGGACCAGCCGGAACCTTCACTGAGGCGGCACTCGACCAGGTGGCGGAGGCCAGGGGGCAGGTGTGGCGTCCCGTGCACAACGTCGGCGAGGCGCTCGACGACGTGCTGGAGGGCCGCAGCGACGCCGCGATGATCGCGATCGAGAACTCGATCGAGGGCGGCGTCTCCACCACGCAGGACGCGTTGGCGACGCTCCCCGGGCTGCGCATCATCGGCGAGTACCTGGTGCGGGTCAACTTCGTCCTGGTCGCCCCGCGCGGCACCACGCTCGACCAGGTGGAGGTGATCGCGGCGCACCCCGTGGCGTACGCGCAGTGCCACGGCTGGCTCGGCGAGCACCTGCCGCGGCACTCGCACGTGCCGGCGGCGAGCAACGTGGCCTCGGCGATCGGCGTGCTCGACGGTTCGCTGCCCGCCCAGGCGGCGATCGCGGCCCCCGGCATCGTGCAGCACTACGACGTGGACGTGCTCGCGGAGGGCATCGGCGACAACGCGGCCGCCGTCACGCGCTTCGTGCTGGTCACCCGCACGACGCGCTCCCCGGAGCCGACCGGGGCCGACAAGACCTCCCTCATCGTGGAGCTGCCCCACGACCACCCCGGCTCGCTGCTGGAGATGCTGGAGCAGTTCTCCACCCGCGGCATCAACCTCTCGCTCATCGAGTCTCGCCCGATCGGCGACGAGCTCGGCCGCTACCGCTTCGTGATCGACGCCGACGGTCACATCGAGCACGAGCGCATGGCCGACGCCCTGCTCGGCATCCGCCGCTTCAGCCCGCGCGTGGTGTTCCTCGGGTCGTACCCGCGTGCCGACCGGCAGATCGTGCAGTACCCCGACCGCTACTCCGACGACGTGTTCATCGAGGCACGCGACTGGCTGCGCGGCATCCTCTCCGGCGAGCCCGAGTCCTGACACCCGTCCCCGGGCTTCGCGGGTCGAGCACGCGTCGGGACCGAGGGCCCCGGCGCGTCTCGAGCGACGGTCGCGGTGGTCAGTGCTCCTGGAACAGCGGCCACGCGCTGCCGGGAGCCATGCGCGCATGCAGTGCCCCCTTCGCCGACGCGAGGCTCGGGTAGGTCCCGGCCACGGCGTCCGCCCCGGCCATCGTGACCGCGTACCCCTCGTCGTCATGGCGGATGCTGCCGACCACGCCGTTCGGGCCGTAGGCGACCCACAGTGCGAGTGTCCTGGTGCTCATCGTCGAACCCCTCTCTCTGCCGCTGAGGCTACGCCTCGGAGTCGGCCGGGGCCAGCCCCTCGCGCCGGGCTCAGGCGGTCGCGATGAGCTCGAGCGTCTGCGTGCGTCCGGGCGAGGTGTCGGCGGGCTCGGCCTCGAACGCTCCGGCGACGGGCGAGAGCATGACCTCGTCCACGCCGTGCTGCGTGGCGAAGGCCCGCACCTCTGCGGCGACGGACTCGCCCGTGCCGACGAACCACCGCGACCGGGCGGCCTGCACGACCTGGTCGGTCGCGGCGTCGGAGGTCGCGGCGAGTGCCTGCTCCACGGTCTCCAGCGCCACCAGGGGCTGGTTGAGCCGCAGCCGGGCCATCATCCGCAGCTGGGGGAGGGCGCGCTGCTCGGCCTCGTCCGCGGTGGGGGCGGCGACCGCGTTGACGGTGAGGAACGTGCGCGGCTCCGGGTGCTCCTCGCTGGGGCGGTAGTTCGTGCGGTACAGGTCGAGCGCCCGCTCCAGCCCCTGGCCGGAGAAGTGGTTGGCGAACACGTAGGGCAGTCCGTGCGAGGCGGCGAGCTGCGCGGAGTAGTCGCTCGACCCGAGCAGCCACACCTCGGGCACGCCGGTCGCGGCGGGGGTGGCCCGCACGGTGTACTCGCCGCCCGACGTGAAGCGCACCGTGGCACCGTCGGCGGAGAAGAGCGCCGCGATGTCCTGCACGTGACGCGGGAACTGCTCGACGTCGCTGGTGGTGCCGCTGCCGCGCAGCAGCTGCGTGATGACGGGGTCGCTGCCGGGCGCGCGGCCGAGACCGAGGTCGATGCGTCCTGGCGCGATGGCCTCGAGCGCCGCGAACTGCTCGGCGACGATGAGGGGTGCGTGGTTCGGCAGCATCACGCCACCCGAGCCCAGGCGCAGCCGTCGGGTGCGCGCGGCCGCCGCGGCGATCAGCACCGGGGGCGTGGTCGAGGCCACCGCGGGCATGTTGTGGTGCTCCGCGAACCAGTAGCGGCGGTAGCCGAGACGGTCGGCGGTCTCGGCGAGCGAGAGGGAGGCGGCGATGGCCTCGGCGCTGGTCTGGCCGGAGCGGACCGGCACGAGGTCGAGGACGGAGAGGGCGACGTCGTTCATCCCCGGGTGCAACCCGAGACGTCGCGCGCGCATTCCCGGCCTCGCACCGGTGCGTCCGTGACGCGACCGCGCGGGTGCGGGCTCAGGCGGCCCGGGCGGCGGGGGTCAGCGACTCGCGGAGCGCGGCGCGGGCCAGGCGGTAGCGGATGTGCCAGGCGGCGCTGTAACTCTGCTCGGGGAGGGTGCGCAGCACGGCACGGTCGTCGGCGTCGAGTCCGTCGCGGGTGGCCTCGCGCAGCAGGTCGTCGCGCGTCGCCGGGTACTCCATGCCGGCGAGGAAGCGATCGAGGGTGGGGGAGAGGGCCATGGGTCGTCCTTTCTGCGGGGAGGAGGAAAGGGAAGGACGGGGGCGGCGCGTGGGCGCCGCCCCCGCGGGTCAGGCGTCGATGGCCTGGCGCTGCTCGCCGGACTCCACGACGATCTTGCGCGGCTTGGCGCGCTCGCTCACCGGGATCACGACCGACAGCACCCCGCTCTCGTAGGAGGCGCTGATGCTGTCGAGGTCGACGCCGTCGCCGAGCGAGAACTGGCGCAGGAACGAGCCGGCGCCGCGTTCGCGGGCGAGCCACCGCACGCCCTCGCGCGTGTCGGCGGTGCGCTGGGCGCGGATGGTGAGCTGACCGCCGTCGAGGTCGACGTCGATCGAGCCCGGGTCGGCGCCGGGGAGGTCGGCGTGCAGGATGTAGCGGTCACCGTCGCGGTACAGGTCCACCGGCATCGACCGGGGTGCGCGAACGGAGTCCAGCACGCTCGCGGCGAAGCGATCGAGCTGGCTGAAGGGATCGAAGGTCAGTGCCATGAGGTTCTCCTTTCGTGCGGCCCGTATGGGCTGAGGTGGTGTGCAGATTATCTGCACGTGGGGTATAGATTTGTTATAGAACGAGATGACCGATCTCGCAACCCCGATCCGAGGACACGTCAGGATGACCGCACGCGACTCGCGCACACCCGTCTACGGCATCGCCGTGGCTGCCCAGCTCGTCGACCTGCCGGAGGCGACCATCCGCCTCTTCGAGAGCAAGGGGCTGCTCGTCCCCGCCCGCAGCGACGGTGGCACGCGCCGCTACAGCGACGACGACATCGAGCGGCTGCGACGCGCGGCCGAGCTCCGCGGCGACGGGCTCAACATCGCCGGTATCGCCCGTGTGCTCGACCTGCAGGACGAGAATGCCGGACTCCGCGACGCGCTCGACGCGGAGACCGCCCGCACGCCCGCGCGGCGTCGCCCCGCCCGCTGACCCGTCCTCGGACGACGCTACGCTTCCCCCATGGAAGCCGGGATCTTCTACGTCCTCGTCGGAGCCGTCGCCGTGGCCGCGTTCGCGCGCTGGCGCGGGTGGCCGGCGCCGCTGCTGGTGACGGTGGTCGCGCTCGCCGCCTCGTTCCTGCCGATCGTGCCCGACCTGTCCATCGACGGGCACCTGCTGCTTGGCCTGGTGCTGCCGCCGCTGCTGTACTCCGCCGCGCTGGATGTGTCGTTCGTCGGCTTCAAGCGCAGCCTGCCGCAGATCCGACGGCTCGGCATCTGGCTCGTCCTGCTCACCGCGCTCGCGGTCGGCCTCGTGGCGTGGTGGATCCTGCCGTCGCTGACCCTCCCCGGTGCGCTGCTGCTCGGAGCGATCGTCGCACCGCCCGATGCCGTGTCCGCCGCCGCGATCGGCCGCCGTCTCGGGCTCCCGCGGCGCATCATGACGGTGCTGTCGGGCGAGAGCCTCATCAACGACGCCACCTCGCTGACCCTGTACCGCGTGTTCGCGGCGATCCTCGCCGGGGCCACCCTGACGGTGTGGGACGGGGTCTGGCAGTTCCTGGTCGCGGTGGGCGTCGGCGTCGCGGTCGGGCTCGTGTTCGGGATCGTGCTCCACCAGCTGCGCATGCGCATCAGCGACCCCGTCGTGATCGGCACGTTCGGGCTGCTCGCGCCGTTCGGGGCGTACGGCATCGCCGAGCACCTCCTGGGCTCCGGTGTGCTCGCGGTCGTGGCGATGGGACTGTACGTGGGGTTCAACGCCCCGCGCACCGACTACACGACCAGGCAGCAGGAGGCGCCACTGTGGCTGTCGGCCGACCTGCTGCTGGAGAGCTTCGTGTTCGCGTACATCGGACTGCAGTTCCCGCGGGTGCTCCGCGACCTGAGCAGCGAGTCCGTGGGGCGCATCCTGCTGCTGTCCCTCGCCGTGCTGGTGGTGGTGCTGCTCGTGCGGCCCCTGTACATCTACCCCACCAGCGCGTGGGCGAACTTCCAGGACCGCCGTCGGCTCGCGCGCATGGACCGGGGGATCGCCTCGGGGGAGTTCGACGAGCGTCGGCGGCGGTCGCGGCGCTGGCGGCAGTACAGCGCGGACGAGCTGCGCACGCAGATCGTGCGGGAGCGCATGGCCGGACTCCAGCTCACGTGGAAGGACAACGCCGTGATCTCCTGGGCGGGAATGCGCGGCGTGGTCACGCTCGCGATCGCGGTGGCCGCGGCCGACCTCGCGACGCTCGACACCGAGGCCTCGCACGCGATCGTCGTCGTGGCGTTCATCGTGACGGTGGGCACGCTGCTGCTGCAGGGGCTGACGCTCCCGCTGCTCATCCGGCGGCTCGGGATCCGGGGCGACGCCGAGCACGCGGAGGACGAGGCCGCGCTCGAGGCGGTCAAGGCCAAGAGCCGGGAGGCGGGCAAGGAGTACCTGGCGCAGAAGCGCGTCGAGTGGGAGCAGAAGCACGGTGCGGTCGACCTGAGCGTGTTCGACGCCTTCACGAAGCGCATGACCAGGGTGGAGAAGGACACCGACGAGGCGCAGCGGGTGGAGGACACCTCGAGCCGTCCGTCGTTCGACGACCTGGTCGCGCTGTCGAAGGGGTGGTTGCAGGTGCGGAGGGAGATCCTGGTCGCCGAGCGCGACGCGGGCAACCTCGACGAGGAGGTCATGCGGGAGCTGCTGACCGCGATGGATGCGGAGGAGCTGGCGATGGACACGCGCGGCGCCACGCGTCAGCAGGGCCGCGTCTGACGCGGTCGCCCCGCGCCCCGCACACGAGAACGCCCCGCCTCCCGGAGGAGACGGGGCGTTCCGGCGTGACGGGTCAGCGGGCGCCGGCCGGCTCCGGCGCGGTGTCCGAGGCGGCGTCGGCCTCGGGGGCGTCGTCGTCGGACGAGTCGTCGGCGAACGGCAGGCCCTCGCGCGGCGCGTTGTAGAGCTCCTCGTTGAGGATGCCCTCGCGCTTGGCGACGATGGTCGGGATCAGCGCCTGGCCCGCGACGTTGACCGCGGTGCGGCCCATGTCGAGGATCGGGTCGATCGCGAGCAGCAGACCGACGCCCTCGAGCGGCAGACCCAGGGTCGACAGCGTGAGCGTGAGCATGACGACCGCGCCCGTGGTGCCGGCGGTGGCGGCGGAGCCCACGACCGAGACGATCACGATCAGCAGGTACTGCACGAAGTTCAGCTCGATGCCGAAGAACTGGGCGACGAAGATCGCGGCGATGGCCGGGTAGATCGCGGCGCAGCCGTCCATCTTCGTGGTCGCGCCGAGCGGCACCGCGAACGAGGCGTACGAGCGGGGCACGCCGAGGTTGCGCTCGGTCACGCGCTCCGTGAGCGGCAGCGTTCCGATGGAGGAGCGGCTCACGAACGCGAGCTGCACCGCGGGCCAGACGCCCGAGAAGTACTGCTTGATCGACAGGCCGTGCGTGCGCACGAGGATCGGGTAGACCACGAACAGCACGAGAGCGAGGCCGATGTAGATCGCGGCGGCGAACCAGCCGAGCGACGCGAGCTTCTCCCAGCCGTACTTGATGACGGCGGAGCCGATGAGGCCGAACGTGCCGATCGGGGCGATGCGGATGATCCACCACAGCACGCGCTGGATGACCTTGAGCAGCGACTCGGTGAAGACGAGGAACGGCTCGGCCTTCTTGCCCGCCTTGAGGGCGGCGATGCCGACGACCGCGGCGACGACGATCACCTGCAGGATGTTGAAGCCCACCGTGGAGGTGAACGCGCCCTCGGTCGCGCCGGGGGAGGTGCTGACCGTGAGGCCGAGGAAGTTCTGGGGGATCAGGCCGAGGAGGAAGTTCCACCACGTGCCGACCGTGTAGGGGTCGCCGGGCTCGAGGCCCTCGCCGGCGCGGTTGCCCGGCTGGATCACGAGGCCGAGCCCGATGCCGATGATGACGGCGATGAACGCGGTGATCGCGAACCACAGGATGGTCTGACCGGCCAGGCGTGCCGCGTTCTGCACGCGGCGCAGGTTGGAGATGCTCGCGACGATCGCGGTGAAGATCAGCGGGACGACCGCCGCGCGCAGCAGCGTGACGTAGGAGCTGCCGATCGTGTCGAGCGTGGCGGACAGACCGGTGGGGTTCTCGGCCGTGGCGCCGAGCTGACGGCCGATCAGGCCGGCGGCGATGCCGAGGACGAGGGCGGCGATGATCTGGAAGCCGAACGAGGTCAGCAGCTTCCGGACCGGCCCGCGGGTGTCTGGCGCCTTCTGGGCGCGTGCGGTGGTGCTCATCGAGGTGGGGACTCCAGAGATCGCGGCGCGCCGGGATGCGCGCCATGAGGCTCAACGCTAGAGCTGGCTGGGAATTCCCTGGGCGGATATGACGAAGCATGACGGCCGCCCCTCCGCAGCCGTCATGCTCCGGGTTCGGGGGGTCAGGGCGCGACGCACTCGTTCAGGTTGTCGGTGATGATCTGCGTCGTGAGCGCCTTGTCGGCTTCGTCCTTCTGCTTGTCTTCGCCGTTGGCGATGTAGGTGAGCGTCTCGTCGCTCAGCTCGGAGTCGACCAGCGCGTCGGCGAGGCAGCTGGCGGCCTCGTCGGTCATCGCCTGCTCCTGGCTCGTGCCGGCGAACACCTTCTGGATCCCCTCGGCCACCTCGTCGGACGACGGGCGGGCCGGTCCGCCGCACGCGGCGAGGGACAGGGCGAGCGCGACGGCGGGCACGAGGGCAGCGAGGCGGGCGGCCGGGCGGGCCGCGGGTGCTGGCTTCTTCATGCGGACGACGCTAGTGCGCCACAGCAGATCCATAGAAGGGGCTTGCGTGCGGAGGCGCATCCATGCTCCGCGTCAGCGGGCCGCGAGCACGAGCAGGTCGCCCACGTCGCACTCCAGCGCCTCGCAGATCGCCCGCAGCGTGGAGTAGCGGATCGCGCGGGCGCGGTCGTTCTTGAGCACGGACAGGTTGACGATGCTCACGCCGACCGCGGCGCTCAGCTCGGTGAGGGTCATGCCGCGCTCGGCGAGCAGCTCGTCCAGGCGGCAGTGGATGCCGGTGAACTCCTCGTCGCTCTCGGCCGGGCTCACACTAGCCCCTCCGTCTCCTTCTCCAGGGCGGCGCGCTGCTGCTCCAGGCGCATGCCCTGCCGGAACACGGCGGCGAGGGCGAGCAGGCCGAGCGCGGCGGCGAACGGCAGCGGCGTCACGGTGAGCTGATACGCCGCGGGGTACCACGGGCTGCCGATCGGGAGGGCCTCCCGCAGGCCCGCCGTGGCGGCGATCCCGTTCAACAGGTCGGAGGCCACGCCGAGCACCACGAGCGTGACCGCGCCGCCGACGAGGGCGCGGGTCACGACCAGGGAGAACGCGCGCCCGCGCAGCGTGTGGAAGCAGATGAGGGCGAGGACCACGGCGGGCACCGTGGCGAGCGCCAGGCTGCTGAGCTGTGCCGCCGCGGCGAGGAGGCGGAGTCCGAGCGAGGCGTTGCCCACGGTGAAGTCCGTCAGTTCCGTGCCGCCGCAGGTGAGGGCGGTGTGCGCACCGTCGCCGAACTCGGAGCAGGGGAGGGCGGCGGGCCAGTCGAGGAAGACGACGGTCCGCCCGTGCAGCTCCGCCCAGTCGACCGCGAACGCCTTGACGACGACCGCGATCGCGCCGAGTGCCGACAGGATCACCCACCATCCCGACAGCGTGAGCGCCGCATCGAGGGTGACCGTGCGGCTGCCGCGCCGGCGGCTGTTCCAGACGACGAGGGCGACGACGGCGGCGCCGACGGCGAGGGCGATCGCGATGTTGAGCAGCGAGGGCCAGACGGCCTCCGAGCCGAACGTGATCATCAGACCAGCCCCTCCGTGTCGCGCTGCAGGCGGCGGCCGACGGCGAACACGCCCGCCACGAGGGCCAGGGCGAACGCCCACCCCACGGGTGCCAGGTCGAACTGCACGAGCAGCGTCCACAGCACGTCTTCGACGCCGGGTTCGGTCGCGGCCAGATCCTTCACGATCTCGGCCCGGCCGATGCCGCCGGCGAACTGCCCGAGCAGCGTGCCGGCCATCAGCAGGCAGGCGGCGACCGCGAACATCCACCCGAGCGAGGCGCGGAACGGGCGGGAGCGGATGAGGGACACTCCCAGCCACCAGACCACCGCGCACAGGGCGACCGTGGCGAGCGCGGGCAGCGCCGTCTCCAGCAGCAGCAGCCAGCGGGCGGCGGTGGGCGGCGCGGTGAGGGTGACGAGTGCGGAGTCGACGGTGGCGCCCTCGATCCCGGCCATTCCGTCGAGGGCGGTGAGGTCGACGTCGTGCACGGGCATCGCGATCGTCGGCGACGGCGAGAACAGGGTGGCGGCGGCCTGGGCGACGGCGACGATCGCACCGATTCCGACGCTCACGGCTCCGGTCGCGATCAGTCCGAGGGCGATGCCGTCGGCGAGCGAGGGTCGTCTATCCGTGGCGAGCATGGGCTCCTCCTGGAGATCGGGGGGTTATCGACTTTCGTTAACATAACGACTGTCGATAAACGGGTCAAGCCCCCGCTATGCCCACGGCGAACACGGGCATACCCGGCATTCCTGGTCGTTACTCTCGATGTACAAGCGCTTCATGCGTCTTCGCCCCGTGCGAATAAGGAGTCAACATGTTCGAGAGATTCACGGACCGAGCCCGTCGAGTGGTCGTCCTCGCCCAAGAAGAGGCGAAGATGCTCAACCACAACTACATCGGCACCGAGCACATCCTGCTCGGCCTCATCCACGAGGGCGAGGGCGTCGCAGCCAAGGCGCTGGAGTCGCTCGGCATCTCCCTCGACGCCGTGCGCGAGCAGGTGCAGGACATCATCGGCCAGGGTCAGCAGCAGCCGACCGGCCACATCCCGTTCACGCCGCGCGCCAAGAAGGTGCTCGAGCTCAGCCTCCGCGAGGCTCTGCAGCTCGGCCACAACTACATCGGCACCGAGCACATCCTCCTCGGCCTCATCCGTGAGGGCGAGGGCGTGGCCGCCCAGGTGCTGGTCAAGCTCGGCGCCGACCTCAACAAGGTGCGCCAGCAGGTCATCCAGCTGCTGTCCGGCGCTCCGGGGCGCGAGCCCGCGTCGGTCGGCGCGCAGACCAACGACTCGCCCGCCGGCGCCCAGGGTGGCTCCGCGGTGCTCGACCAGTTCGGTCGCAACCTCACCCAGGCCGCGCGCGACAACAAGCTCGACCCGGTGATCGGGCGCGAGAAGGAGGCGGAGCGGGTCATGCAGATCCTCTCCCGCCGCTCCAAGAACAACCCCGTCCTGATCGGTGAGCCCGGCGTCGGCAAGACCGCCGTCGTCGAGGGCCTGGCGCAGGCGATCGTCAAGGGCGATGTTCCCGAGACGCTGAAGGACAAGCAGCTCTACTCGCTCGACCTCGGCTCGCTCATCGCCGGTTCCCGCTACCGCGGCGACTTCGAGGAGCGCCTGAAGAAGGTCACCAAGGAGATCCGCACGCGCGGCGACATCATCGTCTTCATCGACGAGATCCACACCCTCGTGGGTGCGGGTGCCGCCGAGGGCGCGATCGACGCGGCGAGCATCCTCAAGCCGCTGCTCGCCCGCGGTGAACTCCAGACGATCGGCGCCACCACGCTCGACGAGTACCGCAAGCACTTCGAGAAGGACGCCGCTCTCGAGCGCCGCTTCCAGCCGGTGCAGGTGAACGAGCCGACGCTGCCGCACGCGATCAACATCCTCAAGGGGCTGCGCGACCGCTACGAGGCGCACCACAAGGTGCAGATCACCGACGGCGCGATCGTGGCCGCGGCGAACCTCGCCGACCGCTACGTCTCCGACCGGTTCCTCCCCGACAAGGCGATCGACCTGATCGACGAGGCCGGCGCGCGCCTGCGTCTGTCGATCCTGTCGAGCCCGCCCGAGCTGCGGGAGTTCGACGAGAAGATCGCCGCCGTGCGCGAGCAGAAGGAGCTCGCCTCCGAGGAGCAGGACTTCGAGAAGGCCGCGTCGCTGCGCGACGAGGAGAAGAGCCTGCTCGCCGAGCGGCTGCGCCTCGAGAAGCAGTGGCGTGCGGGCGACGTCGCGACCCAGGCGGTCGTCGACGAGGGCCTGATCGCCGAGGTGCTCGCGCAGGCCACGGGCATCCCCGTGTTCAAGCTGACCGAGGAGGAGTCCAGCCGACTCGTCTTCATGGAGAAGGCGCTGCACCAGCGCGTCATCGGTCAGGAGGAGGCCATCGCGGCCCTCTCCAAGACCATCCGTCGTCAGCGTGCGGGCCTCAAGGACCCGAAGCGCCCCTCCGGTTCGTTCATCTTCGCCGGCCCCACGGGCGTCGGAAAGACGGAGCTGGCCAAGGCGCTCGCGGAGTTCCTGTTCGACGACGAGGCCGCGCTCATCTCGCTCGACATGAGCGAGTTCGGCGAGAAGCACACCGTCTCGCGGCTGTTCGGTGCCCCTCCCGGGTTCGTCGGCTTCGAAGAGGGCGGTCAGCTCACCGAGAAGGTGCGGCGCAAGCCGTTCAGCGTGGTGCTGTTCGACGAGATCGAGAAGGCCCACCCCGACATCTTCAACTCGCTGCTGCAGATCCTTGAAGAGGGTCGCCTCACCGACGGTCAGGGTCGGATCGTGGACTTCAAGAACACGGTCATCATCATGACCACCAACCTTGGTGCACGCGACATCGCCGGCGGTCCCGTGGGCTTCCAGATCGAGGGCAACAACGCCACCAGCTACGAGCGGATGAAGGGCAAGGTCAACGAAGAGCTCAAGCGGCACTTCAAGCCCGAGTTCCTCAACCGTGTCGACGACATCATCGTCTTCCCGCAGCTGAGCAAGGACGAGCTGGTGCAGATCGTGGACCTGTTCACGAAGCGCCTCGGCGAGCGTCTGCTCGACCGCGACATGACGATCGAGCTGTCGCAGGCCGCCAAGGAGCGTCTGATCGAGATCGGCTTCGACCCGGCTCTGGGCGCCCGGCCGCTGCGTCGCGCGATGCAGCACGAGATCGAGGACCGTCTGTCGGAGAAGATCCTGCACGGCGAGCTCGACTCGGGCGACCACGTGAAGGTCGACGCGAAGGACGGGGAGTTCCTGTTCGAGCACGGTCCGCGCGGCGAGAAGGTCGCGGTCGGTGTCAACACCGGCGGCGGCGCCATCGCCGGTACGCCCGACCTGGCGATCACCGGCAACGACTGATCCCACCCGGGTCGTGAGCCCGGACGTGAAGGGGCGGATGCTGCGGCATCCGCCCCTTCCTCGTGTCTGGGAGGCGCACGGAGGGTGCGGTTCTAGGCTGGTCGGGTGAGCGACTACATCGTCCGGCCCGCCCGCAGCGCCGATATCGTCAGCATCCGCAACCTGCTCCAGCCGCTCGTGGAGCAGCGCATCCTGCTCGGCAAAGACCTGGCGGTGCTGTACGGCGCGGTGCAGGAGTTCGTGGTGGCGGAGGCCGACGGCGAGCTGATCGGCTGCGGCGCCCTGCACGTGATCTGGGAGGACCTCGGCGAGGTGCGCACCCTGCTCGTGCGCGACGACTGGCTGCACCACGGCATCGGTCGCGCGATCGTCGAGCGCCTGGAGGAGAACGCGCGCGCACTCGGACTGACGCGCCTGTTCTGCCTCACGTTCGAGGTGGATTTCTTCGGCCGCCGCGGCTTCACCCCCATCGGCGAGCAGGTCGTCGATCCCGACGTGTACTCGCAGCTGCTGCGCAGTGGAGACGCGGGTGTCGAGGAGTTCCTCGACCTGGCGCACGTCAAGCCGAACACGCTCGGCAACACCCGCATGCTCAAGGTGCTCTGAGGCCCGACGGGCGCACGACGCCTCCCAGGATCGCGGGGCTCGATCGCTTAACCTGGAACCATGCCCCGTCGTTCCGCCGCCGTCTACCGTCGTCGGCGTCTGGTGGTGCTGCTCGGGCTGATCCTGGTCCTCGCGGTGATCGGGGTGTCGGTGTGGCTGCTGGTCGCGCGCCCCTGGGCCGCCGCGACCGATGCGACCCCGGCGCCGACGTCCTCCTCGACGACCGAGACGACGCCGCCGCCCACGGGTTCCGCGAGCCCGGCGCCCACTCCGAGCGCCTCCGAGACGCCCGCTGTCGTGGCCTGCCAGGCGAAGGACATCGAGGTCACGGCTGTCACCGACGCCGACACCTACGCGGCGGGCGTCACCCCGCGCCTGTCGATCTCGCTGACGAACAAGGGCGCCACGGACTGCACGATCGACGTGGGGTCGAGCACCCAGGTGTTCACGGTGTCGAGCGGCGCGGACGTGTGGTGGCGGTCGACGGACTGCCAGGAGAACCCGAGCAGCATGATCGCGACGCTCACCGCCGGATCGACCGTGGTGAGCAAGGAGCCCGTGGTGTGGGACCGCACCCGGTCGAGCGTGGAGACGTGCGCGCAGGAGAACCGGCAGCGGGCGCCCGGTGGCGGCGCGTCGTACCATGTGGCCGTGTCGATCGGCGGCTTCCCCAGCGCCACCACGGCGCAGTTTCTGCTCTACTGATCGCACGCTACGGCTTTGCGGGCGATCCGGACGTGCGGCTTCGGATTGCTTCGTCTGCTGCGGCAACCGATCCGAATTGCGGCGACCTTCGCGTCGGAGGGCCTCTTGTGCTGACACGAGTCGTTCTTTGGGATACCATAGACATGACTCTCCGCCTATGCGGCATAAGCCATCCCCAGTGGCGTCGAACTACAGCGTCCCCAGCGCTTCGACACCGCCGCTCGAGAGTCCGAGGGCCCTCTCGAGTACCCCAGTCCCCAATGGAGGACTCGAGAGGGCCCCAATCTTTTTCCCGCGCCGGCCGGAGGTCGCCGTGGAGCCGCGCTCGTCGTGTCGATGCCTAAGCTGGAGACATGGCTGCGAAGAAGGCGAAGTCCGGCAAGAAGAAGCCCGCACCCGAGGACTTCCGGTCCGAGGCGCTGGCGGTGGCCCTCGAGAAGCAGGACGTGGCCGCGGTCGCTCTGGCCCTGCGGCACGGCACGACCGTCGTCCCGCTCATCAAGCCCGGTGCGCGCGACAACCCGCTCGACGGCGGCGAGGTGTGGACGTACCGCGACCCGAACACGGGCGACCTGGCGCTGCTGCTCTTCAGCGACGCGAAGAACAAGCCGGCCAACCTGCCGCCCGGTGTGGGCATCTACGACGCGGCCTGGCTGCGGCGGTTCCTCTCCGCGCACCCCATCACGACCGTGTTCCTCGACATCGCCGGTCCCCATCCCATGCAGGCGGATCCGGTCGAGCTGCTCAAGGCGCTCGACGCCTGATCGCGGCGCCGCGGCTCAGAACGGCGGGATGTCGCGGTCGGGACGCCGGGCCGCGTTCCGCGAGCGGATGTCGCCCAGGGCGGCGCGCAGCGTCTTCGACCGGTCGTCGACCACCTGTTCGTAGCCCAGTCGCGCCGCCTCCGTCCGGCGCTGCGCGGCCTGCGTGACCGGCCGCACCTCGCCCGCCAGGCTGAGCTCGCCCACCGCGGCGACCGTGCGCGGCACCGAGATCATCTGGATGGACCCCGCCACCGCGATCGCGATCGCGAGGTCGGCCGCGGGCTCGGTGAACCGCACGCCGCCCACCGTGGAGACGTAGACGTCGAGGCTGCCCGTGGGCACCCCGGCCCGGCGCTCCAGGATGGCCAGCACCATCGCGACGCGCGACGCGTCGAGGCCGTGCACGATGCGCCGGGGGTTCGGGGCGTTGCTGGGCACCGTGAGCGCCTGCACCTCCACCGGCAGCGCGCGGCGGCCCTCCAGCGAGATCGCGACGCACGTGCCGGGCTCGGATGCCCCCTGCGACAGGAAGAGACCGGACGGATCGGGCACCTCGGCGATGCCGTCGCCGGTCATCTCGAAGCAGCCCACCTCGTCGGTCGGCCCGAAGCGGTTCTTGAGCGCGCGGATGAAGCGCAGCGACGTCTGCCGGTCGCCCTCGAAGTGGCACACCACGTCGACCAGGTGCTCCAGCACGCGGGGACCGGCGACCTGCCCGTCTTTCGTGACGTGCCCGACGATGATGATCGGCAGGTCCCGCTCCTTGGCGACGCGGATGAGGGTCGCGGCGACCTCGCGCACCTGGCTGGGCTGTCCTGCCGCGCCGTCGGTCAGTGACGACGACACCGTCTGCACGGAGTCGACGATCACGAGCTGCGGCTGCACCTCGTCGATGTGGCCGAGGATCGTGGCGAGGTCGGTCTCGCTCGCCAGGTACAGCTCGTCGTGCAGCGCGCCGGTGCGCTCGGCGCGCAGCCGCACCTGAGCGGGGGACTCCTCGGCGCTCGCGTACAGCACCCGCCGCCCGGCACGTGCCGCCTGCGCGGCGACCTCGAGCAGCAGCGTGGACTTGCCGACGCCCGGCTCGCCGCTGAGCAGGATGGCGGCGCCGGGGACGATGCCGCCGCCCAGCACGCGGTCGAACTCGCCGACCCCGCTCGTGCGCCGGGGTGCGTCCTGTGTCGTGATCTGCGTGATCGGTCGCGCGGCGCGGTCGGCGGTGGGGGCGAGGGCGCTCACGCGTCGGAGGATGCCGGTCTGGGTGGCCTGCTCCTGCACGGTTCCCCACTGCTGGCACTCGCCGCAGCGGCCGACCCACTTGGCCGTCGTCCACCCACACTCGGTGCACACGTAGGCGGGGGGAGCGGGTTTCCGGGTGGCCATGCCCCCAGGCTATCGGCGGGATCAGACATCCCTATCGCCCGGGTGATTATTCACGGCCCGGTCCCCCAACAGGGGTGTGGATCGCCAGAATAATGGAGACATGTCCAACGGCGGGTCCGTCTGCGGACCGATCTCGAGCTACTCCCGGGTGCGCATCCTGCACCTGCTCTTCGAGGCGGGGGTGACCGGTGCGTCCCGGCACCTCACGATCGGCGAACTCTGCGCGGCCACCGGCCTGCACGCCAACACCGTCCGCGAGCATCTGCAGCGCCTCATCGAGGGCGGCTACGTGATCCCCGAGGTGGAGCACCGCACCACCCGCGGCCGCCCGCGCACGCTCTACCGCGCCGCGACCGGTGCGTCCGACGCATCGAGCCCGGTCGCCAGGGACAAGGCCAAGGCGGCGGCCCGTCGCGGCGACCTGCTGCGCAGCGTGGTGCCCTCCGCGGCCCCGAGCGCCCTCGGCCGTGACGCCGTGCACCAGCTCGACGCCCTGGTCGAGCACCTGGAGGAGAGCGGTTTCGAACCGGTCGTCGACGACCGGGTGCTGACGGTCGACCTGAGCCCGTGCCCGCACGCCGCCGGCCGTCCCGAAGACCGCCCGCTCCTGTGCCAGGTGCACCTGGGCCTCATGCAGAGCGTGCTGACCGAGGCCGGGGGACCGCTCGTCGCCGCGTGCGTGCGCGACGCTCAGAGCCCATCGGAGTGCACGGTGCAGCTGCGCGACACCACGACGCAGCAGTCCGACAGAAGAGGAGTCGCGCATGGAATGGCTTGATCCGCTCGTCCTGTCCCGATGGCAGTTCGGGCTGACGACCGTCTACCACTACCTCTTCGTGCCCCTGACGATCGGCATGGCCCTGGTGGCCGCGATCTTCCAGACGGCGTGGGTGCGCACCGGCAAGGTGCAATACCTCCACCTCACCCGCTTCTTCGGCAAGATCTTCCTGATCAACTTCGCCATGGGCGTGGTCACCGGCATCGTGCAGGAGTTCCAGTTCGGCATGAACTGGTCGGACTACTCCCGCTTCGTCGGCGACGTGTTCGGAGCCCCGCTGGCCTTCGAGGGTCTCCTCGCCTTCTTCTTCGAGGCGACCTTCATCGGCCTGTGGATCTTCGGCTGGGACAAGCTGCCGCAGAAGCTGCACCTCGCGACCATCTGGTGCGTCTCGATCGGCAGCATCCTGTCGGCGTACTTCATCATCGCGGCGAACGCGTTCATGCAGAACCCGGTCGGCTACACGTTCAACGAGGCGACCAACCGTGCCGAGCTCACCGACTTCTGGGCGTTGCTGACCAACCCCGTGGCGCTCGCCGCCTTCCCGCACACCATCTTCGGCGCGCTCATGTTCGCCGCCGGTGTCGTCATCTCGGTCTCGGCCTGGCACCTGGCGCGGGGCCAGCACTTCGACACCATGCGCGTCTCCCTCAAGTTCGGGCTGTGGGCCATGATCTTCTCCACCGCGGGCGTGGTGCTCACCGGCGACCAGCTGGGCCTGGCGATGTACGCCGCGCAACCCATGAAGATGGCCGCCGCCGAGGCGACGTTCAACACCGTATGCGGACCGGACGCCTCCTTCAGCCTGTTCACGCTCGGCACGCCGGACGGCAGCTCCGAGCTGTTCTCCATCCGCGTCCCGTACCTGCTGTCGCTGCTGTCGACGCACACGCTCGACGCGTGCGTGCACGGCATCAACGACCTCAACGCCGAGTACGCCCAGACCTACGCCGCCACGGGCCTGACCGACTTCGCCCCGATCCTGTGGGTCACGTACTGGTCGTTCCGCTGGATGATTGGCCTCGGCATGGCCGCCGCCCTCGTCGCGGTCGCCGGCCTCTGGGTCACCCGCAAGAACGCCAAGAAGCCGGTCGCGCCGTGGATGTGGAAGGTCGCGATCTGGTCGTTCCCGCTCGCGCTCGCCGCCAACATCATGGGCTGGGTGTTCACCGAGATGGGTCGGCAGCCGTGGATCGTGTTCGGGCTGATGTCCACGCGAGACGGCGTCTCGCCCGGTGTCAGCGGTGTCGAGGTGCTCATCTCGCTGATCGCCTTCACCGCGATCTACGCCGCCCTCGCGGTGGTCGAGGTGCGGTTGATCGTGAAGGCCGCCCAGAAGGGGCCGGACACCGATGAACAGCCCCATGAGGAGACGGCTCAGCTGCCGTCGGTCGTGTACTGAGAGGAAGGAGCATCATGGATCTCGCAACGCTCTGGTTCTGGATCGTCGCCTTCCTCTTCGTGGGGTACTTCGTGCTCGACGGATTCGACTTCGGCGTCGGCATGTCGCTGCCGTTCCTCGGCAAGGACGACGTCTCCCGCCGGCAGGTCATCAACACGATCGGCCCGGTGTGGGACCTCAACGAGACGTGGGTCATCGTGGCCGGTGCCTCGCTGTTCGCGTCGTTCCCCGAGTGGTACGCCACCCTCTTCAGCGGGTTCTACCTGCCGCTGCTGCTCATCCTGCTCGCGCTCATCCTGCGCGGCGTCTCGTTCGAGTACCGCCACCAGCGCGAGAGCAGGAAGTGGAAGCAGGGCTTCGACCGGATGATCGTGATCGGCTCGGTCGTGCCCGCGCTGCTGTGGGGCGTCGCCTTCGGCAACATCGTGCAGGGCGTCGCGATCGACGAGAACCACATCTACGTCGGCGGCTTCTTCTCGCTGCTCAACCCCTACGCGCTGCTGGTCGGCGTGACCACCCTGCTGCTGTTCTTCCTGCACGGCGTGCTGTTCGTGGCGCTCAAGACCGACGGGCAGGTGCACGCCGATGCCCGGAAGCTCGCCGCCCGCGCGGCCGTGCCCACCGTGATCGCCGCCGCCGCGACGGTGCTGTGGACCTACTTCCTCGCCGCGGGGCGGGAGGCGCCGCTGCTGTGGCTGGTCGCGGGTGCCGGTGCCATCGCCGCGGTGTCGCTCATCGCCGCGATCGTGCTGTCGCTGCGGGGCCGAGACGGCCAGGCCTTCACCGCGGGCATCGTCACGGTGATGACGGCCGTGGTGATGCTGTTCGCCGCGCTGTTCCCGTTCGTCATGCCGTCGACCATCGACCCGGCGTTCAGCCTGACGATCGCGAACGCGTCGAGCACTCCGTACACGCTGCAGATCATGACCTGGACCGCGCTGATCGCGCTGCCGCTCGTCATCGCGTACCAGACCTGGACATACTGGGTGTTCCGCAAGCGCGTCACCCGCAGCTCGATCGAGGGGGCGCCGGCCCACGCGTGACCCTGCCCCGCCCCCGATGATCGCCCCCGCATGAAACCCGTCGACCCGAGACTGCTGCGCTACGCGGCCGCCGCCCGTGGGTACCTCGCGGCCTCCGCGGTGATCGGCGTCGCGCAGACCGCGGTCACGATCGCGTTCGCGTGGCTGCTGACCGAGGCCATCACGGGCGCGATCGCCGGACGAGACGTCACCGTGGTGCTGCTCACGCTGCTCGCGACGGCACTGGTGCGCGGGGTGCTGATCGCCGCGTCCGACGCCGCGGGTACACGGGCGGCCGCGCGCACGGGCATGCAGCTGCGCTCCGCGCTCGTGGCGGCCGTCGGGCGCCTCGGGCCGGGGTGGCTGGCGCAGCGGAACCAGACGGCGCTCGCGGTGACCGCGGGGCACGGGCTGGAGGCGCTCGACGCCTACTTCGCCCGGTACATCCCGCAGCTGGTGCTCACGGCGATCGCGACACCCGTGCTGGTCGCGGTCATGTGGTGGCAGGACTGGCCGAGCGGGCTCACGGCCCTCATCACCCTGCCGCTCATCCCGCTGTTCCTCATCCTGATCGGCATCGCCACCCGCACCGTGCAGAAGCGGCAGTGGCAGACGCTGCAGCGACTGGCCGCCCGGTTCGCCGACACCGTGCAGGGACTGTCGACGCTGCGCCTGTTCGGCCGCGACGCCCGGGCGGCCGACCGCATCGAGGCCACCGCCGACGACTACCGTCGCGAGACCATGAAGGTGCTGCGGTTCTCGTTCCTGTCGGGCTTCTCCATGGAGCTGCTGTCGTCGCTGGCGGTGGCGCTCATCGCGGTCGCGGTGGGGTTCCGGCTGCTGTCGGGCGAGCTCACGCTCGAGGTCGGGCTGTTCGTGCTGCTGCTGGCGCCCGAGGCCTTCCTCCCCATCCGGCAGGTGGGCGTGCAGTTCCACGCGGCGGCGGAGGGGGTCGCCGCGACCGAGGACGTGTTCGCGGTGCTCGACGAGGCGCGGGGCGACGGCTCCGGGGTACACGACTCGGGAGCGCCTGCCGCGGTGAGCGCCTCCGGCGCGGTCCCCGGCGCAGCCGCCGTCCGTTCTCCGGAGTCGCGAACCCCCACGGACGGCGCCCTCGTCGTGGAGCAGCTGGGTGTGCGCGACCTGCCGCCCGTGTCGTTCACCGCCGAGCGCGGCACCATCACCCTCATCGAGGGGCCGAGCGGCGCGGGCAAGTCGAGTCTGCTGGCGGCCCTGCGGGGCGCGGTGCCGTTCGCGGGCGAGGCGACGTGGTCCGGGCGTGACGTCCGCGGCCTCGCGTCGTCGGAGTGGCTGGCGTGGGCGGGCCAGTCGCCCGGGCTCATCCGCGGCACGGTGGCGGACAACGTCGCCCTCGGCGACCCGGAGCCCGATGCCGAGCGGGTGCGGAGGGCGCTCGACGCCGCCTGCGCCGAGGGGATCGACCCCGCGCGAGAGCTCGGCGTGCAGGGCAGCGGACTGTCGGGCGGGCAGGCGCAGCGGGTCGCGGTGGCGCGGGCGCTCTACCGCCAGGCGGGGATGCCGCACGCCGTGCTCGCGCTCGACGAACCCTCCAGCGCGCTCGACCCCGCCACGGAGGAGCGGCTGTGGTCCTCGCTGCGCGCGCGGGCGGACGCCGGAGCGACCGTGGTGCTGGTCTCCCACCGCCGGTCGGCGCGCGACATCGCCGACCGCGTGGTCGCCCTGGGGGTGAGCGCATGAGCGAGACCACCAGGGCCCGGCGGGTGCGCGAGGTTCTCCGCCTGGCGCAGCCGCCCGTCGCGCGGTTCCTGCCCGGCCTGATCTGGGGCGTGCTGTCGGCGGGCGCGGCCGTGAGCCTGCTCGCGGTGAGCGGCTGGCTGATCGTGAGCGCCTCGATCGTGGACTCGCTCGTGCCGCTGTCGGTGGCCGTGGTCGGGGTGCGGTTCTTCGCCGTGACCCGCGCCGTGACCCGCTACCTCGAGCGGCTCAGCGGGCACGATGCGGCGCTGCGGCAGCTGGCCTCGACGCGCTCCGACCTGGTGCGCCGCCTCATCCCGCTCTCTCCCGCGGGGCTCGGCGCGACCGACCGGGGACAGGTGCTCGCGGCGCTCGTCGACGACGTGGAGAATCTGCAGAACCTGCCGTTGCGGGTGGTGCAGCCGCTCGCGGTGTCGGCGCTCGTCGCCGTGGGGGCTGTGGGGTTCCTCGCCTTCGTGTCGCCCGCGGCCGCGCTGACCCTCGCCGTGTGCCTGGTCGTCGCCGCGCTCGCCGCGATCGGGCTCGGGTGGGTGTTCGGCTCCCGGGCCGAGTCGGCCGTGTCTGCCCGTCGCGCCGAGGTGTCGGCGGCACTGGTCGACTACCTCGGCAGTCTCGACGTGCTGCTCGCCTACGGGGCGGAGGGCCAGGCGCGCGAGCGCATCCGGGTGGCCGACGCCGCCCTGCGCCGGGTCGTGAGCAGGGCCTCGGTCGCCCAGGCCGTCGCCGCGGGCACCGTGTCGCTCGTGGCGGGGGCTGCGTCGGTGTGGGCGCTCGCGGCGGCCGCGCCGGGACTCGCGACCGGGGCGATCGATGCGCCGTGGCTCGCGGTCGCGGTGCTCGTGCCGATGGTGGTGTTCGAGGTGTTCGGGGCCGTGCCGATCGCCGCGGCCTCGTGGCGCAGCGTGCGGGCGAGCGCCGAGCGCATCGTGGACGTGCTGCCGGAGCGCATGCCGTCGGAGCTGCGGACGGACGCGGGGGAGGATGTCGCGTTCGACGGCACACCGCGGGTCACGCTCCGCGGGGTCGCGGCGCACTGGCCCGGAGGGGTCCCGGCACTGCGCGGCGTCGACCTCGACCTCCGGCCCGGGGAGCGCGTGCTCGTGACCGGTCCGAGCGGTGCGGGCAAGAGCTCGCTCGCGGCCGCCCTGGTCGGGTTCCTCCGCGTGACAGGGGAGTACCGCATCGACGGGCGCGACGCCGCGGCACTGTCGGGTCCGGCGCTGCGCCGCACGATCGGCCTGTGCGAGCAGCACCCGCAGCTGTTCGACGAGGATCTGCGGCAGAACCTCCTGTTCGCCAGGGACACCGCGACCGACGCGGAGCTCCTCGACGCGCTCGACCGCGTGGGGCTCGGGGCGTGGGCGCGCGAGCGCGGGGGCCTCGACGCCAGGGTGGGCGACCGCGGGGCGCTGGTGTCGGGCGGCCAGGCGCAGCGCATCGCCCTGGCCCGCGCGCTGCTCCGGGGGTTCCCGGTGCTGGTGCTCGACGAGCCGACCGCTGGCGTGGACCCCGACGCCTCGGACGCCCTGTTGCGCGACCTGCTCGACGCCGCGGGCGACCAAACGGTGCTGCTGATCTCGCACGTGGATCCCCCCGCGGGAACGGTGGACCGGGTGGTGCGGCTCGACGGCGGTCGCACGCTCTGAGGCGTCGCGCGACCGGCGTCGCGGCGGGACATCGAGGTCAGACGCTCATGTCGACGGGCGGCTCCATCACGATGCCCTGCGCCTCGAACGCGCGGCGGCGCTCCTCGATGCGGCGGTGCATCTCCACCTGCGCGGCCTCGACCAGGCGCGGGTCGAGCTCGACGGTGGGCGGGTGCGGGTCTCCGTGGTGCGCGGCGATGTAGGCGTCGAGCTCGGGGCCGCTGGTCCACGACGTGATGAGGGCGTACCGCGGGGCCGTGCCGCGGTGCCACACGGCGTGCCAGAACCGCTGCGTGTCGATCACGATGCGGGAGCCGGCGTGCAGTGGCAGACGCACCTCGGTCGCGGGGTCGAAGCGGTCGGCACGGAGGATGAGCATCGACTCCGTGTCGTCGGTGAGGTTGACGTAGCCGCGCACCACCCAGCCCGTGCCCGGTTCGTTGAGCCGGTTGTTGTCGTCCTGGTGCAGGTTGTAGATCGCGTCGGCGTAGTCGTTGGGCTGCAGCTCGATCACGCGGCACCGGCCGATGCCCGCGCCCGGCTCCAGCGCCCGGCTCTGCAGCGTCGGCGCGATCGCGACCTGCGCGTCGATCCACACGCCGTCCTTGTCGGTGCGGGGAGGCGTGCGGTTCCAGAAGCCGTTGCAGTCGATGTCGCCCGCGTAGCTGGTGAGCGGGGCGAAGCGGGTGATGCCGGACGAGCGCCAGCCGACGTACTCCAGGTCGCGCCACTCGGCGGGATCGATGGGGCTCGTGTCGTCGTCGAGGACGACGTAGCCGGTGTCGGCGAGAGCCTCCGAGGTGATGAATGCCATGCTGCTGTCCTTCCCGTCGATGCCACCCCAAGACGGCGGGTTCTTAGGCAATCCTAACCGGCTGGTGCGGAGGTGCCGGGCGCCACGACCGGGCAAAAGGCGCGGGCGGTCGCGCCGCACCCCACCGATATCCTGGGGCGATGACGCAGCCCCAGGGTGCCCTTCTCGTGGGCAGTGTGAACTACGACGACGCCGAGACCACGATGCGCACGGCGGCGGAGCTGCTGGGCGACCGCCTGCGCCGCCTCCCCGACGGCGAGGTCGGCAAGCGGTTCCACTGGATCATGTTCCAGCCCGACGTGATCGGCCGGGCCGACGGCATCGAGCGGATCGGCGACGAGCCCATCCCGTTCCCGGCCGGCATCGACGCGCGGGGGCTCCGCCTCGCCGAGGGCGTCGACCCCGCGCGCATCGAGCTGCCCCCGCTCGGGTATGCCGAGGCCGCTCTCGAGTCGTACGCCCTGTTCACCCGGCTCCGCGAGGAGGGTGCCGTGGCGCCGGGCACCCGGTTCCAGGTGTCGCTGCCCACGCCGCTCGCCGTGATCTCCTCGTTCTTCCACGGCGACGACCGCGCGGCGATCGAGCCGGTGTACACCGCGGCCATCCTGCGCGAGCTCGATGAGATCCTCGCCGGGATCCCGCACCACGACCTCGCCGTGCAGTGGGACGTGGCCAGCGAGATGGGCATCATCGAACGCGCGTCGGGCTACGGCGCGGTCATGGAGGCGTGGTGGCCGGGCGACCCGTTCGACGGGCTGGTGTCGCGCCTCGCCGCCCTCGTCGACGCGGTGCCAGCCGACGTCGAGGTGGGGGTGCACCTCTGCTACGGCGACGCGGGGGAGAAGCACTTCTTCGAGCCGTCCGACGCCGGGAACCTCGTGCGCTACGCGAACGCCGTGGCCGCCGCGAGCTCCCGACCGCTCACGTGGCTGCACCTCCCGGTGCCGATCGCCCACGACGACGCGGCCTACTTCGCCCCGCTCGCACAGCTCGAGCCCGTGGACGAGCTGTACCTCGGCCTCGTGCACCGGGAGGACGGCGAGGAGGGCGCCCGTCGACGGATCGCCGCAGCGACCCCGTTCGTGCCGGCGTTCGGCGTCGCCACCGAGTGCGGCATCGGTCGCGCCCCCGCAGGCTCGACCGAGGGCATCCTCCGCACCCACGCCGCGGTCGCCGCGGCCTGGTGACCGCTCGATTCGCGCGGTCGCCCCGTGTGTCGTAAACTGATCCGCGGTGACGTGTCCGAGCGGCCGAAGGTGCAACTCTCGAAAAGTTGTGTAGGGTAACCCCCTACCGTGGGTTCAAATCCCACCGTCACCGCCACCACGAAGGCCCCGACTCCCGTTGATATGACTGGGATGCGGGGCCTTCGTCATGTTCGACGAAGCGGTTGCGGTAAGCCCAGTCTCTCCACTCGCTCGGGCTCAGGATGGATGACATTCACTCGCAGACTCCGTGGCTGGCGGGTTGCTCGTGCGGGTGAGGTCGGCGGTGGCAGTCCGGACGCCGAGGGCGCTGCCGCCGGTTCGGCGGCTGATGGCCAGGACATCCTTTCCGTCACGTGCGAGGCGGTCGACGATGCGGCGGCCGGTCTGCCCGGTGGAGCCGAAGACGGCGATCGTGCTCACAGGAGGACTCCACCGGAGACCTCGAGGCGCTCACCTGTGACCCACCGCATGCCGGGCGCGACGAGCGCGACGATGGCATCGGCGATCTCCGCCGGTTCGCCGACCCTGCCGAGCGCGGTCTGCTGGCTCAGCCCGGCGCGCAGTTCTGCGTCGTCGCGCATGGCGCCGCCATTGAAGTCGGTGGCCGTCGGACCGGGGGCGATCGTGTTGATGCGGATGCCGCGTCGTCCGAGCTCGAGCGCGAGACTCCGCGACAGGGCTTCGACGGCCGCCTTGGATGCCGCATAGACGGCGGTGGCGGGACTCACATGACGACTCAGCGAGCTCGACACGTTCACCACCCGTCCGCCTTCGGCGAGGTGCGGTGCGAGTGCCTGGATCAAGAGGAACGGCCCGCGGACGTTGACGCCGAACGTGTCGTCGATCTCGGCGGCCCTCACCTCACCCAGAGGGGCGAAGCGCCCGATCCCCGCGTTGTTGACGAGCACCGCGAGGGGAGACCCCGGCCACTTCGCAGCGACCGCGGCGAGAAGCGTCGTCGTCGCGGAGTCGATGGACCGCGGGTCCCCGATGTCCAAATGCAGCGGCAGCGCCTCGCCACCGGCTTCCTCGATGCGGCTCACGACGGCGCGGGCCGACGCCCCGGAGCGGGTCGCCACGACGACGCGGTATCCGTTCTCGGCGAGGGCCAGCGCGGTCGCTTGCCCCAGCCCCCGGCCTGCGCCGGTGACGATCGCGATCTCTGGATGATCCATGCTGACTCCTCGATAAGTAAATAACTACTTACCGATAACGTAGAAGCGCGGTCGGAGATCGTCAAGTCGAAGGGCAGCGCATGAGAGACGCGGAAGCCACCCGGTCACGGATCCTGGCCGCGGCCATCGAGGAGTTCGCCGCGCACGGTTTCGCCGGCGGCCGGGTCGATCGGATCGCGCGGGGCGCCGAGAGCAACGTGCGGATGATCTACGCGTACTTCGGGGGCAAGAGCGGTCTTTTCGATGCTGCACTCGAGACCGCGTTGCGCACGCTCGCGAACGATGTGCCTCCGGATCCCGACGACCTGGCCGGATGGGCGGGGAGAGTGTTCGACCATCACCAGGAACGTCCTGACATTCTCCGCCTGAGCATGTGGGCACGGCTGGAGCGACCTTCCGCGCTGTCTGAGCCCAGCGACGTGTATTCCGCCAAGGTGGAGGGGGTGCGGGCGGCGAGCCCGGGCGCTCTGTCGCCGGTCGACGTCCTCGTCTTCATCTACGCGATCGCGCAGGCCTGGCAGCTCTCTCCGACCGGCCTCACGGGCCTCGAGGGTGCGCACGACGATCCGCGCCGAATCGCGGCGCATCGGCGCGCGGTCGTCGCAGCGGTCGAAGGCATGCTCCGAGACGCGTGAAGCCCTCGGGCGAGAGCGAGTCGCATCCGAGGTAATCGTGACGATCACGACGGACGGTCGGCTGGGCCGTTCAGGGCCGGGGTGCGTGCAGGGCCGGTCCTCCGCGTGATCCACCACACGGCAGCGGTGATCAGGTCAGACGATGTCGTGCTTCCCCGGTGTCATCGACCGCGAGGAGTCGACCCGATGGGGATGCCGGTGAACCTGCCTGTCGGGTCCACGTCTCGTTTCACGGCGTCGAGGCGGGAGATGTTGTTGCCAAAGGTCGCGGCGGCACGTGCGGTGTCGCGGGGTGGGAGAAGGTTCGGGTAGGCGGCAGGGAGGGCGAGGGGGTGGAGCGCGTCGAGAATGCGATCCGCCCAGGCGATCTGCTCGTCGTGACCGTCCGTGTCGGCGGTGGCTGCGATGATCTCGACCATGAGGTGCGGTTCCCGGAGCGCCCATGCGGAATGGTCGGCGCTGATGCGGGTGGCGGCGCCGTGGAAATGGTGGATGTTGATCGCGCTCAGAGGAGACGTGCGGCGTCGCTCTCCGTCCGCCAGGACCTCGATGACCTCGGGTGTGAGGCCGGTCACGGACGCCGTGCGGAGTGTGTAGTGACGCCCGGAGGGGAACATGCCGTCGAGCGCGTGGAGCGCCTGCTGTGGCGTGGCGGGTCCGATCGTGGATGCCAGAGGTGTTCCCAGGCGTTCGATCACTCGCACCCACTCGGAACCCTCGTCGGCTTCGCCGCTCCAGTGCAGCGTCACGAGCAGCGCGGCGTGGCCGTCGGGGCCGCTGCCGATCGCGGGGCTGACGGCGAGCTGATCGGGGAAGGTGGGGAGGGCCCGGTCGAGGGAGGCGAGCACTTCACTCATGTCGGCCGGCGAGAAGACGACGGTCCCGGCGAGCATGGTCGGGACTTCCTCGAGGGAGATCTCGAGAGAGGTGACGACGCCGAAGTTCCCGCCCCCTCCGCGAAGTGCCCAGAGGAGGTCCGCGTTCTCCGCGTCGGAGGCTGCCACGATCGACCCGTCGGCAAGAACGACTTCTGCCGAGATGATGGTGTCGGCTGCGAGGCCGAGAATCCCGAGGTAGGGGCCGTATCCGCCGCCGAGGGCGAGCCCGGTGAAGCCGACCTCATTGACCGTGCCCACTGCGGCGACGAGGCCGTGTTCCCCTGCGGCATTGATCACGTCCTCCAGGCGGGCCCCGCCCTGGACCGTGGCGGTTCGTGCCGTCGCATCGATCCAGACGCCGCGCAGCTGCGAGAGGTCGAGGGTGAGGCCGCTCTCCGCCCGCGCTCGGCCGACCCAGTCATGGCCGCCGCCTCGGACGGCGATCGGCACGTCGTCCGGGACCGATTCGAGCACGTATCGGACATCTGCAGTGCTCGCGACTCGGGCGATGATCTCCGGGCGATGCGTCGGGTGTGCGCTCCAGAGTGCGACGGCCGTCGCGAACGAATCGTCTCCCGGCTGGAGCACCCGCTCTCCCATCACATCGCGCAGACGGCTCGCCAATGCGTCCCAATCGATGTCTCTCGTCATCGTCTCTCCTCTTCGTTCGAGCGGGTGGAACCGAGTCGAGCGGCAGGCCCTCCCCTCCGCGAGCTAGCACGCCGTGCTAGCTTCTGAGTACGCTAGCACGCCGTAATAGACCGGAGAGCCGATGAACATGCCCCCCACGTCCACCCTTCGCCCGTTGGGAGCGTTCGAGCGGATCATCGATCTCTACATCTCCCGCAATCCCGTGCAGTTCTCGCTCGCCGTCGAACTTGCCTCGCCGATCTCCCCGGGGCGGCTGAGGCGCGCGCTCTTCGAGCTGCAAGCTCTCCATCCGCTCCTGACGGCCCGCATCGACCGAGGTGACGACCGCCCAACCTTCCGCCGAGACCACGCCCTGATCCCCGTGAGGCAGGTGCGGGAGAGCGATTGGCAGACCGAAGCCGCCGCCGAACAGACCCGCCCCATCGACCCCGAGGGCAGCCCGCTGGTTCGTGCCACGTTGATCACCGACGCCGGGCCGACGCGCGCCTCGTCGGTGGTGCTCACGTTCTCTCATCAGATCAGCGACGGACGCGGAGCCCTCCTCGCCGTTCACGATCTGGTCGCCCTGCTGGCAGGACGAACGCGGCGCGCGCGCACCGTCCCGGACGCTCAAGAGGATCACGTGCAGCTCTTGCCTTCCGCCGAAACGCCGGCGGTCGGCCTGTCTGCCGACGAGGAGGCGCCGAGGCCCGCTGCCGTCCGACCCTTCGATGCCGCATCGCCCACGATCGACGTCGCCGAGCTCGACGACGTCACGACGGGCCGCCTTCGTGCCGCTGCCCGAGCGAATGATTCGACCGTTCAGGGGGTCCTGTGTGCTGCTGCGGCATTGGAGCTGCTCGCGGGCTCACCGCAGGAGCAGGTCCGCATCAACGTGCCCATCGACCTGCGTCCGCTCCTCGGGCTCGACGACGCCGTGGTCAATCGGTTCGTCGCGACCACCGTGATGCTGAGTGCGAACGCGGAAGACGACCTGTGGTCGCTGGCGCGGCGTGCCTCCATGCAGCTGCGGTCTGCCCGGGAGCGCGCGGCGGAATCGATCGCGATACTCGCGTCGCTCCCGCCCGGCGACGCGGCGGCGGCCGAGGCGGCGATGCTCACCGCGACGGCCGCCGACCTGGAGATCAGCAATCTCGGTGTCTCCGCCGACGAGGGCTCCGGCGTGCTTTCGATCTGGGGTCCGACGATGACCACGCAGGTGAGAGGCGAGCGCATCCTCGGTGTTCTCACGCAGGGGGGTCGTCTTCGGCTCACCCTCACGACGCACGAGCAGATCGGAACACTCGTCGCCGGCATCGTTCGCAGGGTGACGTCTGCCGTCTAGCGCGACCGCTCCTCCTATAGCGTGGGGGTGATGCCGACGTCGACGCGGTACTCGGCGCCGGTCAGCCACCCCGCTCGATCCGGAGGGCACGAGATGCCTGCTCTCGTTGCGGACCGTGGACCTCGAGAAGCGGTTCCCCGGTCTCGTCGACACCGTGGGCACGCTCGTGCAGGGGGCGAAGGCCTAGACACCACGATCCCCGCGGACGGACGTGCCTTCAGCCGGCGATGAGGTGGACGTAGACGACGGAGATGATCGATGAGGACGCGTTGTTGACGGCGTGCACGACGACTCCGGGCCAGACCGACTTCGTCTTGTGCATCAGCCAGGCGGACGCGAGGCCGACGATGACGGCGACCGGCGTCGACAGGTTGAGTCCGTGGCTGAGCGCGAAGACGATGCTGCTGAGGATCGCCGCGAGCCAGACGCCATAGCGGGTGAGCAGGGTGAAGAGCACTCCGCGAAACAGCAGCTCCTCGCCGATCGGGGTGAGGACCGCTCCGAGGAGGATGGCGCCGAGGAACCCGCCGATGCCGCTGGTCGCCGCGGATTGGTAACCGCTCTGGAGATTGGCGGCGTCCGTGGTCATGCTCACCAGCGTCGTCACGGCCAGGTTGAGAGCGACGACTCCGATGCCGATCATGAATGCGATCGCGAGCCATTTCGGCGCCACACGCGTGATGCCGAAGAGCGCTGCCGGACGCCTGCGAAGGGCGATCATGACGAGTACTCCGCCTGATGGCGCGAGCCCCGAGATCGCGAACAGCGCCAGGCCCTTGGCGACCGCGTCATCGTCCGGCATCTGGAGGTAGAGCAGGATCCCGATCGCGTAGAGCGTGATGGCGACGCCGGTGGCCAGCCAGAGGTCGGGCCAGGTGACCCGACCGTTCCTAACGCTGTCATGCAGGTTGGCGGCGGTGGTCCGATCGCTGTGCGACATTCTTCTCCTCAGGTGCTGCGGTCGAGTGCGTGCAGGGCGATGGAGGCGGCTCCGGCCACGAGCGTGTTGTCGAAGTCTGCATGTGGATCGTTCCGCGACGTCAGCACCGTGATGATGATGGGGTCTTCTCCGGGTGGCGTGACGAGGGCGATGTCGTTGCGGATCGGACCTGCGCCTCCGGATTTATCGGCGACCGTCCAGCCTGCTGGTGCACCGGCGCGGATGAGGGCGTCTCCGGTGCGGTTGTCGCTCATCCAGTCGACGAGCAGCGCCGTGTCCGCAGCGGACAATGTAGAGCCGTCCAGGATCCTCGCGAGCGAGGCCGTGAAGGCGGCAGCGGTCGTGGTGTCCTCGGCGCTGCCCGGTTCAATCGTGTTGAGGGTCGGCTCGTCGTTCACGACCTCCGTGGTGGCATCGCCCAGCTCGGCGAGTGCATCGTCGAGGGCTGCGGGACCGCCGATCCGGTCGAGGATGAGATTGAGAGCCGCGTTGTCGCTGACGCGCACGGCGGCTTCGGCGAGCTGCGCGTAGGTCAGGCCGTCCTCGACGTATTGCGAGGTCACGGGTGCATGGCCGGCGGCGGCGGCTTCTTCCGTCGTCCACCGCACGATCTCGTCGCGGGCTGCGCCCGACACGGACTGGAGGAAGACCGCCGCGGCGAAGGCCTTGATGGTGGAGGCGAAGCCGAAGCGACGGTCCTCGCCGTACGAGACGGATTCACCGCTTCCGGTGTCGACCGCCATGACGCCGACGGTCGCGTCGTATTCCCGTTCGAGACCCGCGAGTTCGTCTGCCACGAGCGCGTCGAGGTTCGATGAGGTCGCACGGGCCGGAGGAGACGCCGGGGCGGATTCGGCGGCAGGCGGAGGCGCGCCCACGCAGCCCGTGAGTGCGAAGCCGGCGAGAAGGCAGCAGAGGCCGAAGGTCAGATTTCGGCGCATGCCCTCACGCACCTCCGAACGCCCCGGTGGGCGCGAAGACGAGGTCGGCGAAGCGCGTGCCGATGAGGCGGTGCGTCTCGCTGTCCGGGTGCAGGGGCGGCGGATGGTTGCGCCTCCATCAGGCGCAGCTGAAAGTCGGCGTCACGCTGATACACGTGTGAGGGGAGCCTGTGCGGCCTCATCCCGCGTTCCACCTTCTCGAGCCGCGCCACGCCGTCGACGAGTTCGGGTGTGATGGGGGTGGTGATCATCGCGCGTCGGGCCACTCGCTCATGACCGCGTGCACGGCGAGCCGCAGACTCGCCATCTCGGCGTCGACGCCCACGGCATCGGAGGGCAGCGCACGTTCGGTCATGAGCCCCGCCAGCACGGTCGAGAGGAATCGCGCTCGCTCCTCGACCCGACCTCCGGAGATCGCACCCTCGTCGATCAAGGTGGTCAGCCATTGCGCGATGCGATGCCGCCCCATGCGGTCCAGCGCGATGTAGGTCGCTGCCTCGTCCTCGGATGGAGCCGTGGCCACATACGCCTCGTACAGCGCCCCCCATTGCTTCCGGACGCTCTCGCCCACCCCGACCTGACGGAGGATCAGCTGTAAGCATGCGATGAGTCGTTCCTCCGCCGTCGAGGAATGATCATTGATCGGATCATCGGGGATCTCCAGGTCATACATCGCGGCCACCACCGTGTCGATGAGTTCCCGCTGTGTCGGGAAGAAGTGGCGGAGCGAGCCCGTGCTCACCTGAGCGCGGGCTGCCACTGCTCTCACACTCAGACGTGCTGTGGGGTTCTCGCCCAGCATGGTTGCCGCAGCGATGAGTATCTTCGCCCGCGTTCCCGGTTCCTTCGATGCTTCGTCCATTTTCCCTCACGAGCCATCCGTCTATAACAGTGTGCTAGTTTAGCCGACGTTGACTATCTCACTGTATTAGATTTCTGGAAGTCGAGATGGCGGCGGGAACTGGACGCGTGGGAAGCGAGCCATGGCAGTGCCCCTGGCTACCGGGCGGAGACCTCAGCGCACGCTGGTCTGCACCGGCGTGAGAAGGAAGAGCTGACCGTCGGTCGAGCCGACGCGAGCGATGACGTGGAGGTTGTCGCCGACGCCGATCGTGTCCGGCGCGTCATCGGTCAGGTGCAGGTCGTTCGTGATGGAGACGTCGCGGAACTGGAAGCTCGGGCCACCGTTCGAATGGGTCTCGCTGTAGTCGCCGCTCGCGATGAGGATGTCGTAACGGGTCGTGGAGCCCTCATGGCGGTTCATCGCCCCGATCGCGCCGTCGAACTCGATCAGCTGGCCGGCGTACTGCGCGGCGAAGGCCTCGACGGTCGGGCCGTCCTGGGGACCCGTGAGCAGAGCCGCGAGGTCGGCGTTGTTCTCGACGGTCAGCGGACTCTCCTCAGCGGGAGCCGGCGCGGTGGACTCCTGGGGCTCCGTCGACGACTCGTCTTGCGGCGCGACGGCTTCGGAGCGGGGAGTGTCCGCCGGTGCCGGGCTGCCCTCTTTGTCATCGCCGGTGACCGCGACCATGATCCCGATGAAGATGCCGAGGACCACCAGCACGCCGCCGATGATCGCGAGCGGCTTCCACGGGAACGCAGGCTTGGGGCGGCGGAAGACGAGCTCGGTGCGGACCTTGCCGGTGTTCTGGGTGACGAGCTCCCAGCCGTCTTTCTCCCACTTCGCGGTCATGAGCTTCTCGGTGCCACGGACTGTCTGAACGCTCCTGGTCTCGTACTCCACCGTCTCGGCGGCAGCGTCGGATACCCTGGCGAGGATCTGAGGGGCGAACTGCCCACGCATCTTCCCTGGCATCGCTCATGCGAGATGGACGACACGGTGAACACTCACGACCGGCACGAGATCGACCCCGAAGAGACGGGTGAGTTGCGGCGGCAGCTCGAGGAGATCCGCATCGAACTCGAGAGCATCTCGCGCGATCGAATGCGATGGCCGGAGGGGTCCCCCCTCCACCTGCAGGATCGCTCGGAAGAGCTCGAGTCCAAGGCAGACGCGATCCGAGCGCGGCTGGGCATGCCACCGGCGACCGGCAGGCCCCCGAAGGGGAGTTGGTGGGGATGGCCCGCGTTGATCGGGGTCACTGCGGCGATCTTGGCCGGTGTCCTCTTGTTCACGCGCTGATGATGCGTGGCCCAGGACGGGGGTCACAGCCCACCGTCACCCTCGTCCCGTCCTGGGGTCAACGCTCGTCCTGCTTCCCCCGGGGGAAAGGCCGGGGCGCCCGGTCGTGCCCGTGGCTGGTGATGCCGTAGAACACGGGGATGGCGAGGAAGATCACGGACGCGACCAGCGGATGCACGAGGACTCCGAGCAGCCCGGCGGCGAGGTAGAGGGCGACGCCGATGAGCGCGCGCGGTCGCTCGTGCGCGAAGTACGAGTCCTCCACGTCGTCGTTCGTGAGGTCGGGATGCCGCGCCAGATGCGAGAAGAAGACGAGCCAGGCCGAGCACAGCAGGGCTCCGATGAGGGCATACAGCGCGACCGCGACCCGCTCGTCGGTGAGGTTGCCCGTCCGCGCCGTCTCGGCGATCACCGCGGTGGGCCACGGGATCAGGGCCAGGGCTGCGAGGATGCCGAGGTTCGCCCACTGCAGACCGCGGTCCATCTCGCGGATGCGGGTGAAGGCGGCCTTGTGATTCAGCCAGATGACGGCGAGGTAGGCGTATGACGCCGCATAGGCCAGGTAGGTCGGCCACTCCTCGAGCAGCGCGGTCAGCAGCTCGCCCGGCTCCGCTCGGGGTGGTCGGAGGTCGAGCACGAGGAGGGTGATGACGATCGCGATGATCGCGTCGCTGAACGCCACGGCGCGTCCGGGTTCCGCGCGCGTGCTGCGGCCCTTCTGCGGTCGGGGCTCCGGTGCGCCGCTCGTCGCCATCGCCTCACCCTCCTGTTCGACTCCTGCTGCGACTCAGTCCCGGTCCGTCACGCCGCGTCCGGTGCCTGGTCGGGGTGGAGGACGACCTTCGTCCAGCCGTCGTCGCGCTTGTCGAAGTGCTCGTACGCCTCCGGGGCCTCTTCAAGGGAGAGGTCGTGGCTGACGATCCGTGACGGCGTCGCCTTCTCTCCGGCGATGAGGTCGCGCAGCGCCCGGTTGTACTTCTTCACCGGGCACTGGCCGCTGCCGAGCTTCTGGCCGCGGAACCAGAACTCCCCGAAGTCGAAGGCGAGCTTGCCCTGTTTCGCCAGCTCGTCCGAGGCGCCGGGGTCCTGCGGGATGAACACCCCGACCACGCCGATCTCACCGGTGAACCGCACCGACTTCACGAGCCGGTTCAGCGTGAGGGTGGGATCCTCGGCGCCGCCGGGGTCGTGGGCCTGATAGCCGACGCACTCGCATCCGTTGTCCGCGCCGAGCCCCATCGTCATCTCGGTGACCGCCTCGACCGGATCCACCGCCGAGTCGTCGATCGCGATCGCTCCGATCTCCTCGATCTTCCGCAGGCGGTCGGGGTGCCGGTCGACGACCATGACCTTGCCGGCGCCCTTGATGATCGCCGAGTATGCCGCCATGAATCCGACGGGCCCCGCTCCGTAGATGACCGTCTGGTCGCCGGGCTTCACGTGCGCGAGCTCGGTGGCGTGGTAGCCGGTGGGGAAGATGTCGGCGAGCATCACGTAGTCGTTCTGCTTCTCCTCGGCATCCTCTCCCAGTCGCAGGCAGTTGAAGTCCCCCCACGGCACGCGCAGGAGTTCGGCCTGCCCGCCCGCCCACGGACCCATGTCGGCGAAGCCGTACGCGGCACCCGCCCATTCGGGCACCGGCTGCGCGGTCAGGCAGTAGTTGGTGAAGCCGCGCTCGCAGTTCTTGCAGTGCCCGCAGGCGACGTTGAAGGGGATCGCGACGTAGTCGCCCACCCTCACCTTGTCGACTCCGTCGCCGACCTCGATCACCTGGCCCAGGTTCTCGTGACCGAACCATCGGCCGGTCTCGAAGCTCGTGCGGCCTTCGTACATGTGCAGGTCCGACCCGCAGATGTTCGTGGTGGTGATCCGGACGAGTACGTCCGTCGGACGTTCGATCCGTGCGTCCGGTACGTCGGTGACGTTGACCGAGCGCGGACCCTCGTAGACGACTGCTCTCATTTCCTCTTCCTTTCAGCGATGTGAAACGTCGATGGGGTGTCGCAGTGAATCGGGGTCGGGCTGATCACCTCGCTTCGTCCGTGTCGTGACGTGGCTCTCGGGGCTGCGGAGAGCCCGGCCAGCGTGGCCCCGCACCCGGGGGCGAACTGAGGGCCTTTCCAGATCCGCGCCGACGGAGGACAATGCAGGCGCGGGTCAGGGCCGTCCGTAGCGGGCGAGGAACGCGTCGACCGCGCGGGGCACTGGGCCGCCCGTCTCGTCGACCCCCAGCAGTTGCGCGTTCAGGGCGGGCCCGATCACGAGCCACGTGAACTCGGAGGCCGCGGCGTGCGCATCATCGATCTGCAGCCCGCGGTCGACGGGGAGCTGCGCGAGCGTGTCGGCGAGGTTCTGGATGTTCCGGTTCCAGCTCTCCTCGAGGTAGAGCCGCGCGACCTCGGGGTGGGCCGGGGCCTCGGCGATCACGAGGCGTCGCATCCGCAGCACGGGCTCGCTCAGGATCCCCGCGCGCATGGTCTCCGCGAGCTCGGTGAGGCCGCGGCGCACATCGTCGTCGGCGGCGAGCCGTTCGAGCGCCGGGCGCATCGCGTCGCGGCCCGCGGCCGCCCACTGCCGCACGACCGCGGTGTACAGCTCGGTCTTGGAGGAGTGGTCGCGGTAGAGCGAGGCCTTGGAGATGCGGGCCCGTCGGGCGACCTCCTCCATGGACGCCCCGGCGTACCCGTGCTCCAGGAACACGTCGCGCGCGGTGGCGAGGAGGGCGTCGCCGGTGAGTCCGGGCGGGCGGCCGGGGCCGGAGGCGCGCGAGGTCATACCGCCCACTTTAGTACTTGACAGTTCTCTATGCCGAGCGTAGTTTCGTACCAATCGGTACTAAAGGAGCCGCTCATGATCGTCCTCGGCATCGCCCTCGCCACGGTGGCCTCGTTCCTCGCCAGCGCCGCGCTCTACGCCATCCCCGCGGTCTCGACGCTGATCGCACGGACCAGCACCCCGCGCCCCGGGCTCCCCGTTGCCGTGCAGATGCTCACGGTCGTCGTCCGCAGCCTGCTCGCCGCCGGGCTGATCGCCGGGCTCATGGCGACCGCGGGGTGGCACGGCGCCGGAGCCGGAGCGCTGCTCGGGCTCGCGCTCTCCGTGCTTCCCCTCACCCTGCTCTCGGGCGGCGTGATCCACGAGAACACGGCCGTGCCCGCGGCCGGTGTCCACCTGCTCGACTGGGTCGTGAAGCTCGTGCTCACCGGCGCCATCGTCGGGCTCTTCCTCTGAACGGCACGGGAGCCACCATGACGAACAGCACTCCGCTCGACATCACCTTCACCGCGACGCTCGGCAAGGTCCGCGACGGCGACACCTGGACGTGCGTGCAACTGCCCGACTCGGCGACGGTCTTCGGAACGCGCGGCCTGGTGAAGGTCGCGGGAACGGTCGACGGCGAACCCTTCCGCGGCGCGTTCATGGCCCTCGGCGACGGCACGCACAAGCTCCCCGTCGCGGCCGCCATCCGCCGGCGCATCGGCAAGACCGACGGCGACAGCGTCACGGTGCACCTGACCGAGCGCCTGAACTGACCGCGGGTCTCGGCACGGCCCGCACCGGTGGTCCTAGTGCCGGTGGTCCTAGTGCCGGTGGCGCCAGCGGTGCGCGCAGAGCCCGATCAGGACGACCGCGGTGCCGAGCGCGAAGCCGGGCACGTCGACGATCATCGCGGTCGCGGCGCCCGCGAGCCCCGCGAGCAGCACCCCCTGGAGTGCCCAGGCGAAGCGCACGGCGCCACCGAGGTCGCCCATCGGCGTCGGCATCGGCGCGAGCAGCGCGGGCGGAAGCGGCCCCTGGAGTGCGGTCGCCAGCCGCGTGAGGACCCCGAACAGTCCGAGGAGCAGCACTCCGAGGACCGGTGGCCAGACGGTCGACCCCGTCGCGGCCGCGCACACGACCGCCACCACGAGCAGCACGGCGGTCGAGACGGACACCGGGAAGAGGGCGTGTCCGGCGAGGAGTCGTTCGTCGCTCATCCCATAGAGCGGCAGATCGGCGGCCGCGGCCACGGCGTGCCGGATCCCGTCGGTGAGGGGACCGAGCCCGGCGAACAGGAGCACGCCGGCCGCCGCACCCCAGGCCCACTGCTGCCCCGACGCGCCCACGGCGAACGCGCCCAGCACGCCGGCGCCGGCAACGGCGACCACACCGAGGAGGAGCCGACCGGGCGTGCGCACGGCTCCGATCGCGTCGCTGCGCAGCACCACGACCGCGGACCATCGGTGCGGCCGCACGGCACGAAGCCGTCGACCGACCCGCGGGGGAGTCCGGTAGACCGCGGCCGCGGCCCCGAAGTCCATCCCCGTCGCCCGCACGGTCGCCGAGTCCCAGCGCAGCGACTGGGCGAGCAGGTCGGTGAGCTCCAGCCGATCCAGCAGCATCGGCACCGTCGCGGACAGCCCGGTGGCCAGCGCGCTCAGCGCGACCAGCGCGGCGAGCGCGGAAAGTGCGTCGCCGGCGGGGAACGCGAGCCCGGCCCAGCCCCAGGGCGTGAACGGCCGCAGACCCGGTGTGGCCGTGGTCGCGGCGCCGAGGGCGACGACCGCCGCCGCACCCGGCAACGCCGCGCGAGGAAACACCTGGCCGATCAGCCACAGGATCGTCGCGATGACGCCGACCAGCGCGCCCGCCACGACGAACACGGTGACATCGAGCATCCCGGTTCCATGGCTCGCGGCCACGGCAAGGCCCACCATCGCCGCCGACGCGGTGGTCAGGGTCGCGACGACGACGCCGGCCCGCAGCACCGGACCACGGAACACGTCCGCGCGGGCGAGCTCGGCGGAGGCGAGGGCATGCGTCAGGAACGGTGCCCGCAGTGCCGGTCCCCTCTTCGGGCCACAGAGCAGGGCCCCGCCCCACAGCCCGGCGACGATCGCGACGGTCGCGCCAGGCGCTTCGCCCGAGGTGAGCGCGAGCGTCGCCTGCGGACCGGTCAGACCCAGCCACGCCGCGCGGACGAGGGGGACGACCGCCACCAGCGCCACCAGGAGCCCGAGGTACGCGGCGTACGCGTGGTCGGCGCGGGTGCGGGCGCTCCGAGAACGCCAGACCCGCACGGCCGCGGTGACGCGGGTGCTCACGCTGCCGCGTCCAGCCAGAGCGTCTGGTCGGCGATCGCCTCCGCGAGCGTGGGGCTGTGCGTCGACACGACCACGGCGGCACCGTCGGCGCGGCGCGCCCGCAGCACGCCGATCATCGTCTCCAGATGCTCAGGGTCGAGGCGCTGCTCCGGCTCGTCGAGGATCAGCACCTCGAACGGCCGCGCGAGCACGAGCGCGATGCCGAACAGCTGCGTCTGACCGGACGACAGCTCGTGGGGGAAACGTTGCTCGAGGGGGGTGAGCCCGAGCTCGGCGAGCACGCGCCGCGCCTGCTCCGCGGCGCCGGCGGCATCGGCCGTCCACGTCGTCGCCACCAGGAGGGCGTGCTCGAACACCGTGAGGTCGGGCGCGGTCGGCGGCAGGCCGATCATCGCGGCGACGCGGCGGCGGAACCCGGGATCACGCGGCGCCACCGGCTCTCCGTCGATGCGGACACGGCCGTGCGAGGGCATGCGGGTGCCCGCCAGCACGCGCAGCAGCGTCGACTTGCCCGAGCCGTTCGCCCCGCGGATCACCAGCGCGGAGCCCCGCTGCGCGGACACTGTGACGGCCGGGAGGAGGGTCAGGTCGCCCGTGTGCACCGTGACACCGTCCACCTCGATCATGGACACATCCTTTCAGCTGCCCGCCCCCCGAGCGGGGTCCGGGCGGGTCGGCGACGGCGGCGCGCTGAGCCGGCGCGACTCCCGCAGCAGTGTGCGGATCTCGCGGGGGCGGTAGCGCAGGAAGATCCGCTGCGGTCGGGTGCCCCGCGTCAGGGCATCGGTCCCGCCGTCACAGTGGATGACCTGGCCGGTCAGAAAGCGGTTCTCGGCGGACACGGCATGGGCGAGCAGGGCGGCGACGGATGCGACCGGCCCCGGTGCCCCCAGCGGCTGCGGCAGCGCCGTCTCCAGCAGGCGCCGCTCGCGCTCCCAGTTCCGCATCACCAGTTCCGTGGCGATGATCCCCGGTGCGACCGCGTTCACGACAATGCCGCGACCCGCCCACTCCGGCCGCACGGAGGCGGTCCGGATCCACTGGTTGAGAGCGATCTTGCTGGAGCGGTAGAGCTGGCTGCCGCGGCGCGTGCGGATGAGCCTTGCGGCCACGCGCCGCGCGGTCGCCTCATCGCCCCGCAGGCACGCCCGCACCAGTGCCCCGCTCCCGCGGTTCAGCGTCGACGACGAGGACACGACGGCGGCGGCGGGGGCGGCTGACCGGGCGAGAAGCGGCCGCAGGTCCTCCAGGACGGCGACGGCGCCGAAGTAGTTGAGGGCCACGGTCTCCACCCGCGGTGCGCCGATGCCGGCCGCCGCGACGACGCCGTCCACGCGGCCGCCGCTGCGCGCGTCGACCTCGATGCGCAGCCGCGCGCGGCCCTCGGGCGTCGCCAGGTCGGCACGGACGTCGACCGTGTCGCCGATGCCGCACGTGATCACCCGGCCCTGAGCGGAGAGCCGGTCGGCGACGGCGCGGCCGAGGCCGGAGTCCGCTCCGGTGACCACGTACAGGCGGGGGTCGGCATCCATGATCACAGCATGGACGAAAGATTGCAGATCTGCAAACTTATGGCGGGGCGACGCTAGGCTCAATCCATGCGAGAGGCGCACGAGAACGGGCACGAGGCCCGACGCCGGCGGACCAGACAGGCCGTGCTGGCCAGCGCGTCCGAGCTCTTCCACGCCCAGGGGTACGACGCCACGACGGTCGCCCAGATCGCGCGCCACGCGAACGTCTCGGAGCGCACCTTCTACGTGCACTTCCCCGCGAAGGAGGACGTGCTCTTCGCCCACGTGCACGACTTCACGGCGCTCGCCCTGGGCGCCGCCCACGGCAGTGCCTCACCGCACGCCGCCGACCGCGTGCAGGAGGCCCTGCGAGTGCTCATCGACGCCTCCACCACCGACGAGGCGCTCGCTCGGCAGGCATCGATCCGCGCGGCCCTCGGGGCTCGCGGCGAGTTCCCGCGCGCCCTCGCCACTCAGCTCCTGGCGCTGGCGCGCGCACTCACCCGGGAGATCTCGGCGCGCACCGACGCGGGCGCCGCCGACGTCGCGCCGATGGTGGGAGCGGCGCTGGGAGCGGTCGAGGGCGCCGGAATCGACGCCGCTCTCCGCGGCGTCGACGGTGAGGGGAGGCGCACCGCGATGCGCGGGGCGCTGGACGCGGCCCTCCGCGGGTTCCGCCCATCCGCCGCGACACCGGGTGGGCACGACGGCGGAGGCCGCGGAACTCACCCGTCCGGGTGAGCCGCGCGAGCCTGCGGGGTGGAAGCATGAGGACGATGAGGTCGGACACCGGGGCGGTCGAGTCGACGGGGCGCGCCTGGGTGCGCGTGGACCTCCTCGTCGCCGTGATCGCCGCAATCGTGCTGCTGCCATCGAGCCTCGCCGTGCTGGGGGACCCGGCGTTCCGCCCCGAGCCGTTCGCGTTCGCCATCGTCGTCACCCTCTGCCTGCTCGTGCATGCCGCGACCTTCGTCGCGATCCGTCATCCCCTCGCCGCCCTCGCCGCCGCCGACGCGGTCATGCTCGTCCTCGTCCTCCTGTCGCCGACCGCCGCCGTCCCCACCGCCTTCCTGCCGTCGGCCGCGGCCTACCTGCTGGTGGTCGGCCAGGTGGCCGCGCGCTCGCGTCGGCCGTTCCCGATGCTCGCGCTGGCGGGCGGCATCGGCGGCGCTGCCCTCATCGCGGTGGTCGAACCGCACCTCGGCGACTTCCGGCTCGGCACGTTCGTCGGCCTCTGCGGCGCGATCGCGGCCGCCTGGGCGCTCGGCCTCGTCGTCCGCGTGCGCAGGGATCAGACCGAGGAGCGCGCCACGGCCCGCGTCGCGCGTGCGATCACGGATGAGCGCGCCCGCATCAGCCGGGACCTGCACGACGTCGTCGCCCACGCCGTGACCGTCATGATCGCCCAGGCGGAGGTCGCTCGGCTGACGCGCGACGACGATCCCGCCCGCAGCGACGCCTCCCTCGCGATCGTCGTCGACACCGGCCGGGAGGCGCTGCGCAGCATGCGGTCGACCGTGGCACCGGAGGCGCCGCGTGAACCGCTGCCCACGGTCGACTCCCTCGCGGCCCTCGTGGAGAGCGTGCGCACTCCGTCGGTGCGGGCGCTGCTCGAGGAGTCGGGCGAGCGGGGTCCGCTGCGCGCCGACGCCGCCCTCGCGCTGCATCACGCCGTGCGGGAGGCGCTCACCAACGCCCTGCGGCACACGTCGGCCCCGGTCGTGATCGACGTGCGCCTCCGCTGGCTCCCCGGGCGGCTGCGGGCGACGGTGACCGACGACGGCGGCACTGGTCCTGCCGAGTCCGACCTCGGCAGCGGCATCGGGCTGATCGGGATCGCCGAACGCGTGCGGCTGGCGGGTGGCACGCTCACCGCACGACCCCGGAGTCCCGCGGGCTGGTGCGTGCAGGTCGACCTCCCTGTGACGCGGAGCGCGGCATGAGTGTGCGGGTGCTGCTCGTGGACGACCAGGAGCTGCTGCGCACCGCGATCGCGCTGACCCTCGAACGGGACGCGCGCATCGCGGAGGTCGTCGCCGTCGCGTCGGGCGAGGCCGCCGTCGAGCACGTCCGCGCCCACGCCGTCGACGTGGTCCTGATGGACATCCGCATGCCCGGGATGGACGGGATCGCTGCGACGCGCGAGATCCTGCGCATCCGTCCCCGCCTCCGCGTGCTGATCCTCACCACGTTCGACCTCGACGAGTACGTGTACGCCGCGATCCGCGAGGGCGCGAGCGGCTTCCTCACGAAGGATGCGACACCGCAGGCGCTCGCCGACGCCGCGGTCACGGTGGCCGAGGAGGGGTCCGTGCTGTCGCCGCGCGCGACGGCGGCGCTGCTGGGGTTCGTGCGTGACGGGGCACCGACGGTCGATCCGGCCGAGGTGCTGGCACAGCTCAGCCCGCGGGAGCGGGAGGTGGCGCGCGCGCTGGCCACCGGCGCCTCGAACGACGACATCGCGCGTCGGCTCTTCCTGTCGGCGAACACCGTGAAGACGCACGTCAAGGCGGTGCTCGCCAAGCTCGACGTGCCCGACCGCGTGCACGTCGTCATCTGGGCGTACGAGAACGGGCTGTTGCGTCCGCGCGGGTGACCGGGCGGGCCCGGAAGGATCACCCGGACGGGTGAGGGTGACGCCTCCTGCGGGCGAGGTCGGAGGATCCGCGGATTCCTAGCGTGGAGGCATGTCACCTCTGAGTCGCCCCGTCACCCTCTGCACTCTCGTCGCCGTGGCCGCCGGCGCCCTGGCCGTCGCCGCCTTCACCCTGGCGACGATGGTCGTCCCGGGCATCGATCCGCTGCCCTCCAGTCTCGCGGGCCACCTCGGCGCCGGGGTCGAACGCGCCCTCTCGCTCATCGGTGCGCTGGCCGCGCTCGTCCTCTCGGTCGGTGCGCTGGTCGCCAGGGCGGTGTTCCGCAGTGTTCCTCCGTGGCTCGTCCGCACGGCGGCGCTGGTCGCCGCGCTGCTGCTTGCACTGACGACGCCCGGCGGCATCATCCCGGTTGCGGGGTACGCCTTCGCGGTGAGCGTGGTCGGGGGAATCGTCGCCCTGGTGATGCTGGTGGCGCTTCGCCGTCCCTGGAGGGGGCTTCTGCTCGGGGCTGTGCTGATCGGTGTCGCCGCGGCGGCGCTTGCGTTCGGATCGGGCGAGCTCGTGCCCCGGGTCGCGGAGGCGCTCGGTGCGATGCTCCCGGGCGCCGCCGTCCCGCTCGCCCACGTCGTCGCGTCCGCCGGTCTCTTGATCTGGACCATCGGCGAGGCCGCTGGTGCCCGCGGGCGGCTGGCCATCGCGGTGCTCCGACACCGCCGGTCGCTCACGGTCGCCGCGGCGGCCTGCGCCCTGCCCTATGTCGTCGCGCGGGCAAGCTGGCTGACGCCGTGGCCGCTCTTCGGGGGGAGCGCGGAACTCTTCGCCGCAGAGCCCACCGTCCGGGTGGTGGGTCTCGTGCTCGGTGCGGGGATGCTGGCGGGCGGTGTGCTCACGCTGGGCCTCATCCGTCCGTGGGGTCTCCGGTTCCCGCGCAGCCTCGCCGGCCTCGGAGGGCGACGGGTCCCGCCCGCGCTGGCCATCATCCCCGCGAGCGTCGTGAGCGTCCTGTTCACGGCTGCCGGGCTGCAGTTCGCGGTCGAGGGGACGGGATCGATCGGTGAGACCGGTTATCTGCTGCTCATGTTCCCGTTCTGGCTCTGGGGTCCGCTGCTCGGTCTCGCGACGTGGGGATACGCGATGGTCAGGGCCACACGACCGGCCCGTCAGCCTGCGACGGCGTCCGCCGGCTGAGGCGACGGGGCCTGCGTGAGCCGGGACAGGGAGCGCAGGAAGGGCTCCCTGTCCTCTTCCGGGAGGCGGTCGAGCAGCGACGAATAGAGGTCGTCGAGGGCGCCGGCGGTGGACGACACGATCGCGTGCCCTCGGTCGGTGACCTCCACGATCCGCACACGGCGGTCCTCCGCCAGGACGCGCCGCTCGGCCAGTCCCGCGCGTTCGAGGGCATCGAGGGTGTTCACCATCGTCGACTTGTCGAGGCAGGCCAGTTCCGCGAGTTCCTTCTGCGTCTTCTCGCCGGCTGTGGCGCAGAGGAGGACGCTCACCGTGCGCAGCGTGGTGTCCTGCGTCTCCAACTGCGCGGTGGCCTGCTGTTCGATCGACCGGGTCAGCAGCTGCAGCTGCACCACGAGGTCGCTCACCGTGCGCGCGATCATGTCGACAGAATAGCATCGCACTTATATCGTCTAGAGATAGATCATCTGCTACTGTCTGACCACCTCACTTCCCTATCGAACGGCCACCACCATGAATTCCGCCCGCGCCCGCTGGACGGCGCTCAGCGTCCTCTGCATCGGCACCCTGATGACGGTCCTCGACGAGACCATCGTCAACGTCGCGCTGCCGGTGATGCAGCGCGAACTCGGGTTCACCCAGGCCGGGGTGTCCTGGGTGATCAACGCCTACCTCCTCGCGTACGGCGGTCTGCTGATCTTCGCCGGACGCCTCGGCGACCTGATCGGGCATCGGCGCGTGCTGCTGATCGGCGTGTCCGTCTTCACCGTCGCCTCGGTGTCGGCGGGGCTGTCGTCGAACGCCACGATGCTCGTGATCTCGCGCTTCGCCCAGGGCAGCGGCGCTGCGATGATCACCGCGGTCACCCTGGCCCTGATCGTGACCATGTTCACCGACCAGCGGGAACAGACGCGGGCCATCGGGTTCTACAGCTTCACGTTCGCCGGGGGCGGTGCGCTCGGGCTCCTCGTGGGCGGGGTGCTGATGCAGCTGACCAGCTGGCAGTGGCTGTTCTTCATCAACCTCCCGATCGGACTGCTCAGCCTCGTCGTCGGTTGGCGTCTGCTGCCCCGCGGTCGCGGCCCCGGTCTGACCGCCGGACTCGACATCCTCGGCGCCGGTCTGCTCGTGTCGGCGGTGTCGCTGCTGGTCTACGGCGTCATCACGGCCGAGCACCTCGGCTGGGGCGGCCAGACCCTCGTTGCCCTCGGCGTCGCCGTCGTCCTGCTGATCGCGTTCGTCGTGCGGCAGCGCACCGCGCGGGTGCCACTGCTCGCCCTGCGCATCCTGAAGGATCGCGACGTCGCGGGAGCGAACGTCGTGCAGTTCCTGGTCACCGGCGCCCTCTACGGCTCCTTCTTCCTCGCGACCCTGCTTCTGCAGCAGGTGCTCGGATACGCCCCGATGCAGATGGCGCTGTCGTTCGTTCCGCTGACGGTCGTCACCGCGATCGCCTCGATCCTCCTCGCCCCGTTCGTCACGGCGCGCTTCGGCGAGCGGATCGCGCTCGTCCTGGGACTCCTGGTCTTCCTGGCGGGTGCGCTGCTGCTCTCGCACGTGCCCGTCGACGGGGGCTACCTCGCGGACGTGCTCGTTCCGCTGCTCCTGCTGGGCCTCGGCATCGGCACCGTGCTCCCGCCGATCATGGGCCTCGCGATGTCCGGCGCCGCGCCGGACCAGGTCGGCGTGGTGTCGGGGCTCGCCAACTCGACCGGGATGATCGGCGGTGCGGTCTGGACGGCGGTCGTCGCGTCTCTCAGCGGGGCGGTCACGTCGACGCTCGTCGCTGCCGGCGCCGACGAGCGGGTCGCACTCCGCGACGGGCTCGCGGTCGGAGCCCTCGCGATCGCGGGCGTCCTCGGCGTCGCGCTCGTCGTCGCGGGGGTCGTGCTGCGGCGACGGATCCCGGAGGAGGCCCAGGGGTCCGCGGACCGGGATCGACGCGACGTGCCGACCGCGCTGTGATGGACTGGCGAGCATGACCAACGAGGACCGACTCGCTCTTCCGCGTCCGATCCGCGAGCGGTTCGAGGCCGGCGACGCCGCGACCAGGGAGTGGGTGAGCGCTGTCCCCGCGGTCGCGCACGAGCTCTTCCAGCGGTGGGCGCTGCGACCCGACGGCGAGGTGCGGGCGGGGGAGGCGGGCATCGTCGTGCCGGTGCGCGGCGAGGAGGGCGCCCCGGCCGCGCTCAAGCTGCAGGTGCCGCGCCCCGAGACCACGGCGGCGATCCTCGGTCTCACCCGCTGGGACGGACGGGGTGCCGTCCGCCTTCTGGACAGCGACGAAACCCGGGGTGCCATGCTGCTCGAGCGCCTGGATGCCGAGCGACCACTCGCCGCGATCGACGACGACGACGAGGTCGTCCGGGTCATCGGCGACCTGCTGCGGCAGCTGCATCGCGCACCCGCCCCGGAGGGTCTTCCGCGCCTCGGGGTGGTCGCGGCGGAGATGATCGAGGCGGCGCCTGCCGCGGCGCGGGTGCTCGACGGCGACGACCGCACGCGGCTCGACCGGTGGGTGCGCACCGTCGCGGAGGTGCAGCCCGAGCCCGGAGATCGCCTCCTGCACTGGGACCTGCACGACGGCAACGTGCTCGCCGCCGACCGTGCACCGTGGCTGGCGATCGACCCCGAGCCGCTCGTGGGTGATCCCGGATTCGACCTCTGGCCCGCCCTGGACAGCCGGTGGAGTGCCGGCGGGGCGGCCGACGCCGTGGGTCTCGTGCGCCGCCGCTTCGACATCCTGACCGAGATGCTCGACCTGGATCGCCGCCGCGCCGCCGCGTGGACGCGCGCGCGGCTGCTGCAGAACACGCTGTGGGACATCGAAGACGGTCACACCGCCATCGGTGTCCCGGCGAAGGTCGTGGACGAGGCGCTCGCCTCTGTCGGCGTCGGCGAAGGGTCTTGACGGGAGAGGCACCCCGCCTAATACTTAGGTATATGCCTAAGTATCCCGACGACCTCGACGCCGTGCTCCGCGCCCTCGCGGACCCCACGCGCCGGGCGATCGTCGAGAGGCTCGCCTCATCGCCCGCCATCGTCTCGGAGCTCGCGGCGCCGTTCACGATGACGCTGCCCTCGCTGCTGCAGCACCTCGGAGTCCTGGAGGCCGCGGGGGTGATCACGTCGGAGAAGCAGGGCAGGGTCCGCACGGTCACCCTGCGCCCCGGCGGCCTCGACGTGCTCCACCTCTGGCTCGGCCAGCAGCGCACACCGGCCGAGCACAGGGCCGACCGGCTGGGCATCCACCTCGCCCGCACCGCCCCGAAGGAGCACTGACATGACCCGCGTCCGCATGGACCTGTTCGCCTCCCTGGACGGCTACACGCCCTCCGACCTCACACCCGACAGCCCCATGGGGGAGGACTGGGGGCGCCTCACCGCGGCCTACGCGGGCACCCGCACGTTCCGCGAGAGGATCTTCGGCGACACCAGCGGCGCCGGAACCACCGGTGTCGACGACCGCTACGCCCGCGCGTTCTTCCAGGGCGTCGGTGCCGAGATCATGGGCGCGGGGATGTTCGGCCTCCACTCCCACCCCGACGACCCCGACTGGAAGGGATGGTGGGGCGACACCCCGCCGTTCGGCACGCCCGTCTACGTGCTCACCCGCACCGCCCCCCGCCCATCGATCCCGATGGACGGCGGCACCACGTTCCACTTCCGCGACGCCGCGATCGAGGACGTGCTCGCCGAGGCGTCCGACGCCGCCGGCGACCTCGACGTGCGGATCGGCGGCGGGTACCGCACGGCGCAGGCGTTCCTGCGCGCGGGACTCGTCGACGACCTGCACCTCCTGGTCGCGCCGCTCTTCCTCGGCCGCGGATACCGCCTGTGGGACGACCTGACCGGCTTCGAGAACACCTACACCGTGACGACGGAAGCGGCCGAGAGCGGCGTCGTCCACGTCACCCTGACGCGATAGGACACCGCGATGACGACGGAGCACCGGCTCGCACACTCCGGATTCACCCTCACCCGCGACTACCCCGCGCCGCTCGACCGGGTGTGGGCCGCGTTCGCGGACGAGGACCAGAAACGCGGATGGTGGGGCGACGCGGACGCCATCGAAGAGCGGGAGTGGGCGTTCGACTTCCGTGTCGGCGGGCGCGACGTCCACGAGGGGCGGTTCCACGACGGACCCGTGTCGCGGTACGTGGCCACCTACACCGACATCGTCGACCGGGTGCGGATCGTCACCGCGTACGACATGTGGCTGGACGGGGAGCACATGTCGACCTCGGTCGCATCCCTGGAGTTCGAGGCGGTCGACCTCGGCACGCGCTTCACCCACACCGAGCACGGCGTCTTCCTCGACCGGTTCTGGGACGACGGACCAGGGCGCGAGGCCGGGACGCGCGGGCTCCTCGACGCGCTCGGATCCTTCCTCGCCTGAGCCCCCGCTCCTTCGGCGACTTTCTTGACGGCGTAACTTTACGGTGTCAATATAGTCGCGTCACCGCGACGACGCGGGGGCGGAAGGAGCCATGATGGCGAAACTCCAGAGGACGTCGCTGGCCACGGTGGCCGCGCTGGTCCTGTCCATGGGGGTGCTCGCGTCGGCCTCACCGGCGCTCGCGTCCACCGATCACACCGTCACGTCGCCCGATGGGCAGACGTCGCTCACGGTGCGGCACGAGAACGACGGATCGCTGTCGTACTCGGTCGTGCAGGGCGGCCTCGCCGTGATCGACAGCTCGAAGATGGGCGTCGTCACGTCCGCGGTCGACCTGTCGACCAGCCTCACGTTCGGCACCGAGACGACCACCCCCGTCGTGCAGAACTACTCCCTCGTGGAGCACTTCGACGGCCCGATCTCGTCGTCGGCGAACCAGATGACGCTCACGTTCACCCGCGGATCCGCGCAGCTCGCGGTCGTGGTGCGCGCCCAGAACGACGGCGTCGCGTTCCGCTACCAGGTGTCGGGCGTGGGATCGACCACCATCACCCGCGAGGCGACGACCTTCGCCCTCCCCGCGAACACCGGGCTGTGGGCGAGCGACTACCGGTCGGCGAGGGACTATGAAGACGCCTACCCCTACGTATCCGCCATGTCGATGGGGTCGCGTCACTTCGCGATGCCGACGCTCGCCAGCCTGTCGAACAACGCCAAATGGGCGCTGATCTCCGAGGCCGCGGTGTACGTGAACCCCACCTACCCGGCCGTCCGGCTCGACGCGCAGGGCAACAACAACCGCACGCTGAAGGTGCAGCTCCCCGGCCCGGACAGCAACGTGTTCGACACGTCCACCGCCGGCACCCAGGTCGCGACCACCGGCTCCTTCACCACGCCGTGGCGCGCGATCGCCGTCAGCTCCTCGCTCGACGCCATCGTCAACACCTCCCTCATCACCGACCTCAACCCGGCACCCGCCGCGGGCACCGACACGTCGTGGATCCGTCCGGGCAAGGCGCTGTGGTCGTGGTGGTCGAACGAGGAGAAGGCCTCGGAGGGCGACGACATGCTGCGCTCGCAGAAGGAGTACATCGACACCGCCGAGCAGCTGGGCATGCAGTTCGTGACGGTGGACTGCTGCTACAACGACGGCGACGGCTCGATCGAGCAGCTCGTCGCCTACGGCAAGAAGCGTGACATCGGCGTGTTCATCTGGAAGAACAAGGGCGACTACGTCAACAGCGACGGCAGCTACTACACGCAGGCGCAGCTCGACACCGCGATGCAGGCGATCGCGAACCGCGGGGTCGCCGGGGTCAAGATCGACTTCATGCAGTCCGACCGGCTGGAGACCATGGCCCTGTACGACCGGATCGCGAAGGCGGCGATGAAGGCGAAGGTGCTCGTCAACTTCCACGGCAGCACGAAGCCCGCGGGGGAGAACCGCACCTATCCGAACCTCATCACCTCGGAGGCCGTGCTCGGCAGCGAGCAGTACAAGTACGGTCGGCCGCCGACGGGCACCGACACGGCGACGTACCCGTTCACCCGCAACCCGATCGGCGGCATGGACATGACGCCCGTGATCTTCTCCAACTCGAACCTGCTCACCACCCACGCGCACCAGCTCGCGCAGAGCGTGCTGTTCAGCTCGGCCATGCAGCACTTCGCCGACTCGGCCGCCGCGTACGAGACCTGGGTGGGGCGGCACGTGCTGAGTGCGGTTCCGACCGTGTGGGACGAGAGCCGACTGATCGAGGGGTTCCCGGGCGACTACGCGACCATCGCGCGGCGGACGGGATCGGACTGGTTCATCGGCTCGGTGTCCGACACGGCGCGCACCACGAACATCCCGCTCACGTTCCTGGGCTCCGGCTCGTACACCGCCACCCTGTTCAAGGACGGCGCGACCGACCGGCAGATCGTGACCGAGACACGCACTGTGACGTCGAGCTCGACCCTGGCGATCCCGGTGCGCGCGAACGGCGGCCTGACGGTGCAGATCAGCGCGACGCCGCTGCCCTTCGCCGGTACCGGTGACCGTGTGCTGGAGGCCGAGGCGAGCGGCAACACGCTCGCGGGCGGCGCCAGCGTCGCCGCATGCCCCGGCTGCTCCGGCGGCTCGAAGGTCGGCAGCCTCGGCAACGGTGCCACCGTGCGCTTCAACGGCGTCCAGGCCGCCACGGCGGGGACGTACGTGCTGCGGGTGGGCTACCTGGCCGAGGACCCGCGCTCGTTCACGGTCTCCGTCAACGGCGGGGCCGCGCAGACCGTCAGCCCGCCGCGCTCCGGCAAGGGCAACGCGGGCAACCCGAGCGGCTGGGACATCGTGCGCGACGTCGAGGTGCCCGTGACCCTCGCTGCCGGCGCCAACACGATCACGATCGGCGGCAGCAGCTACGCCCCCGACATCGACCGCATCATCGTGCTGCGCTCCTACGAGGCGGAGGCGACCGGCAACACCCGCACCGGCACCGCGGCCGTCGTGGCGTGCACCGGACCGGAGTGCTCCGGGCAGAAGGTCGGCGACCTCTACGGCGCGTCCACCCTCGCCTTCACCGGGGTGCAGGCGCAGCAGGCGGGATCGACCACCGTGCACATCCGGTATGCGGCCGCCACGGCGCGGTCGGTGCAGGTCAGGGTGAACGGGGGAGCGCCGATCACGGTCGCGTTCCCGGTCACCGCCGACTGGAACGACATCAGCACGCAGACCGTGCACCTGCCGCTCGCGGCAGGGTCGAACACCATCACGTTCGACGCGGCCGGGGCCTACGCGCCCGACATCGACCGCATCATCGTGCGGCAGTAGCGGACACACAGGAGGGGCGGCGCGGATCGACCGCGCCGCCCCTCTTCCGTGCTCAGTCCGCGGGGGTCGCGGTGAGGTGCAGCAGCATCGCCTGCCCGGGATTGAGCACCGGCAGCGGCAGGCCCTGCGCGAGCACGGCTCCCGTGAACGTCAGCTCGGGCGCGGCTTCCACCCACGCCGGGTCGGCGACCTGGTGACGGCTGGCCGCGCCCACCTCCTCCCGGATCCGCACGCGGTAGTGCTGTGCGGGATCGAGCCCGGGGATCGGCACGCGCGGACTGTGCGCTGTCGCGCTCGTCGCCGTCCGCACCCACGCGAACACCGCCTCGGTCTGCGCGGTGTCGACCACCCCGTGCAGCAGGGCGCCGTCGTCCACCTCATCGCCGCGCACGGTGGTGCCGCCGTGCAGCAGGCCGCGCAGCTCGCGGTACAGCGCCGTCCACGCGGCGACCTGCGCCTTCTCCTCCGCGGTGATGCGGGTGAGGTCCCACTCCAGCCCGGCGTGACCGAAGAGCGCCGTGATGGCCCGGAACGAGAAGTCCGCGTGACGGTGGGTCGTGTGCGACTCGGTCGGACCGACGTGCGCGCCGATCAGTTCGGGCGGGAGGAGCGTCTGCGTCCAGCGCTGGATCGCCTGCCGCTCGACCGGGTCGTTGCAGTCGGAGGCCCACACGCGGTCGGTCACGCGGAGGATGCCGAGGTCGGCCCGCGCCCCTCCGCTCGCGCACGACTCGATCTCCAGGTGCGGATGGCGACGGCGCAGCTCCTCGAACACCCGGTACACGCCGAGGGTGTGCGCGTGCACCCTCCGGTCGCCGCGTGCACCGGTGGCGGCGTGGAGGTCGCGGTTGTGGTCCCACTTGAGGAAGTCCGCCGTGGAGGAGTGCACGATCTCGTCGAGGCGTTCCACGAGGTACGCCACGACCTCGTCCTGCGAGAGGTCGAGGACGAACTGGTGCCGCGACTCGAGCCGCGGGTCCTCCCCGAGGATCCAGTCGGGGTGGGCGCGCGCGAGGTCGGAGTCGGGGTTGACCATCTCGGGCTCGACCCAGAGGCCGAACTGCATGCCGAGGCCGTGCACCTGGTCGGCGAGGGGCCGCAGTCCCTCCGGCCACACGGTGTCGTCGACGTACCAGTCGCCCAGGCCCGCGGTGTCGCCGCGGCGACCGCGGAACCAGCCGTCGTCGAGCACGAACCGCTCCACGCCGACCTCGGCGGCGACGCGCGCGAGCTCGCGCAGGGTGTCGATGTCGTGGTCGAAGTACACGGCCTCCCACGTGTTGAGCAGCAGGGGGCGCGGCGACCGCGGGTGCGTGGGCCGGGCGCGGATCGCCTCGTGGAACCGCGCGGTCAGGCCGTCGAGCCCGCGGTCGCTCCACGCGAACACGGCCGTGGGGGAGGGGTACGACTCGCCGGGACCGAGCCCGACCTCGCCGTGGTCGAGGAGTTCGCCGGCGCCGAGCACGCTGCTGTGCACCCCGGCGCCCTCGGGGAGCCGCTCCACGAGCACCTCCTGGTTGCCGCTCCAGGCCAGATGGGCGGCCCACACCTCTCCGCTGCGGAACCGGAATCCGCGCGTGCCCGTCGCGGTGAGGAACGCGGAGTCGTGCCCCGGCCGCCCGCGTCGGGAGGAGCGCAGCCAGGTGCCGTCGCGCAGCTCGGACCGCTGCGGGTGGTGCTCGTGCGTCCAGCGGCCGGTGAAGTCGAGCAGCTCCTGCGCGCGCGCCGGAAGGGGCAGCAGCACGCGGGCCGCGGCGACGTCGATCCAGCGGTCGGAGGTGAGGTTGTCGATGCGGATGTCGGCGTGAAGAAGGCCCGCGGCATCGAGGCGGTAGGCGAAGGCCGCGTCGACCGAGGAGCTCTCGTCGCGGAGCGTGAAGACGACGCCGTCGGCATCGTGCTCGACGCGGTGGAGCTCGAAGCGCTCGATCACGACGTCGTCGTCGTGCACGTCGAGCGCGGGGGTGCCCGACCAGCCGAACGCCCTGGAGGCGGCGATCGAGAACGAGCGAGGCAGGTCGAGAGAGCTGTTCATGGCCGCGGGAGCGGTGCTGGCGAGGAGGCCGTCGAGCTCCTCGTCGCGGAGGGCGGCCCCCCAGTGCGCGACGGACGGGAGCCCGAAAACGTCGAACGCGAAGACGATGCTCGTCCCGGAGCGCGAGAGGTGGGCGTACTCCGGCGTGACCGTCACCCCGTCCCGGACTTTCTGTTCATCGTGAAGTTTCATACTTGACGTCATGAATTAATCATGCGTATCCTCGACACAACCCGCAACCCGAACTTTTCCGAACGACAACGGAGTCCGTGCCTTGAGCCACGCCACCCCCGCCACCGCCGTCGAGATCTCCACCGGCCGACGCCGCGCCGTCCTCGCGATCGCCGACGGCCGTCCCGCCCTGGAGCTCCTGCTCGACGAGGCGCCGCTCGCCCGCATCGCCCTCGGGGTCGACGTGGACGGTGCCGACCTCGCCGCAGGGGCCGCGATCGTCGGCAGCGACGACCGCGAGGTGCGCGAGGAGTGGGACGCCGCGCTCGGCAAGGCCACCGGGCCGCGCGCCGCCGTGCACCGCGAGACCACCGTCACGCTGCGCAGCGGCACGCTGACCTGGGCCGTGGTCGTGCGGGTGAGCGACGACGGCTTCGCCTTCCGCTACGTGCTCCCCGCCACCGCGGCCTCGCTCGGCGCCGAGCACACCCGCATCGACGCGGGCGACCACGGCCGCGCCTGGGTGCTCGAGTACCAGACCTGGTACGAGACACCGCGGTTCGGCAGCGACCTGCGCGACCTCGCCCCCGGGTCGTACGGCTTCCCCGTGCTGGTGGAGTGCGACCCGCAGCGGTTCCTGCTGCTGAGCGAGTCCGACATCGACGGTCGCAGCTCCGGCGCGCACGTCGACTGGGACGGGACCGTGTTCCGCGTGACCCCGGCGGACGACCGCATCGAGGTCGAGCCAGGACACCGCACGCCATGGCGCGTGATCGTCGCCGGCACGCTCGCCGAGGTCGTCGCCACCGAGCTGATCGACGCGCTCGCCCCCGCCGCGCAGCCCGATGCACCGCGGCCGCGGCCCGGGCGCGCCGCCTGGTCGTGGTGGTCGAGCCAGTACTCCGGCGCCTACCTCGACGTGCAGAAGCGCTTCACCGACTTCGCCGCGGAGCAGGGCTGGGAGCACGTGCTCGTGGACTGCGGGTGGGATGCCGCCTGGGTGCCCGAGCTGGTGTCGTACGCGAGCGCCCGCGGCATCCAGGTGCACCTGTGGAGTGCGTGGAGCGACCTCGACGGCGCGGAGGCCCTGCGCTCCCTCGCGCTGTGGCGGTCGTGGGGCGTCGCCGGCATCAAGGTCGACTTCATGGAGTCGGAGTCGCAGGAGCGCTACCGCTGGTACGACGCGATCATCGCCGAGAGCGCCCGCGTCGGACTCGTCGTCAACTTCCACGGATCGGTCATCCCGCGCGGCTGGGCCAGGACCCACCCGCACGTCGTCAGCTACGAGGGCATCCGCGGTGCCGAGTACTACGTGTTCTACGGGCACCCGCTCACCGCCGCGCACAACGTGATCCAGCCGTTCACGCGCAACGTGGTGGGCTCGATGGACTACACCCCCGTCACCTTCAGCGCCCCGGAGCGGGAGACCACCGACGCCCACGAGCTCGCGCTCGGCGTGGTGTACGAGAGCGGCATCACCCACTTCGCCGACGACCCCGACCAGTACCGCTCCCGTCCGCTCGCCGCCGCGTTCCTCGCCGAACTGCCCGCGACCTGGGACGAGGTGCGCCTGCTCGACGGTCACCCCGACACGCACGCGGTCGTGGCGCGGCGCAGCGGCGACCGCTGGTTCATCGGCGGGATCGGTGCGTACACCTCCGACGCGGTCGTCGAGCTCGACCCCGCAGCACTCGTCGGGGGCCCGGCCGCGGTGTGGGCGATCGGCGACGTCGACGGCGCCCTGACCGAACTCGCAGCCCCCGAGCCCGGAACCCGGATGCGCGTCCCGCTCGCGCCGCGCGGCGGTTTCGTCGCGGTCGTCGCCCCCGCCGCCGCTCCCGTGCGCCGGGCGGTCCAGCGGGCCGAGCTCCCCCGGCCGACCGTCGCCGAGAGCCTGATCGTGCTGCGCGGGACCGAGGTCACCGTGGGCACCGACGCGGCCGCCGTGCGCACGCCCCCCGGGTGGACAGCCGACCGCGGCGCCGACGGCGAGTGGATCGTCGCGCCGCTGCACCGTCCTGACCAGGGCGACGTGGCCGTGCTCACCCTGGAGAACCCCGGCCACGACGGCGTCCCCGTCGTGTCGCACGTGCGGGTGCTCACCCCGTTCGACGGCGGCGTGCACGACGTGTCGCGGCTGCCGTTCGTGTCCGCGCGCAACGCCGTGGGACCGGTCGAGCGCGGGCGCGCCAACGGCGGCGGCGACCCCAGGGACGGCGGCCCGCTGCAGGTGCGCGGCGTGTCGTACCCCGACGGGCTCGGCGTCTCACAGGACTCCGAGATCACGATCGCCGTGGCCGGATCCGCCACGCGCTTCACGGGCTCCGTCGCCGTGGACGACGAGACCCCCGACACCGCGGCCGTCGCCGAGATCCTCGTCGACGGAGTGACCGCCGCCCGGCTCACGCCGAGCGCCACGACCGCACCGCTGCCGTTCGACATCGACGTCACCGGGGCGTCGCTGCTGACGCTGCGCACGTCGCCCGACTCGGCCGACGAGACGCACGTCGACTGGCTGACGCTGCGGCTGAGCGAATGACTCCTGGCATCGTGGCCAGGCTGACCAAGAGGAGGACCACTCACATGCGCAGATGGACTGCTGGCGGGGTAGCGGCGGTCGCCGCCCTCGCTCTGCTCACCGGATGTTCGAGCACCGGGACGAGCGGTGACGACGCCGGGGGCGACGTCACCCTCACCTACGGGGTGTGGAGCCAGGACGAGACGATGCAGGCGCTCGTCGACGCCTTCGAGAAGGAGAACCCGGGCATCACGGTCGACCTCCAGGTCAACCCGTGGACCGAGTACTGGACCAAGCTGCAGGTCGGAGCTCAGGGCGGCACCGCCCCCGACGCGTTCTGGATGCTGGGCGACCGGTTCCAGGTGTACGCCGCGAACGACCAGCTCCTGCCGCTGGGCGATGCGATCGAGGACGCGGGGGTCGACCTCGGCGTCTACCCCGAGGCCCTGGTCGACCTGTTCACCTACGATGACGAGCTGTACGGCCTGCCGAAGGACTTCGACACCGTCGGCCTCTGGTACAACAAGACGCTGTTCGACGCCGCCGGGGTCGCCTACCCGACCGACCAGTGGACCTGGGACGACGTCTCCGCCGCCGCGGCGCAGCTCACCGACCCGGCCGCTGGCGTGTACGGCATCGCCGCGCCGCTCAACCGGCAGGAGGGCTTCTACAACACGGTCGCGCAGGCCGGCGGTCACATCATCGACGACGGGAAGTCCGGCTACGACGACCCGAAGACGCAGGAGGGCCTGCGCTTCTGGACCGACCTGCAGAAGGCAGGGGTCTCGCCCACGCTCGAGCAGTTCGCCGACACCGAGGCCGTCGCCCAGTTCGAGAACGGCTCCGTCGCGATGTACTACGGCGGCTCGTTCTACGCGCAGCGGTTCTACGAGAACGCCGACCTGCGCGCCGCGGTCGACGTGACCGTGCTGCCGCAGGGAGCCGAGCGGGCGACCGTGATCAACGGCATCCAGAACGTCGGCTTCGCCGGCACGAAGCACCCCGAGGAGCTGAAGAAGTTCCTGCTCTTCCTCGGCGGCAAGGAGGCAGCGGAGATCCAGGCCGCGACCGGCGCGGTCATCCCCGCGTACGAGGGGACGCAGCAGGCCTGGGTCGACTCGATGCCGGAGTTCAACGTCCAGGCGTTCATCGAGCAGGTTCCCGACGGCGTCGTCTACCCGGTCTCGGCCGACACCGCGGCGTGGAACGCGCTCGAAGACGATTACCTCCCCGCCGCCTGGAACGGCACCGAACCGGTGGAGGACGTGGCCGACCGGCTCGCGACCGCCATGAACGACGTGCTCGCGAAGGAACGATGACCTCTCACACGACAGGGCGGAGCGCCGCGGGGCGCTCCGCCCGCACGACCATCGCCCGCCGGCGCGCGCGCGTCTCCGGGCTGCCCGGGCTCGCGTTCATCGCACCGGCGCTCGTCGGTCTGCTCGCGCTGTACATCCTCCCGCTGCTGACCACGGTGTACCTCAGCTTCACCGAGACGAAGCCGTTCGGCGGCGAGACTTTCACGGGCATCGACAACTACGCGGCCCTGGTCGCCGACCCGCAGTTCTGGAACGCGCTGCGCAACAGTGCGATCTACACCGCGATCGTGCTGCTCGGCATCCCGATCAGCATCGTGATCGCCACGCTCATCCACGCCGTCCGCCGCGGCAAGAACGTCTACCGGGTGCTCTTCTTCCTCCCCATCGTCACGCTCCCGGTCGCGGTCGGCATGGTCTGGCGCTACATCTTCAACGGCGAGTTCGGCCTGCTCAACCAGGCGCTCGGGGTGGTCGGCATCGACGGGCCGAGCTGGGTCGCCGACCCGAGCGTCGCGATCTTCGCGGTCTCGATCGTCGGCATCTGGATGAGCCTGGGCACGAGCATCATCATCCTCGGGGCCGGACTCCAGGGCGTGCCGCCCGAGCTGCTGGAGGCATCGGCGCTCGACGGCGCAGGACCGGTCCGACAGTTCTTCGCGGTGACGCTGCCGCTGCTGTCGCCCAGCATCTTCTTCGTCTCGGTGCTCTCGGTCATCTCGTCGCTGCAGATGTTCGACCTCATCTACGTGATGCTGATCCGCGGGTCGCAGGCCGAGACCGCCTCGCAGACCATCGTCTACTACTTCTTCCAGCAGACCTTCGTGCGCTTCGACCGCGGCTACGGCTCGGCGATCGCGATCGTGCTGCTGCTGCTCATCATGCTGGTCACGGCCGTGCAGTTCCGGCTGCAGCGGAAGGCGGTGTTCTATGGCTGACACGGCCACGCTCGTCCTCGCCGACCCCGAGGTGCAGCGCCCGCCCGCGCCCCGGGTGCGCGCTCGCCGCCGTTCGCAGTGGCCGCTGCACCTGATCCTGGGGGTGTGCGCGGCCGTGATGGTGTTCCCGTTCGCGTGGCAGATCCTCACCGCGTTCAAGACCGTGTCGGAGTCGCGCGCCGTGCCGCCCGTGTTCCTCCCCGACGAGCTCGACTTCGGCGCCTTCGAGCGCTTCTTCGCCACCGTCCCGTTCGGGAGCATGCTCGGGGTGTCGGCCCTCGCCCTGATCCTCCGGGTCGCGGGACAGCTGGTGGTGTGCACGCTCGCGGCCTACGGCTTCGCACGGTTCCGCTTCCCCGGCCGCGACGTGCTGTTCGTGCTGTTCCTGGTGATGCTCATGGCGCCCAGCCAGCTGTTCCTCATCGCCCAGTTCGACCTGATGAAGACGCTGGGCCTGCTCAACACGGTGCCCGCGATCGCGATCCCCGGCGTGTTCTCGGCGTTCGGCACGTTCCTGCTGCGGCAGGCGTTCCTCGCCCTCCCCGCCGACTACGAGGAGGCCGCGCGCCTGGACGGCGCCAACGCCCTCCAGATCTTCTGGCGCATCATGCTGCCGATGGTCGGGCCGACGGTCGCGGCCCTCGCGGTGCTCACGTCGCTGTACTCGTGGAACGACCTGCTCTGGCCCCTGATCGTCACGTCGTCACCGGACACGATGACCCTGCCTGTCGGTCTGGCGAACCTTCAGGGGCAGTATGGAACCGACTACCCCACACTCATGGCGGGGTCGTTGGTGGCGTCGCTCCCGCTCGTCGTGATATTCATCGCACTGCAACGGCAGTTCTTCGCCGGAATCGCCTCGAGCGGACTGAAAGGCTGAAACGTGAATCGCATACCGGTCTCCTCGCCCGCCTCCGTCACGGTGTTCCGGCGCATCCTCACCCACGGGCCGATCGGCCGCGTCGACATCTCGCGCGCCACCGGCCTCTCCCAGGCCGCGGTGACGAAGGCCGTCACGCCGCTCATCACCGCCGGTTTCGTGGTGGAAGACGACGAGCTGCGCTCCACCCCGGTGGTCGGCCGCCCGATCAGCCCGCTCGCCGTGGCGCGCGACCGTGCGCACATCATCGGGATCAAGATCACCGCCGAGCGCACCTACGGCGTGCTGACCGATCTCGCGGCGAACGTGCTCGCGCGCACGGAGGAGCGCAACGCGAGCACCGCGGTCGACGACGTGATCGCCGCGGCGACGAGCGTCGTCGACCGGCTCCGCGATTCCTCGCCCACCCCGATCGACGGACTGGGCGTCGCGGTGTCCGGCGATGTCGACCGCGAGGGCGGCATGGTGCGCGACTCCCCGCTGCTCGGGTGGAAGGGGGTCGCGCTCGCCGAGGCGCTGGAGACGGCCACGGGCATCCCGGCCCTGCTCGAGAACGACGTGCGGGCGCTCACCGTCACCGAGCTTCTGTTCGGATCGGCGCGCGACGCCAGCTCGTTCGCGGTCATCACGATCGGCACGGGCATCGGCTGCGGCATCTACCTGCACGGCAAGGTGGTGGAGGGCGCGCACGGGGTCGCCGGCGAGATCGGTCACCTGCCGCTCGGTCCGCGCGACGCGGTGTGCAGCTGCGGCCGCCGCGGCTGCGTGGAGGCGGTCGCGTCGACCCCGGCCGTGCTCGAGCTCGTGCGTGCGGGGCACGACGACCCGTCCATCACGACGGAGGACGCGTTCGCCCTCGCGCACGACGGAGACCCGGTGGCGCGCCGCGCGTTCGAGCAGGCGGGGGAGGTGATCGGCTCCGCCCTGGCCGCGCTCGTCAACCTGGTCGGACCGGAGACCGTGGTGATCGCCGGGGAGAACGTGACGGAGTACGACCTGTACGCCAACGCCCTCCGCACCGCCTTCTCGGAGCACGCCTTCGGCGCCGCGAGCGAGTGCGACATCCAGTTGCGCCCGCACCGGTTCGACGACTGGGCGAGGGGAGCCGCCGCGTGCGTGATCGAGGTGATCGCCGGAGGTCTGGCCACCCAGGCCGCCTGAACGCCGCCCCGTGTTGGTAGCATCCCGCACATGAGCTCGCCGGAACCCGCCCCCTCTCGGCCGCCGCGCGACGAGGCCGTCGAGCGGGCCGCGCTCAAGGAGCGCGTGTACGCCACCTTCACCGGGCTCGCCATCGTGCTCGTGCAGAACGCGAACGCGGAGCACACCAGCGCCGCGCGGGCCACGGTCACCCTGCTGGTAGGCATCGTGGCGATCGCCCTCGCCGGGTTCGCGGCCGACCTGATCGCGCACCTCGCGACCCACGGCCGCTTCCCGCGCGGGGCCGAGCTGACGGAGCTGCTCCGGCTCACCGGCACCGCCATCGGCTCGGCCGCGATCCCGCTGCTCGTCCTGCTGGCGGCGGTGCTGGGCTGGATCGAGCTGCAGACGGCGCTCACCATCGCGTCGGTGGTGTACCTGGCGATCCTGGGACTCATCGGCTACGTCGCGGTCCGCCGTACGGGCCTGAGCGGATGGAAGCAGCTGATCGCGATGGGGATCCTCGTGGGGCTCGGCGCCCTCGTCGTCGTCGTGCAGCAGCTCGCACACGGGCACTGAGCGACGGTCGCGGCGCCGGCCCCGTCGGCGGCGCGGTCAGCCCTTGACCGCGCCGCCCAGTCCCGCCGAGCGCAGGAACACCGACTGGAACAGCAGGAACATCGCGATCGGGATGAGCGTCGCGATCGCGAGGGCCGCGAGGAACACGTCGAGCTCGGTCTGCGACTGCACCGCCGGGAGCCGCACCGACAGCGGCTGCACCGCGGGGTCGGGCAGCACCAGCATCGGCCACAGGTAGTCCTTCCACGCCGCGATGATCGCGAACACCGACACCACGCCGAGGATGGGCTTCGACATCGGCAGCACGATCGACCAGAACAGCCGGAACGGCCCGGCACCGTCGGTGCGTGCCGCCTCGAACACCTCGCGCGGCAGCGAGTCGAAGAAGCGCTTCACCAGCAGGATGTTGAACGCGTTCGCCCCCATCGGCAGCCACACCGCGAGGTAGTTGTTGAGCAGGTTCACGTCGCCGGGCAGCGGCGGGTTCACGATCGTCAGGTACAGCGGCACCAGCAGCACGATCCCGGGGATGAACAGCGTCGCCAGCACGAGCGCGTTCAGGATCGGCGCGTAGCGGGGGCGCAGCACCGACAGCGCGTACCCGGCCGTGGTCGCGACGAACAGCTGCACGAACCACGCGCCGAGCGCGATCACCACCGTGTTCAGGAAGTACTGGTCGATGTGGATGTCGTTCCACGCGGTCTCCAGGTTCGCCCAGTCGATGCCGTTCGGCCACAGCGCGAACGGCCGCTGCAGGGTGTCCTGGGTGGGGGTCACGGCGGACTTCGCGAGCCACAGGATCGGCCCGAGACCGGCCACCACGAGACCCACCGCGAGGAACACGTGCGTGAGGGTGAGGCCGACGCGGATGCCGGGGCGCCGGCGCTCGGAGGCGGAGATCACGGTGCGGTCGCCCACGGCGTCGGCGGCTCGGGCGGCCGCTCGTTCCGCGGCGCGGGAGGACAGGCGGGTGGTGAGGCTCACGTCGTGCTCCAGCGGTCGGTCAGTCGGAAGTAGAGCTAGGACAGGACGGCCAGCACGATCGCCAGCAGCACCGAGACCGCTGTGGCCTCGCCGTAGTCGCCGCCCAGGCTGTTCCGGAACGCCTTGTCGTAGATGTAGAGGAGCACGGTCTTGGTCGCGCCGGCCGGCCCGCCGCCCGTGAACAGGAACGGCTCGAGGAACACCTGCGCGGTGGCGATCACCTGCAGGATCAGCATGATGAAGAGGATGCCGCGCAGCTGCGGCAGCGTGACGTGCCACACCTTCTTCGCGATGCCGGCGCCGTCGACCTCTGCCGCGTCGTACAGCTCAGGCGGCACGCCGAGCAGCGCGGCCAGGTAGATGATGATCGATCCGCCGGCCCCGGCCCAGGTGGCCTCCAGCACGAGAGACGGCATCGCCTGCACCGCGTCCTGGATCCACGGCTGCGGCGGGATGCCCACCCACCCGAGCACGGTGTTGAACACGCCGGACGGGTCGGCGCTGTAGAAGAACTTCCACAGCAGCACCGCGACGACGGGCGGGATCACGACAGGGAGGTAGGCGAGGGCGGAGTAGATGCCCTTGCCGCGGCGCACCTCGCTCATCAGCACCGCCATCAGCAGCGGCAGCGGGAAGCCGAACAGCAGCGCGAGCACCGCGAACCAGAGCGTGTTGAGCACGGCGCGGCCGAGCTCCGGGTCGCCGATCACCGCGAGGTAGTTGTCGAATCCGACCCACTCGGAGACGATCAGGTTCGTCTTCTGCAGGCTCATGATCACGGACTGCACGATCGGCGACCACGAGAAGAACACGAACACGAACAGCATCGGCAGCACGAACACGAGGTTCGCGAGCCCGCCGCCGCGCAGCCACGTGAGCGGCGAGCGGCGACGGGTCGGGCGCACAGCGGGCGGCGGAGGGGTGTCCGCCGCCGCCCGCTGCTCGGGGAGCGTCATCGTCATGGAGCGTTACTCGTCGAGCTTCGCCTGGGCGTCGGTCTGCGCCTGGGCGAGCAGGGCGTCGATGTCGGCGTCCTGCTGGGTGAGCACGGTCTGCACCACCGCGTCGAGCAGCGCGTAGACCTCCTGGGTCTTCACCTTCGGCTCGCCTACGGGCGTCTGGTCCCAGATGCGGTCGCTGAACGGCTTCATCTGGTCGACCGGAACGTTGATGTAGTCCGCGATCCACACCTGCGACTCGTCGTACAGCTCACGGCTGAGCACCGGCAGCAGCGGGGTGCCAACGGCCTGCCCCGACTCGTCGAGGGTCTTCGCGTCCTGCACGGCCGCGTCCTCGTCCATCAGCTTCTGCATGTAGTACCAGTCGATCCAGGTGACAGCGGCGTCCTTGGTGGCGTCGTCGACCGTGGGGCTGATCACCGCGATGTCGCCGCCGCCGAGCGTGCCGGGGTCGTCGCCCTCCATCGGCACGACCGTCATGCCGTAGATCTCCGAGTCCATGCCGAAGTCGCGCACGAGGGCGGTGTAGATGTCGGAGCCCGAGGTGTACATGCCGATGTTGCCCGCGGCGAACTCCTGGTTGATGGTGCCCCAGTCCAGGTCGACCTTGGAGCCGAACGACCCGTCCTCCCACTTCACGTCGTGGAGGAACTGGAGGGCGGCCTTGGTGGCGTCGTTGTCGATCGTGGACTCGGCGGTGCCGTCGCCGTTGTCGGTCTGCGTGCGGCCGCCGCGCGCGACGGTCTGCGAGGTGAGCTGCCAGCCGCCGGTGTTGTTGATCGCCATCTGCGCGTAGCCGGCCTTGCCGGTGGCGTCGGTGATGGCCTTGGCGGCCTCGCGGATCTCGTCCCACGTCTGCGGCGGGTCGTCGGGGTCGAGGCCGGCCTGCTCGAACAGGTCGCGGTTGTAGTGCAGCGCGGCGGCGTAGGCCTGGCGGGGGAAGCCGTAGATCTTGCCGTCGTCGCCCGTGACGCCCTCGAGGATGATCGGGTTGAACTTGTCGGTGTACCCGAGCTCGTCGATCGCGTCGGTCACGTCCATGAGCTGGCCGTTCTCCAGCAGCGTCTTGGAGTCGGTGAACGGCACGGTGAACACATCGGGGAGGCTGCCGCCCGCGAGCTGCACGGCGAACGTCGGACCCTCCCACTCGTACTCGACACCGATGATGTCGATGTCGGGGTGCTCCTTCTCGAACTGCTTCTCCTGGGCGGCGAACGCGTCGTACGCGGCGGCGTCGGCGCCGGGCGGGAACGTCGCGACGCGCAGCTCGAGCCTGCCGTCGGAGCCGGAACCGGTGTCGTTCGCGGAGCATCCGGCCAGAGCGCCCGCCGTGGCGAGCACGGCGATCCCGGCGACCAGGGCCTTCTTCGGTGACTTCATCGTCTGTCCTTCCATGTGATGCGGATCGGGTGGTGCGGGTCAGTGGGGCGCGCGACCGGTGCGCGCCGGGCGCAGCGTGAGCCACGCGGTGGCGTCGGCCGGCAGGGTGCCGTCGAGCGGCGTGCTGGACAGCAGCACCGCGTGGTGGGCGGGGAGCGGGATCGGCGTCGCACCGAGGTTGGTGGTGCTGACGGTGTCGTCGCCGCGGCGGAACGCGAGCACGTCGGATCCGAGCTCGAGCCACGACAGCTCGCCGTTCGCCAGGTCGCGCACCTCGCGGCGCAGCCGGATGGCCGCGCGGTAGAGGTGCAGGGTGGACGCGGGCTCGAGCTCCTGCGCGTCGACCGTGAGCCCGGCCCAGTCGGCGGGCTGCGGCAGCCACGGGGCGCCGCCGAACCCGTACGGGCTCGCGTCGCCCGCCCACGGCAGCGGCACGCGACACCCGTCGCGGCCGGGGTCGACGCCGTGCGACCGGAAGTGCATCGGGTCTTCGATCGCGTCGAGCGGCAGCTCCACCTCGGGCAGCCCCAGCTCGTCGCCCTGGTACACGTACAGGCTGCCGGGCAGCGCCGCCACGAGAAGGGCTGCGGCGCGCGCTCGCCGCAGCCCGCGCGCGGTGTCGGTCGCGGTGCCGAAGCGCTTGCGCTCGAATGCGAACGACGAGTCGGCCTGCCCGTAGCGGGTGACGGGGCGCGTGACGTCGTGGTTCGACAGCACCCAGGTGGCGGGGGCGCCGACCGGTGCGTGCTCGGCGAGGGTGCGGGTGATGGAGGCGCGCATGGCCGCGGCGTCCCACGGCTGGGTCATGAACCCGAAGTTGAACGCCGTGTGCATCTCGCCGGGTCGCAGGTACCGCGCGAAGCGCTCGGCGTCGTCGAGCCACACCTCGCCGACGAGCACGCGCTCTCCGGCGTAGTCGTCGGCCACGGCCCGCCACTCGCGGTAGATGTCGTGCAGCTCGTCGCGGTCGATGTGCGGGTGGTTTTCCGCGGGGGCGGAGCCTGCGGGCAGGTCGGGCAGCGCGGGGTCCTTCACCGGCAGGGCGGCGGAGTCGATGCGCACACCGGCGGCGCCGCGGTCGAACCAGAAGCGCAGCACCTCCTCGTGCTCGCGGCGCACGTCGGGGTGGTTCCAGTTGAGGTCGGGCTGCTGCGGCGTGAACAGGTGCAGGTACCACTCGCCCGGTGTGCCGTCGGCGTTGCGCGTGCGCGTCCAGGTCTCGCCCTGGAAGCTCGACACCCAGTTGGTGGGGATGCCGGAGCCGTCGGCGCCGCGGCCGGGGTGGAACCAGAACCGTTCCCGCTCCGGGCTGCCGGGGCCGGCGGCCAGTGCCTGCCGGAACCACTCGTGGCGGTCGGAGATGTGGTTGGGCACGATGTCGACGATGGTGCGGATGCCGAGCTCGAGTGCCTCGGCGATCAGCAGCTCGGCCTCCTCCAGGGTGCCGAAGCGCGGGTCGATGGCGCGGTAGTCCTGCACGTCGTAGCCGCCGTCGGCGAGGGGGCTGCGGTACCAGGGGGTGAACCAGAGGGCGTCCACGCCGAGGCTCTTCAGATACCCGAGGCGGGAGCGGACGCCGGCGAGGTCGCCGATGCCGTCGCCGTTCCCGTCGGCGAAGCTGCGCACGTAGATCTGGTAGATCACCGCGGTGCGCCACCAGCCCTCGTCCGTCGGGGGGACGGGCCGGGAAGCGGGGGCGGTGCTGCGCAGAACGTCGGTGTCCACGGGTCTCCTCATCGACGGTGATGAGTTGAATGTAGCTTTCCGAAGGGATTGACGCAAGAATCGGACAAAAGAATGAAAAACAGAAAGGACTCAAGCACGTGCGAAAGCCCCCGGGGGAGCCCGCGGGGGAGGAGCGGCGGAACGCCGCCGATTCAGTGCAGCGGACCGGTGGAGGCGCGCAGCACGAGCTCGGGCTCGAACAGCAGCTCGTCGGCGGCCTGCGGCGTGCCCGCGATCTGCGCGAGGAGCAGCTCGATCACGGCCCGGCCCATCGACTCGATCGGCTGGCGCACGGTGGTCAGCGGCGGCTCGGTGCAGCTCATCAGCGCCGAGTCGTCGAAGCCGACCACGCTCACGTCGCCCGGCACGGACAGCCCGGCTCGGCGGGCGGCGCGCACGGCCCCGAGTGCCATCGGGTCGCTCGCGCACACCAGGGCCGTGGCTCCGGCGGCGAACAGTCGCGCGGCCCCCGCCTGGCCCGACTCGAGCGAGTAGAGGCCGCGCGCCACGAGCTCGTCGCTGAGCGGAGAGCCGAGCTGGTCGAGCAGTCGGCGGGCGGCGTCGAGCTTGCGGCGCGAGGGGATGTGGTCGTCCGGCCCGAGCAGCAGACCGATGCGCCGGTGCCCGAGCTGATGCACGTGGAGCACGGCCTGCTCCGCGGCCGCGACGTCATCGGTGGAGACGGTGGGGAACGGCAGCTCCGGCACGCGCGCGTTCACGAGCACGGTCGGCAGGTTCACCGCGCGCAGGCGCTCGTAGTGCTGGTGGGCGGCGTCGGCCTGCGTGTAGTTGCCGCCGAGGAACACCACGCCCGACACCTGCTGGGCGAGCAGCAGATCCACGTAGTCGGACTCGGTGACCCCGCCGGCGTTCTGCGTGCAGAGCAGGGGCGTGTAGCCGTTCTGGGTGAGCGCACCGCCGACGATCTCGGCGAACGCGGGGAAGATCGGGTTCTGCAGCTCCGGCAGCACGAGGCCGACCAGGCGTGCCCGCTCGCCGCGCAGCTTCGTGGGCCGCTCGTAGCCCAGCACGTCCAGCGCCGTGAGCACGGCCTGCCGGGTGGCGTCCGAGACGCCGGGCTTGTCGTTGAGCACGCGGCTGACCGTCGCCTCGCTCACGCCGACCTTGCGGGCCACCTCTGCCAGACGCTTCGACATGCGCTCAGTGTACGCAAGTCCTTGCAAGATCGCGCAAGCGGGTTGCGCTCACTCGCCGGGGCTCGCACTCACGCCGGTTTCGTCCACGTGAGGCTGAAGCGGTAGTAGAACCGTCGTCGCACCCGGCTGCCCGGGAGGATCGTGGCAGCGGCGTCGCGGATGTGCGTGAGGGATTCGGACGGTCGTGCGGTCGTCATGTCCGGATAGCCGGACTCACGGTGCACCCCGCTCATGACCCGGATCGGGAGCAGCAACGCCCCGGAGATCGCCCAGTCGAGGACGCTCGCGTTTGCCGACAGGCCGACGATGCGGAGCTGTCCTCCCGGAGCGAGCAGGTCGCGCAGGCGTTCGAGTGCCGGGATCAGCGGCAGGTGATGCAGCGTGGCCACGCAGGTGACGAGATCGAACCGCTGCCCCTCCAGGTCGGGTGAGGTCAACAGGTCACCGTGGATAAGGCGCACGGGCGAGGACTGCGGGAACCGCTCCCTCGCTCGGGAGAGCGCCGCGGCGTCGGGGTCGATGCCCGTGACCTGGCTCGCCCTTCCCGCGAGCTTCTGAAGGAGGAGCCCGTCGCCGCAGCCGACGTCGAGCACTCGGGCCCCCTGGCGCACGGCGGCGACGAGTTCCCGGTGGTAGGCGGTGTTGTGATTCCAGTAGTCGTCCACGCTGCTCTAACCCGCGACGGCGGGGTCCCCCGCGAACGCGATCGCGCCCAGGAAGTTGTCGCTCGGGTCGCAGAACTTCAGGAACCGCGCGAAGCCCAGGTCCTCGATGCTGGCGATCTGCGTGTCGGACGCCCGCAGCCGCGCGGCCAGGTCGTCGAAGCGCTCCGTCTTGAGGAAGAGGGCCGGCTTCGTGTCGCCGTCCACGGTGACCCGCATCGGCGTGTACTCCGCCGCCTCCCAGAGCATGAGGTCGAGGCCGGGGTCCAGGCGCAGCATGGCGTAGGTCCCGTAGTGCGTGAGCACGCGGAAACCGAGCACGTCCGAGTACCAGCCGATGGCCTCGTCCAGGTTCTTCGCGGGCAGCTGGACATGGTCGAGGGCGGTGACGACGGGGGTCATGGGTGTCCTTCCGGGTGGGACTCCCAACCTATCCGCGGCCGCCGTGGGGAATGCCGCGTCCGATACCCGCCAGAACCTCGGGCGGCGGACTGCTGGGCTGAGGGGATGCACCCGCGAGCCCCCCGCCCTCCGCTGCCTCCGGCGTTCACGCGACTGTCCTGGTCGAGCGTCCTCACGCAGTTCGCCGAGCAGATCGCCCTGGTGGCCGTCCCGCTCGCAGCCGTGCTGCTGCTGGGCGCCGACGCCGCGGGCACGGCGCTGCTCCAGGTCGCGCAGACCCTCCCGTTCCTGCTGCTCGCCATCCCGTTCGGGCTCCTCGTCGACCGTTCGTCTCCGCGCCGGCTCCTCCTGCTGTCCGAGGCGCTGCGCGCGAGCACGCTCGTGGCGGTGATCGTCCTCCTCGCCCTCGACGCCCTGCGCTTCGAGTCGTTGCTGGCCCTCGGTTTCGCGGGAGCCGTGGGCACCATGGGCATCAGCGTCGCCGTGCCCGCCGCCGTTCCGCGCACCGTCTCGCGCGATCGCCTGGTCGACGCGAACCGGTGGCTGGAGCTCGGGCGCAGTGCGGCGTTCATCGGGGGGCCGGCCGTCGCCGGGGCGATCGTGTCGCTGGGCGGCGCCGACACCGCGTTCGTCGTGGCGACCGTCGCCTGCCTGGCCGCGCTGGCCGTGCTCGCGCGCACCGACATCCCCGCCCGCGTGGCCGCACCCCGCACGACACCCTGGCGCGACATCGGCGAGGGACTGCGCTTCGCGTTCTTCCATGCGCTGCTGCGGCCGATGATCGTGACCTCCTTCGTGTTCAACGTGGGGTGGTTTCTGCTGCAGTCGGTGTTCGTGGTCTACGCGCTCGACCGCCTCGGCATGACCCCCGCGACGGTCGGCGCCGCGATGGCCGTGTACGGCGGCGGCATGGTGATCGGCGCACTGCTCGCCCCGGTGCTGTCGCGACGGTTCGCGCTCGGCGCTCTGACGATGCTGGGGCCGCTCGGCGGGTTCGCCGCCGCGCTCCTGATGGCTGCGACGCTGTGGGTGCCGGCGCCGGCGTTCGCGTTCGCGGCGTATCTGCTGTTCGGGCTCGGGCCGGTGCTGTGGACCATCGGCACGACGTCGCTGCGTCAGGCGGTGACGCCGGTGTCGATGATCGGCCGGGTGTCGTCGGTGCTGGTCGTCGCCACGTACGGGGCCCGCCCGGTCGGCGCGGCGCTCGGGGCCGTGGTCGCCGCCGGGGTGGGAGTCGAGGCGTGCATCGTGCTGTGCGCCGGGGTGTTCGCCGCGCAGCTCGGCTACGTCCTGCTCTCGGCGCTGCGCCGGGTGCGGGAGATCCCCGCCGACGCCGCGGACGCTGCGGTCGAGGCGACACCGCCGGACGAGTCCGCGGGCGGACGGACGGCACCCTCCGCCCGGGGGTCCGCATCCGAGTAGTTCCGCGTCAGACCCGGCCCGATTGCGTGCGCAGCGCCCTGGCCTCGGCCCGCGTGATGCGCGCCTGGACCACGGAGGCGACGCCCAGCGCGGCACTCACCACCACCAGCCCCGCGACCACGAGGAACAGCACGTTCGCGTCGATCGTGTCGGACTGCCAGCGCGACAGATCGGTCGGGAGGGGGGCGGGCTCGCCGAGGATCGACGTGATCGCCGGATCGAGCACGAGCGTCGCGACCGCGCCGATCGCCGTGACGATCGCGGCGATCCCGAGTCCGTTCAGCGGGAGGTAGCGGATGACCAGCGCCGCGATCCAGACCGGGATCAGCGCGATCGCGGCGATCGGGACGGCGACGGTCGCCCAGCGGTCGGCCCGGCCGAGCGCCGCGAGCAGGATGAGCAGGAACAGGAGGATCGCGACGGTGCCCACGACCAGCGTGAGCAGCACGTTCAGCTGCCGGACCGCCGCCGTCCCGCGGCGGTGCTCGGCGACGAAGTCACCGAAGTCCTGTTTGGCGCTGTGTGTCATGTTGCCGAGTCAAGCGCGCGGGCGGCGTGCGGTTCAACATCCCGGAGGAAGTGCGGACTCGACCGTTCGGCCAGTCCCGGAATCACGCGGGTGTGCGTCCGCCCGTCGCTCCATCGGACGACAGCCGCGGCTCGCCGATGCCGGAGGCGGTGAGGGCACCGAGGGTCTCGTCGAGCCACGCGATGCTCTCGGGAACCCAGCTCCGGGCGCGCGGCGAGAGGGAGCGCGGGTTCAGGTGCGCCGCCCCGGTCGAGAAACCGTGGGCACCGTACGAGTAGACGTGGGCCTCGAAGGGCACTCCGGCTCCGGCCAGCGCGGAGGCGAAGGCGAGCGTGTTCTCCACGACCGTCACGTCGTCGTCGCGCGTGTGGAAGAGGAAGGTGGGGGCGGTGTCGGCCGTGACGTGCTCCGCCGGGTAGGGCATGCCCGGTCGGCAGCGGTCGGCGATCTCCGGCAGGATCACCGGGTAGCCGAGGATCGCGGCGGCGGGCCGGTGCTCGGCCATGGTCGCCGCGACCGCCGCGAGGTGCCCGCCGGCGGAGAACCCGATGACGGCGATCTTCGTCGGGTCGAGGTGCCACGCCTCGGCGTTCGCCGTGAGCTGTGCCATCGCCTGCTCGTAGTCGTCGAGCGGGCGCGGCCAGGCTCCCTGATCGCCGACCGAATAGCGCAGCACGAACGCCTGATACCCCGCCGCGAGGAACGGGTAGGCGACGGGATCCGCCTCCCGGTCGCTGCAGTACTGGTAGCCGCCGCCGGGGAGGATCAGCACGGCCGGGCGCGCCGTGACCCCGGCGAACTCGCCGTCGACGGGCTGCACGTAGCAGGTGAGCGTGACGCCGCGCTCGGCGTTCAGGGTGACGGTCTCGCCGAGCATCGGGGCGGCCTTTCGGGGTGGGGGCGGGGTGGTCGTCAGGCTACCAAGCGCGGGACGTCGCGGGGGAGCGCGGCGCTCACGCGCGCAGATACGGGTCGACGAGGAGCGGGCCCCGGATCTCGCGGAGCCGCTCGACGAGCCGATCGATCGCCGCCCGGCCGAGCCCCGTGAGCTGCACGTCGTACGGGCCGAGGGGTTCGAGCGGACCGGTGCGCAGCCGCACGACCTCCCAGCCGGCGCCCCGCACCGCGCGGTCCTTGCGGCGGTCGGCCTCCTCGCGCTTGCCGACGTGCTCGAGCCCGTGACGGCCGACGGAGTCGTACTCGATCACGACCCGCAGCTCGGGCAGCAGGATGTCGGGCCACACCTCGGTGTGCCGGAAGAACGGCCGCACGACCTTGATCGCGTTGAGGCCATCGGTGAACTCCAGCCGGTCGCGCAGCATCGCGCGCAGCTTCGCCTCGGCCGCCGACGCGGGCTTCGGCGCGCACGCGCTGAGGAACGGGGTGCCCTTCGGCAGGTCGGGGGTCTTCGTGCACAGCGCGGGGGCGGGCTTCTTCGGGCGGGCGGGCAGCGCGCGAGCCTCGCCCAGCACCACCGGCTGCGGGCGGGCGAGCGCGGAGCACTCCGGACACCACGACGAACGCCGCCGCACGCGCCCCGGTCGTTCGCGCTGCTCGGTCGGGGTGGCCGCGAACCGGTGCCCGAGCGGACACTCCCAGCACAGCAGCACGTCGGCGGCCAGCGGCACCTGCGACAGCGCGATGCCGTGGTTCAGCTCCGGGTGGTACTGGCGGACGAGCTCGGGATACGCCGACCACGCCGACCGGTAGGTGCCCACCGCGTAGGGCACGGCGGCACCGCGCGAGAACTGGCGTCTCGCCCACCACGTCGGCACGGGATCTGGCATGCGGGAGACGGTAGGCGCGACCTCCGACATCGGTCGCGGATGTCGGAGGTCGACGGCAGACTCCCCGCATGGACACCCTCGCCCTGCGGCCGTGGTCGCCCGCCGACCTGCCGCTGCTGCACGCCGCCAACACCCCGGAGATGACCGCGCATCTCAACGGACCGGAGAGCGAGGCGGAGATCCTGGCGCGTCACGAGCGGTACCTCCGGCTGCAGCGCGACGGCGAGGCGCGGATGTTCGCGATCGTCGACGAGAGCGGTACGCCGCTCGGCTCGATCGGGCGGTGGAAGGTCGAGGGAAGCGCGGGCCCCTCATGGGAGACCGGGTGGTTCGTGCTGCCCGCGGCGCAGGGGCGGAGGGTCGCCGCGCGGGCGCTGTCCCTCCTCGTCGCGGAGGCGCGCGAGCACCACGAGGGCCGGAGGCTGCTGCTTGCGTTCCCCGCGGTCGACAACCCGGCCTCCAACGCGGTGTGCCGCCGCGGCGGGTTCGAGCTCGTGGGCGTGGCAACCGAGCGGTTCCGCGGGGCCGACCTCACCGTGAACGGGTGGGCGCTCGACCTCACCGCGACCCCTCGCCCGCGCTGAGCCGCGCCCGCGTCAGCGCCGCACGCGCGCCCTGGTCTTCGCGACGCCCGAGAGGGTCGCCCGCACGGGGGTGCCGAGGTAGAGGCCGAGGGAGGCGCCGGAGGCGAGCGCGATGCCGATCACCGCGGCGTCGATGAGCGAGCCGCCCGTGGCGAGCATCCCGGCGGAGGTGCCCGCCGCGTGCACCATCTCCAGCAGCCCCTGGAACACCGCGACCCCGGGCACGAGCGGCACGATCGCCGCCGTCGTCACCGCGACCGAGGGCACGTGCAGGTTGTGCGCGATCAGCATGCCGACGAAGCTCGCCAGCAGCGCGCCGACCGCGCTCGCCGCCGCGGGGTGGAGGTGTAGCGCCACGGTGCCCGCGTACCCGGCGAGCGTCAGGGCGCTCAGCAGCGCGCTCACCAGGATGATCCGCAGTCCCGCGCCGTTGAACACCGCCACGGCGACCGCGATGATGACGGCACCGGCGAACTGGTTCAGCAGCGGCCCGAACGGGGCGGGGTCGTCGGGCAGCCCCATCGTGAAGCCGAGCACGCCGCCCAGCTCCAGCCCGACGAGGATGCCGATCACGACCCCGAGGGTCTGCATCGTGAGGTCGAGGATGCGGCCGCCCGCGGTGAGCGCGAAACCGTCGATCGCGTCCTGCGCGGCACCGACCACGGTGAGTCCGGCGAGCATGAGCACGATGCCGGACGCGACGATGATCGACGGCCGGATGCCCACGAAGGGCTCGACGCCGGCGCTGCCCAGCGCGGACACCGCGACCGCGACGACCGTCGTCACGAACCCGCCCGCGATCTGGCTGAAGAACAGGGGCACCCGCAGCCGCGCGAGCCCGGCCTGGGTGAGCGCGGCGCACAGGGCCGCGACGAACGTGAGCCCGACGATGATCGGGGAGGCGCCCAGCATGATGCTCACGCCCACCGCGAGCAGCGCACGGGCCACGATCACGACCGGCTGCTGGTAGCGGAACGGCATCCGCCGGATCACGCGGAAGGCGGTGCGGGCGGACTCCAGGTCGAGCCCGGCGTCGATGTCGGCGACCAGGGCCTGCACGCGCTGCAGCTTGGCGTGGTCGGGGGCGGCGACCCGCACCACGCGCACCAGGGTCTCCGGCCACACCTCTCCGCTGAAGTGGAACGACACCGTGATCGAGTTGTAGGTGACGTCGACCTGCACGCCCTTGAGTCCGTAGGCCTCGCACACGCGGGTGATCGCGAGGGTCACCTCGTGCGCGGACGCCCCCACCGCGAACATCGACTCGCCGATGCGGGTCGCGAGGTCGAGCACGCGCGGCACGGTGCGCTCGTCGATGACGGGCAGGGCCTCGGTGTGCGCGACGCTCGACGGGTCGGTGTGCAGCAGCCGGCGGACCGAGGAGAGCAGTCGCTGGGGAGAACGCGCGGACATGGAGTCCATTCTCCCGCGCCGCGACGGCGCCCCCGGCCGGCCGGGCGGCGGTCAGGCGCGGCGCAGCTGGGCGGCGGCGGGGCAGTCGAACGGGTCGCGCGCGGCGAGCCCCACCCGGTTGAGGTAGTCGATCACGATCGCGTAGGAGCGCACGAGGCTCGTCTCGGTGTACGCGATGCCGTTGGCGGCACAGTAGTCGCGCACGATCTCCCGCGCCTTCGCCAGGTGCAGGCGCGACATGTTGGGGAACAGGTGGTGCTCGACCTGGTGGTTCAGGCCGCCCATGAGCCAGGTGACCCAGCGGCCGCCGTGGATGTTGCGCGAGGTGCGCACCTGCTTGGAGAAGAAGTCGAGCTTGGCGTCGGGCGCGATGATCGGCATGCCCTTGTGGTTGGGGGCGAACGACGCGCCCATGTACACGCCGAACACCGCGAGCTGCACCCCGAGGAACGCGAACGCCATCCCGAGCGGCAGCATCAGGAACACCGGGATCAGGATGATCGCGAACCGGGCGACGATGAGCGACAGCTCGATCCAGCGGCCCTTCACGTTCTTGCGGGTGAGCAGGTGCTTGAGGCCGATGTAGTGCAGGTTGAGGCCCTCGAGCGTGAGCAACGGGAAGAACAGCCAGCCCTGCTTGCGGGTGATCAGCCGCACGAGGCCGCGGGACTGCGCGGCATCGGTCTCGAGGAAGGAGATCGTGTCGACCTCGATGTCGGGGTCGCGGCCGACCTGGTTCGGGTTGCCGTGGTGGCGGGTGTGCTTCGAGTCCCACCAGTGGTAGCTCATGCCGACGATCCCGGCGAGGATGCGCGCGAGGCGGAAGTTCGCGGGACCGGACGACAGGATCTGCCGGTGCGCTGCCTCGTGCGCGAGGAACGCGATCTGCGTGAAGACGATGCCGAGCGCCGCCGCGATGAGCAGCTGGAACCAGCTGTCGCCGAGCAGCAGGAAGCCGGTGACGCAGCCGGCGAGGGCCAGCAGCAGGGCGCCGCCGACGAGCGAGTAGAACACGGGGGTGCGCTGCAGCAGCCCGGTCTCCTTCACCACCTGCTGCACGTCGCGGTACGCCCGTGTCATCGGGGGGAATTCGGCGGTGCCCGCGTAGGTCTGGCGGACGGGGCCGAGGGTGGAGGCGGGGGAGGCGGTTCGGGTGAGAGAGATGATGCTCTCCTGTCGATCGGGAGCCCTTGAGCTGTGGAAGCCAAGGGCGGATGCCGATCGCTGTCCTCAGGCTAACCCGGCCCGCATACGCCGCACGGCATGCGTCGAAGCGGCTCCGCAGACGACGAGAGCGGGGTGGCCGGATGGCCACCCCGCTCCCGTCGAGCACCGTCGACTACTCGGCGTTCATGTCGCTCCGACGACGGCGGGCGACGACGTACACGCCGCTGCCGACCAGCAGGAGCAGGAGCGCGATCGGCACCGACCACACCGGCAGCTCGCCACCGGTGGTGGCCAGGCCCGGCATCGGCGGCACGTCGTGCTCGGTGCGGCACGGCTCGTTGGCCGCGCAGCCGCCGCGCGGGTCGTCGGTGGTGACGACGTTGTCGATGTCGCCATCGCCGTTGCCCGTGACGGTCACCGAGTAGGTGATCGTCACCACGTCACCCGCGACGAGGTCGCCGGTCCAGGTGAGGTCCACGCCGTCACGGGTCACGGTCCCCGCGGACGCGACCGCATCGTCGTTGTACGTGGCGTCGTCGAGCACCGCGGTCAGATCGTCGAGGATCCGCGCACCGGGGATCGGTCCGACGCCGGTGTGGCGCACCGTCAGGGTGTAGTCGATCACGTCGCCGCGGTCGACCCGTCCCGGTGCGGGGTCCGATGTCTTCTCGAAGGTGTACGCGCCGACCTGGTGCACCGTGGCGCAGTCGGTCTCGCTCTGGCAGCCCGGGCTCGTGACCACGTTGGGCAGCTGCCCGTCACCCGATCCGATCGCCCCGACGGTCACGGAGTACGTGATCGTCGCGACCTCGCCGGGCGCGAGCGTCGCGTTCCAGGTGAGGTTCGCACCGTCCATCGCCACCGTGCCGAGGCTCGCCGCCACGTCGCCGTTGTACGACGCGTCGTCGAAGACACCGGTCAGGTCGTCCGACAGCAGTGCGGCCACCGATCCGGCACCGTCCTGCGTGACCGTGATCGTGTAGTCGATCACCTGGCCGGCCGCGACCGTCGTGCCCGACACCGGGTCCGAGCTCTTCACGACGGCGTAGGTGCCGGTGTAGTGCTCGGTGGTGCACACCGACTCGGATTCGCAGCCGGGGCTGGTCACGACGTTGGTGAGCGTCGTGTCGCCACCCTCGACGACGGTGACCGAGTAGGTGATCGTCACCACGGCGCCGGGAACCAGGTCGCCCGTCCAGGCGAGCTGTGCCGTCGCCGGGTCGAACGTCGCGGCACCGCTGGTGGCGGTGATCGTGTCGTCCCACGTGGCGTCGTCCAGCACCTCGGACAGGTCGTCCGTGAGCGTCGCGCCCGTCACGGCGGCGAGGCCGGACTGGGTGACGGTCACGGTGTAGGTGATCGTGTCACCCGTGGCGACGTCGGTGCCCGGGGCGGGATCGGAGTCCTTCACGACGGAGTAGGAACCCGCGAGGTGGTTCGTCGTGCAGTCCTCCGGCGTGAGGCAGCCCGGGCTGGTGACCGTGTTGGTCAGGCTGGTGTCGCCCGCGGCGGTCACGGTCACCGAGTAGGTGATCGTGACGACGTCGCCCACGGCCAGGTCGCCGGTCCAGCTCAGCTCCTGCGTGTCCTCGTCGTAGTCGAGGTCGCCGGCGGAGACCTCCGCGTCGTCGTTCCACGTGGCGTCGTCGAGCACCTCGGGCAGCTCGTCGGTGAGGACGGCGTCCTGCACCGCCCCGCTGCCGGTCTGCGTCACCGTCACCGTGTAGGTGATGACGTCCCCCGGCTGGACGGCCGTCCCCGGTGCGGGGTCGGACGTCTTGACCACGGAGTACGCCCCGACGAAGTGCTCCGTGGAGCAGACGTCGGCGGTGGCACAGCCCGGGCTGGTGACGACGTTGAGCAGGTCGGTGTCTCCGGCGCCGCTGACCCCGACCGAGTAGGTGATCGTGGCCACCTCGCCCGGCTGGAGCGTGCCGTTCCACGTGAAGGCGTTCGTCGCGGGATCGAACGACGCGGTGCCGAGGTCGGCCGCCAGGTCGCCGTTCCACACGGCGTCGTCGAGCACCCCGGTCAGGTCGTCCGTGAGCACGGCGTCGACCGCGCCCGTACCCGCCTGGGTGACGGTCACCGTGTAGGTGATGGTGTCACCGGGGGCCACGTCGGTGCCCGACGCGGGGTCGGACTCCTTGACCACCGAGTAGGTGCCGTACAGGTGCGTCGTGCCGCACGTCTCGGGCGAGGCGCACCCGGGGCTGGTGACCTGGTTGATCAGCGACTGGTCGCCGTCTCCGGTGACGGTCACCGAGTAGGTGATCGTCACGACGGCGCCGGGGGCCAGGTCGCCCGACCAGTCCAGCTGCTCGCTGTCCTGGTCGAAGGACACCGTGCCGGCGGAGGCGACGAGGTCGTCGTTCCAGGTGGCGTCGTCGAGCACGTCGGAGAGGTCGTCGGTCAGCGTCGCGCCGTCCACGGAACCCTGACCGGTCTCGGTGACGGTGACGGTGAACGTCAGCTTTTGATCGTCGGACACGGTCGTGCCGGACGCAGGGTCCGAGGTCTTCACCACGGAGTACGCGCCGATCGGGTGCACCGTCGAGCAGTCGTCCGCGGTCGCACAGCCGGGGCTGGTGACCACGTTGCCGAGACTGTAGTCGCCCGCGGGCAGGTCTGACATGTCGTCGACGGTCACGGAGTAGGTGATCGTCGCGGTCCCGCCCACGGGGAGGGTGCCGTTCCACGACAGGGTGGTTCCGGTCACGTCGACCGTTCCCGTGCTGGCGGTGACGTCGCCGTTGTACGCGGCGTCGTCGAGCACGTTCGCGAGGTCGTCGGTGAGCGTGGCGTCCGCGGGGACGTTGCCCACCTGTGCCACGTCGATCGTGTAGGTCACCACGTCACCCGACTGGACCGACTCGCCGTCGGCCGGGTCGGACGACTTCACCACGGTGTAGTTCGCCGCGGGTGCGACGATGATCTGCTCCTGCTCGTCGACCGGCGTGAAGGTCCAGTCGTCGATGTGGCGCACGTCGCCCCAGGGGCCGTCGACGCCGTTGTTCGCGTTGTTGGGCTGGATGCTCATGTCGCAGGGCCAGCCGTGCACGCCGCCGGGGACAGCGCTCGCCGTCCCCGCCCGTCCGTCCATCACGGGCGGAAGGCAGTCCGTGCGGTGATTCGCGAGCTCCAGGGTCGTGTCGTTCCAGTACAGGGTGGACGACCCGGCCGCCGGGCCGTTGATCGCGGTCACGGAGATGCCGCCGCGGCTCTCGATGTCGGAGTTGACGAAGTGGATCTCACCCGCCTTGGAGATACCGGCGCGCGCGGCGAACTGCGTCGTCGCGGGAATCGGTGCTCCGAAGGCGTCGAGTCCGTCGAAGGACACCGTCTGCGCGCCGTCCCCGTTGACCGCCACGGTGATCAGGCGATCGCCCGCGGTTCCGTAGAAGCCGTCGGCGTCCGCGTCGACCCAGAGGTCGACCGAGCCGACGTGACCGCTCGTGGTGAAGGTGAACGTGCCGGCACGCGTGTCGTTGCCGGCGGGCGCGAACGCGAAGCCGGAGATGTCCGGTGTTTCCGGCGCGGGCAGCACGAAGTGGCTGCCGTCCACGGCAGAAGCCGACGCGGGGAGGTCGGCCGCGGGCGTCTCGAAGAAGATGTGGTACGGCACACCGCACGAGTCGCTCGGCTCGATGCCGGGGATCTCCGAGCCGGTGGGCGCTCCCATGGCCGCGCTGCCGTAGTACGGCGTGCACGTCCCTGGCAGCACGTTGCCGAACTGGTTCACCTGGAACCGGCTCGAGATGCCGCGGAAGTCCGAGTACGTCGACCGGTACTGGTAGCCCGTCGAGCCGACGTACCAGAGGTCGAAGGTCGCCGGTTCCGTGTCTTCCATGATGAAGTCGTCGGACCACACGCGGCCGGGGATCGGCGTGCCGCCCGAGCTGACGGTGATGTTCCACTGGAAGGTGCCGGCGGCGGCCTGCGAGTCGGCGACGGGACGGACGAAGTCGATCGTCCAGATGCCGCTGACCGCCGCCGTCTGGGTGCCGAACGTGCAGGCGGTGCCGACGACCGCGTCGGCGGCCACGGTGCACTCGAACGTCTCACCGGACGGCGATGTGGCCCGGAGCGTGGCCGACTGGGATCCGACCCCTCGCACGAGCTTCGAGATGTCGCCGGTGAGCTGTTCGCCGGCGTTGACGTAGGCGAAGAACTGGTTGGTCTGACGAAGCGTCGTCGTGCCCCAGCTCTGGGTGGCCTCGGCGCTCGGAGCGGGGCCTCCGAGCGTGCTCACCCCGACCAGTGCCGAGGTGACGAAGAGCGATGCCAGGAGCATGCTCGTGAATCGGCGCACGCGACCGGGTGGTCGCGAGAGTACTGCTGCTGTGGAATCCACGGGTATCCCTTCAATGGTTGGTCGATCACGCCGGCGCGACGACACCGTGCGACGACGTGATGATCGGTTCCCTCGCGGACGCGCACCCGCGCCTGGCTGTCGGGACAGCCCGCGACCGTGAGGACGGCAACACGGATGGACGTGTGCCGTCTAGAAGGTAAAGGGTTACTCGTTACCGACACAACGCCGTTCGGACGGCCTGGCGGCCCGACGCAGAGGTCTGGCCGATCGTCGGATCCGCGCTGGACGAACGTCGAGCGCGGCGTGCCCGGTCAGATGCGGCGGGGGCCCGGACCGTCGTCGCCGAGGGTGTCGTCGGGATTGAGCAGGCGGCACGCCTTGAGCGACAGGCAGCCGCAGCCGATGCACCCCGTGAGCTCGCGCTGCAGGTGTTCCAGCTGGGTGCGACGCTCCTCGAGCTGTGTGCGCCACAGCTTCGCGACCCGGCGCCAGTCGGCGTGCGAGGGCGGCGTGTCGATGGGCAGCGTCTGGAACAGCTCCTGCACCTCGCTGAGCGGGATGCCGATGCGCTTGGCGACGACGATCAGCGAGACGCGGCGGAGCATGTGCCGGCGGTAGCGGCGCTGGTTCCCCGCGGTGCGCGTCGACGAGATAAGGCCGAGCTGCTCGTAGAAGTGCAGCGCGGAGGGGGCGACGCCGGTGCGCCGGGTGACCTCGCCGATCGGAAGCAGGTCTTCGGGTTCCATCGTGCGCTCCCTTCGCTCGACCTCAACAATAGATGAGGTCTGCGCGGGTGCGGGGCGACGGCGGCGCCCCTCCACCGGAGAACGGGGAGGGGCGCCGTGGGGCGAGGGCGGCTCAGCTCGCTCGCCCTGTGGTTCGTGCGGCACGAGAAGCGCAGCCGCATCGGGATCCTTTCCCGGGTCACGTTCGTGCGCGGCTCCTCCCTCGGGTGGGTGTACCTGACGGTCGCGGTGCTGGCCTTCGCGATCGGCACGGAGGCGTTCATCCCGCTCTTCGGGCAGGAGATCGGGGGACTGATGCCGTTCGTCGCCGGGCTGCTCGGTGCGGCGCTGTCGCTCGGGTGGTCCGTCACGCAGATGTTCACCGCGAACGCCACGGGGGTCCGGTCCCGGCGGGTGCTCATCACGGTCGGCCCGCTCACGGTCGCGCTCGGGCTCGCCGCGTACGGGCTGCTCCAGCACGAGGACCCGTCGGCACTCGTCGTCGCGCTGCGGTTCGTCACGCTGTTCGTCGCCGGTGCGGGGATCGGCCTGGGCTTCCCGCACCTCACGGTCGCGGCGCTCGGCAGCACGCGCGATGAGGAGGAGGGGGCGAAGGCGGCGGCCGCCGTGAACACGGTGTTCCTCATCGCGAGCGCCTTCAGCGCGGCGATGGCGGGCGTGCTCGTGAACCTGGCGCTGCCCGACCTGGTCGGCTCGGCGCGGCTGCTGATGCTGACCTTCGCGGTCGTGTCCGTGCTCGGCATGATTCTGGCGCGCGGAGCGAGCTGGGGCATCGGGCTTCGCGCGGACGCAGACGACGCGGACGACGCGACGCCCGCCACCACGGCGGTCCCGCGTCGGGCGACGGACGCGGGGTGACCCGCGTCCGTCGAGGTGATGGGGCGGTGGCGACGGGCGGGGATGGGTATCGTCGAGGCGAGGACGCCGATGTCCCGCCGCGGGAGGAATCATGGAACGGGTCGACACGGTCGTGGTCGGAGCCGGGGTCGCGGGACTGACCGCGGCACGGCTGCTGCAGGACGCCGGGCGCACGGTGGTCGTGCTGGAGGCTCGGGACCGCGTCGGCGGTCGCGTGCACACGGATCGGACGGACGGCGCCACCGACCTCGGCGCCTCGTGGATCCACGGCGTCGACGGGAGCCCGGTGGCGGCGGCGGCCGCGGCCTTCGGCATGCGCACGGTCGAGTTCACGGTGGGCGGCTACCAGGTCGACGGTCGTCCGATCGCGAACTACGGCGTGGACGGGCGGCGGCTGCCCGATGAGGCCGCCCGTGCCTTCGCGGCCGACGTGCACGCGGTCGATGCCGTCCTGCCCGAGGTCATTGCGGCGTCGGCGCCCGAGGCCTCGTACCGCGAGGCCACGGAGGAGGCCCTGGCGCGGCAGGGGTGGGATGCGGATCGCACCCAGCGCGTGCGCGAGTATCTGGAGCACCGCGCGGAGGAGCAGTACGGCGCGTGGATCGAGGACCTCGCGGCGCACGGGCTCGACGACGACCAGATCGACGGCGACGAGGTCGTGTTCCCCGACGGCTACGGCGCGCTGCCCGAACGGCTGGCGCAGGGTCTCGACGTGCGGCTCGGCCACGTGGTGACGGCCGTCGACTGGACCGACGGGGTGCTGGTGCACACGGGGCGCGGCGTGTTCGCGGGCGACACCGCCGTGGTGACGCTGCCGGTCGGGGTGCTCCACTCCGGGGCGGTCGACATCGTGCCCCCGCTGCCTTCGGCCAACGCCGACGCGCTCGGACGGCTGCGCATGAACGCGTTCGAGAAGGTGTTCCTGCGCTTTCCCGAGCGGTTCTGGGACGAGGGCGTCTACGCCATCCGGCAGCAGGGCCCGGAGGGCCGCTGGTGGCATTCCTGGTACGACCTCACCGCGGCGCACGGGCGTCCGACGCTGCTGACCTTCGCCGCGGGGCCGGCGGCGACCGCGACGAGGGACTGGGCAGACGAGCAGGTCGTGGCCTCGGTCATGGCGCAGCTGCGGCGGCTGTACGGCGACCGGGCCGTGGAGCCCGTGGCCGTGCACCGCACCGCGTGGCAGGACGACCCGTTCGCGCACGGCTCGTACGCGTACATGACGCTCGGTTCCACGACCGCCGACCACGACGATCTCGCGACGCCGATCGGGGGCGTGCTGCACCTCGCCGGGGAGGCCACCTGGACAGATGACCCCGCGACCGTGCCGGCCGCGTTGCTGTCCGGTCACCGCGCCGCCGAGCGCATCCTGGACGCGGCCGTCCCGATCGAGCGGCTCTGGGCCGACTGACCCCTGGGTGCTCGACGGGCGGGCTCGTGCTCGCGGGAGTGTGGGGCCTGGCGTGACGGCGGTCAAGCCCCTGCGCTCGGCCGTGGTCGCGCGCGTAGCGTCGGGGCACCAGACAGAGGAGGCACGACATGAGTGATCCGCAGAACACGCAGGGCACGCCGGGGGCCGACGAAGAGGCCGACACCGCCTCGGGTGGCGCACCCGACGAGGGCGGCGACACGACGGACGAGGTGCTGGAGCGCGAGACCACCGACGACGAGGGGCGCCCGCTCGACAACCCGTCGGGCGGCTGACCCCGCGGGGGTGGCGGGTCAGGATCGGTCCAGGTGGCCCGGGTTACCCTCGGGTCATGCGCCGATTCGCCGTCGTCCCCCTCCTCCTCGCCGCCGGGCTCCTCGCGGGCTGCTCGCAGGTCACCCAGGCGGCCGGCGACGCCCTCGGGGTCGATGTGCAGGGCGCGTGCGCCACGATCGACGACGCCTACGCGCAGTACCAGGGTCTGCTCGACCAGGGTGGGGCGACCGCGGAACAGGCGGATGCGGCGCGCGATCGGCTGGTGGCGACGCTCGACGATCTGGCGGCCGGGATCGACGGCCACCTGGGGGACGTGATCGCCTCGGGTGCCGATCAGATCGATGGACTGGGAGACCTCCAGTCTCCGGAGACAATCCAGGCCGTGGAGCAGTTGCACGAGTCGCTGGGGGCGTTCTGCGGCTGACGCGGACGGGGCTCCCGGGATAGTTGCGTTTTCGCAACCATCGGCGTATGGTTGATCTCGATCAACTTTCTACGCAGGAGCGTTCCCCCTTGTCACACACCTCTTCTTCTCCGGCCGACGCCACGCGCTCGGCCCGCGAGGTCTTCACCGCGATCTCCGGCCTCATCGTCGGCATGTTCGTCGCCGTGCTCTCGGGCACCGTGGTGTCGACCTCGATGCCGGTCATCATCGCCGACCTCGGCGGCACGCAGTCCCAGTACACGTGGGTCATCACCGCGAGCCTGCTGGCCACCGCCGTCTCCACCCCGATCTGGGGCAAGCTCGCCGACCTCGTCGACCGCAAGGTACTCATCCAGATCTCGCTGATCCTCTTCACGGTCGGCACCGTGATCGCCGGGTTCTCCACCGACACGAACATGCTCATCGCCGTGCGGGTGATCCAGGGCATCGGCGTCGGCGGGCTCATGTCGCTGGTCATGATCGCGGTCGCCCTCATCATCTCGCCGCGCGAGCGCGGCAAGTACATGGGCGTCGTCGGCGGGATCATGGCCCTCGGCACCATCGGCGGCCCGCTGCTCGGCGGCGTCATCACCGACGCGTGGGGCTGGCGCGCCAACTTCTTCGTCGGCGTCCCGTTCGCGATCGTCGCGCTCGTGCTGCTGCAGTTCACGCTGCACCTGCCCAAGCCGCAGCGCGACACGAAGGTGTCGATCGACTACTTCGGCATCGTGCTCCTGGCCGTGGGCGTGTCCAGCCTCCTCATCTGGGTGTCGATGGGTGGCAACCAGTTCGACTGGGACTCCTCGACGAGCATCGTGCTCGCCGTGATCGCCGGCGTCGCCATCGCCGGGTTCGTGGCGGTCGAGTTCTTCGTGAAGGAGCCGATCGTGCCGATGTCGCTGTTCCGCAACCGCACGTTCACGCTGTCGGTCATCGCCTCCATCGCGATCGGCGTCTCGATGTTCGCCACCTCGGTGTTCCTCGCGCAGTACTTCCAGCTCGCTCGTGGCGCCACGCCCACCGAGTCCGGCCTCATGACCATCCCGATGATCATCGGGCAGATGGGTGCGTCGATCATCATCGGCCAGCTGGTCAGCCGCTTCGGCAAGTGGAAGGGCTGGATGCTCACGGGCTCCGTGCTCGCCACGGTCGGCGTGAGCCTCATGTCCACGCTGCGCTACGACACCCCGTTCATCCTGGTCGCCGTCTACATGTTCGTGCTCGGGGCCGGCCTCGGCATGGTCATGCAGAACCTCACCCTCATCGTGCAGAACGACACCGATCCGCGTCAGCTCGGCGCCGCGTCGTCGAACGTCAACTTCTTCCGCACGATCGCCGGCACCATCGGCGTGACCGTGATGGGATCGCTGCTCTCCTCGAGCGTCGCGACGTACGTCAAGGACGGGCTCGAGGGCTTCACGCCGTCGAGTCAGGCGGAGGTCGACGCGCTGAAGCACCTCGCCTCGGGCGACGTGCCGAAGGTGGGCCAGCTGCCCGACGCCATCCGCTCGATCGTCGAGAGCGCCTACGGCCACGGTATCGCCGACGCGTTCATCATCGCCATCCCGCTCGCCGTGATCTCGATCATCGCGATCGCGTTCATCAAGAACAAGCCGCTGTCCACCAAGAACGCCGCGGAGCAGCTGCGCGAGCAGGCCGAGGAGTCGGTCATCGAGGTGTCGGAGGCCGAGGTGGGCGCCTCGCTCTCCACGGGCACGATCCGTACCACGCGGGCCGAGCCGGCGACCACCACGGGAACGGTGGGCGTGCTCGAGCGCGAGGATCGGACGCGGGAGCGCTGAGATGATCGCCCCCGACGCGGTCGGCACTGCCGACGTCGACACGGCGCTCAGCGACCTGCAGGCGCACCTCAACCTGATCTTCGCGCGGACCCGGTCGCTGTGGAAGGAATCCGCAGCCCGGGTCCACCCGGAGCTCCCGGTGGCGGGGTACAAGCTGCTCACGTTCATCGACAGGGCCGGGTCGGCCAATGCGCACGAGCTCGCCGAGCGCTTCGACATGGACAAGTCGGTCGTCAGCCGCCAGGTGCGGATGCTCGAGGAGCTGGGGCTGCTGGACTCCCATCCCGACGAGCGTGACGGCAGGCTGCGGGTGCTGACCGCGACCCCGGGGGCGTGCACCGCGCTCGCCGAGGTCCGTCGCGAGTACGGCACCCGGCTGCGGGCCGTGATCGACCAGCTCACGCCGCGCGAGATCGAGGCCGCGTCCAAGGCCTTCCGGCTGCTGTCGGAGGTGTGACGCCGCCCGCCCGAAGCCCCGCCACCCCGGAGGTGGCGGGGCTTCGCCGTACACTGGCGGCATGAGTGCCCCGTCCGACCCCGCCCCCGGCGAGGGCGCCGTCGACACCTCCGCGTCGTCGGAGATCGACGTCGATCACGCCGCCGTGGTGCGCGTCGAGCACGAGCTCGGGCGACTGATCGCCCGCATCCGCGTCGCCTGGCGCGAGGCCGCGGTGACGGTGCATCCCGAGCTGCAGCCGCTCGGCTATCAGGTGCTCACCTCGATCCTGTCGGGCAAGGCGGCGACGGCCGGTGCCCTCATCGAGCGGCTCCAGACCGACAAGTCCGCCGTCAGCCGGCAGGTGCGGCAGCTCGAACAGCTCGGACTCGTCGAGAGCATCCCCGACCCGGAGGACCGCCGTGCCCGTCGGCTCGTGGCGACGCCCCTCGCGCAGGAGCGGGTGGCACTCGCGCGTTCCCGCTACGAGGGGCGGATCGGCGAACGACTGCGGAAGTGGTCGACCGCCGATCTCGACCACTTCGCGACCCTGCTGGCCGACCTCGGCGGCGGCTGAGCGGGAATACCGCGGGCGCTGCGGGGATTGGTCCCCACTGTGACTCTTTACGACCCCGCCCTCCTCGGCGCCCTGCCGCTGTCCAACCGCGTCGTCATGGCGCCCCTCACGCGCACCCGCGCCGGCGCCGACGGCGTGCCGACGCCGGTCATGGAGGAGTACTACCGCCAGCGGGCCGGGCAGGGCCTCATCGTCTCCGAGGGCACCTGGCCCGCCCGTGAGGGCATGTCCTACCCGGGTCAGCCGGGCATCGTCACCCCCGCCCAGATCGAGGGGTGGCGTCGCATCACCGACGCCGTCCACGCGGCCGGCGGCACGATCGTGATGCAGCTCATGCACGGCGGACGCGTCGGGCACCCCGCCATCTCGGGTGAGCCGCGCGTCGTGGGGCCGAGCGCCCTCGCCGCCCCCGGCCAGACCCGGACGCCGGAGGGGAAGCGCGACCTTCCCGTCGCGCACGCGCTCACGCTCGACGAGATCCCCGTGGTCGTGGAGCAGTTCGCGCAGGCCGCGCGCAACGCGGTCGCCGCGGGCTTCGACGGGGTCGAGGTGCACGGCGCGAACGGCTACCTGGTGCACGAGTTCCTGTCGCCGGTGTCGAACGTGCGCGACGACCGCTACGGCGGGTCGCCCGAGAACCGCGCGCGCTTCGCGATCGAGGTCACGGCGGCCGTCGCGGCCGCGGCCGGCGCGGACCGCACGGGTATCCGCCTGTCGCCGCAGCACGGCATCCAGGGTGTTCTGGAAGACGACGCGGATGACGTGCGGGCCACATACACCGCGGTCGCCGAGGGGCTCGCGCCGCTCGGCCTCGCGTTCCTCGACGTGCTCCACGCCGAGCCGTCGGGCGACCTCGTGCAGCACCTCCGCCGGGTGGCGGGCGCGCCGCTGATCGTCAACACGGGCTTCGGCGTGCCCACCACGCGGGAGTCCGCGGAGGAGCTGGTGGCGGAGGGGTGGGCCGACGCGGTCGCGGCGGGCCGCCCGGTGATCGCGAACCCCGACCTGGTGGAGCGCTGGCGCACCCGCGCGGAGCTGAACGAGCCGCGTCCCGAGCTCTTCTACGGCTCCGCGGCCGAGGGGTACGTGGACTACCCGTCGCTCGAGGGCGTGCGCTCCGGGAACTGACGGCGGGAGGGGTCGGCGTCAGGCCGGCCCCTCCTCCTGCTCGCGCCGCGCGGCCGCCTCGCGCATCCGCCGCCGGATGCGCAGCGCGATGAAGACCACGAGCAGCAGAACGATGGCGCCGACCGCGATGTCGGAGAGCAGGCCGCTCCACTGCTCCAGGATCGGGCGGATCGCGGGGCCGAACGCGAAGCCCAGGCCGATCCAGATGCCGTTCCACACCGCCGACCCGATGGTGGTGTAGAGCGTGAAGCGCCACAGGGCCATGCGCTCGATGCCGGCCGGGATGGAGATGAAGGAGCGCACTAGCGGCATGCACCGGCCGAGCAGCACCGCGCGGCCACCCCACCGCTGGAAGAACGCCTCCGCCTTGTCGAAGTCGTCGTGGTCGAGCAGGGGGATGCGACCGACGAGGCGTCGTGTGCGGTCCCGGCCGATCGCGGCACCGATCGCGTACCAGATCCAGGCCCCGACGAGACCGCCGATCGTGGCGGCCGCCCAGGCGCCCCAGGCGCTCATACGTCCGTCGTACGCGAGGAAGCCGGCGGCGGGGAGGATCGCCTCCGAGGGGATCGGCGGCACGAAGGTCTCGATGAGCACGGCCAGCCCGACGCCAATCTCGCCGAGCGACTCGATCAGGCTGAGGACCCAGCCGATGAAGCCCTCGTATCCGGACTGGGGGGCGGCGAGGGCGAGGGTGCCGTGGGTCATCGTGTCCTCTGTCGGGGGATCGCGGTGATCGTGCGGGGGTCCCCTGCACGGTATCGCCCCTCCCTGGGCTCCACCTGCGCGGGTGCCGCACGCTCGCGCGTCCTGTCAAGGTGCTGGTGCGCGCAGGTCCGGTCGGCCGATGCTGGGACATCCGACCCCGAGGAGGAGACATGTCCGATCAGCGACGCGACGAGACGACCGGGTTCCACGGTGAACCGCCGACGGCGAACAACGGCGAGGGCGACGCCCCGGAGGTCGACGTCACCGACCTTGGTGAGGAGGAGCGGGAGGACGGCGTGGAGGTGGACGACCGCCCTTAGCCCGACTTTGACATAGGTCAATATCTGGCCTACGGTCGAGGCATGGCCTCGGAAGACTCGCGCGATCCCCTCCACGACCGGATCGCCGGGTCGACCGCCGCTGAGATCTCCGACAGCATCCGCGACCTCGTCGAGCGCGGCGCCCTCACCGCCGGCGACCAGCTGCCTCCCGTGCGCACCCTCGCCGAGCGCCTCGGCGTCAACCGCAACACGGTGCTGGCGGCCTACCGGGCCCTCGTCGTCGCGCGCATCGCGGCCACCGGCGGGCGCACCGGCACCACCGTGCTCGGCCCGGGGACCGGTCCCGACGAGGGTTTCACGCCGGGCACCGTGCTGCGCGACATCGGCAGCGGCAACCCGCAGGCGGCGCTGCTGCCCGACCTCGCCGCGGCGTTCGCGACCGTGCGCCCGGAGCACGTGCTGTACGGCGAGTCCGTCATCGACCCCGAGCTCGCCGAATGGGCGACCACGTGGATCGCCGAAGACCACCCGCGCCCGTTCCGGCTCTCGGTCACGGCGGGGGCGGTCGACGCGGTCGAGCGGCTCCTCGCCCAGACGCTCGTGCAGGGTGACCGCGTCGGGCTGGAGGACCCGTGCTTCCTCTCCAGCATCCAGACCGCGCGGCTCGCGGGGTACGCCCCCGTCGCCATCCCGGTCGACGCCGAGGGGATGACGGTCGACGGCGTGCGCGCGGCCCTCGACAGCGGGGTGCGCGCGATCGTCTGCACGCCCCGCGCCCACAACCCGACGGGCGCGAGCATCACCCCCGCGCGCGCGGCCGAACTGCGCGCCGTGCTCGCCCCCTACCCGCACGTGCTGCTGATCGAGGACGACCACTTCTCGCTGCTCGCCCCCACGCCCTACGCCAGCATCATCGCGCCCACCCATGCGCGCTGGGCCCTGGTCCGTTCGGTGTCGAAGTTCCTCGGACCCGACCTGCGTCTCGCTGTCACGGCGTCCGACCCGGTCACGGCCGGACGCCTGGCCCTGCGACTGAGCCCCGGCACGATGTGGGTCAGTCACGTGATGCAGCGTCTCGCCGCCGGCATGCTGCGCGATGCCGATGTGCGGGAGCAGATCGCCAGAGCCGGCGCGCACTACGCCGCCCGCCACGCCGACTTCGTCGCACTGCTGCGCGAGCGCGGGATCGCGGCCGACGACGGGGCCGGGCTCAACGTGTGGCTCGACGCGCACGACGATGCCGCGCGCGCGGCCGAGCGTCTCGCCGCGCGCGGCTGGCTCGTGCGCTCGGGAGCAGACTTCGCGCTCGAGCACGGGGGGCCGGGCGCCCGCCACCTCCGCCTCACGGTGCACGACCTTGACGACGACGACCTGCAGCGCCTGGCCGACGATGTCGCGGCGGTCGTCACGGTCGCGGGGCGGGAGTCCGCGGGATGACCGGGGTGCTGCGCGTCGGGCGCTCGTCGCGGCTCGACGGCGTGCAGTACGACCTGCGCGGCACGGTGGCCGCGCGGGCCGCGGAGCTCGAGGCCCGCGGCGAGGAGATCCTGCGGCTCAACATCGGCAACCCCGCGCCCTTCGGGTTCGAGGTGCCGACGGTGATCGTGGAGGCGCTGCGGGCCGCCCTGCCGCACGCGCACGGATACTCCGAGTCGCTCGGCCTGGTCGAGACCAGGGAGGCGATCGCGGCGCACTACGCCCGGCGCACGGGCTTCCCGCGGGTGGACCTCGACGACGTCACGGTGGGCAACGGCGTCTCCGAGCTGGTCGGCCTCGTGCTGCAGGCGCTGCTCGAACCCGGTGACGAGGTGCTCGTACCGAGTCCGGACTACCCGCTGTGGACGGCGTCCACGGTGCTCGCCGGTGGCACCGCGGTGCACTACCCCTGCGTCGAGGAGGAGGGCTGGCTGCCCGACCTCGACGCGATGGCCGCGCTGATCGGCCCGCGCACGGTGGCCATCGTGGTCATCACCCCGAACAACCCCACGGGGGCGGTGTACGACCGGCGCACGCTGGAGGGCATCGCCGAGCTGGCGCGACGGCACGGGCTCCTGCTGCTGTCCGACGAGATCTACGACCGGGTCGTCTATCCCGGGCACGCGCACCTGTCGATGGCGGCGGTCGCGTCGGATCAGCCGTGCGTGACGTTCGCGGGACTGTCCAAGACCCATCGCATCGCCGGGTACCGCGCCGCGTGGGCGGTGACCTGCGGCTTCGCGCCCGACGACCCGTTCCTGTCCGGACTGCGGCTGCTGGCCTCGCTGCGCATGTGCGCCTCCGTGCCGGCGCAGCACGCGATCACCGCGGCGCTGGAGCACGACACCTCGCTCGACGCCCTGGTCGCCGCCGACGGCAGGCTCACGGTGCAGCGCGACGCCGCCACCGCCGCGTTGCGGGCGATCCCCGGTGTCGAGGTGACGGAGGCGGGCGGCGGGCTCTACCTCTTCCCGCGGCTGGACCCCGCGCGCTACCCGGTGCTCGACGACGAGCGTCTGGTGCTCGACCTGCTCGACGCGGAAGGGATCCTCCTGGCGCACGGCCGCGGGTTCCACTGGCCGCGGCCCGACCACCTGCGGATCGCGTTCCTGCCGGAGGCGCCGGTGCTGGTGGATGCACTGCGGCGCTTCGGCGGGTTCCTCCAGGGCTACTCTCCGCCGGGGAGCTGACGCCGTAGAGACCCGGTGGAGTGACCGAGTGGCCAGGTCGCGGTCCGCAAGACCGTGTACGCAGGTTCGATTCCTGCCTCCACCTCCAGACCGGCTCGCCCGAGCCGACCAGACGACGAAGGACACCGCCATGCACGACCAGCTCATCCCCGCCGCGAAACCCCTGATCGGCGATGAGGAGGTGGCTGCGGTCGAGCGGGTGCTGCGCAGCGGCATGCTCGCGCAGGGCGCCGAGGTCGCGGCGTTCGAGGAGGAGTTCGCCGCCCAGTTCCTCCGCGGGCGCACGACCGTGGCCGTGAACTCCGGGACGAGCGGGCAGCTGCTGGGACTGATCGCGGCGGGCGTCGGGCCGGGGGATGAGGTGATCGTGCCGTCGTTCACGTTCGCCGCCGTCGCGAACTCGGTCGTGCTCGCCGGCGCCACCCCGGTGTTCGCCGACATCGAGCCCGTGCACTTCACCCTCGACCCGGAGCACGTGCGCGCACTCGTCACTCCGCGCACGAAGGGCGTCATGCCGGTGCATCTGTACGGCCACCCGTTCCTGGTCGATGGGATCGAAGAGGTCGCCGCGGCGCACGGCCTCGCGATCTTCGAAGACGCCGCGCAGGCGCACGGCGCGTCGTGGCGGGGTCGCCCTGCCGGCACGATCGGGTCGTTCGCGATGTTCAGCCTGTACCCCACGAAGAACATGACGGCGATCGAGGGCGGCATGGTCGCCTGTGCGGACGAGGGCATCGCCCGCCGTGTGCGGCTTCTGCGCAATCAGGGCATGGAGACGCAGTACGCCAACGAGATCGTCGGCTACAACAACCGCATGAGCGAGGTGCACGCGGCGGTGGGCCGGGTGCAGCTGCGCAAGGTCGCGGCGTGGACGGCGCAGCGGCAGCGCAACGCGGCCGTGCTCGATGCCGCGCTCGACGGCATCGACGGGCTCACCGTGCCGCGGGTCGCGGAGGGGGCGGAGCACGTGTACCACCAGTACACCGTGCGCATCGCGGACGGGGAGCGCGACCGCGTGCGGGAGGCGCTGCGCGAGGAGCACGGCGTGGGCACGGGTGTGTACTACCCGATCCCGAACCACCGACTGCCGTCTCTCACGCGCTACGCGCAGGGCGTGGAGCTGCCGGAGACCGAGCGGGCCGCGGCCGAGGTGCTGTCGATCCCCGTGCATCCCTCGCTCACGGACGGCGAGCTCGACCGCGTCGTCTCCGGGCTCACCGCCACGATGTCGGCGGGCGGCTGAGGCTACGCGGCGAGACCCAGCCACGCACGCGGCGAGTGGCCGAGACGCTGCGTGAACACCCGGGAGAACGCGGAGGCGCTCGCGTAGCCGAGCTCCGCGGCGACCGCGCTGACCGTCATGCCCGCGCGGAGCTGTTCCTGCGCGATCGTGAGCCGCCACTCGGTGAGGTAGTCGCCCGGCGCCCGGCCGACGACCTCTTTGAAGCGGGCCGCGAAGGCGCTGCGCGACAGGGCGGCGCGGCGGGCGAGGGCCTCCAGCGTCCAGGCCTCTCCGGGGGCCTCGTGCATCGCGACCAGGGCGGGGGCGAGCCGCTCGTCGGCGAGGCCCGGCAGCAGCCCGGGCGGCAGGGCGAGGCCGTCGGGGTGGTCGAGCATCCACCGCAGCAGTTGGATCAGCACGACCTCGAAGAGGCGGTCGGCGAGCAGCGGGCGACCGCAGCGGACGTTGTCGACCTCGGCGAACAGCAGGTCGAGCGCGGGGGAGAGGGTGGCGACCTCGTCGAGGGGCAGCACGATCACGGGCGGCAGCGTGCGGACGAGGGGGTGGGTGGCACCGCCGTCGACGTCGATCGTGGCGCACGCGAAGTCGGATTCCGCGGTCGGGGCGTTGAGGAACGTATGGTCGAGCGGGCGGGGGAAGAACAGCAGGCTCGGGCGGGTGATGCGCTCGCGCGCACGGCCGCCGTCGACGCGCGGATACGTCAGCTCCAGTTCGCCGCGGCGCAGCACGTGCAGGAACCCCTGTCCTCGGCTCGCCGCGAACTCCGTGGTGCCGCACAGGGGCCCGGTGTGGAAGAGCCGCGTGCGCACGCGGAACCGATCGAGCAGGGGTGTGAGGCGGTCGAGGGGTGGCACCTCTCCATTCTCTGGACGATCTGCGGTGAATGCAAGATCGGATGATGCGTATCGTCCGGAGGATTCGAGAAGACTGAGGGCGGGTCGACACCCGGCCCGATCGAACAAAGGAGCATCCCGTGCCCAACGTCCCTCTCATCGACCGTGACGCCGCCACCGGACCCGTCAAGGACCAGCTCGACCAGATCGGTGCCGCGTTCGGCGCCGTCCCCGCCATGTTCCGGGCCGTGGCGAACTCCCCGGCCGCGCTGACCAGCATGTGGAGCGCGTTCGGCGCCTACGGGGGCGGTTCGCTCGGAGCCGCGCTCAGCGAGCAGATCGCGGTGGCCGTCGCCAACCGCAACTCGTGCGGTTACTGCCTCGCGGCGCACACCGCGCTGGGCAAGAAGGCCGGGCTCTCCGCCGACGCGCTCGCCGCGGCGCAGGAGGGCACCTCGGAGGACCCGCGCACCGCGGCCCTGCTGACCTTCGCGCTCGCGGTGGTCGAGCAGCGCGGGCAGGTGAGCTCCGCCGAGGTCGACGCCGTGCGCGCCCAGGGCTGGAGCGACGAGGAGATCGTCGAGACGATCGGCCAGGTGGCGCTCAACCTGTTCACGAACTACGTGAACCTCGCGCTCGACGTGCCGATCGACTTCCCGACGGTGCCGCTGCGTCGCGCCGCGTGACGACACGGGAAGGGGCCGGATCCGCGGGGGATCCGGCCCCTTCTCAGTGCGCGGGCTCGACCTCGTCGAGCCAGGTTCCGATCGCCGTACGCGCGCGGTGCTCGAGTCGGGGGCCGTGCGCGGCCGCCTGTCTCCGGATCGAGCGGGGGTCGATGCCGCGGTGGTGCAGCTCGTGCGCATGGCCGATCAGCCAGCGCTCGATCGTGCGGTGGTCGGCTTCGACGTGGAACTGCAGCCCGAGTGCACGACCCCGCGAGAACGCCTGGTGCGGGAAGCCGGGCGTGCGGGCGAGGTGGCGCGCGCCCGGGGGGATCTCGAAGGCGTCACCGTGCCAGTGCAGCACGGGCTCGCCGTCCAGCGCCGACAGCGGTGAGGTGCGCCCGTCCGGCGTGAGGTCCACCGGCGCGTACCCGATCTCGACGCCGCCCGTCGGGGCGACCCGAGCCCCCAGCGCCTCGGCGAGCACCTGGGCGCCGAGGCAGATCCCGAGCGTGGGACGGTCCGCCGCGAGCCGTGCCGACAGGGCGTCCTTCGTGGGGGCGAGGAACGGGTAGCGGTCGTCGTCGTACACGCCGACGGGGCCGCCGAGCACCACCACCAGATCAGCCGAGGCGACCTCGGCCCGGTCGAGTTCGTCGACGCCGGCGTCGTGATACCGGACGCGGTAGCCGCGCTCCTCCAGTAGCGGCGCGAGGACGCCGAGGTCTTCGAACGCGACATGGCGCAGAGCGAGGGCGGTGCGCGTGGGGGTCGATGCGCTCATGGGTCTCCTGGTCGGGTGGGAGTCGCGGTCAGCCGAGTGCGGCGAGGGCGTCGTCGATCACGCTCACCGCCGTGTCGAGCTGCGCGTCGGTCGTGGTGAGCGTGGGGAGGAAACGGATGACGTTGCCGTCGCTGCCCGCGGTGAGGAGCAGGATGCCTCGCTGCGCGGCGAACTCCGCGATGGCCGTCGCGGCACCCGCGAGGGGCCGCGTGGTGCCGGGCTCGCTCAGCTCGAACGCCTGCATCGCCCCGATCCCGCGGACGTCGCCGATGATCCGGTGGCGCGACGCCAGCTCGGTCAGCCGTGCCCGCAGGTGCGCGCCGATGCGGTCAGCGTCGTCGAAGAACTCGCCCTCCGCGAGCTCGTCGAACACCGCGACGGCCGCGGCGATCGACACGGGGTTGCCGCCGAACGTGCCGCCGAGTCCGCCGGGGTCCGGTGCGTCCATGATCTCGGCGCGGCCGGTCACTCCCGCGAGCGGCAGTCCGGCCGCGATACCCTTCGCGGTGAGCACGAGGTCGGGCACGAGGCCGAAGTGCTCGCTCGCGAACCAGGTGCCCGTGCGGCCCAGGCCGGTCTGGATCTCGTCGGCGATGAAGACCACGCCGTGGCGCGTGCACCACTCCTGCAGCGCGGGCAGGTAGCCGTCGGCGGGCACGACGAAGCCGCCCTCGCCCTGGATGGGTTCGGCGATGACGGCGGCGAGGTCGCCCGCGCCGATCCGCTGCTCGAGGTAGCCGATCGTGCGGGCCGCCGCCTCGGCGCCGCTCAGGCCGTCGCGGTACGGGTAGGAGTTGGGGACGCGGTGCACATCGGGCGCGAACGGGCCGAAGCCCGCCCCGTACGGCACGGCCCGGTGGTTCATCGCGAGCGCCAGGTTCGTGCGGCCGTGGAACGCGTGATCGAGGGCGGCGACGGCGCGGCGGCCGGTGTGCCTGCGGGCGATCTTCACGGCGTTCTCGACGGCCTCGGCGCCGGAGTTCGCGAGCATCGTGCGCTTCTCGTGGTCGCCGGGGGTGTGCGCGGCGAGCAGCTCCGCGAGGTGCACGTAGCCCTCGTAGGGGGTGACCGTGAAGAGGGTGTGGGTGACGCGGTCGAGCTGATCCGCCGCCGCGGTGACCGCCGCGCGGTTCGTGTGCCCGATCGTGGTCACGCCGATGCCGCTGCCCAGGTCGAGGAAGCGGTTGCCGTCGACGTCGGTGACCCAGGGGCCGTCGGCGTGCTCGATGTAGACCGGCAGCACGCTGCCGACGCCGCGGGGCACGACGCGCAGGCGCCTCTCGTGCAGCGCGCGACTACGGGGGCCGGGCACCTCGGTGCGCAGGCGCGGGGTGATCAGGGCGGTGTCGGAGAACAGGCCGGGCACGGTCATGGGCGGACTCCTTCGGAGGGAGGGCGACGGCCGGCGGGCGCGCGGCGTGACTCGAAGCTATGTTAGATTTTGGCCTATGTCAAAGTCAGCCGACGAGGAGAACACCTCCGCCCGCTACCCCACGGCCACCACCGTCGCCGACTTCCGAGCCAACGTCGCCGCCGTCCGCGCGCGCATCGACGCCGCCGCCGACCGCGCCGGGCGCGATGCCGCGAGCGTGCGGCTGCTGCCGGTCAGCAAGACCGTGCCGACCGAGCGGGTGCGCATCGCGATCGACTCCGGGCTGCGGCTCCTCGGCGAGAACAAGGTGCAGGAGGCCGTGCGCAAGCACCGTGAGACGGAAGACCTCGACGTCTCGTGGGCGATCATCGGACACCTGCAGACCAACAAGGCGCGCGATGTCGCCGCGTTCGCGCACGAGTTCCAGGCACTCGACCGGCTCCGGGTCGCCGAGGCGCTGGACCGAAGGCTGCAGGCGGCCGGTCGCGGTCTCGACGTGTTCGTGCAGGTGAACACCTCCGCGGAGGACTCGAAGTTCGGCATGCCGCCCGCGGAGCTGTCCGGGTTCCTGAAGGCACTGCCGGTGTACTCGTCGCTGCGGGTGCGCGGGCTCATGACGCTCGCGATCCTCACCCCGGACGAGACCAGGGTGCGCGCGTGCTTCCGCGTGCTGCGCGAGTTCCGCGACCGCGCCAGGGCGGACGATCCCGACCTGATCGGCGACGGGGAGCTGTCGATGGGGATGTCGGGCGACTACGAGATCGCGGTCGAGGAGGGGGCGACGTGCGTGCGGGTCGGGCAGGCGATCTTCGGCGCGCGCGCCCTGCCCGACAGCTACTACTGGCCGGAGGGCTGACGCGGCCCCTCGTCGTCGGTCCGGAAGCCGGCCGCCTTGTGAGTGCCGTCGCAGAACGGCTTCACGGCGGACAGGCCGCAGCGGCACAGCGCGACCGTGCGGCGGCCGGGGTCGATCAGCGCGCCGTCCGCGGACCGCAACTCGATGTCGCCGCGGACGAGCAGGGGCCCGTCCGGGTAGGGGGTGACGGTGACCGGCTCGTCGCGCCCGCTCATGACGACTCCCGCCCGCGCAGCGCCGAGGCGCCGGCCGCCCAGGCGTCGAGCATGTGCTGTCCCGCCCAGCCGTCCACGGTGAGGCACGCGGCGGCCCCGAACACGATGTCGCCGAGCACCTCGGGGCGGTCCTCCGCCAGGCTGCCGGCGAGGTCGCGCGCGGCGATCTGCTCGTGCACCGCGTCGGCCTCCACGTGCTCGTCGAAGTAGGCGGCCACCTCGTCGGTGAAGCCGAGGCGCCGCAGCCCGTCCGCGTAGAAGCGGCACGGGATCGACGACGTCATCTCGTACGCGGCGAGGTGCCCGACGATGGCGCCGACCAGCCGGCGGTTGAGCCCGAACAGGGTCATCAGATTGTGCGAGGCGAGCGTGATCGCGGGGGCGTCGTCGACGTAGGCGCCGTACGTATCGTCGAGGTCGGCGGCCCGCATGGCCCTGGCGTACAGCTCCGCGTGCACGCGCTGCGGCCGGCCGCCGCCGTACTCGTCCGACTGGATCTCGACGAGGGCCGCCTTCGCCCGGCCGGTCAGACGCGGGATCGCCCACGAGTGCGGGTCGGCTTCGCGCAGCGTGTAGATCGAGCGGAGGATCAGCGACTCCTCCGCCTGCTCCCGCGTGGCCTTCTTGGCGATGTAGCGCGCCACGCTCGGTCCGGCGTCGGCGGCGGCGAGCGCGAACAGGGCCCGGCCCACCGCGTCGACCGTCGGCTCGGGCAGCTCCGGCACCGGCACGGTCTCGCGCAGGGCCGCCTCGAACGCGTCTTCCAGGAGGCGGCGGGCGGTGATGACGCCCGCGTCCCACTCCCGCGATGCGTCGAGCGCGGGAAGCGATCCGTACGACGACGCGTACAGCACGAACAGGGCGAGCTGGATGTCGTCGTCGCGGACGACGTCGGTGGTCTCGGCCACGGCGGTCGCCGCGAGCTCCGGCAGGTCGACGCTGTCGTCGCCGTGGACGAGGCAGGACAGCACGGCGGCCGACAGCGGGCCGCGCGGGGAGAATCCGACGGCGGTGTCGGGGTCGAGGGTGGAGACGGTCATGTGGAGGGGCTCCCATCGGATCGATCACCGGCATCATCGCGCGAGCGCGCGAACGGAGCCAGGGACTTGACGCCGAGCCGTCGGGGAGGCATGCAGCGACCGCGCTCCTGCGCGCGGACGTCTCGTGCTCTCAGCCGCGACCGGGCACGGGCGGGGCCGGAGCCGGGGCGCCCTCCGCGGAGGCCGTCGGGTCTTCGGACGGGTTGCGACGGATGCCGATCCACGACACCACGCCGCCCAGCACCAGGAGCGCGGCCGTGACCCAGGCGGCGCTGTGGAAACCGTCGAGGTCGAGGGCGCCGCCGACGATCGTCGACAGCATCGCCACCACCAGGAGCCCGGCCACGCGCGAGACCGCGTTGTTCACGGCCGAGGCGATGCCCGAGTGGTTCTCGTCGATCGCGCCGAGGATCGCGGCCGTCAGCGGAGCGACCGTGAGCGAGAGGCCCAGCCCCATCACGACCATGGCGGGAAGCACCTGCCACCAGTAGTCGAACTCGGCGGACACGGTCAGCAGCATCAGCGCACCGGCCGCCATGATCAGCGGACCGATCGTCATGAAGATGCGCGGACCCCAGCGCCCCGCCCACCCTCCCGCGCGCGAGCTCACCAGGATCATGAGGATCGTCATCGGCAGGCTCGCGAGACCCGCGGCGGTGGCACTGAGCCCGGCGCCCTGCTGCAGGTACACCCCGACCACGAAGCCGTTGAGCGAGAGCGCGGCGTACACGAACAGCGTCGCGAGGTTGCCCCAGCCGAAGTCGCGCACGCGGAACAGCCACAGCGGCATGAGCGGGGCGGCCGAGCGGCGCTGGCGCAGCAGGAACGCGGCGAACAGGGCGGCGCCCGCGACCGCGGGGATCCAGATCGCGGGCGAGGCCCATCCGAGATTCGGCTGCTCGATCAGGGCGAACACGACCGCACCGAGTCCCACGGCGCACAGCGCACCGCTCCACCAGTCCACCCCGACGCCGCGGGGCCGCTCGGGCAGCTGGAGTCGAGCCAGCAGCAGCAGCGTCACGCCGATGGGCAGCACGTTGATGAGGAACACGAACCGCCACGACAGGAAGTCGACGAACAGCCCGCCCAGCAGCGGCCCGACGAGCTGCGCCGCGGTCGTGAAGGCCGTCCAGACGCCGATGGCCCTCGCCTGCACGTCGCCGCGCATCGTGGCCGTGATCAGTGCCAGGGAACTCGGCACGAGCAGGGCGCCCGCCGCTCCCTGGGCCGCGCGGGCGACGATCAGCATGAGCGGGTCGACCGCCGCGGCGACCGCGATCGAGGCGATGCCGAACGCGATCAGGCCGATACGCATGACCACCACCCGGCCATACGCGTCGGACAGCGACCCCGCCAGCAGGATCAGCGCGCTCAGGGTGATGAGGTAGGCGTCGACCACCCACTGCTGCGTGGTGATGCCGCCGCCGAGCTCACGGCTGATGGCGGGCAGCGCGACGTTCACCACCGTGCCGTCGAGGAAGGTCACGAAGGACGCGAGCACCGCGATCGCGATGACGAGCCGCTGGAGGGGGGCGAAGGAGGCCACGAGCCGACCCTACTCCCGGCCGCGGACGCCGGGGCGGGTCAGGCCGACGCGGTCGCCGTCCCCGCGCGGAGCAGTTCCGTGAGCCCCTCGCGACCGCCGTCGCGGTAGGCGGTCCGCTGCCGCTCGGCGCCGGTTCCCTCCGCGCGCAGGCGTCCCAGGGCCTCGTCGACCGCGGCCTCGTCACCGAGCTGCTGCAGCACCGGGCGGATCTCGGCGAGCAGGCCCTCCGCGACCGCCCACGCGTCGGCGACCTCGCCGGACAGCGGGTCGACGATGCGCGCGCCCATCCCGGCCCGCGCCGCCGTCCACACCGACGCGTCCAGGGCGTCGATGCGTTCCTCGGCCAGCCGCTGCTCGGTGCTCAGCGCGATCGCCCGGCACAGCAGCGCCGACAGCACGGCATCGTCGGCGGTGAGCTGCGCGTCGGCGATCCGTGCCTCGACGGTGGGGTATCGCTCGGACAGCCGCACCGCCCACGACAACGAGCTGGCCTCGCCGATCGTGCCCAGGGCGAGCAGCTGCCCGACCCGGGCGCGGTAGTCGTCGAGGTCGTGGAACCGCGGCGGGCACCAGGATGAGGGCAGTCGCCGGATGAGCATGCTCCGCCAGCTCGCGAAGCCCGCGTCGAGGCCGTGGGCGAACGGGCTGTTGGCGCTCAGCGCGAGCAGCAGCGGGAGCCAGCCGCGCAGGCGGTTGAGCGCGCGCACCCGTTCCTCCTCGTCGAGCACCTCGACGTGCACGTGCAGGCCGTTCACCTCGTGCTCGCGGGTCAGGTGCGCGAGCCGCCGGGCCACGTCGTCGTAGTGCGGTGACGGGGAGAGCCGGGGTGAGCGCGCGGTGGTGAACGGGCTCCCGGTCGGGGCGGCCACCGCGTGGAGGGCGCGGGCGTGCTCGCCCAGCAGGCTGCGCAGGCCGCGCAACTGGCGTCGCGCCGCCTCCGGGGTCGACACCGGCTCGGTGAGGCACTCGAGCTGCGACGCCAGGTACTCCGTGGTCACCCGCCCGGTCAGCGGGCGGTCGCCGATGCGCTCCAGGATGTCGCCGGAGAGGCCGACGGGCAGCAGCGAGTTCTCATCGAGCAGGAGGAACTCCTCCTCGATCCCGAAGCGCGCCATCCCGCCTCAGTGGTTGCGCAGAGCGGAGATGAGCTCCGCCTTGCGCTTCCCGCTGTAGCCGGTCAGTCCGATCTCCTTGGCCCGCTTGCGCAGTTCGGCGACCGTCCAGTCCTCGTAGTCGCCGTGCTTCCCGCCCCGGCGGCCGACCGTGCTGCGGCCGTCCCTGGCGGCGGCGTTGGAGATGCGTGCGGCCTTCTCCTTCGAGGCTCCGTCGTCGCGGAGCTCTTCGTACAGCTCCGGGTCCTTCAGGGAGTTGTTACGTGCTCCTGGCATTGCTCTGCTCCTTCGCGCACTCGGAGGGTGGAAGTCAACCCCCTCGAACGAGGGTGTCCGTGCGGTCTAGCGTGAGGGCACCGCAGTCGGGCGCCCGCGCCCCCAGAGAAGGGAAAGACCGATGAACATCCTCCTGATCATCGTCATCGTCATCGCCGTGATCCTCGCGATCACCGGAGGACTGGTGCAGTCGCTCCAGTTCCTGCTGTGGGTCGGTCTGGTGCTCCTGGCTATCGCCGTGATCGCCTGGCTGATCCGAGCGATCAGCGGCAGCCGCAAGGTCTGACCCGTGTGCGGAGGGGGAGGCTCGCCGGTCCGGCGAGCCTCCCCCTCTTCATGGGATCAGCGGGGCGGGATCAGCGGTCGAACGCGTCCCGGACGCTGTCGCCGGCCTTGCCTGCGGCGTCCTTCACGTTCTCGCCGGCCTGCTTGGCGTCAGCCTTCACCTGATCCGCCTGGCCCTCGGCCTCGAGCTTCTCGTTGTCGGTGAGCTTGCCCACGCCCTCCTTGACCTTCCCGCCCAGCTTCTCGGCGGAGTTCTTCATGTCGTCTGCGCCACTCATGTGGGGCTCCTCTCCTCGGCGGATCGATTGCTCTCCGAGCCTCGCATCGGTGGCGACGACGGTCCACGGGATTGACAATCGCCCCAGGCCGTGTCAGCGTTCCGCCCCATCGACGGGGGACCCCCTCAGCGGCTAGCCTGGCGCCAGGCGGGTGGTCCTGCCCGCTGTCCTCGACGAAGGGAGCGGAGCCCGATGGACGCGACGATGATGGGCGCGATGTCGAAGAGCATGGAGTCCATGCCCGACATGGCGATGATGGACATGGCGGTGCTGCAGGCCTGCATGGACGCGTGCGCCGCGTGCGAGCAGGCGTGCACCGTGTGCTCGACGCAGCTGATGGACTGCGCGCCCGCGTGCATGAACTGCGCCGACATGTGCCACACGATGATGCGGTCGATGCTGCGGATGCAGGGCATGACCCCCGCGACGATGATGGCGATGCTCGACGCGTGCATCGCCATGTGCCAGATGTGCATGGACGAGTGCATGCAGCACGCCGATCACAGCGACGTCTGCCGCCTCTGCGCGCAGGCGTGCCAGGCGTGCATGAACGCGTGCATGGCCGTGCGCGACATGATGATGGCGAGCGCCTGACGCGGCAGGACGGTCGCCGTCAGACGGTGGCGACGTTGAAGCGCGCGTCTCCCACGGCCAGCACGCCGTAGGGGACGTGGAGGGCGACGGGGGTGCCGACGGCCGCTTCGAGCGCGGCGCCGGAGCCGTTCCACAGCGCGTGCGCGGTGCCGTCGAGGGTGCGCACGACCAGGTCGCCGGTCACCGGATCGGCGGACTCGACCAGCGCGTCTGCCCAGTCGGCGGGCGTGGCGGCGGCCAGGCGGGCCTGGATCAGGTGCAGCGCGTGTCCCGGTGCGATCGAGGAGCAGCGGCCACCCGCGCGGCACATGCACGTCGCACGCTCGCTCACCTCGAGGGGTGACAGGCGGTGGGGCGACGTGGACACGGTGGTCTCCTTCGGTTCGGCGTTCCGGCCACAGTAGGCGGCGCGGGCGGCGGGACGCGAGGGCGGGCGACATCGGGCGAAACAATCGGGTGTAGGCTCGCCGGGTGCTGTCGTCGATGAGCGCCCTCGGGGCGCGGAGCGGAGCCGCAGGCGCGTTCAGCGCCGCGGGCAGAGGCTGAGGACCGGCCGGAGGCGGAACCCCCGTCCCCGGTGCTGCACCGTACCCGGCTCCTGTCCGGGGTCCTCCACCTGAACCGACTCGCCGCACGGCGACCGTCCGAAAGCACACACCCATGCGTCCCCTCGACGAGCGCGACATCCGCGCCTCCTTCCTCAACGCCTCCCGCAAGGAGGTCTCCGACCTCACCCTGCCCGCCGGTTTCGCCGACATCGACTTCGATCGGCTCGATTTCCTCGGCTGGACCGACCCCAAGCAGCCCCGTCGCGCCTACGTCGTGACCTGGGTCGACGATGCCCCGGTGGGCGGGCTGCTGCAGCGCGCCGAACAGCGGGTGCTCGCCCGCGCCCAGTGCTCGTGGTGCGAAGACGTGACCCTCCGTAACGACGTGCAGCTGTTCGTCGCCCGCAAGGCCGGTCCGGCCGGACGCAAGGGCGACTCGGTCGGCGTGCTGGCCTGCGCCGGGTTCGAGTGCAACCGCTCGGTGCGGATGCTGCCGCCCCTCGCGTACCAGGGCTACGACCGGGAGCTCGCGCGCGACCTGCGGATCGTCCGGCTGCAGGAGCACGTCACCGGGTTCCTGGCCGAGGTGGCCGGGACCGCCTGAGGCCGTGGGCGGCGGGCCGGTGCGTCCTCAGCGCCGGTCCGCCACCGCCGGGTCCGGGGTGTCCGCCCGATCCACCCCGGCCGCCGTGACGGCGCGCACGTGCGCCAGCGCCGGCGCGGACAGCTCGGCCGACAGCGCCGTGAAGCGCTCCACGCTGCGGGCGCCGGGCCAGTCCGCCGGCAGCATCGACGCGGGCAGCCCGGGGTCGGTGTAGGGCAGCACGCGCCACCGGTCGAGCAGGTGCACATACGCGGCGAACGGCTCGGGTGGCAGCATGCTGAGCGACGCCTGGAAGGCGAGGTGCTCCGTCCGCAGCGCACCCAGGTCCCACCACTGCGCTGCCGCCTCCACGAGGGTGCCGGCGGGAGCGGGGGCCACGGCGTCGAACAGCGTCGCCCACTGCCGCGCGCCGAGCTCTTCCAGGATCTGCGTCGCCTCGTCGCGCAGGTGACCGGGGCAGATCCACAGGGCGGGCGACACCACGCCCGCGCCGATCCACTGCAGCCGGCGACGCAGCTGATGCCGCACGCTGCGGGCGCTCTCCGGGATCGAGAACGACACCAGGCACCACGGGTCGGTGTCGCCCATCTGCCGCATGGTGAAGATGCGCCGGTCGCCGCGCTCCAGCATGGGCAGCGCCTCCGGGTTCAGGCGGTATCCCGCGGTCTCGCCGCGCTCGGCCAGCAGCAGCCCCTTCTGCTTCAGGCGCGTCACGCCCGTGCGGGCCTGGGCGGCCGGGATCCCCAGCTCGCCCGCGAGGTGCACGAGATGCGCGGCGGAGATCCAGCCGCCGAGGGGCCGCAGATACAGCCCGATCAGCGTCCGCAGCAGCGACGCCGTGCTGCCGGGGCGGGCATCGATGTCGTCGCGCACGGCGGTCGGCGCCGCCTCAGTCGTCATCGGACTCCAGGGCGTCGCGCACGGCCAGCACGCCCGTGATCGTCTCGACGTGCGAGGTGCTGAGCGGGGAGAGTCCGAGGCGGATGCCGTCGGGGAAGCGGAAGTCGGGGATGATGCCGTCCGCCCAGAGCCGGCGGGTGACGTCGCGGAAGTCGGGGTGGCCGATCGTCACATGCCCGCCGCGTCGCGCGGAGTCGCGGGGGCTCAGCAGCCGCACGCCGAGCGGGGCGAGCACCTCGTCGTACGCGCGCACCGCGAGATCGGTCAGCGACTGCGACTTGGCCCGCACCCCCGCGATCGTCGACTGCTCGATCAGGTCGAGCATCCCCTGCATCGCGAGCATCGAGGTGACGGGCGGCGTGCCGCTGAGCAGCTGCCGGATGTCGCCGCTCGGCACGTACTCCGGCCCCATCGCGAAGATGTCCTCCGCGCTCCACCACCCCTGGATCGGCTGCCGGAGCACGCCCTGCAGCCCGTGGCGGAGGTACGCGAACGCGGGGGAGCCCGGGCCGCCGTTCAGGTACTTGTAGGTGCAGCCGACCGCGAGGTCGACGCCCCACGCGTCCAGCTGCATCGGCACGACGCCGGCCGAGTGGCACAGGTCCCACATCATGAGCGCCCCCGCCTCGTGCGCCGCCGCCGTGATGCCCGGCATGTCCGCCAGCGCGCCCGAGCGGTAGTCCACGTGGCTGAGCGACACGAGCGCGGTGCGGTCGGACACCGCGGCCGTCACGTCGTCCACCGTCACGCCGTGCACCGGGTCGGGTTCCAGCCAGCGGATGGTCAGCCCCGTCTCGGCGGCGAGGCCCTCGGCGAGGAACCGGTCGGTGGGGAAGTTGCCCGTCTCGATCACGAGCTCCGTGCGGGCGGGGTCGGCGGCGGCCGCGGCGCGCATGAGCTTGTAGATGAGCACGCTGGTCGAGTCGGCCACGACGGTCTGCCCGGGGGCGGCTCCGAGCGCGACCTCGCCGATGCGGTCGCCCAGGCGCATCGGCAGTGCCATCCACTGCTCGTCCCACGAGCGGATGAGCCGGGTGCCCCAGTCCTCGCGCACGAACGCGGCGAGCTTCTCCGGCATGTCCCGCAGGGGGCGGCCGAGGGAGTTCCCGTCGAGGTAGGCCGTGACCCCCGGCGCCTCGGCGAACGCGTCGAGGTGCGCGGCGAGCGGGTCGGCCGCGTCGAGGGCGCGGGCGGCGTCGAGCAGGGCGGCGTCGGAGGAACGGTCGGTCATGTCACACCTTCAGGTCGGCGGCGGTCAGCGGGCGGGCGTCGAACGGATCGGTCGAGCCGTCCGGGAGCAGGAGCAGCAGCGCGCCGGGCTGCCGCGGGTCCACGGGGGCGAGGGCGCGCAGCAGGGCGGCGTCGTCGAGCCCCGCGCGGCGGAGTGCGTCGAGCTCGGCGGGGTGGAGGTCGACCGGGGTGGGGCCGTTGCCCATGTCGGTGCCGTAGAGCACGGCGCCCCCGGCGGCGTGGAACCGTCGCACGTTGTCGACGGCGATGCGCAGGGCGGCGGGGTCGTGGATCGCGAGGGTCGAGATCCAGGAGACCGAGGCCGCGTGGCGGGCGACCTCGGCGTCGTCGAGGCGCTCGGTGAACGGCGCGTGCGCGAGGCGGGCGGCTCCGAGGCGTACGGCCCGCTGCGCCTCGTCGGGGCCCTCGGCGTGCACGACCACCGGCAGGCCGTGCGCGTCCGCGCGCTCGACGATCGCGTGGACGACCGCGTCGGCGAACACCGGACCGGCCGTGCTGTTGCCGGCGACCTTGAGGAGGGCGACCCCGGCGGCCGCGAGATCATCGACCGCGGCGACGGCGGCAGCCTCGTCCGCGACCTCCCGCACCGACCCCGCGGGGGCCCAGTCGCGGTCGGACGGGTAGCCGCCGGGCGGGGTGAGGAACGCTCCGGCGTACCGGACCTCGACGGCGTGATCCGGGGTGGCCGAGGTGTGCACCGCGAGCTCACGCAGCACCGCGGGGTTCCCGCCCAGGTCGTCGACCCGGGCGAGGCGCGAGGTGCGCAGCAGGGCGTGATCGACGAGCTGCAGGTGCACGTGGTGGTCGGTGAAGCCGCCGACGACCCCGCCGGGGACGCGGGGGAGGCCGGGGGCCGGAGTCTCGGCGCGGAGCCGCACGTGTTCCGCGGTCGCCTCGACGACGCCGTCGCGCCACCGGGAGCCGTCGAAGTACGTCGCGGCGTGCATCTCAGCTGCCGATCTCGGTGCGGACGGTGTAGAGCTCGGGGAAGAACGTGAGGTCGAGGGCGCGCTGCAGGAATCCGACGCCGCTGGAGCCGCCCGTGCCGACCTTCATGCCGATCGTGCGCGACACGGTCTTGAGGTGCCGGAACCGCCAGAACTGGAAGTTGTCCTCCAGGTCGACCAGGTCTTCGCACGCCTCGTACAGGTCCCAGTGCGTGCCGGGGTCCTGGTAGATGGCGCGGATCGCGGGGACCAGCGCCGGGGTCTCGCGGTAGGGCTCGCGCACGTCGCGGTCGAGGATCTCGGCCGGAACGGGTAGTCCGCGGCGGGAGGCGTAGCGCAGGAACTCGTCGTACAGCGTGGGCTTCTCCCACTCGGCGGTGAGCAGCGCCAGGTTCGCGGGATGGTCGCGGAAGACGCCGAGCATCTTCTCGTTCTTGTTGCCCAGCGCGAACTCCACGGCGCGGTACTGCACCGACTGGAAGCCGGACGAGGTGCCGAGTGAGCCGCGGAACTGCGCGTATTCGGTCGGGGTCAGGGTGGCGAGCACGGACCACTGCTGTGTCATCACGTCTTGGATCTTCTTGACCCTGGCGATGCGCTTGAGGGCTTCACGCAGGTCGTCGGCGGCCAGCAGCGTGCGCGCGGAGGACAGCTCGTGCAGCACCTGCTTGAGCCACAGCTCGGTGGTCTGGTGCTGGATGATGAACAGCATCTCGTCGTGGTGCTCCGGCTGGCTCACGGGGTGCTGTGCGGTGAGCAGCTGATCCAGGGCGAGGTACGAGCCGTAGGTCATCCGTCCGGTGAGGTCGGTGACGATGCCGTCTTCCAGGGCGCGCTGGTTCTCCGGGTGCATGCGGAAAACATATCACTTCCGTGGCGACCGTCACAGGAGTGAAATGTTCTCAGCGGGTGGTGTACTTCCCCAGGAACGCGATCGTCTCGTCCAGAGCGGTCCGGGCATCCGGCAGGTCGAGGTGGAACTGGTACTCGTGCGGCAGGGCGGGCTCGTGATCCATCGGCCAGAACAGCGTCGTCACCTCCACCCCCAGAGACTCGAGGCGCTTCGCCATCGGGATCGACTGGAGCCAGGTGAGACCGTCGCCGTTGCCGCCGGAGATGTAGGTGGCGGGGAAGTCCGCGGTGACCCAGTCGAGCGTCGACATCGTCGACCCGGTGGAGTCCTCCGCCCAGGTCTTGGTGCCCGAGTACGCCCACATCGCGGTCTTGAGGCCCCAGCCGGCGATGCCGTCGAGCTCGGCCAGGGCCGCGAGGTCGTACACGCCGCAGTTGAGGATCGTGGCGGCGAGCTGGTCGGCCTTCAGCGACGGGTCGATGCCGACGATCTCGGCGTAGTCGGGGTTGGTGATGAGCGCGGCCATCTGGCTGGCGAGCTGGCTGCCGGCGGAGTCGCCCGCGAGCACGATCTGGTCGGGGTCGATGCCGAGTTCCGCGGCGTGCTCGTCGATGTAGGCGAGGGCCTGGTCGAGCTGCCGCACGGCGAGCGGGTACACGCCCTCGGGCCCGATCGTGTAGTTCACCCCGACGGTCGTGTAGCCCTCGGCCGCGAGGATCCGGAGGTACGGGTCGACGTTCTCCTTCTCGCCCGAGATCCAGGCGCCCCCGTGGATCCACACCACGGTCGGCAGTGGACCGTCGGCGTCGGCCGGGCGGAACACGTCCATCGTCGTGTCGGTGCCCGCGTCGCCGTACGCGATCCCCTGCTGCACGTCGAGCGCGGTGTCGGGCACGTGCTTGTCCATCTCGGCGGCGGTCTCGTCGCCGCCCTTCGTGAACACCGCGCGGATGACCATGGCGGACGGCCAGGGGGTGAGGCTGCTGATGAGGGCGACCACGGCGGCGACGGCCACCACGATCACCACGATCACCTTCGTGCGGTGCCAGGGCTTCCGGGCCTTCGTGGGGTGGACGGACTCTCCGGTGTGCGCATCGGTGCTCATGGACCCTCCCGGCAACAGTGTGCCAGTATTCCGGCCTGTCGAATCGCCGGTGCGGGCGGGTGTGTCCTGGCGCCCCGTGCGATCGCGGCCGTCCCTGCGGGCCCGGGCCCGGGGAGGGGCTCAGCGGGAGAGGCCGCCGATGAGCTGCCGCAGGCCGTAGGCGTAGGCGCGGTCGACGTCGCCGCCCAGGCGGAAGGCGCCCGCGAGCTCCATCTGCAGGAACCCGGTCGCCCAGGCGGTGAAGAGCCGGGCGGCGTCGAGGGCGTCGTCGTCGCCGACCGTGGCCGCGCACGCCCGGATGACCGGTGCCGCCGAGCGCTCGAGGGCTTCCTGCGGCACGGGTGCGGCGAACATCAGCCGGAAGCCCTCGGGGTGCGCGTGCGCGAAGGCGCGGTAGGCGGTGGCGAGCTCGGCGAGGTCGTCGCCGGCCCTCTCGAGGCGCTCGCCCAGCGCGTCGACCGTGGCGGTCGCCACCGCGGCGAGCAGTGCCTCGCGATCCTTCACGCGCTTGTAGAGCGAGGGGGCGCGCACGCCGACGCGCGTCGCCACGGCCTGCATCGTGAGGCCCGAGGGACCGGACGCCTCGAGGATCTCTCGTCCGGCGGTCACGATCGCGTCGGTCGTGGTGCGTTCGGGGGTCGGCATGCATCCTCCAGTGATGGCTATTGACAGTAGCCATCATAGCTACGTATCGTAGCTATCGCAATCATCCGAGAGGACCCGCCATGCAGCTCGCCCCGCACCTCCACCGCCTCGGCAACGACATCGTCGCCTCGTACCTGATCGACCTGCCCGAGGGCATCACGCTCATCGACGCCGGTCTGCCCGGACACTGGAAAGACCTGCAGCACGAGCTGTCCGCGATCGGTCGTCCGCTGTCCGACGTCCGCGGTCTCGTGCTCACCCACGGCGACAGCGACCACATCGGGTTCGCCGAACGCCTGCGCCGCGAGACCGGCGTGCCCGTGATCATCCACGCCGCCGACGCCCACCGCGTGCGCACGGGCGAGAAGCCCCGGACGCCGATGGGGCCCGCGCGCCCGCTGCCGATGCTGGGCTTCCTCGCCTACGGCCTGCGCAAGAACGCGCTGCGCACGCCACACGTGACCTCCGTCGTCGAGGTGGAGGACGGTGCGGTGCTCGACCTGCCGGGTGCCCCGGTGGTCGTCGGTCTGCCCGGCCACTCGCCCGGCAGCATCGCGGTGCACGTGCCGGCGGTCGACGCGGTGTTCGTGGGCGACGCGCTCACCACGCGGCACGTGCTCACCGGGCGCGAGGGTGCCCAGCCGGCTCCCTTCACGGATGCACCCGCAGAGGCCCTGGCGTCGCTGGACCGGCTGGCCGCGCTCGACGCGTCGTGGGTGCTCCCCGGGCACGGCGCTCCCTGGCGCGGCTCCCCGGCCGACATCGCCGCCGCCGTCCGCGCCGCCGCCTGACCCCGTCCGCTCCGGTCGCGGTGCCCCGGTCGCGGTGCCCCGGTCGCGGTGCCCCCGGTCGCGGTGCGGATCGAAAACGCGCCCGGGTGGGACTCGCGCGGCCCGTTTTCCACCCCGCACCGTCTAGGGGGCGGGTTCTGGATCAAAAAGGGTCCGGGGGGTGCCCCGGGCGGTGCGTTTTCCACCCCGCACCCGCGCCCCGCACCGCACCCACGCCCCGCGCGCGCCCGCGAGCACGCGGGGTCAGCGCGACAGGAGGGCGGACGTCTCGGCGACCGTGATCTGCGGCGGGTAGAGGCTCATGACCTGCACCGCGGCGGCGTGGTTCTCCGCCGTGGAACCGGCGCAGGCGTCGGCGGCCAGGGTCACCCGGGCCCCCGCGTCCGCGGCAGCGAGCGCCGTGGAGATCACGCAGCAGTCGGTGGACACGCCGGCCAGCACCACCGGCCCGCCGTGTCCCACCACCGCCTCCAGCTCCGCGCCCCACTTGCCGAACGTGGGCAGGTCGAGCGTCGGGTGCGGGGACAGCCCGCGCGCCGCGGGAACCAGGTCGAACAGTGCGTCGTCGGCCGGGCGGTCGGCGAAGGGCCACGCGGCGAAGTAGTCGCCCCAGGAGGTGGAGCGGTCGGCCGTGGGCAGCCACCGCGTCACCAGCACGCGGTCGCCGAACGCGTCGGCGAGCCGCCGGATGTTGCCCATCGCGTCGTCGAAGAACGGCGACCCCCACGCGGAGTCGGGCGAGGCGAAGATGTGCTGAGGGTCGATCACGACCAGCCAGGCGTCCCGTGAACCCGGGCCGGCGGTCGTGGTCACGCCGCCTCCTGCCGGCGGATCTTCCCCGCCCTGGCGAACCAGGTCACGACGAACGACAGCACGAGCGCGAAGAACACCCCGAGGTTGGCGTACGCCCAGTCGCCGTCAGCGCCGCCGACCAGGAACAGCAGATACCCCTGCCAGTTGTTCCACGGGGCGGCCTCGGCGAAGCCGTTGAGCACGAATCCCCAGCCGATCACGCTCGCGACCACCAGGGTGACGATCGAGGTCCAGTCCCAGGCGCCGTAGCGGCCGCGGCTGTCGAACAGCGCCTGCTCGTCGTAGTCGACGCGGCGGCGGAGGATGTCGGCGATCAGGATGCCGGCCCAGGAGGCGAGCGGCACGCCGAGCGTGATGAGGAAGCTCTGGAACGGGCCGAGGAAGTCGGTCGCGAAGAACACCACGTAGATCGTGCCGAGCGTGAGGATGACCCCGTCGATCGCGGCCGCCGACGGGCGCGGGATGCGGATGCCGAGGCTCAGCAGGGTCAGGCCGGAGGAGTAGATGCCCAGCACGGCGCCCGACACGAGGGCCAGGACCGCGGTGAGCAGGAACGGCACCAGCACCCAGAGCGGGAGGATGCTCGCGAGCGCGCCGATCGGGTCGGCCGCGATCGCCGTCAGCAGGTCGTCGTCGGAGCCGCCGAGCAGCAGGCCGAACACGACGAGGATGACCGGCGCGACAGAGCCGCCGATCGTGTTCCAGGCGACGATCGCGCCGTCGGAGGCCGTGCGCTTCTGGTAGCGCGACCAGTCCGCGGCGATGTTGATCCAGCCCAGGCCGAACCCGGTCATCACCATCACGAGTGCGCCGATCACCTGCCCGATGCCGCCGTCCGGACGCGCGAGCACCACGCCGAGGTCGATGCTCGGGATCGCGAGGACGATGTAGAGCACGGTCACCGCGCCGGTGACCCAGGTGAGCACCGACTGCAGGCGCATGATCGTGTGATAGCCCAGCACGGAGGCCGTGACGATGAGCGCGGCCACCACGACGGTCGCGACGACCTTGAGCCACAGGCTGTCGCCGTCGCCGCCGAGCTGCGTGATCACGGTCGCGGTGGCGAGCACGGCCATGATCGCCAGGAACGTCTCCCAGCCGATCGAGGTGAGCCACGAGACGATGCCGGGGATCTTCTGCCCCTGCACGCCGAACGCCGCCCTCGAGAGCACCATGGTCGGCGCGGAGCCGCGCTTGCCCGCGATCGCGATCAGCCCGCACAACAGGAACGACACCACGATGCCGATCACCGACACGAGCGTCGCCTGCCAGAACGAGATGCCGAAGCCGAGCACGAACGAGCCGTACGACATGCCGAACACCGACACGTTCGCGGCGAACCACGGCCAGAAGAGGTCGCGCGGCTTCGCGGTCCGCTCGGATTCGGGGATGATCTCGATGCCTGCGCGCTCGATGAGAGCCGGCCTGATGTCGGTCATCTGCTCATGATGGCACTGCTGCGCCCGTGCAGGGCTCAGCCGGCGAAGAACGCTCCGGCCACGCGTGTCAGGTCGTGCAGGTCGCTCACGCCGGCGAGCTCCCGCGCCGAGTGCATCGACAGGATCGGGATGCCCACGTCGACCGTGCGGATGCCCAGGCGCGTCGCCGTGATCGGTCCGATGGTGGAGCCGCAGGGCACGCCGTTGTTCGACACGAACTCCTGCGTGGCGACGCCCGAGCGCTCGCACCACTCCCGCCAGGCGGCGCTGCCGACCGCGTCCGTGGCGTAGCGCTGGTTGGCGTTGAGCTTGAGGATGGGGCCGGAGCCGAGCACCGGCTGCACCACGGGGTCGTGGCGGCCGACGTAGTTGGGGTGCACCGAGTGACCCACGTCGCTCGACAGGCACCACGACGCGGCGTAGGCCCGACGGCGGGCCGACGCGTCGGCGCCCAGCCCGTCGTAGACCCGCTCCAGCACGTCCTCCAGGAACGGGCCGGCCGCGCCGGAGCGCGACTCCGACCCGAGCTCCTCGTGGTCGAACGCGGCGAGCACCGCGATCGGCGCACCAGCGGCGGGCTCGTGCGCCTGCAGCGCCACCACGCCGGCGTGCACGGAGGCGAGGTCGTCCAGGCGACCGGAGGCGAAGAAGGCGCTGTCCTTGCCGAACACCGCGCCGCGTGCCGCATCGGCCACTACCACGTCGTAGCCGCGGATGTCAGACGCCGACACCTCGGCGGAGGCCGCGAGCTCCGCGAGGATGTCCGCCTCGGACGGGTCGCCCAGTCCCCACACGGGCTGCGTCTCGGTCTGCTTGTCGAGCGCGAGGCCGTTGTTCACGCCGCGGTCGAGGTGGATCGCCAGCTGCGGCAGTCGCAGCAGGGCACCCGTGTCGGCGAGCACGACGCGGCCGTCGGCGAGGGCCAGGCGACCGGCGAGGCGCAGCTCCCGGTCGAGCCAGGAGTTCAGCAGCGGGCCGCCGTAGACCTCGACCGCCGCCTGCAGCCACCCGCGGACACCGGTCGTGGGCTGCGGCTTGAGTTTGAAGCCAGGGGAGTCGGTGTGGGCGCCGAAGACCTGCACGGGCGTGGTCGCGGTGGCGTCGGCGGGGACGACCCAGGCGATCGCGGCTCCGTCGCGCACCACGACGTACCGCCCGCCCGCGGCGGACGGCCACGCGTCGTGCTCGTCGAGCCGCGTGAACCCGGCGTCCTCCAGGCGACGGGCGACCTCGGCCGCGGCGTGATAGCTGGAGGGGGAGGCGGCGACGAAGTCGGCGAGGTCCTCGGCGTGGGCGAGAGCGACCGGGGTGACGGGCATGGGCATGACCTTCCTGCGCGGGGTGTCTTTCGAGCGTAGTCGCGACCGGCGTTCCCCTCCGGTTCACCTCGGACGGCTAGGGTGGTCCCGATAGCGCCTAGGGTTCCGGGGTCCGCACCCGTCTGGTCCGAGCGGCGCCACGGTCCGCTCCCGTGAGCGGGCCGTCATCTGACAGGACAAAAGCCCGGAGGACCCTGTTCGTCGTGCCTGCGCCGAACGGAAGGGTCTGTCGTGTCCCCACTCGCCTTCGTCCTGGTCCTCGGTGCCGCCGTCGCCCACGCCGCCTGGAACGTGATCGCGCACGGCATCAGCCGCGCCGGCTCGCCGTTCCTGTGGTGGGGCGCGGTGGCCAGCACGGCCGTGTGGATCGGGGCGGTGCCGTTCACGGGGGGCCTCGGCACGTCCGACCTCGCCTCGTTCGCCCTCGGGGTGGGTGTCTCGGCCGTGCTGCACGTGGTGTACATGGCGGTGCTGCAGCGCGGCTATCGCGAGGGCAGCCTGTCGACCGTGTATGCGACGGCGCGCGGGACCGGTCCCTTCCTGTCGGTGATCGTCGCGGTGCTGCTGCTGGGGGAGCGGCCGTCGGGCATCGCACTGGTCGGCGTCGCCGCGGTGATCGTCGGCGTGGTGGCGGTCGGGCTGGTGGACCGGGGGAGCGGCGGAGGGCGGGGCGTCGACCTCGGCCTGGTGTTCGGGCTGCTGACGGGCGTCGCGATCGCGGTGTACACGATCTGGGACACGCACGCGGTGCGCACGTGGAGCCTGTCGCCGGTGGCCTTCATGGTGGGCACGACCCTGCTGCAGGTGCCGTTCTACTCGATCGCGGTCCGTCGCCGCTGGCCCGCGGTGTGGGCGCTCGGGCGTGCCCAGTGGCGCCGCATCCTGGCGTTCGGTGTGCTGTCGCCGCTGTCGTACATCCTCGTGCTGTCGGCGATCCAGATCGCTCCGGTCGCGCTGGTCGCGCCGTTGCGCGAGGTGAGCGTGGTGCTGGTGAGCCTGTTCGGCGCGGTCGTGCTCAGGGAGTCGCGGCCAGGGTGGCGGGTGGGCGCCTCGCTCATCGTGCTGACCGGCATCGTGCTGCTTGCGCTGTGACCCCGGCGGTTCCATTCTGGAGATGGCGCGGGGTGGAAGAACGACAGCCCTCGGACCGTCGACGCCGACGGTCCGGAGATGGATGCAGGTGTGAGCACTCTCCCGGATCCCCGCGGCGCGAGCGGTGCGCCAGCGGGATGCCCGCGTGCCGCGCGAGGCACGGGGTCAGCGGAAGGTGACCAGCCCCGCGTGCGCGGCCGTGACGAGGATCTGCACGCGGTCGCGCAGGTGCCACTTCGACATCATGCGCCCGAGGTGCGCCTTGACCGTGCCCTCCGACACGATGAGTGCCTTGGCGATCTCGGCGTTCGACATGCCCTTCGCGAGGCACTGCAGCACCTCTTCCTCACGGTCCGTGAGCGGTTCGAGGGCATCGGCGGCGGTCGCGGCGGGCGTGGAGTCGCGCACGTGCCGGATCAGCATGGAGGCGATGCGCGGGGACAGCGAGCTCTGGCCGGCGAACACCTCGCGCACGCCGGTCACGATGTCCTCCGCGCTGGAGTCCTTGAGCAGGTAGCCCGACGCCCCGGCGCTCAGCATCGGCAGGACCGTGTCGCTGCCGTCGAGGGTGGTCACGGCGAGGATCCGCACATCGGGCCACCGTTCGGCGATGGCCGCCGTCGCCTCGATGCCGTTCATCTCGGGCATCTGGACGTCCATCATGACGACGTCCGGCTTCTCCCGTTCCACCGTGGTGAGGGCCTCGCGACCGTCCTCCGCCTGCGCCACGACCGTGATCTCCGGCGCGCGCGACACGAAGTGGGACAGCGCGGAGCGGACCAGTGGATCGTCATCGACGATCACGACGCGGATTTCCTGCATGGAGGAAGCCTAACCGCGCTGCACCCGCGGATCCGCGCTGTAGACCTTTGGCCATCGAGGTCTGGACTCAAGACAGATGTGCGCGCTCAGCGTCGTCGAGAAGATGAATACAGACATCGACAAACGACTACAAAATGGAGGTGAACGTAATGACTTTCTGGCAGCAGGTTAGCAAGTTCTTTGGTCTCGTCCGCTAGAGTACCTGGCGAATAGGAGATAGTGAACCATGGCCTTCGACCATTCGATTCGCGGGTCTGCGGATACACTCCGGCTGGTCCGAGGTGAGAAACTCACCGCTATCGAACGCATCGTCGTTCTGGTGATCATCTCCATCACTATCGCCGTCGATCTGATCGGCCTCGTCGTGACTCCGGGTGTGAACCCGGCCGTCCTCGTGGTGAGCATTTCTTCGACGGCAGTCTTCGCCCTTTATCTCTGGAAGCCCCTCATCGCGACATGCGCCCTCGGCGTCGTGTTCGCGCTCTCCTTTCTGGCAGGAACCGAGTACCAGGTCCTGACCGCCGCCGCTGTCGCGGCCGGATTGGTCATGCGACTCGGCTGGACCTCGCTGATCCTGTCGTACACCGGCGCGTTCCTCGTCGCTGCCGCCGTCGTCGCCATGCGCGACGCCGACGCCGGCGTGAACGTCGCCATCTACCTCGTCTTCGCCGCTGTCGCGGGAGCCGTCGGCTTCGCGCTGCGGATCGCGTTCGCACGCGGCAGCCGCCTGGAGCGTCAGCTCGAGGCAGCGGCCGAACAGGAACGCGAAGCAGTGCTCGCCGAGCGGCGATGGATCGCCGGCGAGTTGCACGACAGCATCGCGCACCACCTCACGGTGGTGTCGCTGCACGTGCAGATGCTCGAGGACCCCGGAACCAGTGACGATTCGCGTGAGGCCATCCGGGTGGCCGCGCGCAAGGCCATGACCGATCTCCGGTTCGTGATCGAGCTGGCCGACGACGGGCCCCGGTCGGCAGGCATGCCGACGGGCGACCTCGTCGCGGCGATCGACGAAGCACGCACCGAGTTCGCGGCCGCCGGGCACACGGTGGTGTGCGAAGGCGACCCGGGCGACGAGCGCATCCCGCGCGCCGTGGAGATCGTGCTGGCGCGCATCGTGCGCGAGTCCGCCACCAACATCTTGAAGTACGCCGGCGAGGGCACGGTCGAGATCCGTCTCGCCGTGGACGACGACACCGCGCACCTGACCCTGCGCAGTCCCCTTCCGACCACGCCCCGCCGCGAGCTCTCGTCGAGTCGCACGGGCCTCGGCCGCATGGCCGAGCGCGTCATGGGCGCGAGCGGTGAGTTCAGCGCGGGGGAGGTCGACGGGCACTGGCTCGTGTCGGCCGCACTGCCGGTGGCCTGAGGCGCTACAGTGGCAGAGTGCGCTGCGTGTGCACGAACAGACCTAGACGAAAGTCTAAAATGGTCTCGACTTTCGGCACTTCAGAGCCCAATTCGTACCGGCATATGCTGAAAGCTCCCCAGATAAAGCGTCCCCAGCGCTGCGATCGCGGGCGCGATCTTTCTGGCTTCTGAACACTCCCGTGCCCGCGATCGCGAATCTGTTTCCGGGCCCTTTCCCCTGCGGCCGAATCCCTCTCCTCACGCACCCACAGCGCGCATGAAGTGCCCATCGGTCGAGATGCCGGACGCCGCCACCGTGAACCGGACCACCTCGCTGAGGTAGCGGTCCTCCGAGGCCTCGAAGACGCGTCCGTCGGCGTCGCGCGACGTGCGCGTGAGTCGCAGGATCGGTGCGCCCCGCGGAACCCGCAGCAGGCTCGCGTCCTGCTCGTCGGCTGCGACCGCATCGATCTCGTGCCGCAGCGTGACGATCGGATGCCCGAGGGAGGCCAGGTACTCGGTGATCGAGACCTCGTCCAGATCGACCTCGAACAGCCGACGCCCGACGTCTTCGGTGTAGGCGAGGCGCTCCAGCATGGTCGGCCGCCCGTCGAGGAGGCGCAGGCGGACGACGCGGACGATGGTGTCGTCGCGCCCCACGCCGAGCGCGGGACCCAGGTCGCCGGCGCGGCGCAGGCTGAGCTCCTGCGTCTCGGCGCCGGGGGTCACGCCGAGCTCGCGCGCCCAGCGCGTGAACGGCACTGACACGTCGACCGCCTGGTTCGCCTTGCGCGCGACGACGCGCGCCGGGCGTCCGCGACCGGTCTCGATCAGCCCCTCGGCGCGCAGCGCCGCGAGCGCGTTGCGGATCGGGCCGCGGGAGGTGTGCCAGCGCTCGGCGAGCTCGGCCTCGGTGGGTACGTCGTCGCCAGGGCGCAGCGTGCCGTCGCTGATCCGGGCGCGCAGGTCGTCGGCGATCTGGGTGTACACAGCTTCGGCCACATAGGTACATTACTTCGCCATCGCGCGGATGCCGCGGATAGCCGGTGAGTGTTCACCCAGGCGAATGGCGGGTGAACGCGCCCTGAACTCTTCCGAGATAGGTATACATCTGAAGACCGGGCCTGTCAGAGTCATCGAGGATCACCCCTCCCACCCTGAAAGGTCCACCATGAAGCTCCGTGCTCTCCCCGCCCTCGCCGGCGCTGCGATCCTCGCGCTCGGCCTCGCCGCCTGTGCCGGAACGGCCGAGGCCACCGACGCCCCCGGCGACGCACAGTCCGCCGGCGCGAGCGGGTTCGCTGTCGACGAGAACACGCTGGTCTTCGGCGTCGTGCCCGACTCGGTCGACACCGAGACCAACTATCAGCCTCTGATGGACTACATCGCCGAGGTCACCGGGAAGACCGTCGAGTACCACGAGTCCACCGACTACGCCGCGCTGATCGAGGCCGCCGTCGCCGGGAAGGTCGACGTCGCGTCGTTCTCCGGCTTCACCTACGTGACCGCCACCAACAACGGCGCGAAGCTCACGCCCATCTCGTCGATCATCACCGAGGAGGGCCAGGAGCCCGGCTACTACTCGCAGGCGATCGTCCCCGCCGACAGCGACATCACCAGCCTGAAGGACTTCGCCGGCAAGAAGGTCTGCTTCGTCGACCCGTCGTCGACCTCCGGCTACCTCTTCCCCTCCTACAACCTGCTCGAGGCGGGCATCGACCCCCAGGCCGACATCACGCCGGTCTTCGCGGGCAAGCACGACGTGAGCGTGCAGAAGGTCGGCGAGGGCGTCGAGTGCGAGGTCGGGTTCGCCGAGGACTCCGAGGTCGAGAAGTCCGACAAGGTGAAGGTGATCGACGAGACCATGGTGCCCGGTGCGCCCCTGGTCTACTCCTCGTCCCTCCCGGACGAGGTCGCGCAGGAGCTCGTCGACGCGCTCGGCGAAGTCACGATCGACGACATCATCGCCGCGGGCATCGACGGCGCCGACTCCGACGCGTTCCGCAGCGTGTTCTACGCCACGAAGCCGGTCGACGACGCGTACTACGACCTGATCCGCGACATCTGCGCCGAGACCGAAGCGGAGCAGTGCAAGGCCTGACGGCCTGACACGCCCGTCGTCTCGCCGGCGCTCGCTCAGGAACCCGACTGCGGTTCCTGAGCGAGCGCAGCGGGACGAAGGGCCTCGCACCGGACCCGACCGCACGACAAGGAGATGCCATGACCGCGGCCACCGACACCCTCATCCGCCTCGACGGCGTGACCAAGACCTTCGGCAGCACCACGGCTCTGAGCGACGTGTCGCTCACCGTGGCCCGCGGCGAGATCGTCGTGCTGCTCGGCCTGTCCGGCTCAGGGAAGTCGACGCTCCTGCGACACCTCGACGGGCTCGAGGTGCCCACCGCCGGCACGGTCGACGTGCTCGGCGCCGCGGTCCCCGCGCTCCGCGGTCGGGCGCTGCGCGACCTGCGCAGCCGCGTCGGCTTCATCTTCCAGCAGTTCGAGCTCGTGCCGTCGCTGACCGTGCTGGAGAACGTGCTCACCGGCTCGCTCTCGCGCGTGCGCGGCCCCCGCCTCGGGCTCTGGGGCTACTCCCGCAGCGCGAGGCTGACCGCTCTCGAACACCTCGACCGGGTCGGCCTGCTCGACCGGGCGTACCAGCGCAGCGACACCCTCTCCGGGGGACAGCAGCAGCGCGTGGCCATCGCCCGTGCGCTCATGCAGAAGCCCGACATCCTGCTCGCGGACGAGCCCGTCGCCTCGCTCGACCCCGAGTCCAGCGAGCAGGTCATGGCCCTCATCCGCCGCATCGCCGCCGACGAGGGGCTCACCGTGGTGTGCAGCCTGCACCAGGTGGACCTCGCCATCAGCTGGGCCGACCGCATCGTGGGGCTGAGGCACGGAGAGGTCGTGCTCGACACCCCCACCGACGGCCTCAGCAAGGCGGAGGTCATGGAGATCTACGGACGTGTGGCCACGACGACCGCGGAGATCACGGCCGTGCAGGTCGAGCTCGCCGACGCAGCCACCCCGGCGGGCGTGGCATGACGGCCCTGGACACGTCGGCGGCGCCCGGCACCCGCGGCGGCGCGGCACCGCGCGGGGGCGCACCCACCGGTTCGGGCGGGGCGACCGTCGCGGCCCGTGCGCCCCGGCGCCGGCCCTCGCCGGAGCGCATCGCCGCGGGACTCACGCTCGTCGCGCTCGTCGTGCTCGGTGTGCTCGCGGTGCGCGACGTCGACATCTCGATCCCCGCGATGGTGCAGAGCTGGGGCAACGCGCAGAACTTCCTGGCCCGCGTCGGCGGCCTCTCCTTCCCGGAGCCCGGCGAGCTCCTGTGGCTCATCGCGCTGACGGTGGGCCTCGTGCTCGTGGGCACCCTGCTCGCCGCGGTGCTGTCGGTGCCGATCGCCTACCTCGCCGCCTCCAACACCACCCCGGGAGCGGGCTGGCGCGCCGCGGCGCGGTTCGTCGGCGTGCTGACCCGCGCCCTGCCCGACGTGGTGCTCGCGATGGCGTTCGTGCTGATGTTCTCGCTCGGCACCCTGCCCGGCATCCTCGCGATCGGCATCCACTCGATCGGCATGATCTCCAAGATGTTCGCCGACGCGATCGAGCAGATCGACGAGGGTCCGCGGCTGGCGATCCGGGCCGCGGGCGGCTCGAAGCTGCAGGAGTTCACCGCCGGCATCCTCCCGCAGGTGCTGCCGAGCTGGGTCGCGACCGTGCTGCACCGCAACGACATCAACCTGCGCGGCAGCGTCGTCCTCGGCTACGTCGGCGTCGCAGGGCTCGGTCTGGAGATGTCGTACGCGTTCAAGGCGCTCAACTACGGCAAGGGTCTCGGCATCGCGCTCGTGATCTTCGCGCTGTGCATCGCGATGGAGGTCGTGTCGAGCCTCGTGCGCGGGGCCATGCTGGGCGAGCAGCGGCAGACGCGCTCCTGGATGGACCGCCTGGTGCACCCCCGGCTGCGCCGCACGACCGCGCCCACCGCCGCCCGGTCGGAGTGGGCAGCGACACCGCAGACCGCCCTCCGCCGCCCCTGGACCGCGCAGCGCGTGCGCCACACCCTCGCCGGGGTCGCCGCCGTCCTGGTCGTGATCGGCAGCGTCGCGGTGAGCCAGATCACCTGGCTCGACCTCTTCACGTTCTGGGCCAAGCTCCCCGAGGTCGCCGCGCGCTTCTGGCCGCCGTCGTTCGGGAACTACGACGCGCCCGCGATGCTGGAGGCCATGCGCGAGACCGTCGCGATCGCGCTCGCCGCGACCGTGCTCACCCTGCTGCCCTCCCTGCTGCTCGGCTCGCTCGCCGCCCGCAACGTCGCCCCGAACGGAGCCGCGCGAGGGACCGCGCGCCTGCTGCTCGTCGGCATCCGCGGCATCCCGGAGCTCATCCTCGCGATCGTGCTCGTCGTCATCACGGGACTGGGCGCCCAGGCCGGCGTGATCGCGCTCGCGATCGGCGGCATCGGGTTGCTGGGCAAGCTCATCGCCGACTCCCTCGAAGAGGTCGACCGCGGACCGGAGCGCGCACTGCGTGCGGTCGGTGCGACCCGCCTGCAGACCTACGCGGCCGCCACCGTGCCGCAGGGGACCAGGGCGCTGATCGGGCACAGCTTCTACATGCTCGACACCAACATCCGTGCCGCCACCATCCTGGGCATCGTCGGCGGTGGCGGCGTGGGGTACTACCTGCTGAACGCCAGCCAGGGATCCCGCTACGAGACGGTGACCGCGATCGTCCTGATGATCCTGGTGACCGTGCTCGCGGTGGAGGGTCTCGCGATGTGGATGAGGAAGGTGTTCCGATGACCCGCGCGAACGACACCGCCGACGTGGTCGTGATCGGTGCGGGCATCGTGGGGCTCGGCGCCGCGTACGCCGCCGTCCGCCGGGGGCTGCGCGTGATCGTGCTCGACCGCAGCGACCGGCCCGTCGGTGCGACCGTGCGCAACTTCGGGCACCTGTGCATCGGCGCCCAGGGCGGAGACGCGCGGCGCTACGCCGACACCTCGCGCGAACTGTGGCTGCGGCTCGCCCGCGACGCCGGGTTCTGGCTGCGCGAGTCCGGCACGCTCGTGGCCGCCAGGCACCGGGACGAGCTGGACGTGCTGGAGGCCGCGGCGCACGATGGCGGCATCCGGATGCTGGACAGCGCCGAACTGCGCCGCCGGGCGCCGCTGCGCGCGGAGGGGCTGCACGGTGGCGCGCTCATCGATGCCGACCTGCAGACCGATCCGCGCACCGCGGCCGCCGCGATCGTGCGCCACCTCGCCGCGAACGGTGTGGACTTCCGCTTCCGCACCGCCGCGACCCGCCTCGCCGACGGACGGGTCGAGACCACGCGCGGTCGCATCGATGCCGGGGTCGTGGTCGTCGCCGTGAACCACGACCTCGACCAGCTGCTGCCCGAGGTCGCCGAGCGGCACGGTGTCGCCCGCTGCGCCCTCGACATGATGCGGGTCGCGGCGACCCTCCCGCGACCGCTCGACGCGCCCCTGCTCACCGGGTGGTCGCTCATCCGCTACGGCCGGTTCGCCGCGACCCCGCAGGCCGCGGCGCTGCGCGAGCGCCTACACGCCGAACGCCCCGACCTCGCCGCGCTCGACCTCAACCAGATGTACACGCAGCTGCCCGACGGCACCCTGATCCTGGGCGACTCGCACGCGACCGCGACCGCTCCCGCGCCGTTCCAGCCCGAGGCCGCGTTCGCCGCGTTCCTCGCGGAGGCTCTGGCGCTGTTCGACATGCCGGAGCCGCGCGTGATCGAGCGGTGGCAGGGCGTGTACGCCAAGGCCCCGGGCGAGTTCCTCGTCGACCGCGGCGACGACGGCACCCTGGTGATCGCCGCGACCACCGGCATCGGCATGACCTGCGGGCTCGGACTCGCCGAGCTCACCCTCGCCTCGGCCCTCGGCCGGGCACCCGCCCTGGAAGGAACACCATGACCACTCCGATCGAACTCGTCGTCCTCGACATGGCCGGCACCACCGTGCGCGACGACGGCGTGGTGGAGCAGGCGTTCCAGCGCGCCGCCGAGCGCACCGGGGTGGCCGCGCGGCTGCCGTGGGAGGAGGCGCTCGACCACGTGCGCGCCACCATGGGGCAGTCGAAGCTCGACGTCTTCCTGCACCTCGCCGACGGCGACCTCGCCGCCGCGCAGCGCGCCACGGCCGCGTTCGAGGACGCGTATGCGGAGATCGTCGCGGAACACGGCGTGACCGAGATCCCCGGGGCCGCGGACGCGATCCGGAGCCTCAAGGACGCCGGGCTCGCCGTGGCCCTGACCACCGGGTTCGCGCCAGTGACCCGGCAGGCGCTGCTCGACGGGCTCGGATGGGGCGACCTCGTCGACGTGGCGCTCTCGCCCGTGGACGCGGGCCGCGGCCGTCCGGCGCCCGACCTCGTGCTCACCGCGCTCCTGCGCTGCGGGGCCTCGGCGGTGCACGCGGTCGCGGTGGTCGGCGACACCGTGAGCGACGTGCAGTCCGGGCGCCGCGCCGGGGCCGGGTTCGTGGCGGGCGTGCTCACCGGCGCGCACGACCGCGCCGCCCTGAGCGGCGCGGGAGCCCACGCCGTGCTCGCCGACGTCACCGCCCTGCGCGGCGCGCTCGCCCAGCGCGACCTGCTGCCCACCGTCTCCGCGCGCTGAGCATCCGGCCATGGGAACCGTGCTGATCCGCCCGCCCGGTCACCGGAGGGACGTCGCCCTGCGCCCCGCCGCCACCGCCATGGTGTGGATCGGCGACGGGCACCCGCACGAGACCATCGCGGTGCCCGGCGTCGCCCTCGGCGACCACGACGTGCTGGTCGCTGTCGAGATGTCGACCATCTGCGGCTCCGACGTGCACACCGTGCAAGGGCGGCGCGCGGCCCCCACGCCGCTCGTGCTCGGGCACGAGAGCGTGGGGCGGGTCATCGCGCTCGGTGACGCCGGAGCGGACGCGACCGACGGGGCCCCGCTGCGCCTCGGCGACCGCGTGGTGTGGTCGGTCACGGTGTCGTGCGGCACGTGCGACCGCTGCCGCCGCGGGCTCACCCAGAAGTGCCGCGACCTGGGCAAGTACGGCCACGACAGGGTGGGCGTGCACGGCGACCTCACCGGCGCGTTCGCCAGCCACGTGCAGCTGCGCGCGGGGACGGCGGTCGCGCGGGTGCCGGAGTCACTGCCCGCCGCGGTGCTCGCGCCGGCGGGCTGTGCGACGGCGACCGCGTGGGCCGCGGTGACCAGGGCCGCGCGCGACATGCCCCTCGACGGCGCGACGGTGCGCGTGCACGGCGCCGGGCTGGTGGGGCTCTCCGCCGCGGCGATCGCCGTCGAACACGGGGCGGTGGTGGAGGTGCGCGACCCCGACCCCGCGCGACGGGCCCTCGCCGCGCGCTTCGGGGCCACCGCGCTCGACCGGGAGCCCGACGTCGTGATCGAGGCGTCGGGGCACGCGGTCGCGGAGGCACTGGCCGGGGTCGCGGTGGGTGGCACGGTCGTGCTGGTCGGCAGCGTGTTCCCCGCCGAGCCGGTCCCCGTGGATGCCGAGGCCGTGGTGCGGCGCCTGGTCACCGTGACCGGGGTGCACAACTACACGTCGCAGGACCTCGCCGACGCGGTCGCGTTCCTCGCCGGTCGCGGCCGCGCCTACCCCTTCGCGGACGCGGTCGGCGCCGTGCGCTCGCTGCTCGGCATCGACGCGGCCCTCACCGAAGCGGCGGCCCCCGGAGCCCCGCTGCGCATCGGCCTCGTGCCGGGCCGCTAGTCCTCGCCGCCCGACCCGCGGCGGGGCCCCGCGGGGTGCAGGCCCTCGGCGTGGAACGCGAGCAGGCGCACCGCGGCGTCGACGCTCGCCGACAGCACCTCGTCGGGGTCGCCCGTGAGCGCGAGCCGCCGGTGGCCCGAGTCCTCCGCGGTCGCCCAGCCGAGGTACACGGTGCCGGCGGGGTGGCCGCCCTCGGGGCCCGGGCCACCGACACCCGTGGTCGAGACGCAGATGTCCGCCTCGAACAGCCGCAGGGCCCCGGTGGCGAGCTGCTCGGCGCACGCCGCGGAGGTGGGGTCGGTTCCCGGCGTGAGACCGAGCACCCGCTCCTTGACCTCGGTGAAGTAGGCCACGATGCCGCCCGCGAACCAGTCGGACGCGCTCTCCCCGGCGCCGATGGTGTTCGCGAGCCGCCCGGACGTGAGCGACTCCGCCACGCTCACCCGCAGACCGCGGGTGCGGGCGAGCTCGCTCAGCCGCTCCAGCTCGGGCGTCTCGTTCGGCGCGGTCATCGCTCGCTGCTCTCGGACGTGCGCGTCATGGGCGATCCTCTCGTCTCGGTCGTCGCGCCACGCGTCCCGCCGCGGCGCCTGATCCGACGGTAGGGGACGGGGCGACACGGACGCAGGGGATTGACAAGGAGAGCGACGGCGTCAAGCCCCTGCCGGTGGTCGTCCGGCCCGGCCAGGGTCGGTCCATCGGACATCGCGAGGAGGCGGACATGGGAGAGCAGACGCGGGACACCGCGGGGATGCGTGCGGTCTTCTGGACGTGGGCGGGCATCATCGCGGTCGGGCTGGCGATCATGATCGCGCTGCCGCTGGGAGGTCGATGACCGTGCGGAGCCGGATCAGGGATCACGCCCTCAGCCTGTTCTTCCTCGCGCTGTTCGCGGCGGCGCTGATCGGCCAGTCGATCGCCGGATACCTGCGCAACAACGACGAGCTCGTGGAGCACGGGCAGGCCACGATCGGCTTCCTCGACTTCGTGTGGTCGTCGGACTTCGCGGTCGACGTGGCCGAGAACTGGCAGTCCGAGTTCCTGCAGTTCTTCCTGTTCATCGCCGCGACGATCTGGTTCGTGCAGCGCGGTTCACCCGAGTCGAAGAAACCGGGAGACGAGGGTCCGGGGAGCGACGCGGATCAGCTGGTGGGACGCCACGCCCGCCCTGACTCCCCGCGATGGGCCAGGGCGGGCGGGTGGCGCGCCGCCGTGTTCGGCAACTCGCTGCTGATCGTGATGGGGGCGGTGTTCCTGCTGTCGTGGTTGGCGCAGTCGCTCGCCGGGACCGTCGTGATGAACGCGGAGAACGCGCAGCACGGCGCGGCGGCGATCACCTGGCTGGACTACGTGGTCTCGCCCGACTTCTGGGATCGGACGCTGCAGAACTGGCAGTCGGAGTTCCTGGCCGTCGGCACCATGGTCGCGTTCGCGATCTACCTGCGTCAGCGCGGGTCAGCCGAATCGAAGCCCGTGGGGACGCCGCATCACACCTCGGCGTCGGAGTCCGACTAAGGCGCGCGCTCGCCGTCGCCGTCGTAGTCGGGGCGCGGCGGCTGCAGCGGCTGGTCGGAGTACTCCCCGCCGAGGCGTCCGCCGTAGGGGCGCCCGTGGTCGGCGAACTCGTCGCGGGCGAAGACCAGCTCCCACGGGCCGACCGTGAACCGCGAGCCGGTGCGCAGCGTCTCGGTGCGCTCGCCGGGGTGCGTGGCGTCGGCGTCGGGGTTCGAGTTCATCTCCCCGTCGGCGTGCAGCGTCACCACGTACTCGTCGCGGTCGTCGTGCACCACCGTGGCGTGCACGGGCTCGGTGTCGGCGAGGCGCAGCTCGTTGCCCGCCGCCGATCCGATGCGCACCTCGTCGACGTCGAGGGCGAACTCGGTGCGCTCGTCGTCGCGGCGCACGCGCAGGCGCGGGTTGCCGGCGCCCCGTTCGGCGTGGGTGGTGCCGGGCGTGTAGCCCTCGTCGGGACGGTCGTCGATGTGGCGTGCGTTCATGGCGGTGCCCTCCTCGGGTGTCATGGCCCCGAGGCTAGTCCGCTCCGGCTTCCCGCGCGCGGGGCTTGACTTCCGTGCCTCGCGCGCTCCAGGCAGCCACTCGGCCCGCGGAGTTGCGGCCCGCCCGGGGCGAGGGCTTACGCTACCCCCAGGGCACGATCCCGGCGGTGGCCGGGCGGGAACCGGATCGACCGAGGAGCATCACCCGATGGGCAAGTTCATCTACGAAGGAAGCGTGAAGAGCGAGATCGAGGATCGCGCCCTCACGCACCTGCAGCTCGTGATCACGGCGAAGCTGCGCCGGGGGGAGCCGTTCCCGTTCAGCTGGCGTGAGGACGCGAGCGTGGGCGGCGGACGCACCACGGTGTGGATCCAGCCGGGCAGCTCGCTCGTCTTCAAGTACTTCGGCAGCCGGCAGCCCTCGATCAACCGCGCCTGGATCGAGGCGCTCGCCTTCACCGCCAACGCCCCCAGCGGCCTGTACCTGGTGCCGGAGCCCGCGGAGGCGGGCGAGCAGCCGGGCGGAGACACCCCGGTCACACCGCCGCTCTGAGGTGTCAACCCCCTGCCCCCGGTCGGCGGTTGCCGTGATGCTCGATCCGAGCACGACACGACAGCCACTCGACACAGGAGGAGCGGACATGACCGACACCACCCGCGACAGCGGCCTCACTGACCCCCGGCACGCGCACCGCGAGGAGGGCTTCCCGGCGCAGAGCCAGGATCAGCCCGGACTCACCGAGCGCACCACGCCCGAACCCGACCACGGCGAGTCCTCGTACGTGGGCCACGGACGGCTCGAGGGGCGACGCGCGCTCATCACCGGCGGTGACTCGGGCATCGGTCGCGCGGTCGCGATCGCCTTCGCCAGGGAGGGTGCCGACGTCGCGATCGTGCACATGCCCGAGGAGCAGGACGACGCGGAGGACACGCTGGCCCTCGTGCGCGAGGCCGGACGCACCGGCGTCAGCATCCCCGGCGACGTGCGGGACGAGGCGTTCGCGACGGAGGCGGTGCACCGGGCGCGGACCGAGCTCGGGGGACTCGACGTGCTGGTGCTGAACGCCGCCTACCAGCACGACATCGACGGCTTCGAGAACCTCGACACCGAGAAGATGCGTCGCGTGTTCGACACGAACCTGGCCGGGCTGATCTTCTCCGCGCGCGCCGCCTTCCCCGACCTGGAGCCCGGCGCCAGCATCATCGTCACCTCATCGGTGCAGTCGGCGCAGCCCTCGCCGGGACTGATCGACTACGCCATGACGAAGGCCGCGCAGGTCGCGTTCGTGAAGGCGCTCGCCGAGGAGGCGGGCCCGCGCGGTATCCGCGTGAACGCTGTGGCGCCCGGGCCGATCTGGACGCCGCTGATCCCCGCTACCGGGTGGGGTCCCGAGCGCCTGGAGACCTTCGGGCAGGACACCCCGCTCGGACGCGCCGGACAGCCGGCCGAACTCGCCGGCGCCTACGTGTTCCTCGCGTCGGAGGAGTCGTCGTACGTCTCGGGCACGGTCGTCGCGGTGACCGGGGGCAAGGCCCTCTGAGGCCCCATCGAGCTGCGTGGGCGGCGGGGCGACGGGCTCCCGCCGCCTAAGCTCGTATGGTGCAGAAACCCGCGGCATCCGGCACCCTCGTGGGGGTCGCGCTCGTCATCGGCTCGTGCCTCTCGCTGCCGTTCGGGGCCGCCGTCGCCGCGCAGCTCTTCCCCGTCCTCGGCCCCTGGGGCGTGACCTCGCTGCGGGTCGCGATCGCCGCGGTGCTGCTGGTCGTGCTCGTGCGCCCGAGGGTGCGTGGGTGGACGCGGCAGCAGTGGCTCGCGGCCGTGCTCTTCGGGGTGTCGCTCGCCGCGATGAACGGCTTCTTCTATGCCGCCATCGACCGCATCCCGCTCGGGCCGGCCGTGGCGATCGAGTTCCTCGGCCCGCTCGTGCTCGCGGCCGTGCTCACCCGGCGGCTCGCCGATGCCGTCTGGGTCGCGGTGGCCCTGCTCGGCATGGCGCTGCTCGGCATCGACGGCCTGATCGGCGCGGAGCCCCTCGACCCGCTCGGCGTGGTTTTCATCCTGATCGCGGCCGGCTTCTGGGTGATGTACATCCGGATGAGCGCCCGCGTCGGAGCCCTCATCCCCGGCAGCAGCGGGCTCGCGATGGGGCTCGTCGTGGCGGCGGTGCTGCTGATCCCCGTGGGGGTGCCCGCGGCCGCGACGGTCGCCGCCGACCCGTCGCTGCTGCTGCTGGCCGCGGTGACGGCCGTGCTGTCGTCGGTCATCCCGTACAGCTTCGAGCTGGCGGCGCTGCGTCGCCTGCCGCAGCGGGTGTTCGGGGTGCTCCTGAGCCTGGAGCCCGCGTTCGCGACCCTCGCCGGATGGCTCCTCCTGGGGCAGGACGCGACGGTGCTGCGGCTGCTGGCCGTCGCGCTCGTGATCGCCGCGAGCGTGGGGACGACCCTCGGCGTGCGCCGGGACCGGAGGGGTGAGGAGCCGTCCGGCCCCTTCACCGCCCCGATCCCGCTGCCCGACTGACCCCGAGGTCACGCGCGGGCGGCGGCGGGCTCCGGCAGGGGGAACCGCCGGCGGAGCACCACGCGCTGCACGAGCGTCCACACGACCGTGACCGTGAGGTAGAGCGCGGCCGCGAGCGGGACGAACGCCGCGAACACGGCCGTGAGGTAGTGCAGCGCCGACATCGCCCGCAGCACCCCGGGCGAGCTGAGCGGCGAGTCGTCGCCCTCGACGGGCGCGGGGCGGAACACGCGCCGGGTGACCTCGGCGACCGCGATCATCACCGCCAGCAGCACCCCGAACACCGCGAACGTCGCCGGGGTCGCGGTGCCGCCGAACAGTGCGGAGACCAGGCTCGTGCCCAGCGGGGCGCCGAACAGGTCGTGCGCCAGCAGGTCGTTCGGGTGTCCGGCGATCTCCGGCCGCAGGAACAGCGTGTAGAGCAGCCCGACGACCGGGGCCTGGGCCAGCACGGGGAGCATCCCGGCGAACGGCGAGGTGTTCTCGGAGCGGTAGAGCTCCATCATCTCCTTCTGCAGCCGCTCGGGGTTCTTCTTGTGCCGACGCTGCAGTTCGCGCAGCCGGGGAGCGAGGCGCGCCCTGGTCTGCTCGGCCCTCGCCTGCGAGATGCCGACGGGGATGAGGAGGGCACGCACCAGGAGCGTGACGAGCACCACGGCGAGGGCCGCGGCGGACGGGCCGGCGAGGGGCTCGAGGGCGGTGGAGAGGCCGGTCAGGGCCGTGTAGGCCGCGTTCAGGAGCGCGGCGAGGGGAGGGAAGGCGAAGATGTCCACGGGTGTCCGTTCGTGAGGTCGGGAAGGGTCGGCGAAGGCCGCGCGCTCCCGTCGGAACGGGCTACGCGGCGATCGCGACTCCCGGCGCCCGCGGACGCGGATGCCCCGCGGCATCCGGGTCGCTCTGCGGCAGCAGAGTGCCGACGTCGATGGCGCGGAGGGGATGCGGGGCGTCGGCCTCCGGTCGCTGGCGCACGCTCAGCACGACGGCGAGGGTCAGCGCGGTGACCGCGAGGAGGGCCACGGCGAGCCCGAGCGCGGTGGCATCGGGAAGAGCGACGAGCCCGAGCGCGGTCGCGACGATGCCGAGCATCTGCCCGATCCACTGCCGCATGTGCACACCCCGCTCTCTGCCACCGAGGCTAGCAGGGGGCGTCGTCCCGCCCGCGGCCGTCCGCCGCGGGCGTAACGTCGAAGCATGAGCGACCTGCGCACCCTGTTCGGCATCACGCACCCGATCGTCCTCGGTCCCTTCGGCGGGCTGTCGTCCGTCGCGCTCACCGCGGCCGTGAGCAACGCCGGGGGCCTGGGGTCGTTCGGCCTCTATGGCTACGACGGCGACCGTATCCGGGCGACCGGGTCCGAGCTGCGCGCCGCGACCGACCGGCCGTTCGCGCTGAACATCTGGTTGCCGACCGGCGACGAGGTCGAGCCCAACCCGCAGCACACGGTCTTCGCCCAGGCGCTCCAGCCGTTCTACGAGGCCGTGGGGGTCGCCGTGCCGACGCGGCCGGAGCGCTACGTCCCGCCGCTCGACGAGCAGCTCGACGCGATCTGGGAGGTCGCCCCGGCGGTGCTCAGCGTGGTGTTCGGCGTGCCGTCGCCCGAGGTCGTCGCGGAGGCTCACGACCGGGGCATCCGGATCGTCGGCACGGCCACGACGGTGGCGGAGGCCGTCGCGCTCGCCGAGGCCGGTGTGGATGCGGTGGTGGCGACCGGAGCGGAGGCCGCCGGACACCGGGTGTCGTTCCTGCGTCCCGCCGAGGAGTCCCTGGTGGGGACGTTCGCGCTCGTGCCGCAGGTGGTGGACGCGGTCGGGGTGCCGGTGATGGCGGCGGGCGGCATCGCGGACCGCCGCGGCGTCGCGGCCGCCCTCGCCCTCGGTGCCGCCGGCGTGCAGGTGGGGACGGCCTTCCTCGCCACGGACGAGTCCGCGGCGACCGCGGCGCACCGGGATGCGATCCGCGCGACCGCCGCGGACGACACCGTTTTGACCCGGGCGATGAGCGGACGGCTCGCGCGCGGCGCCCGCAACCGCGCCGTGCGGGCGATCGAGGCGAGCGGCACCATCGCCCCCTTCCCGATGCAGAACTGGCTCACTGGCCGCTTCCGCACGGCGGCCGGGGAGCAGAACCTCGGCGAGCTGCAGTCGCTGTGGCTGGGCCAGGCGGCTCCGCTCGCCCGCGGCACCACCGCCGCCGACGTGTTCGCCGAGCTCGCCGCCGGGCTTGTCGATGGGCGTGTCCTCGTCGAGTGGATCCGGGACGAGAGGCTGCCTGATCGACTATCCCGTGCGACCTCTGAGCTTGATAGCCGGATTCGGGAGAACCGGCATGCCTGGGAGTGATTCGTTGGCGATCTCAGTGCACCCGTGTCGGTCTGTGCAGCAAAACGCCCGCACTTCCGTCGGGCGGAAGCGCGGGCGATCGCTGCGGAACTACGCCCACTGCCGGCTCTACTCGCGCGGCGTACGTCGGTTCTTGCGGTGCTTCTTATGTGACCTGCTCGCGATGGCGAAGAACACCACCAAGAAGAACATCGCAGACATCATCACCCAGAGCATGCGGGCAAACCTAACACTTCACGCTCGTGGGAATGAACGACGGGACGTCGAGCTTGAGGCAGCGACCTTCGCCGGACGCGTTGCCTGCCACGGTCGCGATCGCCGCAACTGCGCCCGCACCAACCGTGTACAGCACGGCGCTGACAGCTACCCCGCCAGGCAGCGCTGCGATCGCTGCACCCGCGGCGAGAATGAACCCGACGACGGCGCCTGTGTCTCGCATGCTTCGGGTTTCGGACTTGTTGTAATAGATCGAGAAGTAGTAACCGTGGCCAACGACGCGAGGATCAGCGGTCACGGGGAAAGCGGTGTTCGCGTCCGGTTTGATTCTCTGCAGGAGTTGGTTCCCGACGAGCTCGAAGGACGTTGCAACTTCCGCGCCGTTGGCATCGACGGCCCAGGGAGCGTCGATTGTTGCCAGAACGAATTCGCCGCTGAGTCCGTGCTTCCCCAGAGCGTCACGGAGAACAGGGCCGGGAACGATGTCGTAGCCTCCATCTGAACGCTTCTGAGCAGCCCACCCTTCCGGAATCTCGGTAGCGTACTTGGACACGAGATTCGAATCAGCGTCAGTGAATACCGTCAGAAGCCGCGCGCTCCCATCGGAGAGCACCTGCGCGGTGGTATCCGCGCCGTCTGAACTTCTGCTGTCCTGAGCTGTGAGCGTGAGCGACGGTCCCGAGTCGAGGTCGTACGAAATGCTCGCTTCCTGATGGTGTGCGTTCTCCGCCACCAGGGCGCCCTCCCCTGTGCTCAAGTCGACCGAAGCCGACTCGTGCTGATCGTTGATGACCTGTGCGTTCAGCGGCGCTTGTGCGATGGCATCCGCTACAGGATCACGTTCCTCCGCGCTGGCCGCCGTGACTCCGGATGCCACGAGCGCACCGGAGAGAAGCGCAGCATAGATCGCCAGTCTCGTCGTTCTCTTTGTCCTCATCGTTTCGTCCCCATTTCTGATACGGAGGCCAGGTCGACTCTCCGTTCCCATTCTTAGACGGGAGCCAAAAACTGTATGTAGGGTCTTCGGCCTACAGGCATATCACCTGTAACGTGATACTGGGCGGCCGACTTCAGTCGTTGTATGCCGCTCCTATAGGACTCGGCATGAAGGTACGACCGTCACTCCCCACCGCGGCGTCCCACGGTCTCGCCGTCGACGTGCTCGCCGGGCTCCCGGGGGAGTGAAGCGGGTCAGAGGATGACGGTCGAGCGGCCGTGCACGATCACGCGGTCCTCGGCGTGCCACTGCACGGCGCGCGCGAGCACGAGGCGCTCGACGTCGGCGCCCCGGCTCTGCAGCTCGGCGGCGGACTCGGAGTGCGTCACCCGCGTGACGTCCTGCTCGATGATCGGCCCCTCGTCGAGGTCGGCCGTGGCGTAGTGCGCGGTCGCGCCGATCAGCTTCACGCCGCGCTCCTTGGCCCTGGCGTACGGGTTGGCGCCGATGAACGCGGGCAGGAACGAGTGGTGGATGTTGATGACGGGGGCTTCGAGGCGCGTGATGAAGTCGTCCGTGAGGATCTGCATGTAGCGGGCGAGCACGACCAGGTCGACGTTGCCCTGCAGCAGTTCGAGCTGTCGCTCCTCCATGGCCTGCTTGTCGCCCGAGGGGATGTGCACGAACGGCACGCCGAACGAGCGCACGGCCTCGGCGAGGTCGGGATGGTTCGACACGACCATGGTGATGTCGATGTCGAGCTGCCCGCGCTGCGTGCGCCACAGCAGCTCCATGAGGCAGTGGTCGTACTTCGACACGAAGATCGCGACGCGCTTGCGCCGGGACACGTCGTGCAGCGACCACTCCATGCCGAAGCGCTCCGCGACGTCGGCGATGTCGGCCTCGAGGGCGGGGCGCGCGGCGGCCAGACCGGGGAGGTGGATGACGGTGCGCTGGAAGAAGCGTCCGCCCTCGGAGTCGGTGGAGTGCTGGTCGAGCGAGATGATGTTCGCACCGTGCCGCGCGAGCACACCGGCGACCGCGGCGACGATGCCGGGTTGGTCGTCGCAGGCGATCAGCAGGCGGGCGGTATCGGGCTGGCTCATGGGGGCTCCTCCAGGGTGTGCCTCGATTCTGCCGTGTCGCGCGGGCGGGGAGCGAATCGCCGGGGGCGTCGCTACCCTGAGACCGTGGACGCGAGCGACGTCGGCCTGGTGCTGATCCCCCTGCTGGCGGTCGCCGCCCCTCTGCTCGCCCGGGGCGTCCGGCCGCTCGTGCGCGTGCCGATCATCGTGTTCGAGCTCGTGCTGGGGATCCTCGTCGGCCCCGCCGTGCTCGGCTGGGTCGAGCCGGGTCCGCTGCTGGAGAAGCTGAGCGACTTCGGCCTGGCCGTGCTGTTCTTCGTCGCGGGCTCCGAGATCGACTTCCGCACGGTCGCCGGGAAGCCGCTCGCCCGGGCGTCGCTCGGGTGGCTGCTCAGCGTGCTGCTCGGGATCGGGCTCGGGTTCTTCTTCGCGCCGGGGGAGGGCATGGTCGTCATCGGGATCGCCCTCAGCTCCACCGCCCTCGGCACCCTCATGCCGATCCTCCGCGATGCGCGGGAGCTGGACACCCCGTTCGGCCGGGCGATCAGCACGATCGGGGCGGTCGGGGAGTTCCTGCCGCTGATCGCCATCTCCCTGTTCCTCAGCACCAGGACCACGCCCCTGGCGACCGCGGTCCTGCTGACCTTCGTGGTGCTCGCCGGACTCGCCGTTCTGATCGCCCACCGCATGCCGCACGGGCGACTGCACGGCATCGTGCGGGCGACGCTGCACACCTCCGACCAGTTCGGGGTGCGGTTCGTGATCCTGCTGATCGCCGCCCTGGTCGGACTCAGCGTGATGCTCGACCTCGACATGCTGCTGGGGGCGTTCGTCGCCGGCGCGATCTGGCGGATCATCATGGCGCGGGCCCCGAAGAAGGACGCCGAAGAGGTGGAGAGCAAGATCGAGGCGATCGCGTTCGGCTTCCTCGTGCCGATCTTCTTCCTCTACACCGGCGTCACGTTCGACCTCGACGCGCTGCGCTCCTCGCCGACGGCACTGGCGCTGGTGCCGGTGTTCCTGGTCGCGCTGCTGGTGTTCCGCGGGTCGGCCGCACAACTGTCCGCGCCGGCGGGAGCGGGCCTGCGCGACCGTACCGCCCTGGGCCTGCTCGCCGCGACCGGTCTGCCCATCATCGTGGCCGTCACCGGCATCGGCGTGGATCAGGACATGCTCGACACGGGCACGGCCGCGGCGCTCGTCGGTGCCGGCATGCTGTCCGTGCTGCTGTACCCGCTGATCGGCATGACCCTCCGCGGCGACCGCGCTCCGGTGGTCGGGCCCGCCCTCGCCGACCGCACGAGGCAGGGGGAGCTGTGACCTCCGCCTCCGCCCTGCTGACCGACGCGGTGGCCGCGCTCGCCGGGGTGCCGCGCGAGGGGCTCGGCGAGGAACGGGAGTCGCGCTGGCGCGGCCGCCGCATCGTGCGCGTGGGGGACGCCTGGCATCTGGGCGTGCTGCTGCTCACCGACACGCACGCCCTCGCCACCGCCGAGGTGCTGCGGGCGGCCGACCCCGGACGCCGCGGCTACACGGCCGAGTCGGCACGGGCGCGCGCCGAGCGCCGAGCGGAGGCTCTGCGCGGTGGCTTCCGGGAGGGCGAGGTGGTGCACGTGGGCTGGAGCGTGATCGACGTCGCCGGGGTGGACGCGGGCGGCTCCTCGGGCCCGCTCGCCCTCGTCGACGGGGTGCCATCGGTGCGGTGGAGCACCGCGGGCGGCTTCATGCCCCTGGAGTCGTATCTCCGCGAGCGGATCGAGCTGCTGCGCGGGGGCGCCACCGCGTGAGGGCGCGGTGACGGCTCAGGCGAAGGTCTCCGCGAAGCGTCGCAGCAGCGCGGCCCCCTCGGTGACCGACGCCGCGAGCACCTCCCGCTGCACGGCGTCGAACCGCTCGGGGTCGAAGTAGCCCGTGGTGCGGTAGAACGTCATCCGGTCGGCGAAGTCGCGCGGCGTGGGCTCCGGGTGGAACTGCGCCGCGTACAGGTGCGACCCCACCCGGTAGGCCTGCACGGGGCAGGCGTCGTTCGTGGCGAGCAGCACCGCGCCCGGAGGCACGGCCGCGGCGCTCTCCTTGTGCGCGGTGAACACCGTGAGCGCGGGCCCGCTGGGCCCGAACACGGGGTCGGCGTCGCCCTCCGCCGTCGTGCGGATCACGGTCGCGCTCGCCGGCTCCGGCATGGTCGTGACCACCTCGCCGCCCCGCATCCGCGTGAGCACGCCGATGCTGAAGCACGTGAAGAACGCCGCCACGGTGGCCGCGGTCGCGGCGTGCGCGATCGTCTCCAGATCGGCCTCCACGCGCTGCTGCGTCGGGCTCTTCACCCGGTCGCTCACGTTGAACGGCGATCCCCCGATCACGATGCCCCGGTAGCGCTCCAGATGCGCGGGGCTCAGCGGCTCATGCAGGAGGTCGAGCCGGTCGACCACGTCGACGCCGAGCGCCCGGCGGAAGGAGGCGTGCTCGGCGTCGGCCGCCCCGACCTCGGGACGCACGCAGACATAGAGGAGCGAGGCCATCAGGAGATTCTAACGAGGGGCCGGGACGGCGCCGACGCGCTCAGCGGGACGAGTTCGCGGTGCGTCCGCGCACGATCCCGACGAACGCCTCGACGTCGGGCGTCGTCCGGTCGCGGCGCCAGGCCAGCGCGACGGTCGACACGGGGCCGCCCGCCAGCACGCGGTGGTCGGCGTCCTTGCGGTGGTGCAGGCGTGCGAGCGACATCGGCACGATCACCACGCCCACGCCCGAGGCGGCGGTGGCGATCGCGTCGGACGTGGCGAGGGGTGCGAACCGCGCGGCCGTCGTCCCGGGGAGCGCGAGGCCGCCCCACACGTCGTCGCTCAGCGCGATGAGCACCTCGCCGTCCAGGTCGTCCGGGGTGAGCTCGTCCGCGGCCATCAGGTGGGAGTCCGCGGCGGCCACGACCACGGGCACCTCGTCGTACAGCGGGATCACGTGCAACGACGCGTCGTCGAGCGGCAGGCGGACGAGGGCGGCGTCGAGGTCGTCGAGAGCCGAGCGCTGCGCGGCGACCTCGATCGGGACGAGCTCGAGCGGCACGTCGGGGAGGCGCTGCTTCCACCGGTCGATCCAGGTGCCGGGAGTGGCACCGGGCACGGCGCCCAGCCGGAACGTGCGCGGCTCGTCCGCCGCGGCGGGTGCGGCGTCGAACACGACCTTGCGGGTCGCGGGCGCCGGGGCCTTCTTCGACGCCCCGGGGCGCGGACGCGCACCGGGGACGGCCCGGTTCCGGCGCGGGGGCGTGCCCTTGCCGGAACCCTTCGCGGGTCGTCGTCCCTGGTGCGCCATGCCGTCCAGGCTACTCGGCGGTGTGCGCGACCGGCGCCTCGGCCGCATCGGGGGCGAACGCCGCGACGCCCTCCGTCCGCCGGCGTTGGCCCCGCCGCACGAGCCCGGCGGCTCCGCCCACCAGCAGCAGCGCACCGGCGCTCAGCAGCACCACGGTGAGGATGGTGGCGGGCGTGAGGGTGCCCACTCCGTCGGCGAGGGCGGCGCGGCGGTCGTCGTCGGCGAGCACCCACAGGGCGGCCCCGGCGATCGCGGCCAGCACCACGCCCCAGATGACGGCGGCCCAGCGGGTGCGCGGGGTGGTGATCGTGTCCGTGCTCATCGGTCGTCCTCCGGTGATTCCTGGACCGTGATGGCGATGACGCCGCTGGTCTGGTGGATGGTGACGGGTTGCACGGTGGTCGGCGAACCGGAGCCGGACGTGATGTCCTCCGACACGGTCCAGGTGCCGTCGTCGCGCGTGAGGGGCCAGGTGCCGCTGTCGGTGATGCGGCCGGCCTCGGGGTCGACGCGGATCCAGCTCACCTCGACGTCGTCGCCGACCGTGCCGCGCAGCGCCAGGCGCACTCCCTCGTCCACGAAGATCTCGGTGCGACCGGAGCCCTTGTCGATCAGCATGGGCCGCGGTCCGTCGTCGTGCGCGTGCAGCTGCACGTACAGGTCGCCGAACGGCTGACGCACCTGTGCGGGCTGGTTGTTCGAGATCGACGCGTACCCCAGCGTGGTGCCGGGCACCGCCGCGACGCCGCCCGCGACGAGGCCGCCGACGAGCGTCGCGATGGTCGCGAACGCGAGGAAGCCGCTGCGGCGCCGGAGTGCCCCGGCGACGATCATCGACACCGCGAGCACGAGCGCGGCCGACAGCAGCCCGAGCGCTCCGCCCAGGCCCTCGCCCACCGCGAGCCCCACGCCCGCACCGACAACGATCGCGAGTCCGAGCGCGGCCATCACCGCGGCGAAACCGGCACGCGGGTTCGACGCCCGGCGGACGCGTCGTCGCTCGGCGGCCTCCGCGGCGAACACCGCGGCCTCGGCCTGGCGCTCCCGTCGCAGCTGATCCCTGGCGGCACGCTCCGCATCCTGCTGCTGGCGCCGCCACGCCTGGTCCTGCTCCTTCCAGGCCGCGTGCTGCGCGCGCCACGCCTCCAGCGCGGCGGGGTCGTTCGCTCCGGGCGGCAGGGGCGCGGGAGGGGCGGGCGGGAGGAGGCCGGTGTCGGCGAGCGGCACGGTGTCCGCGGGGGTCGCCGCCGCGGAGTCGAGCGTCGACGGCGGGACGGAGGTGGCGTCCGCCCCCTCGGCGGGACCCGAACCCGCGAGGGGGGCGGACGCGCCCGGGGCCGCCTGACCTGCGGAAGCCATCGGCAGGTCCGGCGCGGAAGCGCCCGGGGTGCGGCTCGCAGCGCGCACGATCAGGAAGAGCAGGCCGGCCGCGAGCACCAGGCCCACGATCCAGCTGAAGAGGGACAGCGCCGACCAGCTCTCGTAGCCCAGCCCGAACAGCCGCCCGGTGAGCGGTGCGGTGGGCAGGAGGCCGACGATCGCCATCGCGAGGATGCCCAGCTGCACCGGCTCGTACCGGCGCTCCAGCAGGTCGCGCAGGTGCACACGGCCGTCGGTGTCGGGCAGCAGCGCCCAGGCGACGGCGTAGAGGAAGATCACCGGCAGTCCGAACAGCGCGGCCACCACGAGCACCCCGCGCACGATCAGCGGGTCGATGCGCAGCCGTGCGGCGATGCCGGCCGCGACGCCGCCGAGCCACCCGTCGGAGCGCGCGACCCCGAGACCGGCGACCCACAGCAGGAAGCGCTCGGCGCCGCGGGGAGCGGTGCGTCCGGAGGGCGCGGCGCCGTCGACCGGGGTGTCGGGATCGGCGGGCGGCGGGGGAGCGGTCGGAATCGTCATGCTTCGATCCTGCCGTCCGCCGCGGCCGGCCGACCATCGGGGGAACCCCTGAGCGGACCCTGGTTCCGCGTCCGGGGAGCCCCCGGACGGCGCGACGGATGATTGGATGACGGTATGTCCTCCTCGGCGTCCGCCCCCGCGCCCGCCGGTCGCGTCCCCGTGTCGACGCGGCCGCCGTTGGCGCGCGACCGCGACTGCCTGGTCGCCGGGGTGAGCGCCGGGCTCGCGCGCCACCTGGGTGTGCGCGCGTGGATGGTCAGGGCGCTGTTCCTCGCGCTCACGCTGTGTGGCGGCGCCGGCGTGCTGCTGTATGCGTGGTGCTGGGCCTTCATGCCGTGGGCGGAGGGGGAGGCCGCGCCCACCCGTCGCGTTCCCGTCGCGTGGCTGCTGCTCGCCCCGGCCGCGGTGGGCGCCCTCGTGATCGTGGTGTGGCGGGGTGGGAGCGAGGCGCTCGACGGGTCGATCCCGCCCTCGGTCGCCGCCGTGGTCGTCGGCGGCACCGCCCTCGGGGCCACCGCCGCCGGGCTCTGGGCCACGCTGATCGACCGCACCGACACGGCCCGCGGCCCCCGGCATACCGTGTGGGTGCGGATCCTCGCCGTGCTGCTTCTCGGGCTCGTCTCGCTGCTGCTGCTGTCGTGGCCCATCGCCCGCTCCGGGGTGGCCCTGGCGCTGCTGCCGCTCGGCGGGCTGATCGCGGTGGTCGCGTCGGCCCTGATCCCGCGGTGGCGCGAGCTGGCGGGCGAGCGCATCCGGCGCATCAGGGAGGAGCAGCGCAGCGTGATGGCGGCGCACCTGCACGACTCCGTGCTGCAGACGCTCGCGCTCATCCAGAACCGCGCCGGCGCATCGAGCGAGGCCGCCCGGCTCGCCCGCGCGCAGGAGCGCGAGCTGCGCGCCTGGCTGTACGACGGCGACGCCCCGGCCGACAGCGACCTGTCCACCGACCTGCGCGACTACGCTGCCGCGCTCGAGCTCGACCACCCGGTGCGCATCGAGGTGGTGTCGGCCGGGCTGTCCGCGGAGCGGGCGAGCGGGGAGCTGGCGGCGGCCGCCCGCGAGGCGATGCTGAACGCGGCACGGCATGCGGGCGGCGAGGTCGCGGTGTACATCGAGGGCAGCGCGCGGGGTGTCGACGTGTACGTGCGCGACCGCGGCAGCGGCTTCCGCCTCGACGACGTGCCCGGCGACCGCCTGGGCGTGCGCCAGTCGATCATCGGCCGCATGCGCAGGGTGGGCGGGTCGGGCGCGGTGCGCAGCGACGACGGCGGCACCGAGGTGCACCTCACCCTGCCGGCGGTTCCCGCGCAGGACCGCACCCCGCTCGGACAGGAGACCCGTGGCTGACAGCATCCGCGTCGTGATCGTCGACGACCACTCGATCTTCCGCTCCGGGCTGCGCGCCGACCTCGACGCGAGCGTGACCGTGGTGGGCGAGGCGGCGGACGTGCCATCCGCGGTCGCGGTGATCGCCGAGACGCAGCCCGACGTGGTGCTGCTCGACGTGCACCTTCCCGGTGGTGCGGGCGACGACGCGACCGGGGGAGAGGCGGTGATCCGCGGATCGCTGCCGTCGAGCACGCGGTTCCTCGCGCTGAGCGTGTCGGATGCCGCCGCCGATGTGGTGCGGGTGATCCGTGCCGGGGCCCGCGGCTACATCACGAAGGGCTCGTCGGGCGGCGAGGTGAGCGCGGCCGTGCACGCGGTCGCGGAGGGCGACGCGGTGTTCTCGCCGCGCCTCGCCGGGTTCGTGCTCGATGCCTTCGGCGCGGTCGCCGGGGAGACGGCCACCGCGACCGACGAGCTCGATCGGCTGTCGGCGCGCGAGCAGGAGGTCATGCGGCTGATCGCCCGCGGCTACGCCTACAAGGAGGTGGCCGCCGCGCTGTTCATCTCCATCAAGACGGTCGAGACGCACGTGTCGTCGGTGCTGCGCAAGCTCCAGCTGTCGTCCCGGCACGAGCTCACGGCGTGGGCGTCGGAGCGCCGACTGCTCTGATCGGGCGTGACCCTGTCATACTGCCCGTTGTGCATTCGGCGTCCGACCTGTGACCCTGGATGCACCTCCGCTGTGGGACGGAGAGGGCGGGCGGTCGATCGTGGGGATCGACGGCGAACGGGGGTGGGGAGATGCGCTCTGCGATGCGCAGGAGCCGCGGTGTGCGGGTGCTCGGCGGGGTGCTCGCCGTGCTCGGGGGACTCGTGCTGGCCTCCCCGGCGGCGATCACGAGCGCCGGGAACGACGAGCGCGAGCGCCCGGAGCCCTTCACGATCGTGGTGCTGCCCGACACGCAGAAGTACACCGTCTCGGACGAGCTCGCGCAGAGCCTGAACGCGCAGACGCAGTGGATCGTCGACACCCGTGAGCAGCTCAACACGAAGTTCGTGATCCAGGTGGGCGACCTCGTCGACTCCTGGCCCGACGTGCACCAGTGGGAGCGCGCGAGCCGCGCGATGGCGATCCTCGACGACGCCGGGGTGCCCAGCTCCGTGCTGCCGGGCAACCACGACCTCGACGTGACGACGGGCGAGTCGAGCACGTACGACGAGTACTTCCCGCCGAGCCGCTACGCCGATGCGACCTGGAACAGCGCGACGGTGTCGTACGGCGGGTACCTCGGCCAGGACCGGTTCGGACCGGACGGCATCGACCGCCAGAACAAGGACAACTACAGCCTGCTGACCGTGGGCGACACGAAGCTGCTGCTGCTCAGCCTCGAGTACGAGACGCCCGCGTACGCACTGGAGTGGGCGCAGCGCGTGATCGACGCGCACCCCGACCGGACGGTGATCCTGGCCGTCCACGGTCTCATCACCACGGGCGGCGCGCGGTCGACCGCCACCGAGCGCACCGACGTGACCCCGGTGACCGAGGTCGACCTGTGGCGGGACTTCATCTCGCAGAACTGCTCCATCGCGATGGTGGTCAACGGGCACTGGGCGGTGGGAGACGCGGGCGAGGCGCGGCGCAGCGACCTCAACGCGTGCGGGCGCCCCGTGCCGCAGATCCTGTCGAACTACCAGGGCCGCGCCAACGGCGGCGACGGGTGGCTGCGGTACTACACCGTCGACCCGGCCGCGGGCACGGTCGATGCCCACACGTACTCGCCCACGCTGCGGCAGTACGAGAAGGACGACGACGGCCGCTTCGCGCTCCCGCTCGACCTCACGCCGACGGACGACCGGGTGCTGTTGCGCGGCGGGTCGGACTGGAAGGTGTGGAACGAGCTCGGCGCGTGGCCGCGCGGGTGGAAGAGCGCGGCGTTCGACGACGACGACTGGCAATCCGGCACGGCCCCGCTCGGGTGGGGCAAGGGCGTGCAGACGCCGATCGACCTCGGTCCGCCGCCGGAGAACCGTGCGCGTGCCATGTTGTTCCGGCAGACGGTGGATCTGGATGACGTCGAGGAGCTGTCGACGGTGACGGTGAGCACGAGGGCCGATGACGGCGTCGCAGTCTGGGTCAACGGCACCCTGATCGGCACCTCGCACCTCGCGTCGAAGAAGCCCACGAGTGAGACGTTCGCGGACGTCGGCCGTTCGACCGACAACGCCACGGACGACCCTGTGACCTTCACCGTGCCGCGAGGCCTGCTGCACGACGGCGAGAACGTCGTGGCCGCCTCCGTCCACGTGAACTACCTGGGCACGAACAGCAGCACGTTCGACCTCGTGATGACGGGTCGGCGATCCTCGTCCGACGGCGAGTGACCGGCCGCCGGACGGTGATGCCCGGTGCGGCCCGGCCCTGCCCGAGTCGCGGTCAGGCGGCCAGCCAGAGGCCCTTCTGATCTGTGGCGACCGTGAGGCCGGCGGCGACCGTCTCGTCGTCGCCGATGCGGGCGCCGGGCACGATGCGGGCGCCGGGTCCGATGTCGGTGCGGACGCCGACGTGCGCGTGGTCGCCCACCGCCGCCCCCGGTCCCACGTGCGCGTGCGCGTCGATGTACGCGCCTTCGCCGATCACGGCGTCTTCGTCGATCCACGCCCCGCGCGCGATGATGGCTCCCGCCCCGACGCGCGCGCCGGGTTCGATGTAGGCGCCCGCCTCGATGTGTGCCTTGGGGTGCACCTTCGCGCCGTGCGCGACGAGACCCCGACCGTTGGCGTGCTTGCGGTACCGCAGCGTCGCCCCGTGGTCGTTCTCGATGTCGACGTAGTTCTTGCCCACGATTCCTCCCGTGTTCCGGAGTTCTCCGGATATATCAACAACCACGGGCGGGGTGTTTTCATTCCCCCGGATGGATGCGGCTCAGCGCTGGCAGCGCGGGCACCAGAACGTGATGCGCTCGCGGGTGGGATCGGCGCCCTGCTCGCCCCGCCGGATGAGGGTGCCGCAGCGGCGGCACGGGCGTCCGGCACGTCCGTACACCCATGTCCCCTGGCCCGGACGATCGATGCCGGTGAAGGTGCGGTGGCGGCGGTCGCGGTTCGCGCGGATGGTGCGCACACCCAGGTCGAGCAGCGCGGCCACGTCGACGTCCGCCGTCGGCGTCGTCGGGAGGATTCCGCGCAGGAACAGGAGTTCCGCGGCGTACTCGTTCCCGAACCCGGCCACGTTTCGCTGGTCGAGCAGCGCCACGTGGATGCTGCGGGTGTCGGCACCGAGTCGTCGCACGGCCTCGGCCGCATCCCAGTCCGCGGCCAGCGGATCCGGTCCGAGGTAGCCCACCAGCTCACCCTCGTCGCGGGTGGGGACGACCTCGACCTCCGCGATGTCCACGCCGACGGCCTCACGCTCGGCGGTGCCCACGATCGCGCGCACCTTGAAGGCCGGGTGCCGCCACCTCTCGCCGGCGCGGTACACGAACCAGGCGCCGTCCATGCGCAGATGGGAATGCAGCGTGCTGTCACCGATGCGCAGCAGCAGATGCTTGCCGCGCGGCACCGCCGCGTGCACGCGCTGTCCGGTCAGATCGACCGTCGCGAAGCGGGGCACGCGCAGGTCGAAGCGCGTGACCTCGGCACCCGCCAGTGCCTCGTCGAGACGCCGTGCGGTGCGGAAGACGGTGTCGCCCTCGGGCATCAGCGCCTCCCGTCCGGTGAGGGCGGCGTCACGGCGGGCGGAACGGCGGCGTCGGACGGGGCGGTCGCCGCGGGCAGGGGCCGGCGGGTCATCATGTCGCGGGCGAGCATCGTGCTCCCGGCGACCGCAGCGGGCATCACCGCGATCGCGCCGCCGGGGATCAGGAAGCACAGCTGCGTCGCGACGCCGAAGCCCAGCACGCGCGCCCTGCTGCCGGAGAACAGGACAGCGCGGTCGGACGGGCTGAGCTCACGCGCATCGAACGCGCGCCCGGTCAGCTCGCGCGCCAGCAGCCGTCCGGTCAGGATCACGCCCATCACCGGGGCCAGGGCGCCGCCGACCGCCGGGATCAGGCCGAGCACCAGCACGAGCAGCGCGATCAGGATGCCGAGGACCACCAGCCGCAGGCCCTCGCCGACGGTGGTCCAGAACCCGCCGCCGTCCGTCGCGGGCGGGTGGCCGAGGTCGACCTCGACCGCGTGCCAGATGCGCTGGTAGAACGGGTCGCCGATCGTGAGGGTGAGGGCGCTGAACACCGAGCTGGCCAGGGCCAGGGCGGCCGCGACCACCACGAGACCGACGGCCGTGCGCAGCAGACCGCGCCAGGGCTCGTCCCACCGGTCGGCGAACGGCGTCAGCCAGGACGAGATCGACGGCATCCCGATGATGAGCGGGATGATCGCGGCGGCCAGCACGATCACGGCGATCACCGCGGGGATCAGCCCGAGCGCCATGAGCCCCGGGCGCGTGCGCCACACACCGAAGCCGCGGAACAGGGTGCGGACGCCGGCGCTGAACTCTCTGACCATGGCTCCAGGGTAGGTGTCGGGCGGGCGGGGTGGCGGCGACGAGCGCGCGGGAGTGCTCAGACGGCCTTGCGGAGCGTGAACCCCCGCGGCGTCTGCACGAACCCGGCCTCCTGCAGGGCGGCCGCGAGCTCGGTGCCGTAGACGCCCTCGCCGTTGACCTTCTCCACCGTGAGGGTGTCGAGGCGGCGGTCGCGGGCGGTCGCCGCGAGGTCGGCGGTCGCGGCGCGCAGCACCTCGGGGTCGTCGGTGAAGCACAGCACCGTGCGCCCGCCGCGCTCGAGCGACAGCACCAGCGCGCCGTCGACCAGCACCACGAGACCGCCCGCCTTGCGCCCGGGCCGGTGCGACACGCCGTCGAGCTTCGGCCAGCCGAGCGCGGCGCCATAGGGGTTCGCGGGGTCGGTGGCCGCGAGGGTCACAGCCGTGCGGGGCGGCGGATCCGCGAGCCCCGCGTAGGTGCGCAGCCGGTCGACCGTCGCCGAGGCCGCGAACTGCGCGGCGCCGAGCTTCTCGATCACATAACCGCGCCGGCAGTGTCCCGCCTCCTCGAAGCCCGCCAGCACGCGGTACGCCTGGGCGAAACCGCCGGGCACGCCCTCCGCCTGCACCGCGCCGCGGGTCACCACGCCGTAGCGGTCGAGCAGGAGCCCGGCGGTCACGGTGGCGCGTCGCGCGGCATCCGTCTCGATCGCCGGCAGCAGAGACCAGCGTCCGCCGATCGAGGTCGGCCGTGGTGCCGTGCGCGTGAGCGACATCCCGCGGTAGGTGCGCGCGCGGGGGGCACGCCGCTTCACCTTGTGCGCCTGCGACCCGCCCGCGAGCAGCGAGCGGATGGGCGCGAACGTGTCGTTCGTCACGTGCCCCGACCAGGTCAGGGCCCACAGCGCCTCGAGCACCGACTGCTCGTTCTCGGCTCCGGTCATGTCCTTCAGCTGCGCCGCGAAGTAGGCGCCGCCCGCGGCGAGGGCGTCGAGCAGCCGGGCCTCCAGGGAGTCTGCGGCGATCTCGGCGTCGGGCTCGGGAAGCGTGAACGGGGCGAGGTCGACGGGGTGCAGCGACACCCAGCCGTCGCGGCCCGGAAGCGTGCCGTGGCCCGACCAGATCACCTCGCCCGCGGCCGTGAGCTCGTCGAGCATCGCGGGGGAGTAGTCGCGCACCCGCGACGGCAGCACGAGCGACTCCCACGCGCTCGCGGGGATCGGCACACCCGCGAACTGCTCGATCACGGTGAGCACGCCGTCGATGCCCTCCAGCGGCCGACCGAGGTGCTGCCAGTCGGGCAGGAATCGCGCGTAGGCCTCCGGCGACACCGGCTCGACGGAGCCGCGGATTGCTGCGAGCGAGCGCATGCGCAGCCGTCGCAGGACCTCGGTGTCGCACCACTCGAGGTCGTCGCCGCTGCCTGCCGCGGTCGGCAGGAAGTAGCCGCTGGTCAGACGACCGTTCGTCTCCAGGCGCTGCAGCGTGTGCCGGGCGACCGCGGCGCCGAGACCGAACCGGGTCGCGACCGCCGTGGTCGTGAAGGGCCCGTGCGTCCGGGCGTACCGCGCCACCAGGTCGCCCAGGGGATCGGCGACCGGCTCGAGGAACGCGACCGGGATCCCCGTGGGCAGGGCCGCGCCGAGGGCGTCGCGCAGCCGACCGGCGTCTTCGATCGCGGCCACCCTGGCGACACCGGCCACGGTGACCGGGATGGCACGGCGGGCGCCGATCAGCTCGTCCAGCAGCGTCGCGGCGCTGGCACCGGCGGTCGAGTCGGGGTCGAGTCGCGCCGACACCTCGTCGGCGTCGAGCGGGCCCAGCATGCGCAGCAGGTCGGCCACGCCCTCCAGACCGCGCACCCGCCGCTCGGGGTCGAGGCGCTGTGCCTCGCGCTCGAACTGCGCGATCACGTCGGGGTCGAGCAGCTCGCGCAGCTCCACCGTGCCCAGCAGCTCGCCCAGCAGTGCGGGGTCGACGGAGAGGGCGGCCGCCCGGCGTTCGGCCAGCGGCGAGTCGCCCTCGTACATGAACGCGCCGACATACCCGAACAGCAGGTCGCGGGCGTAGGGGGAGGGCTGGCCGGGCTGGGTCTCCACGAGCCGGACGCGGCGGTCGCCGATCGCCGTCGCGAGCTTGCGCAGGGACGGCAGGTCGTACACGTCCTGCAGCACCTCGCGCAGCGTCTCCAGGATCACCGGGAACGTGGGGTGCCGGCGGGCGACCTCGAGCAGCTGCGCCGACCGCTGCCGCTGCTGCCACAGGGGCGTGCGCCGGTTGGGGTTCGTGCGGGGCATGAGCAGCGCCCGCGCCGCGCACTCGCGGAACCGGGAGGCGAACAGCGCCGAACCCCCCACCTCCTGCGTGACCAGCTGCTCCAGCTCGTCGGGGTCGAACACGAACAGCTCGGCGCCGGGCGGCTCGGCCTCGGCGTCGGGGATGCGCACGATGATGCCGTCGTCGCTCGCCACGGCGGAGCCCTCGACGCCCAGCCGCTCGCGCACCCGCGCGTTGATCGCGAGGGCCCAGGGCGCGTGCACCTTCATGCCGTACGGGGAATGGAGGATCACGCGCCAGTCGCCGACCTCGTCGTGACCGCGTTCGACCGTGAGGGTGCGGTCGGTCGGCAGGGTGCCCGTCGCCTCGCGCTGCTCGGTCAGGTGCGCCATCAGATTGGCGCGCGCCTGCTCGTCGAGCCCGGCCTCGATCAGCCGCTGCTGCGCCTTCTCCGGTGAGGCGGACGACACCTCGCGGGAGAACGCGCCGAGGGCCTCACCGAGCTCGTACGGCCGGCCGATCCCGTCACCGTGCCAGAACGGCACCTTGCCCGGCTGGCCGTACGCGGGGATCACGTTCACGCGGTCGTGGGTGATCTCGGCGATGCGCCAGCTCGTGGTGCCGAGCGTGAACACGTCGCCCACGCGCGACTCGTACACCATCTCCTCGTCGAGCTCTCCGACCCGCGCCCCGGTCGACTCGCCCGCGACGAACACCCCGAACAGCCCGCGGTCGGGGATCGTGCCGCCGCTGGTCACCGCGATGCGCTGCGCCCCGGGGCGACCGGTCAGGGTGCCCGCGTCGCGATCCCACACCAGACGCGGCCGCAGCTCGGCGAACTCGTCCGAGGGGAAGCGGCCGGCGAGCAGGTCGAGCGTGGCCTCGTACGCCGAGCGCGGAAGGGACTGGAACGGCGCGGACCGCCGCACGGTCTCGAACCACTCCTCGACGCTGATGGCGCCGAGGGCGCTCGCCGCCACGGTCTGCTGCGCGAGGATGTCGAGCGGGTTGCGCGGCACCTGGATGGCCTCGATCTTGCCGGCGAGCATGCGCTCCGTGACGATCGCCGTGTGCAGCACGTCGCCGCGGTGCTTGGGGAACAGGGCGGCGCGACTGATCTCGCCCACCTGGTGCCCGGCGCGCCCGACGCGCTGGAGCCCGGACGCGGCGGACGGCGGAGCCTCGACCTGGATCACCAGGTCGACCGCGCCCATGTCGATGCCCAGCTCCAGGCTGCTGGTCGCGACGACGCAGCGCAGCACGCCCGACTTCAGCTCCTCCTCGACCTGCGCCCGCTGCTCCTTCGACACCGAACCGTGATGGGCTTTCGCGAGCACCGGATCCGCTCCCGCGGTCGCCCCCGCCTGCGCCATCATCGCCGCGGGCACGGACGCGTCGGGAAGCGCGACCCCGATCCGCTCGGAGTAGATCTCGTTGAGGCGTCCCGTCAGCCGCTCCGCGAGGCGGCGGGAGTTCGCGAACACGATCGTCGAGTTGTTCTGGAGGATGCGGTCGACGATCGCCTCCTCCACGTGCGGCCACACCGAACCGGTCACCTCGGTGTATTCCGCGTCGATCCCCGGTGCCTCGGGCGGCGCACCGGGGGGCGGCGGCGGGTTGGTCATGTCGTCCATCGGCACGACCACGCCCAGCTCGAACGTCTTGGACGCCGGCGGGGCCACGATCTCGACCGGGTCGGCTCCGCCGAGGAACCGCGCGACCTCGTCGAGGGGTCGCACGGTGGCGGACAGCCCGATCCGCTGCGCCGGCTTCTCGTTGCCGTGCGCGGCCCGCAGCGCGTCGAGGCGTTCCAGGCTGACCGCCAGATGCGCGCCACGCTTGGTGGCTGCCACGGCGTGCACCTCGTCGATGATCACGGTGTGCACGTCGCGCAGGGTCTCCCCGGCGCGGCTGGTGAGCATCAGGTACAGCGACTCGGGTGTGGTGATGAGGATGTCGGGCGGGTCGGACACGAGCTTGCGCCGGTCGCTGGAGGTGGTGTCGCCCGAGCGCACCCCGACCGTGACCGCGGGGGCGGCGAGCCCCAGTCGCCGCGCGGACTGCCCGATCCCGATCAGCGGGGACCGCAGGTTGCGCTCGACGTCGACACCCAGCGCCTTCAGCGGGGAGATGTAGAGGATGCGCGTGCGCCCGGAGTCTGCGTCCACGGGCGCCTCGGCGCGCTCGCGGAACACGCTGTCGATCGCCCAGAGGAACGCCGACAGCGTCTTGCCGGAGCCCGTCGGCGCGACCACGAGCGCGTGCTTGCCCGCCGAGATCGCCTCCCACGCCCCCGCCTGAGCGGGAGTGGGCGCGGTGAAGGCGCCGCGGAACCAGTCCTGGGTGGCGGGCGTGAAGCGTTCGAGCACATCGCTCATCCCCCCATCTTCGTGGACGCCGCCGACATTGGGGCCGACGGGCGCTCGCCCCGGCGCGACAGGGGCGCACTCAGGAATACCGGGTAACGTCTAGCGTGTTACCGTCCGAATCGAAGTGACATCCTCATGCCTCTCCTCGCCTCCTCCTCCGCCGCCTCGGCGTCCCCCTCCTCTCGCGTCTCCGGGCTGACCGGACTGCGCGCCCTGGCCGTCGTCGCCGTCCTCGGCTACCACCTCCTCCCCGCTGCGGTGCCCGGCGGATTGATCGGCGTCGACGTCTTCTTCGTCGTGAGCGGCTTCATCGTCACCCGACTCCTGCTGCGCGAACGCGCGCGCACCGGCCGGGTGTCGCTCGGCGCGTTCTGGGCGCGGCGCGCCCGACGCATCCTGCCGGCACTCGCGCTCGTGCTGGCCGTCTGCATCCCGCTCGCCTTCCTGGTCGCTCCGCACCTGCTGTCGGGCATCCGGCGTCAGTTGATCGGCGCTCTCACGTTCAGCTCGAACTGGCTGGCGATCGCCGCGGACGGCGACTACTTCCAAGCCGACCAGCCCGACCTGTTCACCAACCTGTGGTCGCTGGCGGTCGAGGAGCAGTTCTACCTGATCTGGCCGTTGCTGCTGGTCCTGCTGCTGGTGGTCGTGCGCTGGCGTCGCCGCACCGTCGTCGTCCTCGCCCTCGTGCTGGCCGTGCTGTCAGCGGGGGCGATGGTGCTGCTGTCGGCGCCGCCGCTGGGATCGCCGACCCGCGCCTACTTCGGCACCGACACCCACGCGTTCGGACTGCTGCTGGGCGTCGCTCTCGCCGTCGGGATGGGAGCGGGAGAGGTGCGCATGGCCACCGGTCGGCAGGCCGTGGCGCGGACGGCTCTCGGCGTCGCCTCGCTCGGCGTGCTGGTCGCGCTCGCCGTGGTGCTGTCGGACGCATCTCCCGCTGCCGCGCACGGCGGCCTCGCGCTGGCCAGCCTCGCCGCTCTCGGCCTGATCTGGTCGGCGGCGACGGTGCCGCCGCTCGGCCGTGTGCTGGATGCGGCCCCGCTGTCCTGGCTGGGCGAGCGCTCGTACGCGGTCTACCTGTGGCACTGGCCGCTGCTGCTGATCCTGGGGGCCACCTCGCTCGCGGCGCAGCCACTGCTCGTCGCGGTCGTGACGGCGGCGCTGTCCATCCTCGTCGCCGCGCTCTCCTACGCCTTCGTCGAGACACCCTTTCGGCGCGGCCTGCGCGTGCATCCGCCGCTTCCCCGTCGACACGTCGTGCTGCCGGCGCTCGTGGTCGGGGTGCTGGCGGTCGCGAGCGCGGGCATCGCGATCGGCCATGACGACGCCTCGGCGGCCGAGGCCCTCGTCGAGCGCGGCCGCGAGGCGATCGCCCACGCCGCCTCCGCCCCGGCCGCGTCGCCGCAGACGGGTTCCGGCGCCGACTCCGGTCCCTCGCCCTCGCCCTCGCCCTCGCCGACCAGCACCGCGGCGACGCCGCCGCCCATCCTCGGCACCGACATCACGGCGGTCGGCGACTCGGTCATGCTCGCCGCCGCGCCCGAATTGCAGAACGCGCTGCCCGGCATCGCCATCGACGCCCAGGTCTCGCGCAGCATGTGGCCGGCCACGGGCATCCTGTCGTCGCTCGCGAACGACGGTGCCCTGCGTCCGACGGTCGTCGTGGGGCTGGCGACCAACGGCGGCGTCGATCCCGACCTGCTCGCCGACATCCTCGGGATCGTCGGCCCGGACCGCACCCTGGTGTTCGTGAACGCGCACGCGCAGCGCAGCTGGATCCCGGGCGGCAACGCGACGCTCGCCGACTTCGCCGCCGCGTATCCGAACGTCACGGTCGCCGACTGGGACGGTGCCATCACGCCCTACCCTGACGACCTCGCCGGCGACGGCATCCATCCGCAACCCGCGGGCGGCGACATCTATGCGGCGGTCGTCACGGGGGCGATCGCCCAGGCGCACCTCGACGAGGCACAGGCCGCCGACGCAGCCGCGAAGGCCGCGGCCGATGCCGCCCGGGAGGCGGCGAAGGCGGCGAAGAAGCCCGCGGCGGGGACCGCTCGTCCCGATGACATGCAGCACGACGATTCGCACGCCGTCCCGACCCCCACGCCGACGCCGTGACGGCGGTCCTGCTGATGGGGGCGGGGGTGGTCGCCCTGAACCTGTATGCGCTCGCCCTGGTCCTGCTGCGCGCGCCGGTGTATCGCGTTCCGCTGTATCGGCCTATGGTGCTGAACCTGGCGCTGTCTGCCGCGCCGGCCCTGGTTCTGGCGGCCACCCTCGCCATCGAGGTCGCCGTCGATGCCCGCGCCTCGTCGCCCGTCCCCTGGATCATCCTGGTGATCGGGGCCGTGGTGTGGCTACTGCTCCTGCCGAACTCGGCCTACCTGATCACGGAGCTCAACTTCACGCACCGCCGCGAGGGCGAGGTGGTGCCGCTGTGGTTCGACATCGTCGCGACCCTGGCACTGGCGATGTCCGGGGTGTTGAACGCGCTCGTCAACGTTTTCGTGGTCCAGATGCTCGTGGTGGCGATCTGGTACGAGGACGACGCCGCCCCCTTCACCCGTGCGGACTCTTGGCTGGTGGTCGCCGCCGTTCTCGTGCTCGTGTCGTTCGGCATCTATCTCGGCCGTCACATCCGCTTCAACTCGTGGGACCTCGCGCGCCCGATGAGGTTCGCGCGGCTGCTCGTCGCGCACTTCGCGGCGCCGGGACGAGTGACCGAGGCCGTGGGCTTCTGCGTCGTGCACACCCTTCTGCTCGGCATCCTCTACGCCGTCGTCGCCCTGCCTCTGGCGGTGTCGGTCTGAGTCGCGTGCGGGTCCCGCGCCGCCGGACGACGCCGCGGGACCCGGGCGTTCACGACGGCGGGAGCGCCGTCTCCTGCAGCGCACCCTCCGCGTCGATCTCGAGGGTGAGGTCGAGGTCGAGTCGCCGCAGGAACGCATCATCGTGGCTGACGATGAGCACGGCGCCGCGATAGGTGCGCAGCGCCTCGACCAGCTGATCGACCGTGTCCAGGTCGAGGTTGTTGGTCGGCTCGTCCAGCACCACCAGGTGGGGCGCCGGGTCCGCCAGGAGGAGTCTCGCCAGCGCCACGCGGAACCGCTCGCCCCCGGACAGCGCCGCGACCGGGCGCTCGACGGTCGCTCCACGGAGGAGGAACCGGGCCAGGCGGTTGCGCAGCTCCTTCTCCGGCACGTGCGGGGCCCGGCGGGCGATGTTGTCGAACACCGACGCGCCCTCGTCGAGGCCGTCCACGCGCTGCGGAAGGTAGCCGATCCGGTCGGTGAACGCCTCCGCCCGCAACTCCGGCCGGTCGTCCCTCGGGAGGTCAGGCCCGGAATCGGCCACACCGGGTGGAGCCGCTGCGATGGGGTCCCGATCTCCTGTGTCGCGAACACCGCTGGCGACGAGCCGTTCGAGCAGGGTGGTCTTGCCGGCGCCGTTGCGACCGATCAGTGCCACGCGCTCGGGGCCCTGCACGATCCAGGAGCGCTCGCCGTCGCCGAGCTCGGCGATGCGGCGCGCGCGGGAGACCTGCGGGTCGGGGAGCTCGATCTTCATGGTGTCGTCCGAGCGGATCCGGCGCCCGGCCTCGTCGTGCGCGGCGCGGGCCGCCTCCTCCTTCGCCCCGACCTCGGTGCGCAGCTTGCCTGCCGACACCTCAGCGGCCATCTTCCTGCCATGCGCGATGATCTTCGGCACGCGCTTCTCGACCTCGGCCTTCTTGGCGGTGCGGGCGCGGTGGGCGAGCTTGACCTCCGCCTCGATGCGCTGCCGCTTCTCCTTGCGCAGCGCCTGCGCCGCGGCGACCTCGGCCTGCCGCGCCGCGTCCTGCTCGGCGTCCAGCCACGCGCGCCACTCGGAGTACGGCCCGCCGAACACGCTCAACGTCTGCCCGTAGAGCTCGGCGGTGTCGTCCATCAGCTCGAGCAACGACAGGTCGTGGCTGACCACGATGAGCGTGCCCTTCCACGCCTGCACCATCGCGCCGAGCGTCGCCCTGGCGTCGCGGTCGAGGTTGTTGGTCGGCTCGTCCAGGAGCGTGATCGGCGCGCGCCGCAGGCGGATCCCGGCGATCGCGACGAGGACGGCTTCGCCGCCCGACAGCTCGCCCACGGTGCGGTCGAGGAACGCGGGGGCGAGTCCGGCCTCCGCAAGGGAGGCCTCCGCGCGCGCCTCGATGTCCCAGTCGTCGCCGACCGCGTCGAAGTGCGCGGGATCGACGTCGCCCGCGGTGATGGCGCGCACCGCGTCGAGCGCGGTGGAGACGCCGAGCAGCTCCGCCACGCGGCGGTCGACGTCGAGCGTCAACTGCTGCGGCAGGTACGCCACCTCGCCGGAGGTGGAGACGGATCCGGACGTGGGGGTGAGCTCGCCGGCGATCAGGCGCAGCAGGGTGGACTTGCCGGCGCCGTTGCGTCCGACCAGGCCGGTGCGCCCGGACCCGAAGGCTCCGGACACGCCGTCGAGTGCGACCGAGCCGTCGGGCCACGTGTAGGTGAGGCGGTCGAGCACGACCGAGGGGTGAACGGTGGTGGGGTATGACACGGGGTGTCTCCTGTCGAGTGCGGGGGTGCACTGACACCGGGGCCCGGGGTGGCGCGAACGGGTCGCACCCGGAGGGCGGGGTCTGCCGGGGAGTCGGCGATCGTCGGGTCAGCGCGCGGAAAGAGGAGCGCGGAGGCGACGATTCAGATCAAAGGACTTCCAGACACGGCGGACAGGACGCCACGACGATACCCGGGCGTGTCGGCGTTCGCAACTCCCGGGCGTGTCGCGCCTCCGTCGCACGGGGGATGCCGGCACCGCGACGGATGCGTAGCGTGGAAGGCATGGCGGATCGGAACCCCAGCCCGGAGGAACTCCGGGCACGCACCGGCCTCGGCGTCGGCCTCGCGCTCGGCGTGGCGATCGGCGTGTCCCTCGGCATGGCGATGAAGAACTGGGCCCTCGGCATCGGCATCGGTCTGGCGATCGGCGTGGCTCTCTCGGTCGCTTTCCGCGGCTCCGGGCGGGCGGACCCGAGCGGGCCGGACGGCGAGCGAGACCCGGGGCATCCGGAGGACGGGGTGGACGGGGGTGAGCGGGAGCGCCCGGAAGCTGCGGCGGACCCGGGAACTCCGGTCGACCCGGGAGTCCCGGGGGAGCGCGGTCAGGACGGGCGGGACCCCTCCGCCTGATCCGCGTCGATCCCGTCGACCCAGGTCGTGAGGAAGCGGTGCACGTCGCCGAGCTCGTCCTCGGAGATGCTGTGCGTGAGGCCGCTGTAGACGCGGCCGGACAGCTCGGCGTGCGACGGCAGCCACTGGGCCGTGTGGTCGATGAGCGCCGGAGGGATCACGTCGTCGTGCGTGCCGCGACCCCAGAACACGCGGGGCCGGAGCTCCGTCAGGGTGTCGTCGCCCGGCAGCGGCTCCGGTGCGACATAGCCGCTCAGTGCGACCACGGCGTCGAAGCGCTCCGGCGCGAGCCGCAGTGCCTGCAGTGACACGGCCGCGCCCTGCGAGAACCCGAGCAGCGCGACCGACGGGGCGTCGCCCGCCGCGGCGTCGAGCCAGCGGAGGAACGCCTCCGCCGCGAGCGTCACGGCGGTCGAGCTGCGCCCGTCCAGGCCCTCGATCGGGTACCAGGAGCGTCCGGGTTGGGGCCACGGCGGCGCGAGCGGTGCGGCGACAGAGGCGACGGCGAGTCCGCCGGGCAGGTAGGGGACGAGCCCGAACAGGTCGTGCTCGTCGGCGCCGTACCCGTGCAGCAGGACCACGAGGGGGAGCCCGGCGCGCTCCGCCGTCGACCAGCGGGTGGCGGTGTCGTCGATCGTCAGAATCTCACTCACCCCGTCATCCTGCCAGGCGACACCGACGCGCCGCCGGTGTCCCTCGTCGGAGGGTGCTGATAGAAAGGACGCATGGCGGTGCGCACACCCGATCCCGATCCGGAGCCCGACGACGAGGGCCTCGGCGCGTTCCGCGACGCCACTCCGCCGGCGCCGGACGCGAACCCCGGCTGGCTCAGCGACGTGGAACTCGAGGAGGCGCGTCGACGCCTTCCCATGCTGTACGTCGAGGCGATCCCGGTCCGCACCGACGGCTCCGGTCAGGTCACGGAGATCGGCATCCTCCTGCGCTCCACGCCGATGGGGGAGATGACCAGGACCATCGTGTCGGGTCGCGTGCGCTTCGGGGAGACGATCCGCGACGCCCTGTTCCGTCACGTCGAGAACGATCTGGGGCCCATGGCCTTCCCGCTCCTTCCCCCGCAGCCGCTGCCGTTCACGGTGGCGGAGTACTTCCCGATCCCCGGGGTCAGTGCCTATCACGACGACCGCCAGCACGCGGTGTCGCTGGCGTTCGTGGTGCCGGTGACCGGGACGTGCGAGCCGCGGCAGGACGCGCTGGAGGTCACCTGGTTCTCTCCCGAGGCCGCCGCGTCCGACGCGGTCGCCGCCGAGATGGAGGGCGGCCGGGGCACGCTCATCCGGCACGCCCTGGCGAGCCTGGGCCTGCTGCGCTGACCGCGCGCTGACGGCCCCGGGAGCGGGGCGTCGCGCTGTTCGTCGTGCCTCGGCGGACGGGGATGATCGCCGTTCCGTGGAAAAGTCTTGCGCTGTCGCCGATCAATGGGCTAAAGATTAGACCATTGATCCAATCGGCAAAGGATGCTTCGACATGGATGCTTCGACAACGACGTCGCCCTCCGCAGAACAACCCCGCGAGCGCAACCTCCGCGGCAACCTCGGGGCGGTGGCCGTCACCTTCATGGTGATCGCCGCCGCCGCGCCCCTCACCGTGGTCGGCGGCATCGTGCCGATCGGCTACCTGCTCGGCAACGGGATCGGCTTCCCGGTCATGTTCCTCGTGGCCACCGTGATCCTGCTGCTCTTCTCCGTCGGCCTCACCGCGATGAGCCGCTACCTGCCCCGCGCCGGCTCCTTCTTCGTGTTCATCACGCACGGACTCGGTCGCACCCCCGGCCTCGCCGCCGCCTACCTCGCCCTGGTCTGCTACACCACCGTGCAGATCGCGGTGTTCTCCTACCTCGGCGCCACCATCTCATCGAGCATCGCGCTGCTCGGCGGGCCCGAGATCCCCTGGTGGCTGCTCACCCTGGTCTCCGTCGCGCTGGTCGGTGCGCTCGGGTACCGGCAGATCGAGCTCAGCTCGCGCGTGCTCGTCGTGGTGCTGCTCGCCGAGATCGGGATCGTCGTCCTGCTGGGGCTCGTCATCCTCGTCACCGGCGGAGCCGACGGCGTGACCTTCGGCTCGTTCGTCCTGCAGAACGTGCTCTCCGGGGCACCCGCGCTCGGGCTGATGTTCGCCATCGCCAGCTTCATCGGGTTCGAGTCCACGGTGGTGTACCGCGACGAGGTGCGCACGCCGGAGCGCACCATCCCGCGCGCCACCTACGCCTCCGCGATCGTGATCGGCGTCTTCTACGCGTTCGCCGCCTGGACCGTGGTGGTCGGCGTGGGGGAGGGAGACGTGATCGGCGAAGCCGCCGCCGACCCCACGACCCTCATCACCCGCGTCACCGAGCAGTACCTCGGCCCGGTCGGCTCGGTCGCCGTGGCCCTGCTGTTCCTGGGCAGCATGTTCGCGGCGGTGCTCTCGCTGCACAACGTGCTCACCCGCTACCACCACGCCATGGCCAACGCCCGCGTGCTGCCCGACCGTGTCGGCAGCGTGCACACCCGACACGGATCGCCCCACGTCGCCTCGCTGGTGCAGGTCGCCACCTCGGGCGTCGCGATCGCCCTGCTCGCCATCCTCGGCTTCGCGCCGGAGAACATCTTCTCCTGGTTCGCCGGCATCGGCACCCTCGCGATCGTGATCCTCATGGCCGTGACCTGCCTCGCCGTGATCGTGTACTTCGCCCGCACCCGCGCCCTGCGCAGCCCCTGGCACACCGTGATCGCCCCCGGCCTCGGACTGCTCGGGCTGGCGGTGTCCGCCGTGCTCATCGCCGCGAACTTCCCGCTGCTCGTCAGCGACGTCGACGCCGACGGCAACCCGGCGTGGGGCGTCATCAGCATCACCCTCGTCGCCGTCGTGATCATCGCCCCGGTGATCGGCCTGGTGCAGGCGGCGATCATGCGGGCGAGCGCACCGGCGGCCTACGCCCAGATCGTGCGGCGCTTCGACGAGAACGCCTGACCCCGAACCGAAGGATGGACATCATCAGTCTCCCCGCCCTGCCCCGGCCCCTGATCGGCATCTCCGGTCGTCGCACCAGCGGCGCGGCGATCGGCGCCCCGTACGGCTTCGCCGACGCCCCGCTGGAGGCGTACCTCAGCGAGTACGCCACCTCGGTGCTCCGCGCCGGCGGCCTGCCCGTGCACCTGCCCATGGATGCCGACCCGGCCGAACTCGTGGCGCGGCTCGACGGCGTCGTCATCGTCGGCGGCGACGACGTGGACCCGCGCCGGTACGGGCAGACCCCCGGCCCGTTCACGCCCCTCGTCGACCCGCAACGCGACGAGTTCGAGTCGGGGCTGATCCTCGCCGCGATCGAGCGCGCGCTGCCGCTGCTGGGGGTGTGCCGGGGAGCGCAGCTGCTCAACGTGGTCCGCGGCGGCACCCTGCATCAGCACCTCGCCGCGGGCGAGGGCGAGTCGCACGGCTCGTACGCCTACCCCCGCGCCCACCGGGTGCACGAGGTGCGCACGGCAGAGGGCAGCGTCGTGCACGGCCTCTACGGCGAGAGCACCCGCGTGAACTCGTTCCACCACCAGGCGGTCGACACCCCCGGCGCCGGGGTAACCGTGACCGGCTGGGCGCCCGACGGCGTCGTCGAGGCGATCGAGCTCGACGGGCTGCCGGTGGTGGGCGTGCAGTGGCACCCCGAGACCTTCGGCGGTGACCCGGTCTTCGACTGGCTCGTCGATCAGGCGTCCGCGCACACCGCGGTCGCCCCCACCCCCGCGACCGAGAGCGTCGCCTAGGCGCCGCAGACGCACGAACAAGGAGAGACACCATGCGACACGCAGACAGGAACGCCTTCATCACGGGCGCAGGATCCGGGATCGGCCGCGAGACCGCCCTCCGCCTGGCGAGCGAGGGAGCACGCATCCTCGTCACCGACGTCTCGGCCGAGGGCGCCGCCGAGACCGTGCGCCTGATCGAGGCGACCGGCGGCACGGCGCTCGCGGCGGTGGTGGACGTGCGCTCGCGCGAGCAGATCCGCGCCGCGGTCGCGCAGGCCGCCCAGGCGTGGGGAGCCCTGCACCTGCTCGTCAACAACGCCGGCGTGGTCACCGAGCACTCGTTCGAGACGCTGACCGAGGAGGCGTGGGACTTCGTCTTCGACATCAACCTCAAGGGCCAGTTCCTCGTGGCGCAGGAGGTGGCGCCGCTCATCGCCGAGTCGGGCGGCGGCGCCATCGTCAACCTCTCCACCGTGGAGGCACTGGTCGTGGTGACCAGCACCGGCACCGCGCAGCCGCACTACAACGCCAGCAAGGGCGGCGTGCCCATGCTCACCAAGGCGCTCGCGGTCGAGCTCGCGGCCAAGAACATCCGCGTCAACTGCGTCGCCCCCGGCCCCATCGCGACCGACTTCTTCGACTACGAGAGCGTCACCAGCCCCGAGGCGCTGGAGTTCATGAAGCAGCGGCTGCTCGTGCCGCGGGTGGGCCTGCCGAGCGACATCGCCGCGGCCGTATCCTGGCTGCTCAGCGACGAGGCGTCCTGGATCGACGGCATCCAGCTCCCCGTCGACGGAGGGTGGCTGACGCGATGATCGACGACGTGCGCCTGGCGCCGGACGAACTGGAGGCCGCGGGGATCCGCACCGTGATCGTCGCGACGCCCGACCTCCAAGGTCGGCTCGTCGGTCGCCGCATCCCCGTCGAGGGCTTCGGCCGGGTCGTGGCGAACGGTGTCGACATCTGCACCTGCGCGTGGGCATGGGACATCGATCAGGGGCTCGAGCTGATCGACCAGAACCGCTTCGCCCTGTGCGGCATGCACAACGGCGTGCCCGACGTCACGCTGCTCCCCGACCTCGACACCCTGCGTCCTGCGGCGTGGCTGGAGGGTGTCGCGATCTGCCTCGCCGACCCGGTCGACGTGCACACGCACGAGCCGATGCCGCTGTCGCCGCGGGTGATCCTAAAGCAGGAGCTGGCGCGCCTGCGCGACCTCGGTCTCACGCCGCTCGCGGGCACCGAGCTGGAGTTCTACCTGTTCCGCAACGACCCGCGGGAGCTGCGCCGCTCGGGGTTCCGCGATCTCGATCCGACGACCCTCACCCCCTCCGACTTCATGATCCACGAGGGCAACCTCTACGAGCCGTTCTTCCAGAGGCTGCGGTCCGACCTGCGCGCGAGCGGCATCCTCGTCGAGGCCGCGCAGAGCGAGTGGGGTCTCGGGCAGTGGGAGATGACGTTCGAGTACGGCGACCCGCTGGAGATGGCCGACCGGCATGCGCTGTACAAGCTCGCGGTGCGTGACACCGCCGCCCGGGCGGGCATGTCGGCGACCTTCATGGCGCGTCCGCTCAACGACCAGCCGGGCTCGTCGTGCCACGTGCACGTGTCGTTCGTCGACGACGAGGGCACGGCGCTGTTCTGGGACGAGTCCGACCCCGATCACCTCAGCCCCCGCATGCGCTCGGCGATCGCCGGGGCGCTGGAGCACGCGCCGGCGCTGATGGCGTGGTACGCCCCGACGGTCAACTCGTACCGCCGCAGCAACTCCACCGACGTCGCCGGCAGCGGGCGCACCTGGGGCTTCGACAACCGCACCACCACGGTGCGTGTGGTCGGCCACTCGCCGCAGGCGCTCCGGTTCGAGTTCCGCCTGCCCGGCGCCGACACCAACCCGTACTTCGCGCTCACGGGCATCCTCGCGTCGGCCCGCGACGGGATGCGGACGGGGGCCGAGCTCGGCGATCCGGTGCGCGGCAGCGCCTACGACCTCCCCGGCGACGGCGCCATGCCCGCTGACCCGCGGCAGGCGGGAGCGCTCTTCGCCGAGAGCGCGTTCGTGCAGGAGCTGCTGACGCCGGAGCTCATCTCGCATCAGCGCATCCTGCTCGACCACGAGTGGTCCACCTTCATGTCCCGCGTCACCGACTGGGACCTGCACCGCTACTTCGATCGGATCTGAGATGACCTTCCCCGCCCTGCGCACCTGGATCGGCGGCGTCGCCGAGGAGAGTCCGGAGGCCGACGGCTCCTGGCTGCACGACCCGAACACCGGCGAGGCCCTCGTGCCCACCGCCTCCAGCTCCCTGGAGCAGGTCGACCGGGCCGTCTTCGCCGCCCGTCGGGCGCACGACGATGGCCGCTGGCGCGGACTCGCCCCCGAGGAGCGCGCGGTCCGGCTGGGGGCGCTGGCCGCGTGGCTGGACGACCGTGCCGAGGAGATCGCCCGCCTCGACGCGCTCAACAGCGGGGTGCCGCTCGCGGTGACACGGCTGTTCGGCGGAGCCAACGGTGCGACCCTGCGTGACGCCGCCCGCCGAGCCGTCGTCCGAGGGGACGTCGCGGAGCTCCCCGCGGAGCAGGGCGGCGTGCGACTGCACCGTGTGCCGTGGGGACCGACCGCGCTCATCCTGCCGTGGAACGCGCCCAGCGCCATGGCCGTGAAGAAGACCGCGTTCGCGCTCGCCGCCGGAGCGACCGTGGTGCTCAAGCCCTCGTCGTTCTCGCCGTGGAGCGCGCAGCTGCTGCTGGAGGGTGTGCACGAGGCGGGCATCCCCGACGGTGTCGTCGGACTCGTGCAGGGCGGTGGCGGTGTCGGCCGCGCCCTGGTCGCCGACGAGCGCATCGCCGCGATCTCGATGACCGGCTCCACGCCGACCGGCCGCGCCATCGCCGCCGCGGCCGCGCCCCGGTTCGCCCGGCTGCAGCTGGAGCTCGGCTCGAACAACGCCGCGATCGTGCGGGCCGACGCCGACCTGGAGCAGGCGGCGCAGGCGCTCGCCGACGGCGTCCTGAAGCTGTCGGGGCAGTGGTGCGAGGCTCCGCGTCGTGTGCTGGTCGACCGCGCCCGGCGTGACGAGCTGGCCCGTCTGCTCATCGCGGCGTTCGCCCGCCGGACCATCGGATCCAGCCTCGACGACGCGACCGAGGTCGGTCCGGTGGCCTTCGCCGCCCGACGGGACGAGCTCGACGACCAGCGGGAGCGGCTGGCGGCCGCCGGCGCCGAGCTGCTGCGCGTGTCCGCGGTGCCGGAACGGGGATGGTTCTTCGCCCCCACGGTGGCGGTGCTCGACGGCCCGGGGCTCGCGGACGAGGTGTTCGGGCCGATGCTGCTCGTGGGCGGCTACGACGACGAGGACGAGGCCGTGCGCCTGGCGAACACCGGCCAGGTCGGGCTCGCCGGTTACGTGTTCGGGGCGGATCAGGAGGGGGCCGCGGCGCTGGGCACCCGCCTGGTCGCGGGCGAGGTGAAGGTCAACGGCACGAGTGTGCTCGACATGTCGCCGGCCTCCGCGCAGAGCTTCTTCGGCGCGAGCGGCCTCGGCGGGCACGGCGACGACGATGTGCTTGACTTCTTCACGGGGAAGCAGGTCGTCGGCACGGACCGCGCCGGTCTTCCCCTCTGACCGGAGGAGTGGCCATGGGCGAGCGTGACGACGCGCCGCACGACTTCTCCCGCGCCGTGCTGCACCCCGTGTCGGGCTATCAGGCCGTGGCGGGGTTCCTGCGCCGGGAGATGGCGCTCGGCCGCATCCGCCCCGGCGACCGCCTGCCTCCGGAGCGGCGTCTGGCGGAGCAGCTCGGCGTCTCGCGCGAGACCCTGCGGCAGGCGCTGCGCATCCTGGAGGGGAGCGGCCAGATCGTCATCACCCGGGGAGCGTCCGGCGGGGCGATCGTCCAGGACGCGGCGCTGGATCCGCGGCTCATCCGCGACGAGGTGCGCACGCGCTCGGCCGAGATCGGCGAGCTCACCGAGTTCCGCGAGATCGTCGAGTCCGGTGGGGCGGCGCTCGCGGCGGCGCGACGCAGCACGGCGGATCTGGAGGCGATGGCCCTCGCCCAGAGCGAGCTGGCGGGGGCGGCCACCAAGGCCGAGTCCCGCATCGCCGACACGCACTTCCATCTCGCGCTCGCCGCGGCGTCGGGCAACACGTTCGTGCGCGACGCGGTGGAAGAGGCGCGCGTGCGGATGTTCGAGCCCGTCGACCTGATGAGCTTCGACTTCGTGAAGGAGTCCAGCTGGCACGCGCACGAGCGCATCCTCGATGCCGTGCGGCGGGGCGACGCCGACGCGGCCGATGCGGCGATGCGCGCGCACCTGCGCACCACGCGCGAGGAGTTCACGCGCGTGGTCGACGACTGAGACCGCTCAGGCGGTGGTGAGGCGTCCGAGCGCGTCGACGAAGGCGTCCACGTCGGACTCCTCGGTGTCGAAGCCGCACATCCACCGCACCTCGCGCCGGGCCGCGTCCCAGTCGTAGAAGCGGAACACGTCGCGCAGCCGGTCGGCAACGCCCTCGGGCAGCGTCGCGAAGACGCCGTTGGCCTGGGTGGGCTGGGTGAACTCGACACCGGCGACGGAACCGTCGGCGAGCCCCGCCTCGATGCGGGAGCGGAGCCGGGCGGCCATGGCGTTCGCGTGCCGGGCGTTGCGCAGCCACAGGTCGCCCTCGAGCAGCGCGATCAGCTGCGCCGAGACGAAGCGCATCTTCGACGACAGCTGCATGTTGAACTTGCGGGCGTAGGGCAGCCCGTCGGCGGCGGAGGGGTTCAGCACCACGATGGCCTCGCCGAGCATGGCCCCGTTCTTCGTGCCGCCGAAGGTCAGCACGTCCACGCCGACGTCGCGCGTGAAGGCGCGCAGCGGGAGGTCGAGTGCGGCGGCCGCGTTGGACAGCCGGGCGCCGTCGAGGTGCAGCTTCATGCCCCGCTCGTGCGCGTGGTCGGCGATCGTGCGGATCTCGTCGGCCGTGTAGAGGGTGCCGAGCTCGGTGGACTGGGTGATCGACACGACCAGCGGCTGCGCGCGGTGCTCGTCGCCCCAGCCCCACGCCTCGCGGTCGATGAGCTCGGTGGTGAGCTTGCCGTCGTCGGTGGGCACGGTGAGCAGCTTGAAGCCGCCGATCTTCTCGGGCGCGCCACCCTCGTCGACGTTGATGTGCGCGGTCGATGCGGCGATCACGGCACCCCAGCGCGGCAGCATCGACTGCAAGCCGGTGACGTTCGCGCCGGTCCCGTTGAACACCGGGAACGCCTGGACGCCCTCGCCGAAGTGCTGCTGGAAGACCTCCTGCAGGCGGGCGGTGTAGGCGTCTTCGCCGTACGCCACCTGGTGGCCACCGTTCGCGGCGGCGATCGCGGCGAGGACCTCGGGGTGGATGCCGGAGTAGTTGTCGCTGGCAAAGCCCCGCAGAGCGGGGTCATGGGGGATGCTCACCGGTCAAGCCTAATCGCGGTTCCCCTACCGGATGTCCGAGCCCCGCCCTACCCTCGAACCCATGGAGCGCACCGCGGCGAAGACGGCCTTCGCGAACGTCCTCGTCAACACGTTGATCGCCAACGTGACGACGAGCTTCCTCTGGTTCGCCCTCACGTTCTGGGTGTACATCGAGACGCGGTCGGTGCTGGCCACCGGGATCATCGGCGGCGCCTACATGCTGTTCGTCGCGTTCTTCGCGATGTTCTTCGGCACGATCGTCGACCGGCACCGCAAGCACCGGGTCATGCTGCTGTCGAGCGTCATCTCGGCGGTGGCGTTCCTGGTCGCGGGCGTGCTCTACGTGTGGCAGCCCGAGGCGGCGCTGCTCGACCTGGGCGGCCCGTGGTTCTGGCTGTTCTCTGGCATCATCCTGTTCGGCGGCGTGATCGAGCAGCTGCGCAACATCGCGCTGTCCACGACGGTGACACTGCTGGTGCCCGAGGAGAAGCGGGCCAACGCGAACGGTCTGGTCGGCACGGTGCAGGGCATCGCGTTCCTCGTGACCAGCGTGTTCTCCGGCCTGTCGATCGGGTTCCTCGGCATGGGGTGGACGCTGGGGATCGCGATCGTGGCGATGGCGCTCACCTTCGCGCACCTGCTGTTCATCCGCATCCCGGAGTCCGAGCCGGAGGTCGACCCCGAGGCGAAGAGCGCGGTCGACTTCCGCGGCAGCGTGCAGGCCATCCGGCAGGCGCCCGGGCTGTTCGCCCTCATCGTGTTCTCCACGTTCAACAACCTCATCGGCGGCGTCTACATGGCGCTCATGGACCCGTACGGCCTCACGCTGTTCGATGCGCAGATGTGGGGCTTCGCGCTCGCGTTCTCCTCCACCGGCTTCCTCATCGGCGGCGGTCTGGTCGCGAAGTTCGGCCTGGGCAAGAAACCGGTGCGCACGATGCTGCTCGTGGTGATCGCGATGGGGCTCCTCGGCGCGATCTTCATGCTGCGCGAGTGGTGGCCGCTGTACGTGCTGGGCATGTGGGTGTACATGGCGCTGGTCCCTCCGGTCGAGGCCGCCGAGCAGACGGTCATCCAGAAGGTCGTGCCGTTCACGCGACAGGGGCGGGTGTTCGGCACGGCGGCGGCGATGGAGGCCGCGGCCGCCCCGATCACGGCCTTCCTCATCGCGCCGATCGCGGAGTACGTCGTGATCCCGTACATGGACACCGCCGAGGGGCAGCGGCAGTGGGAGTGGCTGCTCGGCGAGGGTGAGGCGCGCGGCATCGCCCTCATCTGCCTGTTCGCCGGACTGATCATGGTCGTCGCGGCGACGCTGGCGTTCTTCACGCGGTCGTACCGTCACCTCACCGAGCTGTACGCGACGGCGCCGGATCAGGCGCCCGACGCGACGGACGAGGGCACCGGCCCCGCGGCACAGGATCCTCTCGGTGAGCGGCAGGAGACGGGCGACGCGCGCGACCGCCGCGCGCACGGCCACCACCCCGATGCGCCCCCGGTCGTCCGCGGCATCCCGCCCGAGTCCCGCTGACCCACACGGACGCAGCCCCGCCCGGAGCCCGCCCGCCCGCAGCCCGCCCGTCCGCCGTCCGCAGCCCGCCGTCCGCAGCCCGCGCGTCCGCAGCCCGCGCGTCCGCAGCCCGCCCGTCCGTCGCCCGTAGTCCGCGCGACGTCGGAGGCTCAGTCCAGGTCGATGATCCGGTCGTTGAGCTCGGCCGCGTCGTCTTCCCACAACGCCGCGACCCGGGCGGCGAGGGCGGCGGGGTCGAGCGCCTTCGCGCGGAACACCACCGCGGCGGCGCGCAGCGGCTCGCCGGCGTCGCGCGCGGCCTTCGCGTACCCGTGCGCGACCGCGCGCGTCCACGCCTCGCTCGCCGCCTTCACCGCCGCGTAGTTCGCGCCACCGGCGAGGGGGCGCGCGACCGCCGTCGACGACACGACCGCGAACCGCCCGGCCGGCGAGGCGCGCAGGGCCGCATCGAAGGCCCGGCTGGTCGCCCGCACCGCCTCGAGCGCCGGGAGCAGCGCGTCGAAGTCCTCGTCGCTCTGTCCCGCGAGACCTCCGCCGCCGCGCCAGCCGCCCACGAGCGGCACCACGGCATCGACGGGTCCGAGCCGCTCCGCGAGCGCGGTCATCTCCGCGAGGGAGGTCGCATCGGCCACCCGGGTCTCGGCTCCCGCGTCGGCGAGAGGGGTGAGGCGTTCGGCCGAGCGGCCGGTCGCGACCACCCGTGCGCCGGCGTCGTGCAGGGCCCGGGTGACGGCGAGTCCCGCGGCGCTGGTGGCCCCGGCCAGGAGCACGGTGCGTCCGCGCGGTCCGTGCGGCGTGGTGTCGGTCATGCGATCACTCTCCTCCTGTCGAGAAGGCCTCTGCGGCCGGACCCGGATTCGGGTCTCCGGCCGCAGAGGCTGTGCGCCCCAGCGTCACAACGGTGGCGGTGCGGATCAGTCGTCCGTGCCGCGGATGCCGACCGTCGATTCGATGACGGGCTTCATCTTCTTGTCGAGCGTCTCGAAGAACATCGACAGGGGGAACTCGTCGTCCATCACCGCGTCGGTGTAGCCCTTCGGGGCGCCGGCGAGGATCTCGTCCGAGAGTCCGCGTGCCCACTGCGAGGCGGGGTGCGGGGTGAGCGTGCCGCGCACGAGGTCGTAGGCGGCGAGCCAGTGCGCGACCTTCGGACGGTCGATCGAGTGCCAGTACAGGTCGTCGATCGCATCACCCAGCGCCACGACCGCGTCGGGCACGCTGTCCCAGTCGAACGCCAGGGCCGTGTCGGTCCAGTGCAGCACGCCGCGCTGGTGCAGCCACGCGAACAGCAGCTGGCCGCCCACCGCGTCGTAGTTGCGGACGCGGGTGCCGGTGATCGCGAAGCGGAAGATGCGGTCGAAGATCACGGCGTACTGCACCAGGTGCGCGTACTCGTGCATCTCGCGCTCGGTCTCGGTGAGCTCCTCGCCCGCCGCCACGCGGGCGTCGAGGGCGCGCTCGATCTTGACCGACTCGCGGAACGCGGTCATGTCGCAGCGCATCTCCTCCAGCGAGTACAGGAAGAACGGCATCCGCTGCTTGATCATGAACGGGTCGAACGGCAGGTCGCCGCGCATGTGCGTGCGGTCGTGGATGATGTCCCACATCACGAACGTCTTCTCGGCCATCTCCTGGTCGTCGAGCATCGCGGCGGCGCGCTCCGGCAGCTCCAGGTTCGTGATCCCGGCGGCGGCGCGCACGACCCGGCGGTAGCGGGCGGCCTCGCGGTCCTGGAAGATGGCGCCCCACGTGAACGTCGGGATCTCGCGCATGGCGACGGTCTCGGGGAACAGCACGGCGGAGTTGGTGTCGTAGCCCGGGGTGAAGTCGACGAGTCGCAGCGAGACGAACAGCTTGTTGCCGTAGTCGCCGGCCTCGAGCGCGGCGATGAACTCGGGCCAGATGGTCTCGACGATCAGCGCCTCGACCAGGCGATCGCTGGAGCCGTTCTGGGTGTACATCGGGAAGACCACGAGGTGGCGGATGCCGTCGATGCGGTGCTGCTGCGGCTGGAAGGCCACGAGGGAGTCGAGGAAGTCCGGCACGCCGAAGTCCTCCGACGCCCAGCGCTCGAAGTCGGCGACGGACGCGGCGAGGTAGTCGGCATCGTGCGGGAAGGCGGGCGCGAGTGCGCGGATGCTCGCGGTGATCGCGCCGACGAGCGCGCGGGCGTCGTCGTGGTGCGCGGCCTCGGGGATCGAGCCGTCCTTGATCTGCAGCTCGCGCAGCGCGATGGCGGCCGACTTCAGCTGGGTCCAGGCGGCGGACTGCTCGGCGGTCGACGCGTCCTCGACGACCTCGGGTTCGCCGACGATGGCCTGGACAGCGGAACTGTTGGCGGAAACGAGGGACATCGGAACCTCCGATCGCAGTGTTTAACGGAAAGATTCCGGCGAATACGGAATCCTGACGATAATCTTACAGCCATGGATGATTCTGTCGACCGCGCGATCCTGGCCGCGATCTCCCGTGACGGCCGCGCCACGCTGTCCCAGCTGTCCGAGGCCGTCGGCCTCTCGGTCTCCGCCGTGCAGTCCCGCCTGCGCCGCCTGGAGACGCGCGGGGTGATCTCCGGCTACCGAGCGATCCTCGACCCGGAGCAGGTGGGCACTCCGCTGTCGGCGTTCATCGAGATCACCCCGCTCGACCCCGCCCAGCCCGACAACGCGCCGGAGCTGCTCGAGCACCTGGGCGCGATCGAGGCCTGCCACTCCATCGCGGGGGAGGCGAGCTACATGCTGTTCGTCCGCGTTCCGACCCCCCGCGACCTGGAGCAGCTCGTGCGCGACGTCCGGCTCGCCGCCAACGTGAGCACCCGCACGACGGTGGTGCTGCAGACCTACTACGAGCACCGCCCGATCATCCCGGTCGGCGCCGGGGAGTAGTCCACCGCCGCAGCGCGCACCGTCGGCCGGCATCCGCGTCGCGTCGCCGCTGTCTGCGCGGTCGAACGACCGCGCGCTGACCCGCCCGCGTCAGAGCGCCGCGCCGACCACGGCCTCGCCGAGCGGGGTGCGCAGGTGCAGCATGCGGCTGCCGCGGCGCTCGCTCGCGATCAGCCCCGACTCCCGCAGCACGGTCAGGTGGTGCGACGCCGTCGACACCGCGATCCCGGCCTCCACGGCGACCTGCGACGTGGTGCGCTCGGCGCCCGCCCGCAGCAGGATGCCGGCGCGGGCCGGGCCGAGCAGGGCACCCAGGGCCGACTCGACCTCGGTGGTGTCGCGCGCCCACCCGGCCGTGACCCCGCGGGCCGGATAGAAGAGGGTCGGCTGCGCGGGCGGCTCGGTGAGCACCATGCAGCCCCACGACGACATCACGGAGGGCACGAGCACCAGTCCGCTGCCGCGGCAGTCGACCCGCTCGCTGTGCCGCCGCAGCGACACCCGCACGGCGCCGTCGCCCCACGACACCTGCCGATGCAGGTCGCTCGCCATCCCCGCGATGCCCGACGTGGCGATCGCGCGCGCCCGCACCGCGATGTCCGCGCGCAGGAGTCGTTCGAGCTGCGGCCAGACCGGGTCCAGCGCCACCTCCCACAGCTCCGACCAGGCGTCGGCGATCCGCGCCCTGGCCCGCGCCGGATCGTCCCGCATGTCCCGCAGCGCCTCGCGTCGACGGCCGGCGGAGCGCTGCACCATCTTTCCGAGGTCCACGCGCATGGGCTCCAGCGCGGTCGTGCGGAACGCCGCGAGCTCCGCCTCCGGGGTGAGGTCCCACCGCGGGGTCGTGGTGAGGAAGTCGGGAAGGTAGCCGTCGTCGCCGATCACCGCGGCGAGCAGCGCGAAGCCGTCGCGCGGCAGCCGTTCGCGCACGCCGCGCAGCCACCCCCACTGGAGCGGATGCGCCGCCAAGCGGAGGAGAGCGCGGACGGCGTGGGCCAGTTCGTGGCCGGGGGAGACACCGAAGCGCACCGCCTCCATGTCACCGGGACTCAGGTGGAACTCGACCCGGTGATCCGGGTGCTCCCGCCCCTCGATGGGTGCCGTGTTTCGATCCACATCGAAACACTAGGGGCCCGCGGGTGCGCTGTCGAGACTGGGCACATGACCACCACACCCGCTCCCTCGTCGCTCGTCCGCGACGCCGACCTCCGCATCGGCACCGGCCGCAGCCGCCGGTTCGTCGGGGCCGAGCACGGCGCCGACGTCTCCTACTTCTTCGTCGAGAATCAGCCGGGCGAGGGTCCAGGGCTGCACTGGCACCCGTACTCGGAGACCTGGGTGGTGCTGGAGGGGACCGTCCGCCTCCGCGTCGGCGACCAGACCCTCCTCGCCGGACCGGGCGACACCGCCACGGTCGCGGCCTTCACGCCGCACGGCTTCACGAACGCGGGGGAGGGGCTGCTGCGCATCCTGTGCATCCACGCCTCCGCCACCATCGTCCAGACCTTCCTCGACAACGACTGATCAGGAGAACCCATGTCCTTCCAGGCCTACCTCGACAAGGTCGAGACCCAGACCGGGCTCACGCCCCGCCAGTTCATCGAGCTCGCCCGCGCCCAGGGCTTCGACGAGGGCACGAAGTCCACGGTCGTGCTCACGTGGCTCAAGCAGGAGTACGGTCTCGGCCACGGTCACGCGCAGGCCATGACCCACGTCATCCTCAAGGGACCGAAGATCAGCGACAAGCACGTCGGCACGGCAGGCTCCCACAGCGATGCGTCCGACACCCTGTGGCTCGACGGCAAGGACAGCAACCCGCACCGCTGAGGGTCCCCTCGCCGCGCGGACTAGGATTTCGTGCGTGGCAGCATCCTCCCGGCGCAAGAAGAAGAGCGGCACCCGAACCCGACCGCACACCAGCGGAAACCCGGCCAAGCGGCCCGTGGTCGAGGCCGGTCCGGTCACCGTCTCCGACTGGATCGGCGCCGCACGACTGCGCACCCTGCCGCTGGCGGTCGCGCCGGTCGTGATCGGCACGGGCGCCGCGCGCAGCACGGGGCCGGAGTTCCACTGGGTCATCGCCCTCGCCTGCCTCGCGGTCGCGGTGCTGCTGCAGATCGGCGTGAACTTCACGAACGACTACAGCGACGGGGTCCGCGGCACCGACGCCCACCGTGTCGGTCCGGCGCGGCTGACGGCCTCCGGGCGGGTGAAGCCGCGCACCGTGCTGATCATCGGGCTCGTGTTCTTCGCGCTCGCCGCGGCGGTCGGCCTCGCGATCGTGGTGCGCACGGAGCAGTGGTGGATGCTGGCCGTCGGCGCCGCGTGCATCGTCGCGGCGTGGTTCTACACGGGCGGCAAGCGCCCCTACGGCTACTACGGCCTGGGCGAGGTGTTCGTCTTCGTGTTCTTCGGGCTGGTGGCGACGCTCGGCACCACGTGGGTGCAGATCTTCGCACTCCCGCAGCAGGCGTGGCTGGGGGCGATCGCGGCCGGCCTGTTCGCGTGCGCGGTGCTGCTGGCGAACAACCTCCGCGACATCGAGCAGGACCGCGCCGTCGGCAAGCGCACGCTCACGGTGCTGATCGGGCGGCGTGCGACCCAGGTGCTGTTCACCCTGTTCGTCCTCGCGCCGTTCGGGATCGCGGTGTTCCTGGCGCTGCTGTTCCCGATCGCGTGGATCGCGCTGCTCGCGCTGCTGGCGGGGCTGCCCGCCGTGCTGATCGTCTGGACGTACCGTCAGCCGCGGGAGCTGGTGACGGCACTGGCCCTGACCTCGCTCACGTCGCTGCTCTACGCGGGCGCGCTGTTCTGGGCGTTCGTCGGCTGATCTGGACGTTCATCGGCTGGTCTCGGCGTCCGTCGTGATCCGGGCGTCCGTCGCGATCTCCGCGTCCGTCGGTTGACCGCGGAAGGGCTCAGTCGCGGCGGGTCTCGTCGGGGGCGGCGTCGATCGCCTCGTCCTCCGCATCGGCATCGGCCTGCTGACCCGACACGCGGCCCTCGCGCCGCTCGTGCAGACGCGCCGAGGCGTCGGACAGCGGCGTGCGCAGGAACAGCATCGAGATGCTCGCCCCGATGAGGGCGGCGAAGATGGCGGCGAGCCACCAGAACTCGCGGAAGATCGGGAAGAAGAACCACAGGATCGCCAGCGGGACGAGGAATGCCAGCAGGCGCAGCACGGTGTAGACGAGGAGGGGGGCGGGCTTCTTCACTCCCTCAGTCTACGTTCGCCCGCCGATGTGCCAGCCGCCGCCGCTCACCCGGGGAGGTCGAGCGCGGAGAAGGGGATGCCGCGGACGACGCGTCGCCACGGGTGCTCGCCGAGCGTCCACAGCACCCCCGCCTCGGGGTCGAGGGCGAGGTCTTCGCATCCGGCGGGCAGCGGAACGGGGTGTCGCCGCCAGGAACCGTCGCGATCGGTCCACAGGGCTCCGGGGTGCAGCAGATCGGACTGCGACACGAAGCGCGTCTCACCCCAGCGCACGGCGCCCTGCAGGTGCCGGAGGCCGGGCGCGACCCGGTCGCGCTCCACGAAGCGGGGCTGCGCGGCGCTCGGGATGTCGAACTCGCCGACCACGCCGCGGTCGTTCCCGCGGTACTCGCCGATGAGCACACGGGGCAGGGGAGTGCCGTCGGCCGTGAACACCCGCCCGAGGAACGAGCAGCGGAGGTCGACCGGGTGCTGCGCCGTGCGCACGGCGACGAGCACGGTGCTGCGACCGCCGCGGCGGCGGCTCCCGGCCAGGCGGTGGGCGTCGGAGCCGCGCACCCGGCGGAGCCGCGCCAGGTCGAACTCCCAGATCCCCTGGCCCGTGGCCGCCGCGAACAAGCGGTCGTCGAACCACGCGAGGCCGCCGGCGTGGATCGGGGCGGGCTCCAGGCGGCCGTCCTCCCCGGGGACGGCGAGCACCACGTCGAGGTGACGCGACCGGTCGAGGTCGATCATCGTGACCCGGGAGGCGAGGTGGCGGCCCGCCCTGTCCTGGCGGAACCAGCTCACCGCGAGCGTGCGTCGTCCGCGCAGCCGGCCCACGTCGATGCCCTGGGGATACCAGCGCTCTGTCCACGTGCGCGCGGACAGCCAGCGCAGGTCGATCCCGGTGCTCCGGCGGCGCCGTCGCACCGGTCGCCAGATCGTTCCGAACGGCCAGAGCATGGGGTCCATGGTCGCGGATGCCGGGTGACCGCGCCAATCGACGCGGCTCCCCGCATCGATTCGGCATCTCGTGGAGAGGTATGTATCATGTTACGTGTTGAGTGTTGATCTTCATGGAGTCGCTCTCGACGCACACCCCTCGGCCCGCTGGTGGGGGCCAGTAAACCGCGGGGTGGGCCGGCACCGCACGGTGTCGGTTTCCCGGGTGCTCGCACCCGGCAGTGCAACGCACTGGGGGTGTGGTTCGTTCGGGTGCGGACCACACCTCAGCGTTGTGCCTGCCGCGCCTCGCGTCACCCGCCGTTCACCGTGACGTCGCCGACCGGACACGCGCGACTGCGACGATCTCCGCACACCGCCCACCCCGGGAGTTCCGTGCGCACGCCCCTCGTCACCGTCATTCTTCCCGCGAAGGACGCCGGACCCTACATCGGGACGACCCTCGAGACCCTCACCCGGCAGTTCGACGACCCGCACGATCTGCAGCTCGTGGCGATCGACGACGGCTCCCGCGACGACACGCGCGCTCTCATGCAGCACTACGCCGACCGGTTCCCGCGCGCCAGGGTGGTGCACAACCCGACGCCGCGCGGCCTGGCGAGCGCCCGCAACCAGGGTCTCGCGCTCGTCGAGGGCGAGACGTTCTGCTTCCTTGACGGCGACGACTGGTTGCAGCCGCGGCGGCTGGCCGTGCTGGCCTCTCGCCTGCGCGCGCTGCGCTGCGACTTCGTCCGCACCGATCACGTGACCGTCACCGGCACCCGCCGCACGCTGGTGCGCGCGCCGTTCCCCTGGCGCGAGACCGTCGCCCCGCCGCGGAGCGCCATCCTGCCCGCCGACGAGCCGACCATGGTCGACTACCCGTACGCGTGGGCCGGGCTGTTCCACCGCCGCCTCCTCGACCGGGGCCTGGCCGGGTTCCCGCCCGGACTGTTCACCGCGGAGGACCGGCCGTGGATCTGGCGGCTGCACCTGGAGGCCTCGTCGTTCGCGGTCGTCGACGCCCCGGCACTGCTCTACCGCCGCGGCGTCGCGGGCTCGCTCACCCAGATCGCCGACCGGCGGCAGCTCGACTTCGCCGAGGCCCTGTCCCAGGTCGTCGCCCTGGCGCAGCGCGACCGCGACGCCGAGCGCTTCCTGCCCAAGGCCGTGTGGACCGCGCTCGCGCTCAGCTCGCACCACCTGGTGCGCTCGCGGCGCATGTCGCCGCCGGTGCGCGCGGAGATGCGGTCGCGCATCCGCGAGCTGCTCCGCGGTCTCCCCGCGCCGGAGGTCGCCGCGGTGGTCGAGCGGCTCGACGCGCCCCGGCGCCGCGTGCTCGCGCGCACGCTCCGACGTGCGGGGCACACGCCGTGACGCGGGTCTTCGCGCTGCACAGCGCCTACGGTCTCGCGACCGCCGTCGCCGCGATCGACAGCGGCCTCCTCGATGGGCCGACCGCCGCGCGCCCCGAGCAGGTGCTGGTGCCGTTCACCTCGTCGCGCGTCCCCGAGCTCGCGGTCGGCATCGACGCCGACCCGGCCCTGAGTCGGCTGCGCGCCCGGTTCGACCGCATCGAGCCGCTGGGAGACCTCCTCGGCCCGCTGCACCCCAGCGCGTGGGAGCCCCCGGAGGGCGAACTGCCCGTGCTCGGTCGGCTGATCGCCCGGGCCTGGGGCATCGACCCCCGCGACCTGGAGCTGTGCGTGCAGAGCCCGCAGGTCGCTCCGGCGCGGACGCTGTTCGGGCTGTTCCCCGACGCGCGTCTCACGATCGTGGGCGACGGCCTCATGACGTATGCGCCGATGCGGGTGCGGCTGCCGCACACCGTGACGGCACGGATCGGCCGTGTGGTCTACGCCGACGTCGTGCCCGGCGTGCGTCCGCTCGTCGCGTCGCCGACCGCCGAGACGGTGCCGGTGCCGCCCGCGGCCTTCGCGGCGGCGCTGCGCGAGACCGCGACGCCGGAGGTGCCGACGGTGCCGGCGGACCCGGAGCCGGGACCGTCCACCGTGCTGGTGCTCGGGCAGTACCTGTCGGCGCTCGAACTGCAGACACCGGCGCAGGAGATCGCGCTGCAGCAGAGCCTGGTCGACCGGGCGGCTGCGTGGGAGCCGCAGCGCATCGTGTTCAAGCCCCATCCGGCGGCGCCACCCCTGCTCACCGATGCCGTCCGTGCCAGGGCGCAGTCGCTCGGCATGGCGTTCGAGGAGCACCGCGGCACGGGGCCCGCGGAACTGGCGGCCGAACGCCTCGATGCGCGAGCCGTGGTCGCGGCGTTCTCCACCGCGCTGCCGACCGTGCACACGGTGTTCGGCCGCGACATCGGTGCCGCCGGGACCGCGGACCTGCTCGGCACGCTCGCTCCGTTCGAGAACAGCAACCGCATCCCGCTCACGATCGTCGACGCCCTCACCCGCACCGACGCCGCGCGCCCGGAGCCGCCCGAGCTGCAGCGCCTCGTCGATGCGGTCGGCTATGCCATGCAGCCGCTCGTCGCCGAGCACCTGCGAGAGCGCGCGGAGGAGTTCCTGCGCGACCTCGACGACGACGAGCGCCGCCGGTACTTCTCGGCGGAACGCCTCACGCAGCTGCGGTTGCCCGGCGCCGCGCCCGCGACCCTGCGACAGCGCCTGCGGCACCCCGCGGGCGGCATCGGGCGGATCGAGGAGTGGCGGCTGACGGCGATCGGGGCACGGCGTCGCGCCGGTCGCGCGTGGCGGGAGATCCGGGGAGGATGACGAGCATGCAGCAGACAGACGAGGGAGCGCCGCGGACGGTGGCGATCATCCCGGCGCGCGGCGGGTCGAAGCAGATTCCGCGCAAGAACCTGGAGCGCGTGGGCGGGGTGCCGCTCGTGGCCAGGGCCGTGCACGCGGCAACGGCCGCCGCGGGCATCGACGCGGTCGTGGTCTCCACCGACGACGACGAGATCGCGGCGGTCGCGGAGGCCGCGGGCGCGCGCATCGTCCGGCGCCCCGCGGAGCTGTCGGGCGACACCGCGTCGTCCGAGGCGGCGATCCTCCACGCGCTCGACGAGCTCGAGCGCCGGGGAGAGTCGTTCGCGGTCGTCGCGTTCGTGCAGGCCACGTCGCCCTTCGTGCCGAGCGTGGAGCTGTCCGCCGCCGTCGACGCGGTGCGGAAGGGCACGGCCGACAGCGCGTTCGCGGCCGTCGAGACGTACGGCTTCCTGTGGCGCACGGGGCCCGACGGGGAGGCGGAGGCGCTCAACCACGACGCGAGCCACCGTCCACGGCGCCAGGACCGCGAGCCGCATCACCTCGAGACCGGGGCGTTCTACGTGTTCCGGGCGGACGGGTTCCGCCGCAGCCGGCACCGCTTCTTCGGTCGCACCCGCATCATCGCGGTGCCCGAGTGGAGCGCGATCGAGATCGACGACGCGGAGCAGCTCGCGGCGGCGCGGGCTCTGGCGGCCCTGCGCGAGACTCCCGCGCGGATCCCGGTGCGCGCGGTGGTCACCGACTTCGACGGCGTCCACACCGACGACACCGCGATCGTCGACGCCGACGGAGGGGAGCGGGTACGGGTGAGCCGGGAGGACGGCATGGGCGTCGCGCTGCTGCGCCGCGCCGGCGTGCCGATGCTGATCCTCTCCACCGAGGTCAACCCGGTCGTGCGGGCGAGGGCCGACAAGCTGCGCGTCCCCGTGCTGCACGGCATCGACGACAAGGAGGACGCGCTGCGGCGGTGGGCGCAGGAGCAGGGCATGCCGCTCGCCGACATCGCGTACCTCGGCAACGACGTGAACGACCTCCCGGCGATGCGCATCGTCGGGTGGCCGGTCGCCGTCGCCGACGCGCATCCCCTCGTGCGGGCCGAGGCCAGGGTCGTGCTGCACCGCCGCGGGGGAGACGGTGCGGTCAGGGAGCTCGTCGAACGCGTGTTGTCGAGCTGACCGCCCCCGGTAACCCTCCGGTCGAGGGCCGTTCACCCGCGGCGCGTACTCAGGAAGGACGGCGGCAACCCGCTCGACGACCGGAGGAACCATGACTGTCAGCATCGGCTCGCGTGTGATCGGCGGCGGCCGTCCGGCCTACGTCATCGCGGAGATCGGCCTCAACCACAACGGCGACGTGGACATCGCCAAGCGACTGATCGACGTCGCGGCGCGGGCGGGGGCCGACGCGGTCAAGTTCCAGAAGCGCACCCCCGAGATCTCCACGCCGGAGCACATGCGCGATGTACCGCGGGAGACGCCGTGGGGTGTCATGAGCTATCTCGACTACCGGCGCCGGGTCGAGTTCGGCCGCGACGAGTACGTCGAGATCGGCGACCACGCCACGCTGCTCGGGCTGGACTGGTTCGCGTCGCCGTGGGATGTGCCGAGCGTGGCGTTCCTGGAGGAACTGAACGTCGTGGCGCACAAGGTCGCCTCCGCGAGCCTGACCGACACCGAGCTGCTGACCGCGCTGCGCGAGACGGGCAAGCCCGTGATCCTCTCCACCGGCATGTCCACGATCGAGCAGATCGACCGCGCCCTCGACACCCTCGGCACCGACCGGGTCGTGCTGATGCACGCGACCTCGACGTATCCGCTGGAGCCGGAGGAGGCGAACCTGCGGGTCATCGCGACCCTCCGCGACCGCTACCCCGGCATCCCCGTCGGATACTCGGGCCACGAGCGCGGCCTGCAGATCTCGCTCGCCGCGGTCGCGATGGGCGCCGTCGCGGTCGAACGGCACATCACGCTCGACCGGACGATGTGGGGCTCCGACCACGCCGCGTCGCTGGAGCCGACCGGACTCGAGCACCTGGTGCGCGACATCCGGGTGATCGAGCGGGCGGTGGGCGACGGCGTGAAGCGCGTGTTCGACAGCGAGCGCGCCCCCATGGCCAAGCTGCGTCGCGTGCCGGCATGACCGACGCCTCCGGGCTGCGCGTGGTCGCGGTCGCCGATGCCGACTCGTTCGTGAAGTGGTCTGCCTCGCTGCTCGGCGCGGTGCCCGGTCTGCGCCCGCAGCTGCTGCTGGTGCGCACGCCCCTCACGGTGAGCGCGGAGCAGGAGCGCGCGGCGCGGGAGGGCACCGGGGTCGCGGCGACAGATGTCACCCGGCTCGACCTCGCGCAGGTGGCGGCGTGGCTGGACCGGCAGCGGCCCGACGCGGTGCTGCTCGCCGGTCGCGGGCCGTTCGTGCGGCTGCTCGGAGGCGTGATCGACTCGCTCGCGCACCGGCCCGTCGTCGTGTCGGGGCTGCCCGGTATGGCGATCCCGGCGCAGCGCGGGGCCCTGGAGTACCGGCGTCACACCGACCTGCTGATCGTGCACTCCCACCGCGAGGTCAGGGCGTTCGCCGAGCTGGGGGAGCGGATCGGGGTGCCGGTGCCGCTGGCGCTCGCGACCCTTCCGTTCGCACGGGGCCCGTACGGCGGCCGGAGGCGGGCGGAGCGTGCCGAGGCGCGGATCCTCGCCGGAGGGGCGCCGCGGGCCGCCCTCGCCGACCGCCCGACGGAGCCGGTGGCCGACGCGGAGCCGCGACCGGGTGCCACGGACGTCGTCTTCGCCGCCCAGGCGCTGGTGCCCGCGGATCGCGCGGCGAGGGCCGACATCGCGGCCCTGCTGGTGCGCACCGCCGAGGCCGACCCCGACCGGCGTGTGGTGGTGAAGCTGCGTGCGCGACAGGGCGAGGCGGAGACCCACCTCGACCGCGAGCCCTACACCGGGCTCTTCGGGGCCGCGCGGCCGCGGAACCTCGTGTTCTCGCACGCCCCGATGGACACGGCGCTGGAGACGGCGGCCGGGCTGGTCACCGTGAGCTCGACGGCCGCCGTGGAGGCGCTGGCGCACGGGGTGCCGGTCATCGCGCTCGACCGCTTCGGGGTGAGCAAGAGCCTGCTCAACACGGTGTTCGTCGGCAGCGGGCTGCTGGGCGGGGCGGGCGAGGTCGTGGCCGGACGCTTCCGGCGCCCGCACCCGGCCTGGCTGTGCGACAACTATTTCCACCCCGCCGCCGAGTCGGACTGGTGGGACCGGGTGCAGGAGCTGGTCGCGCTGCGCCGAGCGGGCGCGCTGCCTCCGCGCCGGGTGCCCGCCGCGCGCGGGGGTGCGCTGCACGAGGCCTGGCACCGGGCGAGTGTGCTCGGACGGGAGGACCGCAGCATCTCCGGACGGCTCGCGCTCGCGGTCGGAGCCCCGGCGGTGCGGCTGCTGTCCGGCGTCCGCGCTCGCCGCAGTCCGGAGGGCGCCTCCACGTGGGCGGACCCGTCCACGGACTACACGCTCGAGCCGAACCCGTTCGCCGACTCGCTGCGTCGCTGAGCCCCGGCTCGTCCGCCCGGGTCGTGGTGCGTCAGAGGCGGCGCCAGTCGTGGCTCTCGACCGCGGCGCCGGCCTGCGGGCCCATCTGCAGCATGCCGCCGTCGATCACGACCGAGGCCCCGGAGATGTAGGCGGCTTCGGGCGAGGCCAGGAAGGCGATCAGCGCGGCCACCTCGCGCGCGTCCCCTGGTCGTCCGAGCGGGATGCCGGGGCGGTCCTCCGTGTGCGGGTCGGTGTCGGTCTGCCCGGTCATGGGTGTGGCGATCTCGCCGGGGGCCACGCTCACCGCGCTGATGCCGTGCGCACCGAGTTCGAGCGCCAGGTTCTTCATGAGGCCGCCGAGCCCGTGCTTCGCGGCGTCGTACGCGCTCGCCCCGACCATCGGCTGATGCTCGTGCACGCTGGTGACCGCGATCAGCCGGCCACCGCGTCCGGCCGCGACCATGGCCCGCGCCGCCCGTTGCAGGCACACGAACGCGCCGGTGAGGTCGGTGTCGACCACGCGGTTCCACTCGTCGAGGGTCACGTCGAGGAACGGGGTCTGCAGTCCCGCTCCGGCGTTGTTGACGAACACGTCCACCCCGCCGAGCTCGGCGATCAGGCCGTCGACCGCGTCGCCGCACGCGGGGATGTCCGCCACGTCGAGTCGGGCGACCACGGCCCTGGCGCCGTGGCTGCGCACCTCCTCCGCGGTCTCCTGGGCGCCGGCCTCGTCGCCGTGCCAGGTGATGCCCACGTCGATGCCGGCCGCGGCGAGGGCGACCGCGGTCGCGCGGCCGATGCCCGAGTCCGCGCCGGTCACGATCGCGCGTCGGGCCTCGGCTTCCAGGCGCGCCTGGGGCTCCCCGGACTCCAGGCCCGTGGTCGGCGTCTTGTCGTTGTGCTGCGATTCGGACATGCGGCCCTCCTGCTGCTCGTGGTCGTGCGGGCGACGATACGAGGGCCGAGGGAGCACGGTCGATGCGCTTGACGGCGGCGGGTGGCGGCGCTAGCGACCCGATGCCCCGCGGCGGTGGCCCCGCAGACGCGAGGCCGCCGCCGCGGGCGTCGAGCGCGGGTCAGTTGCTGCGGCGGATGGCGCGCACGCCCACCACGAGGCCGACCGTGGCCACCGCGAGTGCGGCGATCCAGCCCCACAGCACGGTGAGGTCGCCCAGGTCCCCGGCGAACAGCGCCCGCTCCGCCTGCACGACCCAGTTCACCGGGTTGACCGTCGCGACCGCGCGCATCCAGTCCGGCGCGGCGTCGAGCGGCAGCAGCATCCCCGACAGGATCAGCAGCGGGAAGATGAGCGACTGCTGCACGCCCCAGAACAGCCACTCCCGGTCTTTGGTCGCGAGCGCGAGCGAGTACGAGAGCGAGCCGAGGCCCACCCCGAACACGGCGAGCAGCGCGAGGCCGATCAGCAGGCCCGGCACGTCGACCGCGAACCCGAACGGCCATGCGATCAGGACGATCACGAGGGCCTGCACCACGATCGGCGCGATCTCCTTCAGCGCGCGGCCGACGAGGAGGGACGACCGGGCGAGCGGGGCGACGAGGGTGCGCTCGTGCGAGCCGGTCATCATCTCGTACTGGAGGTTCGACCCGGTGGCGCCGGTGCCGAACAGCACGATCATCACCAGCACACCCGGCACGAACCACGACAGGGTCTCGCCCGCGGGCTGTCCGGACTGGCCGATCAGCAGCGGGGCGAACAGCCCGAGGAACACCAGGGGCTGCAGCAGGCTGAAGATCAGGGTGAACGGGTCCCGCACCACGGGCTTGAGCTCCCGCGTCAGCACGTGGCGGGTGTCGCGTGCGAGGTTCGGGCGCACGAGCGTGTCGGTGGTGGTCATGAGAGGACTCCTGTCGTGGTCGGGGTGGAGGCGGGCGTGGGCTCGTCCGTGGACTCGGGGGATCCTGCACCCTCGCCCGCATCGCGCAGGGTGCGTCCGGTGAGGGCGAGGAACACGTCGTCGAGTGTGGGCGGCACTCCGGTCGCGCGCTGCACGACGATGCCCGCGGCGTCGAGCTCCCGCACGACAACGGGCAGCAGCCGGTCGCCGTCGGGCACCGCGAGGGAGAGGGAGGCGTCATCCCGCACGACCTCGGCCGGGCTCCGTCGGGCGACCACGGTGCGCGCCCGCTCGGCCTCCGCGGCGTCGGCGAACCCGAACGTGAGCACGTCGCCCGCGAGGGTGGCCTTGAGCGAGGCCGCGTCGTCGTCCGCGATGATGCGGCCCTTGTCCATCACCATGACCCGCTCGGCGTAGCGATCGGCCTCCTCCAGGTAGTGCGTGGTGAGGAAGACCGTGGTGCCGTGCTGTGTGCGCAGGTCGAGGATGTGCTCCCACAGGTTCGCGCGGCTCTGCGGGTCGAGCCCCGTGGAGGGCTCGTCGAGGAACAGCAGGGGTGGTGCGTGCATGAGCCCGAGGGCGATGTCGAGCCGGCGCTTCTGCCCGCCGCTGAGCTGCTGCACGGTGCGGCCCGCGAACGACGACAGGTCGAGCGAGTCGATGAGCTCGTCCGCCCTCCGCACGCTGTCGCGCTTCGTCAGGCCGTAGAAGGCGCCCTGGCTGAGCAGTTCGTCGCGCACGCGCTGGGAGAAGCTGCCGCTCGTGAGCTGACCGACGTAGCCGATGCGCGCGCGGACGCCCGCGGCGTCGGTGCGGATGTCGTGCCCGACCACGCGCGCGCTGCCGGCCGACGGCGGGATCAGGGTGGTGAGCATGCGGAGGGTCGTCGACTTGCCGGCGCCGTTCGGGCCGAGGAATGCGACGAGCTCACCCCGCACGGCGCTGAAGGAGACGTCGGTGACCGCGTGCACCGGCGCCTTTTTGACGGTGAAGGTCTTGGTCAGGCCTTCGGTCTCGATGAGGGTTTCGTTCATGGAAGCGAGCGTAGAAAGCAACGCGGACACATCCTGTCCGCATCGTCTGCCAATCTGAGGTCATGTCCGACACCACCGCCCGCGCCCTCGCCCTGCTCAACCTGCTGCAGACGCACCGGCACTGGCCGGGCACGGAGCTCGCCTCGCGACTGGGCGTCACCGAGCGCACCGTCCGCCGCGACGTCGACCGCCTGCGCGAGCTGGGCTATCGCGTCGAGTCCACGCCGGGATCGGCCGGCGGCTACCGGCTGGAGGCGGGGAGCGCCGTGCCGCCGCTGCTGCTGACCGACGACGAGGCGGTCACGATGGCGATCGGCCTGCGGGTCGCCGCCACGCAGCAGATCGTCGGTGGCGCGGAGGTGACGCTGACCGCGCTGGCGAAGCTGGAGCAGGTGCTGCCCTCGGCGCTGCGGCAGCGGGTGAACGCGCTCGCCGCGGCGGTGCAGCCCCCGCGGATCGGCGCGGGACCGGTGGTGTCGCCCGTGGTCATCGGCGAGATCGCGCTCGCCACGCGCGACCACGAGCGGCTGCGGCTGCGCTACGTCGACGGGCAGGGGGAGGAGAGCGTGCGGCGCGTGGAGCCGCATGCCCTCGCCCCGGCCGGACGCAAGTGGTTCCTCCTGTGCTGGGACCTCGACCGCGAGGACTGGCGCACGTTCCGCGTCGACCGCATCACGTCCGTCGAGCACACCAGGGTGCTGTTCGCGCGGCGCGAGCTCAGTGCGCAGGAGATCGAGGAGCGGGTGCTGATCGCGGCGTCGTGGTCGCCGCAGAAGATCGAGACCGACGCGGTGATGGAGCTGCCGCTGGCGGAGATGCAGGAGCGGTTCGGGCCGTGGGGACAGGGCGCCACGGCGGAGGGACCCGACCGCACGCGCTGGCCCTTCGGCGGCGCGGACTGGCGGGAGGCGATGTACGGACTGCTCTGGATCCCCGCGGGCGTCGAGTACACCACGAGCTTCCCCGAGCCGCACCGTGCGGAGCTGCGCGAGGCGGTCGAGCGACTGCTGCGGGCGCTGGACGCTCCGGCGCCCGCGTCATCCGCGGACTCATAGGGTCATCCCAGGGAACGACCCTGGCGGGGAACATCACGGCCAGGTAACGTCAGTGCCATCGCGGCGATCCGGGCGGTCCCGGGCCCCGGCTCATATCCGGAGGCGTTGCGGGTTCGACTCCCGCCGTCGCGTCCACTCCCTGAGGCGTTCACGTCCGCGTCCACGACATGGCGCATGATGGACGGATGCCCACCGCCCCTCGACCCGGACTCCGCGTCACGGCCGGTCTCACGATCCCCGACGCCGAGCTGTCGTGGCGCTTCTCGCGCTCCTCCGGCCCCGGGGGACAGGGGGTGAACACGGCGGACTCGCGCGTGGAGCTGGTGTGGGACGCCGCGGGTTCCGCGGTCCTGTCGCCGGTGCAGCGCGAGCGGATCCTGGAGCGGCTGCGGGGACGGCTCGTCGGCGGGGTGCTGACGATCGCGGCGTCCGAGCATCGGGCGCAGCTGCGCAACCGGGAGGCCGCACGCGAACGCCTGGCCGCCCTGGTGGCGGAGGCCCTGCGTCCGCCCGCCCCGCCGCGCCGCGCGACGAAGCCGAGCCGCGGCTCGAGGGCGCGTCGGCTCACGGCCAAGCACCGCCGCACCGACGTCAAGAGCCTGCGGCGTCGTCCGCGCGAGGAGTGAGGGAGCCGCTCAGCCGGAGTCGCGGGTGAGCCGCTTCTCGACGGGGCCCCAGCCCTCCTCCAGCACGGTGAATCCGGCCTCGAGGATGTCGCGCTGGTCGTCGCTCTCGGTCACGAGGATCTGCATCTGCAGGATGAACCGGGAGTACACGCGGATCTCCGCCGTGGGGGCGGTGAGCCCGAGCTCCTCGGCGATCGCGTCGGCGAGGGCGTCTTCGTGCCGCAGCCACATCTTCGCCGCGTAGTCGCGCAGGGCCGGCGTCTCGTTGAGGAAGCGCAGGAAGGTGCGGGCGACGTCGTCTCCGTGCTCGTCGAGGTTGGCGCCGATCTCGGCGGCGTAGAAGTCATGGATCGCGCGGTTGATGGTGACGCCGGTCCTGCGGTCGCGCACGGCGGCGACGAGGCGGTCGCGCTGCTCGTCGTCCTCGTCGAAGACGAGCGCCTCCTTCTGGGGGAAGTGGGCGAAGACGGTGGTCGGGGAGACGTCGGCGGCGTCGGCGACCTCGCGGATGCTGACGTTGTCGAAGCCGCGCTCGAGGAACATCCTCGTCGCGACGTCGGAGATGTTCTTGCGGGTCGCGGCCTTCTTGCGCTCGCGGCGGCCGAGGGGCGCGGGGGTGGTCATGAGAGCCAGGCTACCGCGCTCGGTACAAAAGTGGCTTGACACCAAAACTGGTATCGCTACACTTTCGGTATGACTTCACCCATCTCCTCGGTCCGTGGTGCCACCCGCGCCTGGATCATGCTCATCGTGCTGACGATGCTCACCGTCATCGGCATGACGGTGGTGCTCCCCGTGCTGCCGTTCGTCGTGCTGCAGTACGTCTCGCACGAGCGCGACCTGGCCCTCTGGGTCGGCGTGCTGGAAGCGGTCAACGGCCTGTGCGCCTTCCTCGTCGCGCCTTTCCTCGGCCGGCTCTCCGACCGGTTCGGCCGACGGCCCGTCATCATCGCCGCCGCCTTCGGTGCCGCGTTCTCCATGGCCCTGTTCGGCATCGGCGGAGCGCTCTGGGTGCTCGTGCTCGCCCGTGTCATCCAGGGGCTGACGGCGGGCGACCTGCCCGCGCTGTTCGCCTACCTCGCCGACATCACCCCGCCGGAGAAGCGTGCACAGCGCTTCGGCCTGCTCGGAGCGCTGACCGGCATCGGCACCATGATCGGCCCGGCCGTCGGCGGGCTCCTCGCGGCGATCGACCTGCGCCTGCCCGTGTTCCTCACCGCCGCCGTCGCCCTGGTGATCGCGATCCTCAGCATCTCCCTGCTGCCGGAGAGCCTGAAGCCCGAGAACCGCATCCCGCGGATCACGCTGCGCGCCGTGCAGCCGTTCGCGGTGTTCCGCGAGGCGTTCGGTCGCCGGGAGCTGCGCGGCCTGATGATCGCGTTCGGCCTGCTCGCGCTGCCGTTCGGCTTCTTCGTCAACAACTTCAGCATCCTCGCGCTCGACGCCATCCAGTGGGGGCCGACGCAGATCGGGCTCCTCACAGCGGGCGTGGGGATCGTCGACATCCTCATCCAGGGCGTGCTGCTGGCCATCCTGCTTCCGCGGATGGGGGAGCGCGGCGTGATCCTCAGCGGCATCGTCGCCCAGGCGATCGGCCTGGCCGGTCTCGCGGTCGTCGCGACGCTGATCGCCCAGCCGTGGCTGTTCATCGTCGGCGCGCTGCTGCTCGCCGCCGGACAGGGAGCCGCGCAGGCCGCCATGGACGGCGCGATGTCCAACGCCGTCGGCGACGACGAGCAGGGCTGGCTCGGTGGCGCCACCCAGTCGCTCAACGCCGCGATGGGCACGGTCGCGCCGCTGATCGCCGCGGCCCTCTACACCGCCGTGAGCCACGCCGCCCCCTACTGGCTCGGGGTCGGGCTCATGGCCGTCGCGGGGATCGTCGTGGCACGCGCCCACATCGCGAACACCGCGAAGCGCCCGCGCCCCGCACCCTCCGGCCCGGCGCCCGCGGAGCTCGTGGCCGCCGAGTGACAGCTCCGCGGGGTGCCCCGGTGATGCGGTGCACCCCGCGGCTCAGTCCTTCCCGCCTCCGCGGACGAGTTCCAGCCCGGCACCGGCGAACTGCCGCAGCGTGGCATCCGGCAGGAACGCCCGCGTCAACGCGCCGCCGATCCGGGTGAGGTCGCTCTCGTCGCGGAACAGCAGGTACATGGTCTCGTAGCGCGGGTGGAACTTCTGCTTGAACCGGTGCAGCGAACCGAACCCGTACACGGGTTCCAGAGCCTCCGCGAGCCGGTCGCTGAGCGCCGCGATCATGCCCGCGTCCGGCGGGTAGTCGTGCGCGAGCGGAGCCCCGGAGAGCGACATGATCTGCGCGCCCTCGTCGGAGAACTGCTTCGCGGACGACCCGATGAGGTACTCCATGACGGGGCCGAATCCGCCCTCCCTGCGGCGCATCAGGTCGAGCGTCCACCCCCGCACGACGCCGCCCTCGCCGTAGATGGGCAGCCAGGAGAGGAAGCCGTCGACGTCGCCGTTGGGGGCGATGGCGAGGGCGAGCCGTACCTCCGGATCCTCCGCCTCCTCGAGGGTGCCGAGTGTGAAGCGCATCTCGGGGAGGTCCTTGTCGCCGACCCAGGCCTCGGAGATCGCCCGCAGCTGCTGCTGCACCCCCCAGGGCTCCTCCTTCAGATGCGTCATCCGGAACGTCATGTCCTCGCGTCCTGCCTTGTTGAGGGAGGTGCGCACGGAGTTCCAGCGCTTTCCGGTGAACTCCAGGCCCGGCAGGTCGACGATCGTGTCGTCCGCCACGACCAGGCTCCGCCAGGTCTCCGGCACCGCGGCCCGCGTGGCCTCGTCGGCGCTGAAGAAGCAGGGGATGAGCCCGGCGCCCTCCGCCGCGCGGATGAAGTCCCGCACCGCATCGGTGCGGCGTTCGCGCGGCCCGATCGGATCCGCCAGTGCCAGTGCCACGCTGTTGCGCCGCTGATACGCGACGATGCCGCCGTCCACGCGCGCGAACGCGTTGCCCTCCCAGGTGGTCATCCACGACAGGGTGCCGCCGCCGTGGGTCTTCAGCTCCTTCTCCAGGTCGGCGAGCGTGGGTGCCGGCTGCGCGCCGAGCTTCGACCGCCGTCGGGCTCGGAACGCCCGCCGCACCACGATCAGGTAGACGAGGATCAGCAGCCAGAGCACGCCGCTGGCGAGGGCGAGCTCGGTCTCGCCGTCGATCTGCAGTTCGAGCTGTGCCTCGCTGGTCAGGATGATCAGCGCCAGGATGAGCGCACCGGAGAGCACGTTGAGGCTGGCGAGGATGATCGCGAGCACCCACGCCCATCGCCGACCGCGACGCAGCCCGTTCGCGATGAGCAGGATGACGGCCGCGTCGAGCGCGGTGTCCAGGAATCCGCCGGAGACGGGTGCGGTGGGGCCGAAGGGGCCGTCGGTCGGGACCAGGACGGTGATGACCTCGGTCGCCAGCAGGAGCAGCACGGCCATGACCGCGATGAGGCGCTGCTCGCGGACCGTCGTGTGCCGCACGCGCAGGCTGCGGTCCACCGCGAGGATCAGCAGCACCGCCAGCAGATGCTCGAGGTCGGCGACCTTGCCCCAGAACATCATCGCGATGAAGACGAACCCGAGGAGGATGAGCCAGCCGCGTACCCGCCACGGGGGACGGAACAGGCCGACGGCTGCAGCGATGCAGGCCATCGTGCCCCCGGACGCGCCCACGTCGAGCGCGCGCGCCTGCTCCGCCGCCCACGCCCACTCGAACTGCGACAGCAGCAGGAGCAGCAGCGCGGTGGCGAAGATCGCGAAGAGCTGTCCCACCACGTAGTAGGCGATCGCGACGCGGCTTCCGCGACGGAACTCCAGGTACCCCATGCCCCAGAAGCCGGCGATCGTGAACAGGTATACCCACGGCTGGTTGACGAAGAACGTGCCGGTGACCGGCGTCCACCATTTGCCGTCCGACAGGTTGGGCAGGCCGTACGCGACCGAGGGGAACAGCTCCGAATCCTCGAACGGCCGCCACAGTCCCTGTGAGACGACGCCGACGACCAGGATCAGGCCCACCATCGTGAGGGTCGCCGGGATGCGCCGGGCGACGGTGATCAGGGGGCGCGCGGGAGCGGAGGCATCCTCGGACATGCGCTCAGCGTAGCGACGGGTCCCCCCGGCCGGCGGGACCCGGCCGGGGTATTCCGCTGCCGCCGGGTCAGTCCGCGACGGCCTTCGCGATCGCGTCCTCCAGATCGCCCCAGGCCGTCAGCTCGAGCATCTCGCCGTCGACGAAGAACGTGGGGGTGCTCGTGACGCCGAGTCGCTCGCCGTCACGCTTGTCCTGCTCCACCCGCGCGAGCGTGGCGGGGTCGGCGATGGCCTCGTCGTACGCCGCGAGATCGAGGCCCAGCTCCTGGGCGAACGCGCGGAACACCTCCGGGGTCTCCTCGGGCTGCTCGCCCCAGTTCGCCTGCGTCGCGAACAGGTGGTGGTACATGTCCTCGAAGCGGCCCTGCTGCGCGGCGGCCTCGGCGGCGAGGGCGGCCTGTGTCGAGTTGACGTGGCCGGGGAGCGGGAAGTAGCGCGCGACGTAGCGGATGTCGCCGTCGTACGTGTCGCGGAGCTCCTCGACGATCGGATAGAAGGCGCCGCACGCCTCGCATTCGAAGTCGAGGAACTCGACGACCGTGACGGCGCCGGGACCGCCCTCGTCGAGCACGTGCGAATCGGTGCGGACGGTCGGCTGGCGCTGGCCCGCGTCGGGGTCGGGCTCGTCGGCGCGCTGGGTGATGGCCCAGACGATGGCGACGATCAGCAGGACGACGGCGACGGCGATGGCGATCAGGGTCGCCTTGACAGGGGTTCTCACGGGGTTCTCCAGACAGGGGTACGACGGATGGGGGTGCCGCGGGCGCGGCGCGGAGTCGTCGTACGGCTCAGGTCCGGGAGAGGGACAGTTGTGCGAGGGAGGGGGCGAGCCGGCGCGGGCGGGGCGTCGCGCGCAGCGGCGGGGTCGTGCGGGGTGTCCGGCCGAGCGGCGTGCCGGGTCCGCGGAGCATGCGGCGGCCGAGGAGCAGCACCAGGGTGAGGCAGCACAGCGCCGCCGCGGTGCAGGCGACCGCGGCCATTCCGGTCGAGTCCTCTGGGGCGGCCACGGCGACGGCGGCGGCGACGGGGGCGCCGTCCGTGGTCTCCGCCTCCGCGGCGGAGGTCCCGGCGGCGAGGCACAGGGTCGCGTGGCTGTCGCCGGGGCCGTGCGCGGTGGACCAGGCGCCGACGACGAGGAGGAGCGCGAGGCCGACGGCGGTGACGACCCTGGCGAGCAGGATCCGCTCGGCGCGCGCTCGCGGGCTCCGGGTGGTCGCGAGAGGCGGCATGACCCGCGCAGTCTAGCAACGGGGCCTTTGCCTCTCCGGGGCCCCGCCCGCGCGGACACGCCTACACTGGAAGGGTGGCGAGACTACTCATCATCGGCGGCTTCCTCGCCGCCGTGTTCTGGGTGTTCAGCATCGTCGACTGCGCCGTGCAGCCGCCGACGCGGCACCGGGGTGTGCCCAAGGCCGCCTGGATCGCCATCGTCGTCCTGATCCCGGTCATCGGCGGCATCCTCTGGTTCGTGATCGGCCGTCGTCGCGCGAACGATCAGGGTGTGCAGCGCACGCTCGCCCCGGATGACGATCCGGCGTTCCTGCGCAGCATCAGCAAGGCCGAGCAGGACGCCCGGATCCGCCGTCTGGAGGAGGAGCTCGCCCGCCTCGACGAGGAGACCGACGAGCCGCCCACCGCGGATCCGCGCCCGTGACGTCGTCGCCCGCGTCGGACGCCGCGGCGTCCCTGTTCGCCGAGCTCGTGGCGAACGGCGTGCGCGACGTGGTGCTGTCGCCGGGGTCGCGCTCGCAGGCCCTCGCACTCGCTGCGGCGCGACTGTCCGACGACGGGGTGCTGCGGCTGCACGTGCGCATCGATGAACGCGTCGCCGGTTTCACCGCCCTGGGCATCGCACGCGAGACGGGCGTGCCCGCCGCGGTCGTGTGCACGAGCGGGACGGCGGTCGCGAACCTCCTGCCCGCCACGATGGAGGCGTTTCACGCGGGGGTGCCGTTGTTGCTGCTCACGGCCGACCGTCCGCCGGAGCTGCGCGGTGTCGGCGCCAACCAGGCCACCGTCCAGCCGGGGCTGTTCGACCCGTGGGTGCGCGCCACGGTCGACGCCCCGGTGCCGGGCGACGGCGACTGGCGGGGTCTGGCGGCCGAGGCCGTCGCCGCGGCCGTGGGCGTCGCCGACACCGCAGCCGTCCCGGGCGTCGCCGGCCCCGTGCACCTGAACCTGCCGTCGCGCGAGCCGCTGTCCGGGGCGATGCCCCCGGTCGACGTGCGCGACGGCGCGGCACCGGTCGCCGCCGTGTCCGAGCCGGTCGTGCTGCCGCGCGGTCCGCGCACGGTCGTGCTCGCGGGCGCCGACGCGGGTGCCGCCGCGGAGGAGCTCGCCCACACGGCGGACTGGCCGCTGATCGCCGAGGTCGTGAGCGGCGCGCGGTTCGGGCGTCGCCTCGTGCACGGCTACCGTCGGCTGCTCTCCCGCGACGACCTCGGCGGCCGCATCGAGCGTGTCGTCGTGTTCGGCCATCCCACGCTGAGCCGTGAGGCCGCGCGGCTGCTGTCGCGCCACGACGTGGAGGTCGTGGCGGTGCGCCGCGGCGGGGAGGAGCTCGACCTCAACCACCGCACGCGCGCGGTCGCGGCGGTCACGGTGGCCCCGGGGGAGCCCGACCGCGAGTGGCTCGGGCAGTGGATGCGGGCGTCGGCTGCCGAGGCCGTCGACCTGAGCGAGCAGGCGCCCGACGCCGATGCCCTCGCGTCCACCGACCTCGCCGCCCGGCGCGACGCCGTCCGCGCGGAGCTCGACGCCGTCCGCCGCCCGCTCGACCGCGAGCGGCTGGTCGACGCGGTGTGGCGGGCCACGTGGCCGCACGACCGCCTCGTGTTCGGGTCGTCCCGGCTCGTGCGCGTGGCCGACGAGGTCCTGGCGGGCAAGAAGGTCCCGGTGCACGCCAACCGCGGGCTCGCGGGCATCGACGGCACGATCGCCACCGCCACCGGTATCGCGGTCGCGAGTCAGGCCGCCGGCGCCCCCGGGATCACGCGGGTGCTGCTGGGTGATCTCGCGTTCCTGCACGACGTCGGGGCGCTGCTGCTGCCGCCCGGAGAGCAGGAGCCGCGGCTGCAGGTGATCGTCGGCAACGACGGCGGCGGCACGATCTTCGACGGGCTCGAGGTGGCGTCGTCGGCGCCGTCCGCGCATCTCGACCGGGTCTTCTACACCCCGCATGGCGTGCGCCTGGAGCATCTCGCGCTGGCGTACGGGTGGGAGTATCAGCGCGTCACGACCCGGACGGCGCTGGATCAGGCCCTCACGTCCCCGCACGGCGGACGTCAGATCATCGAGGTGCCGCTGGCGCGGTGACTGGCAGGATGTGCGTATGAACGCGCACACCTGGACTCAGAACCTGCGGGTGGGGCCCGGCTTCCGCCTCGCCGATGTCGATCCGGACGCCACGCCGGGGTACGACCACGGCAAGTCGCGCGGGAGGGAGGACCTCGCCGCCGGGCTGGAGCGGTTGAACGACCTGCAGGAGCGTCTGTTCGCGCAGAGTCGGGTCGGCACGGCGCAGGACGCGGTGCTTCTGGTGCTGCAGGCGATGGACTCGGCGGGCAAGGGCGGCATCGTCCGGCACGTGGTCGGCGGTGTGGATCCGCAGGGCGTCGCGCTCGCCGCGTTCAAGGCCCCGACCGAGGAGGAGCGGCGGCACGACTTCCTGTGGCGCGTCGAGAAGCGCCTCCCGGAGCCCGGCTTCATCGGGGTGTTCGACCGTTCGCACTACGAGGACGTGCTGATCGGGCGGGTGCGGCAGCTCGCCGATGCCGCGGAGATCGAGCGCCGCTACGACGCGATCACCGCGTTCGAGGAGCGGGTCGCGGCCTCCGGCGTCCGCATCGTCAAGGTGATGCTGCACATCTCGCCCGAGGAGCAGAAGGCGCGACTCATGGAGCGGCTGGAGCGTCCGGACAAGCACTGGAAGTACAACCCGGGCGACGTGGACGAGCGGATGCTGTGGCCGCAGTACATGCAGGCCTACCAGACGGTGTTCGACCGCACCTCGACCGACGCGGCGCCGTGGTACGTGGTGCCGGCGAACGCCAAGTGGTACGCGCGGCTCGCGGTGCAGGAGCTGCTGCTCGCGGCGCTGCAGGACATCGACCCGCAGTGGCCCGTCGCCGACTTCGACGTGGAGGCGGAGAAGAGGCGGCTGGCCGCGAGCTGACCGGGGCTGTGGTCGTCAGGCCAGGGCGTCGACCAGGGGGCGGAACTTCACGCGGGTCTCCAGCAGTTCGCTCTCGGGATCGGATCCCGCCACGATCCCGGCGCCGGCGTAGGCGGTCACCGCGATCGCGCCTCCGGTCGCCGTGAACTGCGCGCACCGGAGCGCGATGGCCCACTCGCCGTTGCCGTCCGCGTCGACCCAGCCGACCGGTCCGGCGTAGCGCCCGCGGTCGAAGGGTTCCAGGTCGCGGATGGTGGAGACCGCCGCGGCCGAGGGCGTGCCGGCGACCGCCGCGGTCGGATGCAGCGCGCGCACGAGGTCGAGGGCCGATCTCCCCTCCTCGAGCTCGCCCTCCACATCGGTCGCGAGGTGGAACAGGTTCGGCAGCTTCAGGAGGAACGGCTGCTCGCTCGCGGCCAGCGCCCTGGTGTGCGGGCGGAGCTCCGTGAGCACGCTCTGCACCGCGTACTGGTGCTCGTCGAGGTCTTTGATGCTGGAGGCCAGGTGCGTCGACGCGGCCGTGTCGGCGTCGGCGTCGGCACCGCGGCCGATGGTGCCGGCGAGCACGCGCGCGGTGACGGTGCGGTCCTGCACGGTCACGAGGGTCTCCGGGCTCGCGCCGATGAGCCCGTCCACCGCGAACGCCCAGGTGTCGGGGTAGCCGGTCGCGAGGGCTCGCACGAGGCGCCGCAGATCGGACCCGGCGGGGACGGTGCCGCGCAGGTCGCGCGCGAGCACGACCTTGCTGAGCTCCCCGTCGGCGATGCGCTCGAGCGCGGCGCGGACCGCGTCCTGGTAGCCCTGGGGGCTCTGTGCGCCGGGGCCGACCGTACCGGCCCAGTGCGGACCGTACGGGCGGGTCTCGAGCGCTGTGGGTCGCGCGGTGTCCTCGGCCAGGCGGATCCGCGTCTCCCAGAACCGGTCGCCGTGGCGGCCGAGCACGCGGGAGGGGATCGTGAGCACGCTGTCGGCGGTGGACGACGGATCGAACGTGAAGGCGCCGAACGCCACGAGCCCGGTGCCCGGCAGCCCCAGGGGGTCGGTCACGTCGGCCTGGGCGGACAGCCCCCGCCAGAACGTCGCGAGGGCTTCGAGACGCGTCTGCCCCGGTTCGGCGGTCGGACGGATCTCGGCGAACGGCTCGCCGACCGCGACGATCCCGTCTCCACGGCGGAGCCAGGCGAGGGGGCGTGCGGGGTCGGCGTAGGCGAGGAGGTCTTCGACCGGGTCGATCTGTCGGGTCTCCACGACCAGGTGGGTGTGATGCACGTGTCCAGCCTAGGCCGCGGCGCCGGCGGCGATCCCGCGTCGTAGGGTGGGCGGATGAGCGACGCGCGCCCCGCACCCGGCACCGAGATGGTCTTCCAGTGGCGCAAGTGGGACGGGTCGCCGCACTGGCGGCACGAGTGCGTCTACCTGGGTGCCGATCACTGGGGCGACTGGGTCGGTCAGCCCGCCGGCTGGCACAGCGTCCGCCCGGGGGCGGAGTTCCACGCCGCGACGCCCAATGTGACGCTGGTCCCGCCGAGTCGCGACTTCGCCCTGACCGTGAACCGGCAGCACCCGCGCGGCCTGCGCATCTACATCGACCTGGGGTGGGAGGTGCAGTGGTCGGACGACCCGCTGCGTGCCGTCGGGATCGACATGGACCTCGACGTCGTGCGCGTGGAGGGGGAGCGCGGCACCTGGGTCGACGACCGCGACGAGTGGGCCGAGCACAGCGTCGTGTACGGGTATCCGGCCGACGTCATGACCCACCTGGAGGCGCTCGCGCTCGACCTGGAGGGGCGGGTGCGGGCGAGGGCCGCGCCGTTCGACGATGCCACCGCCGACGTCTGGCTCGACCGGCTGGAGGCGCTCGATCTCGCGCCTAGACTGAACGCGTGACCTCGAACGACAAGAACCGCGCCGACCTCGGCAAGGACCCCGCCCGCGTGAGCGGCATGTTCGACCAGGTCGCGGCGGGCTACGACCGCACGAACACCGCCATGACGTTCGGCAACGACGCCCTGTGGCGCGCGGCCACCACCCGGGCCGTGGCGCCGAAGCCGGGGGAGCGCATCCTCGACCTCGGGGCGGGCACCGCGTCGTCCTCGGCGTCCCTGGCCCGCAGCGGCGCGCAGGTCGTCGCGGCCGACTTCTCGCCGGGCATGCTCGCGGAGGGCCGACGTCGGCACGGAGCGATGCGCAACCTGTCCTTCGTGCAGGCCGATGCCACCGCCCTCCCGTTCGAGGATGGCGAGTTCGACGCGGTCACCATGTCGTACGCGCTGCGCAACGTGAACGACCCGAAGAAGGCCCTGCGCGAGCTCTACCGCGTGACCAAGCCCGGCGGACGCTTGGTGATCAACGAGTTCTCGACGCCGCCGGGCAAGCTGTTCCGCGGGGCGTACCGCTTCTACAACGCCCAGGTGCTCCCGCGGGTGGCCCGGGTGGCCGGGACGAACGGCGATGCGTACGACTATCTGAACGAGTCGATCCGCGAGTGGCCGGACCAGAAGCGGCTGTCCGCGTGGATCCGCGATGCCGGGTGGCAGGACGTCGCGTACCGCAACCTCTCGTTCGGGATCGTCGCCCTGCACCGCGCGCGCAAGCCCGCGTGAGCACGGCGCGAACCGCGGCATCCGACGCGGGTAGGCTGGGAGCGTGACTTCGAGCCCCCACCCCCCGGGTTCGCGACTGGCGAGCCGTCTCGGCTTCAGCGATCGCGTGTTCATCGGCCCCGCCGGACGCCGGGTGGCCCGCACGATCGAGGACGGGCTCGAGCTCGTGGAGACCGGGCTCGCCGATGACGTCCGCGTGGCCGATCCGCTGGCCGACGCTGCGAGCCGCTATCTGTACGAGGCCGGCGGCAAGCGCATCCGGCCCGTGCTCACGCTGCTCGCCGCGCAGCTGGGTGACGGCAACACCCCCGAGGTGATCGACGTCGCGAAGGCGCTGGAGATCACCCACCTCGGATCGCTGTATCACGACGACGTCATGGACGGCGCCGACCGCCGCCGCGGGGTGCCCGCTGCCCATGCGGTCTGGGGCAACAACATCGCCATCCTCACCGGCGACATCCTGTTCTCCCGGGCCAGCCAGCTCATGTCGCGGCTCGGCGAGCGGGCGATCCGTCTCCAGGCCGACACGTTCGAGCGCCTCGTCCTCGGACAGATGCACGAGACGCTCGGTCCGCAGCCCGATGACGATCCGATCGCGTTCTACATCCAGGTGCTGGCCGACAAGACCGGTTCGCTCATCGCCGCGGCGACGCAGGGGGGCGTGATCTTCTCGAACGCGCCGACCGAGTACGAGGAGCCGCTGCGGGTGTACGGCGAGAAGATCGGCGTCGCGTTCCAGCTGCTCGACGACGTGATCGACCTGTCGGCCAAGCCCGAGGAGACCGGCAAGGTGCCGGGCACCGACCTGCGCGCCGGCGTGCCGACCATGCCCTACCTGCTGCTCAAGGCGCAGAAGGATGCGACGGCCGAAGACCTGGCGGCCCGCATCGACGACGGCGTCGCGCTCATCGCGGACGGCGCCGACCCCGCGATCCTCGACGGCCCCCTGGACGAGCTGCGCGACCACCCGGTCACGCAGAAGACCCTCGAGCTCGCGCATGCGTGGACCCAGGAGGCGATCGACGCCCTCCGGCCGTTGCCGCGCGGCACCGTGCGCGAGGCATTGACCCGATTCGCCGAGACCCTCGCCGAGCGCTCGAGCTGACGCGACCCGCGGCTTCGCGCCGCGTGACGGCGGCGACGGCATACGAAAGGACCTCCATGACCAAGCTCCGACTGGCCATCGTCGGCGCCGGCCCCGCCGGTATCTACGCCGCGGACATCCTGCTGAAGGCCGAGCGCAAGTTCGACGTCTCGATCGACCTGTTCGAGCAGCTGCCGGCCCCCTACGGGTTGGTGCGGTACGGGGTCGCCCCGGACCACCCGCGCATCAAGGGCATCATCACGGCCCTCCGCGATGTGCTCGACCGCGGCGACATCCGCCTGTTCGGCAACGTGCGCTTCGGCGAGGACATCACGCTGGACGACCTCAAGCGGCACTATCACGCGGTGATCTTCGCGACGGGCGCGATCCGCGACACCTCCCTCGACATCCCGGGCATCGATGCGGTCGGATCGTACGGCGCCGCCGACTACGTGAGCTGGTTCGACGGCCACCCCGACGTGCCGCGCGAGTGGCCTCTCGACGCGGAGTCGGTCGCGGTGCTCGGCAACGGCAACGTGGCGCTCGACGTGTCGCGCATGCTGGCCAAGCACGCGGAGGACCTGCTGGTGACCGAGGTCCCGGAGAACGTGTACGAGGGGCTGAAGGCGAGCGCTGTCACCGACGTGCACGTGTTCGGTCGCCGCGGTCCGGCCCAGGTCAAGTTCACCCCGTTGGAGCTGCGCGAGCTCGGGGAGCTGCGCGACGTCGACATGGTCGTGTACGACGAGGACTTCGACTACGACGAGGCGGCGCGCGACGCGATCGCCAGCAACAAGCAGGTCATGGTGATCGACCGCATCCTGCAGTCGTGGCGCAAGCGCGACTCCGTCAACAACGCGGGGGGAACGGCCTCGCGCCGCCTGCACCTGCACTTCTGGGCGAAGCCGGTCGAGGTGCGCAAAGACGACCAGGGCCGCGTCGCCGCCCTGGTGTACGAGCGCACGAAGCCCGACGGGCAGGGTGGCGCGATCGGCACGGGCGAGCTCCGTGAGGTCCCGGTGCAGGCGCTGTACCGCGCGATCGGCTACTTCGGCTCCCCGCTCCCCGGTGTTCCGTTCGACAAGAAGCACGGCGTGATCCCGAACCGCGAGGGCCAGGTGCTGGCGAAGGACTCCAACGAGCGCGTGCCCGGCGTCTATACGACGGGATGGATCAAGCGCGGACCTGTCGGGCTCATCGGGCACACGAAGTCCGACGCCATGGAGACCGTGCGGCACGTCATCAACGACCAGGGCTCCTGGTGGCACCCGGAGGATCCGTCGGAGGAGGCCATCCCGGCGCTGCTGGCCGAACGCGGCGTCGCGTGGACCGACCTCGACGGGTGGCACCGCCTCGACGAGCACGAGATCGCGTTGGGCGCCCCGCACGAGCGCGCCCGCGTGAAGGTCGTGCCGCGCGAGGAGATGGTGCGGGTGTCGCGGGGCGAGTGACCCGCCCGGATCGCCGCAGCGCGCCCGGGCCGGAGGAGCACTCCGCCCTAGGCTGAGGGCATGCGACACCGCCCCCTCCTGGCCCTCGCGGCCGTGACCGTGCTGCTGCTCTCCGGATGCGCGCCGGAGCCTGAGCCCACCGAGACGTCGACGCCGTCGGCCTCGGCGTCGCCCACGCCGACGACGGATCCGATCGTCGCCCCGACGCCGGCGTTCGATGTGAGCTGCACCGACGTGGCCGCCGAGATGACCGCCGCCACCGGTGAACCGGCCGGCGAGGTCGCGGAGGTGCTGGGGGTGTGGTCGGCGCCGAGCTGGTATCCGGGACCCGCACAGCACATGTTCCAGCGGGCGGGCGGCATCGCGTGCTCGTCCGGTACGAGCGAGCGCAACTGGGAGGTCTCGGTCGCACCGGGCGCGACGGCCCTGATCGAGGGCGCGGAGTCGCGCGGTGGCTACGCGGGTGAGGAGGCGCGCTGCGAGGTCGGCGGGTACTGCTTCTTCCAGGTCGTGGAGGGCGAGGTGCTGGTGTCCGGGGCGGTCGTGGATCCGGCGCTCGGCCCGGACGATGCGCCGGCGATCAAGGAGGGACTGCGTCGCATCGGCGCGGCCGCCGCGGCGTCGCTGCGTGAGGTCGTGGTGCCGGAGAGCGCGATCGCGGGCGTGGAGTGCTCGCGGTTCCTCACCGACGTCGAGTTCGGTGAGCAGCTCGGCACCGAGGTGCACGTGATCGACGGCTTCGGCGGGTGGTCCATCCCGGCCGAGGTGTACCAGACGGTGAACGGTTCCCGCATCTGCTACTACGCTTCGGGCGACGACGAATACAGCGCGCAGGGCTACCTGATGCTCACGACACTGCCCGGAGGGGCGTGGGCGTTCGAGCGGATCGAGGGCGAGAAGCCGGTGGAGGTCGCGGGCGCGGATGCCGCGCTCACGGGTGTGGACGAGCAGGGCCGCACGGTGCTCGACGTCCGCGTCGGGACGGATTGGCTGCGGCTGATCACCTTCCAGGGATCGGGCATCAGCGACCTCGCGCCGCTCGCGTCGACCATCGTGGAGAACTTCGGTGTCGGTCGCCCGGGCGGTCAGTAGCCCCGTGGGCTAGCCTGGCGGCGACGGGGGGAGACGCATGGCCGATTGGATCCCGGATGTGCTGGGCGAGGAGTTCGAGCAGCTGACGCTCGACCTCGGCGTCGATGACCAGGGACCCGTGGTCGCCACACTGGTGCGTGCGCTGCCCGCGCCGTCCGGCTGGTGGGATCGGGCCAGGGGGCGTCGGCGCCCGCTCGAGGGCGTGGACGTGCTCTACATCCACGGCTGGTCGGACTACTTCTTCCAGAAGCGGCTGGCGCGCTTCTGGACGGCTCGCGGGGCGCGCTTCTTCGCGCTGGACCTGCGCAAGTACGGACGCAGTCTGCGCGAGGGCCAGACCCCGGGGTACATCAGCGACCTGGCGACCTATGACGAGGACATCGCCGCCGCACTGACGGCGATGGGCCGAGGTGAGGGGGGAGAGGAGTCCGCACGGCGGCTGGTCCTCCTCGGTCACTCGACCGGCGGGCTCACGTTGAGCCTGTGGGCGTCCCGGCACCCGCACACCGCGGACGCCCTCATCCTGAACAGTCCGTGGCTGGAGTTCCAGTTCGCCCCCGTCCGCGCGGCGATCGCGCCGATGGTCGAGTTCCAGGCGCGGATCCGGCCGCTGGACGCGGCGCCCCAGGTCGACCTCGGCTACTACACCAGGGCCCAGCAGGAGGTGGCCGACCCCGACGACCCGATGGACGTGAACCTCGCCTGGCGTCCGGTGCAGACCATGGCGGTGTACGCCGGCTGGTTGAACGCGATCCTGTCGGGCCATCGGACGGTGGCGGCAGGGCTGTCGATCGAGGCACCGGTGTGCGTGCTGCTGTCGGCGCGTTTCGTCCCGCCGACGCGATGGTCGGACGACCTCACGTCGGCGGATTCGGTGCTCGTGGTCGATGACATCGCCCGTGCAGCGCTCCGGCTGGGCTCGACGGTGACCGTCGAGCGCATCGACGGAGCGCTGCACGACGTGTTCCTGTCGCGACACGCGGCCCGTGAGGACGCGTATCGACGCCTGGACCGCTGGGTGGTCGGCTGGAGGGCCGCTCAGACGTAGTACATCGCACGGGCCAGGCGTTCCGCCTCGTCCCCGTTGCCCCGCGTGACGGCGATCTCGAAGTCGTCGTACACCTGTCGCATGCGCTCACGGTCTCCGCGAGGGACCACCCACGCGCGCAGGTTACGGGCGAGGGCGACGTCGACGTCGGTGATCAGCATGCGGTGCTGGTGGTTGCCGCTGTGCTCCGCGAGATACGCGAACACGGCCCACCGCGCACTCGAGGTCGATGCCCCGTCGCGCAGCGTGCGGCGCACCTCTTCCATCAGGCGGACGACCCGCTGGCGCTCCGCCGGGCTGAGCCGTGGCACGGCCATCCGGGCGGCGATGCCCGCCTGGTACCCGGCGAACTCGAGCGACTGCGTCACGACGGCCGCCGTCACCGCGGTCACCTCGGTGTACCGACTCGGGTACATCGTCACGAGCCCGAGTCTCTCGAGTCGCTGCAGCGCCTCTCGGACCGGGGTCCGGGAGACGTGGAGCTCATCGGCCACGTCGACGTCGCGGATGCGCTCGCCCTCCCCCAGTTCGCCCTCGACGATGAGTCTTCCGATGTGGTGGAAGACCTCGTCGGCGAGGAGTTGCTTGCTTTCTCCGATGGTCTTCGTCTCGACGTGCCCCATGGACCAGCCCCCAGTTTCACTTCTTGTCACGGTTCCGCGGCCCCCCGTGTGGCGGTGGGGCCGGCGACTCCGTGCCGATCTTTCTCACCTGCGGATCCGATGTTCGTGGGGGCGGGCAGCGGGCCGGTGAGCTGTTCATTCTTCCTTCACCGTGGTGCGGGCACTTCGGATCCGGTGACGCGAGCCCGCGGTGCCTGCACCCTCGTCCCCACGAGAGCGCCTGCGAATCCCGGGCACCTCGTTCCGCGCGGGCGGCGTGCAACGAGGGCGTCCATGGCTCCGACGGATCGGGGCCGCTTCCAGTCTTGGTCAAGCACACCGATATCTCGATATGCGTTGACCGGGGAAAGTCGGAGCGCACGCGAAAGGGGACCCGGCGACGCCGGATCCCCTCTGTGCCGCGCGACCTAGCGGTAGTTGACGAACTGCAGGTCGATGTCGAGGTCGGAGCCCTTCAGGAGAGCGATCACGGCCTGGAGGTCGTCGCGGCTCTTCGACTGCACGCGCAGCTCGTCGCCCTGGATCTGGCTCTTCACGCCCTTGGGTCCCTCGTCGCGGATGATCTTGCCGATCTTCTTCGCGTTCTCCGACGAGATCCCGTCCTTGAGGCTGGAGACGATGCGGAACTCCTTGCCGCTCGCGAACGGCTCGCCCGAGTCCAGGCTCTTCAGGGAGATGCCCCGCTTGATGAGCTTCGACTGGAACACGTCGAGCACGGCCTTCGCGCGCTCCTCCGAGCTCGCCGTGATGAGGACCTGCTCCCCGCTCCACGCGATGGATGCCCCGGTGCCCTTGAAGTCGTAGCGCTGCTCGACCTCTTTCCGTGCCTGGTTCAGGGCGTTCTCGGCCTCCTGATGATCCACTTTCGAGACGATGTCAAAGGAACTGTCAGCCATACAGGCAGTGTATCGAGCAGCCCTCGCGACGACAGGCGTGGAAGCGTTTTCAGTCGGGTGCCGCCCCGCGTGCCCCATCACAGGTTGATATCGACGCTGCTCTCGATTGCGATCCCGCTCCTGATCGATGCATACTGTAAGCGCTTGCAGTCCTTGCAGGTTGAACAGCATTGAGAGAGGCACACACCAATGAAGGTGAACAAGAGGGGCGTGCTCGCCGCGGGCGCGATCGCCATCGTTTCGACTCTGACGCTCGCCGGCTGCTCCGCGGGGACCAGCGGCGGATCCTCCTCCGGCGGCGACGACAGCGGCTCGCTCACGGTCTGGGTCGACGCCGAACGCGTCGACGCCCTCCAGGGTGCGGCCGACGCCTATCAGGACAAGACCGGCGTCAAGGTCGAGCTGGTCGGCAAGTCCGTCGACGACATGAAGGACGACTTCATCCAGCAGGTGCCGACGGGCAAGGGCCCCGACATCGTGATGGGCGCCCACGACTGGCTCGGCGAGCTGTCGACCAATGGCGTCGTCGCCCCGATCGAGCTCGGTGACAGCTCCGAGGACTACCTCCCGGTGGCCCTCCAGGCTGCGACCTACGACGGAACGGTCTACATGCTGCCGTACGCGGTCGAGAACATCGCCGTCCTGCGCAACGCCGACCTCGTGCCCCAGCCGGCCACCAGCTTCGATGACATGGTCTCGAAGGGGAAGTTCGTCGTCGAGCAGGGCACCGAGGGCAACCCCTACCACCTCTACCCGTTCCAGACCGCGTTCGGTGCCCCCGTCTTCGGCACCGATGACAGCGGCAGCTACGACCCGAGCGACCTGCAGCTCGGCAGCGAGGGCGGCTTCGCCTTCGCCGAGTGGCTGGGCGCGCAGGGTGCAGCCGGCACGCTCAACACCGACGTGGACGGCGAGATCGCGAAGCAGCAGTTCCTCGACGGCACGGCCGCGTTCTGGCTGACCGGCCCGTGGAACGTCGGCGCAGCCACCGAAGCCGGCATCAACGTCGCGATCGACCCGATCCCGAGCCCGACCGGCCAGACCGCCTCCCCGTTCGCGGGTGTGAAGGGCTTCTTCGTGAGCGCCGAGTCGAAGAACAAGGTCGCGGCGAACGACTTCCTCGTCAACTACATCGGCACCGAGGACGTGCAGCTCGAGCTGTTCAAGGCGGGCAACGTGCTGCCCGCCCTCACCGCTGCGGCCGACTCCGCGGCGTCCGACCCGATCATCGCCGGATTCCAGGCCGTGGGTGCCGACGCCGTCCCGATGCCGGCCATCCCCGCGATGGGCGCAGTGTGGCAGTACTGGGGTGTGGCCGAGGCCGCCATCATCAACGGTGCGGACCCGAAGGCGACGTGGCAGAAGCTCGTCGACGACGTGACCGCCGCGATCAAGTAACCGCCGCAACGGCACAGACCCTGCCGGAGCGGGCCGCACCGCCCGCTCCGGCAGGATCATGACGAGGACGACATGACAGACACCGACGAGCGCATCGCGCCTCCGACCAAACGACACCGCCAAGCCGCCGCCATCGCCGAAGCGGCGTCCCGACCGATCGGCTGGATGCTGCTGAAGATCCTGCTGCTGGCCATCGTCGACGCGATCGCGGTCTATGCGGCCTTCGTGCTCTTCGCGCACCGGGAGTGGCTGATCCTCGCGATCGTCGTCCTGGTGACGATCCTCGTCAACTACATCTACTTCTCGCGCCGGCGCGTCCCGGCGAAATACCTGACCCCCGGCATCATCTTCCTCGTCCTCTTCCAGGTGTTCACGCTGCTCTACACGGGATACATCGGGTTCACGAACTACGGCACCGGCCACAACGGCACCAAGGAGCAGGCGATCTCCTCGCTCCTTGCCTCCGCGCAGGAGCGCGTCGAGGACTCGCCGACCTACCCCGTGACCGTGGTCGAGCAGTTCGGCACCTACGGCTTCCTGGTGACCGACCCCGGCACGGGCGATGCGCTGCTCGGCACGGCCGACGAGCCGCTGCACGAGGTCGACGCCGACTTCCAGGGCGGGCAGGCGGTCGCGGTCGACGGGTGGACCACCCTTCCGCTCGCGACGGTGTTCACGCTGTCCGACCAGCTGGAGCAGCTCTCGGTGCCGTTCAGCGACGACCCGAACGACGGGAGCCTCCGCGCGCCGGACGGGCAGAAGGGCTACCTGTACGTCTCGACGCTCGCGTACGACGCGACGGCCGACACCATCACCGACACGGACACGGGCACCGTGTACCGCGACACGGGGGAGGGTGCGTTCACCGCCGAGAACGGCGATCAGCTCCTTCCCGGCTGGCAGACGACGGTCGGCTTCGACAACTTCGTACGCGCGGTGACGGACTCCTCGATCCGGGGTCCGCTCATCTCGGTCACCGTGTGGACGTTCGTCTTCGCCCTGGTCTCGGTGGCCTCCACGTTCTTCCTCGGGCTGTTGCTGGCGCTCGTGTTCAACAACACGCGGATGCGGTTCCGCAACGGCTACCGCATCATCCTGATCCTGCCGTATGCGTTCCCCGCGTTCCTCTCGGCGCTGGTGTGGGCCGGCATGATGAACGAGAGTTTCGGCTTCATCAACCAGGTGCTGTTCGGCGGTGCCGCGATCCCGTGGCTCACCGATCCCGTGCTGGCGAAGGTGTCGGTGCTCCTGGTGAACCTGTGGCTCGGGTTCCCATACATGTTCCTGGTGTGCATGGGCGCGCTGCAGGGCATCCCGGAGGACGTGAACGAGGCGGCCGTCATGGACGGGGCGAACGCCTGGCAGATCTTCCGGCGCATCAAGCTCCCCCTGCTGCTGGTGACGGTGGCCCCGCTGCTGATCTCGTCGTTCGCGTTCAACTTCAACAACTTCAACCTGATCTACATGCTGACCAAGGGGGGTCCCCGGTTCAGCGACGTGTCGATCCCGGTCGGCCACACCGACATCCTCATCTCGATGGTCTACAAGGTCGCCTTCACCGGGCAGACCCGCGACTACGGACTCGCCTCGGCGTTTACGATCCTGATCTTCATCGTGGTCGCGACCATCTCGATCATCAGCTTCCGCAAGACCAAGGCCCTCGAGGAGCTGAACTGACATGAGCACGACCAGCCCGACCGCCGCCCGTCCGGCTCCGCGCCGCCGCTCGTTCCGCGCCTGGTTCGCCGACACCGGCTGGCGGCACCTCGTCGCGATCGTCGTGAGCGCGTTCGCGCTCTTCCCACTGCTCTACGTGGTCTCGGCCTCGCTCAACCCGAAGGGCACCCTGACCGGTTCGAACCAGCTGTTCTCCGCCATCGGCATCGACAGCTACGTGCGCATCCTGAGCGACCCGCAGAACCCGTACGGCACCTGGTTCCTGAACACCCTGCTCATCGCGGTGGTCACCGGCGCCGTGACGGTGTTCATCGGAGCCTGCGCCGCGTATGCCTTCTCGCGCATGCGTTTCGCCGGGCGCCGCGTCGGTCTCGTCACGATCGTGGTGGTGCAGATGTTCCCGCAGCTGCTCGCGGTCGTCGCGATCTTCCTGCTCATGTCGACCATCGGCGACTGGTTCCCGGCGATCGGGTTGAACACCCATACCGGGCTGATCCTGGTCTACCTCGGTGGAGCGCTCGGGGTGAACACGTATCTGATGTACGGCTTCTTCAACACGATCCCCAAGGAGATCGACGAGGCGGCACGCATCGACGGCGCGGGTCACGCGCGCATCTTCTTCACGATCATCCTGCGCCTCGTCGCGCCCATCCTGGCCGTGGTCGGGCTGTTGTCGTTCATCGGCACGGTCAACGAGTACGTCATCGCGAGCGTCATGCTCGTCGACGTCGATCAGCAGACGCTCGTGGTCGGGCTCACCAAGCTCGTCGCCAATCCGCGCTACGCGGACTGGTCGGCCTTCAGCGCGGGCGCGGTCATGGCCGCGATCCCGGTGATGATCCTGTTCCTGTTCCTGCAGAAGTACATCGTGGGCGGTCTCACCGCCGGCGCCACGAAGGGCTGAGCCCTCCGGTCACCCGTCGCCTCGGCGTTGCACCCCGACGGCCGGCGGGGCGCGACGTACCCTGGCGACATGGCACGGGTGGGTGGTCGCAGCATCGGGATGAGCTGGGTGGCCGGGGTGATCTGCACCGTGATCATCGGCGGCCTGCTCTGGCTGTCGTTGCCGATGATGCCGGTGCTGGCGCAGTTCTTCGGCGACGCTCTGCGTTCCGCCCTGCCCTGATCCGCGGTTCCCCCCTTCCGCAGGCACCGACCCGGCGACACGTCGGCACGCCTCCGTGAGGGCCTGGACACGCGGCGGTACCCTCGCAGAGCACACATCGATGAGAGGCGCACCCCCATGAGTGATCCCGAGGCTCGTCAGCCCGAGAAGCCGCGCGACGTCGACGACGTCGTCGGTAGCGCGAACGCCGGTCTCGATGCTGCCGCCGCAGCCCGAGCGGACGTTCCCGGCTCCGACGCGGAGGCCGAGGCGGAGCGCACGCCCGCCGACGCGAACCCGGAGCGCCAGGACCCGCCGGTCGACCCCGATCTCGCCGCGTTCGAGGCCGCCGAGCGCGACCACCCCGGCACCTTCAGCTCGACCGCTCCCGCCGCGGGCGCGGTACCCGTCGCCGACCGTGCGGCCGCCGCCGAGCAGCGAGCGGATTCCGACCGGCTCGCCGACGACCGCGGTGCCGAGCGTCTTCCCGCCGACCGGCTCGCGGGCGACCGTCCGGATGACCGCGTCGCGGACGATCGTCGCGACGCCGATGCGACCGCGGCCTTCCCGACTCCCGGGGCGGCCTCCTGGTCGCCACGTCACGAGGAGTCGTCCATGGCGGACACGGCATACGCCCCGCACTCCGACGACGCCGACACACGCATCGTCCCGTCGGAGCCGTACGTCGGGACAGCCGGCGCCGCCGCAGCTCAGCCTCAGCCGATCTTCGTTCAGGCTCCGGAGCCGCCGCGCGACCGCGGAAACCGCGGAACGGCCGGGGCGATCGGCCTCCTGGCGACGGTCGCCTTCGCCATCCTCTACCTCGGCACCGCGGTCGGCCTGCGCGCCATCGCCGGAGACGTCACGGGCGAGAACATCGGCGAGGCCTTCCTCGCGCCGCTGCTCACGTGGGGCTACTGGACCCCGGTCGTCGTGTTCTTCCTGGGCTTCTGGCTCCTCGGCGCGATCATCAACCGCGGCCGCTGGGGCCTCTGGGTGGTGTTCGGCATCATCGTCGGGCTCATCGCGTACGCGGGGCACATCCTCGGACAGCTCTTCGAGGCTCCGTTCTGGAAGCTCACCGCTTCGCAGGGCCTGGAGCTCGCGGGGGAGCAGCTGCTCGCCCCGCTCGCCATCGCTGCATTCGTGTTCGCCAGGGAGCTGACCATCTGGTTCGGTGCCTGGGTGGCCCGCAGCGGCGCCCGCAAGACGGAGCTGAACGCCGAGGCGCAGCGCGAGTACGAGCGCACCCTCGAAGCCGGCCCGACGCTGGCGAGGTAGTCACGCACGCCACCACGCCGAACCCCCGCGGGCCCGAGTCCGCGGGGGTTTCGCCTGTCCTCGCGGTGGTGCTCGCCTCCATCGGGTTCTTCGCGCTGTCGGTGTTCGGGCTGGGCGCGCTGAGCGTGGCGACGGATCGGGACATCATCGCGGTGGAGGGCCTCGGCCAGGTGCCGGGTGTGGTGGGCATGATCCTGGCGGTGGTCGCGTTCGCTCTGTCGCTCGGCGCGACGCTGCGGCGCCGGCGTCCGTCGTTCGGCTCCGCGCTGGTGATCGCACTCCTCACCGCGCTGGTCCATCTCGCGACGCTGTGGATTGCGGTGCTGGCTGCCGCAGAGAGCCTCATCATCGCGACGGCCGTCGCGGGAGACCTCGTCCGGGGCGGCGCTAGCGCGGTGGTCCTGGTGGCGGCGGCGATCGCGGGCTGGAGTGGTATCGCCCTCCGTCGGACCCGCAGCGAACGTCCGCGATGGCCCTGGGAGCACGACGAGGGGGAGTGACCCCCCGCAAATCCGCGCGGGGAGCGGTGACGCGCCGTACGCTGGTGTCGTGGAGCGCTCACTGGAGACGCAGGTGGACCAGGCCGTCGAGGCGTGGTTGCGCTGGGTGCCGCGCTGGGAGCCGGCCACCCACCGCGGCCGGGTCGCGCCGTGCCGTCGCTGTCTCGGTTCGCCCATCCTCGCCGCGGCCGGGATCGCGGGCGACACACCCCACGGCGTGCAGCACGGGCTGTCGACGCGCATCAAGACGATCGTCGACCACGCGGTCGCGGACTACACGGCCCGCAACCTTCCGATGCTCCAGCGCGAGCTCGACAGCCAAGCGGCCAGGAACAGAGCACGCAGCTACCGCCCGACCGAGGACCTGGCTCCCGAGTTCGAGGGCCTGCCGCTCGACCCGGAGCCGGTTCCCGGCGCACCGTTCCTGTTCACGATCGCCGGTCTCGCCGACGACTCAGCGGCGGAGCTCCCGCCGCTGCCGCCCCTGTCGGAGGAGGCGAAGATCGCGCTACGGCAGGAAGTGGCCCTCGCCGACGAGTACGCGAACCTCATCGGCCGCGAGATCTGCGGCCTGCTGCTGCGCCACCGCGTCTCCATTCAGGCGGCGGTGTCGCAGCACGTCGAACCGCAGATCGAAGCCATGCTCGCCGAACTCACGGAGTCGCTCGACTCCCCGTTCGGCCCCGACGTGAGCTGAGGCGGCGCCGGTCGCCCTCATTTGACCGCGTTGGTTACGCGGCATTACACTTGATCAGGTGTGTGCACGTCCTGACGTGCGCGCTGGGCGTCGGCCCCATGCCGGTCCGCCCCCACGGCATACCCACCACACCAAAAGCTCGCCGGTTCCGGCGTGCCGGTGGGTCATGATGTGAAACCCATCACGCTGTCACCGTGCAGCACTATGAGGAGAGAACGTGCCAACCATTCAGCAGTTGGTTCGCAAGGGTCGCTCGCCCAAGGTCTCGAAGACCAAGGCGCCCGCGCTCAAGTCGAACCCGCAGCAGGCCGGGGTCTGCACCCGCGTCTACACCACCACCCCGAAGAAGCCGAACTCGGCGATGCGCAAGGTCGCCCGTGTGAAGCTCCGCAACGGGACCGAGGTCACCGCGTACATCCCCGGTGAGGGCCACAACCTGCAGGAGCACTCGCTGGTGCTCGTCCGCGGCGGTCGTGTGAAGGACCTCCCCGGTGTGCGTTACAAGATCGTCCGTGGCGCCCTGGACACCCAGGCCGTCAAGAACCGTAAGCAGGCTCGTTCCCGCTACGGCGCGAAGAAGGGTTGAGTTAGATGCCTCGTAAGGGTCCCGCCCCGAAGCGCCCCGTCGTCAACGACCCGGTCTACGGCGCACCGATCGTCACCTCGCTGGTGAACAAGATCCTCGTCGACGGCAAGAAGTCGCTGGCCGAGTCGATCGTCTACGGCGCCCTCCGCGGTGTCGAGGCGAAGAACGGTCAGGACGCCGTCGCCACGCTCAAGAAGGCGCTCGACAACGTGCGCCCCACGCTCGAGGTCCGCAGCCGCCGCGTCGGTGGCTCGACCTACCAGGTTCCGGTCGAGGTCAAGCCGCACCGCGCGAACACCCTCGCGCTGCGCTGGCTCGTGAGCTACGCGAAGGGTCGTCGTGAGAAGACGATGACCGAGCGTCTCCAGAACGAGATCCTGGACGCGTCGAACGGCCTCGGTGCCGCGGTCAAGCGCCGCGAGGACACCCACAAGATGGCCGAGTCGAACCGCGCGTTCGCTCACTACCGCTGGTAATCAGCTCGGCCCGTCCCTCGGCCACCCGCCGAGGGACGGGCACCCCCTCTTCGCAGTACGACTGCTCCAAAAGATAAGGACACTCCTGTGGCACAAGACGTGCTCACGGACCTGAGCAAGGTCCGCAACATCGGCATCATGGCGCACATCGATGCCGGCAAGACCACGACGACCGAGCGCATCCTGTTCTACACGGGCGTCAACCACAAGCTCGGCGAGACGCACGACGGCGCCTCGACCACCGACTGGATGGAGCAGGAGAAGGAGCGCGGCATCACGATCACGTCTGCCGCCGTGACCTGCTTCTGGAACAAGAACCAGATCAACATCATCGACACCCCCGGTCACGTGGACTTCACGGTCGAGGTGGAGCGCTCGCTCCGCGTCCTCGACGGTGCGGTCGCCGTGTTCGACGGCAAGGAGGGCGTGGAGCCCCAGTCCGAGACCGTGTGGCGTCAGGCCGACAAGTACAACGTCCCCCGCATCTGCTTCGTCAACAAGATGGACAAGCTCGGCGCGGACTTCTACTTCACGGTCGACACGATCATCAACCGCCTCGGTGCCAAGCCGCTCGTGCTGCAGCTCCCGATCGGTGCCGAGAACGACTTCGTCGGCGTCATCGACCTCGTCGAGATGCGCGCACTGGTGTGGCCCGGCGACGCCAAGGGTGACGTGACCATGGGCGCCTCGTACGAGGTGCAGGAGATCCCGGCCGACCTCAAGGACAAGGCCGAGGAGTACCGCCAGCAGCTGCTGGAGACGGTCGCGGAGACCGACGAGGAGCTTCTCGAGAAGTTCTTCGGCGGCGAGGAGCTGACGGTCGCAGAGATCAAGGGCGCCATCCGCAAGATGGTCATCGCCAGCGAGATCTACCCGGTGCTCTGCGGCTCGGCGTTCAAGAACCGCGGCGTGCAGCCGATGCTGGACGCCGTCGTCGACTACCTCCCGTCCCCGCTGGACGTGCCCGCCATCGAGGCGCACGACCCGAAGGACGAGGAGAAGATCATCGAGCGTCACCCCGACGCGAAGGACCCGTTCGCGGCCCTGGCGTTCAAGGTCGCCGTGCACCCGTTCTTCGGTCGCCTGACGTACGTGCGCGTCTACTCGGGTGAGCTCGAGTCGGGCGCTCAGGTCATCAACTCGACCAAGGGCAAGAAGGAGCGCATCGGGAAGATCTTCCAGATGCACGCCAACAAGGAGAACCCGGTCGACAAGCTGACCGCCGGCAACATCTACGCCGTGATCGGACTGAAGGACACCACCACCGGTGACACCCTGGCCGACCCGCAGCAGCCGGTCGTGCTCGAGTCGATGACGTTCCCGGAGCCGGTGATCGAGGTCGCCATCGAGCCGAAGACCAAGGCCGACCAGGAGAAGCTGGGTCTCGCCATCCAGAAGCTCGCTGAGGAGGACCCGACCTTCCGCACGGAGCTCAACCCCGAGACCGGTCAGACGACCATCAAGGGCATGGGCGAGCTGCACCTCGACATCCTCGTCGACCGCATGAAGCGCGAGTTCCGCGTCGAGGCGAACGTCGGCAAGCCGCAGGTGGCGTACCGCGAGACGATCCGCAAGGCCGTCGAGAAGCACGACTACACGCACAAGAAGCAGACCGGTGGTTCGGGTCAGTTCGCCAAGATCCAGTTCAACATCGAGCCGCTCGAGCTCGACGGCGAGAAGACGTACGAATTCGTGAACGCGGTCACGGGTGGCCGCATCCCGCGCGAGTACATCGGCTCGATCGACGCCGGTTTCCAGGACGCGATGAACGTCGGTGTCCTGGCGGGCTACCCGATGGTGGGCGTCAAGGCGACCATCGTCGACGGTGCGGCACACGACGTCGACTCCTCGGAGATGGCGTTCAAGATCGCGGGCTCCATGGGCTTCAAGGAGGCCGCGCGTCGTGCCAACCCCGTGCTGCTCGAGCCGCTGATGGCCGTCGAGGTCCGTACTCCCGAGGAGTACATGGGTGACGTCATCGGTGACTTGAACTCGCGTCGTGGCCAGATCCAGTCGATGGAGGACGCCGCCGGCGTCAAGGTCGTGCGCGCTGCGGTGCCGCTGTCCGAGATGTTCGGCTACATCGGCGACCTGCGTTCGAAGACCTCCGGTCGCGCCGTCTACTCCATGGAGTTCGACAGCTACGCCGAGGTCCCGCGCGCGGTGGCCGACGAGATCGTCCAGAAGGCCAAGGGCGAGTAACACTTCCTGGGAACAGGGCCCGCCGTCCTGTTCCCAGGTCACCTACAACTTCACATTCCCTCTCTACTAAACTGAGAACCTAACCCGTAGAGAACCGGTCGCAAACCAGTGCCCGGCACCTCTACAACGACGTCCTGAGGAGGACCCAGTGGCTAAGGCCAAGTTCGAGCGGACCAAGCCGCACGTCAACATCGGAACGATCGGTCACGTCGACCACGGCAAGACCACGCTCTCCGCAGCGATCTCGAAGGTGCTTGCTGACAAGTACCCGTCCGACACGAACGTGCAGCGTGACTTCGCTTCCATCGACTCGGCGCCGGAAGAGCGCCAGCGTGGTATCACGATCAACATCTCGCACATCGAGTACGAGACCCCGAAGCGCCACTACGCGCACGTCGACGCTCCCGGCCACGCCGACTACGTCAAGAACATGATCACGGGTGCGGCTCAGATGGACGGCGCGATCCTCGTGGTCGCCGCCACCGACGGCCCGATGGCCCAGACGCGCGAGCACGTGCTGCTCGCCAAGCAGGTCGGCGTTCCCTACCTGCTGGTCGCGCTGAACAAGTCGGACGCGGTCGACGACGAGGAGATCCTGGAGCTCGTCGAGCTCGAGGTCCGCGAGCTGCTCGCCGGCCAGGGCTTCGACGAGGACGCTCCTGTCGTCCGCGTCTCCGCTCTCAAGGCTCTCGAGGGCGACGAGAAGTGGACCCAGGCGATCCTGGACCTGATGCAGGCTGTCGACGACAGCGTTCCGGACCCGGAGCGTGACCGTGACAAGCCCTTCCTCATGCCCGTCGAGGACGTCTTCACGATCACCGGTCGGGGCACCGTCGTCACGGGTCGCGCCGAGCGTGGCACGCTGGCCATCAACTCCGAGGTCGAGATCGTGGGTCTGCGTCCGACGCAGAAGACGACCGTCACCGGTATCGAGATGTTCCACAAGCAGCTCGACGAGGCCTGGGCCGGCGAGAACTGTGGTCTGCTCCTCCGCGGCACCAAGCGCGAGGACGTGGAGCGTGGCCAGGTCATCGTGAAGCCGGGTTCGGTTACGCCGCACACCGACTTCGAGGGCACCGCGTACATCCTGTCCAAGGACGAGGGTGGCCGCCACAACCCCTTCTACACGAACTACCGCCCGCAGTTCTACTTCCGCACCACGGACGTCACCGGCGTCATCTCGCTGCCCGAGGGCACCGAGATGGTCATGCCCGGCGACACCACCGACATGACGGTCGAGCTGATCCAGCCGATCGCCATGGAGGAGGGCCTCGGCTTCGCCATCCGTGAGGGTGGTCGTACGGTCGGCGCCGGTACGGTGACGAAGATCATCAAGTAAGCATCTGCTTCCTCGCAAAGGGGTCGGACCTTCGGGTCCGGCCTCTTTGTCGTTTTCCACGCTCTAATCGGGCTTCCGCGGGCGGGGGAGGGCATGCACAATGAGTGTGTCCGGTCTCATCGGCCGGACACACACACCTCCGAAGGGGAGCCACATGGGTATCGACGACGCCGTGAACAAGGGCAAGGACCTGTACGAGCAGAACAAGGACAAGATCGCCGAGGCCGTCAAGAGCGAGCAGGCCGAGGACATCAGCGACAAGGTGCTCGACGGTGTCGCCGACTTCGCCAAGAAGATCGCTCCCGGTGCGGCCGACAAGATCGACGAGATCCGTGACAGCGCGGACAAGGCGGTCGGCAACGAGTAGCCCGAGATCGTTCACGAGCGGCGCTTCCTCCGAGGGGCGCCGCTCTTCTCGTACCCGGACGCTCTGGAATCTCGGCACGCGCGAGCGCGAACTGGCGAACTGACGGAGAGATCGAGTAGGATGATGCAGACCGCCTGGGGATCTTGCGGTCGGGGAAACCGAAGGGGTTCGGTTTCCTGAAGCACGCGGTTCTACCGCGTTCACACTGGGGAAAACGATCTTGGGGATCATCGTGCGACGCGCGCACTCTTTGCGCCAGAGCGTCTCCCCGCCTGCGCGGCGGGTCTTCCGCCGTGCCCTCGGTCGAGGCGTCCGGCGTCCCTTCACGCTGGGCACCTCGCGTTCGGTGTGCCCCCTCGCACTGAACGCCCTCCCCAAGCGGGGCGAGGCATGGGGATGCCTCGCCCCGCGCTCCACTCGGGCCTGAGCACGAGCTGCAGACCCCCGCCGAAGAGGGCGGACACGAGGCGCGACACGCCCGGGTTTGCAGAAGTGAAATCGCCCGTGGCAGAATAGACAGGTTCGATATTCCGTCGCCGCTGTGCGTGCGCCGGATCACTGCCAGGGCAGTGCATAGACGGTGCCTCTTCGGAAGCACAGGGTTCTAGGCCGCGGGCAGCAGAACACAATCCCGACACCTTCATTTCGAGGGCATCGCCGTGCGCGGCGAGGGTCGGGCATCCGTTCGCCTCCGGGCGTCCGGCTGACAGCAGAACAGTGGTGCAGCAGATCGGTTCGCAGAGCCGTTCTCGTGCCGAGGCGCAATCCGCGCCGACGTGCGTCCAATGCCCCAGGGCCACCCGGTCCAGGACGGTACGACGCTTATAGAGAGAGAGCAGACAATGGCGGGACAGAAGATCCGCATTCGCCTGAAGTCGTATGACCACGAGGTCATCGACACGTCCGCACGCAAGATCGTCGACACCGTGACCCGTGCGGGCGCGACTGTCGTCGGACCCGTGCCCCTTCCGACCGAGAAGAACGTCGTGTGCGTCATCCGGTCGCCCCACAAGTACAAGGACAGCCGCGAGCACTTCGAGATGCGCACCCACAAGCGTCTGATCGACATCGTCGACCCGACGCCCAAGGCCGTCGACTCGCTGATGCGCCTCGACCTGCCGGCCGACGTCAACATCGAGATCAAGCTCTGAGGTTCGACATGGCTGACATCAACTCCAAGGTTTCCAAGGGCATGCTGGGCACGAAGCTCGGCATGACCCAGGTGTGGAACGAGAACGGCAAGCTCGTTCCCGTCACCGTCATCGAGCTCGCGCCGAACGTGGTCACGCAGATCCGTACGCCCGAGAAGGACGGCTACAACGCCGTGCAGATCGCGTACGGCCAGATCGACCCCCGCAAGGTGAACAAGCCCCTCTCGGCTCACTTCGAGGCAGCCGGCGTCACGCCGCGTCGCCACGTGACCGAGATCCGCACGGCCGACGCCGCCGACTACTCGCTGGGCCAGGAGCTCACGGTGGACGGCACGTTCGAGGCCGGCCAGCTCGTCGACGTCGTCGGCACGAGCAAGGGCAAGGGCACCGCCGGTGTCATGAAGCGCCACAACTTCAAGGGCGTCTCCGCCTCGCACGGTGCGCACCGCAACCACCGCAAGCCCGGTTCGATCGGCGCCTCGTCGACCCCGAGCCGTGTCTTCAAGGGCATGCGCATGGCCGGCCGTATGGGTGGCGAGCGCGTGACCGTCCTCAACCTCACGGTGCACGCCATCGACATCGAGAAGGGTCTGATGCTCGTCAAGGGCGCCGTCCCCGGTGCTCGTGGCCGCATCGTCTACGTCCGCAACGCAGTGAAGGGTGCCTGATCATGGCTGACTCCACTCTCGCGCTCGACGTCCTCAAGGCAGACGGCAAGAAGGCTGGCTCGGTCGAGCTGCCCGCCGCTCTGTTCGACGTCAAGACGAACATCCCGCTCATCCACCAGGTCGTCGTCGCGCAGCTCGCGGCGGCTCGCCAGGGCACGCACTCGACCAAGCGTCGTGGCGAGGTCTCCGGCGCCGGCCGCAAGCCCTTCAAGCAGAAGGGCACGGGTAACGCCCGTCAGGGCTCGATCCGCGCGCCGCACATGACCGGCGGTGGCATCGTCCACGGCCCGAAGCCGCGTGACTACTCGCAGCGCACGCCCAAGAAGATGATCGCGGCCGCCCTCCTCGGCGCGCTCAGCGACCGCTTCCGCGGCGACCGCCTGCACGCGATCGACACGTTCGGCACCGACGGTGCTCCGTCGACCAAGGCCGCCGCGGGCTTCCTCGCCCAGGTCGCCACGTCGAAGAACGTGCTCGTGGTCATCGAGCGCGGCGACGAGCTCGCGCTCAAGAGCCTGCGCAACCTCGGCAACGTGCACCTGCTGTCGTTCGACCAGCTCAACGCCTACGACGTTCTCGTCTCCGACGACATCGTCTTCACCCAGGCCGCGCTCGAGGGCTTCATCGCCTCCAAGTCCGGCGCCAACCAGGAGGTCTCCGCATGAGCGAGCAGGCATCTGTTCTCCAGACGGCCCTGAACAAGGACCCGCGCGACATCATCCTGAAGCCGGTCGTGTCCGAGAAGAGCTACGGGCTCATCGACGAGGGTAAGTACACCTTCCTCGTCGACCCGCGCGCTTCGAAGACCGAGATCAAGCTCGCCATCGAGAAGATCTTCGGTGTCAAGGTCGCGTCGGTCAACACGATCAACCGCGTCGGCAAGGCCCGTCGCACCCGCTTCGGCACGGGCAAGCGCAAGGACACCAAGCGCGCCATCGTGAGCCTGAAGTCGGGCACCATCGACATCTTCACGGCAATCGGCTGATCCGGGGGATAAGGACAATCATGGCTATTCGCAAGTACAAGCCCACGACCCCGGGCCGTCGCGGCTCGTCAGTGGCTGACTTCGCCGAGATCACCCGATCGACGCCGGAGAAGTCGCTGCTGCGCCCGCTCTCGAAGACCGGTGGTCGCAACAACCAGGGCCGCATCACGACCCGTCACATCGGTGGTGGCCACAAGCGCCAGTACCGCGTCATCGACTTCCGTCGCAATGACAAGGACGGCGTGAACGCCCGTGTCGCTCACATCGAGTACGACCCCAACCGCACCGCGCGCATCGCGCTCCTGCACTACTTCGACGGCGAGAAGCGCTACATCCTCGCGCCGGCGAAGCTGAACCAGGGCGACATCGTCGAGTCGGGCCCCGCGGCGGACATCAAGCCGGGAAACAACCTCCCGCTGAAGAACATCCCCACGGGTACCGTCATCCACGCCATCGAGCTCCGCCCCGGCGGCGGCGCGAAGATGGCGCGCTCGGCCGGTGCATCCGTCCGCCTCGTGGCGAAGGACGGCCCCTACGCCCAGCTGCGTCTGCCCTCCGGCGAGATCCGCAACGTCGATGCGCGCTGCCGCGCGACCATCGGCGAGGTCGGCAACGCCGAGCAGTCGAACATCAACTGGGGCAAGGCCGGCCGTATGCGCTGGAAGGGCGTCCGCCCGACCGTCCGTGGTGTCGCGATGAACCCGGTCGACCACCCGCACGGTGGTGGTGAGGGCAAGACGTCCGGTGGTCGTCACCCGGTCTCCCCGTGGGGTCAGGCCGAGGGTCGCACCCGTCACGCCAACAAGGAAAGCGACAAGTACATCGTGCGTCGTCGCAACGCCGGCAAGAAGCGCAAGTAGGAGTAAGAGAAGATGCCTCGCAGTCTTAAGAAGGGCCCCTTCGTCGACGAGCACCTGCTTCGCAAGGTGGTCGTGCAGAACGAAGCCGGCACCAAGAACGTCATCAAGACCTGGTCCCGTCGGTCCATGATCATCCCGGCCATGCTGGGTCACACGATCGCGGTCCACGACGGACGCAAGCACATCCCCGTGTTCGTGTCCGAGACCATGGTCGGTCACAAGCTGGGCGAGTTCGCGCCCACCCGCACCTTCCGCGGCCACGAGAAGGACGACAAGAAGGGCCGTCGCCGCTGACGCGGGGACGATAGAGGAGAGAGAAATGGTGGAGTCCATCGCACGCGTGCGACACATCCGCGTGACCCCTCAGAAGGCTCGTCGTGTCGTCGCGCTCATCAAGGGCAAGCAGGCCCAGGAAGCTCTCGCGATCCTGAAGTTCGCGCAGCAGAGCGCCAGTGAGCCGATCTACAAGCTTGTCGCGTCGGCCATGGCCAACGCGCAGGTCAAGGCGGATCGTGACGGCGAGTACCTCGACGAGCAGGACCTGTACGTGAAGAACGCGTACGTGGACGAGGGCACGACGCTCAAGCGTTTCCAGCCCCGTGCACAGGGTCGCGCTTTCCAGATCAAGAAGCGCACGAGCCACATCACGGTCGTGCTCTCGACGCCGGAGGCGGCTCCTGCCGCGGCCGGCGACAGCAACAAGAAGGCGAGCAAGTAATGGGACAGAAGGTCAACCCGTACGGCTTCCGCCTCGGCATCACCACGGACCACGTGTCGCGCTGGTTCTCCGACTCGACGAAGCCGGGTCAGCGTTACGCCGACTACGTGGCCGAGGACATCAAGATCCGTCGCCTGCTGCAGACGCAGCTCGACCGCGCCGGCGTCTCGAACATCGAGATCGAGCGCACCCGTGACCGCGTCCGCGTCGACATCCACACCGCCCGTCCGGGCATCGTGATCGGTCGTCGTGGTGCAGAGGCCGAGCGCATCCGCGGCGACCTCGAGAAGCTCACGGGCAAGCAGATCCAGCTGAACATCCTCGAGGTCAAGAACCCCGAGGCCGACGCTCAGCTGGTCGCGCAGGGCATCGCCGAGCAGCTCTCTGCTCGTGTGGCGTTCCGTCGCGCGATGCGCAAGGGTCTGCAGGGCGCTCAGCGCGCCGGCGCCAAGGGCATCCGCATCCAGGTCTCGGGCCGTCTCGGCGGCGCTGAGATGAGCCGCTCGGAGTTCTACCGCGAGGGTCGTGTGCCGCTGCACACGCTGCGCGCGAACATCGACTACGGCTTCTACGAGGCCAAGACCACCTTCGGCCGCATCGGCGTGAAGGTGTGGATCTACAAGGGCGACCTCACCGCCAAGGAGCTCGCACGCGAGCAGGCCAACGCGCCGAAGTCGCGCCGCGACGACCGTGGTGACCGCCGCCGTGCCCCGCGCAACGAGGCACCTGTTGCAGAAGGAGCTTCGGCATAATGCTCATCCCCCGTAAGGTCAAGTACCGCAAGCAGCACCACCCGGGTCGCTCGGGTCAGGCCACCGGCGGCACGAAGGTCTCCTTCGGCGAGTTCGGCATCCAGGCCCTCACGCCCGCGTACGTGACGAACCGTCAGATCGAGTCCGCTCGTATCGCGATGACCCGTCACATCAAGCGTGGCGGCAAGGTGTGGATCAACATCTACCCGGACCGTCCGCTCACGAAGAAGCCGGCCGAGACCCGCATGGGTTCCGGTAAGGGTTCCCCCGAGTGGTGGGTCGCCAACGTCAAGCCGGGCCGCGTCCTCTTCGAGGTCGCGGGTGTCGACGAGCAGCTCGCTCGCGAGGCACTGACCCGTGCAATCCACAAGCTGCCGCTCAAGGCACGCATCATCAAGCGCGAGGAGGGCGACGCGTAATGGCGATCGGCACCAAGGAGCTCGCTCCGGCAGAGCTCGACACGTTCGAAGACCAGCGCCTCGTTGAGGAGCTGCGCAAGGCCAAGGAGGAGCTGTTCAACCTCCGTTTCCAGTCGGCCACCGGCCAGCTGGAGAGTCACGGCCGCATCCGCGCCGTCAAGCGCGACATCGCGCGCCTGTACACCGTGATCCGCGAGCGTGAGCTGGGCATCCGTGCGACGCCCGCTCCGGTCGAGGCTCCCGCGAAGAAGGCGACCAAGTCGAAGGCGAAGAAGGCGGACGCCGCCGACGACGCCGTGAAGGAAGAGGCTGAGTGATGGCCACCAAGAAGGAAGCTGCCGTCGAGGTTGAGCACGCCGCTCACGACGTTCGCGACGCGGACGCCCGCGGGTACCGCAAGGCCCGTCGCGGCTACGTCGTCAGCGACAAGATGGACAAGACCATCGTCGTCGAGGTGGAGGACCGCGTGAAGCACCCGCTTTACGGCAAGGTCATCCGCCGCACGTCGAAGGTCAAGGCGCACGATGAGGCGAACACCGCCGGCATCGGCGACCTGGTCCTGATCAACGAGACCCGCCCGCTGAGCGCCACGAAGCGCTGGCGCCTGGTGGAGATTCTGGAGAAGGCCAAGTGATTCAGCAGGAGTCCCGACTCAAGGTCGCCGACAACACCGGCGCCAAGGAGCTGCTCACGATCCGCGTTCTCGGTGGTTCGCGCCGCCGCTACGCGGGCCTGGGCGACACCATCGTCGCAACCGTCAAGGACGCGATCCCCGGTGGCAACGTCAAGAAGGGCGACGTCGTCAAGGCGGTCATCGTCCGCACCAAGAAGGAGGTCCGTCGTCCGGACGGCTCCTACATCAAGTTCGACGAGAACGCCGCCGTCATCCTGAAGAACGACGGGGAGCCCCGCGGCACCCGTATCTTCGGCCCGGTCGGCCGTGAGCTTCGCGACAAGAAGTTCATGAAGATCGTCTCGCTGGCACCGGAGGTCATCTGATCATGGCGAAGATCAAGAAGGGCGACCTGGTTCAGGTCATCTCGGGCGCCAAGCCCGAGCGTGGTGGCGACCGCGGCAAGCAGGGCAAGGTGCTCGACATCCTCGTCGAGCAGAACCGTGTCGTCGTCGAGGGCGTCAACTACGTCACCAAGCACACGCGCGTCGGTCAGACGCAGCGTGGCACCAAGACGGGTGGCCTCGAGACCGTCGAGGCGCCCATCCACATCTCGAACGTCGCACTCGTCGACCCCTCGACCAAGAAGCCGACCAAGGTCGGCCACCGGGTCGAGGAGCAGACCAAGGACGGCGTCAAGCGCACCGTCCGCGTGCGGTACGCGAAGAAGAGCGGTAAGGACCTCTGATGGCAACGACCGACGCTGCGGTGGCTGGCAAGATCCAGCCCCGCCTGAAGGCGAAGTACAACGCCGAGATCAAGAAGGCTCTGCAGGACGAGTTCGGCTACTCGAACGTCATGCAGATCCCCGGCCTGGTCAAGGTGGTCGTGAACACCGGTGTCGGCGAGGCGGCTCGCGACAGCAAGGTGATCGATGGTGCGGTCGAGGACCTCACCCGCATCACCGGTCAGAAGCCGATCGTCACGAAGGCTCGCAAGTCGATCGCGCAGTTCAAGCTGCGTGAGGGACAGGCCATCGGCGCGCACGTCACCCTCCGCGGTGACCGCGCGTGGGAGTTCGTGGACCGTCTGGTGTCGCTCGCTCTGCCCCGCATCCGCGACTTCCGCGGTCTGTCGGCCAAGCAGTTCGACGGCAACGGCAACTACACGTTCGGTCTCCAGGAGCAGAGCGTGTTCCACGAGATCGATCAGGACAAGATCGACCGCGTCCGGGGCTTCGACATCACCGTCGTGACCTCGGCGAAGACGGACGACGAGGGCCGCGCGCTTCTGCGTCACCTCGGCTTCCCGTTCCGCGCGGACGACGCTCAGGCGTAACACCGTCGACGGGCTCAGTGGTCTCGTGTCACTGAGCCCGTCGATGTGCACGTACAATTGAAGATTGCGTGCTCATCGCAGGCCGTCTGTCGTGTAACGGCAGCCGGAACCTCATGAACGAAAGTAGACAACCATGACAATGACAGACCCGGTCGCAGACATGCTGACCCGTCTGCGCAACGCGAACTCGGCGCACCACGACTCCGTGACCCTGCCGTCGAGCAAGCTCAAGACGCACATCGCGGAGATCCTCCAGCAGGAGGGCTACATCGCCGGTTGGGAGACGTCCGACGCGCGCGTGGGCAAGAACCTCACGCTGACGCTGAAGTACGGCCCGAACCGCGAGCGCTCCATCGCGGGCATCAAGCGCGTGTCGAAGCCCGGCCTTCGCGTGTACGCGAAGTCCACCGAGATCCCCACGGTCCTCGGCGGCCTCGGCGTGGCCATCCTGTCCACCTCCTCCGGTCTCCTCACGGACCGCCAGGCTGAGCAGAAGGGCGTGGGCGGAGAAGTTCTCGCCTACGTGTGGTAATCCGAAATGTCGCGTATTGGACGACTTCCCATCGACGTTCCCGCGGGCGTGACCGTTTCGGTCGACGGCCGTGAGGTCGCGGTGAAGGGCCCCAAGGGTGAGCTCACCCTCACGGTGGCCAGCCCCATCGAGGTGTCGGTCGAGGAGAACCAGGTTCTCGTCACCCGCCCCGACGACGAGCGCGAGTCCCGGTCGCTTCACGGCCTGACCCGCACGCTCATCAACAACAACATCATCGGCGTGACCCAGGGCTACTCCAAGGGTCTCGAGGTCGTCGGCACCGGTTACCGCGTGCAGCAGAAGGGCAGCTCGGTCGAGTTCGCCCTCGGCTTCTCGCACCCGGTCCTGATCGACCCGCCCGCCGGCATCACGCTCACGGTCGAGGGCACGAACAAGCTCACCGTCAGCGGGATCGACAAGCAGGCCGTCGGTGAGGCGGCTGCGAACATCCGCAAGATCCGCAAGCCCGAGCCGTACAAGGGCAAGGGTGTGCGCTACGCCGGCGAGGTCGTGCGTCGCAAGGCCGGAAAGGCTGGTAAGTAACCATGGCTGTGAAGTCGAAGTCCGACGCCCGCGCGCGTCGTCACGCCCGTCTTCGCAAGAAGATCGTGGGCACCGAGGCGCGTCCGCGTCTCGTCGTCAACCGTTCGGCGCGTCACGTCTTCGTGCAGCTCGTCGACGACAGCAAGGGTCACACGGTCGCGTCGGCATCGACGCTCGAGACCGACCTGCGCTCGCTCGAGGGCGACAAGACCGCCAAGGCTCGCAAGGTCGGCGAGCTGCTCGCCGAGCGTGCGAAGGCTGCCGGCGTTTCCGAGGCTGTGTTCGACCGTGGCGGCAACCGCTACGCGGGTCGTGTCGCCGCCATCGCCGACGGCGCCCGTGAAGGGGGTCTGGCACTGTGAGTGACAACAAGGAGAACGAAGTGACCGAAGCGGCAGCTGCCACTTCCGAGACGGCCGCCGGCACCACGCAGGCTGAGCCGACTCGTGACCAGCGGGACGGCCGCCGCGGCGGACGTGACCGCAACCAGGGCGGCCGCGACCGCAACTCGCGCGACCGCGGCGACAACCAGTTCCTGGAGCGCGTCGTCACCATCAACCGCGTCTCGAAGGTCGTGAAGGGTGGTCGTCGCTTCAGCTTCACCGCTCTCGTGGTCGTCGGTGACGGCAACGGTCTGGTGGGCGTCGGCTACGGCAAGGCCCGCGAGGTCCCCCTGGCGATCTCGAAGGGTGTCGAAGAGGCCAAGCGCAACTTCTTCCGCGTGCCCCGCGTCGGCAGCACCATCCCGCACCCCGTGCAGGGTGAGTCGGCCGCCGGTGTCGTGCTGCTGCGTCCGGCCGCTGCCGGTACCGGTGTGATCGCCGGTGGTCCGGTCCGCGCCGTGCTCGAGTGCGCTGGTATCCACGACGTGCTGTCCAAGTCGCTCGGCTCGTCGAACACGATCAACATCGTGCACGCGACGGTCACCGCCCTGAAGGAGCTCGAGGAGCCCCGCGCCGTCGCCGCACGTCGTGGTCTCGAGTTCGACCAGGTCGCCCCGGCGCGTCTCGTGCGTGCCGAGGCCGAGGCCATCGCTGCACAGAAGGTAGGTGCCTGATGGCCGCGCGACTCAAGGTCACGCAGATCAAGTCCAAGGTGAGCGAGAAGCAGAACCAGCGCGACACGCTGCGCAGCCTCGGTCTCAAGCGGATCGGTGACAGCACCGTCCGCCCCGACGACGCGCAGACGCGCGGCTACGTCAAGACCGTCGCCCACCTCGTCAAGGTTGAGGAGATCGACTAATGGCTGAGAAGAACGACGCCGCCGTCGAGGCTGAGAAGGCCCCGAAGAAGGCTGCCGCTCCCAAGGCTGCTGCTGAGAAGAAGCCCGCTGCGAAGAAGGCGCCGGCCAAGACGGCCGCCTCCGACGCGAAGGCCGACGCCGCCGCGAAGCCGGCTGCGAAGAAGGCCGCGCCGAAGAAGGACGCTCCCGCGTCCCGCCCCGGCGTGCTCAAGGTGCACCACCTGCGTCCGGTCCCCGGCGCCAACACCGCCAAGACCCGTGTGGGTCGCGGTGAGGGCTCGAAGGGCAAGACCGCCGGTCGCGGCACGAAGGGCACGAAGGCCCGCAACACCGTGCGCGTCGGCTTCGAGGGTGGGCAGATGCCGCTGCACATGCGCACCCCGAAGCTGCGCGGGTTCAAGAACCCGTTCCGCGTCGAGTACCAGGTCGTCAACCTGGAGAAGCTCGCGGAGCTCTACCCCCAGGGCGGCGACGTGACCGTCAGCGACCTGGTGGCCAAGGGTGCGGTCCGCAAGAACGAGAAGGTCAAGGTTCTCGGCAACGGCGACATCGCCGTGAAGCTCACCGTCGCGGTCGACAAGGTCTCGGGTTCCGCCGAGCAGAAGATCGTGGCTGCGGGCGGATCCGTCAAGTAACCACCGCAGAAGAGGGGTCGGAGATTCTCCGGCCCCTCTTCTGATTCGGCAGGCGGGCAGGCGGCGACGCCGCAATCGCAGACCTCGGAGTGAGTTACCCTGGTCTTTCAGCCGTCCTTCAGGGATCGGCAACCTTTTCAGGAGGAACGTCCTTGTTTAGCGCCATCGCGCGGATCTTCCGCACGCCCGACCTGCGTCGGAAGATCGGTTTCACGCTCGCCATCATCGCGATCTACCGACTCGGCTCGAACGTCCCCGCGCCGTTCGTGAACTTCCCGAACGTCGAGGAGTGCCTCGCGGCCAACACCGGCACCGAGGGCCTGCTCGGACTGGTCAACCTCTTCTCCGGCGGCGCGCTGCTGCAGCTGTCGATCTTCGCCCTCGGCGTGATGCCGTACATCACCGCGACGATCATCACGCAGCTCCTCCGCGTCGTCATCCCGCACTTCGAGGCGCTGCACAAGGAGGGTCAGGCCGGACAGGCGAAGCTGACCCAGTACACGCGGTATCTCACGATCGCGCTCGCGCTGCTGCAGTCGACGACGCTCGTCACGGTCGCCCGCAGCGGTCAGCTGTTCGGCGCGACCGACATCGCGGCCTGCCAGCAGCTGCTCACGAACGACGTGTGGTGGGCGCAGCTGCTCATCATCATGGCGATGACCGCCGGTACCGGCCTCATCATGTGGTTCGCGGAGCTCGTGACCGAGCGCGGCATCGGCAACGGCATGTCGCTGCTGATCTTCACCTCGATCGCCGCCACCTTCCCGGGCGCCATGAGCATCATCTGGCAGACGAAGGGCTTCGAGATCTTCCTGCTCGTGCTCGTGGTCGGCATCATCGTGATGGGCCTGGTGGTGTTCGTCGAACAGTCGCAGCGCCGCATCCCGGTGCAGTACGCCAAGCGGATGGTGGGCCGGCGCACGTACGGCGGCACGAACACGTACATCCCGATCAAGGTGAACATGGCGGGTGTGATCCCCGTGATCTTCGCGTCGTCGCTGCTGTACATCCCCGCGCTGATCGCGCAGTTCAACACCCCGCAGGACGGCTCGACGCCGCCCGCCTGGGTGAGCTGGGTCACGGCGAACTTCACGAGCGGCAACAGCCCGATCTACATGATCGCCTACTTCCTGCTGATCATCGGGTTCACCTACTTCTACGTCGCGATCACGTTCAACCCGGTCGAGGTCGCCGACAACATGAAGAAGTACGGCGGCTTCATCCCCGGCATCCGCGCGGGTCGCCCGACGGCCGAGTACCTCGACTACGTGCTCACCCGCATCACGCTGCCCGGCTCGCTCTACCTGGGTCTGATCGCGCTGATCCCGCTGATCGCCCTCGCCACGGTCGGTGCCAACCAGAACTTCCCGTTCGGTGGCGCGTCGATCCTCATCATCGTCGGCGTCGGACTGGAGACGGTCAAGCAGATCGACGCCCAGCTGCAGCAGCGACACTACGAAGGGCTTCTCCGATGACAGCATCCGCACGTCTTCTCATCGTCGGTCCGCAGGGTTCCGGCAAGGGCACGCAGGGTGTGCGCATCGCCGAGACCTACGGCATCCCGGTCGTCTCGACCGGAGACATCTTCCGCGCGAACATCAAGGAGGGGACGGCACTCGGCCAGCAGGTCACGGCCATCCTCGACAAGGGCGACCTCGTGCCGGACGAGCTGACGAGCGAGATCGTGCGCGACCGGCTGAGCCAGGAGGATGCCGCGAACGGCTTCCTGCTCGACGGCTACCCCCGGAACACGGCTCAGGTCGAGCACCTCGACGCGTTCCTGGAGGGCCGGGGGGAGGCGCTCGACGCCGTGATCCTGCTCGACGTCCCGCGCGAGGAGAGCATCGCGCGTCTCGCGCTCCGTGCCGCGGAGCAGGGGCGCTCGGACGACACGGACGAGGCCATCGCACACCGCCTGGACATCTACGAGAACGAGACGGCCCCGATCATCGAGGTCTACAGCGCGCGCGGGATCGTCGACCGCATCGACGGCGTCGGCTCGCTCGAGGAGATCACCGAGCGCATCGCTGCAGCACTCTCCGCGAGGGGTCTGCGCTCCGCGGCCTCCGCAGCCTGAGATGTTCCGCCGCTCGATCTACAAGACCCCGGCGCAGTTGCGCGCCATGGTCGAGCCCGGGCTGATCACGGCCGCGGCACTCGATGCCGTCCGTCCCCTCATCAGGGCGGGCGTGAAGACCATCGAGCTCGACGCCGCAGCCAACCGCGCGATCCGCCAGCGCGGGGCCGAGTCGAACTTCCAGCTCGTGCGCGGCTATCACCACACGATCTGCGTGTCGGTGAACGAGCAGGTGGTCCACGGCATCCCGGGGGAGCGCGTGCTCGAGCCCGGCGACATCGTGTCGGTGGACTGCGGCGCCCAGTACGAGGGATGGAACGGCGACAGCGCGATCACGGTCGTCGTCCCCGACGCGGAGCGTCCGGAGCTCGTGGCCCGTCGCGAGGAGCTCTCGCGCGTGACCGAGGGGTCGATGTGGGCGGGCATCGCCGCGATGGCCACCGCGACCTCGATCGACGAGATCGGCGCCGCGATCCAGGACTACATCGAGGCGCAAGGGCCGTCGGTGGTGTCGGGGGAGCCGTACGGCATCCTCCGCGAGTACGTCGGCCACGGGATCGGCCGCAAGATGCACGAGGCCCCGAGCGTGTTCAACTACCGCACGCCCGACCGCGGCGCCGACGTGAAGCCCGGGCTCGTGCTGGCGATCGAGCCGATGGTCACCGCCGGCGGCGAGGCCACGTTCATCGAGGACGACGACTGGACCGTGACCACCGTCGACGGCACTGACGGCTCACATTGGGAACATAGCGTCGCCCGACATGATGGTGGCATATGGGTGCTCACCGCGCCCGATGGCGGAAGAGCCGGACTCGCCCCGTTCGGGGTCGAGCCTCGAGAGATCGGAAAGTAATGGCAGCGGCGAAGAGCAACACCAACTGGTTCGCGATCGGCATCTCCATCGCCGTCGTCGTGGTCCTGGTCGCGATCGGTGGACTCGTGGTGTTCCTCAACAACCAGGCCACGTCGCCAGGAGCCGTGCCGAGCGCCAGCAAGAACTTCGACCCCGAGGCCGGTTCGATCAGCAAGGGCGACGGCAAGGACACCGTCGCGGTGTTCCTCGACTTCCAGTGCCCGGCGTGCAAGGCCTTCGAGGACCAGTTCGGTGCGCAGCTGGAGGAGAAGGCGGCGAGCGGGGAGATCACGCTCGTGAACCACCCCATCGCGATCCTCGACCGCTTCTCGCAGGGCACCGAGTACTCGTCGCGTTCGGCCGGGGCGGCGTTCTGCGTCGCGGAGTCCGACGCCGACCTCTACTTCGACTACGCGAAGGTGCTGTTCGAGAACCAGCCGACGGAGAACACCGCGGGTCTGACCACCGACCAGCTGGCCGAGTTCGCGAAGCAGGTGGGTGCGGACGACGACGTCGTCTCGTGCATCACCGACGAGACCTATCGCAAGTTCGGCGCCGCCCAGGCGAAGAAGAACGACATCAAGGGCACCCCGACCGTGGAGATCAACGGCGAGCGGCTCGACCTGCAGAATCAGGCCGACATGAAGAAGCTCACCGACCTCCTGAGCTGAGTGTGATCCGCCCCGATGCCCCGTCCGGCCAAGTTGCCGGACGGGGCATCGTCGGATAACATAGATCTTTGGTGCCTTGTGCCATGCGTTCGGCGTGTCCGATCGGCCAGGCGCCACCCCCACCCATCCACCGCAGATCGACCGGTCTGCAGAAGCGTCAGCGAGGCTATGGCTAAGAAAGACGGTGTCATCGAGATCGAAGGCGTGATCTCCGAGGCTCTGCCCAACGCGATGTTCCGCGTTGAGCTCACCAACGGACACAAGGTCCTGGCGACGATCTCCGGAAAGATGCGGCAGAACTACATCCGCATCATCCCCGAGGATCGTGTCGTCGTGGAGCTCAGCCCCTACGATCTGACCCGCGGCCGCATCGTCTACCGCTACCGCTGATCGGTCGAGAAGTAACACCCCAGGCATTCCGCCTGCCCGGTGAAGACAGCGAACAGGAAACAACATGAAGGTCAACCCCAGCGTCAAGCCGATCTGCGACCACTGCAAGGTGATCCGCCGCCACGGCCGCGTCATGGTGATCTGCAAGAGCAACCCGCGTCACAAGCAGCGCCAGGGCTGAGTGCCCACCGCTGCGTGAGCAGCGCTCTCGCAATCTCATAACTCAATACGACACGGCAGGATCAGAACCCGCGACAGCGGGGGACACCTCGGGGCGGAGGCCCGGGCACCGATCCTGCTCCACACCTCCACAACACCCAGGAGAACCGCATGGCACGTCTTGCCGGCGTTGACATCCCGCGCGACAAGCGCGTGGTGATCGCCCTTACCTACATCTACGGCGTCGGCCGTACCCGCTCGGTCGAGATCCTCAAGGCGACCGACATCGACGAGAGCATCCGCGTGAAGGACCTCAGCGACGACCAGCTCGTCGCCCTCCGCGACTACATCGAAGGCAACTACAAGGTGGAGGGTGACCTTCGCCGCGAGGTCGCCGCAGACATCCGCCGCAAGGTCGAGATCGGCTCCTACGAGGGCCTGCGCCACCGTCGTGGCCTCCCGGTCCGCGGCCAGCGCACCAAGACCAACGCCCGTACCCGCAAGGGCCCGAAGCGCACCGTCGCCGGCAAGAAGAAGGCCCGCTAAGCAGCGGCCAGGGACTAGGAGAACACTTTCATGGCTGCACCCAAGGCCGCCGCGCGCAAGCCGCGCCGCAAGGAGAAGAAGAACATCGCGCTGGGCCAGGCCCACATCAAGTCGACGTTCAACAACACCATCGTTTCGATCACCGACCCGTCCGGCGCTGTCATCAGCTGGGCGTCGTCGGGTGGCGTGGGCTTCAAGGGCTCCCGCAAGTCGACCCCGTACGCCGCAGGCATGGCCGCCGAGTCGGCCGCCCGCCAGGCGCAGGAGCACGGCGTCAAGAAGGTCGACGTCTTCGTGAAGGGTCCGGGCTCCGGCCGCGAGACCGCGATCCGCTCGCTGCAGGCCGCCGGCCTCGAGGTGGGCTCGATCCAGGACGTCACCCCGCAGGCGCACAACGGCTGCCGCCCGCCGAAGCGTCGCCGCGTCTGATGCGTGCACCGAGCCGCTCGTCTCTCCGGAGCCGAGCGGCTCGGCGCCCCGCGCGGGCATCGACTTCCACAACTCAAGACCTCACCCCACCACATGTCATATAGCGGGCATGTGATCGAAAGGAACACAGAGTGCTTATTGCACAGCGTCCCACACTGACCGAGGAAAAGATCGTCGAGAACCGGAGCCGGTTCATCATCGAGCCTCTGGAGCCCGGCTTCGGCTACACGATCGGCAACGCGCTGCGCCGCAGCCTGCTGTCGTCGATCCCCGGCGCCGCTGTCACCAGCGTCCGTATCGACGGCGTGCTGCACGAGTTCAGCACCATCCCCGGCGTGAAGGAGGATGTCACCGAGATCATCCTCAACATCAAGCAGCTGGTCGTCTCCAGCGAGCGCGACGAGCCCATCACGGCGTACCTGCGCAAGACCGGTGCCGGTGAAGTGACCGCCGCCGACATCTCGGCTCCGGCCGGTGTCGAGGTGCACAACCCCGAGCTCGTCATCGCCACGCTCAACGACACCGCCAAGTTCGAGCTCGAGCTGACGATCGAGCGCGGTCGTGGCTACGTCTCGGCGACGCAGAACCGCAACGAGTACGCCGAGGCGGGCCAGATCCCGATCGACTCGATCTACTCGCCGGTCCTCAAGGTCAGCTACCGCGTCGACGCCACCCGTGCCGGTGAGCGCACCGACTTCGACAAGCTCGTCCTCGACGTCGAGACCAAGTCGGCGATCAGCCCGCGCGACGCCGTCGCCTCGGCCGCCAAGACGCTCACCGAGCTGTTCGGTCTCGCCCGCGAGCTGAACGTCGAGGCCGAGGGCATCGAGATCGGCCCGGCGCCCGTGGAGGCTGTGAACTCCAACGAGCTGTCGATGCCGATCGAGGACCTCGACCTGTCGGTCCGCTCGTACAACTGCCTGAAGCGTGAGGGCATCAACACCGTTTCGGAGCTCGTCGCCCTCTCGGAGACGCAGCTCATGAACATCCGCAATTTCGGCCAGAAGTCGGTCGACGAGGTGCGCGACAAGCTCATCTCGCTCGGTCTGTCGCTCAAGGATTCGGTGCCCGGTTTCGACGGCGCCCACTTCTACGGCGGCAGCGAAGACGAGTCCTTCTGATACCCGACCTTTCCTGACCAGGAGTTAGACGATTATGCCCAAGCCCACGAAGGGTCCCCGCCTCGGAGGCGGCCCCGCCCACGAGCGCCTGCTGCTTGCCAACCTGGCTGCCGCGCTGTACACCCACAAGTCGATCAAGACGACCGAGACCAAGGCCAAGCGCCTGCGTCCGCTCGCCGAGCGCCTGATCACCTTCGCCAAGCGCGGAGACCTGCACGCACGCCGTCGCGTGCTGTCGGTCATCGGTGACAAGGAAGTCGTGCACGTCCTGTTCAACGAGATCGCTCCGCTCGTCGCGGACCGCGAGGGTGGCTACACGCGCATCACCAAGGTCGGCAACCGTAAGGGCGACAACGCTCCGATGGCCGTGATCGAGCTCGTCCTCGAGCCCGTCACCCCGAAGGCGAAGTCGACCAAGAAGGCTGCTGCCGCGCCGAAGGCCGAGAAGCCCGCCGCCGAGGAGACCCCCGCCGAGGAGACCACCGAGGCTCCGGCCGAGGAGACCCCGGCCGAGGACGCCGCTGCCGAGGCCGGCGCCGAGTCGCAGGCCGAGGGCGAGGCCGCTGAGGCCGCCGCCGAGGACGCTGTCGAGAAGAAGTCCGAGTAACACTCGTACGCCACGAAGCCCGCCACCCCACCCGGGGTGGCGGGCTTAGTCGTCATCGGGGGACGTCAGCGGCCGTCGGTGCTGCGATAGCGTGCGCCAGGCCGGCCCTTCGTGCTGTAGTCGAGCGAGCGCACCGCCTGCCCGGTGGCGGCCAGATGCTCCAGGTAGCGGCGGGCGCTCACGCGGGAGATGTCGAGGTCGGCGCCCAGCTCCGCCGCCGAGGCGTCCGGACGGGCGGCGAGAGCCGTGGACACCCGGTGGAGCGTCTCCGCGCTCAGGCCCTTCGGCAGGCCGAACCGCTCGCGGAACGCGATGATGGCGTCTGCCGCCTCCACGCGCTGCACCACGTCGTGCAGCTCGGTGTGATCGCGCAGCAGCAGGGTCGCGCCGCGGTCGGCCTCGTCGTCGCGTCTCGCGGTGCTGCGGGCGACGAGCACGTGCGACCCCACGATCACCGGGCGGCCCGCGGCCTCGCCCTCACGCAGCACCGTCGTGAGCTCCTCGCCCAGGACGTCGGCCGCTACGGCACCGTCGAGGTCGCCCGCGTCTCGTCCGAGGAAACGGGCGGCCGCGTCGTTCGCGAGCGTGATGCGCCCGGAGCCGTCGACCGTGACCACGCCCTCGCTGAGCCCGTGCAGCGTGGTCTCCTGGTTCTTCACGAGTGCCGCGATCTGATGGGGCTCCAAGCGGTAGATGCGGCGCCGGATCACCGAGGTCACCCATGCCGCTCCGAACACGCCCAGCACGGCAGCGGCGAGCATGGCGGAGATCAGCCACACCAGGTTGGCGGTGAACTCCTCACTGAGCTCCGACTCCAGGATGCCCACCGATGCCGTGCCGATCACGGCGCCGTCCTCATCCCGGATCGGCACCTTCACGCGCCAGGAGGTGCCCAGCGTGCCGGTCTGCGTTCCCACGTAGATATCGCCGCCGAGCGGGATCGACGGATCGGTCGAGACCCGTTCGCCGATGCGCTCCGGGTTCGGGTGCGAGTAACGGATGCCCTCGTCGTTGGCGACCACCACGTACGCGAGGTCGGACGCCTCCCTGATCACCTCCGCGACCGGCTGGATCGCGGCGGAGGGATCATCGTCGTCGAACGCGTCGAGCACCACGGGCAGCGCGGCCACGGACTGCGCGACGGCCTGCATGCGATCCTTGTAGGCCTCGCGGAGCGCGTTCTCCTGGAACGCCCCGGCGGCGATCCCCGTGGCGAGGGTCACCAGGAACACGATCAGCGCCTGCAGCGCGAGCAGCTGCATCCGGAGCGTCATCTTCGAGGCCACCCGCTCATTCTCCCGGCTGTCGAACCAGGGCGCGAGCCGCGCGGACCGGCGTTCGCGACCAATACTTACGGAACGCGACCAATGGTTTCGGAAGCTTGAGCGGCCGCATCCACACCTCGATGGTGGACGGATTGCACTCGAACGCTCAAGGAGGAGCGCCATGAAGTACGTCCGCATCGCCACCCTGACCGCCGCGGTCGCCGCCACCGCCCTCGCTCTCACCGCGTGCTCGTCGGGAGGCGGAGACGCCGGAGGCTCGGACGGAGACGGCGAAGCCGTCGCCATCACCGACCTGAACATCGTGGTCCCCGCCGACCCTGGCGGCGGGTGGGACCAGACCGGCCGCGCGATGTCGCAGCTGCTCACGGAGGAGGGGATCGTCGGCTCCGCCCCGGTCACGAACGTCGGAGGCGCCGGGGGGACCGTCGGCCTCGCGCAGCTCGCCAACGAGAAGGACCCGGCGACGCTCATGGTGATGGGACTGGTCATGGTCGGAGCGGTCGAGACCAACGCGTCCGCGGTCCGCATCGAGGACATGACGCCGATCGCCCGCCTCACCGACGAGCCGCTCGTGGTGGTCGTGCCCGCGGAGTCGGAGTACGACACGCTCGAGGACCTGGTGGAGGACGTCGTCGACCGCGGACAGGCCGTGACCATCACCGGCGGTTCGGCGGGCGGGGCCGACCACATCCTGGCCGGGCTCCTGCTGGAGGAGGCGGGCCTGGACGGCGGGGAGATCGCGGAGAAGCTCAACTACACGCCCAACTCCGGTGGCGGCGAGGCGACGTCGCTGATCCTCGGCGGCAAGGTCGCCGCGGGCATCTCGGGCGTCGGCGAGTTCCTGCAGCACATCGAGGCGGGGACGATGAAGGCGCTCGCGGTGTCGTCCGACGAGCCCGTCGCGCAGCTGCCCGACGTCGACACCATCACCGACGCGGGCTACGACGTGGTGCTCACCAACTGGCGCGGCGTGATCGCCCCGGGGGGCATCGACGACGCCGAGCGCGCGGAGCTGGAGCGCATCGTGACCGAGCTGGAGGAGTCGGACGCCTGGAAGGACGAGCTGGAGACCCGCGGGTGGGCCGACGCGTTCCTCACCGGTGCGGAGTTCGACGAGTTCCTCACCGGCAACATCGGTGAGGTCACCACGACGCTGCAGAACATCGGGCTGGTCGGCTGACATGTCGACCGGGTCTCCCGGACCCTCGGGCCTGCAGACCGGCACACGCCGGTCCGTGGGCTCGCTCGGGTCTCTGCCGCGGGGCGAGCTCGTCTTCGCCCTCCTCATGGTCGCGCTCGGTGTGTTCGCCCTCGTCGGCGTGTTCTCCATCCACGTCCCTGCCGGGGCCCAGGTGGGTCCGACCGTGTTCCCCCTGTTCGTGTCGGTGCTGCTGCTCGGGTCGGCGGTGGCCGTGGTCGTGAGCATCCTCCGCGGTCACCGCGGCGTCCCGGAGGACGGCGAGGACATCGACCAGGAGCTTCCGACGGACTGGCTCGCGCTCGTGAAGATCGTGGCGCTCGTGGTGGCGCACCTGCTGCTGATCGAGCCGCTCGGGTGGGCGCCCGCCGCGGCGCTGCTGTTCGGCGGTGGCGCCTGGGCGCTCGGAGCACGCCGATGGTGGGTGGCCCTGCTGGTCGGTGCAGCCATCGCGCTCGTGGTGCAGATCGTGTTCGGCGGACTGCTCGGGCTGTCGCTCCCGTGGGGGCCGGCGCTCGGCTGGCTGGGGAGGATGCTCTGATGGACAGCTGGACCCTGCTCCTGGAGGGCTTCGCGACCGCGCTGCAGCCCCAATACCTCGTGTTCGCGTTCTTCGGCGTGCTGATCGGCACGGCAGTGGGCGTGCTCCCGGGTATCGGCCCCGCCATGACGGTGGCCCTCCTCCTGCCGCTCACCTACACGCTGGAGCCGGCCGCGGCCCTGATCACCTTCGCCGGCATCTACTACGGCGGCATGTACGGCGGATCGACCACGAGCATCCTCCTCAACACTCCCGGGGAGTCCGCCTCGATCGTCACCGCGATCGAGGGCAACAGGATGGCCAAGCTCGGCCGGGGCGCCGCGGCCCTCGCGACCGCGGCGATCGGCTCGTTCGTCGCCGGCACGCTCGCGACGATCGGCCTCACGCTGCTGGCGCCGGTGCTGGCGCAGTTCGCCGTGAACCTCGGACCGGCGGACTACGTGGCGCTGATCGTCGTCGCGTTCGTCACGGTCGGCGCGCTCATGGGCTCCTCGGTGCCGCGGGGCCTGCTGTCGCTCGGCGTCGGGCTGTTCCTCGGGCTGGTCGGCACCGACTGGCTGTCCGGGCAGCAGCGCTACACGCTCGGCCTGCTGCCGCTCGCGGACGGCATCGACGTGGTGCTGGTGGCGGTGGGCCTGTTCGCCGTGGGGGAGACGCTCTACGTCGCCGCCCGTCTGCGCCACGGTGCGGTCGACGTGATCCCGGTGGCGCGCGGGTGGCGGAGCTGGATGACGAAGGACGACTGGCGGAGGTCGTGGAAGCCGTGGCTGCGCGGCACCGCCATCGGGTTCCCGATCGGGACGATCCCGGCGGGCGGTGCCGATGTCGCGACCTTCCTGTCGTACGCGACGGAGCGGAAGCTCTCCCGCCGCAAGGACGAGTTCGGGCGTGGCGCCATCGAGGGGGTGGCCGGGCCGGAGTCGGCGAACAACGCGGCGGCGGCCGGAGTGCTCGTGCCGCTGCTGACGCTCGGCCTGCCGACCACCGCGACCGCGGCGATCATCCTGACCGCGTTCCAGACGTACGGCCTGCAGCCGGGCCCGCTGCTGTTCACGGGACAGTCCGACCTGGTGTGGGCGCTGGTGGCGAGCCTGTACATCGGCAACGTCATCCTGCTCGTGCTCAACCTCCCGCTCGTGGGCATGTGGGTGAAGCTGCTGCAGATCCCTCGGCCGTACCTCTACGCGGGCATCCTGCTGTTCGCCGCGTTCGGTGCCTATGCGCTGAACTTCGCGGTCGTCGACATCCTGATCCTGCTCATCATCGGTGTGCTGGGGTACTTCCTCCGCCGGTACGGGTTCCCGGTGGCACCGCTCGTGGTGGGCATGATCCTCGGGCCGATGGGCGAGGAGCAGCTGCGTCGCGCACTTCAGTTGAGCCAGGGTGACCTGACGACGCTCGTCGCGCAGCCGTTCGCGGCCGTCGCCTACGCCGTGCTCGCGCTGCTCATCGCGGGCGGGCTGTGGCTGCGGCGTCGGCAGCGGCGGTACGAGCAGGCGCTCACGGCGTCGATCGCGGTGCCGGTGAAGGCCGACTCCGAGGTGTGAGAGCCGCGGGTTCGAGCAGGGGAGGGGTCGGGAGTAGGCTGGTCCGGTGACTGACGCGCAGGCCCTGAGACGCGGGCCTCGCGCCTACACGGCATTCATCGGCATCGGCCTGCTCGCCGGTCTCCTCTCCGGCCTGTTCGGCGTCGGCGGCGGCACGGTCATCGTCCCGCTCCTGGTGCTCCTGCTGCACTTCGACCAGCGGCTCGCGGCCGGCACCTCGCTGGCCGCGATCGTGCCGACCGCCAGCGTCGGTGTCATCTCGTACGCCACCACCGGATCGGTGGCATGGATCCCGGCCCTGATCCTCGCCGCGGGCGCCGTGGTGGGCGCGCAGATCGGCACGCGCCTGCTCCAGCGCATCTCGCAGACCGCGCTGCGCTGGGGCTTCGTGGGCTTCCTGGTCGTGGTGATCGTGAGCCTATTCCTGGTGATCCCCTCGCGTGACGCCGTGTTCGAGTTGACCTGGCTCACCGGTATCGCCCTGGTCGGCGTCGGCGTGGGCACCGGCATCCTCGCCGGACTCATCGGCGTCGGCGGCGGTGTGATCGTGGTACCGGTGCTCATGCTCGCGTTCGGCACCAGCGACCTGGTCGCCAAGGGCACGTCGCTGCTGATGATGATCCCGACCGCGATCTCCGGCACCGTCGGCAACCTCCGCAACCGGAACGTCGACCTTCTCGCCGCCGCGCTCATCGGTGTCTCGGCGTGCACGACGACCGCGCTCGGCGCGTGGCTCGCGACGATCGTCAACCCCTCCGTGGGCAACATCCTGTTCGCCGCGTACCTCGTGGTGATCGCGGTGCAGATGGCGATCAAGGCCGTCCGCGGCCGTCGTCGCGCCTGATTCCGCGCTTTCCGCTCGCCGGCTCCTGACCCGCGCCGACAGGGTCCTTCGTCGCCGGGAGGTTTTCTGCGACCCCTTTTTCCGCAGACCTCTTTACAAGCCGACCGGTCTCTCGCTAACGTCAGTCATCACATGACGTCATATAACAAGTCATGATGTTTGCTACCGGTCATCAGAAGGGACCATCTTGTCTGCCACCGCTCTGTTCGTCGACTCCGCCGCCATCGAGAATCAGCTCGCTGCGGCTCGCCAGGCGATCGCGACCCGGGACACCATCTCGCGCGTCGTGCTCACCGCCTGCGGCGGCTCCTACGCCGTCATGCAGCCCATCGAGTACCTCTTCGGAACGAAGGCCGTCCGGCTCGAGGCGACCGCCCTGAACGCCGCCGAGTTCACCTCGCGCGCCTCGTCCCGCGTCGACGCGGACACCCTCGTCCTCCTCTGCTCGCACTCGGGCACCACCCCGGAGACGGTCGAAGCCGCCCGTCACGCCCGCGAGCGCGGCGCCCTCACCGTCGCCTTCACGTTCGACCCCGCCTCCCCGTTGGCCGAGGCCGCGGAGCATGTCGTGGCCTACCAGCACGGCGAGGGCAAGAGCGAGGCCCACGTCGGGCCGGCGCTCCTCCTGCGCCTCGCCGCCGGCATCCTCGACGACCGCGAGCAGGCGGGTATCGCGACCGCCGTCGACGACGCCGTGGCACAGTTGCCCTCGCTCGTTCCCGCAGCCCGCGAGGCGCACGCCGCCGCCGCCGATGCCTGGGGCTACGCCTCCCGCCGCGAGCCCCTCATCTACACCATGGCCGCGGGATCCAACTTCGGCTCGGCCTACTCCTTCGCCATCTGCCTGCTGCAGGAGATGCAGTGGGTGCACTCCGCCGCGATCCACGCCGGCGAGTACTTCCACGGCCCGTTCGAGATCACCGAGGAGGACGTGCCCTTCATCGCGCTGCTCGGCCTCGACGAGACCCGCGCCGTGGAGCAGCGCGCCGTCGACTTCGTCACGAAGCACTCGAAGCGGGTGCTGGTGCTCGACGCGCAGGAGTTCGGCCTGGACGTCGTCGCCCCCGAGGTCCGTGGCGTCTTCGCCCACCTGCTCTTCAACATCGTGCTGCGCGCCTACGCGGACGCGCTCGCCGACCACCGTGGTCACCCCCTCAGCGTGCGCCGCTACATGTGGCGCATGGAGTACTAGGAACGAAAGGATCGCAATGATGCGAACGTCAACCCGGATCGGCGTGGCGGCTGCGGCCGCTGTCGCCCTCGTCGTCCCCCTGGCCTCGTGCGCCGGAGGCGAGAGCGAGGCCGCGGACGGCCAGGTGGAGATCAGCTTCTTCCACCGCTGGCCGAACGAGCCGAAAAACTCGTACTACAGCGACATGGTGGCGGAGTTCGAGAAGGAGAACCCCGACATCACCGTCTCCGTCGAGAGCGTGCTCAACGACGCCTACAAGGACAAGGTCAAGGTCGTCGCCGGCTCCGCGAACGCCCCGGACGTGCTCTTCACGTGGAGCGGATCGTTCGTCGATGAGCTCGTCGCCAACGACGCGCTGCTCGACCTGGGGCCGTGGCTCGAAGAGGACACCGCGTTCCGTGACAGCTTCTACCCGAGCCAGCTCGAGGCCTTCGAGGTCGACGGCACCTCCTACGGTCTGCCTGTGGGGATGCAGTCGAAGCTGTTCTTCTACAACAAGGACGTCTTCGAGGAGCTGGGGCTCGAGCCGCCGACGACATGGGACGAGTTCATCGACGTGCTGGAGGAGATCCAGGACGCGGGGATGACCCCCATCGAGTACGGCGCGCAGGAGCAGTGGACGATCGCGCACTACGTGGGCACGCTCAACCAGCGCGTGGTCGACCCGGAGGTCTTCGCCGCGGATCAGGATCCCGCCACCGGCGAGTTCACCGACCCCGGGTACGTGACCGCTCTGGAGAGGTTCCAGGAGCTGGCGGAGTACATGAACGACGACCTCACCGCCGTCGGGCACGAGATCGCGCGCAACGCGTGGATCGCGGGGGAGGCGCTCATCATGTACATGCAGAGCGCCGAGGTGGGGTACTTCGGCGACGCGCAGTTCGAGTACGGCACGTTCAACTTCCCGGCCGTCGAGGGAGGCAAGGGCGACCCGGAGGAGTTGACGGGGGCACCGGAGGGCTTCGCGATCTCGAAGACCACGAAGCACCCGGAGGAGGCGCAGCGCTTCCTGGAGTTCCTGCTCAGCAAGCAGAGCGGCATCGCCTACGCCGAGCGGGCGGGGGAGCTGAGCCCGGTGAAGGGTGCCGTGGAGGAGGCGGACGTGCCCGAGATCTCCCAGGAGCTCGCGCAGGGGATCGTCGACGCCTCGGCGATGACCACCTGGCTCGACAACGCCTACGATCCGCAGATCGTGCAGGCGTACCTGTCCGAGACGCAGCTGATGCTCAGCGGCCAGCAGACCCCGGAGGGTGTCATGGCCGCCGTGCAGGAGGCGGCGACGCGGGTGCGCGACGCCTCCTGATCCGCCTCGGGGCCGCCGTCGCCCGCCGTCGGCGGCCCCTCCCACTTCGGAAGAGACACCGTGATGAGAACACGATCCCGAGCCTGGTCGAACCTGCTCTACGTGCTTCCCGCGATCATCCTGATCGGGGTGTTCGTGTACTACCCGCTGGTCGCCAACGCGGCCTTCGGCTTCTTCTCCTTCAGCGCCGGCGCCGGTGAGATGCGCTTCGTCGGCCTCGACAACTTCGCCCGCCTGCTGTCGGACCCCGTGATCGCGACCGCGCTGGGCAACAACATCCTGTACGCGGTCGTGTCGATCGTGTGCCAGGTGCTGGGCGCTCTCGTGATCGCGGCCTGGCTCACCCGGCTGCTGGGACCGCGCATGGGCGCCTTCCTGCGGAGCGTCTACTTCCTCCCCGCCGTCATCTCCATGACGGTGATCGCGCTGCTGTTCACGTTCGTCTACAACGCCCGTGGCGGACTGCTCAACGCCCTGCTGGAAGCCGTCGGGCTCGGCGGCCTGCAGACCGCGTGGCTCGCCGACGTCGACACGGCCATGGGGGCGGTCATCGGCGTCTCGCAGTGGCAGAGCATCGGCTACGTCTGCATGCTCTACGTCGTGGCGCTGCAGCAGATCCCCGAGGAGTACTACGAGGCGGCGTCGCTCGACGGCGCCGGCCGCATCCGCCAGTTCTTCAGCATCACCGTGCCGCAGGCCAAGGAGATGATCTTCGTCGCCATGATCCTCACCGTCTCTGGGGCCTTCACGGTCTTCAACGAGCCCTACATCCTCACCAAGGGAGGCCCGGGCAACACCACCCAGGTGCTGGCGACCTACATGTACAACCAGGGCTTCTTCCAGAACCAGATGGGCTACGCCTCGGCCATCGCCAGCCTGATCTTCGTGATCACCCTCGTGCTGTCGGTCGTGCAGATGGTGTCGTTCCGAAGCGGGAGGGACTGAGATGAGCGGCACCCGGCTCCGTCCGGCGGAACGTCTCCGCCAGGTTCCCGTCCACCTCGTCCTCGTGATCTACGCCGTCGTGATCGCCTACCCGCTGCTGTGGATGGTCATCTCGTCGTTCAAGTCGTCGTCCGAGATCTTCACCGACCCCTGGGGACTGCCGTCGGTCTGGCTCGTGCAGAACTACGCGGCCGCCTGGGACCGCGGCATCTCCGACTACTTCGTGAACTCGGTCGTCGTCACGATCGTCTCGACGGTGGCCACGGTGGCGATCGCGGCACTGTGCGCGTACGGCATGGTGCGACTGTCGAGCCGGATCGCGAACATCGTCCTGATCATCGCCATGGGCGGCCTGGTCGTCGCACCGCAGGTGAGCCTGATCCCGCTGTACCGGCTGCTGGACGCGATGGGCCTGCTGAACACCTCCTGGGCGATGATCCTGCCCTACGTGGCGTTCCGGCTGCCGATGGCGATCCTCCTCATCCGGTCGGTGTTCCTCGGGATCCCGCGCGAGCTGGAGGACGCCGCGACCATCGACGGCTGCGGCTCGTTCGGCGTCTTCCGCCACGTCTACCTCCCGCTGAGCGCCTCGGTGCTCACCACGGCCGCCGTGCTGACCGGCTACTTCGCCTGGAACGAGTTCCTCTTCGCGATCGTCTACATCGACGCCGATGCGCTGCGCACCATTCCCGCCGGACTGATGTCGTTCCGGGACTCGCTGTCGACCGAATGGGGGGTGCTGCTGGCAGGATTGACGATCGCCGCCCTCCCGATCGTGGTGGTGTTCCTCGCACTGCAGCGCTACTTCGTGGCGGGCGTCGCGGCGGGGAGCGTGAAGGGATGACCATGGACGTGGATGACCTCCGCACCGCGCTCGCCGCGGTGCCCCCGCCCTCGCTCGTCGGCGTGGGTGACAACGTTCTCGACTGCTACCTGCACGAGGACCTCGCCTATCCCGGGGGCAACGCCCTGAACGTCGCCGCCTACAGCCGGCTGTTCTTCGGGGGAAGTGCCGCGTTCATGGGCATCATGGGCGACGACCGGTTCGCCGACCACGTGCGCGGCGTGCTCGACGAGATCGGCGTCGACGCCGCCCGGGTCCGTCGTGTGCACGGCGCCAACGGGATGGCGTTCGTCGCCCTCGACGACGACGGCGACCGGCGCTTCGTGGCCTCCAACCGCGGCGGGGTGCAATCCGAGCTGCGGCTGCGGCTGAGCGAGGTCGACCACGAGTATCTCGCCCGCTTCGCCCGCGTGCACACGTCGGTGTACTCGTCGCTGGAGCCCGAGCTGCCCGCCATCGCCGAGCGCGGGACGCGGGTGTCGTTCGACTACTCCGACGACGCGTCACCCGAGGTGATCCGCAGCACGGCACCGCACGTCGACGTCGGCTTCTTCTCCGGGGGCGGACTCTCCGATGCCGAGGTCGAGGAACTGGGCCGCTACGCCGTGCGCTGCGGCATCGGGTCGGCCGTGGTCACCCTGGGCGCCCGCGGATCCCTCGCCTTCGACGCGCAGTCCGTGCATCGCACCGGCATCCGCCCGGTCACCGCGGTCGACGCCCTCGGCGCGGGCGACGCGTTCCTCACCGGGTTCCTCGCGGCGCGGGCGGCCGGCGCCGACCTCGGCGACTGCCTCGACGTCGCCGCGACGAGCGGGGCGCTCGCCTGCACCCTGCGCGGTGCCTTCGGATACCCTGTGCATGCCGGGGACGACGCGCGAGCGCAGATGCTGCGCCACTATCCGGCGCCGGAGAGGAGGGCTTCGACGTGACTCAGCTGTCGCCGGGGGTGGGATCGACGCCGCTGCACGAGCAGGTCCGCGGGCTGCTCCTGCGCGAGATCGACGCGGGCACCTACGGCGAAGGGGAGCGGTTGCCGTCCGAGCCGGAGCTGTGCGAACGCTTCGGCGTCAGTCGCATCACGGTGCGTCGCGCGGTCGCCGATCTGGAGAGCCTCGGCATCGTGCGACGGCAGCAGGGCCGCGGCACGTTCGTGGCGCCGCGCCGCGAAGTGATCGGAGCCATGACGCTGGGCGGATTCGCCGACACGGTCGTCGCCGACGGCGTCAAGTCCCGTCGCATCATGCGCGCCGAGACCGTCCCCGCCGACGAGAAGCGCGCGCGCCGTCTCGGCGTGCAGGTGGGTGACCCGGTGTTCCGTCTCGTGCGCGTCTTCGCCCTCGACGACATCCCGCTGTCCATCGACGACAGCCGGTACTCCCTCACCCGCTTCCCCGAATTCGACCGGCACATCCGCGACGACACCTCCACCTACCAGGTGCTCCGCGACGTCTACGGCGTGGAGTTCTCGGAGATGTACCGCGAGATCGACGTGGGGTTCACGAACGCGCAGACAGCGGAGTGGCTCGCGCGCCCCGAGCACGATCCGCTCATCGTCATCCGCAAGCGTGCTCTCGACCGCTCCGGCGAGATCGTGCACACCTCCCGGGTGAAGGTCGTCCCCAGCCGGATGACGTTGAACATGGTGGCGCGATCGAAGGACTGACGGTCGCGAGGGCGTCCGGTGTCCACCCCCTCGGTAGGATCGAGGGGTGGCAGTCAACCAAGATCTGATCGGCCGGGAGTTCCCGCCGACCGCCCCCTATCTGGTCGGCAGGGAGAAGGTGCGCGAGTTCGCGCGCGCCGTCTTCGCCGACGCCCCGCAGCACACCGACGTCGAGGCGGCCCGCGCAGCCGGCTACGCCGACGTGGTCGCCCCGCCGACCTTCGCGATGGTGATCCAGGACCTCACGCTCCAGCAGCTGCTGGGCGACGAGAACGCCGGGATCGAGCTGTCGCGCACGGTCCACGCGGAGCAGCGGTTCCGCTACTCGCGGCCGATCGTGGCGGGCGACGAGCTCACCGCACAGCTGCGGGTCACCGGCATCCGCATGATGGGCGGCAACGCCATGATCACGAGCGAGACCGAGATCGTCGATGACGAGGGTGCGCACGTGGTCACCGCCACCACCGTGCTGCTCGTCGGCGCGGAAGAGGGAGAGGACGCCTGATGGGCTTCACCGTCGGAGACGTGGTCGCCGAGCGCACCGTGCACCTCACCCGCGAGTCCCTGGTGCGCTACGCCGGTGCCTCCGGAGACTTCAACCCCATCCACTACCGCGACGACGTGGCCGCATCGGTCGGGCTCCCCGGCGTGCTCGCGCACGGCATGCTCACGATGGGCATCGCCTCGTCGGTGGTCGTGGCTGCCCTCGACCCCGCCACGCGCATCGTCGACTACGGCGTGCGCTTCACCAAGCCCGTCGTGGTCGACACGGTGGACGGTGCCGACATCCATGTGGCGGCGACGGTCGGCGCGGTCGACGACGACACCGCGCGGATCGACCTGAAGGTCACGTTCGACGACACGAGCGTGCTCGTCAAGGCGCAGCTGCGCGTCGCCGTCCGATGAGAGAGGTCGAACCCCTGCGGCTGGCCGAGCTCACGACGCTGCGCACCGGCGGCGCCCCCGAGCGCATGTTCGACGCCACCACGACCGAGGGTCTCGTCGAGGCGCTCCGCGAGACCTGGGAGCGGGGCGACCCGTGGTTGGTGCTGGGCGGCGGCTCCAACCTCTTCGTGGGGGACGAGCCGTTCGACGGCACCGTCATCCGCGTCCGCACGACCGGGATCGAGGAGCTCCCCTCGCCGCATGCGGGTCGTATCCGGCTGCGCGTGCAGGCGGGCCACGGCTGGGATGACCTCGTCGCCTACGCGGTCGAGCACGGGTACGCCGGCCTGGAGGCCATGAGCGGCATCCCGGGGACCGTCGGTGCATCTCCCGTGCAGAACATCGGCGCCTACGGCCAGGAGATCCAGGAGACGCTGGTCGAGGTCGAGCTGATCGACGAGTCCACGGGTGAGATCTCGACCGTGCCCGCGGCGGAGCTCGGGCTGGGCTTCCGCACCTCGGTGCTCAAGCATCACCACGGCAGCGAGCCGAAGCGCCGCGCCGTGATCCTGTCGGTGACGGTCGACCTGCTGGTCGCGGGGGAGCGGGTGGTGCGCGGTGAGCAGCTCCGTCGCGCGCTCGGGCTGACCGACGACGCGCCGGTGCCGCTGACCTGGGTGCGGGAGCGCATCCTGGCGACCCGCGGGTCGAAGGGCATGCTGCTCGACGAGCACGACCCCGACACGCACGGCGTCGGCTCCTTCTTCCAGAACGCGATCGTGACGGCTGCGCAGGCGCGCACGCTGCCCCCGGAGTGCCCGCGCTGGCCGGTGGCCCCCGACCTCGACGCCGTGACGGTCATCCCGCTCGCGTCGTACGACGGGTACGTGCCGCCGACCAGGGCCGAGGCGCCCGACGTGAAGGTGAGCGCGGCCTGGCTGATCGAACAGGCGGGTATCCGCAAGGGCTTCAAGCTCCCGCGGTCGCGCGCCTCGGTCTCCACCAAGCACGCCCTCGCCCTCACGAACCGCGGTGGGGCGACCGCGGCGGAGGTCGCGGAGCTGGCGCGGTTCATCCAGAGCCGCGTGCACGCCGAGTTCGGGCTGGTGCTGCAGCCGGAGCCGGTGCTGCTCGGCGTCGACCTCTAGGGCGTCCGACCCGCGTCGTACACTCGCCGCATGAGTGGACTGATCCCGTACCTGCTGTTCCCCGGCACCGCCGCCGAAGCCCTCGGCCACTACCGCGACGTGTTCGGGGGTGAGTTGCAGCTGATGGACTACGCGCAGGCCGGTCGCCACGACGGTCCTGGTGACGCCGTCGCGCACGGGCAGCTCAGCGGCGGCCCGGTCGAGCTCGCCGGAGCGGATGCGGGCGCCGACGACGACGCGGTGCAGATGAGCGGCATGTTCCTGTCGCTTCTCGGAACGGCGGATGCGGCGACACTGACGCGCTGGTTCGGTGAGCTCGCCGCCGGCGGGCGAGTGATCGATGCGCTGCAGCGGCGGCCGTGGGGCGACCACGACGGAACGCTCGTCGACCGCTACGGCATCCGCTGGCTCATCGGCTTCCACCCCGAGGACTGACCCGCGCGCAGCACCGGGACAGACGACGAGACCCGCCCGGCCGGGAGCGGCGGGGCGGGTCTCGGGGTGTCGGTCAGGAGAACAGTCGCTGCAGGCGCTGCACGCCCTCGAGGAGCTGCTCGTCGCCGAGCGCGTACGACATGCGGATGTAGCCGGACGGGCCGAACGCCTCGCCGGGCACCACGGCGACCTCGGCCTGGTCGAGGATGAGGTCGGCGAGCTCCAGCGACGTGGTCGGGGTCACCCCGCCCCACGTGCGACCGAGCAGGCCCTGCACATCGGGGTACACGTAGAACGCGCCGAGCGGGTTGGGCACCACGAGGCCGTCGATCTTCGACAGTTCCGACACGATGAGGCGACGACGCCGGTCGAACGCCTCGCGGAACTGCTCGGCCTCGGTCTGCGGGCCGTTGAGCGCCGCGATCGCCGCCTTCTGCGCCACGTTGTTCACGTTGCTGGTGAGGTGCGACTGCAGGTTGCCGGCGATCTTGATCGCGTCGGCCGGGCCCACCATCCAGCCCACCCGCCACCCGGTCATGGCGTACGTCTTGGCGACGCCGTTGACGAGGATCGTCTGGTTCGCGGCCTCGGGCACGGCCTCCACGATCGACGTGGCCTTCACGCCCTCGTAGGTGAGGTTCTGGTAGATCTCGTCGCTGATGATCCAGATGCCGTGCTCGACGGCCCACTCGCCGATGGCCTTCGTCTCCTCGGCCGTGTACACCGAGCCGGTGGGGTTCGACGGCGACACGAACACGAGCACGGTGGTGCGCTCGGTGCGCGCCGCCTCCAGCTGCTCGACCGTGACCTTGTACTCCTGGTCGGCGCCCGCGAACACCTCGACCGGCGTGCCGTCGGCGAGTCGGATGGCCTCGGGGTACGTGGTCCAGTACGGGGCGGGCAGCAGCACCTCGTCGCCCGGGTTCACGACCGCCTGGAAGGCCTGGTACACCGACTGCTTGCCGCCGTTGGTGACGATGACCTGGCTGGGCGAGACCTCGAGTCCCGAGTCGCGGAGCGTCTTGGCGGCGATGGCCTCGCGCAGCGCGGGCAGTCCAGGGGCCGGGGTGTAGCGGTAGCTGGCCGGGTCGGCGAGGGCCTCGGCGGCGGCGTCGACGATGAACTGCGGCGTCGCGAAGTCGGGCTCGCCCGCCGCATACGAGATGACGGGCTTGCCCTCGGCCTTGAGGGCCTTCGCCTTGGCATCGACCTTGAGCGTCGCGGACTCGGCGATGGCGGACAGTTTGCGGGAGAGAGGAGCGCGTTCGGTCACGGTTACGAGCGTACTCGCGTCGCCACGGCGGTCGACATGTGGGGACCGGCCAAGATCCGCGGTTCTTTCGGGTCGGGAAGGTCAGTCCGCGAGACCGTGGGCGCGGGCGACGGCCTCGAGCGTGATGCGTCCGCCCTGGACGTTGAGCCCCTTCGCCAGCGCCGCGTCCTCCGCGGCCGCGCGCTCCCAGCCCTTGCCCGCGATCGCGGACACGTAGGGCAGCGTGGCGTTGGTGAGGGAGCGGGTCGCCGTCGTGGGAACCGCTCCCGGCATGTTCGCGACGCAGTAGTAGATGGAGTCGTGCACCGCGAAGGTGGGGTCGTCGTGCGTGGTGGGCCGCGAGCCCTCGAAGCAGCCGCCCTGGTCGATCGCGATGTCGACCAGCACCGAGCCCTTCTTCATCCCCGCGACCATGTCGTCGGTCACGAGCTTCGGCGCGGCGGCCCCGGGGATCAGCACCGAGCCGATCACGAGGTCGGCCGTGGCGAGCTCCTCGGCGATGTCGTAGCGGCTCGACGCGCGGGTCTCGAGCGCGCCGCCGTACCGGTGCTCGAGCTCGCGCAGGCGCGGCAGGGAGATGTCGACCACCGTGACCTTCGAGCCGAGGCCGAGCGCGTTGGCTGCCGCGTGCTCTCCGGCCACACCGCCGCCGATGACGACCGTCTTGGCGCGCGGTGTCCCGGCGATCCCGCCCAGCAGCATGCCGCGGCCGCCCTGCGACCGCAGCAGCGAGTACGAGCCCATGGTGACCGAGAGGCGTCCGGCGATCTCGCTCATGGGGACGAGGAGGGGAAGCGATCGGTCGGGCAGCTGCACCGTCTCGTACGCGACGGCCGTGGTCCCCGCGGCCACGAGGGCGTCGGTGAGCGGGCGGTCGGCGGCCAGGTGCAGGTAGGTGAACAGGGTGAGATCGTCGCGCAGGAAGCCGTACTCCGCGGCGACGGGTTCCTTGACCTTGATGAGCAGGTCGGCCTCGCCCCAGGCCTCTTCGGCGGAGTCGACGATCTCGGCGCCCGCCGCGCGGTAGTCGTCGTCGGCGATGCTGGAGCCGATGCCGGCCCCCGACTGCACGAGCACGCGGTGGCCCTCGTGCACCAGGCGATCCGCGCCCGCGGGAGTGAGGGCGACGCGGTTCTCGTTGTTCTTGATCTCGGTCGGGACGCCGATCTTCATCGATCCTCCTGGTCTCGGGGTGCGTAGGCGCAGACCAGAATCGCAGAAACGTCGAGGAAGGGACAGATTTGATGAAGGCAATTCGGCCATCGCGAGAATCCTGAATAATGCTTCGTATGGCCACCACGTCTTCCGCCCCCGAGCCGAACAGCGTTCGGGCACCGGCGCTCGACCAGACCGATGCCCGCATCGTGCAGCTGCTCACCGTCGACGGCCGCATGACCAACGCCGAGCTCGCGGCGCGCCTCGGCGTCGCGCCCTCCACCGCGCACGCCCGGTTGCGCGCCCTCGTCGACCGCGGCGTGATCACCGGCTTCCACGCCAGCGTCGACGAGCGGCAGCTGGGCGCGGGACTCCAGGCGATCATCGGCGTGAGCCTGCGCCCGAGCGCCCGGCGCGAGAGCATCGTGGAGTTCGCCGACCGGGTGCGCGCCCTGCCGCAGGTGATCCAGGTGTTCTTCCTGGGCGGCGACGACGACTTCCTGCTGCACATCGCGGTCGCGGACTCGTCGGAGATGCGCGAGTTCGTCCTGGAGCACCTGTCGGCGCAGAGCAGCGTCGCCTCGACCCGCACGAGCATCGTGTTCGACTACCACCGCAACTCCGTGGCCGCGCCGTTCCACTGAGCGGAGGTCAGGAGCGCACGGAGCGGAGGACCAGGGCGAGCCGTGCCGCGGCCTCCTCCACCAGTGCGTCGTCGAGGTTGCCGTAGCCCAGCACGAGTGCCTCGAACGGTGTGACGGCGACGGCGTACCGCTGCAGCGGCGTGAGCGCGATGCCGAGGCCCGCCGCCGCCGACACGACCTCTGCCGCCGTGCACCACGGGGGGAGCCGCAGCACGAGGTGCATCCCCGCGGCGATCCCGGAGACCTCGAGGCCCGGCAGCTCCCGGTCGAGCGCGTCGAGCAGGCGCTGCCGTCGACGGCGGAACCGCGAGCGCGAGGATCGCAGATGCCGCTCGAAGTCGCCGCGCGTGAGGAAGTGCGCGAGGGCCGCCTGGTCGACGAGCGACGGGGGTCCTGCGGCGGGGGCGGGGGCGAGGTCGGACGGCAGGAGCATCCACCCGACGCCGAGGGCCGGGGAGACCGACTTCGACAGCGACCCGATCAGGGCGACCCGATCCGGAGCGAGGCGCTGCAGGGCGGGGACGGGGCGCCGGTCGTAGCGGAACTCCGCGTCGTAGTCGTCTTCGATCAGCAGCGCATCGGCGGCGCGGGCCCAGCGCACCAGGCGCTCGCGCCGCGCCGGCGACAGGGCGGCGCCGAGCGGGAACTGGTGGGCGGGCGTCACGAGCGCCGCGCGGGCACCGGTCTGCGCGGCGAGCTCGACCAGGCTGTCGGTGTCGATGCCCTCCGCGTCGACCGGGACCGGGATGGGCCGCAGTCCGTTCTGCTCCGCCTGCACGCGCAACCGCGACCAGCTCGGGTCCTCCACCAGGATCGCGCGGTGGCCGCGCCGGTGCAGCTCGCGCGTGAGGAGGTCCATCGCGTCGGTCGCCCCGTGGGTGATGATGACGTGGTCGGGGTCGGCCACCGCGTGCCGCGAGCGGGCCAGGTACGACGCGACGGCCGCCCTCGCGGACGGATGCCCCGATGTCGGTGCGGCGGCGAGTTCGCGATCGGGCAGCGCGGTCAGGGCCGCCCGCAGCGCGGACGACCAGCGGGCACGCGGCACCGCGCGCAGGTCGGGGATACCGGGCCGCAGGTCGTAGCGCGCCGGTGCCCGCGTCGCGGTGTGGGACTCGGTCGCGGTGTCGGCCGCGGGCGCGAGTTCGCGCGCACCGGTGGTACCCGTGCGGCCCGGGTGGCCGGGTCGCCGTGCACCCGCGGGTTGCGGGGGAGGAGGAGCTCCGAGGCTCTCCGCGACGCGCGTCGCCGAACCGGTCCGCGCCTCCAGCACTCCCTCGGCGACGAGCTGCCCGTAGGCCTCGGTCACCACCCAGCGCGAGACCCCGAGCGTCTCGGCGAGGGTCCGGCTCGGCGGCAGCGCGGCGCCGGGGGTGAGGCGTCCGTCATCGATCGCGCGGCGCAGGGCCGACTCCACGCGATCGCGCAGTGGGTCGCCCTCGACGTCGGAGTCGAGATCGATCAGGGTCTCCCACGCGAGAATCGGTCTGGTGTTCTGCATCGTGATTGGAGTGTAGCGCCGGACCGATAGCTCTCTAGCGTGGAGCCGTCCCCGAGAAAGGAACCCCCATGCAGTACCGCACCCTCTCCGACGGCCGCACGTCTTTCGACGTCTCCACGCTCTGCCTCGGTGCCATGAACTTCGGCACCCGCACCGACGAAGAGACCTCGCGCGCCATCCTCGACCGCTTCGTCGAGGCCGGTGGCACGTTCATCGACACCGCGAACAACTACAGCCTCTGGGCGGGAGGTCACGGGCGCGAGAGCGAGCAGCTCCTCGGCCGCTGGCTGCACGACCGAGGCAACCGCGACGGCGTCCGCATCGCGACCAAGATCGGCGCCGCCCAGAAGGATCCGGCGAAGCCGCTGTCCAACACCCCTCCGACGAACTTCGAGGGGCTGTCGGCCGAGGTCATCCGGCGGCAGGGCCCCGAGAGCGCGCGCCAGCTCGGCATCGACCGCATCGACGTGCTCTACGGTCACGTGGACGACACCGAGGTGCCGCTCGCCGAGACCGTCGGTGCGTTCGGGGAACTGCAGCGCGCGGGGCTCGTCGGCATCGCTGGCATCTCCAACGTGCCCACCTGGCGCGTGGTGGAGGCACGGGAGGAGGCCCAGCGCCAGGGCGTCGCGCCGTACGGCGTCGTGCAGCAGCAGTACAGCTATCTGTATCCGGCGCCCCGGCTCGGCCGGAACAACTTCGTGACGCCCGAGCTGCTGAGCTATGCGGCCTCGACCGGCACGGACGAGCGACCCCCGCTCGCGATCACCGTGTACTCACCGCTGCACCAGGGCGCCATCGCCCGGGTGGACAAGCCGCTGTGGGGCGGCGTCGACCACCCCTCCAGTCACGTCCGCCGCGCGCTGCTGCACGAGGTCGCCGCGGAGCTCGGAGCGACCGCGAACCAGGTCGCCCTCGCGTGGCTGCTCGGCGCCGAGGTGCCCGTCATCCCCGTGGTCGGCGTCTCCAGCGTCGCGCAGCTCGACGAGGCTCTCGGTGCCGCCGACCTCGTGCTCGACGCGGAGGTGCGCGCCCGTCTCGACGCGGAACCCGGAGAGGAGTGATCCCCGCCGCACGGCCGAGGGCCCGACACCGTGCGGTGTCGGGCCCTCGTGCGCGCGAACCGGGGGCTCAGGTCTCGAAGGATGACGGCACCGCGCAGTAGTCCGCGAAGCGGCGGGCGGGGTGCGCGGGATCCGTGAGGTCGACGAGGGCGTTCGCGGCCGTGTGCGGCGGCTCCTCCCCGGCGAGCTGCCAGAGCACGGAGTTCCACAGGCCACGCGCCGTGGGCGACACCACCGCGGCGGGACCGGAGACGAGCAGGATGGTGCCGTCCGCACTGCCGGTGCGGAACGGTGTGATGATGAGGGCACGCAGCGCCGTCTCGTCTACCGCGGTGAGGTGCACGCGCTCCACCGTCTGGTCCGCGGCGGTGAGCGCGGTGGCGAGCGCATCGGCGGCGAGGCGCGACCGCTCGGCATCGGCTCCCGCGACCGCGAACAGCCGGCGGCCGCGCGGATACAGGTGCAGGAACTCCTCGGCGATGCCGGTCCACACGTCGCTCATGGGTCCAGGCTACGCCCGCACCGGACGACCGGGGCCGCGGCGGACGCACCGGTGCCGCGGGCCTCTCGACCCGCGGCACCCGTGTCCCGCGCTCAGTCCTCGTCGATCAGGAAGCGGCTGTACGCGCCGAGGGTGAGGAACGCGGGGAACTCCTCCTGCAGGGCGACCTCGCGGAAGATCTCGGCCGCGTCGTCGAAGCGGTCCCCGTCGCGGCGGTCCACCCCGTCCAGCACCTCCGCGATCAGCCCCTCCACGTACTCGACCGTGATCGGGGTGCCGTCCTGCGTCGTGCGGTCCTGGTGGATCCACTGCCACACCTGCGACCGGCTGATCTCGGCGGTCGCCGCGTCTTCCATGAGGTTGTCGATCGCCACCGCTCCGAGCCCGCGCAGCCACGCCTCCAGGTAGCGGATCGCGACCGACACGTTGTCGCGCACGCCCTGTGCGGTGATCGGCCGCCCGATGTGCAGGTCGAGCAGGTCCTCGGGGGTGACGTGCACCTCGGGGCGCTGCCGGTCGACCTGGTTCGGACGGTCGCCGAGCACCGCGTCGAACTCGGCCTGCGCCGTGGGGATGAGGTCGGGGTGGGCGACCCAGGTGCCGTCGAAGCCGTCACCGGCCTCGCGCTTCTTGTCGGCCGACACCTTCTCCACCGCGCGCGCCGTGACCTCGGGATCGCGGCGGTTGGGGATGAAGGCGCTCATGCCGCCGATCGCGAAGGCCCCGCGCTTGTGACACGTCTGCACCAGCAGCTCGGTGTACGCCCGCATGAACGGGACCGTCATCGTCACCTCGCTGCGGTCCGGCAGCACGAACCGGGCTCCGCGCCCGCGGTAGTTCTTGATGATGGAGAAGATGTAGTCCCAGCGACCGGCGTTGAGGCCCGCGCAGTGGTCGCGCAGCTCGTACAGGATCTCGTCCATCTCGAACGCGGCGGGCAGCGTCTCGATCAGCACGGTCGCGCGGATGGTGCCGTGCGGGATCCCGACGTACTCCTCACTGAAGGAGAACACGTCGTCCCACAGCTTCGCCTCCTCGCTGGACTCGAGCTTGGCGAGGTAGAAGTACGGCCCGCGGCCGCCGTCGATCAGCGCCTGCGCGTTGTGCAGGAAGTAGAGGCCGAAGTCGACCAGCGAGCCGGAGGCCGAGGTGCGGCGGCCGGCGCGGTCGATGAACCCGATGTGCTTCTCGGGCAGGTGCCAGCCGCGCGGGCGCATCACGATCGTGGGCGTGCGCTCGGCGGTGACGCGGTACTCCTTGCCCTCGGGGGAGGTGAAGGACAGCTCGCCGCGGATGGCGTCGCGCAGCGACAGCTGCCCCTCGATCACGTTCTTCCAGGTGGGGCTCGTGGCGTCCTCCTGGTCGGCGAGCCAGACGCGGGCGCCCGAGTTGAGGGCGTTGATGGTCATCTTCGGGTCGGTGGGCCCGGTGATCTCGACGCGGCGGTCCTCCAGCCCGGGCCCGGCACCCGCGACGCGCCAGTCGGCGTCGGCGCGGATGTGCGCGGTGTCGTCACGGAAGCGCGGGTCGTGGCCGTTGCCGATCTCGAAGCGGCGGCGCAGGCGGTCGGCCAGGCGGTCGTGGCGGCGAGAGGCGAAGCGGTGGTGCAGCTCGGTGAGGAAGGCGATCGCCGCGGGGGTGAGGATCTCGTCGTAGCGGTCGCGGATCGGTCCGGTGACCTCGATCGCAGGTCCCTGCCGGGTCGTCGGGATCGGGGCGGTGGTCGGGGGAGCGGTGGGAGTGGTCATGATGCGGATCCTTTGCAGAGGTGGGGATCAGTGGAACTGGGCGGCCTCGGTGGAGCCGGCGAGGGCCAGGGTCGCGCTGTCGGGGTTGAGCGCGGTGGAGATCACGTCGAAGTAGCCGGTGCCCGCCTCGCGCTGGTGCTTGGTGGCGGTGTAGCCGTCGGCCTCGGCGGCGAACTCGGCCTCCTGCAGCTCGACGTAGGCGCTCATGGCGCGCTCGGCGTAGCCGCGGGCGAGGTCGAACATGGAGTGGTTCAGGGCGTGGAAGCCCGCCAGCGTGATGAACTGGAACTTGTAGCCCAGGTCGGCCAGCTCCTGCTGGAACGTCGCGATCTCGGCGTCCGACAGGTGGCGCTTCCAGTTGAAGCTCGGGGAGCAGTTGTAGGCCAGGAGCTTGCCGGGGAACTCGGCGTGGATCGCCGCGGCGAACTTCCGGGCGAGCTCGATGTCGGGCTCACCGGTCTCGACCCACAGCAGGTCGGCGTAGGGCGCGAAGGCGAGCCCACGGCTGATGACCGATTCGATGCCGGGACGGATGCGGTAGAACCCCTCGGTCGTGCGCTCGCCGGTGGTGAACTCCCGGTCGCGCTCGTCGACGTCGCTCGTGAGCAGGTCGGCGGCCAGGGCGTCGGTGCGGGCGATGATCACGGTCGGCACCCCGGCGACGTCGGCCGCGAGTCGCGCGGCGTTCAGCGTGCGGATGTGCTGCTGCGTGGGGACGAGCACCTTGCCGCCCAGGTGACCGCACTTCTTCTCGCTCGCGAGCTGGTCCTCCCAGTGGATCGCGGCGGCGCCGGCCTGGATGAGCGACTGCGCGAGCTCGTAGGCGTTGAGAGGCCCACCGAATCCGGCCTCGGCGTCGGCGACGATCGGGGCGAGCCAGTCCTGCGTGATCTCGCCCTCGGCGTGCTCGAGCTGGTCCTGCCGGAGCAGCGCGTTGTTGATGCGGCGGACCACGGCGGGCACCGAGTTGGCGGGGTAGAGCGACTGGTCGGGGTAGGTCTGCCCGGCGAGGTTGCCGTCGGCGGCGACCTGCCACCCGGAGAGGTAGATGGCCTTGAGCCCGGCCCGCACCTGCTGCACGGCCTGCCCGCCGGTGTAGGCGCCGAGCGCGCGGACGTAGTCCTCGGTGTGCAGGAGGTTCCACAGGTTCTCGGCGCCGCGGTGCGCGAGGGTGGCGTCCTCGCGGACCGAGCCGCGGATGCGGATGACGTCGTCGGCGGAGTAGGTGCGCTCGACGCCGTCCCAGCGGGGGTCGGTGTCCCAGATCTCCTGGAGCTCCGCCGCCGTCTGAACCTGGTCGCCGGCGCGCAGGCCGGCGGGGCGCGGGGTGGGGTTCGATGCGGTGTTCGTCATGGTGTCTCCTCGGATGGAACCGGCGTCGGTGCCGGTGGCGTGGTCCCACTCTGTGTGAACTTCGGCGCTCTTCTCGGCCGGATCGAAGGAGAAGTTTGCCCTTCTTTCTGTTTTCGTGACAGAATCCCCGCCATGACCAGCACCGAGGCCGCAGAAGACACCGACGCCCTCACGATCGGGCGACGGATCCGTCAGCTGCGCACCGCTCAGGGGATGACCCTCGAAGAGCTCGCGACGGCGGTGGACCGCGCTCCCAGTCAGCTGTCGATGATCGAAACCGGCAAGCGCGAGCCCAAGCTCACGCAGCTCCAGGCGATCGCGCGAGCGCTCGGGGTCACGATCGACGCGCTGCTGGAGGGCGAGCCGCTCGACGAGCGCAGCAGCCTGGAGGTCGCGCTGGAGCGGGCGATGAAGGGCCAGACGTTCCGGGCGCTCGGCATCGATCCGTTCCGCATCGCGAAGACCGTGCCGACCGATGCGCTGAAGGCGATGCTCGCGCTCCACGGCGAGATCGACCGGCTGCGGGACGAGCGGGCGGCCACGCCGGAGGAGGCGCGGCGGGCGAACGTGGAGCTGCGGCACCTGATGCGGAGGCAGGACAACCACTTCGCCGACCTGGAGGCCAAGGCGTCGGAGATCCTCGCCGCGGTGGGGCACCCGGGCGGACCCCTCACGCAGCGGACGGCCTCGGAGATCGCCGCCTACCTCGGCTTCACGCTGCACTACGCCCCCGACCTGCCGCAGACCACCCGCAGCGTCGCCGATCTCGCCCACGGACGGCTCTACCTGTCGAGCAGCGTCCCGGCCAAGGGTGATGCGCGGACGGCGGTGCTGCAGGCGCTCTCGAGCCGGATCCTCGGGCACGCCGAGCCGCGCAGCTACGCCGAGTTCCTGCGGCAGCGCGTCGAGACGAACTACCTCACGGGCGCCCTCCTCATCCCGGAGGCCCACGTCGTGCCGACGCTCAAGGACGCGAAGCAGCGGCGTGCGATCTCGATCGAGGACCTCCGCGACGCCTACTCCGTGTCGTACGAGACGGCCGCGCACCGCTTCACCAACCTCGCGACACGGCACCTCGACATCCCGGTGCACTTCCTCAAGGTGCACGAGTCGGGCACCATCACCAAGGCGTACGAGAACGACGACGTGAACTTCCCGACCGATCGGCTGGGCGCGATCGAGGGACAGATGTGCTGTCGACGGTGGACCTCGCGGGTCGTGTTCGACGAGGACGACCGCTTCAACCCGTACTACCAGTACACGGACACGGGCAACGGGACCTATTGGTGCACGGCCCGGGTCGAGGCGTCGAGCGAGGGGCTGCACTCCGTGAGCGTGGGGGTGCGGTTCGACGACACGAAGTGGTTCGTGGGCCGCGACACCCCGCACCGCGGCGTCTCGAAGCACTCGGTCGAGGTGTGCTGCCGCCGTGCCCCCGCGGAGCTGGAGGAGCGGTGGCGCGAACAGTCGTGGCCCAACGTGAAGACCCCGCGCACGCTGCTGGCGACCCTGCCCACCGGCGCCTTCCCCGGCGTGGACACCACCGACGTGTACGAGTTCTTGGAGGCCCACGCGCCGCGGTGACCCCGCTCGGTACGCTCGGTCGATGAGCAGTGCTGTCTTCCCCGGTCCCCTCGGCCCGATGCCCGAGGCGGGTGCCGCCGCGGTCCTGTGGATGCCCCCGCAGGCGGATGCTCCGGGGCCGGTCCGGTTCGTCGACGGCTTCGAGCCTTTCGCCGAATTCGCGCGGGGCCACGAGGTCGACCCCGCGCTGCTCGCCGTCGATCTCGGGGCGACGTGGGACTTCGTCGCCGGTCATCCTGAGGTCCTCGAGAGCGAGACGCTGGCCGCGGGGGCGGCGCGGTTCGTGGGGAACGTCATCGCGGTCGTGCACCCGGCCGCGACATGGCGGATGACGAGTGAGCCGGAGATCGGGACCAACACCCTCTCGATCCCGGTCGCCGGTCTCGTGCAGGGGATGGTGCAGCAGCCCGGCCAGCGGGATGCGTTCCTGCAGATGCTCGCTGCGTGGGAGCAGGACGACATTGATGATGCGGAGATGAGGGCGCTGTCCGCGGAGGATGCGGCTCCCGCGGTCGTCGTCGGCCCGGCGCGCGCGTATGTCCGGCCTGCTCTCCCGATCCTGACCTTCCACGACGACCGCGGCGAGGGGATCCCCTACGGGCACCGCTGGCCCGACGGCATCGCGCCGGAGGAGTCGTACTCCCGGGAATCCCACCCGGAGCGCTTCGCACCGCTGTCCCTCGTGGTCGACGCGCTCGTCGAGCACCTCCGTCGCGAGTACGAGGTCGAGGTGCGGCGAGAGAGGGGGGAGGGAGGGACCGAGCACGTCGTGCTCGAACCGGCGCGCGGTGCGCAGATCACGATCACGCCGGGCGTTCCCTCCGTCCGCATCGACGCGGGTGCCCACTTCCACGCGATCGTGCCGTCGTGCATCTGCGATGCCTGCGACGAGACCGCCGAGACCGCGGCGGACGAGCTGGAGCGGATCGTGCTGTCGGTCGCCGCCGGGGGCTTCCGGGAGAAGTACCCCGTGGGTCGCCGTGCGTGGCTGTACACGGAGATCCGGTCGCCGGACGGCGAGCGGCGGGAGAGCAGCTCCGGTCCTGCACCGGAGATGCCCGCCGAGGCGCGAGAGCGCGCGGCCGCCCTGCTGCGCGGGCTCGACGACGGCTGGTGGCCCGCCTGGCCGCTCCGCTCCATCCCCGCCTGACCCCGCCCGACCCCGGCCCCACCTCCGCCCCGTCGTGCCCCGCATGCACGACGGTGTTCCGCGTGCACGACCCGACGGTCGGGAGAGTCGTGCGCCCGTCGCCCGATCGTGCCGGATGAACTTAGTTTGATCTTGCTTAGTCAAGATTGACTATGTTACTTTCATCGAGCCATCAATGACGAACGGCCGAGAAGGGACCCTCATGGCTACTTCCTCTGCGGAAACCCGATTCCGCACCACTGCCACCCTGACGTGCGTTCTCGCCGCCACGCTGACGCTCGGAGCATGCTCCGCGCAGACGCCGGGCGGCGATACCGCCCCCACGAGCGCAGACGGATCCGACGCCTGCCAGCGCAACCAGGACGCCGGCACCATCACCTACATCTCCGGCTACGGCTACTCCGCCAGCGCCGGGCAGCTCGACGTGTTCCTCGCGAAGGAGCTCGGCTACTTCGACGACCTCTGCCTCGATGTCGAGATCAACGCCTCCGGCGCGAACGGACAGCAGCTCGTCGCCTCCGGTCAAGCGCAGTTCACCGCCCTCGGCTCCGCGTCCGACGTGATGCTCGCCGCCGCCAACAGCAAGAACCTCACGGCCGTCGCGACTTACGGCACGACCCCGCCGTTCTCGATCTTCGGCAACGAGAAGCTCGAGGACCTCACCGACCTCGAGGGCGGCTCGCTCGGCTACTTCATCAACCTCACGCCCATCGCCTCGGCCATGCTCGACGAGGCCGGCGTCGACGTGTCGAAGGTCGAGATGGTGAAGATGACCAACTACGACCCCACCGTGGTCGTGCGCGAGCAGGTCGACGCGATCGTCGGCTACGCCTCCAACCAGCCGCAGACCCTCAAGGCGCAGGACCTCCCGTTCAGCGAGTTCCTGCCGTCCGACCTCGGCGTCGAGGGCACCTACAACGTGATGGAGGTGAACTCGCGTTTCCTCGCCGAGCACCGCGAGGTCGCCGCCGACTTCCTGCGCGCGAGCCTCAAGGCACTGCAGTTCTGCCTCGACGAGTCCGACGAGTGCATCGACATGCTCGCCGAGCTCGCGGAGGAGAACGGCCAGGGCGCCGCGTTCCCGCGCGACCAGCTCGCCCGCACGTGGGAGGTCGAGTCGGCCTGGGTGCGTGAGAGCGCGGGCGGCAACCCCGGCGTGCAGACCGAGGCCATGTGGGAGCCCGAGTACGAGATCGTGCAGGAGTACGGCGACGTGAAGAACCTGCCCGCGATCGCCGACATGATGGACCCCGACCTGGTGGCCGACCTCTACGACGGCGACGAGCTCATCTGGACGGCGAAGTGATGACCGCGGCCACGGGCGCCGGCGTCGAGGTGCGCAACGTCTCGAAGTCGTTCGGGGTCGACGGAGCCAGGGTCACCGTGCTCGACGACGTGAGCCTCACGATCGGCATGGGCGAGTTCGTGTCGGTGATCGGCCCGAGCGGCTGCGGCAAGTCGACGCTGCTCAAGGTCGTCGCCGGGCTCCTCGACGCCGACTCGGGCACCGTGACCATCGACGGCGAGAGCGTCACCGCGGCATCCCGCGACAAGAAGATCGGCCTCGTGCCGCAGTCGCCCGCCCTGCTTCCGTGGAAGACCGTGCGCGAGAACGTCGAGCTCCCCGTGCGGATCAACCGCGGGGCGAACGGCGACCGCGCCCTCCGCGACCCCGCGGAGCTGCTGTCGACCTTCGGCCTCGGGCACGCCCTGAAGAAGTACCCCGGGCAGCTGTCCGGCGGCATGCAGCAGCGCGCCGCGATCGCCAGGGCCTTCGTGTTCGACCCGGCGATCATGCTGATGGACGAACCGTTCTCGGCCCTCGACGAGATGAACCGCGATCTGCAGCGCATCGCCCTGCTGGACTTCTGGCAGTCCAACCGCAAGGCCGTCATGTTCGTCACGCACTCCGTGCCCGAGGCCATCATGCTCTCGGACCGGATCGTGGTGATGGCCGCCCACCCCGGGCGCATCGCCGAGGTGATCGACGTGAACCTGCCGCGGCCCCGCACCGAGGAGGCGTACGCCACCGACGAGTTCCGCGACCTGGAAGCAGTCGTGCGCGGTGCGCTGCGCGCGCAGACGGAGAAGGCCCATGTCTGAGCTGACCATGAGAGACACCACCGCCACCCTCGCCACCGCGCGCCTGCGCGAGACCCCCCGCCGCGGCGTCCCGTCGTGGCTGCGCTGGGGATCGTGGCTGCCCACCCTCATCACCTTCGTGATCGCGGCGCTGCTGTGGCAGATCGTCGCATGGACCAACCCCTATGTGCTGCCCACGCTGGAGGCGATCGGAGGAAGCCTCGTCGACGACGCGGGCATGTACTGGTCGAACTTCCTGGTGACGCTGCTCGAAGTGGTGGTCGGCGCCTCGGCCGGCATCCTCGCCGGGTTCCTGCTGGCGGTGGTGATGGCCGAGTTCCAGATCATCGAACGGGCCGTGATGCCGCTCGTGATCATCGTGATGGTCACGCCGATCGTCGCGATCGCCCCCGCGCTGGTCGTCGCGTTCGGCTTCGGCATGGTGCCGAAGTTCATCGTGACCGGGCTGGTGGTGTTCTTCCCGATGCTGGTCAACTCGCTCGCCGGACTCCGCGACGTCGACCAGAAGGCGCTCGACGTGTTCAAGACCCTGCATGCCTCGCGGTGGGAGATCTTCCGCGAACTGCGATTCCCTGGCAGCATGCCCTACGTCTTCGCCGGGCTGCGGATCGCCCTGCCGCTGGCCGTGGTCGGAGCCGCGGTCGCGGAGTTCGTCGCCGCCGGGCAGCAGGCCGGCCTCGGCTCGCTCGTCACCACCTCCGCCGCACAGGCGAACCTCCCCGTCACCTGGGCCAGCATCGCGCTGCTCTGCCTGCTCGGTGTGCTCCTGATCGTGCTCCTCGCGGTCGTGCGCAAGCGCGTCCTGTGGTGGAGCGACGGCGAGGTCACCGCCAAGGGCTGACCCGGCCCCACCCGCCCCGGGGGTGCGCCCCCGCCCCGGGGTTCCCCCGGCGTGCCCGGACACCCCACGACGACACCACCCACCCACAAGGAAGGCACCCGCCATGACCGATCACCCCGTGAAGCAGCTGCGCCTCGGCCTCTTCGAGAACGCGCAGGCGAACGACTCCGGCACCGCGACCTGGCGCCACCCGGACAACGGGCGCTACCTCTTCGACCGACTCGACTACTGGCGCGACACCGCGCGCATGGCGGAGGACGCGGGCTTCGATTTCCTGTTCCTCGCCGACGCGTGGGGGTGGGCCGACGTCGCGGGCGAGCGTCCCGACATCTGCTCGATCGAAGGCCTCGACCTGCCGCGACTCGACCCCGCCGTGCTCCTCGCGGCGCTCATCCCGCAGACCACGCGCCTCGGACTCGTCGCCACCGGGTCGACGCTGCTGGAGCCGCCCTACGCGTTCGCGCGGCGCATGGCCAGCCTCGACATCCTGTCCGGCGGGCGCATCGGCTGGAACGTCGTCACGACCGGCACCGCCGACACCGCCGTGCAGGGCTTCGGGGTGCCGATGGTCGGGCACGACGAGCGCTACCTGATGGCCGACGACTTCATGCAGGTCGTGTACAAGCTGTGGGAGCAGGCGTGGGAGGAGGGGGCGCTCGAGCGCGACAAGTCCGGCCGCTTCGCCGACCCGGCCAAGGTGCACCGCATCGCGCACGACGGCCCGTACTTCCGCTCGCACGGCTACGGCAACACGCAGCGCTCGCCGCAGGGCACCCCGGTGCTGTTCCAGGCGGGCGCGTCTCCGGCCGGCCGCGAGTTCGGCGGCAAGCACGGCGAGGCGATCTTCGTCGGCAGCGGCTCGGTCGAGCAGCTCCGCGGCCACGCGACCGCGATCCGCGAAGAGGCCGTGAAGAACGGCCGCGCCGCGCACGAGGTCAAGATCATGTCCGCGTTCGCCGCCGTCGTCGGCAGCACCGAGGAGGAGGCTCGTCGCACGTACGCCGAGGTCGCCGACGCCCAGAACCCCGAGGTCACGGTCGCCTCCTACGCCTGGTTCACCGGCCTCGACCTGTCGTCGTACGACCCGGGCACACCGATGTCGGAGCTGAGCACGGAGCTGTCGCAGACCCAGGTCGCGCGCTTCGCCGACAAGACCGTGGGCGACGTGCTGGGCGACTGGCACGCGCACGGCGTCGGCGCCCGCCCGCTCATCGGCACCCCGGAGCAGGTGGCCGACCGGATGATCGCGCTCGCCGACGGCGCCGACCTCGACGGCTTCCTGTTCGCCCCGGTCATCCCGCCGGCGTCCACGAAGGACTTCATCGAGCATGTGCTGCCGATCCTGAAGGAGCGCGGCGCGATCGCCGAGCCGTCCGACGAGCCGCAGTCGCTGCGCGAGCGGCTGATGGGAACCCCGACGCCCGCGCTGGCCGAGTCGCACGTGGGTTCGACGTTCCGCCGGTCGATGGCGCGTGTCTGACGAGCTGTCCGGCGTCGCTGTCGTGGGGAGCGCGAACCTCGATCTGGTGGTCGAGGTGTCGCGCCCCCCGCGCATCGGCGAGACACTGCTGGGCCGCGCCGGCGGCCGTTTCGCGGGCGGCAAGGGCCTGAACCAGGCGGTCGCCGCGGCCCGCAGCGGCGCGCCGACGCGGTTCTGCGGTGTGGTCGGGACGGACGAGGGCGCCGCACTGCTGGAGCGCACGCTCGTGGACGCCGGGGTGACCTCGGCCCTGCGCCGCTCGGATACCGCCCCGACCGGGGTCGCGCACGTGCTGGCGCTGGAGGGCGGCGACAACAGCATCATCGTCGCGGCCGGCGCGAACGCGGAGCTGTCGCCGGAGGATGCGGTCGCCGGGGTCTCCGGGGCCGCCGTCGTGCTGGCGCAGCTCGAGGTGCCGGTGCCCGCGGTGTCGGCGGCACTGCGGGCGGCGCGCGACGCCGGCGCCACGACCGTGCTGAACGCCGCCCCCGCCCACGCCGCGACCCTCGGGCTGCTGGAGTGCGTGGACGTGCTCGTGGTGAACGAGACGGAGTGCGCGGAGCTCGGCGGCATCGACCTCTTGCACCGCGCCGGGGCCGCGACCGTGGTGCTCACGCGCGGCGCCGGGGGAGTGGACCTGCACCGCACCGGTCGCCCGGTTGTGCACGTCGAGGCGTTCCGTATCGATCCGGTCGACACGACGGGCGCGGGCGACGCGTTCTGCGGCGCGCTCGCCGGTGCGCTCGCCCGTCGGGTGCCGGTGGAGGACGCCCTCGCCCTCGCGTGCGCCGCGGGGGCGATCGTGGCGCTGCACCGGGGAGCGACCACTCCGGCGCTCACGCCCGAGGCGCTGGCGGAGCTGACGGCGACGCGCTGAGGCCGGTCCGGAGGGGGCGGCGCGGGGTGCGGTCAGTCCTTCGCGGTGCTCTTCGTCGCCGTCTACGCGGTGCTCTTCGTCGCCGTCTTCGCGGTGCTCTTCGTCGCCGTCGTTGCGGTGCTCTTCTTCGCCGTCTTGGCGGGGCTCTTCGTCGTGGCGGCCGCCGCCTCCCGCTCCGGCGTCGTGTCCTCGGCCGTCTCGCCCGCGAAGGCGTACTCGCCGGCCCGCAGCCGTTCCAGCAGGTCGAGCAGCCACTGCTTCTCGGCGGTGAGCCGGGCGGTGGAGAGGTCGAAGATCTCGCGCACGTACTTCGGCGTGGTCTCGGAGCGCAGGGTGTCCTGCACATCGAAGCCGTTCTGCGTGATGATCGCGTCGCTCTTGATGAGGCGGTGCTCCAGGCCCGCGATGACCTCCTGGCGGCTCAGCACGAACATGAACGAGGCGACGGTCATGATCGCCTGGGTGTCGAAGGCCGCCACGTTCCAGAGGTTCTCGCGCAGCATCCGCTGCAGCTCGACCTCGCCCGAGGGGGTGATGCGGTACGTGGTGCGGGCGGGGCGCTTGCCCTCGGCCTCGGTGCCGCTCTCCGCGATGTACCCGTCGACCTCCAGGGCCCGGAGGGCGTTGTAGATCGAGCCGGGCTGGATGTGCGCCCACTCGTCGACGTGCCAGGTCATCAGTTCTCGCCGGAGGAAGTAGCCGTGTACCGGCTGGAACTGCTTCACGGCGCCGAGGACGACGAGACGGGTGGTCGACATGTCGTTCATGCTAACGGCTGGGATGCGCGTTCCCGGTTGTTTGAGTGGTCAAATTTGTCTATAGTCGCCTTAGTCAAAGTTGACTATCGAAAGGACTCGTGATGACCACTGCCGTGACCGATGCCCTGCCGCGCGACCGTGCGCTCCGTCGTGCCTTCTCGGTCTATCCCACGGGGGTGGTCGCCCTCGCGGCCGTCGTGGACGACCGCGCCGTCGGGATGGCGGTCAACTCCTTCACCTCGATCTCCCTGGAGCCCGCCCTCGTCGCGGTCAGCGCCGCCCGCACCTCGAAGACCTGGCCGGTGCTGCGTGCCGTCCCGGAACTCGGGATGAGCGTCCTCGCGGCACACCACGAACCGCTCAGCCGCTCCCTGTCCGCGCGGGAGGGGGACCGGTTCGGGGGTCACGCCTGGCACCGCACCGACGGCGGGGCCGTGCTGGTGGCCGACGCCGCGCTCTGGCTCACCTGCCGTCTGCACAGCACGTTCGACGGTGGCGATCACGAGATCGCTCTGTACGAGATCCAGGACGTGACGCTCTTCGACGACGTCGAGCCGCTCGTGTTCCACCAGAGCCGCTACCGCGCGATCTCTCCCGCCGCAGGCGTGTGAGCGCACCCGTCCGCGAGATCGCCGGAGTGGTCGTCCCCGGCGACGGTCGAGGACGCGACCTCGGGTTCCCGACCGCCAACCTCGCCCTTGACGGCCCCGGCCTCCCCGCCGACGGCATCTACGCCGCGCTGGCCTGGATCGACGACGAGCAGGAGGGGATGCCCGCGACCGTGAGCGTGGGTGCCAACCCGACCTTCCACGGCAGCCGGGAGCGCCGGGTGGAGGTGCACCTGCACGACACGGACCTCGACCTGTACGGGCACCGCCTCCGGGTCGAGCTGCTCTCGCTGCTGCGCCCGACGCTCTGCTTCGACACCGTCGCGGCCCTCGTATCCCAGACCGCCGCCGACATCGAGCGTGCCGGGGCCCTCCTCGCGACGGTGCCGCGGGCGCGCACCGGACGCCCGGCCTCGCGCCGAGGGCACGGTTTCTCCGTGTGAACAGGCGGGGTGGTCGGCAGCAAGCCGCGCACTCGGCGAGGGGATGGAGCCGCGCGAGATGAGGTGGCGCGGGCCTGAGGCGGTGCAGGGGCGGGGCGCGGATCAGTCGCGCGCGGTCTGCAGCAGCGCCCAGAGCTCGGCGCGGGCGGGGAACGACGCCAGATCCACGCCCAGCATGGCCCCGGCCTGCGCGACCCGCGAGCGCAGGGTGTGCCGGTGGATGCCCAGCGCCGCGGCGGCCGGCTCCGCGCGTGCGTCGTGCTCCAGCCAGACCCGCAGCGTGTGCTCGAGCCCGGTGCCGCCCGCCGCGTCCTGCTCGCGCAGCGGCGCCAGGCGCGACTCCGCCACCAGCCGCGCCTCGTCGGTCGCCAGCGCCGTGAGGATGTTCGCACCCACGGTGTCCGCGTAGCGCACGACGGCCGCAGACGCGGGTTGCCGCAGGGCCGTCAGCGCCTGGGCGTGCGCACGCGAGAAGACCGCGTAGCCCTCGGGGCCGGAGACTCCGATGCGGATGCCGAAGCGCTCGGCGACCTCGTCCAGCAGCCCCTCGTCGCCCGAGGACACGCACATCGTCAGGCCCTCGGGCGACTCCGCCAGGAACGACACCGTGCCGTGGTCCGCCCGGCGCCGCTCCCACCAGTCGACCAGCGGTCCGGCCGGGGCGTCGGCGGCGACCGCCACCACGATCGGTGCCGGAGGGAGGGCGCCGAGCACGCGGCGGGCGAGCGCGGGGTCGTCGGCCAGCAGCGACTGCAGCAGCTGGGTGTGCAGGCGGCGACGGCTCCTGGCGAGCTGCTCGCTCTGCTCCAGCGCCAGTCCGGCCATCGCGATCACCGAGGTCACGACCGACCGGGCCTCCGCGTCCAGCGTCTCGGCGGCGACCGCGATCACCCCGCGCAGGTGCCCTCCGCGCCCGACGGTGAAGAGCATGAAGGTGTGTGCGTCGATCGTGAGAGACTGCCCCGCCTCCAGTCCACGGCCCAGGATCTCCAGCACGCGGTCGGCGAGCAGATCGAGCGTGGCGGTGTCGACCGCATCACGCGGATGGGCGAACAGCAGCGCCCCTGCCGCGTCGTACATGCCCGCCCAGACGTCGAGCCGGCGGCCGAGCTCCGCGACGATCGCGTCGAGGCCGCGCGGGCGGAGGGCGGCCAGGGCGAGCGCGCGCTGCGTGTCCAGCGCCCAGGAACGGCGGGCGTACGCCTGGGCCGCGATGGCCTCGGAGTGTGCGCGGGCGACGGCGATGAACGGCGTGCGGTAGGGCACCTCGAACAGGGGGATGCCGTGTGCGGCGCAGGCGGCGATGAGCTCGTCCGGGATCCCGGAGCGGTGCACCTCGGTGCCGAAGCCGAGCCCGAGCACGCCGCGGTCGGCCAGCCGCCCGACGTAGGAGGGGATGTCCGCGGCGCCGTCGAACTGCGTGCCCGTGGTGAGCAGCGCCAGATCCTCGGACAGGAAGGGCGTCGGGTCTGCGAGGTCGGAGCCGTGCACCCACCGCAGCGGCCGGTCGAGGGCGCCGTCGGGCAGGGCGTGCTCGTCGGACACGAGTGTCAGGCCGAGGTCCCTGCGCTGGAGCAGGGACCGCAGCGTGGGGGCGTCGGTGGGGGCCATGGGCTTCCGGTTTGTACGAGGTGGCGAATCCGCTGCTCAGATTGTACAGACCGGCGAATGCGACCCTCCCGGCGGCGGTCGTACGCTCGCGACATGGCACTCCTCGACACCGCAGCACCCGCAACCCCCCTCGGCGGCCCCGACCTCCCGCAGGAGCGTCGCCTCGTCACGGAACTCCCCGGCCCGCGCTCGGCCGAGGTCCTCGCCCGCAAGGCCGACGCCGTCGCCGCCGGTGTCGGCCACACCGTGCCGGTCGCCGCCGTCGCCGCGGGCGGCGGAGTGGTCGTCGACGCCGACGGCAACTCGCTCATCGACCTCGGCTCCGGCATCGCCGTCACCACGGTCGGCAACGCGCACCCCAAGGTCGCCGCGGCCGTCGCCGCTCAGGCCGCGCAGTTCACCCACACGTGCTTCATGATCTCGCCCTACGAGTCGTACGTCGGGGTGGCCGAGGCGCTGAACCGGGTCACCCCCGGCGACTTCGCCAAGAAGAGCGCGCTGTTCAACTCGGGCGCCGAGGCGGTCGAGAACGCGATCAAGATCGCCCGCAAGCACACCGGACGCCAGGCCGTCGTGGCGTTCGACCACGGTTACCACGGCCGCACCAACCTCACGATGGCGCTGACCGCCAAGTCGATGCCGTACAAGAGCGGCTTCGGCCCGTTCGCCCCCGAGGTGTACCGCGCCCCGATGTCGTACCCGTTCCGCGACGGCCTCGAGGGCGCGGAGGCCGCGGCCCGCGTGATCCTGCAGCTCGAGAAGCAGATCGGCGCGGACAACCTCGCCGCCGTCATCATCGAGCCGATCCAGGGCGAGGGCGGCTTCATCGTCCCCGCCGAGGGCTTCCTCCCCGCGATCGTCGAGTGGTGCCGCGCGAACGGCGTGGTCTTCATCGCCGACGAGGTGCAGACCGGCTTCGCCCGCACCGGGCACATGTTCGCGAGTGAGATCTTCGGCATCGAGCCCGACCTCATCACGACGGCCAAGGGCATCGCGGGCGGCCTGCCGCTGGCCGCGGTCACCGGTCGCGCCGAGATCATGGACGCCTCGCACTCGGGCGGCCTCGGCGGCACCTACGGCGGCAACCCGATCGCGTGCGCCGCGGCCCTCGCCGCGATCGACGTGTTCGAGAACGACGGCGTGATCGAGCGCGCCCGCGAGATCGGCGAGATCCTCATCGGCCGCCTCACCGCGCTGCAGTCCGACGACGCCCGCATCGGCGACGTGCGCGGACACGGCGCGATGGTCGCGGCAGAGTTCGTCGACCCCGAGACCAAGGCCCCCGACGCCGCGCTCACCGCCGCGGTCGCGAAGGCCTGCATCGCGCAGGGCGTGATCGTGCTCACGTGCGGCACCTACGGCAACGTCATCCGCTTCCTGCCGCCGCTGTCGATCGGCGACGAGCTGCTGAACGAGGGCCTCGACGTCGTCGCGCAGGCGCTCGCCTCGGCCTGACCCCGCTGTCCGGCCGCGTCCCCGGATCGGGGGATTTCGGGACGCGGCCGGTACTTCATCCCCCACATCCCCCGACGACGAAGGAGTTGCAGATGGCTGAGATCACTCGCGACGTGCTGATCGTCGGCGCCGGAGCCGCAGGGCTCACGGCCGCCAACGATCTGCGCAAGGCCGGCCTGTCGGTCGCCGTGCTGGAGGCCCGCGACCGCGTGGGCGGCCGGCTGTGGACCGACGTGATCGACGGCGCCATGCTCGAGATCGGCGGCCAGTGGGTGTCGCCCGACCAGGACGCCCTGAAGGACGCGATCGAGGAGCTCGGGCTCGAGACCTACAGCCGCTACCGCGAGGGCGACAGCGTCTACGTCGGCCCCGACGGTCAGGCGCACCGCTTCACGGGCGAGATGTTCCCGGTGTCGCCGGAGACCGAGGCCGTGATCGCCCGCATCACCGGCATCCTCGACGCCCTCGTGGCCGAGATCGACCCGGACAAGCCGTGGGAGCACCCGAACGCGGCGGAGTGGGACTCCATCTCGTGGGACGCCTGGCTGCGCTCGCAGACCGACGACGACGAGGCCGTACGCAACCTCGCCTTCGCCACCGGCTCGGCGATGCTGACCAAGCCGACGCACTCCTTCTCGCTGCTGCAGTCGCTGCTCATGGCGGCCTCGGCCGGCTCCTACTCGAACCTCGTTGACGCCGACTTCATCCTCGACAAGCGCGTGGTCGGAGGCCTGCAGCAGGTGCCGCTGCGTCTCGCCGAGCGCCTGGGGGAGGACGTGCTGCTGAACCAGCCCGTCCGCAGCCTGGAGTGGTCGGATGACGGGGTCGTGGCGACCACCGACGACCTCACGGTCCGCGCACGGTACGCGATCCTCGCGCACGCCCCCATCCTCTACAACCGCATCTCCTTCGTCCCGCCGCTGCCGCGTCGCCAGCACCAGCTGCACCAGCACCTGTCGATGGGCTTCGTCATCAAGGTGCACGCCGTCTACGACCGGCCGTTCTGGCGCGAGCAGGGCCTGAGCGGCACGGCGTTCAGCCCGTACGAGCTCTCGCACGAGGCGTACGACAACACCAACCACGGCGACGAGCGCGGCACCCTGGTCGGCTTCGTCTCCGACGCCAACGCCGACGGCGTGTTCGAGCTGTCGGCCGAGGAGCGCAAGGAGCGCATCCTCGAGTCGCTGTCGCACTATTACGGCCCGGAGGCCAAGAACCCGGTCGTGTACTACGAGAGCGACTGGGGCAGCGAGGAGTGGACGCGGGGCGCGTACGCCGCGAGCTTCGACCTCGGCGGGCTGCACCGCTACGGCGCCGACCTGCGCACGCCGGTCGGACCGATCCACTTCGCCTGCAGCGACATGGCCGGAGCGGGTTACCAGCACGTCGACGGGGCGATCCGCATGGGCCACCTCGTCGCGGCGAACATCGTCGACGCCCGCCGCGAGGCCGGCGCTCCCGAGAGCATCGGCTGATGACCGGCTCGGTCGTCGTCGGCTACACGGCGACGGACGCGGGGGCGGACGCCGCGGCGCTGGGCGCCCGGCTGGCCCGCAGCATCGGCGCGACGCTGCACCTGGTGATCGTGCTCCCCACCGAGGGCACCCGCAGCGCGGCCGTCCCGCCGGAGCGCGCGTATGAGGACGTGATCCGCACGCAGGCACGGAAGTGGCTGCAGGACGCGGTCGTGCGGCTCCCGCAGGAGCTGGTGCGCAGCGGCCACGTGCGCTTCTCCGAGTCGTTCGCGGAGGGGCTCATCGCGGCGGGCGAGGAGTTCGACGCGAGCGTGATCGTGATCGGCACCGCGGGCGGCGGCCTCTTCGGCCGTCACCGCCTCGGCAGCGTCGCATCCGAGCTGCTGCACTCCTCGCCGATCCCGGTCGCCCTCGCGCCGTCGGGGCTCGCGCAGCAGGACGACCACGTGCTCCCGCGCGTCACGGTCGCGGTCGGCACGCGTCCGGGTGCGGAGGGCGTGCTCGACCAGGCCGTCGCCCTCGCCGGGGCGGCCGAGGTCTCCCTGCGGCTGGTGTCGCTCGTGCCGTTCGACGTGCCGCCCGGCCTCGACACCGGCGCGATCCGCCTGGCCGGCAGCGAGCACGCCCACCGGGTGCTCGCCGTCGCTGCCGAGCAGCTGCCGGACGGCCTGGGCGCCGTCGTCGAGGAGGCACCGGGCGAGACGGTCGAAGACGCCGTCGCCGGGCTCTCCTGGCTCCCGGGCGAGGTGGTCCTGGTCGGCTCGAGCCGCCTGGCACAGCCGCGCCGTCTGTTCCTGGGCTCCACGGCGGCGAAGATGCTGCACGAGCTGCCCGTTCCCATGATCGTCGTCCCGCGCACCCGCAACGAAGCAGGAGACCGCTGATGAGCAGCACCAACCGGGCGACGGAGCCCGCATCCGGCGTCACGACCGGCATCTCCACGAAGGGCCTGAGTGCCGGCACCGTCGGCCTCATCGGCGCCGTCGTGATCGGCATCTCGTGCATCGCCCCCGCCTACACGTTCACGGCCGCCGTCGGCCCCACCGCGTCCGAGGTGGGCGCGCAGATCCCGGCGATCATCCTCGTCGGCTTCATCCCGATGCTCCTGGTGGCCTTCGGCTACCGCGAGCTCAACAACCGCATGCCCGACTCCGGCACGTCCTTCACCTGGGCCGCCCGCGCGTTCGGACCCTGGGTGGGCTGGATGGCCGGCTGGGGCCTGGTCGTCGCGACGATCCTGGTGCTGTCGAACCTCGCCGGGGTCGCCGTCGACTTCCTGTTCCTGCTGCTGTCGCAGATCACGGGCAACGCCGGGATCGCCGACCTGGCCGGGGTGACGTGGATCAACATCGGCGTATGCCTGCTGTTCATGCTGGGGGCGACGTGGGTGTCGTACCGCGACATGCAGACGACCCAGAAGCTGCAGTACTGGCTGGTGGGCTTCCAGATCCTGGTGCTGGTGTTCTTCGCGGTCGCCGCGATCGCCCAGGCCGTGAGCGGCAACGGCTTCGACTACCAGCCGTTCGACCTCAACTGGTTCAACCCGTTCGCGATCTCGTCGTTCAGCGCCGTGGCGGCCGGTCTCTCCCTGTCGATCTTCATCTTCTGGGGCTGGGACGTCACGCTCACCATGAACGAGGAGACGAAGGACCCGGAGAAGACGCCGGGCCGCGCGGCCACGGTCACCGTGCTCACGATCGTCTCGCTGTACCTGCTCCTCGCCGTCGCGATGATCATGTTCGCGGGCGTGGGCACGGGCGAGCTCGGCCTCGGCAACGGCGACATCCAGGAGAACGTGTTCTTCCACCTCTCCGGACCGATCCTCGGGCCGCTCGCGTTCCTCGTGTCGCTGGCGGTGCTCACCAGCTCGGCGTCGTCGCTGCAGTCGACGTTCGTCGGTCCGGCGCGCACCCTGCTCGCGATGGGCCACTACGGCGCCCTGCCGAAGTCGTTCGCGAAGGTCAGTCCGCGGTTCTTCACCCCCGGCTACGCCACGATCGTCTCGGCCATCGTCGCCTCGGCGTTCTACGCGGTCATGCGCGTGGTCAGCGAGGACACCCTGTGGGACACGATCCTCACGCTCGGCATGATGATCTGCTTCTACTACGGCATCACCGCGTTCGCGTGCGTCTGGTACTTCCGCAAGCAGTGGTTCGACTCCACGCGCAACGTCTTCTTCACGTTCCTGTTCCCGCTGGTGGGTGGCATCATCCTCGCGATCCTGTTCTTCACCACGCTGATCGACTCGATGGACCCGGCCTACGGCTCGGGGTCGGAGATCGGCGGCGTCGGGATCGTGTTCATCCTCGGGATGCTGATCATCGTCGTGGGCATCGCGGTGATGATCTGGAACGCGATCCGCCGCCCGGCGTTCTTCCGCGGACAGACGCTGAGCATCGACGCGCCGCCGAGCCGGCGTCGTCGCCCCTAGCCCCCACTCACAGAAAGAGAACCCATGAGCACTCAGACCGAGCAGGCGCTGCTCGACAGCATCCCCACTGGACTCTTCATCGGCGGACAGTGGATCGACGGCGAGACCGGCGCCACGTTCGACGTCAAGGACCCGGCCACGAACCAGGTGATCCGCACGATCGCCGACGCCACGCCCGCCGACGGCATCCGCGCGCTCGACGCCGCGGTGGCCGCTCAGGACGAGTGGGCCGCCACCGCTCCGCGTGTGCGGAGCGAGATCCTGCGCCGCGCGTTCGACCTGGTGCAGGCGCACAAGGAAGACCTGGCGCTGCTGATGACCCTGGAGATGGGCAAGCCGCTCGCCGAGGCGCGCGGCGAGGTCGCGTACGGCGGCGAGTTCCTCCGCTGGTTCAGCGAGGAGGCCGTGCGCATCAGCGGTCGCTACGGTCTGAACCCGGAGGGCACCGGGCACATGATCGTGTCGCAGCGCCCCGTCGGGCCGTCGTTCTTCGTCACCCCGTGGAACTTCCCGTTCGCGATGGCCACCCGCAAGATCGCGCCGGCGCTCGCCGCCGGGTGCACGGTGGTCATCAAGCCCCCGGCACTCACGCCGCTCACGACCATCTTCTTCACGAAGCTGCTGGAGGAGGCGGGGCTCCCCGCCGGCGTCGTCAACGTGGTGCAGACCTCGAAGTCCAGCGCCCTGTCGGCGCCGATCATCGCGGACCCCCGGCTGCGCAAGCTGTCGTTCACGGGGTCGACCGAGGTGGGCCGCAAGCTCATCGCGCAGGCGGCCGAGGGCGTGCTGCGCGTGTCGATGGAGCTCGGCGGCAATGCACCGTTCGTGGTGTTCGACGACGCCGACCTCGACAAGGCCGTGGAGGGCGCGCTCGCCGCGAAGTTCCGCAACATCGGCCAGGCGTGCACGGCGGCCAACCGCTTCATCGTGCACCGTGACGTGGCCGGCGAGTTCGCCAAGCGGGTGACCGAGCGCGTGAACGCGATGAAGATCGGCCGCGGCACCGAGGAGGGCGTGGCGATCGGCCCGCTCATCGACGAGGACGCGGTGGCCAAGGCGGGCGAGCTCGTCGACGACGCGGTGGAGCGCGGCGCGACGCTGCTCGCGGGCGGCAAGGCGCTCGAGGGCACCGGCACGTTCTACGAGCCCACGGTCCTCACCGATGTCGTGGCCGGCAGCGCGATCCTGCGCGAGGAGATCTTCGGCCCGGTGCTGGCGATCGCCACGTTCGAGACCGAGGATGAGGCCGTGCGCCTCGCGAACGACACCGAGTACGGCCTGGTGTCGTACGTGTTCACCGAGAACCTGCAGCGCGGTCAGCGCATGATCGACGCGCTCGAGACCGGCATGATGGGACTCAATGTGGGCGTGGTCTCCAACGCGGCGGCTCCGTTCGGCGGCGTCAAGCAGTCCGGTGTCGGCCGCGAGGGCGGCTTCGAGGGTATCCACGAGTACCTGTCCACCAAGTACACGCTGATCCCGGTCTCCTGACCGGACGGCAAGAGGAGGAGACATGACCGACTACGCCGTCGTCAATCCCGCCACCGGCGAGACCCTGGCCACGTACGACACGTTCACCGATGCGCAGATCGAAGAGGCGGTCGCGGCCGCCGACGAGGCGCACCGCGAGTGGTCGCGCTCGACCACGGTCGCGGAGCGCGCACAGCTGCTGCGCCGCGCCGCCGAGCTGCATCGCGAGCGCCGCGACGAGTTGGCCGACGTGTTCGTGCGCGAGATGGGCAAGCCGCGCGAGGCCGCGCTCGGCGAGGTCGACTTCGCCGCCGACATCGCCGAGTACTACGCGGATCAGGCCGAGGACATCATGGCCGACCAGCCCATCACGATCCTCGGCGACGGCTCGGCGATCATCCGCCGGTCGTCGCTGGGGCCGCTCGTGGGCATCATGCCGTGGAACTTCCCGGCCTACCAGATCGTGCGCTTCGCGGCGCCGAACCTGATCGTCGGCAACACGATCCTGCTGAAGCCCGCGCCGCAGTGCCCGGAGTCGTCGAGCGCGATCGAGGCGATCTACCACGACGCCGGGTTCCCGAAGGGCGCGTACCAGAACGTGCTCGCCACGAACGAGCAGATCGCCGACATGATCGCCGACCCGCGCGTGCAGGGCGTCTCGCTCACCGGCTCGGAGCGTGCGGGGGCGGCGGTGGCCGAGGTCGCCGGACGGCACCTCAAGAAGGTCGCGCTGGAGCTCGGCGGCTCCGACCCGTTCCTCGTGCTCTCGACCGACGACCTCGACGCGACGGTCCAGGCCGGCGTGGACGCGCGCCTCGACAACAACGGTCAGGCGTGCAACGGCGCCAAGCGCTTCATCATCGTCGACGAGCTGTACGACGCGTTCGTGGAGAAGTTCACGGCGGCGATGGCGGCCGTCGAGGCGACCGACCCCACGCAGGACGACACCGTGCTCGGACCGGTGTCGTCGGAGGCGGCGGCGGAGAACCTGCAGAAGCAGATCGACACCGCGGTCGCCCAGGGCGCCACGCTGCTGACCGGGGGCACGCGCGACGGGGCGTTCTTCGCGCCGACCGTGCTCGCCGACGTCACGCCGGAGATGGACGTGTACCGGGAGGAGCTGTTCGGCCCCGCCGCCGTCGTGTACCGCGTGGCCGACGAGGACGCCGCGGTGCAACTGGCCAACGACACCACGTTCGGGCTCGGGTCGTACGTCTTCACGACCGATGAGGCCCAGGCGGAGCGGGTGGCCGACAAGATCGAGGCCGGCATGGTGTACGTCAACCTGGTTCTCGCCGACAGCCCGGAGCTGCCGTTCGGTGGCATCAAGCGCAGCGGCACCGCGCGTGAGCTCGGACACCTCGCCGCCGACGAGTTCGTCAACAAGAAGCTCATCCGCATCGGCTGAGTCCGACGCGGTGACGGTGCCCGGGGGTCGATCGGCCCCCGGGCACCGTCGCGTCCGGACCTGTGACGTTCGGACGGGTGCTGTCCAGCCGGCGGGTCCGTGGGTGACAATGGCGGCATGAGTGTGCACAGCGACCCCGTCCGGACCCTGACCGATGCCGAGAGCTGGGAGCGCCTGCGCGGACAGGAGCTCGGACGCCTCGTGACCCACATCGGCGACACGATCGACATCTTCCCGATCAACTACGCGGTCGACGGGGACGGCATCGTGTTCCGCACCGCTCCGGGGAGCAAGCTGTTCGAACTGACCGCGAACGCCGATGTGCTGTTCGAGGTCGACGACCACACCGACGTCGACGCGTGGAGCGTGGTCGTGCGCGGGCACGCCGCGGCGCTGGAGACCGATGCCGATGTCGCGCGCGCCGAGGCCGCGGGACTGCGCCCGTGGATCCCGACCGTCAAGCGGGTGTTCGTCCGCATCGCACCCGCCTCGGTGTCGGGACGCGCGTTCCATCGTGATCCCGAGCCGGAGCGCGACGGCCCCCAGGAGTACTGACCGGCCCGCGTCAACCCCGGCACCAGGGCGGAGGGGCGGGCGTAGGGTCGGGGTATGGCCAACGTCGCTGAGAACATCGTCAAGACTCTGCACGCCAACGGGATCGATCGGGTCTACGGCATCCCCGGGGATTCACTCAACGGATTCACGGACGCGCTGCGCAAGGACGGCCGCATCCGCTGGGTGCACGTGCGCCACGAGGAGTCCGCGGCGTTCGCGGCCGCCGCGGACGCGGGCACCACGGGTGAGCTGGCCGTCGTCGCCGGCTCGTGCGGGCCGGGCAACCTGCACCTCATCAACGGGCTGTACGACGCCCAGCGTTCCCGCGTGCCCGTCCTGGCGATCGCGGCGCACATCCCGACGACCGAGATCGGCACCGGCTACTTCCAGGAGACGCACCCGCAGGAGCTGTTCCGCGAGTGCAGCGTGTACGTCGAGTACGTGGCGGACCCGAAGCAGATGCCGCGGCTGATGGAGATCGCGATGCGGGCGGCGATCGAGCAGCGCGGTGTCGCGGTGCTGGTGATCCCTGGCGATGTGGCGCTGGCGGAGATCGAGGATGACCGCGCGGTCGTGGTCCGCCGCGCCCGGCCGGTGGTGGCACCGAGCGGGGCGGAGCTGGAGCAGGCGGCCACGCTGCTGAACGCCGCGAAGCGCGTCACGATCCTCGCCGGCGCCGGCGTCGAGGGCGCGCACGACGAGGTGATCGCGCTGGCCGACCGTCTGGGCGCGCCGATCGTGCACGCGCTGCGCGGCAAGGAGTTCATCGAGTACGACAACCCGTTCGACGTCGGCATGACCGGTCTGCTCGGGTTCGCGTCCGGCTACCGGGCGATGGAGGCCGCCGACACGCTGCTCGTGCTCGGCAGCGACTTCCCGTACGAGCAGTTCTACCCCGACCACGCGACCACGATCCAGGTGGACATCCGCGGCTCGCAGCTCGGCAAGCGCCACCCGCTCGACCTCGGACTCGTGGGCGACGTCGGCGCCACCGCAGAGGCCCTGCTGCCGCGCCTCGCCCGCAAGGACGACCGCACGCACCTCGACGACGCGACGGCGCACTACCGCAAGACGCGCAAGAAGCTCGACGAGCTCGCGGTCCCGGCGAAGGGCGACCGCCCGATCCACCCGCAGTACCTCGCGCGGCTGCTCGACGAGCATGCCGCGGACGACGCGATCTTCACGGCCGACGTGGGGTCGCCGACGGTGTGGGCGGCGCGTTACCTGACGATGACCGAGCACCGTCGACTGATCGGCTCGTTCACGCACGGCTCGATGGCGAACGCGCTGCTGCACGGCATCGGCGCGCAGGTCGCCCACCCGCAGCGCCAGGTCGTGGCCCTCGCGGGCGACGGCGGGCTGTCGATGATGCTGGGCGAGCTGCTCACGCTCACGCAGAACCGTCTGCCCGTGAAGACCATCGTGGTGAACAACTCCTCGCTGAACTTCGTGGAGCTGGAGATGAAGGCCGCCGGGTTCGTCACGTACGGCACCGGACTGGACAACCCGAGCTTCGCCGCCATCGCCGAAGCCATGGGGATCTTCGCCCGCCGGGTGGAGCGCAGCGACGAGCTGCCGGACGCCGTCCGCGAGGTGCTGGCGCACGACGGTCCCGCCCTGCTCGACGTGGTCACCGAGCGTCAGGAGCTCTCGATGCCGCCCGCGATCGAGGCGGCGCAGGTGAAGGGGTTCGCGCTGTACGCGATCCGCACGGTCATGTCGGGCCGTGGCGACGAGCTCCTCGATCTGGCGCGGGCGAACTGGCGCCAGCTGTTCTGACGCCTCCGGCCGCGCCGGGGTGCGGGCTCAGCTCTCCAGCAGCGCCCGCACCTCGGCCGCCTCGCCGTGGCGGCCGAGCCCTTCGAGCACGTCGCCGAGCTCGAGCGCGGTGACCTGACGCAGCGGCGGGAAGCCTTCGGCGTGCTCCAGGGCGCTGCGGTAGACCGCGACCGCGTCGGCGGCGCGCTCGTTCCCCGCGAGCAGCCGGGCGGCGAACAGCTCGGAGCCTCCGGCGGAGCCCGGGTCGCCCAGCTCCGCGAACGCGTCCGCGGCGGTGAGCGCGGCGGCCACGGCCTCGTCGATCCGTCCGAGCTGCGCGAGCGCGCGGGCGCGGGAGTCCGTCACGTCGGCGTGCAGCCACCCGGCCTCGTGCTGCTGCGCGAGGGCGGCGACCTCGTCGAACAGGGCGAACGCCCGCTCGTCGCCGCGTCCGCCGTAGGCCTGACCCAGGCTGTGGAGCACCTCGCTGAGGGCGCCGACCGCTTCCGGCGCGCCCCGGACGATCTCGGCCGCGCCCTCCAGGAGGCGGATCGCGTCGTCGTGCTCCTCGAAGCGGGCGAGGATCTTCGCCTGCTCGGTCATCGCCATCGCCTGGTCGGCGTGCTCCTCGCCCTCGCCGAACAGTTCGGCGGCGTACCCGTGCACGCCCACCGCCTGTCCGAACTCGCCCGACTCGGCCAGAGCGCGCGCGAGCAGGGTGGCGGTCATGCCGCGGGAGGCGGGGGCCACGTCGGCCTGCTCCTCGCGCTGCAGCACGTCGCCGAACAGCTCGGCCGCCTCCTGGGCGTCGCCGGAGCGCAGCATGGCGCGGGCGAGCCGGAAGTCGACGCCGGTCGCGTCGCCTCCGGCCTCGGCGCGCAGGCGCGAGGCGAGGCGGTAGCGCGAAACGGCGCGGTCGGGGTGGTCGGCGTCCTCCCACAGTGCCCCGGCGAGCACGTGCGCGTCGGCGAGGGCCCGTGTGGCGCCCAGCTCGGCGAGGAGGCGGCAGACCTCGTCGGCGTCCGCGGCGCCGTCGAGGTGCTCGCCCGTCCCTCCGCGCACCCGGGCCCTGGTCTGCAGCGCCTGGGCGCGATGCCCGGCGGAGAGGTCGTCCTGCGCGAGGAATCGGTCGAGCAGAGCGGTCGCGGCCTCCAGGTCGCCCTTGGAGAGCACGGCCCCGATGGCGACGAGCGTGGTGGTGTTCGACAGCCGGGTGTCCTCGGCCTCGGCGAACGCGCGGGCGGCGTGCTCGGCGAGGTCGAGCGCGGCGTCGGGCTCGTCGGCGTGCAGGTGCAGCGAGGCGCGGCTGATGGCGAGGTCTCCGCGCGACCACGCCGGAAGGCGCTCGGCGGCGGCCAGTTCCTCCTCCAGGGCGGCCCTGGTGTCGTCGGTGTCGAGTCCGAACGTGGCGAGGCCGAGGCGCAGCTCCAGCTCGGCCTGCACGTCGCGGCCGGCGTCGCGCAGCGCGGCGATGCGCTCGGGCAGCACCTGCTCCGCCTCCTCGATGCGGTCGAGCGCCACGAGGATCCCCAGGCGCATCGACAGCAGCTGTGCGCGTTTGCCGGGGTCGGTCACCTCGAGCGCACGGGGGAGGGCGTCGAGCGTCTCGTGCTCGGCGCCGAACTGGGCGAGCTGCATCACGCGGTCGAACCAGCCGTCCGCGTCCGTCGGGGTCGTGGCCGGTGCGGTGGCGACGAAGGCGTCGGAGCGGATCGGCACGTCCCAGCTCTCGTCGGCCAGGCGGCGCGAGCGGGCGAGGCTCCGCGCGTGCCCGTCCGTTCCGTCGCGCTCGTCGAACTGCGCGCCGATGCGCTCGGCGGCCGTCCAGGCGGCGGTGGCGAGCTCGGCCGCGGTCCACGCGCCGTCGTGCTCTCCGAAGAGCCCGACGAGGGCGGGGGCGTCCGCACCGCGGACGGGGGTGTCGCCGTGCCCGGTCGCCACGACCCTGTCCAGTGCGACGGCGAAGGCGGTGAGGGCCGCGAAGTGCGCGTCGACGTTCAGGCCGTCGTGCGCGAGCCATCCGATGTGCCGCTCGATCAGGGCGAGGGCACGCGCCTCGTTGCCGGTGACGGCCGCGAACACGATGTTGTTGGCGACGATGCGGAGGTTGTCGGGGTTGTCCTTCGCGAGGCGGTAGCTGCGCAGGTGGGCGGTCTTCGCGTCCTCCAGGCGTCCGGCGCGGAGGTAGGGGAGGAGGACGCGGGAGAGCGCGTGCTCGGGCTCCTCGCCGCACGAGAACCCGCCCTCGATCATCTCCTCGACCAGGCGGATGGCGTCGGCGTCGCGGTCGGTGTCGGCGAAGAAGCCCGCGAACTGGCTGCGGCCGCAGGCGTCGCAGTGGCTGTGGTCGTCGCGGGGTGTGGCCTCCAGCTGCACGCGCAGCGCCTCGGCGTCGTCCATCCGGCCGGCGTCCCACGCGTCCTCGAACCGGGCGGTGAGCACGCCGCTGAGGCCGAGGCCCGCGGCGCGGTAGTGGGCCTCCATGTCGTCGAGCACGGCGGCGATCTGCTCCTGCGAGAACGCGGGGGACGACCGCAGCGACGAGGCCATCCACTTGAACTGCCACATGAGGTCGGCACCGCCGTTGTCGAGGTCGGCGGGGAAGCGCTGCGGGTCGGCGTCGTGGTGGGCGAGGCACCACGCGAAGGAGTTGAGCATCACGTCGGTGGCGCCGACCATGTTGGCCGAGGCGGTCTGCCGCATGCGGGCCTCGTACTCCAGGCGCTCGTCGCCGAGCTCGACGGCGAGGGCCACGGCCTCCGCGACGAGGGCCTGCTCCTCCGGACCCCACGGGGTGCGGTCGATCTCCTCGATGAGCTGCTGGAAGCGCTTCTTCGGACGTGCCATGGGAGCCTTTCGGTGGAGTGTCAGCGGGCGTCGCCGAAGGGGAGGGAGTCCCCCTCGATGCCGGCGGAGAGCGAGACGAGGTCGGCCAGCGCGCTGGTCATGAGCGCCCGGTCGGCGTCACGGAGCGGATGGTGGCCGGCGAGGAGCGCCTGGATGTAGAGCAGCTGCACGGTGCGGGCGAACACGGCGTCGTCCTCGACGCGCACCAGGGCGCGCACCACGCGGTTGGACCAGTTCAGGCACAGCCGTGCGGTGAGGTCGTCGTCGCGGGCGGCGGACAGCGTCTGGTCGATGCGGTCGAGCACGCCGCCCCACAGTGCCCCGGCGACCCCTCTGGTGCGGCCGCGGTCGATCGCGCGCAGCACCTCGGGGTCGGCGACGTACAGCCCGGTGAGTGCGGGCTGGTCGATCGAGCGCACGACGACGGCGCAGTCGGAGGCGGCGAGCACGGCCCCCGCGCGGGTCTCGAGCGCCACGGCGGCGTCGCGGTCGTCCAGGGGCGGGGGATCGAGACGGTCGAGCTCGCCGGCGACGTCCACCTTCTCCACGGTGACGGCGGGGTAGAGCTCGGGCAGCAGGCGCACGAGGTCCGCGTCGTACAGGTAGCCGCCGTTGACCAGCACCTCGTCGGCGGGCGAGATCCCGGCGACCTGGCGGAACTCGTCCACGGTCTGCGCGTAGCGGATGTGCGGGTAGCGCTCGACCAGGTCGCCGATGCGCAGCGTGCCGTGTGTGGTCTCGACGGTGAGCCACCGGGTGATGAAGCGCGCGAGCTCCTCGTCGTGGCGCACGAGCGACTTGAGGCCGACCTCGTGCACCGCCACGAACTGTGCGAGGCGGTGCGGCTCGCGCAGTCCGAGCTCGAGCACCCAGCGGCGGATCCCCGCGCCGAGCTGCTCGCGCACGTGCTCCAGGGCCGTGTCCTCCACGAGGGACTCCCGGCTCGCGGTGGGGGCGAGGCCGGTGGAGTCGACGACCGCCCGCACGAAGAACGCCCAGTCGGGCAGCACGTCGTCCACGCGCTCGGACAGCAGCATGCGGCCGAGGTACATGCGGGTGGCCTGGCGCGCGCCGGGCGGGGGTGCGTAGGGGAGCACGTAGGCGAGACCGCGCGTGCCGGTCCCCGGTTCGCCGAGCTCGATCACGTCGAGGGGGTTCGCGCCGAGCAGGTCCCGCCCGTAGGCGACGGCCGCTTCGGGGTCGTTGGCGGGGGAGAGGAACGGCGGCTCGCGCGTGATGTCGACGTCTCCGGCGCCGGTGTCGATCGTGACCCGCATGGGGAGGAACTCGCCGAACGTGGTGGCGAGCTCGTGCACGGCGGCGGGCCGGAGCAGCTCGTCGGCGTCGAACCGCGGTACGAGATGCACGCTGGTGCCGACCGGGAGATCGTCGTCGAGCTCGACCACCTGGAACGTGCCGTCGGCGCTGCCCGTCCACTCCACGGCCGCGCCGCCTCGGGCGCTGCGCGAGCGGATGACGATGGTGTCGGCGACCATGAAGCAGCTGAGGAGTCCGATGCCGAACTGCCCGAGGTAGTCGCTGCGGGGGAGGTCGAAGATGTCGCGCTTCGAGCTGCGGCCGACCGTGGCGAGCAGGTCGGCGACCTCGGCGGCGGTCAGGCCGACGCCGTCGTCGCGGAGCACGAACTCGCCGGTCTGCGCGGTGAGCGGCGTGATGCGGATGCGCCCGCCGCCGCCGTCGACCTCGTGACGGGCGGTGATCGCGTCGCGGGCGTTCTGCAGCAGCTCGCGCAGGTAGACGCGGGGGCTCGAGTAGATGTGCCTGCTCAGCAGATCGACGACTCCGCGCAGATCCACCTGGAACTGCTGCACATCCCCACCCACACGCGCCCCTTCTCGCCGGCATCCGCTCGCCGAGCCTAGCAACAACCCGTATATCGAGCCCGGTTCGGCACCGTCGGGCGGATGCCGTATGCTTGTGGAGCAGTTGTTCTCTGCATTCTTTCGCCGTGCCTCGGGTCTTCGGATCTCGGCGCAGCGCGGGGATGGGAGGGCACCCCGAGGCCTCCGGGTCTCTAGGGCGGTAGCTCAATTGGCAGAGCAGCGGTCTCCAAAACCGCAGGTTGCAGGTTCGATTCCTGTCCGCCCTGCGCGTCAGTGCAACGCTGGCACACGAAAGGTACATTCAGGATGGATCAGGACGAACCGCGCGGCGAGGTCGTCGCGGCCGGCGCCACGCGCCAGAAGAAGGGCAACCCCTTCTCCCGGTTCTTCGGGGGCATCGCCCTGTTCATCCGCCAGGTCATCGCCGAACTGCGCAAGGTCGTCACCCCGACCCGCAAGGAGCTGTTCAAGTTCACGGGTGTGGTGCTCGTCTTCGTCGTGATCGTGATGGGCATCGTCTACGGTCTCGACTACGTCTTCGGGCTCCTGACCCACTACGTGTTCGGTATCCCTGGCTGATGACCCCCGCGGCGGCAGCCGCAGCTATGGAGAAGAAGCAACGTGTCTGAACGATATTCCGACGACGCCGACTGGGCGACCGCCGCAGAGCAGTCCAGCGAGGAGGACGAGGCCCAGGAGGGCAACGTGCTCGCCGCTGAGGAGTTCTCGGTCACCTCTGCCGAGCACGTCGCGGTCCACGTCGAAGACGAGGACGGCGAGGACGACACGGACGACATCGACATCGACATCGACGACCCGGAGGCGGACGCGATCGTGAACGACGCTCTCAACCTGGACGAAGCGGCGGAGTCCGAGGCCGCCGCCGAGGTCCTCAACGATTCCGTGGCCGAGGAGGCCGCCGAGCAGGAGGCCGAGGCGGCCGACGAGGTCACCCCGTACGACGGTCCCGACGTGAACGGCGAGGACGACCGTCCCGCAGCCGAGTCCGAGGAGGAGGACGCCGAGTCCGAGGAGGACCCCTACGAGGCCTTCCGCATGGACCTGCGCATGCTCCCCGGCAAGTGGTACGTCATCCACTCGTACGCGGGCTTCGAGCGCAAGGTGAAGGCCAACATCGAGCAGCGCAAGTCGACGCTCGAGGTCGAGGACGAGATCTACCAGGTCGAGGTCCCGATGGAAGACGTGGTCGAGATCAAGAACGGCCAGCGCAAGATGGTCACCCGCGTGCGCATCCCCGGCTACGTGCTGGTGCGCATGGAGCTCACGGAGGACACCTGGTCGGTCGTGCGCCACACCCCCGGCGTCACCGGCTTCGTGGGCAACGCCCACAACCCGACGCCGCTGCGCTTCGAAGAGGCCTTCAACATGCTGAAGTCGCTCGTCGAGGTGAAGGACGTCCCGACCGCCAAGAACATCGCGGCGAAGGGCGGCGTCGCCGTGGCCCGTCCGCTGCCGGCCGAGGTCGACTTCGAGGTGGGCGAGACCATCACGATCAAGGAGGGCTCGTTCGCGGGTCTTCCCGGTTCGATCAGCGAGATCAAGCCGGAGAGCGGCAAGCTCACGGTCCTCGTCTCGCTCTTCGAGCGCGAGACGCCGGTCGAGCTGTCGTTCGACCAGGTCACCAAGATGATCTGACACTGCTGTCATCAGAACGCCCCGCCGGCTCATCCGGCGGGGCGTTCTGCGTGCGGCCGCGGGGCTCCCCGCACCCGTCGGTCAGCCCGCGTGCTGTGCGGCCCAGTGCGGGCTCTGGATCAGGCCGAGGAGATTGCCGAACGGGTCGCTGACCGACGCCGACCACCACCCCTCGCCGCGCTGGGTGACGGGGTCGAACGGGGTGGCGCCGAGGGCTGCGAGGCGGTCCATCTCGGCGTGGATGTCGTCGACGTGCAGGCTCACGAGCGCGCCTCCCGGCTGCGGCAGGGCGGGGCGGAAGCGGGCGTCCATCAGCGCGAACTCGTCGTCGTCGTCGCCGAAGCGCCATTCGGCGTACTGCGGGGTCCCCTGTGCGGGGCGGGTGAAGTACGGCGCGGCGTCGAACACGCGCGCGTACCAGTCGATCGCGGCGGGCATGTCCTCGGCGACGAGGTTGAGGTTGGCGAGACCACGGAACATGGGATCTTCTCCTTCGGTGGGAACGGCTTTCCTTCTATGCTCGACCGTGAAGTGATCACCTTCTGATCACTTCGGAAAAGAGGTTCCCGATCCGTGCCGATCGCCTGATCCAGGCTCTGCTGCTCCTGCAGGGCCGCCCCCGGATCACCGCCGCGGAACTGGCCGCCGAGCTGGAGGTCTCGGTGCCCACCGCGCGCCGCGACTTGGAGGCGCTCGCCATGGCGGGTGTGCCCCTCTATCCGTCTCGGGGGCGCGGCGGCGGGTGGCGCCTGATCGGAGGGGCCCGGACCGATCTCACGGGACTGACCGAGAGCGAGGTGACGTCGTTGCTGGTCGCGCTCAGCCAGAGCCGCGCCGCCGCGCCGGAGCACACGGCCGCGGTGCGCAAGCTCATGCGTGCCGTGCCGGAACCGTTCCGCGAGGGCGCGCAGCGGGTGGCGGAGTCGACCGTGCGGGATGCGCCCTGGGGTGAACCCGATGATGCGCCGGAGCGGCCGGCGGTGTCGGAGCTGCAGCGGGCGATCGCTGCGCGCCGCCGGGTGCGCTTCGGCTACGGCGACGCCGGGCGGCCGGTCGAGGTGGTGCCGCTCGTGGTCGGCAGCCGCGGTCCGCGGTGGTATCTGCTCGCGGCGCCGGGCCGGAACGGCGGGGCCGACGTGGACCGGCTGCGCACGTACCGGGTCGACCGGATCGCGGATCTCGCCCTCACCGACGAGCGGGGGGAAGGGCCGGACGGCTTCGACGCGCCTGCCGCGTGGGAGCGGATGGTCGAGACGGTCGAGGGGCTGCGGGGCGAGGCGCGCGCCGTGATCCGCGCGGAGGCCTGGGCCGTGCGCGCGGTGCTCGACCGCTTCGGGCGCCAGGCCGCGGTGATCGATGCCGACGAGAGACTGATCGAGGTGCGGGCGCACCGTGCGGACGCTCTGGCCGAGCAGCTCGCCGGATGGACGGGCGCCGTGGAAGTCCTCGAACCCGCCGAGGTGCGCGCAGCCCTGCGCGAGCTCGGGCAGCGGATCGCGGAGCAGTACCGCGACCCCTGACCCCGCGCGGGAGCGGGGCGCGGGATGCGGTAGACTCTTATGGTTTGTGTGCCGCTTCGGCGTGCGCGCTGACGACCACGACCCGGAGATGCCGGGTCCGTGGGAGAAGCGGGTGTCCGCATCCGCCTCGAGGAAAGGAAAGAGAATGGCACCGAAGAAGAAGGTGACCGGCCTGATCAAGCTTCAGATCAACGCCGGTGCCGCCAACCCGGCGCCGCCGATCGGCCCCGCGCTCGGTCAGCATGGCGTCAACATCATGGAGTTCTGCAAGGCGTACAACGCCGCGACCGAGTCGCAGCGCGGCAACGTCATCCCCGTCGAGATCACCGTCTACGAGGACCGCAGCTTCACCTTCGTCCTGAAGACCCCGCCCGCGGCGGAGCTCATCAAGAAGGCCGCCGGCGTGCAGAAGGCCTCGGCCACCCCGCACACCGTCAAGGTCGGCAAGATCACCAAGGACCAGGTCCGTCAGATCGCCGAGCAGAAGCAGGCCGACCTGAACGCGAACGACATCGAGGCCGCCTCGAAGATCATCGCCGGCACCGCCCGTTCCATGGGCATCACGGTCGAGGGCTGAGGAGAATAATCATGGCTACCAAGTCCAAGGCTTACAAGGCTGCCGCCGAGAAGATCGAGGCAGACCGTTTCTACACGCCCGCCGAGGCCGTCGCGCTCGCGAAGGAGACCGGTTCGGCGAAGTTCGACTCGACCGTCGAGGTCGCGCTGAAGCTCGCCGTCGACCCCCGCAAGGCCGACCAGATGGTGCGCGGCACCGTCATCCTGCCTCACGGCACCGGTAAGACCGCCCGCGTCATCGTCTTCGCCACGGGCCCCGCGGCCGAGGCCGCGATCGCCGCAGGTGCCGATGAGGTCGGCGGCGCCGAGCTCATCGAGAAGGTCGCCGGCGGCTGGACCGCGTTCGACTCGGCCGTCTCCACCCCGGAGCTCATGGGCCAGGTCGGTCGTCTCGGCAAGGTGCTGGGTCCGCGTGGCCTGATGCCGAACCCGAAGACCGGCACCGTGACCCCGAACCCGGCCAAGGCCGTCGAGGAGATCAAGGGCGGAAAGATCGAGTTCCGCGTCGACAAGCACGCCAACGTGCACTTCGTCGTCGGCAAGGCGTCCTTCACCGCCGAGCAGCTGAACGAGAACATCGGCGCAGCGCTCGAGGAGATCGTCCGCCTCAAGCCGTCGAGCGCGAAGGGCCGCTACATCCAGAAGGGTGCGGTGTCGACCACGTTCGGCCCCGGCATCCCGCTGGACGTCAACGCCATCTGAGCCTGACTCACCGAAACGCCCCCGGGTTCCGCCCGGGGGCGTTTCGCGTCCTCCGCCCCGCGTCGACACGGAGCGTCATCGGATGCGGGGGATCTCGCGACGGCACGTACTGTGGGGAGGTCCCGCGCCGGTCGCGTAAACTCGCACCGCGCCTCTCACCCCAGGAGGGTCCATGTCCCGTCGTCTCATCGCCGTCACCGCACTCGTCGTCGCCGCCGCGGCGCTCACCGCCTGCAGCGGCTCCACCACGCCCGCGAGCACGTCCGGTGCGGAGAGCACCGCGGGCTCCGACTTCGGCCTGGTGAAGGACGGCACGCTCACGGTCGCGACCGAGGGCACCTACCGCCCGTTCAGCTTCCACGACGACGGCGGCTCGGGCGACCTGACCGGCTACGACGTCGAGATCATCCAGGCCGTCGCCGACAAGCTGGGCCTCGAGGTGGAGTTCCAGGAGACGCAGTGGGACGCGATCTTCGCCGGTCTCGACGCCGGCCGCTTCGACGTGATCGCGAACCAGGTCTCGATCAACGACGAGCGCGAGGCGAAGTACCTCTTCAGCGCGCCCTACACCGTGTCGCCCGGCGTCATCGTGGTGGCCGAGGACGACGACTCGATCAGCTCGTTCGACGACCTGGCCGGCAAGACCACGGCCCAGTCGCTCACCAGCAACTGGTACGAGCTGGCGACCGACTCCGGCGCCAAGGTCGAGGCCGTCGAGGGCTGGGCGCAGGCCGTGGAGCTGCTGCGTCAGGGCCGTGTGGACGCGACCGTGAACGACAAGCTGACGTTCCTCGACTACGAGACCACGAACAGCCCGACGGGGCTGAAGATCGCGGCGGAGACCGAGGACGCCGGCGAGCAGGCGTTCGTGTTCACGAAGGACAAGACCTCGCTCGTCGAGGCCGTGGACGGCGCTCTCGAGGAGCTGCGCGCCGACGGCACCCTGGCGGAGATCAGCGAGAAGTACTTCGGCGAGGACGTCTCGCAGTAACCGATGGCGAACCCCTGGCAGCTGTTCCTCGACTCGCTCTGGCCGATCGCCTGGGCGGGCCTGACGGCGACGGTGCCGCTCGCGCTGGTGTCGTTCGCGCTGGGGCTGCTGATCGCGGTCGGGGTCGCGCTGATGCGGATCTCGGTGCATCCGGTGGTGGCGGGCGTCGCGCGCTTCTACATCTCCGTGATCCGCGGCACGCCCATGCTGGTGCAGCTGTTCGTGATCTTCTACGGGATGCCGTCGATCGGCATCACGCTCGACCCATGGCCGAGTGCGATCATCGCGCTGTCGCTCAACGTGGGCGGGTACGGAGCCGAGGTCGTGCGGGCCGCGATCCTGTCGGTGCCGAAGGGGCAGTGGGAGGCGGCGTACACGGTCGGGATGAACCGCACCCGCACGCTCACGCGGATCATCCTGCCGCAGGCGGCACGGGTGTCCGTGCCCCCGCTGTCGAACACGTTCATCTCGCTCGTGAAGGACACCTCGCTCACGTCGCTGATCCTGGTGACGGAGCTGTTCAAGGTCGCGCAGCAGATCGCGGCGACGACCCTCGAGTTCATGGTGATCTACCTCGCCGCGGCGCTGGTGTACTGGGTGTTCTGCCTGGTGCTGTCGTTCGGCCAGAGCGCCCTGGAGAGGAGGCTCGACCGCCGTGTCGCCCACTGACCAGACACCCGTCCCGCTGCTGTCCGCCCGCGGACTGCGCAAGAGCTTCGGCGACACCGAGGTGCTGCGCGGGATCGACCTGACGCTGCACCGCGGAGAGGTGCTGGTGCTCATCGGCCCGAGCGGCTCGGGGAAGACCACCGTGCTGCGCGCGCTCAACGGCCTCGAGACGCCGGACGCCGGCACCATCACGGTCGACGGCGGGCCCGAGCTCGACTTCGCCCCCGCCGAGCGGCCGCGGCCTCGCGCGCAGAAGCAGCAGCGGCTCGCCCTGCGCGATCGCTCCGCGATGGTGTTCCAGCACCACAACCTGTTCCCGCATCTGACGGTGCTGCAGAACGTGATCGAGGGGCCCTGGCGTGTGCAGCGGCGGCCCAGGGCCGAGGTCGTGGCCGAGGCCCTGGCCCTGCTCGACCGGGTGGGCCTGGCGGACAAGGCGGACGCCCGTCCGCATCAGCTGTCCGGAGGACAGCAGCAGCGCGTGGGGATCGTGCGTGCTCTCGCTCTCAAGCCCGACCTGCTGTTGTTCGACGAGCCGACGAGTGCGCTCGACCCCGAACTCGTCGGGGAGGTGCTGCTGGTGATCAAGGAGCTCGCCGACGAGGGGTGGACCATGGCGGTCGTCACGCACGAGCTGAGCTTCGCGCGCGAGGTCGCCGACCACGTCCTGTTCCTGGACGGCGGGGTGGTGGTCGAGGAGGGGCCGCCGGCCGAGATCTTCCGCGCCCCGCGACACGAGCGCACGCAGCGGTTCCTCACGCGCATCCTCCGCCCGCTCGACGGCGCCTGAGACCCGGGGCTCGTGCGCGCCGCCGATCGGTGACAGGATGCGGTCGTGGGAACCATCGACGACTACCTGACCGGGCTCGCCCCCGCGGACCGCGCGGCGATCGGCCGCGTGTACGCGATCGCGCGGGAGGAGGAGCCGGATGCAGAGCAGGGCACCGGCTACGGCATGCCCGCCCTCGTCCACGGGGGCAGACCGCTGCTGTCGGTGATGCGCGCCAAGAAGCACATCGGCGTGTATCCCTTCAGCCCCGACGCGGTCGCGGCCGTGGCGGCGGCGCTGGCCGATCATCCCGGCGCCAGCGTGGACAAGGGGACGATCCGCTTCCAGCCGGAGCATCCGATCCCGGAGCAGACGCTGCGCGCGCTGGTGCGGGCGCGGCTGGCGCAGATCGACGGAGCCTGAGCCGGATCAGCCGCCGAACACGGGGAGGATCAGGCTCACGGCGAGCGCGACCATGATCACGGCAATCACCGCGTCGAGAACGCGCCACGACCGCTCGGTACGCAGCCAGCGCCCGAGGTAGCGTGCCCCGAAACCGAGGGCCGTGAACCACAGGACACTGGCGAGGATGGCCCCGGCGGCGAACAGCCAGCGCTGCTCGCCGTGCGTCGCGGCGATCGACCCGAGCATCAGGACGGTGTCGAGGTACACGTGCGGGTTGAGCCAGGTGAGCGCGAGGACGGTGAGGAGCACGGGGGCCAGACGTGTTCCGCTCCGGATGGCGGTCGCGGTGCCGCCGGCCGATCGACCGGTCCCCGTTCCGTCGGCGGGGGAGGACGCATCGACCGCCAGCACCTCACCGCCGCGCCAGGCGCGCCGTGCCGCGAGCAGCCCGTAGCCGAACAGGAACAGCGCCCCGGCAACCCGGGCGACGACCACGAGCCACGGCGCAGCCTGGAGCAGGAAGCCCAGCCCGGCGACACCGGCGGCGATCAGCACGGCGTCGGAGACGGCGCACACGATCACGACCGCCAGCACATGCTCCCGCCGGATGCCCTGGCGCAGGACGAAGACGTTCTGGGCGCCGATGGCCACGATGAGGGAGAGGCCGAGTCCGAGACCAGCGAGGACGGTGAGCATGGCACCAGCCTAGGAAGCGACTGCCATCAGAGAAAGCGAAGATTCCTTGCGAACCATTAGCATCACTGATGTGAGGATCGATCCGGAGCTCGCCGCGACCCTGGCCGCCGTCGCCGACGAAGGCACTCTCGACGCGGCATCGCGCCGACTCCGGATCACGCCGTCCGCGGTCAGCCAGCGGCTCAAGAGCCTGGAGGAACGGCTGGGGCGCATCCTGCTCGTGCGCAGCAAGCCCGCGCGGCTCACCGAGGCCGGTGAGGCGGTGGTGCGGCTGGCCAGGCAGGTGGCGCTGCTGGAGCACGACGCGCTCGCCGGGGTGGGCATCGGCGACGACGGCTCCGAGCGGCGCATCGTCGTTCCGCTCGCCGTGAACGCCGACTCGATGGCGACGTGGTTCCTCGCGCCGATGGCACGACTCTCCGCCACGCACGACGTCGACGTCGACCTGCACCGGGACGATCAGAACTTCACCGCCCGGCTGCTGGAATCCGGCACGGTGATGGCCGCGGTGACGAGCGAGGAGACCCCGGTGGCCGGATGCTCGGTCGCACCTCTCGGGGTGCTCGAGTATCGCGCCATGGCGGAGCAGGGCTTCGCGGACCGGTGGTTCGCCGAGGGGGTGAGCGCCGCCGCTCTCGCCCGCGCGCCGTTCGTCGACTTCGACCGTCGCGACACGCTGCAGCACGAGTGGCTCGCGGCCATGTCCGTCACGCAGCAGGGCGTGCCGCGGCACTACGTCCCCGCGTCCCACGACTACGCGATCGCGGTGTCGCTCGGCCTCGGCTGGGGGATGGTCCCTCGGCTGCAGGAGACGCCCGGACTGGTCGCGCTCGGGGGTCCGACGCTGAAGGTCGCGCTGTACTGGCAGCAGTGGAACCTGCGGTCGACGCTGCTCGACACCATCGCCGCCGAGGTGGCCGACGAGGCGCGGCGGGTGCTCGCCCCGGTCGCGCCCGCCCGCCGGTCGCGCCGCTGACAGGACGATCCCCGGCTGCGCGGATTGTGCCACGGCTGCGCGCGGATCCGCCTTGTCTGGTCCGAGGGGCTCGGAGAGGATGCGAGGACGCGGGAGAATCCTCCGAGTTCCGCTCGCCGGCGTTCCCCGAGATCGACGACGGAGGGGGAAACGACATGGCGACGACCACGACCCGGCGAAAGGTCCGCGCGGTCCTGGCAGGAGGACTCGTCCTCGGAGTGGGAGCGGCGGTCACGCTCGCCGCCTGGAACGACTCCGAGTTCGCGACCGGCACGTTCACCGCCGGCTCGTTCAACCTGGAGGGCTCGACCGACGGCACGGCCTTCACCGACCACAACGTCGACGACGGCGACACGGCCGCCACCCTCGCGTTCACGCTCCCTTCCGGCGTCGTCGGCAACATGTCGCCCGGCGACACCGTCTACGCGGGTTTCTGGGTGCGTCTCGCGGCCGGCACGACCACCGGGGCCAGCCTCGTCGCGGCGGGCACGACCGCGGATCCCGCGGCGAGCTCCAACACCGATCATCTGTCCTACGCGATCTACCCGCTCGCTCCCGGCGCCACCTGCAACGCGGCCAGCGCGACCGGAACCGCCGTCGCCTCCGGGGCCACGCTCGACGCACAGACGGGCGTGACCGCCGTGACGCTCACCGAAGGAGCCTCCGCCGCCACCCCGGGCACCGCCGTGCAGCTGTGCGTCGCGGTCACGGCCGCCGCCGCGCTCGAACCCGGCCTGGTCACGAACGCGACCTGGGAGTTCACGGCCACGTCGACGAGCTGAGCGGGCCATGGGTACCCGCAGGCAGCGGCGGGAGAGGATCCGGCTCCGCTCCCGCCGCCTCCGAGCCCTCCTGGCGGGCGGCCTGGTGCTCGGCATCGGGGCGACCGCGACACTCGCCGCCTGGAACGACTCGGAGTTCGGCTCGGCCACGTTCACGGCCGGCCGGTTCGACCTCGTCGGGGCGACCGATGGCGTCACGTTCTCCAGCCACGCGACCACGGGGACGGCGGCCGCCCTGAACTTCCAGCTCCCGCCCACGGCCATGGCGCCCGGCACCACGACGTATGCGCTGTTCAGCGTCAAGACCGCGTCGCCCTCGGTCGCCGGCGTGCTCCAGCTCACGGCCGGGACGCCGGGCGGCACGGGTCTCGCGTCGTCGCTCACCTACGGGGTGCGTGCGATCGCCGGGACCACGTGCTCCGCGGCGACCTACCCCGGCGGCACCGCCGTGGTCGCGGACGGCTCCGCGCTCACGGCCGGCGGCGCCTCGACGCAGGCGGTGTCCGCGAACGGCGCATCGGTCGTGAACTACTGCTTCGCGGTGACGCTGCCGACGACGGCGCCGAACACCGCGCAGGGCCTGGCGATGACCCAGACATGGCAGATCCAGGGCACGTCGTCGTAGCCGCCGCGGGGCACGAGCGAGAGGAGGGGTCGTGACGGCACTCACCCGCCGCGAGGCGCGCGCGCAGCAGAGCGGGGAAGCGGGGGCGCGGGCGCAGCACCCCACCCGGCGCCTCGGGTTCGCGCGCGCGTTGGGCGATGCGCTGCTGTGGCTCGCCGCCGCCGCGGGCGTCGTGTGCATCGTGCTGGTGCTGCTGGCGGCCACGGCGCAGATCACGCTCATCCTGTTCCGCACGGGCTCGATGTCGCCGACCATCCCGGCCGGATCGGTCGCCGTGGTGCAGCGGGTCCCTGCCGCGGCGGTGGAGGTGGGTGACGTCGTGACGGTCGACCGCCCCGGCGACCTGCCCGTGACCCACCGCGTGACCGCGGTGCAACCGGGCGCCGCGGCGGGGGAGCGCGTGCTGACGCTGCGGGGCGATGCGAACGCGGTCGACGACCCGTTTCCGTACACCGTGACCTCCGTGCGCACCGTGCTGTTCGCGGTGCCGGGCCTGGCGACCGTGATCGTCGCACTCGGGCATCCCGTCGTGCTCGGCGGCATGACCGTGGCCGCGACCGCGCTGGTGGTGTGGGCCTTCTGGCCGCGGTCGCCGCGACGCGCTCGCACCGAGGGCGGTCCGCCGTGAGGCCCCGCGTCGCGCTCGCGGTCCTGGCGCCCGTCTGCCTGGCCCTTGCGGCACCGGCGGCGGCGGTCGCTGCCCCCTCCACCGAGGTGGTGCAGGGCCAGGTGCTGCGCCTGGTCTCGGTCGCGGACTGGGACGCCGCCCGCGACCTGCGACCCGACCGGCCGGTGCAGTGGGACGTGCAGGTGAGCGCCGACGCGCCGGATCCCGGGGTCGTGCGGCTCGGCGTGAGCGCGTCCGGGTCGGCTCGGTTGCGGCTCGACATCGCCCTGTGCGCGGAGCCGTGGCAGGACGCGGTGTGCCCGGCGGGGGCGACGGTCTTGCGGACGGACTGGAGCGTCCCGCGCGACGGCGCCGAGGTGCCGCTCACGGCCATGCGTGACACCGAGACCGCGCATCTGCGGCTGACGATCGCGCTCGACCCGGCGGACGGCTCCGGCAGCACCGAGGTGCGCGTGCTGGCTCACGGCGCGGGCGAGAGCGCGGCGGTGGGCTCCGACGGTGCGCTCGCGGTCACGGGTCCGTCGCCGTGGCTGCCGCTGGCGGCGGTGGGCGGCGGACTGCTGCTGACCGGGGCTCTCGTGGCGCGGGGGCGTCGCGGAGGAGAGCGCGGGGAGGGGCGAGGATGACACGGCCGTGGCGGCGCACGATCGCCGGTGTCCTCGGGGTCGGGGTCCTGGTCGGCGTGGCGCTGCTGCCCGCGGTGCAGCCGACCGAGGCGCGGTTCACCGACCCGGAGTACGCGGCGGGGTCGTTCACCGCGTCGCAGCTGACGACGCCCACGATCACCTCGTGCAGCGTGACCAACCTGCTCGGCACGTTCACGGGCTTCACGATCACGTGGAGCTCCGGATACCTCAAGCCGCAGCAGCGACTGTCGATCAACAACGTCGCGGTCGACAACGCGAACGTGACGCAGAGCGGCAGCGGCCCCTACTCCTACTCCGCGACGATCAGCTCCGGTGTGCTCAGCACGCTGCTGGGGAGTCTGCTCGGCTCGTCGAACACGGTGCGGGTCGAGGCCGTCCTGCCCGGCACGGCCTGGGTGTCGCCCGCGGCGACCCGCACGCTGTCGGTGGGCGGACTGCTGGGGCTCGGGGGCAACAACACCTGCACGTGAGGTCGTGCCGGCGGTGCGGCGTTCAGTCGGCGAGGGCGAGGGCGCGGAAGAGGTCGCGCTCGCGCAGCTGCTCGCGGCGGCTGGCGGAATCGTCCTGCGTGCGGGCGGGAACGTCGCGGCCCGTGGTGCGCCGGTACAGCTCGTCGATCAGGGCGGTGGCCAGGTCGACCAGCTTGGCGATCTCGCGGTCGTCGCGGTCGATCCACACGCAGCGAGGCTCGTCGTGCACCGGAGCGAAGTCGACGTGCTCCTCCCACACGAACAGCGTGCGCTCGGCACCGAGCACGTGCTGCTGCCACCAGACCTGTCGCAGGTAGGTGCGCGGGATGCCGCGGAACGCCTTGTTCGTGGTCTTGATCTCGGCGAGGCGGATGCGCCCGTCGGCGTCGACCGCGATCCCGTCGGGCGTGGCGAGGTGGCGGTGCTCCACCTCGGCGCGGAACAGCGCGGAGGAGGGGAGGATCCCGTGCGTGGCTGCGACCCAGGCCGCGATCTCCGGCTCGCGCCGTCGGCCGTGGTCGGTGTACGCGTTGCCGCCGAAGCGGGGGCCGCCGCCCAGCTTGGAGTCGGCGGCACGGGCGATGGAGCGCTCGCTCGTGAGCCCGGCGACGTCGGTCGCGGTGATGCCGCGGGACCGCGCCCGCATCCACGCCACCCGGTCGCGAGAGTCCGCGACGATACGGGCGTGGAGTTCGGGGGTCACCTGAAAACCCTAACCCCGTCCGCCGACGCTCCCTCCCTGCACACGCCGCGTCCCCGCACGGCCGCCGGGGATTTGGGGAGGGGCGCGCGCTGAGGTAGAGTGGGTGGCAACCGAAGACCGCTGGTCATCGTGTGTGCGCAAGCACGCAGGATCGAAGCTCTGCATCGCAGGGGCCCGCGCAGGTGTCACGAACTTCCGAGCTCCGTGCGCTTGCGCCGGAGCTCTTCTCTTTGCAGGGGGTCGGAGGCCGGCGCCCCACCACCGTGCGGCGCCTCGTACACATCAAGGAGTGACCATGGCGCAGAAGGATGCATCGGTCGCCGAGCTCACGAAGTCATTCGAGAACTCGAACGCCGTCCTGCTGACCGAGTACCGCGGTCTGACGGTTGCCCAGCTCAAGCAGCTGCGCAACAGCATCCGTCAGGACGCCGAGTACGCCGTGGTGAAGAACACGCTGACCAAGATCGCCGCCAACAAGGCCGGCATCTCCTCGCTGGACGACGACCTCAAGGGTCCGTCGGCCGTCGCGTTCGTGCACGGTGACTTCGTCGCCACTGCCAAGGCTCTGCGTGACTTCGCCAAGGCCAACCCGCTTCTGGTGATCAAGTCCGGCATCTTCGAGGGCAAGGCCCTCTCTGCCGACGAGGTCAACACGTACGCCTCGCTCGAGAGCCGTGAGGTTCTGCTGGCGAAGGCCGCGGGAATGATGAAGGCGACGATGGGCAAGGCTGCCGCCACCATCGACGCGCTTCGCGAAAAGCTGGAGACCGCAGAGGCCGCGTAAGCGACCGGCGATCTCGTCACCACCACCCCATCTATTAGGAGATACATCATGGCGAAGCTCACCACCGAGGAGCTGCTCGAGCAGTTTGCCGGCCTCACCCTCATCGAGCTGAACGACTTCGTGAAGGCGTTCGAGGAGAAGTTCGAGGTCACCGCTGCTGCCCCCGTCGCCGTTGCCGGTGCCGCCGGTGGCGCAGGCGAGGCCGCTGCCGAGGAGGAGAAGGACTCGTTCGACGTCATCCTCGAGGCTGCCGGCGACAAGAAGATCCAGGTCATCAAGGCTGTCCGCGAGCTCACCTCGCTCGGCCTCGGCGAGGCCAAGGCCGTCGTCGACGGTGCTCCGAAGGCCGTCCTCGAGGGCGCCAACAAGGAGACCGCCGAGAAGGCCAAGGCTGCTCTGGAAGAGGCCGGCGCGACCGTCACCCTCAAGTAATTCCAGCGCACCAGCGCTTCTGCGAAGGCCCCGGGTTCCGCCCGGGGCCTTCGTGCGTCCGGGGAGGGGTGCTCAGCGCGGTGGTGCGGTGGAGCTGCGCACGACGAGCGACGAGGGGGCGGTCACCCGCTCGATGGGGGCCTCCGGCTCCGCCATCCGTCGGATCAGCAGCCGCACGGCCTCGTGACCCTGGTCGCGGGGAGACTGCCCGATCGTGGTGAGGGCGAACATGTCCGCATGGGCGTGGTCGTCGATGCCGACCACGCTGAGCTCGGTGGGCACGGCGATGCCCAGGCGTCGAGCGGCGATGATCGCCCCGATCGCCGCCTCGTCGCAGACTCCGACGATCGCGGTGGGCCGGTTCCGCCGGTCTCCGAGGAGCCCGGCGGTCGCGGCATAGCCCCCGGGCATGGTCGGTGCCGCGCCGACGACGCGGGCGTGGGCGAGCAGGCCCGCCGCGCGGAGCGCGCCGTGGTACCCCTCGAGCCGCTGCGCATCGCCGTAGCTCAGTGCGGCGGCGTCGGTCGCGCCCCCCACGAACGCGATGTCCTCGTGGCCGAGCTCGATCAGGTGCTCGGTGGCGATGCGGGCGGCGGCGGTGTCGTCGATCGAGACCGCGCTCGATCCCTCGCTGTACGGCCCGACGCTGACCAGCGGGCGACCCGTGCGGTGCAGGCGCTCGAGCTCGCGCGCGCTCGGCTGGATGCCCACCGCGATGATGCCGTCGAACCTCCGACCGGGCAGCACGGTCTCGAACAGCCGTTCCCTGGTCTGCGTCCCCTCGGGAACGCCGTACAGCGACAGGTCGTAGTCCACGGAGAGGAGCGACTCCTGCACCCCGGCGAGCAGCTCGGCGAAGAACCAGCGGTCGATGGGCGGCATCACGAGGCCGACGGTCTGCGTGCGTCCGGTCGCGAGGCTCGTGGCGGACGAGTGGGCGACGTAGGCGAGGTCGTCTGCGGCGTCCATGACCCGCTGCCGTGTCTCGTCGGACACGTAGCCGCGTCCGCTCAGCGCCCGGCTCGCGGTGGCCTTGGACACCCCGGCACGCGACGCGACGTCCGCGATCGTGCTCATCGGTCCTCCTCGACCAGGGTCCACTTCGATGTGGGGACGGCGACGCCCGGGCTCGCCGGGTGACAGCGTAGCGGCTTGACCGTGGAAAAGGAACCGGTTCCACACTGATCCGGAGGGAGCGCTCCCATCCGCGACGCGGCGGTGCATCGGAATGGTTGCGAGCTTGTGACCCTTGCGTGTTGTGCGGGGAGCGGGCCGCCAGTATGTTGGCCTGGAATCGGTTCCCTAATCGACGCCGGTGCTGGCGACGGACAGCGGAACCCTGTACTCGAAGAGGAGAATTCACATGGCTCTGTCACAGCGTTCCCGGCTGGTCGTGCCGCTGGCCCTGATGGGCGTCGCGGGCATCGCTCTCGCCGGCTGCGGGGCTCCGGGAGGTGCGCCGAGCACCGGAGGCGGCGGAGGCGACGACGCCACCGTCACGATCTACGGCACGATCGTCGACTCGGAGGCGGAACTCCTCCAGGAGTCCTGGAAGGACTGGGCCGACGAGAACGGCATCACCATCAAGTACGAGGGCAGCCAGGACTTCGAGACGCAGCTGGGCACGCGCGCCCAGGGCGGCAACCCGCCGGACATCGCGATCTTCCCGCAGCCGGGTCTGTTCGCCGACTTCGCCGACCGCGGCTTCCTGAAGCCCGCCCCGGAGGAGGTCGAGAAGAACGCCAACGAGTACTGGACCGAAGACTGGGTGAACTACGGCACGGTCGGAGACACCTTCTACGGTGCCCCGCTCATGGCGAACGTCAAGGGCTGGATCTGGTACTCGCCCGCCAAGTTCGCGGAGTGGGGCGTCGAGGTCCCCAAGACCCTCGACGAGATGACGGCGCTGACCGAGAAGATCCAGGCCGCCACGGGCACGCCCGCCTGGTGCGCCGGCTTCGAGTCCGGCACCGCGACCGGCTGGCCGGGCACCGACTGGATCGAGGACTACGTGCTGCGCCAGTCCGGACCCGACGTCTACGACCAGTGGGTCACCAACGACGTGAAGTTCACCGACCCGCAGATCAAGCAGGCGTTCGACTCGGTCGGACAGATCCTGCTCAACCCGGCCAACGTCAACGCGGGCTTCGGCGACGTGCGCTCGATCAACTCGACCGCGTTCGGCGACGTGGCACCCAAGCTCGCCGCCGGCGAGTGCGCGCTCACGCACCAGGCCTCGTTCCTGTCGGGCTTCTTCCCCGAGGGCACGAACATCGCCGAGGACGGCGACGTGTGGGCGTTCATGCTCCCCGGCGAGTCCGAGGGCGACACGGCCGTCACGGGCGCCGGTGAGATCGTCGGCGCGTTCAGCGAGTCCGAGGCCACGCAGAAGGTGCTCGCGTACCTGTCCAGCCCCGAGTGGGCCAACAGCCGCGTGAGCCTCGGCGGCGTCACCTCGGCCAACAACGGGCTCGACCCGGCGAACGCCAAGGACCCGATCCTCCAGGAGACCATCAAGATCCTGCAGGACCCGGAGACCACGTTCCGCTTCGACGCCTCCGACCTGATGCCCGGTGCCGTCGGTGCCGGAACCTTCTGGAAGGGCATGGTCGCGTGGGTCAACGGCACCTCGACGGACGAGGTGCTCACGCAGATCGAGACCGGCTGGCCCTCCAGCTGATCCCGGGGAAAGAGGGGCCGCCCCGCACCAGGGGCGGCCCCTCTGCTCCCTCGGCGCCCACATCGACGTGGGCGCCGTGATCCGATCCGCGTGACGTAAGGGGAATCCGTGAACGCGACAGTGTTTTTCCAATGGATCGGCTCGCTCCCGCCGATCCTGCAGGCCGTCGCCGTGGTCATCGCCTTCGCGGTGGTCGTGGCGATCATCCTGCTGCTCGTGGACATCGCTCCACGCCGGGGCACGCAGTACACCATCATCCGGCTGGCGATGTGCCTGCTCATCCCGCTCGCCGTGATGTGGTTCTTCAACTCCTACTACTGGGCGATGGGGGTCGCGGTCCTCGTCGGCGCCGTCTTCTTCTTCCTGGACTACCGGTCCCGCGATGGAGCGGGCTACCTGATCCAGCTCGTCGCCTTCATGGCTCCGGCGATGCTGCTCCTGCTCGTCGGCCTCATCCTCCCGTCGATCCAGACCATGTACACCTCGTTCTGGAACTCCTCGGGCAACACGTTCGTCGGGTTCGCCAACTACGTGTGGATCTTCACGCAGTCGGACGGCATCACCTCGGTCGTCAACACCATCATCTGGGTGCTGCTGGTGCCGACGGTCTCGACGATCGTCGGTCTCGCGTACGCGGTCTTCATCGACAGGACCCGCGGCGAGAAGATCTACAAGGTGCTGGTGTTCATGCCGATGGCGATCTCGTTCGTCGGCGCGAGCATCATCTGGCGGTTCATGTACGAGTACCGCGGACCGGAGTTCGAGCAGATCGGTCTGCTGAACCAGATCCTGGTGTGGTTCGGCGGGACGCCGCAGCAGTGGCTGCTGAACCAGCCGTGGAACAACCTGTTCCTCATCGTCGTGCTCATCTGGGTCCAGACCGGTTTCGCGATGGTCGTGCTGTCGGCCTCCATCAAGGGCGTCCCGGCCGAGCTGCTCGAGGCCGCCGAGCTCGACGGCGCGAACGCGTGGCAGCGGTTCATCTCGGTGACCGTACCGGCGATCCGCCCGGCACTCATCGTCGTGCTCACCACGATCTCGATCGCCTCGCTGAAGGTGTTCGACATCGTCCGCACCATGACCGCCGGCAACTACGGCACGTCGGTGCTCGCGAACGAGATGTACACGCAGTTCTCGAAGTTCGAGGCGGGGCGCAGCGCCGCGCTCTCCGTCATCCTGTTCATCCTGGTGCTGCCGATCGTCATCTACAACGCGCGCCAGATCAAGAAGCAGCGGGAGATCCGATGACCGACACCGTAGGCACCGAGACCCCGGCCAGCACGCGCGCCGTCACGACCGGGGGTGGCCTCGACGGCGCCGCCGGACGCGCCAGGAAGAAGCTGTCCCGTCCGTGGGCGTCCGCCGCGTCGATCGTCATCGCGGTCCTGTGGACCATCCCGACGCTCGGGCTGTTCATCTCGTCGTTCCGTCCGCGCGACGAGATCCAGTCGACCGGATGGTGGACGTTCTTCACGAACCCGCAGGTCACGCTGGAGAACTACGTCGATGTGCTGCAGTCCGGCACGACGCAGCTGACCATCCTCGAGTCGTTCATCAACTCGATCGCCATCACGATCCCGGCGACCGTGGTGCCGCTGATGATCGCGGCCATGGCGGCGTATGCGTTCGCGTGGATCGACTTCAAGGGCCGCAACGCCCTGTTCATCTTCGTGTTCGCGCTCCAGATCGTGCCGATCCAGATGGCGCTGGTGCCGCTGCTCAGCTCGTTCTCGCGCGGCCTCAACCTGTTCGGTCTGCAGGTGACCCTGCCGCTCGGAGCATCGGACGGCTACGCGCAGGTGTGGATCGCGCACTCGATGTTCGCGCTGCCGCTGGCGATCTACCTGCTGCACAACTTCATGTCGGAGATCCCCGGTGAGATCATCGAGGCGGCCCGCGTGGACGGCGCCTCGCGCGGACAGATCTTCTTCCGCGTCGTGCTGCCGCTGACGATGCCGGCGATCGCCTCGGTCGCGATCTTCCAGTTCCTGTGGGTGTGGAACGACCTGCTCGTGGCGCTGGTGTTCGCCGACGGAGCGGCCGCGCCGATCACGAAGCTGCTGGCCGAGATCACCGGGACGCGCGGCAACGACTGGTACCTGCTCACGGCGGGTGCGTTCGTGTCGATCATCATCCCGCTGATCGTGTTCTTCGCGCTGCAGCGCTACTTCGTGCGCGGCCTGCTCGCCGGGTCCACCAAGGGGTAGTCGAGACAGGAGCGCTCGCCGGAAGGGGCCGGTCACCGTCGCGGTGGCCGGCCCCTTCCGTGTGTCGCGGACGGGCTCGGCGGTGCGTCCCGGCGGCGGCATGCAGGAACTTCACATGATCGGAACGGGTGTCTCTGCGTAATGGAACGCTCCCGATCCCGTCTCATGGCATAGGGACGATCTGGGGACGTCCGCTCGGGGGTGGAGCGATCCGGTCCGGATGTTTGGGGCATCCGGTCCGGCAGTCTGCAGTGTCGTGTCTGCGTTTCGCCGTGGCAGGAGTGTGCCGCGGCGGCGCGTCCGCAGCGAGAGCTGATGTCGGAAGCCAGAAAGACACAACAACAGATGAACATCGTGGGGAATCGCGCGCGCGCCTGGGGAGGCCGCGCGGTCATGGGGGCTGCGATCGCAGCCCTCGCAGTGGTGGGCGCCCTGCTCACGCCGGGCGCGGCGTCGGCGGTGGTCGCCTCGGGCCCGGACGGGCGCACGCAGGAGACGGCGGCGGCGTCGTGCTGGGAGATCAAGCAGAACAACCCGGCGGCGGCGGACGGCGTGTACTGGCTGGTGACGCCGGGCCTGGTCTACCCGCAGCAGTTCTACTGCGACCAGACGACCGACGGCGGCGGGTGGGTGCTCGTGGGCCGGGGTCGGGAGGCGTGGAAGGAGAGCTACAACGGTCTCGGCACGCCGGAGCAGGTGGCGAACGCGCCCACGGGAACGGCCGCGTTCGCTCCGGCCGAGCTGCCCGCCAAGACCGTCGACGGCCTGCTGAACAACGGCCGCCCCGATGCTCTGCCCGACGGGATCCGCGTGCGGCGCGCGACCAACGCCGCGGGCAGTGCCTGGCAGGAGGTGCGGTTCTCGCTCGCGAAGAGCGACCGCTGGGAGTGGACCTTCGGCGCCAAGCACGACCTCGCCGACTGGGGCTTCGGCATCAGCGGCGGCATCGACACCACGGGAACCGGTGGCGTGACCGCCGCCTTCAACGACGACGCGGGCATGAACAACGTCGTGTTCTCGCAGCGGGCCACGCACGGCTACCGGATGGGCTGGGCGTACGGCTCGGCGGTGACCGGCACGACGGACGCGTCCTCCTACCTGTGGGCTCCGGCGGGGCAGGGGTACGCGACGCCGTTCGCCCAGGTGTTCCTGCGGCCGCAGCTCACCCTGTCGACGCTCGACTTCGGTGCCGTCCCGACCACGGGCACGCCCGCGAGCACGCTCCCGTCGATCCCGAGCTCGTACGCCGTGAAGACGTCGTGGGGTGTCTCGGGGCTCGCCAACGGCCAGTCCGGAGAGACGAACGTCGAGGTCTCGGACTTCGGTGAGGTCGCCGGGAAGGTCTTCGTCGGCGGCAACTTCCTGAACGTGCAGCAGACCAAGGACGGCGCGGGGCAGACGTCGCAGCCGTACCTGGCGGCGTTCGACGTGCACACCGGCGCGTGGGTCCCGACCTTCCGGCCGAAGCTCGACGGACAGGTGAAGTCGGTGCAGGCGCTGCCGGACGGCCGGCTGGCGATCGGCGGGCAGTTCTCGACCGTGAACGGGGTGGCGCAGCCGGGACTGGCGATCCTCGATCCTGCGACCGGGCAGCTCTCGGGCTGGCAGGTCAAGGTCGAGCACCGCGCGACCGGTGCGGTCCCCTTCGTCCGCGACCTGGACGTGCAGGGCGGCTACCTGTACGTCGCCGGTTCGTTCACGCACCTGACCTCCGTCGGCACGACACCGACGACGGGCGGCGCGTGGAACGGCGGCCGTATCGTGCTGGCCACCGGCAAGCCCGACACCGCGTGGAACGCGAACCTCAACGGGACGGCGGCCTCGGTCGACGCGAACGCCCAGGGCGACCGCGCGTACTTCTCCGGCTACTTCCTGATGAAGTCGTCGACCCCGGCGCCGTCGGCCGCGGTGCTGCAGACGACGGCGGGCGCACCGCTGGCGACCACCTGGACGCCGGAGTTCAGCGACGACCGCAAGGACGAGAACGGCGCGTACGTCAACGCGGTGTGGCAGCTCGGCATCATCGAGGTCGGCGGGCGTGTGTGGATGGGCGGCTCGCAGCACTCGATGTTCTCGTACGACCGGAACACGCTCCAGCGCGTGGGCGGTTGGATCACGCAGGTGGGCGGCGACATGCAGACGGTCGAGACCAACGGCTCCGTGGTGATCGGCGGCTGCCACTGCGGGGACTACGTCTACGACGACGCCTACAGCCAGACGCTCGTCGGCGGATTCAGCCGGGCGGACAAGATCAATCTGGTGGGGGCGTGGGACGCGAAGTCCGGCACCTACAGCCCGGACTGGTCGCCGATGGTGGAGGCGCGAGCGGGGTACGGCGCGTGGGGGACGTTCTTCGACAGCACCGGCACCCTGTGGGTGGGTGGCGACTTCAACCGGTCGCAGCTTCCGGGTGGTGCGGAGCAGTGGTCGGGCGGGTTCATCCGCTTCGCGCCGCGGGATGCGGTGGCGCCGACGACCCCGGGGGCGGTGTCGTCGACCCCATCGGCAGACGGGAAGACGGCGACGCTGACGTGGGGCGCGTCGACGGATGCGGGTTCGGGTGTGACGTACGAGGTGCTGCAGGGCAACCGTGTGATCGCCTCCACGACCTCGGCCTCGTACACCGTGCCGGTGACCTCGACCGCCGCGAACTACGTCGTGCGGGCGCGGGATGCGGTGGGCAACCGGTCGGCGTCGACGGCGGCGTTCACGGTCGCTCCGGCCCCGGCGAACGCGCTGACGTTCGTGGGCAACGGGGACTCGTGGTCGTGGCGGTACTCGTCGGACGCGCTGCCGGCCACGTGGAACGCGACCACGTTCGACGCGTCGTCGTGGCCGGTCGGGAAGGCGCTGTTCGGGCGGGGCGTGTCGGGGGCGGCGACGAACATCGATCCGTCGAACCTGGCGACCAAGCCGTTGAGCGCGCAGTTCCGCAAGACGTTCACGGTGACCAGTGCGGCGAGCGTGACGAATGCGAAGGTCTCTCTCATCGCGAACGACGGCGCGGTGGTGTACCTGAACGGCCGTGAGCTCGGGCGGGTGCGGATGCCGGCGGGCACCGTCACGCAGAACACCTACGCGACGGCGGCGGTGACGCAGTCGTCGGCGGCGGGCACGCGCGCGGTGTTCAGCGTTCCGGCCGGTGTGCTGACGGAGGGCACCAACGTGCTGGCGGTGTCGGTGCACGCGAACTTCCGCACGACCGCGGACCTCGGGTTCGACCTGGCGTTCACGGGCGAGCGGGCGGCGCCTCCTGGCCCGGTGACGGGTCTGGTGGCGACGCCGGCGCAGACGTCGGTGGTGTTGGGGTGGACGGCTCCGGCGGGTTCGACGGCGGCGGCGTCGTATGTGGTGTCGCGGAACGGGGTGAAGGTGGGGACGGTGACGGCTCCGTCGACGACGTTCACGGATACCGGTTTGGTGGCGGGGACGGCGTATACGTATGCGGTGGTGGCGGTGTCGGCTGCGGGGGTGGCGTCGACTCCGGTGACGGTGCAGGCGACGACGACGGCTGCGGCTCCGGTGGGCCCGGCGGTGTCGGTGCCGAGCGGGTCGGCCTGGTCGTGGCGGTACTCGGCGGATGCGTTGCCGGGGGACTGGAACACGGCAGGGTTTGATGCGTCGTCGTGGGCGGTCGGGAAGGGCGTGCTGGGGCGGGGGGCGACGGTGGCGACGAACATCGATCCGTCGAATCTGGCCACGAAGCCGTTGAGTGCGCAGTTCCGGACGTCGTTCACCGTGTCGGATGCGGCGTCGGTGAAGGACGGGACGGTGTCGGTGATCGCCGATGACGGGGTGGTGCTGTATCTGAACGGGGTGGAGCTGGGGCGGGCGAATCTGCCCGCCGGGTCGATCACGCAGAACACGTATGCGACGGCGGCGCCGCGGGCGACGACCGCGGCGGGGGCGCGGGTGACGTTCCAGGTTCCGGCGACGCTGGTGAAGGAGGGGACCAACGTGCTGGCCGCGTCGGTCCACGCCAACTACCGCGGCACACCCGACCTCACCTTCGACGCCGCACTCACCATGCCGCGATAACCGGAGGGGCGGGGTCGGGCGCCTCCGGGTGCCCGGCCCCGTCCGCATCGCAAATCGATCCGGGATTCCGGCGTAATGAATCGGGCGTCGAAACGTCTCATGGTATGGGGACGTTCGCAGCGGGGGTGAGCTGAGCCGGAGGCATCTGCCTGCCGCCTCACCCGCGCCCGCATTCGGTCGTGGGTGCAGTGCGCCGATACGCAACGACGGACACGAAGGAATCCGATGTACCTGAAGGGAACTCGAGCACGCACCTGGGGGATGCGTGCTCTGGTGGGAGCGACGATCGCCGCCACCGCATTCACGACCTCGCTGGTGACCGCCGCCTCGGCGGGCGGAGCGGTGTTCGAGATGATGACCGCGCATGCGCCCGCGGCGAAGGGGGCGAAGATGGTCACGATCCACAGCGGGTCGACGTGGGCGTGGCGGTACTCGACCCAGGCCCTGCCCGACGACTGGAACGGCGTGGACTACGACGCCGCCGGGTGGAACAGCGGGCCGGGTCTCCTCGGCCGCGGCGTCACGGGGGAGACCACGAACATCGACCCCACGAGCCTGTCCGCGAAGCCGGTCAGCGCCCAGTTCCGCAAGGCGTTCACGGTCACCGGCGCCGGGCGCGTGCACGACGGCACGGTCACGGTGATCGCCGATGACGGAGTCGTCGTGTACCTCAACGGGGTCGAGCTCGGCCGGGCGAACCTGCCGGCGGGACCACTCGACCAGGACACGCTCGCCACGGCTGCCCCGCGGGCGGACGCGGCCGCACGGAAGACGTTCAGCTTCGTCGTGCCGGCGAAGCTGCTCGTCGAGGGCACGAACGTGATCGCCGCCTCCGTGCACGCGAACACGCCGACCACGCGGGATCTCAGCTACGACCTCACGCTCCAGATGCCCCGCTGACATCGCAGGACGCAGGGCATACCTTGCGACAGCCCAACATTCTACGTGTCACTGCGTAATGAACCCGGTGTCCCTGCGTCTCATGAGTGTGCAGCGTCTGTGACGCCTGCGCGCACGCGCGACCGCGGCGAGCTCGTGGGGTGGGTTCGTCGTGCAAGAAGCCAGAGATCGGCCTGAGCCGATGACAGAGAAGAAGGATTCGATGAATCTCATGCAGAACAGGGTGCGGGGCTGGGGTGCCCGCGCTCTCGTCGGCGCGGCTTTGGCCGCCGCCGCGGTAGCGGGGTCGCTGGTCGTCCCGGCCGCGGCGTCGGCCGCGACCGCGCTCCCCGACGGCAAGACCCAGGAGACGGCGGCCGCGTCGTGCTGGGAGATCAAGCAGAACTATCCCTCCCAGCCGAGCGGTGTCTACTGGCTCGTGACGCCGAAGCTCGTCTACCCGCAGCAGTTCTACTGCGACCAGGTGAGTCTCGGCGGCGGCTGGGTGATGATCGGCCGCGGGCGCGAGGGATGGAAGGAGAACTACAACGGCCTCGGTACCCCCGAGCAGATCTTCTCCACGCCCAGCGGTACGGCGGCATTCAAGCCCGCGCAGCTTCCCGCCAAGACGGTGGACGGACTGCTCAACGGCGGACGACCCGATCAGCTTCCGCCGAACAGCATTCGCGTCAACCGCGCCTCGGCGCTGGACGGCACCCGCTGGCAGGAGGTCCGCTTCAGCCTGACCCGGCGCGACCGCTGGAACTGGACCCTGAGCGGCGGCAACCCGGTGGGCAGCTGGGTGTTCGGCGGCTACACCGGGTCCGGCGGGTGGACAGGTTCCGTCGGGTGGGGTGGCCCCACCATGCCCCAGGGTTATGGTTTCGGTAACGACGACGGCACCGGGTGGAACATGACCGGGGTTGCTCAACGAGCGACGCACAAGTACCTCGAGGGCTGGTCCTACGGTGCACAGGTCACCGGCGCCGACACTCCCACCTCCTACATGTGGGCCCCGGCCGGACAGGGGTACGCCATCCCGTTCGCCCAGATGTTCGTCAGACCACAGCTGAAACTCGCCGACCTGGACTTCGGGACGGTGCCATCGACGGGCACGCCGGCATCGACGCTGCCCTCCATCCCGAACAGCGACGCGATGAAGACCGTATGGGGGGTCTCCGGTCTGGCGAACGGCCAGGCCGGGGAACTCAACGTCGAGGTGGCCGAATTCGGTCAGGCCGGTAACACGGTGTTCGCGGGCGGCAACTTCCAGTACGTGCAGCAGACGCGCGATGGTGCCGGCAAGGTGGAGCAACCCTACCTTGCGGGATTCGACGTGAACACCGGTCAGTGGGTGTCGTCCTTCCGGCCCGTCCTGAACGGCCAGGTCAAGGCGATCGCGACGCTGCCCGATGGGCGTCTCGCGATCGGCGGGCAGTTCACGACGGTCAACGGTGTCGCTCAGCCAGCCCTGGCCTTCCTGGATCCGGTGACGGGGCAGCTCTCCGGGCAGCAGGTCAAGGCGGAGCACCGCACGGTCGGTGCGGTTCCCTACATCCACGATCTGGATATCCAGGGCGGCTACCTCTACGTCGCCGGCTCGATGACGCACCTCACCGCAGTGGGGACGACGACGAGTGCGAGCGCCTGGAACGGGGGTCGCATCAATCTCGCGACGGGCCTTCCGGACACCAACTGGAACGCGAACCTCAACGGCACCACGGTCGCCGTGGACGCATCCGCGCGGGGCGATCGTGCCTACTTCGCGGGGTACTTCGACTCCAAGGGTGGCACGTACACGCCGGACGGAACGGCGATTCAGACGGGTGCCGGGGCTCCGCTGACGAGTCCGGTGTGGGCGCCGTCGTTCAGTGAGTCGACCGTCGACGCCCAGGGGCACTATCAGGGGTACCTGTGGCAGAACGGTGTCGCGGAGATCGGAGACCGGGTGTACCTCGGCGGGTCGCAGCACTCGCTGTTCGGCTACGACCGCAACACCTTCCAGCGCGTCAGCGGATCCATCACCCACAACGGTGGCGACATCCAGACCGTGGACGACAACGGATCCATCGTGGTGGCGGGGTGCCACTGCGGCGACCACGCCTACCAGGACAAGTACCTGAAGAAGGAGATCACGGACCCGTGGACCGAGGTCGACAAGATCAACTACGCCGGTGCCTGGGATGCGGCGACGGGCAAGTACATCCCCGACTGGTCTCCGGTCGTGCAGTCGCGCGCGGGTCAGGGTGTGTGGGGCTCGTTCTTCGACAGCACCGGCGCGCTCTGGATCGGTGGTGATCTGACCGACTCCATGCGGGCGGGGCAGGTCAACCAGTGGTCCGGCGGTTTCATCCGGTTCGCGCCGCGGGATTCCGTGGCTCCGTCGACGCCGGGCGCGATGTCGTCGACGCCGAACGCGGATGGGGCGACCGCGACGCTCGCGTGGGGGGCATCCTCCGATGCGGGTTCCGGTGTGACGTACGAGGTGCTGCGTGGCAACCGGGTGATCGCGTCGACGACGGCGACGAACCTGACGGTCCCGGTTCCTGCCGGGGCGACGACCTACGTCGTGCGGGCGCGGGATGTCACGGGCAACCGCTCGGCGTCCACCGCGGTGTTCACTCTGCAGCCGGCGTCCCCGAACGCGTTGACCTTCGTGACGAACGGGGACTCGTGGTCGTGGCGGTACTCGTCGGATGCGCTGCCGGCGGACTGGAACGCGACGACCTTCGACGCGTCGTCGTGGGCGGTCGGAAAGGGCCTGTTCGCGCGGGGCGTTTCGGGGGCGGCGACGAACATCGATCCCTCGAACCTGGCGACCAAGCCGCTGAGCGCGCAGTTCCGCAAGACGTTCACGGTGGACGACCCGACGACGGTGGTGAACGGGAAGGTCTCGGTGATCGCGAATGATGGTGTGGTCGTGTACCTGAACGGGGTGGAGCTCGGTCGGGTGCGGATGCCCGCGGGTGCGATCACGCAGAACTCGCTGGCGAACGCCGTGGTCTCGAATGCGACAGCGGTCGGCAACCGGGTCGTGTTCGACGTCCCGGCCGGTGCACTCGTCGCCGGCACGAACGTGATCGCCGCATCGGTGCACGCGAACTACCGTGCCACGACCGATCTCAGCTTCGACCTGGCGTTCACGGCGGAGCGGGGCACGGCTCCGGCTCCCGCACCGGGCCCGGTGACGGGTCTGGTGGCGACGCCGGCGCAGACGTCGGTGGCGTTGGGGTGGACGGCTCCGGCCGGGTCCACGGCGGCGGCGTCGTATGTGGTGTCGCGGAACGGGGTGAAGGTGGGGACGGTGACGGCTCCGTCGACGACGTTCACGGATACCGGGCTGACGGCGGGGACGGCGTATACGTATGCGGTGACGGCGGTGTCGGCTGCGGGGGTGGCGTCGACTCCGGTGACGGTGCAGGCGACGACGACGGCTGCGGCTCCGGTGGGCCCGGCGGTGTCGGTGCCGAGCGGGTCGTCGTGGTCGTGGCGGTACTCGGCGGATGCGTTGCCGGGGGACTGGAACACGGTCGGGTTCGATGCGTCGTCGTGGGCGGTCGGGAAGGGCGTGCTGGGGCGGGGGGCGACGGTGGCGACGAACATCGATCCGTCGAGCCTGGCCACGAAGCCGTTGAGTGCGCAGTTCCGGACGTCGTTCTCCGTGTCGGATGCGGCGTCGGTGAAGGACGGGACGGTGTCGGTGATCGCCGATGACGGGGTGGTGCTGTATCTGAACGGGGTGGAGCTGGGGCGGGCGAATCTGCCCGCCGGGTCGATCACGCAGAACACGTATGCGACGGCGGCGCCGCGGGCGACGACCGCGGCGGGCGCGCGGGTGACGTTCCAGGTTCCCGCGACGCTGGTGAAGGAGGGGACCAACGTGCTCGCCGCGTCGGTCCACGCCAACTACCGCGGCACACCCGACCTCACCTTCGACGCCGCACTCACCATGCCGCGATAACCGCCACGGACACGCGCCGCGGCACCCGCCGCGGTCGTGAGGAGGAACAGAAGCCGAAGCCGAGGGGGCACACGGAGGGGCCGGACACCACCAGGTGCCCGGCCCCTTCGGTCATACCCGTGCCGGTTCAGCGGGAGCGGCCGTCTCTCCACGCCACCGCGTCGCGGGGAGAGTCGACCAGCACGGCGTCGATGCCCAGGCGGCCGAGCTCGCGGTACCGCTCCGCGCCCGTCACGCCGATCACCATCAGGTTCACGCGGTCCTTCGGGTCGAGACACGCGACCGACTCGCGGTCCCACGGCGTCACCTCCACCTCGGTCGTCGCGGTGCCTGAGGTGAACGTCTCGCTCACGGCGACCGTCCGCCGGTCCTCGAACGCCATCCACGTCCCCGCGGCCGGAGGCGCGTCGCAGTGGTGGGCCAGGGCGATCTCGAGCAGCCGCTCGCGCGTGAGGTCGCGGTCCTCGGCGACCTGCACGTCTCCGGCCGCCCTGGCCGCGCCGCTCGCTACCGCGTCGGTGGAGTACACGACCGTGTTCGCCGTGCGACGGGTCTCGCGCAGCACCGCGAGCACGGCCTGCACGAGCGGCTCCGGGTTCGCCTGCTTGAGGTCGAGGAACAGCAGTCGACCCGCCGGCACCTCGGCCAGCGCCCGGCGGAGGGTGGGCAGCAGCGCCGCACCCGAGCGGTAGGGCGTGTCGGTGCTGCCGCGGGGGTGGAAGTTCCAGCCGGCGTTCAACCCGGTCAGCTCGTCGGCGGTGTGCTCCGCGACCGTGTCGGTGCCGTCGGTGTTCGCGGCGAGGTCGACCGGGCGGTACAGCACCGGCACGCCGTCCTTCGACAGCTGCACCGTGAGCCAGAGTCCGTCGGCGCCGTCGTCGAGCGAGCCGCGGATGCCCTCCAGGGTGTTCTCGGGGTAGTCGGCCGTGCCCGCGCGATGGGCGATGATGAGCGGCTCGTGGCGATGACGGTCGGGGGAAGCGCCGGCGTCTCGGGTGGCCGGTCGCGCGGGGGACCCGCTCGCGGCGAGAGCCTGTTCGCCGGTGGCCGCGGCGAGCGGCAGGAGGCAGCCGAGGGCCAGGGCGGCGGCGGCGCGGATCCAGGGGCTCGATGGTCGGATGGACATGGTGGTGCTCCTTCACGGGGTCCCCGCCGCTTCCGATGGACTCCCCGCCGCGCGGGCAGGCTAGCATCGCAGCGGCGATCACCCGGTATACCCGCCACGACGGGCAGCTCGTCGGCGTCGTCACACCCGCGTGGGCGCCGTGGTGCCGCCGTATTCTGGGCTCATGGCCTACGCAGAATCGATCGTCGACCTGGTCGGCGACACGCCCCTCGTGAAGCTCCAGCGCGTCACGGAGGGCATCGCGTGCACGGTGCTCGTCAAGCTCGAGTACCTCAACCCCGGCGGTTCGGCGAAGGACCGCATCGCGACCCGGATCATCGACGCGGCCGAGGCCAACGGCGACCTCGCCCCCGGCGGCACGATCGTCGAGCCCACCAGCGGCAACACCGGGGTGGGCCTCGCCCTGGTCGCCCAGCAGCGCGGCTACCGGTGCGTGTTCGTCGTGCCGGACAAGGTCGGCGAGGACAAGATCGACGTGCTCCGCGCCTACGGGGCCGAGGTCGTGGTCACGCCCACCTCGGTCGCCGCCGACAGCCCCGAGTCGTACTACAGCGTCAGCGACCGGCTGGCGCGGGAGATCCCCGGGGCGTTCAAGCCGAACCAGTACGAGAACCCGAACGGTCCGCGCAGCCACTACGAGACGACCGGGCCGGAGATCTGGCGCGACACCGAGGGCGCGGTCACGCACTTCGTCGCCGGAGTGGGCACGGGCGGCACCATCACGGGCACGGGCCGCTACCTGCGCGAGGTGTCGGACGGCCGCGTGCGCATCGTCGGCGTCGACCCCGAGGGCAGCGTCTACAGCGGAGGCACCGGGCGGCCGTACCTGGTCGAAGGCGTGGGGGAGGACATCTGGCCCGGCGCCTACGACCCCTCCGTGCCGCACGAGATCGTGGCCGTGAGCGACGCCGAGGCCTTCGCGATGACTCGACGGCTGGCGCGCGAGGAGGGCATCCTCGTCGGCGGGTCGAGCGGCATGGCCGTGGTCGGCGCCCTGCGGGTGGCCCGCGACCTGCCCGCGGAGGCGGTGATGGTCGTGCTGCTGCCCGACGGGGGGCGCGGCTACCTCGGAAAGATCTTCAACGACGGCTGGATGCGCTCGTACGGCTTCAGCGAGGTGGAGGAGGGCGAGACCGTCGCGGACGTGCTGGCCGCCCGCCCGTCGCGGACGGGACACGGGCTGCCCGACCTCGTCCACGCGCATCCCACCGACACCGTGCTGGAGGCGATCCGCATGATGACGGAGTACGACGTGTCGCAGCTCGTCGTGCTGAGCGCCGAGCCGCCCGTGATGATGGGCGAGGTCGTGGGCACCGTCGACGAGAAGGGCCTGCTCGACCTGCTGTTCCGCGGCGACGCCGAGCCCAGCGATGCCGTCGGTGCGCACGTGGGGGAGCGGCTGCCGCTGGTCGGCATCCACGCGCCGGTCGCGCAGGCCAGGGCGGCCCTCGCCGAGGCCGACGCGCTGCTGGTGACGGAAGACGGCAAGCCGCACACGGTGCTCACCCGGCAGGACCTGCTGGCGTACCTGTCGCGCTGACGCGGGGCGTAACAGGGGCCGTCGACGCGCGAAGCCCGGTCGTAGGCTGAGGGCATGTCCGAGCACGCCTTCGCCACCCGAGCCATCCACGCGGGCCAAGCGCCCGACCCGACCACCGGGGCGATCATCCCGCCGATCTATCAGTCCTCGACCCACGTGCAGGACGGCATCGGCGGCTTCCGCGACGGCTACGAGTACAACCGCGCGGGCAACCCGACGCGGTCGTCGCTGGAGACGCAGCTCGCGGCTCTGGAGGGCGGCGTGAGCGCGCTGTCGTTCGCGTCGGGGCTCGCCGCGGAGGATGCGCTGCTGCGCGGCGTCCTGAAGCCGGGCGACCACGTGCTGCTCGGCAACGACGTCTACGGCGGGACCTACCGTCTGCTGACGAAGGTGCTGGCGCCGTGGGGCATCGTCACCACGACCGCCGAGCTGTCCGACCCGGATGCTCTCCGGGCGGCGATCCGCCCCGAGACGCGGATCGTCTGGCTGGAGACGCCGAGCAACCCGCTGCTGAAGGTGGTCGACATCGCGCTGATCGTCGAGATCGCCCACGCGGCCGGGGTGCTCGTGGTGGTGGACAACACGTTCGCGTCGCCCGCGCTGCAGCAGCCGCTGGCGCTCGGCGCCGACCTGGTCGTGCACTCCACCACGAAGTACCTCGGCGGGCACTCCGATGTGCTCGGCGGGGCCGTGGTGTTCGGCGACGACCGCTTCGTGGAGCCGGTCAAGTTCCAGCAGTTCGCGGTGGGTGCGGTCTCGGCGCCGCTGGACGCCTGGCTCACCACCCGCGGCATCAAGACCCTCGCGGTGCGCATGCGGCAGCACTCCGAGAACGCCCAGGCGATCGCGGAGTGGGCGGCCGCGCGACCGGAGTTCGCCGAGGTGTACTACCCGGGCCTGTCGTCGCACCCGGGTCACGCGGTGGCGGCGCGGCAGATGAGCGGCTTCGGCGGCATGCTGTCGCTCGGGCTCGCGGCCGGTGCCGAGGCGGCGCGGTCGTTCGCGGAGAGCACGAGCGTGTTCCAGCTGGCCGAGTCGCTCGGCGGGGTCGAGTCGCTGATCGGCTACCCGCCGGAGATGACGCACGCCTCGGTGCGCGGGACCGAGCTCGCGGTGCCCGAGAACGTGGTGCGGCTGTCGGTCGGCATCGAGGACGTCGCGGACCTGATCGCGGATCTCGAGGAGGGCCTCGCGCGCCTCGGCTGACCGGCCTCAGCACTCCCCGTACGGGATCGACGACGCACCCCCGGAGCGCTCCGGGGGTGCGTTTGCCGTCCCGCTGGACGAGGCGGCGACGGTAGCATGAAGGGTTCCCCTGGCCGAATCGATTCGACCACGCTCCGCCGATTCTGGAAGGACCTCGTGTCCGACGCCCCTCGCACCGACAGCACTCCGACCACCCCCGGGCCCGCGCCCGAACGCACCGCGACCGGCAGCATCCGCACCTCGTCGCCCACCGGCGCCATCCGCACGCTCGGATCGAACCCGGCCACCGCGCCGATCATGCTGCACCCGGGCGACGCGATCCCGCTCGGACGTCGCACGCTCACGATCATCCTGCTCGGAGCCCTCACGGCCCTCGGGCCGTTCACGATCGACCTCTACCTGCCCGCGTTCCCCGTGCTGGAGGAGGACTTCCAGACCACGGCCGCCGCGATCCAGCTCACCCTGACCGGCACCATGATCGGCTTCGCGCTCGGTCAGCTCATCGTCGGACCGCTCAGCGACAAGATCGGCCGCCGCACTCCGCTCATCGCCGTGACCGCGCTGCACGTGCTGGCCAGCCTCGGTGCCGCGTTCGCCCCCGACCTGCCGCTGCTCGGTGCTGCCCGGGTGCTGATGGGCATCGGCGCCGCGGCGGGCGGTGTGGTCGCGATGGCCGTGGTGCGCGACCTGTTCGGCGGGCGACGCCTGGTGGTGATGCTCTCGCGGCTCGCGCTCGTGTCCGGCGTGGCACCCGTGATCGCTCCGCTGATCGGCTCGTGGCTGCTGACGCTCATGCCCTGGCGCGGGATCTTCGGCGTGCTCGCGGCCTACGGCGTGGTGATGCTCGTCTCGACGGTGCTGTTCATCCGGGAGACCCTCCCGGTCGCGCGACGCAAGGACCCCGGTGGCGCGACCATGCGCGAGCGGTACCGGTCCGTGCTGACCGACCGGGTGTTCCTCGGGGTGCTCGTGATCGGCGGCATGACGTTCTCCGGCCTGTTCTCGTACCTGTCGGCGTCGCCGTTCCTGTTCCAGGTGACGCACGGGCTCGACCCGCAGCAGTACGGGCTGCTGTTCGCGGTGAACTCCCTCGGCGTCGTGATCGGCGTGCAGACCGCGTCGCGCCTCGCCGCGCGCTTCGGGCCGCAGTGGGTCATGGCGTACTCCACTGCGGTGCTGCTGCTCGCCGCCTCCGCCATCGTCATCACCGACCAGCTCGGCCTCGGCCTGTGGGGGACCGTGATCCCGCTGTTCGTGTTCATGACCGCCTGCGGCTTCACGTTCCCGAACGTGCAGGTGCTCGCGCTCGACCGTCACGGCAAGGCCGCAGGCACCGCCGCGTCGATCATCGGCGCGACGAACTTCGGCGTCGCGGGGCTCATCTCGCCGCTGGTGGGCTGGATCTCGCAGGACGCGGGGATCACCGCGACCACCATGGCGTCGGTCATGGTGGGCTGCGCCGCGGTGGGCATCCTCGCCCTGTGGTTCGTGGTGCGCCCGCGCACCGTCGGCATGCTGACGCCCTGAGGTCGCACGAGCATCGGTCAGAATAGGACGATGAATCGACGGATGCTGCTCTGGTGGGGCGTCGCCTGCCTGCTCCTGGCCACCGCACTGGGCGCGGTCGTCGTGCTCACCTCCCCGCAGACCTTCGGGTTCGACCGGTGGTGGAACGAGACGATCGTGCGCATCCGTGCCGACTGGATGCTCGACTTCGCCCTGGTGCTGAACTGGATCGGCGGCGGCTGGGTCGCCATCCTCGGGGTCCCGCTCCTGGCGATCCTGATCCTCCTGCTGCTGCGGCGCTGGCGAGGGGCGCTGTTCGCAGCGATCTGCTTCCTCGCGAGTGCCGGAGCGGTGCAGCTGCTGAAGAACATCTTCGGGCGCGCTCGTCCCGACGACATGCTCGTGGTGAGCGACTACGGCTCCTTCCCGTCCGGGCACACCGCGAACGCCGCGACCATCGCGGTGGTCGTCTGGGTCCTCTTCCCCCGCGTCTGGACGGCGATCGCCGGAGCGGTCTGGGTGCTGGCGATGGCGCTGTCGCGCACGTTCCTGTCGGTGCACTGGGCGACGGACACGCTCGGCGGTGCTCTCGTCGGTGCGGGTGTGGTGCTGGCGCTCGCCGCCTGGCTGCTGCCGTGGGTGCGCGCCGACGTGGCGGACCGTGCCGCCCGCGCCGATAGGCTGAGCCAGACCTGACCCGACCCGAGGAGTACTCCGTGGCGCGTATCCGCCCCTACCGGCCCACCGACCGTGCCGCGATGTACGAGATCTGTCTCAAGACCGCCGATGCCGGCGGTGACGCCACCGGCATCCTGTCGGACGACGACCTGTGGGGCGCGCTGTTCGCCGTGCCGTACGTGGAGCGCCACCCCGACCTCGCGTGGGTCGTGGAGGGAGACGACGGCCGGGCGATCGGCTACCTCGTCGCGACCGACGACACCGACGCGTTCTACGCCTGGTTCCGCGACGTGTGGTGGCCTCCGTTCCACGAGCGCTACCCGCGCCCCCAGGCCGTGGACGGACGCGAGAGCCGCCTGATCGACTATGCCTACACGCGCGAGCCCGGCGCCGAGCCGCACGCCGCCGCGTACCCGGCCCACCTGCACATCGACCTGCTGCCCGAGACGCAGGGGCAGGGGATGGGGCGGCGCCTGGTGGAGACGCTGTTCGGCGAGCTCCGCCGCCGCGGTGTGCCCGCCCTGCACCTGGGGATGGATCCGGCCAACGCGGGTGCGGCGGCGTTCTACGACCGGCTCGGCATGACCCGTCTCGCGGAGACCCCCGGCGGCATCACCTACGGCGTGCGCTTCGATGACGAGGCCGGGGCGCGCTGACGCCTCCCCATCCGACGAGAAGGCCCCCGCAACGGCGGGGGCCTTCTCGTTTCTGGCGGCGACGGCGGGACTCCGGTGCTCGCTGCGCTCACTCCTCCCGAATCCCACGATGCTCGGGAGAAAGCCAGAAGGGCCCCCGCTGGCGCGGAGACCCTTCTGGCTTTCTGGCGGTGACGGCGGGATTCGAACCCGCGGTTGCTTGCACAACACACGCTTTCCAAGCGTGCTCCTTCGGCCGCTCGGACACGTCACCAGGGAACAACCTGTCCATCCTATCCGATGCGATGTGGTGCGCGTGACCGGGCCCGGGGACGTCATCCGAAGAGGCAGATGTGTAATATTGCACCTCACTAGGGTGCTCTATAACCTCAAGTGAGGACGCGACCGACACTGGGGAGGTCGCACTCCGGGGGAATCATGCGAGCGCAAAAAAGAGGGACGCCCTGATGTCGGGCGATGAGATCATCGGTGCGCGCGCTCTGCGCGAGTGGATAACCGGTGAGCGCCATCATTACTCGCGGGTGTTCTTCGTGGACCGGGACGCCCCCGCCCACCAGGTCCTGGCGGCCGCCGAACGCCGCGACGCGGTCTTCCTGCCGGATGGGAGTGAGCCGTGCGAGACCCACGCCGAGGTCATCCGCTACGGGGGTGGGTGGGACGACATCGGCGATGAGCTGTTCCTCGGCCCGCACGGCGTCGAGCGCCAGGACTACATCGCGGCGGCCTTCGTACAGATCGTGGGACCGATCGTCGTCGGATTCTCCGATGAGACGAGCTGGCGGGCATTCCTCGACGATGCGGAGCTCGCTCGACGCACCGGCGTGTTTCCCGCCGCCCTGCTCGATGCCCGCGTGCTCCTCGCGGACCGCGTCGCGCTCGCTTCTCCCGTAGCGCTGATGCGTCCGAGTGCCGTCCGCGTCCGCAGCGACGGGCGGGTCTCGGCGGGCATGCAGGGCGAGGTGGTCGGTGCGGTCACCGAGCTGCCGTCTCTTCTCGCTGCAGCGCTGCCGGGGGCCGCCCTGGTGGGCGGAGTCATGCCCCGAGACAGGGTGCTCGACGACCTCCGCACGCGGGGCTGGGTCGGGCGATACCTCACGGCACTGGAGCTGATGAGAACCCTCTCCCTCGCGAGCACCGACGCGGCGATCGCGGGCTTCGGCTGGACGCCCTTCGACGACGGGCTCTGCGATGCCGAACCCCGGACCGCCGATCCGCTTCTCCTCGAGACGGGGGACGGGTTTCTGCTCGCGGATCTCACGACGCGGCGCCGGCAGCTGCTGTCCCCCGACACGGCCAGGGTCGTGGCGGTCACGCAGACGTCCAGCGATACGGAGAGTGCGGCCGCGCGCGTGGCGCGACAGCTCGAGGTGCCGAAGTCCCAGGCGCTCTCGCTCTGCCTCGAAGCGATCGATGCGCTCGGCGTGCACTGCGGGCGGCGAGCCGTCGACTCGTCCTCGACGACAGGAGCCGTGCGGTGAGCGCGCCGCACGCCCTCTGGACCTCGATGCTGCCGGCGGACACGACCTTCGCGCCGGACCGGGTCGCGGTCGGAGCCGCGGGTCATCGGATTGCCTTCGCGGACGGCTCGACGCGGCTCTGTGCGACGAGCGGGCTGTGGAACGTCCCGCTGGGCTTCGGCAACCCTGCCGTGGCCGAAGCCGTGAGTCGGGCGAGCCGCGACGCCTCGTATCTCTCCCTCTTCCGGGCTCCGCATCGCTACGCCGAACACGCTGCGGACGCTCTCATCGACCTCGCCGGCTCGCTCCGCTACCGCCGCGTGATCTTCTCCACCTCCGGCGGGGCGGCGAACGACGCAGCCATGAAACTCGTCCGCCAGTACTGGGCGCAGAAGGGGCGCCGGGACCGGACGATCAGCGTCGGCCTCCGCGGCAGCTATCACGGCACGATGTACGGCAGTCACGCCCTGAGCGGTGACGATCTCCTGCAGTCCGTGTACGCCGTCGACCGCCGCTCCGTGCGGCACGTGTCGGCGCACGACGACGGTGAGGAGCTGGCGACCCTGATGGCACGGGAGGGCTCGCGGGTGGCCTCGGTCGTCGTGGAACCGATCCTGGGCAGCGGCGCGCACGTGCTCTCCGACGCGTTCGTCGATCGCCTTCTCGCCCTGCGCGAGGAGTACGGCTTCCTCGTCGTCGCCGACGAGGTCGCGACGGGTTTCGGCCGCACGGGCACGATGTTCGCGACCGACACCTGGCCCGCCGCACCCGACGTGCTCGTCCTGTCGAAAGCGTTGACCAACGGTGCGATGGGGGCCGCCGCACTCCTGGTGGGGCGGGAGATCGCCGTCGCCTTCACAGACGGCGGATGGACGTTCGTGCACGGGGAGACGCAAGCGGGGACCCCGATGTGCGCGGCAGCGATCCTCGCCGTGATCGATGAGCTGCGTCGTATCGACGTGGAGTCGGCGACACAGGCGCTGGCCGTCGAACTGCAGAACCTGGTGCGGTCGTGGAAGACGGAGCAGCTGATCGCCGACAGCACCGGTCGCGGGTGTTTCGTCGGGCTTGCCCTTCGTGACGAGCACGGACAGGAGCTCTCCGGAGCCGCCGTCCTGCGGGTCGTCTCCGCGATCGCCGATCACGGTGTCGTCGTGCATCCGGGGCCCAGTGCGATCGAGCTGATCCCGGCGTACGGTTTCGGCGCGCCGGAGCTGCGAGAGGTCGACACCGCCGTCCGCGCCGGCCTCGCCGAGGCACGTGGGGCGCTCTCATGACCAGCGGATTCGCGGGTCGCGTTCCGACTCTCTGGCACGGACCGGGGATCGCCCGTCGGATGACGCGTCAGCTGACGGCAGGGCGTGAGGCGCTCGTCATCGCAGATCCGGCCGCGGTGCTCCCGCTTCCCACCGGACGCTCGGTGCGCACGCGGACACTCGACACCGGGCGCGCCGATGTCAGAGCGGTCGTCGCGATCGCTCGCGAGATGATGGACCGCCCGCCGGAGGTGGTGGTGGCCGTCGGAGGTGGAAGCATCCTCGACGCGGGCAAGATCGCCGCGCTCGCGCTGGCCCGGGGTCATCTCCTCGACTACGCCATCGGGCACGCGCGGCTGTCCGCGCTCACCGTCCTGCCCGACGCACTCCCGCCCGTCGACCTCGTGGCCGTGCCGACGACGCTGGGGACCTCGTCGGAGACGAACGGCGTCGGAATCCTCACGAACGAACGGGGCTCTCGACTGATCGTCGGCCGCGCCCTCCGCCCCCGCCACGCCCTGGTCGACCCGTGGAACTTCTCCACCCTCAGCCCGGGTGCGGTGCGCGAGGGAGCGCTGGAGGCGTTCCTGCGCATCGCGGGTGCGGCGACCAGCGTCCAACGAAGCCCGAGGGCCGACAGCGACGCCGTCGCTCTCGGAAGGGCCCTGCTCGAGACCGCGGCGCACGACGCCGGATCGCCCTCGGGGAGACAGCGCCTCGCGCGTCTGAGCGGAGCCACGCAGCGCAGCGCGGCGCTGCGTGGAGGCGATCCCTTCAGCGCGCGGCACTGGTATCTGGCGAACGAGGTTTCCTCTCACCTGGGCGTGCGCAAGATGGTCGCGACGGCGGCGGTCATCGGCGCGGTCTGGCGCCGAATCGGAGCGGGCGACGCTCGCTGGGGTGACCGGGAGAGTCTCGCGGATTTCTGGGCGCGTGTCGCTCACGCGGTGGCCCTTCCCCTCGACCCGGCGGACGGCATCGACGCGCTGCTCGAGCGGTGGCGGATTCCGAGTCCGCCCCGGCCGGCCGCAGCGCTCCTGCACAGCATCGCCGAGGCCGCCGAGCAGTCGTGGGGCGGGCGTCGGCCGATGCTCCACGGGCTCGACGCGGGAGACCTCCGCGCTGTGCTGGGCGACGGCAGATGGAGCCTCCGAAACGCAGCGGCGAAAGCCGGACGATCGACGAAGGAAGGAGGTGAACGAGATGGAACCACGCAGTGACACGTGCATCCGATTCGAAGAGCTGGATCCCATGGAGGCCCCGAGCTGGGACAGCTTCTACAAGGGCGTCATCGGTGCTCTGATCCTCATCGGTGCGGGCGCGGCGATGGCCACGTGATCTGACTTGACGGCGGGAGAGAGCGAAGGGAGGTGAGCATGCACGCTGCGACGCCGACGCTCGAGTTCACAGAACTCGAGGCCATGGACGCGCTCAACGACGGCGATGACTTCATGCGGGGTTTCGCCGTCGGAGTGATCATCGGGATCCTCGCTCTGACGTAGGAGACGCACTCGGACGAGTGCCCAAGGAGGTGCACAGTGCAGAAGACATCGATCGAGTTCGTGGAGCTCGAGCAACTCGACACACCGATGGAGTGGTGGGAGCACGCCAGCTACATCATCGCCATCATCGGCGGGGCGGTGGCGATCGCCACCTGACAGAAGGGTGCGGGCCGCAGGCGGGGGCCCGCGCCCGCTCACACCGGGAAGGCGAAGACGAATGGCAGATCTGATCACGGAGGCGGTGGCCGCACGGCTCCGCGCGGTCGGCGCGCACGCCGTGCCGGAGGACCTGTACGCGGCTGCGGGCAGTACCTTCTACGAACGGCTCGTCGGCTCCGATCGTGCCGAGATCCGGGAGGTGCTCGCGCTCGCGCGGAAGACCGAGGGTCCGATCCTCGACCTCGCGGCGGGAACCGGACGGCTCACGATCCCTCTGGTGCGCTCGGGCCGGCGCGTGATCGCGCTCGACCTGTCGGCCGACATGCTGGCCCTCGTGCGGCACGTCCTCCCGGGGGAATCCGCCGTGGAGTGCGTCGTGGCGGACATGCGCGACTTCACGCTCGCGCGACGCTTCCGCCTGGTCATCCTCGGTGCCACCTCTCTCACCCTGTTGAACGGGGAAGACCGCGCTGCGCTGTACGCCGCCGTTCGGCGGCACCTCGCTCCGGGCGGTCTCTTCGCATTCACGCTGGCGGGGGCCATCGCGGAAGCGGAACTGCGCGTGACGAGGATCGAGAAGATCTGGGTTCCGGGGCCGGATGGCGCGGAGAGGTATCTGTTCAGCCAGCAGATCGAGGACGACGGCTCCGCCCGACTCGTGAACTGGCTGCGCGCGGACGATCTGGTACCGGGGGGAAGGGTGACGGTGTTCACGAGCCGCCTGCAGGTTCTCGGCCTGGATGAGATCTGCCGTGAGATCGCGGACGCCGGGTTCGAGGAACCGAACGTTTCTCCCGTACGGTCTCCGCAGGGTGCGGAGATCGTGATGGTGACGACGTCCGCGGTTTCCTCCACGACGATCGCGGCTGACGATGCCGTCGCCTGAGCCGCCCCACCGGCAGCGCTTTCGCGGGACCGCCCCGCTGGGTGCCGAGGACCGTCCCGTGCGCTCCGCAGACGTCTCCTTCGAACGTGTCGGGGAGGACGCGGTGTGGGTCGCGTCCGTGCACGGCGTACCGACGTCGCGGGTCTCGCGCTCCGTCGTCGATCTGCTGGAGGCGATGGACGGCGAGACACCGCTCCACGTCCTCCGCACCCGCTTCGCACCGTCCGAGTCCTCGGAGAGCTTCCTTCGACTCGTCGAGCGCTTCCGAGCGAGCGGATTGCTGGAGGGCGCAGGAAGAATCCCGCCGGGGCGGCTGTCGTATCGTGCCCCGCTCACCCTGCAGGTCGCGACCCTGCGTGCGCCCGAGCTCTTCCAACGGTTGCACCGTCTGCTCCCGTCGCTTCCCAAGAGGGTGATGCTGATCCCCGTCGTCATGGCCGGGCTCGGGGCTGTTGCCGCCCTTCTTCAGGCGGCGGATGTCGTCCGGGTCGTCGTGACACCGGTGCCGCTGGCCGCCCTCCTCGGCACCGTCATCGCGCTCGGGCTGCTCACCCTGCTCCACGAGACGGCCCACGGCCTCACACTCACCGGCTTCGGCGGCACGCCCCGTCGGGCCGGTTTCATGATCTTCTATCTCGCTCCCGCGTTCTTCGTCGATGTGACCGACGGCTGGCGTCTCCGCGACCGTGGGCAACGCGTGTCGGTCGCCCTCGCCGGACCAGCCGTGCACGTGGTGGCCGCCGGAGTCGCTCTGGTCGCCGCTCTCGCGCTCCCGCCGTCCGAGCTTCGTCAGGCCGTGCTGCTGGCGGGTGTCTCGTGCGTCCTCATCGTCCTGATCAATCTCATCCCCTTCGTGCGCTTCGACGGATACATCGCGCTCATGAGTGCTCTCGACGAGCCGAATCTGCGCGAACGCACGATCCGCGATGCCTCGGACCGCCTGGTCCGGCTCCTCTTCGGGGGTGGGCGGTCGGAGAAGCGAGTGCCGCGGTGGTGGAGCGTGCCGTTCGGTCTGGCGAGCCTGTTCACGCCGTGCGTGTTGGTGTTCCTCGCTGTTGCACGGGTGGCGAAGGCGGGTACCGCGGGCGGCCCGGTGCTCTCCGTCCTCACGCTCGCTCTGGAGGTCATCGTGGCGATCACCGGGCTGACGATCGTGCTTCGGGCGCTCGTGCGCGTGCTCCGGGCCGGAGTGTCCCGAGTCCGATTCGCGACCGTGCTCGCCGTGATGACCGGCGCTGTCGTCATCGCCGGTGCCCTGATCCCCGTGCCACGCACGGTCACGCTCGGCTTCTGGACGCATGACGGCCGGATGTCGCTCGTGCAGGCCGGAGGAGGACGCGCTTCCGGAATCCCCGACGGCACCCGCGTCGACCTGATGACCAGCGGGATCCTCGGGAGCGCGGTGATCGGCACCGGGACGGTCGTGCACCGGTCCCCGACCCCGGTGACGGTGCCGTTGGACGCGCTGGTCCCGGTGTCCGCCCCCGACGTCTCCGTCGCCGCGGTGAGTATCGGCGTCGTCGAGTTATCCCCAGACCACCCAGCCCCGCCGGGCACCGGGCAGGCGCGTGCTCATCTGGGGACGACCGATCTGTGGCACGCGCTCTGGACGGCGGGAGTGACCGAGCCGTTGTCGACTCTCATGGACGAAAGGTAGGAGAAGGATGAACAGGAAGGATCGGGCGATCGAGGTCCGAGGGCTCACCAAGAGGTATGGCCATCGGGCGGCGGTCGATGGGCTCTCATTCGGGGTGCCGCGCGGGTCGATCGTCGGGCTGCTCGGCCCGAACGGGGCGGGTAAGTCGACCACCCTCCGAGCGATCGTCGGGCTGCTGCGACCGACGGAGGGGGAGTGCCTCATCGACGGCCGCCCGTTCGCGTCGCTGGAGAACCCCGCGACGCACGTCGGAGTCCACATGGACGGGTTCGGGTTCGAGGTGGGCATCACGGGGCGACGGCATCTGGAGATCGCCCGGCTGGCGGCGGGGGCTCCGTCGCAGCGCGTGGATGAGGTGCTGGACGAGGTGGGACTCGCGCCCGACGCCCGCCGCCGCGTCAAGACCTACTCGACGGGGATGGCGCAGCGACTGGGCTTGGCGACCGCGCTCGTCGGCTCGCCGCGGACACTGATCCTGGATGAGCCGGCGAACGGGCTGGATCCGGACGGCATTCGTTGGCTTCGCGGCTTTTTACGGAGCTTCGCCGACCGTGCCGGCACGGTGCTTATCGCGAGCCATCAGCTTCCCGAGCTCGAACAGGTGGTCGATGAGGTGGTCGTGCTCAAGCGTCGCGCCCTGTTCGCGGGGCCGCTGCGGGATCTCGTCACGAGCGACGCCGAGTCGCTGGAGAGCAGGTACTTCGAATTGATCGAGGGGGTGTCGGCGTGACGTCGGTGATTCGCAGCGAGCTGCTGCGTTCGGTGAGCGGCTTCTCCGTGCTCGCGATCTTCCTGGTCGCCGTCCTGCTGCCGGTGTACGTTCTCTGCTCGGATGGCTCGCACTTCGACCTCGCGGGCCTCGAGCCCGCCGCCGCGACACTCCAGGTTCTGCAGCCCCTCGCCTGGACGGCCCTCTCGGCCGCGTTCGTGGGCGCCTACACCGTCACCCGCGAGTACTACTACGGCTCGATGGACCGTACCCTCGTCGCCGTGGGGTTCCGGCGCGCCTTCGCGGGCAAGCTCGTGGCGGGGGCGCTGGTCGCCGTCGGCACCTCTCTCGTCATCTGCGTGCTCTGGACGGCGGCCGCCGCGATCCTCCTGACACGGGAGGGGCAGTCCTTCGTCCTCGGCGACGACGCCTGGGGAATGTACGGAGGCGCGCTCGTCGGCGCCGTCCTCGGCGCTCTCCTCGGAGGTGCGATCGGCTGGATCACCCGGAACTACTACGTGACGGCGGCGATCCTCCTCGCCTATCCGCTGGCCGTGGAGTTCGCGCTGCTGCGGACGGCGCCGGAGGTCGCGAGGTACTCGCCCGGCATGGTCCTCGCCGCGATCGGAGCCCCCGCGTATCAGGGGCGGTTGCTCGACCTCCTTCCGGCGCTGGGCGTCGCGCTTGTGTGGACGGGCGGTCTGGTCGGGATCGCGTGGGCGCGAGGACGCCGGGCCGTCGCGTGATCGGTCGGGCTCTGCGTGCGCAGGCGCGCGACGTCGGCGGCGACCTCGTACTGCTCGGTGCAGCGGTGGCGGCGCTCGTGATCTCGCTCCCGCTCGCGGCGAGCATTCCCTCAGAGCTCGCGGATGCCCCTGCCGGTGTCCGTGACACCCTCACCGCGCCGCTCCACACCGTCCTGGCGACCTCCGCGGCCGTTCTCGCGGCGGTCTACGGCTCGTTCCGGTACACGGTCGATCGGCGCGACGGCGTCATCGCGCAGCGTCTGATGCTGTTGCCGCGGTGGGCGGTCCTTCTGGTCCGGCTGCCGACGTCGGCGATCGGGGGAGCGGCCGTCGCGCTCGTCGCACTCCTCGGCGGCCACGTCGTACTGTGGGCCACGATGGGCGGCATTCCCCTGGACGCAGCGGCGGTGGGCGCCACTCTCGCGCTCGGTGCCCTCGCCGGCCTGTGGGGAGTGGGGATCGGGATGATCGTCCAGGCCCACCTCGTCGCGCTCTTCGTCACGTCCCTGTCGCTCGGGGTCGCGACGCTCGTCGCGCTGTTCTGGAGCGCCGGGGCCGCGAGTCTTCCGCTGCTCGCGTTCCTCCAGACCCTCGGGTTCGACGTGACCGCCGTCGGGCTCTCCACGGGCGATCAGCTGTACGGCCTTCTCCCGGCCGGGCTGACGGCGGCCTGGGTGCTCGCGGCCGTCGGCGGGGGGAGCCTCGCGTTCCTGAGCCGCGACGTCACGTGACCGCCTCTGACCCCGGCCGCGGTCAGGTCGGCGACGTAGGATTCCGGGGTGGCAACCCCCAAGATCGTCCTCTTCTACGCCTTCACCCCGCTCGCCGATCCCGAGGCGATACGGGTGTGGCAGCGCGACCTCGGCGAGGCGCTGGGACTGCGGGGACGACTGCTGATTTCGAAGGACGGCATCAACGGCACGCTCGGTGGCGATCTCCCCGCACTCAAGAAGTGGGCGCGCTCGTTCCGGTCGTACGCGCCGTTCCGCGACGTCGACCTCAAGTGGAGCGAGGGCACAGGGCTGGACGAGCACGGCCGCAGCCTCGACTTCCCGAAGCTGAGCGTGAAGGTGCGCGACGAGATCGTGTCGTTCGGGGCGCCCGGCGAGTTGCGCGTGGACGAGCACGGCGTCGTCGGCGGCGGAGCGCGACTCACCCCGGAACAGCTGCACGAGCTCGTGGCCGAGCGCGGCGAGGAGGTCGTGTTCTTCGACGGTCGCAACGCGCTCGAGGCGCAGATCGGGCGCTTCCGCGGCGCGGTCGTGCCCGCCACCGAGACCACGCGCGACTTCGTGGACCTGCTCGACTCCGGGGTCTACGACGACCTGAAGGGCAAGCCCGTCGTGACGTACTGCACGGGTGGCATCCGCTGCGAGGTGCTGTCGAGCCTGATGACGGCCCGCGGGTTCGGCGAGGTGTACCAGCTCGAGGGCGGCATCGTGCGTTACGGCGAGAAGTTCGGCGACGACGGACTGTGGGACGGCTCGCTGTACGTGTTCGACGGCCGGGGTTCCGTCGACTTCAGCGATCACGCCCGGGTGATCGGTCGTTGCGCGGGCTGCGGCGCCGCGACCAAGCGCACCGCGAACTGCCCCGATCTCTCGTGCCGTGCGCAGTTCGTCGTGTGCGACGACTGCGACACCGTGCGCTGTGCCGCGCACCCCGCCGAGGCCGCCGCGTCCTGATCACCCGCGGGGGCGCTCAGGCCAGCAGCGCCGCATCCGCTCCGCGCGGGGCGTACAGCGACCGCGGCAGCAGTCGCGCGCGCACCCGGGTCGGGCCGTCGACGCTGTGCTGCAGGCTCGACAGCACCGCACGCAGGGGTTCCGCGAGATCGTCGGTCTCCTGTGCGCCGGGGCGGGCGTAGTTGGCGCGCTCGACCGCGGTGGTGAGGCGCTGCAGGGCTGCGGCGTCCGCGCCACGGCCGCGCGCGAGGGCGGCGGCTCGCGCACGGGGGCTGTCGGCGTCCGACACCGGCAGCGCCAGGTCGAGCAGGGTGTCGCGCAGTTCCGCCCACGCGGCGGCCGCGTCGCCTCGGGCCGCGCGACGCATCCGCATCCGCCGCTCGATGAGCCGCACGATCCCGGGGAGCAGGAGCAGCACGACCACCCCGAGCGTCACGAGCGCGACCGGGGTCGGGTCGAGGCGGCGCAGCTCTCCGGATCCCGCGGACCCGGGGTCCGCGTCACCCCGGTCGACGTCGGGGCCTTGCGTCTCCTGCGTCTGCGGCGCCGTGGTCGGCGCGGGCTCCGTGATCCCGCCGGTCGCACCGCCCTGGGCCTCGCCCGCGCGGAACGCCGTCGGGACGCCGAGCGACGCGGTGGGCTCGAACGACACCCAGCCGATGCCGGGGAACAGGACTTCGGGCCAGGAGTGCAGCTGGTCGCTCGTCACGGAGAAGATCGACTCGTCTCCGCGCTTCTCGTCGGTGAGCGAACCGGGGAGGTACCCGACCACGATCCGCACCCGCATGTCGAGGCTCTCCGCCATCAGGGCGAACGCGCCGGCGAAGTGCACGCAGTACCCGGAGCGCTCCTCCAGGAAGCGGGCGACGGCGTCGGCGCCGGTGCCGTCGAAGCCCTCCTCCACCGGCGTCTCCAGCGAGTAGTCGAACTGCGCGCGGAACCAGTTCTGCAGCGCCACGAGCCGGTCGTAGTCGGTGTCCGCGTCGGCGGTCACCTCGGCCGCGAGCTCGCCGATGATCCCGGGCAGCTCGACGTCCTCGATGTCGGGATCCGCGAGCGGCGGGGCCGCGTCGACCGCACGGATCTGCTCGAGCGTCGGCGTGACGCGTGTGGAGCTCACGGTGTAGTCGTTGCCGGCGGCGTCGGACCGACGCGAGTACAGCGTGCGGTTCTCGGGGGCCACCCGCCACGACCCGTTCAATCCCGACACGTCGGTGGCGGGGTACGGCACCGGCAGCCAGGCGCTCGACATGCGCAGGATGCGGATGGACGTGGTGGCGTCCTCGGTCGCGACGCCCTCGCTCCACTCCGGCTCCCCGAAGCCGTCCGCCTGCGACTGCAGGTCGCCGCGGTCGGGCTGCCACACACGGCCGTCGAAGCGGGACAGCGTGGTCAGGCGCAGATAGGGCGCGGAGGCGGCGTCGGTGGCGAGGGTGAGCACCTCGACCGGGTTGGGCTGGCGCAGGTCGTCGCCGAGGCGCAGCGACGCGTCGACGGTCACGCCGACGCCGGTGCCGGCCATGGTGGGGGCGACGGGCAGCGCGGGCGTCACCACGAGCGCGGAGACGACGGCGGCCGCGCCGACCCCGACGGCGACCGACAGCGAGCTCCGGCGCGGAGAGGAGCCGTCGCGCTGCGCGGTGACCCGGAACAGCAGCAGCGCCGTGAGCGCGAGGGCCACGAACCAGGCGACGTTCGGGTCGCCGAAGGTCACGATCATCGGCACGGCGCCGATCACGCCGATCAGCACGGTGGCGAGCACGGCCGAGCGCTGGGCGACCAGGTGGTCGAGCAGGATCGCCACCACGGCGAAGCCCGCACCGAGGGCACCCGCCAGTGCGGGGGAGGCGTCGAGCGGCGCCGAGCCGAACACGATCTGCTCCCAAGCGGCCGCCCCCAGGCCCTGGAACACCGCGAGGGTCGTCGCGGTGGGAACGACCCCCAGGATCGCGGTGTCGCCCGCGAGCAGCAGCGTGAGCACGGCGACCGCGACCGCGACCTGGGCGAGCAGCGCGCCGAGGTCGCCCAGTCCCGCGCGCCGGCGGCGGAGGAGGTGACGGACGAGCATCCCGGTGCCCACCACGGCCACCACGATCAGCACGACCGTGAACGACCAGGCCCCCGGCGTGATCACCGAGGTGAACGGCCACAGGGCCACGAGCGCTCCGACCGCGGCGAGCACGCCCGTGGCGACGACGCGATCCGGTTCGTCGCGGTCGCGGTGCCACCGCGGCACGGTGCGCGGCGGCGGGGTCGCGGCGCGCGGCTGCTCAGCGCGGAACATCGCCCGCTCCGCTCCGCGCGGCCAGCGCGTCGTCCCAGGCCTCGGCGACGTCGGTGCCGAGGGCGGCGACGGTCCACCCGTGCTGTCGTGCCGCGTCGGCCGCACCCGGCAGCGGCTCGGTGGCGAACAGCAGCGGGGCCGCGGCTCCCGCGGGACGCAGCAGCGCCGCGTCCTCCTCGTCGACGCGTCCGGTGACGAACACGAGCGGCCCGGGCGGGGTGCCGCCGACGAGGGCCGCGAGCTCCCGGGCCTCGCCGCGCGGGGTCACCAGGGCGAGTGCGACGAGCAGGCCGTCGCGGTCGTCCTCGTGTCCGCGGAGCGCGCCGAGCAGCGTGCCCGCGGTGTCGATCACGTCGACGCTGTAGCCCTCGGCGGCGAGGTGCAGGGCGGCCGAGGCGCACAGCGACACCGCGGACTCGAAGGCCGGGTCGGCGGCGTCGCCCTGCGGGTCCCAGCGACCGGCGCTCCGGTCGAGGACGACCAGCGCGTCGGGGCTGGACTCCTCCTCCTCCTGGCGCACCATCAACTCGCCGCGGTGGGCCGTGGCCCGCCAGTGGATCCGGCGCATGGAGTCGCCGGGGGCGTAGCCGCGCGGGGACAGGTTGTCGCTGCCCTGTCCGAGGCGGGTCGACGAGGTGTGGGCCGTCCCTCCCGCCGCCCCGATGCGCACGGCGAGCGGCGTGAGCGCGAACACCTCCGGCACCACCGTGATGGTCCGGGTGTCGCCGAACGCCTGCTCCCGCTGTGCGAGTCCGAACGGGTCGACCGTACGGAGCATGAGGGGGCCGAGCGGCCAGACGCCGCGCCGCACCCCCGTGATGAGGTAGCTCAGCTGCGCGGTCTCGGCGGGATACTCGCCGCTGGAGTCTCCGGCGACCGCGTCGGGCAGCACGTCATGCCACAGGCCGTGCGGCACCCGCAGCGCCCGCAGCGTGAAGCGCACCGTGACCCGCGAGGCCTCCGACACCGTGAGCAGGTCGGTCGAGATCTGTCGCGCGACCGTCCCTGAGCGCCGTGGCAGCCGCACCGCCAGCGCGGAGAACAGGGTGAGGGCCGCCAGGAACACGGCCATGAAGAGGAGGATGCGCGCGCCGAGCACGTTCGCCGCGACCAGGCAGCCGAACGCCGCGACGAGCGTGCCGGTGCCCCGGCGGGTGAGGAGGAGGCGTCGTCGCATGGCGGGGTCTCAGGAGCGGGTGGCGACCGGGACGCGCACGCGCTCGGCGATCTGCGTGAGCGCGGCCTCGATGGGCTGGGCTCCGGCGCGATGGGCGCCGCGCGCGGGGAGCAGGCGGTGGGCGAACACGGGGAGGAGCAGCGACGTGATGTCGTCGGGGATGACGTAGTCGCGGCCGTCGAGGGCCGCCCACACCTTCGCCGCACGGACGAGCTGGAGGGTGGCGCGGGGGCTGGCACCGAGATGCAGGCTCGGGTCGGAGCGGGTGGCCTGGGCGAGTGCGACCGCGTACTCCTCCAGGGCCGGGGCCACGTGCACGGCCCGCGCCCACGCGATGAGCTGCGCGACGGATGCGGCGTCGGCCACGGGCGTCACGGTGGCGAGCGGGTTCACCACGTCGCGCTGCCGCAGCATGAGGGCTTCCGCGCCCGGGTCGGGGTAGCCCATCGAGATGCGCATCATGAAGCGGTCGCGCTGCGCCTCGGGGAGGGCGTAGGTGCCCTCCATCTCCAGCGGGTTCTGCGTCGCCACCACGAGGAACGGGTCGGGCAGGCGGTGCGTGGAGCCGTCGACCGTGACCTGGCCCTCCTCCATGGCCTCCAGCAGCGCGGACTGCGTCTTGGGGGAGGAGCGGTTGATCTCGTCGGCGATCACGATGTGGGCGAACACGGCGCCCCGCTTGAACTCGAACTCCCGGTCGACCGGGTTGTACACCGACACACCCGTGACGTCGCCGGGCAGCAGGTCGGGCGTGAACTGGATGCGGCGGACCGTGGCGTCGATGCTCGCGGCCAGTGCGCGGGCGAGCATCGTCTTGCCGACGCCCGGCACGTCTTCGATGAGCAGGTGGCCCTCGGCGAGCAGGCACACGAGCGCGCTGCGTACGGCGTCGGGCTTGCCGTCGATGACCTGGCTGATCGAGCCGAGAATCGCCGCCGTCTGGGCGGCGAATCGCTCGGCGTCGATCGTGACCGGGGTCAGGGGGGCGTTCTCAGGCATGCGATCCCTCTCACGTCGACGCAACGATGCGCGTGAATCGATCGTACGCTCCGCGCGGCGTGCGGGACCATGCCCGCGTGGGTTCGTCGCCCCGCCGCTGGTCGGGTAGAGTGGACGACGGCTCTCCGCGTGGCGGCATCCAGGCCAATTCCCCCAGGGCGGAAACGCAGCAAGGGTAACCGGGCTCTGCTGGGTGCGCGGAGGGTCTTTTCTTTTGCCGGGCCCGGTACACAGGCGTTCGTCGGACGGGCCTGCGACAATCGAGCGGTGACCGTCCCCCCTCCTTCGCGGCCGCCGCATCCGCTCGCGCGCTTCGCCTCGCCGGTGCTGCTGCTGGCGGTGATGTGGCTCGTGCAGTTCGCCGATGCCGTGCTGCCCGGATCGTTCACGGGCTTCGGTCTGCGGTCGTGGGACCTGTCGGGGCTCAGCGGCATCATCCTCGCCCCGCTGCTGCACGCGAGCTGGGCGCACCTCATCGCCAACTCGGTGCCGTTCCTCGTGCTCGGCTGCCTGGTCGCGGTCGAGGGGGCGCGACGCTTCTGGGCCGTCACCGTGATCGTCGCGGTCATCGGCGGGGTCGGCACCTGGCTCGTGAACGCTCCAGGCACGCTCACGGTCGGCGCCTCGGGCCTGGTGTTCGGCTACTTCGGCTACGTCGTGATGCGCGTGTTCGCGCCGGGGCGCGTCGCCCATCGCATCCTCTACGCCGTGATCGCCGTGGTCGTGATCGGCGTCTACGGCGGCACGATGCTCGCGGGCGTGATCGGCGTGGCCGACGGCGTCTCGTGGCAGGGGCACCTGTTCGGCGCGATCGGCGGCGGCGTCGCGGCGCTCATCGGGCGGCGCTCCCATCCGGCGGCGGGAGCCGTGCGCCCGTGACCGCGTCCCGCGCGAGGCCGCGGGCGGGCAAGCCCGCCGCCCGGCGGAGGCCCGCGGCGAAGAGGTCTCCGGCGGCTCGGCGTCGTGCGGCCGCGCGGCGCCGGACGGCATCCCGTGCGCGCTGGCGCACGCGCGGCCGGCGTCTGCTCGTGTCCGCCGGCGTGGTGGCGGTGGTCGCAGGGCTCCTGGTGCTCATCCCGCTCGGCCTGGCCCGCGACCCCGCGCCGGTCTGCATCGACCGCCCGGAGACCTTCCCCGCGGCGGGCATCCAGGGGTGGCGCGGCGAACAGCTGGAGAACGCGGCGACCATCATCCGCACGGCCTCCGCGCTCGGCTTCGGGCGCGACGGGCAGATCCTCGGCGTGATGACCGCGATGGGGGAGAGCAGCCTGCGCGCGATCGACTACGGCGACTGGGAGACCCGTGGCTGGACCAACCCCGACGGCTCGCGCACCACGAGCATCGGCCTGTTCCAGCAGCAGGACTGGTGGGGCAGCGTCGAGCAGCGGATGGACCCCGCGGCCTCGGCCACGCTGTTCTACGAGCGTCTCGGGCGGCTTCCGGAGTGGCAGTCGATGCCGGCGTCGCACGCGATCCACCGCGTGCAGATCAACACCGACCGCGAGTACTACGCCCGCTACCAGGAGGATGCGACGGCCGTGGTCGACGCTCTGTCCGGACCGTGCGAGTGACGGCGCGTTAGTCACGGCACCGTCCGGGCGCGTCCGACGGCGCCCCGCCTAAGCTGGGGGCGTGGCGCGGAGCATCTACATCACCTCGGCCGAAGGCCATACCGGGAAGTCGACGATCGCCCTCGGGGCGCTCGACGCCCTGATGCGCGTCTCCCCGCGCGTCGGCGTCTTCCGACCCATCGCGCGGTCGGTCGCCGAGCGCGACGAGATCCTCGAGCTGCTGCTCGCGCACGACGGCGTGCAGCTCGACTACGACGACTGCATCGGCGTGACCTACGACGACGTGCGCGCCGACCCCGAGGCCGCGCTGGCGACCATCGTCGCGCGGTTCAAGGCGGTCGAGGCGCAGTGCGACGCGGTCGTGATCGTCGGCAGCGACTACACCGACGTCGCGAGCCCCGCGGAGCTCGGGTTCAACGCGCGCATCGCCGCGAACCTCGCCGCGCCCGTGCTGCTCGTGCTGAGCGGCCGCGACCAGCAGCGTCAGGCCGAGCAGCTGGGCACCACCACCGCCCGCACGCCCGCCGCCGTGGGGCAGATCGCCGCCCTCGCGCTGTCCGAGCTCGCCGCGGAACGGGCGGAGCTGTTCGCCGTGGCGGTCAACCGCGCCGACCCTGAGGCGCTGGAGCCGATCGTCGCCGCCGTTCGCGCTGTGCTTCCGGCCGACCGCACCCCGGTGTGGGCGATCCCGGAGGACCGCGCTCTCGTGGCACCGTCCATCCGCGGCATCCTCGCGGCGATCGACGGCACGCTGCTCGCGGGCGACGAGGAGCGCCTGACCGCGGTCGCCCTGTCGATCGTCGTCGCCGGCATGTCGATGGTGAACGTGCTGCCGCGGATCACGGAGGAGGCCGTGGTGGTGATCCCCGCCGACCGCACGGAGGTCCTCCTGGCCGCCCTGCTCGCCGATTCCTCCGGGACCTTCCCGCGCATCGCCGGCATCGTGCTCAACGGGCCGTTCCCGCTGCCCGCGCCCATCCTGCAGCTTCTCGACGGGTTCGCGTCGTCCGTGCCGATCATCACGACCGACCTGGGCACCTACGACACGGCGGTGCGCGTGATGGGGACGCGCGGACGGATCACGGCCGATGCCCGCGGGCGCTACGAGCGGGCGCTCGGTCTCTTCCAGGCGCACGTCGACATCGCCGAGCTGACCGAGCAGCTCGGGCTTGCCGAGGCACACGTGGTCACGCCGCTGATGTTCCAGTACGGCCTGATGGAGCGGGCGCGGGCCGACCGTCGCCGGATCGTGCTGCCGGAGGGCGACGACGACCGCATCCTCCGCGCGGCCGCGACGCTGCTCGCGCGAGACGTGGCCGACCTCACGATCCTGGGCGACGAGGCCGCCATCCGCGCGCGGGCCTCCGAGCTCGGCGTCGACATCGCCGACGCGCAGGTCCTCAGCCCCACCGACCCCGAGCTGGTGCAGCGGTTCGCGGAGGAGTACGCCCGGTTGCGCGCGCACAAGGGCATCACGCTGGAGCGGGCGGCCGACACGGTCACCGACGTGTCGTACTTCGGCACCATGATGGTGCACCTGGGTCTCGCCGACGGCATGGTGTCGGGGGCCGCGCACACGACAGCCCATACGATCCGCCCGTCGTTCGAGATCATCAAGACCAAGCCGGGGGTCGAGGTCGTGTCCAGCGTGTTCCTGATGGCGCTCGCCGACCGCGTCCTGGTGTACGGCGACTGTGCCGTGATCCCCGACCCCACGGCGGAGCAGCTCGCCGACATCGCGATCTCGTCGGCGACGACGGCGCGGCAGTTCGGGATCGACCCGCGCGTCGCGATGCTGTCGTACTCCACGGGGGAGTCCGGCAGCGGCGCCGACGTCGACAAGGTGCGCCAGGCCACGGCGCTCGTGCGGGAGCGCGCGCCGGAGCTGCCCGTGGAGGGCCCGATCCAGTACGACGCCGCCGCCGACGCCGCGGTCGCCAAGGCCAAGCTGCCCGACTCCGCGGTGGCCGGCCGCGCGACGGTCTTCGTGTTCCCCGACCTCAACACGGGCAACAACACCTACAAGGCCGTGCAGCGGTCGGCGGGAGCGGTCGCGATCGGTCCGGTGCTGCAGGGTCTCAACAGGCCGATCAACGACCTGTCGCGCGGGGCGCTCGTGGACGACATCGTCAACACGGTCGCGATCACCGCCATCCAGGCGCAGAGCGCAGAGGGGGAGCGGGCGTGAGCGCGATCCTGGTGATCAACAGCGGATCCTCCTCGCTGAAGTACAGCCTGATCGACGTCGAGCGGGAGGACGAGCTCGCGAGCGGGCTGATCGAGCGCATCGGCCAGGAGTCGAGCCCGGTGTCCCACACCGTCCGCCCGGTCGTGGCCGCCGACGCGGTGCCGACCATGCTCGATGCGACGTACCGCGAGGAGCGGCCGATCCCCGACCACGCGGCCGCGTTCGAGGTGATGCGCGAGCAGTTCGCGGCGCACGGGCCCTCCCTCGACGCGCACCCGCCGGTCGCCGTCGGGCATCGGGTGGTGCACGGCGGGGCACGCTTCTACGCCCCCACGCTGATCGACGCCGACGTGGAGCGGCAGATCGGCGAGCTGGCCGTCCTCGCCCCGCTGCACAACCCCGCGAACCTCGCCGGGATCCGGGCCGCGCGTGCGGTGTTCGACGCCGTCCCGCACGTGGCGGTGTTCGACACGGCCTTCCACCAGACCCTTCCGCCTGCGGCCTACACCTACGCGATCGACGCGCAGCTCGCCGCCGAGCACCGGGTGCGCCGTTACGGGTTCCACGGCACGAGCCACCAGTACGTGAGCGAGGCCGCGGCCCGCTTCCTCGACCGACCGCTGGGGGAGCTGCGCCAGCTGGTGTTCCACCTCGGCAACGGGGCCTCGGTCACCGCGATCGACGGCGGTCGCTCGGTCGAGACGTCGATGGGGCTCACGCCGCTGGAGGGGCTCGTCATGGGCACGCGGTCGGGCGACCTCGACCCCGCGGCACTCGTGCATCTGTCGCGACGCGCGGGGTACACGATCGACGACCTCGACACGCTGCTGAACACCCGCAGCGGACTCGCGGGGCTGGCGGGGCGCAGCGACATGCGCGACATCCTCGCCGGGGTCGCGGAGGGCGACGAGGCGGCGGTGCTGGCCTTCGACGTGTACGTGCACCGGCTCCGCGCCTATGCGGGGGCGTACATCGCGCAGCTGGGCGGGGTCGACGTGATCTCCTTCACGGCGGGCGTCGGCGAGAACGCGGCCCCGGTGCGGGCGGCGGCCCTGGCGACCCTGGGCTTCGCGGGCGTCGAGCTCGACCAGGAGCGCAACACCGCCAGAGAGCGCGGGATCCGGGTGATCTCGACCGACGCGTCGCGGGTGACGGTGCTGGTGGTGCCGACCGACGAGGAGCTCCAGATCGCCAGGCAGACGGCCGAGCTGCTCTGATCGCGGCTGCGGGGTTACCCCGTGCGTGCCGCCCGCATTACGCTGGCACAGTGGCACGGAGAGGTGCCGATCCGTCCCTCGCCCTTCTCCTGGAGGCCCTGTGCCAGAAGCGCTGCCCGACCTGCTCCTCGCCGATGGAGTGCTGTTCGATCTCGACGGCGTGCTCACGCCGACCGCCGAGGTGCATATGAGGGCGTGGAAGGCCGTCTTCGACGACGTGTTCGCGCGCTGGGGCATCACCCCGCCGTACACCGACGAGGACTACTTCGCGTATGTCGACGGCAAGAAGCGCTATGACGGGGTCGCGAGCCTGCTGCGCAGCCGCAACGTCGAGGTGCCGTGGGGATCGGTCGACGACGACCCCTCGGCCGAGACCGTGTGCGGGATCGGCAACCGCAAGAACGCTGCCTTCGCGGCGTCGCTGCGCGGGCAGGGCATCGCCCCGTTCCCCGGCTCGCTCGCTCTGGTCGAGCGGCTGCACGCGGCCGGTGTGCCGATGGGCGTCGTGTCGAGCTCGAAGAACGCCGAGGAGGTGCTCGCCGCCGCCGGCATTCGCTCGTTCTTCCGCGTCGTGGTCGATGGCGTGGTCGCGGAGCACGACGGCCTGGCCTCCAAGCCCGCGCCGGACATGTTTGCGGCGGGTGCCGTCCGCCTGGGCGTCGACCCCGCCCGCAGCGTCGCGGTCGAGGACGCCACGTCCGGTGCCGCGTCCGCCGCCGCCGCCGGCTATGCGACCGTGATCGGCGTGGACCGCGGCACCGGTGCCGACGCGCTGCGCGCCGCCGGCGCCACGCACGTGGTCGACGACCTCGCTGCCCTGCTTCCCGACACCCGCACCGACATCCCGGAGACCGCATGATCGACCGCGACCGCTTCCCCGTCGACCCGTGGCGTCTGATCGAGACGCACTACTCGGAGGAGGGTGTCGGCGAGACGCTGTTCTCGGTCGGCAACGGCTACCTCGGCCTGCGCGGCAACCACATCGAGGGCCGCGGTGCGCACGAGCACGGCACCTTCATCAACGGGCTGCACGAGACCTGGCCGATCCGCCACGCCGAGCAGGCCTACGGGTTCGCCGAGGTGGGGCAGACCATCGTGAACGCGCCGGACGCCAAGGTGATGCGGCTGTACGTCGACGACGAGCCGATCTCGCTCGACGACGCCGACGTGCGCGAGTACGCCCGCACGCTCGACATGCGCACGGGCGTGCTGGAGCGTCGCGTGGTGTGGGAGACGCCGTCAGGCAAGCGGGTCCGCATGCGGGATCAGCGGCTGGTGAGCTTCGAGGAGCGTCACCTCGCGGTGCTGCGCCTCGAGGTCGTGGTGGAGAACGCGGACGCGCCCGTCACGATCAGCTGCCAGCTGCTGAACCGCCAGGACGGCGCCGGTGTTTACGCGGGGACGCCGATCGGAGCCAAGAGCGGCGCGGGCTTCGACCCGCGCAAGGCGGAGCGCATCGCCGACCGGGTGCTGGAGCCCGCGGAGCACTGGCAGGATGGGCTGCGCTCGGCGCTGTCGTACCGGGTCGCGGCGTCGGGCATGACCGTCGCGGTGGTGGCCGACCACATCGTCGAGACCGAGAACCAGTACAACGCCAGGACCCTGTGCGAGCCGGACATCGCGAAGAACGTGTTCCGGGTGCAGGCCAAGGCGGGCGTGCCGATCACCATCACGAAGCTCGTCAGCTACCACACCTCGCGGGGCGTGCCGACGCGGGAGCTGGTCGACCGGTGCCGTCGTTCGCTCGACCGCGCGACCGATGAGGGCGTGGAGTCGGTGTTCCGGCGGCAGCGCGAATGGCTCGACGCGTTCTGGGAGCGCAGCGACGTGCAGATCGGCGGGCGTGACGACCTGCAGCAGGCCACCCGCTGGTGCCTGTTCCAGCTCGCGCAGGCTTCGGCGCGCGCGGACGGGGCCGGCGTCCCGGCGAAGGGCCTCACGGGCTCGGGCTACAGCGGCCACTACTTCTGGGACACCGAGATCTACGTGCTCCCGTTCCTGACCTACACGACCCCGCGGTGGGCGTACAACGCGCTGCGCGCCAGGGTGAAGATGCTTCCCGCCGCCCGTCGGCGGGCGGCGCAGCTCAACGAGGCGGGCGCGCTGTTCCCGTGGCGCACGATCAACGGCGAGGAGGCGTCGGCGTACTACGCGGCCGGCACGGCGCAGTACCACATCAACGCCGACATCAGCTTCGCGCTGGGCAAGTACGTGCGCGCGACGGGCGACGAGGCGTTCCTGCGCCGCGAGGGTGCCGACATCGCGATCGAGACGGCGCGGCTGTGGGCGACGCTCGGATTCTGGCGCGGTGCGCGGCTGGTCGAGCAGTCGGACGCGGGTGACGGCCTGCAGACGTTCCACATCCACGGCGTCACGGGGCCGGACGAGTACACGACGGTCGTGAACGACAACCTGTACACGAACGTCATGGCGCGCTACAACCTCCGCTACGCGGCCAAGGTGGTGCGCGAGATCCGCGACAGCTACCCCGAGGACTACGCGGCACTGGTCGAGCGCACGGGGCTGGGGCCGGGCGAGGCGGAGTCGTGGGAGCGGGCGGCCGAGGCCATGTACATCCCGTACAGCGAGAGCCTGGGCATCCACCCGCAGGACTCGCTGTTCCTGGAGCGCGAGGTGTGGGATCTGGCGAACACGCCGGCGGATCAGCGGCCGCTGCTGCTGCACTTCCACCCGCTGGTCATCTACCGGTTCCAGGTGCTGAAGCAGGCCGACGTGGTGCTGGCGCTGTTCCTGCAGGGCAACCACTTCACGCCGGAGGAGAAGAAGGCCGACTTCGACTACTACGACCCGCTGACCACGGGCGACTCGACGCTGTCGGCCGTGGTGCAGTCGATCCTGGCCGCGGAGGTGGGGTACCAGGATCTGGCGCAGAAGTACTTCGAGCAGTCGCTGTTCGTCGACCTGCACGACCTGCACCACAATGCGTCGGACGGCGTGCACGTGGCCTCGGCCGGCGGGGTGTGGACGGCGCTGGTGTGCGGCTTCGGCGGCATGCGCGACTACGCGGGCGACCTGAGCTTCGACCCGCGGCTCCCGGCGGGGTGGCCGTCGCTGTCGTTCCCGCTGCAGTGGCAGGGCTCGGCGCTCACCGTGACGGTCACGCGCGAGGAGCTGCGGGTCGAGGTGCGCAGCGGCCCTCCGGTGCCCTTCAGCGTGCGTGACACCGCGTACTTCGCGACGCTGGAGGACCCGGCGGTGGTGCGGCTGGCCGACCAGGGGCCCGTGATCGCCGGGCGGCCGACGCTGCGGGAGTTCGCCGATGCGCGGCGCGACGACGGCACGCGCCTGTCGGCCTCGGTGCCGGTGATCACGACCGCGATTCCGGTCGTCGAGCCGATCGACTGAGCCGGGCCGCGCCTCCTCCGTCGAGGAGGGGGCGCGACCCGCCGAACGTCGGTGGCACGCCGTAGGCTGGGGTGGTGACCACAGCCCTCTACCGCCGCTACCGCCCCGAGACGTTCGGCGAGATGATCGGGCAGTCGCAGGTGACCGATCCGCTCATGACGGCGCTGCGCGGAGACCGCGTGGGTCACGCCTACCTCTTCTCCGGTCCCCGCGGCTGCGGCAAGACCACGTCGGCCCGCATCCTGGCGCGCTGCCTGAACTGCGCCGAGGGCCCGACCGACACCCCGTGCGGCGCGTGCCCGAGCTGCGTGGAGCTGTCCCGCGCGGGCGGCGGGTCGCTCGACGTGGTGGAGATCGACGCGGCGAGTCACAACGGCGTCGACGACGCGCGCGACCTGCGTGAGCGGGCCACCTTCGCCCCGAGCCGCGACCGCTACAAGATCTTCATCCTCGACGAGGCGCACATGGTCACGCCGCAGGGGTTCAACGCGCTCCTGAAGCTGGTGGAGGAGCCGCCGGAGCACGTGAAGTTCATCTTCGCGACCACCGAGCCCGAGAAGGTCCTCGGGACCATCCGCTCGCGCACGCACCACTACCCGTTCCGGCTCGTGCCGCCCGCCGCGATGCTCGAGTACGTCGAGAAGCTGTGCGCCGAGGAGGGCGTGGTCGTCGACCAGGGCGTGCTGCCGCTCGTCGTGCGTGCGGGCGGCGGCAGTCCCCGCGACACGCTGTCGCTGCTCGACCAGCTGATCGCCGGGTCCGACTCCCCGGCTGGGTCGGAGACGGTCACCGTGGGCTACGCGCGCGCCGTGGCACTGCTCGGCTACACGCACGGGGCGCTGCTCGACGAGATCGTCGATGCGCTCGCCGCGGGCGATGCCGCCGCGGCCTTCCCCGCGATCGACCGCGTGGTGCAGACCGGGCAGGATCCGCGGCGCTTCGTCGACGACCTGCTCGAACGCCTGCGCGACCTGATCGTGATCGCCGCCGTGGGCTCGGGGGCGTCCGCGGTGCTGCGCGGCATCGCGGAGGACGAGCTCGACCGCATGCGCCGCCAGGCCGAGGCGTTCGGGGCGCTCCGGCTCTCGCGCACGGCCGACGTCGTGAGCGCGGCCCTCGACGACATGTCCGGCGCCACGTCGCCCCGCCTCCACCTCGAGCTCATGGTCGCGAGAGTGCTGGCGGAGGCCTCGGGCGCGGGCGCTGCTCCCGGCACCGCGTCGTCCGCGGTCGGGGGATCGGCCCCCGCGCCGGCTGCGGCTCCCGCGTCGGCCGCGGCCGCAGCACCGTCTGCCGTGCCACCCGCACCGGCCATGGCGCAGGCGTCTGCCGCGCCGGGAACGTCGGCGACGCCCACCTCGTCCGGGGCTCCCGCTGCACCCTCACCGGCCCCGGCACCGTCCGCTGCTCCCGCTGTGCCGACGCCCGCCTCGACCGTGGCACCGGCCGCGTCGGCTCCCGCAGCGCCCGCGTCCTCCGCGGCGAATGAGGCGGTGTCGTCCGATCGGGCCTCCGATCCCGCGAGCCCCGACCGCGCCACCTCCACCTCCACCTCCGCCTCCACCTCCGCCTCCGGGGGCTCCGACGCCGGAGGCTCAGCCGCCGCCGACGACACCGCGTCGGCGCCGTCCGTGTCTTCGCCGCCCCCCGCCGGCCCGGTCACGTTCGACCGCATCCGCGCGGCGTGGCCGTCGGTGCTCACCCGGCTCGAGGGCATCAGCCGCACGTCGTGGCTGCTCGCCACCGCGGTGCAGCCGCTCGCGTACGACACCGACTCCGAGGTGCTCACGCTCGGGTTCACGAGCCAGCACGACGTGGCGAAGTTCAAGGGCACCACGCCCGGCTCCGGTCCGTCCGACCACCTGCGCTCCGCGATCGAGCAGGAGGTCGGCGTCCGGGTGAAGTATCTGCCGGCGCCGATGCCGCAGGGGGGAGCGCCGCGCCAGCCCGCATCCTCCGGGTCCAGCGCCCCCGCCGACGCCGCACCCGCATCGGAGCCTGCCTCAGCGGCGCGAGCCCGCCCGCAGGTCCGCAGCGACTCCGCCGCGCCCGTGACCGAGTGGGCCGTGGCCGCGATCCCCACCGCGGAGCCGGTGGCCGCCGCCGCCCCGGCGCTCGCGGTCGACGAGGAGCCCGAAGAGGTCGAGGCCGCCTCGTCCGCGCCCGCTCCACCGGCCGACGGTGCCGTGGACCGCGACGAGCCGCCGCTGCCCGGAGACGACGAGGCGCCCGCCTTCGACGACGAGCCGCCCTACGACCCGTCGTACGAGCCGGCGTACGAGCCGCGATCCCCGTCCGCCCCACCAGCGGCGCGCCCCACCGCGCAGCCGTCCAGGGCCGCCGCTCCGTCGGTCGCCACCCCGCCCGTCGTGGTCGAGCGCACCCCCGCCGCCGGGGGCGTGCAGCGCTACGGTGAGGCCGTGATCCGCCAGGTGCTCGGAGCGACGTTCCTTCGCGAAGAGCCCTACGAGCCCCCCACGAGGTTCTCCTGATGTACGACGGCATCGTCCAAGAGCTGATCGACGAGTTCGGCCGGCTTCCCGGCATCGGGCCCAAGTCCGCGCAGCGCATCGCGTTCCACATCCTGCAGACGCCCACGTTCGACGTGGCGCGGCTGGCCGAGCTGCTCACCGAGATCCGCGTGCGCGTGCGCTTCTGCGAGATCTGCGGCAACGTCGCGGAGCAGGAGCGGTGCGCGATCTGCCGTGATCCCCGTCGCAATCAGGCGCTCATCTGCGTGGTCGAGGATGCGAAAGACGTGGCGGCGATCGAGCGCACGCGTGAGTTCCGTGGCCTGTACCACGTGCTCGGCGGCGCCATCAGCCCGATCGCGGGCATCGGACCGGACGATCTGCGCATCGCGCAGTTGATGACGCGCCTCGCCGACGGCACGGTGCAGGAGGTCATCATCGCCACGAACCCCAACCTGGAGGGCGAGGCGACCGCGAGCTACCTGAGCCGGCTGCTCACCACGATGCAGATCACGGTGTCGCGCCTGGCGTCGGGGCTGCCCGTGGGCGGCGACCTCGAGTACGCCGACGAGGTCACGCTCGGTCGTGCCTTCGAGGGGCGGCGCGTGCTGTGACCCCGCACTCCGGCTTCACGCGCCGGGGCTGGCTGCTCTTCGGAGTCATGGCCCTGCTGTGGGGCGTGCCCTATCTGTTCATCAGCATCGCGGTGGAGTCGATCTCCCCGCCGGCGATCGTCGCGGGCCGCACGCTGATCGCGGCGCTGCTGCTGCTGCCGTTCGCGCTGCGCAGCGGAGCCCTGCGCGCGGCGCTCCGGCACTGGCCCTGGGTGCTCGCGTTCGGCGCTGTCGAGATGGCCGGGCCCTTCGTGCTCCTCGGTCACGCGGAGATGACGCTGCCGTCGGGGATGACGGGGCTCCTGGTCGCGACGGTTCCGCTGTTCGCGGCGCTGATCGCGCTCGGAGGCGGCGACCGCGGCGTGCTGCGCCCCGCCCGGGGCATCGGTCTGCTCGTGGGTTTCGTCGGCGTCGCGATCGTGGTGGCCGGCCCCGGTCTGTTCGGCGGCGACGTGAGTCTGCTGGCGGCGGGTGAGGTCCTGCTGGTCGCGGTGCTCTACGCGATCGCGCCCTTCATCGTGGCGCGAAAGCTGGCCGACGTGCCGTCGCTGGGCACCATCACGCTGTCCCTGCTGATGATCGGCCTCGTCTATCTGCCGATCGGTCTCCTCACACAGCACGAGGTGCCGACGCTGCCCTCGCTCGGGGCTCTGCTCGCCCTGGCGGTGATCTGCACGGCGCTGGCGTTCCTGGCGTTCTTCGCTCTCATCCGCGAGGTGGGCCCGGTGCGCGCCCCGCTGTTCACGTACGTGAACCCGGTGGTCGCGATCGTCCTCGGGGCGATCGTCCTGTCCGAGCCCCTCACACCGGGACTGCTGATCGGCTTCCCGCTGATCATCGTCGGCTGCTGGTTCGCCGCGACCGGCGGGCGGCTGCGCCCCGTGCCCCCGCCGTCCTCCACCCCGGCCCCGCCCGTCGCCCTCTGAGCCCCTCGCCCTCTGAGCCCGTCGCCCTCGCGGCTCCCCAGAGCCGTGTACTCGGCGGAGCCTCCGTGTCCGTCACATGCGCGGTCGGGCATGTGCGCGATCCGTAGAATGAGCGTGGGCGGATCCGCCCGTCATCCCCGGGAGTGAACGTGGCCCTCATCGTGCAGAAGTACGGCGGCTCGTCCGTCGCGAACGCAGAGAGCATCAAGCGCGTCGCCAAGCGCATCGTCGACACCCGTCGTGCGGGCCACGACGTGGTGGTCGCGGTCAGCGCGATGGGCGACACGACCGACGAGCTGCTCGACCTCGCCAACGAGGTGGCGCCGATCCCGGCACCGCGCGAGCTCGACATGCTGCTGTCCAGCGGTGAGCGCATCTCGATGGCGCTGCTGGCGATGGCGATCCACTCGATGGGCTTCGAGGCGCGGTCCTTCACGGGCAGCCAGGCCGGGATGATCACGGACTCGCAGCACGGCGCCGCGCGCATCGTCGACGTCACGCCGGTGCGGCTCCGTGAGGCGCTCGACGAGGGTGCGATCGTGATCGTCGCCGGGTTCCAGGGCTTCAACCGCGACACCCGCGACATCACCACCCTCGGCCGTGGCGGCTCCGACACCACCGCCGTGGCCCTGGCGGCAGCGCTCGACGCCGACGTCTGCGAGATCTACAGCGACGTCGACGGCATCTTCACCGCGGACCCGCGGGTGATCCCGAGGGCGCAGAAGCTCGACCACGTGTCGAGCGAGGAGATGCTCGAGCTCGCGGCGAACGGTGCGAAGGTGCTCTACATCCGCGCGGTCGAGTACGCACGCCGTCACGGCGTCCTGATCCACGCCCGGTCGACCTTCTCGTCGGCCGAGGGCACGTACGTTCTGGGCGAGGGCATGAAGAACCCTCGCGAAGCCGAGGGAGCAGCCATGGAAGAGCCCATCGTCGCCGGAGTCGCCACGGACTTCAGCCAGGCCAAGATCACGGTCGCGGGCGTGCCCGACGTTCCTGGCAAGGCCGCCGACATCTTCAAGATCGTCGCGAAGTCGGGCGCGAACGTCGACATGATCGTGCAGAACGTGTCGGCCGCGTCCACCGGACGCACCGACATCTCGTTCACGGTGCCGAAGGCGGATGCCACCGCAGCCCTGAAGGCCCTTGCGGGTGAGCAGGCCGAGGTCGGCTTCCTGAACCTGGTGCACGACGACCAGATCGGCAAGCTCTCGGTCGTCGGTGCGGGCATGCGCACGCACTCGGGTGTGTCGGCGACGCTGTTCGAGGCGCTGTCGGAGGGCGGCATCAACATCGAGATGATCTCCACGTCGGAGATCCGCATCTCGGTGGTCCTGCGCGCCGACGACCTGGCCGAGGCGGCCCGCACCGTGCACACCGCCTACGGGCTGGACGGCGAGGCCGAGGCGACGGTCCACGCCGGCACCGGTCGCTGATCCTGCCATCGGCCGCCCGGATCCTGCCGACGTCGTCACGGCGCCGTCACGCGGGCGGTCGGCCGCTGTCGGCACGGTAGACTCACCGAAACCCTGACACCGGCGCCAGGCGTGGCCTCCGCATCCCGTCGCCGCGCCCGAAGCCTCGTACGCCGTACCGCACGAAGCCAAGGAACCTCATGACCCGCATCTCCGATTCAGGACTCTCCGTCGCCATCGTCGGCGCCACCGGCCAGGTGGGCACCGTGATGCGCGAGATTCTCGCGGAGCGGTCGTTCCCGATCCGCGAGCTGCGCCTGTTCTCGTCGTCGCGATCCGCGGGCACCGCGATCGAGTTCGGCGGCGCGACCGTGATCGTGGAAGACGTGGAGACGGCGGACCCCGCGGGCATCGACATCGCCCTGTTCTCCGCCGGCGCGACCGCGAGCCGTGCCTACGCGCCGCGGTTCGCCGAGGCGGGCGCGGTCGTGGTCGACAACTCGAGCGCGTGGCGGATGGACCCCGAGGTCCCGCTCGTGGTGAGCGAGGTCAACCCGCACGCGATCGACGCCCGTCCGAAGGGCATCATCGCCAACCCGAACTGCACCACGATGGCGGCCATGCCGGTGCTCAAGGCGCTCGACGCCGAGGCCGGGCTCGAACGGCTCATCGTCTCGACGTATCAGGCGGTCTCCGGCTCCGGTCTCGCCGGCGCCCAGGAGCTGCTGGGCCAGGTCGAGGGCGTGCTGGCTCAGGGCAACACCCTGGAGCTGGTGCACGACGGTTCTGCCGTCGACTTCCCGGAGCCCGAGAAGTACGTGGCACCGATCGCGTTCGACGTCATCCCGTTCGCGGGCAACCTCGTCGACGACGGTGACAACGAGACCGACGAGGAGAAGAAGCTCCGCAACGAGAGCCGCAAGATCCTCGAGCTCCCGGGTCTGCGCGTGGCGGGGACGTGCGTGCGGGTGCCGGTGTTCACGGGTCACTCCCTCTCGATCAACGTCGAGTTCGCGCGGGACATCACGCCCGAGCGCGCGCGCGAGGTCCTGAGCGCGGCCCCCGGGGTCGTGCTCGATGAGGTGCCGACGCCCCTGCAGGCCGCCGGCAAGGACCCGAGTTTCGTCGGTCGCATCCGCGCCGACCAGTCCGCGCCGGAGGGCAAGGGGCTCGTGCTGTTCCTCAGCAACGACAACCTCCGCAAGGGAGCCGCGCTGAACGCGGTGCAGATCGCCGAGGTGCTCGCGGAGCGCCTGGCCCCCGTGCGCTGACCCGGGGCGCGGGACCGTCCCGCCCACGGGGACAGCGGGACCTGACCGTCATCGCATATCGGCATGCTCAAGGATCGAACCGCTCGGCAGGTAACGTGTTAGCCGGCCGAGGTCGCCGCTCCGCGCATCCGCGGGTCCCGACGGAGACCTCCTAGCCGGGCCGTCCCGATCGGGGCGGCTCCTGGTCGTCCCTCCGCGGGGGCGCAGGCGCCGCGGCGCGTGCGCGCGGAGGGGCGTGGATTCTGGGGGTAGGACGAATGGGTCTCGATCGGAGATCACGGGGGGCACGATTCCGTCGTGCCCTGGCGACGGCGGCCGCGGTGACGGCGACCATCGCGGGCTCGCTGGTGGTCGGGGGTGCGCCGGCGTCTGCGGCGGCGGCTCCCGATGGCCTGACGCAGGAGACGGCCGCGGCGTCGTGCTGGGAGGTGAAGCAGAACGATCCGACCGCGCCGGACGGCGTGTACTGGCTGGTGACTCCGCGGCTCGTGGCGCCACAGCAGTTCTATTGCGATCAGACCACCGGCGGAGGCGGATGGGTGCTCATCGGCCGCGGCCGCGAGGGGTGGAAGGAGGGCTACAACGGTGTGGGAACACCCGAGCAGATCCGCGACACCCCGGCGGGCACTGCGGCGTTCGCGCCCGCGCAGCTGTCGTCGAAGACGATCGACGGGTTGCTCGACGGCGGTCGCGTCGACGCGCTGCAGGAGGGCGTGCGTGTCCGTCGCGCGCTCGACACGGCGGGTTCGGCGTGGCAGGAGGTGCGCTTCTCCTTCGCCAACCGCGACCGCTGGGTGTGGACGATGGGCGGCGGGCACGTCCTCACGTCGTTCTCCTTCAAGAACCCGGGGGAGCGGTCGAAGACCACCGGCAGCGGCGGGACGTCGGCCGTGTTCGGCGTCGACACCGGCACCAAGCGCGTCCGCTTCGAGGAGGGCGATCTGCCGTACCGCTTCCGCAACGGCTGGTCGTTCGGGGCGCAGGTGTCGGGGAACGAAGACCCGTCGTCGTACCTGTGGGCTCCGGCGGGCACGAGGGGCAAGGCGCGCCCCTTCGCCCAGGTGTTCCTTCAGCCGAAGCTCATGACCAGAGACCTCGACTACGGCACGATCGGGTCCCAGGGTGCTCCGGCCATCACGCAGTCCGCGATTCCCAACAGCAACGCCATGACCACGACGTGGGGTGTCGCCGGGCTCGCCAACGGGCTGTCCGGGGAGGCGAACACCGAGGTGGCGTCCTTCGGCGAGGCGGGCGGCAACGTGTTCGTCGGCGGGAACTTCGCCACGGTCCAGCAGTCGGAGGCGGGCGCCGGTCAGGTGGCGCAGCCCTACCTCGCCGCGTTCGCCCTCGGCACGGGCGCGTGGGTCTCGTCGTTCCGGCCCGTCCTGAACGGGCAGGTGAAGGCGATCGCCGGTCTTCCCGACGGGCGGGTCGCCATCGGCGGCCAGTTCTCGACGGTGAACGGCGTTCCGCAGGCCGCGATCGCCTTCCTCGACCCGGCGACCGGGCAGCTGTCCGGTCCGCAGGTCGTCGCCGAGCATCGGGCGGCGGGGGCGGTGCCGTACGTGCGGGACTTCGACGTGCAGGGGGACTACCTGTATGTCGCCGGTTCGTTCACCCACCTTCGGGCGGCCTCGTCGACCGTCAGCGCGAGCGCGTGGGACGGGGGCCGGATCGACCTCACGACCGGCCGGCCGGACACGGCCTGGAATGCCAACCTCAACGGCACGAGCATGTCCGTGGACGCGTCGGCGGCCGGCGATCGTGCGTACTTCGCCGGCTACTTCACGATGCAGGGGGCGATCACGACCACCAGCGCTGCGGCCCTGCAGACCACGGCGGGTGCCGCCGGTGTCACGCCGCACTGGACGCCGACGTTCAGCAGGCCGATGTACGACGCCGCGGGGAACCCCACGGGGTGGGTCTATCAGAACGCGGTGACCGAGACGGGCGGTCGACTGTGGCTCGGCGGATCCCAGCACTCCCTGTTCTCCTACGACCGCACCGACTTCCGCCTGATCAGTGGAAACGTCACGCTGAAGGGCGGCGACTTCCAGACGATCGCCCAGAACGCGGACTCGACCCTCATCGCCGCCGGGTGTCACTGCGGTGATTGGGTGTATGAAGACGCCTACACGAACCCGGAGACGCCGACGACTGCCTCGGAGATCGACGACATGTCGTTGATCGGCGTCTGGGACGCGGTGACGGGTCGACACGTCTACGAGTTCGCGCCCGATCTTCAGGCGCGCGAGGGGCACGGCGCCTGGGCCTCGTTCTTCGACAGCACGGGTGTGCTGTGGGCGGGTGGCGACATCACCCGCTCGGTCCGTGCGGGTGGTTCCCGGCAATGGTCCGGTGGTTTCGTGCGGTTCGCTCCGAGGGACTCCGTCGCCCCCGCTGTGCCGACGGGCCTCACGGTCACCCCGGCCGGCGGGGCGACGACGTTGACGTGGAACCGCATCTCGGATTCGAGCTCGGTCACCTACGAGGTGCTGCGCGGCAACCGCGTGATCGCGTCGACGACGGCGGCGAGCTACACGGCGCCGGCGTCGTCGGAGGCTGCGACGTACTACGTCCGGGCGCGGGATGCGGCGGGCAACCGCTCCGCGACCACGGCGGGTGTCGCCGCGGCTGCCGACGCCGCTGCTCCGGCCCCCGCTCCCGCTCCGGTCGCGCCCGACGAGGCCGTCACCCCGGACGCAGCCGTGCAGCCCGGGCAGCCGTCGACGGACACGTTCATCGCCAACGGTGCGACGTGGTCGTGGCGGTACTCCGCCGATCCGCTCCCCGCGGACTGGAACACGGTGGAGTTCGACGCGTCCGCCTGGCACACGGGCCCCGCGGTGCTGGCGCGCGGGGTCGCCGGTGCGGCGACGGACATCGACCCGGACGACCTCGCGGTCAAACCGCAGAGCGCGCATTTCCGGACCGCCTTCACGGTCGACGACCTGACGGGTCTGCACGACGGAACCGTGTCGGTGATCGCGGATGACGGGGTGGCCGTCTACCTCAACGGCGTGGAGATCGGGCGGTCGAATCTTCCGGCCGATGCGACCCTCCGCCAGACGACGTTCGCGTCGTCCTCGGTGGCACCCGGCAAGGCGGCGGCCGGTCGCGCGTCCTTCACGGTGCCGGTGTCGCTGCTCCGGCCGGGCGTCAACGTCATGTCGGCGGAGGTGCACGAGAACAATCCGGGCAGCGCCAACATGAGCTTCGACCTGACGTACACCGCTCCGCGCAACTGAGAACGGACGACGCCGAGCCCGCTCCCGCCGCACGGGGGAGCGGGCTCCGGCGTGCCCGAGCGGGGTCGCCCGGCGGACGATCGGCCCCGAGCCACGCCCTAGACTGGTCGGGTGACTGAAAACGTCGATGTCGTGCTGATCGGTGGTGGCATCATGAGCGCCACCCTGGGTACTCTGCTGCACGAGCTGCAGCCGGAGTGGAAGATCGTCGCCTTCGAGCGGCTGTCCGACGTGGCGCAGGAGAGCTCCAATCCCTGGAACAACGCGGGCACCGGGCACGCCGCGCTCTGCGAGCTCAACTACATGCCGCAGCAGGGCGATGCTCCGCTCGACCCCGCGAAGGCCGTGTCGATCAACGAGCAGTTCCAGCAGAGCCGGCAGTTCTGGTCGTCGCTCGTCGAGAAGGGTGTGCTGGACGCGCCGTCGACGTTCATCAACGCGACCCCGCACATGACGTTCGTGCGCGGCGAGAAAGACGTGGCGTACCTCAGGAACCGCTACGAGGTGCTCAAGGAGCAGCCGCTGTTCGCGGGCATCGAGTACAGCGAGGACTCCCGCGTCATCAACACCTGGGCGCCGCTGCTGATGCAGAAGCGACGCAAGGGCGAGCCCTTCGCCGCCACCCGGGTGCCCGCGGGCACCGACGTCGACTTCGGCGCCCTGACGCACCAGCTGTTCGATCACCTCCGCGAGTCCGGCGTCTCGGTGCGCACGAACCACGAGGTGAAGTCTCTCAAGCGCCAGAAGGACGGCACCTGGCTCCTCAACTACCGCACCACGGTGGGGCGCACGCCCAACCAGATCAAGGCGAAGTTCGTGTTCGTCGGGGCGGGCGGCTGGGCGCTCAAGCTGCTCCAGCGGTCGGGCATCCCGGAGATCAAGGGCTACGGCGTCTTCCCGATCGGTGGGCAGTTCCTCAAGACCACGAACCCGAAGATCGTCGCTCAGCACAAGGCGAAGGTGTACTCGCAGGCGTCCGTCGGTGCGCCGCCGATGTCGGTGCCGCACCTCGACACCCGCGTGGTCGACGGCGAGGCGTCGCTGATGTTCGGCCCGTTCGCGACCTTCAGCCCGAAGTTCCTCAAGAACGGCTCCATGCTCGACATCGTGACGCAGGTGCGCGCGCACAACCTGTGGCCGATGCTGCGGGTGGCGTTCGCGAACCCCGATCTGATCACCTACCTGATCAGCGAGCTGATGAAGAACCACCGCAAGAAGGTCGACAGCCTGCGCACGTTCATGCCCACCGCGAAGGACGAGGACTGGACGCTCATCAACGCCGGTCAGCGCGCGCAGGTCATGAAGAAGGATGCGAAGAAGGGCGGCGTGCTGCAGTTCGGCACCGAGGTGGTCGCCGCCGGCGACGGCTCGATCGCGGGGCTGCTCGGCGCCTCTCCGGGGGCTTCCACGGCCGTGCCGATCATGCTCGATCTGCTCAAGAAGTGCTTCCCGGGCGAGTTCCCCGCGTGGGAGCCGCGGCTGCGCGAGCTGATCCCGACCTTCGGCCAGAAGCTCAACGCCGATCCGGCGCTCGCGGAGGAGTCCACGGCGGCGACCGCCGCCGCCCTCGGCATCAACGCCTGAGACCGGACCGTGGCGAAGCTCTACTTCCGCTACGGCGCGATGAACTCGGGCAAGTCGACCGCCCTGCTGCAGGCTGCCTACAACTATGAGGAGCGGGGCCAGCACGTGCTGCTCGCCAAGCCCGCGATCGACACCAAGGGCGCGGCGGAGATCGAGAGCCGCCTCGGCGTCACGCGGCAGGTGGACTTCCTGATCGGGCCGGAGGACGACGCGCGGGCGCTGTTCGCAGAGCATCGTACGCGCATGCGGCGCTCCACCGAGGAGGAGCTGCTGCCGACGGCCCCGATCGACGTGGCGTGCCTGCTGGTGGACGAGGCGCAGTTCCTCACGGCCTCCCAGATCGACGACCTGTTCCGGGTCGCGGTGGAAGACGGCATCCCCGTGATGGCCTACGGCATCCGCAACGACTTCCTCACCCACGCGTTCCCCGGCTCCGCGCGGCTGCTGGCGATCGCGCACTCGCTGGAGGAGCTCAAGACCATCTGCCGCTGCGGGCGCAAGGCGGTGTTCAACGGCCGCGTCGTCGGCGGCCGCTTCGTGTTCGACGGAGATCAGGTGGCGATCGACGAGGGCGCGGACGGCTCCGCGTCGCCCGAGCTCACCACCTACGAGTCGCTGTGCGGCACCTGCTACCTGGAAGAGTCGGGCGGGCGCCTGGGGTGACCTGATCGCTCTCGCTGCCGCCCGTCTCCTCGCGAGGCGGGCGGCTTTGCGTGGTCTGACCACACGGGGTACGCTGTGGTCAGACCACAGGAGGCGGGATGGCGGAGGAGCAGCCGGCGCGAGCATGGCGACTCGTGCTCGAGCACATCGAGCGCGACCTCCTCGACGGACGCCTCGGCCCCGGCGACCGGCTGCCGTCGGAGCGCGACCTGGCGAGCGACCTGGGTGTCGGACGCTCCAGCGTGCGCGAAGCCTTCCGCGTGCTCGAGGTGCTCGGCCTCATCCGCACCGCGACCGGATCGGGCCCGCAGGCGGGAGCGATCGTGATCGCGACGCCGACCGGGGGCATGTCCGCGCTGCTGCGGCTGCAGGTCGCGGCGCAGGGCTTCCCGCTCGACGATGTGGTGCGCACCCGCCTGGTGCTGGAGGACGCGGTCGTCGCGGCCCTGGCGTCCGGAGGCGGCGGCGACACCGCGAAGGCCCACGAGCTGCTGCACGCGATGGACGCCGCGGGCTTGACCCCGTCCGAGTTCCTCGCCCTGGACGCCCAGCTGCACCTGTCGCTCGCCGAGGGCAGTGGCAACACGGTCATCGCCGCGATGATGGCGGGGCTGCGGTCGTCGATCGAGTCGTATGTGCTCGCCGGAGCCGCCGCGATCCCCGACTGGGACACGATGGCGACACGGCTGCGCGCCGAGCACCACGCCCTCGTCGCCGCGATCGACGCGGGCGATGCGGAGGCGGCCCGCGCGCTGGTCCGCGCCCACATCACTGGCTACTACACGTCCGCGGGGCTCACCCGCGACATCCACCCCCACGACTGAGAGGCACGCCATGGTCCAGCGCCAGCTCCCCAACCCCGCCGAGCTGTTGGAGCTCATGAAGTTCAAGAAGCCCGAGCTCGACGGCCGCAAGCGCCGGCTCGACGCGGCTCTCACGATCGACGACCTCCGTACGATCGCGAAGCGCCGCACGCCCAAGGCGGCGTTCGACTACACCGATGGCGCGGCGGAGGGCGAGCTGTCGCTGAGCCGCGCCCGCCAGGCGTTCCAGGACGTGGAGTTCCACCCCGGCATCCTCAAGCCCGCGCCGGATGTCGACACGACGGTCGAGATCCTCGGCGGGCCGTCCGCGCTGCCGTTCGGCATCGCCCCGACCGGGTTCACGCGGCTCATGCAGACCGAGGGGGAGGTCGCCGGTGCCGGCGCTGCGGCCGCGGCGGGCATCCCGTTCACGCTGTCCACGCTCGGTACGACCTCGATCGAGGGGGTCAAGGCCGCGAACCCGCACGGGCGCAACTGGTTCCAGCTCTACGTCATGCGCGACCGCGAGATCTCGTACGAGCTGGCACGCCGTGCCGCCGCCGCGGGCTTCGACACGCTGCAGTTCACGGTGGACACGCCGGTCGCCGGTGCCCGGCTGCGCGACAAGCGCAACGGCTTCAGCATCCCGCCGCAGCTCACGCTCGGCACGATCGTCAACGCGATCCCGCGGCCCTGGTGGTGGTTCGACTTCCTGACCACGCCCAAGCTGGAGTTCGCGTCGCTGAGCTCCACCGGCGGCACGGTCGGCGAGCTGCTCGACGCCGCGATGGACCCCACGATCAGCTATGACGATCTCGCGGTGATCCGTGACATCTGGCCCGGTCGCATCGTGATCAAGGGCGTGCAGAACGTCGAGGACTCCGTGCGACTGCGCGACGCCGGTGTCGACGGCATCGTGCTGTCGAACCACGGCGGTCGTCAGCTCGACCGCGCGCCGATCCCGTTCCACCTGCTGCCCCAGGTGCGCCGGGCCGTGGGCGACGACTTCACCGTCATGATCGACACCGGCATCATGAACGGCGCCGACATCGTGGCCTCGGTCGCGCTCGGGGCGGACTTCACGCTGATCGGCCGCGCGTACCTCTACGGCCTGATGGCGGGCGGCCGCCAGGGCGTCGACCGGACGATCGCGATCCTGCGCAGTGAGATCGAGCGGACCATGCGTCTCCTCGGCGTCGCGTCGCTGGCGGAGCTCGAGCCGGCCCACGTCACGCAGCTGACGCGTCTGGTGCCTGTCGCGCGCGACGCCGCGGGGGCCGTCGTCCGCTGACGTCGCCGTGCCGGGTTCCGCTACGACTGCGGGGCCACGGCGCGGCGCCGCGGTGGCCACGGCACGAGCATCGACGTGGTCTGCCGGTAGTCGGCGTATGCGGGGTACTTCGACGCGGTGATCGACTCCGTGAAAATCGTCGAGCCGAGGAACAGCACCGTCAGGAGCGCGGCGCCGACGATCGTGGGGTTCAGCACGCCCCCGAGCACCCCGGCCCCCGCGGTGGCGGCCGCGGTCGCGCCCAGCGCGTAGAACGCCCACCACTGCGCCTGTTCGAAGAAGAAGTTGGGGTGTCGGCTGTAGCGGAACAGCCCGGTCGTCGCGAAGCCGGGCGCGAGGTCACCGCCAGCCTGCTTCTTGCGCTGGTGGAAGTTCCACTGCTGCTGGTCGGCGACCGTCTCGCCGACCAGGAACCCGAGGAATGCGATCGTGAACAACGCGTCCCACCCGGTCAACGCGGTGGGGTGCTGGGCGGCCAGCCATGCCGGAAGGGTGATCAACACGAGCAGGGTCATCTGGTACCCGATGATGAACAGCAGATTGAACACCTGGAACTGCCACGGGCGCATCCGCTTCCGCAGGATCGCCCAGCGGTAGTCCTCCATGCCGGTGTAGCCGCCCTTGCGGGCGAAGTTGAACGTGAGCCGCGCGCCCCAGGCCGTCACCAGGATCCCCATCAGCACGATGCGCGCTGATCCGGCGTCGGCGGTGAAGGCGCCGGCCACGAAGATCCAGACATAGACGACGGGGACGATCGACCACGCGCGGTCGACCCACGACGTGTCACGGGTGATCAGCGACAGGATCCAGCACACGAGGCTGGCCAGCGCTGCGACGAGGACGACGATCTGCAGGGCATCCATGACGCCATGCTAGAGCCAAGCCAGGCCGGGTGTCCGGCACCGGCCGCCGCCTCAGACGCGCGACGTGAGGGTGGGCAGCAGGGCTTCGAGGCGGGTGGCGGTGTCCTCCCAGCCCTCGACGGCGATCGACGGGACCCCGATCGCGAGGACCGGGTAGTCGTTGCCGCCCTCGTCGAGCCGGTCGCCGTAGAACAGCATCGCGTCCAACGGGATGCCCGTGTGCGCGGAGAGCTGCCTCATGCCGAACGCCTTGTCGATCCCGACGCGGGTGATGTCGATCGAGGTGGAGCCCCCCGAGCGCACCTCGAGCCCGGGGAGTCGGGCGGCGACCGCGTCGCGCAGGGCCGCGCGCTTGCTGCCGGACGGATCCCACGCGTGCTTGGCCTCCCGCGGAGCCCGCTGCCCGAGCGCGGAGAACGTGATCTGCGAGCCGCGGTCCTCCAGGATGTCGCCCCAGGGGTCGGTCTCCCACAGGCCGAGCCGCTCCGCCTCCTCGCGGAGCGCCGTGAGAGCGGACGCCTTCTCGTCGTCGCTCAGGTCGTGCGCGTACACCGGCGCGAAGTCGGCGCCGTCGTGGCGCAGGTAGCGGGTGCCGCAGGTCGGCAGCAGGTGCAGCCGGGCGAGAGCTGCGGCGTCGGCATCGGCGAGCTGGGCGATCACCTGTGTGCGGAACTGGGGCTCGTTGCCCCCGGAGATGATGGCGACGTCGACGCTGCGGAGAAGCTCGCGCAGGAGGCCGGAGATCCGCGGGTCGATCGGGCCCTTAGAGGGGGCGAGGGTGTCATCGAGGTCGAAGGCGACGAGTGCGGGCGAGGTCATGATGCCTCCAGCCTAGGAGGTCGCAGCCGTGAAGAGCGTGGAGCTGCGAGCAGCGTGCACAGGAGGGCGAGGGCCACGCCCAGGGTGGCCCCGGTGGAGTTGGCCAGCACGTCGTTCATCGTCGCATCGCGGTGGGGCAGGGCGAGGTGCTGCGCGGTCTCGATCGCGAGAGAAAGTGCCGGTCCGACCAGCAGCGACAGCGGCCACACACGGCGGGGGAGGAGCAGGAACGCGAGGACGCCGAGGGGCACGAAGACCGCGATGTTCGACAGAACTTCCAGCCGCGTGAACGTCAGTGCGGTCCAGCCGAGCCGGTGGGTGAGCGACACGATCACGTCGAGCAGATTCGGGACCGCATGCTCGACCCGGGACGGCGTGAGCGTGAGCAGGGCGAGCCCCGCGAGGAACGGGACGCCGAGGGCGAGCGCCCAGATGCGGGTGGCGCGACGCGGCGGAGGCAGGAGCGTCCCCATGCGGTCCCCTTTCGCACGCTCTCCGATACAGAGAAGGCCGCCCGTGGGGGCGGCCTTCCGGTGTCACTGGTCGGGGTGACAGGATTTGAACCTGCGACCTCTTCGTCCCGAACGAAGCGCGCTACCAAGCTGCGCCACACCCCGTTTGCAACCCTCCGAGTCTACAGGGAAATCCCCTGAGCGCCCAATCGGGGCGGTGATCACGAGTGGGGGATCAGCGTGAGCAGCGTCGCCTCCGGGCGGCACGCGAAACGCACGGGCGCGTAGATCGAGTGCCCGCAGCCGGCGCTCACGTTCAGCGGGACGCTGCGGCCGTCGTGCGTCCAGGTGCTGAGTCCCTTGGCCTGCTTCAGCGGGATGTCGCAGTTCGCCACGAGCGCGCCGTAGCCGGGGAGGCAGACCTGCCCGCCGTGCGTGTGACCGCCGAGGATGGCGTCGGCGCCGAGGTCGACGAAACCGTTGAGCACGCGCTGATACGGCGCGTGCGTGACGCCCAGCACCGCCGTTCCGGGCTCGCGCGGGCCCAGGCCCTCGATGGCCGAGGGGAGCGCGTCGAGGCGGTCCCAGTCGCGGTGTGCGTCGTCCACGCCGAACAGGTCGACGGCGGTGCCACGCAGGGTCAGTCGCGCCGCGCGATTGTTGAGGTCGGTCCAGCCGAGCTCGTCCGTGAAGAAGCGGTCCATCGACTCCGTGTCGAGCACGGTCGGCTCGCGGTGGCGCCGCGAGGGTCCGGAGAAGTAGCGCAGCGGATTGCGCGGCGCGGGGCCGTTCACGTCGTTCGAGCCGTGCACGAAGACCCCGGGGATGCCGGCGAACGGGGCGAACGCGCGGCGGATCCCCTCGAGTCCGCGCTCGTGACCCAGGTTGTCGCCGGTGTTCACGATCAGGTCGGGCCGCAGCTGCGCGAGCGACGCGAGCCAGTCCTGCTTGCGGTGCTGCCACGGGGCCATGTGCGCATCGGACACGTGCAGGATGCGCAGGGGAGGGGTGCCGGGGGCGAACGCCGAGGCGGACACCTCGCGCACGGTGAAGAGGTAACGTTCGATTCCCACGCCCCACACCGCGGCGGCGGCGCCCACGGCCCCCACCGCGCCGAGCGCGATGAGGGCCGGATGAGCCGAGCGCGACGAACCTACTGGCACGTCACGACCACGGTGGTGCTGCTGTTGACAGGAGTGCCCGGTGCCGGATTGGTCACCGCGACCGCAGACCCCGGCGGGTTGCACGAATTGTCGAACTCGTAGGACGCGACTCGAGCCGCCTTGAGTGCGGCGTCCGCCTGGTCTCGCGACATCCCGACGATGTTCGACGGCACCACGGCACCACGGCCGTTGCTGATCGAGAGGGTCACGGTGGCAGCCGTCGCAGCCTCGCCCGTCGGGTCCTGTGCCGCGACGAGGCCGGCCGCGAGGTCGCTGTCCACCTCTCCGCCGATCGCCACCTGGAAGCCCGCGTTCTCGAGGGTCGAGCGCGCCTGGTCCTGCGACATGCCGACCACGCTCGGAACGGCCTTGAGCTCCTGACGGATCAGGTTGTTGTCCGGCTGGGGGAAGCGGTCGCCGCCGTAGGCCTCGTTCGCGGCCGCCTGCGCGGCGCGGGCCAGCGGGTAGCGCATGTCGTTGAGATTCCAGCGACCGTAGCTCTTCCGGTAGATGTTCTCCTGGCCCTGCCAGCGTCCCGCCCACACGGCCGTCGCGACCTTCGTGCTCGACTCGATCATCATGGTCGACCACGTGTTGTGCGTTCCGGTCTTGCCGATCAGCGGGGTGCCGTCGCCCGGGTTCGCCCGCGAGCCGGTGCCGCCGCCGCCCATGACGGTTTGCAGCGCGTAGGCGGCCGTGGCTGCGACCTCGGGAGAGATCACGCCGGGAGTGCACGACGACGCGGGCAGCTCACGGTCCTTGCCGTCCGGACCGATCACGCGGTCGATCGCCCGCGGCGTGCAGTAGGTGCCGCCGCTCGCGACCGTGGCGTAGGCGTTGGCCATCGCGATGGGCGAGATGTTCTTCGCGCCGAGCACGTCGTACGGCACGTTCTCATCGGTGGTCTTGCCGCCGTTGGCCAGCGTGACGCCCAGGCGGTCGGCCACCTTGTTGATGTCGCAGAGGTCGAGCTTGGAGGCCATCGCGAAGTACCCGCTGTTGAGCGAGTTCTTCGTGAAGTTCAGCACGGTGTCGGTCGAGCCGCCGCCGCCGCCGAAGTTGCCGATCTCCTTGGTGTTCGCGACCATGGTGCCCCCACCGCACGAGGCCGCGGTGAACTTCATGTTGGTCTGCACGCGGCCGTTCAGGGTCTCGCGCACCGAATGACCCTTCTCGAGCCAGTCGATCAGCGTGAACAGCTTGTAGGTCGAGCCCACCTGGAAGCCGTTGGAGTCTCCGTGCTTGCGGTCGCCCGCGAACACGAGAGAGGTGTAGGCGGGATCGGTGGTCGGGGTCTCGGTGAACATCGTGTTCTGGGTCATCGAGAGGATCCGGCCGGTGCCCACCTCGATGGACACACCTGCGGCACCGAAGTGCATGCCGTCGTAGTTGGCCGGGACGATGTCGGCCATCTCCTGCGCCGCCGGGTTCTGGATGCGGTAGTCCAGCGACGTGAAGATCTTCAGACCGCCGCGGCGCAGCAGGTCGCGCCGCTCCTGCGGCGTGGCGCCGAACGCCTCGTCGTTCAGGACGATCGAGCGCACGTACTGGCAGAAGTAGGCGTTCGTGCCGGCGGCCGCACAGCCCTGCGTCGGCGGGTTGATCGCAGGAACGATCGGGGAGGCCTTCGCCTCGTCGTACTGGGCCTGGGTGATCTTGCCGTCGTCGAGCATGCGGTAGAGCACGTAGTCGCGGCGCTTGAGGGTGTCCGCGTAGCCGTCGGCGGCGTTGTTGTGTCCGACCTGAGCATCGTCGGTGTACGTGCCCTCCACCGGCTTGTCGATCCGGTACGTGTTGGGGTTCTGCACGATGCCGGCGAGCGTCGCGGCCTGCGCGACCGTCAGGTTCATCGCCGTCGTGGAGAAGTAGTACCGGGCGGCGGCCTCGATGCCGTAGACCGTGCCACCGAAGTTCGCGATGTTCAGGTAGCCCAGCAGGATGTCGTTCTTCGAGAAGTCCTTCTCGATCTGGATCGCGTAGCGCATCTCCTGCAGCTTGCGCTCGATGCCCTTGCTGCCGACCGCGTTCGTCGCGTCCAGCCAGCACTGCTGGAGCTCCTCGGAGTACGTGTCCGACGTGGTGTCCACGTCCTGCTCGCACTGCTGGATCAGCACGTTCTTCACGAACTGCTGGCTGATGGTCGAGGCGCCGCGGCTGGATGTGCCGCGGACGTTGTCGATCAGCGCCTTCATGGTGGCGCCGAGGTTCACTCCGCCGTGGCTGTAGAAGCTCTTGTCCTCACTGGAGAGGATCGCGTCGTAGAGCACCGGGCTGATCTGCTCGTACGTGACGGGGACGCGGTTCTGCTCATAGAACGACGCGAGGGCGACCGGCGTGCCGTCGGGCTGGGTGGCGTAGATCGTCGACTGCTCCATCGGCGTGCCAGGGCTGAGGTTCTCGGGGAGCTTGTCGAAGAGTGTCAGTGCCGTGGTGCCGGCGACTCCCGTCATCGCGAGGACGGGGGTGACGCTGGCGGTGACGAGCAGACCGGCGACGGCGCTCAGTCCGACGAGCCCGACGAGACCGCCGAGCACGCCCTTCACCGTGCGATTCTTGTGGGGCATACGCTTGATCGTAGGGGAGTTCCCTGAATACACCCTCTGACGAACACGCCCGCTCGGCCTGTTCGCGTCCCGATCGACAGGAGAGCCATGACCACGTGGGAGTACCTGACCACGCCGCTGCTGATCCACAACACCGCCGCGATCCTCAACAACTGGGGCAAGCAGGGCTGGGAGCTCGTCCAGGTGGTGCAGGGACCGGAAGGCGGCCTCGTGGCGTACTTCAAGCGCCCGGTGACCACCGACGGCTCCGCGAACGCGGGCCTCGCCGCCGCCGCCGAAGCCGCGCGTCAGTTCGAGGGGGGTCAGGCATGAGCGTCTCCACGCGCCTCGCCGAGCTCGGCATCGAGCTCCCCGCCGTCGCCGCTCCCGTCGCCGCCTATGTCCCGGCGGTCGCCCACGGCGGGCTCATCTACACATCCGGCCAGCTCCCGTTCGTCGACGGCGCCCTGCCCGCGGTGGGCAAGGTCGGCGCCGAGGTCTCCGCGGAGGACGCCAAGGCCTTCGCGCGGACGTGTGCCCTCAACGCGCTGGCCGCGGCCGCCGACGTCGCGGGCGGGGTCGACCGCATCGCCGGTGTCGTGCGGGTGGGCGGCTTCGTCGGTTCAGCCGAGGGCTTCACCGGCCAGCCCGGCGTCATCAACGGCGCGAGCGAGGTGCTCGGTGAGATCTTCGGTGACGAGGGCCGCCACGCGCGCGCGGCCGTCGGCGTCGCCGAGCTCCCGCTCGGCAGCCCGGTCGAGGTCGAGGTGACGTTCCGCCTCGCCTGACCCCGACACGCGAACGCCCCCTCCGACGGGAGGGGGCGTTCGTCGTCTGCGGGCTACTTCACCTGCGCGGAGATGATGCTCATGACCGCGGTGTCGGCCAGGGTCGTCGTGTCGCCGACCTCGCGGCCCTCGGCCACATCGCGCAGCAGACGCCGCATGATCTTGCCCGAGCGGGTCTTGGGCAGCTCCCCGACGATGTACACGTCTCGAGGGCGCGCGATGGCACCGATCTGTTCGCCGACCCAGAGCCGGAGCTGCTGCGCGAGCCCCGCCGGGTCGTGGGCGGCGAGATAGCTCTCCTTGATGATGACGAATGCGACCACCGCCTGGCCCGTGGTCTCGTCGGACGCCCCGACCACCGCGGCCTCCGCGGTGGCCTCGTGCGCCACGAGCGAGGACTCGATCTCCGCCGTCGACAGCCTGTGGCCCGACACGTTCATGACGTCGTCGACGCGGCCGAGCAGCCAGAGGTCGCCGTCCTCGTCGAGCCGTGCACCGTCACCCGCGAAGTAGTAGCCCTGCTTCTCGAACTTCTCCCAGTACGTCTCGCGGAAGCGTTCCGGGTCGCCCCAGATGCCGCGCAGCATGCTCGGCCACGGCTCGGTGATCACGAGCAGTCCGCCGTTGCCGTTGCCGACCTCGACGCCCTGCTCGTCCACCACGTCGAGGGTGATCCCGGGGAGGGGGACCTGCGCCGAGCCGGGCTTCGTGGCGGTGACGCCGGGGAGCGCCGACACCATGATGGCGCCCGTCTCGGTCTGCCACCACGTGTCGACGATCGGGGTCTTGCCCGCGCCGATGACCTCGCGGTACCACATCCACGCCTCGGGGTTGATGGGCTCGCCGACCGATCCGAGCACTCGCAGCGACGACAGGTCGAACTTCTGCGGGACGCTGCGGCCGACCTTCATGAACGACCGGATCGCCGTCGGGGCCGTGTAGAAGATGGAGACCTTGTACTTCTCGATGATCTCCCACCAGCGTCCGGGGTGCGGCGTGTCGGGCGTGCCTTCGTACAGCACCTGGGTGGCACCGTTGGCCAGCGGGCCGTACGTCACATAGCTGTGGCCCGTGATCCACCCGATGTCGGCGGTGCACCAGTACACGTCGGTCTCGGGCTTGAGGTCGAACACGTACTTGTGGGAGTACGCGGCCTGCGTGAGGTAGCCACCGGAGGTGTGCAGGATGCCCTTCGGCTTCCCCGTGGTGCCGGAGGTGTAGAGGATGAAGAGCGGGTTCTCGGCGGGGAAGGCCTGAGCCGTGTGCTCGGCGGAGGCCGCCGGGACGACGTCGTGCCACCAGATGTCGCGCCCGTCCGTCCAGTCCACCTCGTTCTCGCCACGACGAACGACGAGGACGTGCTCGACCGTCTGCTGCTCGCCGTCGCCGCGGTCGGCCAGAGCCTGGTCCACGGCGGGCTTGAGCGCCGAGACGCGGCCCTTGCGGTAGCCGCCGTCGGCCGTGATGACGAGCTTGGCTCCGGCGTCGTCGATGCGGGAGCGGAGGCTGTCGGCACTGAATCCGCCGAACACGACGGAGTGGATGGCGCCGACACGTGCGACCGCGAGCATCGCGGCGATCGCCTCGGGGATCATCGGCAGGTAGATGGCGACGCGATCGCCGTGACCGACGCCGAGTCCCTCCAGCACGTTCGCGACGCGCTTGACCTCCTCGGTCAGCTCGGCGTACGTGATGCGACGACTGTCGCCGGGCTCGCCCTCCCAGTGCAGGGCGACGCGGTCGCCGTTGCCGGCCTCGACATGACGGTCCAGGCAGTTGTAGGCGACGTTGAGCTCGCCGTCGTCGAACCACTTGGCGAAGGGCGGGTTGTTCCAGTCGAGGACCTGGGTGAACGGCGTGTGCCAGTGGATGAGATCGCGCGACTGCTCGGCCCAGAAGCCTTCGCGATCCGCCGCGGCGCGCTCGTACAGTTCCTGTGACGCGACGGACTGCGCCGCGAACTCCTCCGATGGCGGGAATCTCCGGGTCTCGTCGAGAAGGTGGTCGATCTGGCTGCTCATCGGCAGGCGCTCCTTTGCGGCATACGGGTCATGCAGGCGTGGTCGCACGGGGGGAGGCGCGACCAGGTCAGGGCGAATCTATCGGCGTGCCACGCCCTCGAGTACTGCCGAAAGTCGGTAGTGGCGCTGGTTTTGTCAGGACGGTCGCCTTGCGTACACTCGACGACAGCCGAAATCTCATTCCGGCCTTGGCGCGCCCGATTCCCCCGATCGCGCGGCGCCGTGGGCGGCATCTCATTCCCCCCGTGAGATGCCGCCCATCTCTTTGGGAGCGCTCCCTCTGCCCGGGTCCTCTCCCTTGTCGACCCGCGGCCCCGAGTTCTCCACGGGCAGCCGGGCTGAGGCCTTGTGCACAGACGCCGATGCCGGAGTCGCCCTGCGGCGGCACGCCTCGCCCGCCGTGCCTACTCTCGCCGCATGCCTGAACGATTCGTCATCCGGTCGAAAGACGCGGCAGCGGGGGATGCGGTCACCGCCCCTCCCCATGCCGTGCTCCTCGCGGAACCCGCATTCGCGCCGCTGGCCCCCCATGTGGACGACACCGTCACCGACGTCTTCGTCAACGGGGCAGACGGACTCTTCCTCGACCGCGGCAGCGGCGCGCAGCCCGTTCCGTCGTGGCGAGCGACCGAGCGGGAGGTACGCGACCTCGCGGTCGCGCTCGTCGCGCTCGGCGGCCGGCACCTCGACGACCAGGCGCCGTGCGTGGACGTGCGCCTCGGCTCGGGCGTGCGGGTGCACGCCGTGCTCGCCCCTGTCTCCACGACCGGCACGGCGCTGTCCATCCGGATCCCGCGGGTCCATGCGGCCGACCTCGACGCCCTCGCCGCACTGGGCACGATCGATGCGCAGCAGCACGTCTGGCTCGACAAGCTCGTCGCGGAACGGGCGAACCTCTTGATCACGGGCGGGACGGGTACGGGGAAGACGACGCTGCTGTCGGCGCTGCTGTCGTCGGTACCGCCGGGTGAGCGCATCGTGACGATCGAAGACGTGGCGGAGCTGCGGCCACGGCACCCGCACCACGTCGCCCTCGAGGTGCGTCAGGCGAACCTCGAGGGCGCGGGCGGCATCGGACTCGCCCGGCTCGTCCGCGAGTCGTTGCGCATGCGCCCCGATCGGCTGGTGGTCGGCGAGTGCCGCGGCGAGGAGGTACGGGAACTCCTCACCGCCCTCAACACCGGCCACGATGGTGGCGCCGGCACGATGCACGCGAGCGGTGTCGCGGACGTGCCCGCGCGGCTCGAGGCGCTCGGCGCGCTTGCCGGAATGGACCCCGTGGCGCTCGCTCGTCAGGCCGTGAGCGCGTTCACCGTCGTCCTCCACCTGCACCGGGGGTCCGACGGAACGCGGCGCATCGCCCACGTCGGGCGACTCGTGCTGGAGAGCGATCGGCTGGGCATCGAGGAGGTCCGACCATGGTGAACAGGAGGCGTCGCGCGATGCAGTCCGCGCACGAGGTCGACCTGGCGCACTCCGTGCAGACGCTGGCCGTGCTGCTGCAGGCAGGTGCAGCGCCGCTCGTGGCGTGGCGCCATCTCGCCGGGACGGGCGACCCGAATGCGATCGCGGTCCTCGCGCGCGTCGACGACGGAACACCGCTCGTCACTGCGATCGATGCGGCCGGCGGTCGCTGGCGGGAGCTGGCCGCGGCCTGGGAGATCGCCACCGTCGTGGGCGCGCCCCTCGCGGAGGTCCTCCGCACGATCGCCGGGTCATTGCGCGACGCGGCCGCCGCCGCCGACGATGTCCGCGTCGCGCTGGCTGAGCCCGCCGGAACGGCGCGACTGCTGCTGTGGATGCCCCTCGCGGGACTGCTCCTCGGCGTCGCCCTCGGCTTCGACACGATCGGGGTGCTCCTCGGCACACCCGCCGGGGCGACCTGCGCCGTCGCCGGGCTGCTGCTGGTCGGAGCGGCTCGCATGTGGACGCGACGGCTGCTCCGCCGTGCGCAGCCCGCGTCGGGGACGCCGGGGATCGCCGCCGAGCTCGTCGCGGTCGCCCTTCGCGGGGGTGCCCCGATCGACCGTGCACTCCGGCTCGTGGCAGATGCGGCGGTCGTGGACCAGGGAGGGGAGGAGAGGGTGCGCCGGGTACTGGAGCTGTCCCGGACGGCGGGCGTTCCCGCCGTCGAGCTGCTGCGTGCCTCCGCGGCGCAGGACCGGCATGCAGCGCGCGTGCAGGGGCGCCTCCGCGCGGCAGTGCTCTCGACGCGACTTCTCGTGCCGCTCGGCGTCTGCACTCTGCCGGCGTTCCTCCTGCTGGGGGTGGCTCCGCTGATGCTCAGCGTGCTCGCCTCCACGTCCATTCCTGCGTGAGTCGCTCGAACCACCCAATAAAGAGGAAGAAGGAAGAATATGAACACCATTCCCCGACTCGACCGCCGTCGTGCAGCCGCCCTGTTCGGCGACGACACAGGAGCGGCGACGGCCGAGTACGCCATCACCACCATGGCCGCGGTCGCGTTCGCAGGATTGCTCGTCGTCATCATGAGGTCGGACGAGGTGCGCGGCATCCTCACCGATCTCGTGCGGCGTGCGCTCACGGTGTCATGAGCAGGCCGCTGGGCGAGCGCGGCGCGGTGGCGGCGGAACTGGCGCTCGCCCTGCCGGCCGTCGTGCTCGTGCTTCTTCTCGGCGTCGGGGCGCTTGCCGCATCGTCACGACAGGTCGCGCTCCAAGATGCGACGGCGGACGCCGCCCGTCTGCTGGGGCGGGGCGAGGGCGACGCCGCGGCCGCGGCTGTGGTGCGGCGGGCGCTTCCCGACGCCAGGGTGACGTTCGCCGCCGTCGACGATCTTGTCTGTGCGACGGCGACGCTCGACCTCACCGTGGGACCGCTGATGCGCCTCCCGCTACGCGCCGCGAGCTGCGCTCTCGACGGGGGTCGGTGATGGCGGGGACGGTGCTGGCCGCCGGCGTGCTCGTCGTCGGCGCGACGCTCTCCGTCGGGCTCGCCGCCGTCGGCGGGGCGGCCGTGACCGCGCAGCGTGCAGCGGACGCAGCGGACGCCGCGGCGCTCGCCGCCGCCGATGCGCGCAGCGGTGCGATTCCCACGGCTCGCACGCCGTGCGACCTGGCCGCGCACGTCGCCCAGGCCGGAGGGGCACGCCTGATCGCGTGTTCGCTGGCCGGGGACGTGGCGACCGTGACGGTGTCGGCGGCGTACGCTGGACTCGCAGCCGTCTCCCGCGCCCGTGCCGGGCAACCCGAGGAACCGTGACGGCCGCGCGACCCTCGCTCGCTGTGAAGTACCCCGCACAGCGGTGTGTATGGTGTGCTTCGAAGAAAGGACGCACCCTTGGCTGAAGGCAAGAAGCTCGTCATCGTCGAGTCCCCGACGAAGATGCGGTCTATTCAGGGATACCTCGGCGACGGCTACGAGGTGCTCAGCTCCGTCGGCCACATCCGCGACCTCGCCGACAAGAAGGACATCCCCGCCGACGACAAGAAGGCGTATGGGAAGTACTCGATCGACATCGACAACGGGTTCGACCCGTACTACGTCGTCTCCGACCGCAAGACCAAGACGGTCGCCGAGCTGAAGCGTGCGCTGAAGAGCGCCGACGAACTCCTGCTCGCCACCGATGAGGACCGTGAGGGTGAGGCCATCGCCTGGCACCTGCTCGAGACCCTCAAGCCCAAGGTGCCCGTCAAGCGCATGGTGTTCCACGAGATCACCAAGGATGCGATCCAGGCCGCCGTGGGGAACACGCGCGAGCTGGATCATGCCCTGGTCGATGCGCAGGAGACCCGCCGTATCCTCGATCGTCTGTACGGGTGGGACGTCTCGCCGGTGCTCTGGTACAAGGTCAAGACCGGGATCTCCGCCGGACGGGTGCAGTCCGCGGCGACGCGTCTGATCGTCGACCGCGAGCGCGAGCGCATGGCTTTCGTGTCGGCTGAGTACTGGGACGTCGACGCCGACGCGGCCGCGACCGGCACCTCCTTCCGGATCCGTCTCGTCCGGGTCGACGGCGGCCAGCTCGCCCGCGGCACCGACTTCGATGACACCGGAAAGCTCAAGAAGGCCGTCGTGGTGCTCGACGAGGCACGCGCTGCCGCACTGGCCAGAGCCGTCGACGCCACGGGGGCGGGGACGGTCACCAAGGTCGAGGCGAAGCCCGGCACCCGGAGCCCGTACGCCCCCTTCACGACGTCCACCATGCAGCAGGAGGCGGGTCGCAAGCTCTCGATGAGCGCCAAGCAGGCGATGAGCGTCGCCCAGCGCCTGTACGAGAAGGGGTACATCACCTATATGCGTACCGACTCCACGGCGCTGAGCACCCAGGCGGTGCAGGCGGCGCGGAGCCAGGCTGTCGCTCTCTACGGTGACAGCGCGGTGCCGCTCAAGCCGCGCGTCTACAAGTCGAAGAGCAAGAACGCCCAGGAGGCCCACGAGGCCATCCGTCCCTCGGGTGAGAACTTCTGCACGCCGGCGTCGCTGTCCTCCGAGCTCGACCGCGAGGAGCAGCGTCTCTACGACCTGATCTGGAAGCGCACGGTCGCGAGCCAGATGGCCGACGCCAAGTACGAGACGACCACTGTCACGATCGCGGTGGACGCCGACGGCCAGACCGCCGAGTTCACCGCATCCGGCACGGTCTACACCTTCAAGGGCTTCCTGGAGGCCTACGAGGAGGGCCGCGACGAGAAGCGCGGCGACGCGGACGCCGCCGAGAACCAGTCGCTCCCGGCCGTCGCGGTCGGGGACGAACTCGCCGTCTCGCAGGCCGAGGCCAAGGGCCACCGCACGACCCCGAAGCCGCGCTACACCGAGGCGTCGCTGGTCAAGGTGCTGGAGGAGAAGGGCATCGGTCGTCCGTCGACCTTCGCCACGATCCCGGAGACCATCCTCGACCGTGGCTACGCGGTCAAGCGCGGACAGGCGCTCGTGCCCACGTGGCTGGCGTTCAGCGTGGTGCGGTTGCTCGAGGAGCACTTCGCCGAGCTGGTCGACTACGACTTCACCGCGGCGCTGGAGGACGACCTCGACACGATCGCCCGGGGCGAGCAGAACCGCGTGGAATGGCTCAAGTCGTTCTACTTCGGCTCGGAGTCGCACGTGGGACTGCGGCAGGTCGTCGACAACCTCGGTGAGATCGACGCGCGGGCCCTGAACTCCACGCGCATCACCGACACCGCGACGCTGCGCTTCGGCAAGTACGGCCCCTACCTGGAGGTCACGGATCCGGAGAACCCGGACGCGAAGCCGCGCATCGTGAACGTGCCGGAGGACCTGGCGCCCGACGAGCTGACGGCGGAGAAGGCGCAGGAGCTGATCGACGCCCCGGTGGCGGGGGACCGCGTGCTCGGTACGAATCCGGAGAACGGCAAGATCGTCGTCGTCAAGGACGGCCGGTTCGGGCCGTACGTGCAGGAGAACGACCCGGTCTCGGACGACGCCGCGGTCGACGAGGCGACCGGTGAGGTCGTCGAGGCTCCCAAGCCCAAGCGCGGTGCGAAGAAGGAGACGGCGCCCAAACCGCGGACCGCCTCGCTGTTCCGCTCGATGTCGGTGGACACGCTCGACCTCGACACGGCCCTCCAGTTGCTGAGCCTCCCGCGGGTGGTCGGCGTCGACCCGGAGTCCGGCGACGAGATCACCGCGCAGAACGGCCGATTCGGCCCGTACCTGAAGAAGGGCACCGATTCGCGGTCGCTCGAGAGCGAGTCGCAGATCTTCGACGTGACGCTCGACCAGGCCCTCGAGATCTACGCCCAGCCGAAGTATGGTGCAGGTCGTCGCGCCTCGAGCGCGCTGGCCGAGTTCGACGCCGACCCCGTGAGCGGGAAGCCCATCCGCGTGCGCGACGGTCGCTTCGGTCCCTACGTGACCGACGGTGAGACGAACGTCACGATCCCGCGCGGCCAGAAGCCCGAGGACATCACGTTCGAGATCGCCGTGCAGATGCTGGCCGACAAGCGCGCGAAGGGCCCTGCGCCCAAGCGCGGCTCGCGTACCGCCGCGAAGAAGGCTCCGGCGAAGAAGGCTCCGGCGAAGAAGGCTCCGGCGAAGAAGGCGAGCGCCGACGGAAAGGCCACGACGGCGAAGGCGACGGCGGCGAAGAAGACCGGGAAATCCGCGGGCTCCACGTCGGCGGCGCGCTCGGCCGCGGCGAAGAAGGCGGCGGCGACGCGCGCGGCGAACGCGGCGGCGAAGGCGGCGGAGAAGGCCGGCTCGTGACCGCGAGCCGGGGCGCCTGGATCACTCTCGAAGGCGGGGACGGCTCAGGCAAGACCACTCAGGCGAACGTTCTCGCCGACTGGCTGGAGCAGAGCGGGCGCACCGTGGTGCGCACCAGGGAGCCGGGGGGATCCGAGGTCGGCACGCTGATCCGCGAGATCGTGTTGCACCACCGCGGGGACATCGCGCCGCGCGCCGAGGCCCTCCTTTACGCCGCCGATCGGGCGCATCACGTCGCGACGGTCGTGCGCCCGGCGCTCGCGCGCGGTGAGGTCGTGCTGCAGGACCGCTACCTCGACTCGTCCGTCGCCTACCAGGGTGCCGGTCGGGTGCTCGACCCGGCCGAGGTGCGGGACCTGTCGCTGTGGGCGGCCGAGGGCGCACTTCCCGATCTCACGGTGCTGCTCGACCTCGACCCCGCCGCGGCGCGCACCCGACTCGACTCGGCCGACAAGCCCTTCGACCGCCTCGAGGCCGAGCAGGCCGAGTTCCACGAGCGCGTGCGCGAGGCCTACCTCGACCTGGCCGCCGCGGAGCCGGAGCGCTTCCTCGTGCTCGATGCCGCACAGCAGCCCGAGGCGATCGCGGAGCGGATCCGAGCTCGCGTCGCTGAGCTCCTGGACTGATCCTCCACAGGTCGAACAAAGACGGCTGCGACCACGGATGACGGGAGACGTCCCCGCGGCGTCGGCGGTCCCGATTAGGCTGAGGACATGCCCCCGACTCTCGCCCCCGCATTCCCCTGGGCGGACGTCTGGGGCCAGGACGCGGCGGTCGACACGCTGCGCGCGGCGGCAGCCGATCCGTCGGCCCTGTCCCACGCCTGGCTGATCACCGGCCCGCCGGGGTCGGGGCGGTCGACGCTCGCGTACGCGTTCGCCGCGGCGCTGATCGCCGAGGGTCCCGATGACGATGCCACCATGCGCCAGGTCCTCGCCGGCACCCATCCCGACGTCACGGCGCTGCGCACCGACAAGGTCATCATCACGATCGCGGAGGCGCGATCCCTGGTCGAACGCTCGTACTTCGCCCCGTCCGCCGGGCGCTACCGCGTCATCGTCGTCGAAGACGCCGATCGCATGGTGGAGCGCACGTCCAACGTGCTGCTCAAGGCTCTGGAGGAGCCCCCGGAGCAGACGGTCTGGATCCTCTGCGCGCCGAGTGAGGCGGATCTGCTTCCCACCATCCGTTCACGCGTGCGGTCGCTGCGGCTGCGGGAACCCGACGTCGCCGATGTGGCACGACTCATCAGCCTCCGCACGGGGGTCGATGAGGCGGTCGCCGAGCAGGCGGCGCGTCACGCGCAGCGACACATCGGGATGGCCCAGCGGCTCGCCACCGATGACGCCGCACGACGTCGTCGTGAAGAGACGCTGCGCGCCGTCATCGGTGTCCGCGGTGTGAACGACGCGGTCGATGTCGCCGGGCGCATCATCCAGGCGGCGACCGAAGACGCCAAGGCGCTCACGTCCGAGCGCGACGCGAACGAACGGGCCGCGCTGTTGCGCACCGTGGGCGTGGCGGAGGGGCAGGCCGTGCCGCCGGCGCTCCGCCCGCAGGTGTCCGCGCTGGAGGACGAGCAGAAGAAGCGGGCCACGCGGAGTCTGCGCGACGGCATCGACCGCGTGCTCACGGACATGCAGTCGCTGTTCCGTGATGTGGTGATGCTCCAGTTCGGGCGCAGCGACGACCTCATCAACAGCGAACTGCGCCCCGAACTCGTCGATCTCGCGGCGGCATGGCCCGTCGCCCGGACCCTGGTCGTCCTCGACCACCTTGCCGAGACCCGGCAGTCGCTGGAGCGCAACGTCGCTCCGCTGCTCGCCCTGGAGAGCTTGCTCGTGACGGTCACGAGCGGGAGGAAACCGTGAACACTCGCCCCCTGTCGCGCCTGCGTCGCGCGGCCGCGCTCATCGCCGGACTGGCCGTCGCCTCGGTCGCCCTCTCGGGCTGCCTCTACGCGATGATCCCCGAACAGTCGGCACGCCCGGCGGGCGAGAAGGAGCCGGACACCGAGGGTGTCGCGGCCGACCTGCTGCCCTACTACTCCCAGAAGCTGGACTGGACGGAGTGCGGCACCGGCTTCGAGTGCACCGACGTCACGGCGCCTCTCGACTGGGAGAACCCCGGCTCCGGCGAGATCCAGCTCGCGGTGGTGCGGCATCGCGCGGAGGGCACCGCGGTCGGCTCGCTCCTCACGAACCCCGGCGGGCCCGGCGCGAGCGGGGTCGACCTGGTACTCAGCAGCCTCGGCTATGCGGTCGGCCCCGCACTGGTCGAGAACTACGACGTGATCGGCTTCGACCCCCGCGGGGTGGGCGGGTCGACGGCCGTCACCTGCTACGACGACGCCGAGATGGACGACTACCTCTACGGCATCCCCGAGGCCCAGCGGGGGAGCGCCGAGTGGGAGCAGGAGCTGCTCGACGGGCATCGCGCCTTCGCTGAGGCGTGCGACGCCAACAGCGATGGCATCCTGCCGTACATCACCACGGTCAACGCGGCCCGCGACATGGACCTGATCCGCGCGGTGCTGGGAGACAAGCAGCTCAACTACCTCGGCTACTCGTACGGCACGTTCCTCGGTGCCACCTACGCCCAGCTCTACCCCGAGAAGGCCGGACGCCTCGTGCTCGACGGGGCGATCGACCCCTCCGTCCCGGGACTCGAGGTCGGGGCCACGCAGGCGCTGGGATTCGAGTCGGCGCTGCGGGCGTACATGCAGAACTGCCTCGATTCGGGCAACTGCCCGTTCAGCGGCTCGGTCGACGAGGCGATGGCCGACCTCGGAGCGCTCCTGGCCAGCGCCGACCGCACGCCCCTCGAGAACGGGGACGGACGGCTGATGGGCGCCGATGCGCTGATGACCGCGATCATCGCCGCGCTGTACTCGCAGGACAGCTGGGACTACCTCACCCAGGCCCTGGAGGAGGCGCTGCAGGGCGACCCCACGACCGCGTTCGTGCTCGCCGACTTCTACAACGGTCGGGAGAACGGCACCTACATCGACAACTCCAGCGAGGCCTTCCGCGCGTACAACTGCATGGACTATCCGGTGGAGGACGACCCGGCGGCCGAGGCGGCGATCACCGCGAAGATCGCGGAGGGGGCACCCACGATCGCGCCCTACTGGACCGGCCCGGACCCCTGCGAGGTGTGGCCCTATCCGCCGACGGGGACACGCGGGGAGATCGCAGCGGAGGGCGCCGGCCCCATCGTCGTCGTCGGTACCACCAATGACCCGGCGACGCCGTACGAGTGGTCCGAGTCGCTCGCGAACCAGCTGGAGGAGGGCGTGCTGATCACCCGTGTGGGCGAAGGGCACACCGGCTACAACAAGGGCAACACCTGCGTCGACGACGCCGTCGAGGGATTCCTGCTCGACGACGTGGTGCCCGAGGACGGCCTGCGCTGCGAGTAAGGGCGGGCTCGATTCGCGAGCGAGGCCGAGACAGGGTAATATCGGTGATCGCGCCGCTCACGCGTCGCACGCCGCTTTAGCTCAGTCGGCAGAGCATTTCACTCGTAATGAAAAGGTCGTCAGTTCGATTCTGACAAGCGGCTCACTGAAACCCCCGGGATCCTCGAGATCCCGGGGGTTTCTGCGTGTGCGGAGCTGCGCCATCGGGCGTGGCACGGGCGCCGGCGCCTAGGTGCGCCGTGCCAGGAGCGCGGACGCCGTGAGCGCCACCCCGCGATCCTCATCCCGTGCGAATCCGCCCAGGGCCTCGTCCGCGCTCAGGCCACGAACCCCCGCCAGTGCGGCGGCGAGCCGGCGACGCGCGACGACCGAGGCGCCGTCGGCGGCACGCTGCACGTGCTCGGCCACGGTCCGCGCGGCTGCGGGGTCTTCCGCGAGTCGTTCGAGCACCTCCGCGGCGGCGACGTCGTCGACCCCGGCTGCCACGTCCGCCACCAGCCGGGGAATCACAGCCGTGTCCCCGTCGCGGCCCCGTGCTCGGGCGGCCGCGGCCGCGATCTCCCGGTCGGGGTGCTCGATCGGCGCGCCGAGGGCGGCCCGCGCCCGTGGTGTGTCGAGCTTCTCCAGCGCGCGCATCGCGCGGTGACGACGCGCGGCCTCGGCGTCGTGCAGTCCTCGCTCCAGCGTCGGCACGGCGTCGTCCCCGGCCCGCGCGACCGCCCACAGCAGGGCCCCGGCGGTGTTGAGGTCGTCCTCCCGCAGCAGCGCCGCGACGAGGACGGCCGTGGACGCGTGGTCGGCGTCCGCGGTGAGGGCGAGCGTCTGCCGCGCGGACGCGTCCGGCGCCTCCAGGCCCCGCAGGAGCTCCACCATGCGCAGGGCGTCGGACCAGTCCCGCGGCTCGCCCGACCGCACCTGTTCGAGGCGCTCCGCCAGCTCGGTGAGCACCGCGAGCCGCGCGCGCGTGCGATGCAGGAGCCGCTCGATCGTGTCGGACGGCGCGCGGGCGTCGTCCGCGAGAGCTGCGGGGATGTCCGCGAGCGGGAGGCCGAGCGAGCGCAGGTTCTCGATGTGGAACAGCCGGCGAAGATCCGCGTCCGAGTAGTCCCGGTACCCGCCCGCGGTGCGTTCGCTGGGCGACAGCAGGCCGATGCGGTCGTAGTGCCGCAGCATACGCGCGCTGATGCCCGAGCGCGCCGCGACCTCGCCGATCAGCACGCCTCAGCCCTCCGCGGGAGCGGGAGACGCCTGCAGCGCCACGATCCGCTGCGCCTCTCGGATCGCCGCGCCGAAGTCGTCGTCGGGGTCGTCGATCAGCCGCGCGGTCGCCAGGGCATGCGCGCGCACGGCGGGGTCGGCGTCGTGTGCGGCAGCGGCGGCCACGGCGGCCCCGGCGTCGTCGAGCATCGCGATGGCCCGACTGAGGCTGCGCTGCAGCTCCCGGTCGCCGCGCCCGAGCTGGGTCGCCAGCTCCCGCGCGAGCGCCGGCCGCTCCTCGTCCGGCACGAGCCCCGCCGCGGCGCGCCACGCCGCGCGTGCGACCTCGGGGTCGCCGTCGCGCAGCAGCTCGGGCGACACGGCGGGCCAGGCGCGACGGTCGCCGATCTTCGACAGCGTGTGTAGGGCCTGGCTCCTGGCCTGCGCCACGGGTGACCGCAGCTCCGGCAGGAGGCGGTCCACGGTCGGCTCGGCGTCGTGTCGGGTGAGTGCCCACGTGAGCATGTCGCGCACGAAGAAGTCGGGCTCCACCGCGCTCTGCTCGACGAGCACGTCGATGTAGCAGGGGTTCGGCGTGGTGCCGGCCGTGAGAGCGGCCTGCAGGCGCGCCGAGGACGCGGTCGACTGCAGGGCAGCGCGCAGTCGCGACGCCGGGTCGAGGGGATGCTGTTCGGTCATGGTTGCCTCCGCCGTCCATTCCACACCTTGTCACGATGACAGGGTCAAGCGCTGCCCGGTCGACGGCGCCCGCACGGCGTACCCTCAAGGCATGAGCAGAGCACTCCTCATCGTCGACGTCCAGAACGACTTCACGGAGGGCGGGGCGCTCGCGGTGGAGGGGGGAGACGCGGTCGCCGAGGCCGTCTCCGCCTTTCTCACCGTGCACGCGGCCGACTACGACGTGATCCTCGCCTCCCGCGACTGGCACGATGCGGACGGCGACAACGGCGGACACTTCTCCGGCTCGCCTGACTTCGTCGATACGTGGCCGGCCCATTGCGTCGCGGGCACGGCGGGCGCGGACTACGACCCGCTGCTCGACACGACCGCGGTCACCCACCACGTCCGCAAGGGGCAGGGTGTGCCCGCGTATTCGCTGTTCGAGGGCATCACCGACGACGGCGACACCGCCGGGGCCGTGCTCTCGGCCGCCGGAGTCGTGTCGGCCGATGTCGTCGGCATCGCGACGGACCACTGCGTGCGCGCCTCCGCGCTGGATGCCATCGCGCACGGCGTGCGGGTCCGCGTCCTCACCGACCTGATCGCCGGGGTGGCCGCCCGCTCGAGCGAGGCTGCGCTGGCCGAGCTCGTGCACGCCGGCGCGGTGCTGGCCGAGAGCGGCGACGCGTGAGTCGCAGCGTCCTGCTGCTGCGCGGGGTCAACGTGAGCGGGCGCAACAGCGTGCCGATGGCGCGACTGCGCGAGGTGCTGGAGGAGCGGACGGAGCTCGCCGCTGTGTCGACCTATATCGCCAGCGGCAACATCCTCTGCGCGACGCCCGACGACCCCGAGGCGGCCCGCGCGACGGTGCGCCGCCTGATCGCGGAGGAGTTCGGCGTCGACACGCCCGTCATCCACCGCACGCACGCGGAGCTCGTGGCGACGGCGGCCGCGCAGCCGTTCCCCGACGGCGAGGCGAGGTACGTGCACGCGATGTTCCTGGAGGGGCCGCCCGCGCCGGGTGCGGTCGCGGCGCTCGAGCAGCGACTCGTGCCAGGGGAGCGGATCGCGCTGGTGGGTCAGAACCTGTGGATCGATTACGCCGAGGGCGGCGTGCACTCCACGAAGCTCACCACGAGCGTGCTCAACCGTGCCCTGGGGGTGGCCGGAACCGCCCGCAACCTGCGCACCACGCAGAAGCTCATCGACCTCACGGCCTGAGCGGGGCGGGGCGAGGGGGCCTCATCGCTGGTCGGTGTCGGCGGCGTCGGAGCCGTCGGGAGCTGCGGCGAGGGGGCGGCTGAGCGCGCGCGGCGGGAGGTGCGGATGCGCGGCGACGTCGACCCGGCGCGTGCCGCAGTCGAGGCAGCGCACGTAGAGCACGACGCCCTCGCTGGTGGGGTGCCGCGACTCCACGAGCCAGGCGTGCTCGTGGCGGTCGACGGGCGGGACGAGAGGGACGGGGAGGGTGTCGGCGGCGGTCATGGGACCAGCGTGATGTAATGGTCTTATGCATCTCAACCCTTACGGCGAGTATGCCGTGCTGCTGGCCGCGTCGCTGGCCAACGACTGGCCGGCCGACCGGCAGGGCATCGAGGAGCGCACGCTCGCCCTCGGGATGACGCAGACCTTCCCGCCCGCCGACGGCGACCACGCCGCGGTGCGGGCGGTGATCGACGACTGGCTCGCCATCGTCGATGCGCCCGACCCCGACGAGCGCGCCGCCCTGCTCAACGCGCAGCTCGCCGCCGCCGGCGCCTATCCGCGACTCGTCGACCACGACGACGAGGGGTGGCACCTGCACTACCGCGACGACGTGCGGTCGTTGCCGTTCGTGCTGCGCGCGACCATCAACCTCGGCACCGCGCTGCACCTGGTCACGCGCGGCATGAACCGGCTCGGACGCTGCGAGGCCGCGCCCTGCCGCAACGTGGTCGCCGATGTGACGCGCAACGGCCGCCAGCGGTTCTGCTCCGTGAGGTGCGCGAACCGGGCGGCCGTGCGGCGCCATCGGGCGCGCGTCGGGTGAGGGTCAGGCGGTCTGTCCCGCGTGCTTGCCCTCGCCGATCTCCTCGACCAGCTTCGCGTTGAAGGCGGGGAGGTCGTCGGGGGTGCGGCTGGAGACCAGGCCCTCGTCGACCACGACCTCCTCGTCCACCCAGCTCGCGCCCGCGTTACGCAGGTCGGTCTTCAGGCTGGGGTAGCTCGTGAGGGTGCGGCCGTCGACCACGCCCGCCTCGATCAGGATCCAGGCGCCGTGGCAGATCACCCCGACCGGCTTGTGCTGCTCGAAGAAGGAGCGGGCGAGTGCGATGGACGCCTCGTCCATGCGCAGGTGGTCGGCGTTCACCACGCCGCCCGGGAGGACGAGCGCGTCGAACTGGTCGGCGGAGGCATCGGCCGCGGTCAGGTCGACCGCCTGCTCGTGTCCGTTCTTGCCCGTGATGGCGGCGCCGTCGGGGGCGATCATGGTCGCACTCGCGCCCTCCGCGGTCACGGCCTCCCACGGGCTGGTCAGCTCGCTGTCCTCGAAGCCGTCGGTCGCCAGGAACGCCACGCGGTTTCCGCTGAGAGTCATCGTCTGTCCTTTCGCTGGGGGAGTCGCCCGGATCCGGGCGCACCATCACCCTCTCTCGGGGGCCAGGAGCGCGGACAGGGGGTGGCCAGGAGGCCGCGCGGATGATACGAGGGCGGGCTCACGCGAGGTCGCGCTGGAGGGGGATGAGCAGGCGATGGCGACCACCCCGGTGCACGCCGCATCGACCCGGCCACGGTCGTGACGCCGCACGCACCCGCAGGGGTGGCGACGGAGGAATGACGGTGGGCCCCGTGGGGCTCGAACCCACGACCCGCGGATTAAAAGTCCGATGCTCTGCCAACTGAGCTAGAGGCCCGTGCTCCCAGTCTAGGGCGCACGACGAAGGGCCGTCGGCGCACAGCTCGCCGACGGCCCCTTCACCTTCCCTGACTCCTCCCGATCAGAGAAGGCCGTGTGCCGGTCGGGTCGCCCGGCACCTCCCCGCGCTTACTGCGCCGGGGGCATCAGGACCGAGTCGATCAGGTACACGGTCGCGTTCGCGGTCTGCACGCCGCCGCAGATGACGTTGGCGTCGTTGACCATCCACTGGTCACCGCTGCCGGTCACCTCGAGGTCGGCGCCCTGCACGGTCGTGTGCATGCCGGCGATGTCGGCCGGCTCGATCTGGCCGGGCACCACGTGGTAGGTGAGGATCGACGTCAGCGTCGCGCTGTCGGTCTTCAGGGCCTCGATCGTGGCGGGGTCGATCTTCGCGAACGCGTCGTCGACCGGCGCGAACACGGTGAACTCGTCACCGTTGAGCGTGTCGACCAGGTTCACGTCGGGGTTGAGCTGGCCGCTCACCGCGGCCACCAGCGTGGTCAGCATCGGGTTGTTCGACGCGGCGACCGCGACCGGGTCCTGCGACATGCCCTGGATGGAACCGGCGCCGTCCGGGACCTCTTCGGCGTAGGCCGCGCAGCCCGGGCCCACGAGGTTCGCGGCGGGGTCCATCTCCATCGGCGTCGACTCCGACGTCTCGGGGGCCTTCGGCTCCGACGACTCCTCCGTCGTGCTGCCGCTGCCCATGGAACACGCGGAGAGCAGGAATGCGCTCGCCAGACCCAGGGTGACTGCTGCGGTGACCTTCTTCTTGGTGCTGAACATGTCGAGCTCCTTCGAAACTCCGGCCACGGCCTCTCCGTGGCGTTGACCGGTGTTCGGAACCGTCTCGGGATCGGATGGGACGAATTCGGAAAAAGTTCGCGAATCCTCCCTCGCGGGGTCCGATCCAATCCATTGGGCGGCCCGGAGCGAACAGAGCCTGACAGAAGCGAGGACCTCATGGACCTGATCATCATCGGCCTGCTCGGCGGGCTCATCACCGGCATCTCGCCGTGCATCCTGCCCGTGCTCCCGGTGATCTTCCTCACCGGCGGCGCGCAGTCGGCGGCCTACGACGGAGAGGCGGTGCCCGCCCGGCGAAGCCGCCCGTACTTCGTGATCGCGGGCCTCGTGCTCAGCTTCACGCTGGTGACGCTCGTGGGTTCGCTGATCCTGGGTCTGCTGAACCTGCCGCAGGACATCATCCGCTGGGTGGGCATCGCGGTGCTGGTCGTGATCGGCGTCGGCCTGATCGTGCCGCGGTTCCAGCACCTCCTGGAGCGGCCGTTCCAGCGCTTCGGGCAGCGCGAGGTGAAGAACCGGGGTAACGGCTTCGGTGTCGGACTGGCCCTCGGCGCGGTGTTCGTGCCGTGCGCCGGACCGGTCCTCGCGGCGATCATCGTGGCGGGCTCGACCGGCCAGATCGGCGTGGGCACGGTGCTCCTCACGGTGTCGTTCGCGATCGGCGTGGCCGTCCCGTTGCTGGTGTTCGCGCTCGCGGGTCGCAGCGTGGTGGAGCGCATCCGCGCCTTCCGGTCGAAGGAGCGCGCGCTGCGCATCGCCGCCGGCATCGCCATGATCGCACTCGCCGTGGGGCTCGTGTTCAACGTGCCGCAGGCGCTGCAGCGGCTCCTTCCCGACTACACGGCTCCGCTGCAGGAGCAGATCGCCGACTCCGAGCAGGTGCAGGACGCGCTGGACCTCGGTGGCCTGGTCAACGACGAGAACAAGGACCTCGACCAGTGCACGAACGGTGCGACCGAGCTCGAGTCGTGCGGCACTGCCCCGTCGATCAAGGGCATCCAGCAGTGGCTGAACACGCCCGACGGCGAGGCGATCGACCTGAAGGATCTGCGGGGGCAGGTCGTGCTGATCGACTTCTGGGCGTACTCGTGCATCAACTGCCAGCGGTCGATCCCGCACGTGGTGGCCTGGGACGAGGCGTACCGCGACGCCGGACTGCAGGTCATCGGGATCCACTCGCCGGAGTATGCGTTCGAGAAGGATCCGGGCAACGTCGCCGCGGGCGTGCGCGACTTCGGCATCGCGTATCCCGTCGCGCTCGACAACACCCTGTCGACCTGGACGAACTACCGCAACCGTTACTGGCCGGCGCACTACCTGATCGACGCGGACGGCACCGTGCGCCACATCTCCTTCGGCGAGGGCAACTACGCGGCGACCGAGTCGATGATCCGGGAGCTGCTGCAAGACGCGGATCCGGACGTGCAGCTGCCGCCGGCGACGGACGTGAAGGACGAGACGCGGGAGCTCGGCTCGACGACACGGGAGACCTTCCTCGGCTCGTCGAAGGACGTGAACTACGGCGGCGGGGACGAGTACCGCCGCGGTGAGGGCAGCTTCTCGTTCCCGAAGGACCAGCCCGACGACAGCTTCGCGCTGGACGGCGACTGGACGGTCGAGACGCAGTACGTGACCCCGACGAGCGACGACGGACGCATCCGCCTGGAGTATCGCGCGGGCGAGGTGCGGATGGTCGTGGCGGGCTCGGGTGAGGTCGTGGTGCGCGATCAGGACGGCGAGGAGCAGACCATCGCGATCGACGGGACGCCTCGCTCGTACGGCCTGGTCGAGCAGGGCGACATCGCGAAGGGAACGCTCACGCTCGAGGTCCCGGCCGGTGTCGAGGTCTATTCCTTCACATTCGGGTGACGTCTGCGCGGGAACGGGGAGGAGATACGGCATGCTTATGGAGATGGTCATCGACGGGATGGACGTCCCGGAGGACGGGGCAGCGCCGAAGGATGCCGTCGCCGACCTCCTCGTCCGCGTCGCGTCCGGTGATCAGGCTGCCTTCGCCGAGCTGTACGACTCCCTGTCCCCGCGGGTCTTCGGCCTCATCCTCCGCGTGCTGGTCAACCGCGCGCAGAGCGAGGAGGTGCTCCAGGAGGTGTTCCTGGAGATCTGGCAATCCGCTTCGCGGTTCGCTCCGAACAGAGGACAGGGACGAACCTGGGTGATGACCATCGCCCATCGACGGGCCGTCGACCGGGTGCGGGCATCGCAGTCGAGCGCCGACCGCGATGTGCGAGCCGGCTTCAAAGACCTCGGTGTCGCGCACGACAGTGTCGCGGAGCGGGTGGAGCTGGGCATCGAGGGGGAGCGGGTCGTCGCGGCGCTGTCAGGGCTTCCTGACGCGCAGCGGGAGGCGCTCGTCCTGGCCTACTACGGCGGTTACAGTCAGAACGAGATTTCGGCGCTCGTGGGGGCGCCGCTGGGGACGATCAAGACACGGATGAGAGACGGGCTGACCCGTCTCCGCACGGCGATGGGGGTGACGGCATGAACGAGAAGGACTTCGCGGAACTCGCGGCGGGTGCCGCGCTCCACGCGCTGTCCGCCGACGACGAGAACCGGTACCGCCGGGCACTCGTGGAGCATCCGGAGTGGGCGGCCGTCGCAGACGTCGACGCGGACAGCGTCGCGCTGCTGGGTGAGGGCGTGACGCCGGTCGCCCCGCCGCCCGGCGTTCGTGCGGCTCTGCTCGCCCAGATCGCCCAGACGCCGCAGGGCGACACTGCCCCGCACGACACCGACGCGCACGACACCGCGGGGCGCACCCCCGGGGTCGCGTCCGCCGGTGGCCCCGAGGAGCCCGCCGTCCGCAGGCCGCGCCGCTGGACCCGCCTGGCCTTCGCGCTCGCCGCGTGCCTGGCGCTGCTGGTCGGCGTCGGCATCGGAGCGGTGGCGCTCAACGCACAGCTCACCCGTCCCGCCAGCGTCGTGGCGCTGCAGGAGATCGAGGCCGCGGGCGATGCGCAGCAGGCCACGGTCGAGCTCGACGGCGGGGCCACGGCCACCGCCCACTGGTCGGGCTCGGTCGGCAAGGCCGTGCTCGTGACGAACGGTCTGCCCGAGACCGACGCCGGCAAGACGTACGAGCTGTGGTTCGTGCGCGGCGAGGAGCCGATCGCGGCCGGTGTGTTCGACCCGGAGGACGGTGCGGCGACCGCGCTGCTCGAGGGCGAGATGCGGGCGGGTGACGCGATCGCGGTGACCGTGGAGCAGGAGGGCGGCTCGCCGTCCGGGCAGCCCACCACGGATCCGGTCATCGTCATCCCCACGGCCTGAGCCGCGGCGGCGGGCGTACCCTGGAGGGATGCCCGAGCAGCACCACCGGCCCGTGCGCCGCCCCTCCCACGCGTTCGACAACATCGTGGGGTCGAGCGACCCCGCGGAGGAGAGCAGGGTCGCGCACGCCACGGCCTCCGCGCTGCTGACGCGCGTGCGCGAGGACGAGACCGGCGCGAGCGTGGAGCGGCTGATCGCGTTCACGCGCGAGCACGGCATCGACGAGATCGCGGAGCTGTGGTCCACCGCGCCGTCGCGCACGCTGCCGGGCTCGCTGTGGCGCCTGTACGTGCTGCAGCTCGCGATCCACGGCGACCCGCGCACCGCCGCGCTCCTGTACGACCGGGGGCGCGTCGAGCTGCCCTCCGCCGACGCCGTGGTGGCGGGTGCCCCGGTGCCGGCGAGCCCGGACGAGCTGGTCGCGCTGATCGACACGATCCTGCGCGGCGCCTTCCGGGGCGATTTCGCGGTGGCGCTCGACCGGGCGGCGGCGTTCTGCCGCGTGCAGGCCTCGGGCGCGACGCACACCGCGGACGACTACGAGGTGACGGAGCCGGAGCGCGCGAGCGAGCTGACCACGCGGGCGCTGCGGTTGAGCACGTATGCGCAGGACCTCTCGGCCTCGGCCGCGCTGTGGCGCATGGGCGCGCTGGCCTGACAGCGCCGCGGCCGGCGCCCGGACAGAGAAAGACCGGGCCGCAAGAACGCCTCTCGGCGGAAGGCCGCTCGCAGCGGCGAAAATTGGAGCCCGGGGTTATGCGGCCCGGCCACTCCAGTGTAACGCGAGCGCGCGACAGGTATTCCCGGCGTTCTAGGCTCGTGGCATGACCCGACGCTTCGCCCTCATGCTCGACCCCGTCGCCGCCGACGAGCAGCGCGACGACTACACCGGCACGTTCACGCAGGTCGACGCCACGGCTCCGGCCCTGAGCGTCGGCGAGCTGAGCACCCAGCGGGGGGACGGCGTGTTCGAGTCGATCGGCGTCGTCGACGGTCATGCGCAGGAGGTCGTGCCGCACCTGGAGCGACTGGCACACTCCGCGCGACTGTGCGACCTCCCCGAGCCGAACCTCGAGCAGTGGCGGCAGGCGGTGCAGCGGGCCGCGGCGCAGCTCGGCGCGGGGGAGTCGGTCATCAAGCTGATCCTCAGTCGCGGCGTGGAGCACGGACCCACACCCACCGCCTGGGTCACGGCCGCTCCCGCCGCGGACTTCTCCGCCGTGCGCCGCGACGGCGTGAAGGTGGTCACGCTCGACCGCGGGTACGACCTCGGTGCCGCCGAGCGGGCGCCGTGGCTGCTGCTGGGCGCCAAGACCCTGTCGTACGCGGTGAACATGGCGGCGCTGCGCGAGGCCAAGCGGCGCGGGGCCGACGACGCGGTGTTCCTCTCGAGCGACGGCTTCGTGCTGGAGGCGCCGACGGCCTCGCTCCTCCTGCGCTTCGGCGACCGGTTCACGACCCCGGCGCCGAACGGCGGGATCCTGCACGGCACCACACAGCTCAGCGTGTACGACCACCTCAGCGCGCGCGGGTTCGAGGTCGGCTACGACCGCATCCCCGCGGGCGACCTCACCCGGGCCGATGCGGCGTGGCTGGTGTCGAGCGTGCGTCTCGCGGCGGCCATCACCGCGGTCGACGGTGTGCCGCTGCCGGTGGATGCCGCGCTCACGGACGAGCTCAACGCGTACCTGCTCTCGCCGCGCGACTGAGGCCGCAGACACGGAAGGGCCCGGGTGCCGTCGCACCCGGGCCCTTGTCGTACCGGCGGTTCAGCCGAAGCGGCCGGAGACGTAGTCCTCCGTCGCCTGCACCGACGGCGTGGTGAAGATCGACGTCGTGTCGTCGTACTCGATGAGCTTGCCGGGCTTGCCGGTGCCGGCGATGTTGAAGAACGCCGTCTTGTCCGAGACACGGCTCGCCTGCTGCATGTTGTGGGTCACGATCACGATCGTGAACTCGTTCTTGAGCTCGCCGATCAGCTCCTCGATCGCGTACGTCGAGATGGGGTCGAGCGCCGAGCACGGCTCGTCCATCAGCAGCACCTCGGGCGACACCGCGATCGCGCGGGCGATGCACAGACGCTGCTGCTGACCGCCGGAGAGGCCGGAGCCGGGGCGGTCGAGCCGGTCCTTGACCTCGTTCCAGAGGTTCGCGCCGGTGAGCGACTTCTCGACCAGGTCGTCCTGGTCGCTCTTGGACATGCGGCTGTTGTTGAGCTTGACGCCCGCGAGCACGTTCTCCTTGATCGACATCGTGGGGAACGGGTTGGGGCGCTGGAACACCATGCCCACCTGGCGGCGCACGAGCACCGGGTCGACGCCGGCGCCGTACAGGTCCTTGCCGTCGAGCAGCACCTCCCCTTCGACGCGGGCGCCGGGGATGACCTCGTGCATGCGGTTGAGGGTGCGCAGGAACGTGGACTTGCCACAGCCGGAGGGGCCGATGAACGCCGTCACGCTGCGCGGCTGGATGTCGAGGGAGACGCCTTCGACGGCGAGGAAGTTGCCGTAGTAGACGTTGAGGTCGTTGACTTCGATGCTCTTGGACACGGGGTTTCCTGTTCTGAGGTTCGGGCTCAGCGGCCGGAGAGTTTCGGGGCGAACCACTTCGCGATCAGACGCGCGAGGAGGTTCAGCACCATGACGATGAGGATGAGGGTGAGGGCGGCGGCCCAGGCGCGCGCGACCGCGGCGTCGGGGTTGGTGCCCTGGTTCATGTACTGGTTGTAGGCGAACACCGGCAGGGTCATCATCTGACCGTCGAAGATGTTCGTGTTGAGGCTCTGCGTGAAGCCGGCGGTCAGCAGCAGCGGGGCGGTCTCGCCGATCACGCGGGAGATCGCGAGCATGACCGAGGTCATGATGCCGGCGATGGAGGTGGGCAGCACGACCTTGAGGATCGTCAGCCACTTCGGTACGCCCAGCGCGTAGGAGGCCTCGCGCAGTTCGTTCGGGACGATGCGCAGCAGTTCCTCGCTGCCGCGGACGACGACCGGGGTCATCAGCACGGCGAGGGCGAGCGCACCCATGAAGCCCATCGAGATGCCCGGTCGCAGCAGCAGCGCGAACACGGCGTAGATGAACAGACCGGCGACGATCGACGGGATGCCCGTCATCACGTCGACGAAGAACGTGATGGCCTTCGCGATCTTCCCGCGCCCGTACTCGACCAGGTAGATCGAGGTCATGAGCCCGATCGGGACCGAGATGATCGTGGCCGTCAGGGTGATCAGCACGGTGCCCCAGATGGCGTGCACGATGCCGCCGCCGTCGCCGACCACGTTGCGCATGGAGTAGCTGAAGAACTCGGCGTCGAAGCGTTCGATGCCGTTCGCCACCACGGTCCACAGCAGCGACACGAGCGGCAGCAGCGCGATCAGGAAGGCGGTGGCGACGAGGGCCGTCATGAGCCGGTCCACGGCCTTGCGGCGGCTCTCGGCGATCGACGAGATCACCGTGATGATCACCATGTAGAGCAGGATGCCGACGATCACGGTGCCCGCGATGTTGAAGTCGGCGAGCGGCGTGTCCGACCCCGCCGCGGCGACGCCGAACACGGCCGCGGAGACCGCGAACGAGACGCCGAGCAGGGCCCACGGCGCCCACTTCGGGAGGCGGCCGGAGGTGAGGGAGGCGCTCGGCGCGGGGGGAGCGCTGGTGAGGACGGTCATGTCAGTTCGCTCCAGAGAACTCGGCGCGGCGGGCGACGATCCAGCGCGCCACGGCGTTGACCGCGAAGGTCACGACGAAGAGGATGAGGCCGGTCGCGATGAGCGTGTTGACGCCCGTGCCGTGCGCCTCGGGGAAGGCGAGGGCGATGTTCGCGGGGATCGGCGTGGGGTTCGTGGCGGTGAGCACCAGGAAGCTCACGACCGCCGAGGGGGAGAGCACCATGGTCACGGCCATGGTCTCGCCCAGGGCCCGCCCGAGCGCGAGCATCGCGGCGGAGACCATGCCGCCGCGGGCGAAGGGGAGCACGGCCATGCGCACCATCTCCCAGCGGGTGGCGCCGAGGGCCAGGGCGGCCTCCTCGTGCAGCTTCGGCGTCTGCAGGAAGACCTCGCGGCAGATGGCGGTCATGATCGGGATGCACATCACGGCGAGGACGAGGGCCGCGGTGAGGATGGTCTTGCCCGTGGCGGAGACCTGACCGCCGAAGAAGGGCACCCAGGAGGCGTTGTCGTTCAGCCAGACGTAGATCGGCTGGAGCAGCGGGGCGAGCACGAGTCCGCCCCACAGGCCGAAGACCACGGACGGCACGGCCGCGAGCAGGTCGATGATGTAGCCGAGTACGGCCGCGAGTCGGCGGTGCGCGTAGTGCGAGATGAACAGCGCGATGCCGATGGCGATGGGGGCCGCGATGATCAGGGCGATGAACGAGGCCCACAGCGTGCCGAAGACGAGCGGCCAGACATAGGCCCAGAAGGATTCGCCGCGCAGGATGTGGTTGTCGGTGGTGTCGAGCTGGAAGGCCGGGAGGCTCTGGATGATGAGGAACGCGGCGACGAGGGCGAGCACGACGAGGATGATGATCCCCGCTCCGAGTGCGGTGCCGGAGAACACCCGGTCGCCGAGTCGCTGCTTGGCCTTGATCGGTGCGGGCGGCGCCGGGGTCGGTGCCGGTGCCGTGGTGGGCTCCTGCGCGGTCGTGCTCATGATCTCCCTGTTTCGGGCCGGGTGGAGATGGATCGGGTGCTGACCCGGCGGAGCCCCCGCGTCCGTGTCGGGACGCGGGGGCACCGTGTCAGCGGATCGGCGGGATCAGCCGACCTGGATCAGGTCGATCGCGGCCTGGACCTGCTCGCGCAGGCCGTCCGAGATCGGGGCGCTGCCGGCGTTCTCCGCGGCGGCGTCCTGGCCCTCGGCGCTCGCGATGTACGTGAAGTAGGCCTTCACGAGCTCCGCGACGTTGCTGTCCTCGTACTGCTCGCAGCCGATGAGGTAGCTGACCAGGGCGATCGGGTAGGCGCCGTCCGCGGCGGAGGCCGGGTCGACGTCGAAGACGAGGTCGCCCTCGCCGCGGCCCTCGGCGAGCGGCGAGGCCTCGACGAGCTTCGCCGCGGCCTCGGCCGAGTAGGGCACGAACTCCTCGCCGACGCCCACGGCGACCTGGCCGAGGCCGTCCGCCTGCGAGGCGTCGAGGAAGCCGATGGCGCCGTTGCCGGCGGTGATGGCCTGCTTCACGCCCGAGGTGCCCTGAGCGGCCTCGCCGCCCTGGATCGGCCACTCGTCCGAGACCTCGTAGGTCCACACGTCGGGAGCGGTCGCGCTGAGGTACTTCGCGAAGGTCTCCTGCGTGCCGGACGGGTCGGAGCGGTGCACGGGCGAGATCGCCAGGTCGGGCAGCTCGACGCCCTCGTTGAGAGCGGCGATCGCGGCGTCGTTCCAGTTGGTGATGGTGCCGGCGAAGATGCCCGCGATGGTCGCGGCGTCGAGGTTCAGGGTGTCGATGCCCTCGAGGTTGAACGCGACCGCGACGGGCGAGATGTAGAGCGGGACCTCGACGATGTCGTCGGTCGTGCAGGCGCCGAAGCCGCCGGCGGCGATCTCCTCGTCGTTGAACGCGCGGTCGGAGCCGATGAAGTTGCTGCCACCCTCGAGGAAGTTCTCGCGGCCCGTGCCGGAGCCGGTGGGCTCGTAGTTGACGGTCACGTCGGGGTTGGCGGTCTGGAACGCGGCGACCCAGGCCTCCTGGGCGGCGGTCTGGGAGGACGCGCCGGTCGCGTCGATCGTGCCGGAGAGCGTGGACTCGCTGGGCTCGTCGGTGGAGCCGCCGGTGCCGCCTTCGTTCGCGGCACAGCCGGCGAGTGCGAGAGCGGCGACGGCGCCGATGGCGCCGATTCGTGCGATTCGGGAGATCTTCACTGTGGATCCTTCGATCGTGGAGGGTTGGGGCCCGGTGCAGGGCACACAGTGACGCTAGGGGCGACGGTTAACGAGACTCTCCCTCGCAGGTGAACGGCAGGTGAACGACCGGAGACGCTCTGGGGGCGATCCCAGGCGCCGTGCGGGCTCGAGCCCCCTCGTTCGCGGGTCCGCCGACGGGTCAGACCTTCGGAGCGTGCGTCTCGATCGAGATGATCCCGGAGCCGGGATTCGTGGCGGACACGTGCACGACGGAGAACGCGCCGGTCTCCAGATCGGCGGCGCTGGTCACGTACGAGCCGCGCACGGTGCCGGTGGCGAGGGCGATCTCGGCGAGCAGGGCGGGCAGCACGGGGCCGTGGCTGCACAGCACGGCGGGCTTGCCGGAGCGGATGCGGCGTCCGACGACCGAGCGGAGGTCTGCGGTGCCGTCCTCCCACGCGTCCTGGCTGATCTTCTCCGTCTTCACCGGCTTGCGGTCCAGGGCCTTCGCCAGCGGGGCGACCGTCTGCACGCAGCGCACCGCATCGCTCGTGATGAGCTTGCGCACGCCGAACGCGCGGAGCGGACCCACGATCGCCTTGGCCTGGCGTCGGCCGCGTTCGGTGAGCGGCCGCGCGGAGTCCGCGCCGTCCCACTCCGAGCGGGGGAGGGCCTTCGCGTGCCGGAGCGCGATCACCGGGAAGGTGCGCAGGACGCCGTCGTCGACGAGGGCCGCGAACGCGTCGAGGATCTCGTGGTCGACCGGGTAGCTGAGCGCGGCGCGGGCCTTCTTGACGCTGACCCACTCGAGCGCGGCGATCTCCCGGTTGGGCACGAACGTCGACGCCCGGATGGCCTCGTCGGTCGCCTCGGCCGCCCAGTAGTGCACGACCTTCTGCTTGCGTGAGGCGAGCAGGTAGCGGCTCACCCCCACGGGGACGCCGAGGGCGACGCGGATGCCCGTCTCCTCGTGCACCTCGCGCACGGCCGTCTCCGCGAGCATCTCACCGGGGTCGACCTTGCCCTTGGGGAGCGTGACGTCGCGGTACTTCGTGCGGTGGATCAGCAGGATGCGCAGCTTGCCGTCGACCAGGCGCCACACCACGGCACCCGCGGCGTACACGGCCTTGTCCGCCCACTTGGAGCGGGCGATGTCCTCGGGGAGCTGGAGCTGCCGCGCCGTCATCGGACCGCCCGCGCCCGCCGGCGCCGCTGGATCATGCCCATGGTCTTGTCCTGCAGGTCGACCAGCGGCCTGCCGTCCGCGTTCACGGCGTGGCGCTCCCAGACGCCGTCGGCGCCGAGGTGCCACGACGACGTGCCGTCGTCCATCGCGAGGTCGAAGAACGCCGTGAGCTCCTTGAGGTGCGCGGGGTCGGTCACGCGCACGAGCGCCTCGACGCGACGGTCGAGGTTGCGGTGCATCATGTCGGCGCTGCCGATGTAGACCTGCGGGTCGCCGCCGTTCTCGAACGCGAAGATGCGCGAGTGCTCCAGGTAGCGGCCGAGGATGCTGCGGACGGTGATGTTGTCGCTGATGCCCTCGAGGTCGGTGCGCAGGCTGCAGATGCCCCGCACCCACACGTCGACCTTCACGCCTGCGGCGCTGGCGCGGTACAGGGCGTCGATGATCTCCTCGTCCACCATCGAGTTCACCTTGATGCGGATGTGTGCGGGCACGCCCGCCTCGGCGTTGCGGCGCTCGGCGTCGATCAGGCGGATGAGGCCCTTGCGCAGGTGCAGCGGCGCGACCAGGAGGCGCTTGAACTTCTTCTCGATCGCGTAGCCGCTGAGCTCGTTGAACAGCCGGGTCAGGTCCTTGCCGACCTGGGCGTCGGCGGTGAACAGGCCGAAGTCCTCGTAGATGCGGCTGGTCTTGGGGTTGTAGTTGCCCGTGCCGACGTGGGAGTAGTGCCGCAGCAGGCCGTCCTCCTCGCGGATCACGAGCGCGAGCTTGCAGTGCGTCTTGAGGCCGACCAGCCCATAGACCACGTGCACGCCGGCCTTCTCCAGCTTGCGTGCCCACACGATGTTGTTCGCCTCGTCGAACCGCGCCTTCACCTCGACCAGGGCGAGCACCTGCTTGCCGGCCTCGGCGGCGTCGATGAGTGCCTGCACGACGGGGCTGTCGCCCGAGGTGCGGTACAGCGTCTGCTTGATCGCGAGCACGTGCGGGTCTCGCGCCGCCTGCTCCAGGAACGCCTGCACGCTGGTCGTGAACGACTCGTAGGGGTGGTGCACGAGCACGTCGGACTTGCGGATGGCCTTGAAGATGTCGGCCCGGTTGCTCGATCCCGCCGGCTGGAACGCCACCGCGGTCGTGGGCAGGTGCGGCGGGTAGCGCAGGTCGGGACGGTCGATGCGTGACAGGTCGAACAGGCCGCGCAGGTCGAGCGGTCCGGGAAGGCGGTAGACCTCCAGATCGGTGATGTCGAGCTCGCGCACGAGCAGGTCCATCGTGACGTCGTCCATGTCGTCGGTGATCTCGAGGCGGATGGGCGGGCCGAACCGGCGGCGCAGCAGCTCCGCCTCCAGCGCCTGGATGAGGTTCTCGCTCTCGTCCTCCTCGATCTCCACGTCCTCGTTGCGGGTGAGGCGGAACGCGTGGTGGTCGAGCACCTCCATCCCGGGGAACAGGTCACCGAGGTGGTTGGCGATCAGCTCTTCCAGGCGCAGGAAGCGCTTGATCTCCCCGGTGGACGGCACCTCGACGAAGCGCGGCAGCATCGGCGGCACCTTGAGACGGGCGAACTCCTGACGGCCCGTGCGGGCGTTGCGGATGCGGATCGCGAGGTTCAGCGACAGCCCGGAGATGTAGGGGAACGGGTGAGCGGGGTCGACCGCCAGCGGCATGAGCACGGGGAAGACCTGCGCGCCGAAGTAGTCGGACAGCGCGCTGCGCTCCTCGTCGGTGAGGTCGGACCACTCGGTGATCTCGATGCCGGAGTCGGCGAGGGCGGGACGCACCAGGTTGGTCCACGCGGCCGCGTGCCGCAGCTGCAGCGCGTGTGCTTCGCGCGAGATGTCGGCCAGGGCGTCGACGGGGGAGCGGCCGATGTTGGTCGGCACCGCGAGGCCGGTCATGATGCGGCGCTTGAGGCCGGCGACGCGCACCATGAAGAACTCGTCGAGGTTGCTCGCGAAGATCGCCAGGAAGTTCGCGCGCTCCAGCTCGGGCAGCGTCGGATCCTCGGCGAGCTCGAGCACACGCTGGTTGAACGCGAGCCAGCTCAGCTCGCGGTCCAGGTACCGGTGGTCGGGCAGTTGCGAGTCCGGGGACTCCACGGCATCGAAGTCGTCGTCTTCGGCGTCACCGAGGCCGGCGTCGGCGAGTGCGGGATCGATCATGGGGTACATCTAAGCACCGGGAGGTGTCGGGCGTGTGAACGCCGGTCACCCCGTGCCGACGAGGCTCTCGTCGTCGTACACGTTGAAGCGGTACCCGACGTTGCGGACCGTGCCGATGATCTGCTCCTGGTCGCCGAGCTTCGCCCTGAGCCGTCGCACGTGCACGTCGACCGTGCGGGTGCCGCCGAAGTAGTCGTAGCCCCATACCTCGCTGAGCAGCTGCTCGCGCGTGAACACCCGCGACGGGTGCGTGGCCAGGAAGTGCAGGAGCTGGAACTCCTTGTAGGTGAGGTCGAGGGGCTTGCCGTGCAGCTTGGCCGAGTACGACTGCTCGTCGATCGTGACGCCGGAGGCCTGCACGCGCGCGGGCTCGGACACCTCGTCGCGGCGGGCGATGGCGAGCCGGACGCGGGCGTCGATCTCGGCGGGGCCGGCCGTCGCGAGCAGCACGTCGTCGATGCCCCAGTCGCCGGAGAGCGCGCTCATGCCGCCCTCCGTGACGACGAGGAGGAGCGGGGCCTGCTGGCCGGTGGCGCGCAGCAGCCGGCACAGCGACTTCGCTCCGACCAGGTCGTGGCGGCCGTCGACCACCGCCACGTCGTACTCCGGAGCGTTCACGAGCTGCGCCGGTTCGGCCGGGATCTGGCGGGTGCGATGGCTGAGCAGCTCCAGCGCGGGAAGCACCTGCTCCGAGAGGGGAGCGTTGGTCAGAACCAGCACCAGGGCCACGCGCACTCCTCACCGGCGGGGGGTTCGACGCCGTGCCGCCATGATAGCGGCCGTGGATGCGCAAGAATGGAGACATGTCAGAACCCGCCCTCGCTCCGCGCAACGCCTTCACCGGCGTGATCGTGGTGTGGGCGGTGGCCTTCGTCGGCACGATCCTGATCGGCATCTTCGCTGCGGAGGAGTGGCGCATCCCCTGGATGCTCGTCGGGTTCGGCGCCGTCGTCCTGATCTCCTTCGCGGTGCAGCTCTGGTACGGCCGCACGCAGGGGTTCATCTTCCGCGTGGCGAGCAGCGTCACCGGCGCCCTGCTGCTGATGGGGGTCATCTCGGTCGGGTTCGGGCTGGCGGCACTCATCCCGTCCTGACGCCGATCCGGCGCGGTATGGTGGATCCATGGACATCATGGCGCTCGAAATCTTCTTCATCGGCCTCCTGGGCCTCGCGAGCCTGGCGATCGTCTTCGTGTCGGCCGTGGTGCTGCGCAACCTCTTCCGCGGTCAGCGCTGACGAGATCGTGATCGAGCTCCCGACCGACCTTCCCGCCGATCTCGTTCCGCTCTCGTGGCTGATCGGGGTCTGGGAGGGCACCGGCGTGATCGAGTACCCGGTCGGCGAGGAGCGTCTGCAGGGCGAGTTCACCCACCGCGTCAGCTTCAGCCATGACGGTGGTCCCTTCCTCAACTACGCCGCGACCGCCACCTTCACCGGCGAAGACCAGTCGGCGTCGATTCCCCTGACCGCCGAGTCCGGCTTCTGGCGCCTCGCGCGCCCGGCTGCTGCATCCGATGCGGGCCCCGCGCTGCTGCCGCCGACCGTCGCGCCGGTCGTCCGCACGGTCGACGACGTGGAGGAGCTCCGCGGACCGAACGGCGCGTTCCCGATCGAGGTCTCGATCGCCCGCTCCGACGGCATGCTCGAGTTCTACCTCGGCGAGATCAACGGCCCGCGCGTCGACCTGGCGTCCGACGCGATCGTGCGCGGAGCGGGGACGAAGGAGTACGGCTCGGCCTCGCGCATGTACGGCCTGGTCGACGGCCACCTGTTGTGGGCCTGGGACATCGCCGCGCTCGGCACACCGCTGCGCGCGCACGCCTCGGCCCGCCTCGCGCGGGTGTGAACGGAGAGGGGCGAGCAGGCATGGGCGTGTTCGACGAGCGGAACGGGGCCGTCCTCGGCGACGGGGGCGTGGCGCACTTCGGTGATCCCTTCCGCGAGCAGCGCTGGCTGGCGGCGGGCGAGGCGCTGGTCCCGCTGGACGACCGCGCCGTCATCGAAGTGGCGGGCCCCGAGCGTCTCGGCTGGCTCGACTCCATCACGTCGCAGGCCGTCGGGCGACTCGCGCCGGGCGAGAGCACCGAGCTGCTGGTGCTCGATCCCCAGGGGCGGGTGGAGCACGCCGCCGGTGTCGTCGACGACGGTTCCGCGACCTGGCTCATCGTCGATGCCGCCGACGCGGAGGCACTGGCGGGCTGGCTCACCCGCATGAAGTTCCGCACCCAGGCCACGGTCGAGGTGCGCGACGACGTGGCGCTGCTGGGCTTCGTCGACGGGGGCGCCGCATCCGAGCGCATCCGCGCCGTCGACGGCGTGTTCGTGTGGGCGGACCCCTGGCAGCGCGTCAGCGCGGGCGGGTATCAGTACGCCGCGACCGCCGAGCACCCCGGGGCCGAGCTGGCCTGGCGCATCGCCATCGTCACGAGCGGCAGCGTGCCCGCGCTCGCCGCGACCCTCGACGACGGCGAGGTCGCCGGACTGCTGGCCGCGGAGGCTCTGCGCATCGCCGCGTGGCGACCGCGGTGGGCGTCCGAGGTCGATGAGCGGTCGCTGCCGCACGAGTCCGACTGGCTGCGCAGTGCGGTGCACCTCGACAAGGGCTGCTACCGCGGGCAGGAGACCGTGTCGAAGGTGCACAACCTCGGTCATCCGCCTCGGCGGCTCGCCGCGCTGCACCTCGACGGCAGCGACGCAGTGCTCCCCGAGCCCGGCGCTCCGGTCTTCGCGGGCGACGACGAGGTGGGGCACATCACCTCGGTCGCGCGACACCACGAGGAGGGCCCCATCGCGCTCGCGATCCTGTCGCGCCGCGCCCCGGTCGGGGATCTGGTCGTGCGCTCCGAGGGCGTCGACATCGCGGCGTCGCAGCAGGTCATCGTCCCCGCAGACGCGGGCGCCACGGCGGAGGTGCCCCGCCTGACGCGGCTGTCGCGCCGCCCGACCGCGCCGGACCCGCGCCGCACCTCGCCGTCCGCCTGAGCGGGCGTCCCGGCGTCAGGTCGTGCGCGGGGCGACCGCGTCCCACGGCAGCGTGAGCTCGCCGAGACGCCAGCGCGTGCGGCCGCCCTGCACGGGCCACCCCTGGTCGCGCAGCGCGGACACGGCCGCGAGGAACCGCTGCGTGGCGCCGAAGGTCGACAGGGGAGCCGCGCGGTCCCACTCCCGGTCGAGCTCGGTGAGCAGCGCGTGGATGCGCTCGCCGGGGACGTTGCGATGGATCAGCGCCTTCGGCAGCCGCTCCGCCACGATGCTCGGACGCTCGAGTCCCTCCAGTCGCAGCGAGATCGTGAGGCGCAGCGCCGATCCATCCCGGTCCACGTCGACCCAGCTGGCGATGCGGCCGATCTCGTCGCACGTCCCCTCCACGAGCAGGCCGCCGGGGGCGAGGCGCGCCGCCATCGTGCGCCAGGCCGCGGGGACCTCGGGCTCGTCGTACTGCCGGAGCACGTTCATGGCGCGGATCACGGCGGCGCGGCGGTCGCCCGGCAGCGGCACCTCGAAGCCCCCACGCGCGAACGACACCCGCAGATCAGGAGGGAATCCCGTCCGACCCGCCCGGACCTCGGCGAGCTGTCGCGTGGCCGTGGCGACGCGCGCCGGATCGATCTCCAGGCCGAGCACCTCCGCGTCGGGACGGACCCGGCGCAGGCGCGCGGCGAGCTCGAGCGCCGTGACCCCGCTGGCGCCATAGCCGAGGTCGACCACGAGCGGATCCTCCGCGCGACGCAACGCGGTGCTCGCGGCGATCCAGCGGTCGTTGCGGCGCAGCCGGTTGGTCCCGGTCGTGCCACGGGTCGGCTGGCCGAGCGGAGATGACGCCATGCGTCCATCCTCTCCCGTGCCCGGCGCAGTCCGATCCACGGCCGCGGATAAACTGGCCGCATGACTGCGAAGCGCACCCTGATCCTGCTCCGCCACGGCCAGAGCGAGTGGAACGAACTGAACCTCTTCACCGGCTGGGTGGACGTCCGCCTGACCGAGCAGGGCAAGGGCGAGGCCCGTCGCGGCGGTGAGCTGCTCGCCGAGTCCGGCATCCTCCCCGACGTGCTGCACACCTCGCTGCTGAGCCGAGCGATCCAGACCGCCGACATCGCGCTGGACGCGGCCGACCGACTGTGGATCCCGGTCACGCGCTCGTGGCGACTCAACGAGCGGCACTACGGCGCGCTGCAGGGCAAGGACAAGGCGCAGACGCTGGAGGAGTTCGGTCCAGAGCAGTTCCAGCTGTGGCGCCGTTCGTTCGACGTGCCGCCGCCCCCGCTCGACGACGCGAGCGAGTTCAGCCAGGTGAACGACCCCCGGTACGCGCACATCGACGGTGAGGTGCCGCGTACGGAGTCGCTCAAGCTCGTGATCGACCGTCTGCTGCCGTATTGGGAGACCGCGATCGTGCCCGACCTCGAGGCCGGCAAGACGGTGCTGGTCACCGCGCACGGGAACTCGCTGCGCGGGCTCGTGAAGCACCTCGAGGGCATCAGCGACGACGACATCGCCGCGCTCAACATCCCCACCGGTATCCCGCTGGTCTACGAGCTCGACGAGAACAACGCGCCCACGGGCCCCGGCCGCTACCTCGACCCCGAGGCCGCCGCCGCCGGTGCCGCCGCCGTGGCCGCGCAGGGCAAGAAGTAACGCGCACGCCCTGACGCGAGAGACCCCCTGCCGCCGATCGGCGCAGGGGGTCTCTCGCGTACGACGGGCGACGCGTCAGGCGTGTCCGAGCTCCTGCTGCTCCACGGCGAGGGCGATGTCCTCCTCCTCGACGTGCCAGTCGCCCGTCGCCAGGTACACGACCTTCTTCGCGACGGCGACCGCGTGGTCGGCGAAGCGCTCGTGGTAGCGGCTGGCCAGCGTGGCGTCGACGGTGGCGACGGCCTCGCCCTTCCAGTTGTCGCTGAGCACCTTCTCGAACACGCTGGCGTGCAGCTCGTCCACGTCGTCGTCGGCGTTGCGGATCTGGTCGGCGAACTTCAGGTCCTGGGTGCGCAGCAGCTCGGCGAGCGTGCGCGAGATCTCGACGTCGAGCTCGCCCATCCGCACGAAGGTGCCCTTGAGGCCCTTCGGGATGGCGCGCTCGGGGAAGCGCAGCCGGGCGAGCTGTGCGATGTGCTCGGACATGTCGCCCATGCGCTCCAGGGAGGCGCTCACGCGCAGCGCGGTGACGACGATGCGCAGGTCGCGCGCGACCGGCTGCTGGCGGGCGAGGATCTCGATGGCCTGCTCGTCGAGCGCGACGGCCAGCTCGTCGATCTTCGCGTCGTCGGCGATGACCTCCTCGGCCAGGGCGACGTCGCTGGTGGCGAACGCGCGCGTCGCCTTGTCGATCGAGACGGTGACGAGGTCGGCGATCTCGACGAGGCGGGACTGCAGGTCCTCGAGGGACTGGTGGAAGACTTCGCGCATGGGGGCGCAACCTTTCGTTCGGATCTCTGCTGAGTCGTCAGCGCGAGGCGGCGGGGCGTCCGCACGAGTTCGGGCCTGTGCGCAGGCCTGAAGCGATTGTCTGCCCCGAAGGTTAACGAACGGTGCCCAGCGAGTGAATAGTACGTCTCGCCTCCCCGTCACGGCGCGGAAACCCGCCGGACGGGCGGTGAACGCGCTCTACGCTGGAGTCATGACCCTGCCGCAGCTCGCGCTGTCCTCCCTTGCCATCGGGCTGGTGATCGGCGTCGGGATGTCGCTCCTGGTCGTCTGGGCCTACCGGGCGAGGGCGCGTGCGGAGGAGGAGACGTCGACGTCGATCCCGCAGGGGATCACGGATGTGCTCGGCAGCATGGACGACGCGGCCTGCGTCGTCGACGCCTCGGGACTCGTGCTCGCGACCTCGCGGGCGGCGGCGCGGTTCGGCATCGAGGTCGGTTCCACACTGGAGAACCCGGAGCTGCGGCAGCTGGTGCGCGGCGTCCGCGCGTCGGGCGACACGGCGATGGAGTCGCTGCGCATCACTCGCGGAGGGCTCAGCCTCGATCCGCGCCTGGTGTCGGCACGGGCGAGTGCGATCGGGGCGCGCCTGGTGCTGCTGATCGTGCGGGATGTCACCGAGCAGGAGCGCCTGGACCAGATGCGTCGGGACTTCGTGGCGAACACGAGTCATGAGCTCAAGACCCCGGTGGGGGCGGTGAGCCTGCTCGCGGAGGCGATCGAGTCCGCCGCCGACGATCCCGCACAGGTGCGCGTCTTCGCGTCGCGCATCTCGGCGGAGGCCAACCGACTCGGACAGCTCACCGGCCGCATCATGAGCCTGTCCCGCCTGCAGGCGGAGGACGGCCTGACGGAGGTCGGACCCGTCTCGATCGACGAGGTCATCGCCTCGTCCATCGAGGCGCACGTCGTGCAGGCCGATTCGGCGGGGGTGGAGCTTGCCCGCGGGGGCGACCGCGGCGTGTGGGTGCGCGGCGACGCGCAGATCCTCATCGAGGCGGTGGGCAACCTGATCGCCAACGCGATCGTGTACTCCCCGCGCGGCTCGCGCGTAGGTGTGGGGGTGCGGGCCGACGACGACGTGGTCGAGATCGCCGTGTCCGATCAGGGCATCGGGATCGCGGAGGCCGACAGGGAGCGGATCTTCGAGCGCTTCTACCGTGCGGACGAGGCGCGCTCGCGCCGCACCGGCGGCACAGGGCTCGGACTGTCGATCGTGAAGCACGCCACGCAGCGCCACGGCGGCGAGGTGCGCCTGTGGTCCCGGCCGGGCCGTGGCTCCACCTTCACGATCCGTCTTCCGCAGATCGCCGCGCCGGCGAACGCCGATCGTGACAAGAAGAACAAGAAGAAGCGTGCGCGGAAAGCGGCCAGGTCGGCCGGCTCGCGCGTCCGAAACGGAGAGACCGCATGACCCGCATCCTTCTCGTCGAAGACGAGCCCGACCTCGCTGATCCCCTCGCGTATCTGCTGCGCCGCGAGGGGTACGAGGTGGAGATCGCCGAGGACGGTCCCGGTGCGATGGCGGCGTTCCGGGAGCGCGGTGCCGACATCGTGCTGCTGGACCTGATGCTGCCGGGGATGCCCGGCACCGAGGTGTGTCGTCAGATCCGGTCGACGTCGGCCATCCCGATCATCATGCTGACCGCGAAGGACTCCGAGGTCGACATCGTGGTGGGGCTCGAACTGGGCGCCGACGACTACATCACCAAGCCGTACTCGTCGCGGGAGCTGCTGGCCAGGATGCGGGCCGTTCTGCGTCGGGTCGTCCAGGCCGAGGGCGAGCTCGACGAGAGGGTGCTCGAGGGCGGACGCGTGTCGCTCGACATCGATCGCCACACGGTGTCGGTCGCGGGGGAGCAGATCAACATGCCGCTGAAGGAGTTCGAGCTCCTCGAGGTCCTGATGCGCAACTCCGGGCGCGTGCTCACGCGGGGGCAGCTGATCGACCGGGTGTGGGGGAGCGACTACTTCGGTGACACGAAGACGCTCGACGTGCACATCAAGCGGATCCGGTCCCGCATCGAGGAAAACCCGAGCGAGCCCGTGATGCTCGTGACCGTGCGCGGTCTGGGCTACCGCTTCGAGGGCTGACGACGGGGGACGCGAAGAGGCCGGCACCCGTGGGTGCCGGCCTCTTGTGTTCGTGCGGTGTCAGTCGCCCTCGGGGGCGAGGTCCGAGTAGTAGGGGAGGGTGCCGTCGAGCACGGGCACCGCGGTCGTGACGCCGGCCGAGTCGCCGGACTGGAAGTGGATGTCGACCGTGGCGCCGGGCTTCGTGTCGAGCCCGACGATGCGCAGCGGCTCCTCGTCGGAGCCGAGGCTGATGGTCTGGCCGGCGGAGACGGTGACCGTGAACGGGTCGACGCCCTCCAGGGTGATGGTGAGGGTGGCGCGGTCCTGCGTCGGGTTGACGATCGCGCCGACGAAGTTGCCGACGGAGCCGTCTTCGTTCGCGATGACCAGGGCGTTCCGCACGTCGATCGGGCCGTCCTTGTCGGAGACGTTCACGCCGTCGGAGGCCGCGTACTCGATCTTGGTCGACTGCGGCGTGATGAACGTGCACCCGGTCGCGCCGAGCAGAACGAGGGCGCTGATGGCGGCAGACGCGACAAGGCGCGATTTCACGGGTCCTCCTGAGGTCCGGCGGGATATCCGTACCCATTCTATGGGTATGTGTCAGCGGGGCGTGGACGAGGAAGCGCGAACCTTAGCGCATATCCCCTGTGGTATCCTTGAGGTTGCCGAAAGGACATGTTTTTATGCTTTTTGAGGTTGGCGAGACCGTCGTCTATCCGCACCATGGCGCTGCGACCATCATCGAGGTCAAGGAACGCGTCATCAAGGGCGAGACGAAGAAGTACCTGAAGCTCAACGTCACGCAGGGCGATCTCATCATCGAGGTCCCGGCCGAGAATGTCGACCTGGTCGGCGTTCGCGACGTGATCGGCAAGGAGGGCCTCGATCACGTGTTCGAGGTGCTGCGCGCTCCCTTCACGGAGGAGCCCACCAACTGGTCCCGCCGCTACAAGGCGAACCTGGAGAAACTCGCCTCCGGCGATGTCATCAAGGTGAGCGAGGTCGTGCGCGACCTGTGGCGTCGCGACCAGGACCGCGGGCTTTCCGCCGGCGAGAAGCGGATGCTGGCGAAGGCTCGTCAGATCCTCATCTCGGAGCTGGCGCTGGCAGAGAAGATCGACGAGGACAAGGCGGGCACCCTGCTCGACGAGGTCCTCGCCTCCTGACTTCTTCACGACGAAAGGCGGGTGCTGCGGCACCCGCCTTTCGTCGTCTCCGCCGGTAACGTGAAGGCGTGAGCATCGTTCCCGTCCCGCACACCGCGATCATCATCGTCGCCGCCGGCTCCGGCACCCGACTGGAGGCGCGCGCCCCGAAGGCGTTCGTCGGCATCGACAATCGCACGATCCTGCGCCACGCCCTCGACGGGGTGTTCGCGGCGCAGCCCCTGCAGGTCATCGTGGTCGCGCCGGCCGGGCACGAGGGCGATGCGCAGACCGAGCTTCTCGCCGCCGCGGGCGACCGCGCCGATCTCGGCCGCGTGGTCACGGGAGGCGCCACCCGTCAGGAATCCGTCGCCGCGGGGTTGGCGGCTCTCTGGGGAGACGTGACGACGGTGCTCGTCCACGATGCGGCGCGGGCGCTCACCCCGCCGTCCGTCATCGATGCGGTCGCCGCGGCCGTCACGGCGCAGGCGGCCGCGCTTCCGGTGCTTCCCGTCGTCGACACCCTCAAGCGGGTGGACGGCGGCGTCGTGACCGGCACCGTCGACCGCTCCGAGCTCGCCGCGGCGCAGACGCCGCAGGGCTTCCCGCGCGACGCGCTCGAGGCGGCGTACGCGCGTGCCGCCGAGGAGGGCGCGGAGTACACGGACGACGCGGCGCTGTTCGCCGCGGCCGGTCACACGGTCCGCCTCGTCCCTGGTTCGGAACGATCGTTCAAGATCACCACTCCCGACGACCTCGAGCGTGCCAGGGCTCTCCTCGCGACGGCGCCCCCGAGCACGGGTGCTCGGCGAGACCGCGGCGCAGGCGCTCTACCGCGCGTGGGCGTCGGAACCGACGTGCACGCGTTCGGCGGCGAGGGCGACCTGTGGCTCGCCGGGCTGGAGTGGCCGGGCGAACAGCCGCTGTCGGGTCATTCCGACGGCGACGCGGTCGCGCACGCCATCGTCGACGCCCTGCTCGGCGCGGCGGGGCTGGGTGACATCGGCACCCACTTCGGCACGGCGCATCCGGAGTATGCGGGCGCGCACGCCGACGTGTTCCTGTCGGCGACGCGGCGGCTGCTCGCCGAAGCCGGCTTCTCGATCGGGAACGTCTCCGTGCAGTTCCAGGGCAACCGTCCGCGGTTCAGCGCCCGCCGTGTCGAGGCGGAGCGCGCGCTGTCGGCGGCGCTCGGGGACGCTCCCGTGTCGGTCACTGCGACGACGACCGACGCCCTGGGCTTCCCCGGCCGCGGAGAAGGCATCGCGGTCACGGCCGTCGCACTCGTGGTGCCGGTGGACGGCCCGCACCGCTGAGCCGAGCGTATCCGCGACACGATCAGGAGCGCCGCGCGCCCGCCGAGTAGGCTTGACCGGTGACCCTCCGCCTCTACGACACCCGCGCACAGCTGCTGCGCGACTTCGTGCCTCTCGACTCCGAGAACATCACGATGTACGTGTGCGGACCGACGGTGCAGTCCGGACCCCACATCGGTCACGTCAGGGCCGCGCTGAGCTTCGACCTGCTGCGCCGGTGGCTCGAGCACCGCTACGGTCGCGTCACGTTCGTGCGCAACGTCACCGACATCGACGACAAGGTGCTGCAGAACGCCACACCGGAGGAGCCGTGGTGGGCGCTGGCGTATCGGATGGAGCAGGAGTTCACCGCGGCGTATGCGGGCATCGGCATCCTGCCGCCCACCTACGAGCCCCGTGCCACGGCCTCGGTGCCGCAGATGCAGGAGCTGATCACGCGCCTCATCGACCGCGGTCACGCCTATCCCGCGCCCGACGGCTCCGGCGACGTCTACTTCGACGTGCGGTCGTGGGCGCAGTACGGCGCGCTCACGCATCAGTCGGTCGACGCGATGGAGGCGGCGGAGGATGCGGACCCCCGGGGCAAGCGCAATCCGCAGGACTTCGCGCTCTGGAAGGCGTCGAAGCCGGATGAGCCGGCCGACGCCACGTGGCGTTCGCCGTGGGGTCTCGGGCGACCGGGATGGCACATCGAGTGCTCGGCGATGTCGAAGCGCTACCTCGGCGACGAGTTCGACATCCACGGCGGCGGGCTCGACCTCCGCTTCCCTCACCATGAGAACGAGCTCGCGCAGTCGACGGCAGCGGGGGACGGCTTCGCGCGGTACTGGGTGCACAACGGCCTGGTGACGGTGGACGGGCAGAAGATGTCGAAGTCGCTCGGCAACTTCACGCTCGCCCGTGACGTGCTCGACGCGCACGACCCGCTGGTGGTGCGCTATGCGCTCGCCGCCGCGCACTACCGCTCGAGCCTCGACCTGTCGGAGTCCTCGTGGGCGGAGGCGGAGGCGGCCCTCGGTCGTATCCGTACCTTCCTGGAGCGGGCGGCGCGTGTCGCGGAGGTGGACGCCGCCGAGAGTCGCGAAGACCTGCCGTCGGCCTTCGCCGCTGCGATGGACGACGATCTCGGCGTTCCCCAGGCGCTCGCGGTCGTGCACGAGACCGTGCGGGCGGGAAACTCCGCGCTCGACGCGGGAGACCGCGACGCAGCCGCGCAGGCGGCGCGCGCGGTGTCGGCGATGACGTCGGTGCTCGGTCTCCGACCGAGCGACGCCACGGCCGCGGGCGACGCCCGGGCGGCCGCACTGGACGCGCTGGTGCAGGAGATGATCACGCAGCGTGCGCAGGCGCGGGCGGACAAGGATTGGGCGGCGGCGGATCGCATCCGTGATGCGATCGCTGCCGCAGGAATCACGCTGGAGGACACTCCGGCCGGAACTCATTGGAGCATCGATGACTAAGCCAGGGCGCCCCGGCGCGAGCAAGGGCAAGAAGAAGGGCCCCACGAAGGGCACCGGTGGTCTCGGGCGCAAGGCGCTCGAGGGCCGCGGTCCCACCCCGAAGGCGGAGGACCGCGCATGGCACCCGGCCGGGAAGCGCAAGGCCGCGGCCGAGCGCTACGCCGCGGCGGGCGGTAAGGGCAAGCCCGGCGGGCGCCCGTCGGGTGGCAGCCCCAACCGCACGGCCCGTGCCAAGGACAACACCACCGACACCGAGACGGTGACCGGCCGCAACTCGGTGCTGGAGGCGCTGCGGGCCAAGATCCCGGCGTCGGCGATGTACATCGCGCAGCGTGTCGAGATGGACGATCGCGTCAAGGAGATGCTGTCGATCGCGACTCACCGCGACATCCCGGTGCTGGAGGTCACGCGCCAGGAGCTCGACCGCATGGCGGGTTTCGACGGCGTGCACCAGGGCGTCGCGCTGAAGGTGCCGCCGTACGAGTACGCGCACCCGCAGGATCTGCTCGAGCAGGTCATCGACCGCGGGGAGACGCCGCTGTTCGTGGCGCTCGACGGCGTGACCGACCCGCGCAACCTCGGCGCGATCATCCGCTCGACGGCGGCGTTCGGCGGCCACGGCATCATCCTGCCGCAGCGCCGTTCCGCCGGTGTCAACTCGGCGGCGTGGAAGACCAGTGCCGGTGCCGCCGCGCGCATCCCCGTCGCCCTCGCGACGAACCTCACCACGCAGCTCAAGGAGTTCAAGAAGCAGGGCGTGTTCGTGCTGGGGCTCGACGGCGATGGTGACGTGTCGCTGCCCGAGCTGCAGCTCGCGGATCGACCGGTCGTGATCGTCGTCGGCTCCGAGGGCAAGGGCCTGTCGCGTCTGGTGACCGAGACCTGCGACCAGATCGTCTCCATCCCCATCTCGGCGGCGACGGAGTCGCTGAACGCCGGGATCGCCGCGTCGGTCGCCCTGTACCAGGTGGCGACCGTCCGCGCGGCGGACTGACCGCACGAGAAAGGCAGAGCATGGCGCGCATCATCGTCCTCGGAGGAACCGGTTATGCCGGACGGCACATCGTGTCGGAGGCGGTGAGCCGCGATCATGCGGTCGTCGCGATCTCCCGCACGACGCCGTCCGACCCGGTCGCCGGCGCCGCGTACGTGCAGGGATCCGCCCTCGACGCGGCGTCGCTGCGGGAGGCTTTCGCGGGTGCGGATGCCGTGGTGTCCGCGCTGTCGCCCCGCGGTGACATGGAGGATCGGGTGCTCGAGGCCCTCACGAACGTCATCGACCTCCTGGACGGCACCGAAACACGGCTCGGTGTGGTCGGCGGTGCCGGCGGCAGCCTGGTCGCTCCGGAGGGGCCGAGGCTCTTCGACCTCGACTTCCCGGAGGAGTACAAGCACGAGGCACAGGTCGGCATCGACTCGCTCGCGCTGCTCGAGCGGACCGATCTTGCGCTGGACTGGTTCTTCGTGCACCCTGCCGAGGTCTTCGGCCCCTGGGCCGAGGGGGAGCGGACGGGTCGCTACCGCGACGGCGGCGACGTGCTGGTGCGCGACGAGGAGGGGAAGTCGTACATCTCCGGCGCGGACTTCGCCGTGGCCGTCGTGGACGAGATCGAGCAGGGCAACCACCACCGCGAGCGGTTCACGGTCGGCTACTGAGGGCGGCGTTCAGACGAGGTCGCGCCAGTCGACCTCGTCCTCGTCATCGGCGAGCGAGAGCGTGCCGGTGATCACCGGGAGGCTCATGGTCTCGGTCGGCGGTCCCATGATGGTCGCTTCGTCGCGGCGGTGGCGCAGCACGTCGTTGATGTAGCTGGTCAGGACTTCCGCGAGGGGGATCGAGCGGCCCTGCGCCTGCGACAGGTACCAGCGGTGCTCCAACACCTGGTGGAACACCTCGGCGGGCTCCAGCTTGGCGCGCAGGTCGTAGGGGATGGCGCGGACGACGGGCTCGAACACGCGCGTGAGCCACTCATGCGCGTACATCTCCTCGTCCGCCCACTGCTTGGTCGAGCGGGCACGGAACTCGTCGAGGTCGTTGAGCAGGCGTCTCGCCTGGTTCTCCTCCACGTCGAGTCCCGTCAGCCGGATGAGGCGGCGCTGGTGGTGGCCGGCATCCACCACCTTCGGCTGGATCTCGACCACCGTCCCGTCGGCGGTCGTGGACATGGACATCTCGTCGATGTCGAAGCCGAGCGCGTTGAGGCGTTCGACGCGCTCGGTGATGCGCCATGTCTCGGCCGCTGAGAACGACTCCTGCGCCGTGAGCTCCGCCCAGAGCGAGCGGTAGGAGGACACGATGCCGTCGGCGATCGCGACCGCATCCACGCCGTGCTCGAGCCGCCCGCCCGCGGCGAGGTCCATGATCTCGCCCGCGATGTTCGTCCTGGCGAGGTCGAGGTCGTACGCGCGCTGGCCGTCCGTCAGGCCCTCCTCGTGAAGCTCGCCGGTCTCCGCATCCACGAGGTAGGCCGCGAACGCGCCGGCGTCGCGGCGGAAGAGGGTGTTCGACAGCGACACGTCGCCCCAGTAGAAGCCGACGTTGTGGAGTCGTACGAGGAGCAGGGCGAGCGCGTCGACGAGTCGCGTGGCGGTGTCAGGGCGGAGCACGCGCGTGAACAGGGCGCGGTACGGCATGGAGAAGCGGAGGTGCGAGGTGACGAGCGCCGCGGGGAGGGGCTCGCCGGCGGCGTCGGTGCGCCCGGCGATCACGGCGACCCTGGCGACGCAGGGGACGTCGAGGCGGGCGAGGTTGCCGAGCATGTCGTACTCGCGCTGCGCCATCGCGGCGGTGGTCTCCTTGACGGCGACGACCCGACCGGAGAGGTCCGCGAAGCGCACGAGATGCCGGGACAGCCCCTTCGGCAGCGACACGATGTGCTCGGACGGCCACTTGGCGAGGCTGGTCGACCAGGGCAGCGCGAGGAGCCCCGGGTCGACGGTGCTGGCGGTGATGCGCAGCGACTCCTGCATGGATGCTCCTGAGGGGAAACGAGCGCGGCGCGGGCGACCGAAGTCAGCCCGCGCCGCGGATGGTGTGTCCGATCAGGCGGAGACGACCGGCTTGTCGTTCAGGCGGTCGCCCGTCTCCTGGTCGAAGGCGTGCACGTGACCGGCGTTGGCCGCGAGGGTCACGGTCTCGCCGGCGTTCGGGTGGTTGCGGCCGTCCACGCGGGCCACGAGGTCGGCGCGCTTGCCGTTGATCTCGGTGTGGCCGTAGAGGTAGCCGTCGGCGCCGAGCTCCTCGACGAGGTCGACGACGACCGACAGGCCCTTGCCGTCGGCCGGACCCACGGTGATGTCCTCGGGGCGGACGCCGACCGTGACCTGCGAGCCGTTGGCGCGGCCGACCGTGTCGCGGTCGAGCGGGACGACCTCGGTGCCGAAGCGCACGCCGCCGTCGGCGAGGTCCGCCGCGAACAGGTTCATGGCGGGGGAGCCGATGAAGCCGGCGACGAAGACGTTGTTCGGCTTCTCGTACAGGTCGCGCGGCGAGCCGACCTGCTGCAGCAGGCCGTCCTTCAGCACGGCGATCCGGTCGCCCATCGTGAGCGCCTCGGTCTGGTCGTGCGTGACGTAGACCGTGGTGACGCCGAGACGGCGCTGCAGCGACGCGATCTGCGTACGGGTCTGCACGCGGAGCTTGGCGTCGAGGTTCGACAGCGGCTCGTCCATGAGGAACACCTGCGGCTGACGGACGATGGCGCGGCCCATCGCGACGCGCTGACGCTGCCCACCCGACAGGGCCTTCGGCTTGCGGGTCAGGTACTGCTCGAGGTCGAGGAGCTTGGCGGCCTCCAGGACACGGGCGGCGCGCTCCTCCTTGCCGACGCCGGCGATCTTGAGCGCGAAGCCCATGTTCTCGGCGACCGTCATGTGCGGGTACAGGGCGTAGTTCTGGAAGACCATCGCGATGTCGCGGTCCTTCGGCGGCACGTCGGTGACGTCGCGGTCACCGATCAGGATGCGGCCGGAGTTGACCTCTTCGAGGCCGGCGAGCATGCGGAGCGAGGTGGACTTACCACAACCGGAAGGGCCGACGAGGACGAGGAATTCACCGTCGCCCACCTCGAGGTTGAGCTTGTCGACGGCCGGACGGGTTCCGCCGGGGTAGAGGCGGGTGGCCTCGTCGAAAGTCACAGATGCCATCGTGTTTCTCCTTCACCGGCAGGTACGTGCCGGACGATCCGTAGTGAATGAAGCGGCGGAGTGACCCGCCGTGACCCGCCATCGGGTCGGGTTCAGTATGGCACGATCGGCCGTACCTGGGTATTTCTCAGCCTCACTGACTAGCATCGAATCCGGCCGCGTTCTGCGGCGATCGTCGCCGGGCGACGGTCGGGGCCAACCCGGACCCCCCGAGACTCAAGAGGAACGATGTCGAGCGACGAAACGCCGAACGTCCCCGCACCTCGCAATTCCCGCGAGGTCGTGCGGGAGAAGGCCCAGAAGGTGCACGCCCAGCAGTCGAGGGCCCGCCTGATGAGACGGATCATCATCGGCGCGGTCGCGGTGATCGCCGTCGGGGCCATCGGCACCGCGGTGACCATGGCCGTGACGTCGCAGGTATCCAAGCCTCAGCTCAGCCCGAGCGGCATGGAGTCGGACGGCGTCGTGGTGACCGACATCTCGTCGATGGCCACCTCCGCCGAAGCCCCCGCCACGCCGACGCCGACGCCGTCCGAGGCCGGTGCCTCCGCTTCTCCCACGCCGGATCCGACCGCGTCTCAGGCTGTGGACGTGCACGTCTACGTCGACTATCTGTCGCCCGATGCGGGGAAGTTCGAGCGCGCGAACGCGCGACTGCTCGCGCAGTGGATCGAGGACGGCGCGGCGACAGTGAGCTATCACCCCGTCGCGCTGCTGACGGCCAGCTCCAACGGCACGAAGTACTCGCTGCGCTCGGCCGCAGCTGCGGCGTGCGTCGCGACGCACTCGCCCGACCAGTTCTACGCGTTCAATCACGACCTGCTCGACGATCAGCCCGAGGTCGGCAGCGACGGTCTCTCCGATCAGGAGCTGGCGAACCTCGCTGGAGCGGTCGGCGTCGACAACGGGAAGGTCGTCCGCAAGTGCATCGAGGAGGGCGACTTCGTGAACTGGGCGAAGGAAGCGACCACGCGGGCGCTCAAGGGTCCGCTCGCCGGTTCCGACGACCTGGTCCTCACCGCCGCGCCGATGATCGTCGTGAACGGCGAGGCCTATGTGGGGGCGCTCGACGACCCGCAGGAGCTGTCCACGTTCGTGATGTCGGTGGCGAGCGAGGCGTACTACGAGTCCACCTCGACCCCCACTCCGACGCCGTCGGCCACGTCGACGCCCGCGCCGTAATCGAGCGGCGCCTCCGCCATCGCTAAGCTGATGGCACCCGCCGACTTGGCGCAATTGGTAGCGCACCGTACTTGTAATACGGGGGTTACGGGTTCGAGTCCCGTAGTCGGCTCCGGACGGCAACGCCCGCCATCCCTGTATTTCCGGGGGATGGCGGGCGTTGCGTCTCACAGCTCGGCGGGGCTCAGGTAGTGGAACACGGTGCGGATGGCGGTGCCGTCGATGGTGTGAATGGCCAGCCCCGGCATCGCCGTGTCGTCGGCGATCGGATTGAGCCTGCTTCCCAGTCGCATCGTGGAGACGATGCCCGGGGCACCGAGCACCGGTACCCCGGCGAACGACGCGGCGAGGGCGGAGTGCACGTGCCCGGTCAGGACGCCGATGATTCGTGCGTTCCCCACGATCAGCGCCTCCAGGTCGCTCGTGTTCTCGAGATTCCACCCGTCGGCGACATCATGCCCGACGGGCACCGGTGGATGGTGCAGTGCGAGAAGGGCGGTGCCGGGGGCCGAGCTCGCTGCGTGCCGCGCGAAGTCGATCGTGTCCGGCGTGAGGTGGCCTTCGACGCGAGCATCGAGGTGCGAGTCCAGCCCGATGACGCGCACCTCGCCCACGTCGATGAAGCCCGACAGGGCCGGGTTGAGACCGGCCTGGGCCTGGGAGTGGAGCATCGTCTCGCTGTGGTCGTGATTCCCGGGTACGACGATCGTCGGTATGTCCGCCGGGAGGGTCGCGAACAGTTGGGCGTACTCCTCGGCGGCGCCGTGGTCGGCAAGATCGCCGCTGAGGACGATCGCATCGACGTCGGGGAGGGAGGACACCGCTGCGAGCACTGCCTCGAGCCGGCGCAGTCGGTGCGGAGATGTGTCCAGATGCGGGTCGCTGAGGTGCGCGATCAGAGTCATGAGTCGCCCTCCGGTCGCTGGGGTGCGTCCACGAGGCCGAGGAACCCGCGGACGGCGGCGCGCATCATCTGCTCGTCCCCCGTGGCTCGCGACAGGACATACCCGCCCTGGATCACCGCGACCGCGGCCGTAGCCCGGTCGCGCGCGACGCCCCCATCGAGTCCCTGCTCTTCGAAGACGTCGGCGACGAGACCGATGAGGTCGAGGAAGTAGCGGGCGACGGAGGCGCTGAGCTCCTCGTCGGCCGCGACGAAGGGGTCAGCCGTGAGGCGACCGATACGGCACCCCGAGGTCGCCTCGCGGGGACGTTCGAGGTACGCGGCGATCCTCGCTCGCGACTCGGTGTGGGCGTTCAGGGCGTCGGAGGACGATGCCAACGCTTCATCCACCGAACGGCCGACGGCAGCGAGCGCCAGGTCGCGCTTCGAAGGGAAGTGGTGATAGAGGCTCCCGTGTCCCACACCGCTTCGCTCGATGACTTGCCGCGGGGTGGTCGCCGCCACCCCGTTGGCGGCATACAGCTGTTGCGCCGCGCGTAGCAGGGATTCCCTCGCATCTGTGCTCATAGAAGGATCATGCCATACCTAGAGGTAGGTATGGCGAGGTCGTGCACTGCCGCGGCCGCGCCATTTGCGTAACACTTTGGCGAGTGTTATGTTACTTACGTGCAGGTGGCCGGCACCCCGCCCCGGCCACCTGCGCGCATCTGTTCAGGCCTCCTACGGCCGCCCCGTTCGCAGGAGGCTGACGATGGACGTTCCCGAGTGGCAGCAGGGCTACCCGTATTCGGAAAAGCTCTCCCGCGCGGAATACGAGACCGAGAAGCGCCTCCTCCAGATCGAGCTGCTCAAGCTGCAGGCGCATGTGAAGCACAGCGCGGAGCGGGTGTTGGTCCTGTTCGAGGGGCGCGACGCAGCCGGCAAGGGCGGGGCCATCAAGCGCTTCATGGAGCATCTCAACCCTCGCGGGGCCCGGGTCGTCGCTCTCGACAAGCCGACCGACGCCGAGCGCACGCAGTGGTACTTCCAGCGGTACGTGGCCCATCTGCCGTCCGGCGGTGAGATGGTCCTCATGGACCGTTCCTGGTACAACCGCGCCGGGGTCGAGCGCGTCATGGGGTACTGCACCGATGAGGAGTACCAGGAGTTCCTCCGAACCGCTCCGGAATTCGAGCGGATGCTGGTGGGCTCGGGCATCCGGCTGATCAAGCTCTGGTTCTCGGTGGGTGAAGCGGAGCAGCGCCGCCGGTTCGACCGCCGTCGCGAGGATCCGGTGAAGCAGTGGAAGCTGAGCCCCACCGACATCGCGAGCATGGACAGGTGGGCCGACTACACCACGGCGAAGGAAGCGATGTTCTTCCACACGGACACCCCGGTCACGCCGTGGATCGTGGTGCGCTCGAACGACAAGAAGCGCGCGCGGCTCGAGGCCATCCGCTATGTGCTGTCGCGCTTCGAATACGACGGAAAGGACGCGCGGGTCGCACACGCGCCGGACAGCCGTCTTGTCGGGCGTCCGTCGCAGATCTACGACCAGGGCGAGTCCGCCGCGTAACGACGGTGACGGAGCGGCGTCACACGGCGTCACGCGGGAATGCCGAGTATCGCGATCGGGGTTGTGATGAGCATGACCCGCATCGGCAGCAGTGACCTCGACGTCTTCCCCCTCGCCCTCGGTGGCAACGTGTTCGGCTGGACCGCCGATCGCGACGCATCCTTCGCCGTCCTCGACGCCTATGTCGACGGTGGCGGCGACTTCATCGACACAGCGGACTCGTACAGTGCGTGGGTCCCGGGGAATCGGGGCGGGGAGAGTGAGGAGATCATCGGGGAGTGGCTGGCTTCCCGCCGTCCGCGGGGTGTCGTCGTCGCGACCAAGGTGAGCCAGCATCCGGACTTCTCCGGGCTCTCCGCGACCACGGTGCGCGCCGCAGCGGAGGCGTCGCTGACGCGGCTGGGCGTCGACGAGCTGGACCTGTACTACGCGCACTTCGACGACGAGACCGTTCCGCTGGAGGAGACGGTCGCCGCGTTCGGCCAGCTGGTCAGCGACGGCCTCGTGCGACACGTGGGGGTGTCGAACTACTCGGCCGAGCGCATTCGCGAGTGGGTCGACATCGCCGGGCGGCTCGGGGTCGCGCAGCCGATCGCGATCCAGCCGCATTACAACCTCGTGCACCGCAACGTCGTGGAAGACACCATCATCCCGGTCGCCGAGGAGTTCGGACTCGGGCTGGTGCCCTACTACGCCCTGGCGAGTGGGTTCCTCACCGGGAAGTATCGCTCGACCGACGCCAGCGGCGAGGCGTCGCCGAGGGCCGCGGGTGCCGCGCGCTACGCCACCGACCAGGGCCTGCGCGTCCTCGACGCGCTCGGCGAGGTCGCGCACGCCCGCGGAACCTCGATCGCCGCGGTGTCGCTCGCCTGGCTCCGGGCCCAGCCGACCGTGGTCGCCCCGATTGCGAGCGCCCGCTCCGTGGATCAGGTGCCCGACCTGCTGGAGGGCGCACGGCTCGAGCTGTCGTCCGACGAGGTGCACCGTCTGAACGATGTCTCGGCGTGGACGCCGACCTCCGCCGCCTGAGTCGTCAGTCGCCGACGAGTCCGAGCCGATGCGCGAGGATGACCGCGTGGATGCGATCGCGGGCGTCGAGCTTGGCCAGCACCCGGCCCACGTGCGTCTTGACGGTGGACTCGCCCACATAGAGAGCGCGCGCGATCTCGGCATTGGTCAGGCCCTGACCGATCGCCAGGAACACCTCCTGCTCCCGGTCGGTCAGCGAGGCGTAGCGGGACGCATCCGCGCGGTCGGGCTCCGCCGGTGTTCCGGATCCGAGCCGCGGCCCCACGTGCTCGAGCAGCAGGCGGGTGATGCGGGGGGAGAGCGCGGCGTCCCCACGGTGCACGGCCCGCACCGCTGCGAGCATCTCGTGGCGTTGCGCGTCCTTGAGGAGGAACCCGCTCGCGCCGGCGCGGATCGCCCCGAACGCGTACTCGTCCAGGTCGAAGGTCGTGAGCACGAGCACGCGGGTCTCCGGGTGGTCGCGCACGATGGCCGACGTGGCGGCGATGCCGTCGAGTTCGGGCATCCGGATGTCCATGAGCACGAGGTCGGGCGCAAGGGCCGCGCTCTGGGCGATCGCCGCGCGGCCGTCCTTCGCCTCCCCGACGACCACGATGTCGGGTTCGGACTCGAGCACCATCCGGAAGCCGAGGCGGATCAGCTCCTGGTCGTCGACGAGGAGCACGCGGATCGGCGATGTCATGAGGGGTCCTCCGGGGTGGGTGTCGTCGCGGGGACGACCGGGCTGAGGGGCAGTCGGGCGTGCAGGCGCCATCGGCCGGGACCGTCCGGTCCGGAGTGCAGCCGGCCGTGGACATGCGCCGCGCGTTCGGTGAGTCCGCGGAGGCCGAAGCCGCCCGCGCCGACGTCGGTGCCGGAGACGCCGTCGTTGACCACCTCGACGCGGACCTCGTCGTCGGAATAGCCGATCGAGACACCGATCATCGAGACGGCAGGAGCGTGGCGCATGGCGTTCGTCACCCCCTCCTGCACGATCCGGCCCAGTGCGTGGGCGACGGACGGCGGGACGTCGGCGGTGCCCGTCACCGTGAGCGTCACCGGGTACCCCGCGCGCTGGGCGGCTTCGACCGCCTCCCGCGGCTGGGCGGGCTCGACCGGCGCGAGGGGGAGCGGCGAGTCGTCGTCGCGCAGTACGCCCAGCATCGATCGCATCTCCGTCAGCGCGCTCCTGGCCGTCTCGGCAGCGGTCGAGGCTGCCGCGCGGGCCTGCGTGTGATCGGGGGTCGCGGCCGCACCCTCCGACAGGGCGACGATCACCGTCAGCGAGTGCGACACGATGTCGTGCATCTCGCGGGCGATCCGCGCGCGCTCCGCGGCCGCCGCCAGCTGGGCCTGTTGATTGCGTTCGACCAGGAGTTGCCGCGATCGGTCGATCACCGCGTTGATGTATCGCTGGCGATTGCCGACGTTCACGCCGATCAGAGTGCCGATGAGACCGAGGACCACGGTGCTCAGGACCGTGTTGAGGCCCGACTGGAGGGTGACGCCACCGGTCAGCAGCAGCGCGCCGGCGACCGCCGACACCGCGGCGACACCCCAGCCGAAGGCCGCCCAGGCCGCGCGCGACGACCCGTGGACGGCGAGGGAGAAGCCCGCGATCAGGAGCAGCGGGCTGCTGCCCGGAGAACCCGCGAGCAGAAAGAACACGTCGAGTGCATACGCCGCGACCGCCGGGAGCAGCGGGAGCCGCCGCCGCCACAGCAGCGTGGCACAGGCGGCGAGGACGGCCAGGGGCCAGACGATCGCACGGACGACGGCCCACGGCTCCGGCAGAGCGTCCAGACGCGCGGCCGGTGTCAGCGTGAGCAGGACGCAGAGCGCCGTGAGGAGGACGTCGGCGACCACGGGGTGCCGCGCCCAGAAGCGTCGGAACACCCCGGGCGGACGCGGAAGCCGCAGCTCCTCGTCCTCACGGATCGAGTCGCTGCGGCTGCGCGTTCTCCTCACGGGCCGACTCTACGCGTCGCGCGTGCGCAGGACCGCCCATGCGGCAAGCAGCGCTCCGACCACCCAGCAAGCGAGCGTCAGAAAGGCGACGGGGGCCTCGATCGCCGCTCCCTCACCCGGGAGGATCGCGCTCTGCGCGGCCGCCACCGGAAGATAGGTCGCGGCATCCACCACCCACGCCCACGCCTCACCGGCCATCGAGAAGAAGTTCCCGACGATCGGCAGCACGAACAGCAGGCCGACCGTCGCGGCGATCGCGCCGGCGCCCGAGCGCAGGATGAACCCGAACGCGACGCCGATCAGGGCGAACACCGACATCGACAGGGATGCGACCAGGATCGGCAGGAACGACGCCGACGGGTCGGACCAGTCGATGCTCTGATCGCGGGAACCGACGATCATCCCGACCGCCACGGCCGCGACACCGAAGATCACGAGCGAGGACACGAACAGGAACAGCGCCAGCACGAGCGACTTCGCGAGCAGGACGGCCCCGCGCACCGGAACGGCCGTGAGCGTCGAGCGGATCATGCCGGTCGAGTACTCGCCGGTCACCGCGATCGCGCCGATGATGCCCGCCAACAGCATCGTGAACTGGATCGGCATGACCACGGCCTGGATGGGTTCGAACCCCGGAACGTCCACCGCCTGGGCGATCAGCATGGCGATGCCGATCGTGAGGACGGCGGCGATCGCGATGGACCACCACGTGGAGCGCAGCGTGGTGAGCTTGATGGTCTCGCTGCGGACGGCCCGGAAGAAGGTGAGCCGGCGACCGGTGTCGACGCGCGGTGTCGTGGCGACGGGGGCCTGCGTGGTCATGAGAGCTCCTTCGTGCGGTACTCGACGGCGTCGCCGGTGAGAGCGAGGTAGGCGTCCTCGAGAGAGCCGGTGGTGGGCGTGAGTTCGTGCAGGGGGATACCGCGTTCGGCAGCCAGGTCGCCGATGCGTGCGGCCGGGAGACCGACGATGTCGAGCAGATCCGGCGCGGAGCTGACGATCTCGACGTCCGGCGCCCCCACGGCCGCGGCGAGCTCCGCGGGACGCGGCGTGCGCACCCGAACGGTGTTCCTGGTCCACGAACGCACGAGGTCCGCGAGGGGAGCATCGGCGAGGACACGCCCGCGTCCCATCACGATCACGTGGTCGGCGGTCTGCGCCATCTCGCTCATCAGGTGGCTCGACAGCAGCACGGTCCGCCCCTCCGAGGCGGCGTGGCGCACGAACTGCCGCACCCAGCGCACACCCTCGGGGTCGAGACCGTTGACCGGCTCGTCGAGGATCAACGTGTGCGGGTCACCCAGTAGAGCCGAGGCGATCCCGAGGCGCTGGCCCATGCCCAGGGAGAACTTCCCGGCGCGCTTGCGGGCGACGGAGCCGATGCCGGCGAGGTCGATCACCTCGTCGACCCGCGAGTCGGGGATGCCGTGGGTCGCGGCCATCGCCCGCAGATGATTCCTGGCGGTGCGCCCGGTGTGCACGGCCTTCGCGTCGAGGAGCACCCCGACCTCGGTGAGCGGGGCGCGGAGCTTGCGGTATTCGCGCCCGCCGACGGCAGCGCGACCCGAGGTGGGCCGGTCGAGTCCGACGATCAGGCGCATGGTCGTCGACTTCCCGGCACCGTTCGGGCCGAGGAACCCGGTGACCGTGCCCGGCTGGACGGTGAACGACACGTCATCGACGGCCGTCTTGTCTCCGAACCTCTTGGTGAGGCCTTCTGCTGTGATCATGTCGTCCACGCTACGGACGGCGCCCGCCGCGCGCGTCCGCCCGCGGTACCTTTCCGCGCGCTCCGGATCCTCCCCCGGAAGGATGAGTGACCGCTTGCGCGGGGGCGCTGTCCGGGGCCACCATGCTGCGCCGTGAGCACCGTGGGCCGTCGGGTTCCGGGGCTCGGATAGGGTCGACGGGTGACAGACGCCCGTCGACTCCCCGCGCCCCTGGCCCTCGGCGGAGCCGTCGCCATCGGCGTCATGACCGCCATCCAGGCGCGGATCAACGGGGTGCTGGGCGTACGGGTCGACAACGGCATCGTCGCGGGCTTCCTCTCCTTCTCGGTCGGGCTCGTGGCGCTCGCGGTCGTGATCGCGCTCCTGCCGTTCGCCCGTCGCGGTGCCGTACGGCTATGGCGGGGGGTCCGCGGGCGCTCCGTCCCGTTCTGGATGCTCCTCGGCGGCGCGTGCGGGGCCCTCACGGTCTCGACGCAGGGGCTCACAGCGGGCGTCCTCGGCGTCTCGCTGTTCACGGTCGGCGTGGTGGCGGGGCAGACGCTCCACGGCCTGGTGCTGGACCGGATCGGCTTCGGGCCCGCGGGCGTCGTCGCGGTGACCCCCGGTCGCCTGCTCGGTGGGGCGCTGGCGCTCGCCGCGGTCGCGATCTCCCTGTCGGGCGACGTCCTGGCGTCCGCTCCGCTGTGGATGCTGGTGCTGCCGTTCCTCGCGGGAGTGGGCATCGCCTGGCAGGCCGCGACCAACGGGCGTTTGGCGCAGCGCGTGCAGTCGCCCATCGCCGCCACGCTCATGAGCTTCATCGCCGGGACGGTCGTGCTCGCGGTCGCCGCGGCCCTGAGCGTCGCGCTGCGCGGAGCGCCGGACCCCCTCCCGGCCGAGCCGTGGCTCTACCTCGGCGGGTTCCTCGGTGCCGCGTACATCCTGCTCGGCGCGTTCATCGTGGCTCACACGGGAGTGCTGCTGATGGGGCTCGGCTCGGTGCTGGGCCAGCTGGTGACCTCGGTGGTGATCGACGTGCTGTGGCCTGCGGAGGCGGGACCGGCGCTGTGGCAGGTGATCGCGATGGTCGTCGTCGCGGTGGCGTCGGTCGTCGTGGCAGTGCCGCGGCGTCGTGGCCGGTGACTACGCGGGGTTCTCCTTCGCGGCCTTCTTCTTCGCCTTCTTGGCGGCCTTCTTCTTCGCCTTCTTGGCGGACTTCTTCTCCGCGTTCGCCTCGGCCTTCTTCTCGTTCTCGGCGAGCTCGGCGGGCTCGGCGGCGGCGACGGCCGGTTGGGTCGAGGGAAGACGCGTCAGCAGTCTGCGCGCGTCGACGGCCTTGCGTCGGCCCGGCGACTTCCCCGGCGGTTTGTCGCCGACGTACAGCCAGCCCAGCAGCTCCTCGTCGTCGGCGAGGCCGTGCATCGCCGCGACCGGCTGCGACCGCGTGTAATGTCCGGTGCGCCAGATCACACCCCACCCTGCTTCGTCCAGCAGGAGGCTGAGCACGTGGGCGACGCCGGAGGCGACGGCCTCCTGCTCCCACCGCGGCACCTTCTCGCTCGGCTGGTAGCTGGCCACCACCGCGATCAGCAGGGGGGCGCGCAGCGGCTTCGTCGAGGGGGAGTCGTCGCCCTGCGCCTGGGCGATCGCTGCTCCGAGGGCCTCTCGATCGGCGCCGCGCAGCTCGATCAGCCGCCACGGTCGCAGCGAGGAGTGATCGGCGACGCGTCCGGCCGCGGCCACCAGGGCCAGCAGTTCTTCCCGCCCGGGCGCGGTGTCTCCGACCTTCGACCAGGACTGTCGTGCGCGGACGGCGTCGAGCGCGCTCACGACTCGTCTGGCGTGAAGTTCAGCGCGATCGAGTTCATGCAGTAGCGGTCGCCCGTGGGAGTGCCGAAGCCGTCGGGGAACACGTGCCCGAGGTGCGAGCCGCACGTCGCGCAGCGGACCTCGGTGCGCACCATGCCCAGGCTGTCGTCCTCCAGGAGCTCCACGGCGTCGGGCCGGATCGACTCGTAGAAGCTGGGCCACCCGCACCCGGAGTCGAACTTGGTGCCGCTCTTGAACAGCTCGGCGCCGCACGCTCCGCACGTGTACAGGCCGGCGCGCTCCTCGTCGAGCAGTTCTCCGGTCCAGGCGCGCTCGGTCGCGGCCTGGCGCAGCACCGCGTACTGCTCTTCGCCGAGCTCCTTGCGCCACTCGTCTTCGGTCTTGTCCACGCTGTACGACATTGCGTCCTCCTCGGGTCCTCTCCATTCTCCACGCTGCGGCGGTGTCTCGGCGCTGCGCGTCAGAATGGACGCATGACCGACCCGATCCGGGAGCGCTATGCCCGCTTCGCGCGCGACGAGGCCCCCGGGCGCAGCGCCCTGTACGGGGAGTGGGCGGCCGGCGTCAGCGATGACGAGCAGCTGCGCGATGTGCTGCGTCGCATCCCGGAGACGCACCGCCAGCCACCGCTGGTGTTCGCGGTGTCCCGGCTGCTGGGCGCCCCGCTCGAGGACTACGCGGCGTGGCGCGCCTTCGTCCTGGCGCACGCCGACGTGCTCGTGGCCGAGTGCGCGGCGCGGTCCCTGCAGACGAACGAGCCGCTGCGGCTGGCGGCGCTGCTCCCGGTCCTCTCCGAGATCGAGGGGCCGATCGCGCTTCTCGAGCTCGGCGCATCGGCCGGTCTCTGCCTGTACCCAGACCGGTACTCGTATCGCTACGTGACGGCCGAGGGCTCCGAACGGCTCGCCGTCGACCCGCACGACGGTCCCTCCCCGGTCGTGCTGCAGAGTCGGGTGACGGGGACGATGCCGAGTGTTCGCCTGCCCGAGGTCGTGTGGCGGGGCGGCATCGATCTCGCACCGCTCGATGCCGCGGACGACGGAGACCGGCGGTGGCTGCGCGGGCTCGTGTGGCCGGGGGAGTCCGGGCGCGAGCGCCGCATCGAGGCCGCGCTCGACATCGTCGCAGCCGATCCACCGCTGCTGCTCGCCGGCGACGCGGCCGAGAGGCTCGAGGAGCTCCTGGCGATGATGCCTGTGGGTGCCACCCCCGTCGTCACGACGCCCGGGGTGCTCGTCCACATCCCCCGCCGTGCGCGCGAGGCTCTCGTCGCGCAGATCCAGGGGCTGCCGGCGCGATGGATCACGATCGACCCACCCGGACTGCTCGACGTGTGGCGGCCGTCCGTGGACGCGACGACATGGTCCGGCTTCGTGGTCGCGCTCGACGGCAGGGTGCGGGCGGCGGCCGACCCGCTCGGGCTATGGTGGGAGTGGCGCGCGGGCGATGACGTCACCGCGTCCTAACCTGGAGCCATGCTCGGAGACCTCACGGAACGCGACCGCGCGATCCTCGCCCTCGAAGCCGCCTGGCCGCGGCATGGCGGCATGAAGGAAGAGGTCATCCGCAGCACCCTCGGCATGAGCGCGGCGCGCTACTACCAGCTGCTCGGACGACTCATCGACTCGGAGGCGGCCCTGGCGTTCGACCCGGTCCTGGTGCGGCGGCTGCGACGGCTCCGCGACACCCGGGGCACCCGACGGGCGGCGCGCATGCCCGGCTTCGTCGGCTGACGGACCCGCTTCGCTCCGCTCGCTGGCCTCCGTCGCGGATTGCCAGCATCGTGCCGCTAGCATCGAGGGGTGTCCAAGCCCTCCCGTGACCGATTCGATGACGTTCCCCGCGCCTCCGGACGCGTCGGGGCCCACCGCGCGGAGGCTCCGGGCATGAACGGCTGGGTGGTCCTGCTGTGGTCCTTCGTGGCTGCGCTCGTCCTGATCATCGCCGGGATCTTCGGTTCGCTGGTCGTCATGGGGCGCATCGAGCTGTTCCCCGAGGCGGGCCCCAGCGCGGTGCCGACACCGGAGGAGACGGGTGTGGTCGACCCGAGCTACTCGGTCATGATCCTCAACGCGACCCCTGATTCCGGCCTCGACGACCAGATGCGTGACACTCTCATCAATGCCGGCTGGCCGGCGGGGATCGTGTTCGCCACGGACAGCGCGAGCGACGACTTCGCCACGACGACCATCTACTACGTCGACGACGCGGACGAGCAGGCGGCCGTGGGTCTCGCCGGGGTGATCGGCGGCGCTGCGGTGAAGCAGGACGACTTCTACGCCGATCTGAACGAGACGGGCGGCAAGCAGCTCACCGTCGTGATCGGCCTCGATCGCTCAGCGTCGGCGCCGGAGCAGTCCGAGGAGACTCCCGCTCCCTGACGCCCCTCCACAGGCGGGCGACGCGGCTTGCACTCGATGGTGTCGAGTGCCAGAATGGCGTTAGCACTCTCTCACTCTGAGTGCTAAACCCACCGTCTACGTCCAGGAGGGACGACAAAACTCATGGCAAAGATCATCGCCTTCGATGAGGAGGCCCGCCGCGGCCTCGAGCGTGGCCTCAACATCCTCGCCGACGCGGTCAAGGTGACCCTCGGCCCGCGTGGTCGCAACGTCGTGCTCGAGAAGAAGTGGGGCGCCCCCACGATCACGAACGACGGTGTCTCCATCGCCAAGGAGATCGAGCTGGACGACCCGTACGAGAAGATCGGCGCGGAGCTCGTCAAGGAGGTCGCCAAGAAGACCGACGACGTCGCCGGTGACGGCACGACGACCGCCACGGTGCTCGCCCAGGCCCTGGTCCGCGAGGGTCTGCGCAACGTCGCGGCCGGCGCCGACCCCATCTCCCTCAAGCGCGGCATCGAGAAGGCCGTCGCCGCCATCACCGAGGAGCTGCTGAGCAGCGCGAAGGAGATCGACTCCAAGGAGCAGATCGCCGCGACCGCGTCCATCTCGGCGGCAGACCCGGCCATCGGTGAGCTGATCGCCGAGGCGATCGACAAGGTCGGCAAGGAGGGTGTGGTCACCGTCGAGGAGTCGCAGACCTTCGGCACCGAGCTCGAGCTCACCGAGGGCATGCGCTTCGACAAGGGCTACCTGAACCCGTACTTCGTCACGGACCCGGAGCGCCAGGAGGCCGTGTTCGAGGACCCGTACATCCTCATCGCCAACCAGAAGGTCTCGAACATCAAGGACCTCCTGCCCATCGTCGACAAGGTGATCCAGGACGGCAAGGAGCTCGTCATCATCGCCGAGGACGTCGAGGGCGAGGCTCTGGCGACGCTCGTGCTGAACAAGCTCAAGGGCATCTTCAAGTCGGTCGCCGTCAAGGCTCCCGGCTTCGGCGACCGTCGCAAGGCGCAGCTGCAGGACATCGCGATCCTCACCGGCGGCCAGGTCATCACCGAAGAGGTGGGCCTGAAGCTCGAGAACGCGACGCTCGACCTGCTGGGTCGTGCCCGCAAGGTCATCGTCACCAAGGACGAGACCACGATCGTCGAGGGTGCCGGCGAGGCCGACCAGATCGAGGGTCGCGTCACGCAGATCCGTCGCGAGATCGAGAACACCGACAGCGACTACGACCGCGAGAAGCTGCAGGAGCGCCTGGCGAAGCTCGCCGGTGGCGTGGCCGTCATCAAGGCGGGCGCTGCAACCGAGGTCGAGCTCAAGGAGCGCAAGCACCGCATCGAGGACGCCGTGCGCAACGCGAAGGCGGCCGTCGAGGAGGGCATCGTCCCCGGTGGTGGCGTCGCGCTCATCCAGTCCGGCACCAAGGCGCTCGACGCCCTGTCCCTCGAGGGTGACGAGGCGACCGGTGCGAACATCGTCCGCGTGGCGATCGAGGCTCCGCTCAAGCAGATCGCCCTCAACGCCGGTCTCGAGCCGGGTGTCGTCGCCAACAAGGTCTCCGAGCTCCCCGCGGGCCAGGGCCTCAACGCCGCCAGCGGCGAGTACGGCGACATGTTCGCACAGGGCATCATCGACCCGGCGAAGGTCACGCGCTCCGCGCTGCAGAACGCCGCGTCGATCGCCGGCCTGTTCCTGACGACGGAGGCCGTCGTCGCCGACAAGCCGGAGAAGGCTGCCGCTCCCGTGGGTGACCCCTCGGGTGGCATGGACTTCTGATCCCGCTGCATCCACAGAAAGCCCCCGGCTCCGGCCGGGGGCTTTCTGGTGTTCACCGGAAGTGAAGCCGACGCTCAGCGGAACATGCTCGCCGAGTACTGGTCGGCGTCGGCGTACTGCGTCGCGACGGAGCCGAGCGATGTGCCGATGCCGTCGAGCACCTGCTCGACGTGGAGCTGCGCGCCCTGCCACTGCTCGGCACACCCCTGGAACGCATTGGACGCGGTTCCCACCCACGACGACTGCAACTGCCTGAGCTGCGCCATGAGCGTCGATGACTCGGCACGCAGACGCTCGATGGTCGCGCGGGTGGAGGCGTGCGCGGCGTGCATGGCATCGGTGTCGACGGTGAATACGGTCATGAGGAACTCCTTCATCTCGGAGCTTCCGACGGTAGGTGAGGCCACGTCGATGGAGCGGACGGGAGGCGGGTCACCCCTGCGTCCTGGGGACACCTCGTCCGCTCACGACTCCGTGCAGAGCCAGCGCCAGGCGTCGCAGTCAGGGCAGGTCGAGCGGGTCGAGCGGTTGCGTGTCTTCGAGCAGGTGGGCCGGCGTAGCCTGGGCCGGTGCCAGGGGCAGCGTGACCGTGAAGGTCGCTCCGCCCCCCGGGCTCTCGGAGACCGCGATGTCGCCGTTGAGCGCCTTCAGGATGGAGGCCACGATCGCCAGGCCCAGCCCGGATCCGCCGGTCTCCCTCGCCCGCGAAGTGTCCGCTCGCCAGAACCGCTCGAAGATCTGCTCCCGGATCTGCGGCGGCACGCCCTCTCCGTGATCGACGATGGCGATACTCGCCGTTCCCGCCAGGCGATCCGAGTCCACGACGATCTCGATGGGGCTGTCGGCGGGGGAGAAGCGCCGCGCGTTGCCCAAGAGGTTGGTCACGACCTGGCGCACCTTGTTCTCCTCGCCGAGCACGATCGGCGGTGTCCGCACGGGAATGTCCTGCACCTCGCTGAAGTCGATGGCCGGCGGTTCCTCGTTCTGCTTGGCGCGGCGGCGCAGCCGGGACAGCGGTGCGAGCGGCCGCACGCGCGGGGCGGTGCGCTCGGGTTCGATCGGGACGATCGGCGTGCGCACCGGCGCCGTGGGGACGTTCTCCAGCGTCCGGTCGATCACCGAGATCACCCGGCCGGGTGCTGCCGCCCGTACGTCGAGCGCCGCGTCGCGCGCAATCGGCCGGAGGTCGAGCGGCTCGATCGTGGGCTCGCGCTCCTCATCGAGCCGAGCCAGCGCCAGCAGGTCTTCCACCAGCACCCCCATCCGGATCGCTTCCTTCTCGATGCGCTCCATGGCCCTGGCGGTGTCCTCTTCGCCCGTGATCGCGCCCATGCGATAGAGCTCGGCGTAGCCGCGGACACTCACGAGCGGGGTGCGCAGCTCGTGGCTCGCGTCGCCGATGAAGCGTCGCATGTGCTGCACGGTCCGGTCGCGCTGCGCGAGGGAGCGATCGACGCGGTCGAGCATCGTGTTGATCGCGGCATTGAGGCGGCCCACCTCGGTGGTCGGTTCCAGGTCGGTGAGGCGCTGTCGGAAGTCGCCCGCCGCGATCGACATGGCGGTCTGCTCGACCTGCCCCAGCCGCCGGAACGTCAGCGTCACCAGGCCGCGCGTGAGCAATGCGGCGACGAAGATCGTGATCAGCGCGATCGTGATGTAGATGCCGAAGTACTGGCTGATGATGCGATCGGCCTCGGCCAACGGCAGAGCGACCATCTGGATGCTGAGCGGCGTGCCCTCCTGCTGCACCAGGGCGACGGCCCCGTGGTAGACGCTGCCGTTGTCCCCCTCGAGCGCGAGCACCTTGTCCTCGTTCGCCTGTGCCTCCGAGAGCGAGTACTCCGCGGGGAAGAAGGGGGCACGACCCGACGCGCTGGGGGCCGTGGCGCGCAGCGCGCCCTCCGCGTCATACACCGCGAAGGAGAAGTCGCGGGGCTTCTCGTCGCGGGGCGTGTAGGTCGTGACGCCGTCGATCGTCGTGGTGTCGAAGTAGCGCTCGATCAGATCGCTCGTGACGAGGGCAGGAAGTTGCGCGTTGATGTTCTCCACGAGCGCGTTGCGGAGCAGCGGAACCGTGCCGATCCCGGCCACCAGCAGACCGAGCGCGAGCACGGCGACCGTGACGCCGGTGACCTTGGCGCGGAGGCTGATCCGCCGCCACCACGTGGTCACCGCATCCGGCTCGTGCGCCATGCGGCCCTCCCTGCTGTGGCGATCCCGCCGTCGAGGGCGGATCCGTGCGACGTCGTCAGACCGTCTTGCCGACCTTGAGCATGTAGCCGAAGCCGCGCTTCGTTTGGATCAGCGACTCCTCCGTGTGCGGGTCGATCTTCCGACGCAGGTAGGAGATGTAGCTCTCGACGATGCCGGCATCGCCGTTGAAGTCGTACTCCCAGACGTGGTCGAGGATCTGAGCCTTCGAGAGCACCCGGTTGGGGTTGAGCATCAGGTAGCGCAGGAGCTTGAACTCGGTCGGGCTCAGCTCGATCGGCTCCTTGCCGACGTAGACGTCGTGGGTGTCCTGATCCATCGACAGCTCGCCGGCGCGGATGATCGACTCCTCGTCGGCCTGCATGGTGCGACGGAGGATGGCCTGGGCGCGGGCGACGATCTCGTCGAGGCTGAACGGCTTGGTGACATAGTCGTCGCCGCCGGCGTTGAGGCCTTCGATCTTGTCGTCCGTGCCGTCCTTGGCGGTGAGGAACAGGATGGGAGCGGTGAAGCCGGCGCCGCGGAGGCGCTTGGTCACGCTGAAGCCGTTCATGTCCGGCAGCATGACGTCCAGGATGATGAGGTCCGGCTCCTCCTCGAGGACGGCCGAGATCGTGGCGGCGCCGTTGGCGACCGTCTTCACCTGGAACCCGGCGAAGCTGAGACCCGTGGAGAGCAGGTCGCGGATGTTGGGCTCGTCGTCGACGACCAGGATGCGCGCAGCAGTCATGTCCCCATTATGGTGACTTCGGCCATGCGGTTGCTGATTACCTTCGGAGCGCCGGAAGCCGCACCGCCGAGGCTAGGCGGCCGCGGCGATCGCGTCCGCGTCCATGATCGTGTAGCTGTAGCCCTGCTCGGCGAGGAACCGCTGGCGGTTCTGCGCATAGTCTTGGTCGATCGTGTCCCGAGCGACGAGCGTGTAGAAGCTCGCCGTGTGTCCGGACTGCTTGGGACGCAGGAGCCGTCCGAGCCGCTGGGCCTCCTCCTGCCGTGAGCCGAACGAGCCGGACACCTGGATGGCGACAGAGGCCTCGGGCAGGTCGATGGAGAAGTTCGCCACCTTCGACACCACGAGCAGTGAGATGTCGCCCTCGCGGAAGGCGCGGTACAGTTCCTCGCGCTCCTCGACCGGCGTCGATCCGGTGATCTGCGGTGCGTTCAGCGCATCGGACAGCGAGTCGAGCTGATCGAGGTACTGGCCGATCACGAGGATCTGCTCTCCTTCGTGCTTCGCGATCAGCTCGCGGACGGCGTCGATCTTGGCGGGCGCCGACGCGGCGAGGCGGTAGCGTTCGTCATCGGTCGCCGCGGCGTACTCCAGCCGGTCGCTCGGCGGAAGGTCCACGCGCACCTCGTAGCAGACGGCCGGGGAGATGAACCCCTGCGCCTCGATCTGCTTCCAGGGAGCGTCGAAGCGCTTCGGTCCGATCAGGCTGAAGACGTCGCCCTCGCGGCCGTCCTCACGGACGAGCGTCGCGGTCAGGCCGATGCGGCGACGGGCCTGGAGGTCGGCGGTCAGCTTGAACACCGGCGCGGGCAGGAGGTGGACCTCGTCGTACACGATGAGGCCCCAGTCCAAGGCGTCGAGCAGCGCCAGGTGCGCGTACTCGCCCTTCCGCTTGGCGGTGAGGATCTGGTAGGTCGCGATGGTGACCGGCTTGACCTCCTTCGACTGCCCCGAGTACTCGCCGATCTCCTCCGGTGTGAGGCTGGTGCGCTTGAGCAGCTCGTCGCGCCACTGTCGCGCCGAGACCGTGTTGGTCACGAGGATCAGCGTCGTGGTCTTCGTCGCGGCCATGGCTCCGGCCCCGACGATCGTCTTGCCCGCGCCGCAGGGGAGGACCACGACGCCGGAGCCGTCCTTCGCGAAGGCGTCGACCGCGTCCTGCTGGTACGGGCGGATGTGCCAGCCGTCCTCGGCGAGCTCGATCTCGTGCGGAGTGCCGGGCGTGTAGCCCGCGAGGTCCTCCGCGGGCCAGCCGATCTTCAGCAGCTCCTGCTTGATCTGTCCGCGGGCCCACGCGTCGACCACGAAGGTCTCGGGAGTCGGGTGGCCGATCAGCAGCGGCTGGATGCGCTTGTTGTTCGCGACCTGCGCCAGCACGGCGGGATCGGTCGACCGCAGGATCAGCACGCCCTCGTCGTCGCGCTCGATGACGAGCCGTCCGTAGCGGTTGACGGTCTCGCGCAGGTCGACGGCGACCGACGGGGGCACCGGGAAACGCGACCAGCGGTCGAGCGTCTCCAGCATGTCTTCTGCCGTGTGCCCGGCGGCTCGCGCGTTCCACAGTCCCAGGCGGGTGATGCGGTACGTGTGGATGTGCTCCGGCGCGCGTTCCAGCTCGGCGAAGATCGCGAGCTCGTGTCGGGCGCTCTCGGCATCGGCGTGGGCGACCTCGAGCAGCACGGTGCGGTCGCTCTGGACGATCAGGGGGCCATCAGACATAGCTGACCAGTCTACCGGCCGTCCGGAGGGCAGGGCCTCACGGGGCCACGACGGTCGCCGCGCGGATGCTCGACACCGGGAGCGTGCGCTCGACGTCGGCGGCCCTGTCGCGGCCGCGCAGCCGTCCGCCACCGATACCCGTGGCCTCCAGGAGCAGGTCCCGCGTGGATCCGTCCGGCATGCCGACCGTCACACGCAGGACGGCCTTGGCTCGCACCGCGGCTTCGAGCTCCCGGTCGAGCCAGGCGGCATCGGCGTCCGGACCCTGGCGATCGCGCAGCCGGGCGATCAGCGTGTCGTAGTCGTCAGCGGGGTCGTGTCCGTCGGCCGGGGGAGCGGCGGGGTGGCGGTCGCGCACGACGATCGCTCCGTCCTCGTCGACGAGGCTCGCGGGGTAGCGGGCGTCCGTCAGCGCCCAGTACACGGTGTCCTGTGCCACTCGCGTGGTGAGCGAGCCCACGTGGGCTGTGAGCGCGAGCGGTCGGAGCGCCTGATCGACCGCGAGGGCTTCCAACACGTGCGGGTCGCTGCTCTCGATCCGGGTGCGCCCCGTCTCGCCGTCGACGGACACCCGGATGAGGCCGTGCCGTTGGGCGGTCTGCGCCAGCAGGTAGCCCAGCGGCTGGGGTATTCCGGTGAGGGAGATCGCGCCGAGGAAGTCGAGGATGGAGTGTTCGCTCTCCCCGGTGGCGAAGGCGTGGGCCACCGACTCGGCGGTGAACCGGTAGGAGGAGGCCTGTGCAGCGGACTCCCGGACGGCGATCGTGCGCAGTCGCACGTCGAGGGCGGGCTGCAGCGGACCGGGAGCGATGGCCGTGAGGTCGTTCTGGAGGAAGATGCGGTCGACCTCCGCCGGGAGCTGTGCGACGAGGGTGCGGGCGTCGGCGGGCTCTCCGCGTCGGAGCGGCGCGGCCCAGGGGGGCTCGGTGCCGTCGTCGGCGATCAGACCGATCAGCCGGGCCGATTCCGTGAGCTCAGCGGCGTGTTCCGTCCAGGCGGCGTCCCAGGGGTGCGCGAGCGGCCACTGCGACACCGGGATCCACCCGGCAGTCGCCGGGCGAAGACCGCGCGGCAGGGAGTCGCGGAAGGCGGTCGCGAGGAGCGTCCAGCGGGCGGCGACGGAAGAGCGCAGCCACTCCTCGGCGAGCGCGGTCGTCCGCAGCCGACGGTCGACCGGGGCCGCCAGCCGGGCACGGACGGCGAGTCCGGAGAGCAGGTCGATGGCCTCGGTGGGCAGCCCGGCCTCGGCGAGCTGTCGCTTCTCGCCGGCGCTCACCGCTCCGCCGAGCAGGAGGGCGAAGGGCCGCTCCCTGGCGATGAGGAGGAGGTCGGCGAGGCGCGCGACCGTGGTGAAGGCGCGCTCGGCGGCGTGAGCGGACGTGGCCTCGGAGGACGGCGCGGGGGGAGTGGCGTCGATCGGCGTCGGCCGCGCGCGGCCTTCGACCAGCAGGTCCACGGGCGGCTGCGGTGTCCCGTCGGCGCGCAGGAGGGCGAGGGCGACCAGTCGCTCGCGGCCCTCGCCCGGCTGCTCACCGGCGACGGCATCCACGAGGGACGCGGCCTCCGCGGCGGTGAGTGCCGGGAGGACTCGGCTCAGGGAGGACGGTTCCAGCAGGGCCTCAGCCGCATCGAAGAAGTCCTGCCACGTCGCGTCGGGGCGTACGCCGCGGGCGGCGAACAGCTCTCGGAGCTCGGCATCGCTCGCTGCGGCCAGGCGGTCGGCCAGCGGTCGTGCGTGCGTGCTCATCGGCGGGGGCTCAGCGACGCGATTGCGCGCGACCCTTCCGGACGAAGCTCATGATCAGCAGGGTGATGATCAGCACGAACGCGAGTGGCAGCCCCCAGTAGGGGATCGCGGCGACGACCGGCCACGCGCCTTCACCGAACGCGGCGCGGTCCATGCCCGTGGCGGTGCCGATGATGATCGCGAAGAAGCACACCACGGAGGCGGCGGCGATCCCGAGTGCGGTGAACGCCAGGATGCGATCGATCCGGCGGATGGGGACCTCCGGTCCGGGGCTCTGCGTGCTCATCCGCTCCAGACTACTCGCCCCGGCGCGGTCGGTTCCGTTCGCCCCGCGACCGGTAGGCTGGACGCACGCGCACGAGCGCGCTCTGTTCTGCTTTTCGATACCAGCGAGGTTCACCCATGCCCACCGGCAAGGTCAGGTTCTACGACGAAGACAAGGGTTTCGGCTTCATCGCCAGCGATGACGGCCAGGACGTCTTCCTGCACGCCTCCGCGATGCCGGCCGGCACCGCGATCAAGGCGGGTGCGCGCGTGGAGTTCGGCGTCGCCGATGGCAAGCGCGGCCTGCAGGCGCTGTCCGTGCGGGTGCTCGAGGCCCCGCCCAGCCTGGCGAAGGCCAAGCGCAAGCCCGCCGACGACATGGCGATCATCATCGAAGACCTGGTGAAGCTGCTCGACGGCATCGGCGGCGATCTGCGTCGCGGGCGCTACCCGTCCTCCGGTCACGGCCGCAAGATCGCAGCCGTTCTGCGCAAGGTCGCTGATGACCTCGAAGCCTGAGGCTGACGCCCGCCTCGTCGAGGCCCATGATCTCGCGCTCGCAGCGCTGCGCGAGTTCACTCCCGCGTCCACCATCGGGCCGGCCGCCGGATACATCGCAGAGGAAGACGGATCGGTCTCGCTGCGCTTCGAGAACCGGCTGGCCGGATATCCGGGGTGGTACTGGACCGTGACGGTGGCCCGCGTCGACGACGAAGAGCCCACGGTGCTGGAGGCCGAGCTCCTGCCGGGCGACGGCGCACTCCTCGCGCCCGAATGGGTGCCCTGGGCCGAGCGCCTGGCGGAGTATCGCGCGCACCAGGCCGAGCTCGCCGACGCGGCTGCGGCGGCAACGGACGGCGATGACGGCGACCGGTCAGACGGAGCCGCGGACGTCGAACTCGACGATGTCCTGGACGACGAGCTCGACGAGGATGACGACGAGGCGTCCGACATCCTTCACGCCGGCGACCTCGACGGCGTCGACATCGACGAGCTCGACGACTCCGCATCCGACGACGAACTCGACGACTCCGCATCCGACGACGCGGAGGACGACGACGCGGATGTCGAAGACGACGCCGAAGACGACGACGCCGAAGACGACGACGCCGACGTCCGCGGTGCGGACGCCGGCGAGGTCGACGAGGAGGAGTGAGTCCCGGCGCTCAGCCGCCGAGGTTCTCCAGCACGTAGTCGATCGAGCGCGTGAGCTGACGGATGTCGTCGGGCTCGATGGAGACGAACGTCGCGACGCGCAGCTGATTGCGTCCGAGCTTGCGGTACGGCTCGGTGTCGACGATGCCGTTGGCGCGCAGCGTCTTCGCGATCGCTGCCGCGTCGATGCTGTCGTCGAAGTCGATCGTCGCGACGACCGGCGAGCGGTGTGCCGGGTCGGACACGAACGGCGTCGCCACGGTGGAGGCCTCGGCCCAGTCGTACAGCACGGAGGACGACTCCGCGGTGCGCGCCGCAGCCCAGGCGAGGCCGCCGTTGTCGAGGATCCACTGCAGCTGGCTGTCGAGCAGGTGCAGCGTGGTCAGCGCCGGGGTGTTGAGGGTCTGGTTGAGTCGGGAGTTGTCGACCGCCTGCTTGAGGCTGAGGAACTCGGGGATGTAGCGGCCCGAAGCGGCGATGCGCTCGATGCGGTCGACCGCGGCGGGCGAGACGGCCGCGAACCACAGTCCGCCGTCCGACCCGAGGTTCTTCTGCGGGGCGAAGTAGTACACATCGGCCTGCGCGACGTCGAAGTCGATGCCGCCCGCCGCGCTCGTCGCATCGATCACGGTCAGGGCCCCGTCGGCGTCGACGCGCGACACCGGAGCGCTCACGCCGGTCGAGGTCTCGTTGTGCGGCCACGCGTACACGTCGATCCCGTCGACGAATGCGGCCTGCGTGCGGGATCCCGGCTCCGCTCTGCGCACGTCGGGGGCCTCGAGCCACGGGGCCCCGGCGGCGGCGGCGAACTTGCCGCCGAACTCGCCGAACACGAGGTTCTGGCTACGACGCTCGATGAGGCCGAACGCCGCGGCATCCCAGAACGCGGTGGAGCCGCCGTTGCCGAGCAGGATCTCGTATCCGTCCGGGATGCGGAACAGCGCGGCGAGCCGCTCGCGCACGCTGCCGACGAGGTTCTTCACGGGCGCCTGACGATGCGAGGTGCCGAGGATCGACGAGCCGGAGGAGAGCAGCGCCTCCAGCTGTGCGGGCCGCACCTTCGAGGGGCCGCAGCCGAAGCGCCCGTCAGCGGGCAGGAGGTCACCGGGAATCTCGATCGCCATGGGTCGATTCTAGGGGGAGCGCACGGGGCCGCCCCGCCTGCTGTCGATCCGATGTCCCCGCGGGAATGTAGGCTTGCCTAAGAACTTCGGAGGGCCCGCACATGACCGATCTGATCGACACCACGGAGATGTATCTCCGCACCATCCTCGAACTCGAGGAGGAGAACATCGTGCCGCTGCGCGCGCGCATCTCCGAGCGGCTCGGCCACTCCGGACCGACCGTGTCGCAGACGGTCGGGCGGATGGAGCGCGACGGGCTCGTCGTGGTCTCCGAGGATCGTACGCTCGAGCTCACCGACGCCGGTCGCCGCAAGGCGGTCGACGTGATGCGCAAGCACCGTCTCGCCGAGCGCCTGCTGTCGGATGTGATCGGACTCGACTGGGCGTTCGTGCACGAAGAGGCCTGCCGCTGGGAGCACGTGATGAGCGAGCAGGTGGAGCGCCGCCTCGTCGAGCTGCTCGGGCATCCCACGGAGTCGCCCTACGGCAATCCGATCCCCGGTCTGGATCAGCTCGGCGACCTCCCGGCCCGCACGTTCGATGAGGGCGTCGTCGGTCTGGTGCAGCGTCTGAACGCGGCGGGCGAGCCCGTCGAGGGCACGGTGCGTCGTCTGGCCGAGCCCGCGCAGGTCGACCCCGAGCTGCTGGAGCAGCTGCGCGATGCGGGCGTCGTACCGGGGGCGCGCGGTGACTTCCGGTTCAACGAGGGCTACGTCCTCATCCAGATGGACGGCAAGGACGAGGGGCTCGAGCTTCCCGTCGAGCTCGCGTCGCACATCTTCCTGGTGGGCGAACCGGCCTGATCGCGCCGCAGAATCGCGGTTCGTCGCGCACCGTCTCGGGGCGTCGGACGGCCTCACCGAGGATTGCCAGTTTCCCAGGGTGACATGATCGTTATCTTCCGGTAACCTCGGTCAGGTCCTCAGCGAAGAAGCCCGTTGGGGATGGACCGCGAAGATACGCCTTCAGGCTCATCGTCTTCTCGGCACGGATGACTCTCGTACCCGATTCCCCATCCGCGCCATCGAGGAGAGCGCCGATGAGCCAGCACACCCGAGGTGCGAAGGCCCAGGAGGACCACGTTTTGGCCGCAGACATCGAACCGACCGAGAAGACACCTGAAGATCGAGTTCCGGCTCGCCGCACCCCACCGAAGGTGACGGCGCGAAAGGTGGTCAAGCCTCTCCGGTCGGTGGCGATCTTCGGTGCCGTCGGTGCACTGGTCGCCGCCGTCGCGCTTCCCGCCTACGCCGCGTCCAAGCCGGCCGATGCCGCCACCACGACGGTGCAGCAGCTCGCCGCGGTCGACGCGCAGTCGCTGGTCGTCGCTTCCGAGGCGACCTCCGCTCCCGTCGTGCGCGGCACCTTCAGCGCGACGACTCCCGACGAGATCGCGAAGAAGAAGGCCGAGGAGGCCGCTGCCGCTCGCGCCGCGGCCGCCGCCACCGCTGCGGCTTCGTCGTCGGGCGGTCGCTTCAACACGGCCGGCTACGCGCTCACCGCGCCGGGCTCCGGCGAGGTGCGCTATCCGCTGCCGCTCGGCTCGTGGCACGTCAGCCGCACGATCGGCGGCGGTCACAACGGCATCGACATGCTCGCACCCGCGGGCACCCCGATCTACGCGGCTGCGGCCGGCGTCGTCCGGGCTTCGGCCGAGAACATCGGCGGCTACGGCGTCTGCGTCATGCTCGACAGCGTCATCGGCGGCCAGCGCGTGCAGACCACGTACGGCCACATGCTCTACGGCTCGCGTCAGGTGCAGGCCGGCCAGAGCGTCGCGGCCGGTCAGCTCATCGGCTACGTCGGCAGCACGGGACGTTCGACCGCGAACCACCTGCACTTCGAGGTGTGGATCAACGGCGGCCTGGTGGAGCCGGGCAACTGGCTCTCGATCAACGCCGGCTGACGGACACACCTGCGATCGTTCACCCGCTGTTGCGCCCTGCCCCCTGTGGGATGGGTTAGCCTGAACCCGTCGTCGAACAGGCGGGAGAGGCTGATGGAGCGAATACCGACCATCCGAACCATGGATGCCCTCGGTCGTCACGTCCTTCAGCATCGCCCGCAGGGATGCCGCGGTCCTGCCGCGCGCGAAAGGCGCTGTCTCTAGACAGCGCCTTTTTTCGTCCCTGCGTGCACTCCACCACCTGTGCGATGCCGTGTGAGTCGAGAGTGCCGGGAAGCCGTCCCGGCGGATCGAGAGGATGACGAATGCGCACACTGGTCCTGAACGCCGGGTACGAGCCGCTGGCGATCGTGTCGTTCAAGCGAGCACTGGTCCTGGTCATGAATGAGAAAGCGACCGTGATCGAGCGCGTCGAAGACGACCCCGTCTGGGGGACGCACGGTGTCTACGACCGGCCAGCCGTGATCATCCTGTCCCGCTACGTGCGGGTGCCGACCGGGCGACGTGTTCCGGTCACCCGGCGCGGGGTGCTCCGCCGCGACGACCACCGCTGCGGCTACTGCGGCAAGTCGGCATCGACCATCGACCACGTCCTGCCCCGGTCGCGCGGGGGAGCGGACTCGTGGGAGAACCTCGTCGCGTGCTGCCTGCGGTGCAACAACCTCAAGAGCAATCGCACGCCGCAGGAGATGCGGTGGCAGCTGCGGTTCACGCCGCGCCCACCCCACGGCACCGCCTGGACGGTGCGGGGGTCCGAGCGGAGCGACCCGCGGTGGGAGCCGTACCTCGCCCTCGCGGCCTGACCCTGAGCGGCCGAGGGCGCGCATCCCGGTCCCGTAGACTGGGGTGCGCGCCCTCGTAGCTCAGCAGGATAGAGCAGCCCTCTCCTAAAGGGCAGGTCGCAGGTTCGAATCCTGTCGAGGGCACCCTTCCCGCGATCCCGTCGTCACGGCTTCCCGCGGCGCCACAGCGCGGACGGCCACCAGATGGCCTTCCCGATGTCGTACGTGAGAGCGGGCACGAGCAGCGAGCGCACGACGAACGTGTCGAGCAGGACGCCGAACGCGACGATGAACGCGAGCTGCACGAGGAACAGGATCGGGATCACCGAGAGGGCGGCGAACGTCGCGGCGAGCACGAGGCCGGCAGAGGTGATGACGCCCCCGGTGATCGAGAGCCCGCGCAGGATGCCCTCGCGTGTTCCGTGCTGCTTCGACTCCTCGCGCACGCGGGTCATCAGGAAGATGTTGTAGTCGATGCCCAGGGCCACGAGGAACACGAAGCCGTAGAGCGGGACGGCCGGGTCGGCGCCGGGGAACGCGAAGATCCCGTTGAACACGAGCGCGGACACGCCGAGCGCGGTTCCGAACGACAGCACCGTGGTCAGGATCAGCAGCACCGGGGCGAGGATCGACCGGAGCAGCAGCATCAGGATCAGCATGATCACGAGCAGGATCACCGGGATGATGAGGTTGCGGTCGTGGATCGAGGCATCGTTCGTGTCGACCGATGTGGCCGTGACGCCGCCCACGATCGCACCGAGGTCGTCGAGCTCGACGCGCAGCTCCCGCACCGTCGCGGCAGCCTCGGCGGAGTCCGCTGCGTCGGTCAGGGTCCCCTGCAGCAGCACCTGACCGTCCACGACCGTGGGATCCGGCGCGGGGGTTCCCGGAGGGCCGACCGCCGTGATCCCGTCCTCGTCGATCGGCGCGGAGCCGCTCGGGGAGTCGGCGGCGGTCACCGTGACCCCGTCGATCCCGTCGTTGGACAGGAGCACGTCCGCCGCGTCTTGCATGCGCTCCTCGTCGACCACGACCGACACCGGGCTGCCCGACCCGCCGGGGAAGTGCTCGCCCAGCGCGACCTGCCCGTCGCGCGCCTCAGAGGCTCCGAGTACGAGGTCGGACTGCGGCACTCCCACCGCGTCGAGCTGGGTGACTCCGGCGGCTCCGGCCAGGAGCACGAGCGTCGTCACGATCCAGATCACCCGGGGGCGCTTCTTCACCGCGCCGGCGAGGCGAGCCCACAGCCCGGTGGTGCGCATGCCGTGCTCCTCCGCGACGACCTCGGGCTCGAAACGGGGCCGGCGGGGCCAGAACACCGCGCGCCCGAAGAGCAGCAGCAACGACGGGAGCAGTGTGAGCGCCGACAGCATCGCGAACACGATGCCGATCGCGGCGACCGGCCCCAGTGTGCTGTTCGACTTCAGGTCGCTGAGCAGCAGGCACAGCAGTCCGGCGATCACGGTGCCGCCTGACGCGACGATCGGCTCGACCGAGCCCTTCCACGCGGCCCGCAGCGCGACGCCCTTGTCCTGCGCGACGCGCAGCTCTTCACGGAAGCGGGCGACGAGGAGCAGCGCATAGTCGGTCGCGGCGCCGATCACGAGGATGAACAGGATGCCCTGGGTCTGTCCGCTCAGCAGCAGGATCTCCCACTTCGCCAGCCACCACACCACCAGGAGCGCGACGCACAGCGCGAACAGACTCGTGGACAGCACGACGAGGGGCAGCAGGAACGACCGGTAGACCAGGACGAGGATCACGAGGACCGCCAGCAGCGCCACCCCGAGCAGGAGGCCGTCGATCCCCGAGAAGCCGGCGACCAGGTCGGCGCTGAAACCGGCCGGTCCGGTGATGTAGACCGTGACCCCGTCGGGGACCGCCGCGCGCAACTCCTCGCCGAGCGCCGTGGTGGTATCGGCGAGTTCCGCGTCGCCCTCGATCGGGATGAACGCCTGCACGGCCTTCCCGTCGTCGGACGGGAGCGCGGGCGAGACGTCGTCCGCGACGCCCTCGACCGACGGAGCGTCGGCGACCGCATCGCTGATCGCGTCGAGCTCGGTCTGCGTCAGCTCCTGGTCCGAGGTGAACACCGCGATGGCCGGGATCGCGTCGCTGTCGTTGAACTCGCCCAGGAGCTGTTGCACGGTGGTCGCGTCGGCCGATTCGGGCAGGTACGTGGTCTGGTCGTTCGAGGAGACCTCGTCGACCTTGCCGAACAGGGGACCACCGAACGACGCCCCGGCCAGCCACACCAGAATCAGCAGGACCGGGAGGAAGACCCGCAGCCACGAGTGGCGACGGACGCGCTCTCGGGACGGCGGGGTCGGCGTTTCGGCGGGGCGGGACATCGGGTTCCTTTCGGGAGGAGGTGGGTTCGTCGCGGGGGCGTCGGAGTCAGGAGACCCAGGCGAGGATGAGGATCATCGTGGCGAGGAAGCCGGCGATGTAGTTGAGGGCGATGAAGCGGCGCCAGGCGCGGTTGGTCCTGCCGGAGGTGTCATCGGTGACGTTCCACCACGGTGCGGCGTTCACGATGTAGGGCACGGCGAGTACCGCCGCGAGGGGGCCGGGCCAGGGCGTGAGGAGCATCGCGACCCCCGCCACCGCCCAGAGGCCGATCGCGAGGCGCACGGTGGCTCGGGCACCGATCACGGTGGCGATGGACGAGATGCCGCCCTCGCGGTCCGGCCCCACGTCCTGCACAGCGCCGAACGCGTGCGCCGCCATGCCCCACAGGAAGAACGCGCCGAGCGTGACCACGGTCGCCGCCGAGACCGGAGCTCCCGCGAGGGCGAGGCCGACGATGGCCGGGCTGACGAAGTGGGTGCTCGACGTGATCGAGTCGAGGAACGGCCGTTCCTTGAAGCGCAGCACCGGCGCGGAGTAGGCGATCACCGCGAACACGCTCACCGCGAGCCACCACCACGACGCAGGGTTGCCGACCGCGAACAGGTAGACGAGGAACGGCACGTTGGTCGCGGCAGCGGCCCACAGGGTGGCGCGGTGGATGCGCGGCGACAGCAGTGCTCCCTCGATCCCGCCCTTGCGCGGGTTCGCCAGGTCGGACGCGTAGTCGAACACGTCGTTGATGCCGTACATCGCCAGGTTGTAGGGGATGAGGAAGTACAGCGTGCCGATGACGAACGTGGGGTCGATCTCGCGCGTGCTGAGCAGGTAGGCGGCGGCGAACGGGAAGGCGGTGTTGATCCAGCTGATAGGCCGCGACGACAGGAGGATCTGCGCGATGTCGTGTCCGACTCCCGTGCGCGGCACGGACGCCCGGCTCATGCGCGCTCCTCCCGTTCGGTGGCGGCTGCGGTCGCTGCGGCCGAGGTTCCCCTACGGGAACGTCGCGCCCGCAGGGCGGTCCACACGGCGGGCAGCAGCAGCACCGCGGCGACCGGGTAGGCGAAGTCCTCCAGCGGCGCGAGACCGATGTGCACGCCGACGAGATGTGCGGGGGAGTAGTGGAAGAGCCCGGTCGCGATCATGACGGTGTCGAACACGGCCGTGAGCGCCAGGAGGGTCAGGGCGGTGGCGGCCAGAGCGCCGGCGTGGGGAGCGCGCCGGGTCACGAGCGCGGCGACGAGGCCGCCCGTCGCGGCGACGGCCAGGAACACGGCGGACAGCTGCAGATACGTCATCGGGCGACCTCCGCGCGGGGCGACCGTGCGCGGCGGCGCTCCATGATCCGCACGGCACCGCCGTACAGGACCATGGTGCACACGACCAGGAACACCAGGAAGACCGGCTCCTCGATCGGCAGCTCCGGGGCGAGGACGATGCCCGTCGCGATCACCGCATCACCGCGGAAGAAGATCCCGGCGGCGATGCCCGCCACGTCCCAGACGAGGAAGAACGCGACCCCGAGCACCGTCACGACGGCCGCGGCGAACACGTCGCGCCAGAAGAACAGGCGGAAGCGCCAGTCCAGCAGCAGCATGCACCCGAGCGACACCAGCAGGGCGCCGAGGTAGATCGCGCCGGTCACGGCCGGGCCGTCCGTTCCGAGGGCGCCGGCTCCGGGAGGGGACCGGGCGAGTGGTCGCCGCGGATGCGCTTGAGCACCAGCTCCGCGCTGATCAGGCACATCGGCACGCCGACCCCGGGCGCCGTCGTGGCGCCCGCGTAGTACAGCCCGCGGACTCGGCGCGACGCGTTCTGCGCGCGGAACATCGCGCTCTGCGACAGGGTGTGCGCCGGGCCCAGCATTCCGCCGCGCCAGGAGTGGTAGTCGTCGTGGAAGTCGGCAGGTCCCACGGTCTCGCGCACCACGATGCGTTCGCGCAGGTCCGGGATCCCCGCCCACGAGGAGATCATGTCGATCGCGGCGTCGGCGGCCGCTTCGATCTGCGGCGAGCCGGATCCGTCCGATCCGCCATGGCCGAGGTCGACATCGGCGGGCACCGGGACGAGGACGAAGAGGTTCTCGTGGTCGGGGGGCGCGACGTCGGCGTCGGTCGCGCTCGGGCGGCACACGTACGTCGATGCCGGTGCGGGGATCTGCGGGGTGCGCCCGAAGATCGCGTCGAAGTTCGCGTCCCAGTCGTCGGTGAAGAACAGGGAGTGGTGCGGCAGCTGCGGCAGCGATCCCCGTACCCCGAGCATGACCAGCACCCCGCCGGGCCCGCTTGTCCGCCGCGCCCACCACGACTCGGGGTACGACTGCAGCGACGGCGGCAGCAGCGCGGTCTCCGTGTGGTGCAGGTCGGCGCCGGACACCACGATGTCCGCCTCTTCCACGTGCTGGTCTCCGTTGGGGTCCGTCCACCCCACGCCCCACACGTGCGTCCCGGCGCTGTCGTCCCGCGTGAGGATGCCGGTGACCTCGGCTCCCGTCACGATGCGGACGCCCGAGTCCTCGGCCAGGGCCGCGATCCGCTCGACCACGCGCCAGAATCCGCCCTGCGGGTACAGCACGCCCTGATCGAGGTCGAGCGCGCTCATGAGGTGGTACATCGCGGGGGCGCTGCGCGGATCGGTGCCGAGGAAGACCGCCGGGTAGCCCAGGATCTGCCGGAGCACGGGGTGGCGGAAGCGCCGGGCGGCGAACGACTGGAGTCGGGTTCCCAGGAGGGAGAACAGGCGGGGGAGGGCACGCAGCACTTCCGGGGCCGCGAGGGAGCGCGTGCGGGTGAACGGGTTGTAGAGGAAGTAGCGCTGCGCCATGGTGCCCGCGTGGTACGCCGAGTCGAGGTAGCGGTCGAGCGTGGCAGCGGAGCCCGGCTCGAGGTCGTCGAACAGTCGTCGGACGGCATCGCGGCCCGCGGGAACGGTGACAGCGCCCTCCGCCGACTCCGGTGCGCGGAAGACGCGGTACCCGGGGTCGAGCAGCGTCAGGTCGAGCTGCTCCTCGGTGCTGGTGCCCATCATCCGGAAGAAGTGGTCGAACACCTCCGGCATCAGGTACCACGAGGGGCCGGAGTCGAAGCGGAAGCCCTCGCGTTCGAGCGTTCCGGCGCGTCCGCCCACCCGGTCGTTGCGCTCCAGCACCACGACCTCGTGTCCGTCGCGGGCGAGGAGCCCCGCGGTCGCGAGCCCCGCGACACCGGCACCGATCACGACGACGCGGCTCATCGGTCACGCTCCCACGCGGTGGTCGCGACGGCCCGTGCCGCGAGCAGCGCCTTCACCGGGTCCGGCACGCGCACACGGCGGCGGTAGAGTTCGGCGGCGGGGGTCTTCGCGACGCGGCGGGTGAGTGCGGCGAACAGCGCCAGCGCGCTGCGGACGGCCGCCCTCGCGTCCTTCGGCAGGAGGGGGATCGCGGCGCGGGCGTCGGCCAGCTGGCGTTCGACCGTGGCGACCCAGGCGTCGCGGTCGGCGTCCGTGAGCCGTTCGGTGCCACCGAGGTAGCCGCGCTGCAGGCGGTCGGTGTCGTCGGCGAGGTCGCGCAGGAAGTTGACGTTCTGGAACGCGGCTCCGAGCCGCCGGGCTCCCCGGTGCAGGATCTCCCGCTCCTCCGGGGTGCGGTCGGCATCGCGGAGGAACACCTGCAGGCACATGAGCCCGACGACCTCGGCCGAGCCGTAGACGTAGGCGGCGTGGGCGTCCGCGTCGTAGGCGGTGAACCCGGCGTCGCGGGAGATGTCGGCACGCATGGAGTCGAAGAACGGCCCCGTCAGGTCCTCGCCGATGGCGCACTCCCTCGCGGTGCGGGCGAACGCGTGCAGGATCAAGTCGCTGCTGTACCCGGTGCGCATCGAGCGGTGGGTCTCGGCGATGTACGAGTCCAGTGCCGCGGCCTGCGCCGAGGCGTCTAACCCGGCCTCGGCCGCGACCCCGTCCACGATCTCGTCGGCGATACGCACCATGGCGTAGATGTTGCGCACGTGCTGGCGATGCCGCGTGCCGAGAAGCCGGGTGGCGAGACCGAACGAGGTGGAGTAGGTGCGGATGACGTCGGTGGTGGCGATCTCGGCGGTGCGACTGAAGCGGCGCAGGGCGGCGGGATCCGGGCGTTCGACGGGGCGGGGGCTCATCGGCGGCGGCCCTCGATGCGGTCGGCGATCGCCAGGATCGTGCGCCCGGCCGCGGGGCTGAGCGTGCCGGACTCCTCCGCCTCGGCGAGCACGGTCGACACGGCGGTGAGCTGCTCCTGCACGAGTCCGCGGACGAAGCGCTCGGCGCCGCACTCGCGCAGACGGTCGCGGATGTCGCCGGCGTCGGACGCGCTGAGGTCGGCCGTGCCGAAGCGCAGCTCGATGCTCGGCCAGTGGCTCGTCATGCGCGCGTACGCGATGATCGCGGTCTCCTTGCCCTCTCGGAGGTCGGAGAAGGCGTCCTTGCCGTGTGCGTGCGGGTCGCCGAACACCGAGAGGAGGTCGTCCTGCAGCTGGTAGGCCAGTCCGAGGTGGGTGCCGATCTGGGTGAGCTGCTCCTCGGCTTCCGCGCTGGCTCCGGCGAGGACGGCAGCGGCGCGCAGCGGCAGCACGAAAGAATAGGTCGCGGTCTTGGACGCGCTCGTGGCGAGGATGGTCCGCAGGTCGGGCGTGACGATGCCATCGCTGAGGGCGACGTCGGCGTGCTCACCCGCGACGGTCTCGAACACGGTGGTGTCGAGCAGGGCCAGCAGCCGCTCGCGGCCGTCGGCGCTCACCTCGGCGCGGGCGAAGCCGAGCACTGCGGTCGACAGGAGCAGATCGCCGAGGAGGATCGCGCTCGCGCGTCCCCAGTGCAGGGCGGCGGCCGCGGTCTCGTCGGGGCGCCGCGCCACGAGCGAGCCGATGAGGTTGGGCCGCCCGCGCCGCGTGAGGTCGCCGTCGATCACGTCGTCGTGCAGCAGGAACGCGAAGTGCAACAGCTCGACGTGCGCGGCCACGTCGATCGCGCCCTCGGTCTCGCGTCGGGTGGGCACGGTCGTCGCCAGCGCGGGGAAGAGCTCCATCAGCATGAGCGGACGCAGGAGCTTGCCGCCGAGGGCGTGCTGGGCGGCCTCGTTCCAGAGCGCGGCGAACTCGGCCCCGTGATGCTCGGCGGCCACGGCGCGCTCGGCGAAGCGCCGCCGCAGGACCTCCTCGATCCGAGTACCGAGGTCTTCGTGCGTGATGGTCGTGCTCATGGCTCAGACCTCACCGAGGCTGCGGAGGCGTGGCAGTTGCTCGACGATCCACGGGCTGAACGCGAACGGAGCGAGGGCCACGGCCTCGGCCAGCGCCCCCGGGTCGACCCAGGCCCATTCCGACACCTCCTGCGGGTTGGCGACGGGATCGTGATCGAGCACGGCGACGTGCACGGGGCAGATCTCGTTCTCGACGATGCCGCTCGCATCCACGGCGCGATAGCGGTAGTCGGGGAGGACGAGGCGGACCTGGTCGACCCGGAGGCCGAGCTCGTGCAGGCCGTGCCGCCGCACCGCGTCTGCCATGTCCTCGCCGGGCTGAGGGTGTCCGCAGAAGCTGTTGGTCCAGACGCCGGGCCAGGTGCGCTTGGTCAGGGCGCGCCGCGTGACGAGGACGCGCCCGGACGGGTCGAGGACGTAACACGAGAAGGCCAGATGGAGGGGGGTGTCGAACGTGTGGACCTCGTGCTTGGGAAGGACGCCGACGGCTGTCCCGTCTTCCGCGAGGAGCGTGACCTGTTGCATGACTTCCCCGTCCTTTAGCTAACTTGGTGAAATATCAACTTAGCATGAATCTGTTCGTGTGTAACATGATCGCATGGACACCGAGCCCCGCACCACCCTGCGCTCCGGGGCGGCTGTGGCCGCGGACTCCTCCGCTGAATCGGCCTCGACGGAGAGCGCCGACGGGCTGAGTCACGGATCGATCTACCACGTCGACGCGAGCGACCCGCGCAGCACACTGATCGATCGCACCGGGGTGCCCCCGGAGGATCTGCGTCAGATCGCTCTCGTCATGGAGGCGCTGAGCGATCTTCGAGACGCCGAGCAGCGGCTGTCGCAGGCCTCGCGGCGATACATGCAGCTCAACGAGACCGACATGCGCGCGCTGCACTATCTGATCGTGTGTGCCAACCGTGCGATGGTCGCGACCCCCAGCGGCATCGCGCATCACCTGGGCGTGTCCACGGCGGCGACCACCAAGCTCCTCGACCGGCTGGAGAAGGGCGGGCACATCCGGCGGTCGCCCCATCCGACCGATCGTCGTGCGCTCGCCATCACCATCACGCCGGAGACGCGGCACGCCGCGATGGAGACCGTCGGCCGACAGCAGGCGAAGCGCTTCTATGCAGCCGCTCGGCTGTCTTCGGCCGAGCGTGATGTCGTGATCCGCTTCCTGAAGGACATGACGGAGGAGATCACCCTCCGCGATGAGCCGTGGGCGACGGCGGGCGCAAAAGAAGATCCCGCCCGACCGTGAGGTGGGGCGGGACCGTGTCACTGGGCCGCTTTGTAGGCTTCGAGGATGGGGGCGGGAATCCTCCCGCGTTCTGAGAGCGTGTAGCCGTTCTCATTCGCCCACGCGCGGATTGCCGCGACTTCGGGGTTGCGTGCCGGCCGTTTCCGGGTGGAACTCGAGCGCGACGGCGCGGATGATCCGCTCCCGGCGCGGCGGCCCGCGGAGATATACGGCTCGAGTGCGGCGCGCAATTCCTCCGCGTGCGCCGCGTTCAGATCGATCTCGTAGGACGTTCCGTTCAACGAGAAATGCACGGTCTCGCCTTCACCGACCTCCAGGACGCTGCCGTCGATATCGTCGACCAGTTGATGCACAATTCTTCTCGCCATGAATGCGACTGTACCTGCGGCACGCAAACGCAGCAATAATTCACGGTCGCTCGGCCGGAGAGAGAAGCAGTTCAGGGGAGAAGACCGGCGCGGCGTGCCTTCGTCACGGCGGCGTGCCTCGTCGAAGCATCGAGCTTCGACATCGCGGTCCCCAGATATGCCTTGACCGTTCCCTCTCTCAGGCCGAGCTGCGCGGCGATCTCGGCATTCGTCGCGCCGAGCGCCGCGCACGCGAGCACATCCGTCTCCCGAGGGGAGAGGTGCACCACCGGCACCGGGGCGGTGGTGGGCGGCACGGTCTCACCGGCAAGGGTGAGCAGACGCCGCTCCACCTGAGCCAGACGCGCGCGCACGCCGACGTCCTCGACCGCGGCGGCGATGCTGCGCAGTTCGGCGAAGCTCTCACGCAGCTCCTCGCGCTGCGGCGCCGCGACGGTCGGCGGCGTTTCCGTCGCCGCACGGAGCCTCCGCTGCACCTCGTCCCTGATGCGGAGCTCGTCCGCCACCGACTGCGCCACCTGCATGGCGGGCGCCGTGGTCACCCCGCCGACCTGCGCGTGGTCCCAGGCGCCGGCGTACAGAACGCCGCGCGAGCGTCCCTGCACCACGATGGGCAGGGCCAGAAGCGTGCGCAGCCCCTCGCCGAGGACGAAGACGTCGTAGTCGTGCGTGATCTGCCGTGACGAGCCGTAGTCGCTGGTCATGCGCGGCCGCAACTCCATCATGGCGCGCCCGCCGAGACCCCGTTCCGGTCGGACGCGCAGCCCGTCGAGCGACCGGGTGCGGGCCCCGACGATGCTGGTGACGCTCACCACGCCCTCTTCCACGAGACCGCCGAAGGCCACGGGGAACCGTGTGCGTCGTGCGAGCTCGCGCACCGCATTGGCGACGAGATCCGCCTCGGTCTCAGCGGCGATCGGAGAGGTCACGGAATACCTACTTTCGGGGGTGACGGCGCCGTTCCCCGTTTCGTAGCGTCGACCCTACCATTCGGGCGGATCGAGCCGCGCGAGCACGGGACATGTGGCAAGGAGGCCCCATGAACGACCATCAACCGACCCCTCAGAGCGGAGCGATCGACTACGTCGCCGTCGAACAGTCTCCGCGATTCGTCCGGCTGAAGCGAACGCAGAGATCGTTCATCTTCCCGTTGGCCGCTTTCTTCCTGGTCTGGTACTTCGTCTATGTGCTGCTGGCCGCATTCGCGCGCGACTTCATGGCGCAGCGGGTGTGGGGCGATATCACGGTCGGTCTGCTCTTCGGACTGGGACAATTCGTCACGACATTCGCGATCACCATGGCATATGTCGCATTTGCAAATCGCAGGCTCGATCCGCTGGCGACCGAGATCAGGGATGAACTGGAGAAGGCGCAGGCCGACGCATGATCGGTATTCGGACGGCTACCGACACCGTCGCCCTCGAGATCAATCCGGTCTTCAACATCTCGATCTTCTTGGCCTTCGTGGCGGTGACCCTGTTCATCGTCATCCGCGCGAGCAGGAACAACAAGACGGCGGCGGACTACTATGCGGCGGGGCGTTCGTTCACGGGGCCGCAGAACGGGTTCGCGATCGCCGGCGACTATCTGTCCGCCGCGTCTTTCCTCGGCATCTGCGGTGCGATCGCCATCAACGGGTACGACGGCTTCCTCTATTCGATCGGGTTCCTCGTGGCCTGGCTTGTCGCGCTCCTGCTGGTGGCCGAGCTCATGCGCAACACCGGGAAGTTCACGATGGCGGATGTGCTGTCGTTCCGCTTGAAGCAGCGCCCGGTGCGCATGGCGGCGGCCATCACCACCCTGGCGGTGTGCTTCTTCTACCTGCTCGCGCAGATGGCCGGCGCCGGCGGGCTCGTCTCGCTGCTGCTCGGCATCGACGGGCGCGTCGGACAGTCGATCGTGATCGCGGTGGTCGGCATCCTCATGATCGTGTACGTCCTGATCGGGGGGATGAAGGGAACCACGTGGGTGCAGATCGTGAAGGCGGTCCTGCTCATCGGCGGCGCTCTCGGGATGACGATCTGGGTGCTCGCGCTCAACGGGTTCAGCCTCAACACGCTGCTTGAGGCTGCGGTCGCCAACTCCGAGAAGGGTGACGCGGTGCTCGCGCCCGGGTTGCAGTACGGGGCGAATCCGTGGGACTTCCTCTCCCTCGGCATGGCCCTGGTGCTCGGTACCGCCGGTCTGCCGCATGTGCTCATGCGGTTCTATACGGTGCCGACGGCCAAGGAGGCGCGGCGGTCTGTGGTGTGGGCCATCTGGCTCATCGGCGGTTTCTACCTGCTGACGTTGGTACTGGGCTACGGCGCCGGCGCGCTCGTCGGAGCGGATGTGATCGCGGCAGCACCCGGTGGGGTGAACTCGGCGGCACCGCTCCTGGCGCTGCAGCTCGGCGGCCCCGTGCTGCTCGGTTTCATCTCGGCCGTCGCGTTCGCCACGATCCTCGCGGTGGTCGCCGGGCTGACCATCACGGCTGCGGCGTCGTTCGCCCATGACATCTATGCCAATGTGATCCAGAAGGGACGCAAGGATGCCGCGGGGAACCCGGTCGAGGCCGATCCGAACGGCGAGGTGCGCGTCGCCCGTCGCACGGTCATCGTGATCGGCATCCTCGCGATCGTGGGCGGTATCGGCGCTCAGGGGCAGAACATCGCGTTCCTGGTGGCGCTCGCCTTCGCCGTCGCGGCGTCGGCGAACCTGCCGACGATCCTCTACTCGTTGTTCTGGCGGAGGTTCACCACGCGTGGCGCGGTGTGGAGCATGTACGGCGGCCTGGGCTCGGCGATCCTGCTGATCGTCCTGTCTCCGGTCTTCTCTGGGACGCCGACGTCGATGATCCCCGGCATCGACATCGCGGTGTGGCCACTCAACAATCCGGGAATCGTCTCCATCCCGTTGGGCTTCCTCCTCGGCTGGCTCGGCACGGTCACGAGCACCCGACGCGAGTCGCCCGAGCTCGCTGCGGAGATGGAGGTCCGTTCCCTCACCGGCTTCGGTGCCGAGAAGGCGGTGGACCACTAGAGACCCCGTCGCCTCGGCGGAACAGGGAGGTGGACCCGGCGGCCTACTCGCCGGGTCCACTTCTCTGCGGGGTCGGGTGCGTGGGGTCGGGAGGCTCAGTGCGACTCGAGGTCGAGGAGGAATCGTTTGCGGTCGGGGTGTGCGCCGTACTGGCCCGGTGATCCGTCGGACCGCACCACACGATGGACCGGGACGATGATGGAGAAGGGCGTGACGCGGCAGGCGGTGCCGACCGCTCTGGCCGCTCCGGGGTGGCCGGCGAGGATTGCGACCTCCCCATAGCTCATGGTCTGCCCCCACTCGATCTCGCAGATGGTCTGCAGCGCTCGCCGCGCGAAGCCGTCCGTGAGTCGCCAGTCGATGCGCAGGTGCGTGTCGAACCGCACCGGACCGCCGTCGAAGTAGTCGAGGAGCAGCTGCGCCAGTTCGTCGGCGGCGCCGGGGGCAGGGGCGGGAACGGCGCCCAGCTGCCGAGACACCCCCTCCAGCAGCCAGGGGACGCTCGGGTCTTCCGACTCGGAGAGGTCGAAGCGCACGATGCCCTCGTCGGAGAACACGGCGAGGGCATCGCCGAACGGCGTCGGGGCGAAGTCGTAGCGGAAGCTCATGGCACCATCCTGGTGGGCGCGGCCGATGAGGACGATGCTGCGCTCGTCGCGTTTCACGGACCGTGGAGAACCTGAGCCGAGGCCTTGGCGGGGGAGGGAGGGTGAACGCCGGACGGACGCGCGGATTTTCGGCGGAAACCCGCCAGGGATACCGGCCTCCGGCGGTCGCGCGCCTAGGGTGTGAGTGTGTGGCGACGTGAAGGGAAGTCTGCGGACGGCACGGCGGCGGAGACCGTTGTGCCTCTCGGCGACCTCCACGAGACCTCGACCGGCGTGGACATCGCGCATGCCGCCGAGGCCGAGCGGACGAGGCTGAAGGCGGAGGCGGCTGATCTCGGAGGTCCCTCCCCGCTCACCAGTTTCCGTGACGGGCCGGAGTCCGGCATCGACATCTCCAAGGCCCACCCCGGCAGCCTCCCGCAGTTCATCACCGGCAAGTCCACGCTGCTGTCCAATCTCTTCCGCGACGAGGTGGGACTGCGCACCGCCCGACTCGCGGCCGAGCGCATCACCGCGAAGAACACCGAGCTGCGCACGGTCCGTGGCATCGAGGCCGTGCACCTGGCGGTCGGTGTCGCGCGATGGCGGATCGGTGGCGCGTGGTTCGCCGCGCCCGTGCTGCTGCGGCCGCTCGCGATCCGCCGTCACCATACCGACTTCGAGCTCAAGCTCCAGGGCGCCTTCGAGGTGAACCCCGAGCTCGTGCGCATCGCGAGGGAGCACTTCGGTCTCACGATCGATGCCGATGCCCTCGCTGCTCTCGCGTACGACGGCGGCATCTTCAAGCCGCAGCCCGTGATCGACAGTCTCCGCGCGCTCACGCGATCGATCGACACCTTCTCCGTCGAGCCGCGTCTCGTCGTATCGACCTTCGCCGACGTCGGTTCCGCCATGTCCCGCGATGGCGCAACCCTCGACCACACCGTGCTCAACGCTCTCGGCGGCCACGTCGGGGATCGCGAACAGCTCGCTGCGCCCCGGGCGGTGCCGCATCACACGGGCCCGGACGATCGTGCCCCCGCGTCGGACAACCTTCTTCTGGATGCCGACGCCGAACAGGAGGCGGTGCTCGCACGCATCGCGGCCGGGCACTCGTTGACCGTGGCGACGCTTCCGGGGACCGGGGGCACGCAGACCGTCATCAACGCCATGGGCGAGCTGGTCCGGGCGGGCAAGCGCGTGCTCGTGGTGTCAGCGCGACGGTCCACTCTCGACGGCGTGCGCCACCGTCTCGCCGGCATCGGGCTGGACAGCCTCGCCGTGTCGCCCGCCAGCGTGCGACGCGACCTCGTGAAGGCGATCGGCCGCAACGAGAAGGCGACGGCGCCGAAGGTGAGCGAGGTCGACGACGCACTCGTCCGGCTCCGCACTGTGCTGCGCGACTACCGTGAGGCACTGACGTCACCCGTGCCGGGGCTCGACGCCTCGGTCCTCGACGCCACGCGCCATCTCACCCGCCTCGCCTCCCTTCCGGTTCCGCCCTCGACCACAGCGAGGCTGGGGATCGACGCGCTCCGGCGACTCGCCGCCGATCGGACGGACGCGGCCGAGGCCCTCGCGCACGCGGCTCGTCTCGGCGAGTTCCGCGTCGGGCCCAACGACTCTCCCTGGTACGGCGTCACGTTCGCCAGCACCGAGGCCGCCCGTGCCGCACACGAGCTCGCCGGGCGACTGCACGCGACGAGCGTCCCGGCCCTCCTGGAGCGCGGCTACGAGCTGATCGCACAGACGCATATGCGCCCCTTCGCCACGATCGACGAGCTTGGCGAGTACCTCCGCCTGCTGCAGGGCATCCGCGACACGCTCGATCGCTTCAGCCCGACCGTGTTCGAGCGGCCGCTCGGCGAGCTCATCCAGGCGCACGGCTCACGACGCGATGCGCCGGGGATGTCCGGCGCGAACCGTCGTCGGCTGCGACGGCTGGCGAAGGAGTACGTGCGTCCGGGTGTGCACGTGACCGAGATGCACGAGGCGCTGCTGCGCATCCAGACGCAGCGCACGCAGTGGCAGCGCTATGTCGATGCGGGCGTCGCTCCGGAGATCCCGCTCGGGCTCGCCGACGTCTACGTGGCCTGGCAGCGGGTCGAGGCGGAGCTGGCGGAACTGGATGCGGCCCTGGGGCGCCGTGAGCCTCTGTCTTCCCTCCCGGTCGCGCGGCTGGTGCGGATGCTGGCGGGTCTCGCGGCGAAGTCCGAGGTGTTCGAGAACCTCGTGGAGCGCGCGCAGCTGCGCGACAAGCTGGCTCTCCTCGGGCTGGAGCCGCTGCTCACTGAGCTCTCGGTGCGACATGTGTCCGAGGCCCAGGTGGGGGAGGAGCTCGAGTTCGCGTGGTGGCAGTCGCTGCTGGAGCGGGCGCTGCAGGACAACCGGTCCCTGCTGGGTGCGAACACGGCCGTCGTCGACCGGCTCGAGCGCGACTTCCGGCTGGTGGATGAGGCGCATGCGGCGATGGCGGGACCGTTGCTGGCGTGGCAGCTGGCCAACCAGTGGCGTATCGCGATCGTCGACGAGCCGCAGCAGTCGCAGCATCTGCGCCGTGCGCTGACCCAGCCGTCGACCACGACCGCGGAGGTCGTGAGCGCGGCGCCGACCCTGGTCGACGTGCTCGCCCCGGTGTGGATCTCGTCGCCGTACCTCGTGCCGGAGATCCCTGACTCGGTGGAGTTCGACACCGTGCTGCTGGTCGACGCCGCTGCCATCAATCTCGCGGAGGCCGCCCCGGCGATCCGTCGCGCGCGCCAGGTGGTTGCGTTCGGTGATCCGGTGACACAGCGGCCCACGCCGTTCCACATCGCCGTCGATCCGTCCGAGGAGTGGGAGGCCGAGGTCCCGTTCGACGAGGTGTCGGTCTTCGAGCGCCTGTCCGAGCTGCTGCCCGTGATGACCCTCACCCGGAGCTATCGCGCGGGCGGTGAGGACCTCGCGGAGCTCATCAATGACGCGTTCTACGGCGGGGAGATCGTCTCCCTCCCGTGGGCCGGGTCCTATCTCGGCCGCGGCAGCCTCACGGTCGACTACGTGGAGGGGGGAACGGGCACTCCCGACCCCGTCTCCGGAGCGGTCGAGAGCCCGGACGCCGAGGTCGCGCGGGTGGTCACGCTCGTGGTGGAGCATGCCGTCCACCGTCCCGCCGAGTCGCTCATGGTCGTCACGGCGAGCACGCGCCACGCCGAGCGGGTGCGCGCGGCGGTGACCTCCGCGTTCGCCGGCCGCTCGGATGTCGCTGACTTCGTGGGCCGTGACACCGCCGAACCGTTCGCGGTCCTGACGCTCGAGGAGTCGGTGGCGGAGAGCCGCGACCGCGTGATCTTCTCGCTCGGATTCGGTCTGACAAAGCACGGACGGGTGCTCAGCGACTTCGGCGACCTGTCGACCCCGGACGGCGAGCGTCTGCTCACCGTGGGCATGACCAGGGCGCGCCGGTCGATGGTCCTGGTGTCGTCGATTCGGCCGTCGGCGTTCGACGACGGTCGGCTGGAGCACGGCGCCGCCACCCTCATGTCGATCCTGGGCGGTCTGGCCACGCGCGCGCGTGACGCACGTCTGGAGGATCTCGCCGATCCGCTGACGCTGGCACTCGCGCGGGAGCTGCGACGACTCGGAGCCTCGGTCGACGTGGACTACCGGGGACTGCTTCCGCTCGTGGCGCAGCATCGGGGCAAGGCGGTCGTGATCGAGTCCGACCCGGAGTCGCGGGGCGAATCGTTGCGCGAGACGCTGCGCCTGCGCCCGCACGTGCTCCGCCGCCTCGGGTGGCACTATGTGCGCGTGCACGCGTTCGACCTGTACAGCGACCCGCGCACCGTGGCGACGCGCATCGCGTCCGTGCTCGGCATCGCGGAGTCGACGGCTCGGGCCGAGAACGACACGCAGCCCATCGACCTCGGCGACCGCGGGCGTGAGTGACAGCGGCGACGCGGAGCCTCGGCAGCGCGTGGTTCGGGTGCCCGGGGCTCGCCGGGCCCGGTTGACACCGGTTCCCGGGAGCGACACGGCCCCTGAGGCGGCGACCACCGCGACCGGCGACGAACGCCGGACCGCTCCCGCGGGCGCCAAGGGCCCGAACGACGAGCAACTCCTGCGCGACGTGCCGCCGCACTACTGACACGGCAGTGCCCTGCACAAGAAAGACGCACGGCCCTCGGGAGGGCCGTGCGTCGTGAGTTCTGTGCCGCGTGGGGGCGCGGCCCGGTGTCAGGCGCCGCGCTGCTGCTTCTGCAGCAGGTCGCGGATCTCCGCGAGGAGTTCGGTCTCGCTGGCCTGGGCGGCCTCCTCGACGACCGGGTTCTTCTTCGCGCGACGCTCCTTGTAGATGTTCATCGGCATCACGAAGGCGAAGTACACCACGATGGCGACCGCGAGGAAGCTGATGATCGCGGTGATCAGGTCACCGATCGGGAAGGTGACCTCCTGCCCGTACAGGCCGGTGATCTTCGGGCCGAACTTCCCCGCTGCGTCCGCGACGAAGAACAGCGACACCAGCGGATTGATGATGCTGGCGACGATCGCGTTGACGACGGCGGTGAACGCACCGCCGATCACGACGGCGACCGCGAGGTCGATGACGTTGCCGCGCAGAATGAACTCTTTGAATCCCTTGATCACGGGAAACCCCCAAATATCGTGCGACCTCAGTTCGAGGCCGGGGTCGATGCGGCGGTCGTTTTGGCCCCCGTCGTCGAACCCGCCTTCGATGATGCCGAACCCGTCGCGGATGTGCCACTTCCGGCACGCGAGTCCGTGCGGTAGAAGCCGGAGCCGTTGAAGGTCACACCGATGGAGCCGTACTGCTTGCGCAGCGGGCCGCCGCACTCGGGGCAGACCGTGAGCGCGTCGTCGGAGAAGCTCTGGACAGCGTCGAACTGGTGCCCGCACGTCGTGCAGGCATAGGCGTAGGTGGGCATGGGGTCCTTGCGGTTCAGCGTCGCCGGGGCGACAGGTTCAGGGTCTGCGTCGGGGTGACGATGCCGTCCACCGGCTGATCGTGCACCTCCCGCGGCAGTGCGTCGAGTATCTCGGAATCATAGATGACGGCATACACGGGCGGGCACTTCTCCATGGAGCCGATCGTCTTGTCGAAGTAGCCGCGTCCCCAGCCCATGCGCATGCCGGAGCGGTCGACGGCGGCGGCGGGGACGATCATGAGGTCCACGTCGTTCACCGCGATCGGGCCGAGCACCTCGCCGGTCGGCTCCGGCAGTCCGTGCAGACCCTCGGCGACCTCGTCGGTGTCGTCGGCGACCGCCCAGTCGAGCAGCCCGTCGGCGCGCGTGACGGGCAGCAGCACGCGGATCCCCCGCCGCACAGCTCGGGTCACGAAGTCGCGCGTCCCGGGCTCGGTGGTGGTCGAGAGGAAGCAGGAGATCGACCGTGCGCCGAGCTCATCCACCAGCGCGTCGAGGCGTTCGCCGATCGCGTTCGCCGCCGCCTCACGCTGCGGGTCGGAGAGGAGTTGACGCCGTTCACGCAGGTCTGCCCGAAGGGCTCGCTTGGCGTGCTCGACGTCTTTCCACATGCTCCGAGTCTAGGGCGGGGCCCGGCGGTAGGCTGTGGGGATGGGTAACGAGAAGATCAAGGCCGTCATTCCCGCCGCAGGACTGGGGACCCGCTTCCTGCCAGCGACGAAGGCGATGCCGAAGGAGATGCTCCCCGTCGTGGACAAGCCGGCGATCCAGTACGTGGTCGAGGAGGCTGCCGATGCCGGCATCGAGGACATCCTGGTGATCATCGGGCGGAACAAGAACGCGATCTCCAACCACTTCGACTCGGTACCCGAACTCGAGGTCAAGCTCATGGAGAAGGGCGACACCGGTCGGCTCGAGCGCGTGATGAAGTCGAGCGATCTGGCCGACATCCACTTCGTGCGTCAGGGCGAGCCCAAGGGGCTCGGGCACGCGGTGCTGCGTGCCCGCACGCACGTCGGTGACAGTTCGTTCGCCGTGCTGCTGGGTGATGACCTGATCGACGAGCGCGACCCGCTGCTCACGGAGATGATCGCCCAGCACGAACGCACGGGCGCGGCCGTCATCGCGCTCATGGAGGTCGACCCGGACAGCATCCACATGTACGGCGCCGCTGCCGTCGAGCCGATCGAGGGATCCGACGCGGTGCGGGTCACCGGTCTCGTCGAGAAGCCCGCCAAGGAGGATGCGCCGTCGAACCTCGCGATCATCGGCCGCTACGTGCTCCCCGCGTCCGTCTTCGAGATCCTCGAGCGGACCGAGCCGGGCAAGGGCGGCGAGATCCAGCTCACCGACGCGCTGCAGGAGCTCGCGACGGCCGAGGGCGGTCCCGGCGTCGTCGGCGTGGTGTTCGGCGGGCGCCGCTACGACACGGGTGACCGTGTGGACTACATCAAGGCGATCGTGCAGCTGGCGACCGACCGCGATGATCTCGGAGCCGAGCTCCGCCCCTGGCTGAAGGACTTCGCGGAGCGCCTCTAGGCGATCGCGCGGGCGGTCGGGGTGCGGCATGGAGATGATGGCGGGGATGCGGCACGGGCCGGTTGAGCTGCGTCTGATCAGGACCAAGGACGCCAGGCCGCTTCAGCACGAGCTGCTGACGAACCGGTCGTGGCTGCAGCCGTGGGAGGCGACAGTGCCGCATGGCGCCGTGTCGTTCGACATGCGCCTCAGCATCCGGCGCCTGCTTCAGCAGTACCGTGACGGCGGTGGCTATCCGTTCGTCATGGAGTGCGACGGTGAGATCGCGGGGCAGCTGAACGTGTGGGGAGTGGCGCGGGGATCCCTGTGCTCCGCGACCATCGGCTACTGGGTCAGCGAGCGGTTCGCCGGGCGGGGGATCACTCCGACCGCTGTCGCCCTCGCGACCGACGCCTGCTTCACGGAGTACGGTCTGCATCGGATGGAGATCTGCATCCGACCCGAGAACGCCGCGAGTCTCCGCGTCGTGCAGAAGCTCGGCTTCCGGTACGAGGGCCTTCGTCGCCGGTACATCCACATCGATGGCGACTGGCGCGATCATTACGCTTTCGCACTCACCCGGGAAGACGTGCCCCAGGGTGTGCTCGCCCGCTGGCTGAGCGGTCAGGTCCCGCCTGAGGCCGCGGCCGTCCCTCCTTCGGACCGCATCTCGCTCTGATCCAGTCCTATTCCGCCCGGACACACCGCGACACGCGCCCGGCTGCACGGCGGCGCCACCCCGCTGCCCTTACCGTTGTCGTTATGGACGGGCCGGTGCTGAGCGGGGGAGTGATCGTGCTCGTCGCCGTGCTCCTGTGGATGCTCTATCTCCTGCCGTCCTGGCGCGGACGCTTCCAGTACAACGCCGCGGAGCGCAACGCCGTGCGGCTGAACCAGGCCCTCCGCGTGCTGGCAGAGACCAGTGAGACGCCGAGCGAGGTGCACGTCGAGCTCAATGCACGGACGGTGCTCGCTCAGCAGAAGCTCGCGAAGCGCGTGCAGTCGCAGCGCGAGGCGGCCGAGCTCGAGGCGTTGCGCGAGCAGCTCGCTGCCACCAAGGCGGACCCGGCGGTCCGGCGTGCACGCGCGCGTCGGCGCACGCGGATGCTTGCGACGTCCACGCTTCTGCTCGGCCTCGTCGCCGCCGGGTTCGGCGTATGGCAGCTCCTTGCCGCCGGATCCTCCGTGCTCCTGTGGGTGGGCGGCGCGCTCACCTTCACCGCCGCACTGATCCTGCAGCGCATGGCGTCGGTGGCGGTACGCGCGGCTCGCCGACCCCGGGTCGCGGTGCCGGCGGAAGCGCGGCGCGTCGCTCCGGAGCTTCACGACCAGGGGCGGGCGACCTGGACGCCGCGCCCGCTTCCCGAGCCGATGGTCTCGGTCACCGGCTCGCGAGCGCACGTCGCGCGTGCCGAGATGGATGCGCAGGAGGCGCGACGTGACGCCGTGCGACGCGCCGAGCTGCGGGAGCGCGCCGAGCGCCTCGCTCCCGCTCCCCCCGTCGCGATCCCCGCACCCGCGGCGGATTCTCCGTACGCGCGGATGGGTTTCGTGGACGACGCCGAGATCGAGGCGCACGTTCGCGAGCTTCTCGCACGGCGAGCGGCCGGTTGACTGCGCCGACACGAGCACCCCGCGCATCGTGATAACGTAGAACTCGTTCACGGGCCTATGGCGCAGTTGGTAGCGCGCCTCGTTCGCATCGAGGAGGTCAGGGGTTCGAATCCCCTTAGGTCCACAACAACACATGGAGAAAGCCGCCGGGTCACCGGCGGCTTTCTTCGTCTCCGCCCGGGGCTTCCGTTCCGTCCGCAGCATCATCTCGGCGCGAATGGTTCGATGCCGCAGCAGAGCGTGTGCGCGCGTCGCGGACCCGTCGGCCGGCGTCCGCTCCGCAGGATCCGAGCCGGAATCCACCGGGTGGGGGTGCGACACGCCCGGGCGGATGGGGCGATTTGCCCGACCCCCGGAATCCACGTAAGTTATTACCTGTTCGCCCCAAACGGTTGAGCGGAGGTCCTCGGACCGGCTCCCGTCAAGCATCGAACACCTCCCGATTCCAGAACAGCTCGTTAGAGCAATCCGGATGAAGGTGCTGACTCGTTCCCTCGAGCAGGTCGCCGGACGGCGATTTGACAACGGAAACGAGATCGGTAAGATAGAGAAGTTGCCCTGCGGGCCTGGTTGTGATGGCTGGGTCGTGGGAGCATCCGATCCTTGAGAACTCAACAGCGTGCACTTGTCAAATG